>CAWCAT010000050.1:0-225864 GCA_963793625.1 Bryobacteraceae bacterium | reverse complement strand
CACAGTCAATTCTGTGACTTCAGGCCCTTCGCTTGAGGTCTGGGACCTCTCGATTTCCTGCTCTCCTTCTGGGAACTGGGCCAGCATCTCCATCAGGCGCTCAGGAGTGATGCGGCGGCGGATTTCGGACCGAAGAAAACGGATAGCGGGCAGAAAATTTTGTCTGATCTCCTCATTCTTTGTCTTGGCCAGCTTGTTCAGCCAAACGGAATAGCCCGCCAGAAGTCCGGCAATGATATTGGCTTCGGACTTGGTTGATGGACGGGCAAAAGAGCTGAGGTGCAGGCCCCAAAGGATGAATATATTCCGATAGCGATTGTTCTTTATGGAACGGAGCATCGCAGAAAACGCGGCGAGGACATTGCCTTGGGCAAGGATGGAATCATAAAAAGACAGTGCTGCCTTCATAGCCGTCGCGTCGCCAACGTTCCACAACGTCGCGATATAGCATCGCGCACCTCCCGCGAGAAACCCGGCAGCAAGTTCGTGGGACGATGAACAGCGAATTGTTGAAAATTATCGGGTGCACGAAGGCGGCGAGATTTTCGAAAGCGCCTTGATGGAAGCTCTGGTAGCATTTGATGTGACATGACATGGCGATTGGTAGGCTCACCGGCGTCCGCTTGACTTCGTCATCGTCTCGAAGCGCACGGATAAGATCGTCGCCGACATATCTTGGATACAGTGACAAAGGTTTCTGCAACCATGGCAGGCCATCGAATGTGGCGAAGATGATCTTTCTCTCGACCTTGACCTTGTCTGGGTCCATCGCGCCTTCGAGAGAAAAGGAAACGACTTCGAAATACTCAATCGTGTGATCTTTACCGTCGCGGTCTTTGAACTCCTGCTTTACAAAATAGCCTTCTGTCTCGCCGCCGTGCGAGCAAATGTGGAGAAGATCATACGGGAGATAGGATCCGTAGTTGTTCAGGTTCTCATTCGTGGCGTCCCGCCCGATCAACCCGGTGACGACGAAATTGCTTCGATTCAGCCGCTCTGCTACATCTTTCGTCTCGTCAGATGAAAATTCGTCTAGAGAAGAGAACGGCGCCCCCTACCGGCATCGGCGACATTTCTTCGATGATGGCGTTCGCAATAGAAACCCCGAGGTATGGCCCATTCAGCATGTGAGTGAACGGAATTGTATTTTGCAGAATTAGGCCGTAAGGGAGCCCAGCTGTGAAAAACGTCGCGTACTCGTATTTGGTAAAGTCGATGCCCTTTATCCGATTGGCTACTTCCCTTCTGACTTCGTCGAATACAGGACTGGAGTGATCGGCCGCCCAGTCGTGCAGCTGGCGAGGAAGTGCCTGAAGGCTGTTGCGCTCAATCGGCTCGGACAAAAACAATATCCGCCCCGATCGCAACGGCGTAGTTGATGATTGACACCTCCCCGACTTCTGCCGCGTTTTTCGAGCACGACCACGCCCTTGTTCCCCAGCAGTCGGCGGGAAGGGAAGTACGGAGCGTCATCGGCATACGCGAGCGGCCTCTTCGCGATCTTGGCAGCGACCAAGCCTTGAATAGCCTGCGATGGCTTGCACCTCAAGAGGCTTCGGGTGCGCCAGCCGTAAATGGAAGCTCGAGCAACTCGGCCTCGTAACTCACTGTGACAAGCAAATGCTAGGAAGGATAGCGCGGAGAAGGTCTGGGCGAAGTCCGATAGCCCTAAGAGGATGACGGTTGCTGGCTGAAGGTGCGCCAGGCAGTTGTTGATATGCGTTGCTGCACGCTTACCGAGAATCTGCACAAAATACCGTCTTTGGTCGGTATCTCCTCATAGGGATGCTCCGCGGCTGGAAACTCAAAAAGAGCGAAATATGTTCCGGGCTCGTTGAAATAGCTGGAGAGCCGAGGCGGCAAAAAGGGTCTGATCGGCCGCGGCGATACAGGTCCATCGGCGCTCTATTTTGGGGGCTGGGTTCAAGCCAGATATTTTACCGTGTCACCCTAACCGTGCGCTACTGAGCATATGCCGACTCTAAAAGACAAATTCAGCCTGACAGTGACAGAAAGCGTCCGCACAGCCGACGCGCGGTGCAGTCTGGAGGGTTTCGCCTCGGACCACCAATCGCTGCAGACGCGAGAGATCGGGCCTACCAGCGCCGGTACGTGATTACCTGCTGCCCGGGGGCAACGATGGCACTAGAAGCGGCGGGGATGGGTTACTAATCGGACTGGCCTATACGGTCGAGACCATATTCGACGACTCTTCGACGCACCTGTTGCGCTGGCGACTGTCTCTTCTGTTCCCTTATGGCGAGCAGCGCTTCCGATACTAGTGTGGCGAAAACTCCCCACTTCCAGCCCTGAGTTGCAATTACCGCGCTCTGAGTGCTCGCCCTTCGCGAAACAGTTGAGCGAGCGCTGGCCGATCAGAACCGTATCAGCTCGCGGCTTACATCTCAGGTCGACTTGCTTGACGATCCTTTTCAAAGCCTCCGGGCTTGTTGTTCGCCACCAGTTCCGTAGGTCTCGGAAACTATCGTGTCAGACCTCCGAATTCTTCTCCGGAGAGGGCCGTGAGTTGGTCGGCGAACTCAGGCGGCAAGGTCACCAGGTCGCTTCCCTGTTCGTCGCAATCGCCCACTGCGACACTCTCTAGCGCTCTTCTTACTGGCCCGACTGGCGGCCTTGGACTCCACGCTTCTCGCGAACGCACATCCGTGCTGCGCGCGAAAGCCCGGTGCCGCGCGTCAGTGTACCAACCTGACAGAGTCTGGACGTCTAGTCCCTCCGCACCGGTCCTCGCAGTCTGAGCCGCGTCTGTCAGCAACCGCGTGGCGTTGAACGGTAGCGCATCGTGTGCAGCCGCTCGTATAGTTCCCTGCCGAGGGCACTATTGAGCTCGTTGTCGACGTCAATTAGATCGACAGCCATCGCTTCCTTGAGTTGAAAGGGTCGATCCCATGTTTCGACACGGACGGTACCGCGTTCCTCGGCCTCTATCCAGCTCGACCAACCAGACTCCAGGGTCTCGATTTCCTCATCGGCCTCGAGGTCTCGCTTGCGAAGAGCATCCGCCAGTAATCCAGCGACCGCTGGAGCCGCCTCCGCGATGTGTAAACGTCGGTGAAGGTCATCTGCATCCGTCGATGCGAGCTCTAGTGCCAACTCGGAGCGCACGTGTTCCGACGAGATGAGGTTGAAAGGAAACGGATTCAGCAACTGAGAGTCTTGGCGTTCCAAAAATTGCGCAAGAGATTGGCGAAGAGTCGGTTTCCGTGATTTCACGATGATGGGAAGTTCGCGATCGTGCGCCCCTCGGCCGATCAGATTGCGAAGACGGTCGGGCGGGATTCGTGCGAAGAACGCCCCGTCGAAGATGTGGCTATCGGGAATAACGACTGTCTCCGCCAAGAGACTATCGAAGCGGAGTTGCCCGACATATTGGTCAAATCCTCCGCCTCGCGACATGGCGCGATTCTGGTTCACCGCGGAATATTCGGAACAAAATAAGCGGTGCGCTTCTCGGGTCATAGCGGCCATATGCCTCTCATATTAGAACAACTCCAGTTTGATTAGCTTCGTCACGCCGCTCTACGTTCTTGGAATGGATACCGGTTGAGCATGTGAACGCAGAGCTACACGTTGTTTTCGGGGCAGCCGTTCACAGGCTTTAAACGGCTGGGCGATGACTGCGCACTGTGGTTACCGGAACATCGGGTTAGCGAGTGTGTCCAGCGGAAGTGATCCATCGGAGCGTGTAGTCGCCATATCGTTCACGTGCTCAATAGAATTGCGTCCGGATCACGCGCTACCCGGAAGTTAGCAGCCATTCTTCGGATAGCCGACAATCCGCTCCAGTGCGGTTCAACCACTTCGGCGTACAGGGCGTGATCCAGCGATCGGATGATCTTAGAGCCAACGGGAACGGCCTCGACGGTAGCCTTGCAGTTGACTCGAAAACGCAACCATAAATCTACCTTGATTCCCCTGTCCCCCAGAAAGGCACTGGACGACCTGTGTCCTCGATCATCGAGAGCAGTGTATCCAAATGCGCTGTACAGGGATCAGAACGCCAAGACGTGCGTAACACGCTCGTCTTGGACAAGGGCGATCCATTATCCCGCAGCGCCTCGGCGGCACAGTCTACGAGCAATATTATTGAAGGGCGAGCCGCGCGGTATTCGTCATATAAACACTCGACGGATGTTCGCAACATCGCGTCCGTCAAACCCACTGTCCACGACGTTGCCGCTATGGGCCCCCGGAACTTGACTAGGTCCGTCACGTGCAACTCCGGAACCAGACTGCCGTCAAAACCGTTTGCGTGGTTGCACATCGCCGTGTATAGAGGACCGACGGAGCGGGCAAACGTTCCGGAGACGGTCTAATTGACAGGAGCCATGCTGCACCCTCCGCTGCGGCGACTGATCCGACGAAACCTTGGTAGGTAGCAGACCGCTTCGTCATTTTCGCCGCTCCGTTGCTTAAGCTGGCGAATTCGGACAGCTGAGAGTCCCGGAGACCCCAGTCAGCGGCGAAGCGCCCTGGCGACTTCGGCCACCACCAAGGTTTGTACTCCGTCTCCAAGGCGAACTGCGGTACAAGATGCTTCTGAATCGCCGCAACGAGATCTTTGTTCAACCCGATCATCGGAGATCTCCTCAGCCTTGTATTGTATCTTCACCACGAACCTCCGGCACCCGCATGCCGTCAGACTGAATGTAGAGTTGCCAACTCGGACCTTGACCCGACCGTGGTCCAAATCCGGCGGCTTCGGGCTGATGGAGAACCAGCGGCTGCCATCGCGAGCCGGGGCGACCCGTGAAGACACCCTATTTTTGACCGGCCGGCGGATCTCCTGCTGCGGTATTACTCGAGGATTAGGACCCATAAGTCGGCATGTACCCGGGTACTCACTGGGTGTGAGCGCTACGCACGTCATCGCTGAGGCTCATACACCTCGCTGGGCGCAGGTGATGGCACTGGGGAACGAAGCTTCGTCCGACGGCCGGAAAGGCATGTCTCCCTCGGGCATGGTTTGACGCTCCTCCGAGTTATGCCAATATAGGCATGTACCAACGGATGAAGAACCTCATCTGGCTTGCCGATTCCCGTTCCAACGTGAAGTCATTTCCGGCTGGCGTTCAAGACGACATCGGCTATGCGTTGTACGCTGCGCAATTGGGCGAACGGAGTATTAAGGCCAAGCCACTGCATGGTCTCGGCGGCCAGGTGATGGAGATTGCGGCATTTGACGCTAGCGGGACCTACCGCGCGGTCTATACGGTCTCGATTGGAGAATCGATTTACGTGATCCACGCCTTCCAGAAGAAGTCCAAGGCCGGGATCGCGACGCCGAAGTCCGAGATGGACCTGATCCGGCAGCGGCTCAAACAGTTGAGAAGTGAGGTGAAGAATGCCGAAAAGAGAGGCCCTTAAACAGGAGCCCAGTACGGGCAACGTATTCGCTGACCTCGGCCTGGCCGATGCCGGCGAACACCTGATTAAAGCTGGACTGGTGGTTCGGATCGACCGGACCATCCGCCAACGAAAGCTGACCCAAGCAGCCGCGGCACAGCTCATGGGCATCGATCAGCCTAAGATCTCAGCCATGCTGGCTGGTCAGTTCCGGGGATATTCGGTCGAGCGCCTCATGCGTTTCCTGGTCGCGCTAGGGCACGATGTAGAGATCGTCGTAAGAGCTAGAAAGCGCGGTGCGGCCGAACTTCGCGTCGCATAGAGACTGAGTGCGCAGAGGCCGGATTCGGAACGATAAGTCGGTAGCGTAAACCTGCGCCTTCGTGAATATGGGCGGGAATTGCCAAGGCGTTCGCGGCACTGAGAGAGCTGGCGCACTTCTGCGGGTTGGGACTTAGACGTGAATTTCCCGGGTAGAGTCTCGAACCGACCTTGGGGGTCGGTTGCGGACCTTGGGGGTCCACCCCACGTCGGCTTACGAGGGCTTCGGTGCAGGCAAGCCGCACGGACAGCAACAGCCATAAGGCCGAGGCGCAGAGTCTAGACAATTACCGCTCACCTTGCTGGAAGCGGCAGACAGCCTCACGTCGCTCCCGCTCGGTGCACCGTGAGCGAGTGATCGGAACCCCGAATTTTTCACATGGGCCTCACTATGGCGTCCAAGAGCCTGTTCCGCTGAACACCTAGGCCGGGACGATGTATCCTAGGCTCATGAATCGGCACTTCGCACGGTTCATTGCTGCTGTCTTTCTGCTGCTGCCCGCATCCGCAGCCCTCGGGGATCCACGCCGCATCCTGTATGTCACCGCAACCTACGGTTTCCGCCACACCGAAGCCATTAACGCTTCAGTCGAGGTCATGCAGCAACTCGCGCGTGAGTCCGGCACGCTCGAAGTCGTCCATACCGAAGACGTCTCGCTCCTCACGGCCGATATGCTGCGGAGCTTCGACGCGGTGTATTTTTTTACCAGCGGCGAATTGCCGCTTTCCGATCAGCAGAAGACTGACCTGCTGGACTTCGTTCGCCAGGGCAAGGGTTTTGGCGGCTCGCACAGCGCCGCGGACTGCCTGTACAGTTGGGTCGAGTACGGCGACATGATCGGCGGCTATTTCGATGGACACCCCTGGACGCAAGAAGCGGTCGTGGACGTGGAAGATCCGCAGAACCCCATGGTGGCGCATCTCGGGCCGAGTTTCCGCTTCACCGAAGAGTTTTATCAATTCCGGGCCTTTTCGCGCGATCAGGTGCGGGTGCTCCTCACGTTGGACATGCAGTCGGTGGACAGAACCGCCGTGGGAATCAACCGCACCGATGGCGATTTCGCTCTCGCCTGGATTCGGAGCTACGGCAAGGGGCGGGTGTTCTACAGCGCGTTCGGGCACTTCCCCGAGAGCTTCCAACTACCGCCGATTCGCACCATGCTGCTGAAGGCGTTGCTCTGGCTCAGCGGCGAAATCGATGCCGATGCTACGCCGCGCTCCGGTCCGTCGGTGCCCCTGCCTTCGGTTGCCACCGACGGCGTGCAGGATCTCTCGGGCGTCAGGGACGCGTTCGCACCCGGCGGCATCGTTGCGATCGCAGGCGACAGGCTCACCAGCGGATCTTTTCTCGATGGGGTTACGGTCCCGCTTCCCTTGCGGTTGGCGGGAACGCATGTGGAGGTGAATGGGATCCCGGCGCCCCTTTTCTCTGTCAAGCCCGACCGGCTGCTTGTCGAACTCCCTACCGTTCTGGTTCCAGGCCAGTCAACCTCGCTCACCGTCTCCAGCGTGAATCGCACGAGCCTGCCCGTATCGTTCCGCATCGCACCCGCGTCTCCCGCCATCCTGGCCGCGGTTCGGTCGCAGAGCGCCCTCGTGCTGTACATGACCGGGCTTGGTGCCACTGTTCCCGAGGTGACCGCAGGCGCCGCCGCGCCGACCTCGCCGATACCCCGAACGGCGGCCCAACCCACGGTCCTCGTCAACGGACAAACCGTTCCTGTCTTGTTTTCCGGCATGACGCCGGGGCTGGTGGGCATCTACCAGGTGAATGCTGTCCTGCTCGACGACGCGCCTTCGAAATTCGAAGTGGTAGTTCAGGCTGGCGACCGCACCTCGCTTCCATTTGTGATTCAGCCTTGATGTTCGGCCCGCGGGGCGTGCATTGGTCAGGCTTGAGACCTGATTCCCAGCACTGCCTGGATATCCGCATCGCCGAGAGCAAAGCGAGATCGGCGAAAGGCGGCTGGGTGTATACTGAGCGCGACCAGGAGTCCGAAATGGAACTTCCGCTGATCAAGCATCAATCCATGCCTCCTCACTACGGCGGCCGTAGCCGGCGTGATTTCTTCTTCCTTGCCGGGGCCATCGCGGCCGGGACCACTTGCGCGCAAGATCGGGCAATGGCCATGGAGCCCGAATCCCCGCAGATCGGCATCCTGCTCGCCACCACGTTCACCACGGGGACGCTCGAAGAGCGACTGGATGCGGCCAAGGCCAATGGCCTCGCCTGTGTGCAGATGAGCATGGCGTGCGCCAATCTGCCGGAGATGCCGGATCAGATTCCCGCGGAACTGCCCGAGAGGATCCGCCGCGAAGCTTCGGCTCGCGGGATCGCAATTGCCAGCATGACTGGCACCTTCAACATGTGTCACCCGGATGTGGAGCACCGCCGGACAGGGTTGCGGCGGCTCCGGGTCCTGGCCGAGGCTTGCCCGCGGATGGGCACATCCTCGATTCATGTGTGCACCGGCACGCGTGACCCGAACAGCATGTGGCGGCCCCATCCGGACAACGGCTCGCCGGAGTCGTGGCGGGATATGGCCGCTTGTATACGCGAGGCGACCGAGATCGCCCGGCAGGCGAACGTCGTCCTGGCCTTCGAGCCCGAAATGAGCAATGTGGTCGATTCAGCCCGGAAGGCCCGCCGCCTTCTGGATGAGATAGGCTCCCCCCACCTGAAAGTCACGATCGACCCTGCGAATCTCTTCCACGCGGGCGAACTGCCCCGTATGAAGGAGATCCTCGACGAGGCTTTTGCCCTCGTGGGCAAAGACATCGTGCTGGCTCACGCCAAGGACCTCGACCACGACGGAGAAGCGGGTCACAAAGCTGCGGGCCACGGCGTGCTCGACTACGACCGGTACCTGGGCCTGTTACGCAAGTATCACTTCAAAGGACCGCTCCTGCTCCACGGATTGAGTGTAGGACAGGTGCCGGGCTGCATGGCTTTTTTACGCGCGAAGCTGGCCTCATCGCTACGCTCAGCACTCTGAACCGCTGGCTTGGCTTGCAAGCTTCTCGAACCGACCTCGGGGGTCGGTTGCGGACCTTGGGGGTCCACCCCACGTCGGCGCAAGCACAGCTTGACAGCGTCACTGTACACAAATAACATTCCCTAAGGCCTGATAACGAAATGATCAATCGAAGAAAACTGTTCCAGAAGCTTAGAGATGCAGCTCGCGCTTGGGCTGTTCGCGGGGACGAAATCGTATGGAGCGGATGCCGTGGACTGGAACCAGGCGTCCGCGAAATGGAAATGCCCTGAGTGGTTCAAGGATGCCAAGTTTGGGTTATGGCTCCATTGGGGGCCACAAACAGTTCCTGCAAAGGGTGGTGGCTGGTATGCCCGCCACATGTACATGGAACCCAAAGCCCTCGGACGAGAGACATGGGGCAAAGATGCCTGGAATTATCATCGGGAAACGTATGGCCACCAGTCCAAAGTTGGTTACAAGGATGTCTGCAACCTTTGGAAAGCTGAGAAGTTTGACCCGGACGCAACGATGAAGCGGTTTAAGAAATGGGGCGCGCACTACGTGGCGACCATGGCAAACCATCACGACAATTTCGATCTGTTCGCCAGCAGCGTGCATGGCTGGAACGCAACGAAAGTCGGGCCGAAGCGCGACATGGTCGGCTTGTTCGCCGCCGCGGCCCGCCGCCAGAATCTGAAATGGGCAGCCAGCGTGCATGTCGCCCGGGCGAAGCAGTTTTTCCAGCCGGCTTTCGGCTCCGACTCCGAAGGGCCGAAGAAGGGTGTGCCCTATGACGGGAACCTGACCAAGGCAGACGGTAAAGGCACCTGGTGGGAAGGGTTGGACCCCCAGCAGCTTTATGCTACGAAATACGATGCTTTTGAAAAGGAGCTTGCCCAACGCCATCTGGAACTGGTCACGAAGTACCGGCCCGACTTGCTTTATTTCGATGACGGCCAGGTTCCACCGTCGATGAGGGAGGCGTGCGCGAGATTGTACGACGACAGTCTCAAACAGCACGGCTCCATCCAGACCATTGTCACTGTGAAACGACCTCAAACTGGAACCATCCGGGACTACGAAAAAGGCGTTTCCGCGGGAATTCAAGAAGAGTATTGGCAGACCGACACCACGATCGCAGAGGATTGGTTCCTAAAGCCGAACCCGGACGGCAGCAGCCTGATGCGTCACAACGCGCGAAGCCTGAAAGAACTGCTGGTGGATATCGTAAGCAAGCGAGGTGTGCTCCTGCTCAACCTCGCAGTCAACGCGGACGGAACCATTCCGCAGGACCAAGTCACGGAAATGGACCAGTTTGGCCCTTGGCTTGAGGGCAATGGCGAAGCCATTTACAGCACCCGGCCGTGGAAAATCCACGGCGAAGGCGGCACGACCGAAGGCGGGCATTTCAATGAACGCGGAATATCCTCAAAGCCGTGGGACCAGAGCATCCTACGCTTTACGTGCAACAAGGCCAACACCGTCCTTTACGTGCATGTCTTCGGAGATCCGGCCGGCAAGGACATAGCTGTCAGTTCACTGGCAGCCGAAAAGAAGCTTTTCGCCGGCAAGGTGGCAAAGGTGTCGGTCATCGGCAGCAATACCAAGGTCGATTGGTCGCTGCAAGCCGACGGCTTACATGTCAAGATGCCCGGCAAGCTGGCCTTCAAAGACTGTAACGTACTAAAGGTTCAAGCCACTGGCTTGTAGGATCAGGCATCGACCGAGAAATAGGCGCAATCGGGATGGTGGAACACCAGCGCGCTCACGCTCGCCTCGGGTTCCATCATCATGCCTTCGGTTAGCTCGACACCGATTTCTTCAGGCCGCAGTAACTGGAACAGACCCTGCTGGTCATCCAGATTTGGACACGCCGGATACCCGAAACTGTAGCGCTTGCCTCGATAGCGCGACGTGAAGCGCTCATGCATCGTCATCGTTGGAGAATCGGGAAAGCCCCAGTCTTCGCGGATGCGCCGGTGCAGCCATTCGGCGCAGGCTTCCGCGGATTCGATACCGATGGCCTGCAGCGCATGCGCCTTGAAGAACTCTCCGGCATCCTTGGCGCATTCATAATGTTGCCGAATGCCCTCACCCGCAGTGACCACAAATAGCGCAACGTGATCGCGCCGGCCTTCATCGGCATCGATTACATAATCGCTTAGGCACAGCCCATCAGGACGCGCCTGCCGTCCAAAATCAAACGTATGCAGCGGACTCGTAGCACCCGGCGAAAACAGGTGAATCGAATTCCCCGCCCGCTCCGCTTCGAAGAACTGCCAGACCGCGCGGACCTTCATGAACGTGGACACATACTGCTTGACGTCCTCGACCTCATGAAAAAGCTTCAGAGCTTTTTCATCGCGCGCAGCAAGCATCTTCTCGAAGTTTTCCTTGAAGCCAAGATGCCGTCCGTAGAGCATGAACGGATTGATGTAGCTCCAGATCTCACTGAGATTCGGAATGGAACGCACCTTGCGGTCTAGATAAGGCGCGGGTGGAATCGGAATATCAGTGCTCACCTTGCCGCTGCGCGCTTCCGATATCGCAACCGGCGCAGAATCCTTCTCAGCAACAGCGACCGCTTCGGTGAAAGTATGCGCGGCCAGCGTTTCTTCGCGCGTCTCCGGCGCCATAATCTCGTTCAGCAGGCGAAGCCCCGTCATCGCGTCTTTCGCATAAAAAGTAGGAGCGCCATAGGAAGGCGCAATCCGGCCTGTGCTGAATCGTTCTGAAAGCGCTGCACCACCCACCAGCAATGGCACGCCGATACCCGCATCGTGCAAATCGCTGCCCGTGATGACCATCTGATGCGCGCTCTTCACCAGTAATCCGGAAAGTCCGATTGCATCGGGTTTATGTTCCTTGAACGCGCGGATCAGGTCTTCCGGCGGTACCTTGATACCAAGATTCACCACCGTATAGCCGTTATTGCTCAGGATGATCTCGACGAGGTTTTTGCCGATGTCGTGAACGTCACCCTTGACCGTCGCCAGAATGATTTTGCCGCGAGCCGCTGTGTCGGCCTTCTCCATGAACTGTTCCAGGTGAGTCACGGCGGCCTTCATGGCCTCCGCCGATTGCAGCACCTCTGCCACAATCAGTTCGTTGTTGTTGAACAAGCGACCCACTTCACTCATCCCGGCCATCAGCGGACCGTTGATGATGTCGAGTGGCGCCGCGCCCTCTGCGCGCTTGCGCTCCAAATCCTCGACCAGGCCATCCTTGGTGCCTTCGACGATGTAGTTCGACAGGCGCTCGTCTAAAGGCAGATCGGCAGCCTTCTTCTTTGTTTTCGGAGCGGCCCTGCGGAAGTATTCCGCGATCGCTGCAATGTGGTACTGGTTAATCGCGGCCTTCTGCTCGTGCGATTGTTCGCGCCAATCCTCGGGAGCCATGCGCAGCATATCGAAGTCACTGTGATCCGCCGGTACATCGGTGGGCGGCGTATTGAACAGCAAGTGCTCTGCGAGCCTGCGCTCCTCTTCCGGAAGCGACGCGAAGCGCTCCAGCTTTTCGGAATTCACAATCGCCAGATCCAGGCCGGCTTTGGTGCAGTAGTACAGAAAAACCGAATTCACGACTTCGCGCGCATTCGCTGGCAGCCCGAACGAAATATTCGAGACACCCAGAATGGTCTTGATGTACGGAATTGCTTCCTTGATCATGCGCACGGCTTCGATGGTTTCCACCGCACCGCCGACATAGTTCTCATCACCGGTGGCGCATGGAAACACCAGCGGATCGATGACGATGTCCTCCACCGGAATTCCGTATTTCCCGGTGAGTAGTTCCACGCTACGCTGCGCAATCGCCAGCTTGCGTTCGCGCGTGAAGGCCTGCGCCTGCTGCTTGTCTTCGTCGATACAGCCCACCACGAGCGCCGCGCCATAACGCCGGGCGATGGGGCAAAGCCTTTCGAACTTCTCTTCGCCGTCTTCCAGGTTCACGGAGTTGATGATGCTCTTGCCCTGGCAATACGTCAGCGCCTCTTCGACCGCCACCGGATCCGTGGTGTCGATCATCACCGGAGCCTTGATCTTGCGAATCAGCTTTTCATAAAACGGAGCGATGTCTTTCAGTTCTTCACGATCGCTGGATTGCAGACACACGTCGACAATCTGCGCGCCGTTGCGCACCTGACGCCGCGCGATCTCGCTGGCTTCTTCCCACTTCTCTTCCGCCACCAGGTTCTTGAACAGCCGCGAACCAATCACGTTGGTGCGTTCGCCCACCAGCAGCGGCCGGTTCGTTTCGTCAGCTTCGACGAGTTCGATGCCGGAATACAAAGCGCGGTGCGAAGGCTCCTTCGGCACACGCGGTTTCTTGCCGTCCACCATCTGCGCAATCGCCTGAATGTGCGGAGGAGTCGTGCCGCAACAACCGCCCACGATGTTGAGCCAGCCCTGATCGGCGAAGCGTTCCAATTGCGCGGCGAGTGTCTCCGGCGTCTCCAGGTATTTGCCGTCTTCGTTCGGCAGTCCTGCATTCGGGTAGCACGATATACGCGTGCTGGCCATCTCATGCAGCGTGCGAATATGGTCGCGCATGAACTCGGGACCCGTGGCGCAATTTAAGCCGATCGAAAGCAAATCTGCGTGCGCGATCGACGTCCAGAGCGCATCGGCGGTCTGCCCGGCGAGCATCGAACCCATCGGCTCGATCGTGCCAGAAACCATCGTCGGAATGCGTATCCCGAGTTCCTTGCGCAATCGGTCAATCGCCAGCAGCGCGGTCTTTACGTTGCGCGTATCCTGGCAAGTTTCCACCAACAGGATATCCGCGCCGCCTTCGATCAAGCCCTTGGCCTGAATGTAAAAGTTCTCTTCGAGTTCGCGAAACGTGACGCCACCCGTGACTGTGATCGCTTTTGTCGTGGGTCCAATGGAACCCGCGACAAAACGCATACGCCCAGAGTTATCAAACTCGGCAGCGGCTTCACGCGCCACACGTGCAGAATCGAAACTCAGTTCGTAGGCACGTTCGGCAATGTTATATTCCGCGAGCACGAGCGGCGTCGAACCAAAAGAATTCGTTTCAACAATATCTGCGCCAGCCTGGTAATACGCACGATGCACGTCCTTGATTACGTCCGGACGTGTTGCCACAAGGACTTCGTTGCAGCCTTCCAGCGATGGGCCGCCGAAATCCTCCGCAGTCAGGTGGCGCTGCTGCAGCATGGTCCCCATGGCTCCGTCGAGTACGAGGATACGTGTAGCCAGGGCGTCAAAGAGCGCCTCTTGTCGAATCTGCTGATCTGTCATGAAGTAGGGGTTCTTGCTTTGATTTTAGCAAGGGTGGGGCCGCAAGGCGGCGGCCCCGGGGTGGAAGTGGGTAGTTACGATCTTGGAAGCAGTTCGCTCGTGCAATGGGGGCAGCGCACAGCGGCCAACGGAATCGCGCTGGCACAAAACGGGCAGTCCTTTGTGGTCACTGCAGCCGCCGGGGCCGGACGGCTCATCCGATTGACTTGCTTCACGATCAGGAAAATGGCGAAAGCAACGATCAGAAAATCCAGGATCGTATTCAGAAACAAGCCATAATTGATCGTTGCCGCTCCAGCTTTCTTCGCCTCCGCAAGCGTGGCAAACGTACCTCCACTCAAGCTTACAAAGAGATTGCTGAAATCGACCTTACCTAATGCCATCCCGATTGGCGGCATGAGGATATCGTTGGTGAACGAAGTCACAATCTTCCCAAAAGCGGCGCCAATGATCACGGCCACCGCGAGATCGAGCACGTTGCCTCGCATCACGAATTCTTTGAATTCTTTAAACACGAACCGCCTCCTTATAAGGTCAAACATCGTGTTGACCTTCGTAAGATAGTACCAGATACGCTAAGATGCAACATATGGCGAAAGTTACAAAAGGGCCGTTCGAATTGGACTGTCCATGCTGCCAGGCGACGCTCAAAATCGACCCGGAAACGCAAGCAGTCATTACCTTCACGGAAAAGCCGAAGCCCAAGCTATTTGAGGATTTCACTGCTGCGGTCGAGCATCAGCGGGGAGAAAAAGAACGGCGCGAAAGCGCGTTTGCGAAGTCAGTGGAACAGCACAAGAGTCAGGCGGACATCCTGAACAAGAAATTTGATGAACTACTAAGACAGGCGAAGGAAGATCCGAATTCCCCGCCCCCAAAACGCGACATCGATTTTGATTAGGTAGCACGCCCTCACACCGCGCGAGGGCGTGCGATTACATCTAGAAGTTCACGATTGACGCAAAGGATGTCGCATCCAGAGCCGCGCCGCCCACCAGGACGCCATCGACTTCCGGTTGTGCCATCAGCACCTTGATGTTGTCCGGCTTCACGCTGCCGCCGTAGAGGATACGAACCTTCGCAGCAGCATCAGCGCCGAATTTCGCCGCAACCTGCCCACGAATCACACGGTGCGCATCGGCAGCAATCTCAGGAGTTGCCGTCTTGCCCGTACCAATCGCCCACACAGGCTCATACGCGATTACGATTTTCGCGAACTGCTCCGGGGTCAGACCGGCGATACCGCCCTCGAATTGCGAAGTCAGCAACTCGGCAGTCTTGCCGCTCTCGCGCTCTTCCAGCTTCTCGCCTACGCACACGATCGGCTTCAGACCGGCTTCGAGCGCGGCCAGAGTGCGTTTCAGCACGGTCGCATCGGTTTCGCCGAAAAACTGGCGGCGTTCGCTATGGCCAATGATTACCCACTTGGCGCCGACGGCCGTCAACATCGGGCCGGAAATCTCGCCGGTGAAGGCGCCTTCCTTGGCCCAGTACAGGTTCTGTCCGCCAATTTCGACGTTCGTTCCCTTGGTTGCTTCCACTGCCGCAGGCAGGTTCACAAACGTGGGGCAAATGACGATTTCGCAATGATTGCTGCCAGCAACCAGCGGGTTGAATTTTTCAAAAAATTGCGTAGTTTCGGCGGCAGTCTTGTACATCTTCCAGTTGCCGGACATCAGTGGTGTTCTCATATTTATTGCCTTGCAGGCGAGCTCCTTCCAAGCAGATAACAAAGTCCTTTAATATTGTACCTTACAGGCGGCACTATAATGGTGTTTTCATGGAATCCTCTAAGATTTCCCGCCCATTGCGCGGCATTATTCCGCCACTGATCACGCCGCTGCTGAAGTATGAAACTCTGGATGTCCCCGGTTTCGAACGGCTCCTTGAACGAGCGATTTCAGCGGGCGTTCACGGGCTTTTCGTGCTCGGCACGACGGGCGAAGGTCCCAGCCTAAGCTATCGCCTGCGCCGCGAGGTCATCCAACAGGTCTGCCGTATCAACGCGGGGCGCGTGCCGGTACTGGTCAACATCACCGACACCGCGCTGACCGAAGCGCTCGCGCTTGCCTGCTATGCGCACGATACCGGCGCGCAAGCCGTCGTGTATGCAGGGCCATTCTACTTTCCTTTGACGCAAGAGGAACTGCTGAAGCACGTCCAAACCGTCGCCTCGCTCTCACCGCTCCCAGTGTTCCTCTACAACATGCCGAGCCACACCGGCATTACCTTCGAAGTGCCCACCGTCAAGGAACTCGCCCAGCACCCGAATGTCGCGGGGCTCAAGGACAGTTCCGGAGACCTGATGTACCTCCAAAGTGCCATCGAAGCGGTAAAGGACCGCCGCGATTTCGCTGTTCTGATGGGCCCCGAAGAGCTACTTGCCAATGCACTGCTGGAAGGCGCGCACGGCGGCGTGTCCGGTGGAGCCAATTTGTTTCCATCGCTCTACGTGAAGCTCTATGAAGCTGCCATCGCGGATTCTTCAGACGAGATGATGCGCCTGCACCGCATCGTGCTCGAAGTGCGCAATCGCATCTACGGCGCAGGGTACCTAAAATCCCTGAAGTGCGCCCTCTCGCTTCAGGGTGTTTGTAGCGGCGGAATGGCCGAACCCTTGCGCGAGTGCGATGAGAGCGAGCGCAACACCATCGCGGAGAATCTACGCTTTTTTCAGAGCTTCGCGTAAACTGCCCGTGCTGATCCGCAGGCGTCGGAGTAGCAACGCGAGTGGCTCCAAAGGGTGCTGGCGTGAAGGAAATTGGATGTGGTTGTGACCTTGCCCGACACAATGTTACAATGCCGTCACTCAAACTACTCGGGTACACATAATGAACAAAAATAAGTTAAGATTCGTGCTTCTCGCCGCGACTGCGGCTATGTTTGCCGGTTCAGCTGCCGGCGCGATTATCACATTTGGTCCGTCCGCCCTAGGCCCTGCGGTTCCAGATGCATTAGACCTTTCTGGCAATGCTCCTGGCAGCATAGTCAGCACCACAATCACAATCCCCGGTGGGAACGATTACATCATCAATCCCGGCAACTCGGTCACGATCACCCTCACCGGCCTTAACCACACGTTTATGAGCGATCTGGAATTCCAACTGACCGGCCCTGTCGGTTCTCCGCACCTCATGTTTGATAATCGCAACGGCAGCTGCAATTTTGGCGCTGGCAATACGTATAACTTCAACAGCGGCAACCCGGCATTGGCCTGTACTTCCGGTACCATGACCGCTGGTAACTACGCCGCCGAGCCCGGTTTCTCGTCCGCGTGGTCCGGCGTCAACATCGACAACACGCAATGGACCCTGAGCATCCAGGATTTCTTCGCCCAGGACACTCAGAGCGCTGGTTGGCAGTGGAGCATCACTGTCGACGCCGATCCCGCTAACAACTCCGTACCCGAGCCCGCAACTCTTGGGACTGTGTTCGCCGGCCTCGTGCTCGCCTGCGCCGCCTATCGACGCCGGTCCTGAGCCGTCTCGGTGAGCCCGGCGCCGCCGCGCTGACCTTTCGCCACGGGGGCCCGCCCCTTCAGGCCCTCGGCATACAATACTCTTAAAGAGATGCCCATTCTAGTAAACGGCGAAACGATTGAAGACTCCGCGGTGCGCGCGGAAATGACGGCGATCCGGCCAGCTTACGAAGAGGCCATGGCCGACATGGACCCGATCGCACGCGAGATTCAGCTCAAGGACTGGTCGCGCGAAAACGTGATCGAGCGCGTGCTGCTTCGTCAGGCGGCGCTCAAGGAACCGGTCACCAACCCTGAAACGGGCGAGGTGGATCCCGAAGCCAGCCTCCAGAGCATGCTCGAGAAGCTCACGTCCAAAGTCTCGCCGCCGCGCAGCAAGGACATTGGCGATTACTACGTCAAGAACAAGGAACAGTTCTGGATGCCCGAACTGGTTCACGCGGCCCACATCGTCAAGAACGTTGACGAAAACACCACTGAGGAACAGGCACTCGAGGCCATCACAGCGGTCAAAGCCGAGCTTGATGGCGGAGCCGATTTCCGGACGCTGGCCGATCAGCACTCTGATTGCGCGGGCAACGGCGGCGACCTCGGCTACTTCGCGCGCGGCGAGATGGTTGAGGAGTTCGACAACGTAATCTTCGCGCTCCAAGTTAATGAAACCAGCCCCATATTCCGTACCGCATTTGGCTTCCATGTTGCGCGCGTAATCGATCGCAAACCGGAGGGCGTTGCGGATCTGACCGATGTGCGCGGCCAGATTGAACGAGTTCTGACCGATCAGAAAAAGCAGCGCGCCGTGGAACAGTTCGCCGACCAATTGCGAGCCAAAGCCGACATCCAAACAAAATGAGTTTTGAAATGGTAAAGCCGCCGCCGGCCTGTTGCGTTCCCAGCAAACATCGCGCTGAAATCCTCACGGGCTCGCGGCAGGCGTCTGCGGAGCGCCGGATCGTGCGCTCGGGTTCGATCGAGGAAATGATCCGTCTCGACGGCGGACGCTTCCTGATGGGCACCGAATCCCCCGAAGGCTTTCCGTCCGACGGCGAAGGTCCCATCCGTGAAGTCACGCTGGACGCGTTCTACATGGATCGCTATCCGGTCACCAACCGCCAGTTCGCCGAATTCGTCGCGGCTACCGGCTACAAGACCGAATCCGAACGCTTCGGCTGGTCGTTTGTGTTCCAGGGCCACATTGCGCCGGAACAATACAGCAAGTTGGTCGATCAGACCGCTCCACAGACGAACTGGTGGTGCAAGGTGAGCGGCGCTGCCTGGAATCATCCCGAAGGTCCGGATACCAGCATCGACGCGCGTGAGGACTTCCCTGTCGTGCATGTCGCCTGGACCGATGCCGCTGCCTACTGCGAATGGGCCGGCAAGCGCCTACCAACCGAGGCGGAGTGGGAATACGCGGCGCGCGGCGGATTCGAACAGAGGATCTATCCGTGGGGCGATGAACTGACACCTGGCGGAGTGCATCTGTGCAATACCTGGCAAGGTGAGTTTCCGAATCGCGACACCGGCGAGGATGGCTATACCGCGGTCTGCCCAGTCAGAGCGTTTCCGCCCAACGGATATGGTTTTCAGGTGATCACCGGCAATGCCTGGGAATGGTGCAATGACTGGTTTCACCCTACCTGGCATATCGATGCCACGCGCGTGAATCCTGTAGGCCCGTTAAATGGCGCAGCCCGCGCAATGAAAGGCGGTTCTTACCTTTGCCACAAATCCTACTGCAACCGCTACCGGGTCGCAGCACGAACCTCCAACACCCCGGACAGCGCCACCACTAACCTGAGCTTCCGCTGCGTGCGGGACGTTTAACAGCCGTTCGATACCTAGAGACAGAAACGCGCGCCTCTGTTTGAACAGAGGCGCGCATTAATTTCGAACGAATCTACTGATTGACTGCTGCTTCGTCCACAGGCTGTTCCACTTCAATCGGGCGCTTGTATTTGCACTCCTTGTTGGGACACTGCGCCACCGGACCAGCCTTCAGCCATTTTTCGATCAGGTAGGCGTTGCCGCAATCCGGACACTTCTCCGGCATCGGTTTGCCCCATGCAACGAACTTGCATTCCGGGTAGCGATTGCAACCATAAAACGTTTTAGCGCGCTTGGAGCGCCGTTCAATGATCTCGCCTTCCGAACAGTCCGGACACTTCACGCCAATCGTTTTTTGCTTAACGTACTTGCAGGTCGGGTAATTGCTGCAAGCCGTGAACTCGCCGAAGCGGCCTGACTTCAAGACAAGATTGCTGTCGCAATTCGGACACTTCTCGTCCAGCGGAACATCAGGCTTCTTCTGCTCGCCGCCAATCTGTTTGGTCGTCTTGCAGTCGGGGTAGCCGGAGCAGGCAAAGAACGTGCCGAAGCGGCCCTTTTTGAGAACCATCGTGCGGCCGCAGTTTTCGCAGTACTCTTCCGCGTCCTGTTCGGCGAGACCCACCTTATCGACATCCGGCAGATCGACCGTCAGCTCACGCGTATTCGTACATTCCGGATAACCGGTGCAGGCTATAAAGCTGCCATGCTTGCCCCACTTGATCACGAGCGGCTTGCCGCACTTCTCACAGAGGAGATCGGTCGGCTTCTCCATCCGCTTGATGTCGGTCATCTCGGTTTCAGCGCGATGGAGATCGACTTCGAACTTCACATAGAAGTCGCTCATCGCCTTCGACCACTCGATTTTTCCGTCTTCGATGTTGTCGAGCTCTTCTTCCATGCGAGCCGTATAGTTCACATCGAAGATATCTGCGAAGCACTCCAGCAACAGATCCGTCACCACCATGCCGAGTTCGGTGGGTATGAATTTGCCGCCTTCCTTTTTAACGTACTCGCGTTCCTGAATCGTCGAAAGGATCGAAGCGTAGGTGGAAGGACGTCCGACACCATCGGACTCCAGTTCCTTCACGAGCGTTGCTTCCGTAAAGCGCGGAGGCGGTTCCGTGAAGTGCTGTTCGGGCTTGATCTCCCTATACCTCAGCACCTCGCCCTCGGTCACGAGCGGCAGCTTGTGCTTGAGTTCCTCGTCCTCTTCGTCCTTCTGATCCTTGCCTTCCTCATACACCGCGAGGAAGCCGTCGAACTTGGGGACGCTGCCCGTGGCGCGGAACATATAGGTTGCGCCGTCTTTACCCGGTGAGACGACGTCGATGGTCGTTTGGTCAAACAGCGCCGGGTTCATCTGCGATGCTACGAAGCGCATCCAGATCAGGCGGTAGAGCTTCAGCTCATCTTCCGCCAGGTACTTCGCCACAGATTCCGGAGTATGCTGCGCGGAGGTCGGACGAATTGCTTCGTGCGCATCCTGAGCATCTTTTTTACTGCGATAGATGTTTGCGCTCTCCGGCAGGTATTGCGGGCCATATCGTTCCGCGATCAGCTCGCGCGCTTCAGTCAGGGCGTCTGCCGAAACACGCGTCGAATCGGTACGCATGTAGGTGATTAAACCGACCGAGCCTTCTTTGCCCAGTTCCACACCTTCGTACAATTTCTGCGCCAGCATCATTGTACGCTTCACGCTGAAGCGCAGCTTGCGAGAAGCTTCCTGCTGCAAAGTGCTCGTGATGAATGACGGAACAGGATTGCGCTTCTTCTCACGCGTGGAAACCGAACGCACGGTGTACGAAGCATCCACGAGGGCATCGACAATCCGCTGCGCGGCGGCTTCATCCGCTATCTCGACGTTTTCATCGTTGCGTTTTGCGAGATGCGCGTTCAGTATCGGCGGCTTCTTTGCCGACAAACTGACATCGATGCTCCAGTATTCGCGTTTGAGGAATTCGCGGATCAAACGTTCGCGATCGACAATCAGGCGCAGCGCGACGGTCTGCACACGTCCTGCGGATAGTCCGCGACGGACTTTGTCCCAGAGCAGCGGGGATATCTTGTAGCCTACGAGGCGGTCCAGCACGCGGCGAGCCTGCTGCGCGTGAACAAGATTGATGTTCACCTCGCGCGGCGATTCGAACGCTCTCCGGATCGCGTTAGCTGTGATCTCGTTGAACATCACACGCTGTACCAGCGGACCCTTGGGACCTCCGTTCAACTCTTCCCACAGGTGGTAGCAGATCGCTTCGCCTTCGCGATCAGGGTCAGCTGCGAGATAGATTGCGTCCATGCCCTTGGCCGCCGACTTCAGCTCGCTGATGAGCTTCTTTTTGCCTTCGATGACGCCGTACTTCGGCTCAAAGCCGTTTTCGACATCCACCGCCAGGTCTTTTTTGGGCAGATCTTTGATATGACCGAGCGAAGCTTTCACTGTGTACTGCTTGCCCAGGTACTTTCCGATTGTTTTCGCCTTCGCCGGCGACTCGACGATGACGAGATTTTTTGCCATATTACTCTCTGTGTTCCAAGAAGTCTTCTACCAGACTCTAACAAAACTCCGGCCCGGAAGCTGACGCACCAATCCTAGCATCTCCAGTTCGAAGAGTGCAGCGATCAAGTCTGATGACGAGAAATCTTCTAATGTTTCCAATAACTTATCAATCTGGGTCGGAGAATCTACGCGTAATTGACCCAGCACCGCGCGCTCAATTGCCGAGTTCGGGCCCATCGGCAGCGACTGCTGTTCCTGCACGTTTTCTGCCGATCCGGACTCGCCGAGAATGCGGCTTTGCCCGGCCCGGATCAGTCTCTGACGATCCTCCGGCGAGAGTTCCTCGACGATATCGTTCCAGTCCTGAACCAGTTTGGCACCCTGTTTGATTAGCAGGTTTGGACCCCAGCTCATCTTAGACGTAATGTTACCCGGTACGGCGTACAGCTCTCTGCCCTGATCCATCGCTAAACGTGCCGTAATCGACGATCCGCTGTACTGAGCGCCCTCTACGACTACCAGGCCTTTGCTCATTCCGCTGATAATACGATTTCGTACTGGAAAGTTTTGCGGGTATGCGGGTGTTCCCATGGGGTACTCCGACAGAATAAGCCCCTTTTCGACCAGTTCAGCCGCCAGCTTGCGATTTTCTGAAGGATACACCATATCGGCTCCGCAACCCAACACCGCAACTGTGTTCCCTCCCACGGCAAGTGCCGCTTTGTGTGCTGAAGTGTCAATGCCCCGCGCCATCCCGCTGGCGATCGTAAGCCCGGCGCGACTGAGGTCGGCCGAGAGCCTTTCCGCGACTGCGGTGCCATAAGTTGACGCACGCCGCGTCCCCACGACGCCAATCATGAGCGAACCGAGCAGTTCCAGGCGACCGCGCGCAAACAGCAAGACTGGCGGATCGAAGATTTCGCGCAAGGCCGGTGGGTACAACGGGTCTGAGATTGCGATCACGCTGGCCCCGCTTGCACGCAGCTTTTCCTGCTGAAGGACGGCGTCATCGAAGGTACAGCCGCTCGCAATGCTTTGCACAGCACTGCCGTTGATTCCTGTAGCTTCCAGTTCCGTGCGCGATGCTCGGAACACAGCCTGCGGCGTGCGGAATTTCTCAATCAACGCTCCGGCTTTGCGGGTGCCTAGACCCGAAACAAGTATCAGGGCCAGCCAGTGGAGTTGCTCCTCCTGGCTGATGATGGGGTTTGTCATCTCGCGGGTGGACACACACCTCACCCAAGAGACTTGGTGCCGGGAAGTCTCCCAAACTCTCACCTCAATCTGGACGCTTCGGGTGCTACGATAACCGGATGGCAACCCGCATCAACCCCATCACCCTGGCAATCGACATCGGCGGCAGCGGACTTAAATCCGTAACCGTGGACGCGCAGAATACGCCACTGGGCGAGTTTCGCCGGGTGGTCACGCCCAAACCAGCGACTCCTGCCGCGGTTCTCGAGGTCCTGCTTGGTTCAGTCAAGGAAAATGGCGAGTTTGACCGCGTCTCGGTAGGATTCCCGGGCGTAATCCGGCACGGTGTGGTGTTGACCGCCGTCAACCTGCACCCCGACTGGGTGAACTTCGACCTCGCCACCGAATTGAGCAAGCAGCTGGACAAACCGGTACGCGTCGCCAACGATGCCGACATTCAGGGCCTGGGTGCCGCCTCTGGCGTAGGACTGGAGCTAATGATTACACTGGGCACCGGAATCGGCTCCGCACTACTGATCGACGGAATTCTGGTCCCCAATCTGGAACTTGGACATCACCCGTTCGATAAAGGCGAAACCTACGAGGAGCGCCTCGGCAGGGCCGCCCTGGACGAGATTGGCCCAAAGCGCTGGAACAAACGCCTGCAGAAGGCGATCGACACAATGGAACACTTCTTCAACTACGACCAGCTCTATCTCGGTGGCGGCAACGCCAAGAAAATCACTTTTGAGCTGCCCGCAAACGTGAAGATCACGCCCAATCGCGAAGGCCTGCTGGGCGGCATCGCGCTCTGGAAATAGAAGTTACCAGGTGTAGTGAACGACGTAGGTTACGGTCTTTTCTTCGTTCGGTTTCAAGGGCACCCGGAACTCAATCGTCTGTGACTCGGTCTTGGTGAACGGCACCGAACTCACCTGTATTTCCCAAGTATTCCAGCGATAGAGGTGCTCGACCACGCGCACTTCGACAGGTTCTTTCTTGCGATTACGCAGCTTGATTTCGAACGACTCATCGAGTGTCGAGCGTCCGTGATCCATACGGTAATTGGTGCGCCGGCGCTCGCCCACCACGTCGAATGCAGCACCCGTAAACAGGCGAACGCGCTCGTCCTTGGGCGTGTGGTCGATCGTGTCCTCGCCCGTGAACTCGAGACGGCCGTCCGTGTCGCGCCGGTAGAAACGAACCCGGCCTTTCGGCAGCGGCATCCCCAGTTGATTCGCATCGGAATTTACGAACTCGCGCATCACCCAGACCTTCGGATTCGATTGCGTGCCGTAGCCCGAGTCCTGCCGGATCGCCTCCGCAGGCATACCCATGTAGCGATTTGGTTCCAGCTTGAGTCCGTCGTAAACGTACAGCGTGTCTGACTTGACGCCGTTCGCGCGCACAAACTCCACCTGTTTGGACTCCTTGTCGTGCAGCGTCACCGCGCGCTGCAGAGTATAGAGGTGGTACTCGTCGAATTGCTTTTGCGCGACCTGCGGTCCTGGCACGCCGCCCACGATTCCACCGACCACACCACCGCCCATGCCCGCGTAGGGCTGCATCGAAGGCTGAATCTTGTTCACATCGCCCGCCATCAGCTTGACGCGCGCGTTCTCGAAGGTTTTGCCGCTGCGGTTCTCCAGAGTGACCCAGCCGATCAGGTCGAGGGCATTCGCAGTTCCCTGGATGACGTTATAATCCGCTTCCCAATTGAAGCCGCCCGAGACGTAGGCAAGTTCGGCATCCAGACTTCCGGCCCTGTCAGTCTGAATTGTCCAGTTGAGCGCCGGCTTCAGAATGGTGTCCCCGGCCAATGCAGGGAACACTGGCACGCCAGGCAAGTCAAAGCGCAACTTGCCGCCTATCTCGATGATCGGCTGCGAAAACGGGGCCTGCTGGGGCCCGTACGGCCCGACGAACTGGTAATTGCTTATCGGGCGCGGCGTGGTTCCAGCCCGGATGATCTTGCCCTGAACGGTTTCGACACGATCGCCATTGCGCACCTGAAACTCGATCGTCTTGCCTTCATACAGGACCATCAGTGCGTCGACAGAAACGGGATCCGCGCGATAGTTCTGCTCCAGGATCTGCAGCACGCGATTACCAGACGGATCCCGCAGCATCACTGAATCCGGCTCCAACTGAGCGGTCGCGCCGGTGAATTGGATCTGATTGACACCCTGCTTGAGCACAATCGGAATCGTCTCGCGCACCACGGCAAAGCGTTGGTTGTACAAAGTGAGGGCCGGGTCAGCCGCATAACAGAGCGAGCAAGCAAGACAGCAGAATAGCCAGGTTTTGATGATCACGAAAGCACTCCTGTCAAAGTGCTTTCGACGCGAACCGGGCTTCAGTTGTTCCCGGCTACTTCTTCGCGGCTTCCAGTTGCGCGGCGTGCTTCTCCGATATTTTCACCACCGTTCCGTGGCGGTGATCTTCGGGGAATTTCACTTCGCTTGTCATGTCGTCGAACTTCTTCCAGTTAGTCGTGCGCAGAGCGCCGTAATGCCGGGGCTTGCTGTAGTGATCGAAATAGATCCACCACTCTTTGCCGATCTGAATTGCCGACGGGCCCTCGACCCAATCACCGCTGAAGGTCTCGGTGACATCTCGCCATGGGCCGCGCGGGGAATCGGCGAACGCCAGACGGAGACGCTTCTGCAGCGGCGTTTTGCGCTCGTCTTTGAACACCATAATCCAGCGCTTGCCATCCTTGATGACCGTGGAATCAATGCAGTTGAAGCCGGGGTCGAACCAAAGCTTCGCCGGAGTGTACGTCACCCAATCGCGGGTCGTGGTGGCGTAAATACGATGGTTGTTCTCGCCGTCGCCGGTGCCTTGCGTGGCTGGAAAACGGCCCGGAATCGTAGTCGCCCAGAAAATAATCCACTCTTTGCGTTCACTGTCCCACACCGCCTCTGGTGCCCAGGCGTTGCGCGCCGTGGGTTCGTTTTCGAATAAAGGGATCTCGTGCTGCGGAGTCCACGTGATCAAATCCTTCGAAGTCGAATGGCCGATTTTGAGACGATCGCCGGTTTCTTTGCGCGTCCAACCCCACGTCCAGAGCATGTGCCATGTGCCGTCCGGACCCTTCGTAAGGAACGGATCGCGCATCAGCATGCCAGCGTGCTCGGGCTTGATCCAGGGTTGATTATTATTGAGCGGAGTCCACTGACGGCCGTCTTTGCTCAGTGCGAAGAAGACGCCTGTTTCTCCATTCTTGCGAAATGAAGTGAACAGGTAAGAATCCGCCGCGAGCGTGGGCAGGGCGACAAGAAGCAGTAGAAGTAATTTGCGCACGAGACTATCGTAAACCAGAAGGCAGGCGCGGAGACGAAAGCAGTTTTTCAAACTCCGCCCACGCCTTGGCCTGCTTTGAAATCGGTGCGCCACACTTTCGCATGTAGCCTTTGATCAAGTCCTGGCCCAGGTTGTAGTTGATCACATAAGCGCGGTGTTTTTCTATGAACCCGACATGTTTTGCGGCGCGTTCCGGCGTCATCAACGCAAAGCGGAAGAGTTGATCCTCGCACTCGTCCCGGGAGATTGCGCCGTCCAGATAACTGCGTGCGGCTGTATTGACAGCATGATCAAGTGCAGCTGCAGTCTGTGTGATCTGGTGATACTCATCGGCCTTACTCGCATCCAGACCAGCGAGTGGAAACAGAACTTCCTTCAGATATCTCCGGCGTGCCGCAGGCGGAAACGTGAGGTCCACGCCGAAGTTGGCGGTGCCTTCCGCGA
Organism: Bryobacteraceae bacterium; assembly: GCA_963793625.1. Lineage (GTDB taxonomy): Bacteria > Acidobacteriota > Terriglobia > Bryobacterales > Bryobacteraceae. The sequence goes on along the minus strand of CAWCAT010000050.1, from coordinate 199,185 downwards.
TCAATGACTGCGGGCTGTACAGAGCATACACACTGTACTCGATCCAGCCGAGGCGGCGCACCAGGTGCTCTTCGAGAAGTGCGTTGTACACATGATGACCGGGGTAGCCTTCGTGACACGCCAGCTTAAGCGCAAAGTTCACGCCGACCGGCAGATCGGTATTGACCTGAATCAGGCTGTGCGCGTCGCCCTTGTACCAGTTGTAGGCCGACCAGACCTGCTTGCTCACATACTCGACGACGAAGCTTTCGTTAGCCGCAAGCGCGATGCGTCGCTTCGTGCGTTTGCGAGCCTCATCGGTGGCCGCGGAAAACACGGCATCGAGTCTGTCGGCAGGTATTTCGAACTGCCGCTGCCAAGCTGCATAGCGCAGGGCAATCGGCCCCTCACCCTGTACGAGTTTCTCGAGCGCAGCAAGCGGCTTGCTGAATCCGCTCACCGGGATTGTCGGTGCGACAGCGTCGTAGAGCGCACGTGACTCTTCATCGAACGTGAAGCGTTGACCTTCCAGCATCGCCACACGATGCATCAGCGATTTCGTCTGCACCAGCAAGTAGTTCTGGCGCAGCGACGGGGTATGCTCGGCGATGGCTCCGATGAGCGCCATGGCTTCGCCTGTGATGGCCGCAAGTGAGAGAGTTTGATCCTTCCACTCAGGGGGACCATAGTACGCGTTGACGTAGTCCGGGTCATGAGTACCCACCGCAAGCACGAGCTTTACGTACTGCTCAGCGAACTCGTTCAGGTTCATACGCAATCAAGTTCCACGACGCTCACCGAACGCGCGGGGAAGCTCCAACGCAGCACCGCAGCGGGCGTGAGCGCGTGTTCACGCGGCGTAAAGATTTTCGGCTGATCCTGATTGACATAGTCGCGTGGATTGTCCGGAGCAATCGCAATCACGCGCCCGCCGGTCGAGGTCATGCCATTCACGCCAAAACTCGCTTCGATCGACTTTGAGTAATTCAGATTGGCGACGTGCAGAAAGAGTTTGTCGCCCGTGCGACTCGCCGCAATATCCAGATCCGTGGGCGCGGATTTCACCGCCACGCCTTGCTTGCCGTTATGCCGCTTGAACATTCTGGCTATCGACCCGACGGGCATCAGATAGCTCACGCCGCGCGGCGTCTGCAACATCACCGCGTTCACGGTCCAGCGATTTCCCTGGAAGTCAGCCGCGGTCGCGATCTTCACGCGCGCACCGTGGCGCTGATAGATGTTCAATGAGCGGGCGTGATAGGCAGCACTGAAGCCATTCATGCAGAATCGGATTTGAGTTGTGCGGACTCAGGCTGAGGTGGCCTTCCGTAATAGCGATGCCAGCCTGAGCGCCTTCGGTAGCCTGTTCGATTTCGCCGACGCGCCGTTCCACATTGTCTGCAAGCTCGAGCAGTTCTTCCCACGCACGCTCGGGCTCTTGCTGGTAGCGCAGGCTCTTCAGCACGGTATCGCGACGCTTCGGACTCTGGCCCATCATGTGGATGGCAACGTAATCCAGATACTCGCCGGCGCGCTTGAGCAGATCGCCCGCCCACAAGTCTTTGTCGCGGCCGCGATCGCCCCAGCCGATCAGCCGTAATCGACTTGTCGCGCGCCTTCATTGCCTTCGCGAACTCGATCGTCTGCGCGATGGACTCGTCTTTTGTGAACCCCGCGCTGCCGTAGGACGTCTCGTTGCCGAGTTGCCACAGCTTGATGTTGTACGGTTGCGCGGCGCCGTGCGCCTTTGCGTTCCGCGTTGTCGGGATCGTTCGCGTAAGAGACCCAGTCCGCAGCTTCGCGTGCATCACCGGTTCGGTCGCCTTCGGGCATGGGCGGAAACGCTTTTCGCCGTCCGCGGCGAAGTTGACGCAATAGAGCGGCTCGCGCCCACGCGCCGGCAGAAATCGACGAATTCGTGCGTGCCAACGCGATGCGTTTCCTTGCCGCCCCAGAAGTAGTTCCGCATCCAGGGACGCTTCGCTGCGGGTCCAACGCCTTCACGCCATTTGTAGTGGCGGCTGTAAAGACCGCCGAAGCGAATCGACGTCTGGCGCAAGGTCCGTTAGCAGTGTCGATGAAATCCTTGCGCCAGTCGTCGAGTGCCGTAATCCCAGGCCGCTTCCACGGAACTGTCCGTCGTCCCGAGCGGCTCCATGAACTGCATGTAGAGGTGCGGCGAGATATCGAAGAGCGGCTTGGGGTCGATCGAAATCGAGTTCGTATCGGCGGCACTGAGTGCGGCGTGCGCCGCCGCCGCAATCCGGCCGCTTTTCAAAAACTCTCCTCGTTCGATCATAGGGCACCTCTCCGTTTCGAATGCGGGCTAGTTCGTCGATCATTTTCTGGCGCACTTCGTCTCTGAATTCGGATGCCTGTTTGGTGGTGCGGTCCGCTGGCGAAACCGGCGGCAGGATGTTCAAATAGATATCGTTGCTCCGCCGAATTTCCAGCTATCGCGCGGGATGACATGACGCGAACCTTCAATCACGACCGGCAGCACCGAAACCTGTTCGCGAATGGAAAGGTGGAACGGACCCTCGTTAAACGGCAGAATTTCGCCGTCCAGCGAGCGCGTGCCTTCTGGAAAGAAAATCATGGAGCACCCGCCGCGCAGGTAACGCGCGCACTGCAACAAAGCCTGCGCGGCCTTGCGCCGGTCCGCGCGATCGACGAAAATGTTGTCCGCCATCGCAAGCATCCAGCCAACCGCAGGCACGCTGCGAAGTTCGGCCTTCGCCATCCATTTCATGTCGAGCGGAATATGTGCGGCCACCGGAATATCGGCGAGCGACTGATGATTGCTAACAATCACGAAGCGTTGTTTGGGATCGAGATTCTGTAATCCGCACAGATGCACGCGCCACGGATTTACGACCGCGAGCGCGCGGCCCAAGCGGCAATACCAGCGGGCTGTGCGCAACCGCAGCGGGTCACGGTCCAGAAGACGAATGATGCCGAGCAACGGCACCCAGGAGAAAATCAGGGTCGCACTAGCGAGCCAAATCCATATCGAACGAAGCAGAGTGATCATGCGCCTTCACCAGAATAGCGCCTGCTGTGGTAGCGTATTTTTATCTCACTAGAGGAGCGCTGCATGTCCAACTTCAATAGACGTGACTTTCTGAAAAGCGCCCTGGCCGCTGGAGTCCTGGCTGGCACAGGCGGAGCAATTGTGGCGAAAGCTGCGACGAGATCGGCGACCGACTGGGTCCCGCTCGGCAATTCAGGCGTGAAGGTAACTCGCCTGGCCTTTGGCACCGGCACGTTTGGCGGACGCATTCAAAGCGAATTAGGTCAGGAGCAGTTCACCAAGCTGGTGCGCTACGCCTATGAGCGCGGAATTCGATTCTTCGAAACGGCGGATTCATATCGAGAGATGCCGCAGATGCTATCGACCGCGCTGAAGGGCCTGCCGCGCGATTCGTATAAGTTGATGACGAAGTTTCGTCCGAAAGATTCCGAATCGCCGGAGGCTTCGATTGAACGAGTGCGCGCGGCGCTGCAAACCGAGTACGTCGATATCGTGCTGCTGCATTGCATGCGTTCGCCGCGCTGGGTGGAAGAAATGAAGGCGCGAGCGACGCGTTGTCCGAATCGAAGGAGAAGAAGATTCTGCTGGCGCACGGCGCGTCCTGCCATGGATTACTGCCGCTGCGGGCTTTCCCTGATAACAAGTGGCTCGATGTCGCGCTGCTGCGTGTAAATCACGATGGGACGCGCATGGACAATCTCGAAAGCGAGACCAAGGAAAAGGGCGACGTCCGCGAGGCGACCGGGCACATGAAGAAAATTCACGCGCAGGGCACGGGCATTATCGGCATGAAGCTGATGGGCGAGGGGACGCTTAAAACTCCCGAAGAGCGCGATGCTTCGCTGAAGTTTGTAATGAAGTTCGGTGCGGTTGATGCGGTGACCATCGGCTTCAAGAACACAGCCGAGATCGACGAAGCGATCACGCGCATCAACACGCACCTGAACTCGTAAAATTTTCTAGCCGCAGAGACAGACGCGGTCGCTGGTGGTGACGAGTTCGCCACTAAGATACAGCGCGACTGCGTCTTCGATCGAGTGCGGCGCAGCAGCAACGATCGGCATGATTCCGTGACTGGTGAGTGCATTCGCTGCACCCTGGCCGATTCCGCCACACAGAACGGCACTGCAGCCTTCCAGCATTTCCACGAACGTGGCGTGATTCCCACACGCACCGGCGCCTCGCTGCCGGATCGATTCTGGACGTGACACGGCCGTCTTCCAGTTCCAAAACAATAAACGCGGAACTATGCGCAAGATGGTCGCACATCGACACCATGTCCGCCGTTCCAATTCCAATTCTCTGCAAACTCATTACTTCCATTATCTGTTAGGATCGAGCCAGATGGCTTTTGTTGACCTGACCAAACAACTCGCGCAGCAGGCGCTCGGCGATGTACTGCGTCCTTCAGATCCGGAGAAACCCGCCGGCCCACCGCCGGCAGAGAATATCTGCTCGACCATTTTAGGGCAAGTACAAGCCATGCAGAAGGCGCTGAAGGACGACGAGGAACTGGTTGTGTTGTTCCACTCCGGCAGCGAAACCGTGCGTGTACTCGAACTGTTTCCGCCCTCGCCGAACGTGGTCGTGCTCATCGGTACCGATGCCGACAAACGTACGACTCGCGTTGTGTCGCCTATCGATGCCGTGCAACTCGTCTGCAAAGTAATGAAGGTGGAGGCACCAGCGGTTCCGGTGAGAGTTCGATTCCTGGCGCCTCGACCGGCGGCCTGATTGTGGACCTACGGATTCTGCACAGCGAAATCGATGCCAGAGTTCGCTCGATTTGCTCGGAGCGCCCGGATTGGCCCTGCCGAAAAGGCTGCGATTCGTGTTGCCGGCGGCTTGCGGATATTCCCCAACTTACGGAGCCGGAAACGGAGTTGCTGCGCGCTGGATTTGTAACCTTGCCGGAGCGCGTTCGTGCCGAAATCGAGGCGCGAATGGCCGAGCTGGATCCCGCGCAGCGGCCCATCGTCTGCCCGTTTCTGGACCGTACGGAACACAGTTGTTTGATTTACGAATACAGACCGGTCGCGTGCCGCACTTATGGATTCTATGTCGAGCGCGACAAAGGTCTATATTGCGAAGAGATCAGGATCCGCGTGGATAGCGGTGAGTTCTCCGATGTCGTCTGGGGCAACGCCTGCAGCGTTGAAACCAGGATGCAAAGCTTCGGGAAACAGGTTGCTATGCGCGCGCGTCTTGACTAATGAATGGGGGTTCTGCTGCTGCTCAGCTTGCTGACCGGTGCGCCGTGTTGCACCGTCCCGGTGCGCGTGCAGGATAGCGGTCAACGTCCGATCGCACAAGCCGCTGTGCGTGCGGGAGAAGCACAGGCACAGACCGATTCCGCGGGTCTCGCTACTCTGACCTTCGAGAAACCCGGACGCTACACCATTGAAGCCTCTGGTCACGGGCTTCAGACCATCAGAAAAGAAGTGGACGTGGAAGCCGGCGCGTCCACCGAAGTTGGTTTTCTACTGCCACCCGCCACCGTGGACAAAGTCACCGTGGAGGCCCAAGCGCCGACCGATGGAAGTTCCGCGACTGGAGCCCCAGTCAGCGGCCAGCAAGTGAAACAGTTGCCGACCGATCCTGTTTCATTGCGCGAGGCGCTGCCCCTGATCCCGGGCGTTGTGCGCAGTCCTGAGGGGCGTCTGAGAATCTCTGGCAGTCCGGAATACCGCAGCACGCTGCTGGTGAACTCGCTCGACGTAACCGATCCCGCCACTGGCAATTTCGGAGCGACGGTCCCCATCGACAGCGTGGAATCCTTCGATGTTCTGAAGAATCCGTTTCTCGCGGAATATGGACGGTTCACTGCCGCAGTCGTGATTGTCGATACGAAGCGCGGCACGGACAAGTGGCACTTTGAACTGAACGATCCGACTCCGGAGCTAAGGCTACGCAGCGGACACATCGTGGGTGTGCGTGGATTCACGCCACGAATCGCCTTTAACGGACCGCTGATCCGGAACAAGCTATACCTGTCGCAATCGGGCGAGTATCGTTTGAACAAGAGCCCGGTTTTCACGTTGCCCTTTCCTGAAAACGAGACATGGCGCGAATCCTGGAACTCGCTGACGCAATTCGATTACGTTGCGTCGGCAAAGCACGCGCTGACTGTGACGCTACACCTGGTTCCGCAGAAGGTGAATTTCGCGAATCTCAGTTTCTACAACCCGCGCCCGGTGACGTCGAGTTTCCGCTCACGCGAGGCAAACGTAAGCATTGCGGATCATCTGCAACTGGGTGGAGGCGTACTCGATTCGTCCTTCGCTGCAAACGAGATTACGCGGCGTATCTGGCCGCAAGCCGGCGGTGAACTGTCGCTCGCGCCGTCGGCGAATTTTGGAAATTACTTCACGATTCAGGATCGACGCGCGCGGCGCTATCAGTGGGTAGAGGCGTTCACCGTGACAAAGCGCGCACACACCCTGAAATTCGGCTCGTCGCTAGCGTACAGTACACTGCGCGGCTATAACCTGCCGCAGCCGGTGAACATCGTCGGCGCGGCGGGCGAGACGCTTAGCCGCATCACCTGGACATCCGGATCACCCTATAGAGTGCACGACTGGGACAACGGCAGCTACGTGCAGGATCACTGGCAATTGCGTCCGACTCTGGCGTTCGACACCGGGATTCGTGCGGATTGGCAAAGCATCACAGGCACGATGCGGTTGGCCCCACGCGCTGCGCTCACGTGGGCTCCGTTCGGCACATCGAACACGGTGTTTCGAAGCGGTTTCGGCTGGTTCTACGATCGCGTGCCCCTGGGTGCCTTCGCGTTCCACTCGTATCCGCAACAGGTGGTCGATGGAAATCTGCTGGAAAACCGCGTTGGATCGCGGGACGGTGCGGGCCCGTTTGTTTTTGGGTCGGAGCAGCCCGGCAATTTCGCGCCACGCAGTCTGGCCTGGAGCACACAGGTGGAACATCGCTTTCCACGCTGGGTGCGGCTGCGAGCGAGCTACCTGGAGAACCACTCGCGGGGTTTACTGCTGCTCGATCCTGCAGGGTCAGCGCTGAATCTCTCCGATTCGGGACGTTCGCGATATCGGCAATTTGAGTTCATTTCAAAGTTGGCACCGCGCGAAGGACAGGAGATCATGTTTTCGTACGTGCGCAGCCTCAGCCGCGGCAACCTGAACGAATTCGGCGATTTTCTGGGCGATTCTCCGTGGCCTGTGATCCGTCGCGACGTGTATGCCGTTGCCCCAAGCGACACGCCGAACCGTTTCTTAATGTGGGGCGTCATTCCGCTGAATCCGCGCATGCGAATCGCGCCAGTGATTGAGTACCGCAACGGCCTGCCTTTCTCTGCACTCAACGCCGCGCAACAATACGCGCAGACCCCCAACACGCTGCGCTTCCCTAACTTCTTCTCACTGGATTTTCGTATCGCGCGCGACATACACGTGCGGAAACACGCCGTGCAGGTGTCTTTCAGTATGTTCAATGTGACGAACCATTGGAATCCCGACACCGTGCGTGTGAATCGTGCGGACCCTCAGTTCGGCGAGTTCCTCGGGCAGCATCGCCGCCGCTTCCGCCTCGATTTCGATTTCCTATTTTGATTGCGCGGGTTCGAATAGCGTATTCCACGAAGGATCCAGCGTGGTCCAGCGGTCGCTGCTCGCCTTCGAAGGTTTCTGAAACGCACATCAGACCGTGACCCTCTTCGCAGAGAAGTTCTGTCGTGACCGGCTCGAAAACGCTACCCATTGAGCCAATCGTGACGGGCATCGTCAAGCGCCGCAAGCAAACAGGGCAGCGCTTACGCTGGTCTGCCAGGCACCATATCAACGCCGCCCCGAAACCACCAACCAAGAGGATGGCCGGGACAATACCCGCGATTACGATGCCCAATTCGCGGTGGCTAAAAGGTCTGCGCAGAGCTGCGCCACCTTCAATCCAGAGCAACGGAAGGATCAGTGTGATAGAAAGCAGCTTGAGCCCTAGAAACATCCAGTAACGCCAGCCATGGTTCTGCAATGAAAGACGTCCGACCGCTACGCCCAGAACTCCGGTGAAAATCGCAAATGCCACCGGACCCAGGTAAGCCATCAGCGCATCGCCGCTCGTGTGGGGTACGCCCTGATAAATCGCGCGGGCAGTATCTATCAGCGAGCGGGTAACCGCGAAGCCGCGCGAGAACACACTAATCAGAAACAGCAGAAATACAGCACACGTGAGCACGAACCCCGGACCGCGCAGCCAGTCAGTGAGATGTATTCGAGTGAATCGTACTTCCAGCGCATCGGAAAAGGCCCTGCGGCACAATCTGGCGAATTCCTCGGAAGCGCTGGTATTGAGTTCGCCGCGTTCGCTCAGAATCCAAAGATTGAAGAGCATGCTATCCCAGCGAACACGCCATTCGGAGCGAACGCGTTGGGGCACAAGCCAACCCGCGGACAGATCAGCCAACGATACGCAATAGGTGGATTCGGCATAGCGCCTCCTAAGAAACATAGACGCCAAATCTCACCGAATGTTCCAATCCATGTAAATACAAAAATGGCCAGGAGGGTTCGCCTCCTGGCCATTTTCTTACTTCAGTGCTTACCGCTTATTTCGGGCAGCCGAGTCTCACGAGTTCCTTTTCGGGCAACTCTTTGGGGGCCTTAACAGAGGCCGGCATCGTTGTACCCTTCGGAACCAGCCAAACTTCGACGCGGCGGTTCTGGTCAGCCGTGGTTACGACTGCACCCCGACGTTCCTTCGCTTCACCACGTGCAGAGGTGCCGCAAAGTCCGGGCTGCATGTCGGCGGTCTGTTCCGTACCGACCCAGTCAGCCTTGATGCGAGTGCGATCGACACGGGCGCAGGTGCCGGTGCCGCCGGAGAGAACCGCAGCAGCGTTCATCGCGCGCTGACGATCCAGTGTGGAAGCCTTGGCGCGCGCTGACTTCGGCGCTTCGTCCTGATCGTAGTGGCCGACGAGAACGACTTCGTAGTCGGCATCAGCCGCCTTCTGGGCGACTTCTTCGAGCAGTACGCGCTTGGCGCAGTTGTTCACGCGGGCGCTGTTCTTCGAGAACACGAGGTCGGCGAAGCGGACGGCAGTCGGCGTGTAGGTAACCTTAGCCTCGGTGGAGCAGGATGCGCTCGCGCCGCGGTCATCAGTTACTGTGGCAGTAGCCTTAACGGACTTGGATTGGATCTTGCCGCCCTGCTCAAACGCGACAGTCTTGGTATCAAGCTTCGCATTGGCAGAGGTATCTCCGCTCAGGCTGCCTTCGCTGACGGTCCACTTGTAGGTGATCGAGCTGCAGGGCGAACCCGCGCCATTCACAGACAAACTAGTGGTGTCACCGAACTTCAGGCTGGCCGGATTGGCCGTGCAAGCAGTCGCGGTCGGAGGAGTGTAGGGCTGAACCGTAACAGTAATCGGTCCGCCGGTTGTCACGCGAGTGCTATCGTTGGCATCAACGACTTCCCACTCAATGCGGTAGTCGCCCGGACGATCCGGAGTGAACGTGAAGGAACCGTTCGTACCGGAGGCCGCCTGACCGTTGAGCTTCCAACGATACAGAACCTTTCCACCCGCCGGATCTTTTCCGGATGTGCGAACCGTGATCGACTTGCCCTGGCAGAGCAGACCTTCAGCACCTGTCAGCGAACCACTCTCGAGACGCGGCTTCGGAGCCGGCGGTGGAGGTGGCGGCGGTGGCGGTGGCGGAGGTGGTGGCGGTTCGGCTTTCTTGCCGAGGTAGTAGGTGATGCCAAGAGTCGTGTGCACTCCGTGCAGCTTGTCATGACGCGGAATATAGACGCCCGTCGTGGAGTTTGTCGGCAACACAAAAGTCGGGTTGCGCGACATCAAACCGCGGACATCGACGCGCAAACCCCAGCGCTCTGCAAAATGCCACTTCAAACCGCCACCGTAATTCATGGCGACCTGAAGGTTGTCATTCAGAGCCTGAGCGTTGTACTTTGCGTAATCCGGAAATTTCTGAGCACGCACCATCGCGTTTTCGGTCGGATTGAACAATTCCATTCCGACACCAACCGTGACAAACGGCCGGACTTTTGACCCTCGCGGCGTGAAATAGACGATGGGACTCAGGAAAGCACTATGAACCCGATTTCCGAACGAAGGTGGCCAATCGCCAACTATTGGGGCTGTGACGAAACGCAGGTTATTTACGCTGTAGCCGTAGCTCTGTTCTAGTCCAAAATACCGCCAGAAATTTTCTGTTACGCGGGCGCCGAGGACACCGCCGTTGACTAACTTAGTGCCGAGGCCTTTATTCACCTGCTTATAAAAGCTACCGCCACCAAACCCGCTGATTTCGACTATGTCGGGCAAGTCGCCTTCGGCGGCTGTGCTCGTCTTCTTTGCGGCAGTTTGCGCGTGCGCTGGGATTGCTGCGGCGAACAAGCCTGCAGCTAACAACATCCCGGCACTGCGTCTGAGCCGGTTGAAACTGGAACAACCTGTGAGCCCTGTCATATGAGATGCGAAACTCCTCCTTCTTTCTTTAATACTAATGCTAAATCAACCAATGAGATCCAAGAAAATTAACCCGGTATCCGGTGTGACGGCAAACAGCCGTTCTGGTGCTTCCGAAAAAAACGACAGATTTTTTATAAAAGTGTCGCGCAGCACGGCGCCTGGCACAGCGTGCCACGTCGTACCACTATCGATGGACCGGTAAAGCCGTCCAAATTGAACGGCATACGCTTCTTGCGTCCTAATAGGATGATAGCGCACAGACGCCACAGTCTCGGCACCAATTCCGCTATTGCGTAACGTCCAACTCTTGCCGCTATCTGTACTTTGATATATACCTTCTGCTGTACCTGCCAGAATTGGCCCTTTGTTTCCTTCCGTAACTGCCAGGTCATAAATCAGAGCGGTGTTCACGGGCGGCGGCAACTCCTGCCAGGATTCGGCGGCGTCGATCGAAACAAACAAGCTTTTTGGAGTGCGGATCAGTAGCGTTCTGCCGCCTTCGGCCGCATGAATCGATAAGGCCGCAAGGCCATATTGACTACCCACGCGGACTTCCGTCCACGCGACTCCTCCGTTATTGCTTCGAAATAGTCCGGAATTCGTTGCGGCCATCAGGACGGGCCGTTCGGTGCCCATCAAGTACAGTGAATTGAGCCGGAAGGCCGGGCGGTACACACCAGGCCGGCGCAATGGAATCGGCATGGGAGATTGCGCCCACGTCTTGCCTCCGTCAATGGACTTCAGAATTCGGCTTTCGCTCGCGGCATACAATATATTCCGGAGCTTGTTGGATCCGTAGATTCCGAGTATCTGGTTGTCGGTCAAAGCTTCCGCATTGGCCAGCAACTTCCAGCTTTTTCCTGTATCGGCGCTGACATAGATCCCGCCAAACTCCGCACCCTGAAGCGTGTTGGCGTAAAGATTACTGCCCGACGAAACAACACGTCCAATGCCGCGCGAAACAAAGCCAGCATTCAGCGGTTGCATCGTTTCGCCGCCATTAGTTGACTTCCAGATACCGCCTTGTCCTGTCGCGGCATAGAACGTCTTAGGATCAGTCGGACTAAAAGCAATCGAATTGACATCCTGTTTGTTCATCTGCCGCCAGGTGACGCCGCCATCCTGCGAACGGAATAGACCGAGCGTAGTTCCTGCAAAAATCGTTTCCGGTGTTCCCGGTTCCCTCGTAATAACACGGGTCCGGCGATGCGACATTGGAATGCCGATGGCGCGGATCCACCGGTCTCCCCCCGTGTCGCTGCGGTAAATACCGCTGCAAGCACTGGCGAAAACATTGTCAGGCGACTTCGGATTCACTGAAACGGAGAACACATCCGAGTCGTCGATCATGCCCGCATTGATCGGCCGCCAGGTCTTCCCTCCATCGCTGGTTTTCCAAGGCAGGTGTGAAGTGCCGAGGTAAAAAATATCGGCGTTGGTTGGATGGAAAGCAACCGCCGTCACAAAGAGCAACTCGGCGTTTTCCTTCGGAGTAATGCGGGTCCAGTGAGCCCCATTATCGGTGCTGAGCCATCCGCCGTTGCGTGTGCCGACCGCGAGCCGCGTACTGTCGCCCGGAAAAGCTGCGATAGCCTCAACTGAGTTTCCCGCCAGATCCGAGACCGACTGCCAGGTTTCGCCCGCATCGCGGCTCTCATAGAGACCCGCGCCGTTCGCTCCAGTGACTTGAACGCCCGCAAAGTAATGCCGCGAATCCTTGGAATCGATCAGTAATGTACGGATGGTTCCAGAGAAATGCCGTGGAAAGGGAAGACGCGCCCACGTGCTGCCTGAATCGGTGGAACGATAAACCAGAGAATTAACAGAGCCGACCAGCAGTGTCGCCGGATTCTGTGGGTCAATTGTAATGTATTGTGCAGGTCCACCATAGGGACCAGCCAGTTGCCAATTTCCGAGAAGCGGAGTGCCAACCAGGACAGCCAATGTGCACAAAAAACGAAGCTTGTTGCAAACGATTCTTAATACCAAGAACTTCACCCCGTATTGCGTCAAGATTATCATATCTTCAACAGAATCAGAAAGAATTCGGCACTCAAGGCATTTGCAGCAAAGCCCGGCACAGCTCTCTACAATGGAAGGATCGCGGGTGCGCGCAGGAATCAGGATGGCGAGATATCTACAAACACTTTTCTTAATTTCCGGACTCGTACTGTCGGCGTGTGTGACCTCCGCTCAGGTGCCCGGAGCAGTGAAGACCGCGGCGGAGCCCGAGAAACCGGATCAAACCAAGCAGCTTGGACGTCGAACGCCGCGCGGGACCATGCTCGGGTTCCTGCGCGCCGCACAGTCCGGTAAGTTCGCTCTTGCGGCGGAATTCCTGCAAATACCGGACCAGGACCGGTTGAAAAAAGGCACGGAACTCGCTCGCAAGCTAAATGCTGTCATGTCCCAGAACTTCCCGGGCAGTCTGGATCGCATCGCTGATTTCGCGGAAGGCTCACCAGGCGATGGCCTGCCACCTAATGAGGAACTGGTCGGGACGGTGAGCGGCGAGAAAAACGGGCAAATCGTTCTGGTTCGCATTGAAGACAAGGAAAATGGGCCAATCTGGCTGATCTCGGCACAGACGCTCGCGCAGGTGCCTGATTGGTATCGTGAGGTCGGCTATCCGGAAACTGAGAAATACATGCCGCAGGTACTCGTCGAACATCAACTTTTTTCTGTCCCCCTCTGGCGATGGTTGGCGGCTGTCCTCTTCGTTCCGCTCTCGCTACTGGCTGCCTGGCTCCTGCTCCGGTTAGCTGTGCTGCCGATGCGCCTGCTCGCTTCGATGCGTCAGGGCCAGCGTGATGAAGCATTCTGGCGGGACACCTCCACGCCCCTGCTTGTAGTGCTCACGATGATCGTGCATTACTTTGCAATCGCGGCGTTTGGGATTCCGGTGATCTATCGCCAGTACTACACGAGGATGGTGAGAATCTCGCTCGCGATCGGCATTATCTGGTTGCTGTGGCGCTGGATCAATCGCTTCACCGATCGCGTACATCTGAGAGCAATTGGGCGCGGCGACACCGCTACCGGCTCCATGCTGATGTTGGGCAAGCGTGTAGTCAAAGCCGCGCTGGTATTGGTGGCATTGCTTGCGGCGCTTAGCATTCTTGGTTTCCAGATCGGCGGTTTGCTCGCCGGACTCGGCATTGGTGGTATTGCGGTCGCACTCGCGGCTCAGAAAACGCTCGAAAATTTCTTTGGTGGAATTTCCGTGCTCTCAGACCAGGTGATCCGCGTTGGTGATTTTTGCCGCTTCGGTGATCAGCGCGGCCACGTCGAAGACATCGGCTTGCGGTCCACCACTGTCCGCACGCTCGATCGCACACTACTCTCGATTCCGAACGGCGCGCTGGCGACAATGACGATCGAGAATTTTGCGCATCGCGACAAAATCTGGTTTCATCCGGTGATCGGCTTGCGGTATGAAACGCCGCCGGCTCAACTGCGTCAGGTGCTCGATGGCATACGTAATGTGCTGCGGGAGCATCCGCTCGTGGAAGATGAAAGCGCACGTGTGCGCTTTACCCAGTTCGCCAGTTCCTCATTGGACATTGAAGTCTTCGCGTATGTTCTCACTGCGGACTACAACCAATATGCGGTAATCAGAGAAGACCTGCTCTTGAAGATTATGGATTTGATTCAGTCAGCTGGAGCAAGCGTGGCGTTCCCGTCGCAGACGCTTTATCTCGCCAAAGATGCGAGCGATGCGTTGTCCATGATCACAGAAGGTGAGAAACCGGGAGGAGACTCGCGCTGACAGAGTGCCTGCATGCAGCATCATTTTGCTAGAATTCGTGCAAGGTGAATCATTCTCGGCGGCTTTTCGCGTGGTCGTTAGTCCTGATCTTCGGGACGACTCTGGTGTGGGGAGCGAAGAAGAAGAAAAAGGGCGACGACGAACTTCCGAATCAGACGCTTGCGCTACCGCGGGAGTTGCCCGCATCCGTCACTGTCGAGGTGCCCAGACTCACTTTCCATGCTGTGCCATTGTCCAATAAGGGCTTGTTGAGCGCGCAGATGCGCGACGGCATCAAAGCCCTGTTGCGCATGACCAGCGGTACGCCTGTTGTAAAGATGCGCGTGTTTGTTGCGGGTTCGGGCGACATGCGACGCGTTCCCGCGATCATCAGTGAAGTCTTTACAGAGAAAAGATTGACGCTGCCGGCCGTGAGTGTTGTTCAGGTGGGAACGCTCCCGCTGGAAGGCGCACAAATCGCTATTGAGGCCATTGCTGTTGCGAAAAAGACGGTGAACCCCAATGGACTGGCTCTGATAGCCGGGCGTACTGCGAGTTCGCCGAATCCGCTCGATCCGGTTGGCCCGCTGGCACAGAAAGTGGTGGATGAACTGCGCGGTTTACCGGATGCCACGGACGTCGTCAAGCTAACCTGCTTTACTAGCACGCTCGATGCAAAGACCGCAACGACGCTGCGCACGGCTTTTCCTAAAGCGGCGCTGCAAATAATGCAGGTGGTGCGAGCTCCGGCACGCGCGTTGGTGGAATGCGAGGCCATCGCGCGCCTGGCGAAAACTCCGATTGATCCGGTAAATGTGAACGGCGGTATGGCGCGTTTGACCGCCGGACGCGTCGTTCTCACTGGCACTCAATTGGGCTTCCACTCAGAGGAGTCGGATATTCGCCTGGCCTTCACCAGACTCGAAAAGGCTCTGACGGGCAGTCAGGTGAGCAGTGCGGACGTCGTTTATGCGCGCTTCTATTCCCTGACACGTTCCAATGCGGACCGCGTAGCCCTGAATTCAGAAGGAATTCTTCGGAAAAAAACGCCCGATTGCGGCAACCACGGTTCTGGTCGAGGGACTGCCATCGCTGGACGCGTCCTTTGGAATGGATGTAGTGGCTGTGGTCACCGACAAAACGGCCTTTTGACTCCGAATAATACAAAATTATGACAATTCCAGCTAGCCGGTTCATGAGACCATCTGGATATATATGTCCAGTCTTCCTAAAATAATTCAAGGCGGTATGGGTGCAGGCGTCTCGGATTGGCGCCTGGCGAACACGGTTGCAAAACTTGGTCAGCTCGGAGTAGTCTCCGGTACCGCACTGGATTATATTCTCGCCCGGCGTTTGCAGGATGGTGATCAGGGCGGGCATATGCGCCGCGCACTGGATAACTTCCCGTTCCCTGCGATGGCTGAGCGTGTCTGGCAGACCTATTACATACCCGGCGGCAAGGGCGAAAGCGTTTCGTACTGCAATATGCCGCAGCACACGAAAGACGGCCCGCGGGAGATCAGGGAACTCTGTATTGTCGCGAATTTCGTAGAGGTATTTCTTGCCCGCGAAGGTCACGACAATCCGGTAGGGATCAATTTCCTTGAAAAGATTCAGACTCCGCTGCTCGCATCGACGTATGGCGCGATGTTGGCGGGCGTGCATTATGTGCTGATGGGCGCTGGCATTCCGCTCAGATACCCCGGCATTCTGGACCGATTCGCCAATCACGAGACCGCAACTTATCCGCTGTATGTCGCCGGTGCGCAGGAGGGTGACGACAACACGATGTCGCTCAATCCGCGCGACTTCATGGCACACGACCTGCCCCCGCTGAAACGCCCTGACTTTCTCGCGATCATCGCCTCGAATACTCTGGCGCTGACCATGATCAAAAAAGCGAACGGCAAGGTTGACGGCTTCATCATCGAAGGGCCAACAGCCGGCGGGCACAATGCCCCGCCCCGCGGCAAGCTGCAATTGAGCGAAGCGGGCGAGCCGGTTTACGGCGAACGCGATGTGGTCGATCTGGAAAAGCTCTGTGCTCTGGGCCTGCCTTTCTGGCTGGCGGGCGGATATGGCACGGCGGAAAAGCTTAATGAAGCGATCGCCGCAGGTGCCGCAGGCGTACAGGTGGGAACGCCCTTTGCGCTGTGCAGCGAATCCGGCTTGCGTGCAGACTATAAGAAGAGAATGCTGGAGGACGTCGTTGCGGGCCAAATGCGTGTCTTTACAGACCCCGTTGCGTCGCCCACAGGTTTTCCTTTCAAAGTCGCTCAGCTCAACGATACGGTTTCCGAGGCGGACGTATATAAGGCGAGGCACCGCATTTGCGATCTCGGTTATCTGCGCGAGGCCTATCGCACACCGGATGGGACGATTGGCATGCGTTGCTCTTCCGAGCCGATCACCACGTTCCTTTCCAAAGGCGGCGATATCGAAAGCACTGTGGGCCGAAAGTGCGTGTGCAACGGCCTGCTCGCGAACATCGGGCAGCCGCAGATCCGCAACGGAAAATATCTGGAGACCGGACTGATAACCGCAGGCGACGACCTTGACGGGGTCGGCCGTTTTCTAGCTCCTGGTCAGATGTCCTACAGCGCAGCGGACGTGATCAAGAAGCTCTTGAACACGTAGTTCCAGGATCAGCCCAGGAAATCGAAGAGGCTGGTGCGTGGGAGCTTTGCGCGGGCTTGCAAGGCGGCTTGCTGGTGCACCGTGGCCTGCTGCAGTTCCAGAATCGCAGCCGTGAGATCTGTTTCCTGCACGGTGGCGATCTCGCTGCTAAGCCGCAGTTCCATCTTGCTCGCGCTGTCGAGCGCCTGATTAACCTGGCCCTGCCCCAACCCATAGAACGCGAGTTGACGATTCAGATGATCTCCAGCAGTACGAACGGCGCTGACGCCCGCGCTGATCGCTCCTTCATCACCGGCGCGCAGGCCTGCGGATAACGCCTGGAGGGCCTGGAAAGAGCTTCCTCCGGGAGCATCAAAGATTTCACGGGCGGTATGTGCGACAGCGAACGTGGTTCCGCTTGGGTGCATTACGAGGCGCGTGGCGGGACTGCCGTTATATCCCACTATGGGGTTTGGCAAAGCCTCATTCCACGTATAGGGAGCCACGGAATCCGCATCACCGCTGAAAATGAAGCGTCCCTGCACCTGGGTTGCACTCATGCTGACCATTTGCCGCAGAATGCCATCCACCTCATCGGCGAGCGTCGTACGAGCCTCGGCAGTCTGGGTCGTATTGGCGCCCTGCACACCAAGCACGCGAGCACGTTCTATTAGTTTGACGGCGGAGCTGACAGTTTCTTCGGCGGTGTTGACTTCGGTCTTAACGCGACCAAGATTCAATCGGATCTGCTTGGTCTGATCGAGTTCGACGCGCGCTTGAAGCAGGTTACTGATCTGGTCGGGATCGTCTGACGGAGCAGTCACGCGGTATCCGGTGGCAATCTGGCGCGTAGCCCGTTCGGCGCGCTGCGAGACGCGTTGCAAAGCGGCCAGGAAGGCCTCGCTGGAAGGATCAAGTCTTTGAACCATGCATGCTCCTATCGGATCAGACCGATCACTGTTTGCGTCATTTCATCCAGAACCGAAAACATTTTCGCGGCCGCCTGGTACGATCGTTGAAACTCGACCAACCGTGCTGCCTCTTCGTTAAGATCGACGGAAGAGATCTCGGCGCGCGCCGAGCGGGCCTGCGCCACCAACAATTGCTGCACCGATTCATTGGAGCGGGCATCGGCTAGTTCCCTGCCCACGCGTCCTGCCAATTTTCCGTAGAACTCCGTGCTGGTGTAGCCGTCCAGTGTCTTGGCTCCGGCCAGCGCGGCTAGATTCAGTGCATTGCCGTTGCCACCTTGTGCCCCGGGCAGCGCGGCTGCGAGTTGCCCCGGGGACAGTGCGGATGCCGTGAGCGTGGTGGCGGCACTGGCCGGATCGTAGGTGAACAGATCCACCGTGGGCGTGTTACCGGTCGAATCCACACCGGCTCTGAGAGTGGCATTCACCGTATCAGCTAACGAGGTGGCCAGACGGTTCAGTTCGACCGTATAGGCGGGAAGCAGGCGGATCGTCACATCAATGAGCGAACCGATCCGTCCCTCTGAGAACTGTCCCGTGACGTCATGGCCGGTATCATTGAGCACTTTCGGAGTCACCCCGGTTAGATCGACTTGCAGCGGGTGAATTTTGTCACCCATCACGAGCGGCATCTGTCTGCCAAGCAGCACCGTTACGGAACCATCCGGCTGATTCAGAGTCGTAAAATCGACCAGTTCGGCAAGATCTTCGAGTGCCGTGTGAAGCTGCGCATCCAGGCCGGCATCCTTGTTGGAATCGAAGTTTTCTCTTCGCTGGGCGTTTATCTCGCGAATCGTGCCGCCCAGAGCGTTGATCTTGTTCACCACGGAGCGCAGTTCCCGCTCCGCCCCCTGACTTGCTGTTACCAGCGAAGTTCCGGTCTGGTTAAAGGACCGTGCCAGGTCGCTGGCGCGATCAATCACGACCTGACGCGCAGCGGAATCGTTCGGCGCCACAGCGAGCGATGAAACGCTCTGAAAGAAGCTGCTGATTGCTCCCGGAATACCCGATTTCTCCGTCACCGTGAAGACTGGTTCGAGCTTCGCAAGGTCAGCGGCCTTCTGAGAAAACTTTCCGTAGCCCTGTTGTTGCTGCCGCACGGCGTCCTCAGCATAGCTGCTGCGCGCGCCGAAAATATCGCCCGCGTCCACTCCCCCTGCTAAGCCGATGGCAGGTTGAAAGGGCTTCGCGATTAGCGTTAATTGCTGCTTGGCATAGCCGGGAGTGGAGGCGTTGGCAACGTTGTTCTGGATGACTGTGAGCGAGCGCTCGAACACGCGCATGCTCCCGGCTGAGTTCAGCAGTGAGGTGAACAGATTGCCCATATCAGCCTTCTCCAAATACGCGCTGATCCGGCAGCTCTGCGCTGAGAACCTCACCGGCCCGCCCGTAGTCGTGCTTGCCCGCGGAAAGATTCCTCAGGGCGTCCAGGTGGAAATCCGCTGCTTGCCGGACCAGAGCGTTGACTTCGCGTATGTCCTGCAAAAGCGGCTGAAGTTGCTCTGCGCTGAGGAATCGCTCACGATGCAGAGCAGCAACACAGAACGAGGCACTTTCCAGGAGCGGCAGGCAGGCCACCAAAACGTCTGCTGTCGGGTGCAGCAGATCCGCGCGGACCTGCTGCAACGCTGCCCTGGCGCGCAGGATAGGAGTGCTTTCGGGAACCGGCTGCATCGGGGCCTATTCCTTGTGGCCCATGGTTTCGTCCACAATTCGCCGGCTCACAGCCGCGGAATCCACCTGATAACTCCCGGACTGCACTGCGTCTTTCAGCTCTTCCACCTTTGACGCCCGCGCCGAGGCATCGCTCTGCAAAACGCCAGCCGTACTGGAGATATCGGCGCTGTCCGCCCCCGCGGGCCCGCCTGACTTTTGCTGACGGGAGCGCCCACTCTGCTGCGCTGCATCAGTCTCCTGAGCCTTCCCGACGCCGTACGCCGAATTCTTGCCGATCTGCTCGTTGACTTTCATATACTCGGGAACCTCCCTCGCGGCCTTTGGGCCCTCACGAAATGCTTATCGGTTGTCCGGCTGAGGCTATGAATAATTCTGAAAATATTTAGCGAAGATCACCAAGGACCAAATCGAGACTCTCTTCGGTACCCTCTTCGAGCGTGATGGGATGGCCTTTGCCTGGCGTCCAGTCGGCATCCTCGACGTCCGCGATGGCGAAGGAACTCACCACCTCATAGCGCCCCGGAGCGAGTCCGGCCACCATATATTCCCCTTTTTGCCCGGTCGTGCCGCTGCGAACACCTCCCAGACGGGTGCGCAGTTCAGGATCGATCGCGTTGACATAGACCGGAGCGCCGATCGCGGGCGCGCCGTCCGGAGTCTTCACAATGCCCTTCAGACTGGCCGGTTTCGCGGAAAAAGTCAGCAGAATATCTTCGCTCTGACCCGGGCGCAACTCAATTTCCTGTGAAAGTTTGCCCCTCCGTCCGGCGCGCACGCTTTCCACGTAGAGATTTGCCGGAGCGGCTGCCGCCAGTTCCCAGGTTCCAGGTGACAGGCTGACGCTTTCCGCGCAATTGACGCGCTTAGAGTTCTCTTCAGAAGGCATTTTACGGCGCAAGAACACGGAAATTCCTGACAGCTCCAGCGGCTGTCCGCGCTTTTCCTCGCAACGAATGCGCACAAGGGGCGCCGAAGCGAGTTCGAGCGTGACCTGCTCGGTCTCCTTGGCTACCGTAACCTCCTGCCAGGCGCTGCGCTGACGCCCGCCCGCCGTCATCTCCGCAGTTAATTGATAGGACCCCGGGGAGAGCTGTTCGAAGACAAAATTGCCGCCCGCATCAGTCTGCATCTCGCGTTTGCCAACGTCACCATGGAGTGCCACCAGCGCCCCGGAGGCCCCGGTTACGGTTCCTCGAAGACTCGAGAGGCTCCCTGGAATAGGGCTGATCACTATGCCTGCAGCCTCCTCTTCCAGCGCCACAGTGACGGTGCGTGCATCATTCAATTTGGCGGTCTGGCCATAAAAGGTTGGAAGCAGGCCGGTACGATCCTCGAGTTGGCGCGTGGCGGTGCGGATATAGTAACTGCCCGGCTCCAATCCGGAAATACGGAACCCTCCGCGATCATCGGTTTGCGCCATGGACTGCATTTTCAGACGACTGCCGGTTTTGTAGGCATAGACCGCAATGCCGGGCAGTGCGACGCGATTTTCATCTGTCACTTCGCCGGCGATGACGCCAAGCTTGCGTAACCGGAACTGGATGTTAAAGCTGCCCTCGCGTTCCAGAACGATGGGCGTTCCGGGCGAGCGCCAGTCCTTCTGGCCGAATTTGGCGACAGCGTAACCCGGTCTTTGTGCCGAAACCAGGTAGGTGCCTGCGGGCAGTGAGGGGAAAGAGAACTGGCCAGCCGAATCCGCCCAAATAGTCGTACCGCCTGGAGCGGTACCAACGCCTTCGAGAGTAACACGCGCGCGCGCCAGTGGACGCCCGGAGCGGTTTTCAAGGACTAGACCATGCAGAACGGCTGCCTGACACTGGGAAAGACAGAGCGCCAGGGGCAGCAGCGCAATTGTGAGCTTAAAAGAGTTGAAAATTCGCAAGAACGCGCAGTGCTTTGTTTCGTTCCGGTTGAGTTTCGGGTTTACCCGCGAGAGGGGTGGGGTCCAGCGTACGCCGGTAGTGTTCCAGAAGCTCTTCTTCGGGCAATCCAATTGCACGCGCATACTGCTTAAGATAGCTGACCGTGAAGATGCCACCGGGGAGTTTTTCAAACTCCTCGGATTCAATCGCTTCGAGGAAGCGCATGCTCAGTTTCGTTGAGTCCGAAATTTCCCGCAGGGAGACTCCGCACTTTTGCCGCAGGATTGCGAGATTCAGAGTTCCAACCAATGCTCGGCGTGAACTACCCGGTATTATTGCCATCGTGACGTCCAAATTGAATTACCTCAGAGCGCGAGGCCAACGATGCTGATCAACTCTCAAAGAAGTATCATAGCCCACTCGAACAGCAATATGGTGCATAAATTCAAGATCTTTTTAACCTAGTTAAGAATCTGTCGTTATCCGATTGAAACTAGGTCATTTCTTAGACTATGGCTCAAGCAATACGCCTACGATTCTATCAATTGCTGCGCGTGAACCGGAAGCCTGTCCATTGAAGTTGTTAACAAATATCGAAAACGCGATCAGCCGGCCGTCGCCTTTGTCCAGATAACCAGAGAGCGCGCTAACATGGCTTATCGTCCCGGTCTTGGCGCGGACACGCCCGGCTGCTGCGGTACCTATGAAGCGATAGCCGAGCGTACCGTCTTCCCCGCCCACTGGCAAGAGGCTAATCCAGGCGTCACGCTGCGCCGATCGCGCCATGAAAACCAGCAGCTTCGCCACCGTTTCAGGTGTCAGAAGATTGAGCCGCGACAACCCGGAACCGTCACGAAGGAAATAGGCAGTGTCAACGACTCCCGCTTCGCTCAGGAAGAGCTTCAACTCCTCCAGTCCGGCTTCGCGGCTGCCGACACCTCGCTTAACGCGCGCGGTTTCGCGGAGCACGGTCTCGGCATGCAGATTTTGGCTGACCTTGTTGATTACCCGCAGCATTTCGAGCAATGGCGGTGAGGTACGCACGGCTAGTTCGAAACTGCCCTTCACAGGTTCCGGCTCAGCAAACTTCAGATCCGGCACTGATTCTTCGTAGCGATGGCGCGCTACCGGCCGGCCCGTGATCTGCACGCCGCGGCGCTCCAGTGCGTCGTACAAAACGCGCGCCGCAAACAGCGCTGGATCCCCTACGGCCAGAAGTTCGGACGTGCCTGCATCGGAAGCTGCTATCTGTCCCCAGATCTGTAGTTCCCGTGAACCGGCGCGGCGACTGAAATTGATGTCGCGTCTGCCGCTTGGAACCGTGCGCACCAGGTTGTGAATAGTTAAATCCTCGACGAGCGGCGAGAACGCAATTCTGGCTGGATCGCCCGCCTTAGCGCCGGGCCACACATTGACGCTGAACGCATTATCGTTAAGGATCAGCGCGCTGACCGGAGCGCCGTACTCCCAGGTGGCGTCATCCTGTGCCCAACCAACCGGGAAAGGCGCCCACACGAATGCTGTGTCATCGCCAACCACGTCGCCAGCCACCCGGCGCACGCCCTTGGCAACGATTTCGTCGGCCAGCGTTTCGATCACCTGCAGCGGATTCCCGTTCGGCTTGTCGTTCTTACGATACGGGTAGGTGCGGCCGGAAAGCGTGGTGTCACCGCCTCCGATAAATTGCAGGTCGCCGTGTATAACTCCGTTCGAATCGGGTCTGGAATCGGCAGTTACACGGGTTTGCATGCGATGATCAGGGCCCAACCGCATCAACGCGAGCGAGGTCGAGAACAGCTTGGTGTTTGAGGCTGGGATGAAGAAGCGATCCGCGTGCTTCTGATAGATGACGGCGCCCGTGCTCACGTCGATTGCCTGCACTCCGATGAACGCGCGCTGGGCATCTGGTGACGCATTGATGGCGGCTTCGATCCGTTCAGCCAGAGGGGTCTGCGGAAAAATAGGAATCGGCAAAAACAGCAGCAGGGCGAATCTTGTCATGAAATCGCGATTATACTGCAGCTCAGGCGGGTCCGCCGGAAAGC
Organism: Bryobacteraceae bacterium; assembly: GCA_963793625.1. Lineage (GTDB taxonomy): Bacteria > Acidobacteriota > Terriglobia > Bryobacterales > Bryobacteraceae. The sequence continues at coordinate 175,791 of CAWCAT010000050.1, read as the reverse complement.
TTGCCTTCGAGCCAGATCAGCAGAAGCAGTAGAAAAACCATTATGGTGCCTGCGAGGGGCAACCACATTACGACACCGATGCCAAACGCTTCGGCGAAATAGCCGAGACTTCCGTTGGCCAGCAAGCCTCCGGTGAGTGCCAGCGAAATCATCCCGTTGAACAGGCCGGGGTGATAGGACGGAAAGCGGAAACCGATCTTTTCAAGCACGAGCGGATAGATGGGAGCGTAGCCCGCACCGACGAAAATCAGTCCGCTCCAGGCGCCGAAACGGTTGTCCGTAGAGCTCAGAATGAAGCAGCCGAAGATTGCGCTCAGCACACACAGCATCAGAAGTTTCCCGTGCGGCACTTTTGGCAGCAGTGCCTGTGCCAGCAGGCGCCCGACCAGCAGGCACGTCCAATAGAACGCAAGCATGAACAGCGCCGATTCCGGACTCATCCCGAGCCGCTGAATGAGAAATAACGGCAGCCAACCCGCGATAGACCATTCGTTCCCGAATTGGAAAAACAGCAGCAGCGTAAAGAGCACCGCGCCGGGATGTCTGAATTCCGCGAGCGCTTTGCGGAAAGACGGCTCATGCCCTACCGGCGCGGCCGGAAATTTGGTCTTAGCGTAGAACACAAGGTAGTAGGCCGGGATGATTCCGAGCAGGAACAGGATGCTCGGAACGGTATAGACGTAATAGGCGCCAGCCACGATAAGCGAGGTCACCAGACAGCCGAGGCCAAGCAGGGTCCCTGCAATGTTGACAGTCGAAACGCGATCGCGTTCGTACATCGGGGCCATGGTCTGCAGGAATCCCGCGTTGCCTAAACCCGCCCCGGCGCCCACGATGAACAGACCCAGCATGCGCCAGGATGTAGCGGCTGGAGGGCCGACCGCAGCCAGAAAGAACATACCGCCCGTGGCAAGGGCGCAGCCTAATAGCAAAACGAACCCAAGGCCCTTGATTCGGATAAGAGGGTAGGCCAGGCGGCCCGCAATCAGAATCCCAACGTTCAAGCTGAGGAAGTAGTTTCCGACTGCGAGGAAACTGGTGTTGATGTGATAGCCCCAGGCAGGTAGAATCGCCCCCAGGAACGAGACAAGGATTCCAATCAGGAAGAATCCAGCGAGCGCTCGACGAGCCGCCATCGCCGGCTTCTCGTCCATCTGCGGAGTGGACAGTTTAGCCGTTCGCACCTCCGTATTGTAGCGCCTAAGCACCGCACACGTTTCCATGAATGGGAGCGAGGCGGCTTCAGTTTATGGAAAACGGGAGGAACAGAGAGTACACTTGTTGATAAGACAAGAGTTAACTGGTGGCCGGAAAATTGCAAACAGATGCAAACGGGTTCTGAGGTTTTTCGTTTTGTGGGGTTGCTTCCCTTTGAGTTGAGGCCTGGCTTGTGCCGGGCCTTTTTGTTTGTTACCTGCCGCGCCACGCCTGCTAAACTGGAATTCCTCAACGATGCCTAACTTTTATGCACGCTGGATTGGCCGCTGGGAAACCGAGCTCGCCAGCAAAGACAGCAATCGTGTAGTTCGCCCTCTGGAATGGGGCACAGAATGGTTTTCCGGGTTTGAGCCGAACGGCAACGTAGCGAGTTCGGTCCGTAAGTACCTGGATCTCGCTGTGGCGAACTCCAGCGAGTTCTTCTCCTACGACCAACCGACTGATTTCAAGCTGAGCGGCAGCACGCTGACCTTCACGAGCGCCGTACACTCGCCGTACATCGAGAACAACACGGTATACGCCGAATACTTTCCGGTGGAAGGCCGGATGGACCGCGCAGTCGTGGTGCTGCCGCAGTGGAATTCTGACGCCCACGGACATCTCGGACTTTGCAGGCTGCTGAACAGATTCGGGGTTCCGGCGTTGCGCATGAGCATGGCGTATCACGATCACCGCATGCCGCCCGAATTGGATCGCGCGGATTATCACGTCTCCGCCAACATCGGCAGGACTGTGCATGCGTCGCGGCAATCCATCATCGACGTACGTTGCTGCCTGGATTGGCTGGAGAGTCGTGGTTATCAACGGCTCGGGATTCTGGGAACGAGTCTTGGGTCATGCATGGCTTTTATCACGGCAGCCCACGATGACCGCATCAAGGCTGGGGTTTTTAACCACGTTTCCATGCATTTTTCCGATGTCGTGTGGACGGGATTGGCTACTCAGCACGTCCGAAAGGGCTTTGGCGACCAGATTACGCAGGAGGATCTACGAAGCCTCTGGGCTGTGATCAGTCCGGCCACCTTCATGGACAAGCTGGAACACCGCAAGCTGCAGTCTTTGCTGGTCTGGGCACCCTACGACACAACCTTCCTGCCGCAATTTTCCAGGCAGGTACTGGAGGAGTTCAAACGTCGTAAAATGGACCATAAGGTGTTGCGCCTTCCCTGCGCGCACTACACCACTGGCCGCTTCCCCTTCAACTGGATTGACGGACTGGGGATGTGTCGCTTCCTATCCAAGCGATTGTAGGCTCCGACGCGCGAAGTCCTTTCTATTGTGTGCCACTTACTTCCCTCTTGACAGGTCCACAAAGCAGATTTATTATGTGGGTATCACTGAAAAAGGAGGTGGTCCAAGATAATGAGTTCTGGTAGTTATTGTAGAAAAACCACGCGTGAGGTGGCCGACTCTTAAGTCGCCTGCTCCCAAAGTTCAGGTCTCGAACAGTGGCGAGACCGCTCCTCATGTGGAACGGTCATCTCCCGCGATCTGATAAGAGCCGCAAGGCTCCATCTACACCCGACCCCCGCAATGGCACAGTCCGTTGCGGGGGTCGTTCACGTTTAAGTGCTATTTCGCAGGGTCCTGAATCGGAGCCCGCATAGGATCGTAGCTGGCGACAAGCCAGTCGCTCAGGAGTTTGTACATTTGGCCTTTGGCTTCGGCCTGACTCGGGTCGCTATACACGTTGTCGAACTCGTTCGGATCGCTGCTCAGATCATACAATTCCCCGTACGGAGCGTTGGGGTAGTGCACCAGCTTATGGCTTTCCGTGCGTACCATCTTCACCGTCGGAAACTCGGAGTGGACCGCCTGTTTGTGCTTCGCCTTCGGATTCTTGAACAAAGGCACCAGAGATTTGCCTTGCGCGTATGGAAGCGGCTTGAAGCCGAGAACCTCGGCGACCGTCTGCGCGATATCAACGGATTCCGTGAGCGTGTTTACGCGTCGGCCTTCAGGGATGCCAAGCCCCGCGAAGATCAGCGGTGTGTGGACAACCTGATCGTACATGTAGCTGCCCTTCAGCAACAAGCCATGATCGCCGAGCATTTCTCCGTGGTCGGCGGTGAATACGACGAGCGTGTCGGCCAGGTTCACCTTATTCAGCACGCGGCCAAGGTGCTTGTCGGTGAGAGTGATCATGCCGTAATAGAACGCCTTGATCAGATTGAGATCGGCCGGCGAGATGGTTGAGGGATCGAACCCGGCTAACGATTTGGTTGCGCGCTGCTGGGCCGCGGGCTTCTTGTCCATCTCGCCGGACTTTTTCTTCGTCTCCGGAAATTTGGCACCGGCGTACATCGTGTCGTAGGGCGCGGGCGGATCGAAGGGATGGTGTGGGCGACGATAGCTCAGGTGAAGGAAATATGGTTTGTCGCTCTTTTCTTCAAGGAACTCCAGCGCCAGATCGGAGAAGTGTTTCGATTCGTCAAGAGCTTCCGGCCACGGTACGGCTGATGCCTGATAGCGGGTGTCGTGCACGCGCTTGAACTCGGCGACTTTGGCTTTCCGGTCGGGGGACGCGTCAGGTCCCGCCCATCCGTTCTTTGCGAGCAGGGTGCCGTGGTCCTTCCCAGGCTCAGCTTCCAGTCGGCGCTCAAAGCCGGCCATTTGATAACGCGGAGCGAACGGCCGCTCGCCCGTGATCACCGTTCGATAGCCCGCTGCAGCGAGGATACGGGCAAGAGTCGGTTCATCGTCCGCAATCTGGTACGAGTTGGTCAACGTGCGATGCGTGTGCGGATACCGGCCGGTATGGATAGACATACGCGACGGCACGCACTGCGGCGTCTGGCAAAAGTTCTTCGTGAAAAGTACGCCTTTGGCGGCGAGTGCGTCGACCACCGGCGTCTTGATTACCGGGTTGCCCGTGCAACCCAGGCAATCGAATCTAAGCTGATCGAAAGTTACGATCACCAGGTTGGGGCGTCTGGCCTGGGGCGCAGCGGCCATCAAAGGCGGAGCGGCCACAGCGGCTAAGGCACCAAATTGTCGGCGAGTCATCGGAATCTCTAGAGGTTTCATGGTTACCTAAAAATCGAACCGGAAGGCGAACTGCGCTTGGCGCATGGGTTTCACCACGCGTGTAATCGTGCCAACCGTGTTCACGTTGGAAATGTTGTTCTGCGGGAAATCGAAGTTCGGGTGGTTCAAGGCGTTGAACGCCTCCACTCGCACTGTGATGCGCCGCCCTTCGCCCCACACAGCCCAGCTTTTGGCCAGGCTCGCGTCGGCCACATTCAGTCCTGGACCGACCAGGGTGTTGCGCCCCGCATTGCCGAAACGCGGTAAGCCCGTGGTCGGATCGACTGCGGGCACCTCGGAAAACGCTTTCGGATTAAACCACATATCCGGGCCCCGCTCTCCCCTCGGGAGGTTCGCAGCAACTCCAGCGACCACGTCAGGCCGATTGTTGCTGAGTCCGCCTGCGCTGGAGAACTGGGGCGTGAAACGCATGCCGGTTGTATATTGCCAGATGCCGGAAATGCGCCAGCCTCCGACCGCCGAGTTCAGCCACGCCGGAGCGGTGCTAAGAAAAGCGCGCCCGCGTCCGAACGGCAGATCGTAGGTCGAGTTAAATTTGAGGACGTGGCGGCGCACGTAGTCCGAGTCAGCGCGGTCGCGTCCCAGGTTCTCGACATCGAGTTGCGCGGCCTGCACTGTGGTTCCCACGTCGTCAATTCCCTTGGCCCACGTCCAGTTGGTCTGGAACAACAGGCCCTTGCGGGTTCTGCGGCGGAACTCCGCTTGCATTGCATGGTAAATGGAGTTGCCATTCGTCAGCCGCACGTTGATACTGCTGGTGCCGAACGTGCCGCTGTACTTGCGTACCACCTTGCCAGTAGCCTTGTCGATGTAACTGGCGTTCGCGTTGGTTGACTTGTACAGGTGCGTGCCCTTGTTGCCCACATAGCCAAGGCTCATCGCAGTACCCCAACCGAGGTCGCGTTCGATCGTCAGATTCCACTGCTGGTTATTCGGGAGAGTGAGATCCTGCTGCATGCCCACCGGCGAAACACTGGCAGAGCCGGAAGCCGCGTACGGAGCGTCGAGAGTCAGCGAGGGTACGCCATTCGTCATGACCTGGCTGTGGCTGAAGAGGCCCGCGAACGGCGGATTCACCGCCACTGTCTGTTGCAGGTATTGAATCGGATAGCGCGTGTAGAAGACGCCGTACCCGCTGCGCACGATAGTCTTTGCGCCTAACTGATAAACGATGCCGAAGCGCGGGCCGAAGTGCTTGTACTGCGTCTTAGCAGACGCCGCATGTTGAAACCCGCTTCCTTATCGGTCAGCAGGGGAAAGCGCCAGTTGCCGTTACCATCGGTCAGCTTCGCGACGATAGAAGGAAGAAACTCTGAGGTGGGGAGCTTGCCGTCATCGGATGCCACCACGATGGCGCCGCGGCTCATGTCGAACAGCGCCAGCCGGTTCTTCTCTTCGTAAGGGTTCAGGAACAACTCATGCCGGAGACCAAACGTCAGGGTCAGCCGTGACGCTACGCGCCAGTCATCCTGGATATAGCTGGAGAATTCGGTCTGCTTGAGGACGATGGGGGCCTTCACGGGTACCTCCTGCGAACTGCCCGGAAGTCCCATCAGGAGATCGGAAAAACTGTAGCCACTGGAAGCACCAGAGGTCGCGGAGCGAAACGTGATCTGGCCGCTCGCGTTGCTCTGCTGGAGCGCGGGAAGGATAATGCGGCGCAAATCGAATCCCGCCTTGAACGTGTGGCGCCCACGGGAGTGTGTCACCGTCTCAGATAAATTGTAGGTTTTGCTCACCTTAATGAGCGCCGCCATGCCGTAATTCTCGTTGCCGCCGTAGTTGAGCTGCGTGAAGGCATCAGTGCCGCTGAATGTAATACGCGGCATGGGAGGCAGAGTGGGATTGTACTTATCGAACCCTTTCAGACCCAGCGATTCCGTAGTGGGCAGGCCGCCATCTTCGTAGGTGGTAAGCTGCGAGAATTTGGCATAGCCGAAGCGTAGCTCACTGACTGTGAGCGCACCCAGCGGCGCGGTCCAGGTAGCACTTGTGTTGTAGTTGTCCGTCGGTGCGTACAACCCGGTGCCATTGCCCAAAATACTTGGAGTTTTGCCGGTATTCTTCGCCTGCGTATAGCGTCCTGCCAGCGTATTGTTGCGCGGCAGCATCTGATCCACACGTGCTGTGAATTGGTTGGCGTTGCTGGTATCTTCCGCGAACTGCACCAGGTTGTTCGCCAGGCCCGGCTTGTTCGGGCTACCCCAAAACGGTCGCAGTTTCAAAGCCGTCTTGCTGATGCGGGAACCGCCCAGGTATTGGTCGAGGCGGTTGTTTGGAATGATGGGGCGGGCCGTGTCGAAGGGATCGCGCAACTGAATCTTGCGGTCGAGCAATGCGGAGAAATCGCCCTTCCAGAAATCGTCTGCCGGAACCGTGGCTACGCGCGTTGCCGTTTGCGACTCGCGGTTGCCCTCGTAATTGAAGAAAAAGAACGTACGGTCACGCCGCAGCGGCCCGCCAATGGAGCCGCCGAACTGTTCCCGATGAAACGGCTGCTGTTCCTCGGTATTAAACGGGTCCCGGGCTTGCCACGTATTGCCGCGATGATACTCGAAAGCGCTACCGTGGAACTTGTTCGTGCCGCCGCGCGTCGCGACCGTGACCTGTGTCCCGGCCTGGCCAAACTCGGCGGGCGCCACGCCGCTGGTCACCTTGAATTCACGTATTACATCTACGGAAACGGCGGCACCGGAGCGTCCCTGAAAGACGTCATTGTTGGGTGTGCCGTCAAGCAGGTAATCATTCGAGAATGCGCGATTCCCATTCGAGGCGACCGATCCGAAGTCTTTCCCATTGCCCGAATTGATGTTCTCCACCGCGCCGGCGGCGAGCAGCACCAGCGTGTTGAAGTCACGTCCATTGAGCGGCAATGACTCGATCTGCTCACGAATAATCGTGCTCTCGACCGACGCCGATTGGATCAGCATGGGAGCGGTCTCAGCCGACACCACCACCTCCTGCTCCAAGGCGCCAACTTCGAGGCGGACGTTGCGAGTCAGCACGGCCGAGACATCGACACGCAAGTGCTCCAAACGCTCGGTACGAAATCCCTGTGCCTGGAAGGTCACTTGATACTCGCCCGGCTGCAACGGGTACAGTACGTAGTTCCCTTCGGCGTTCGACTCGGCAGTACGCTCGCCTCCGGTCTCGATGTTTCTAACAGCAATCTTGACGGCTGGGATTACGGCTCCGCTGCGATCAAGGATGGTCCCCGTGATCCGGCCTCCGGTGGTCTGACTAACAATCGGAAGGCACAGTAGCAACGTGCAAAAGATTACAAATGCGGCTCGCTTCATGACAGAACCGACTACATCACACACGTCTGTGCAAGTCAATAACGCTGTCTGCGCAACCTTCTGTTGGCCAGCCACAAGGCTCCTAAACCACCAACCAGCAGGAGAACAGCTTTCGGCTCTGGAGTTTCTGCAATGTGAGTCTCGGGAGGTGGAGGCGGTGGGTTGGGGATTTGGATTTGGATTTGGGTTTGGGTTTGGGTTTGGGTTCGGATTCGGGTTCGGGTTCGGGTTTGGATTCGGCCCAGGGCCGGGGTTCGGATTGGGATTCGGATTTGGATTCGGCGTAGGGCCGGGGTTGGGGTTCGGGTTCGGCGTAGGGCCAGGACCGGGGTTGGGATTAGGGTTCGGATTCGGATCGGGCGTTGGCCCGGGACCCGGGTTTGGATTGGGGGTTGGATCTGGTGCCGGGTTCGGGTTCGGATTGGGTCCTGGTGTTGGAATCACAACAGGCGGTGTGCCCGGTCCACCTCCGCCCGGCGGCGGCAACAACACGGGCCTGGGCGGATAGACCGCGATGATCGGATATTGCCCTTCCGGAGGCTTCTGGGTGCCTCTGCCGGGGAAATCCGGTGGAAAGAATGGCGGCAATCTGAAGCCGAGCTCAGGGCGTTCCGGATACGTAAGATCGTGGGGCATATCCGGGTTCAGAGGACTGTTCGGAGGAATAGGCCAGAGACTGACAGGAGTGTCCAGTTCAGACTCAGGGGGCTCGATGTCAGGCATGGTCGGCTGCAGTCCTTCAGGGGAGATGCGATTCCCGCAGCGCGCACGAATAAAATGGGTTCCGTTTGTAAGCAACCGCTCTCCCGGCTGCAATTTGACCGTCCGGGATGTCCAATAGACTTTGTCGCGTATTCGATACGAGACGTGCGCTTCGCTTTGCCGGAGCAGTTTGATGAGTCTCAGGCTGGACGGCTGGACTCCGGCGTAGTGCAGTGCGACTACTGGATCGGTTGCGACTGCACGCTGTACGTCGCTTACGGAAAACACGCCGCCGGGGACGATCGAGTGCGGATCGCGATCTGTGTAAACGCCATCGCGGTATGATTTGCGATTTGGGTTCGCGGTTGTTGGGAATCGCTCGCTTGAGCTCATCCCGCCGGAGCCGTCGTCCATATCTATCCTGTCAGAACGGCGCGGAGGACGCAAGGGCGCGCCCGTATTTGGCGCGGCGTAGCGGACCTTTCGCGCGAGCACCGTTCTGGCATCAGCAACAACGCCGACGGACGGCCTGCGGGATGAGCGGCATTATCCCGCTGGTGGGTTCTGAGCGGGTCTTACAGCCGTACGCCGGCCTCGCGGATCCGGTCACTGCATACCGTGTCCAGATAGTTCAGCATCTGCTTCCAATACTGCACCGTTTCCCATTTCGCCACGACATTCGTCAGCGCCAAATACATAAGTTTGAGCGCGGCCTCCTCACTCGGAAATGAACCACGCGTCTTGATAATCTTGCGCAGGCTCATGTGCAGCGACTCACGGCATTCGTTGTGAGACGACCTTACGCACTTCCTCCGGGAATGCAAAGAACGGAATCACCCGCTCCCACTGCTCGCGCCAGAGTCTTGCAATCGCGGGATACTTCGGCCACTTGGCGGCAAACTCATCGAGTTGCCGCTCCGCCTCGTCCGCCGTGACTGCCTTGTAGATCGGCTTCAAATCCATGACCACCTTCTTACGATCATTCCAGGTCACGTAATTCAGGCTGGCCCGTATCAGATGCACGATGCAGAGTTGCACCAGAGACTTCGGGTACAGCGATTCGATCGCCTGCGGGAAGCCTTTCAACCCGTCCACGCATACCAGGTAGATATCGCGGACACCGCGGTTGCGCAGCTCCGTCAGCACATTCAGCCAGAATTTCGCACCTTCGTTCGCTGAAGTCCAGAGGCCAAGAACGTCCTTTCGCCCGTCCAGATTGATGCCGAGCGCGACATACACCGCACGGTTTTCCACTCGGCCCTCATGCCGCATTTTCACGTACAGCGCATCCAAAAACACCACGCCGTAAAACGGCTCCAGCGGCCGATTCTGCCACGCGCGCGCCTGCTCGATCACCCCGTCGGTGACTTCGCTGATCAGGCTCGGACTGACTTCCACCTGGTACATCTCTTCGAGATGCGCCTGGATTTCCCGAGTCGTCATGCCGCGTGCGTACAGCGAAAGAATTTTGTCATCGAACCCCGTCCAGCGCGTCTGGTTCTTCCGGATCATCTGCGGTTCGAACTCGCCCTGGCGGTCGCGGGGCGTCTCCAACTCCAACTCGCCGAAGTCGCCCTTAAGCGTTTTGCGCGTCACTCCGTTACGGCTGTTGCCGCTGTTCGCACCGCTGGGATCGTGTTTGGCGTAGCCCAGATGCTCGGTCATCTCACCTTGCAGCGCTCTTTCCAGCACCGCCTTGGTGATCTGCTTCAGAAGACCTTGCACGTCTTCAGGCTTTCGCCCTTGCTTCAACAACTCGTCGATCCACTCATCACTGATCGGCTTTTCCTGCTTCTGCTTTTTCATTCTGTTCTCCTGAATATTACCGGAGAACGTTTACACAGAATTCAACACCCTTATATCAGTCGCTTCTGGATGACACCGTCCGAGAAAACGGTCGCCCCGGGAGTGCCCGAAGTAACAAAGCTCTCGTCCAGTCTCGCGGTGTGCCGGGGTTTGCACCCAGGCATAACCAATGACGCAAGCAAAGCGCCAGCTAGTCCGCCGACATACAACGCTTCACGCAACGTTCCGATTCCACCTCGTGTCCTACATAATATCGGCTACGGTGCGAATACTGAATAGATTTTTTAAGATTTGGTACTGGAACAGGTCGTTTACGGCTTCGGTGCAGCCCGAATCAGGCGCTGCTTTGCTATAATTGGTACTGATCCTGCATAGGAAAGGAACCGGCAATGAAGGCTGGGATACATCCCGCTTACGAAGAATTGAATGTAGTCTGCGCTTGCGGGCATACATTTCAGACCCGCTCGACGCACAAAGGCGACATCCGCGTTGAAATTTGCTCGAGCTGCCACCCGTTCTTTACGGGAAAACAGAAACTGATCGATACCGAAGGTCGCGTGGATCGCTTCCAGAAGAAGTATCAGAAGATTCGCGAAGCTCAAAAGGCCGCGAGAAACAACTAGTTTTCTACGCTTGTCAACAGCCCGGAGCCCGGCTCCGGGACTGTTTCATCTTCTGTTCCCGTTCCTGCCGCATCTTCAGGTATTCCTGCTTTTGTGCCTCGGTTAGAAATCCATTGATGAGATCTGTCTGCTTTTCCTGAACCAACGCGCATTTCAGGCTGATATTTCTCGTGGATAGTACGCATGTCATCGCGGGTCTGATCCAGCACGATATTCAGTTGCTTCAGTTGTGCCTCGTCCAGTTTTAGCCGTGTGGTCATCTCTTCGACGTAGCGCTTGCGATACTCTTCTGGATTGCGCCGGCCACGATTGGCGCTAACTGAGTTTACAGTGTAAAGCCGGAAGGCCAACGCCCCCAAAACCCCACCGACCAGAAACACAAGCACAAAGTAAGCAGCGAGAACGGTATTGGATTTTCTCATTGGACGATCACGTCAACTCCGGGCTCGGAGTGAACCTCCAGATAGGCAAGTTGATCGGGAGCACGGTCGGCATCGAGGACATCGATGTACGTTGCCGTATAAACAGCTGCGTTCTGCGTAGTCGGATTGAGCAGGATGACTAATAAAAGGAGCGACATGGCTGCGGCCAGGCTCAGAAATCCTTTGGCGAAGCGCACACCGAAATTGCGTCTGCGATCTATCTGCTCCCAGACGCCAGGCATAAATCCGGCGCTACAGTCCGGATCAGGGATCGCATCCCTGTACGCGCTGAACAGCGCATCCAGCTGCTCGTTGTTTCGCATGTCCCGTTTTTCCATCTGCTACTCCTTGCCCTTTCCCCCGCTTGCCGCCTGTTGCGTTGCAAGTTCATGAGCCTTAATTACACGCTGCCGGGCACGAAAAAGGCGAACCTTGATCGCATTCTCATTCACGCCGTAGATCTTTTCCAGTTCCTTCAACGACAAACCTTCTACTTCTTTCAACAGCAGCAGGATTCGATCCTGCTCGGGCACGGTCTCCAACAGTGAATGCACCTGCTCCCGGACCTGTTGGCGCCGGTCCTGTTCCACGCCGCGGATGGTGCTCGCCACTGCATCCGCGATTATCACCTGCTGCTCTGAGAGGTCCGCCATTCGGGCCTCGTGCCGACGTTTCTGCTTACGAAGATAATCATACGCCGCATTCACCGTCAACCGGTAGAGCCAGGGTTCAAAAACTTCTGGCGTACGCAACTGATCCAAGGAAAAATACAGCCTGAGGAATACTTCCTGCCCCACATCTTCAACATCTTCCGGCCGCCCGATGAGTCGAGCAATTGTCCCCAGTATCCTTTTACGATAGGCCTGAACGACCTGGTTATAGGACGCATCGTCCCCGTCCCGCGCACGTTGGATCAGGTCGAATTCTACAAGCATGCTGGCAATAGAGGCCAGCAGCGTCGCTTATCGACATAGCGCTCTACATCCGATAAGGCGCACCGGCAAATTGTTAGGTTACAAGGGCGTCGGCATAAAAGCAACGTCCTGAGTATAGAGATTGGTCCGGTTTGGCTGCTGTCAGGACGCCAGTTCGCGAATCCACGACTCCGCCTCGCGCCCAAGTTCGGTTACGGGTGGTTTTCGCTCCTGAAGTGCCTGATAGCGCTCCAGGGACAGAATGGCCTGATCCACAGCGGATTTCCTGCGATACAGATACTCCAGTTGCTCATCCAGGAGTTGGTCGTCGTCAGGAATCGGTGCGGAATTTATAGCCATCGTTTACTTCTATCAGTACCAGTACTTGTGGGCAACACCCTTTCAGGGGTTTCCCGAAGTTAACTTGAGGGGATCCACACCCCTCAAGTGTAGGTGAGTTTAGTGAGCTGGGGCGGGCGTGCCATGCGCGGGCGGCTGTGCGCTCGGCGCCGCTTTCGCACCAGGAGCCGGGGCGGCGGCGGGTAACGGGACCTTCAGCGTCTGCGGCACAATCACTCGGCGGGAATCCACGTCGATAAAGCAGAAGATCAGGAAAAGCCCCAGAAACAGCAATCCGCTGACGAAGATGATGGAATTGAGCGGGCGGTCCCAGCGCAGGTGCATGAAGAAGAGTGCGACCAGCGATGCCTTAATCGAGGCGATCACCATCGCGATCACGACGTTGATCGTGGGCGAGCCGAAGTCGATTCCCGATGCAAAGACCGTGATGGTGGTCAGCACCATCAGGGCCAACAGAATCAGCGTATAAAGCTTCGGCGAGCCGTGGTGTGTGTCAGTATGTGCGCTCATCATCTTCTCCTTAGCTGATCAGGTACAACAGCGGGAACAGGTATATCCAGATCAAGTCCACAAGGTGCCAATACAGCCCGACCAGGTCGACCGGAGTGTTGTAGGTGGCCGTGAACTCACCACGTACGGCCCGATAGAGTACCCAGCCGATTGCGCCCATGCCTCCCAGAATGTGAAGTCCGTGCAAGCCGGTCATCATGAAATAGAAACTGAAAAACATGAATTGACCGGGAACGGTGTCACCCTGGTGGTGATAATACTTGCCGGGCAGTAATCCGTCGTGGAACTTGTGCGAGTATTCCACGTACTTGATGCCAAGGAAGACACCCGCAAAAATCAACGTCAGAATCAAGATAGACGATCAGCTTCTTCCGATCGGCTTTCTGTGCACTATGGACGGCCATCACCATCGTCCAACTGGAGAGCAGCAGGACAATCGTGTTGACCGCACCCATGGTGCGATCCAGGTGATGGTGCGCAGCCATGAACGCTTCGCGGTGCATGGACTGCATGATGCCGAAGCCCACAAACAGGCCGCCGAACAAAAGGATTTCTGTGACGAGGAACAGCCACATGCCGATCTTGCTGGCATCGACCTGCTGCTGCATGTCCGCAAAATGATGCTGCAGCCCGGGTTCGTGGTGCTCGCCGTGTTTATCGATAGTGTTTGCGGCTGGTGTCATGCATGCGTCTCCGTCGGGTAATAGTCGTAAGGACCGTGGGTCACGACAGGCGTCTCATCGAAGTTATGCGTAATCGGCGGCGAAGTGGTTCGCCATTCCAGAGTCTTGCCGCCCCATGGATTAGCCGGGGCATCGGGCTTCTTGCGCAACGATGCAAACAGCGTCACACCGCAGATCAGCAGACCGAGCCCAAGTATCCAGGAGCCTACCGTGGAAAACATATGCAGCGGCTGGAACTGATCCAGATAGTTGTAATAGCGGCGCGGCATGCCACGGCTTCCCAGAATGAACTGCGGGATGAACGTCCAGTTGAAGCCGATGAACACCAGCACAGCGCCGACCGCAGCGGACTTCTCGTTGTACATGCGGCCGAACATCTTCGGCCACCAGTAGTGGATGCCTGCCAGGAACGCGATCGTCGTGCTGCCCATCATCACGTAATGGAAGTGGGCCACGATGAAGTACGTGTCGTGCAGGTGGACGTCTGTCGAGAGCGTGCCCAGAAACAGACCTGTCAGCCCGCCGATGCCGAACAGCATCAGGAACATGATCGCGTAGAGCATCGGCGCTTTTAGATCAATGGAACCGCGGTACATCGTAGCCAGCCAGTTGAAGACTTTGATTGCCGAGGGGACCGCGACCAGGAATGTGAGGAACGAGAATATCGCGCCCGCCAGTTGAGACTGTCCGCTGACGAACATGTGATGGCCCCACACCAGGAAGCTGATAAACGCAATCGCGACACTCGAAAACGCGATCGCTTTGTAGCCGAAGATCGTCTTGCGCGAAAACACGGGAATGATTTCGCTGATGATCGCCATACCAGGCAGAATCATGATGTACACGGCGGGGTGCGAATAGAACCAGAAGAAGTGCTGGAAGAGCACAGGATCGCCGCCCAGCCGCGCATCGAAAATGCCGACGCTGAACACGCGCTCCATCATCAGCAGCACGAGCGTGATGCCGAGCACCGGAGTCGCCAGCACCTGAATGATCGCGGTGGCGTAAACGCCCCAGCAGAACAGCGGCATTTTGAACCAGGTCATACCTGGCGCGCGCAGTTTGTGGATTGTGGCAATGAAGTTGATGCCCGTGAAAATCGACGAAAAGCCAAGGATAAATGCGGCGAGCGTCATGGTCGTAACCGCGCCGCCGGTAGTCGTGCTGTAAGGTGTATAGAAAGTCCACCCGGTATCCACGCCGCCCGTTACCATCGCCGTAACGGCAAAGATTGCGCCGATGACATAGATGTAATAGCTGGCCAGATTGAGCCTGGGGAACGCGACGTCTTTTGCCCCGATCAGCAGCGGCAAAACGAAGTTGCCCAAGGCTGCCGGAATCGACGGGATGACGAAGAGGAACGTCATAATCGCGCCGTGCAACGTAAATGCGCGATTATACATATCCGCGCTCATAATAGTCTGCTTCGGCGTGAGCAACTCCATGCGGACCAGCATCGCGAAGACGCCGCCGAGGAAGAAGGAAAACAGGATCGACCATAGATACATGATCCCGATCCGTTTGTGGTCAACCGTGAAAACCCACGATTTCCAGCCCTTCGGTGAGTCCAGATAACTGCCCTCATGGGCAGTGCCGCCGGATTGACTTGGTACTGTTAAGACATCAGCCATAGAAACCCTCTTACCCTTACTTCAGCGACTTGACAAATTCGATCACCGCCAGCACCTCGCGTTCGCGCAAGAGGCCCTGGAAGGTCGGCATGATCGGCTCGTAACCGGCAACGATTTTGGCCTGCGGCTGCAGAATGGATTCTCGGATGTAGTTTTCATCCCCCAGCACAGTCTTTCCGTCGGCCAGTTTCACTTGGTGTCCGTAGACCCCCTGGAAGCTGGGACCCTGCCCGCGCGTGCCGTCGATCGAGTGGCAGGTGTTGCAGCCACGGTTCTCCCAGATCACTTTGCCCAGATCCTTGAGCGGCATGGTGCGGGTCTGTTCGTCGCCTTCTTCGAGCCATTTTTGATATTGGGCGTCGGTATCTACCCACACTCGCGCGAGCATATCGGAGTGGGATTTTCCGCAATATTCAGCGCAGAAGACCTGATGCATGCCGGTCTGGGTGGGCGTAAACCACAGGTCCGTGTAGCGGCCCGGAATTACATCCTGCTTGATGCGCATGGTCGGGATGAAGAAACTGTGAATCACGTCCTCAGAGGACATCACCAGTTTCACGGGACGCCCCACGGGTACGTGGATTTCGTTGATGGTGCGCGTACCGTTCGTGTACTCGAAGGACCACAGCCATTTCTTCGCGCTCACCGTGATTTCCAGTGGATCCTGCGGGCTGATGCTGTTGGCGATATAGGCGTTGAGTCCCATGCCGAACAACCCAACCATAATGAGAAACGGAATCACGCTCCAAACGATTTCCAGCTTGGTATTGTGCGTGAAGTGCGGCGTCGGACCGGTCATTTTCGAACGGCGGTAGCGCCACGAAAAGTAGCCGGCCAGAATGGCGATCAACAGGAAGAAGAACACGTTGAGGAAAACGATGAACAGATACAGGTTGTCGTATCCTCTCGCGTATTCGCTGCCTTCAATGGGCAGAATCAGTGTGCGAAGCCAGTTCATTTCGCTCCTAACAAGTCCTTTCGATGGGTTTTCGACGCTCATTGCGCCAGAAGCGACCCAACACAATTCCGAGACTGAGCATGATAAGAATGCCACCACCGCGCATTACGTTAGCGGCAAAAGGCACGTAAGAGCGGGCCTGCGGATCATAGTGGAAACAGAACAACAGCAACTGATCCACTGTCAGCTTGAATTTTCCTTCGGAAGCTTCGACCAGCGCGAGCCTAAGATCTCTTACCTTAAATTGGATGCCGTAAAGATAGCGCGAGACGCGCCCATCCGGTGTAAGAACCATAATTGCCGCGTTGTGCACGTACTGCTGTTGCCGCGCGTCGTAGCGATAGCGGAAACCAATCTGATTCGCAAGTTTCTGGACGTTGCCATTTTGATCGGTAAGAAAATGCCAGCCGGGCGCCGGACGCTCATACGCGGCCAGATACGCCTGCTTTTTCGCTTGCGCGAGATTAAACGTTTCCGTCGGGTCGATGCTGATCGTGACGATATCGAATTCCTGTCCCGGCTTCCAGGGAATCTCTCGCAGCGCCTTGACCTGGGCGTTCATCACAAGATTGCAGAGCATCGGGCAGTTGTAATAAACCAGGTTCAGAATTACCGGCCGATCCTTGTGAAAGAACTCCTTCAGCGCTACGGGATAGCCATTCTCGCCAATAAAGGTGAGGTTCAAATCCACGGGCTGACCAACCCGCTCCGTGATGCCCACGCCCTCCATTTCGGCAGGCAGGACATCGCTCTTCTCGGCAAACGCCGAAAGCGAGGCGGCAACCAGAGTGAGGCTAGCGAGCAGGAGCCGCCGCAGCGGGAACATTTCCTTCTCCTTTTTGTGGAGCGGCTGCCGGCGGGGCGCCAGGCAGCACAACCACCACAGGGGTCGGCTGGGACGGATACTTCAACTTGCCCTGGGCCGCCTCGGTGGCCAGCAATTCCATGCCGCGCTCGATCGGAATCCGTACAACTCCGGCATTGCGGTCGATGTACTTGTACGAATGCAGGTCCGCATCTTCTCGCGCGTGAACATTGCGCAGGTCGTCGGAAACCGGAACGAGTTGCTTCTGATAGACCTGCTGCTCGCTGACATGGTCGAAATACGCCTGAACGGCGAGGATCACCACGACAATGGTGACAACCATGGCGCCACCGAGCAGCGCGATGAGCCAGCTCTTCGGGTCGCCCTTATCGTAACCAGCCGTGCCGGGCGGCGGCGGCATCACAGCGTTCGGATTAGTAGTTTGAGACATCGCTGTTTTTCCTCCGCTAGACATTCTTGAAGTGCAACGATTGTTCGAATCGCAGGTCGCCCATCGGCACCAGTGCGTGCTTGCGCAGCCTGGTCCAGAACACAAAGGCGAACACTGCGCCGACAGCCAGGAACGTGACCAGATCCAGCCAGTGCAGGTGGAACGAATGGACGTGCATCGTAGGCATCACGATCCAGTGCAGATCCACGTAGTGCATCAGCAGAATCCAGATTGAAATGCCGGTCAGAACGTTCACATTGCGCTTGGCGGCTCTTGGGAGCAACACCAGGAAAGGCACAATAAAATGGCCCACCAACAAAAGCGCGCTCACCCAGCTCCAGTTTCCTTCCAGACGATGTTTGAACCAGATGGTTTCTTCCGGGATATTCGCGTACCAGATCAGCATGTACTGGGAAAACGCAATGTAGGCCCAGAACACCGTGAGTGCGAAGAGCCACTTACCGAGATCGTGATAGTGCTCCAGATTGATCGTGTTGATCAGCAACCCGGCGCGCCGCAGCATCAGGCAGATCAGTGTGAGGACAGCCATGAATGCGAGTGCGCCACCGGCATAGACATAGATGCCAAAGATTGTTGAATACCAGTGCGGTTCAAGCGACATCAGCCAGTCAACCGAAGCGCTGGTCACGGTGACCATGAGCAACAGCAGTCCAGGCGCGCTCCAGAACGAAGATTTTCGAATGCGTTCGAGCGATCCGCCTGAATCCTGCGCTACCGAGTGCCGGTAGAGATTGAACGCGAGTACTGTCCAGATCGTGAAGTACACTGCCATGCGCAAGAGATACAACTTCGGGTTGAAAAATTCCATCTTGAACGTCATCACCGGATCGGCGCTGTAGAATTCCTTGTGCGCCCACTCGTAGATTGACGGGATGTTGAACGCGATCGGCAGAAAGAGCAGTGCGGCTACAGGCGTCGTCACCATCAGGTTTTCCATCTGGCGGCGAACTGTGACGCTCCATGCAGAACCGGTCAGGTGCTGCACCATGACGAAGAACATGGCACCCAGCGTGATGCTCGTGAAATACACGAAGTTGACGAGATAGGATGCAACGAACTGCTTCGGTTCAGAGAGATAGCCCACGATGGAGCCAACGATCGCAGCCAGACCAATGAACACGATCACGTTTCGGCCGCGAGTCCAGTTACGCTCGTCCAAGTAATAGTTTTCCGCGTGACTCATCTCAGTTCCCCTCGCAGTTCGGTCGGCACATCCTCGACCCTGGCGTCAGTCGCACGATGCAGTGCGCGTACGTAGGCTACAATGGCCCAGCGATCCTTCTCCGCAATCTGAAAACGATACGATGCCATCGAACGGCGGCCCTGCGTAATGATTGTGTAGATTTCGCCGTTGACCATGTTGCGAACGCGCGGTTCCAGCAGATTCGTTGGTAGCCAGGAGTTGGCGCGCGTCGGGACAATCCCGTGACCGCTACCTGCCTTGTCGTGGCAAGGTGCGCAGTAGATATTGAAGCGCTCCTGTCCGCGATGTAGTGTTTCCTTGGTAATGGGAAGCGGGTTCTTCGCGATGTACATCCCGGCTTCCTGCCCGGTCTGGTAATTGGTGTCTTCGTTCAGATGTCCGACGGCGACGGTGCCCGGCACGGGCCGCTGGTCCTTCGACGTTTGCGGCTTGTACTTGCCCTGGCGGTCCATATCGGCAAACACTTCAATCGGAGGATTGCGGGAAGTGGAACCGCAACTCGCAAGCATCAGCGATACCAGCAGAATCGGAAGGACACGGATAAACACGGATGATCCTTTTCTCATTACTCTCCGACGACCTCCGTGTGCTCACTGCCCAGGGCGCTTAGCAAGCTGGCCGTTCGTTCGCTTTCAAACTGCGGGTCGCTGGAATCGATGACCAGCAGGAAGCGATCGTTGCTGGCTCCTGCCATTCGCGAGTAGTTGAACAGAGGATGGTAAAACTTCGGCAATCCGTTTAATGCGAACATCCCGATCACCGCTGTGAATGCGGAAAAGAGCACGGTCAATTCAAAAACGATCGGAATCGAGAATTCGACTGCGAACAGCGGCTTGCCGCCGATCACGAGCGGGTAATCCACCGCGCCCGTCCACCACTGCAAGAACAGGGCGGCGCAAAATCCGAAGAGACCGCCGACCACGACAAGAAATCCGAGACGGGAAGGCTTTTCGCCTAGTGCATCATCGATTCCATGGATCGGAAACGGCGTACAGGCATCCAGCTTCGAATAACCCATCTCACGCACTCCCTTGATAGCCGCCAATAAGGCCTCGGGCGTACTGAAATCGGCGACGATAGCGTGTGGTTTGTTGGCTGGCGTTTGGCTCATTTCCATTCCCCTCAATGCTTCGCCTTCTGAGAATGCATCACGCCCTTCACTTCCGACATCGCGATCATCGGCAGGAAGCGCACGAAGAGCAGGAACAGCGTGAGGAACAGTCCGATGCTGCCGATGAAGGTCAGAATGTCCACAAACGTGGGCCGGAAATATGCCCCAACTGGAAGGCAGGAAGTCGCGGTGCAGCGACGTCACGATAATCACGAAGCGCTCAAACCACATGCCGATGTTGACGAAGATCGAGATGCAGAACATGGCCACGACGCTCGTGCGGATCTTCTTGAACCAGAACAACTGCGGCGCAAATACGTTGCAGGTGATCATCGTCCAGTACGCCCAGCATACGGGCCGAGTCGCGCGATTCAGGAAGGTGAAGCGCTCGTACGGATTGCCGCTGTACCAGCCGTGAAGAACTCCGTCGCTGTAGGCGTAGCCGACGATGCATGCCGGTCGCCAGAATCACCTTGCACATGTTTTCGAGGTGCTTCATCGTGATCAGGTCTTCCAGGTTGCAGCACCTGCGGGCGATCACCATCAGCGTCATCACCATCGCAAAGCCGGAGAAGATGGCGCCCGCGACGAAGTACGGCGGGAAGATCGTGGTGTGCCAGCCGGGAATCACCGACACCGCGAAGTCGAAGCTAACGATCGTGTGCACCGAGAGACCAGCGGCGTCGAGAGGCCGGCCAGTATCAGGTAGGCCATCTCGTAATGCTTCCAGTGCTTCGCCGATCCGCGCCAGCCCAGGCTGAGGATTCCGAAGATCATGCGGCGGTACTTGTTGGTGGCGCGATCGCGCAGCGTGGCGAGATCGGGAACCAGGCCGACATACCAGAACAGCGCCGACACCGTGGCGTAGGTGCTGACCGCGAACACGTCCCACAGCAGCGGGCTGCGGAAATTCTGCCACATGTTCAAGTCGGTGTTCGGAATCGGGAAGAGCCAGTAGGCGCGCCACGGACGGCCGACGTGGAAGCAGCGGATAGATGCCCGCGCAAGCCACGGCGAAAGCGTCATCGCCTCGGCGGAGCGGTTGATGGAGGTTCGCCACTTCTGCCGGAACAGAAACAGAATCGCCGAGATCAGCGTACCGGCGTGGCCGATACCGATCCAGAAGACGAAATTCGTGATGTCCCAGGCCCAGCCGACCGGCTGAGTTGTTACCCCAGACGCCGATGCCGGTGAATGCCAGATAGGCCAGCATCAGGCCCAGCACACCAGTGATGGAGCCGGTGACCGCGATCGCGATGTACCACGCGCGCGGTGTCTTGTGCTCAGTGATCCCGCTCACCTTTTCGGTGATGTCGCGCATAGCTGAGGCTCCCATGCACCAGTGGCGGGTTGAGTTCGTGTTGGATGTCGATTGGTTGAATCGCCAGGTCGGCCATCGTTACGCAAGCTCCGGATTGGGATTCCTGACCTTCGCCAGGTAGGTGGTGCGCGGCTTGACGTTGAGTTCAGCCAGCACGGCGTAGTTGCGATCCTGCTGCTTCAGCTTCGCAACGCTTGCTGTTCGGATCGTTGATATTGCCGAACGTGATCGCTTCGGCCGGGCAGGTCTGCTGACAGGCGGTGAGAATCTCGCCGTCGCGAATCGCGCGGCGACCGTCGGCCTTGGCCTTGATCTTGGTTTCCTGAATGCGCTGCACGCAGTAGGTGCACTTTTCCATGACGCCGCGCATACGCACGCTGACATCGGGATTGAAGACCATCTTCTGCGACTGGCGTCCATATCCTTGTTCCATTCGAGGAAGTTGAAGCGGCGCACCTTGTACGGACAGTTGTTGGCGCAGTAGCGGGTGCCGACGCAGCGGTTGTACGCCATGTCGTTCAAGCCCTCCGGGCTGTGGACCGTCGCGGCCACCGGGCAGACGGATTCGCAGGGAGCGTTTTCGCACTGCTGGCAGGCCATCGGCTGATAGACAACCTTGGGATCTTCCTCAGCGCCTTCGAAGTAGCGGTCGAGGCGGATCCAGTGCATCTCGCGGCCGTTGCGCCACCTGCTCCTTGCCGACGACCGGAATGTTGTTCTCAGCCTGGCAGGCCATCAGGCAGGCGTTGCAGCCGATGCAGGCGTTGAGATCGATCGCCATGCCCCACTGGTTGCCCTGGGAATAATCCTGCTCTTTGTACAGCGAGAAGAGTTCGTGCGCCGCGCCTTGCTTTTCGGCGAACTCGGGCTCCTTGCGGTACTCCTCCAGCGTCGCCTCGCGCACGATCGGGCGGCCTTCCATGCTGTGGTGTTCCTGCGTAAGCGAGAACTTGTACTCCGCGCCAGTCTTCTTCAGACTCACGCCGGTGACAGACGTTGAATCCATCGGAGGCGCGCAGCGGATAGACGTCGTGGCCAACTCCCTGCCCGACCCGTCCGGACTTCCTGCGACCGTAGCCAAGCGTGACTGAAATCGACTGATCGGCGTGGCCCGGCTGCACCAGGACAGCTACTGTGGCTTTGCGCCCGGCGGCTTCCAGCGTGACGATGTCGCCGTCTTTCAACTGCAGTGATCGCGCTGTTGCCGGACTGATCAACGCAGCATTGTCCCAAGTGAGCTTCGTCATCGGATCCGGCGCTTCCTGCAGCCAGCCGTTGTTGGCGAAGCGTCCATCATAGACGCTCGGGTCCGCGTAGAATGCAACTTCCAGACCGTTTGCAGCCGGGGCCGGGATGCGGCGGCGATGCGCTTGGCATCCACCACCGGCTTGATTTCGGCAGACTTTGTGCCAGGAACTACGCCGTCATGCAACACCTTGCGCCAGGCTTTATCCTTGTCACCGGACCACTGCGAGGCCCAGTAATTGCGCACGATGTCGTAAGCGCGCTGTCTGCGGATATTCGGAGATCAGAGCGACCAGTTCGGCAGCCGTCTTGCCTTCAAACATCGGCTGAATCAGCGGTTGCTGCACGGTGCAAGTGCCATCGATGGCGCGCGCATCACCCCACGCTTCCATGTAATGTGCTTCGGGAAGCTGCCAGGCGGCGAGTGCGCTGGTTTCATCCTCATCATGGCCGAGCCGGATGACCGTCTTCACCTTCTTCAGGTTGGCTTCAAACTGCAGATCGGCCGGAGCATTGTAGGCCGGATTTCCGCCGAGCACGACGAGCGTCGAAACCTTGCCGGCGGACATCTCCGAGGCGAGTTCCTTGATGGCGGGAAGTTGCGGCTGCCAGGTGGCGGCGGTGTAGGTGACGGTCTCTCCGGCGTTGCCGAGAAACTGATTGATCAGGTGAGCCCAGGCGTGAACGATCGCTGGCTGGCGCGGTCCCGCTATGACCAAAGAACGGCCTCTATGCCGGGCTAGATCACGAGCCACCGCGGCCAGCCATTTCTGCCGGACATCACTCGAGCCAGGCAGCACCCTCAGAGTATCACCGCTGACCTTCAATTCAGCCGCTAAATCTGAAGCAAATTGCCTTAGATCCGATACCCGCATACGTAGGCGATGATCAGCCACTGCACCGGTTATCGAGTACTGACTTTCCACCACATACAGCCGGTTCATCTCGTCCTTGGGCTCGCTGATTTTGCGGCGGCGAGTGAAGGCTCGTGTGAACGCGATGTTGGGGGATTCCATGCCGAGGAAGTCGCTATCCAGTGCGAGAACCACGTCGGCTTTTTCGAAATTGTAATGCGTGCGAACAGCCTGACCGAACGCCAGTTGCGCACCGGCCATGGCTTCTTCGGCGGAAATGGGCTCATACTCAACCCACTTGGCTTTCGGGAAGCGCTTTAGTGCGTGCGCTTTTACCGCTTCAAGTGAAGGCGAAGCTGTTTGCTCGCTAAAGAAAGCGTAGGCCCTCACCGTCGCCGCTGAACTGAGTTTTGGCGAATGCGGCGAAGTCCTGCCAACTGGACTTCTGCTTACCCTGAAACACTTGCTTGGCACGGTCGGGATCATACAGATTCAGAATAGAGGCCTGAGCAAAGGCGCTGGCTGCACCCAGGCTCGACGGATGGTTCGGATTGCCTTCCACCTTGGTGGGACGGCCCTCGTGCGCTTCGACCAGCAAGCCCGTGGAAACGCCGCCCAGCGTCATCGCAGTGTTGTAGTACAGCGGATTTCCGGGAATGTAATCCTCGACACCCTTGGAGACCGGGAGGATCTTTTCCACAGGACGGCGGCAGGAAACGAGTCCTGCAAGCCCAAATGACGCCCCCATTAACTTCAGCAGCGTGCGGCGTGAAGTGCGAATCGAGCATCTCCGAAGCGTTTTCCGGAAACTCGCGATGCAGCCACTCGCGGAATTGCGGAGTGTCAGAGAGTTGATCGATACTGCGCCAGTAATTTTTCCCAGTTTGATTCATCGGTGACACCCCGAGCAGTTGACTGGCGGAGCGATGTGCTTGGCCTGTACGATTTCGCGTCCAATTTCCGCCGGGTCGCGATCCGGCTGCCAGTCGAGCTTGGTCACAAGTTCGGCGGGACGTATATTCGGCGCAGGATTGCGATGGCACTCCAGGCACCACGCCATGCTCAGCGGCTGCACCTGTTTCACTTCCACCATCTGATCGACGCGGCCGTGACAGGATACGCAGCTGACGCCGGAGGTGACGTGAGCGCTGTGATTGAAATAGACGAAATCCGGAAGCTTGTGGACCTTGATCCAGGGTAGTGGTTCGCCGCTCGCGTAGCTCTCACGAACTTTGGTGAGCAACGGGCTTTGGTTCTTCACCCGAACGTGACAGTTCATGCACGTTTCGGTTGCAGGTATCGCCGCGTAAGAGGACCGCTCTACCGTAGAGTGGCAGTAACGGCAATCCATCCCCAGGTTGCCGGCATGCAGTTTGTGGCTGTATGCCACTGGTTGCACCGGCGTATAGCCGGTATCCAGCACCTTTGGATGGGAAAAATATGCGTAGAGTCCGATTCCGGCGCCCGCTATGACTACAATACCTAAAGCGATGGCACGCAGAACTACGTCGGTAGACTTCGGAAATATTGCGCTCATCCCAGTCCCAGCGAAGCGAATGGAGCCCTCTGGGGCGTTCGCTTTCTTAGATATGTTCTACCATGGCCGCACAAATTGCGCAAATGGCGTAAAAATTCTAGTTTCACAGCAATTCTATGGATGAAGCTCTGAAAAGAAAGGGTGCAACCATTCTTCGGATTCGTTTCAGGGACCTCAAAGTCCGCCTGAAACTGATGGTGTTGCACAACCTGTTCTTCCTGGTTCTTGCAGCTTCCGTCTACTTTTCCCTGGTGCCGCTGTTTGTGAACAAAATCGCCAACGCGCGTCAACGGGAGAGTCTTCTGGCAACGCAGATGTTCGGGGATGATCGGCCGCTGCCGCGATTGCCTGGCCTGGAGGTTTACGAATACCGGGAAGGCGAGGCCGCAGAGTTGAATCTTTCACCAGTCGTCAAGGAGTGGCTGGATGAGCACCCGGGGTCTATTTGGCAGGATCCGAATTCAGTGGACAGCCTCTACCGGAAGAACCCCCGCACCGGCCTGTACCGTAAACTCCGTCTTCCCAGTCAGTTCTACGATGATCTGGCACGCCATGCCAAAATCAATCTGGCGCTCGCGTTGTCTTTGGTATACGTGCTGGCCGTGCTCGCAATGGAGTTGTTCATCCTGCCGCGCTACATCTACCGGCCGTTGACACGGATGCTGGAGGCCGACCAGGCCACGCAGGCCGGGGATCATGACAACGAGTACATTGCTGAGAGCAACATTTCCGGCGACGAGATCGGTCAGATTATGCGTTCGCGCAACGCGACTGTGCACGAATTGCGCCGTCACGAAGAGGAACTGCTGCGAAAGAACGACCTGCTGGAACGGCAGGATCGACTGGCCAGCCTCGGGATGCTCAGCGCCAGCGTGGCGCATGAGTTGAACACGCCACTTTCTGTCCTGCACGGCTCCATTGAAAAACTGCAGGAGACCGTTCCGCAGCTGCAGGCACAGGATCGCCTCGCACGAATGCTGCGCGTGACCCAGCGATTGCGTCGCATCAGCGAAGGCCTGATCGATTTCGCTCGCGTGCGGAAAGAGGAATTGGGCCCGGTGGACGTGCGCGCTGTAATCGAGGAATCCTGGGGGCTGGTTGCCATCGACGAAAAAGCTGGTGAAGTTCACTTCCACAATCGTGTACCGGAAGACGTGCGCGTCAGCGGCAATGCGGATCGCCTGGTACAGGTATTTGTGAACCTGCTGCGCAATTCAATGTGTGCGCTGCAGCCGGGCGGAAACATCACTGTGGAGTCGCATTGTGTGACGCAGGATGGCAGATCGCTCGTTTCGATTAGCGTTGAAGACGATGGGCCTGGCATACCAGCCGACGTGCTGCCCAACATTTTCGAGGCGTTCGTGACAACGCGCCTCGATTCGCGCGGGACGGGACTGGGGCTTACGGTTGCGGAAGGAATCGTCAGCCAACACGGCGGGACGATTCAGGCGTCTAATCGTCCAGGCGGTGGTGCGCGACTGGAAGTTCGCCTGCCCGCGGCATAGCGGTGTTACGATACAACCACGGAAGGTACGATGACAGAGACCACAGGTCATGAAGCTCTGATTGAAGTCGCCGTGCTGGACGACGATCTTGATTTCCGCAATTACATTGAAGACTTCTTGCGGGATGAGGGCTTGTACAGCGTGCGTGCGTTCGCGCATCCCGACGACCTGTTCGAAAGTGCCGCGAACAAACAGCCCAACATCGTCCTGCTCGATATGAAGATGGGCGAGTTCCGTGGCGACAAAGTCATGGAACAGTTGCTCGCCAAGTATCCGAACATGTGCGTGATTATCGTCACGGGATATCCCTCGCTCGAGGATATGCGGGCCACCTTCAAAATGAAGGTGTTTGATTACCTGGCGAAGCCGTTTTCGCTCGCGCAGTTACGCCAGACCTTAAGCAATGCGGTCAAGACCTACGGATTTGGGCGGTCTTCGCAGGATGTCTTACGCGAGAAACTGGGGCATCGCATCAAATTGTTGCGTGTGGAACGCGACTGGTCTTTGAAGGATTTGGCCGCCACTACGCGGCTAAGTGTCTCTCTGATCAGCTCAATCGAACGCGGCGCTAATTTGCCAAGTATCGAAAGCCTTCTGGCGATTTCAAAGGCGTTCGACCGGAAGCCCTCGGAGATTCTTGAATCGATTGACTTTTGAAGGGAGGACGCGGCTTGCTACAATCCGAGCCGATCTGCCAAACTCGTGGGTTCATGCCATATTCACTTTTTAAACTGGTAGCAATGCGTCTGACGCTGCTCTGCCTCGTCTGCGTTGCCGCCACGCCGGCCACGCTCCCTGCGTCTGAGACGCTTAACTACTCTGTGGAATGGAAACTTATCGAAGCGGGCAAGGCCGTCGTCTCCAGTGCTGCGACGACAGTGCAGGGTGCGCCCGGCAGCCAGCTCGAGGTAAAGCTGAATTCGGTGGGGCTGGTCTCGCGCCTCTACAAGGTGGATAACCTTTATCGGGTTTCCACCACAGGCGACTTCTGCGCAACCGAAGTTTTTGCGAAATCGAACGAGGGCAGCCGCCGGCGCGAAACGCGCATCGCGTTCGACTCAAGCCGGAACAAAGCAAGCTACCTGGAACAGGATCTGGTTAAGAACTCGGTTGTGCTGCAGAAGGAGATTGACGTTCCCGCCTGCGCCTACGACATCATGGGAGGTCTCTTCAGACTGCGCCATCAGCAGATCCCGCTCGGACATTTCATCGACCTGCCAATGAGCGACGGGAAAAAGTTCGTCAAAGTCAAAGTGGAAGCGCAGGAACGCGAGAAGGTCAAGACGCCTGCGGGGACATTCCAGGCAATCCGGTATGAGGCGTTCATTTTTAACAACCAACTATTCGCGCGCAAAGCCCGGATGTTCATATGGATCAGCGATGATGAGCGCCGCCTGCCCGTCCAGATTAGAGTGAGGCTCGGCCTCGCCGTGGGAACGATCACCGTTCAGCTAGCCAAGGACGAACCCAAATGAGACGCGCTCTGGTTCTTACTTGCGTGATCGTATTCGCATCGCTGGCATGGGCACAACAGCAAGCGCCCGCCACGCGCGGGGCGGATGCGATGCGGCTTTACAAGCGTTCCGTCGAACTCGCGGAATCGACTGCAATCGCGGTGCCCGGATTGCCGCGCGCGAGCGCGCCCTTATTGGAAAACGCACGACAGACCTTGAAGAGCCTGGAGATGATTTCTGGCCAGGCGCACACAGGCCTGATTTACGAACTGACAGGCAAGCTACGCCTCTATCTCGCGATGTGGGACAGCATGGCCAAGCCGGTGCCCGCCCCTGAGGCATCACGCAAGCAACTCGACGAACTCCGCACAAATATGGATGTCCTCGAGATTTACTTCCGCCGCTTGCTGGAGTCTCGCGAGACGCAGGTGCGCGGGTCAGACCGCGACAACCTGAAGCGCTATGCCGAAGCGAATTCGCAATTGGCGCCGCCGGTGGCAGGCAAACCTCGTATCGTATTTTTCGGAGATTCCATTACGGATTTCTGGCGCTTAAATGAATACTTTGGCGACAAGGATTTTGTCAATCGGGGCATTAGCGGCCAGATTACGGGCGAAATGCTGGGCCGCATGAAAGCCGACGTAGTGGATCTGAAACCCGCGGCAGTATTGATTTTGGCAGGCACGAACGACCTGGCGCGCGGCGTGAACATAGCGACAATCCAGAACAATTACACGATGATCGCCGACATCGCTGACGCTCACAAGATCAAAGTAATCTTTGCATCGATTCTGCCAATCAGCGACTATCACCGTGACAAGGATCCCACGTACGAGCGCAGTTCCGCCCGTCCTCCAGACCTGATCAACTCGCTGAATATGTGGCTGCGGCGATTCTGCCAGGCACGCGGGTACACGTTTCTGGACTACGCAAGCCAACTCTCAGACGTGCGTGGCTTCCTGCGCGCCGACTTCGCCGATGATGGCCTGCACCCCAACAGTGCCGGTTACCGAGTCATGGCGCCGCTGGCCCAGGCCGCAATCGACCGGACAATCGGCAAGCGCTAGATAAACAGACTCGCCGGAACGTGAAAGAACTCAGCGAGCTTGCGTGCATGCGCCTTACTGATAGAACGCTTCCCGTTGAGCACGTCGGAAACGACGCTACTCGATCCGAAAACGGAAATGAGATCGCGCTGACGGAGACCGCGGTCTTCCATGAGAATGCGCAACGCCTCGAGCGGCTCGGCGTGGCCGAGCGGGTATTTCGATTCCTCAAACTGGCGCACCAGTAGCGTCATGAGTTCAGCGAGGTTCTCTTCCTCCGGAGTGAGCGCGCGGCCGCGCGTATCGAGCTTTTCCAGTTCCGCGATCATACGGTCGTTCTCCGCGTCGGTCCTGATCACCCGCGGCAACGCTCGCGCAAGGAGCTTGCCATAGGCTGCTTCGTTGATTACTGCTAGAGCCATTTCTTCCAACCCCCTTTGTCGTAGTCAGTGTGGGTAAGGAACTCTTTTACGTAGATGCGCTTGTACAGAAATACCATTCGAGCAATGAGTCGGTACTTGTTTCCCCGTATATTGAAAATAGCAAGATCGCCCACCATGTCCGTTGCGGGAAATGATTTGCGAACATCCTCAAGGCTTCTCCATTCAGCGTCGACGGCCGTATCGAACCAGACCTGCAGCGCGGATCTGGCATCGGTATATTTGGCAGCTTTGATAAGAAGGCCGCGCTTGCTGATAACGTTCAAACTCGATCCTAGCAAATGGCTAGGATGCTTGCAAGCGTTTTGCTAGCGACTCGAAGCCCCGTTAACTCCACTTCGTCAGAGTTTGCTTCTCAATTTTGGCTGGATCGAGTTCCATTCCAAAGCCGGGCCGGTCCGAAAGCGTGATCTTGCCCTGTACCGGCGCGATCGGGTACTTGTCGAAATGGTAATAGGATCCCATTTTGTTGATCAGGAACTCGACTAGCGGACATGTCATCGGCGACTGGCTGGCCACGACGTGCAAAGCTGCGTGGATGTTGTGACCGTGCGGAATTACCTGCGCGTCATAGACAGAACCCAGTGCGCAAATCTTCACCAGCTCGCTCACACCGCCGCACCACTCTGGATCAGTCTGCACGACGTTGAGCGCACCGGCTTTCAGGTACTCGTGTGTTTCCCAACGTCCGTAGATGTGTTCGCCGGAAGCTATGGGGATATGCGTGGCTCGGCGCAATTGCGCAAAGCTGTCGATCTTATCTGGTTGGAATGCCTCTTCAATCCAACGGGGGCGGTACTTCTCTACCTGCTTGGCCCAGGCGATCGCGTAGTTGAGATCCCAGCCCATGAATGCGTCGCACATGATCTCGACATCCTCGCCGACAGCCTGGCGCAGGTGTTCGAGCATAGAGACATTCTTCTGCATGCCTTCCGTTCCGCTGCCGGGTCCGTACGCAAGAAACCACTTCTGATTCCGAAAGCCTTCTGTCTTCAACTGAGCCGCGCGCTTGCGCATGACCTCAGGCTCCAGCGAGAATCCCAGACAGCTACCGTACGCTTCGACAGCGCTGCGCGTCGGACCGCCCAGCAGACGATAGACAGGCGTGTTGAAGAAGCGGCCCCGCAAATCCCAGAGCGCGTTATCGACCGCGCTGATGGCCATCATAAAATGGCCGTGTCGCGAATGGCGGTTCATACGATGCATCTGATCCCAGAGCGTCTCACCGGCGAGCGGATCCTTGCCCATCAGGAAGTTACGCAACTGCTGGTCGACTACGATGGCGGCTTCTTTGTCGACTGGTCCGTATAGCCCTTCGAGACCCTGATCGGTCTTGATCTTGAGATACAATGCGCTCGCGTTCACAGTGCGCTTGACCGGTTCCGCCGAATCCTTGTAGGGCTTCGGACGAAGCTCCTCATAAATGTGGATCGGGTTTGCCTGATACTGGTTATTCACGCCGGTCAACGCCTCACGCCGGCCCTCGACCCGCCAGATTTCCAAAGCGGTGATTTTCAGTTTCGGACCGCTGCTCCCCGTTTGCGCGGTGAGCGTGGCAAGCGGGGCGGCAGTGCCCGCGCTGGAGGAAGCAATAAAAGTGCGACGCAGCATGCGTGGATTGTATCAGTGTGAGAGAGGACACTTTTGAGCGAGTTCGACGCAATTCTGATTCCCGGAGGCGGCGTGCGTGACGGTGGCGAGCTACCGGTCTGGACGAAGCGTCGCCTGGATCGTGCTCTGGAGCGCCATCGTGGCGAATATCTGCTGACGCTGAGCGTAGGTACTCCGCACCGGCCGGCAGTGCTGGACGAATACGGCAGACCGGTGCTCGAGTCGCACACGGCCGCTAAATATCTCGCTGATCGCGGCGCACCGGTTGACAAAATCCTAACCGAAACATGTTCGCTCGACACAGTCGGAAACGCGTACTTTTCGCTCGTGATTCACGCGTTGCCGCAAGGCTGGCGAAGAATGCTGGTGATCACGTCGGAGTTCCACATGGCCCGGACGCAAGAAGCCTTCCGCTGGGTGTATGCGCTAGCGGGCGCGGGCGGTCCCTATGACCTTCACTTTGAGGAAGTCACAGATGCGGGAATCGATGGGGAAGTGATCGCCGCACGGCGCCGCAAAGAGCAGGACGGCCTGGAAAAACTGCAGCAGATGACGACTGGTATCAAAACATTGCCAGATTTCCATCGCTGGCTTTTCAGCGAACATACCGCCTACGCATTCGGAGCCGAACAGGCAGTCACCCTCGCAGAACCCGCGACGCGCGAGAGCTACTGAGCGGGACGCAGTACTTTCTGCTGAATCAGGAATTCCTGAATTGCGGCAGCGATCGCGGCATTTTGCGCCGTGCCGAAATTTCCGTGCACACCACCGGGGACGCTGTACATCCGGTTTGGGATTCCGGCTGCGGTCAACGCTTTCTGCAGGCTCACTGAATGCTGATTCGGCACCGTCGGATCAGCGTCGCCGTGCGCCAGAAACACAGGCGGCAGACCGGGGCTCACATTTGCCATCGGCGACATCAGCTTGGCCATTGCGGTAGCGGAAGAGCCAGTGCCAATCCAGCGAACGACTGAGTTGCCGGCGCCGCCAGCGCTAAAAAACTGCCTCAACTCCGTCGGCCCGTAGAAGTCGAGAATTGCGGCGGCCTTGGGCACGTCACTACACTGCGGCAGATCGATGTTCGCAGACTTAGGCAGCATACCGGCCATTAAAGCCAGATGTCCGCCGGCTGAAGTTCCAAATGTGACGATGCGTCCCGGATCAAAATTGTATTTCGCAGCGTTCGCTTTCACCCACGCCATTGCGCAGCGCGCATCCTGCACGGCAGCAGGCGCGAGTGCGACATCGCTGAGCCGGTAGTCGACTGTGACAACGGAGAATCCCATCGCGAGGTACGCCCGGAACGATGCGTAGGACTTCGGGCGCTCACCTTTCCACCAGGCCCCGCCGTGGAAATAGACCAGCACAGGAGCCGGAGTTGCCGCCGTGTTCTGATACACATCCAGTTGCAGATCGCGACCGCTTGCAGTCAGGTAGGTAAGATTGCGGGACTCCAGCGGGCGCGGTGGAACAACAGATTGTGCGAACGACGTCGCAACGAACAGCAGAACGAGATATTTCAAGCTAGCTGCGACAGGCAGCCAAACAAATCCAGCCGTCCTGCTCCCATTCGAGCGTTTCTTCAAAATGCGATTTCATGGCTGCGCGTACACGCGGCAGATCGCGTTCAGGAAAACCCGTCAGGGCAATGCGATCGCGCGTGACACGGCGCAGTTCCTGCATCATCGGGACGATGGCCGTCGCGTTGATATTCGCCACCAGGAAATCCACCGAATCGGAAGCCATCGAACGGATCGATCCCGCGAATAAGGCGACAGCATCCAGACGATGAGCCAGATTCGCCTTCGCGATTGCTACTGCTTCGGTATCGATGTCGCAGGCAATTACGGTTTTCGCACCGAGCAGCAGCGCCGCTTCGGCCAGGATTCCGCTGCCCGTGCCCAGATCCAGAACGACGTCGCCGCTCCTGACCTGTTCTTCTAAAGCGAGCAATGAAAGTTGGGTCGCAGGATGCCAACCAGTGCCGCAAGCCCGGCCTGGATGAATACGCAAACGAATACGGCCTTCCGGTGCGGCATCGTCACGCCAGTTCGGAACCAGATAGAAACGATCGCCAACGGGGAATGGTTGCCAGGAGTCTTTGAACACTTCCACCCAATCTGTAGACGCCTCCGCCTGCCAGCGCATGTTTTCACCAGCAAACGAGTCCACGGGAATTTCGGTTTCGAAAAAAGCCTGAAGTTCGATCCGACCAGCGGGAAGATCGCGTTCAGAAATCCCGGAGGTGCCGGCTTCCCAGAGAGTATTGCTGATCAAGTCTTTCTCTGAGGCGGTGCAATCGAGAAACAAGGAGACCATAGTTTAGATTTACCGAGGGGCACCTTAAGTGTACGACACCCGTCAGCCTTGTACTCGCTTTTCGCGTCCTTGCCAGAACTTTTCCTTGATTACAAGCTTGCGGATTTTACCAGTTCCGGTTTTTGGCAGCGGTTCATCGCCGATTTCGATCAGCCTTGGCATCTTGAAAGCGCCAAGCCTCCCATCCAGAAACGCGAGAAGGGCCGCGGGTGTCAATGCGCTGCCTGGCCTGCGCTGCACGACTGCGGCGGGCGTCTCGCCCCACTTCTCATCGGGCGCACCCACAACGGCACACTCGAAAACGTCGGGGTGGGCTCCGATCGCTTTTTCGACCTCCAGTGAAGAAATGTTTTCGCCGCCGCTGATGATAATCTCCTTCTTGCGATCGACGATATGTATGTAGCCGTCCTCGTCCCAGACAGCCATATCGCCCGTGTGCAGCCAGGAACCGGACATCAACGCACGCGTGCCGGCCGGGTCTTTGTAGTAGCCGTCCATCACATTGTCCGAGCGCGCAATTACCTCGCCCACAGAGGTCATATCCTTCGGCACGTCGGCGCAATGAATATCGACAACGCGGATCTCGACATTTGGAAACGGCCACCCGGCCATGGCCCGCCTGCGGCACCGCTCTTCATCACTGGTACACGGCACGTCGGACTTCGTGCGTGAAGTCGTAAGCACCGGAGCAGTTTCGGTGAGACCGTAGCCGGAGATGCACACACAGCCCAGCGCACTTTCGACGCGCGCAACCAACTCCGGAGAATTCGCCGCGCCTCCAATCATCACCCCGCGCATGCTCGAAAGATCGTAATTTTCACGCACCGGAGAATTGATTAGCGAATTCGCCATGGTCGGCACCAGGCTCATGTGCGTAGCGCGGTGCTCCTGAATCAGCCCGAATACCAACGCAGGATCGAAGCGCCGCACCATGACCTGCGTCACGCCGAGCATCAGGTCGATCTGCGGCTTGCCCCATCCATTCGCGTGAAACATCGGGATCGTATGTAGATCCACTACGTTGAGCGGATCATCGTAGAAGCACATGCCAGCCAGCGCATGCAGATACAACGAGCGATGCGACAACATCACGCCCTTAGGTGCGCCGGTGCTGCCGCTCGTGTAGAACAGTTCGGCAAGCGAATTCTCATCCACAGACATGATGTCCGTGCGTTCCTGACTGCCCTCGGCGAGCAACTCTTCGTAGGTGAGATCGGCTGCCGGGACCG
This sequence comes from Bryobacteraceae bacterium, assembly GCA_963793625.1. Taxonomy (GTDB): domain Bacteria; phylum Acidobacteriota; class Terriglobia; order Bryobacterales; family Bryobacteraceae. The sequence goes on along the minus strand of CAWCAT010000050.1, from coordinate 141,464 downwards.
CGTCATCAAGAGTTACGTAGCGTTCAATCGCCGGACAAGACGCCTGCAGTTTCTCGACGACTGACAGGAAATCATTTTCAAACAGCAGCATGCGTGCGCCGGAATGATTCAGCACTTCAATCAGTTCCAGCGGAGACAGACGTACGTTGAGCGGAGTCACGACAGCACCGGCCTGCACCACACCGTAATAGCCCTCAAGCAGCTTGTGCGTGTTCAGGCTCAGGTAGGCGATGCGATCGCCAGGCACAATTCCCTGAGTGCGCAACGCGGAGGCCAGCCGCTCACAGCGCTCCCCAAACTCGCGGTAGGTGAAACGTCTTTCGCCGCAGATCACTCCCGTCTTGCGACCAAAAAGATCCATGGCCCGGTGCAGGAACCGGATCGGCGTCAGCGGAATCAGCATCCACCCTCCCAGAGCGGGCTTAGTAGTAATCCGCGCAGCTCATGTAATAGCCACAGCGCTCGCAAACAAGTTTACACCGGAATTGGGCTAGCTTAGCGCTACAGAGCGGGCAGTACAGCATCGGCTCTTCCTTGTCCGAAGCGGTTTGCTGTTCCAGTTTTGGAGTACTCTTTTCGTCGGGAGTCATTACAGAACCAAGTCCATTATAGAATGGGGCTATGAAAGCCAAGCTGGGAATTGTCCTTGGCGTCGCCACACTCCTTACAGTTTTATCTGACGCTCAAAAACTGCAAATGGAGCGTCCGCAACGCTTCGCCGCCCGAGGAACCCGAGGCGCCGTAGCCGCCGGATCGGATTCCGCCGCAGACTCCGGAATGCGGCTTTTCTATGCGGGCGGCAATGCTGTCGATGCAGGACTCGCCTCCATGTTCGCCGCTGCCATGACAGAGTACTCGCACTTTGGATTCGGCGGAGAAGCGCCCATTTTGATCCGCACCAAGGAAGGGAAGGTCGTTTCCATCGCCGGCGTGGGCACGATGCCGAAGCTCGCGACCGCAGAGTTTTTTCGAACGCGGAGGCTGCGACCCGGTGAAGCGCAGGCTATCGATCCGGGCGGATTGAAGGGCATGGTGCCAGTGGCGGGAATCCTGCCAGCGCTGGTGCCGGGGATGGTGGATGCAGGACTGCTTGCGCTACGCGAGTACGGGACCAAAAGTTTCGCGGAAGTGATTGCACCGGCCATTGAACTGGCCGACTCGGGACCGATCGACGAAATGCGTGCCGGCGCGATCAGCCGTTCGCGGCGCTTTTTTGAGCAATGGCCGACATCCAAGGCCGTGTTCATGCCTAAGGAAAGGCCGCCGGCTACCGGTTCATTGCTACACCAGCGCGACCTGGCAGCAACACTCCGATCCATGGTTGCAGCGGAACGCAAAGCTCTGGACGCCGGGGCGAACCGTAAGAAAGCGATTGACGCAGTGCGCGATTACTTTTATCGCGGTGACATCGCGCGGCGCATCGACAAGTTCAGTCGCGAGCACGAAGGCCTGCTGCGCTACGAGGACATGGCCGCTTTCCGCTTGACGCCCGAAGAAGCCGTCGCTACGGATTACCGAGATTACCGCGTCTACAAACCCGGCTTCTGGAGCCAGGGGCCGGCGATGATTCAGGCGTTGAACATTCTGGAAGTTTCCCCGCTCGCCGCGCTCGAACACAATTCTTCGGAGTACATTCACCGCCTGACCGAAGCTTTGAAGCTGGCCTACGCCGACCGCGATACGTACTACGGCGACCCCAGGTTTGTTAAGGTTCCAATGGATCGGCTGCTATCGAAACAATACGCTGCAGAGCGCCGCGAACAGCTTGGCCCGAAAGCGTCACTCGATTTCAGACCGGGAGTCATGCCGGGCTTCGCAGCCAGACATCCATCCCAGTCTGAGTCAGCAGGCATTCGCATAGACGACGCATTGATGGCGCGCGATACAACGTGCGTCGATGCAGTGGACAAAGACGGCGTCATGTTCTCCGCGACTCCCTCCGGCGCCTGGCTGCCCTCCGTTATCGCCGGTGACACCGGAATTCCGCTGACGCAGCGCGCGCAGAGTTTTCTGCTGATCCCCGGTCATCCGAATGAACTCGAAGGCGGGAAGCGACCGCGCGTTACACTGAGCCCGACACTGGTCACGCGCGATGGCAAGGCATTCCTCGCACTCTCCACGCCGGGCGGAGACAATCAGGAACAGTCGCTTCTGCAGCTGCTGTTTAATGTAATCGAATTCGGAATGAATGCCGAAGCTGCTGTCGAAGCGCCGCGATTCCAGACACGCCACCTGGTCTCGAGTTTCGATAATCACGCAATGAATCCGGGCGACCTGATCCTGGATGAACGCGTGGGCACGCGCGTTGTTGACGAGTTGAGTAAGCGCGGCCACCACACGAATGTTCGTTCCAAATACGGCAGCGGCGCAGCACCGGTGATGATCCGGCAGTTGCCGAATGGAGTGATCGAAGCCGGAGCGGACCCATACGGTTACAGGGTCGCGCGGGCCTGGTAGCGCGATCTAGCGCAGAGTCACTGCGCCAAGCCTATAGACACGATCGCTCTCCGGGTGATCGATCGCCAACTTGATCGCGGGCTTGCCCGCCGGGTCCACGAGCGCGAGTCCCACGCTGTAGACGCCCGGCTTAAGTTTCCGATCTACTTCGATTGCGCCGTTATATTCGTGATTGCCCGGCAGCCACGTGCGCGGATCGGCCGTGGTGCGCGTACGCTGCACGATGGCGCCGTTAGCATCGACCAGATAAAGTTCTAGAAAGTATTGGCGATACAACGCTCCAACACCGACGTTCGACCACTTGGTGCGGATCGCAATCTGCTTCCCGCGAACAGCCTGCTTCGGATAAGACAACTCGCGTAACACGAATCGGTAGCCGGAGCGCCGAGCCAGTTCCATCAGCTTCGGCATTTCTTCCGGCGGCACGGCACCTACGTTGTCGTTGATCATGGTCACGTGATTATCGAGCATGAACTGAATCGCGCCATCGAATGACCATTGTTTCTGCTGCAGGTATTTGTAATCTCCGAACCATTCGAAGACCACCGGCGCTTTCTTCCAGGCATCGGCAAATCCAGTTACGCCGGCGTACTTCTTGGAGCCGATCCAATTCTTTTCATGCCAGGGGGAGCCAACACCGTCGCGGCGGATTCCGACACCTCGCGGCAACGCGTACGCCAGTGTGTCTGCGTCATCCGTCATCATCATAAGCGGGGTGCGCTGGAATGCAGCGGTGTACATATCCACAATCTGCCGTCGCACTTCGGGCGGCGCAGGATGCGAAGTGTGCCACTCGCCCCAGATGCCGTACGAACCTACATCTATGAACTCAATAGCGGCGTTTCCGTCGTAGCGCTTACCCAACTGCAATAGAAAAGTGCGGTGCTTCGCAAGATAAATCGGGTCAGAGTAATCGGGCTCGATGCGCGGAATACGCTTGCCGCCCGATGTTGGATCGTCGCCGCCGCGCAGGTATTCAAATGACTTGCAGCCTGCGTCAAACAGCCACTTCGGGGAAGCGTAATATCCGCTGCTATGCGCGTTAGTCGTCATGATGCGGAACGAAATACGGACGCCATGCTGTTGCCAGGCCTGGATCCGATCGTCGATCAGAGCCCAGTTGATATGGCCTTCTTCAGGCTCCAGATCCGACCAGTTCAAGCGGAAGTAAGTAACGGACGCGGGGAAGCGCTGCGGCGCTGGCGGCCGCTTGCCAGTCATCCAGCCTTTGCCTGGATTCTGAAAGGTTTCGTTGCTCTCCTTGAATGTCTTTGCAAACCACGAGCCATCAGCTCCGGCGAGGGTCAAGGCGCTGCCAAGCAGCAGAATGAGCGGTAACATAAGCTGCTCGATTTTAGTACGAATGCACCCTTGTACACCCAAACCTGCTGGAGCTATCCTCGAATCGGCTCGCTCAAGGAGGGATTATGCGAATGTATAAGCCGATCCTGCTATTGATCGCGTTCAGTCTCACTGCGTGCCGTCCAGCCATGGAAACCAGGAATAGCCACTTCGTTCACAAGGGTGAGGTGGCGGTGCTGATGCTGATGGAGACTGGCCAGCCAAGTGCAGCCGTGTCAGTTGATAGAGAGAACGTACCCCTGCTGGCTCCTGCCGTGGATAAAAAAGATCAAGCCGCAGTTGAGCGAATGGTCCGCGAGGGTAAGGCATTCCTTATCCCAAACGGCACACGCGTAAAGGTGGTTTCGGAATCGTACAACGAAAGGCAGATTCAAGTCATGGACGGTCCTCTGCAGGGACGCACGGCTTGGGTTCCATTCGAGTGGCTAAAACCTTATGTCGGAGACTAAGGTGCGTGTTACACTACTCTGAACCATTTAGGGCAACCTGGGATACAGTTGCCGGCCATGAATACGACAGAGCCACGCCCAAACGCGGAGCACCCTTTCTTGCCGGGCCAGAGCATCGGCGGACGATTCCGGATTCTGCGTGAAGTGGGCCGTGGCGGGATGGGCGTCGTCTATGAGGCGCTCGACGAAAAGCTCGATCGCCGTGTTGCAGTCAAGTGCGCCAAGCCAGGTCATCACAGCAGTCTTCCACCTGAAGCAAGAGCTGCGAGCGAAGTCAGCCACTACAACGTCTGCAAAGTCCATGAGATCCACAGCACAGAAACCCCATTCGGGGCTGTCGATTATCTGACGATGGAATTTATCGATGGCGAGACGCTCTGGCAACGCGTCAACCGTAAAGGCAAACTAGCGGAAGCCGAGGCGCGGGAGATTGCCCAGCAACTCTGCGCAGGGCTGGCACAAGCACATAAACAGGGCGTGGTCCACGGCGACCTGAAGTGCCCGAACGTAATCTTGACCCTTTCTAAAAAGGGTGAGACGCGCGCTGTACTCACCGACTTCGGGCTCGCACGATCGCAGGCCGGCGAGGGCAGTCCCGTAGTAATGAGCCGCCACGGCGGAACGCTCGATTATATGGCTCCTGAGTTATTCCAGGGAGCCCGCGCGAGCATTGCCACTGATATCTACGCTCTCGGTGTGTTGTTCCATGTGATGCTGACGGGTCAAGCCCCACAGCGTCTGACTGAACCGCGCAACGCACTCTTGTCGGTCGAGCCGCACGACAGCACCGCCACAATGATAGAGACAAAAGGCGTCGAAACGGAAAGGCAGATCGACAAGCTTCCGGCCCCGTGGCGTCAGATTGTGAAGCGCTGCCTGGCCGTGACTCCGGCGAAGCGTTTCGAATCCGCTGAGCAGGCCTGCTTCGCTTTGGAGCCGCGCCGCAAGATATCGAAGTGGATTCCTGTTCTTGCGTTAGGACTGATCGCAGCGACTGGAGTAGCGATCTGGCAGAATCGTGAGCCGGAAGGCGAGGCTGTCAGGCTAGCCGTGTTCCCCGCCCTCGTGCAGGGGGATGCAATCCCGACCGCGGCTGGAATCGTGCAGGATGTCGCCAGCCGTCTGAATGGCAGGGGGAAGAACCTGCTTGTAATCCCTCCGTTTGAAGCGCAACGCAATCAGGCGATCACAGTGGAACGCGCCAGGAGTGCGCTGGGGGCCACACATGTACTGCGCGCTAAATTGAATCAAGCTGCGGGCAGGATCACTTTAGCCGCCTCGCTCATCGACACGGCATCGGGCCGGGAAATCAAAGAGTTGAGCGGCACGTACGCCATCACGGATGCGGCAGCGATCGCGAAGGCCTTGACCGCCACAGTCACGGGCGCCTTTCATATACGTTCGGGCGTGGAACCTGAAGCGGTTTCCCAGGCAGCCTATCCGTTCTATGTGCAGGGCATAGCGGTATTGCGGCGCGACTCGACGAGCGCCGACGAGGCGCTCCCTTTACTGCAAAAGGCAGTTGACCTCGATCCCCGCTCGGCGTTGCCGTTCGCGGGATTGGCCGAAGCGCAGATCCAGAAATTTCAGCACAACTACGGCAAAGAGTGGCTCGAGAGAGCAGCGGAAAATGTGAGCAAGGCTAAGAGTCTGAATCCTGACTCGGTGCCTGTGCTGCTGGTTTCAGCCTCTTTCCAGCGGCAGCACGGCTGGTATGAAAAGGCGCTTCAGGATCTGCAACGCGCAGTAGAACTCGATGCCCGCAACTCCGATGCCTGGCGCATGCTGGCGAATGTTTATAGCGCGATGAACAGGCCCGATGACGCGATCGGCACTTACCGGAAAGCAATCGACGCCCAGCCAGACCGCTATCTGCCCTATCTGGATATGGGCGCTTTCTACTTCGCACAGGGACGCTACGCCGACGCGGAGGGTTACTTCCGGCGGGGCACCGTGCTCGCTCCCGGTCAGGTCGTGGCGCACAGCAACCTCGGTGGCGTGCTGATTAACCTGGGACGTTATCCGGAGGCTGAACAGGAGTTACTGCAAGCCTTGAAGCTGAGGCAGACGCAGGGACTGCTGATCAATCTGGGCGCGCTCTATAACCTGCAACAGCGCGTAACGGAAGCATTGCCCTTGCTTGAGAAGGCACTGACGCTCGGTCCTGCGAACGTAACTTTGTGGTCGAATCTCGGTTACACATATCGCCGGCTGGGGCGAGCAAAACAAGCACGGGATGCGTACAGCAGAGGCAAGAGTCTTGCCGAACAGGATCTGGTGAACAATCCGAGGAAGCCTTCCCCGCGTGCGAGCCTTGCACTATTTTCGGCGTACCTGGGCGACCGCCTTCGCGCCGAATCAGAGATCGGGCAGGCACTGCGAATGGCGCATGATGATGCAAAGCTGATGCGCTCCGCAGTGTTCACCTATGAAGTACTCGGGAAGCGAGAGGAGGCTCTGGACGTTCTCAGGAACGCCCCGCCGACCCTGCTTCAAGAGTTGAACCGTGAGCCCGACTTACAAGGTCTGCGGAGTGATAAAAGATTCGCCGCACTGCTGGAGAGCCGGCGTATGCAGTAGATTCGAACACGAAAGAGGGAACCATCAATGACGATTCACTTGAACGTAGTCACGACGGGCAATAACAAGAGGGTAGTCCCGCAAGAGCCGACTCCGATTCGCATCCCCGTGGGTGAGGAATTGGATTTCGTCTCCACCCATGGAACAGTAGGAATCCACCTGGATCCCGGCCATGGCTTTCAGGCCAACGACTTTCACACTGGCGGCGAAAAGCTCAGAGCCGTAACGGTGGGCAAATTCGTACTGCGCTGTACTGTGCACTTTTCCGATGGCACTGAAGCCGGTTGGGGCCCGGGCAACCCCAACGGCGGTGGAACTGAAGTCATTATTGTGGGCGGCGGAGACGAATAGGCGCGAGCTATTCGTCGCGCAGAACTTCGAGCGGACGCTGGCGCAGGATTCGCAGAGACGCGAGCCATCCCGTAACCAGCGCAAGGCTCGCGGTCATGACAATCGTCGCGAGGAACGGCAGAACCTCGACACGAAATTTGGCGTCGAGTAATTGTGTCAGCAACAAGTGTGAAAAGCCGGTTGCGAGCGCTCCGCCCATCAGGCCGGCGATCGCGCCGAGGATCACAAACTCGACTGAGAATATTGCCGTCAGGCGCCCACGACGGGCACCGAGCGTCTTTAGCACCGCAGCCTCGCGCGTGCGGCGCAACCTTGTTCCGGCGATCGTTGAGGCCAGAATAATTACGCCTGCCAGAATCGCGAACGCAGAGATGAAGCGCACCAGTAGCGCCACCTGGTCCACCACTTCCTGCACAATATTGAACACTTCAGCAGCGTTAATCACCGTGACAGTTGGAAAGCGCTGATAGGCTTCGCGCTGAAACGCAGCAACCTGATTTGGCGTCATGCGCACGGCTCCAAACCACTGAGTGGGAAATCCAGTGAGCGCGGCGCGGTTGAAAATGAAATCGTCATTCTGCCCGAATCGCACAGCATCGATACGATGAATGGCCGCAACTCGCACGTCAAAATCGCGGCCGACGCTTTGCCAGCGCAGCGTCATACCAGGTTCGATTTTCAATGCGGTTGCCCTGGGTTCCGCAACTGACATGACAGCCGCAGTCTCGCCCGCTGTCCACCACCCGCCTTTCTGAATCTGAATGTCATCTGACTTCGATTCCATCCAGGTTGCCTGGCGAGTGAAGCGCGACTGACGTCGACCTTTCACTTCGATTTTTTCGATCGGCTGTCCGTTCACCATGATCAGGCGCACGGGAACCAGCGGGACAAGCTTCGGCTTGCCCTGCAGATCTTTGCGTGCGTTCAAAAACTGCGCGATGGCTTCGTGTTCCCGCGCAGTGATGTTGATCAGAAACACATTCGGCGAGCCGGGCGGCGCAGCTCCGGCAACTTCGATCAGCAGGGATTTCTGCACCAGGAAAATAGTGAAGGTGAACATCACGCCGATACCGAGTGCGACCAGCACACTAGCCGCGTGGTTGCCTGGTCGATACAGATTGGCTATACCGTGCCGCATCGCGATTGGTACCCGCACCGGCGAGGATTTTAATAGAGCCCGCAATCCACGCAACAGCAGCCAGGCAGCGAAAGCAAGCAGCAGCAACGCAACGGTCAAGCCCCCAATGAAATAAGCACCCATCCGCGGTGATTCGGCAAGCCAGCTTGCTATTCCCGCGAGCCCTGCAAGAATTAGAGCGCCAGACAGGATCGCCGGAACTTGCGTCCGTAGCCTTTGCAGCAGTTTCGGTTTCAGCTCCGCCATCTCACGACGGAAGATCAGCGCCGGCTTTACCTGGCGGATCGAGAGCAGCGGTGGAATTGTGAACAGCAATGTAACGAGCACGCCTGCCGCAATGCCTTCCAGCGCAAACGATGGGCTCCATGGAATGTGCTCAAGTTGGAAGTAGCGGGCCAGCAACAGCGGAAAGAGTTTCTGGACTGCCGCGCCAACTGCTGTGCCTGCGATGCCTCCGGCTAGCCCAAGCAGCACCGTCTGCAGCGTGTAGATGCGTATGACTTGCGAAGATCGCGCACCAAGGCATTTCAGAATAGCGATCGTATCGAGACGTTGTTGCAGATGGGAGTGAATCGCCGTGGCAACACCGAGCGCGCCGACAATCAGCGCAATCAACGAAACGAGACTGAGGAAGGTGGTGGAGCGTTCGAGTGAGCGCGTGATGAATGGGTGCCCTTCGCGGTAGTCGGCCACCATGGATTCGGGAAATATGTTCTTAAGTGCTTTACTGATGGCGTCGAGTTCGATGCCCTGCGCCGGTAACTTGAATAGCAGCCGGTGAGATGCTCTCGAATGGACGACGACCAACCCCGTTCGTTCGAGCCCCTCGCGACTGATGAGAATGCGCGGGCCGACGTTGAGCGATCCGGTCATACGATCAGGTTCCAGACGCACCACACCGCAGACCTTGAAGTCCGCCGTTCCCAGGTGCACAGTGGAACCTACAGCGATGTTCAATCGGAGCAGCAGATCATCGGAGACCGCCATGGTTTGCGAAGTCAGCACCTCCGCTAACGGCCGCTCAGGATCAAGTTTCACCTTGCCGTAAAACGGATACACTTGCGGATCGACCGCTTTGACGGAAACGAGAACCGGTACTGAGTTCGCGTCAGCACTCATCATCGAAATGGTTTCGGTTATGCGAGTGACACGTACTCCGCGGCGTGTCCACGGCTCGAGCGCGCTGATCTGCGCGTCGGTTGGCGCGGCGAATTGCCGGACCATCAGATCAGATGCCATCAGTGTGCGCGCTTCGCGTTTCAATGCTCCGTTGAAAGCGGTTGAGAATCCACGAACACCGGTCAGAGCGCCAACGCCCGCAGCCACGCCGAAGACTACAAAGAGAAATTTCGGAGCTGAGGCGCGAGCTTCCCGCCAAGCCATTCGCCATGCTGTGGAATTGAGAATCATGCCGGTTGGTTCCGCTCGTCAGAAATGACAAGTCCGTCTTTCAGGGTGATGATGCGAGTGGCGTGATCGGCTAATTCGCGGTCATGAGTTACGAGCACCAGCGTCGCGCCTTCCTGACGATTCAGCGCGAGTAGCAATTCGAGTACCTGACGTCCGTTGGCAGAATCCAGATTTCCAGTAGGCTCGTCGGCCAATAGCAGCGGCGGTTTGCGCATGAATGCGCGCGCCAATGCGACACGCTGCTGCTCGCCTCCCGAAAGCTGCACCGGATAATGATCGCGTCTGTCGCCGAGACCTACTGCGTCCAGCAGAAATCTAGCGCGTTTGTTCGCTGCGGCGCCGTTGTCGCCAGCCAACTCCGCTGGAAGTGTCACGTTCTCTTCGGCCGTCAGCGTCGGAATAAGCTGATAGCTCTGAAAGACAAAGCCGATCTTGCGGCCGCGCAAATCTGCGAGTTGATCCTCGGAAAGACGTGAAATTTCTTCGCCGTCCAATTCGATCGAACCAGCGGTGGGCGCGTCGAGTCCAGCCAGCAAACCGAGCAGAGTCGACTTGCCGGAACCCGAGGCTCCCATGACTGCAACGTATTCTCCGGGCGCGACTTCCAGGTCGATACCGCGCAGGATATCCACGCGATGCGTGCCAGTCTCGATCGATTTTGTAACGCCGCGCAAAGAAAGAATGGAAGTGTTCATCAGAAGTTGGGCCTTGCCTATAATCTATGATGACAGTAGATGACCCGAAGCTGTTTAGTCCTCTGGATTTTCGTCCTGTTGTCCGGCTGCGCCCAAAACTCCACGCGCGAAACTGCGGCCGAAACGCCGCGCGAAGAGTCAGTGACGCCACCGCTTCGAGAGCAGGATTCACGCCCGGTGATCGTGGCTTTCGGTGACAGCCTCACGGCTGGGTTCGGCCTGAATCCAGGTCTGAGCTTTCCGGATTTCCTGCAAAAGGACCTCGACCGAAAAGGCTTGAAGTACCGCGTAGTGAATCAGGGCATCAGCGGTGATACAACTGATGGCGGCGTGTCGCGCGTCGATTCTGCAATCGCGCTGAAGCCCCGTGTTGTGATCCTGGAACTTGGCGCTAACGACGGTTTGCGCGGTTTGCCGGTCTCGGCAACGCGGGCGAACCTGGCACAAATGATCGATGCGTTCCAGGGCGCCGGAGCACAAGTGCTGCTGTGCGGCATGACGCTTCCACGCAACTACGGCGCGTCATACATCAAGTCCTTTGAGAACATTTTTATTGATCTGGCACGCGAGAAGAAGACGGCGCTCGTTCCGTTTTTCCTGGAAGGTGTCGCGACAAAGCGGGATCTGATGCAGGGCGATGCACTGCACCCAACGGCACAGGGCAACGCAAGAGTGGCGCAGAACGTAATGCAGCATCTGGAACCGCTGCTGAATGAATGACGAAACAAAACAAAGTACGTTGTGTCTGGGCTACGACTGAAGCGATGATCGAATACCACGACTCGGAGTGGGGCGTGCCGTTGCATGATGATCGCGCACTTTTCGAGCTCCTGATTCTTGAGGGCGCGCAGGCCGGCTTGAGCTGGTCGACAATCCTGAACAAGCGCGCAAACTACCGCGCCGCTTTCGAGAATTTCGATCCCGCTTCAATCGCGCGTTACGACGAGAAGCGGATCACGGAGTTGCTGGCAGATTCGGGAATCGTGCGCAACCGTTTGAAGATCGAGTCCGCCGTGAGCAGCGCCAAAGCCGTGTTACTCGTTCAGAAAGAGTTTGGAACTTTCGATCGCTACATATGGCAGTTTGTGAATGGAAAACCGATTCGCAACACCTGGAGCGATATGAAACAGGTTCCCGCGCGCACTCCGGAATCAGACGCGATGAGCAAGGATTTGCTTAAGCGCGGATTTCGGTTTGTGGGTCCCACAATCTGCTATGCCTTCATGCAGGCCACCGGCATGGTGAACGATCACCTAGTCACGTGCTTTCGGCACAGCAAGATTTAGACCCGTGCGGAACTCCTCGGGTGCAAGCGCACGGCGAGTCATGCGGGCCATGCGAATCGCTCCTCTAAAATAATCAACCAGATTGATTCGCACGCCCATCGATGAGCGCCCCGCTCCCTGTGGCGTCAAGTGCACCGCTGCGGCGCCTTGCAGAACTCCATCGACGTAGTGCCGGAATTCCTTGCCGTCGTAAACCATTGCGATGTGGTGCCACTCGCCCAGCGAGTGCAAACGCTGCCGGTCAATCAGCGGCTTCGAGCCCGTGGGCGAATTCGCAAAGCTGTCCAGGCACCAGCGATCACCGATAAGGCGCGTTTCGAAAAGCAGGCGCGTTGTCGTATCCAGTCCGGTTTTCGGGTCTTGCTCCTGGAGATGAAAAAAGCGCTGCTCGGGAGACCCGCCGCGATCGGGCCGGAACTCAACTTCCCACGTGAATGTTTTCGCGCCCGCGAGCGGATGGGTCTTGACGAAGATCGCATCGTCGATCCCGTTAAACTCGATCGCCTTCCCCGCCGGCGTTTCGATCACGCGCGGATGGCCGAGGATGGTGGTCGTATGTCCGCCGATTTTGTCGAGGTTCTCAAACTTCCAGAGTTCAGCAGGCTGTCCTGCTGCACAGAAAGGGATCAAGAGAGAGGCCGCAAGAAGAGTCCTCTTAAATGGCACGTTCACCAATTTACCCCACCAGGCGAGAAAATGGATTATGACGATCGCGCGGTTGTCCTTCGCGTGCATCGCCCTGTGTGCTGCTGCAAAAGGTGACGCGGTGAACGCCGCGAATTATCGGAAGGGCGTCGCACAGGGCTCCATCTTTGTGCTGTTTGGAATTGGGGTCGGACCGGATCGAGGTGTGCAGGCCGGCAATCTGCCGCTACCTACGCAACTCGGGAACACGTCGATCCGTGTCACAGTAGGCGCACGCAACGTGGATGCGCTCATGCTCTACGCGTCCAACACGCAGGTGAGCGCGATACTGCCTTCGAGCGCGCCCGTAGGCGACGGAAGCCTCACCATCACTTACAACAACCACAGGAGTAATCCGGTGCCCATCCGCGTGATGGCCACAGCGTTTGGAATATTCTCACGCGATCAGAGTGGCATCGGACCGGGGATTATTCAGAATCAGGATGCGACAACAAACGCGCTGAACAAAGCAGCGCATCCAGGCGAGGTTGCGGTGATCTGGGGCACGGGTTTGGGCCCGATCAGCGGAAGCGATGCAGCGCGGCCGCCAGTGGGAAACCTGAACGTGAAGGTCGAGGTGCTGGTCGGAGGCACACCAGCGGAGATCCTGTACCAAGGCCGGTCCGCGGAGTTTCCGGGACTGGACCAAATCAGTTTCGAAGTGCCCGAAGATGTTGATGGCTGCTATGTCCCGGTGGTAGTGAAAGCCGCAGGAGGAATCAGCAACTTCACCTCGATGGCCATCACTTCGAGCACCGATACCTGCTCTGATCCAACCAGCATTGCCGCCCAGGATGTCGATGCTGCAGCACGCAACGGAAGATCGCAACTCGGGCTGATCACGATGACGCGCATTGTGAATGCCGGAAGCGCAAGCGCAATCGATCAGGCGCGCGCGGAATTCCGGCGCGAGACTTTCGATGCTCTACTCGCGTCGCGCGGACTGGGCGGCGCAGCGACTGCGTTGGGAACCTGCACGGCGGTGTCATTTGCGCCGGACCCAAACAATCCTGACGCGCTTGAGCCCGCACCTCCGAATCAGCCTGCGTACCTGAATGCGGGGTTCGCGATAGGGCTCAATGGTCCCGCGGGAAGCACCCAGATTGGGAGGCAATCCTGGGGCGGCTATTCAGGCTCAATTGGAATTTTTGTGGAGCCGGGCAGCTATGGCGTGATCGGCGGAAGGCCTGGGAATGATGTGAATTCGTTCCAAGTGTTGCAGCAGGTGCCCCAGGGCATCAGGTGGACGAACATCAGTACAAGCGTCGCCATACAACGCTCCGCCGGAATCGAAATCACGTGGAGTGGTGGAGATGACGAGCGAGAGTTCGCCGTGATTCGCGGGGCTGCCAGCGATGCCGGCCAGCGTGGCGTGTTTACCTGCATGGCCCGTGTGGCAGCCGGAAGTTTGGTCGTCCCCGCCGACGTTCTGCTGGCACTCCCGGCGAGCACGACCAGAACAGGCACGTTAGAGATCGGAACCATGACGCGACTCGATAAATCGCGCTTTCGCGCCGACGGAGTGGACGGAGCATATTTTCAGGCGCAGCGCACAACCAGAATCGTGGCGGTCTATCAATAGCGACTAACCTACCGGTAGCATAGTGTCGGCAAACTCGGTTGTGCGGATCAGCAGTGCCCCGACCGGACTGGACCAACTTCCGCCGATGGTGCTCGTGGCTGAGATCCGCCACGATGCGGATTGACTACTCGGCAGTCCCAACGCCCAGTCAAGGTCGGGTCGAAAGATGTGCCCCGTCCCGGTGGCTCCGAGCAAACGGCAATTGAGTTCGCGAACATCCGTCTGCCCGTTGAAAATGTTTCCCGGCAATGTGAAGGATGATCCGCTCTGGAAAACGACGCAGCCCATAAAACTCCACTGGAAGGCGTATCGTTGCGAGCCGAGGGTTAGAGCGGCTGTAGCTGTAATTGCTACGCGAACAGCCCAATGGCACTGGCGGGGTTGCGTCGTGGTTCACCAGCACACTGAGTAGGGCACTGTCGTATTCACCCACCCAGGATTCGACAAACTGGCTACTTCGATCCGGCTTGGAGAGCAGGTTCAGCACTGTGAGATGAACCATTCCGCCCTGATCAAGCGTCTCAAGACCAGCAGGACCGAGCCCGATTTCTGCCGGACACGGCATACCACGAGCTTCCCCAGTCGATAGCGTGTAAACGGGACTATCCTTGCCGGCGATGCGAACTACAAAAGGCAGGAAACATCGGGCAGCGACGCCTGGCGGAAGGAATAAATTGATCTGATCGACTCCTGGCAAACCCGGAGCCGGGCCAGCATAGAATGGCTTTACCGGCAGCCCGCCGATGTAGGCGGTCACATCGTCCAGGGGATGCTGGCCCAGCCCTGTGCCCCAGATCACGAGTGCATCGCCGGCCAACGCGGGGTCGAGCAATCGGTTCAGCGCTACTCCTGACGGCGTGTATTGCTGAATGACTGCAGGGCCGAAGGCCCGGCCCGTGGTGGTGAATGCGGAAAAAGCGTACGTCTTCTGCAGCCGCCGAGTGCACCAGCAGCACAGAGAACAGAGATACTGCAAACACCCGCATCTCAAGCCTTGATTATAATCGCCACTTCGCTCCCAGAACCTGCTGGAAGAGTGCAGGCCACTGTCCGGATTGCAGCGGCACGATACGGAATGTACCTTTGACGCTCTTAATCTCCTCGGCATTCACGGGGAACAAAGTCAGCATTCCGCCGGTCTTGTTGCCCTTGCCCGAAACTCTCAGCAGGTGCGTGAGCACTACTCCAGACGCACTCTTCTCGAGTGAAATGGTTGCGGAATCCAGCAGGAGTCCAATGCCCTGCCCCTTCGCATCCGTTACTGCGGCAAGATCGACGTTGGCCCGATTGCCCTCGAAGTAACGTGAGAATGGGTCTCTCAATGGACCCGGTGCGATACGGTAAATGCCTCGTTGCGCGGCTTCGGTCTGACCAGGATACGAATTGTAAGGACCATCTCCCAGCCACGTCAGATTATCCGCGCCGGCCGGCATGCGGAAAGCGAGTCCAAGTTCGAGAAAGACCCCACTGGCATTGCGTGGCGTAAGTTCGTAATCGACGTCGACCCAGCCTCGCGGCGAAGTCGTCATATTGATCTCGGCAAGGATGGACTGCTTTTCACGGCCCGCATCCGAAGTGGAATACTCGAGCTTCTGATGCAGTACTACCGCCCCGTCGGCGCGCTTTTCAGCTTTATCTTCAAGCAGCCTGGCCTTGGTCAGAAGCGGCGTTTGCCAGAACTTTGTTTCGGACTTTTCGTAGTTCCGCGCTTCAGCATCTTCAGGTCTGCGGCCCACGCGCACGATGGCGCCTTTCATAAACTCCGCTGCCGAGAACTGCGCCGGCGCCTTCAGATCCGTTAAGCGGCTGGCGAAATCCACCTTGCCGTTTTCCTGAACGAGCTGAACGGAACGCTCATAGATTTTCCGGCCAGCCGCGTCAACAAACTCCAGTCGCAGCAAATGGTCGTGTGTGCCTGAGTCGGGTGGCACATCAAGAGCGATCTGAAACTGCCCCTTCCCATGCGCAGGAACCGAAGCCGACAGCGTGCCCATCGCAAGCCGTTTGCCATCGCGGAGGTGCTGCCATTGCCCCTTAGTCTGGCTCAAGTTTGTGAAGTCATAACGATTGAGTACGGGGAGCATGATGTTCTGCTTGCCCGGTTTCACCGTGACACGCGATGGCGTGATTACGATCGGAGAGTAGACCTGGCGTGTAAGCCAATAGTCAGTCTGCGGGAACCGATCCGCATAGACGATACCATCACTGCCGCTCGCGCCATTACTGTCAATAATCAACTTACGCCTCACGCCCTGATCCTGAAAGTGCCAGATGCAGCCGCCCGCCAGGCGATCGTTCTTCTCGATCACGTCCCACATACGGCTGAGGCCTTCGAATGCGCCGTTCAGGGAATGACAGAATTCTGTTGCGAGGACTGGCCGATTGTCCGTCGTCGATTTCGCGTGTTCGCTGAACGATGTCCGCCCGCGCCCTTCGACCGGTTCCGCGTACGGATAGTGCGGTGCCAGGATATCCAGAACGTCCGGGATGAGCTCAGACCCTTTGCCTCTCGGACCCGGCAGCAATTTGGGACGCGTCGGATCTAACTGCTTCACCTTTTCGACAGTCTTGATAACGATCGGCGTAACTGGATTCTCATTACCGATACTCCAGATGATGACCGAAGGATGGTTCTTGTCGCGCTGCACTGTCGCATCAGCGCGCGCAAGCAGCACATCGAGATACGACGGATCGCTGAGATTTTTGTCGCCACCACCGAAGGGCACTTCGTCGATCACGTACAGGCCGTAGCGATCGCAGAGATCGAGAAACATCGGATCCGGTGGATAGTGCGAGGTCCGCACAGCGTTGATGTTGGCCTGCTTCATCAGTTCGATGTCCTGGCGGTAATGCTCATCCCTCATGGAGCGGCCAACATCGGGGTGCAGATCATGGTGGTTAACGCCCCGGATCTTTATCGGCTGATAATTCAGCATTAAAATGCCGCGTTCAATGCTGACCTGGCGCACGCCAATCCGGCGGCTGATGGCGTGCACGACTTTTCCTTCGACCTTCATTTCCAAACGCACTTCATGAAGCTTCGGCGACTCTGCATTCCAAAGCGCGGGACTCTTCACATCGAAGCTCAGCTCTTGCGTCTTACCTGGCTCGACCGCGCGCGTGAGTGTTGCGACGACCGCGCTATCAGGACCGAGTAGCGTAGCGGTAAGTGTTGTCGCGGAGCTACCAGATGGCGTGTAGCGGCCCACTGCAACGCGGCAGTTCACTTTCGCGTTCGATAGATCGCGATCCACCAGCGACACGACCGTGAGGTCGGCGATGTGTGTGTCGGGGATTGCGATCAGCGCGACATCCCTGTAAATGCCAGAGAGCGCCCAGTCATCATTGGTGTCGAATTCGAATCCTTTGAAACGCCGGTAAACGCGCAGTGCCAGTGCGTTGGGCCGTCCCTTAACAAGCAGGTCGGTAACATCGAATTCACTGCGATTAAACCCGCTCTCGAACTTACCCGCGCTGTGTCCATTGACCCAAACTTCGAAGCCCCAAAGCACGCCTTCGAAACGCAGCCAAACGCGCCGGGACGTCCAAGAGTTCGGTACTTGGAAGGTGCGCCGATAATAACCGGTGCCAGGCTCCGGAGTCCCGTAACGCGGATCTTCAAAGCCCTGCATTTCCCAGTTGCCCGGCACGCGAATGTTGGACCACTTCGAATCATCGAAGTCAGCGCGTTCAAACCCCGTGGCCACGCCATTGAACTGAAATTTCCAGTCTCCATTAAGCGACAACTTCCAGTTGGCACTTTGGTCGGGAACAACATAAGCGAATGCGGCAATGGTTACAAACAGTGCGAAGAAGGTGGCTCGGAACATGCGCACCCATTATGTCGCAGAAAGAGTAACAATCTCGGCATCGACGGAATCGCCGTTAACCGTGAGCAAAGCCAAAGTCACCGGGAGACGAAAACGCCTTGGACCAATGCTGCCGGGGTTGAGGTAGAGTACACCATCACGAAACTCCTGGTGCGCCTTGTGCGAGTGCCCGGTAATCACGGCGGCTAGCGACTTATCCAGCGGATGGAAAAGGTCAGCAATGCGGTGCAGCACATGCAGCCTGGCTTCTTCGACAATCACATCCCGGCGCACCGGAAGGGCTTGCGCCCAGGATTGCGTATCGACATTACCGCGCACCGCGAACATAGGTGCAATTCTGCCGAAGGCTTCCAGAACTTCAGGCGCCCCCACATCACCAGCGTGAATGATGTAACTCACTCCGGCCAACGCGGCAAGCGCCTCGTGCCGCACTAACCCGTGCGTGTCAGAGATCACGCCCACGCTTGTTGGCATTCTAACTTCATCCTTAATTGGCGCGGGGCGCGGGCAGCAGCTTCTCGATCTCGCGCGCGACTTGGACAGCGAGCATTGCATTACCCTCTTTGTTGAAGTGGATATCATCGGAATGCAAATCCGCATGCGGCGTCATTAGTCCGTGCAAGTCATCAATGGGAATGCCCTTGGCTGCGGCGTACTGGCGCGCGATGGAGTTGCGCGTCTGAATGCGATCATTGCTCGGTCCCGTGTCCCGATCCTTGCGAACCGGCGTGGTGCTGGCCCAAATAAGCTTTGCGCCGGGCGCGCTCTTCTTGATCGTTTCAACCAGTGCCGGAAAGTATTGCTTGTACTCGTCTTCGGTATATGCCCACCCGTGCATTCCGATATTGAAGTGGACCACTTCGAAGCGCATCTGAGTCAGAAACGTGGCGATCTCCGCAAGCAACGCCGAGTCCCCAACCGCCTTCGATGTCGCGATTCGCGCGATGTAGGCCTTGCCTTTTAGATGCTCTTCAACGCCGGTAAAGTATGCCCGCGTAATCGAGTCGCCGATCAGCATGATGCGCGGAAGGTCCTGTTTCTTGAGGTTGGGCATCCAGGCATCACACCATTCGGTGCCCTCTCGATGGATCGGTGGATCTGCAGCGCGTGCGCCCGGCGCGAGAAGGACAAGCATGAGAAAAGTTGAGGCGGAAATTCTTGTTTGCACGGTTTATTGTCGTACAAACCTGGGTCTATAATCAGCGGTAGAAGGAAGAATTCCGTGCTAAACCGATTTCTTAATCTTCTTTTCTTGTTTGCCGTAGCGGCACCAGGCGTAGTCCGTGCCGCGGATAACCGGTATTCCGGCGACGGCTTCGTTTTCTTCTCGGTGGATCGCCCGCGAGGCGCGTCTATCGCCGAATTGCTGACCGTCGGCGGAGGCGGTGAAGGACTGCTGTACAAAGGTCTCGGGATTAACGCGGATCTCGGCTACCAGTTCCCCCGCACTGAATTCTCAAGCGGGATCGGGCTCGCCTCGCTGAACGGTTGCTACCATTTCGTGAACCGGGAAGAGCCTGCCAAACTGGTTCCGTTCGCCACAGCAGGGTACGCCCTCGCGTTCCGCGGAGGCCACGCTAACCTGTTTAATTATGGCGGAGGCATCAACTACTGGTTCACACAACACGTCGGCTTTCGCGGCGAAATACGTGACTACCGCGCCCAGCGTGGACAATGGGCCCTGGCGTTCCGGTTCGGACTGGCGTTCCGGTAAGGCACATGGCGAACATCCTGCCACTCAGGTCGGTTTTTGCATCGGTCATCCTCATGGTGACGGCTGCTGCAGCGAATGGCCGTGAGTGGCGCTGGATCACGCCTCGCGTTAAATCGCAGGTCATCAGTCTTCAGCAGGGCGATGCAGAGGCGCTGCTCTCGGAATTCTGCGCAGGCGGCCTAAGGCTCGTCAAAGGGGTAGGCCTGACCTGCTCAACACGATCATCTTTAGGCCCGGCCTTCGCTGAGATTATTGACGGTACGTTTCACCCGGAGGGTGTCATCTATGGGCACTTCCTCACATATCAGTGAAGATGCTGCGGTGAGCGGCTGGAGCGCGGAAACTCATCCGGCCCTCTGGGGTGGCACACTGCTCTTGACCAAGCGGGATGGGAAGTGGCTCCCAGTCTGGTACAAGAGCTCTGAGCTAACTAGCGGCTGACGTGACTTTGCAGAGGAGCCAAAATGCCAGATCGTACCGTTGAAACATCGCCACAGACTTACGCAAGAATCGCCGGCCTCTTGTATCTGATCATCATAACTGGAGGCATATTCGCTGAGGTCTTCGTTCGCGAACGGCTGGTCGTGTCCGGCGACGCGGCGGCTACGGCGGGCAACATCCTGGCGCACGAGTTGCTCTATCGGCTGGGCTTCGTGGCCGGGATCGTCGTGTGCGTCTGCAATCTGCCGTTGGTGCTCATTTTCCATGACTTCTTCAAGCTGGTGAACAGGAGCCTGTCCTTCCTTATGGTGTTCTTCATGCTTGTGGCGACAGCCATTGAGAGCGTCAATCTACTCAATCATTTCGCGCCTTTGATCCTCTTGGGACGCAGCCGCTACTTGACCGTATTTAATGCGGAACAGTTGCAGGCTTTCGCGTACATGTCTCTCAGGTTGCAGGCGGTCGGCTACAACATCAGCCTGGCAGTTTTTGGAGTCTATTGTCTCGTGACCGGATACTTGATTTTCAGGTTGACCTTCCTTCCCCGAATACTGGGCGTGCTGCTTGCCATTGCGGGTTTGTGCTACCTTACCAACAGCTTCGCGTACTTCATCTCACCCGAGCTCGCAGGCCATCTGTTCCCCTACATACTGGTTCCCTGCTTCGTTGCGGAACTAGCGCTGTGCCTGTGGCTCCTCGTGATCGGCGTGAACGTTCCGAATTGGAGAGAGAAAGCACGCGCCTGGTGAGTCAGCGCAGCGTAGCCAGGCATCGCCTTACAGCTACAGACCTGCGACGATACGAGAAGATACCATGGCGATATGAGTAGTTTCCGAAAGTCGGCGGCACAGATCACTGTGATCGCGACTTTGCTTGCCAGTAACACCGCGCTTCAGGCACAGGCAATGAGGCTGGATGCGTTGGTGGGCAAAGATCTCTGGAAACAAGCACCGTCGATCGACGAGCAGCGTTATCATGCCAAGATTCTCGGCAGGATCCCGAGCGGATTCGATGCTAAACCCATACCTTGGCATGTGTGGAAAACGAACCATGATCGTCGGACGCGGTACATCATTCTGCTTGGCGAACCCCTCGTAATCGTGCCGGGAGGCTCTTCAGCCTGCGTTAAAATTCTCGACGGCGCAGCGACTAAGGTTGGTAGTTGGTCGTTCCAGACAGGCTGGCGACTTTCCCTCCGCGACGCCCGGATCCAGTACGACGCCGACCTCGGGAGCCACTTGCTCGTCCTCGACACTGTGCGCTATGTCAACGGCCGCAATGTTGCGAAGGAGTATTTCGCGGACGGCACATTGATGGCTCTGATCGAGATTTTGGCTCTGGACCACACAAGGGCAAGTATGCGTCCGTCTTTCAGCAACTGCTCGGCAGTGAGCGCATACGTGAATTGATCAAGCATCTGGGCAAGTCGGACAATCAGTGGATAAGGCAAGCCGCTGTACTTGCCGCACGGGGACCTCGGGAACGCTTGTTCGATTGAGGCCGCGCTGCTTCACCCTTGGAAGCTCATTCACAACCAAATCCACGTTATTTTTGGCCTCTTTCCCACGGCTTACAACCCACGCTGCCCGAAAGCCCGCGATGCGACTGCTACACTCTCCAGCGGATGCGTCAGAACTGCGTTCATTTACAATGCTTGGCACCGAGCATGAACGGATGACATACGAATATGAGGAAACGAACCCAACTCACCCTTTGTTTGCAGCAAACCAGTCACGCCCGATGTACAATTCCAAAGGCCGACAGCGGGAGCGATCTGCGGCTCTGGTATCGGCAACCCGCGAAGGGTTGGCTGCAGGCTCTGCCGTGGGGCAACGGGCGCGTCGGCGCAATGGTTTTCGGCGGTGTCGCTGAGGAGCGGATCGTTCTCAACGAGGATATGCCGATCGACATCACGAAGGACTTCGACAAAGTCGTTGCGATGATTCGAGCGGGCGACTATGCCGAAGCCGACGCCTACATCACCAGGCAATGGCTGGGCCGGAGTTGGCCGTGCTATCAGCCGCTCGGTGAATCGCGGATCCAGTTCGAGGGCAGCGAGGCAAGTTCGGATTACGTGCGCGAACTGGATTTGACTGAGGCGATGTGCCGGGTCCGTTACACGCGCGAAGACGTGTGCTTCGAACGGGAGTATTTCGCATCGCAGCCGGACAATCTCGTGGTGGCGCGCTTTCGCACGAGCAAGCCGGACGCTCTCAATTTCAAGATCAGAATGGAGTCGCCGCATCCCACTGTGAATACCGTCTCCAACGGACCGGACGACGTGACGTTCACCGGGCAACTGCCGGGCATCGCGCTACGGCGGACGCTCGATTGGGTTGAGAAGAAGGGCGACCAGTGGAAGTATCCCGAAATCTGGAACAAGGACGGCTCGCGTAAGTTCCAGAAGCAGGTGCTGTACGGCGATGAGGTGGATGGCCGCGGCATGCGCTTTGAAGTGCGCGTGAAGACGACGCGCAGTGCGGTGGAAGCAGTGCTCCTGATTGCGGTCGCGACCAGTTTCAACGGTGTGGATAAGAGTCCGAGCCGGCAGGGAGCGGACCCTGCCGCGCGCAATCGCGAAACACTGGCGCGTTCGACGGGAGAAGGATGGTGCCGCTGTGATCAGGATCGAGGCGGGCCGATCGTATGAATTGAATATCTGAGGCGCGAGATCTGACCACAGCTTCTTTCCGGCATACAATCCATATATCATGCGCCAGATATTTGGATTCCTATTTCTTGCCTGGACAGCCAGTGCAGCATCGGTGTTTTGGATCGCAGACCCGGTCGCCCCAAACCAGACACTATTGCTCTGGGGTGATGAACTCGCCGGGGCGCGAGTCAGTGGAATACGCCTCACGGACTCCGTTCCGTCGCAACCCGCAGCCAGTGCCGCTGCGGTCCGGGCGTCCAACTGGCGTCCGCTGGTCTCGCAGGCGAACCCGGAATGCATCAAGGTTGAGATCCCCAAAGACTGGCAGGCCGGCACTTTCGCAATCCGAGTCGAAACAGCCTCGGGCTCCCGGAAGACCGTGATCGCGAACCGCGCCGAGACCTGGTGGGTGATGGGGAGCAACGGTGCGGCGGCAGCACCCGGTAGTGAGGCCGGAGTGTTCGGCAAGAACCTGAGACTCAATGCCGAGACCGGGCCGTGGTCCGGGAAAGTCGTTCTTCGGGACCGACTGGGCAAGTTTCACCAGACCAGTGCATCCAAGGTGAACAAGTACTCACTAAGCGTTCGGATACCAAAAGAGGCTGCTACGGGAACGGCTTCGATTTTTGTCCACAACGGATTCGGAGGCGAGTTCGGCTGGAGTGCGCCGGTGTCGATCGAAATCAGTAAGCCAGAGCCGTGGCCATCCAAAGTCTATAACGTGCGGGAATTCGGGGCTGTGGGCGACTCGCTCCAGGACGACACGGCAGCGATTCAGGCTGTGCTCGAGAGGTGCCGCGAGAACGGCGGCGGTGTCGCGTTTCTACCGCGTGGCGTGTACCGCATCACCGGCCAGCTTACGATGCCACCCCGCACCATCCTTCGCGGCGAAAAGCGTGAAACGGTCTGGCTGTTTGTGCCACACAAAACACCCGAGTTCAATACGGTGCTGGCCGGCAGCGGCGAGTTCGGAGTTGAGGATCTCTCGATGGTGGCCCAAACGCCGCTTCGCATGATTACCGCACCGGACGTGCCGTCGATGTACACCGAGTACAAGCCCTGGGGCCATCCGGGTACGGGTCGCGCCGACGACGTCTTCCTGAAGCGGCTTCGTATCCACCATCTCCGCTATGCACACCGCGTGGGAGACGTCGCGAAGGACCCAAGGCGTGCAGAGCAGGCTGGCCCCAGCACGGTGGCGCTTGCGGGCGCGCGGATCGAGGTTTCCGATTGCGAAATCGTCAGCCCCGGCATGCCGCTGATCGTCCACGGCACGAAGCACTCGCGCATCCTGCGGAATGAGTTGCACACGGGCCGCAACGGCTGGTACGGGATGTGGGGAGCACGGGAGACCGTGTTCGAGGGCAATACCATTCAAGGGCAGGATCTGGAAGCCAGCTATGGCGGGTTTGCAAATTACGGCAACGGGTCCGGGACCGATGTCTCACGGCTGTACATCGCGCACAACCGATACCTGAACGGCTTCGGTGGCGAGCGCGAGGCGCTCACGTTCGACACCACTGGTGACTATCCCTGGATCGGCCGTGTCGCTCGCGCGGATGCGAGTTCAGTCGGCGTGGAAGGTACAAGTTGGATGGAAAACAAGTTCATCGGGCTGGCTGCTCTTGTGATCCGCGGAAAGGGCCTGGGACAGCACCGCCGCATAGTCTCCAACCAAGCTTCGGGTTTCACGATTGATGTCCCATGGGACGTAGTCCCCGACGCAACCAGCGCGGTCGCAATTCGCCCATACCGCCGGGATGTGGTGGTCTATAATAACTACTCGCAGGATGCCAGCGCGGGCGTCCAACTTTGGGCCGGAGGCTACAACTTCATCATCGACGGCAACAGCACGAAGCGTTCCGGGGGACTTTGGGGAACGGCTGCGGAATACCACGGCGCCGCGACTTCCCGGCTGGCTCACGTGTTTCTGCCTTGCTACTTCACCCAATGGCTGAATAACGAAATCAGCGAAGGGTTCATATATCAGCAGGGCCCGGAGGCAGCCAACTCGGCCACGCTCGGTCTGTATTCCAGGGACGCGGCCACCGGCTCGAATGCCGGGGTACTGATGCTTGGAAACCTGATCCGTGGAAACAAACTTAGTGACAACTCGAGGCTCGGATTGCTCTATTACAGCCCGAACCAACGAGCAGTCGCCCGCAAGGTTGCGGCGCAAGGTCCCGCACTGCGGCGCGATACGATCATCGAGGATAATAGCGTCATTGACTCGCCGATTGGGATCGAACTGGATGCGGGTTACGAGGATACGCTGGTCCGCAACAATCACTTCGTGCGAGTTGGACAGCCGATCCTGAAAAGGCAGTGGAGCGACGAACCGGTCGTCAAGAAATAAGAGGAAAGCATGCGCAGACGCGAATTCTTCAGCACTCCGTTACTGGTCCCATTGGCTGCCGTGGCCGCCAATGAAATGACGATTACTGAGCCGCTCGGCTGGGAGTGGAAGCACGAGTTGATCTCCATGCCGGTGTCTTTGCCAGCTGGCCGGAAAGCGTCCACAGCCGTCGCGGTCCGCTCCGATAATGGCGAGGTTACAGCCGGGCAGATCGACATCTCTGGTCGATGCTGGTTTCACGCGAACTTACCCGCATCGGCAACTCGCACGTGGCGAGTTGACTTTCAGGGGAATGCGCCGGAGACGGATCTGCGTGTGCAGAAAGAGTCGAGTGGCATCATGCTTTCGAACTCGCTGATCGCGCTCCGCATCTCGGAATCCGCGCCGCTTGCGGGCATTCGCGGTCCAGATGGAGTGTGGCGCGGAAGCGGTCGGTTCGATGGCACCTCACCGTCGCGGCGCAGCGTAACCGTCGAGGCGTCCGGGCCCGTTCTCGTGCGGGTTCGAGCGTTATACCAGTGGACGGGTGGAGGCAGCCTCGATCTCATCGCGGAAATGCGCGCGGGTGAGGAGGCCGTACGCTTCGAAGAGAAATCCAGCGGTGTGGCCAAATCATCTTTCGTGTTTGAGCTTGGCAAAAGCTTCGAGCAAGGCTGCTGGACTGTACAATCGCCCACGATCAAGAAGATGCCGCCTCCGGGCGGCGGACGGACAGCTTACAACTTCGCTTTGGACTTCTCGGAAGAAAGCGTTTCCAAGCTGGTGCCCTGCTATGCATGGGGCCTCGATTTGGCGACATGGTTTGCGGCCTGCTCCAAGCGACCTGACGTAAGCGACTGGCTGGGATTCTTCGCGATTGACGCGGCTTCCTGGGAAGGTGGGGTCGCAGCGGCGTTGAATGTGGAAACCGGTCCTGGCGGGCTGAACGTGCGGCTTCCCTTGGGCAACCTGCAACGGCACTGGGGGCTTCTGGCTGCAAAGTCGAGCGAGGCCGTCAATGATAAAGAGAAGACGAACAAGTGCTGGCTGGCACAGATCCGCTTAGCCCAGACGCCGCTCGAACGCGTTCGAAAGATGGCGCTGAATTGGGAGCGGCCCCAACATTCGCACCGGCCGCACCTGCTGATGGGAACAGAACCGCTCAATGCCGCCGCCCGCCTCCGCGCGGATGAACCACTTCGGAAACTGTTCGAAGCACGGGGGAAGCCGTCACGCAACGAAGAGGATTTGGCCGGTCTCTATCTCATGACCGGCGATGCAACTTATTCAAAAGCCGTGAAGCAGCGCGTTCTGAAATCGCTGCAGTCCTGGATCAAGAACTTTATGACGCGCGGCTATGGCATGCACGACAACGTGGCCATCGCTTTCTCCCGGCCGCTGCGGCTCGCGGCAATCGATTGGGACATGGTGGCTGACGCTCCCGTCGTGACGGATGAGGAGAAGAAGTTTGCCGACCGGGCTTTCGCGTTTCTTCTCGAACAGATCGAAGATCCGCATTACTATCCGACCGGCGAGCGAGGCTTCGAGCAGGGCCCGGTGAATTTCCGCAGCGACTACAACATCTGCCTCACCACGCTTGCGTGCCTGCTAACAGGCCACCCCGAACGCAAGCGGCGCCTGCAGTGGGGCATGCAAACTCTCGAAGACGAGTTCATTCGATTCGTGTTTCCGTCCGGCGCCTGGGAGGAGGCGCCCAATTATCAAGGCAGCACGATGTTCTACCTGACGGGCGCCATCCGGATGTTAAAGCTGAACGGTGCTCCGGAATTCACTCAGGTGGAAGCATTCAAAGCGACAATGCGATTCCTGGGCGACATGCAAACGCCTTATGATCCTCGGCGCAAGACTGCGATGCTGCCTCCTGTCGGCGACACGACGTTTTCATTTCATAGTCAGGCTCAACAAACAGTATTTGCGTGGGCGGCCACAGTCTACAAAGAAGATCGCGAGTTCGCGGGGCGGATGATGTGGCACTGGAAGCAGGGCGGCGCGCTTCGCTGCGGCACTCACGACAAAATGATGGTGGGGCGCTGGACGGCGGCGATGCTGATGGTCGACCCAAGTATTCACGAAATCGAACCGCTGGATCAGGCCACTTCGAAACGTCTGGACGGCTACGGTGCGCGACTCGCGCATAAGAATGCAGCCGGCGAACATACATACCTGCTGATCAAGTGCGGCGAGGCGCAGAGTCACTATCATCCCGACGAGCTGAGCTTTCACTATTACGGCCGGGGCGTTCCGCTGGCTCTCGACTACGGCAGCATGTACTGGCCGAGGGTGAACCTGACCCGATTTCACAATCGTATTTCGATCGATGGCAAGTGCGACGAAGCTCGCGGAGGAATCACGAACTTCGCAGCGCTGCCCCAGGCGGATTACTTTGCTGGCGAGGTGATTATCGAGCGCGTGCGAGAGACAGGCGCGACTCCGGACGATCCGTCCGGCCGTGCCTACGATAAGCCTTGGACAACCATCAGACCCGCTGCATGGAAGCGCCAGATCCTGCTTAGCAAGAATGCCGGTTACGTAGTGGTCTGTGACACGCTGGACAGCGATAAACCCACAGACTGGAACCTTCACGTGCTAGCCGAAGGCGTGGAACGAGCTGGTAATCTTTGGCGGTTTAAGGGACAGCTTGGTACGGACCTGGAAGTGCACGCAGACGGCGAGGAAGTGGATCGCATCGAAACGGGAGATTGGTCCTATACAGGTCAGTTCTCGAAGGGGTTGATTGACACATGGCGACAGTACTCCATCGACCTGCCTGTGGAACAGGGCGGAGAAAAGCAGCACTGGATCCGCTGGCATCGCAAACCGGGCAGCGGCTATCGGGCGTTACTCCTGCCTCGCAAACCTGGGGACCCGAAGGTTGCGATCCAGGCTCTGCCCGGGGGCTACCGCGCGTCCGGAGAGAAATGGACAGAGTGGACCTTACTAAGTGGTCGTGCGACGGCGTTCAGCGACGGTAACATGCGGATGCGTGGAGCGGCCGGAATGGTTTCACTTAGTAATAATGACTTATCGCTGGCGCTGCACGACGGCGACATGGCCTCTTACATGGATGTTTCGATCGAAGCGCCGGGACCGCTGCAGGTAACAATGGCCGGAGGCGCGATCCGGGGCGAATCGTCGGGACCGGTCAAACGGGTCAAATTGACGTGCCCGCTCCCAGGTAGCGGTAAACCGTTATTGAACGTAGACGGAAGGCGCCATCCGATTTCGAGCCGGCCGGTACTGCTGAAGAGCGGTCCCGGACATTCGCTGGTGTTCACATTACCCGAAGGTGCGCATCGCTTCGAGATCCAGGGTGCCTAAATCAGACTATAATCTCTTTTACGGCAACTGGTATGAAAAAGTACTCGCTACCTCTACTCCTGGCGCTACTGGTTACAGCAAGCTCTGGCAAAGAGTTCCATGTCTCGATCAATGGAATTGACAGCAACGATGGTTCGGCAACCAAGCCGTACAAGACGATCTCTGCGGCGGCCCGTGTTGCGCAGCCGGGCGATACGATTACGGTGCATGCCGGGACTTATCGCGAACGGGTAACTCCGCCGCGCGGTGGCGAGTCCGACGCCAAGCGGATTGTTTACCAGGCGGCACCGGGCGAGAAGGTCATCATCAAGGGTTCCGAAGTAGTACGTGACTGGAAGGTCTTCGTCCCCGGCATCTGGAAGGCGACTGTGCCGAATAGCGTGTTCGGCCGTTATAACCCCTACAAAGATCTGATCGTAGGTGACTGGTTCAACAGCAAGGGCAGGCCTCACCACACAGGAGAAGTTTATCTGAACGGGAAGTCGCTTTACGAGACGCACCTGCTGGAGCGGGTGCTAAGTCCTCAACCGGCCGCTGACGCCAAGGATGCTGCGGGCGCGAGCAACACCTGGTTTGCCGAGGCCGATGACAAGAACACGTATATCTACGCCAACTTCCATGACAAGGACCCGAACAAGGAACTGGTCGAGATCAATGTGCGTGACAGTTGCTTCTACCCCGACCAGCCGGGCCGCAATTTCATTACGATTCGCGGTTTCCGAATGGCCATGCCGCCACACAATGGGCCGCGCCTACGGCCGAGCAAATCGGGCTGATCGGAACGAACTGGAGCAAGGGCTGGATTATCGAGAACAACACAATCAGCGATTCGAAATGTGCCGGCATCAGTTTAGGCAAGGATCGCAAGACCGGCCACAACGTCTGGACTAACGACCCACGCAAAGACGGCGCCACGCACTATAACGAAGTGATCGTGCGAGCGCTGGAAGCGGGCTGGTCGCGTGAAACGATCGGCTCCCATGTCGTGCGGAACAACAGCATTTTCGATTGCGAGCAGGGCGGAATCGTCGGAAGTCTCGGCGCTGTTTACAGCCAGATCACAAACAACCATATCTATAACATCTGGACCAAGCGTCAGTTTACCGGCGCGGAAATTGCAGGCATCAAACTGCACGGCGCGATTGATGTTGTAATCGCGAACAACCGCATCCACAACGCCGGTCGCGGAGTGTGGATGGACTGGATGGCCCAGGGCACGCGAATCAGCGCCAACTTGCTCTATGACAACAGCACGGACGACCTCTTTGTCGAAGTGAATCATGGGCCATTCCTCGTGGACAATAATCTGTTTCTGTCCGGTCTGAGCTTGCTGGACTGGTCACAAGGCGGAGCTTACGTTCACAACTTGATGACCGGGAGAATCATCAGCCGCCCCGAGCCACGGCGATCCACGCCGTACCACAAGGCACATTCGACGGCCCTCGCAGGCCTGGATAGCATCGTGGGCGGCGACAGCCGTTTTTACAACAACATCTTTGTTGGAAATGGCGCTGTGCCTGCAAGCGGCAGCGAGACCGACGCCAACCCGTTGCGCTTCGGCGGTTATGGATTGTGGGTGTACAACCATCGCGAGTATCCGTTACAGACCGGCGGCAATGTGTATCTCAAAGGCGCTCGCTCCTATGCGAACGAGACCACGCTGAACCTGCCAGCTATGGATCCGAACCCCAAGATAGTAGAACAAGGAGATCGCGTTTATCTTCGCCTGAACCTGGGTGGCGAACTGGCAAAGGCCGTGACCAGCCTGGTAAATACCGAACGTCTCGGGAAGGCTAAGGTTCCGGGTCTCGCGTACGAAAGCGCGAGCGGCTCACCAATAGTCATCGATACCGATTTCCTCGGAAAGAAGCGCAATTCGACACGGCCCACGCCGGGCCCATTTGAAAGTGTGCAGGGCGAACTCAATCTGAAGCTGTGGTGATTAGCAGTTCAACATGCTCGGCCGCTACAGCACCGCTTCGATTAGCCGCGGACCTGTGTGCCGCACGCCGTCCTCGAAGGCCGCGATGAACTCGTCGGCTGTAGTTGCCCGTCGCGCCTCCACACCCTGCGCCTCGGCCAGTTTTACCCAGTCCAGGTCCGGCCGTCCGATGTTGAGCATTTCGTTGGCTCGCGGACCCACCGCTCCGGCACCTGTGCGCTGCATCTCGATATCAAGGATGCGATAGCGGCGATTGGCGAAGATCACTGTCACAACATCCAGCCGCTCGCGCGCCATAGTCCACAGGGCTTGCAGGGTGTACATGCCGCTACCGTCCGCCTCCAGAGCCACAACCTTCCGACTTGGGCACGCGATGGCAGCGCCGAGCGCAACCGGCAATCCCTGTCCGATGGACCCGCCCGTCACCGGCAGCAGGTCATGCCGCGCCGCTGCCTGCAGGTGCGCTGAAACAACCTCGCCACAAGAGACCATTTCGTCGGACACGATGGCGTCGTCGGGCAGCAGGGCGGCCACTGCAGCGCCGATCGTGTCCGCCGTCAATTCCGCTCCGCGCGGCAGTGCTGCAACTTCCCACTGACCCTCGCGAGTCGGTAGTGAGGAAGGGCGACACATTTCCGCCAACGCCTCCATGGCAGCCTCCCCGTTATCACTGATGCTCGCCAGTTCGTGGAAGCGGCAGTCCTCCGGAGCCATGGTGCTTCTGCGCTCCGGATACCCGAAGAAGGAAACCGGCGGCTGAGTCTCCACCAATACGATGTGTTCCAACCCGGCCAGCATGGCCTCAGCCTGCTCCGGGAAGTAGGGCACGCGCTTTGGAGCGAAGCGTCCGCCACCACGCGGCAATCGCGCTGCGTAGCGATTAGCGAAAACGCGCGCACCCGTGGACGCCTCAATGCGGGCCGCCGCCACCAGTCCGCGGTCGGTCAACGCGGAACCGCTGAGCAGGAGCCCCGCCCGCTTGCCCGAGCGGAGGATTTTGGCTGCCTCCGCCAGACGATCACCGCCCACCTCTCGTCTTGCCGGACTCTGCCGCATGCTGCCCGTCTCGCCAGTCGGACTCCAGGAGAAGTCTGCCGGCACAATCAGGGTTGCTACCTGCCCGGGCGGAAGTCGCGCGGCAGAGACAGCATCGGCTGTCGTCCCTTCCGATATCAGCGGCACTGCTCGTCGTCTTCACCCATCCGGAGACCGTACGGGCAAACGCCTCGACGTCCGCCGTCAGCGGTGCGTCGTAGCTCGAATGGTGGGTTGCGTGCTCGCCGACGATGTTCACTACGCCCGAT
This sequence comes from Bryobacteraceae bacterium, assembly GCA_963793625.1. Lineage (GTDB taxonomy): Bacteria > Acidobacteriota > Terriglobia > Bryobacterales > Bryobacteraceae. The sequence goes on along the minus strand of CAWCAT010000050.1, from coordinate 109,912 downwards.
CGCGCCTTGCGTGCGTTATGGAAGTTTGCCAGTCCGTTGGCCAGACCCGGTCCCAGGTGCAGCAGCGTGGCTGCCGGCGTGCCAGCCATGCGGGCGTAACCGTCGGCCGCGCCCGCACAAACTCCTTCAAACAGGCACAAAATCCCGCGCATACCCGCCACCCGGTCCAACGCGGATACAAACTGCATCTCGCTCGTTCCGGGGTTCATGAAACACACCTGGACGCCATTCGCGATCAGGGTCTTCAGCAAGCATTCAGCGCCGTTCTTTGCCATGGATTTTTTAATTAAACCACGCGCGGTGAAGCGGTCCGGTGAGGTTGCCGTCATTTGCTGTACAATGCGGTTTGTCCTATGGCTAACTACACACGCAGGGAAGTTTTCGGAATGATGGCGGCGTCGGCCGTCGCATATGGCGCTGGGCGCGAACAGCCGAACATCATCTACATCATGTCGGATGATCACGCGGCCCACGCGATCTCCGCCTATGGAAGCCGGATCAACAAGACCCCGAACATTGATCGCATCAGCAAGGGCGGCATGCGGATGGAGAATTGCTTCTGCACGAACTCTATCTGCACTCCGAGCCGCGCCGCGATTCTCTCCGGCCAGTACAGCCATAAGAACGGCGTTTATACGCTGGCCGACAAGCTCGATGGCGCCCGCAACAATGTCGCTAAGGAATTGCAGGCGGCCGGATATCAAACGGCAATGATCGGCAAGTGGCATTTGGTCAATGACCCGACCGGGTTCGATTATTGGAACATTTTGCCCGGCCAGGGTGCGTACCATGATCCGGTTTTCATCGAGGCCGCAGGGCGCAAGAAGTACGAAGGCTATTGCACGGACCTGATTGGTGACTTCAGCTTAAACTGGCTCAAGCAGCGCGACAAAAAGAAGCCATTTTTCATGATGTGCCACCACAAGGCTCCGCACCGTCCCTGGCAGCCCTCGGCTAAGTACGCAAAGCTGTTCGATGGGCAGACGATTCCGGAACCGGACAACCTTCTCGATAAGTACGAGGGGCGGGCCGAAAGCGTGGCCGCGGTGAAGATGAAGGTCGGCGAGGACAGCACGAAGACCGATCTGAAGGTTGATCGTCCTGAAGGGTTGGAAGGCGACGCGCTGCGCAAGTGGGCCTACCAGTATTACATCAAGGATTATCTGCGCTGCATTCAGAGCGTGGATGACAACGTCGGGCGGATTCTCGATTATCTCGATGCCGAGGGACTGGCGAAAAACACGATCATCATCTACACAAGCGACCAGGGTTTCTTCCTTGGCGATCACGGATTCTATGACAAGCGCCTGATGTACGAGGAATCGCTGCGCATGCCGTTCCTGGTGCGCTATCCCGCCGCGATCAAGCCCGGCGCAGTTAACAAGGACATTGTGCTCAATGTCGATTTCGCGCCCACGTTCCTCGACTTCGCCGGTCGAAAAGCACCGTCAGAAATGCAGGGCCGCAGCTTCCGCCCGAACCTCGAAGGCAAGTCACCGAAAGACTGGCGCACGTCGATGTACTACCGCTACTGGATGCATAACTCGAACGATCATCACGTGCCCGCGCACTACGGTGTTCGCACGCACCAGCACAAGCTGATTTATTACTACGGCAAGCCACTCGGGATGAAGGGCGCATTCGATCCGCCAACCAAACCCGAATGGGAATTGTTCGATCTCAAAAAAGATCCGCGTGAGATGAAGAACGTGTACGCCGATCCGGCCTATGCAGCGGTGGTGAAGACTTTAAAGGCTGAGCTGGGCCGCCTGCAGAAGCAATACGGCGATGAGCCGGTATAACGCTCGGAGCGTCCGGCGTTGTATCCTTTGAAATTGAACACCGCAATCTTTGGCGGGACCTTCGATCCCATACATGAGGCCCACCTCACAGTGGCGCGCGAAGCAGCCGCACAATTCGCGCTGGATACGATTCTGTTCGTACCAGCCGCGAACCCTCCTCACAAATCGGATTTGTCCGCGGATTATGAAGACCGCTATCGCATGGTGGAGCTTGCCTGCGCGGACGATCCACGGTTTGTCGCGTCGCGTCTGGAAGCGGGCACTGCGAAAAGCTACTCGATAAACACCATCGAAAAGGTGAAGGCAACGCTGGCTCCTGGCGATCAGTTGTTCTTTGTGATCGGCGCGGATGCGTTTGCTGAGATCAGTTCCTGGTACCGCTCCGCGGACGTGATCCGCGAGGTGGATTTCATTGTAGTAACGCGCCCCGGGCACGAGTACGCCACGCCTCCGGGCGCGCGCATACACAGGCTGGATACGGTGGCGCTGCCCGTTTCGTCCTCTGAGGTCCGGCAGAAGCTGACGGCAGGCGAGCAACCGGAGGAATTGCCTCCGCCCGTGCTTGCCTATATCCAACAGCATTCGCTTTACACCGCAGCACTGCGCTAATTTAGCGGCGTTATCATTAGCGCTATGGAATATCCGATGTACATCGGCGGCGAACTGGTGCGTAGTGGAACCGCTCGGACCGTGCGTTTGCCTTACGACGGGTCCGAAGTGGCCACTGTTTTCGAGGCCGAACCAAGGCATGTGGAAGCGGCTGTTGGGGCAGCATTACGCGTCGCGCCCGTGATGCGCGAGCTGACGCTCGATGAACGTTCGGCGATTCTGCGCAAGGCGCAGCTGCTGCTTGTCGAAGCACGCGACGAGATGGCCGCGATCATCGCTTCGGAAAGCGGCAAGCCGCTTCGCGAAGGCCTGGCAGAGGTCGACCGCAGCGCACAGACGCTGCTGTTTTCGGCCGAAGAGGCGCACCGATTGAGTGGCGAAGTGGTCCCGATGGAGGCATCGCCCGCAGGCAAGGGACGCTGGGCCATGACATTACGCGAGCCGCTCGGAGTGATCGCGGCGATCACGCCGTTCAACTTTCCTCTGAATCTCTCGATGCACAAGATCGGTCCTGCGATTGCGGCCGGCAACAGCGTCGTCCACAAGCCTGCAAGCGCTACACCGGTGAGTGCTTTGCGCATGGCCGCGCTTTTTGCGGAAGCTGGTCTGCCAGCCGGAGCACTGAACGTCATCACGGGATCTGGAGGAACCATCGGCGATCTTCTGACGCAGCATCCCGGTGTAGCGATGATCACGTTTACCGGGAGTCCGGAAGTCGGCAAACATATCCGCAGCCTGGCGGGACTGAAGCGCGTGACCCTGGAACTGGGCAGCAATTCGGCAGTGATTATCGACGAGGGCGCCAACCTCGATGACGCGGTGCCGCGCTGCATCACGGGCGCGTTCGCACATTCAGGGCAAGTCTGTATTTCTGTGCAGCGGATCTTCACGCAGGAAAAGATTCGTGGCGAGTTTCTGGAACGGATGCTGGACGGCACGCGCAAGCTGAAGATCGGCCACCCGCTCGACGCCTCCACGGAGGTCAGTTCACTGATCACTGAGAAGGAAGCAGAACGAGTAGAGAGCTGGGTCCAGGAAGCTGTCGGCGCGGGCGCAAAGCTGCTCACGGGCGGTGAGCGGAATCGTGCGACGTTGGGTCCAGCCGTTCTGACTGACGTGCCGCCGAATGTCGGTATATCCTGCCGCGAGGCGTTCGGTCCGGTGGTCGGCGTGAATGGGTATCAGAGCTTGGAGGAAGCCATCGAGCGCGTCAACGCTTCCGAATACGGATTGCAGGCGAGCATCTACACGAACGATCTGAACAAAGCTTTTACAGCGGCGAAGAAGGTACACGTCGGTGGATTTCTGATCAATGACGTGCCTCAATATCGCGTCGATCAGATGCCCTACGGCGGAGTCAAGCTGAGCGGCGTGGGCCGCGAAGGACCGAAGTACGCGATCGAAGAAATGACGGAGATGAAGCTGGTGGTCTGGCGGCCGTAGCGCAATTTACAGAATGGAGCGCAGCAAGCCGCCTTCCACGCGCAACGCTGCCCCGTTGGTTGCCGCAGAGAGTGGACTGGCGACGAACGCGACCAGCGCGGCTACTTCGTCGATTGTGGCGAAGCGTTGAATAATCGATGTCGGCCGCATCGTTCGGAAAAACTGGTCCTCCACGGCTTCCGTCGAAAGGCCCTGCGATTGCGCCATGTCGGCAATGAATCCCTCGACGCCTTCCGAACGGGTTGGTCCTGCGAGAATCGAATTCACCGTGACTGCCGTGCCGGATGTCGTCTCAGCCAAACCGCGCGCGAGTGCGACCTGCATAGTCTTGGTCACGCCGTAGTGAATCATCTCGACTGGAATGTTAGCGGCCGATTCGCTGGAGATGAAAATAATCCGGCCCCAACCCGCGGCCTTCATTTTCGGCAGCCAATGACGGCTGAGTCGAACACCGCTCATGAAGTTGGTCTCGATGATCGCGTTCCAATCAGAGTCGGTGATCTCTTCGAAGGGCTTGGGCTGGTAAACTCCCAGATTGTTGATCAGTACGTCGAGCTTCGGGAAGCTGTTTATGGCTACGGCAGCGCCCTCCACTGTCGAAAGATCTGCGACCATGCTTTCCAGTCGGGCCTGCGGGTGCCTCGTGAGAATCTCTTCGATCGCCTGCGCGACCCGCACCTCAGTACGTCCATTCACGATAACGCGGGCACCCTCTGCCGCGAGTGTCCGCGCAATCGCAAAACCGATACCCGCTGTAGATCCGGTAACAAGTACCAGTCTTCCGTCCAATTCCAGGTTCATGCCTGATTGGATGCACGCTCCAGTGCAATCGCTCGTGGGAAAAGAATGTTGTTCTCCAGATGAATGTGCAGGTGCAGGTCGGACTCAAGTTCGAGCAACCCATTCAACAACGACTTATAGGTTACGCACGCGTACTCCGGAATTGCGAAATCCTTGAGTGATTCGCGGATCTTGCGCAATGCGTCACCTGCACTCTCGTGCTCGCGTTCCATCACTGAAATCGCATTCCCGATGCCACCGAGACCGGCGTCGATTGCAGGGAACAGCATGAGCTCTTCCTTATGCATGTGCAGTTCCATCTCTTGCCGAAGTGCACCGAAGAGTTCGGGAACAGGTCCGAGCGTCGCTGCATCCTGTGCTCCGTAAACCTGCACTACTTTTGCGAGGCGCTGTGCGAGCCGCGGCAGTTCGAGCTTCAGATATTCGTGGTGCTTCCCGACGATGTGCCGGATCAGGTCGCGCAAAGACGCACGGTTCCAGTCCGTTTCGTCTTCGACTCGCTCGGCGGTTGCTTTCTCCAAGCGCTCCAGAACCTTGTCCGTGCGCAGACCTTTCTCGCGGCAAACCTCTTCGAGCGGCCGTTTACCGCCGCAGCAAAAATCGATTCCGTACGCTTCGAAAACACGCACTGCAGCGAGTGACCCCGCCGCGATCTCAGATACCGTTTGTTCCGTTGTGAGCCCCATGAGCCCTCCTCAAGAACGATAGTAGGGCTCAACAAAGCGAATGTATGTGACTGGAGTCACTGCCCACAGAAACGTTGCAGCCTAGCATCAATACATGACGCTACTGCAAAAGTGGGTGCCCATCATTCAAGAGGACCGCTGCTCAGGCTGCGGGTTGTGCGCTGCTGCGTGCGGGCCATGCTGCCTGGAAATGCTGGACGAATTCCCCATGCTGACGTTGCCGGACCGCTGCGGCAGCGAGGAGCATTGCATCGGCGTATGCCAGGACGACGCCATCCACATGGCTTGGGTAACGCTGCCTTTCGATACGAGTTCAGGCAAATGGCGTGAGGTGCCGGCCTGATTACTTCCAGCCCCAACTCTCATTAAAAAATCCAGCGAGCACGATCTTGCCGGGAAGCTTCTCATTCGGCGGCGTGGTCGTATCTACAACTGCGTAGTCCGGCAATCTGGGCACCTGACGCGAGTTGGTCAGGTAGTCCCATTCGCGGAAGCTGATGCCGCTGTTGAGCACGATGTACTTGCGGGGATTCAGCGGATTCGGAAAGATCAGAATCGGCGCGTGCGTGGCTGCGGCAAAGCGCTTCCCATTCACGACGACGGCATCGGCTGTCCACTGAACCGGCAGGCGGTCCGCAATGCGCGCGAGCAGTTTGTTGCTGCCCGGATCACCCCACAGAATCAGATTGCTGTTTGCGATATCAGAGTCGCTGAGCGTGGCATCGTCACGCATCTGCACCTCACCACGAAACTGCTTGCGCCATTCTGTCGCCGCGTGTTTCATCTCCGACGCGACCCAGCCCGCAACGCCAGCCGCGAGCGGTGTACCGGTCGGCCGCACGAATACGAAGCTATCAAAGAAGGCATCATCGACCGGTCCTTGCAGCCCGTGCCGTTTGTGCAGGCCCGGCAGTTCCGCGCTGTCAACAGCGGCCCACTTACCGGCTGTCTTGCGGAAGTGCGCGGTCCATGAGCGGTCCGACATCGGAGCAGGCGCGCTCACTTTCTGTCCATCGATTGTTACTACCGGCTTGCGCGTATTGTCGAGCGTGCAACCACCGGAGCCCATTTCAAAACTGAACGCATCGACATTTAAACTACGCGCCTCGACCGTGGTGCGGCTGGTGATTTCGGCATCCAGGCGCGCGCGTTCAAAGTGTTTGCCGAGCGCATCCACAATCACCCATTTCATTCGGTTGTAGGCAAGAGTCCAGGTGGTGAAACGAATCTTTTCGGGGTACGGATCGCGGCCGCGTTCGGCGACCGCATCGAGAATAGCGTTGATCTGCACCTTCGAATCGGGATGGTATTTGTGCGCAGTATTCGGTCCGATCACGCGTGTGAGGCGCAGACCTTCCGCGGCCATCTCGCGCTGCATCACATCAGCAGCCTGCTTTTGGCCGTCGATCTCGCCGTTGTAGGCGACCACCGGAAGATTGAAAAAGTTCACCGCGTAGTCGGTTGCATTGTAGTAGTGCCAAAGCGTGCGCTCCCAGGCGGGCACGGCTGCAATTTGTTCCGGCGTCATCTTCTGAAATTCCGCGGTCTCAGCAAAACCCGCGCCTGGAGCCGCTGCGGCCCACAGTCCGGCATGATGCGCTGCGATATGCCACGTAGCTGCGCCACCCATGCTGAAGCCCCGCACAAGAATGCGATTCTCATCGATCGGGTAATGGCGCTTAACGTCTTCGAGCGCTTCGAACAAATCGACTTCGCCCGCAAACTTGTTAGCGTTGCAGTAACGTCCATAGAGATGCAGCACGATCGTGTTCGGCGGTTGAAATTCGCCCCGGTTGCGCTGCCGGTCCGTGAGGAAATTCACTTCGCTCAGCACTTCGCTGCGGCCATGAAACCACGCATCAAGACGCCAGCGGTGCGGTGCGAGCGGCGAGTATGTCGCGGGCATGACGAGCCCATAGGGCTGCACGCTCTTATCAATCTTCGAAACGTAGCCACGCACCACGAGACCTGTCGCTGTAGTCCAGGGAGCTTGTCCTTGCGCAAGTTGATCAGCGCGGAGTTGTCCCTGCCGCAGCAGTTCTTTTGCTTTGGCGACCTCATCCGCTTTGAAAAACTCGTTGTACTGCAGTGCATATCGCACGGCTTCGTGGAAGATCCGCACATCAGGCGCCAGCGGATTCGCTTTCAATTTTTCGATCGACGCACGCAGGCGTTGCAGACCGGCTTCGAGTTCCGCGCGGTCGCCATCAGAAACGGCAACACCGGGCGGCGGAATCTGTCGCATAGGCGTCTGGCAAAACAGTGGTGCAGCTACCGCGAGTACAAGAGTCGTTAGCAGGCTTCGAGTCATAGGGCTTAATCATCTTAGCCTACGCAGTGGGTGCCACCCGCGCATCGGCCGCTGGATTGTTCTAGGATAGATTCAGATCTCATACTGTTATGTATTTTAGGTGCGCCCTGGCAGCGCTTTTCCTGGTGTCCACCATGGCCCAAGCGCAGCCACGAGACTGCTCAATCTCCGGCATCGTAGAAGACCCGTCTGCAGCCGTGTTCGCAAAGCTGGAAGTCCTATTGACCGGCCCGAACGGCGTCAAGGATTCCACTCGCACGGATGATAAAGGCGTGTTTTGCTTTGCCACCCTGGCACCCGCAAAATATCGCGTTAGCATAACCGCGCCGGGATTCGAGACCTGGAGTATGGATGGCATTCAGGTTGAGGATGGCAGCGCTGTTTCACTGGAAACAATTCGCCTGGAACTCAGCAGTCGGCGTCAGATCATTCAGGTAACCGCCTCGACGGCACCTGTTCGCCTTAGGGTCAGTAGGCGGCCCGGTGTGATCACGGCTGAGGAACTCGCCGACATGCCACTACAGGGACGCGATCTGATCGACGCAGTTGGACTGCTCGCGGGCGCTACTGATCTGGAACCCGGACGTTCGGGCAGTTCCCCGCAGAGCATGGAAGGCCTGCACATGCTGGGCGCACGCGCCGGCTCGCAAACCTTCATGGTTGATGGCGTTTCGGTCACTGATTCTGGGTTGCGCAGGACTACTTTGGTCACTCCGGCGGTCCGATCAGTCGGGGAGGTCCGTGTGCTCACCTCGACCTATGCCGCGGAATATGGACGCAGCACCGGCAGCACCATCTCACTCGTCACGCGAAGTGGCACCAAGCAATTTCATGGTTCGGCGGACTGGCTGAACCGGCACGAGAGCTATTCCGCCAACGACTATTTCAATAATCGCAACGGTGCGGCGCGTCCGCGATCCCGTTCGCATAATGCGGGCTACTCTGTGGGCGGTCCCGTTTACATTCCAGGCAAGTTCAACACGAACCGCAGCAAGCTGTTCTTTTTCTTCGCGCAGGATTTTCAGAGCCAGTTGTTGAGCTATGGAACGCGCACCGTGCGTGTGCCCACAGAACTGGAACGCGCTGGAAACTTCTCTGAGAGCTATGAAGTGAATGGAAAGCCGTTCGTGGTTTATGATCCGCTCGCGGGACAGAAGCCGTTTCCCGGTGGGATCATTCCGGAAGATCGTTTCCACCGAGCCGGAAGCAAGATACTCAGCCTGTTCCCGCTGCCGAATTTCGTCGAACCCCTTACCGGCGCGCCGGACGCAATGGAACTACATCTCGTCGGCAAGCGGCGAGTATCCGCGGCACACGGAAACACTCCGGCTCGATTATACGGCGCGCAAGAATCTACTTGTTTACGCGCGCGTGAGCCGCTTGGCAGATAAGCAGAGCGCGCCATACGGACATTGGGCAACAGGCGCGGTTAACTTTCCACTTACGCAAATTATTGCCGAGCAGCCCGGCTGGGGCGCGGCGATTCACACCACCGCGACACTTTCGAAGACCATGATTCAGACGTTCATCTTCGGAGTGAGTGTCGGACGCAGACGTTACCTGCCCGACAATCCCGAGCAGGTCAGCCGCGCGGGAACAAAGATCGATTTACCGCAGTGGAATCGCGAGTTGAATCCTGGCGGACTGCTTCCCAACATGAGCTTCGGCGGCGTTCCGAATTTCGCGAACCCCTCGATGGCAACCGGTTTGCCGTACAACAATAACAACACCGTGTTCAACTTTGTCGAGCAATTGATGAAGATCCGCGGTCGGCACAATTACAAAGCGGGATTTTTTCTGGAGCGGGCCCGGCGCGATGAAGTGGCCTCCGTCATTACGCGCGGCATCATGAGCTTCGATCGCGACCGCAACAATCCGCTTGATACAAATTACGCGTATGCCAACGCGATGCTGGGTAATTTCACAACCTACACGGAAGCGACTGCGCGTCCAGTGGGGCATTTCCGCTACACGACCTTTGAGTTTTTTGTGCAGGATGCATGGCGCGCGGCGTCGAGGCTGACGCTGGACTACGGTGTACGCCTCTGCCACGCACCGCCGCAATACGATCAGCGCATGCAGTTGGCTGCCTTCGACTCTTCGAGATATGACGCGGCTATCCTGCCCCCGCTGCTGGGTCCGGGCTTCGATGCAGCCAAGAAGCGCGTTGCCGTTAACCCGCTGAACAACGCTACATATCCCGAAGCAATGATCGGACTTTTCGCGCCTGGCGCGGGCGATCCGTCGGCTGGAATGGTGGTTGCGGGTGCAAACGGAGTGCCGGCCGGACTGTACACGTTACCTGCCCTCGCCGCGGCTCCGCGAATTGGCTTTGCATGGGATCCGCTGGGCAAAAGCCGAACGATTGTGCGCGGTGGCGGGGGTGTGTTCCTCGATCGGATCAGCGGCGCCTCCTCGCTGTCTGCGCTGTCAAATCCGCCCACGGTTTTCAGTCCACTGATCTACTACGGAACGCTCGACGGATTGGCCCAGACCAGCGGGCAACGCATCTATGCCCCGGCAAACAGCATCGCGACTCTGAGCGGCCGCAACAGCATGCCGGCTATCTATAACTTTAGTCTGGGTATACAACAGCAAGTTCGTAAGCTGATCCTGGTGGATATCTCCTATGCCGGATCGCTCGCGCGCCATTTGCTTTGGCAACGCAATCTCAACGCAGTTCCAGCCGGCGCGAATCATATCGACCTGCACCCTGAGAATCGCGACCCCACCGCGCCGACGCGTCCACTACCGCGTAATTTCCTGCGGCCTTATCAAGGCTACGGCGAGGTCTATCAATATGAGTTCGCGTTGACCTCGAATTACCACGCGCTCCTGACCACCATTTCGCGGCGACTGTCCCGGGGCATACAGGTGACCGGCGCATATACATTCAGCAAAACGCTAGGAGCGGCAGCCTCAGAATATGCTGCAGTGAGCCCGTTCTTCAATCCGCGCCAGCGCAATTACGGCCCGCTGCCGTGGGACATGCGGCACGTACTTTCGATGCGCTATACGTGGATCCTGCCGAAACCGGGGAAGCACCTGCACTGGCGTGCAGTCCGCATGACGATGGATGGATGGGAGCTTTCGGGAATCACGCGGCTTTCAACCGCCGCGCCGTTCACGCCAACGTTCAGCACTGTTGATGGCCAGGACATAACAGGAACGCCGTCTGAAGCGCCGCGCGTAGATTTGGTGCGACCCGACGCCGAAGTTACAAAGCGCTTCAGCCGTCCGGCACGGGGAACGTTTGGGAACACCGGAAGCGGCATCCTGCGCGCGCGCGGCATCAACAATTTCGATATGTCGGTAGCGCGGCAGTTCAAGTTCCGGGAACGCTATCTTACTCAGATTCGGATCGAGAGCTATAACACTCTCAACCATACGCAGTTCCTTCTGCTACAGTCGTCAGCGCGATTCGATTTGCAAGGTCAGCAGGTCGATCCGGTGTTCCTGCAACCGACCATGGCGCGACCCGCACGGCGCGTACAGTTCGCCATGCGGCTGACCTGGTAATTAGTTACTCACATAGAACTGGTGTGGAACATGAAGACCCGGAAAAGTTGGCGGGAGAAGATGGACAACCCCAACCTGCCGAAGCTAGTCGCTATACAGCCCAGAATGCAAAAGCGGTTCGGCAACGGCACCATGCTGTTGCCTAGTCCGCGCGAAGTGGACGCGCTCATTCGGACGGTCCGCAAGGGCAGCGTGATTACTGTCTCGCAGATCCGCGAAACCCTGGCGCAGAGGTATGCGGCCGACGTGACATGCCCGTTGGTGACGGGCATCTTCGTGCGGATCGCCGCGGAAGCGGCTGAGGAGGACGCGGCCGGTGGCAAAACAAAATCACGCCGTACTGGCGGGTGCTCAAGAATGACGGCTCGCTAAACCGTTGCTGGTGTCGCGCTGCCCACTTACCGACATATTCCCGGGGTTGAGATCACCTGATGGCGGAGCGTTTGTGCAACCGGACATCCGCTCACGGTTGCTGGCGCCTTTTTGCGTTATACGCGTGTCCAGGTTGCGGAGCGCGACCGCGAACCTGCGGCATTAGCGCTCCGCTGGAGTCCGCAACTGTGCCCGCGATACTGCCGCCGACACCGCCGGAGAGCTCGAAAAACGGGAGCATGGACAACAATATGAATGCGGCGATTCGATTTACGACAACTGGCGACGATGCGCCAAATGGCTTACACGGTCGGCAGCATCGCCATCGCGCGCTCGATCTCGGCGGCGGGGTGCTCGTAGTCCTGCAGCTTACCACTGAGGTACATCTCGTAGGACGCGAGGTCGAAGTGGCCGTGGCCGCTGAGGCAGAACAGGATGGTGCGCGGCTTGCCTTCAGCTTTGGCGATCAGTGCTTCGTCGATCGCACCGCGAATCGCGTGCGAGGATTCGGGCGCAGGTAGAATTCCTTCTGTCTGCGCGAACTGAATCGCTGCCTCGAAGCAGGCTAACTGATTCGCGCTACGGGCTTCCATCCAGCCATGCTTCAGCAGGTGGCTGGCCAGCGGCGACGCGCCGTGATAGCGCAATCCGCCGGCATGGATCCCGGCTGGCACGAAGTCATGGCCCAGCGTATACATCTTGACCATCGGAGTGAGTTTCGCGAGATCGCCGAAATCGTACGCAAAGACGCCTTTGGTAAGTGTCGGACAGGCTGCGGGCTCGACTGCCAGCAGGCGCACCTTGGATCCGTTGAAGCGATCAACCGCATACGGCAGAGCGAGGCCACCCCAGTTGCTACCGCCGCCAAAGCAGCCCACGACGACGTCGGGTTCGTCGCCGGCCATGGCCATCTGCTTTTTCGCTTCCAGTCCGATTACGGTCTGGTGCATCATAACGTGGTTAAGGACGCTACCCAGCGAGTAGTTGGTATCGGCATGCGTCGCGGCATCCTCGACGGCCTCGCTGATTGCAATACCAAGGCTGCCGGGGGAATCGGGGTGTTCGGCCAGTACCGCGCGGCCGGAGTTGGTGTGCTCGCTGGGGCTGGCAAAAACCTCTGCGCCCCAGGTGTTCATCAGCATACGCCGGTACGGTTTCTGCTCGTAACTCACCTTCACCATATAAACGGTGCATTCGAGCCCGAACATCTGGCAGGCTAGGGAAATCGCGCTGCCCCACTGCCCTGCTCCGGTTTCTGTCGAAATGCGCTTGATGCCAGCCTGCTTGTTGTAAAAGGCCTGAGGGATGGCGGTGTTGGGCTTGTGGCTGCCGGCTGGACTGGTGCCCTCGTACTTGTAGTAAATCTTCGCCGGAGTGTCGAGTAACTTCTCGAGACGGCGTGCGCGATATAGCGGAGTAGGTCTCCAGAGCTTGTAGATGTCCAGCACTTCGCCGGGAATGTCGATCTCTGGTTTGGGAGAGAATTCCTGCTCAATCAAGGCCATCGGAAAGATCGGCGCGAGGTCCTGTGGTCCCAGCGGTTTGCCGGTTCCGGGGTGGAGCGGTGGGTCCATAGGCTCCTTCAACCTGGGAAGAATGTTCTCCCAGGCGGAAGGGATGTCTTTGTCAGTGAGAATGAATTTTGTGTTTTTGGACACGAAACGCTCCTTCAAGCAGAAACAGCCATTTTATATCAGGGATCGAGGTACGTGCAGCTTAGGCGCTGAAGTCGTTATCCAATAGCTGGCGAAGTTGATGAGCCATTAGCGACGCGCTCGTAACCCGCAGTACGCGAAAACCGGCCGCGAGTCCGCTCTGCTCGCCAATTGCCGAATCTTCCACAACCAGCGGAGTGGTCGAACCAAGGATGTCCGCTGCTTTCAGGTAAGGCTCAGGCGCGGGCTTGTGACGCGACACATCCTCGCCGCAAATCACTGTCGAAAAGAACGGCCGGATGCCCGCGGCTTCGAGCACCGGATCGATCTCTGCATGACCGCTCGACGAGACCACCGCGAGTTTGTAGCCGTTGAGATTGCGAATAAGATCCAGCGTCTCCGGGAAAATTGGAGGATTCGCCAGCATGCGCTGACGGACGAGCGCCTGCTTAGAGGTATAGCGCGACCAGATTTGCTGATAGGTTGCAGGTTTCCGGACGTGGGATAGCAGAAACTCGACTGTGCCTTTTTCGGCGAGTCCGACGCAGCACGCTGCGAAGGTTTCCCAATCAACCTGTATATCCAGGTTGACCAGCACGTCGCACCAGGCCTGAAAATGAACCGGTTCACTATCGGCGAGCACGCCGTCAAAATCAAACAGGATCGCGTCGTAAAGGGGCATGTTAATCGGATTCCGGAACGTGTACCGCTTTACCCATGCCCTGCCACTCTGCGCAGAGCTCGCTACGAATTCCGATACGAGCTAAAGCGCGGCTCACCGTGGCATTCACCAGGTCGTCAATCGTTTTCGGGTTGCCATAAAAGGCAGGCACGGGCGGCATGAGGATCGCTCCACTTTCGGCAGCCTGCACCATGAGCCGCAGGTGGCCAAGGTGCAGCGGGGTCTCGCGCAGCATCAGCAGCACTGGCCGCCCTTCCTTAAGCTGGACATCGGCGGCACGCGCAATCAGGTCCGAATCGTAGCAGTTCGCGATTGCGGAGAGCGTCTTCACGCTGCAGGGCGCGACGATCATGCCTAGCGTCTCGAACGATCCGCTGGCAATCGTAGCGCCGATGTTTGAAGCCGGATGCACGACATCGGCCAGCGCTTCCACATCGCGCGGGCGGAAGTCGGTCTCCTGCGCAATCGTGGCTTTGGCCGATGCGCTCAGCACCAGATGCGTCTCGATGGACTTGTCGCGAGCGAGGATTTCCAGCAGCCGTATGCCGTAGATTACTCCGGATGCGCCGGAAATTCCAATGATGAGACGATTTGCCAAGGGTTTCCTCTCTCCTATAGTTGCAGCATTTTTCGTACGCCGCTGAGGATAACCTGCTACGCTTGGGCCACTATGTCAGCACAATGTGGAGATAAAGCTCGCTACGGTCGCTTGCGCAAACGTAAGTTGGCGCGTAGGGAACTCACCCAGTTGATGCGGAAGGAAGCTGCCCTCGCGCAGCCCAAAGCCGCAAAAGAACCCGCGGTCTAATCGCGAAAACCCGCTGTATGGCTGCGCCTGGAATTTCTTGGCGCAGTCCGTGTTGGATCTGCAGTTTCCCCCACCTCTCTTCGATTTTCCGCTCTCAATCTCCAAACCCGGTGCTATAGTAATTGTGCGTGAACGCGCGATCCTGTTTCGCCATCATCACGCTGCTTGCTGCTGCAGCGCCCTGCCGGGCCGCTTCGTCGGTAATTGCTGTCCCGGTCCAAGGGATGGTACATCCCATAACAGTACAGATCCTTGACCACGCCATTGAGCAGGCCAAACGCGATAAAGCGGATCTCATCCTGCTGCGCATCAATACCCCCGGCGGTATGGCGGAGGCCACACGCGAAATCATACAGAAACTGATTTCGTCGCCTGTTCCCGTAGTTTCCTACGTGACACCAAGCGGCGGGCGCGCTGCCTCGGCGGGCTTCTTCATCCTGCAAGGTGGAGACGTCGCAGCGATGGCTCCGGGAACAAATACCGGCGCAGCGTCCCCAGTGCTGCTGGGCGGGCAGATGGATCCGGTGATGAAACAGAAGATCGAGAATGACACCGCCGCATCGTTGCGTAGCCTGGTTACCAAGCGCGGGCGCAACGTCGACCTTGCCGAAAAGACCGTGCGGGAAGCGAGATCGTTTACCGAGAAGGAAGCGATCGAGGGGAAGCTCATCGAGATCATCGCAACGGATGAAAGCGATCTCTTCCGGCAGCTCAATGGCCGCGAGATCACACGCTTCGATGGGCACAAACAGACGCTGAAGCTCGAAAACCCTCAGGTCACGGAGTATCAGAAGACGCTGCGCGAACGGATGATTTCAGCCATCGCGGACCCCAACCTGGCATTCATGATGTTGATTTTGGGAGCACTGGGTATTTACGTTGAGTTCACTTCGCCGGGCTTGATTCTGCCGGGCGTAGCCGGTGGGATTCTGCTCATCATGGGACTCTCGGCACTATCTGTGCTGCCCATTAATTTCACTGGTGTTGCGCTGCTGATTCTCGCCATAGCACTGTTCGTTCTGGAAGCGAAGTTTGCCTCCCACGGGATCCTGGGCACAGGCGGCGCCATCGCGATGGTGCTGGGTGCGGTAATGCTGGTGGAAGGCCCGCCGGAAATGCGAATTCGCTGGTCAACTGCGATCGGCATCACATTGCCATTCGCATTGATTACCACGCTGCTGCTCACGCTGGTTGTGCGCGCGCGCAGGGGCAAGGTTTTGACGGGCGAAACGGGCATGTTGGGCCTGGTGGGACAGGCGCACACGCCGCTCCGTCCGCACGGCAAAGTATTTGTTCATGGAGAGTTTTGGGATGCCACATGCGCCACGCCGGTGGAATCGGGTGCGCAAGTGCGCGTGATTGCGATAGAAGGTTTGCAGTTGATTGTGGAGCCAGCCTGATTCGGAGGAACCATGTTTCCCTTGGATGTTACGACCATTGCGATGATAATCATCGTCCTCTACCTAGTGAGTTCGATCAAGATCCTTGCGGAGTATGAGCGCGGAGTGATCTTCCGCCTGGGACGCGTGCTGCCGAGACCAAAAGGTCCAGGCATTATTCTCGTATTCGCACCGATTGACCGTATGGTGCGCACGTCGCTGCGCATGGAAGCCATGGAGGTGCCGTCGCAGGACGTGGTGACCCGGGACAACGTGACGCTCAAAGTGAACGCAGTGATCTATTTCCGCATCATGGAACCGCAGAAGGCCGTGCTCGAAGTGACCAACTATCTATACGCCACTTCACAACTCGCCCAGACCACGCTACGCAGCGTACTCGGCGAAGCCGAATTGGACGAACTGCTGAGCCAAAGGGAGAAACTCAATCTGCGGCTGCAATCCGTTCTGGACCAGCACACCGGTCCATGGGGCGTGAAGGTGGCTATGGTGGAAGTGAAGCAGGTGGATCTGCCGGAGCAGATGATCCGCGCGATCGCCCGCCAGGCCGAGGCCGAGCGCGAACGGCGCGCCAAAGTCATCCACGCTGAAGGTGAATACATGGCAGCCGAGAAACTGGCTATGGCTGCGGAGTTGATTCAGCAGCAACCAGTTGCGATCCAGTTGCGCTATCTGCAAACGCTGGTGGAGATCGGCTCGGAGAAGAACACCACGGTGGTCTTCCCGCTCCCGATTGATCTGCTTGCGAACGTCAGCGAAGCGCTGGCCAGAATCGCCAAGCCGGCGTAAGTTAATACAAGATCAAGCTTCTTTGTTTCGCCGAATCGTTTTGCCAGTATAATTAAAACATTGTCTCTCGCCGATAGCATAAGAGGAAAGGTTTATCCTCTTGCTTACAAATCCAATGCGGCGGGAAATGACTTACCCGGAGTCGCCGATTGCGGCGCGGGAGTTGAGGGAGGAGGCAGAAATGCCCCGAAACGAAGAAGGCGAGTTCGAGCTAGTACTCGGAAATAAGCAACTTTTAACCGTTTTTTTCATTGTGGTGGTGCTATTAGGCATCTTCGCCACAATGGGATACATCGTCGGAAGAAGCACGGTACCCGCACCCGTGGAGGCGAAGAAGGAAACACCACACTCGCCACTCACCATCGATCCCACTAAACCAGCTGACAATCAAACCACAGACTCGCTCAACAGACCTCCCATGATGTCGCCGGGAGAAGTGTCGCTGGGCTCGGCTGCCGCGAAACAGGCCACGGTTGTGAGTCCTGAACCTGCAAAGGCCGCGCCAGTAGCGGAGCCAGTTAAAGCGGCTCCCGCACCTGTGGCAGAGAAAAAGGCCGAGATCAAGAAGGTCTTGGCGGAAACGCCTCCGGCGGCAACAGCGCCTGCTCCCGCAGCCGCCAAGGCACCCGCTTCGAATGGTCCGCTTTTTATCGAGCCAGCAGTCGGACAAAAGTTCATACAGGTTGGGGCAGTCTCCAAGGCTGAAGCCGAACTGCTCGTAGGAGTCCTGCGCAGGGCTGGCTTTGCAGCTGTTATGGCCGCTGGGCCGTCGGACAAGGAAAAGCTTTACCGCGTTCTTGTCGGGCCGCTTAAGGACACTGCTGCGGTATCCAAGAGCCGAGCCGATCTCGAAGCCGCAGGCTTCAAGAACCAATATCTGCGAAACTATTAGGGTGTTGGACAACCTTGTTCAGATCAAGGCGACGGGTAAGCCACGCCTCCCCGCATGGCTACGCAAGGGCGACACCCATTTTGAGTCAGTACACTTGCTGAAGCGCGATTTGCGCAAGCTGAAATTGCACACGGTTTGCGAGTCTGCACGCTGCCCGAACATGCACGAGTGCTTCCATAGGGGAGCCGCTACGTTCATGATTCTGGGCAATATCTGCACGCGCGGATGCGGGTTTTGCTCCGTTCCCAAGGGTTCCCCGGCAAAAGAGGAATTACTGCTGGACCCGGACGAACCTGTCCACGTCGCGCGCATGGCTGAGCAGATGAAACTGCGCTACGTGGTCATCACCAGCGTGAATCGCGACGATCTGGATGACGGCGGGTCCGCGCATTTCGCCCAGACGGTACGCGAAGTCCGCAAGGCGCTGCCCGAGGCTCATGTGGAAGTGCTGACGCCCGATTTTTGCGGCGACATGCAAGCCGTTCGACGTGTTCTCGACGCCAGTCCGCACGTATTTAACCACAATATGGAAACCGTGCCCTCGCTCTACAAGCGTGTGCGGCCACAGGCCGACTACAAGCAGTCCCTGGAGGTCCTGGCCGAGGCGAAACGCTACCGCCCTGATGCGCTCACCAAATCCGGCCTGATGGTCGGTCTTGGAGAGCGGCCAGAACAGGTGGAGCAGTTGCTGCGCGACTTACTGGCAAGCAGTGTCGAGGTAGTCACGATCGGTCAATATCTACAGCCTACGCGACGTAATCTCGCTGTTGCTGAGTACGTAACCCCAGAACAGTTCGCGGCTTACGAGCAATACGGAATGTCGCTCGGCTTCAAGTCGGTCTTCAGCGGACCGTTTGTGCGCAGCTCGTATATGGCGGATCTGGTCAACGACGAAGCACAGAGGCATCCGGCTTGAACTGGATTCTGGCGCTGGCGACCGCGGCCCTGCTGGTCCTCACCGTTCCCCGCTTCGATCTCTCCTGGCTGGCTGCCGTCGCACTCGCACCTTTGCTGATCGCGCTTGGCCGCGAATGGAAAACGTCGCGGCACTTTCTGTTGGGCTGGGTCGCGGGTGTCGTTTACTGGTTCGCGGTCTGCTACTGGATTCAGGCTGTGCTGCAGATCGAAGGAGGGTTGGGAGCAGCAGGCGGATGGGCCACGTTTCTGCTGTTCTGCATCCTCAAAGCCTTGCATTTAGGTGTATTCGCCGCACTGGCAGGCCTTGTAATGCCGAAGTGGTATGCCGCGCCTGCAGTAGCGGCGCTCTGGGTCGGAATCGAACGGCTGCATGCACCTTTTGGGTTCACATGGTTTCTCTTGGGCAACGCCGGCATCGACATGGAAGTGCCTTTGCGGCTGGCCCCGATCACAGGAGTTTACGGCGTTTCCTTTGTGTTTGCGTTAATGGGCTGCGCCCTCGCTCTGGTTGCGCTTCGCAGACCGCGCAAAGATATCGCCTGGCTGCTCGTGCTGCCAGGTCTGTACATGCTGCCTACACTGCCCGAAGCCCAGAGCGGCAACGAGCAGGCCGTGGTCGTGCAACCTAACGTCAACAAAGATACAGACTGGACGCGCGACAACGCCGATGCCCTCAACAACCGGTTGCAGACACTCTCGCTAACCACTGCTTTAAGGGCGGAGGAACTTCCTGCGCGACTCGTGCTCTGGCCGGAGATGCCGGCTCCGCTGTACTACTTTAAGGATTCCAAGTTGCAGCGCGACGTAGCGACCTTGGCGCGCCTGACGAAGGCATACGTGATGCTTGGTGTTGTCGGACACACGAAGAGCGGCGCACCGACCAACTCTGTCGTGATGGTCTCGCCGGCAGGCGACCCGATAGGCCGCTATGACAAGATCCATTTGGTGCCCTTCGGCGAGTTCGTACCCGCTCCCTTCGGGTTCGTGAACAAGATCACGACGGAAGCTGGAGATTTCGAACCAGGCAGCAAAGTCACCGTCTTCCAGGCTGGCGGACACAAAGTCGGCGCTTTCATCTGTTACGAGTCAGTTTTCGCCAATCACGTGCGACAGTTCGTGCTGCAGGGTGCGGATTTGCTGGTGAATGCGTCGAATGACGGCTATTTCGAGCGCAGCTTCGCACGCGAACAGCATCTGAAGATTGCACGAATGCGTGCCGTCGAAAACCGTCGCTGGGTGATCCGGGCGACCAACGACGGCATCACCGCCACGATCGACCCCGCTGGGCGCATGACCGAGCGACTGGAGGCTTACAGGGCCACTGCTGCGCGCGCGCACTATTCCTACGAAAACAGCCTTACGCCCTATACCCGATTCGGGGACTGGTTTGCATGGATGTGCCTCGCGCTCGGGTTGGCTCTGGCAATCGTGAGCCAAATTCCGTCATACCGCGGATAGCACCTAGCAAAATGCTCAGGAAAACTACTATCACCACCAATTACTTTCCCTATACCCGCGTTCGAGTGTAATCAGTTCGGCAGTGATCTGCCGATAGCTCTATTGATCAGATTATGTCCACTGCCGCGCACTGCCGATTATCGCTTCTGGATCTGCCGGGTCGATTAGAAGCCGAGCTAGCGCTGAAGGCTGCTTCTGAAACCGGATGCCGCTCCTTTGCAGCGCTTTTCGTCGCGGATCGCATTCTGGCGCTCAGCGAGCAATTCGGCTACACAGCAGGCGATCAGATGCTGCTCGATTTCAGCAGCTATTGGATGACCGCCCTTCAGCGCGAAGACAAACTGTACCGCTGGAGCGGCACTTCGTTCCTCGCGGTTATACAGCGAACCGCAAACTGGCGAGACATCGCAACCGAAATTAACCGACTCGCCGCACAGCCTGTTACGGCTTGGCTCCAAGCGCAAGATGGAAGAACTCCTATCGTGCTCGGAACCAGGGTTCAGCTTCTGCAGGTAGAGGCACATGAATCCCCCGCGTCTATGATCCGATCCATCGATTATTTCGTTGCTGCAAACGTTGGCTAATTTTTCTAATAAATTCGGAGCTCAGTCCGATAAGCCGTTCGTGGAACGAAGAAGCGAACCCCGATTTCAGACGAGCTTACCTGTTAAGGTCATCCTGCTGGGCGACCGTGATCAGGAAATCCCTGCGAGCATGGTCAACGTGTCGGGTAGAGGGATGCAACTGCTGACGAGCGCGTCTGTGCAGTTAAGCACTCCGATGCGTGTTGATGCGAACGACCAAATGTTTTTAGGAGAGGTCTGCTACTGCGAACCAGCCGGCGCAGAATTTATCGTGGGACTCCGCTTGGAGCAGGTGCTCTGCGGGACTGGGGCACTGCATGCCCTCGCACAACGCCTGCTGAGTGAAGAAGAATCGCCAACACACCTCACATCTGCTGTAAAGTCCGAACACCGCTAAAAAAAGCGAACAACAGAACCAGTAGTAGCGCAAAAAAAAGAGCTACTGCAATCCGGTTTTCCAAACGCCCTCTCTTGAGATTTCTTTGTAATATGTTAGGCATCCGATTTCCCCCAGTCACTATCCATATCGGACGATTCTATGATGGCAGAAGTTTCTAAAAAAAGAATCAGTAATTTTTAACGTACGAGGCTCAGACTTCGCTATCCTTTTCGATGGATGACCAGAAAAATTGTGGTGGTTGGAGCAGCCGGGCAACTCGGCATAGAATTGGTCCGCGAGTTTACAGCGCGCGGCTACACAGTTGTCGGACTGCGGCGAGGCTCGCTCGACATCACAGACCCCGTCCGCACGGAGAGTTTTATTGCCGATCTGGATCCAGCCGTGGTGCTGAATGCGGCAGCATACAATCAGGTTGACCTTGCCGAGCGCGAGCCCCAGCATGCGTTCCTTGTGAACGCGATCGGCGTTCGGAATCTCGCGCTGGCGTGCCGCCAGGCCGACGCTCGCTTCGTACACTTTTCAACCGATTATGTATTCGATGGCGCAGCAGGCCGGCCGTACACCGAAGAAGATGCGACTCATCCGCTGGGAGCTTACGCCGTGTCGAAGTATGCCGGGGAGCTTTACGCAAATGCGTATCTACAGGATCCGCTGCTTATCCGCACTTCTGGCGTTTATGGACCCGGCGGGCTCAAGAACAACCGAGGCAACTTTGTAGAACTAATGCTGCGACTGAGCGAGGAAAAGAAACCAATCCGCGTCGTCGAAGACCACATTGGGTCGCCGACTTACGCCCCGCTGCTTGCCGCACGTTCAGCCGACCTTGTAGAGAGTGAAGCCAGCGGCCTTTTCCATATAGGAGGGGGTACTGCAGTCTCGTGGTTCCACTACGCAAAGAAGATCTTCGACGTCGCAGGCATTGACCCGGCTGCGCTCAAGGCCACCAGCGATCGCGAATACCGTACCGAGGCTCGCCGCCCGAAATACTCGGCGCTGAGCAACGCGAAAATGGAAAAAATGGGCTTGGAACCCATGCCATCTATCGATGAATCGCTCAGAATGTACTTTGATGCTCGCAAGGCATTCCTCAGCTAATAAGCTTTAAATGATATATTCAGATTTGTGACTCGAATATTACGCTGGTTTGTACCTGTAATTCTACTACTTGTTTTCAGCATAGCTTTCCGCCAATGGATGGTTCCTTTAGCGCTTACGCTTTTGGGCCGTGCTCCCGGTTGCACGCTGGCACGTGCGGCAGGAAGCATTCGCGAGGATGAGCGGCAGCTGGAAATCAAAGATCAGATAGTGCGAACCAGTCGCGTTCTGCAGCGCGACCCGGCCGGCTATAATCTGTGGGAAACATCCAAAGGCGCTTATTGGATTCCCTCAGGCAGCGACTTTGCCCTGCACTTCGATCTTGCCGAACAGGAGCGCAAGATTTACGGGACTGAAGGACAATCAGTGCAACGCGGTGACGTCGTGCTGGATTGTGGCGCCAACATCGGCGTATTCACGCGCGAGGCACTCGCCGCCGGAGCCAAACTGGTGATCGCGATCGAACCTGCGCCCGAGAATTTGGAATGCCTGCGCCGCAATCTCAGACACGACATCGATGCAGGACGCGTTGTCGTCTATCCAAAAGGCGTCTGGGACAAAAATGACATGCTTACGATGCGCGTTGATCCAAAGAATTCGGCCGCCGACAGCTTTGTCATTCAGCGCGACGACATGCACGATTCGATCAAACTTCCGCTGACTACGATCGACATCTTAAGCGCAGAGCTGAAGCTGGATCGCGTTGATTTCATCAAAATGGATATCGAGGGCGCCGAACCGCGCGCACTCGCCGGAGCGAAACTGACTATAGCGCGATTCCGCCCGCGCATGGCGATCTCGGTATATCACACGCCAACGGATAGGATTACGGTGCCGCAGTCCATCAACGCCGCATGGTCCGGATACAAACAGGAGTGTGGACCGTGCTCTGAGCATGAGGGCCGTATATTTCCGACGGTTTATTACTATCGTTAGGAACGCGCCTATTTCGTGAACCAGTTCTGAGCATTATCCTTCATCCGCTGCATGA
The DNA here is from genome assembly GCA_963793625.1 of Bryobacteraceae bacterium. Taxonomy (GTDB): domain Bacteria; phylum Acidobacteriota; class Terriglobia; order Bryobacterales; family Bryobacteraceae. The sequence goes on along the minus strand of CAWCAT010000050.1, from coordinate 86,700 downwards.
ATGAGCGCACGTCCTGAGGCGCTTGCGCGGCCTTACTTAACAGTGATGTGTCGCCGTCATTTGTCAAACTATCAGCATCGGGCTTTTGGGCCGGCAGTTTGTTTACCAGGCGCACTCGATAGCCCTGAAACGCAAACGTGCGCTTCCAGAACTGGCCCTCGTCGTCCTCTGTGATGAGCGAAAAGCCCTGCACTGTGAGGCGATTCTTACCCTCTGTGATCTCGACGGAGTGCGTCTCCACCGGCAGATACCCTTTGACATTGCGCTCAATGTAGGCCGTCTCAAAACGATTGCGACGCGTATTGAAAATGAAAACGCGAAAGCCGTCGAACTCGTATGGCTGCAGTGAGCGCGAAAGCGTGGTCCAGAGCCAGTGATTACGCGGATTCCCGTCTTCGTCCTTCACATCGCCGAGCGAAAAGTAGGAGGTGATGCGGTTGCCTTCCGCGTATTGCGCCACCGCGTCAGGAATGGCCATGCTGATCATGCGGGCCAGCACCCAGCCTGACTTGCCGTCCTTAGTGCGAACCAGACTCCACTCGTCGTACTTGATCGGCGGCGGACCCGGCGTCACCTCACCTTTGGTCTTGGGGTCATCGGGAAGTGGATCCCTGCGCGACAGTTCCAGCCAGTCTTCCCGGAGTTTCGGCGGGCGCGGCATCGGAAGCGGCGGCACTTTGGCCTTCTCCGGCTCTGCCTTCTTCTTTTTCGACTTCTTGGGTACAACGGGGGTTGGGGCGGCAACCACTTCGCTCTTATAAGGAACTCGCGGCGCAACTCGACGACCGATCACCTCGACGGAGCCATTCTCGGGGATCTGATAAAAACTGGGTGCGCTGCGATTGGGCTCGCTATGTATATTCAGGGTTTCATAGACTGTGCCCCGGCCCTGGGAAGGCAGCTTTGCACCAACCTCGATCAGCTTGCGCAAACGGTCCATCTGCGCCGTGGTCATCAATTGCCGGTTGTCAGTCCAACCCTCAACGTCCTGTGTGGTGCGCACGCGTACAAAACGTCGCCGGATCTGCAACACTTCAAGGCGTTCGCCGTGCTTGAGTGTGGCTACGACATCGGAACGAGGAGAGAGTTCCTTGCGAATCACCAGGGACACCGGAGCGACGTATGCCTCGCCGATCGCAGCCGGGGGGGCCGGTTTGGTGCTGCAGCCCGATAAAAACACGAGCAACAGAGTTGAAATCGTAAGCCGGGTAAACGACATCGCTAGCGGAAAAGAACCTGCTATCAGTTTAGCATCGACTTAGTGATTTGAAGGAGTATATGTGCTGATAAGCAGAGCATTTTCGTCTGCTTCTACCGTGAGCTTGCCCTGCGGCACATGCCAGGCTTCACCTGCCTGGAAACGTTCTCCGTTGATTGTGCCCGCGCCTTCGAGCGCGATCAGAATGTGGCAGACACCCGGAATTGGAGCCGGCTCATAACGGCCGCTGAACTTCCAGCGTTCGGTCACAAAGTACTCGCAGGAGGCGAGCAGCGTGCGCATGTCATCCAGCTTGCGCGGCTCAGCAGCCGGCGGTGGCGGCGCCGGATCCGAAACTTCGATGCCTCGTTCCAGATGCAGTTGACGCCCACGCCCATAGTCGTACAGGCGATAGGTAATGTCCGATTGCTCCTGAATTTCAAGCAACGTGACACCAGCGCCAATCGCGTGGATTACGCCAGCAGGCGTAAAGATCGTATCCCCCGCCTTGACCGGAACCTGATTCAGCAGATCCTTGATTTCACCCGAGATTGCGGCTTCACGCAAACGCTCGGGCGTTACGCGCTCACGCAAGCCAAGCGCGACTGTAGCGCCGGGTTCCGCATCGAGGATGTACCACATCTCCGTTTTTCCAAGCGACCCATGCTCATGTTTACGAGCGTACTCGTCGTTTGGGTGCACCTGCACAGAGAGCGGTTCAGACGTGAATAAGAACTTGATCAGCAGCGGCAGGGATTCCTGCGCTGTCAGCCAGACTTCGCCTGTGCGAACCTCTGGTTTCGGGAACCACGGTCCTAACGACATGGTTCCCCAGGGGCGCTCATGCAATGAGGCCTTCAGCCGGTACGGTTTAGATTGCGTCATCCGAGGTTTTGAAGAAAAGTTTGGATGCGGTCGAGTCCCTTTTCCAGTTCCTGCAGCGAAGCAGCGTAAGTAATGCGAATGTGCTGTTCTGTTCCGAACGCCTCGCCCGGCACAACAGCCACATGGGCTTCCGCAAGCAGACGCTCAGCGAACTGCATCGTGTTGTTGATGCCCTTCTTGCCGAAGGCGACGCTGATGTTCGGATAGGCGTAGAAGGCACCGCGCGGATCCGGAGTGGTAACACCGGGAATCGCACGCAGACGCGCCACAACGTAATCGCGGCGTTTACGATATTCCGCGAGCATAACGCCAACCGAGTCCTGCGAACCGCGCAGGGCTTCCACGGCCGCCTTTTGTGCAATCGACGTCGGGTTGGAAGTACTATGACTTTGCAGTTTTGCCACCGCGCCGACTACCGCTGCCGGTCCCAGACCAAAGCCGATGCGCCATCCGGTCATAGAGTAAGTCTTGGAAAGCGAACCAGCCACCAGCACGGTATCTTTCGCGCCCGGTACCGATGCGATTGAAAACGGTTCCGAATCATAAAGGAAGCGGCAGTAGCACTCGTCAGTCATCAGCCAAATGCCGCGTTCTGACGTGAGCTTGAAGATGCGCTCAAACTCTTCACGATCGAGGACCGCGCCGCTCGGATTCGAAGGCGAGTTGATAATGACCAGGCGCGTTTTGCTGGTGATATGCGCTTCCAGCATCTTCGCCGTGAAGGTGAAGCCCTTGGACTCGTCCGTTTCGACGAAGACGCACTTGGCGCCCGTGTAGTTAACCACGTCCTTGTATGTCACCCAGTACGGAACCGGGATAATGACCTCATCACCTGCATTCAGCAAAGCCTGCGTCAGGTTGAAAATGATATGTTTTCCACCGACGGAAACGACGCACTCGGCAGGCGTGTAGTTGGTGCCGTAATCGATCTTGTGGCGTTCGCAGATCGCCTGCTTCAATTCCAGTGTGCCGCCCGCGGGCGTGTACTTGGTGAAGTTCTGAGTGATCGCGTTGATCGCGGCCTGCTTGATGTTCTCAGGTGTAGGGAAATCGGGCTCTCCAGCTCCGAAGTCCACCACATCAACGCCTTCGCGGCGCAGGCGGTCGGCATCAGCCGCCACCTTCATCGTGGACGACACGCTGATCAGTCCAATACGATCTGATAAATCCGAAGTAGTCTGCATCTATCTGGTCTCTCCCAGTAATCTTTCCTTGAGCCGGGTTTCAACTGTGGGCGGTACCAGGCCGGAGATGTCTCCGCCCAGACCGAACACCTGCTTCACCAGGCGCGAACTGATAAAAGAATACGCCTCGCCGGCCATCATGAAGATCGTTTCGATCTCCGGCCGAAGGCGGCGATTCATTAATGCCATCTGAAGTTCGTACTCGTAATCCGAGATCGCTCGAATTCCCCTCAAAATCACGGTGGCGTTTTTGCTTGCCACGTAATCCACCAGCAGGCCGTCAAAGGAATCGATTTCCACGTTGGGGTAAGCGACAACCACCTCGCTCAGCATGTCCATGCGTTCCTGAACCGTAAACAGAGGTTCCTTGTCCTCGTTGCGCAGGATGGAGACGATCAGCCGGTCGGCGATTCGCGAGCCCCGCTCAATGAGATCAAGATGCCCATATGTGATGGGGTCGAAGGAGCCGGGGTATATGGCTACAACAGACGCGGGCTTCGTGGCCAACGGATACTCCAATCATACCTGCCTGAGGTGATTAGTTAATTGTAGCGCGAGTTCAACTGAGTTTTTCCTGCGCATAGCGCAAACAGGCGCGGACATTTTCCTCTTCCAGTTTCAGCCATGCGGACGCATCCAGACCTGTTATCGTCGGCAGCGTGCGCTTGTGCGCGGCGACCATCGACAATGTGCTCGCCAGGTAACGCGCCGGGCGATCGGGAAATGTTGCCCAGTATTTCTGCGTCAGGCAGGGTATTTTCAAGGGATCACGCGTGATCATTTCTATCGAAAATTTCGTGCGCGGACGAGCCTTTCGAACCAATTCCACAGCCCGCCGAAGATCAAGCAGGCCATCACCGAAAGGAACTTCGGCCAGCAGAAAGCCTTCGGGATACGGTTCGACAGCCATGTCCTTGAAATGCGTGGATACGGCGTAAGGCGCGAGGCGCTCTACAACTTCCATCGGACTATCCAGCAATGAAATGTTATTGCCGGTGTCCAGTGCGACACCGAGGTACTCACTGCTGTAGCGCTTGAGCAGAGCAGCCATCTCATCGACAGTCCAATCCTTGTGGTTCTCGAGTGCGAGCGGCAGCCGGTGTTTCTCTGCTATCGGAATCGCGCGTTCGATCGAGGCGAAAGAATTGACTTCGAAGCGCTTCCATTCCTGCAGTGTCGAAAACGTCTCGTAGCGACGGCCGCTAAGGCAAGCCGTACGCAGGCAAAGTGCACCCGCGTTGTGCGCCGCCGCAAGTAATGCGCTGAACGGTGCGGTGTCCGTTCCCGGCAAGCTGCCTTGCGCCTCGAAAAACATCCCGAGTTGCTCGCAACGTTCGCGTACGCGCTTCACATAATTAACATCAGTGGAACTGAGGCTCATCTGAACACCGCCCGCGCCGAGCGTGTTGCAGTACTCGATAAACTCGAGCGTGTCCTTCGGTTTCCGCTGCTGGAACGAATGATTCACGACTCCGGCGAAGAAGCGCGTCACAGTTTGAAGCCTCGCAGTACTTCGTCCCACGGTTTGCGGTAGGGGCGTACGAGCATACCCGTGGCCTCGGGATCGCCGATGACTTCTTCGCGTTCCGAATTCCAGCGAATCTTACGGCCCGTACGAAGCGAGATGTTCGCCAAATGGCAAGTGGTCGCGGTGCGATGACCATCTTCAATACTTGCTACAGGCTGACGCCGAGATTTGACGCAATCCAGAAATTCGCGCACGTGCAGCGCGAATTGCTCCAGATCTGTACCCGTTCCCTTCGCCGGTTTAATCCACGGCGTGGGCTTGGTCTCGGAACGCACCGGACCACCCGCGGGATGACCCTTGAATACTGGCACTGCGTTGTTGGGATCGATGCGCGAATCCGGGAAAACTTCGTAGCCGCTGCGACCGATCGTCATGCTGCCTTTTGAACCGAAAAACTCGAGGCCCAGTCTGCCGCGGCCCACGCTCGCTTCACGATGCGACCATGTGGCGTTGAAGCCTGGGTAGTCGATGATAGCGTCCTGAGTGTCGGGAGTCTCGCCGTCGTCCTCCAGCACGAATCGACCGCCCGAAGAAGTCACTGCCGTGGGGCCCAGCACTGGCATAACCCACTGCACAATGTCGATTTCATGCGCGCCGAGATTCGTCATCTGGCCGCCTGAGTAATCCCAGAACCAGCGGAAGTGGTACAGCGCTCGATGCGCAGTGTACGTGCGCGCAGGCGCCGGTCCCAACCACATGTCGTAATCCAGATCGCTCGGCGCAGCTCCATTCGGCGGACGTCCGAACCCCGGACTGACGTTTCTTGCGGTGCCCATGCGAACTGCGTGTATCTTGCCGATGTAACCGCCGCGCAGCATCTCACGCGCCTGTTTGTAATGCGGACCGCTGCGTTGTTGTGTGCCGACCTGCACGACACGCTTGTATCGTTGTGCGGCGGTTACCATCCAGCGACCCTCACGCACAAACAACGTGAGCGGCTTCTCGACATAGACATCCTTGCCAGCGGCGCAAGCCAGGATTGTCATCAGCGCATGCCAGTGGTCGGGGGTTGAAATGCAAACCGCATCGATATCCTTGGCGTCGAGCAGCTTGCGAAAATCCCGATAGCCTTTAGCGCGTCCGCCGCATGCGGCAATGCCCTGCTCCATGCGCGGTTGATACACATCGGAAACGGCGACGAGATCAGTGTCCTTCTGATTTTTGAAATCGTGGACGTGCTGCGTGCCGATAAGTCCGTAACCAATAAAACCGACCTGTACGCGATCGTTGGCGCCGCGAACACGACTCCAGGATGCCGCCGTCATACTCCCCAGAAAGCCTCGCCGTGTCTGTGACATTTGGAGATTCTATCAGGAATCGTCACTCCGGTTGTCTTTGCAGATTGCTTGCGAGAGGATTCAGGTATGAACCGAAGATCTGCGATCCTGCTTGGTGCAGGCATGCCCGCGGCGACTGGCTTGATCTTGGCGCATCGACGGGGAATTTTCCGTTCGCGCGACTCTGAAATGCCGCTTGCAAAAAATGACGCTGAGAAAAAGATCCTCGGCGTGCTGTCTGAAGCAATGCGCTCAGGCGATCACTGTGGTTGAAGGTGATGCCCACGAAAATATCAAACGACTCAAGGATCCGCTGGACGTGGTGTTCATTGATGCTGACAAGGAGGGCTACCTGGACTATCTGAACCAAGTGCTGCCACTCGTTCGGCCAGGAGGCCTCATTCTGGCACATAACTTTGATCAATCAGGAGCGTACGGGCGGGCGGTGCTTGAGAACCAGAACCTGGAAACGCTTGTGCCTGCCGGCTCGCTCGCCATCACGCTTAAAAAGCGCTGAGGGCGCTTATCACCGTCCTGTGTTATAAAAATAACAACGGGCGCGCGCCAGCCAGCGCTCTAAGTCGTCAAATCAACGGTTTTCAATTTTAGGAGGATCGCATTTTTATGACCTTGTCCAGCGTGTGGCAGCGTTCCCGCAGTTTATGCACAGGCATTCTGATAGCTGTTCTCGGATTTCCGCCTAGCGTTCCGGCACAGACTCATATAGTGAGTCCCGCTGATCTGCAAAAGGAGATCGTAGCCTCAGCTCATTCCCGCAAGCACAACACCGAAATAATCACCGGCTTGCTGTCCTCACCTCGTGCTGAGAAAGCATTAGCATATGCCGGCATCGTGCCCGTGCAGGTGAAGACTGCCGTATCCGCATTGAGTGACCAGGAACTGGCGCGACTGGCTGCAAGTTCAGCGCAAGCACAGGCTGACTTCGCGGCAGGCAGGCTGACTGACCGGGATCTGATCTTCATTTTGCTGGGCCTTGCCGCTTTGATCTTGATAATCGTTGCGGTCCGCTAAGCAGTTAGATGCTTTGCTGGGCCACACGATCCATTGCGTGCCTCTTGCTCTGCGGTACTGCTGTAGCGGCCGAACCGCCGGGTGTGTGGCTCGACGTTCCATTCGTGAGGCAGGAGAAGAACGGTTGTGGCGCTGCCACTATTGCGATGGTGATGCAGTATTGGCAGCGCCAGCAGGGTCAACCAGCGACGGCCGATGCGGCAGAGATCCAGCGGGTGCTTTATTCCCGCCACGCGCAAGGGATTTATGCTTCCGACCTGGAGCGGTATTTACAGGAGCATGGATTCCGAACATTTGCAGTACGAGGCCAGTGGGAAGATCTCCGGCATCATCTGCGAGAGGGTCGTCCACTGATCGTTGCGCTGAAGCCGGGGCACGGCGATCTGCACTACGCGGTGGTGACGGGACTCGATTGGGTACGGTCAGTAGTCCTGCTGAACGACTCGGCCAGGCGCAAACTGTTCAAACAACACCGTTCCGAGTTCGAAAGAGAGTGGAAAGCCGCCGGCAACTGGACCCTGCTGGCAGTGCCGGAACAAGTCCGCGTAGCATCTTCTCCTTAGTCTTCCTGATATTCCTCGGTTGCGTTTTATTGTTGCGCACTGCGGATGCCTCACCGCAAATTGATCGCACCGAAGAGATCAAGAAATTGTTCGCCGAAAAACGTTGGGCGCAAGTTGTCGAGGACTTGAAGAATCTCTCTGCCCGTGGAACTGAACTGGATTACTACTATGGTGTGGCGCTAGCGCAAATCGGAAAGTGGGACGATGCGCGAACCGTTCTCCTTGATGCGTATCGTCTACACCCGCAGGATGGACGCTTCCCAATCGAACTGGGCGGCGTTGCTTTCAAGCAAAAACGGTATGCGGAAGCCGCCAGATGGCTTCGGCGCGCAATGCGGCTGAATCCTGCTGATGCCTATGTTGCTGACTTCCTGGCGACTATCTACTTCCTCCAAGGCAATCTGGAGGCAGCCCTGAAATGTTGGAACCGGATTGACAAGCCAAAGATAGCGAACCTGCAGGTTGAGCCTGCACTGCAAATAAATCCGGTACTGCTGGATCGCGCTTTCGCGTTTGCACCGTCCAGCACGCTGCTTCTGTCCGATTTTCTCACGAGCCAGGCGCGGGTCCGGGGACTCGGGATCTTTCCCACCTTTAACTTCCGCTTAGATGCACGCGAGGAGGGGAAATTCGATGCCACCTTCGCCGCTCACGAGCGAAATGGTTGGGGAGAGAGCAAGCAGCAAACACTGATTTCCATCCTCCGGGGCGCTGTCTATCAAACAATTTATCCGGAATACTTCAACTTAGGACAGTCAGCGATCAATATAGGATCTTTGTTGCGTTGGGATGCGCAGAAGCGCCGTGTGGCGGCTTACTTATCGGGACCTCTTGGACAGAATCCAGCGCACCGCTACCGAGTCGGTCTAGACCTGCGTGATGAAAACTGGGATCTCGGGGGCTCTACACTCAAGCTTTACAGGAGCGCTGTCAGTGGTGATGTCTCGTCCTTCCCCAGCGGAAGCTGGAGTTGGTCAACGGGAGGCGAACTTTCCCATCGCGACTATCAAAATGTCTTTGCTCCCCGGTTGCCGCCAAGTGTCCTCTTGAAGGGCTACCAACTCAAGCACTTTGCACACCTGAATCGCGATTTGTGGCGAGCCCCCGACCGGCGATTCGAAAGCACTATGAGTATTTCATCGCAAGCCGGAAGGATCTGGGCGGCACCTTCACACGCTTTTGAACGGCTGCAGACTTCGCTAACGGCTCGCTGGATGCCGCAGATGACCGGCGATGATTACGCCATACAGCAACAGTTCCGAGCCGGAAAAATCTTTGGACCCGTACCATTCGATGAGCTGTTTATGCTTGGTCTGGAGCGGGATAACGATCTCTGGATGCGATCTCATGTCGGTACTCGAGGCGGCCGCAAAGGGAGTGCTCCGATGGGCCGCAACTACTTCCTTTCCAATTCTGAGATCGACAAGAATATCTTCAGTGGCAGCTTTCTAAAGGTAAAACTCAGCCCATTTCTCGATAGTGGTAAGATTACGGATTCTTCAGGGCTGGGATCTGGGAAATGGCTCTGGGATACGGGGGTGCAGGCGAAGTTCCGTGTCCTTGGGGTCGGATTCGCGCTGATTTACGGCAAGGACTTGCGTTCCGGCAATAATGCCTTTTACGTGATAGCTGGCAGATGAAGACCGAAGGATTTTCCTGTAAGCGCCTCCGCCGCATGCAAAAGCTCGCCGTGTCTGTGACGTGGGGAAATACCATCAGGAACGGTGGCGAAGAATTACTGTAAACCTCGCGCAGTACGTGGTAAACGTGTTCTAGGAGAGTAAAAAATGCTGATCGTTCACGTTCATGTTCATGTGAAACCAGAATTTGTGGATGTCTTCAAAGAATTGACCGTTTCCAATGCGGAACACAGTCTCAAAGAACTGGGGATCGCTCGATTCGATGTGACGCAGCAGGTGGACGACCCAACGCATTTCGTACTGGTGGAAGCCTATCGCACCGCCGAGGCACCGTCGCAGCACAAGGAAACCGCCCATTACATGCTGTGGCGCGACGCGGTGGCCCCAATGATGGCAGAGCCGCGGACAAGCGTGAAGTACAGCAACGTCTTTCCCGAAGAAGAAGGCTGGTAAAGTGACGCCTTTCGAATTCGCAACAGCGGGACGCATTGCGTTCGGTCGAGGAGCAGTGCGTGAAGTCGCCCCAGCGGTGATGAAGCTGGGTAGCCGTGCGCTGGTGGTAACGGGCCGGTCGGGTGGCATCGCCGATTTCCTGGCCGTCGAACTGCGCGGGTGTGTCTTCTTCCGTGTGACCAGCGAGCCGACTATCGAGATGGTGCGAGCCGGCGTGCGCGCGGCGCGGGCGATGTCCTGCGATGTCGTGATCGGGTTCGGCGGCGGAAGCGCGATCGATGCAGGAAAGGCAATCGCCGCAATGCTGACGAATAGAGGCGATCTGCTGGATCATCTGGAAGTGATCGGACGCGGTGCACCGCTCGTTGTAGCCGCCGCTCCATTTATTGCAGTGCCAACCACTGCGGGCACAGGATCCGAAGTTACACGCAATGCCGTCCTGGGTTCTCCCGAGCACGGAGTGAAAGCAAGCCTGCGCAGCCCCTCGATGTTGCCGCGTCTTGCGGTGATCGATCCGGAGCTCACGCTTTCATTGCCACCCGCGCTGACAGCGAGCACGGGACTGGATGCACTGACGCAGTTGATCGAACCCTACGTGAGCGTGCGCGCGAACGCCATGACGGATATGTTCTGTGAAGAGGGTATTAGCCGGGTCAAGCGATCTTTGCCGCGAGCTTATGCGGATGGATCCGACATTGATGCCCGCACGCATATGTCGATGGCGAGTCTGCTCGGCGGATTGTCGCTGGCCAACGCCGGGCTCGGTGCAGTACATGGCTTTGCGGCTCCGCTGGGTGGGATGTTTGACGCTCCACACGGAGGGCTGTGCGCCGCGGTCCTACCGCATGCCATGGAAGTGAACATACGTGCACTGCGCGAGCGTGCGGCTTCCAGCGAATCGTTGCGGCGGTACAAGATTGTGGCCGAACTGCTGACGGGCGATGCAGATGCCAGCCCAGAGGATGGAGTGCAGTGCGTACGCGATCTCTGCGAGGAACTTCAAATTCCGAAACTGCGATCGTTTGGCGTGCAGGAAAGCGACGTGCCTGCGCTCGTTGAAAAGGCAGCACGCGCCAGCAGCATGAAGGCGAACCCGATCGTGCTGACCGAGATGGAACTGCGTGAGATCGCGATACGGGCGCTATAAGCCTCAGGTAACTCTGCGTAGGAAGTAACCACCAGGCCGTCCTTCGAAATAAAGGGCGCCCGAAGTGCGACCGACTGCGCCAGAAGGGTCTTCCAGCCAGCCATTGCGCCATATTTCCCACGTTCCCGGAGCGAGTCCCGTGATCAGGAAGCGCAGTGGCTCAGTACCTTCCACGTCGAAAGACAACGGGGAGCGGGCGCTGTAAGTCTCGGTGTGAAAGAGCACGACCCAGTTGGCGATACGCACTCCGCGCAGATCGACACTCGTGACATCTGCGACCGCGAGCGCAGGCTCCACCTTGTTTTCAAAACTGTGGCGGATTTTTGCGACCGTCGTCTCCTGCTTGGTTATGTCGCAGGTGATCAGCGCTCGCTGCACGCCGACGTTCAACACGACTACCGAACGCTGCGGCGAAACTTCGGCTGCGAGAAACGCGTACTCCGGCGATTTCTCGCGGGGTCCGAAGTCATGGCCGAGTAAACGGGCCTTGGCCCCCTGCGCACCCAGGCGCGTGCGTAGCGCTTCAATTTGCCACCATTCGGGATCGGCAGCCAACAGCGCCAGCAGCGAAATTGTGAGCAGCGCAAAATTCATCGAGCGAGATCAGTATAGATCTTCTCGAAACCTGCAATCGATTTTTCGATCATCTCGCGCGGGACCGTGAGCGACAGGCGCATGTAGCCGCTGCGGCCAAAGCCGGCGCCCGGGACGGCCAGAATGCCTTCAGAAATCAGCATGCGCACAAACGCGATGTCGTCCGGAATCGGGGTCTTCAGGAAGATATAGAAGGTGCCTTCCGGCTTGTTAACTTCGTAACCGATCCGGGCCAGCGCGTTGCAAAGCAGGTCACGCTTTTCCTGATAAGCACTGACGTCCACAGTCGCATCGAGAGCTTCGGCGATCACCCATTGCCAGATCGCGGGAGCATTGATGAAACCAAGAATGCGATTCGTGAATGTACACGCGCCGCGCAGTGCGGCAACATCCGGCAGCCGGGGCGAAAGAGCCAGATAGCCGATGCGTTCGCCGGGAATGGCCTGCGACTTCGACCAGGAATTACAGATTGCTGTATGCGAAATAATCGACGCGACCTCGGGCTGTTTGCGTCCGTCGAAGACCAGGTGCTTGTATGGCTCGTCGCTGATCACGAGCACCGGATGATCCAGGGTCGAAAGCATCGATTCCAGATCACGCAGCACTTCAGCGGGATAGATCCGGCCTGACGGATTGTTAGGTGTGTTCAGCAGAATGGCGCGCGTGCGTGGCGTGATTGCGGTTGCAATGCGGTCGACATCAGGAAGAAAATTCTCGTCGGTCTCAACGCAGACCATTTTGCCAGCGTGGTTGGAGATGTAGAACTGATACTCGGAGAAGCACGGCATCAGCACGATGACTTCGTCGCCCGGATCGAGTATCGATTTCAGGATGACGTTGCAGGCCCCGGAGGATCCCACCGTCATGAGGATGTTGTCCGCGGTGTACTCGAGGCCGGTGTCCGCGCTGATCCGCCTTGCGATCACCTCGCGAACGGCCCCAAATCCAGCGTTCGGCATGTAGCCGTGCGAGTGCGGGCGGCTTTCCGCAGCGACGCGGCGCAAAGCAGCGAGCACTTGTGGCGGGGGCTCCACGTCAGGATTTCCGAGCGTGAAGTCATACACGTTCTCCACACCACGCTGCTGCTTGAGTTTCGCGCCTTCTTCGAACATTCGCCTGATCCATGAGGCGTGCTCGAGCTGCTGCTGAATTGCGTTGGAAACGGGCATTCAGATTCCGTAAACCTCGGAGCTGTCCAACACGCGAATACTGCCCTGTTTCAAATGCTCGATAGCCGCATCCGGATCGTCAAACCGGAAGATAAGAATTGCACGATCATCTCGGCCAAACGGAAACGAATACATGTATTCGATATTGATCCGAGTGCCTTCGAACCGCGCGAGAACGTCGGCCAGACCGCCCGGCCGGTCTGGCACTTCGACCGCAACCACCTCCGTGGCTTTGAGCACGAATCCGGCTGCTTCGAGAAGCGCGGTTGCCTTCTGCCAATCCGACACGATCAGGCGCAGAATACCAAAGCGCTGCGTATCGGCCAGCGACAACGCACGTATATCAATGCCCTGCTCTGCGAGCATGCGGCACGGCGCGGCTATGTGCCCGGGTTTGTTTTCGGCAAACAGCGAGAGTTGTTGAATTTTCATATGGACCGCCGGTCGATAACCCGCTTGGCTTTACCTTCGCTGCGCTGGATGGTATGCGGTTCCACCAACGTGACCAGTACACGCAATCCGAGCACGTTGTCGAGCGCATCCGCGATCTTCTCGTTCAGTTCTTCGAGTGCGCCAATCTTGTCGCTGAAGGTTTGCGGAGTCACTTCGACCTGCACTTCCAGCTGATCCAGGCCATGTATACGAGTAAGGATGATCTGGTAGTGCGGTAGCGTGCCTTCAACTTCCAGCAGCGCCGCTTCCACCTGCGACGGAAACACGTTAACGCCGCGGATGATTATCATGTCGTCGCTACGACGTCCGATGCGACGCATCCGCCGCAGCGTGCGCCCGCACGGACACGGCTCACTCATCAGCGAAGTGATGTCGCGTGTTCGGTATCGAATCATCGGCATGGCCTGCTTGCTGAGCGTGGTGAGCACCAGTTCACCTTCACAACCATCCGGCAACGACTCTCCAGTTTCAGGATCGACGATCTCGGGATAGAAATGATCCTCGAAGATGTGAAGCCCATGCTGGTGGGGGCACTCGATCGCCACACCAGGACCGATAATTTCGGAGAGACCGTAGATGTCGAAAGCCTTGATACCGGTAAGCGCTTCGATACGCTTGCGCATGAACTCGGTCCATGGCTCTGCGCCAAACACGCCAGTGCGCAGCGGCAACTCTCTGACATCGACGCCGAGTTCGGCCGCGCGCTCGATCATGTGCAGGAAGTAACTGGGCGTGCAGCAAATCGCAGTCACGCCGAAATCCTTCATCACAAGAATCTGCCGATCCGTATTGCCGCCCGATATCGGAATTACTGTCGCGCCGAGGCCCTCGCCTCCATAATGCGCTCCCAATCCGCCTGTAAACAGTCCGTAACCGTAGGCGTTCTGAATCACATCACCGTGATGGATGCCGCACGCCGCGAAACTGCGCACCATCACTGAGGTCCATACCTCGACGTCTTCCTTCGTGTAGGCGACGACGATCGGCTTACCAGTAGTGCCGCTGGATGCATGCAGGCGCACCACGTCGCGCATCGGGGTTGCGAACAGGCCAAACGGATAGGTGTCGCGCAGATCGTTTTTGACGGTAAACGGAAGCCGGGAGATGTGTTCGAGCGACCCGATGTCGTCAGGTGTCGATCCGCGCTCTTGCATGCGAGCGCGAAAAAATTCGACATTGTCCCAGGCGCGGGTTACAACTTCACGTAAACGACTGAACTGGAGATCGCGCAACTGCGGCGTCGGCAAGTAGTCAGGCGCACTGGCCGGATGGTAGGTCGTCGAGAGGGAATCACAAACAGGGGTCATTCGGTCCTTCCAATCGCAAAGGCCTGTAGATTGGCAACGTGCAGTTTTTCGGGCAAGCTGGCCAGTATCGCGGATTTCCAGGCTTCTTCTGAGAATTCGAGATGGCGGCTGAGACAGCCTATTAGCGCCACATTGAGACTCTTTCTGTTGCGCAGTTTGCTTTCTTCGATCATGCCGGGTTGGATCAACACGCCGTCTGGCCGGAGTGCTGCTCGATTCACTTCAATCCATTCCGGATCGAGCACGATCAGGTAATCCGCTTCGCCTTCGGGCACCATCGGGCTAAAGACCTTTTCCCCATAACGGACGTCGCTGGAGACGGAGCCGCCGCGCTGGGCCATGCCGTGAACTTCGCTCTTTTTCACATCGAAGCCCGCGGCGAACGCGACTGCCGCGATGATGTCTGACGCCTTCAGAACGCCCTGGCCGCCCAGTCCGGCGACGACGATGTTAGTTACCTTACTGCTCATTGCATTTCTCGTATTCGCGGATGGCGCTGGCGGCCAGCAGACAGTTGCGGCGCGCGATGATGATCGAGAGTTCGTTGCAGGCGAGGCAATCCGCCACGAGTTTCTCAAAGGCCGTCGGATTCAACGTCGGATCCAGCACGTGCACATTCTTTACGCCTAACGCCCGAGCCAAATCTTCGAAAACGACCTTGCCGGTCGAGTGATGATCCAGCGTGCGCCCCGTCCCCGGATGTTCCTGCAAGCCCGTCATTGCCGTGGTGCCGTTGTCCAGAATCAGCAGAACGTGTCCGCTGGCAGGCGGGTTGTAGAGCATCTCGACGAGGCCCGTCAGTCCGCTGTGTACGAACGTGCTATCGCCGATAACACTCACGACGCGGCGCGCCTGCTCTGGCGGAAGCACGTGACGCATGCCCAACCCAACGCCGATCGCGGCACCCATGCAGACCAGCGTGTCCATCGCTTCGAAGGGGGGCAGAACGCCGAGCGAGTAGCAGCCAATATCGCCAGAGACAATGCAATCGAGATTCTTGAGGGCTGCAAAAACAGTGCGGTGCGGACACCCCTGGCACAAGGCAGGCGGCTTGCCGGGCACTGGTTTGGGCTCCGGGGAAGTGTCGCTAGACAGGATTCGGCGCACCCGCGGGACGTTCAGTTCGCCGAAGCGAAACATCAACGGCTTGTCCTGGACCGCAATACCCGCAGTCCGGGCAGCCTCCACCAGGTACGGATCGCCCTCCTCGATGACGATGCACTCGTCAACGGAGGCGGCAAACTGGCGCATCACCTGAAGAGGCAGCGGATGCGTCATACCCAACTTAAGCACCGAGGCTTCGGGGGTAGCCTCACAGACATGCTGGAAGCAGATTCCGGAGGTAATGATACCGAGCTTTTTTCCGCCATCCACGCGGATCGTCGGACCCTCGGAATCATTCCAGGTCGCGAGTGCGTTGAGCTTTTCACGGAGGCGGAAATGGGCCGGGCGGGCATACGCCGGAATCATTACCCGGTGCCGTATGTCGTGCCTAAAATCAGGAGCCGCAGCGGGCGCAACGGGATATCCGGGCGTGGTAACGATAGTCTTGGAATGACACACGCGCGTGGTCATGCGAAACAAGACCGGAATCGCCCAACGCTCTGACATCTCAATCGCAAGCAGCATAAAATCGTATGCTTCCTGCGAGTCGGCCGGTTCGAGCATGGGGACGCCGGCGGCTACGGCATAACGCCGGTTATCCTGTTCGTTCTGGCTGGAAGCCATGCCGGGGTCATCCGCCGATACGATCACGAGCGCTCCGGTCACGCCCGTGTACGCCACGGTGAAAAGCGCATCAGCCGCGACGTTCAGGCCGACGTGCTTCATCGTGACCAGCGCGCGTCCGCCGGCGAAAGCTGCGCCGATGCCAACCTCAAGCGCGACCTTCTCATTGGGTGACCACTGGGCCTTGCCGCCGAGTTTCTCAAAGGCTTCCAGAATTTCGGTGGACGGGGTGCCGGGATAGCCTGTGCCGAGACGCACACCGCCGTGCTTTGCCGCGAGAGCGACAGCCTCATCACCGCTAAGCAATTGACGATGGAGAGCGTTCATAAACAGTTCAGAATTAAAGACTATTTTATATGATTAGCTGCACTGGAGCAACGGAGGGGGTAGTCTAATAAGGTGTCTGACTCTGAAATTAATCGGCGATTATTTATAACGGGCGGCTTGGGAAGTCTAGCTGCACCACAGCTTTTGGCCGGGGCGCCGCGTCCGCTACCCGGGCATCCGCGGGTTTATCTACGCGCGGAACACATGCAGAGCATACGTGCGAAGCTACGCCATCCCATGCTGGAGCGGGCCGTAGGGCGATTGCGAGCGAGTGCCGCAGCCTCGGCAAAGGGCCTTACCATCGATCGAGCCGCCGAGTGCGCCCGCAGCCGTGCGATTTTGGCCCTGCTCGAAGAGAACGAAAAGCTCGGGCGCGAAGCAATCGATATCCTGTTGGAACACGTTCCCGCCACGACCTGGGACTTAAAAGCGCAGGATATTTCACGCCAAATCGGACTCGTCATGTTGAGCATCGGCATGACCTATGACTGGTGTCATCCGTGGTTGGGCAACCACGGCGCGGTCTTGATCGAGCAGGCTTATCGCCTGGCCGGCTTGCTCGAAGTGGGCTACCCGCCAAAAGGCGGAGGCGCCGTCACAGGACACGCCGGTGAGGCCATGCTGTTTCGGGATCTGCTGGCAACCGGGCTTGCGATTTACGACCAGTCGCCCGAGATGTACGACATCACAGCAGCCCGCATCCTGGCTGAGTTCGTTCCTGCCCGAAACTTTTCGTATCCGTCGCACATGCACCATCAGGGTTCGGCGTACGGCCCTTATCGCTACCGCTTCGAGGTGCTGGCGGCGTGGATTCTGGAACGAGCTGGGTTGGGTAATCCGTTCGTGGCAGATCAAGGCCAGGTGCCTTATCGCTGGATTTATACGGAACGCCCCGACGGGCGCCTGCTAGCGGAAGGCGACGTGTTCGGCGGACGCGTAACTACCGCGCCGTATATGTTCACCGCGGGCCTCTACAAGGATTCCTACCTGCAAGCCCAATTCCTTGCTGCAAGCGACGCATTCAATCAGGACCCGATCGAGCAACTCATGTTCCTGGATCCCGCTTTGGTTCCTGCCAAGGTTTCCGGTTTGCCGCTGGCGCGCTACTTCGGATCGCCGTACAGCGGCATGGTGGTGCGCTCGGCCTGGAACGGCTCCGGTGAAGACCCGGCCATAGTCGAATTCAAAGTCAAAGAGTGGCAGTTCAACAATCACATGCATCTGGATGCCGGTGCGTTCCAGATCTGGTATCGCGGCCCGCTGGCGATGGACACAGGCTCTTACCGGAAATACGGCAGTCCTCACGACACCAACTATCTGAAGCGGACGGTGGCGCACAACGCAGTCCTCGTGACAGAACCAGGTGAGGTTGTCACCGGAGCCCGCTGGAACCCCGATGGTGGACAGCGCTGGCCGAACGAACGGCGCGAACCGCGCACGGTCGATGAGATGAAGGCGCGCGGCTATCGCGTTGCGACAACACTTGGCCAAGCCATACAGTTCCGTGAAAAGACCCCCGAGTGGGCCTATCTGGAAGGCGACCTGACTGAAGCTTACGCTGCAGAAAAGGTCGAGCTGCATCATCGCGCCTTCGTTTGCCTGAACCAACCGGTCGAGGGCGTCGAATGCGTGCTGGCTGTGTTCGACAGGCTGAAGACGGCAAAGCCCAAAGGGCCGAAACGCTGGCTGCTACATACAGCCGGCAAGGCGGAGATTTCAGACGGCGGAACTCGCTCCGGCAACGGGCGCGCCTCGTTATTACATCAGGTGCTGCTCCCGATTCGCGGTGAGTTCCGCATCGAGTCCATTGGCGGACCGGATTCCGAGTTCTCGGTCAACGGGCAGAACTACCCGGCCGATCGGGTGCCGCAACCCGCGGATGAAGCAGGCGCATGGCGCGTGGAGGTGCAGGCCACGGCAGAGCGCAAAGACGAACTGTTCCTCAACGTCTTGCAGGTGTCCGCGGATGGGAAATCGCCCGATCCCGCGCGAGCACTTTCGACGGACAGCCACTCTGGATTCCTTTTGCGCGATCACCTCGTTCTTTTCAGCAAAGACGCGACGCGACGAGACAAGCCTATGGAATGGAACTTACCTGCCCGGCCTGCAACTTACAATTGCGTTGTCACCGGACTGGCCGAAGGCCGCTGGCAAATCGAGGCCGGAAACGAATTGAAGACGTTCGATGTCGATCAGTCTAGCGGCATTGGATCATTTCGCGGAGCCTCGGGAACAAATCGCTTACGCTTTGTAGGCGCACCGTAGCGCTGTAAGTTGCGTGTACCTACTCCGTCTTCCAGTTTTATGCGCGCGCAGAAGCGTAATTCCAAAATCGGAATTTACACTTGCACTTACTGGCTCTAATGCTCTGCAATACAGACACCTACTAAGTCACTCATTTGGCAAACAACGTGCTCTCGTCAGGCCAAAGAGGAGACACCCAATGCGCGCTTATCAGTGTAGAGTCCTGACCCTGATTTTGCTCGCGTTTGTTGCTGCAGTACCTGCTCTGAGGGGGCAAGCGACCGACGCGAACCTTGTCGGCTCCGTGCTGGATGCAACAGGAGCCGCGATTCAAAATGCCGCCGTTGAACTGGAGAACATGGCGACCGGCGTTAAGACACAAACCAAAACTAATGCCGAAGGCCAGTACCGATTCAACAACATCCCTGCCGGAGACTACCGCGTAAAGGCTTCGTCGCCCGGGTTCAGTGAAACGACCATCGCGAACGTTCGGGTGGATCTGAACAAGACCGCGAACGTGAACGTGAAACTCGAGCTTGGCACCGTGGCATCGACGGTGGAAGTCCAGGAAGCAGGCGCTGTAATCGATACGACAACGGCGCAGGTTCAGTCCAACTACGATGCACATCAAATTGTAAACCTGCCGATTATCGAGAACTCCGGCGGCCTTTTTGGAGCTCTGCAACTCTCGCTGCTGAGCGCTGGAGTGAGCAGCAACGGGGGAGTTGGGCAAGGAACCGGGCCATCCGTCGGGGGACAGCGGCCCATGAACAACAATTTCCAGATCGAAGGAGTTGACAACAACAATAAAACAGTCACCGGTCCGCTGGTCTATGTTCCTACAGAGGCGACGGCTGAATTCACGCTTATGCAGAACCAATTTGGAGCCGAGTTCGGCCACTCCAGCGGCGGCCAGTTCAACACCACTGTAAAGAGCGGCACCAATGAGATACACGGGTCCCTTTATGAGTACTTCCAGAATCGTAATCTGAACGCGATGGACCAGCAGTTCGCGCGGCAAGGCTTCACCAGCAATCCGCGCTTTGACCAGAATCGACTTGGCGGGACCATCGGAGGACCGATCAAAAAGGACAAGCTGTTCTACTTCGGCAACTTCGAGTACGCTCCACTTGGCCAGGCGTTTACGCCCTCGAGTTCGATCTTTGCCCCGACAGCGCAGGGTTTCGCACTGCTCGATCAAATGCCCAACATCTCAAAGACGAATTACGATGTGTTCAAGCAGTACGTTTCGCCCGCGCCAGTGGCCAGCGACACGACCACGGTCAACGGCACCGCGATACCGACCGGTGTTTTGCCAATTGCCGGAGCGTTCTTCCAGAATCAGTACAGCGTTGTGGCCAGCACGGACTGGAATCCGTCGGACCATGATCAGATCCGCGGACGCTTTGTCTACAACAAGAATGACTCGCTCGATAACCTCGCAAACTTGCCGGCTTTCTGGACCTCTCTCCCCCAACGGTTCTATCTCGCGTCGGTGGCGCATTACCACAGCTTCGGCCCAAACGTAACCAACGAATTGCGTTTGGCCTACAACCGTTTCAGCCAGTTCTACGTCGTTCCGGACTTCCAGTTCCCAGGGCTGGACGCGTTTCCCAACATTACGATGGACTCGGATCTCGGGCTTAACCTCGGGCCCGACCAAAACGCCCCTCAGTTTTCAGTCCAGAACACTTACCAACTGGTCGAAAACATCAACTGGACGAAAGGCAGGCACACGTTAAAATTCGGTTTTGACGGACGCAACTCGATTTCCCCGCAACATTTTATCCAGCGCGAGCGGGGAGATTATGTCTATTCCGATCTCCAGGGCTACCTTACCGACACGGTGCCTGATGTCTTAGCGGAGCGCAACCTGGGCAGCACCTCGTATTACGGGAACCAGTGGGCCACCTACCTATATGCCAATGACACCTGGCGCATTCGGAACAACTTGAGCCTCAATCTTGGTGTGCGCTGGGAGCGGACTACGGTCCCAATTGGCCAGGAGTTACAGAGCTTGAACGCAATCTCGGACGTGCCGGGACTAATTACCTTCCATGCACCCAAAACTGCCAATAAGAACTTTGCTCCACGCATCGGCATCGCATACTCACCGGGGAATAGCGGCAGAACATCGATCCGAGCCGGCTTCGGAATGGCCTACGACGTGATTTTCGACAACGTCGGCAGCACTGCCTATCCGCCACAGTTGAGTTCCACCTACGACGCGTTGAGCTACCCAAACATCTTTAAGCAGCCTTTTCTCGCGAACGGTGGTATTGCACCAGGCAGCCTCTCCGGCGGCGGGAACTTGAATCAGGAAGAGGCGCGGCTGGCAACATCCAGCTACCTGGCGGATCAGGAGCTTCCCATATTCGATTCAGTGGAACTTTGGCATACAGCACGTGTTCCTGACTAACTACACCATTGAAGCTCGTTACATGGGAACGCGCGGTGTGCACCTGCTTACGCAGAACCAGCTCAACCGTATTTCGAGAGTTACGCTTAACCGTTCGCTGCCGACTTACATGAATGCGCCGAGCCAGGCCGAACTGGATGCGCTCACACTGACGCTCCCCCAAATTCAGGCACGCAGCAGCTATGAACCGCGCTATGCCGCTGGCGGTTTCACCGGGTCCAACATCACCGCGTTTATGCCATGGGGTAATTCGAATTATCACGGTTTGGCGCTACAGTTGAATCGGCGCTTCGCCCGAGGTTTCCAGGTGGTCGGCGCCTATACCTGGAGCCACAATATTGACGACAGCACAGCCACTCACTTCTCGACCTATCTGACACCGCGCCGTCCACAATCTTTCGAGGATATGCGCGTAGAGCGTGCGTCTTCGGCATTGGACCGGCGGCAGCGTTTCACGCTGAACGCCATTTGGGAGACTCCATGGCTTAAGAACTCCAATAGTTGGGTAGCCAAGAACCTCGTGGGCAACTGGCGAATTGTCGGAACCTACACGGCAGAAACAGGAGAACCGGTCACGCCGCAAAGCGGTATCGACTCCAACCTGAATGGAGATGCCGTGGACCGCACCGTAATCAACCAGTTTGGAGATGCGAACCGCGGAAGTGATGCGATAGCCCTGAGAAACAGCGCAGGCGCGATCGTCGCCTATCAAGCTCTCGATCCCACGGCACGCTACATCAAGGCAGGGCTGGGCGTTTATCCGAATGCCGGCCGCAACACTCTTCTGATGCCAGGCATCAACAACTTCGACTTCTCCATTGGCAAGAGGTTTAACTTCACGGAGAGAACTGCGATTGAGTTTCGTTCCGACTTCGCGAATGCGTTCAACCACCCGCAATACACGGCTGGTTACGTGAATTCAGTCCGGTTGACGAGCCAAACCACAAACCGAACGTTCCTGATACCCAGCAACCCACAATTCGCCAGCTGGTCCGAGAACTTTCCAAGCAACGCCCGATCAATCCAATTCGCGCTACGGTTTATCTTCTGATCACAGATTGCCTGCAGTGTCTCCATGGCGTCTCCCACAAACGGAGACGCCATTTTTGTGTCTACCCCTGCGATACACTGAAATACTTTGGAAGGAATCATTCAATGAATCGCACTCTCATAGCAGTGTTCAGTCTGCTCTGTGCCGCGGCCTCTCAGGCCGAGATTAAATTACCCGCCCTGATCTCAGATCACATGGTGTTACAACAGGGCGCTCCTGTTCGCATTTGGGGCAAGGCGGATCCTGGTGAAAGCGTCACCGTCCAGTTCCAGAATCAAACCGCCTCGGCCAATGCCGATGCTACTGGAAAGTGGGCTGTCTTTCTGAAACCGATGAAGCCCGGCGCCGCTGCGGAGATGTCGATCAGCGGAAGCAACAAGCTTCGCATTCAGGATGTGCTGGTGGGCGAAGTCTGGGTCGGCTCCGGCCAGTCCAATATGCAG
The DNA here is from genome assembly GCA_963793625.1 of Bryobacteraceae bacterium. Taxonomy (GTDB): domain Bacteria; phylum Acidobacteriota; class Terriglobia; order Bryobacterales; family Bryobacteraceae. Next base: position 64,058 of record CAWCAT010000050.1, on the reverse strand, counting down.
ATGTCCGTAGGTTCATCCGCCAATGCCGCCGAGGAAGCCGCGCAAGCTAACTTCCCCAAGATCCGATTGTTCGAAGTGAAGCGCCTGGTTTCAGATACGCCTCTCGATGATGTTTCCGGAAGCTGGACGCTGTGCACCCCTGAGACCGCACGCAAGACTTCGGCGGCGGGCTATTTCTTTTCGCGTGACATCCACAAGAAGCTCGACGTTCCCGTCGGCTTCATCCACTCATCCTGGGGCGGCACTCCGGCGCAATCCTGGACCACAAAGGAAGACCTCGATGCGGAACCCGCGTTGAAGTTCATTCTGGACGACTGGCAGAAAGCGCTGTCGAATTATCCAGCCGCAAAAGAGAAGTTCGATGCTCAGTTGGAACAGTGGAAGAAGTTGGCCGCGACCGCGAAGGCAGAAGGCAAGCCCGTACCGGCGCAGCCTCGGCCACCACAGGGACCCGGCCACCAGAACACTCCAGCCGGCTTGTATAACGCGATGATCGCGCCGCTAACACCCTACGCAATCCGCGGTGCGCTCTGGTATCAAGGTGAATCGAACGCAAGCGCTACGCATGCTTACCCCTACCGGCGGCTGTTCCGCACCATGATTGAAGGTTGGCGGCAACAATGGGGCCAAGGCGCATTCCCGTTTCTGTTCGTGCAACTGGCCAATTACAAATCCAATATCTATTGGCCTGTGCTACGCGAATCGCAGAACGATGCCCTCAACCTGCGAAAAGTGAATATGGCTGTAATCATTGACGTCGGCGACTCCAAAGACATTCACCCCAAGAACAAGCAGGCTGTCGGACAGCGTCTCGCACTCGCCGCGCGAGCGACAGTGTATGGCGAAAGGATCGTCTATTCCGGACCAATCTACCGGCAGGTTACGAGCGAGGGCAAAGGTCTGCGCGCGTGGTTTGACCACACTGGCACCGGGCTGAAATCCCGCGACGGTGGCCCACTGACCGGATTCACAATTGCAGGCGCGGACGGCAAGTTCGTGCCGGCTGAAGCAAAGATCGACGGTGCTTCCGTGGTAGTGAGCAGCCCTGAAATAGCTGCTCCGGTGGCGGTTCGTTATGCGTGGCTCGACGATCCGGTGGCGAACTTTATCAACGCCGAAGGACTGCCGGCATCGCCGTTCCGCTCCGATCGTTGGGAAGTTAACGCGGCACGGCCGTAGTTGCATTGGCGGGGGCTGGAAGCATATTCCGGATCGCAGCGATCCGCCAGCCCTCAACCCCTTTCGTTACCACGAGCGTGGTCCACATTTTTCGCGACTCGCCACCAGCCAGCGCCGACAACTCGTAGCGCCCGTCGGCCAGTGCCACTCCAGGCGCGACAAAGCGCACAGCTTCCACTGCAATACTTCGATTCCCGCCGGAGCGTTGCGAACTGGCGAGCGTTCCACGCACGACCTCATCACGACCCTTGCGCCACTCACCAGAGGACACAAGTTGATCGGCATCTTTTGTGAATAGCGCCTCAATCGCCTTGGGGTCGCGGCGTTCGCGTGCAATCATGTATTTCTCGACAACCTGGCGCACGGCGATCTCGTCCGCGGTTTGAGGGGCAGCGCTTTGCGATGACAATGGGAGTGCGCTCAGCGCCCAGAAAGAGCACAGCAGTAATCTGTTCATTGTCAACCAGTGTACTCGGGCCGACTCGCCAGAAAGTTATTGTGCCGGTACAACGGTCCCGTTCTGATAGACGCTTTCACGCCCTCCGCAGCATCCGTAAGGCAAGGGAAAAGGCTAAAACCTGCTACACCCTCCCGGCAAGCCGTCCCGATTTTTCAATGAACTGCCATCCGTCAACCTGCTGGCCTTTCCCTCCGGCTGACGGTTCGCGGGTCACAACGGGCTAACCCCCGCTCTGGCGCTTAATTTCTGGGCAAGTGAGGGTCCAATCAGCCAGCGCTGTTTTCACCATTGACCTCACGAAATCCCGGTGCTAACGTCAACTCAACAGTAGTGTTGTTAGGGGCAATCGACCACTGAATTTCCAGTCCATGAGGTAGCACTATGACTCGAAACTTTAGTGTTTCGTGCTGCTGTAGCGTCCTGCTGGTAATCGTTTTAGTCACGGCTGTGAGTTTTCCACCCGCAGCTTTTTCTCAAGCAATTACCGGACAGATCACCGGAACTGTCACGGACGCATCTGGCGGCCTGATACCGGGAGCAAAGGTCACCATAGTTAATGAGAACACGGGCATAGCCTCATCCAGGTTGTCCGACTCTCAAGGTAACTATGTGGCTCCGTATCTTCCTCCCGGAACTTACAAAGTAACTGTGGAGTTTCCTGGCTTTCGCACCGGAATCTCCGCGGGTAATGAAGTTCAGGTGAATCAAATTGTGCGTATCGATTTCGGTATGGAACCGGGCCAGGTCACTGAAGAGGTAAGCGTAACCGCGGCCGCTCCATTAGTGCAAAGCACGACGTCTGAGATCGGCGAGGTCGTCGGCGTGCGCCAGATCGAATCGCTGCCGTTGAATGGCAGACTATTCGAACAGCTCGTTACTCTCACGCCAGGGGCGGTCCAGGCGGGGTTTGCAGACTTCGGAGAAAATCCCGCGGCTGCTGGCGCGGTTAGTCCGATTCACGCAACTGTGAACGGCATGCCGTGGTCCGGAAACCACTTCACTCTCGATGGCGTGAATAACTATGAACCCCTTAACGCGTTCATCAACGTGACTCCTCCGCTCGATTCCATTCAGGAATTCAAGGTTCAAACCAACAACCCGAGTGCCGAGTACGGGTCTTTCGGCGGCGCGATCGTCAACATCCTGATGAAATCCGGCACGAACGAATTCCACGGCTCACTTTTTGAGTACGTGCGAAACGACATACTGAACGCCCGGAATTTCTTCGCCGCGAGCAAGGCACCGTTCAAGACCAACCAATTCGGAGGCACTCTCGGGGGCCCTGTGGTCAAGAACAAGCTGTTCTTCTTCATGGATTACCAGGGATCGCGAGACCGCCAGGGCCGCACCCAGGTGATCACTGTTCCAACCGCCTTACAGCGCCAAGGCATTCTGACCGAAGGCGACCAGCCACCGATTTATGATCCGCTGACTCGCCAGGCTTTTCCCGGGAACATTATCCCGCAAAGCCGGATCAACCCGATCACAGCCCAGGTTGCGAACATCTATCCGGTTCCGAATCGGCCAGGCCTGGTGAACAATTACGTCGAGAATAACTCGTTGTCCTCCACGGTGAATCAGTTCGACGTAAAAGGCGATTGGCAGGTCACTTCGAAGGACAGCATCTTTGGGCGCGAGTCGTTCGCCCAACGCGAACTGACCGACCCATCCCCGGGCAACGTTTTCATGGCGCCTGGTCCCGGGGGAAGCGGCTTCAACGCCGACTCACGAAACCAGAACGCGGTGGCAGGGTACACACGCATGTTCTCTCCAACCAAGATCAACGAATTCCGCTTCGGGTTCAACCGCTTTAACGTACTGCATAGAGCGTCCGACTATGGGATTCCCAAAAATAACGAGTTGGGCATTCCCAACGGAAACATTCCCGGGCAGGACTACACGTTCGGGATCGCTCGCTTCAACATCCCCGGATTCCAGCAGACCGGTGGACCGGGCTCGACGAATGCCGTGCGAATTGCGAACATATTCCAGTACACCGATAACTTCACATGGATTCGCAGCCGGCACACCTTCAAATTCGGCGGGGACATCCGGCGGATACAATCGACGTTAACGAATCCACAGACCGCTCCACGCGGCCAGTTCGATTTCGACCAGAACTACACCAGCAACATTGGCCAGGCTGGAACGGGCAGCGGGTGGGCCTCTTTCCTGCTTGGATATCCCAACCGCGTCGCGCGCGACTTCGTCAACACAAAGCCCGGTGTGCGGATGCTGTTCAGCGGTTTCTACTTTCAGGACGATTTCCGGGTGACCCCGCAACTCACGCTGAACATGGGCGTGCGCTGGGACTTATTCACCAGGCCTGTCGAGAAGTACAACCGCCAGTCAAACTTCAACACTGGAAATGGGCTGATCGAGACTGCATCGGACGACGATCGCGGGCCGAACGTGGATAACTATATGCGCAATTGGGGACCGCGATTCGGTTTCGCCTACTCGCCTGACGGCGGCAAGACGGCCTTCAGGGGCGCGTATGGGATCAGCTACTTCCCCGACAACTTCGGCGCGACCGGCGGGACTTTGGAGCGGAACTACCCGTTCTTCCTGCTGTTCGACACCACTTCACCGACGCAGTTCATTCCGTTCACGAGTGTGAGCGACGGACTGCCTCCGTACACGGTGGTGCCGCTGCAACCGCAACTGGTACCGCCTCCCGGTTTCGCCGTGTTCCAGGTGTCGCAGAACTTCCGCCAGGATATGGCGCAGATGTGGAATTTTGGAATTCAGCGCCAGATTACGAACTCGGTGATGTTTGAGGCTGCCTACGTCGCCACCAAGGGCTCACACCTCTATCGCAACCGGAACATCAACGTGCCGTACCCGGGTCCTGGTCCGATTCCGGCGCGCCGTCCGTACGCCCCCATCGCGCCAACAATCACCGACATCAATCAGCGCAATGGTGACGGAGATTCGAACTACCAGTCCGGGCAATTCAAGCTGGTGAAGCGCTACTCGGCTGGGCTCACATTGCTCGTCTCCTACACGTTCTCGAAGAGCATCGACAACGTGAGCAATATCCTGTTCCCGCTGGACGACAACTTGAATCGTGCAGTTTCGGCGGGTTTCAAACAGGTGGATATCCCGCACAACTTCGTCATCAGCTACAGCTACGAGCTTCCATTCGGAAAAGGCAAGACGTTCCTTTCTGGAGTTTCCGGAGTCGTTGACAGCCTGGTAGGCGGCTGGGCTGTGAACGGAATCACAACGGTCCGAAGCGGCTCGCCGTTGTTGGTAAACGTGGCGTCCTCGCAATTGAACACGGGCACGGCGAACAGGGCCGACATCAATTGCACGAGCGTCCCAACACCAAAGCAAGTGGAGCAGTGGTTTGACCCAAGCTGCTTCTCGGCTCCACCGCAGTACGTTTTCGGTAACAGTGGCGTCGGACATGTGCGAGGTCCAGGTGTGCACAACTGGGATTTCTCAGTGTTTAAGGGTATCCGGATTGACGAGAAGCGAAATTTCGAGTTAAGGGGCGAGTTCTTCAATATTTTCAACCAGGCCCATTTCGCCAATCCAGGTAACACATTTGGAACGACCTCCTTTGGGCGGATCAGTTCTACCTCACTCCCTCCGCGGCAGATCCAGCTCGGGGCAAAGTTCCTGTTCTGAATTCAGTTGACGCTTGCTACAGGGGCGCTGAAGCCAAGAGGCTAGCGCCCTCGCTCCGCTACCCACGCACCCTTTGCGGCCTGTATAATCAGAGCTCTTCTGATTGGCCGTATGAGAGTTTTCGCCTTAATCGCCTTATTTCTCCCCACATTATATGGACAAGCGCCCAATATCGCCGTCCTCATGCAATTCGATGGCAGGCAATCCGACCAGTCTTTGCTTGCAATGAAGCGTGAATTCCAAAGCATTTTGAAGCCCCTGCACTTGCGTTTCAACTGGCGCATGCTGGGTGACGGCAGCGAAACGGAATCCTTTCCGAATCTGGTTGTGGTGAAATTCAAAGGATGGTGCGGAATGGATGGACGGCTCTCGTCGTTACCTGCGGCAGGTTCACTGGCGTTCACGCACTCCGCCAACGATAAAGTCCTTCCATTTATCGATGTGGAATGCGACCGCATACGTACAATGGTCGGTGCAACACTTCGCGTCGCGGATAATTCCAGGCGCGAATACATTCTGGGCCGGGCGCTGGGGCGTGTCCTGGCACACGAATTCCGTCACGTCTTCGAAAGAACAAAGGAGCACGGCCAAGGCCTGATGAAGGCGTCGTTCAGCGCGGAAGATCTGGTATCCGACAGATTCCCGCTGAGATAGCTGCCACGAGTGATCAGCGCGGGTTAGAGACAACGCGCACCGGCTCTGGCTTCACTGTGCCTTCGGAGACCACCCGGAAGCCGACGTCGAACACGCCCTGCCACAGGTGATAGGCCTTGCGGAAGGCTGCGCGTGCGTATTCAGGCCGGTCGTACCAGGAGCCTCCACGAACCACCTTACGCCCGGGGTCGTTGGGATCGTTCCTGCCGTCGCCGGGGGCATACGGGTAAGACCGATACGAACTGAGCGTCCATTCCGCAACGTTGCCGTGCATGTCGCGTAAACCCCACGGATTCGCTCGATACGCTCCGACCGGTGCGGAAACCCGATAGCCGTCACTGACACCGGTCACAGCTGGCCGCCAGGCCGGAACGTGCTTGCCAATTCCCGGGGGGAACCGCAGCATGTAGTCCGCCAGGTTCGCAGTTGCTGAGAAATCGTCTCCGAGCCCCCCATACCACATTGGGGTTCGGGTCCCAGCACGGGCGGCATACTCCCACTCTGCCTCGGTTGGAAGCCGGAATAGCTCGCCGGTTTTTTGGCTGAGCCACTGACAGAAAGCGACTGCCTGCTTCCAGGAAACACGGCTCACGGGCTGTGTCGGCTCGTTCACCGGCCATCCACGCGCCTCGTCACTGAAGTGCAGGAAATCGCTTCGCTCGATGAAACTGTCGTGACTCGGGTCAAACAGGGCGTACTGTTCATTCGTAATCTCGAATTCACCAGCCCAGAAACCCGCAACCTGCTGGCTACGGACCGGTTGTTCATCCGGAAGTCCGTGGCCGTCGCCCATGAGGAAATCTCCAGCCGGGACGAAGCGCAGATTCAGAGAAACGCCCTTTCCAAGGCTCACCTTTCGCGCGGAGCCGGTTGTCGACACCGGTCTCAGCACATCCCGGGGCGCGGGCGCGACCTTGATCTGCTCCGCCCGGGTCTTTTCTAAAGGCGTCACCGGTTCCGGCTTCCACTTCATGGCGGCTGTTTCAATGACCTCTTCAGGGTCTTCGTCAATGCCCGCATAGCGTTTCAGCATCTCGCGGCGCCTGTCGCGCTGATTGTTCACCTTCTCAGGCCCCACGATTTCAGTCCAGGTGCCGTGCGCCGGGGCATTCAAGTCGATCCAGGTGATCAAACGGTCCCATGACTCCGCGTCCAGTTTGACTCCGTGGTGCCCCTTGTTGAGAATCTGCACCAGTTTTGCAGTATCGGCATGGAACTCGTACGGAGGCAGCATGTGCATATCCGGCTCCTGCGTGGCTGGACGCAGGTAACGGCGCAGTTCCATGTAAGCCGGCGTGAACTTGGACCCAAGCCGGTAGGTCTTGTCCGACAAATCCGGATAAACCTCCGGCAGGGGTCGGAAATCCGGGATTTCGACGCGCTTTCCACCGTCGTGGCAGGAAACGCAATAGCGATTGAGGACCGGCTGCACCTCGCGCTTGAAGCTGAAGCCGCGCGTGGGGCCGTACCACGGCTTTATCTCCGATGGGGCGCGCTTCATGGCCACAGCAGGCCGAAGCGACACTGTAGAGTTTTGCCGATCATGGCAACCGACGCAGGAGACCGTCTCGCCGGGCATGCCGGTCAGCCAGCTTCGCATCCATTGGATCGCTTTGCCCTCTCCGTCGAGCGGCTGAACGGAGATCGGCGTATTCGCTGGAATCCGGAAGTAGGCCGAACCGTCAGATTCCACCGGAACCGTACCCAGAACACGCTTGATGTCCCACGGGCCGTCCAGTCCTACGCGGTTCACCTGCCCGCCCATCGCATGGTAAGAGAAGTGATACGTATAAAGCCGCAACTGGCGAACGGTTCCGCGGGGCACGCCCTTCAATCCTTCACCCGAATAGATGCTCTGCATGAACACGACTGCGTCCTTGCTCTCGGTATTCACGCGCTCCGGGATAACCGGCTGACGCTGCGTTTTGCGCAATGGGATCGGCTCCAGCATCGCGTAACCGGGCTGGGACTTGAGGAGCAGCATGTTATCGAACACGTCCACCAGGTAAACGCCCCAATCGGAAGTTGGCATCGAGTTTTGCCGACACCAGGAAGTACTTGTCGCTGAGCGGGTACGGGTGCAGGAATTTGGGCCAGCTGTGCATCGACAAGCTGATCGATTGATGGTTGGCTCCACCTTCTTGCCAAAGCCGGGTATCCGTTGCACCACTCCGTCGGCCTCGCGACGGCCTTTCGCAGGATCGAACAGGATCAGTTCGCCCATGCGCGGAACCCCGTGATGCCCGCCAACAATACCGACGAAACGGGTGGGGTGGTTCGGCACTGGCCGAGCATAGAAAGTCGAGTTCGGCCAGTAAGAATTGCTGCCATAGAATTCCATCTGCCCAATGCCGTCCGGATCCATGTGAAACAGGAGTCGCGAGACGAAGTGCGGAAGGTCAGAGTATTCCCAGCGCTGGTAGAGAATGCGTCCGTCATTCAGCACCTTCGGGCACCAGTTGTGTTCCTGGTCGAAAGTGAGCCGTCGAATCTTCTTGCTATCAGGGTCGAGGGAATAGATGTTGGCGACGTGCGACGCGCCGGTAACGCACGGCACGCCGACGAATGGCGCGGTTGAGGTAAACAGCGTCTTGCCGCTTGGCAGATAGGTAGCGTCGTAGTTGTGGACGTCCACTTCGTCGATCTGCGGAATCTCGTGCAGTCCGGTGCCGTCCGTGTTGATCTCATAAACGCGGTACGGCCCTTTTACGCTATTTCGCATCGAGAACATCAGGCGATCGGCATCATAGTGCAGTTCCAGATCGCCGGCGAAGCGATTTTCAGTTGGGCGGAACAGCGTTTTCAAGACAGGCTCGCCACGAAAAGAAGACAAGATCGCGATCTCGTTATCGAAGACGCCCGGTTTGATGCTCTGATTGCCTTCCCAGTTCTGTGGCAGGCCGAGAGTTTTTGCTCCGCGCGTAACCATGAGGATGCGATCGAAGTCGATGATTGGATTTGCAAGCAGGGCTTCGCGCCGCAGCGTCTGGAACTTGCTTTCCATGCTCGGGTCGAGGGGATTCGCGCGGTGAGCCGCTTCAAGCCGCTCCAGGCGTTTGAGGAAGTCGCTGCTGTACTTGGTGGGATGGGACTGGGAAATATCCAGGATCGCCCGCCGTAGTGACTTCCATTCGGCATCGTCCGACGCAAAAGCCGATACAGCAAAAGTCGCCAACGCGGTCAGGAGTACGAGCGAACTACCGCTTTTCATTAGGAGTCTCCCTTTGAAGTCCTTATTTCGGATTCAAAACTCCCAAATAGTATACATCCAGCTCTGACCTGTTGATAGTCCGAGTGTGTGGATGCCAAGATGTCAAAGCTGCATCGGCGGCAAGAACATCGTTCGCAACGCGATAAGAAACCTGTACCCCCGCCAATACTCTGCCAGGAGGGTTGCAGAAATTGCGGCTTGCTTCCCGAATGCCAAAAGTAATGATCGACACAGCCAGTAACCAAACATCCCGGCTGAGAAAAGGATTGTGTGTGAGCGTAGGTCTGGTGAACATCCCGGCAAGAATATCCAGATTTGCAGATATTGTTTACTGCAACCTGTCGGATGAAATAGACTGAACTTGTCACCAGATCCTCCGGCGACCAGTAGTGCATAACGGAGACATCGTATGAACCGCAGAACCTTTCTGGCTGTATCCTCAATGGCGGCTGTGCCTCCCGAGTGGCAATGGGATCGTTCCGTTCGCGATTTCGAGTCTCTGAAGCTGAGCGCGTTGCGCCTGGCCCGGCGGAATGCGAAGGCCAAGTTGACGTCGGCCATGAGCGGCGCACTCACGCTGCTTGGAGATATCGAGAAGGTTCGAAAAGAGGCTTCGCTCGAGTTCCTGAACGAGCAATCGCCGAAGGGGTGGCTGCGAAGTATTGATGCCCTCGTGCTGCGGGGCGAAGGATTTCGTCCATTTCAGGAGATCCTGATCCGGCACCGCGAACGCATGGGACAGTGCATCACGCTGAAGCAGCGTCCGAAATACCGCTTCCAATTCATGGATCCGCTGATGGCTTCGCCACACGCGATGAAGCTGTGGATTGAAACTCAGGACTGGACCAACGCGTGGGCTGTCGGCAACGTGGATATGGACACTGCGTTCGCGCTCGCGTTCGAATGGAAGGTGAACGGAAACGCACGTGCGCACGATGCGCTCACCGCTTGGCTTGACTGGCACGACCGCAACATCGATCCACAGACCGGATTCTGGGACTTCGGACGCACCGGCAACGTGCTTCGGGCGATGGCCGGCGGAATGCATCAGCTCGGCATTTATTTCCTGTTGGGCCGGGAAGTTCCATATCACGAGCGCGCGGTCAAAGCGACACTCGGGTTGCAACAGAAGAATGGGCTGTTCTCCCCCGATTCCTGGGGGCACCACGGACTCGACATGGACGCCGTGTTTGTGCTCACGAACCTGCATAACAGGTACGGCGATTCCGCTGCCGACGTTCGCTCAGCGCTCGAGCGCGCACTGGAGGCGAACCTGAAGTGCTTCCACCCTGAAGGCGGCGCTGTGAGCCGAGCCGGCATCGATCATGACGCCGACGCATGGTTGACGTGGTGCCGCGTTGCCATCACGGGATGGAGCGCCCGCATCTTGCGCATCGCGGAATTCCAGGGGCCGTGGGACTTCACGCACCGTCACCCGTTCCATTCGGAAGATGGCGGTAAAGCACTGCCGCACTGGCTCGATGAGAAGTGGTACGATGCTGCCGACTGGCCGCGGGTCGGGCGAAACCGGTCATGAGGTTCGAAGAAATTGGTGAGCCGGGCGAGACTCCGTCAAATGCGGCGCGAGCGCGGCGATGAGTTCAACTACGCACGGCTTTGCACCGGCTCGGACGACTGGAACATCCCTCACTTACAATCTCATTGCTGCGGACTCGCACCGCTCCAGATCTCGGGAGGCTCTCCTGGGAGGCGCGTTCGTTTTTGTTTTTCCGGCTCATCCGATGGAAGGAATACCGTATCCCGATGCTGCTTCGCTCTGCCTTTCCCTTTGAGCTTCTCTGAAAGCGATTTCCAGCAATCGTGGCAGATATCGTATTCTTTTCCATCAATTTCTTTCTGTAGACAATCCTTGGCCTGATCGCAAAGGTCGCACAGTAGCATAGCTCCCTCCTATCTCCCATCTCCATTGTCCGGCGGATCGCGCCGGCTAGAGCACGAGACCCGGTACAAAGTAAGTGGATTCTAGTCGGCGTCGTCGTAACTGCGGTGAGGGCATGAGGCTCAATTGCTTAAAATCGACTCGGCCGCACACGCACCCACATTGTCCCATCCCCCTCACCTGGACTGCGAGCTCGGTAGAAGTGTAGGGAGGGTAGAATCAAGAAAGAAGTTGTTATGTCAGGCGGAGGTTCGAAATCGCCCAGGCATCCTGAAGCCGCCCGCCCGCAGGGCGCAGCCGGCGACTCTGATCGTCGGGTGATTAACATGAAGCCGATTCGCATGACCAGGGCGGGGGGAGTTCTCGCCTCAGGCCTCCTGCTGGCGGCGGTCGGAATCGCCTTTTTCATGTGGCGGCATGCGCGCAGCCTCGACCCACTGCGGGTTTATACGGTTGGCTGGGCAGCCCTGCCTCCCTTGGAAGTTGCTGGGAGCGATGGAGACCCGACAGGTTTGGCGGTCGAAATTGTTCGTGAAGCCGCGCGACGCCGCGGGATCCGTTTGAGGTGGGTTTTCCAGGAGGTCGATCCGGATACCGCGCTCAGAAACGGCGCTGTCGATCTCTGGCCTGTCGTGACCATCACAGCCGAGCGCCAGAATGTCTTTCACATCAGCGACCCATTTCTGGAAGCCGACCACTGTTTGCTCGTGCGCGCGGACAGCCCTTTCTGGAAGATCCAGGATCTGGCCGGGGCAACCATTGCCACCGCCAATTCCCTGATCGACGGCCCGGCGCTGCGCCGCAACTTTCCCCGCGCTCGCATGAGTACTGGCGCGACCGTTCGGGTCCTGGTGGAGAACGTATGCCAAGGCTCCGTCGACGCCGCATATATGAACGAATACTCCGCCGTGGCGGCGCTGCTTGACAACATCTGCAACGGAAGGGCCCTCCGCTGGATCGCCGTGCCGCGGGAGAGATCGCGACTCGGAATCGGAGCGACCTTCGAGGCTGCCGCCGTCGCCGACACGCTTCGTGGAGAAATTGCCTCCGCCGCCAGGGAAGGCTGGCTGGGCCCGATCGCCGGGCAGTGGGGCTACATGTCGTCGACTGTTCAATCCATCGGCGATTTGCTGGATTCACAGAAACGGGAGTTACGGCTTGCGGCGGCGGCCATGCTGTTTGCAGTGCTCTTGGTGGCCGGAGTCTTCCAGACTGTGCGAATCCGGGGCCAACGCAACCGGACGCAGCAGGCGGAACGCGCCCTGCGGGAAGCTGAGGAAACCCTTCGACTGATGGCCGATAATCTGCACGAAACTCTGGTTGCGTTCGACATGGATGGCAGGCTGACCTACGCGAATCCGGCATTTGAAAGGCTCACAAGCCACGCGATCGCAAGCCTGACCACGCAGATCTGGTGCGCGGAGACATTGTTTCCGTCGGCTGACGCGGAAAGCCAGCGCCAGATTAAGCGCCACTGGGAGGCGGCTTTTCAGGGAACGGCGACTCAGGACCAGGAATACGGGTTACGTGCTCCCGATGGTACCGATAAATGGCTGTCGGCGAGCTGGGGCCCGATTTTCGACGATTCCGGAAAACAGACCGGCGTGCAGTGCACCGGGCGCGACATAACAACTCGGAAGAAGGTAGAAGAAAAACTCTTCGAGACATCCTTGCGGTTGGGGACTCTGCTGAGCAATTCACCACTGGCGGTTATCGAATGGATGCCCGATCACCGGATCGCGAACTGGTTCGGCGGCGCAACACGGATCTTCGGTTGGTCCGCGGAGGAAGCCATCGGCCGCACAGCCGAAGACCTGCGGCTGGTATGCGAAGACGATTGGCCGAAGGTGTTGTGTGCGAGGGAATCAATGGAACTTGGCCGCCCCGGCCTATGCCGGAATCGCAACTACCGCAAGGACGGCTCCGTAGTTCATTGCGAATGGTACAACTCCGTGCTGCCCGTGACCGGCAGCACGCGGCCCGCGGGATTTTCGCTTGTTCTGGATATCACCGACCGCACACAAGCGGAGGAGGCTTTGCGGATCTCCGAGGAGAAATACAGAAAGATCGTCGAAGAGGCTCCTGTCGGCATCCTCCAAACCACGCCTGCCGGTCGATTCCTGAGCGCCAACCCGAAGCTCGCGAATATGTTCGGCTACGATTCGGCCGAGCAGATGATGCAAGAGGTCACCGATATCCCCCGCGACCTTTTCGCCGATCCCGAAGCGAGGGACGACATCGTTGGGCACGCGGAACGATCGCAAGGCTTCGTGCGGCGTGAGACGGTATACAAGCACAGGAACGGCTCCCATTTCGTAGCCAACCTGTTGATCCGGGCAGAGCGCGGCAACAATGGCGAAGTCGCCTTTTTGGAAGGTTTCGTCGAGGACATCACGGAGCGAAAGCGGGCGGAAGACGCCCTTCATGAGGCCTACGGAGAACTGGAGCGCCGCGTCGCGGAGCGAACCGCCGAGCTCTCCGCCGCCAACCAGCGGCTGCAGGAACTGGATCGCCTAAAATCGCAGTTTCTGGCCAGCATGAGCCACGAGCTCCGCACGCCCCTGAACTCAATCATCGGGTTTACGAGCTTGTTGCGACAGGGCTTGATCGGTCCGGTGAACCCCGAACAGAAGAAACAGCTCGAGATCGTGCAGGCCTCGGCCAGTCATTTGCTGACACTAATTAACGATCTGCTCGATGTGTCCCGAATCGAGGCCGGCAGGGCCGATCTGGAATGCGCGTCATTTGATTTTATGGATGTGCTCGGCGAGGTTCTGCGCAGTCTCAAGCCCATGGCGGACCTGAAAGGATTGGAGGTGACTGCCGGAACGCACCCAGCCACCATTCCCATGACGGGCGACAGAAAGCGTACATTGCAAGTACTTCTGAATCTGACCAGCAACGCCGTCAAGTTTACCGAAAAAGGGCGGGTCAAAATCAGCGCCGCCGTCGAGGGAGACGTGCTGCGCGTGGCGGTGGCGGATACCGGGATCGGCATCAAAGCGGAACATACTGGCATGCTGTTCGAAGCTTTTCGACAATTAGACGGTTCGGCTAAGCGTATTTACGAAGGTACTGGCCTGGGTTTGTACCTGTGCCGGAAGTTGCTGGGAATGATGGGCGGCGAAATCAGCGTGGAAAGCGTATACGGCGCCGGATCGTGTTTCACCTTTACGATGCCGATCGACCTGTCCAAATCCCATCCCTGTCCTTAGATGAATGGGGAACGTGCTTCTATGCCCCTGAAGGCTCTTCTGATAGAGGATAACGAGAATAACCGCTACCTGTTGAGGTTGCTGATGGAGCACGCCGGGTTCGCCGTGGTTGCGGCGTGCGAAGGCCGATCCGGGATCGATCTGGCGCGCAGGGAAGCCCCGGACGTAATTTTGCTGGATATTCAGATGCCGGAGATGGATGGCTATGAGGTCGCGGCCGCCCTCAAAAAAGATCCGGTTCTAGCGCGCATTCCGATTGTCGGGGTCAGTTCGTTTGCCATGCCCGGCGATCGCGACAAAGCCATGCGGGCGGGTTTTGCAGGCTATATCGAGAAGCCCGTAGACCCCGAGCGGTTCGCGCACTCCGTGACGATGTTCATGGAGGGTACAAAAGGACCAGCATGAAGATTCTCAGTGTCGATGACAATGCGGAAAACCGGTATCTGATTGAAGCTGTGGGGCGAGCGCACGGATTCGAGGTGGTCAGTGCGTGCAACGGTCTGGAGGCACTCGAAAATCTGGAAAGTCAGCCGGTCGACTTGATTGTATCCGACGTCTTGATGCCGGAGATGGACGGATTTCAACTCTGCCATGAGGTGAAGAGCCGCGAGCGCACCCGGCGCATTCCATTCATCTTCTACACGGCCACGTACACGGCCAGCCAGGATGCCGAACTCGGGTTATCTCTGGGCGCCTCGCGCTATGTCGTGAAACCGGTCGATCCGGACGAGTTCATAAACATCATCGGGGAGGTGATCAGCGAGGCTCAGAAGGGTGAACTTGCCGTTCCGAAAGCTGAACTAAAGGGAGCGGCAGATTACCTGAACGCGTATAACGCGCGTCTGGTTCAGAAGCTGGACCGGAAGATCGAACAACTGGACGCCGCCAGGAACGAACTCCAGACGTTGCTGGCGCGTTTCCGCGCGCTGGTGACGGCGAGTTCGGATGTGTTGTATCGCATGAGCCCGGATTGGAGCGAGATTCATGACGGCGGATGTTATTGCCGACACGGAAACGCCAAGCCGCACAGTCTCAGAACACATTCACCCTGATGACCAGTCGCAGGTGATGGCGGTCATCAACGAAGCCATCCGGACCAAGAGCATTTTTGAATTGGAACACCGGGTCCGGCGCGCGGACGGCAGCGTGGGCTGGACGTTCTCGCGGGCGATCCCGCTGAAGGATGCGAACGGCGAAATCGTCGAATGGTTCGGTGCCGCGAGTGATATTACCGAGCGGAAGCGGGCCGAGGAAGCGCTGGCGGTGAGCGAGAGCAGGTTGCGCGCGTTGCTCGAATCGGCATCGCAGGGCGTCGTGGCTGTCGACGAGAACGGCCGCATGGCTCTCGTGAACGCCAAGACGGAAGAGATGTTCGGATACGCCCGCGACGAACTGCTCGGCCAACCCTTGGATGTCATCCTGCCGGAGCGCTACCGGACAGCGCATGTCGGGCATCTGCAGCACTATTTTGCGCACCCGCATACGAGGGTGATGGGGCTCGGGCTCGATCTTCACGGGCGCTCTAAGAACGGCAACGAATTTCCGGTGGAGGTCACTCTCAGTTACACCGAGCATGGTGGATCGCGATTGGCGATGGCCCTCATAACAGACATCACCGAGCGCAAGAAGGCCGAGGATCGCCTTTGGCAGGCACAGAAACTCGAAAGCATAGGCTTGTTGGCAGGCGGCGTCGCCCACGACTTCAACAACCTCCTGGTCGGCGTGATCGGCAACGCCAGCCTGGCACAGGAGATGCTGCCGCGCGGCCACGAGGCCGTCGAGTTGCTGCAGCGGTGTTATTGAGACCGGCGAACAGCTTGCGCATTTGACCCGGCAGATGCTGGCCTACTCGGGCAAAGGGCGGTTCGTCGTTGAGCCGTTGAATCTATCCGATCTCATCCCCGAGATGAGCGGCTTCGTTCAACCTTCCATTCCCAAGAAGATCGCGCTCCACTTCGAACTCGAACCGCATCTGCCACTCGTCGAAGCGGATCGCGGCCAGATACAGCAAGTCTTCATGAACCTCGTCCTCAATGCCGCTGAGGCGATTGGCAACAATGCCGGCCTGATCTCGGTCAAGACGGGGTTTCAGGTCGTCGATGAAGCCTACATCCGGCGCAATCCGGAAGCAGCGGAGCTTCACCCCGGCAAATACGTTTGCCTTGAAGTGCGCGACACCGGCTGCGGCATGGACGAAGCCACGAAGGCGAAGAATTTTGATCCATTTTTCTCAACGAAGTTCACCGGGCGGGGGCTGGGTCTCGCGGCGGTTTCCGGCATCGTGAGAGGCCACAAAGGCGCGATCATCGTCAAGAGCGCGCCCGGCAAAGGCAGTTGCTTCACGGTCCTGTTCCCCGCGGCCGAGGATGCCATTGCGGTTCCGCCAGCGGTGACCCATGAGGCGATCTTCTGGGCAGCGGAACGGTCCTCGTCGTGGACGATGAAGAACGGTGCGAGACGTCGCAAAGAACACTCTCGAACGGCTATGGCTACCATGTGCTGTTGGCGGATAGCGGGCTGGCAGCACTTGACGTGTTCAAGAGATATCCCGGAGACATCTCGCTGGTTGTCCTCGACCTGAGCATGCCTGGAATGGGTGGAGAAGAGGCGCTGCTGGAACTCCAGAAAATCCGGTCCAACGTCAAGGTCGTAGTCGCAAGCGGCTACAGTGAAGCGGAGGTGATGAGACTGTTCGCCGGTCAGCACGTTTCCGGCTTCCTCCAGAAGCCGTTCACCTCCACCCAACTCGCGGAGGCGGTGAAGAGGGCGCTGGCCGGGGGCTGATGCCCGCCCTTTAAGTCGAGTGGCAGTGCTACGTACAAGTCACTCCCCCGCCGTCCCCTTCGCGCTCGCGATCCTCTATCGTCCGGGCGGGGTGGCGCGTTGGAAAGCCGAGTTGGGTTCTCATGTTTTATTCGGATGGCCTCATACCCTGCTCCGCTTCGATGGCGGCATGTCCGCGCCTACGGGAGCTCTGCCAACCCGCTGGCCATGTTTGGTTACGGACGAGCCCGTTTTCTCGTTAAGATGGATTCTTATACCTTCCTCAAATCTGGCGACATAATGACTGAGCGATCTTTTCAATCCTTGCCGAAAACGGAGCTACACGCGCACTTGAATGAGTCCGTGCCTGTGACACTGGTCCGCAAAGTCATCCGAGCACACGCGGTCGATCTTCTGGAAGAAATTGATCTGGAGAATTCCAATACCAATGGCCGCTGAAACTCGCGGGAGCTGGCTGTTTTCGCTAAGGCTGAAACTCATCGCTCTTCTGGTTCCCCTAATGACCCTATGCCTATTGGTGGCCATGGTGGGTCTCGGGAAGTATCTTAACGGATTTTTCCAACTCAGGGCGGAACTGGAGACGGGCCGTCTCGGGAAAGCCATTGAGTTGGCTCTGCGGCAGTCAATGTTGAGGAAGCCTGAACTCTCCCTTAATGCGACGCTGGCTGATGTAGGGCAGACTCCGAGCATCCGGAGTGTTTGGGTCATTGACAAGAATGGGCGGGTGGCCCACGCTGCCGATCAGGCCGTGATTGGACTAGTGCTAGACAAGTCCCAGAATTCGATCTGCACGGTTTGCCACGCCGGCAGAGTAGTCGCAGATGCCCGCACCGTTTTCACTCAGGACGAGACAGGTACTCCCATCCTCCGTCATGTGAGACCCATCGCGAACGAGAAGGTCTGTTGGGGGTGCCACGATCCCAAGATTGGCCTCAACGGCATCCTGCTGTTGGAGGAATCGACCCAACATTTTCAGGGTGCGCTTTGGACAATCCAGCGCCGTTTGGCTGCTACCGGGGGAATCACACTGGCCGTTCTTGCGCTTATCACGCTGCTCGTGACCACGGTTCTAGTGCAACGGCCTGTGGGTCAACTCATGGCTGGCGTGCGACAACTGGGAACCGGCGATTTGACCGTTCGGGTTCCGGTCCGCGGGCGTGACGAACTGGCTGAGCTGGCCAGCAGCTTTAACGGAATGGTCGGGGACTTAGGCCGTAGTGTGGATGAGATCCGCAACATGAACGCGGAGCTCTCAGTTATCTACTCGATTTTGGAGCGCCTCACAAAGACCATAAATCTCACGGAGTTGAAGGAAATCATTCTACAAACGATGCTGGATGTGTTTGAAGCAGATCGAGTCCTGTTCTTGAGCAATTTGATAGCACAGGAGTCGGGGGAAATCCTGATGAAAATCCGCGGCGAGAGCCGACTGTATCGCATCGCCTATGCCATGGAAGGCGGCGCACTGCCCGAGGGGCTCCCGTCAGAGATCGTGGACCGTTGGTCCCGCGGAGAGGTGCAGGAACCATTTGTGGCAGAAGATGGGCAGATCGGAGTAATTCCTGTTCAGGCCGGCGAAGGAGGAATAGCTCTTTTGGTGGTCCGACGGAAACAGCCCTTCAGGCACGCTGAAGCTAACCCGAAGATGCTCGGCGCACTGACGAATCACATCGGCGTGGCATTCGAGAACGCTCGGCTCTACACCCTAGCCATCAGCGACGACTTGACGCGAGTGTATAGCCGGAGACATTTTCAGAATCGCGTTGCGGACGCTGTCTCCCGACATGAGCAGTGCGGACAAAATTTCGGCCTTATCATGTTGGACCTTGATCATTTCAAGGACATCAATGACCGGTTCGGACACCCGGCAGGGGATGAGGTCCTGCGGTGTGTCGGTCGCGTCTTGCTGCGCACCATCCGCGTTACGGACAGCGCTTACCGCTACGGGGGCGAGGAGTTCGCCATATTGCTACCGGAGGCGGATTCCGCGGCTTCTTGGGAGGTCGCTGAGCGGATTCGCCAAGAACTCGCGGCCCAGAAGATCCAACTCGATGCCGATAGGAGCATCGCGGTAACTGCGAGTATGGGCATCGCTGTCTGTCCGGATAACGGAACTTCCGTCCAAGACTTAGTGGCGGCTGCGGACACAGCCCTGTACAGATCCAAAAGCGATGGCCGTAACCGGGTGTCTTTGCCGGGAGGAACTGCATCAACCTAACCCGGCTGACGCAAAACAGGTCTCGCCTGATTAATCAGCATTTCCTGGCCTGCTGGCGCGAGATCGATCCAGTCGGCTCGAAGAACCGCGGGGCTGCTGTCGCTCATGCGCCGCACCGCCACAACCTGAAGCCCGAGCAGCAGTTCCGGCTCCCTCAGTATTTTGCGGAACATCCCGCCCCGGAGCGGATCTACCGCTTCAAGCAGCGCCTCTGTTATCTGCTGCTCAAAAAGCACAAAACCCGCCGACGATGCCAAAAGCTCATCCCGCGCTTCCGGCGCGCCGTGCACGACTTGCGCCAGGTCGGCTTGGCGCAACTGGTCACCCTCGGCGATCGCTCCTGGTCCGAAGAGATCGTCCGCATGTGGCGCTTCACCCGCTCTAATGGCATCACTGAGGGCTTTCACAACAAAATGGAAAACATCAATCGGCAGGCTTACGGCTTCCGCAACTTCGAAAACTATCGTATGCGCGTTAAGGTGTTGTGTGCTTAACTATTTGAATGGGATCGGGGGTCTGCCCAGGGTTTAACCCCGCTTTCCTGAACCAGGCCCCTTTTGTACCAAGTTTGCAAAGTATCCGCCGTCAACAACGTCACTTCAAGCGCGTCGCGATGCGAAAAGAAGGGCAAGGTCAATCGTTCCAAATCTGTTAACCGCTGCATGCCCTTCAGCATAGGCTAACAGCGGAATTATTTCACAATATTTTTTGACGAAAATTTTGAACGTACTCTAGGATTAGGAGCGCCTCTGGGGCGAACCCGTGCTGGGAATCAAGGTTGCTCAGTAGGTGACCTTGCCTTGCCATGCCACACCCAGCCAAGCCCTAGCGCTCCACTACCTCGCCAGACCGAACCGCGCCATTCCGCGCCGCTGCCGTGCCACGTCTAAACCCAGAGTTGTTTACCAAACCAGATCTCGCCATTCAGGAGGAATCAAACCATCTCGCAATGCTCGACTGATCATGCCTCGGTGCCGCGCGTCCACTCGGAGAACATGGCAGCGACGGCATAGCGTCCGCAAATTCTTCTTATGATTGGTTCCCAGCTTCCCACTCTGGACGTGATCGATGTGGCAGTCATCGAGTCGCACGCCGACGTCGCAATGGGTGCACGTCTTGTGGTCACGCTTCCAGATCTTTCGCCGGGTCTTGGCCCATATCTCGGGAGGCTGTCTGCTCTTTGGCATTGAAACAGAACAATGGTGCTATTCTGCGGACAAAAGAGCGACGGATTATAATCCGAATTTAGATCCATGTGGGTTCACTGAATTGAGGGTAAGCCAATGTCGATTGTCGTTGCGAAGGTCGAAATTGAAGGTAGCCGCCCAATTCTGTGGCATCGTCAATCACAACCGGCATCGACTGAGACCGTCACCGGCCCGGTTTCTGGGACCACCACGGTTTGGGTACCTGGCGCTTTATCGACTGGCGCGTCGCAAACTTGTCGCCTTTTTTCGCCATCGGTTACCATCGAAACGCGAACCTTTCTGCGCTGGCAGTTGGACCGGGATTTCTCGCTCAACATCGAAACCACGACCGATACGACCTCATAGTTGGCAACACGTAGCTCGGAACGGCTTGCTCCTGCCTGGCGTCGTTACGAGCGGTAGTAGCTGTCGATGTTGTCACGTGTTAAAAGAACATGTTCCGAATAGGTAGTGGCGGGCACATCGTCGCCGTTGAGAATTCGGCGGAGAATAGCCATCAGTTTCACGCCAAAGCGTTCCGGGAAATGCGCGACCGCTCCCCATAGCGGGCTACGCGGCTTGCGCAGTTGTTCGCGGGCTTCAGCCACGCCGCCCTGGCTCAGGATGAGCACCTGTTCGGAGCGCTTGGCAGCTTCAACGGCGCGCAAGGCCCCCAGCGCATTCATATCGTTGTAGCTCAACACCGCTATGCGCTTCGCCGCCGGCCGCTGCGAGAGCACACGGCGCATCAACGCTTCGCCATCGGCGCGCTCACGGTCGATGCGCAGATGCAGGACTCTCTTATCCGGTACTGCGACCTTCTGGCGGAGTCCCTCTAGCATTCCGATGACGCGCGCCTGCTGCGCAGGGCTGTTTCCCGGGATATCAAGAATAACAGACAGGTCCAGGTTTCCCGACCAACGCCTCACAATCTCGTCGCCGAGTCCGGTTCCGCCGGCGAGTCCGGCGCGGTAATTGTTGATACCGAATAAGCGTGCGCCAGGCACCGGAAACGTGATCGCAAGGATGGGGACGCCAGCCTGTGCGCAGCGGTCGGCGATGATGTGGGAGATATGTTCGTCCGGGTTGTAGCAAACCAAAGCCGCGATGCCCTCAGCCAGCAGATCGTGTACGTTTTTCACTAAGCGTCCCGAGTCAAACTCGTGGTGCCGGATGAGCAAGTCGAGCCCGGCCTGCCGGCATCCGGCTTCGAAGCCCTGCTCAACTACATCCACGAATGCAATTGAACTGCTGATCGAAGCCATGCCGATTCGATGCATGCGACGGCGGCGATAGCTACGCTCTCCTGGAGTCCGCTCGATATATCCTTTCTGCTCGAGGGTATACAACAATCGAAATGCGGTGCTCTTGATCAACCCCAGTTCCTGGACAACGTCAGTAAGGCGGATCTCGTCACTTCGCCGAAACAGGTCTAGGACATCGAGAACCTTGACGGCGGCTTCAATCAGATAAGGGTCGGGTTTGCTCATCGTGATTTCCCCTCGAAACCCGGGGCGTACTTTTCCCGGACGACCAGCGTATAAGCAGCAACGCCCAGCAGCAGCATGAACAGAATGGCGCGCATCGGCGCGTCATAGGAACCGGTAGTCTGCACAAGCCAGCCGGTAAGCGCGGGTGCGGCGATGCCGGCCAGGTTGGAGGCGCAGTTCTGGATTCCCGCGATCCGCCCGATGGCTGCGCCCGGCATCAGCGACTGAGTGAGTGCCCAGTAATTGGCGGTGGTCAAGCCAAGGCCCGCCATCGAGATCATGGCGAACGAGACCGCAACCTCGCGCGAGGTGGTCAGGCTGCCCAGTATTTCGGTGGACGCAATAATGAGCCCGGCCACTGTGAAGGCGCGGCGAATCGCCACCGCATTCCCGCCGCGTCGCACCATACGATCTGCCAGCGCTGCGCCTCCGATCGCCACGGCGGCCATTCCCAGGAAGCTGAAACTGGTGTACGCGCCCATGCGCGACAAGGTCATCCCCCAGCGTTCGACGAAGTAGGCAGGCAACCAGGTCAGGTTGAAGTAGTTGAAGTAGTTGTAAGCCACCGTTCCCACCAGGATGCCGTAGATGGCAGGAGTGCGCCAGATACGGCCGAATTCAGTCGTTCCGTGCACCTGCTCGTGGCGCGGCGACTGCTTGTCTTCTGTCACAAGTGCAAGCCAGGGCACAAGAAACACCAGCGAGCCTAACCCCAGAATCAGAAACATCCCCTGCCAGCCAACGCCATGAATCAGCCGGACCGACAGATCGGCTCCGATCGCGGGACCGAGTTTCGACCCTGCGAACAGAATGCCGATCGCCAGGCCGCGATGATTCTCTCCGATGTGCGTCGCGATCCAGCGCAGGCTCGCTGGCGTCACGATCGCCTCTCCCGCTCCCAGCAACAACCGGCAAGCAAACAGTTGCCAGAGATTGCCCGCGAACGCGGTAGCTGCAGAGCAGAGGCTCCACAGCAGGAAACTAATCGCATACGGCCAGCGGACTCCATAGCGGTCGGTCACATAGCCGGCGGGAATTTGCAGCAGCGCATAACTCCAGAAAAATGCGGAATTAAGCAGCCCGCGTTGCGAATCGGTGAGCGGAAAGGTCTGCCTGAACTCGGGCGAGGCGAGCGCGATCGACAGGTTGGTGCGATCGATGTAGGCTATCACGAATCCCGCGCTCAACAGCGCGACGATTATCCAGTTGCGTGAGTCCCCGCTCGTTTGGCGGGCTGCAGAAATCGCCATTACGATTTTCTCGTTTCGCAAGACGAAACAATCATATAGAGTTCATGTTCAGCCTTGCAAGCAAATCTACGGATGAGCGTTTCATGCAGTGAAACGCTGCGCCTTTCAGGGCCGCCGCTCGCGGCGGACCAATACCGCCCAGTCTTTGGAGACTTCGGCCGGCGGCTCGCCGAGCGATTGCACGCCGGGACCATGAAGCATGCGCACGGAACCGGATTGCAGCCCGCCGCCCTTGCGCGGGTTGTACCACTCCACGGTGAAGACGCCAGGCGCGCCCGCCAGATCGAGCGTCGCAGTACCGCCTTCGGGAAAGTACACGGCATAGATTTCGCCGCGTTTCGCGAAAGAGTAGGCGCCGTTTCCGGCAACCAGTTCGTCGGCGGGACGCATTTCCGCGAAGGGGAGATAGCGCTGAAAGAACTCCAGCGCGTAGCGGGTCATGTCCCACATGCGATCCCGGGAGCGGAAGTCCTCACAGGTGCCATCGTTTTCCGGGTATTGCCATCCGAAATACCATTCCACGCCTGCGCCTCCGGCCATGAGCGTTCCCCAGAGATCCCGCTTGCGCGCGATGTCATGGTCCGGGCTGATCCAGTCGGGCGCAACGCCCACGCTTCCTTTGCTGGAGTCTCGCGGGCCCGGCGGGGCCGGATCCGAGTCCCCACTCTCATCGAGGGTAACGATCCAAGGGCGGCCGGCTGCTTCGGAGCGTTCCAGCCACTTCTTGATATCGGCGCGCTTCGGGTGTTGCAGTGAAGCGCCTTCCACGTAAGGAAAGCCCAGCAGCGGTTCGTAGACTAGCTCTTTCTGGTTGGGATAGGTGTGGACCACGATGGGATGCCCGTAAGGGTCGAGTTTCGCGATGTGTTGAGCGTGCTTTTTGCGGAATGCGTCGAGTTCTTCGTGTGTGTGCTGCGGGACGATGAGCTTCGGGTTCCGCGCGATGTCGCTCGAAACGCGGGCCGAAACGGCGCCGTTCTCCTCGCCGAGGTTCCAGGTCAGCGCCAGATGGTGTGCGAAACGGGCGATCAGCTCACGGTGATAGAGCTTCCGTAAGGGACCGAGATCGCCGTTGTCCAGCATCTGGTCGTTTTGCCGCTCCTGTAAGACAACGTGCAGAAGAATGCCGAGCCTGTCCATATGGGCGAAGACGATCTCCCACTGATCCAGCTTGCTGCAATCGAACCGGTCGCGGACATCGCTGCGGATCCACGGCCAGATAGTGTTCGGACGGTCGGGGTGCACGTTCAGGGTGAGGAAATACAATGAATTCACGCCCTTGTCCGAAAGGTAATTGAGAGCGCCGATAATATTGCGGCCGCGGTCGTACTGCCATGAGGGATCATCCCCGTGCCAGTCCTTCGCGTGCGGCTCATACTTGTGTTTGCCGGGAGTATCATCGAAGCCGTAGTACCCGAGAAATGTCTCCGGGCTGTCGCTGCCTCCTTTGATGAAATACTCCTTGGTTCCCGCGAATTGAAGATAATGCCGGCCGGTATATCGCAGGGAACCTTTGCCGCGGTGGTCACGGCCGCTCTTGTCCGACGCGTTGACCATAAAGCTGCCTTGCGCGCCATCGAAAGCGGCAGCGGCGCCGTCGCCCGGGTCCATGCTGATGGCGATGTTGACTCCCGAACGGAACGATGCGTGATACGTCCACTGCCCCTCTTCATCCGGCACGAAATGAACGCGCCACTTCGTTCCGCTGGTCGAACTGAATTCT
Source organism: Bryobacteraceae bacterium (assembly GCA_963793625.1). Classification (GTDB taxonomy): domain Bacteria; phylum Acidobacteriota; class Terriglobia; order Bryobacterales; family Bryobacteraceae. The sequence continues at coordinate 39,151 of CAWCAT010000050.1, read as the reverse complement.
GCCGCCCGGCCATCCGCGGCATAGTACCCTGGAACTGTGTAGCGCTTCTCGCCCTTACTGAACGTGACGTTCAGCCGGAAGCTCCTGAACGGATTTGGCTCTGCGGTCTCCGAGGTCAACGGGCCATCGAAGGTAATGGTAACGGGGTGCCACGTCTTGAGTTCGCCGGCGACCTGTCCCGCAAGACCGAGCCGAAAGTCGCCCGTAGACGCCTGGGCCGGGCCGTTCTTCTGCCGCAAACGTATGCGGCATTTGTCCGCTGCAATCGCGGGCAGGGTGACCGATTCACCGCCGTCCTGCGTTGTGACGGCCAGGGTATTCCAGAAAGCGCCGCCGTCGTGCGAGAACTCGATGATCAGCGGCCCGGGGTTGCCGTTGCTGCTCCAGAGGATATTGGTCTTTATGCCGCCTGTGATGTTCTCGCCCGCACGCGGACTCGTAATCGAGATCGCAGGTGTGGTCGGAGGGCCCGCCATGCTGATTGTTATCGCGGCGGAATTGCCGGATTCGACCTCTCCGTTGGGTGACAGGGAGCCGTTGATGGCTGAGATCATGTAATGGTACTCGGTCCCGGACTCCAGCCCGGTGTCCGCGAACGCGGGCATCTTCGGCTGGAAGACGGTGGCGTAGGGCCCGGCTGCCATCTTCGAACGCTTCACGATATATCGAACAGCTCCCGGCGCGGATCCCAGTTGAGCGTAACAGCGCGTTCACCCGCCTGCGCGCGGACCCGGCTGGGTGGCGTGTGGGTTGGCGGAAGAGGATCACCCAACACGACGGCGTGTGAGTTCGATGGCTGCAATGTCCCTCGCGCGATCCGAAAGACCTTAACCTCCTCGAACTTCCTGATCCCGGCTTTGCGCGTTGCCAACACAAATTCAACGGAACCAGTCGTGACTGGCGGCGCCTGAAACGAGCATGGGATATCGACGTGCTCTCCCAAGGGCACCTGGTATGTGCGGCTCGCTGAGGCATGGATGGTATTTCCCGACCGGAGTTGCACCTCCACCGTGACCGCCGTATCGCGGAATTCGTCGTTGTACAGGGCCAAGGTGCGATGGACGGCTGCGCCAGCCTGCAGCGTGGGCAATGCGTCCTCCGTGAACGGTGAAATGCCGAGGTCATCGTAAGCTTTATCGAAGAGAGCCACGGGCGCCATCGCGTTCCGTAGATTCGCGACGCGGCGGCTATCCATTTCCTTCCAGCTCCATTGATAGATGGTTGGGCGGAAGTCGGCGATATTCACATAACGCATGCCGCGCATCCAGATCCCCTGCCACCAGCGGTTCAGGTTCGTCACACCGGCAAAGCCCGGCTTCGGGGTCCATGGATTGAGGAACTCGCCTATGCCGGTTGGGTGGACGGGTTCGACCAGTCGCGCCCAGCTATAGACACTGCCCTTCGGGTTGTGATTGAATCTCTCGGGATAGTGATAGTTGATGATGCCGTCTTCGGCCCGGCCATCGGAATGGAACACAACCGGGCGAGTGGGGTCCTGACGAACGATGAACTCACGAAGGCGGGCCACTTCCGGCCGTGTGAGATCCTGGAACGGGACAATCATTTCGTTCTCTGCGCTCCACATCACGATGGAAGGATGATTTCGAGAGTGGCCGATCCAACTCTCGATCCAGGTCTCGATGTTCCGTAGGAACACCTCGCGGTCGTTATACCGATAATAGCCTCGGCCATAGAGCGGTGATTCGGCTACGATCATGAGGCCAGTCTCGTCGGCCAGTTCGAGCGCGTAGCGCGGCGGTGGGTAACGGTGCCAGCGGAGGACACGCTCGTTCAAACTCCTGAGTGCCGCGTATGTTCGCGGCAGTTCCTGGGGCGTATAGGCGGAGGCGGGCCAGAACCAAGGGTCGCCAAAGGTAGCGTATTCGCCCCAGAGATTCACACGAATCCCGTTCAATCGATATTGGTTGCCTTCCGTCCAGATCTCACGAAAACCGAATCGGCGCATTTCGCGATCGACTGCTGCATCATCTTCCAGCAACCGCGTTTCAAGGTGGTACAGGACTGGGCGGTCCGGCCACCATAGTTCCGCATCCACCCAGGGACTGCGCACCTGAACGCTCCGCCGCTCTCCCGGCGCAAGCGTTATGACAGGTCCGTCAATACGTTTCACAGTAGGGCCGCCGGAGGCGGCAATCACGTCCGCCTGTAACCGCACTGTGCGCGTCCGGTCATCCCGATTGCGGATGGCGTATTCGATTTCAACTTCTTTCCGACGCCAGGAAGTCTTCACCGACGCGTTCTCAACGTGCACCTTGCCGTAGGCGCGCAGCCAGACATCATCCACAATGCCCCCGCACCGGTTGTCGAGGAAGAAGGCGCCCACCGGCCACAGCGGGCGCTGGTTCTCGTCGAGTATGGGTGCGTGCTTCATCCCAAGCACTTCCATCTTCAGTTCGAAGGATTCGCCAGGTGCGGCGAAGCGCGTTACATCGACGGCGAAGGGTTTCCACCCACCCACGTTGCGCGCCACAAATTGCTGGTTGACGAAGATGTCCGCGACGAAATTCACGCCCTCGAACTCAAGTTGTATGATCCTGCCGGTCCAGGAAGCCGGCACGCGTACATGCCGTTGATATGTTTGACGGTCGAGTACGGAGCCCTCGTATACCGGGACCTTGCCACCTTGGTCCCAAACTCCGTTTAACGAGACCTGCTCCCGCAGCGGCGGTGGCGCCGCCAACAGGATCGGCACCCAGAGGGCCAGCGCGAGCGCCGCCTGGCGCCAAAGTGTGTGTATGGTGTCCATCGTCAGAGCCTCGTTCGCTGCGCCTCCCTTCAGAAGGTCATTTTGAGCCCCAGTTGCACCACTCGAGGCTGGCCGCGTGTAGAGGTCACTTCGCCCAGGCTGCGAGTTGAGACGTCGGTCACCGGCGTGGAAAAACGGACGTGGTTGAAGGCGTTGAACATGTCGGCACGGAATTGAAGCTTCACCTTTTCGATTGGGGAGAAGTACTTCATGATCCCGACATTCCAGTTGTTCTGCTCGTCGGTTCGCACCTCACCTGTCCAGCGCGGCGCATTCCCAAAGGTGTAGGGCAACGCCTGGCTGAAGACGGCTGTGTTGAACCAGTGCAGGCGATCCTGTTTATCCAGCGGTAGTTGTTTGCGATCGCTGATGTTCGGATACTGGCTGCCGCCCATCGAGTAAGTGAAATCGGGCGCGTCGAAATTCAGTGGATATCCCGAGTCGAATTTATAAATGCCGCTGAAGCGCCAGCCGCCCAGGATGCCATCCAGAACGGCGGGCATGGCGGACAGGAACCGCTGGCCCCGCCCGACCGGCAACGTGTATAGGTAGGTCACAGCCAGACTGTGCGGGATGTCGTGCAGGCTGATGGAACGATCGAGACTCATGTCGTTGAAATTCCTGCCGCGATCGTTGGTGCCGAACGAGATGGTCTCGGAGGCATTATCGATGGCTTTCGCCCATCGATAGGTGGCGATCACGGTCATTCCTTTCGCAAGCCGCCGCGTCATGCGCGCATTGAGCGCGTTGAAGCTCGAACCAGCGCCCGGCATATCCCGCAGCTCCACCTGGTCGAACTGCGGGAAGGGCCGCAGCAACTGGCGGCGTTCCACCGTGGCTCGGGAGCCGATGGCGCCGCCCGATACGCCGTAAAACGGGTTGGGCACCAGTTCGCGCAACTGATCGCCCAGCGCCAGTGCGGCGTCTGGCAATTGGTTTAGCCGGAACGGAAAACCGTAGCTGAGCTTGCGGCCCTGGCTGCCGGAGTACCCGATTTCGCCCATGGTGTCGCGACGGATCTCAAACTGGAAGTCGAGGCTATACTGTTGCATATACGGCGTAGGACGGCGGTTTAGAAAAGCCGTCACCGAGTCGCCCACCCGCGTCAGCGGGCCCTGTGAGTTGCCGATCGCCTCCGCGATTCCGTTCGGGAAGGGGTTACTCAGCAAGTACTGCGGCGTCCGGCCGCCGTCGCCGGTCGTGACCCAGGCCGTTTCGTTCGAATACCCCAACGTGGAGGTGGCGGCCGGCGCGGTGACGGATCGCGAAAAGTAAACCCCATATCCCGTCCGCAACGCCAGCCGGGGAGTAAGTCTGTACGCGATGCCGATCCGCGGCGCGAAATCATGGAGTGGCGTCTCCCAGGGCGCGCGCGCGCCCGGCTCGACGAATCGCAGCGCGCCCTTCAACCCGGGCATTCCCACTTTCGGTCCAATCGGGTTTGGCGCTTGAGGGTCAAAGTAGTTCAGCCGGTCGAAGCGTTCCGTGCGGGCCTGCTGGATTTCGTACCGCACGCCGTAGTTAACGGTCAGGCGTCGGTTCGCTCGCCAGGAATCCTGCACATAGAACCCCCAGGATTTGTCTGTGGTAGCGAGGCGCGCGGATCGAGGGGCTCTGCCGCTGAGCCCTGTCCCGAGCAGCAGTGAAGCCGGCGAATAGCCTGCGGCCGTGTTGCGGCCGTCCCAACTGGGACCCGACGTGAAGGTCGAGTCGAAGCGGAAAAACGCAGAGTTCGCGTCGCTGTTGTTCAACATCGAAATATCGAGCGACCAGCCGAACTTCACGCTATGCGACTTGAACTCCTTGGTGGCATTTGCCTGCGCGTTGTGTACCAGGCGGACCGCTTCGAGATAACGCGGATTGCCGAATACCGCGCCGTTCAACCCGCTCAGTGTTACTTCCGGCGGTGTGGCCGCATCGAACTGCCGCGCAAGCGATGGGGAGAAGCCGAGGGCCGTGTAATCGAAGCCGTGGCCCTTGGAGTACTGCTGCTCGTTCCAGCGGGCGCTACCCAAGGTTATGTTGGCAATGAACGTCGGGCTGAACATGATGTTGTTGCCGATTTTGACTTGAAATCGCGGATTAATAGAATTCTGGTTGGTTTCCGCGTACTTGTTCCAGAATTCGGCGAAACTCTGGTCCTGCCACGCCATGGTGACCTGGCCGTAGAGCGTGTGATACGTATTCCGCGCCCAGTCCACTCGCGTGTCGTAGCGGTTGTTCACCGTGTTCCGGTTGCCCGTATCGAAGAAATTGCCCGTGCGTGCCGGACCGTTTCCCGACTGGTTGGGCGAAGGCACGATCATCTCCATGATGTTTTTACCCACGCTATCCATGCGGGCGGCCGGGATGCGGTTGCCTGGGAACGCCGCCCGCAGAAACTGGCCGGAGCGCGCTGGGTCCGGTGCGAGCGCCATCGGATCGTAGATCAGGCGCAGGCTTCCGTTCGCATTTCGCGTGTCGGAGAAGTCGCCCTGGTGCTCCGGGCCGGTCGGCAAAGTCGCAGTGCGGCTGTTCGGGCTGGCCTCCCGCAGAGCTTCATACGCGAAAAACCCGGAAAGCTGCCGCTTCTTCCAGATGGGCCCTCCGAAGCTACCTCCGAACTGATTGCGCTTGGATTCGGTCTTCGCCCGCCCATTGAGGTTGTTGAAGAAGCTGTTGGCGTTCAAGTTGTCGTTCTGCAGCGAATGGAACGCCGAGCCGTGGTATTTCTGCGAGGCACCCCGAGTGGTAATGCTGATGATGCCTCCGCCGCTGCGGCCGTTCACCACGTCGTAGGCGTTCCGGGTGACCTGGACCTCCAAAACGCTCGCAACGCCGGGAGTGGCTATCAGGCCGCCCCAGTCGCCGGCCGAGGCCGGGATGCCGTCGATAAGCACCTGCGCGCTATTCTCCCTCCCGCCGTTGATGCTCAACCGCGTCCAGTTCTGGTCGGGCCCGCCAGTAAACTCGTTCTGCTGTGAGACGCCAGCCATCGCGTGCACCAGGCCGAAGGGGTTGCGCGCTATGAGTGGCAGTTCTTCGACCAGTTCCTTCTCCAGAGATTCCGTTTGGTTTGCGGTCTGGCTGTTAACCAGAGGCGCCGCCGCGGTCACCTCAACCGATTCGCTCACCTGCCCCAGGGCCAGTTGAACATCGATGCTGGCCGTTTGGCTGGTGCCCAGTTCGATGCCCGCCCGCCGGTGTTCGCGAAATCCTTGCTTGGTTACTGCAAGCGCATAACTGCCTGGCAGAAGCTGCGAGAAGCTATAAGCCCCGGTCTCGGTCGAGGTATATTTCCGAACCTCGCCCGTGTTGACGTTGGAGAGCACGATTTCCGCTCCGCCGACAGCGGCCTTGTTGGGATCCGTGACCACGCCCGTGATATTCCCGGTGAACGTCTGGCCGGATATGCAGGTGACGATGCAGGCCACCACAAACAATATTAATAATGCTCGATTCATGTGAACTCCTTCTTGATGAAATGCCGGCCAGGCGCCGGTCTGTCTCGCGGTCCTACTTATCTACCGTTTTCGTGCGTTCGAAGCCGCCGCCCGTGCGCGCGGTCCACTGCTCGAGCAACCGCCGGCAGCGGCTCAGGTCGCCAGCGGAACCGGGCAGCGCCGCCAGGTCCCGGGTTTCACCCGGATCCTGCCGCAAATCGAACAGGAACTCGGCCGGCTGGCCGCCACGCTGGTACAGGATGTATTTGTGATGGCCGGAGCGCAGCATGCGCCCCTCGTTTAGTTCCGCCACCAGCACATCGCGCCAGGGGCCTGGATCCACGCCGAGCAGCGGCCGGATGCTCCTGCCGTCGAGACCACCGGGGACGTCGAGCCCGGCGAAATCACAGATTGTGGGCAGTACGTCCGTGCCGGACATCAGCGACGTCCGGTTTACCTTGCCCGCCGGAATGACGCCAGGGAAGGAGACGGCAAGGGGAACCCTCATGCACTCCTCGTAAAACACGTTCTTCCCCACAAGATGGTGCGCGCCCATCTGGTCGCCGTGATCGGATGTGAACACCACCAGCGTGTCGCGCTCCAGTCCGGCGCGCTTTACGGCATCAAGCGTAAGCCCAATCATCCAGTCCGTGTTCTCCATTAGCAGATAGTAAGTTGCGAGATAGAGACGCCATTCCTCGTCGGTCCAGTTCTCCTGCACGGCGCTGACGCGCGCCATTTGCTCCGGCGGACGCGGGTTCAAGTTGGGGCGAGCGGGCGGTAGGTCCAGGTTACGCAGAAACTTTCCCTTGCGGTTGCGAAACGCCTGGTGCACGTCCACAAAGCTCTTGCCTGGAATCTTCGCGTACCCAGGCGTAAAGCAGATGTCGTGGGGGTTGATCAGCGAGAGAACGGTGCAAAACGGATTCGCGCGCGGGCTCCGGATAAAGTCGATGGCATCGCGCGTAAAGACAGAATCGAGGCAAGACCCGTCCGCCAGATATCCGGCCCCCGGATACTGGTACGTCCCAAGATTCTGAAACCCGCGGTATGCCGCGCCCCCGGTATGTTCTTTGCCGAAGTAGCCGGTGTCGTATCCCGCCCGCGAAAAGATCTCGCCCAGCACGGGCATGGTCGCGGGGACAATGCCCTGCCGGCGCGCATTGCCGGTCACGCCGGTCGTATGCGGCATCTGGCCGGTGAACAAACTGGCCCGCGAGGGCGAACACAGCGGCCACGAGCAGTAGGCGTTGTCGAATCGCGCTCCTGAAGCAGCAATGGAATCGGCCGCGGGTGTGCGGGGCATCGGGCGCCTGCCGCTGAGGTCGGACGCGAGCGGCGACCACTGGTCCGAGAGGATAAACAGTACGTTGGGCTTGCGCCCTTTTACAAAGGCAGGGGCTGTGGTTGCTGCCCCCGCACCGGCCATGAATCCACGTCGGGTAGTGCTCATTTTTTCGCCTCCGTCCAGACCTGCACCGCGTACGGGGGAAGGTCAAGCAACAGTGTGGACAGCTCTTTGCCGGTACCCTCGCGAGTCTCGCCGCTGAAAGCCTCGCGGAGGGTATACTTCACGTCGGACTTAAGCCCGAGGTTGCGGAGTTGTAGGGTGGTGCTGACCGGCGCATCGGAGAAGGACAAGACCGGCATTGCCCACTCGGCTCCGCTGCGGCGGATAGGCGCGAATACGCGGTTGTTCGAGGGCTGGGCCCCGAGATAGTCGATGTCTCCGGTTTCGAGCACCCGTAGACGGCCGCGCACGTCGAGAATAGCCTTGTAGTGCTCTTCCAGGCCGTGCTCGGCGCCGGTGAAGTTCATAATGCCGCCATCCAGAAACGCGCACCAGGCAAACACAAGCCGCATGCCGGCCTCACCGAAGATCTCGCGGTTGAACAGGTTGGTGGATTGCTTGGTATCGTGCGAATCGGCCTGGTGAACCCGGCCGAGCGTTGGCGGCAGGGCCAGCTTCCGCAGTTCCAACCATTCGGCCATTCGGTGGGCGTCAATGGGGACCTTGGTGCCGCCGCGAGGATTCGTCCCGCGCTTAACCGGCAGCAGGCCGCCGTACATCCAAAGCTCATCGTAATTGTAAGTGAGGTCAAAAGCCGTGTGGAACAGCGGTCCGGAGGATTCGGTAACGAACAGAAGCTCCGGTTTGATCCTGGTGGCTTCGCGGCGAACGCGATCGAACATCCCCGCGCTCGCGTAGATACTCTTGTACCCCGGATACGCCAGGCCCTCCGCCCAGTTGGGAAAGAAGTTCCATGTGACCGCATCCACCCTGAAGCCGTCCACGTCCAGCTTTCGTATGTAATCGAGGAAGACCGCGACGATGAAGTCCTGAAACCCGGAGTTAGCATGGTCGAACGCCCACGTGTAGGTGCGGCCCAGCTTGCCGTCCTCATTGCGGCTGAACCATTCCGGATGCTCCTTCGTGTACGGGTGCGCCGGGACGCCGCCGGGCTTTCTCGCTGCCTCGTCCGCCACGCCGTGCATGATGACGTCGAGGATGACTTTCAGGCCCAGCCCATGGGCCGTTTTTACCATCGCGCGCAATCCCGCCTCCGGCGCGTAGTGCGTCTGGATGTCCAGATAGTCGTGCACCGAATAGCTCGGATACGGCATCCGGGGCATGAGTTGGATAACGTTAAATCCCATCGCCCGGATCCGCGGCAGATCTCGCGCCAGCGTCTCCACGTCGGGGTACGGCGTCAGGGTGCGGTACGGGCCGAGGTGCGCTTCGTAGATACGCGCCGTGCGGGCCCACTCGGGCACGTCGTGTTGCGGAGCGATGCCGGCTTTGGCCCAGAACGGCTGAAACTCGCGCAGCGCCTGCTTCAGATCCGCGCCGGCCACTCGCACGTACTGCGTTCCGGCTGTGATGGACTCGTTCTCGCGCAAACGGCGCGACGCAAAGAGCCGGTGGTTGATCCAGACGCCGTTGGTCCCGCGGTGCACCGACGCCACAGCCGGAATATCGCGGTCAAACGGCCAGATCAAGATATTGCGCTCCGCCGCCGTTGTAGTGAAAAGACCCATCCGCCAGGCTGGAGCGTCGCGATCGGGCCGGTCTTCGGGAACGGGCCACTTACCCATCGGCAGTTCAGCAAGCGGCTGGTGCAGGATAGCCGGATAGCCGGGCGCTTCGAGCAGCGCGCCCGGCGCGGCTGGTTCCGAGGGCGTACGCAGATCGATCCAGCGCAGAAGAACCGGGTTCGAGCCCTTCCAAACCAGCCGCACGCGTCGCTCAACCACCGCGCCTTCGAGCGCAAACTCCTGCTCAATGCGCCAGTCACCGTCGCTCTGTTCCAGTGCAAGCCGGGTTTTGCTTCCGGAAACCGATCTCTTGTGACCGGTCAGCCGAACCCCGGCACCCCCGGTCTGTACGCCGCGTACGGACCACATATCCATGCGGCGCACGGGATCGACGGTTTGGCCGCCGTAACCGATCAGGATCGAGTTAGCCGGCTCGGCGCCGTCGAGCAAAGCTTGCCCCGACCGCATTCGCAATTCGCGCCATTGGCCGGTCGTGCCTTCGAAACGCAATTCGACCTGCTCGTTCGAGAGCACGATGTCCCGCCCGCTAACCGCCGGCACGGCTGCACACGCAATAAGAATGACAGTGAAAATGTTCATTGCAGCGCCACCAGTGCCTTTTCACAGGTATCTTCCATGGCGCCTTTCTTATCAGCGTCCGTCTTGCCGGAGCGGTAGAGCGTCGCCGCTCCGGGAAGCTTTGGAATTTCGTCCTGGTATCGCCGCCACTCGGCCCGCCAAGCCATCAACTCGCTACGTGCGGCGCGGGCGGTCTCGGCGTCGGCGTTTTCCTGCCAGCGGTAGTATTGGAACATTCCGCGGATATAGCTGGACATGACTCGAGCCAGCGATTCCATATACAGCAGCCCGGTGCGGGCCTCGTCGTAAACGCGTTGTCCCTTTGCGGAGACAATTGCGGTTTGCGCGGATTCGAAGATCTCACGCATGCGCGTAGCCAGACGCGCAGCGGCGGCTTTCTCTTCGAGCGCTTCGTCCAACGCATCCCGGGAGCCTTCGTATAGCAGTTTCAGGCCGCCCTGTGTTTCCACGGCTGCACCTCGGAGTTCGCGCTCGCCGCGTATGACGTCGTCGCGCATGATGTTGCGCGCCGGGAGCCAGCCCTTGTGCCGGCGGGAGTATGGCGCGATGTACCGGAAGCCAAGCACACAGTCGTCCGAGAGTAGGAGCATTTCGGCCACCTTTGCGGCTGCTGCCTTACCGAATTCGCCCGCAGCCCACTCTTCTGCCAGGCGCCGCGCGTCGAGTCCGGGATTCTGCGCCAGCCGGGCGGTAACGTGGCTATTCGCGCGCACCCACACGTCCGTTTGGAGGCGCGGCCCGTCCCAGCCGCCACCGAAGTTCCATACCCAAATGCCCTTAACGCCGAGTTCGCGGCAGCGCCGGATTGCGGCGGCATGCTCTTCGCCCACGTAATTGGGGTAGGCGCCCTTTCCTTCGTATTCACGCGCCGCCTGGAACTCCACAATCTGGTCCACTCCGCCGCGGCCGATGGTGGGGTTGAAGTCGTTGTAACGCCAGAAGTCCGTCTGCGTAAACTTCACCGCGAAGATCAGCCCCTTCCGCTCGCGCACACCGGCAAGAACGCGATCGTACACGTCGGTGCTGGCGTGGAAGCCGTAATTGCCCAGATCCCAGGTGCGCCAGATCAACTTGCGGCCGAATTCATCCACCACGACCTTGCGGGTTTCGTTGATCAGCCGCCGCATGTTCCGGAAGTACTCCTCGCTCCGGGTAGTTTGCGAAGTATTCTCGGCGATCAGTTGTCCGGTGTAACCGTTGTGCAGAAACGAGTAGTTTTCGCCTGTCCGCACCATGACGTAGGCGATTTCGGGAAAGTCGCGCAGCACTTCCCGGTACTTGGCGCGGTACAGCTCCCAGAACGCCTCCTTCTCGAAGTCTACGCGCCGCGGGTCATCATCCCGCGCGATGCGCTTGCCGAGCTTCTCCAGGACCGCAGATGGGAGCAGAATCTCATCCGTACTCACGCAAGCCTTGATTCCGAGCGCCGCTGCCGCGCGCGCCTTCTCGCGGAACTGCCGCCGGTTCTCATCGATGCTGAGGCGCAACGCGCTCGAGGGAGGCAAGGCTCCCGGCGCGCTATCCGCGAATGTTGCCAGGCGAGTGAGGCTGCCTAGCGATGCGACGTTGTAACCGTACCCCGCATAACGCTGGACGTCCCGTTCACCGCTTCCCATGCGGATTTCAAACGCCGCTTGCGCACACCATGCTGTCGTGGCGCAAGCGAGGGCAAGGATGCCGTATCGTAAATACACTTGTAAATACATTCGATAAAACCTCGAGCTCAGAAAGTAAGCCGCAATGCGGCCTGAATTCGCCGCGGACTATTAATCGATCGCCGTGACCGTTCCGAAATCCTTACTGCCAAGATTCGTAGCGGGCGCCGCAAACCGGTTTCGATTGAAGGCATTGAAGAACTCTCCGCGGAGTTGCAGGCGCAATCGTCTCTTTCGCCTTGAAGTTCTTCATCAGCGCCATGTCCATGTTGTTGTTGCGTCCGGTTCGCACATCCCCAACCCACCGCGGCGCGTTTCCGAAAGTAAACGGCGCCGGCTGTGAAAACACCGAAGTATTGAACCACCGTTCACTGGTTGGATCCGCAATCTTCATTTGCTTGCGGTCGCTGATGTTCGGGTACTGGCCGCCGCCGAACGAGTTGGTGTTATTCGGAGCAGAGAAGTTCAGCGGGAACCCGGAGTCCATCTTGAAGATCCCGCTGAGGCTCCACCCACCCACCACGCCGTCGAGTATGCGGTGCATCGAGGCGCCAAAGTGTTGTCCCTTGCCGATCGGGAGGGTGTATAGGTAGGTCACCGCAAGGCTATGAGGGATGTCGTGCACGCTGATGGACCGGTCGAGACTCATGTTATTGAAGTTGCGGCCCCGGTCGCCGCTACCGAAGTTAATACTTTCCGAGGCATTGTCGATGGCCTTCGCGAAGCGATACGAGGCTATCAAGGTCAGGCCTCCGGAGAAGCGCCTCGTAACCCCCGCGGTGAGAGCATTGAAACTGGATGACGCACCCGGCATGTCCGGAATAGTCACGCCGGTGAACTGCGGATAGGGCCGGAGCAGTTGACCGAGTTGCACGGTTCGCGCCGACATGGTTCCGCTGGTAATCGACTCCATAGAACGGGTTGTTCACCAGGCCCAGCAGGGCGTCGCCCCGGGCCAGTTCCGCGTCGGGTAGCTGGTTTAGCTGAAACGCATACCCGTAACTCAGCTTGCGACCCTGGCTTCCGGAATACCCCAACTCGAAGATGGAACTGCCGGACAGTTGGTACTGCAGGTCGAGGCTGTACTGCTGCATGTAGGGCGTTGGACGGACCTTCTGGTACGCCGAGACGCCTTGGCCGACGCTGGTGAGGAGGCCGCTGGCCGCCCCCGGGGGCGTGGTGACGCCCTCCGGAAATGGATTCCGGAGATACGTGTAAGGCGTGCGGCCACCGTCCACACTGGTTGTCCACGGGGTATCGAATTTGTAACCGGTGTTTGAGGACGTCGGGCCGGTATTGACGTTCTTGAGGTAGAAAATGCCGTAACCGGCGCGCGCGACAAAGCGATCCGTGATCTTGTAGGCGATCGCGGCTCGCGGCGCCACGTTGTTGTGCGGAGTGTTCCAGAGATGACGGTCGTCCGCGCTGAGGAACGACAACCCGCCGCGAAGACCGGGCAATCCCGCCGCGGCGCCCAAGGGGCTCACGGCGTCGAAATCAAAATAGTTGAGATGGTTGTAGCGCTCGGTTCGGCCCAGTTGAACTTCGTATCGCAACCCGAAGTTAAAGGTCAGGCGGCGCGAGACCTTCCAGCCGTCCTGGACATACAGCGCCCAGTACTTATCGTTGATAGCCGGGCGGTCCGCCTTCGGTGCGCGGCCGCTGGCTCCTGTGCCGAGGAGCAGCGACGCCATTCCGCTGCCCGTCAGCGGATCTTTCGAGTCGGCATCCGGACCGAGAGTAAAGCCGTTATTGAACGCGAAGTACGCCGAATAGGCGTCCTGGTTGTTCATGAGTGCGGCTTCGAGCGAATACCCAAATTTCACGCTGTGGGCTGCAAACTCTTTCGAAACGTTGACCTGCGCATTGAATACGTTGCGAATGGCCTGCAAATCTCTTGGATACCCCATCGTCAGGCCACCGATCGAGACCTCTGGCGGAGTCGGAACGTCGAACTGCCGCGCGAGGCTGTCCGGAAAGCCCAGCGATTTATAGTCGAATCCATAACCTTTGGAGCGCTGCTGCTCATTCCAACGGCCGCCGCCGAGCACTACGTTGATCACCATGGTGGGGCTGACGATAAACGTATTGCCGAGGTTCACGTGCATACCGCGGATTGATCTGGTCCTGAGAGTTTTCGGCGGCGGGTTCCCAGTACTGAAACGGCCGCGAAAGCTGGTTCGCCTTGGTCACACGTCCCCACATCGTGTGCTTTTCGGTCCTGGCCCAGTCGATGCGGACATCGTATTTGTCGTTGACGACATTGGAACTCCCGGCACCGTAATAATTGTTCGTGTTGGTGATCGCCTGGCCCGGCTGGTTGGAGGTGGGCATGTACTTCACGATGTTGAGCGCCACGGGATCGAACCGGTTCGACGGAATGCGATTCCCGGGAAACGGGTCGCGAAGGTATTTTTTGGTGGCGGCATCCAGGCGCGTCGTAGCCGGATCGAAGATCTGCTGCAGTGACCGGTTCGCGTTGAAGGTCTGCGAAAAATCGCCCCCTCGCTCGAGAGCCGTGGGAACCGTGGCGAGGCGGCTGGATGGAGCGCTCTGGCGCAAGCCTTCGTAGCCGAACAGTCCATACAGTCGTTTGCTGTTCCAGATCGGGCCCGAAAGATTCCCGCCGAACTGGTTGCGCTTGGATTCCGTCTTGTCTCGGCCGAACTTGTTGTTCCAGAAACTGTTCGCGTCCAAATTGTCGTTCGCCAGGTACTCGAAAAGGCTGCCGTGAAATTGGCGGCCTCCCCCCTTGGTGGTCATGTTGACCACTCCGCCTCCGCTTTTGCCGAACTGTGCTTCGTAGGTGTTGCGAAGCACCTGGACCTCCTGCACCGTGTCCACACCGGGTGTGGCGATCAACCCGCCCCAGTCGCCGGCAAGGGCAGGCACGCCGTCGATCATCACCTGCGCGCTGTTCTCCCGTCCCCCGTTGAGGCTGAACCGCGTGGTATTCTGCTCGCTGGTTGAATTGATGAGATTCTGGTTCAGGCTCACGACGCCCGCGCTCGAGTGCACGAGCGCGAACGGGTTGCGCACCAGGAGCGGCAGCTCCTGAATCAGGCGCGTTTCCAGCGTGGTCGACTGGTTTGACGTTTGCGTATCGAGCAGAGCCGCCCCCGCGGTTATCTCGATCTTCTCGGAGACCTGCCCCACTACCAGTCGCACGTTGATCTCGGCCGTCTGGCTCGCATTCAGTTGAATGCCGTTCTGCGCAAACGCTCGAAATCCTGCTTTCGACGTGGTGAGGTTGTACTCGCCAGGCAGGATCTGGGGAAAAGAATAGATTCCAAGGTCGTTGGTTTGGCCACGGCGGATTTCGGCGGTGTTGGCGTTTTTGAGAACAACCTCCGCGCCTGGAACGGCCGCCTCGTTCGGGTCGGTGACGCGGCCCGTGATGGTTCCGGTGAACGTCTGGCCCAGCAAAGCAGCCCCGCAGAAAGGCACAAGCAAGAAACGCAAGTAGTGCATAAGGCTCTCCTTCAACAAACTGTTACGTTAAGAGGCGGCCTCACACCACCGCCTCGATCTGGCGCCGGGCGTTCAAACGCGCAGCACGTAAGGCTTTCGGTACGCGTAATGCAGAAGCCGGTTGGCCGCCTCGTTGTTTCTAAATCGTTCCATCGCGCCGTCCCATTTCAGGGTGCTCTCCGTTTTCAGCGCGATGTTTCCGAGCAGGCATGTCGCAGTTGAACTATAGCCCTGACGTATGCCGGCATTGCACTGCGACCGGCTCTTGACGCAATCCAAGAAATTGCGGACGTGCTCCCGGTCGGCCGTGGCGGCGCCCTTCATCGCTTTCGGTGCGATGGCCGTTTTCCGGGCCGCCATCCAGCTTCCTTTTGACTCCTGACGCCGCAATGGGCTGACTCTGTAACGCAGGCCGGCCGCGACCGGCTCCGGAACTACTTCGAAGCGGTCCGGATGGATGTACAGAGTGCCTTTCGTCCCGCGAAACTCGAGATCGGCGCCCTGCGCATTGGCCGGCGCCTCGTTCCCATTCGTCTGGGTGAAACTCACGAGCACTTTGCCGTCGAACTCCCAGATCACTTCGAGGGTGTCCGGAATTTCCCTGGCGTCCTTCACGACGTAGTTTCCTCCGATGGCGGCGATCTTGTTTGGAAGCCCGAGTTCGAGCGCCCAGCGGATCACGTCCAGCAAATGAATGCCGTTGTTGGCCAGTTGTCCGCCCGAGTAATCGTAGAACCAACGATAGTTGTAAAACGTGCGGTTGCGGTTGTAGGCGACCTTGGGCGCGGGTCCCAACCAGAGGTCCCAATCCATGTCCGAGGGCGGGGCCTCATCGGGGAAACGGCCGATACCGTGCGGCCACTCGTTCAAGCGGTCGAAGGCGCGTGCGACCGAAACCTGCCCGATGCCGCCAGCTCGTATGAATTCCACTGCCTCGCGGATCATGGCGGACGAACGCCGCTGCGTTCCAACCTGCACTACGCGGCCGGTGCGCTCCGCCACTTCGACCATCGTGCGGCCTTCCACGACCGTCAGCGAGAGCGGCTTCTCGACGAAGACGTCTTTGCCCGCACGGCAAGCATCGACGAACTGAATGGCGTGCCAGTGGTCCGGCGTCGCGATCACGATGGCGTCCACGCTGCGGTCGTCGAGGACGAGGCGGTAGTCTTTGCATCTCACAATGCCGGCGCCCGCCTTCCGCCCCGCGAGATTCAGGTAGTCCTCCCGCAGATCGCAGACGGCCGCGATTTGCGCGTCCGGGAGCCGGAGGAACTCGTCGAGCAGCCGGTCTCCGCGCGCGCCCACGCCGATGACGCCGAGGCGCACGCGTTCGTTGGCGCCGTAAACGCGCGCATAGCTTAGCGCGGACATGACCGTGAAACTCCGGCGTGTCATGGCCGGAGGGCCTCCACGCCGCCGTCGATTGCGAAGCGCCGCACTTCTTCGAACTTTTTGGCTCCGTCCTTGTAGGTCCGCAGGACGAGTTCCAGCACCTTGCCAGGAGCGGCGGGAACCTGCAGGGGACAGGGAATGTCAATGTGCTCGCCCAGGGCGACCTGAAACTGCTTCGTCCAGCGCGTGTGTACCGTGGCGCCCGTTCGAAGCAGCACCTCGACTCGGACCGTGTCGCCGCGGAACTCGTCGTTGTATAGCACCAGCGTGCGCTGGAACGGCGCTCCGGCCGCGACGCGCGGCAGTGTCCCGCCGGGGGTTAAACCCTTGACGTATGGCTCGATCCCAAGGTCGTCGTACTCCTTGTCGAACAGGGCCACCGGGGCGTAAGCGTTGCGCAGGTTCTCCGCCCGCGGCCCCTCAAAGCCGTCCTCGGCCGCGAACCAGTAGCAGGCGGGCTTCACGTTGGTCCAGTTGGTATAACGCAGGCCGCGGGTCCAGATACCCAGCCACCACGTGTTGCGGGTCACCGCCGTCTGCACTTCCTTGAGCGGCGACCTGGTGTGCAGCATCTCACCCGTTCCGGTAGGCCGGTCCGGCTTGACCAGCTTGGCCCAACTGTAGATGCTGCCTTTCGGCTCTTTGTTGTAGCCCTCCGGATAATGGTAATCAATCAACTCGTCCACTACGGGCGGGGTGTCGCCATCATATCCGACCGGCCGCGTGGGGTCGAAACGCCGGATGGTATCGCCCAGCCGGCGCACTTCCTTCGCGTCGAACGGTCCGGCGAATTTGTACGTCATCTCGTTGGTGGCGTTCCACATATAGACGGAGGGGTGGTTGCGGTCCGCTCGAATCCACGCGGGAATCCAGCGGTGGGCGTTTTCCAGGTACACCTCGTGGGGGGATTGCTGATGGTAATGTCGCGCGTAGTTGGCGGATTCGTCGCAGATTAGCAAGCCCTTCTCGTCAGTCACGTCGAGCACATACTGAGGCACCGGATTGTGATGCCAGCGGAGAATACGGATGTTCATCGCCTTGATCCGGTCCACCGTGGCCGGCCAGTTCTCCGGTGTGTGAATGAGAGGTTTCGTGTACCAGGTGTCGCCGAATACCTGATAGTCGCCGAACAGGTTGGCACGCACACCGTTGAAGCGGAACTGGTTGCCTTCTGTCCAGATTTCGCGGAAGCCGAAACGGCGCGTTTCGCGATCGAGCCGCTCGCCGTTCTCTAGCACTTGACTGGTCAGGTGATACAGGACGGGCCGGTCAGGCCACCAGAGGGCGGCGTCAGGCCAGGGGACTGAGGCGGTCACGGTCCGGGTCTCGCCAGCCTGCAACGTGACGGCGGGTGCGCGCAGAGCCTTGCGGGCCCCGCTTCCCCGAGCAGGCGTCGCTTCCCCCGCGATCTCAACCGTACGAGGACTCGCGCCGCCGTTGTGGACTGTGTACTCGACGCTCAGCCGCTTCTCACGGAACGAAGTCTGAATAAAGGCGTCGTCTATGTACACGCTCCCGTACGCGCGTAGAGTGACGTCGCCGGCGATGCCGCCGCGCTTCTTGGGGCCCCATCCACCCACGGGCCACTGAAACGCGCCCATCGAGTCCACAATGGGCGGGTGCTGCGGCCCGCTCACTTCCACCCGCAGCGAGAAAGACGAGCCTGGCTTCGCCCACCGCGTGACATCTACTGTGAAAGGGTTCCACGCGCCAACATGCCGCGCCGCGTGCTCGCCTTGTATAAATACGTCCGCTACGAACGCCACGTTTTCGAACTCGATTTTGACGATGCGGTTCTTCCACGCGGCAGGCACCCTGACCTCTCGCTCGTACGTCTTCGTATCTATTGGCTCGCCCTCATAGACAGGCACCGTCCCGCCGCGCGCCCAAACTCCGTTCAGCGAGACCTGTTCGCGAAGATCCGGCGGCGCGGCAACCGCGCAGGCCAACGTCAAAATCGAGAGTGCAGTGGTCTTGAACATGACGCTTAGAAATCCATGGCGCTGCGCACCCACCCGATAGATCTCACGGAACGGGCCCTTCATAAACATCGGGTTCGTAAGATTCACGAGGTGTACGGTCATGGAGTTCCGCTGGCGCCATGGCGTGACGTCCAAGATGTCCTTGCCTTCTTGATTTGTCCCTTCATACGGATTTCCTCATCACCAAAAGAGAGCCTGAATATATCACTGACATATCACTAAGTCAACTGTACAATCATTTCGTTCTAACAAACAGCGCCGGCCCCGGCAGCATGACTTCGACTCCATGCTGTTCGGTGTCCGAGCGCACTTCAACAACATTGTCCCCGTGCTTCAACATGGAGGGCTTTATGTCCAACCGGCTGTAGATCAAATCGAGACCTGTTCGAGAAGAGCCGGCGGCGCGGCCGCCGCGCAGGCCAACGTCAAAATCGAGAGTGCAGTGGTTTTGAACATGACGCTCAGAAATCCATGGCGATGACTTCGTGAATATCAACCGACGGCACCTCGACCGTCAGCCAGCCGCTCCGGGCTTCAAAAGCCGCATCCCGTCCGGCCGTAAGCAACCGCACGGCACGCACCTTGACCCCCGCGGGCACGCGCACGTGGACTCGCTGCGCACCCACCGGATAGATCTCACGGAACGGACCCTTCATAAACATCGGGTTCGTAAGATTCACGAGGTGTACGGTCATGGAGTTCCGCTGGCGCCATGCCGTGACGTCCAGCATGCCCTTGCCTTCCACGCGCACAGGAATATCGTTGCCGGCGGCCCAGCGCACGGCGTTGGCCAGCAGGCGGCCGTGGTCGGCATCCAACACCTCCCAGAAGATCCGGTCGATGTCGAAGGGGAAGTACACAATCCGGCTGCCGCCGATTTCGCGCAGATAAACCTCCGGTACGTTTTTGTGGAGGTCGCGGGGATACACCTCCTCCATCGGGAGGTCCGGGTAAGGCTCGACGAAGAGCACAGGCCGTGCAGGGAATTCAGCCACCAGCTCGACGGGCAATCGCCAGGCTCCGTTCACCATGCGGCTTGCGTCTTCAAAACCAGTCAGAAGCGGGTGCGCGGTGCTCTTGTCCAGTCGCAGATAGGAGTTTTTCATGCGCCCCTGCGCCGGTCCCGCAACCTTCACTCCAAACAGGTCTCCCAGTCCGAAATCCGGCCGGCGCGCACCGTTTTCATCGAACAAGCTGGTTTCGAAGGTGGCGACGAGGCTTCCCCCATTCCGCACGTACTGCCGGATTTGCTCGCATTGCCGGTCCGAAAGGCAAGCTACGCCGGGCAGCACGAGCACGCGGAAGCGGCCGAGATCGGATTCCTCGAGCAGGTCCTCATGCACGATATCGGTAGGGATGCGCGCCTCGATCAGCGCCTGGTACAGGCCGTTGCCGAAATCCTGTTCACTGTGCCCGCGCTCGGCCGGAGCTTTGTACAAACGTGCGGTCCGTTGCGAATGGAGGATGCCGACGCTGGCGATCGTGTGACCGGTATTGCGCAGGTACGGCTCGTTCTTCCACAACCACGTGTACACCTCTTCCACGGGCTTCAGCCAGCGGGTGTCGTGAAGGGTGCCTGCGAATTTCGCCATCTTGGGGCGCAGACCGTGCGCAACGCCGTCGTGCACCCACACCTTGATTTCCGCCGCGGTCTGCACCGAATCTTTCCAGCGGTAATCCTGCTCATGGCCGACGCTGAATGTGAGGCCGACCGGCTTGTCGCCCAGCACGGACCGCAGTTCCTTGCCTTTCTTGCCGGCCATCCACGGCGGCGTCGTGCCGCGCCGCCCCTGGTAGTCCAGGTACAGCGTTTTGGCGCGCTGCCGGACCTTGCTCATGTTGAGCATTCCACGCTCGGAGCCGAGCGCCCGGCAGCACGAAGGCGTTCGGATTGATTTTCTGAATCTTCCGCGTTCCAGCGGTCCCACAATTCAAAAATGCGGTTTTCGCGCCATGCCAGGTACTTCACCCAACTTGAGTTTTCCGCGGGTTCTTTCTCCGGGAGTTCGAGCCCGGAGGCCTGTCGAAAGCTCTTCCGGCACCACTCGCAGTAACACATCATCTGCGGTGCCCAACGGTTGTGGTTGAAGCCATCGACACGATAGAGCTCTTCGATTTCCGTCATGACGGAGGTCATGAAGAATTCGTTGTAAGGCCCCAGTGTGCATGTCAGAAACAACTCGGGTGAGGCCCAGTGCCGGCGCGGTTTGCCCGCGGGATCGATGGAGATCCACTCCGGGTGGGCTTTGGCGGTGTCTTCGTAGGTGGCGTGGTGGTCCACCCTCGCCGTCACAATCAAACCCATACGGCGACAGCCCTCCACCAGGTAGCCCAGCGGATCGCTGGCTGCCGAGCTTTTCGTTCCGCCGGTGATAGGGTATGCGGGTGGGGTAGAAGGCCACGATGCCGCCGGAGTTCCAACTCGCTGCGTCCACATGAGCGCGCTTGAGGTAGTCCAGCCAGAAATCGGGGTCGAACCTTCCCGGATCGTCCTGAACCAGGTTCATGGTGAGCCAGCGCATGGCACGCCAGTACCAGTCCGGCGGGGTGACAGATTTGCGCGTGTAGGGCCCTGTCTGCGCGGCCGCCGGGGAACCGAAAACGGCCGCCGCGCCACATACGAGTTCTCTGCGGGAAATCATGCCAGTGCCCCTCCCGATAATTGAACGCAATCCACCGGTTCGCGCCCGGCTAGGACTAGCTGCATGTTCTCCGCGTAGCGGCGCGCTTTCACCCGCAGTGCGTCCAGCGTTCCCGAGGCCACGTGGGGCGTGAGAACGACGTTGTCCATCGTGAGGAGCGGATTTGTCGTCTCCGGGGGCTCCCGGTCGAACACGTCCAGACCCGCGCCCGCGAGACGAGCTGAGAGCAAGGCGTCGATCAGCGCCTGTTCATCCAACACCTCACCGCGCGACGTATTGATCAGGATCGCTCCCGGCTTCATTCCCGCGATCCGGTCACGGCTTAGCATGCCGCGCGTTTCCGGCGTCAAAGGCACGTGCAGGCTGACGTAGTCGCTAGTGGCCAGCAGGTCCTCGAGAGGGCGGTAAGGATACGCCGCGCGAACCGCCGGATCGGTGTACTGGACCTGCATATCGAAAGCCCCGGCGCGGCGGGCCACCTCGGCCCCGATGCGTCCGAGCCCGACCAGGCCCAGAGTTTTGCCCTTCAGGTTGAAGGACTGCAGGCGCCGATCCCACATCATCCACCTGCCCTGCCGCAGCGCGTGGTCCAGTTCCAGTAGCCTGCGGCTCACGGCCAGCATCGACATCAGCGTGTACTCCGCGACTTCGTCCGGATTGCCGCAGACTGCGATGGCGACGGGAATGCTTCGTTCGGCCGCGGCGGCGAGGTCGAGGCCGTCGTACCCCACACCGGGCGCCTGGATCAGCTTGAGTTTCGGCGCCGCTTCGATAAGAGCACGGGACGCCTTCCCCGCGATCAGGAAATCGAGGTCCCTCGCCTGGGCCACGGGGTCGGCGTCCAGCGTTACAAGTTCAAATCCCTCCGGCAGGGCCGCGCGCACCACATCGTAGATGCCCGTGTTGGCCTTGATGAAGTACCCGGCCTTGTAACTCACTTTGCCTCCGTTTTCCAACCGCACAGAGCTTCGGCTCCCTTGCGCAGGAACAAAAAGTCGCTGCCGTATGTGACGAAGGATGCGCCTCGTGCAAGCCACGCGCGAGCATCTTCCATGGAGGATGCCGTCATACCGAACGGAATGCCGGCTGCGCGACTCCTCTCCATCACGTAGGCGCAAAGATCCAGCACTTCGGGTGTCCGGGCGAATGCGCTCCACTGGTTCGAGTCGCCCTGCATCGATTCGCCCGGCTTCAGCAGCGAGTAGGCCAGGTCGTTCGGCCCCATGAATACGGCGTCGATGCCGGGCACTGACAGAATGGTATCGATCTCCCGAGCACCCCGCGCATCCTCAACTTGAACGATCAGCGCGGTGCCGCCGGCCTCCGCCATATATTCAGCGAGCCGCGTGCCGTATCGCGCGGCCCGAAAAGGGCCGAAACTTCGGCGGCCTAATGGGGGGTATTTGGCGGCCTGCACCGCGCGGCGCGCATCGTCCGCGGAGTTGACCATTGGCACCAGGATGCCCGCCGCGCCCTGGTCGAGCAGCCAGTTGATGACGTGGTAGTCGTTTTGCGGTGGGCGGACCACCGGGAACGGCCGGGCGCACGGCGCGAATGGCCCGAGCAGCGCCGGTATGTGTCCTGGCGTGACTTCGCAGTGCTGCATGTCGAGCACCAGGAAGTCGAACGGAAATAGGGTCATCATCTCGACGCTGGCAAAACTCGCGAAACCGCACCAGGCGCCTAGTGCGCCGCCGCTCCGCAAAGCCGCAGCAAAAGTTTCGCTGTTCAAACCGTGGCTCATCCGCAGCTAACGTATCACGCAGATCGTTGACTGAGCAAGCGTATTCCAGCTGTGTTTCGCTGTATGAAACTTGACCCTGTACCCTTAAGTGACCCCTGACACCTCTCCCCCTGTATAGTCGCCGCTTACTGTTGCCATTGCTTGCCGAGCGACTGGACCACGCAGTAGTTTGTCGAGAGGCGCGCGATCTCTCCAGCACGACGAGTTGCATTTTGTTGCCTGTTGTTGATATCGAAACGGCCGATCGCGCCGCCGGGCGCTCGGTCCGAACTGCAACAGAAAGGGAAGATCCAGCTGCTTGTCAACGTCGAGCACCAGCCCGCTGCGCAAGGACGAAGTATCCTCTATGCCGAAGAAGCGTGCCACTCTTGTGGGCAAGTGCGAGCAGACCACATGATCTCTCCACCTGCCGAATCATACGCACGAAGTGGGCCTATCGGGCACTAGGACGGAACCGCCTACTCGTGTTTCATATGTCCGGTTCAAAATGGAGCCAAGGGAAATACGGTCACGCCCGCATCAGCACAAGCGCGTGCCCGACGCCGTGCACATTGTGCGCACATATTTTCGTTCGCCGCGAGTAGCGGCAAAATCGGCGAGCGCCGACGCGACGATCAAGGCAAGAGCCGCCAGGCTGCCCCCTTTTGGGTGCGGATTCGGGGCAAGGCGAAACGGATTCCGGGGTGAACGTGAAAACGATTCCGGGGTGAAGACGAACAGGATTCCGGGCTGAAGGCGAACAGTGATTCCGGCGGGAAGGCGAACGGTTTTCGCTTGATCCCGGAATCGTTTTCGCCATGGCCCGGAATGATTTCCACAGGCACAGCGGCGCTGGACATTTCACCGGCACAATGGATCCTCCGAGGGAGGATGCGAGTGCCGGTCAGGAGACTGTCCATGTAATGTGCCCGCGGCCGTTATGTGGCCTCGGGAAGGGTTCTACCCATTTTTAAGGGCGGATTCTTGGTCCTCGGGCACATAACGTTATCCCGTCGCGCGATGATCTCCTTCAATTGGCTTTTCAGAAAGGAGATTGTTGTGCTCAACCGCTATTTCATCCGCCCGACCACTGTAGATCGGATTCGCGCATGCTGGATCGGCGAAGCGATCGAACGCTACGTAGTGTGGCTCACCGAGCAAAACTACGCCGCTAAGAATGTGTCCTTCCGTGTACCGGTGCTGGTCCGCTTCGGAGAGTTCGCGCGAAGATCTGGTGCAAACAAGTTAGACGAACTGCCGGCTCACGTCGAGCACTTTATCGAAGACTGGCTGAGTCATCGAAAACAGGGATATTCAGAATCCCAGCGCTCGCTTGCCGCCCGAGAGGTGCGCAATCCAATCCGCCAGCTACTCCGGTTGATGCTCCCGCATTACGGGAGTGAGACCGGTGGCATGCCGGATCCGTTTGTCGAGGCGGCACCTGGCTTCTTCGACTTCCTGCGCCGTGGTCGGGGTCTTCGTGAGCCCACCCTCGTTCAGTACCGGCATTATCTGCAGCGTCTCCAAGATTACCTGGAACGACTTGATCGACCGTTACTTCCAGACCTGCCGCTAACGGTGATCAGTGCGCTCATCATCGAGAGCGGCGAGACTCTCGACAAGCGTTCGGTGCAGAGTTTGTGCAGCATCCTGAAGGTGTTCTTTCGGTATCTCTACGGCGTGGGGTTGATGACCCGCGATCTGAGCAAGGCAATCGAATCGCCTCGCCGGTACTGCCTTTCGGACTTGCCGCGTTCGATTGCCTGGAACGAAGCCGAGCAAATGCTGCTGAAAGTCAACCGGAGGAGTGCGGTTGGCAAACGCGATTACGCAATCCTCTTACTTTTGGTGACGTATGGGCTGCGCGCTCGCGAAGTCGGGGCGTTGACGCTGGACGACATTGACTGGAAGCGAGACCGACTTGAAATTCGCGGGCGCAAAGCGGGACATTCGACCGCCTATCCTTTGGCACCGATGGTGGGCGAAGCAATCCTCGACTACTTGAAACAGGGCCGCCCCAAAACAACTGAGCGAGCATTGTTCATTGCAGCCTACGCACCCTACATTCCGCTGTCGCGTGTGGCCGTATCGCTGCGAGCGAAATGGTACCTCCGCAAAGCTGGTATCAATGTGTCCCGGCCGGGCTCGCATACGCTGAGGCACACCTGCGTTCAACGCCTTGTCGATTCCGGGTTCTCGCTTAAGACGATCGGAGACTTCGTCGGGCGTTGAGGCACGAGGTCGCACTCGGCAACGGGGAGGAGGTCCTGTGAAGCGCGCAACGAACGGTCCCCTGGCTAATCACATCGAGACGTACCTTGCGCACAAGCGTTCGTTAGGCAAACAGTTGGCCAAGGTGGGGCCGATGCTTCAGCTCTTGGATGGCTACTTGCTCGCCCAAGGCGTCGCGGAGATCCGACAGATCACCGCGGCGCACATCGACGCATTCGTAGCATCCCGATCTCGTCACTCGCCGCGCAGTTACAACGGGCTCATCGGTATTATTCGAAGGCTGCTTGATTGGATGGTGGGTCACGAAGTACTGGTGGAGTCGCCCTTACGATGCGGAACTCGGCGCGTAATTCCGCCTCGGCGTGTGGGGGATGAACGCAAGCACACCCCTGCTGGGAGCGATCCTGGCGTCGTTCTTCAACGACCACCTGAAGCTTCAACGTGGACTGCGTCCGAACTCGAGAACAAGCTACGCAGATGCGATGCGACTGTTGTTGCAATTCGCCGCGGCAGCTGGCAAGAAGAAGGTCACCCAACTTGGCCTCGACGATCTGGATGCCCGATGTCGTGTCCCAGTTCTTGAACGCCCTCCAAGAGAGCCGAAGCAACGCGACCCAGTCCCGCAACCAGCGATTGGCGGCGCTCCGTACGTTTTTCGAATACGTCGGCCAGCGATTCCCTGAGCGGCTTGGGCAGGCTCAGAAAGTGATGGCTATTCCGAGAAAGCGCACCCAGCCTCCGGAAACCATCTTCCTTGAGCGCGATGAGATCGAAGGCACACTTGCCGCACTGCCGGTGGATGGACGATATGCTTTACGTGACCGGGCCATGCTGATCTTCCTCTACAATACGGGAGCCCGCGTACAAGAAGTTTCGGACTTACGAGTAAGTGAGGTGCACTTCGATCCGACTCCGCGGGTGCATCTGCACGGCAAACGAGACAAGTGGCGTGTCTGCCCGCTCTGGGTGGAAACCGCCACACTGATCAAGAGGCTGGTGTCCGAGCGAGTATCGGGAGCCGCTCCGGACCGGCCCGTCTTTGTCGGCGCGAGGGAGGCCGCCCTGACCCGGTTCGGCATCTACAAGATCATCCGGCGGTACACCAGTCACGTTGTCAAGAAGCGCTCCGACGGCCGGTTCAAGGTCGTCTCAACTCACGTCTGGCGACACAGCACTGCGGTGCATCTTCTGGAGGCCGGCGTTGAGGTGTACGCGTAATGCAGAAGCCGGTTGGCGGCCTCGTTGTTGTAAATCGTTCCATCGCGCCGTCCCATTTCAGGGTGCTTTCCGTTTTCAGCGCGATGTTGCCGAGCAGGCATGTCGCAGTGGAGCTATAGCCCTGCCGTATGCCGGCATTGCACTGCGACCGGCTCTTGACGCAATCCAGAAAATTGCGGACGTGTTCCCGGTCGGCCGTGGCGGCGCCCTTCATCGCTTTCGCTGCGATGGCCGTTGTTCTGGCTGCCATCCAGCTTCCTTTTGACTATCCACGGAGCCCACCTGGAGGATGCCGACCTCAGCGACACTTCAGGTCTGAGTGAAACCCAACTCACCTCGGCCACAACTAAAGCGCGAACAACTCTCCCGGTTCACGTCCGGCACCTGCAAGCCGCCGCCCAAGCCCAGCCGCATACCCCGCGAGTGCCTGCCGTGCCGCCCCGCTGCGCTTGCTGGCAACGCCTGGCGTCGCTCAAACAACGGCTAGAGCCGCAAAATTCGTACCGATTTCCTCATCACCAAACGAGAGTCCACTGTACAATCATTTCGTTCTGACAAATAGCGCCGGCCCCGGCAGCATGACTTCGATTCCATGATGTTCGGTGTCCGAGCGCACTTCCACAACATTGTCTCCCTGCTTCAACATGGAGGGCTTTATATCCAACCGGCTGTAGATCAAATTGTGGTGTCCGCTGCCCGTGACCGGCAGTGGATGCCCGTTCAACGTGACGCACTCCTTCACCGCTCCGCAGCCGCCGTCCCACACGGTCATATGAAGCTGCGCCCGTTCTATGCGCGAGGGCTCCATGTCGAGCGGAATCCGGACGGTTATCTTCTTGTTCACTCTCGACCAGGATTCCGCCGGCATCACGGCCGGCTTGATCATCCGGACATTGGCGGCCTGACGTGGCGCTATATTCAAACCACCCGCCAGCCTGGTGACGTAAACAAGGCCGGGAGCGTCGTTGAAATACACGAACGCCCGCGCCGCCACTCCGGTTTGCGCCGGCAGCATGGACACGTCCCAGTCCGCCGCGAAAGGCGCGGATTTCGTCACGCCCAGGTACGCGATCGGTTCTTTCCCGAGCGTGAATCCGTGCCAGCCGGACTCCTTGCCGCCGCCGTTCTCGTCGTAGCCGTCGTAGAGGCCCTGGAACCGGACCTCGGCAACCCTCTTCTGAAACTCGGCCGGGATATTCAGCGAGAGCCGTATGGCCTCCTTGCCATTGGCTTGCGCCGCCGTCACTACCGCGCTGAATTTCTGCAGACCGCTTTTTAGCAGGTCCGGATGCTCCGGCCGCAAAACAGCCCGCAGCGCCGCGCCTTCCACAATATAGTGGCCCCATGCGGCTTTACCCTTGTCGCAGGCGAATTGAATCGCGTTGTAGCCGCTGACGAGGTCCGTCAACCGTAGTGGAATCGCCGGATACTGATAGGTAGAACTTGCCGGCCGCCGTGCCGACCTCCGGAATGGCGTACGTCGAACGCCCGTTCACCGTGACACGCTTGTTTGCGGTGCCGGGATGTCCGCCCCACAGTTCGATGTAAAGATCGGCGCCTTCGAGCAGGCTGAGGTCCTCCTTGAGCTGAATCTGGAGCATCCCGCTGCTCCGAACCTCTGACCGCTTGCCAAAATTCGGGTGCAGCACGACCTCGGGTGCGTTCACGCGGAAACGCTTGTTCGAGACCGGATTCCCGTTCTCCATCGAATGCGCAAACCAATGCTCGCGCAGAAACCGCCCGCCTTCCTCGGCCACCGAACGCGAGCGGTCGATCGCCTTGTTCTCGTACAGCAGGACCTTCTTGTGGCCCCATCCGATGGAAACTATGTCCAGGTCGCCATCGCCGTCGATATCCACCACCAGCGCGCCGTCATGGTGCTCGTCGCCTTTGTACGTCTCATGCATCTTCCAGCGACCGCCCCGTCCGTCGGCATTCTCGAAGATGAGCAGCCGCGCGGTGGCCGGTTCCTGGAGGTTGTGCTCCCCAACTACGATGTCGAGATCGCCGTCGCCGTCCATGTCCGCCACATCCAGGCTCATCGGTCCGGTTACGTTTGGAGCGATGACGTGTTCACTCCATGGCTGCCCGGGCTGTTCCGGCTGTTCGTACCAGGAGAGTTTGCCCGGCTTGCTGATGGATTCGAACCCGACCACAGCATCCAGCCTCCCATCGCCATTGATGTCCGCCAGCCGGTTTCGATCGGGTCTCTTGTCCGTCTGGTGCAGTGTGAAGGTTTTCCATTCCGCTGGCTCGTTACGCAGCAACATGGTTCCGAGAAGCAGGTCCGTCCGCCCTTCGCCTCCGATGTCGCCGGCGCTCAAGTCTTCGTCCTGGGTTGTCTCGGTGATCGCCCGCCACTTCCACGGCTCGGTCATCGGGTTGCCTGGCACGGTTAGCATTTGTACGCCTCCGCCGCGCTTGTGCCAGGAGAGGCCCACCTCGATCGGCCCGCCTGCCTGATATCGCGCGGCTGCCGCGCCCTGCAGAAAGTCGCCCTTCGCCTTCGGAACGTTTTCGAACACCGTGAAAGAACCGCCGTGGTTGCGCGCCCATGCAAAGGAAGGATCCCCGCCCTCGCCCCGCCAACCGGACCCGAGAATGTCGATGCGCCCATCGTTGTCAAAATCGAACAGCGCGGCGGCGTTGTTCACCGGCGCGCCGATAGTGTTCCGTACCCACTGGCCTCCCGGAGTGCCGGGATTCTTGTACCACCAGGCGCCCGTGATGATGTCCGGCTGACCATCGCCGTCGATGTCGTGCGAAAAAACGAACACGGATTTCCATGGCCGGTCGGAGTCGATCTCGTGCCGCTCCCACATGCCCAGAGGCAACGGCTTCTTGGGCAGCCGCCGGTTCAGCCACACGTGTACGGCGGGAGTGTTCCAGATGTAGGGCTTGTCCAAAATGTCCAGTGTGCCGTCGCCGTCGAGATCCGCCAGCTTCGCTTCGTGATGGCCGAATCCGCGCGGCAACTCGGACGCTTCGAACTTGCCTTTGCCGTCGCCGAAGAATACCCACATCCGCGCGCCCGCGTTATCGTCCGGCCCCCACTTCCGCATCTCTCCGCATAAGACGTCGGCGTTCCCGTCGCCGTTTACATCCCCGATATCGAGGCTGTGGCCGTGGATCACCGCGCCGTCCAGGAATTTGTGCGCCACCCACTTGCCGTCCAATTGCTCGTACCACTGAAGCGGACCATCGCGGTCGCCCGGCGCGAAGACCACCTCCGGGCTCCCTCCTTTCTTCAGTTGTCTAACCGCGGCGCGCGAAAAGCTCTGCGATGCGTCGATCACCTTGGCCTCAAACTTGTCTCCGCCCATGTGTTTGAACCACATTCCGCCGCCGACGATATCCGTCTTCGCGTCGCCGTCGATGTCGCCCTTGGCTAGTCCTTCGTAATCGCCTTCCTTCCAGGAGAAGATCTCGACCAACGGCCACGGTTCGGTCGTGCGCGGATTCTCCGGAACGCGCGCCAGAAATAGCTTGCGAGCCGCTTTGCCCTGATTCCAGAAAACGAGTTCATCCTTGCCGTCGCCGTCGAAGTCGCCCACTAGTTGGTCGTGATGTTTATTGCCGCCTGAGTTCTTGATGGCCCGGCGCTTCCAGGGCGTCTTCGGATCGAAATTTGGATAGGGGTTTTCCCACCACCACACTTTGTTGCCGGTGTTGTCCTCGCCGAAAATCAGGTCCAGGTCTCCATCGCCATCGACGTCCATGAACGTGCCGCCGGCTTCGATTGGAAGATGGTCCCCATCAATCAGGTGCTTTTCCCATCCCCATGCGCGCCGCCGGTACCACACGACGGCTGCCTCTTCCCTGCGACTGGCGATTACGAAATCGTTCTTTCCGTCTTTATCGAGGTCGCAAACCACGGACGCTGTCTGCTGTGTTGCCAGCCCCGGCAGCGGCAGTCCTCCCCGGCCGGTCGAGACAAGCTTCCACTCCACACGTGGAGACTCGGGCGGGGCCGCGGCGATGCCGGCAATACCGGCTGCGAGCGCGGTGAATGTCAACTTCCACTTCCACTTCATTTCTTGACTCCCTCCTCGCGGCCAGCCGCGAGCACTTTGGCAAACGCCCAGATGATTTCTTCCTTGTCCGCCCGTGTGAGACAAGACTGTCCACCAGAGGCGCCGCTGCGGTCACCTCCACGGATTCGCTGACCTGTCCCAGCGCCAGTTGCCTCCACACGAACGGTCTGGCTTGTGCTCAGTTCAATACCCGTTCGCCGGTGTTCACGAAATCCCTGCTTCGTTACTGCCAGTGAGTAGTTGCGGGGCAGCAACTGCGAGAAAGTGTACATGCCGGTTTCATTCGACACCAACTTCCGCACCTCACCCGTATTGACGTTTGTCAGCACGACATCGGCGCCCGCGATGGCGGCTTGGTTTGGGTCCGTAACCATCCCTGTGAGATTACCGGCGAATGTCTGACCGGTCATGCGGCCGGCCAGGCAAGCCACCGCGCATAGGACGAGAACAATACGATGCATAGACAGGTTAGAGTCGTAAGGTCTGCGCCGGAAGCAACTGAATTCCAGACAGTCAAACAACGGCTAGGAGCCGCAAAGAAAAGCTTGATTTGTCCCTTCGTACGGATTTCTTCATCACCAAACGAGACCTGAATATACCACTGACATATCACTAAGTCAACTGTACAATCATTTCGTTATAACAAACAGCGCCGGCCCGCTGTTCGGCGGCCCCCGCACATGGGGCCCGCGGCAGCTCAGGGATTTCGGATACTGCGATGAGCGCTTCGTTGAAAAGGCCACGAAGCTGTTCGCGTACGTCTTCTGGCACAAGTGCGGCAGATGATCCGCGAGTTTGTCGAGGCGACCTTGCCGCACACTACTGCCGTGGTCATGCCGGGCTGCGAAATGATTCGTTCTCGCCGATTGAGAATGTACTCGCCTCAAATCCTGGGCGCCAACGGCAGTTCACGACCTACGATTACGGGAACTGCCAGATGGTCGGCGAGGTGCGAAAGCTGTTAACCGGCGGAGAATGAACGTCCGGCGCGGTCAATGTCGTCGGTCGACAAAGCGCGTGATGGCGGAGAAATTCACTGAGAAAAAGGCTTGGGACCGGACCCCACATGAGCAACTTGGGCGAAAGGCTGTCCTTCGATACCGCAAAGTGGCTGTTCAGGGGCGATGCCGAAGCCAATCGCATCCTGACGCGCGAATACCGCAAGCCTTACGTCGTTCCCGAACAGGTCTGAGTCGCACCGGACTTCAGCTCTGACCGGCTGCGCTGGATGGCGACGATGCTGCCCACGGATTCCGAGAAGCGCTCCCCGTCATCGGTGTATCTACTGCCTGGCTGCCGGCGCCGCGAGTTCCCCGGAGAGGAACCGCTCGATTCGCCGGAGTACTTCGTCCATGCCGTGCCGCACGTGCTGGCGCATGACCCGGTCGGCGCGTTCCGGATCTCCGGCCCCCAACTCGTCCACCAGTGCGGCGTGGAAGTGCGGCGGCATGTCGCGATAGTCGGAGATCGCCGCGTACTGCCAGGTGCGAATCAGCGTGTTGGTCTTCGCGATGGCGTCGCTCAGCGGGTTGCAGCCGGCGCATTCGGCGATCCGCCGGTGAAAGCGCTCGTGAATGCTGAAGAAATCGAAAAAGTCGATCTTCGGGTCGGCTTGCATGGCATCGACAGCCTCAGCCATCCGCCGGACCTCTTCCTTTTCCGCGGAACTGGCCTTCTCGGCAAAGAGCCGTGCGGATTGCGATTCCAACGCTTCGCGGATCACGTAGTTGCCGCGCACGTCGTTGAACGGTGGGCAACCTCACGCGCGTGCCAACTCGTGGCCAGCTCTCGAGAAGACCGTCGTGTTCCAGACGCTGCAAGGCCTCGGAGATAGGCAGGAAGCTCATCCCCAGCTGCTTGGCCAGCGGACGCCGGGCGATCGCTGCTCCGGGCGGCAGTTCCCCGCGCAGAATCATTCGGCGCACGGTCTGGTACGCCTGTTCGGAAAGAGATCCACGCAACGAACGTGTCTTCGGCATTTTTTTGGCAGGCATGTCAGTTCTTATCTCATTTTGAAAGACATGATGTGATATGTCAATGTTTGTACGGCCAAGGTCCCTGGCGGAACAAGCCGCCGTTAACGTACAGGGTTTGTCCGGAGATGAAGGACGCGCCATCGCCCGCCAGGAAGGCGACCGCCGCAGCGACGTCCTCGACGTGGCCGATCCGGCGCAAAGGTGTCAATGGCGACCATGTTGCGTCATAGTCTGGACTCTCCTGCTTCGTGCGCTCAATCTCCACGGCACCGGGGGCCACGCAGTTCACGCGAATCTTCCAAGGTCCGAACTCAACCGCCGACACGGCCGTCAGATTCTCGATGCCGCCCTTGGAGGCGCAATAATCACCCAGGCAGGGAAAAGGCAATTTCGATGCGCCCGATCCTATGTTGATGATCGAGCCGCCGTGGCCGCGCATCAGGCGCGCCGCCCGCTGACTGCAAAGAAACGTTCCCTTGAGATTGGTTCGGATCGTGCGGTCCCAGTCCTCTTCGCTCAATTCAGCCAGGGGACTCCACGTCTGTACGCCAGCGTTGTTGACCAGCACGTTCAGGGGTCCGGCGCCTGTTCTCGGCGAGCTCCGCGAACATGCGGTCGACCTGGTCGCTATAACCGACGTCGGCTTGCACGACCCATGCCTGCCTTCCGGCGTCTCGGACATCTGCCGCAGTGGCCTGGGCGCCTGGTTCGTCGCTGTTGTAGTTGACCGCCACGTCCCAGCCGGCCACGGCCAGCGCTTGGGCAATGCCGCCGCCGACAGGGCGGCAACGATCCCTGCAGGCAGAGCACCAAAACCTTAACCCCAACAATGGAGCAAGTCTAGATGGCTAAAAAACGCGGCCAAGGCGAAGGCTCAATTTTCAAGTTGCCTGATGGGCGGTGGCGCGCAATAGTAGACCTCGGGTACCGGAACGGCAAGCGCTGGCGAAAGCAGATCGAAGCGCCAACCCGACAGGCCGTTCAGGAGAAACTTAAAAAGGCCCTCAGGGACCAGCAACTCGGTTTCAACATCGCACCCGAGCGTCAAACAGTTCAACGATACTTGAAGCAGTGGCTCGAAACCGTTGAGGCGAATGTTGCGCCGGCAACCTACATTTCTTACGAGAGCGTCGTCCGGCTGCACCTAACACCCGCGCTCGGTAGGGTTCCCCTTCAGAACCTGACCGCGCCGCACATCGAAAAGATGAAGCGGGAACTGCTGAAGCCAAAACCGGCGAAGCCCGATTCAGACGAAACCGAAATCCTGTCACCACAGACGGTGAAATACTGTCTCGTGGTGCTCAGGCTAGCGCTTAGCGCAGCCGTAAAGCATGATCTCATCCCGCGCAACGTCGCTCTGCTGGTGGACTTCCCCAAGGTCGAACACGCCGAAATTCGACCGTACACCGCAGCCGAAGCCCAGCGCTTCCTCGCTGCAGCTGAACAGAACCGGCTCGGGACGCTCTTTGCAGTTGCGCTTGCCTTGGGGCTCAGAAAAGGCGAGGCGCTTGCGGTGCAGTGGTCATCAATCGACTTTGACGCGGGCACGCTCACGGTTCGCAGAACGCTCCAAAGGCTCAAGATGCCTGGCGAGAAAAAAGGCCAAATTGTAACGAAAGAACCCAAGCGGAACAGCCGCCGAACTAATCGCCTCCGTGATGTTGCCGTTATCGAGCACAATCGTCCCTGCAAACTCCTTGAACTGCCCCCTAACGTTGCTCAGCCCCAGGTGCCTGACGGAAAAGCTGATGCTCGTGTGGGCCGGGTCTATCTTGTAAGTGTCCGCCGCGTAAGCGAGAGAACTCAGAAACACTGTCGCTGCGATAAGTGTTAATATTCGTTTAATCCGCATAATAGATGAT
Organism: Bryobacteraceae bacterium; assembly: GCA_963793625.1. Lineage (GTDB taxonomy): Bacteria > Acidobacteriota > Terriglobia > Bryobacterales > Bryobacteraceae. Next base: position 5,139 of record CAWCAT010000050.1, on the reverse strand, counting down.
CCTTTTTGTTATACCGCGCTATGTCTTCAGAAAGGTCCCTTCGCGCAATTCCTCGAAGGCCTGCTGGAGCTGTTCCTGCGTGTTCATCACAATTGGGCCATACCAGGCCACCGGCTCCTGCAGGGGCTTGCCGGAGACCAGCAAAAAGCGGATGCCCTCGTCGCCGGCCTGGACCGCAACCTCATCGCCCCGGTCGAACAGGATGAGCGAGCGGTTGCCGGCTTCGGTGGGCGGGGCGGTTTCGAGCCATTTGACCCCTTCGGTCGGCACCGCCAGCGGTTTGGAGGCGTTGCAGAATTTTCCGCTGCCGGCAAACACGTAAGCAAAGGCCTGCCGGGTGGTCTCGACGGGCAGGATCTTTCGTTTGCCCGGCGGCACGGTCACATCGATGTAGATGGGGTCGGCGGCGATGCCTTCAATGGGCCCGCGTTTGCCCCAGAAATTTCCGCACACAACCCGTGCCCGGGTGCCGTCGTCGTCGGTGACTTCCGGGATCTCCGGCGATTTGACCTCCTGGTAGCGGGGCGCCGTCATTTTGAGGGATGCCGGCAGGTTGGCCCATAACTGGAAGCCGTGCATTTGGCCGACCGGGTCGCCCTTGGGCATTTCCTGGTGGATGATGCCACGGCCGGCGGTCATCCATTGGATGTCACCGGCGCCAATGCTGCCGTGGTTGCCCAGGCTGTCGCCGTGCTCGACAGTGCCGGCCAGGACATAAGTGATGGTTTCGATGCCGCGATGGGGATGCCAGGGAAAGCCGGCCAGGTAATCCTCCGGGATGTCGTTGCGGAAATCGTCCAGGAGCAGGAACGGATCGAAATCGGTGGTATTGCCGAAGCCGAAGGCGCGGCGCAGACGCACGCCCGCGCCTTCCAGCGTGGGTTTGGCTTGAATGAGCCGTCTAATGGGTCGCAGTGACATATAACGTCGGTTGGTTTTGCTGACCGCACTCGCATCCGTGAAGATTTTGGTTTAGATCAAGAACTGCTACCTTGCCCGAACCTTGAGTGCGATTTCGGCGACTCTCTTTCCGAGAGCTTGAGCTAAGCTCAGATCTTCGGGCCGGGGCTGAAGTTCTCCTCGTGCACCGGCCAGGCGCTGGCGCCGTAAGGCGTGCTGCCGCGGCCCTCGGTGTGGATCATCCCCTCATACGAATAAGGCAGACCCACAATGATCATGCCCAGATGCAACAACGGAACCATCATTGTCAGCAGTGTGGTTTCCTGGCCGCCGTGAGTGGACGCCGTGGAGGTAAAGACGCCGGCGGGTTTGCCTTCCATCTCGCCCTTGAGCCAGAGTTCCACCGTGCTGTCGAGCAGCAGCTTCATCTGGGCAGTCATGTTGCCGTAACGCGTCGGGGAGCCGAAGAGCACCGCATCGGCCTGCCGCAAGTCGTCCACAGTGCAAACGGGAATGGCTTTGGTTTCCTCGCGCAACTTGCTGGCGTGCTGGCTCTGCGCAGTATCCTTCAGCACGGATTCGAATTCCTGCACCCGGCGGAGCACCGGCTCAGCGCCGTTCACCGAAGCGACTCCTTTCTCCACAGCTCGGGCGAGCTGGTACGTGTGACCATAGAGTGAGTAGTAAACGATTAGCACCTTCATGAAGTGTCCTTTTATTTATAGTGTTTTCTGTTATTCTTGTTTCCCCCTACAGGCCTTCCTCCGAGGATACCAAACCATTTGCGTCCGCCGAAAAGTTCAGGCACCTGGTTGGGTCAGCCAGACAATCGTCCTTCTCCCAAGCCCTGTCAAACCGACCCCTCGGCCTTTGCAGCACACCTTTGTTCACATTCATATCACGATCTTTTGTCCTGCTGTATTACTGGGAAATCGAAGAGGATAGCTTCGGTTTCCCAACATCCTCGCTGCGTTTTGCAGAGGCAGCCAATGCCAGGATGTTAGTCTGAGACTGCTTTCTAGTTATGCTGCAAAGATTGCTATGGAGGTCGTGGGTGGTAAGCGACTCACAGGCTTGAAGATTGTCGTGAGGGCGCGTGCGGTCCGCTCCACCGCAAATCTTCGCTGCGGAGCGGGAAGCCGGTTATCGGGTTTGAAAAGACGAATGGCGCATTGAGTGCGCCTCGCATACTCCTTGCGGAGCTGGAGCGGCAGTGCCGAAAACTACTATGTACGCTTCTAAGCGATGCGCGGGATCAACTGCGAGGCATCTTCCTCAGATCAGGCGGTACATCCAGTGGTGCGGGTCCTCCCGCCGCCCGTAATGGATGTCTGCCAGGTGGTGGTAAAGCTTCCGAGTCCACTCGCCGGGCGTGCCATCGCCGACCGTGACGTCGAAGTCCTCGCCCGCCAGCCGCCGATCGGCGTGATGACCGCAGCGGTGCCGCAGGCGAACACCTCGGAGACCTGGCCGCTCCCGATCTGCTCAAGCAGCTCGGACAGGACGATGTGGTCCTCACGTACCGGTTTGTTCTCGTCCACGAGGAGCTGGAGGATGGCGGCACGCGTGCCGCCCTCGAGGATGTTCCCGGTCAGCGCCGGCGTGCGCACGGTACCGTTGGCGTTGACGACGAAGAGGTTCATGCCGCCGAGCTCGTCGATGGCCGTCTTGGTCTTCGCGTCGAGGAAGCAGACCTGTGAGAAGCCCTTCTTGCCCGCATTGACCTGCGGGAGCAGGCTGGCCGCGTAGTTGCCGCCGGTCTTGGCCGCGCCCATGCCGCCGGGTCCGGAACGGTGGTAGTCGCGGTCCACCCAAATGTCGACGGGGTGGAAGCCGCCCTTGAAGTACGGGCCTACCGGAGAGGCTATCACAAGATACTCGATGACGTGGCCGGCGCGCACGCCCAGGAAGGGCTCGGTCGAGATCATGAACGGGCGCAGGTAGAGCGAGCTGCCTTTGACGGTCGGGACCCAGCGCTGGTCGGCGGCGACGAGTGCGGCGAGCGAACCGACGAAGTCCTCCTCCGGGAGCTCGGGCAACGCGAGCCGGCGGGCGGAGCTGTTCAGGCGCGCACCGTTGAAGCCGGGACGGAACGTCCAGATAGAGCCGTCGTCGTGGTGGTAGGCTTTGAGTCCCTCGAAAATCTCCTGGCCGTAGTGAAACACCGAGGCGGCGGGGTCGAGCGAGAGCGGGCCGTACGGTTCCACGCGCAGGTTCTGCCAGCCGCCCTCGGGAGTCCAGGTGGCCCGGGCCATGTAGTCGGAGAAGGCGACGCCGAACTTGAGGTTGTCCATGACGTGCTGGAGGTCGGCCTGTGACCTCAGGTGATCCGACGGAGTGACGGGGAAGCGCTTGGCGAGCTCGGCGGCCGGCGGCAGTTGGCTGGCGTCAGGCCCGATGATCGTCGGGATCGGTGTGGTGGTCTCGGTGTCTCAAATGAAGCCTGCGGAAGGCGTGTTTCCGTTACTTCTTCATGTCCGGGTTCCCCGGCCCAAAGTGCTTGAGCATGACGATCGGGTCGGTCTTCGAGGGATTGGAGATCACCACTCCTGCGCGCGCCGCGTCTTCGGTCACGAAGAACTCGTCCATCGTGAGCTGGCCGTAGCGGATGATCGCAGGGGTGTCGATATCCCACACGCCCATCTTTCCATGGCCCTGGAGCAGGATCATGCCGTAAGCCCCGCCATCTTTGATCGTGACGGTCTTCCCTGGGAGCACGGTGAGTTCCTTGGCGCTGTAGTCCGTCGGTATCGTAGGTAATCCAGTTCTCCTGGTAGCCCTCAGCGCGCATTTCGTTCGATCGGGCGGACGGGCTTCGGACGACGGAAGTGATGGGCCGCGAAGTTTGGATCGGTGTTCGCCTCCCAATCCACGACCTCGATCAGGTAATCGATGTTGCCGACCTTGTCCGGCGGGGTGTTCTTCCAGAGAAGTTCCTCGGGGATGATGGCGTCGCCGGTCAGCGACTGGTACATCGCGAACACGTCGGAGGCCTTCTGCGGCTCGTAGGTGCACAGGCTCCCCGGAGCGTGCAGGATCCCCGCCGGGACGTTCCAGCCGGTTCCCGGTTCCAGCCGGTAGGCGGCCGAGAGATTGGTGATCTTGTTGTCGCCCTTGGTGAAGTTCTGCAGGCATTCGCGCAGCTGGTCTTTGGTGGTGCCCGGCTGCAGGCCGAAGAACGTGTAGGGAAAATCCGCCCCGTAGTTGTTGAGCTGGACCGGGAAGAAATACGATTCCGGCTTGCCCATTTGGCCCACGAGCTTCGCGTGCTGGTCTCGGTGATGGATGTGGTGCGGGAGCGGACCCTTGTTGTCGAAGAACTTCGAGTACATTGGCCAGCACTGGTACGCGTCCCAGAGGCGCTCGCCGATGATGGCCCCCTTCAGCTCGCTGACCGCGTCCCGAAGGGTCACTTTCTCCGTCCGCGAACCGTCCTCCACGACGATGAAGCTCAGGCCCTCGTTCGGGCTTGTCTTCGGGCCGTTGTCAGCAGGCGTGGTCGAAGAGAACCACCGCTCGTCGATGCCTCCCCGGTCGCCGCCCAGGGCGTAATAGTCGGCGGGATGGAGCTTGATCCTTCTTCCAGGAACGCAGAACGAGCGCGGCACCCAGTTGGGCGCCAGGCGTAAGATGCCTTTTCCCTGTTCAATGGCCTTTTCTGCAATCGAGCGTACGGACATAACATTTCACCTTTCTGTTTCTTGCTCCTGTGGAGCGTGTTTCACTGATAAAAATTGGTCATTCCCGCGTCCAAATTCTGTCCAGGCGACGCGGGGGTAAAAGAAGCGACTTCCCGTCTCGTTCATTCTGTTTCGATCCTCTCAGGGAGTGGCCGAGGCTGTCAAGCGACACGGTGGGCCTGAAACGGCTCGTCTGCCGGCGGTTCGGATCTTTCAGAGCCGGGAGAACGTACAAGGTGACTCGCTTGGGGAACCGGCGCCCAACTTGCGTCGCTCGCGAAAGACACATTCTGGCTGCCCTCGGCAGAAGGCTCTGGTTAAATAAGGCGTATGACTACCAGCCCGACTCCGCAGGCGCCAAGAGTCCCCTATCAGCAAACGGCTGACTTCGTCATCGCAGCGCTCGGGGCGGACGCTCGACTGGGTTTGAGTGAAACTGAGGCGCGCGCGCGGCTCGAAAGGTTTGGCCGAAACGAGTTGACGGCGGAAAAGCCGGTGCCCGCCTGGAAGAAATTCCTCGCACAGTTCAAAGACGTTTTGGTGATTCTGCTGCTCCTTG
>CAWCAT010000049.1:0-726898 GCA_963793625.1 Bryobacteraceae bacterium | reverse complement strand
TCAAGGCGGCCGACCGGATAGACCCGGCCCTTCACACCCCGGATAAACTTCATGACAGTCTCGCGGCCCTCCGGATCAAACACGGTGGTCACGCAATTCTTCGGCTTGTTCAGCGCAAGGTAGAGCAGTTGTGACGGCGGCTTGATGAGGCGTCCGTCAACTTTGACAGAGTCGCGATCAATGTCTGCTTTGGAACCAAGTTCGGTAACGGTCTTGCCGTTCACCGTGACGCGCCCTTCCACGATTAGGACTTCCGCTTTTCGGCGGCTGACAATTCCCGCGTTTGCAATCAACTTCTGCAGTCGTTCTTCGGCCATTTATTCCTCAGCCGGCATCTCGCCGGGTGTTTCGGTGGGTGTTTCAACCGGTGTTTCAACCGGTGTTTCCGGTTGTTCTTCAGTTGCGACTGCTACTACAACGACGGCTGCCGCTTCCGGGGCATCTGCTTCCACCGGCACGGCTTCAACAGCTGGTGTTTCCGGTCCCACGGCGTTGACGACGTCATCCAACTGCCCTTCCGTCATCGCAAAACGCCTCAATTCCTCGAATTCCTTGAGCGTCGGCAGTTCCGCCAGGTCGTTCAGCCCGAATTGAACCAGGAAGTCTTTTGTTGTCTTGTACAGAATCGGTTTGCCGACGACGTTCTTCCGGCCCGCAGTCGTGATCAACTTGCGATCCAGCAGCGTCTTAATGACGCCTGCTCCTTGGACGCCGCGGATTTCCAGGACTTCCGGGGCGGTAATCGGCTGTTTGTACGCAATCACAGCAAGGGTTTCGAGCGCCGCGAGCGAAAGCTTCAATGGCGGTTTCAGACTCTTGACAAAGGCTCGGATAGCTTCATGATGCTCGGGCTTGGTGGTCATCTTGTAACCACCGGCAACTTCGCGAATGGTCACGCCGTGCGCGGGTTTGGCGTAGTCGTCTACCAATTGGGAAAGTAGGCGCTCCACATCATCGAGCGGTTGGCCGATGGCCATCGCGATTTGCTGCGCAGTCAGTGGTTCGTCAGTAATATAGACCACAGCCTCAAGAATTGCTTTGAGCTGCGCATCGGGGTCTTCGTTCTTGTCCTCGCCTTCGAGCAAGCCTTCCGGCATGACTTCAGCCATGTCGGCGGTTTCTTCTTCAGGCAAAGGGGCATCCGCCGCTTCAGCGGAGGCGTCTACCTCGATTTGCTCTTCCGGCTCAAGCTCCGGAGAGTTAACTTCGTTGGGTTCCATGCGGCCTAGATGTAATCCTTATCGATGGCAGTGATGGCATCTTCTGAAGCGAACGCCTCTTCGAACTTCTCATGGCGTTGGATGACGATGCTGCCGAACAGTTCGCTCTGATCCAGCGAAACCGCCTGACACTTTACCAACTCCAGAATAGCCAAAAAGAGGCAGACCATGGCGCGTTGGCTGCGCTGGCTCTCAAAAAGTTCGAGAAGTGAAAGCTTTTCCTTGGGTTTGTCCGTGAACAGAGCACGAAGGTACCCGACCATTTCCGGAACGGTCACCTCGTCTTTTTGAATGTTGTAGATCGGGCGATTTTTCGCCCGCTCAATCACAGTTTGCAACGTCTTGACGAGGTCAAAAAGTGTGACGGCCAGGCCGGGGTTGTCGTCTTCGGAAACGAAATCCTGAATTTGTGGGTTGGACCAGACCGCTTCTTCGATCATGCGCTTCTGTTGCAGCATTTCGGCCGCGTTCTTAAAGCGCTCGTGTTCGAGCAGCCGATTAACCAGTTCCGTGCGGGGATCTTCTTCCGGATCGATCTTTTCCAGCTCCGGATCGCGCGGCAGCAACATCTTTGATTTGATGTGGATGAGGGTCGCCGCCATGTACACAAACTCGGCGCCGACTTCCATATCCTGCTCCAGCGCTTTATGCACGAATTCCAGGTATTGTGAGGTGATCTGTGCGATAGGGATATCGTAGATATTGATCTGCTGCTTTCGGATCAGGTCAAGCAGGAGATCAAGGGGACCTTCGTATTGCTCCAGATGGACGTCTAGCGGGGATGACACTCTCACCTACGATAACATGAGTGAAGTGCGGATCGGCAGCATTTTGCCCATTACGCAGACCCTTGCAAAAGCTGATAAGTTAACCTCTTATGCGCATTTCGAAAGTCAGTACCGCAGTGATGGAGTCGAACTTTGACTGGACAATCGTTAAAGTCGAAACCGACGATGGCATCAAGGGTTACGGAGAGGCATTCCTTGGTCCCGGACTGACGGCTGTGATCAGGGAGTATTCGGCGATACTTGTCGGCGAGGACCCGACATCCTTTGATCGCCTGTTACGCCGGATGCGTCTCAGCAGCGTGCACGCGTCTCCGGGTATGGTGATGCACGCGATCAACGGCATCGAAAGCGCCCTGCTTGACGTCGTGGGCAAGCGATATCGCATTCCCGTCTGGCAGATCCTGGGCGGCAAGTATCGCAACGAGGTTCCGATCTACGCCGATTGCCACGCCGGTGACGCGCTGGAGAGCATCAGTCCACTGCTGATCCCGCGCACGCCGGGTTGGATGCAGGTTCCGCTAGATACAAAACGCGACAGCATCAGCAGCATGAAGCACCATGGCTGGGACGCCTCGCAAAAAGAACATTTGACCGCCGAAGCTTACGCGGCTCGCGCCCAGTCCATGGCGGCCAAAGGTTTCCGTATGCTCAAGTTCGATGTGGACGTGCCTACGCCGTTCGAGACCGACGAGTACAATCGCGGCCTGAGCCATGCGGAAATCGATTTCGCGGCCGGGTTGGTAAAGTCGGTGCGTGATGCTGTTGGCCGCGACATCGGTCTCGCCATAGATTGCCACTGGAACTACGGGGTCCAGGCCGCGGTGGAACTCGCTCGCGCGCTGGAACCTTGTCGCCTTTTGTGGCTCGAGGATCCGATTCCGCCCGAAAATATCCGCGCCCTGGGTGAAGTGCAGCGCAATACAGCTACACCCTTGGCAACCGGGGAAAACCACTATGCGCGGATCGATTTCGAGCGCCTGATTGTCGAGGCGGGTTTACGCGTGCTAGCGCCCGACGTGCAAAAAATCGGTTTGTGGGAAGGCCGCAAAATCGCTGACCTTGCCGACATGCACTACGTAAACCTCACCTTTCATAACATCAGCAGTCCCTTGGGCACGATGGCGGGTGTTCACCTGTGCGCCGCTGTTCCGAATCTGCTGGGTTTGGAGTGGCACGCTGCCAGCGTTCCATTCTTCGACAAGCTGATCAAAAACGGCGAAGGACCGTTGATCTGCAATGGAACGGTTTGCGTGCCGGATACACCCGGTCTTGGGTTGGAGTTGGACGAGGACGTAATCTACCAGTACCGGAAGCCCGGGGAGTCGTTTTTTGAATAGCGATGACGGTGTGCAGCCGAGATGGATGCGCGCGGGCTTCTTCCTGGCGCTGGTACTGCTCTGCCTGATCGCCAATCGCGGCGCGTTTAAAGGTTATTTTCACGGCGACGACCTCGATAATATTTTCTGGACCAGTCAGGCTTCGGCCGGCACTTTTTTGAGCGGGATGGTCTCGCCCATTCTATCGTCGGTCAATTTCCGGCCCACCGGGCATTTCTACTTTTTTGCGCTCTCTCATGTGGCGGCCTTGAAATTCACCTGGTACGTGGCGATGCTGCAGTTCGCACACTTACTGAATTCGGGGTTGCTGTATTTGCTGTTGCGGCGCATGAAGTTTGCGTTTCCCGCAGCCGCGGCAGGAATGCTGTTTTTCGCTTTCGAAATGGCAGTGTTCGATGCATTCTGGAAACCGATGTACGTGTTCGATGTGCTCTGCGCGACGTTCTGCCTGCTTTCCTTGCTGAGCTACTCGCAGCGGCGCTACGTACTCAGTTTCGTGTGCCTGTGGATCGGATACAAAGCCAAGGAACTCGCGATTATGTTGCCGCTGGTGCTGGCGGCATGGGAGTGGTGGTTTGGTGAGAAGAAATGGAAGCGCCTGGTCCCATTCTTCGCGTTTTCACTGCTGTTTGGCTTGCAGGCAATTTGGAGCAAACCGGCTGAGCAGACTGAGTATTCTCTCACCTTTTCAGCGGCGGCGATCTCGACCACTCTTTCGTATTACTCCTCAGCAATTTTCTTTCTGCCTTTTGCGGGCCTGGCGACGCTGCTGGTTCCGTTCTTCATTCGCGACAAGCGCGTCTGGCTTGGCGTAGCCGGATTCTGGGTGTTGCTTGCCCCATTGCTGCTCCTGCCCGGACGGCTCTACGCGGCGTATTTGTATCTGCCACTCGTGCTGTTGAGCATCGCCGTGGCTGGGATTGCGGAACGCTTTCGCCCCGTCTGGCTGCTGCTCTTTTTCGCGCTGTGGTTGCCGTTGAATTACCAACAGATGCGCGTGCAGCGCAAATCAGCGCTGGCGTTTTCCGATGAGAACCGGCTGTACGTACAAACCGCCGGCGAGTATCTGTCCAGGGCCCCGGCGCCTTCCTCAGTCGTCTACGATGACAAACCGGGGACGATGCATGCCTGGGGCGTGAGTTCAGCCGCACGTATACTTACCAAACAGCCGAAGTTGAACGTGTGCGCATTTGAGGACGACTGCGCACGTGAAGCTCTCAGCAAACCTGACGTAGTAATCCTAAGTTGGGATCATAATCTGCGACGTGTCTCGGTGCTGCCGCGCCGTCCGGGCGCGCTGGCATCCACGATGCACATGGAACAGAATCCGCCCGTCTGGCAATTCCAGCAAGGATGGTTTGCGCGCCGTGGTTCGATGCGCTGGATTGAACCGCGGGCGAGCGTCCTTTTGCATCGACCAGCAGGTGCGCGCCGCTTCGCGATTACAGTGAACGCCGGTCCGCAATTGCTGGAGCGCGTGGGGACATCCAAAGTGGAGTTGCTGATCGACGGCCAAACGATGGGCACGCGCAGCTTTGATAAGCCTGGCCATACGGATGCCGAGTGGCCACTGCCGCCTGCGGCCGAAGGTGACGTGCGAGTGGAATTCCACGTCGAACCCGAGTTTCGCACCGCCGCTGGAGCGCGGCCGTTTGGAATCGCAATAGTCAGCTTCGGCTTCATGGCACAATGAGGCAGTGCAGAGACTATTTTTAGGTGTGGATGGCGGACAATCGAGCACGACAGCGCTGATTGGGGATGAAACCGGACGAGTTCTCGGTTCCGGCCGCGGTGGGCCATGCAATCACGTCAAGACTGGCGATGGCCGCGAAAAATTCGTGAATGCGATCGAGGGTTGTGTGGGTATGGCCTGCGCGGAAGCTGGTCTGTCGCTCGCAGATGTCCATTTCGCAGTGGCATGCCTGGGTTTTAGCGGCGGGCCCAAGGATAAGGATCCGCTGCTGCGGGAGATGCTGCACTTCGATCAAATGCTCGTGCTGACTGATGCGCCGATCGCACTGACCGGCGCAACGGGTGGCGAACCGGGCATTATCACGATCGCGGGCACGGGTTCCATCTCTTTCGGCCGCAACGCCGCTGGAAAATCAGCACGCGCCGGAGGTTGGGGCTACATCTTCGGTGATGAAGGCGGTGGATTCGATCTCACACGTCAGGCACTACGGGCCGCGCTGCGCCACGAAGAGGGCTGGGGTCCTCCGACAGTGTTGCATGAAATGTTGCTGCACGCGACATCCGCTGCAAATGCAAATGATCTGCTGCATAGCTTCTATACGACTGACTTTCCGCGTCCTGCCATAGCGAATCTTTCCAAGTTAGTGGACGATGCCGCAAATGCCGGTGACGCAGTCGCGCGCGAATTACTCCACAATGCCGCACGACAGCTCGCTGAGATTACGGCAGCAGTCAGAGCTCAACTCTTCGAGCCGGGTGAACCCGCCAAGGTAGCTTACATCGGTGGCGTGTTTAAGAGCGGACTCCTGCGTGAGCGCTTCCGCATGTTAGTCGAACTTACGGATGGAAATACAGTCGCTGCCCCCGCTTATGGGCCTGCTGCGGGGGCGCTGCTTGAAGCCTACCGCGAAGCCGGACTAAAACTGGAGCTTGCCAATGTGCCCGACCTGAAGTGACCCACTAAAGCATTTAGCGCGGATTGCCGATAAACACCTGAGTCCCAGATAAGAGCCGCGGATGCCTGATTTGACATCGATACTGGTCGTTGTGCTGTTGACGGCACTGTTCGCAATCGGTGTGCGTGCGTGGACCATGCGAGGACGCAAGGCGGAAGACGCTGCTGCTGACACCGAGGAACGATTCCGCAAACTGCTCAAGGATCTCCCGTTAGCCTATCTGGAAATGGACCGGAATGGCGCAATCAGTTTCGTAAACCGTAGGGAGTGCGAAATGCGCGGGGTCCGGGCCAGCGCGATGCTTGGCCGGCATCGGGCTGAATTCTCGCCTGAAAACATTCGTGATAAGGCTCGCGAAGAGATTCACCGGCGCCTTCAGGGTCAGGGAGCCATGCTGCCCTATCACGAAAACTTTCTGCGCGCCGACGGCGAAATCCTGACACTTGAGATTCAGGAGCAACTGTTGACGAACAGCAGGGGTGAGGTAGTCGGTCTGCGTTCCGTAACAGTCGATACCACGGAGCATACGCACAAAGAGCAGGAGATCAAACAGGCTACTTCTGAGCTGAAGGCAATTTTTCAGGCGCTGCCAGACACTTTCCTGCGCATGGATGTCTCAGGAACCGTGCTGGATTTTAGAACGCCTGAGGGTGAGCCAATCCCTTTGAATGCCATCAACTGCATTGGTCGGCACGTATCACAGCTGTTTACCAGCGCGATTGGGACGTTGCTGCAGGAAACAGCCGAAAAGGCAATTCAGGGCCGGAGCATGTGCTCGGTAAATTATGAGCTAACCGACTCGCGGGGAATGCGGCACTTCGAAGCACGAGTAACGGCGTTGCAGTGGAAGGAAGTGCTCGTCGTAATACGTGACATCACGCAGCGCCAGATCGCCGAACAGCAGTTGAATCAATCAGCCGAAGAGTTGCGACTCAAGAATGAAGACCTGGAGAAAGCGCTGACCAGCGCGCGCGAAGCCACTGAAATTAAAAGCCGATTTCTGGCCAACATGAGCCACGAGATTCGAACCCCCATGAATGGCGTGTTGGGAATGACCGAGTTCCTTCTGAGCACAGCGCTCACTTCGGAACAGACTGAGTACGCCACTTCAGTCAAGCGCTCGGCCGAATCCTTGCTTGGAGTGATCAACGACATTCTAGATTTGTCCAAGATTGAAGCGGGAAAACTGCGGCTGGATTCTCGTCCTTTTGAAATCACGGCAACGGTCGCCGATGTGGCGGCCCAATTTGCGCTGCATGCCCGGGCGAAGGGCATTGAACTCCAATCCCGAATACCTCCGGTTCCGATTCTTGTAAAGGGCGACGCCGGTCGGTTGCGCCAGATTCTAACCAATTTAATTGGCAACGCGGTCAAGTTTACGGAGCAGGGTCAAGTGCAGGTGCGAATGCGCGTGCTGCGCGACACTGAGGATGCGATCACGCTCGAGCTTTGCATTATCGACACTGGCATCGGCATCGGGTCAAAGCAGCAGTCGCGCCTGTTCCAGAGTTTTGTCCAGGCCGATGATTCCATGAGTCGCAAGTACGGCGGAACGGGACTGGGACTAGCGATTTCCCGTCAGTTGGTCGAGATGCTTGGCGGATCAATTGGAGTAGAGAGCAAGCTTGGCGAAGGTAGCCGTTTCTGGTTTACGGCCGTATTTCAGAAGCTTGCGCCGGGCGAGCAGATTGCAGCACTGGCTGACGCCGTGCAGGAAACCCGGCATTACACGCTCGCGACCGCCGACTCGGAGGCGGATACTTTTGGAAGCCAGGCACCGCGCCCGGCCCCCGCAGCGGCCTCAGGTGACAAAACCAGGATCCTGCTGGTCGAAGATAACCTTGTCAATCAGCGGATCACGCAGCGCCTGCTTGAGAAAGCGGGATTCAACGTTGGAGTCGCTGCAAACGGCCGTCTGGCGGTGGAAGCATTTCAGGCTTCTCCTTACGATTTGATTCTCATGGACTGCCAGATGCCAGAGATGGACGGCTACGAAGCCACTGAGGCGATCCGGCGCATGGAAAACCCTCACCAACACATTCCGATCATTGCCATCACGGCCCATGCCATGGAAGGCGATCGCGAAAAGTGCCTGGCCTGCGGCATGGACGATTACCTTAGTAAACCCACTGCCTTGGCGGACCTTCACCGGGTAATCACAATGTGGCTTGGGCGCGACCGCAAAAAAGCCTTGAACTAACTTCGCGGGATTGACCTTGCGAGCGGCAAAGTGGATATGTAACGCTTAAAGGTTTATGGCCAAATTATCCATTCGTGATCTCAATCTCAAGAACAAGCGCGTGTTCATTCGCGTCGACTTCAATGTTCCCCTCGCTGGCGGCGGACAGGAAATTACTTCCGATAAGCGTATCAAGGCTTCGCTCCCGACCATCAAATACGCCCTTGAGCAAGGCGCTGGACTAATTCTCGCGAGCCATCTGGGTCGTCCCAAGGGCAAGCCGAATCCAGAAATGAGCATGAAGCCGGTCGCCGCGCGCCTGCAGGAATTGCTCGGCACGACAGTCAAAATGGCTCCCGATTGCGTCGGTCCGGAAGTGGAAGCAATGAAGCCAGCACCCGGCGAGGTTCTGCTGCTCGAAAACTTGCGCTATCACCCGGAAGAAGAGAAGAACGATCCTGAATTTGCGAAACAACTTGCCGCGCTTTGCGACAACGGCTTGTATGTCAACGATGCTTTCGGTTCGGCGCATCGCGCACATGCATCCACGGAAGGGATCACGAAGTTCGTCGAGAAGTCGGCAGCCGGCCTGCTGATGGACAAGGAACTCGAATATCTAGGCAAGGCCACAACGAACCCGGAACGGCCTTGTGTTGCGATTCTGGGCGGCGCCAAGGTGTCTGACAAGATCGAAGTGATCCAGAACCTCATGAAGGTAGTCGATCGCCTGATCATCGGTGGAGCCATGGCTTACACGTTCCTTAAAGCGAAGAACGAACCCACGGGTAAGTCGCTGGTCGAAGACGACAAGGTTGAGCTGGCAAGGCAACTGCTCGCCAGCGCGGGTGACAAACTCGTGCTGCCTGTTGATCACGTGGTCGCCGAAGAGTTCAAGGAAGGCGCGGCCAACGAAGTCGTGACCACGATTCCGGACGGCAAGATGGGCCTCGATATCGGACCCAAGAGCGTCGAGATTTTCAAAGACATCGTTGCGTCGGCCAAGACCGTGATCTGGAACGGTCCGATGGGCGTGTTCGAAAAGCCCCCGTTCGATAAGGGTACGGTGGAACTCGCGAAGGCTGTGGCCGGGTCGGGCGCAATTTCGATTGTGGGCGGCGGAGACTCTGAGAAGGCCATCAAGTCTGCCGGTCTCACCGACAAGATTTCGCACGTATCCACCGGCGGCGGCGCTTCCCTGGAATTCCTGTCAGGCATCACTTTGCCGGGCGTTGCCGCGCTGACCGAGAAATAACAAGTGCGCGTTCTCATCGACGCCAGTCCGCTGCTGTTGAAGAGTGCCGGTGTTAAGAATTACTACTACCATTGGCTGGTTCATCTGCGGCGGCTGGCTGGCGTCGATGCCATCCGCATCTTCCCTTTCCTGAACGATCTGGGCGAGCTCGATCATGAGCAGTCCGTTCTCAGTCCCATCCAGACTTATCCCCGCCTGGCCTCGATGTATCTGGCCCGCCTCGGCTTTAACTCCGTCGTTGAATTTGCCGCGCGTGGCGCGGATGTTTTCCACGTCTCCAACATCGTCCGCAATCGCCTGAAGCGCGCCCGGCTTACTGGAACGGTTTTCGACATGACCTGCCAGCTCATGCCGGAGTTTCACACAGCAGCAAACGTCGCAGCCGACCGCGGTTACATCGATCAGGTTCTGCGTCATGCGGACGGCCTGATTGCGATTTCGGAGAGCACGAAGCTGGATGCCGTCCGGCTGATCGGCATTGCACCGGAAAAGATCCACGTTATCTATCCAGGCATCGCCGACGCATACTTCAATGCCGCGCCGACACGCCGCGCCAAGCCATACATATTATCGGTAGGCACTCTGGAGCCGCGCAAGAATACGGGTGTGCTGCTGGATGCGTACGAGCAACTGCCGCCGTCGATCCGTCAGCAATTCGATCTGGTGATCGCAGGGCCGCCGGGTTGGCGCTCAAGTGATGTCCACAAGCGTCTGCAGGCCGGGATTACTGGCGTTTATTACCTCGGATATCTGCCCGAAGCCGACCTGCCCGGATTGACGGCTGGAGCCACCGTGCTGGCCTATCCTTCACTCTACGAAGGCTTCGGATTTCCTATCGCTCAAGCGATGGCCGCGGGCGTTCCGGTGATTACTTCGAATAACTCGTCGCTTCCAGAGGTGGCTGGCGATGCCGGATTAATCGTTGACCCGCGTAGCGTCGCAGAGCTTAGCTCGGGTCTGGAACGTATCCTGACCTCGCCTGCGCTGTGCGAGCAGTTAAGCTCAAATGGAAAAAGGCGAGCGCAGCAGTTCCGGTGGGAACGCTGCGCCCGCCTCTCCTTGGACTTTTTCGACGGTGTCCGCGGCTAACGTCATTTTCAGCTAAGAGAACCTTATTATCTTGACTAGTGTGGCTCCTTTGTAGTACTAATATCTATCCCACTTCAGGGACTTAGGAGAACTCGCTTTGAAGCTACTTAAGGTGTTTGGGACTCTGGTTGCGGTCGCTCTGCTTGGTACCAGCAGCTTGGCCCAGGTGTCGACCGCGCGCCTGCAAGGAACAGTCCAGGATACGTCGGGTGCCCTTGTGCCCGCCGCCAAGGTGGAGGTTACGAACGTCAAAACGGACGTCAAGGCCACGACCACAACCAATGCAGAGGGCCGTTACATGTTTCCCTCGTTGGCCCCGAGCGAGTATGTACTAACAGTGGAAGCTGCCGGCTTCCGCAAAGCGATCCGCCAGCGAGTAACTCTGAACGTTGCCGACGACATCACTGAGACGGTGAAGCTGGAAGTGGGTGCGGTCACTGAAAGCGTGGTGGTGGAAGCCAATGCTGTGCGAGTGTCAACTACTGATGCACAGTTGGGCCGCGCCATCACGATGCGCGACATCGACATCTTGCCGCAGCTTGGCCGCGGACCGATAGCGCTCGCCGTGTTTAACACCGGCGTGCAAATCGATCCATCCGATTCCAGTTACTCGCGGGTCAACGGCACGCGGCAGGGTTCGAATAACGCGACCCTTGACGGCGTCGAAATCAACGACCCTGTGGTGCCCCGCCTCGGGCTGGCCATGACCCCGAATACTACCGACACTGTGGAAGAATTCAAGATCGTCACCAACGGCGGCAAGGCCGAGTACGGCCGCAGCGCCGGAGGGCAGGTGGCAATGATTACGCGCTCCGGGACCAACAAGTTTCACGGCGGCGCCTGGGACTATCTTCGCAATACTAATCTGAACGCAAATAACTTCTTCAGCAACCAGAGCGGCCAACGCCGTCCAAAGTTTATCCAGAACACATTCGGCGGCAAGTTCGAAGGCCCTGCGATAAAAGACAAGACCTTCTTCTTTGGCAGCTATGAAGGACGCCGCACGCGGCAGGAAGTTGTGCGTAATCGCACGGTGCCGACGGCGCTGCTCAAGCAAGGCATCTTCCAATGGAAGTCGCCCGGCTCCAGCGCTATTCAGACGTTCGATATTGCCAAAAATGATCCGCGCAGCAAAGGGATCGACCCCAAAATGAAGTCGATCCTGGCAGTGATCCCCGATCCGAACAACTCAGACCTTGGGGACGGATTGAATCTGGGCGGATTCCGATTTAACAACCCGGCGAATAGCTACAACGACCAATACACTTTCAAAATAGACCATAACCTCACGAGTAAGAACCGCATCTTTTTCCGTTATAGCTGGATGCGGACCTTTTCGATCGACAGCACTAACAGTGCCGACGCTGCGTTTCCGGGTGAAGCGCACGGCATGCAGGGCGGTCACCGCATGGGCTGGTCTGTGGGATCGGATTGGGTGATGACCCCAACAACGGTAAACGAACTGCGCGTCGGCGGGCAGAAGAGCAACAGTGACTTCCTGCGGCCGCGCCTGCACGAGACGATGTACGTTTCCAACACTTTCACGGATCCGGGGCAGCCGGGCAATTTCGCCCAAGGGCGCACGGTGCCGCTGTGGGAAGTCACTGACAATCTCTCCAGAATTCACGGCAAGCACACCTTCAAATTCGGCGGGCAATTGCGGCTGATCCACCAGAACACATGGCGAGAGGACAACATCTGGCCGACGGTGTACTTTACCAGGGCAAACGGTAACATTCCTCCCTCGACGATCGGCCCGAGCGGAAGTGTCATCTCGTCCACCGACCGCACGCGGTTCGAAAACCAGTACAACGAGTTACTGGGACGCGTGAGCTATTCTTACGCCACTTTCTACAGCGACCTCAAGACTTTCCTGCCGGAGGGCACCGGTCGCGTGCGCAACCACGTCAATCGAGAATTCAGCTTCTTCGCGCAGGACGACTGGAAGATCACGCGTAATCTGACCTTAAACCTGGGGCTGCGTTACGAACTGTTCAACGTACCGTTCGAGAAGGACGGGCTGCAAGGCGTGATGGACAAGGCCGGCCAGATGAACACGGTCAACAAGTTTAGCGATATCTCGATAGTAAAGGGCGGCAGCTTCTGGAACACGGACAAGAACAATTTTGCCCCACGCGCGAGCTTCGCCTGGGATGTTTTCGGTACCGGCAAGACTGCGATCCGCGGCGGCGCAGGTATCTTCTATGACCGAATGATCAATGCCGCCCTTACCGCAATGGATAGCCTGCCGGGGTTCAGCACCGGCGCGTACGCCTACCCTAACCTTGCAGCCGGCGCCGACGTGCGAATATCCGACGGCGTTCCGAAACTGGTCCAGCCGGCGGCCCCGCAATTGATGGTCCCCAGCAACCGCACAAACTCGGTCACCGTGCCGGTTCCGGACTTGCGCACAGGCTACGTCGGACAGTTCAACCTAACCGTTCAGCAGGAGGTATTCCGCAACACGGTCGTGGAACTGGGCTACGTCGGCACTCGCGGCATCAAGCTGTTCATGCACCAGAACGTGGACCAACCGCGGATCTACGAGGACTTCCTGGGCGCATTCAAGCAATTGGCCGCCCTGCGGACAAACACGCCGGCCAGCAACACACTGGTGAGGATGTTTGGCACCCCGGCTGCGGCAATCAGCGCCGTCGGCGCGAGTTCGCTTGACCAAGGTACGGTCGGCGCGGCGGCCAGCACCGTGGACACCAGCTACTACACACGCTACGCGGCGGCGGGCCTGCCTGACACCTACCTGCGTAATTACCCGCAATTCACCCTGGCCTACCTCGGCACGAATGCCGGACGCAGCTATTACAACTCAGCGCAGGCCAGCTTGCGACGCCAGGCGGGCGCGCTCAAGTTTACCCTCAATTACACATTCAGCAAGAGCATGGATAACTGGGCAAACGAGGGCAACGGCACCGCCAATGGCAGCACGATGGACTGGTTCAACCTGGCTCTCAACCGGGGGCGGACCGACTTCGACAAGACCCACTCCTTCAACTCGAGCGTGATGTACACGCTGCCAGTGGGCCGCAACCGCAAATTCCTGAATAGCGCTCCGAAGATTGTGGATTCGCTGCTTGGAGGATGGGATGTCGGCATGCTCAACACTTGGCAGAGCGGCTCAGTGTTCACGATGTCTTCGGCCCGCGCGACCGGCCCGAACTACGGGATGAGTTCCTGGGCAACGTACTCCGGCGACCGCTCGATCGGCGCGCTTGACCGGCGCGGCGACGGTGTCTACTTCCTTAAGTGAGGCGCAGAAAGCGTTATTCGGCTATCCGGAAGCCGGCGACATCGGCACAGCGGGTCGCAACACCTTCCGCGGACCGCGCTTCTTCAACGTGGATGCGTCCTTGTTAAAACGCTTTCGCGTAGCAGAGAAGGCAGCATTCACGTTCCGCGCCGAGGCCTACAACCTGTTCAACAGTGCCAATTTTGGCGTGCCGGGGGTCAGCATGGCCACCCCCACCACGTTGGGTAAGTTCTCTGGCACAATCGGCGGCGCGCGCATTATGCAGATGGCGCTGCGGTTCGATTTCTAGCCAGGTCGTGACGTCGAGGGCGGAACCGTTCCACTTGGAGTGGTTCCGCTCTTTCTATTTATTTAGTCGCAGTAGTCGCACGAACCGAAAAGTCCCACGCCTGAAGATTGTTCTTGCCTTCTGTGTACTCGACCACAGCGTACTCGCCTGGCTCTAGTGGTTTGGTGGGCCAGATCTTGTAGAGCATGTCGCCGACTTGCCTTCGGAACGTCTCGACCAGATTCAATTCGTCAATCAATTCCTTCGTAACCGGAATCACGCTGATCTTGTCGACAATCCGGGCGCTCTTTTTTTTCTCCAGACGGACGAGGCCGAAGCGTTGCTCATTGCTCAAGCGAATGTAGAATTCAGGGCGATCTGCATTGATGACGTTTGCTGAAGTTTCGCCATCCAGTTCCACTGATATCTTGCCAGGGACGATCGGTATCGGCGCAACAGCTCTTAGAATGGAACGGCCTTTACTCGTCACCAACTTGCATTCCGCAAGTTTCATGGAGACTAGCTTGTCGCCGTCGACATAGTAAGTGCCTGCGTTCACGGGAACGCGTTCAGCCTCACGTCGCGCTTCGCGCTCGGCCTTGTCCTCGGCGTCGAGCACGACAGCGTCGGCTCTGCGCGTTTCATCCAAACGCTTCAGCTCACCTTCCGTCTTGGCGATGTCAACCAGCTCGAGCGGCATCTCCTCCCAGTCGCCACGCTCCACGCTGTAATAGCGCACACGGTCGCCCTGGACCTTGTACTCGCGAACGACGTGGTAGCCACCGTCTTTGAGGAAAAGTTTGACGTTGGCCGCAAAGGCGAACCCGACAAATAACAACGCAATCAACAGACCACGCATGATTCTATTTTGTCAGAATAGTTCTATGAGATACAGAAAGCTCGGCAAGACCCCGATAGAGTTCAGCGAAATCGGATACGGAGCCTGGGGTATTGGCGGGAAACAATGGCTCGGTGGTAGTGACGATGAATCCGTGAAAGCTGTTAACCGGGCGTTCGAGCTCGGGTTGAACTTCATCGACACGGCGCTGGCGTACGGCGAAGGACACAGCGAGCAGTTGGTGGGTCGGCTCGTCCGCGAATCGGGCAAGCGCATTTATATCGCCACGAAGGTTCCGCCTATGAACCAGATCTGGCCCGCGCAGCCGGGCATTGGCATCGATAAAGTATTCCCATACGACTACATCATCCAATCCACCGAAACGAGCTTGAAGAATCTCGGCGTTGAGACGATCGACCTGCAACAACTACACGTCTGGAACCCGGAATGGATTGAGCGTGACGAGTGGCGCCGTGCGTTCGAAGACCTAAAGAAAGCGGGCAAGGTGCGCAGCGTCGGTATCTCGATCAATGATCACGATCCCGATTCCGCGCTGGCGATCGTACAGACAGGCTTGATTGACTCGGTGCAGGTGATCTACAACATTTTCGATCAGTCGCCGCAGCAGAATCTTTTCCCGCTATGCCAGCGCCTGGGAGTCGGCGTGCTCGCGCGCGTGCCGCTCGACGAAGGCAGCCTCACGGGAACGATTAGCGAAGGCACCACCTTCGAGCCCGGCGAGTTTCGTGAAATGTACTTCCGCGGTGATCGTAAGAAGCAGGTTGTGGAACACGTGGACACGCTGAAAGCCGACCTGGACGGATTTGAAGGCTCTCTGCCCGAAATCGCTCTGCGCTTCTGTATCTCGCATCCTGCTGTCACCAGTGTGATACCTGGTATGAGGAAAGTTCGCAACGTAGAGAACAACATGGGCGTCTCAGACAAGGGGCCGCTTTCGCCCGAAATCCTGGAAAGGCTCAAGAAGCATGTCTGGAACAAAAATTTCTATAGTTAGTCTGCTCTTCGTCGCTTCGTCAGTCTTTGCGGCCAATGCGGATTACTTCCCGTTGGAGCCGGGGAATCAGTGGGTCTATAGCGCAACCGGGCGTGCCGGCGTGCAATCCCACACGGCTGAAGTGCAGAAAACTGTTGTCCAGAACGGGATGGAGTATTCGGTTTATTCCGGCTTGGAGGGAGAACGGCTACTGCGCATGGATGCCAACGGTTCGTTGTACTCGTGGGATGACCAGAAGAAAACTGAGGTTCTTCTGGCGCCCTTTGCCAGCGAGGACGGCGTTTTTCAGCCGAGTCCCAATCCATGCGGGCAGACTGGGCGCGTCGTTTCCAGAAACGCGAAGTACAAGGGGCCTCTGGGCGAGTTCACGAATGCACTTGAGATTCGTTACTCGCCTGGTACCTGTGCCGATGCGGGTGTCGAGCGTGAACTCTATCTTCCGTATATTGGCCTGGTGCAACGGACCGTGACCAGCATCGCCGGCCCAAGAACCTTTGATCTCATCTACACTCGCCAGGGAGGAATTACGGTCGTCGCCGGACCCGAAGTATCCTTCGGAATTTCGCTCGACCGTGCTATTTACTCGACAGGCGATAAGATACTGGTGCGCCTAACTATAAGGAACACACAGGAGCAGCCTTTACGTCTGCAGTTCACGAGCAGCCAGGTGTACGACGTCGCAATTAAGAATGAAAAGGGCGAGCGCGTTTACGTGTGGTCCGCGGACAAGCTGTTTTTGCAGGCGCTGAAAGATATCGACGTTATTGGCGAGAAGAATTTTTCGGTTGATGTGCCGCTCGACAGACTCGTACCCGGGAGATACACGCTGGAAGCGTGGCTGACCGTGAGAACGCCCGGCGAATGGCGCGCGTTGACACCGTTCGAAATTCGATGAGCGGGAAAAATCGCTCGATTACTGCTAACCTGTTTCTCTTCACATGAACCCTTTGAACAATGACCGGAGCCAGACCGAGAAGTGGCTCCGGATAGCTTTCTGGAGTGTGCCCGCGCTGTTTTGCGTGCTGGTTCACTGGTACGGCCTGTTCGCCTATTTTCGTGCGGATGACTTCGTCTGGCTGCAGCAGCACATCCGAATGGATGCGGGGGAAAGCGTCTGGAGCATCATCTTCACTCCCGCGGCTCACGGTACGATGCGCCCGTTCAGCGAACGCGGCGTCTTCCTGCTGTTGGGCATGTTCTTCCCAGACAATCCTCTGCCCTTCCGCATCGTTGCGTTTGCGACTCA
This sequence comes from Bryobacteraceae bacterium, assembly GCA_963793625.1. GTDB lineage: Bacteria > Acidobacteriota > Terriglobia > Bryobacterales > Bryobacteraceae. Next base: position 709,753 of record CAWCAT010000049.1, on the reverse strand, counting down.
GATCGGCAGCATCGTTCTGCTCAGCTCGATAATGTGGCGCATCACCGGTTCGCGCGCTGCTGGATTTTTTGCTCCGATCATCTGGATGTGCAACGTCAACGTGGCGTTAGTCATGACGTGGAGTTCGGCGTACATGCAGCTGATGTGCGGCTTCTTCCTGCTGCTCGCGTTTCACTTTCTGCTGCGGTATATCGAGACGGGCCGGCGCAAGTATTACTGGTTTCAGTGGGCCGCATTCCTGTTCGGCTTTGGCGCCATGGAGACCAACTTCGTTTATCCGGCGTTGGCCGCGAGCTACCTGCTATTTTTCAAGCGCAAGCATCTGCGCACAATATGGCCAATGTTTCTCGTCTCCGCCGCCTACGTCGCTTTGCACATGTGGATCGCGCCCAAGCAGCACACGGGTCCTTACTCAGTTCATCTCGATCCGGCTTCGGTGCTGCAGACCTTGCAGGCGTATTGGAAACTGGCTCTGCGCCCTGGACCGTTGCACCTGTTCACCGACCTCGCGCCGCGTTTGCCGCGGTTGTTCGCCACTATTCTGAGTGTGCTGTTCGTCGGATTTATTGGCTGGTCAACATGGCGCAAGCGCTGGCTTCCCCTCGTATTCCTTGCGTGGACGCTGATCCTGTTGTCGCCAGTGCTGCCGCTGCGCGATCACATATCGGATTACTATTTGACGCTGCCGGCGATGGGTATCGGGATGTTTGGCGCGTGGGCGCTCGTTTCCGGATGGCGCGGCACGACGGTGTTTAGAGCTACCACCGTACTCGTCGGCGCGATGTTTTTCATCCTGTTTGCGCCGGGCGCGCACAGGGCCACTAAGTGGTGGTACAAATCTTCGCTTGAGATCCAGAACATGGTTGAGGGCGTGCGTGAAATTCGCAACGCGAACCCTGGAAAGATTATTCTGCTGAGCGGGATTGAGCGGGATATGTTTGCGAACGCGGTGTGGGATGGCGGCTTTGCGGCACTGGGTGTTCATGATGTCTATCTCACGCCTGAATCCGCTGCCAAAATAGTCATTCCGGAAATGGGCGACCTCTCGAAGTATTTCCTGCCGCGCGCGACTGCGGCAGCCGGGCTCGAGAAAAACAGTCTGGTTGTCTTCGAGTACACCGGCACCGGGCTGCGAAACATCACATCTGCTTACCGCCAGGCGCTCTGGCGGATGAATATAGAACTCCCTGACAGCATTGATGTCGGGAAGCCTGTTGGTGCGAACATGCTTACGGGTGCCTGGAGCGCGGAAGACGGAACGCATCGCTGGATGGGCAGGAAGGCTGGGGTGAGACTGGCTGCTCCGCACTCGACGAGCGAAAAGATCTCAATTACAGGGTACTGTCCAGATCTCGGCGGGAAATGGGAACCACGCACTATCAAAGTTTCCGCTAATGGCAGTGTGCTTGGTTCTACAAACCTGAAAACGTGCGCAGGAGAATTCCACGCGGAGTTCCCGGTGCCTTCTGGCGCAGTCGGCAAGCCCGAACTGCTGGTGGAACTCGAGGTTGACCGCCTGTTTCAGAGAGCCGGAGACAATCGCGAATTGGGCATGCCGTTCGGAACTTTCGCCGTACGCTAGATGTCAGGCGAACCCTACTGCGCGCCCTTCTTCGTCCACTCGCCGATCCAGTCCAGAAAGCTGTTGTACCAGAGCACACTGTTCTGCGGCTTGGCGATCCAGTGGCCTTCGTCGGGGAACAGCACCATCTTCGACGGCACGCGCTGCATCTGCAGCGCCGTAAACAGTTGCATGCCCTGGCCCACGGGAACGCGATAATCGAGTTCGCCGTGAAACACCAGTGTTGGTGTCTTGAATTCCTTGACGAAATAGCTGGGAGACCAGCGGCTATAGATGTCGGGGTTGTCCCAGGGCATGCCCTTGAATTCCCAAATCGGGAACCACAGCTCTTCCGTCTCCATCGCCATGCTGCGCAAATCGAAGACGCCGGAATGCGACACGAAGGCTTTGAAACGGTCGGTATGGCCCAGCAGCCAGTTCACCATGTAGCCGCCGTAAGAGCCGCCCGCAGCCGCCATCCTTTCCGCATCTGTGTACGGTAGCTTGGCGACGTGATCTGTGACAGCCATGATGTCGTCGAATACCTTGCCGCCCCAGTCGCCGTTGATCTCATCCGTGAACTTCTGGCCATATCCTGTGGAACCGCGCGGATTTGGCATCACCACCAGAAATCCGGCGCTGGCGAAGACCTGCGCGTTCCAGCGGAACGTCCAGCTTTCGCCCCAAGCGCCTTGTGGGCCGCCATGAATCAGGAACAGCACGGGGTACTTCTTCTTCGGGTTGAAATCCGGAGGCTTGACGACGAAGCTATGTACACGCGCCTGCTCTGCGCCTTCCACCCAAAACTCTTCGTAGGCCGGGAGCTTGTAGTTTGCCAGCAGATCTGTGTTCAGCTTGGCGAGCGCTATAGGCACACCGCCAGTCGAGGACGCGCGAAAGATCTCGTTGGGCCGAGAGCCGGTGTTCTCGCAATAGACCATGGTCTTGCCGTCGCCCGCAAACTGAACTTCAGTGATGTGGCTGTTGCCGGCGATGATGACGCGCGACGCGCCGCCTGTGACGGGAATTGTTTGCAGGGAGGTTCTGCCGCGGTCCTCGATGGTAAAGAAGATCCGGGAAGAATCGGGGGCCCAGGCGAATTCACTGACGGCCCGATCCACATTCTCGGTCAGCGTTTCCGCTTTGCCGGTCGTACGATCCATCAGAACCAATCGCCAGCGATCGCTCTCATAACCACCGCGCGTCTGTGCGCGATAGGCCAGATAGCGGCCATTCGGTGAATACAGCGGCGTGCTGTCGGCGCCCATATTAACCGTGATCTTGCGAGCCTCGCCACCCTGCAGCGGGACCACATACAGATCCGTGTTGGTGCTGATTGCTTCCACCTGGTCCGCATTCATTACGAAGCAGACTTCCTTGCCGTCCGGAGCGATTGCGTAATCCTCGCCGCCCAGCGAGAAAGGCGGAACGTTGCGAATGCCTGGCGTTAAATCCTTCGGTGTGCCGCCTTCGAGCGGGACTACCATCAGGTGCTTGCGACGCTTGCTGCTAAATTCGTTCCAGTGCCGGTAGAGCAGGGAAGTATAGACCCGGGCTTTGAGCTTGGTGGCCTTCTCTTCTGCGACTTTCTTCGCGTTGCATTCTTCATCGGCGCACTCCGGATAGACCTCGCTGGTGAACAGCAGATGCGTGCCGGCTGGCGAGAATATCACGCCATCGGCTTCGGTGGAAAGATTAGTGACCTGCTTGGCTTCTTCGCCATTGGGGTTCATCGTCCAGACCTGAGAAGAACCGGAGCGCGTCGATATGTACGCAATCCGTTTGGAGTCGCGCGACCACCACGGACGAGTGTTATTGCCCTCAGTCGTAATCTGGCGCGGAGCGCTGCCATCCATCGGCACTACATAGATCTGGCGCGAACTGCCATTCTTATCAATGTCCATTTTCTGGACTGTAAACGCCACCAACTTGCCGTCGGGGGAGACCTTGGGCTCGCTGATACGGGCGAGCTTAAGAAGTGCGTGCACATCAAAGCGTTCGGGCTGGGAAAATAATGAGAGCGTACCCACTAAAAGAAGCAACAAAAAACGGACCATGTCTTTAGTGTAACGGGTGCCGCTGTTAAATATGGCGGGCATCCCGATCGTGTTACATTGAATAAATCAACAACGCATGATTCGAGCCTTTCGCGGAGTACTCCCCAAGGTAGCCGCCTCCGCTTACATTGATTCCAGTGCCCAGGTCATAGGTGATGTGGTCGTCGGCGAACGGTCCAGCATCTGGCCCAATGCGAGCGTGCGTGGAGACGTCAATTTTATACGCATCGCGGACGACACGAATGTGCAGGATAACTCCGTACTGCATGTCGATTCCTCTGGATTTCCGTTGCATTTGGGTAATCGAGTGACAGTCGGTCACTCAGTGGTGTTGCATGGCTGCACCGTGGAAGACGATTGCGTAATCGGCATTGGCGCGATTGTGTTGAATGGGGCGAAAATCGGCAAGGGTTGTGTTGTTGCGGCCGGTGCGCTTGTTCCGGAGGGGATGGAGGTCCCACCCGCAAGCATGGTGATGGGCGTTCCCGCAAAGGTGAAGCGCCATGTCACGGAGCAGGAGCAGGAGCGCTTTCGCGTGAACGCTGAGCACTACGTCGAGTTACGCCAGATATATAGGGAAGAACCAAGTTGATTCGAGCTGTCAAAGGCACCCGCGACATTCTGCCGCCTTCCAGTGAACTATGGAACCGCGTCGAAAGCGTCGCCCGCGCTGTGTTCCGCGCCTACAACTATCACGAAATCCGTACGCCGATTTTCGAAGAGACTGCGCTGTTTGCGCGCGGTGTCGGGGAAGAAACCGACATCGTCAGCAAAGAGATGTACACCTTCGAAGACCGCGACGGGAGTTCACTGACCCTGCGTCCGGAAGCCACCGCTTCTGTGATGCGTGCCTACATCGAACACCGTATGGACCAGATTCCTGGCCTGAAGAAGCTCTATTACATCGGTCCCATGTTTCGTCGGGAACGTCCGCAAAAAGGACGTTACCGGCAGTTCTTCCAGATTGGCGCCGAATTGATCGGCTCCACTTCTCCGGCCGCTGATGCGGAAGTGATAGAGATGGTCACGGAGATTCTGAAGGGTGTCGGCATTGAGGGATTCCAACTCGTGATCAATTCGGTCGGCTGCAAGGAATGCCGTCCGAAGTTCATCGAAAAATTACGTGAGGCGCTGAAAGATGTTGCGCCGAAAATGTGTACGGATTGCCAGCGCCGAGCGCAAACCAACGCGTTGCGGGTGCTGGATTGCAAGGTACCGGAGGATCAGCCGATTATCGACGCGCTGCCTTCGATACTGGATCATCTTTGCGAGCCCTGCCGCACGCACTTCGATACGGTGCGCAGCTACCTCGAAGAACGTCAGATTCCGTTTGAAGTCCGGCCCCGCCTGGTGCGCGGATTAGATTACTATACGCGGACCACATTTGAAATCGTGCACGGTGCGCTGGGCGCGCAGAATTCGGTGTTGGGCGGCGGCCGTTACGATGGACTCGCGGAGGCACTCGAATCGAGGATTCCCGCTCCGGGCATCGGCTTTTCGATTGGCGAAGACCGTCTGGTAATGACTGTTGAAGAAGCAAGCTCCGGCGTGTCAGTTGCGCCCGACCTGTTCATTGCCCCGATGGGTGAAGCGGCCTTGCGGCACTGTACGTTGCTGGCCCATAGCCTGCGCAAATCGGGGATATGTGTCGAGCTTGCCTTCGAAGGCAAACTGAAACGCGCAATGGAACTGGCCAACAAGCTGGGTGCGAAATTCACATTGATCGTTGGCGACGACGAAATCGCCAGCAATACTTACGGATTGAAGGATATGACCAGCGGTGAGCAGAAATCTGTGACCCGTGTGGAACTGTTTGAACGGTTTGGATATGCAAGAAACATCTGATAAGCAGAACGGTGTCCCCCTGGATTTCCTGGGTGAACTGCGGCGCACTCATAGCTGTGGGCAACTTCGCGCCTCCGACGCAGGCAAGCGCGTCCTCTTGATGGGATGGGTGCATCGCCGTCGCGACCTGGGTGGTGTGATCTTCGTTCACGTCCGCGATCGTGACGGCGTCTCACAAATCGTCTTTCACTCGGACGCTGATGCCGCGGTTCACTCACGAGCCGAACTGCTGCGCTCGGAGTTCGTGATTGCGGTGGAAGGTACAGTTGCGCAACGCACTCCGGAAACAATTAATCCGGCGATCCCCACTGGCGAAGTTGAAGTGGTTGCCGACAAGATCTGGATCCTGAATGAATCGCGCACTCCTCCGTTCCCGATGGAAGAGCATGTTGACGTGAGCGAGGACGTACGCCTGAAGTATCGCTATGTCGATTTGCGCCGTCCCCACATGCAGCGCAACATCATTCTGCGCTCAAAGATTGCGATGGCTGTGCGCGAGTCGCTTACCGCGCAGGGGTTCCTTGAGATCGAGACGCCGTTCATGACGCGTTCGACTCCTGAAGGCGCTCGCGATTTTCTGGTGCCAAGCCGCACGCAGCCCGGCAGTTTTTATGCACTTCCACAATCGCCGCAGATTTTCAAGCAGTTGCTGATGGTCAGCGGCTTTGAAAAGTATTTTCAGATCGTGCGCTGTTTCCGCGATGAGGACCTCCGGGCCGATCGTCAACCTGAATTCACTCAGATCGATATCGAGATGTCGTTCCCGCAAGAGGAACGCATTTTCGAAGTGATTGAGCCGCTGGTCGAGCGTGTTTGCGACGTGGCTGGTTTCAAAGTCTCGGCTCCATTCCCGCGTATGACCTACGCGCAGGCGATGAGCGGTTACGGCAGCGACAAACCTGACATGCGTGTCCCGCGCTTCTGGGGTGTCGAAGATCTGTTCCCGGGCGCCGGCCTGACCACTGAAGGCTTGCCGCTGGTTGCGATTCACATTCCGAAAACCGGCGCACTAAGCCGAAAGGAACGCGACGACTTGAAGGCTTACGGCCAGGAGCGCGGGCTGCGCGTCTATGACGACGTGAAGCGCCTTGACCGTGACTTCCCAACGCAGATGCAAGTGGTCCGCGAGCGCACAGGTGCTGTCGAAGAGGACCTGTTGATACTGGCGGGCTGGGGCGGTGAGCCGAAAGGCCACAGGCCCGAGGAAACGGTCTATCAGGCTTGCGGGCAATTGCGTCTGTTTGCCGCGCAAAAGTATAACGACCGGCACAAGCTGCTCGATCCCACGGATTTTCGTTTCCTGTGGGTCATCGATTTCCCGATGTTCGAATGGGATGCCGAAGACAACCGCTGGAACGCCGCACACCATCCCTTCACGTCCGTGCACGACGAGGATATCGATAAATTGACTTCGGATCCGGCACGTTGCCGAGCCAAGTCCTATGACCTGGTGCTGAACGGCACGGAACTTGGTTCGGGCTCGATCCGTATTCATCGTCGAGACGTGCAGACCCGGGTATTCTCCGCGCTGGGCATGTCCGAAGAGGAATCGCGTTCGCGCTTCGGCTTCCTGCTGGAAGCGTTGGAATATGGCGCTCCGCCACATGGCGGCGTTGCGCTGGGTCTGGATCGCCTGGTGATGATTCTTAGCGGCGAGACGTCGATTCGCGACGTAATCCCGTTCCCGAAAACAGCGCGAGGCACGGACTTGATGTGCGACGCTCCGTCACCGGTCCCGGATCGCCTGTTGCGCGACCTCGGCATCGGGCTGCGCAAATCGTAAGTTAGGGTCAGTAGAAAAGCAAAAGGGCGCGAATGCTGTTGCCAGCATCCGCGCCCTTGTTATTTGTAGAGCCTACACCTTCGGGGCTTTATCGACGACCTTGAACTTCGCTTCGTCGAAATACAGTACCTTGCCGGAACGATAGCTCATCACGGCCATCGTGATCATGACCTGCGCGCGGGCGGCCGTCTCGACATCGAGTGTCGGTTTCTGGCGCGTACGCATGCAACTCAGGAAGTTGCTGACGTGTTTCGCCATCGGATCGAATTCTTCGACCTTGATCTTGATAGGCTCGTCGCCCCACTTCGCTTTGTAGTTCGCGCTGAGCACTCTCTTTTCGGGCTTCACCGTGATAAACGGAGCGAAGCCTTCGAAGCGGCCATGCTCTACCATGACCAACGAGGCGTCATGTCCGCGGATGAGACCCGGCACATGCTCGGAGTTCGCCATTGAAGAGCTGAGCACAACGGAACTGTTGTCCTTGTACTCGGCGATCAGGTGGAACGTGTCTGGCACTTCGCGCTCGTCCTTGAAGACCACGATTCCGCCGCCGGCCATGACCTTATGCGGGAATTTCGGCGTGCCCCAGCAAATATTCATGGGCGCTGCTACGTGGAAAAACAAGTCGGTCGCGATACCGCCGGAGTAGTCCCAATACTTGCGGAAGCGGAAGAAACGGTCGGCGTCGAAATTGCGCTTCGGCGCGGAGCCGAGCCACATCTTCCAATCGATGTAATCTTCGCCCTTTGCGTTCGGACCGGCTGCCTTGTCGATGGGCCAGTTCCATTCGCCTTCGGTCGAATTGCGGTGGTAGGAACCCTGGCTCATGATCATCTTGCCGAGCATGCCATCGGCGATGGCCTTTTTCGCCTTATGCCACTGATCGCCTGACGTGGTCTGGGAGCCGACCTGGAACACCCGCTTGGTTTCCTTTACGGTGTCGATCAGGTGCTTGATTTCCTCGATCGTGTGGCACATCGGCTTCTCGCAATAGACGTCCTTGCCGGAGTCCATCGCAGCGAGTGCGATCTTTGCGTGCCAGTGATCCGGCGTTGCCACGATCACGGCATCGATATCTTTGCGATTCAGAATCTCGTGGTAATCGAGATAGCCATCGCACTTGTGGGCTTCTTTGTTCTTGGTGACGCGTTTCTGATAGACGTCGCACACCGCGACGACTTTCGCATTCGACTCTCCAGCGCCAACCTTGGCAAACGCGTTTGCGACGTATGTTCCGCGTCCGCCGACGCCGATTACGCCGACGTTGATGCGGTCATTCGCGCCGATTACCCGGCCCGAAGCCATCCTGGCAGGTTTGCCCGCCAAGGCGGAACCCGCGAGGCCGAACGTGGCGCCGATTGCGCCTGTGTTTTTTAGAAATGCTCTTCGATTGACTTCATTATTGATTGACATTGCGTGTCCTTCCTTCGCCGCCGGGGTGAGGGGGTGGCAAACTGCATACAGAACCCCAATTCAGTCTTACTCCCGCTGCGGTGTCTGGTCAAAAGTTACTTTAAGTAGGTCGCTTGTCTCTGCTTCGACTGGTACGGCTTCTCCGGCAAGTGCCACAGCTTTTTTGCGGAGGGCGTACCATATGATCGCCAGACTGAAGATGTAGGTGAGAACCATAAACACGTTACCACCGTCCCAAAAACCGAGCCTGCGGATCGAATGACCCATGGCTTTTCCCGTGGTCTGGATTCCAAAGCCGCCGCTGAGTAACAGCAATTGCGAGTCTTTGTTCCTTTGGCTCAAGAGCACTGACCACAGCAACAGGTTCAGGATGGCAGACGCGAAGCTGAGATTTCTACTGGCCTCAGTCATCCAGGCCGATAGAACAGACTTTGTACTGTAAGCCATCAAGATCGAGAGCGCCATCACGATGATTGCAGCGACATAGAGGGAGACGCCAACGCTCTTGTTGCCTGTTGAATTCTTGAGCGCGCTCGATGTGAGGGAGATTACGAGAGTGAAAACCAGGATTTGGATCACGATTTCGTTGATCCAATACATTTGTGTGAGGTCCGTGGCTTTCCAGGTAGAACAGCTTGAAAAAGACCGAGGCCTCTAATATCGTGAGTAAGAACGAGACTACGGCGTAAACTGCCAGGACTGGGAAGCGTCGAAAAGCGCCACGAGTGAGCGCTGCGATCACGAGCAACTGAAGAACAACGCCTAGAACTAATGTGCTGTACCAGAAATAGTTCATAAAAAAATCTCAACCTCCCGCATTGTGAGAGGTTGAGACATTTTACTAAAAAGATTGCCTACAACTAAGAAATAATCGTTCTTAGGCGATCGCCACCGTGTCATCGCCTGGGTTCGGGGCAGGCAGCGGGCTGTGCGCGACAGTGACAGTGTCATCGCCAGGATTTGGGGCAGGCAGCGGGCTGTGCGCGACGGTGTCATCGCCAGGATTCGGAGCAGGCAGTGGGCTGTGCGCGACGGTGTTCGTGTCATCGCCGGGGTTGGGCGCTGGCAGCGGACTGTGGGCCACACTAATGGTGTCATCACCGGGATTCGGAGCGGGCAGCGGACTGTGGCGAAGCTCAACATTCGCTTTACCGAGCACCGCGCCACTTGCGGGTGCGGAAATCTGTAATACGCTTACTGCTGCAAGCGTAACAGAGAGTGTAACATACAATACCAAACGGCCTTTCAGTCGGCTCATGAGGTCTTTATCTTCCTTTTCCTGTGTCTTTTGCCCTAGTTTCAAGCAAAGACATTTATCCCTATCTAGGGTGTTCGACCTAGTATAGAATCAGGTGAACACCTTAGGTGGTAGGAAAATTCTGAGGAGAGATTTGAGGGGCGAAGAAAATAAGAAACAACTGAGCGGATGGAATTAGGTTAAGTCTTCTAACCTACTCCCTCCTATGCACTTGGGGTATTTCCAGCGAGTCGCCATTGAACGAATTTGCCACCGCGCGTGGCCTTTTGCCCGGCCATTCCAGCCTAATATCATTGCAGATTTCATCGAGCATTTCGATGGCAGCCACGTGCGTCTCCATTGCAAAGCAGGTCAACAGCAGATTATCACAAAGAGTATTGATGACGCGGGGAATCCCTTGCGAGCGAAGGTGAATCTCTGCAAGCATTGCCGGTGGAAACACAGTCTGTTCCACCATTCCGGCTTTGGCCAGACGCAGTTCTATGTAACCCCTGGTCTCCAGCTCGCGGAAGGGGTTCAGGGAGCAGCGCAACACGATTCTTTGCTTGAGTTGACGCAGATTCGGAGCGTCCAGTTTGCGTTCCAACTCGGGTTGACCCGCCAGAACGGTCTGAATAAGCTTTCCGGTGCGCGGGTTTTCCAGGTTGCCCAGAAGGCGAATTTCTTCCAGAACTTCCCAATCGAGATTGTGCGCCTCGTTGACAATGAGAACCGTAGTTCTACCCTGGTTGGCTTGCTGGATCAGAAGATGATTCAGCGCGAAAAGCACTTCAGTCTTGGAAGTACGGCTGCAGCGCAAATCCAGATCATAGGCGATCATTTCGAAAAACTGATCTGAATTGATGCGCGAATTGAAAATAAACGCAAACTCGACCATCTGGCCTTCCAGATAATCGCGCAGGCATTCCAGCATAGTGGTCTTGCCTGTACCCACTTCTCCCGTCAATACGATGTAGCCCTTACGACTTTGAACCCCGTAAATCAGGTTCGCCAGCGCCTCTTCATGCTGCGGACTCCGGTATAAAAAGTGCGGATCCGGACTGAGGCTGAATGGATTGTCCTTAAAGCCAAAGAAAGCGTTGTACATATATATGCGATTGAAGGTGGATTCGACTGCGTCCCCGGTTCCTTATACTACCATGCTCACCCGGGGAGATCCCTAGTCTTCAAACTCAACCAGACTCCAACCCGGCAGCATTGCCGGTTCGTTTCCGGCGAAGATAATCCGCCGCGTTTTGGGGAAGGGCAGCCCGGTTTGAATGGCCCGGGAGTACAAAGGATTGCGCCGCATCATGTCGCGGTAAGCGTCCTCGTTCGTATCGAGAAATGCCGATTTCGCCAATAAGCCGCCACCCCAACCTATTGAGATGAGGCAGGCCCGTGGGTTTTCCCTGATGCTGTTGAGGCGCTCGCGTAACTCTTCCAGGCTAGCCTTGACGCGATCAAGTCCGGCCACTTCGGCGTAGTGCAACTCATGGCCGAGCAATGCTTCGGCGTAGGCGTTTGCGGCTTTTGCCAGAGAGTTCGTGCTGGCCGCTTCACGCCAGCGCAGCGCGCGGGTCACTTCGGGCGTATTGAAGAAAGCCTTCTGGCTCCAACCACCTTCAAATACGGTGCCCGGTGCGGCCATCTCAGCAAACGTAGGCGTGGAATCATCGGCCCGGCCGCCATCGACGGTGCCCCGTGGAGATTGCTTCCAACCAAGCGAAAGCTTTCCCGCGCGGGACTGAAGCGTCGAAACGCGCGTCAGATAAATCTTCATCGTCGAAACCGGCACCGGTTCCGAGTCGCCGGCCGACACGCTCTTCATGCGGTTCACGCCGGGAGCTCCGAGCAGGTGTTCTTCGACGGCTTCACCAGGTTTGCGCAGTGGATGATCACCCTGCATGCGCTCCGCGAGTTCCTTCATGACGCCCGCGTTCCAGCGGCTGAAAACCAGCCCGGTGCGCATCGCGCCCTTGAATGCCGAGCCCGGAATGTAGGGCCCGTCCAATCCCGCGGCAAATGTCGGGATGAAGAGATTCTCAACCTGGGCGCGTTCCCAGATTTTGGTGCTGGTCTGGTGCTCGAACGGAATGCGCCGTCCGGCGAAGTTCTGCGCGAACCCACCCCACGAGGCAAAATCAAGCTTCTCGGCCCGTTTGAGCTGGGTGAGATAACTGTCGAGGCGCGGTCCCTTTGCCAACAGCTTGAAAATCCGGGTCTGGTTTAGAATATTGACCTGATCTTTCCAGATCATGTAGTCAATCGGCGCTAGCCTCTGTCCATCACCCACCAGTACGGGCGTGAGGCACGTCAGGCGGTATTTCATCGGCCCGGCTCCTCTGGCTCCTCGATCGGAGCATGGGGCGGTTCTATTGGTTCGGCGGGTTCTTCGTCCGGATCTTCAGGGAACTCCAGCGGTTCACCCGGATCACCCGGCAAATCAATTGGATCCTCGAGTGGCTCCACAGGCTCCCCAGGTTCCTCGCCGGGTTCGGCCGGCGGTTCTTCAATCGGGGCGGGGGATTGCATCTCCTCGACTATCGGCTCAGGCTCAGGTTCTGCAGGCGGTACAGGCTCCACGATAGGCGGTAGCGGGCGTTCCACAACCGTTACTTTACCCCAACGAATCGGGATGCTAAGCGCACAACCCGAGCGGTAAACGGGGTGAGGAAATCCTTCAGGCGCAACATCACGTACGGTTCCGCGCAATGGCGTCGGTGAAACCAGCACTGAACCTTCGCAAATCATGCGTTGCGTCTGTTTCAGATCGCCCGTGCGCTCCGGACTGTCGATACGTCCTGTTCGATTCACCAGTTGGTAGCAGCCTGCCTTCCAGTCTACCGAATCGTCAGCTGCCGGGCTGAACAGCGAGAGCAGCCAATGCGCATTTACGGGTTCGGGCTCGGCTTCGTTCTCCGCACCATTTTTCTTGTCGCGGCGCGGACGGAATAGCAGATCAGTAAGTTTACCTTCGCGAATGCTCGGCATGGACGAGCGTCCCCAACCACGTGAGCGCTCGCCGCCAATACCCGTATCCGCCAATAGCCGAAGCGCGGAGCGGAGCTTGTGCCCCCACTGATCGCGTACTTCTTCGCTGTCGAAACCCACCAGCCCCCACATGCCGGCTTCCTCGGAAAATTCGATGCAGGCCGTCAGGTGAGGTTCGACGGCAGCACCTTCTTCACGATCAACCGCTGCGGCCGAGCGCATTCCAACGCGCCACGGACCGCCGCCACGAAATTTTCCGCCGGTCGGCACCAGGCAGCTACTCGGTCCATCCACCATCCAGCGGTCTTCATCAAGCGGAGTTCCCGCAAGCAGGGTCTCGACAACGCTGACAGGTACAAACTGCGCGCCGTCCCAACGCACACGCGATGACGTTTGCGGAGGCCAGAGATTGCGCGGGGGCGGCAGGAACAGGGTTTCGCCGTGAAAGGGAAACAGTGAACTGAACCGGATTGAGGAGTTCGGTGTTGTCGCCGCGAACCACTCTTCCAACAAGCCGAGACGCAGCATCATTCCGCTGACAGCGGAGTAGACGGTGTCACTATGGCAGACCGAATCCACGCGGTCGCGAGCGCCGCTATCCGGACCGAACCGCCACGGCCCCGTAGGTCGAAAACGGACGAGGAGTGCAGGATGCATGACTGCCTAGTTCAGCCGTTCCGCAAAACCTTCTTCATTCGCGAGCTGCTGCAATTGGGCAAGATCGGCGCCGGCAACCAGTTCGGTTTCCGCGGCTCCGGACGCATAGAAAGCCTTGCTGCGCCAGACCAGTCGCAGACCGGAGAAGCTCACTCTGCCGCTGCCGCGCGAACCGCCGCCGCCGAGTGCGTCGTCTTCCAGAAGCCGCATGCCTTCTGTCAGGCGCGCCAGCAAACCGCGTTCGTCCTCGCCGAGCACATCCAGCACAGCACGCACGCGGAAGCGGGCGCCGGCTGGTACTCTTTCAAGTGTGCGCGGATTGGCCTGTGACGTAATTCTGTCGACGGCGTTCTCGTTCTTCACTTCGGTCAACTCGTCGTCGAGATGTTCGCGCATTTGCGGCGTGATGCTCTCCAGGTCGAGTGGCGCGTCGTAAACCGTCAGCCGCGCAGGACTGGCCTTGCTCGATTCCAGCGTTTCGCCCGAAACCTTTTCCATGCGTCCCGGATTCCGGCCGAACATCAGGCAGATAAAATCGTCTGCGCGATCGCTCTGGTGAATGCGAACTTCCTGGCCCTTGCGTTTGGAAAGATAAACGAGTTCCGACGGTACGGCCATGCCGCTGGCCTGCTCCAGCAGGGAGCGGATCTTGCCTCTCAGCGAGCTTCCGGGAATGTAAGGCCGGCCGAAGGCGTCCTTCACGACGGGGTTATCCGCGCCGCCGATTTCGAGCGAGCCCTTACCCGCGCCAATGTGCAGGCCTGTCTCGCAGAGGAGCTCGCCTTCCAGAATCAACTTGCCGATGAATTTGATATCCATGCTTTCCTCGATGGTTGCCCGATGCTATTCGTTGTACGCCACGATTGCTTCGAAAAGATCCCGAAAGCGTTCATAGCCGCGCGGATCGTTCTTGCGCGTGACCTGCAACAGCAATTTCTCCAGTATGTCCAGGCTGCGTAACTGATGGCGCGCAATGGTGTAAGCCAAGCGCGCGCGCAGCATGACGAATTCGTGCTGGCGCTCGTTCTCGGGTGCGCGACAGGCGCGGCGCACCGCATTATAAAAGCGCCGCAACTGGCTCTTCGTGCCGGAATCCATGTCGCGCATGCGGCTGACTACGCCGTGCGCCTGATTGTCGAGATAAAGGCTGTCGGCGACGAGCTTTTCCAGATCGATTTCAGGTGGGCCCTCCGGACGAAAGCCACCGCGATCGCTGCGACCACGGTCGCCTTCCCGATCTCGTCCGCCTTCTCTGGGGCCACGCCCTTGTCCCTGTCCTTCACGCGGAGGACGGCTTTCCCGGTTCTGTCTCGGGTCCTTTTGTGGTTCTGCCATGAGTTAAACCCCTATCGCCAGCTTCGCCCACTCCAGCGCAACGCGCCCGGTGGCTCTCAGCTTCCGTTGACCGCCGCTCTTGCCCACCAATTCCTGGAAAACGTGGGTCCGGAGCTTCTGAAATTCTTTGTCCCGTGACAGCCCGAGCACCCGGTTTAACCGGCGGTGCAGCCGCCACGGCTTTTCCACTGACACTTCTTTGGAGCGCGGCGTCTCTTTATAAAACGTCGCCAGCTCATTCAAAAACTGCGGAGAGCAGCCAAACTCTCGGACCATTCGCGAGAGATTGTCTTTCAACTCCGAGGTGTAGGCCAGCTGACGCCATTGCAGCGTCCGCCCCAGCACATAGAAGCTGTCTTTTTCGTTTGCTTTTGCTATCTCCAGCTTTCGCCCGGCTTCCTGATAGACCGTTGCGAGCGGCGTGTCCATTTCGGGCGAGAGTGCGAGCGCCATCGAGATCGTCTTGCCCTCGGGCCCCGGAAAATCCTTAAGATTCTCTTCAGAGAGCCGCTGGAACATACGTTGAATGCCCGCGCCCAGGATTAACAGGGCGTCCCAGGCTCCATACACAGCGAAATCGTCGCCACCCGAATAGAGTACCGTGACCTTGCGCCAGAACTCCGGCATCGAACATGCCACTTCGAGTTCTCCAGCAAAAAACTGTTTGTAGATTACGGACAGTTGCACGTGTTCTTCAATCGATTGCGCACGCCGCAAGCGGACACCAAAGTTGTCCACATCGCCGCGTAATACGCCCCATTGCGCACGTCCCTCTCCGCGTGACGCCATCACATGACGATTCGCCGGAGCTGTGCCGTCCTCATCCGGTGCGGCGTGACCTGCGAAAGGAATCGCTTCCAGGCCTGAACCCAAATTCCAGGTGTGCTTGCCGCCGCCTACGATTACACGACCGGGCGTCTCGGGCGACCAGCCTACTGTGCTGTTCTCCCGCAACCGGACGACCAGTTCGTCAACAAAATAAGGGTCGGCGTCTTCGGGCGCAGCAGTCGGCAGAAAAGGTTCAAATATGCAGGGATCCGCGCCGGATGCGGGAGCTTCGCGCTGTCGCTGCAGTTCATCGTTCAACCGGCGGCGCACGACGGTCCAGTCGCCCAGGTTTTCCGTGGAAGCCCAGACGAGCTTCACTTCGCCCTGGCTCAACCGCTCGATTTCCTGTGCGGCGTTGCGCAGGAACTGATCGGCCGTCTCACGGATTTCGTCGGGCAGCACTACCAGGAACTGTCCGCCACCGCTCGAACCGAGCAGCACCTTCGCAAGGCCCAATTCGGCCAGCAGGGCGCGAGGCAGAACTTCGCTGAGCAGCGTCAGCCAATGAGACCTACCGACGAGGGCGCGCTCATCTTCCGTCCTGGCTGCCGTGGCCGAGAACAGAAATTCCTCAATACCGAGGATCTTGCCGAGAAGGAATATCTGTAGCGACATTCTGATACGAAAAGCCTAACTTACCATATCTTCAACAAGAAGTGACCGAGTCAGAGTTATCCAATGCGTAATGAGCCTGAAGGCGGGGTGTGTTTCCAATGCGGGATGAGCCTGAAACGGCAAATGGGCCGATCTTGCAGGTGAATGACATTTCAGGTGCTTGAGGCCGACCGATTGAGCATTGACCAGATGCGCGAATTTCTACAGGGCAGCCGTCAAATCGAGTTCAAACTGGAGGGCAAAGCCGCCGTTTACGGCTTCCTGGAACGCGTGCTGCAGCATCAGCATTACAGTCAGCTTGGCAAGCGCGAACGCGGCGTGATCCGAGCCTATCTGATCAAGCTGACGGGCTTGAGTCGGGCCCAGACGACACGCCTGATCGCAAGGTGGAACGAGACCCGCCAAGTGCGGCCCTTGCCGCCACATCGTCCCAGTTTCCCGCGACGCTATCGAGCCAGCGACATCGCACTATTGGCGCAGGTCGATGCAGCGCACGAAGATTTGAGCGGCCCGGCTATCCGCCGAATCCTGCAACGCGAATATAGCGTGTACACAAGCCGGAGTTCGAAAGACTGGCGGGGCTGTCGGTTTCGCACTTGTACAATTTGCGCCGTTCGCTGAGCTATCGTCGGCGCCGGGTGCGAGTCGAAGGCACACGCGGCCACGCCGTCTCGATCGCTGAACGGCGCAAGCCCGATCCGCAGGGCAAGCCGGGCTACCTGCGCGTGGACACGGTGCATCAAGGACAGCAGGACGGCAAGGCGGGCCCCTATCACATCAATAGCGTGGACACGGTGACGCAGTGGGAAGTGCTGGGCTGCTGCCAGGCGATCAGCGAAAATTACCTGATACCGGTCCTCGAGGAGATCCTGGCGCAATACCCTTTCGTGATCCTGGGCTTCCATTGCGACAACGGCTCGGAGTACATCAACCACCGCGTCGCAGAGATGCTGAACAAGTTACTTGCGGAGTTCACCAAATCACGGCCGTGCCGCTCCACCGATAACGCGCTGGTGGAAGGCAAGAACGGCGCTGTGGTCCGCAAGCACATGGGCTACGGTCTGATTGGTAGCGAGTGGGCCCAGCAAATTCACCGATTCTACTGCGAGCACCTGAACCCGTATCTGAACTTTCATCGCCCCTGCGGTTTCGCCACGCTCGAAGTCAACGAGCGCGGCAAGCGCCGGCGGCGCTACCAGGTCAAGGACTATCGCACGCCGTACGAGAAACTCAGCTCCTTGACGAAATGGAAAACCTATCTCAAGAAAAGCGTCACGGCGCGCTCGCTCGACAAGTTGGCCAGCCAAGCCAGCGACACCGAAGCAGCAGCGCGCATGCAGAAGGCGAAACTCGACTTGCTCACCCAGGCGCGTTGCACGAGAGCAGGCAGCGTCAACCCGCAGATCACTACATTGCTGGGCGGGGCGAAGGGGCTCAAACGCCGCCCCTTCGCCCCGCACCCCACTTCCCCGCTGAACAAATTCAACAGAAAGGAAAAGTCTGCAAACGGCCAGGCCAGAGTATGAACTCTCAGGCTCATCCCGCACTGGAATTACTTTCGCGCTTCAGGCTCATTTGTGGATTGGAAAATGCTACTTTCTTACCTCTATACTGCCAATCTTATAGCGGTGTTGTCCGTCATCAGCGCCGTAAGGCAATGCGATGCGCGGAGTCCCGGTGCGCGAACCCACCGAAACGTATACGGTGTATTTGCCTGAAGTGAGCACTGGCGGCCACGCGAAGGCAAGCGAGCGAGTGGCCGGCTTTTCACTTTCGGGTGGTAGCGAACGCATATCCAGGCCCTCGTTCACGAACACCGCGGCAATGCCGCCGCTCTCATCTTTCAAAGTGACCGCGCCAAAGCAGCCGGGCAACGCGGGAGCCACGCCGACGTTCCACCAGGTCCATTTGACGTTTAGTTTTTCGCCCGCCTCTAACTCCGCCTCTACCAGTTGCAGTCGATAACCCAGGCGCTGATTGATGCGTTCGACAAGGCTGCGATTCTCAGCGAGAAATTCGCGGCCGTACCAATGCACCGATGCGTAACTGGCGTGATATTTCTCGATTGCCTCAAGGTACTTGAAGCCGTCGCCCCAGAAGCCTTTGCTCTTGGATGTGCCGTAGTGTTCGGATTCCAGAATCACGGGAATGCGTTGCCAGAAACCCTCGGCCAGATGTGAGTTGAAATAGGCTTTGTCGCCGCCTTGCACCAGGATGCTGTCGTCGCGCAGCGTGAGTCCCTGCTCGCGGGCGTAGTCGATTGTGGCTCCGTTTGCGCGTCCGGCCCAGTCGTCGTTAGCCACCAGCAGCGTGCGCTTGAAATGCTTCTTGTGCAGATCGATGTGGCGCTTGATGGTTTCTATGCTGTACGGGAGTTTAGTGCTCCAGAAAGTGTGGCCCTCGCCCCAGATTCCGAAGGAGCCGACGTCGATGAACGCGATGTTCGGATCGCCGTCGTAGCGCGCTGCCGCAGCCGCCAGAAAATGATCGAGCTTTTCCAGGAAGATGGGATCATCGTAATCCGGTTCCCATTGCCCACCTTCTGGAATAACTTTTCCTGCCTGAAAGTGGTGGCCTTTTGCGCCGGCTTTTTCTACCCACTGCGGCGTCGCATAAGCCTGATCTGCCGCGGACTCCGTGCACGAAAAGCGCAGTGCAACCTGCTTGCCTTTCGCAATGTAACGCTGCGCGATGGTATCCACGACGGCCCAGTTGAATTGGCCCTCCACAGCTTCGATGTGCATCCAGGGCAGCCGCAGATATACGACGCTCAGGCCCGGGTAATCTTCCAGTGTGTCCGAAGATGCCAGCTTCGTCCCGTATTTGCGCAGGCTGTTGTCGTAGTGATGGAAGACCCAACCCATGCCTGGATTAACAAGCGCGCGCCCGTTATCTTTAGGAAGTACCGAGAGCCGCGTCTGGGCCATGGCGCAAGCAAGCACAGCCAGCAGGAGAAATGGAAGTCTCACGGCATTCAGATGACGAGCTTGCGCCCGTTTTGAACTTGAGCGCGGAGCACATTCCGGATCAACTGGCAGGCCTGTTTCACTTCTGGGAGCGTGAGCGAGCAATAAATCTGTTTGCCTTCGCGGCGCGTGCTCACCACGCCGGCCGCCTTCAGAATGGAAAGGTGTTGCGATACGTTAGCGGCCGTGATTCCAAGTTCAGACTGAAGCTCCGAAACTGTATGTTCAGTTTTTGCGAGCAGGTCGAGAATACGAAGCCGCGTGGCATTCGCGAAGGCCTTGCAGATCCTCACCTGCATCTCGTAAATCTGATCGTCGTCAGCGATCTTCACTTGTTTTGCCATTACCTCTATTAAATGCACCTTCTTACCTGCGACGGCAAGTCCGCCGCCGCAGGTAGATGCGGAACTCTGTCGATCACGCGTGCTTCAATCTCCGGTGCTCTGAACCGGCTTTTCGCGACCAGTTGTCATGGCTCGCAGAAGGCTCAAGGGTGTGGGTCCCGTGGTGGCCAGGTAGATGTGGCCGATCAGAAAGGCGAGGAACAGGTAGGCGCCGAGTGTATGGGCTGGGCCCAAAACCCAAAGTCCGCCTATTCTTTCGAAGAGTTGCGGCCAGCGGTTGACTCCCCACATCAGCACGCCTGTGACAATCTGGTAAGGCAGAAGGATATTCAGGAGTATAAGGTAAGTGGTCTTCTGCAGCGGATTCAGCTTCCGACGGGGATCTGTCTCAAGGGGATGTCTCTCGCCCTTAAAGATGCCGTGGAGATAAAAACGCGCTTGCCGCACGGCGGCCCCCGTAAAGTCGTCAGCCTTGGGGAGGAAGTGGTGGTACTTTTCCGCGGTCAGGTGATAGAAGAGGCCGAGAAAAGCATTGAGAATCAATGCGAATCCCAGCCACGAGTGCCAGTGAATTGCGTTGGTCATGGCGCCAAAAATTCCGAAGCGGTCGGGATAGTGGATTGCAATCCCGGTAAGAATCAAAAAGATCATGGCCGATGCTTGTAGCCAGTGCCAGATCCTTTCATGAAGCGAATACAACTCTGAGTGGGAGCTCATAAGCAACCTTTCACCACGCGCAATGCGCCATGCAGCAGAACAAACAGGAACGCGCCCAAAACGGAGGCCCAACCCAGCCACTCGACCCAAGGCACCTTGCTGTTGCCAATGATGTAGAACGAACTCAGTAACAGCGTATTGTCGAAAGTGGGTTCCTTGCCCTCATAATTTACGACGCTGATATTCTTGCCGCCGAAAATCACCGGTACGTTCTTAGGAAGAAAACTGTTCAGATCCAAGGGGCGGTGGAGGATGCTGTTCTTCGCGTGGCAAGCCGTGCACTCCTTGGTAGCTTGCCCCTTCCCCACGATGCCGTGACTCATGGCCCAGGGCACCACCTCAATTCGCAGTTCGGGGTCGGCGACACCGGCGTATTTCTGCAGGAGCCCTTTAACCAAGGCTATTTTGGCAGGCGTGTCATAGACGGCTTGAGAGATGTCAATAAAGCCTTCCTTATCGCCGAATGCTTTCACGATGTCAGGCCGATACTTAAACTCGCCATCACTCTCTCGGGAGCCAAAGAAGGCCGTTTGAACCTGCCAGGTAAACACCGGCCGGCCTTTGGTCTTGTCAAACCAATAAACGCCCGTGATTAGGTTTGTGGGACGTATCTGCAGGTTGTTCTTCTTATCCGCAGTAGCGATGTAGGCAGGCAAGTAGCCGGTCACTTCGGAATCCGGGTTTACGATGCTTCCCTCGATGCCGCGCATAGTGACGCGACTGCCGCCGGTGTCCATCACGAAACCCCAATCGTCGCTCCTGTATGCCCAGAAGTGGACGGCCGGAATGTGGCACGTCTGGCAGGCCAATGCCTTGAAGTGTCGGCCCTTGTAGGGCAGAAAGTCGTGGCTTTTTTCGGCGTCGTGGCAGTCTCCGCAAGCCCGCATGGTGTTGTGTTTACTGAGATTGACGGTTTCGGGTGGGATGTTGCCTCTGGCGAAGTTGTGATCTGGGCGTTTGAGATAAGCCGCGAAGTCCTGTCCAAAGGGCTTGTAGCGCAGGTTCGCCTTAGGGTCGTCTTGAATCATCCGGCCGGGATTATTCGGCGCGAAATGGCAGTCGATGCAGATCATCTCTTTAGCTGCGTGGGCGTCCCAGGCATAATTCATCTTCTCCTTGCCCACGATCTTTGGCGACACAGTGTCGCTGATTTTCGCTCCGTTGTAGACCCACCCCGCCTTTTCGGTGCCGCGCATAATGTCGGCATGCTGTATGGGCTGGATAACGTTTGTGTTTTTGGCAGTGAAGCCGTGGCACATCGCACAGTTTTCCAGGCCAGGGCCGGACAGGTTGAGGACCTCAGCTTTCACCGTGCCGTCAGCGTTGAAGGCTGCACGGTTATAGCTGAATTTACCGGAACCTTGGTCTTTGACGATTCCCGTTTGGGCGAGAGTCGCATTGTTCGCCCAGCCGAAGTTTCCCGTGCTCATCTGTTTCTTCCGATCTCCCCGACTAGCCTTGGGTGAATGACAGAGGAAACAGTCCGCTTCCGCGATACCACTTTTTTTCCAATCCCAGCTTACGATTTGGCCCGTATCCCGGTCACGAATCGTGTAACTCGGATCCAGCGGTCCCGTGGCCTTCGCCTCTGGACTGGAAAGCCGGCGACCCTGGAGGTCAAACTCCGAGATGCCCCCGCCTGTGTGGCATCCGCCGCACTTTGTGAGCCATTCCGGCTGGCTCATATCCGCGTCCGAGGATTCCGTGACGCCGGCGTGAGTAAGTTGCCGGTTTGGAATAATGGAGAACTTTCCAAACATGCCGGGTGACGAGTTAAATGTCGCCACGCGATGGGATTTAAGCAAATCCCGGTTCATTTCATTCTTGCCTTGCTGGAAGTGGAAACTGTTCGCAATAAAGTCGTAGTCGTGACAGTTGCCTCCGCAGCTTTGCCGGGTGCTGATCGGCTTTCCCGTCTCCAGCACATTCCGACTCTGTTCATCCTTCAGTACAATCGCGGGATGCGCCAGCTTGGAACTGGTTGCCGCGAATGAAGCTGGCCGAACGGCGGGTGCCGTAGGCGTCTGGCCCGGTGCGTTGCGGACCATGAACGCGATTGCCAGAACCGCCAGCAGCGTACCTGCGCGCTTGCCCGTCTGCACGAATCCGTGGGGCCCGGATTTATTAAACACTTTTTCTCTCCTGCGAATGAGTCCAGATTTCAATGTTTCAGTGGCTCCGGAATGCGCTGCCGCACTTCGGAGCCGCCACGCGATCACTTCCCGCAGGTCTCCGGTTGTAGAGAGTCCGCGGCATGGTTAACCACGAAAGTCTGAACGTCACGAAGTTGATCGGCCGTTACAACCTTGGTCAAGGGTTCGATCCCGTTTGAGTGCTTGCCCTTGACAAAGTAGGTGCGCCACTGTGCCTGGGTTTTGGTGAGCGGCGTGACCTCGCCTCCCTTTGCGCCTTTGGTATGGCAGGTCTTGCAGGTCTGGCGGAAGTAATAACGGCCCTTGCCCTCGTTGCCTTTCGGCTCCGCGGCAGTTACGCAAAAAGTGGACAGTATGGCTGCGGCGGTGAGCGCCGCGAGCGTAGTGATTGCGAATCGAGATGTGCGAAATGCATTAAACATAAGAGCTCCGTTCGAAATGGATCTATTAGAACCTCGTCATCAGGCTGAGCGAAAACATGCTCGCCCCGCTATAGGTCGGGAATCCGAGAATTGGCGTGGTATCGAGCACTTTCGGTGCACCGACATGCCAACCGGACCCGGAGTAGCTATAGAGGTACTTGATAAAGTCGCCCTTCACGATGAAGTGGTCGCTGATACGGTGAGTCAGGTAGGTCTCGAAGACCTTGCCGCGAGTGCTGCTCTTCGGCGCGATGATGTCATCTGCAGCCTGGGCGAAATTGAACCAGTACTTGCTGCCCTGATTGAACTCGAAGCCCAACTTGGTGCGCCCGTCGTTCGCGAAGTTGTAGCGTGCTCCCGCGTAGAGCATATATCCGGTTCTGTTAACCGGAGTCTCGAAAGGATCCGAGAGCATGCCGCCAAACGGCGTGGTCTTGCCATTCGGTTGAGTCCCGGACAGGTTGCCGCTGAGGAACAGGTCGAAACTCTTTGCATGGCGCGTAAGGTTTACGCCGAACAGATTGATTGCGCCTAGGTTGGCTGAAGGCGAATAGCGCATCACCACCGGCGCGTTTACGGTTTCGCCGGTGAGCGGATCGCGGGGCATTACCATCAGCCCGTTGAAACCATCGGCAACGTTGAACGCGTGAGCGTAGGTCGCCTGAACCAGCGTCTTTTCCGTGTTCCACATATCGAGATTCGCGCCGAGGAAATGAGTGTCCTTCAGGCGGTCCTGCGGCATTTTCAACAGGTCGCCGTTGCCGTAGCCGGCCTGATAGCCAACGCCCCAGCACAGCCGCCAGACGATGTTTTCATGCAGCTTATAGCCAACGGTGACGCCGTCAAACTGATAATCGATCAGGGCGCCCGATGGCGTGCCGGCGCGTAGTTCGTCCTGACGGTAATTGAGCGGGGGACCTTCGCTCGACGGCCGCCGTCCGACGGAGAGATATAGCTTGGATCCTGCAATGTCGCTCCAGGTGAAGTAAGCGCGATCGACTCGCAACTGATCCGAGTTGGGAACTCGCGCCGTGGTGCCGTCAATGTTCAAGGTGTTTGGTTGGCCGTTGAAAACCTGCACGCCTGTCGAGTCGCCGAAGACTTTGTACATGCTCAGTCTGCCGGTGAACGATACGTTTTCCGAAACCTTGGCGTCGAACTTGAGCCTCAGGCGATTGGTGAAGAGCGCGCCGATGTCGGCTTTGTATGCGGGGGTAAGTGTTCCTGGCATCAGCATGCCAAAGAGTTGCTGCTGCAGCGCGGGCGGAAACGAGCCCATCGCCTGCTTCAATTTGTCAAAGGTCAGACCGTTTGTAAACTGCTGATAAGCGGCATTGTTAGCGTTGACCGTGCGGTTGATTTCATCGACGCTGGCCGGCGGGCGGCCCAGGATCGGCATTGCAAACATCGTCTTGATCACCATGTTTTGCAGCGCGAGTCCGTCGAAATGTTGCGGCACATCACCCTTGATTGAATGAGCTTCAAACCGATAGTCGCCGCTGAATCTCAGCCGGTCGAGCGATTGATCGCGCTCTGTCTTCGAGACGCGCTGGTCGATTTCCTTGACTTGTCCGGTGAGTTCAGAGACCGGAACCGTCTGCTTGTCTTGTGCGGCAAGCCGTGCTTCGAGGGCGGCGACGGCCTTCTTGAGTTGTTCCAGTTCCTGCTTCAGCGAGTCCGCCGGCTCTGCTGCCGGGGATGCAGTCGCGCCACCCGGCGTAGCCACGCCATACGGGTTCTCTGCGCCGAACGCCGGCAGAGCCAGCAGGATCAGGGCGATCAGAGAAAATACGCGAGTAAAGTAATTCATGTAAGAGACCTCCCAAATGACAGGACCACGAGTTTAAGGCCCTATGATCTTGTATCATACAGTTGCGAAATTTCGCAACTGTGTTGATGATTTTTAATTAGCGCAGGGTGTATCATCGCGATGAGCAAACCATGAACCGACGCAACTTTCTACAGATCGCATCGATGAGCGCGGCTGCGGCTGCTTTGCCCTCCAGCGCTGCGGGCAAGCGCCCAAATATTGTCCTGATCATGGCCGACGACATGGGCTATTCCGATATCGGCTGCTACGGTTCCGAAATCGCTACGCCCAATCTGGATGGCCTGGCGAAAGGCGGCGTGCGTTTTACGAATTTCTACAACACGGCGCGCTGCTGCCCTACCCGCTCATCCCTGATGACCGGACTCTATCCGCACCAGGCCGGCATCGGACACATGGTGAACAAGCGTCCGATTCCCGCGTATCAGGGCTACCTGAACGACCGCAGTGTGACGATCGCGGAAGCCTTGCGTCCGGCCGGTTATCGGACATTGATGTCAGGCAAGTGGCACGTCGGCGAGAATCGTCCGCACTGGCCCACAGATCGCGGTTTCGACAAGTACTTCGGCCTGATCAGCGGTGCCAGTAATTACTGGCGGCTCGATGAAGGACGTCAGATGGCGATGGACGACAAGCCCTACACGCCTCCAACCGAGGGCTTCTACATGACCGACGCCATCGCCGACAACGCCGTCAAATTCATCGATCAGACCAAGCGCGACCAGCCGTATTTCCTCTACACAGCCTTTACTTCTCCGCACTGGCCGCTACATGCGCACCCGCAAGACATCAAGAAGTACGAAGGCAAGTACATGCAGGGTTGGGACGTTCTGCGTAAGCAACGGCATCAACGCATGATCGACATGGGCGTTGTCGATAAGCGTTGGCCGCTGACACCGCGCGACGACAAGGCGCCTGCATGGGAAACGATCTCGGATAAGAAGGCGCGCGATCTGGCGATGGCTGTTTACGCCGCTCAGATCGACCGCATGGATCAGAATATTGGCAAAATTCTGAAAAAGATTCGCGAGCGCGGTGAGGAAGACAACACGCTCATCATGTTCCTGGCCGATAACGGCGGATGCGCGGAAGAGGTCGATCGCGGCAAGCCCGGCGTCCCTCCCGGTCCGGCGGATTCATTCCTCTCTTATGGACTGCCTTGGGCTAACGCCAGCAATACGCCCTTCCGGCTTTATAAGCATTGGGTGCACGAAGGCGGTATTGCAACTCCGTTCATCGCACACTGCCCGTCTTTGGTGAAACAGCGCAACTCCTTCACAAACCAGGTCGGCCATCTGGTCGACGTGATGGCAACCTGCGTTGATGTGGCCGGTGCCAAGTATCCGGCAACGCACAAAGGCAAAGACATTCAACCGATGGAAGGCAAGAGTCTCGTCCCCACACTGCAGGGGAAAGCGCCAGTCGAACGCAAGCTCTACTGGGAGCATGAGGGCAACCGCGCCGCGAGGCAGGGCAAATGGAAACTCGTTTCACGCTATCCGAATCAGTGGGAACTCTTCGATGTGGAAGCGGACAGGACGGAATTGAACGATCTCGCCAGCAAGATGCCCGAAAAGGTGGCACAACTCTCCGCCGACTACGAAACATGGGCGAAGCGCTGCGGCGTCGTGCCGTGGGGCGAACTGCAAAAAGCGAACGCCAAGAAAAAATGATCGGGGGCGAAAATATGACAAAATAGAACCGAATGCGTAAAGCCATAATCATCCCGTTCTTCGTGTGTGCGTCCCTCGTGTTTGCCCAGTCGCCTCTGGGCACAGTGACAGGTCTTGCTTCAGATGCCACCGGCGCCGCAATGCCGAAGGTCAACGTCACGATCACCAACAAACAGACAGGTGTTGTCCGCTCCACCGCTACTAATGACAGCGGAGCTTATACACTTCCCAACCTTCCTCCCGGCGAGTACAGGCTGGCGGCCGAAGCGAAGGGCTTCCGTACAGTTGAGACAAACACATTCCCGATTGATGCATTTCGCACGGTCCGTCAGGATTTAAAGTTCGAAGTCGCCGCGACCTCTACTGAAGTCAATGTGACCGACACCGCGTCAACAGTCATTCAGACCGAATCGCCATCGATCAGTGCTTCACTCACCTCGAAACAAATTCTGGAGACTCCGACCAATCTGCGTAGCGTTTTTGGCAATGCCGGTGATTCCGGATTGCTGTTCGTCATGGCGCCGCTCACGATTCCCGGACTCGTTCAGGTTGGCGGAGGCGCCACGTGGACAATCCCGGGCGGCGGCGGAAACTCCTTGAAATCCAAGGTTGACGGTATAGAAACCAACTTTGGAAATTTCGGTAGCCCCGATCCGGTCTCGCAACCTTCGATGGAAGCGGTGCAGGAGTTCACGGCGAACGTGCTGACCAACCGCGCAGAATTTGGCGGTATGGGTGTGGTCACGACTGTCACACGCAGCGGAACCAATCAGTATCACGGCGATGCGTTCTGGTATGTGCGCAACAGCGCGTTTGATGCACGAAACACGTTCAGCACCACGAAGCCCTCGCAGAACATTCACAACTACGGCGCAACCTTCGGCGGTCCGCTCAAAAAGGACAAAACGTTTTTCCAGCTCACCTTTGACGGCACACAGGGTTCGCGCGCGTATTTGTTCACGGGCAACGTCCCCACCGTGGCGCAGCGCAGAGGCGACTTCACCGGCAGGACGCTGACCAATCCGTTCCCCGGACAGAATCCGTTTGTGGGCAGTACGATTGCTCCTCAGTTTCTAAGCCCGCAAGGACTGAAGATGCAGGAACTCTTCTACCCGCTGCCGAACTTTGGCGATCCGTCGCTTGCTGCGGGTAACTACCGAGCCTCATTCAACGGACCGGAAACGCACGGCATCGGCGAAGTTCGTGTGGATCACAACTTCATCAGCGGACATTCGATTTTCGGGCGCTATCAATCCAAGATTGACGATTACTCGATTCCGGGCACGCGTTCGACCGAACTGCCGCCCAGTTCGCTTGGCACTTCGTCCAATATTCGTACCGTCAATTTCTTCACGATTGGCGACACGTACGCGATTCGCCCCAACCTGTATAACGAGTTCCGCGCCGGGTTCGTGATGCTCTCCTCGAAGTCCGATGCTGACGTCAAGGGGCAGCCGCTGCTCGACCAGATCGGTATCCAGGGTTTGCCGCCGCGCATTGGTATCAACGGCGTTCCGAACGTTTCCATTGCTGGGCTGAGCACGGTGACACAGCGCTTGCTGAACCCGGTAAACGACGGGCACTGGCAGGCTGCCAACAACCTGTCGTGGAATCGTGGCAAGCACTCTATGAAGTTCGGTGCGGAGTTCGTGCACTGGCTGCTTAACCGCTACATGCCTGTCGAGGCGGCCGTATTTGGGAATTTCAGCTTCACAACGCGTTACACCGGCACTGCCTACGCAGATTTCCTGATGGGCCTGCCCACCTCCGTGACTCGTGTCGATCCATATCCCGCGCAGTACACGCGCTGGGACGACATCTCCTTTTACGCGCAGGATGATTTCAAGGTGACCCCGCGGCTTTCGCTTAGCTACGGCCTGCGTTACGAATTCAACGCTGCGCCATCTGTGCGCGATAACAACATCTACTCCTTTGATCTGGCGTCGGGCGCCATCGTGGTGCCTAATGCCGACGCCCGTAGGCTCTTCAGCCCGGCCTTCCCGGCGAACCTGCCCGTAGTGACCGCGGATCAGGTCGGTTTGAACTGGACGCTGCGCAAGAACGACATGAACAATTTCGCGCCGCGTGCGGGATTCTCTTATCAACTCGATAAGAGCGCGAAGACAGTTGTGCGTGGCGGCTACGGTTTCTATTACAACCACTACTCCGGCGCCGTGACAGGCGCGTTGGCGGCGGGTCCGTACTCGCTGTCCAGCACTTCCACCAACAGCATCGTAAACGGCAGGCCGCTTTTCACCACACAGGATCCGTTCACCGTCCCAGGCGCTCCGGGCACACTCACGCTGACAGCGGTGAGTCCGAATCTACGCAATGGTTACGTGCAGCAGTACAGCCTGTCGCTGGAACGCGAATTGTCCAGGAGCATTGGCGTGCGTGTCAGCTACATTGGTTCTCGCGGTTCGCAGTTGCCGTACCTGCGCAACGTGAATCAGCCGCTGCCTTCGACGACCGCCTTTGCGCAGTCGCGTAGGCCGTATCCGCTGTTCAGCAACATCAGCTACTCGGAGAATGGCGCAAACAGCACGTACAGCGGTTTGCAGACGCAAGTGCAAAAGCGCTTCTCCAAAGGCCTGACGTTCAGTTCCGCCTGGACCTGGGCAAAGAACCTGAGCGAAGTTGACGACACCGGCAACCTCGACCTTGGTACGCAGATTGAAAACGCGTATGACCGCCGCCGTGACCGCGGCAATGTGTACGCCGTACCGCGTCACATGTGGATTAATCAGGCGCTCTATCAGTTGCCGTTCCGCGGTTACATAACGCGCAATTGGCAAATCAGCGCGCTGGTGAATCTGAGCACCGGCCACTGGCTGAATCCGCAGTTCTCCGGTTCTGACCCGTCGAACTCGAACGTAGTCGGCGGACGCCCTGACACCGCTGGTGAGATTGCATATCCCAAGACCACCACAGCCTGGTATGACCGGACTGGCTTCGCCGTTCCCCCCGCCAACTCCGCTCGCTTCGGAACTGCCGCGCGCAACTCCGTTGAAGGCCCCGGTTACGTGATCGCCAACTTCGGAATCTCTCGCGCAATCAAGCTGGAGCGTTTCGGTACCGTGCAGGTTGCGGCCAGCTTCCAGAACGCACTCAATCACGTGAATCTGGGTCAGCCCAATATGACAGTCAATACGGCACAGGGCGGAGCGATCACCAGTACGCACGTCTTTTCGCAGGCGGGCAATTCGCGCAATGGATTGCTCAGCCTGCGCTGGAGCTTCTAAGCACTGAATCACAGCGTGGCGTATCTTGTAAGGATGCGCCACGCTGCCACCCGCCGCCAGTTCTGTTTATCCGCACTCGCCGTCCCACTTGCAAACGCTGCCGCGTCCTTCACCGTTCGCACGCTGACTTCCGGTCCCAAACATCACTTCTTCGGCTACTACGGAATCTCTCCCTGGAACCGCGCCGGCACACACATGGTGTGTCTGGAGAGTGATTTTCAGGACCACCTCCCGAAACCGGAAGAAGCCGCGGGCATCGGACTCGTTGACGTCACGACCGGTGCTTTTCGGAAACTCACTGAAACCCGTGCATGGAATTTTCAGCAAGGTGCAATGCTGCATTGGAACCCGCTGCAGCCTGATTCCGAATTCCTGTTTAATGAGCGCGACGGCGATCAGATTATCTCAGCCGCGTACCATCTGAAGACAGGCGGGCGCCGTACGCTGCCCCGTGCCATCAATGGTGTGAGCCGCAATGGACGTCACGCGCTCTGCCTCACTTACGGCAGACTGACGCGCCTGCGGCCAGTCGTTGGTTACATCGGTGCACAGGACCCGAACCCCGACACGGCGCATCCGGCCAACGACGGCGTCTACGTTATGGACCTCACCACCGGAAAGGCCAAACTCGTGGTGTCAATTGCCGAGGTTTACGAACGTCTGGTGCCGCGTCACCCGGAATTGAAAGAGCGCCACATGTGGTTCAACCACACAGTTTTCAACAAGAGCGCGACACGCTTCTTTTTTCTGGCGCGTTGCTGGACTCCGGAAAAACGCCTCGAATCCGCGATGTTTACCTGTAATCTGGACGGAACCGGCTTGCGCGAAGTGATTCCATTTGGAAAATCCGTCTCGCACTTTGAGTGGCGCAACGACCGCGAGATTCTGGCGACCTTCCGGCCTGATGGTGATGTGTACCGCCACATGCTCTTCACCGACGGTGAAAGCGACTACAAAATCATTGGGGACGGATTCCTGGAAGGTGACGGCCACTGTAGCTTCGCGCCCGACGAACAATGGATCGTAACGGACCGCAACGTTTCTGACCCACCTTCCAAGTCACTCATGACCTATAACATCGCCACCCGGCAAGGCCTACAGTTGGGTTCGTTTCCCATGAAATCCAAACAATTTCTCGGCGGCGATCTGCGCTGTGATCTTCATCCCCGCTGGAATCGGGCGGGCAACGCGATCTGCATCGACGCTCTCGATACACGTGATTGGACTCGTCAATTGCACATAATTCAACTAATTCGCTAGGCAATAAAATTCATTGACACGATTTGATGAGCTATATTTCGCCTGTTTTCAGTTACTTCTATAAGCTGCGTACCCGATTGCGCAAACCTGTGCGCTACTTTGGATTCAGAAACGCGCCGAGCACGACAGAGGCGCTTTTACTAAGCAAATGGGCGACGATCCGGTTGTGATCATTAAACCCGACCTGTGGTAGTTCTCAGTAGCTTTTAGCTAAATCCGGGTTTTCACAGGAACCCGTTTCTAAATAATTCCGGAGAATTCGGAATCTAATTTAAATGTTTTCTGGTATGATTCCTAGGAGTACTACCGTATGGAGTACTTCTAGGAACGCCAGTCCTGGTGTCCTCCCTAAGGGTACGCCTCATTCCTTCTCAATTCATCTCCATCAAACCCGCAATGGTTTGTTTAGCCCTCTTAGTCCTGGGTGCTTGCCGGTCAGGCAAGCAGGCCCAATCACCTTATGGCCAGCGCACAACGCCCTGCCCTACATCCACCACCACCGCCTCCGTCCGAAAGGACGCTTATCGCGAATACCGCACAGGCAACATTCAGCGTGCGGCCACGATTTATGAACAAGGCTATCAGCAAGCCTTAAACGCCCAAAACTGGTGTGAGGCGGCCTGGAATCTTCAGAATAGTGCCGGCTGCCATCACTTGATGCTGCATTACCGCAAAGCCATGCAGCAGTACCAGAGCGCCCGTCCGCTTGCATTGAAAGCTGGCGACCGCGACATGCAGACGATGATCGCCTCTAATCTTTCTTCTCTCTATCTGCAGATGGGTGAGCTAGGCCTGGCGGAGACGGAATCGCGTCAGGCACTGAGCACACTGGATTCGCGGACCGCGGCCGGAACGCGGGCGGGTTTGTTGGTGCAGGTAGCCTCAGCACAGGCACTCAGGGGCGGGATGCACGAAGCGCTTCCGTCTTTTTACGAAGCCATCAACGCCGCTTCCCAGCAGCAGGATACTTCATTGACGGCCAGGGTGTGGGACGGACTAGGTGAATCGTTGCGACAATCCGGCCGGATTGTCGAGGCCGATCAAGCATTAACGGAGGCATACCGCATTCGCCGTTTCGGAACTGCGAAGCACCTCCCAATCTCATATGCCAAGCTGGGCCGTCTGCGTCGGGCGCAGGGTGACCCGGCGAGCGCTGAACATCTCTTGTCAATGGCAATCAGTGCCAGCCGTCGTTCAGCGGCTCCTATGCCGCTGTGGAGCATGCTCTATGAACGGGGGCTGGCCCACAGAGCTCAAGGCGAGCATTGGGAAGCTCTGGAGGACTTCCGGGCGGCGCGCGTCGGGGCGCGGAACTGGCGTTTGCAGGTCCTGCCCGCCGAAGCCGTTCGCATCAGCACCGATGTTGGCTTGCACCAGATCTATTCGGCATACTTCGAAACCGCCAGCCTGTTGCACTTCCAGACAGGCCGGATGGACCTGGCGCGCGAGAGCTATATCGCTTCTGAAGAGAACCGTGCGGCATCGTTGCGCGAGTCCCTGTCGGATTTGCCCTCGCGGCTACCTGATGAGTACGGTGCAGTGCTGGCACGTCTGCGGAACGCGCTGAGCGTTCCTGATAGCTACCCGGCAAGCCAGACTGCGGCTTGGGAGTTGCGCCTTACGGAACTGGAAGCGCAGACTGGATTGCACCGCTCGGCGAGCCTGGTGCGGGACCCCGGCCAATCTCTGCCGCGGATTCAGTCCCGGCTCGGTTCGGATGCGGCCCTGCTGTCTTTCTCGCTTGGTGAACGCGGCTCCTATTTGTGGGCGATTACAAATCGAAGCTTTCGCGCGTTGCGGCTTCCTCCGAAACGGGAAATCTCGACTCTGGTCGAACGCTTTTCGGAAGCCCTTCGTTCCGGAAACCCCACGACGCGTAAGCTCGGACAATCTTTGAACAATATGCTGCTGGGGCAACTACCTTCCGAAGTGCAACAGCGATCCCAATGGAAACTGGAACTCGATGACGTGCTGTTCGGTCTCCCGTTTTCGGCTCTCGTAACGCAGGGCGACAACGGTCGGCCGCTTTTTTTAATCGAGAAACATAGCCTTGAAGTCCTGCCCGCCGCGTCGTTGTCTCAGGTCCGGCACTCGCACGTGTCCACGGTCTTCGCCGGCTTCGGCGATCCCGTTTACAACCGTGCGGACGACCGCTTCGATGAGAGGAGGGCGGGCCGCGAGACGCGCTGGTCCGGCATGTTCTTCGCTTCCGCCGACACTCCCGACACGCTCGAACTAAATCGCCTCACTGGCAGTCAGGCAGAAATTGAAGCGTGTGCACGTAATTGGCGTGGCGCCAGGCGGATCACTTTAGGTGGCGACGTCACCCGGCAGCACTTGCTGCAGACATTACGGTCGCGCCCTCAGGTTCTGCACCTTGCCCTCCATGTTGTTCAACCGCCAGGAAGCGATGAAGCACAGATTGCTCTCGGATTGAAGACAGATGGCACGCAGGATTTGATGGGGCCGGGCGATATAAGGACGCTTCAGTCTAGTGTCGGAATCGTCGCGCTGAGCGGGTGCAATTCGGGCCGTGGACGCGTCCTTCCCGCTGCCGGTGTAGTTGGCCTGACGCGCGCCTGGTTGCAAGCCGGCGCACAATCAGTCGCCGCTTCTTTGTGGCGCGTCAGTGACGATGACGGCCACCTGTTTCGCAAGTTTTACGAACACCTGCCGGCGCGCGACTGTGCGCGGCAGAGTGCCCGAGCGCTTCGCGCCGCCCAGTTGGAAATGCTCGGATCCGCGGACTGGCATGCCGACCCGAGATATTGGGCAGCCTATTTCATTGTTTCCAGGGGACTAACTGAATGAAGAAGACGATCCGGAGTGATTCTCCCGAACAAGATCCTGGCGCGCTGACCCCGCGTGAGGAGAGCGCATTGGAGGCAGGCGTCTCCGCAGCCTTGCCGCAGGAACGCGCGGAGTGGAGCGATTGGGCACAACTCGTCGATCGGATACGCGACGGCGAATCACTGGCACTCGAGCAGTTGTACCGGACCTTTTCAAAAGGTATTCGCTTCCATCTCTGTAGGCAAATCGGTGCTGACGACCTGGATGACAAGGTGCACGATATCTTCCTGATTGTCGTCCAGGCGATTCGCCGCGGCGATCTTCGTGAACCGGAGCGTCTGATGGGATTTGTGCGCACAGTGGTGCGTCGTCAGGTAGCTGCCCAAATCGATAAGGCGGTGCATACGCGCAGGGATCGCGTCGATCTGGAAAGCACAATGCGCATCTCGGACGGCCGTCAAAACCCCGAAGAAGTCATGCTCTTCAATCAGAAATTGGAGCTAATGAACCAGGCGCTAGATGGGCTTTCGAAACGCGATCGTGAAATTCTAACGCGCTTTTATTTACACGAGCAGAGCCAGGAGGAAATCTGCGATGACATGGATCTCTCAGAAACTCAGTTCCGCCTGCTGAAGTCCCGGGCCAAACTCCGTTTTGGTGAATTGGGCAAGAAAAAACTGGTGCAAAAACCTTTGTCATTTTTAGTGAGAGAAGTTGCCGGCTCAGGACACTAATATTCAGTAATTGGAGATCCGTTGGCTCTGTGCGGCAGAGTTATTACGGTGAAGTGGGAGGGCGTTGTATGGACGAAATCAGAACGGCGGAAGAGCATCTGTCGGACGAAGTGGCGGAGGAATTCTCACGCGGCAAACTCGCGGAGGAGCAACTCGCCTATGCGGAGGAGCATCTCCTCTGCTGTGGTATTTGCCGGCATAAGGTTGAGGAGTGGGACGAGTTCCTTCATGTGCTCCGTCTGGCCTTGAAAGAAAAACAGGACCAACCTGCGAAATCTAGTCGCTGGAGCCACGGGCGGGGTTGGATGGCCGCCATCGCATTTGCCGCCTTAATTGTTGTAGCAGTGGTGATTCCCAGACAGGCATTACCCGAAACCGTTGTTACTCTGCGCGCTGTGCGCGACAGCGAGTCGTCTCGTGCGCCCGCCGGGCGTGCTCTCATGTTCAAGGCCGATACCCAGGGAGCGCAACAGGCGCGGACCTACCGGCTGCAAGTTGTTCGAAGCTCGGGTCAGCTGGCGAATGATCTGCCTGCCGCGACCGAAGGTGATCACGTGAGTGCGAAGCTGGAACGCGGTCTGTCGGCCGGGAGTTACTGGATTCGCCTCTGTAACGAAAACGGAGTTATCCTGCGCGAGTTCGGTCTGAAAGTGCAGTAGCCGCTCAGTCCGCGGCCAAGGCAACAGTGCGGAAACCCACGGAATGGTAACCTGCTTCAGGTCGCCGGGTTTCCTCTCGAAAAGTATTGGCCTTTCCTTCCGGGAAGGTTCCGCCTTTCCAATAGCGTGGACGCGTTGTCCGGCCAGAAGCATCGACAAATAGCTTGTATTCCGCGTTCGTCACCAGGAACTTCCCGATGTAGAACGAGTTCAGGTAGACGCTGTGCTTGCTTTCCAGGTCGCCCATCACGAAGTTACCCGCGGGCACTTTCACCATGCCGTCGGGTACGTCGCCTTCAGCGAAGCCAAGCAGACGTTCAGGCAGGGCAAGGCCGATTTTCAGAGCTGAGCGTCTTGTTCTCTCCATGCCCAGGTAGACGCCAATTATCCGGACGAGGTTTACTTCGTAGCGCGCGGGCGTGCCTGCAATCCCAGACCCGGCCGGTTTGGCAGCATCAGCTTTCCGTTCTGCACGGTCACACCGCTGAATGGATCGTTCGAAATCAACAGGCTGCCATCGAGATCCGCGTAATCAACCAGCGGAGACAAATGTGCGGCGGCGGTCACCGAAACAGAACTCGAGATCATGCACCCGAGCATCGTCTTCATGCCAAGCGATTTCGCCATCATGATCATGCGATGAGCTTCGAGTATCCCGCCGGTCTTATCCAACTTGATGTTCACACCGTCAAACGAATTCACCAGCTTGGGTACATCCACGGAACGCAATGAAGACTCGTCCGCGATGATCGGGATGTGTACGCGGCTGCGCACCCAGCGGGTTTCTTCCAGCATGGCTACAGGCATTGGCTGCTCGACGAATTCGACGCCCTGCTTTTCCAGCCAGTTGATTTTGCGCACAGCCTCTTCTTTATTGGTCCAGCCTTCGTTGGCATCAACCCGCAACGGCTTCTTCGTGACGCTGCGGACCGCCTCGATCGTCGCCTCGTCGGATGTGAGTCCCACCTTGATTTTCAGGATCGGGTACTGCTCGGCCTCGCGAACCTTTTGGCGTGTGATTTCAGGCGTGTCGATTCCGATGGAAAACGTCGTCATGGGCGCGTCAGCGGGGTCGAGCCCGAAATAGC
This sequence comes from Bryobacteraceae bacterium, assembly GCA_963793625.1. Lineage (GTDB taxonomy): Bacteria > Acidobacteriota > Terriglobia > Bryobacterales > Bryobacteraceae. Next base: position 673,552 of record CAWCAT010000049.1, on the reverse strand, counting down.
GGTAGAGCGGAATCCCGAGTTTCTGTCCCACCCAATCCATCACTGCAATATCGATTGCGGCTTTTGCGGCGTACTGCCCGTCCATGCGCTTGAAAACCTGGTCCAGCAATTTCGTGAACTGCCAGGGATTGCCGGCCGCCAGCATGTCCTTCACTGCCTCAACGGCTTTTTGCGCCTCTACGGGACTTTCCTTGTAGCGCACGATCGGCGCACCTTCGCCGTGTCCGGTGACACCGCCTGATGTGAAGGCCAGATGCAGAGTGTCGCGATACGCGCTCGAGGACATCACGGTCGTCCAGGTGTGCCGCAGTTGCAGCCGTTCCAACTTTGTTTCTACACGGTTGGTTGCCGCCGGAACCGGAAGCGGCAACGCGGCCGCGGCGCTGACAGTACGAAGCCAATCACGTCGATTCATTTCACTCTCCTGCATGCGACAAGTAATTTCGTCCAGTGCGCGTCAGCCAGAACGCTGATTTGTATCACCGGTTTCTGATTGGTAGTTGCGTGTATAAATCGGCCGTCGCCGATGAACACGCCGGTATGTGTGATCTTCTGTAGCGATGATCCGAAGTACAGCAGATCGCCCGCCTGCAACTCGGTTGTTTCGATGGGCTTGACGCCGCTCCAGTGCGCCTGCGGTTGCGCGTCGCGCGGCAGGCTGAATCCACGACGCCGGCAGAGCATCTGCGCGTACCCGGAGCAGTCATAGCCGTAGCTGGACGTGCCGCCCCAGGTATAGGGCAAGCCGATAAAGCGCTTAGAGAGTTCGACCATCTCGGGAATCGAGAGCAGCGCCGGTGTGAAGGCAATGTCGCCGCGCTGCACCCAGCCGGAGCGGTCGTCGGGCAACCGTACCTGTAGCCAGCGCCGATTATCCGTGTCCGGTTCAGCCACAACTTCGAGCCGGGTTTCGAAAGGGATCGTCAGCAGTGGTGCATTCTTCGTAACACTGGGCGCTCTATACAGATGCGCGAACAGCGCCTGCACTTCGGCGACACGTCCGGCGGATCCGTAAGGCTTCTCGTCAGCCTTCAGTCGCCGCAGCGATTCACCCTGCACCCAGCCGGAGTAATCGTCCGCTGTGCGTATCTTCAGCCAGCCGCCTTTCTCCTCTAAAATCGCGACATTTGCCGCATAAATTGCCTGCGATACGACGTCCGTATCGATGCTCGGTGCTGAAAACATATTCGCCACCGGTTTCACTACTACCCCGCCGCTATTCGTCGAAGCGGCCAGTATCGCCAACAAGACCAGAGTTCCCATAACGAGTAAGCCTCATTATTGCATCAGGATGCACAACCCCGGCGTTAGCTGGCGAAAAACTATAAGGTCTATTAAGAAATCTGTTTGACACTCCATCGCGCTCTACGCTAACTTTGACTCAATCTCTCCCCGTGGAAGAGTTATCTTTTCCTTTTGATTGCAATATTTATGTCAGGACAGAGTGCCATTCAACAAAGGGTGCATCCTCATCCGTTCCGGAACTACGGTCTAGGCTCGGCCTATGACGAAATGTTCGACGGCGCCGGGGAACCTCGTTTGCATTACGAGGCACTCTACCAGCATTTGCTGGAACTCCCGGATTCGGAACTGCGCCGCCGCAAGCAATCGGCGGATCTCTCGTTCCTGCATCAGGGCATTACGTTCACGGTCTATGGTCGCGACGAGGGCACTGAGCGCATTTTTCCGAACGACCTCTTGCCGCGCATCATCACGAACTCCGAGTGGGCGACGGTCGAGAAAGGATTAAAGCAACGCATCACTGCGCTGAACCTGTTTCTGAAAGACATTTACCATGAAGGGCGCATTCTCAACGATGGTATTGTACCTCGGGACATGGTCTATTCCTGCAAGCACTTTCGACGCGAAATGCGTGGGGTTAGCGTTCCGAAAAACATCTATGTAACGGTGGTTGGCTCGGATCTGATCCGCCTGCCCGATGGACGCTTCGTTGTGCTCGAAGACAACCTGCGCGTGCCGAGCGGCGTTTCTTACATGCTCACGAGCCGCGAGGTAATGAAGCGTGTTTTTCCGACCATGTTCCGCAAGTGCGGCGTGATGCCCATTGATCACTATGCCCAGGCGCTTCTTGCGACTCTGCGTGCACTCGCGCCGCTGGGCCGCAACGATCCGCGAATCGTTTTGCTTACCCCGGGTGTATTCAACTCGGCCTACTTCGAACACGCCTTCCTCGCGCGCCAAATGGGAATCGAGCTGGTCGAAGGCCGCGACCTGGTCACTCACGACAACATCGTTTACATGCGCACAACCGCCGGGTTGCGCCGCGTTGACGTGATCTACCGTCGCGTCGATGACGACTTTATCGATCCGCTGGCTTTCCGTTCGGATTCCTCTCTGGGGGTGGCCGGCCTATTCAACGCGTACCGCTCCGGCAACGTGAACCTGGCGAATGCGGTGGGTACCGGCGTCGCCGACGACAAAGCACTCTATGCGTACGTTCCCAAGATCATTCGATACTACCTGGGCGAAGACCCGGTGCTCGATAATGTCGAAACGTACCTGCTGGAGGACAAGGCGCAGCGCAATCACGTTCTCGATAACCTCGACAAACTTGTCGTGAAAGCTGTTGGAGAGTCGGGCGGCTACGGCATGTTAATTGGTCCGCATAGCACGGCTGAGCAGCGCGCCGAATTCCGCCAGCGGATCATTTCGGATCCGCGCAACTACATCGCGCAGCCGACGATCAATCTCTCGACGGCGCCGTGCTTCCTGGACGGAGAAGTACAGGCGCGCCACGTCGACCTTCGTCCGTACATTCTGTATGGCGAAAAGGCTACCATCGTGCCAGGCGGTTTGACGCGCGTCGCCTTACGGCGCGGTTCATTGGTCGTGAACTCATCCCAGGGTGGCGGTAGCAAAGACACCTGGGTACTCCAGAAATAGGAAACCATGCTATCCCGAGTTGCAGACAGCCTCTATTGGATGAGCCGTTACCTGGAACGCGCTGAGCACACGGCGCGATTGATCGACGTGCATTTGAACCTGATGCTCGACGCCTCCGCCGTATCGGTGGACCTGCGCTGGGCGCGGGTGGTGGAGAGCCTCGGCTCCGGCGAAATGGAAGCGGGCGACGGTTACGCGGTTACGAATGCGCTCGCGTTTGATGCCGGGAATCGCCTCTCGATTGTTTCGTCTGTCAGTGCCGCGCGCGAAAACGCGCGCCAGGTACGTGAACAAACCAGTTCCGAAATGTGGGAACAATTGAACCGCCTCTATCATGAGGTCAAGCAATCCGGCACGGAAGAGTCCTGGGAAACACAGCCGGACGTATTCCTGCGTTCCGTGAAAGAAGGCGCGCACCTGTTTCAGGGCATCACCGATTCCACGATGAGCCACGGTGATGGCTGGAGCTTCATTCAGGCCGGGCGTTTTCTGGAGCGCGCGCGTGTGATCACGCTGCTGCTCAAAGTGCACTTTGCAGAGTTCCCCAAGTTCGAATTCGGGCAGCACCTGGAATGGCTCGGACTGCTCAAGAGTTGCACCGCGTTTGAAGCGTATTGCAAGGTTTACACTGCGGAATTGCGCGCGGATCGCATAGCCGAATTTCTGCTGCTGAATGAATTCTTCCCGCACTCCGTGCGGTTCGCCGTGGATCGTGTGCACGAGGCATTTTTGGCTATGAGCGAATCTTCCTCCGTGCGCTCGGCGGATCGATTGACGCGCCTCACCGGCCGCCTGCGTGCGTCGCTCAGTTTTACTCAGATCGACGAAGTGATGGCACTCGGACTCACTGGGTACCTGCACGAAATTCTGCGACAATGCGCGGAAATCGACACGGCGATCTACCAGATTTTTATCGACTATCCAATCGAAAGCGCAATCGAGGCCTAGGCATGTTTTACGCTGTTCGACATTTAACGCGGTTCCGCTATGACGCTGGCGTGACAGAAAGCCTGATGGAGGTGCGGATGCAGCCGCGCTCGGATGGGAACCAGCGCTGTCTTTCCTTTCAACTGACGCTGGATCCGCGCGTCCGCATCTTCGCTTATCGCGATTTCCTCGGAAATTCTGTGAGCCACTTCGACGTGCCGGCGCGCCATAGACAGCTGGTGATCCTGGCGGAGTCGCTGGTCGAGATGCACTCATCCAATCCGCTACCGGACGTACTCGACGCTTCAGCCTGGGACGATCTGGATGCGATCACGAATAACGGCGATTTTGAAGAAGTACTGCGTCCGAGTGTGTTCGCAAAACCATCCATGCTGCTGGATCGTCTGGCTGGAAAGCTGGGCGTGGAGCGTCGCACTGATCCCCTCAGCCTCGTCAGCGAATTGAACCAAGCAATCTATCACGGCTTTGGCTACGCTCCGAAGACTACAAATGTGGATTCGCCCATCGATCACGCGCTGGAAACGCAACAGGGCGTTTGTCAGGATTTCGCTCACATCCTGATTGCGCTGTTGCGCAAAGTTCAGATTCCGGCACGTTATGTGAGCGGTTATCTATTCCACGCGCGGGGGGACCATTCTCCCGAAGGCGCGACGCATGCCTGGGTGGAGGCTTTCTTGCCTGTGCTGGGCTGGTGCGGATTCGATCCCACCAACAACATCACAGCAGGCGACCGGCACATTCGCACGGCAATCGGCCGCGACTATGCCGACGTTCCGCCGACTCGTGGCGTTTTCAAGGGAGCTGCGAAAAGCGAGTTGAGCGTGTCCGTGCTGGTTTCACCGTCAGAAGCGCCGCCGCCCCCCGATCCCGAGGAGCGCATCATTCCGGACGAATGGACCCAAGGCGCACCGACCGACACGGAACAACAGCAACAGCAGCAGCAACAACAGTAGCTACTGAATCGATGTAAATTTTACGGGTTGCTCGATCAGTTTGGGATCCTTTCCCCCGGTAAGGATCATCATGGCCCATCGGCCTGGCTTGCAGCTTGCCGGAATCTTGAACTTTACCGTGGTGGCCGTCTGTTCGAGCACCTTCAGTTCGAGGTCATTCTTGCCATCTGTCAGGTAAACCTTGGAGACGTTTGCCTTATCCAGGTTCTCGCCGGTGACGACGACGTTGACGCCCGTTTTGCCTTCCAGTGGCTCAACGGAAACCATGCGGGGCATAACAGCTTGGGAAAGCAATACGGCGGGCAACAGCGTGAGTAGTAATGCGAAAACGAGTATATAAGACAGTTTCATCTTGAACCGTCCTTCCACTCAAATGCTAGAACCAATGAAGGCGAAATGCAAGCACTTCGCCAACTGATCTAGTTGCCCAATGTTTTAGCGGTCTCCGCCGAGGTGCAGACCCTTGTGGATCGCGTATAGCGCCAGTTCCAGCCGGTCTGAAACGCCGAGTTTATCGAAGATATTGTGCAGATGGTTTTTCACCGTCTGCTCGCTGATGAACATCTTCTCGGCCATTTCCTTGTTCTTGTAGCCCTGCGCCACCAGTGCGACGATCTCGCGCTCGCGCTGGCTCAATGGCGAGCGCTCGCGGGTCTTGCCACCTGCCGGGCTGTTGCTGGCGCTTATCATGTCTGCCGGTGATGCGAACTGGCGCATGACGGCAGCCGTGGTGTGCGAATCCAGCCAGATCTCTCCGGCATTGACCTTGCGGATGCTTTTGACGATCAAATCGGGGGAGGTCTGCTTCAACACGATTCCAGAGCAGCCCAGTTTCATGGCCTGCACGAACTCGTTCTTGTCCTCAGATGCCGTCAAAACGATGACTTTGGTGCGCAGATTCGCGTTTTGCAGGGTTTGCATAACCGCAAGTCCGTCCATGTTGGGCATGCGCAAATCGAGCAGCAGAATGTCAGGATCCTGCTCCTGAATCAGCTGGAGAATCTCCCTCCCATCGCCCGCCTCGCCGACGATTTCAAGATCGTCTTCCAGGCTCAATAGTTTTCGAATCCCATCCCGGACGATCGGATGGTCATCTGCGATTGCAATGCGGATCTTCGCCTTTTCCAGTCTGGCTCCCACATTGGGATCTTCGTCATTTTGCGCGAGAATTGCGTTCATCATACGTCAACAAGCCACCACACGAATTGATTCTAGTTTGGTATTAGTACTGGGTCAATTACCGTAAGCCTTAGATAGAGTTTCTCATTAACCCTAGTCTTAAAACCGCTCCACCGTAGAAAAAGGTATAGGTTTTTCCGCATTTTTGCAACTTCCAGCTTTAGTCGTGTTTCAAACCGGATCTCGCAGCCGCTGCTTTCCACCTTACGCCTGCTTTTGTCCCTGGAGCAAAGCTGAGCGCGAGGATGCCGCCCGGGTCGCTTCGCTCCTCACGCAACTCCTCGTCATCGACTTCCACGTCATACGTCTGATGCGGCTGCATCCCCACGACGAAAAGTGCCTTGGCTGTCTCAGGCGTGACCTCAGTGCGGCTAGCCTGGCGGGGGAACCAGATAGTCACCTCCGCCAGCTGCAGGGGCTTGGTGGCGGTCTGAGGGTTCACTGGCTGTACCTTTCCGTCCGAAAAATACTGCGTTAAGCCATCCAAATGCCCGAACCATAACGCGTCTTCTTCCCAACTTGAGCGCACCAGCAGCCGGCCGGCTTGCGAATCATGAAAAAACAGCGGCATATGATACACGCTTAGCCCGGGTTGATAAGGATTGGCCCACATGTATTCGTAAGTAATTCCGAAGGGGCCACGCATCAGGAACCGATCTCGAATCAGCCAGCCTTGCAGAAACTGGGTCTCCAGGGCGTTTGTGTCGAACGCGACCATGCTGAGTTCGGCTGCGCGGGAAAGCGCCGCCTGATTCAGGTCGGGTTCTGATGTCGCCTTATACACGGGTAGCCGGTACTCGTTCTCAGCCGCTGGGTACGGGGCGGGGTAGTGGCTCAACAGGTGATAGGCAGGCAGTTCCTTGAAATACAGCGGAGCGGATTCGCGCAGATCGACATTCAGGTTGTCGCGAACAGTGTGCAGCAGTTCAAAAAGGGCGAATATATCTTGCCGTGCCACGTGAACAGTGTCGTTTTTCAAACCAGGACCGATTTTTTCGCCCCACCATTTATTGACGACCATGGAAAGGTGCGCTTCGGGGACCTTGGGAACATGTCCCCCGAGCGCGATTGCGGCCAGCACGCCGTTCCGCACGGTCGGAATGTCGCTGGCCTTGGCCGATTGCTCCATGCCACGACGCAACTTGGCTATAAGCGCGGTCGATTCAGCGGGTGAAAGCAGCGGTTGGCACCAGTCGAAAACCAGCGCGAGTTGCCGCAGATCGTTCGTGGCGGGCAGCAGCGCCCAATTTATCGCGCGTTTTCCAGCTTTTTCGTCCAGCGCCACGCGATAGTAAAGCGCGTAAGCCAAGCCCGGTTCCGGCATGCGTGCCCCACCGCTGATGAGCAGCTCAAACTGCTGATACCGCATGGATTGGCGCTCTTTTTCGCGCGTTAGAAGCTTTAGCCGGCGAGGGTGCAGAATGAGGCGTGGATGCTCATTGTCGATGCGGACTTCGTCGAGCAACTGACCAAACCCTGCAAGTGGCAGTAACAGGGCTAGTACCAGAAGACCATGCATTTTAACTGATTGTGTCACAGTGACACACAGGACGCATCAAGCAGTCCCGAACGAAATCATAGGGGTATAGAAATTTATAATTGAATCAACCACTTAAGAAGTTTGGATTGTTGGTGCTTCAAATGCTAATCTAACGGTGAATTGATGCGAAGTAACTTTTAAACCTGACCCTCTGCTGCAGCGTGCAAGAGGGAGAAGCGAGTGGGCTGAAAGGCAGCGTGCTTGCGGGAGCCGGTGTAAGGACACTTTTTACCGCTCATTCTCCCAGTTGCGATGTTGCAACAGAGGGATTTTTTTGACACTTGTACATTGATTATGTCTTTATAATGAATTTCGGATTCTCACCAGGGTTGCAGGTATCAATGGCTAGTTGGGCGTTCTCGAACTAGAACCAGGACGCGGGACTACTCGGGAGTTCCTGACCTGTTGACGCCGCATCCCAGCCCGTAGGCGGGCGGACCGCATCGGACGAGGGCTTCATAATCTCCCTCAAAACACCAAGTCCGATGCGGTTCTTTCTTTAGAAGCTGAGGGTCCCGGTACGCGGCGTTTCGTCCGGATTCGGCAGGTAAAGAGTTTTGCACTTCTCGCAGCGGTAGAGTTCGGCGTCCTTGCCGAGTTGCTGTTTGACTTCGTCGCCGGCAAAATACCAGCGCTTCAGATGTCCGGCGCAGATCTTGCCCTTCTCATCCTTCTCATTGCAGGCGCGCTGGCGTGGCAGCCGAACCTTCACCTTCGTTCCGTCCGTTAAAGTTTGCTCGCTCATTGTGTCTTATTGGAGTCCCATTCGCTCCAGTTTGCGGTACAGCGTTTTGCGTTCGATGCCGAGTATCTTCGACGCGCGACTCTTGTTGCCGCCGGTTGCGGCCAATACTCGGCGGATCTGTTCCATCTCGGTGTCGGCCAGCGATTCGCCGGGTTGGTCACGAGGCTCCATTGCCTCGATTCCGTTCTTAACCGCGTGCTCGTCGATGCGGCCCCCCGGCGCAAGGATCGTCAACCGCTCCAAGAGGTGCTGCAACTGGCGCACGTTGCCGGGCCAGGTGTACTGCTCGAGCGCTTTCAGGCCCGATTCGCTAATGCGCGCATCCTGGCCATAACGTGAATTGTATTTGCGCAGGAAAAAGTGCGCGAGCAGTGCGACATCGCCGTGCCGTTCACACAGCGGCGGCAGCACGATTCGCACGACGTTCAAACGGAACCAGAGATCTTCGCGGAACTTGCTCTCGTTCACCATCTTCTGCAAGTCGCGATTGGTGGCGGCAATTACGCGCACGTTCACCTGTTTCGGGCGCGAGGCGCCCAGCGGCCGAATTTCGCGCTCCTGCAAAAAACGCAGCAGCTTCACCTGGAAGTTTAATTCGATGTCGCCGATTTCATCCAGAAAGACCGTGCCGTGGTTCGCGGCTTCGATGACCCCGAGGCGGTCGCGATCAGCTCCCGTGAATGCACCGCGCATGGCGCCGAACAGTTCGCTTTCAATCAGCGCGGGCGCGATGGACGCGCAATCCACCGGAACGAAGGATTGTGCGGCGCGCTTGCTGTTGCGATGAATCATGCGCGCCACCATCTCTTTTCCGGTCCCGGTTTCACCTTCGATCAATACGGTGGCATCGGTGGGCGCGACGCGCGAGATCACCTTGTAAATGTTGACCATGCTGGACGAACTGCCGATCATTTCGCTGTCCGGCATGTCGTCGATATCGGTGTCGTCTTCGATCTTCACGGCTACCAGCGAGGCTTCGGCGCGCTTGATTGTATCCAGCATGCGGTCGAAGTCGAAGGGCTTGGCAACGTAATCAAACGCCCCGCCGCGCGTGGCCGCCATGACAGTTTCCATGGTTCCGCGGGCGGTCATCAGGATTACGGCACAATCGGGGTTTTGCTGCTTGGCTGCGTCGAGCACATCCAGACCGGTGCGCTCGTCCAGGTAAATATCTGAAATGACGATCGGATAGCTTTCCTGCCCGAGGCGGCGAATCGCCTCGCGCGTAGAGGCAACGGCGTCCACCTGGTACCCCTCGAGTTCGAGGAAGTCCACGATGGTACTCCGGACGCTGTTGTCGTCTTCAACTACCAGTAATTTTTGCAAACTCTTATTTTACCTTTTATGCGCGGACGGCAGTGGGCAAAACAAGCGTGAAACACGACCCTTTGCCCGGAGCGCTGGTCACTTCTATGCGACCTTTGTGCAGGTTCACAATCTGTTCGACGATGGACAGGCCGATTCCGGTTCCCATCTCGCCTGAAGATTCAGCCTTCTTTGTCCGATAAAACTTCTGAAAAATGCTCTTCAGTTCCTTTTCGTCCATGCCGATGCCCTGGTCCTGCACGGCCAGTCGCAGTTGACCGGACTCGTTGCGTCCGCTCAACGTTACGACGGTTTCCGGGGGCGAATATTTCACTGCATTCGTCAAAATATTGTAGAAAGCATATTCCATCAACTCGCGGTCGCCGGATAAGATTACGGCGTCCATGGATTCCAGGTCGATGTGGATCTGCTTGCGCTCGGCCAGTGGCAAGGCCCGCTCGACGCAAGTGTTAACCAGATCGCGCAATTCGAAATCGGTCTTCTTAAGTTCGAGCTGGCCTTCGTTGAGCCGCTCGACATCGAGAAAATTCGAAATCATGCGCGCGAGCCGCTTGGATTCCGAATTGATCATGTTGGCGATCTGCTTGCGCTTTTCATCATTCAGGTTATAGCGCGTCATCAATTCGCTGGAACCCTGAATGGCAGTAAGCGGCGTCCGCATTTCATGCGTGACGAAATGGATTGCCTGCTTGTAACGCGCCTTGTCCATTTCGGCCCTGACCAACTGACGGCGCACAATGAAGTGTTGATAAGACGCGGCGACCGCGACCGCGAGCCAGGCGGAGGCTGCCGGCGCGAAATACGGAAACACGATGTCGTGCGTGAACAGCCAGTAAGGCAGAATGTGCGCAATCGCAAGCAGCAGCGCGCCCAGCGAATAGGCCAGCCAGCCGGACAGCCAGTTAAAGATCACACCGGCGGCCACTACCAGCGCAATGCAGAACAGCACCATCTGGTAGTCCGGTGCTGTGGTCAGGAACTCGCCGTTAGCCAGCGTCTCGAAGGCCTGCGCGTGAATTTCTACCCCCGCCATCGGCAATCCAGCGGAGAGCGGTGTCATCAGGCGGTCGCGCGCTGTGCTTTGCGACGTAATGCCGACGAACACTACTTTGCCCACAAACTTTTGGACCAGGTCCGGGTGCTCGTGCAGTTCCTGAAAAGTGACGATCGGAATTTGAGAGCGGCCGTCCGCGGCAGGTGCCAGGTAACGAATGCGTAGCGGACGAGTGGGGTCGGCATCGAGCGGAATGGTTCGCCCCCCCACCTGCAACTCACGCGGAGATTCGATCACGTCGCCGCCGCCCAGGCTCAGGCGGAAGGCTTCGAAAGCGAGCGACCAGCGGCGTTGCTTGTCAAAAACTTTCTGGAGCGGAATCTGACGCGTGACGGAATCGAGGCGATCGGGATCGGCGTGAACATGCCCGACCGCGGCGGTAGCCTTGCGAAAACGTTCGAGCGGTTCCTGCCAGCCGCCCGGAATCATGTCACAGGGCAGCACCAGGTTGGAAATTTTGCGGAAGGCCGCCTCGAGTTTCTTGTCGGCTTCTTCGTTCTCCGCACTGGGCAGCGTGATATCCATCACAACGGCGCGTGGACGTACGGTGGCTACACGGTCGAGCCCGTCCGCGAGCGTGGAGCGCATGCCGCTCAGGCCCCCCAATTTATTCAGTGTGAGGTCGTCGAAAACCAGCAGGGCACTTTGAATTTTGCGCACCTGCGGAGGGTGCAGCCGGAACATCCAGTCGTAGGCGTTGTTATCGATCTGATTGCCGGGCTGCTGCCATCCAATAACCACGGCGAGCACCAGGCAGCCTGCCAATGCTGCGATATATCCGGAAGTCTGCTTAGCGGGCCACTGCATTCGCTTTTGATTTTCTCGCAAGAGCCTTTTCGATCTCGTCCGGGTCCGTGGGCAACGCGGCGGTCATGACCTGCGCCCCGTTTTCAGTGATCAGCAGCATATCTTCTATGCGCACTCCGATTCCCTCTTCGGGAATGTAGATGCCGGGTTCTATTGTTATCACCATTCCGGCCTTGAGGGGAAGCGCGGGATCGAAGGCGTCATGAACTTCCAGCCCAACGTGGTGCGAAAGGCCATGAATAAAGTAGCGGCCAAGTGAACCGCCCTTTAGGTCTTTGCCATGGGAATCGATGTAATCGAAAGCGATTTTGTAGAGCCCGTCCGGCGAGGTTTTCCCGAACGTCATGCCAGGTTTGGCAGCCTTGATGGCGGCGCGCTGGGCGCCCAGCACGATGTTGTAGATTTCGCGCTGGCGCGGGGTGAACTTGTGATTGATTGGCACGGTGCGCGTGATGTCGGCGACGTAGCCGTCGCATTCGGCCCCTGCATCGACGAGCAGCAGTTCGCCCTGATCCATCCGGCGGGAATTTCTGGAGTAGTGCAGGATGGTTGCGTTCGGTCCGGAGCCGACGATGGGCGCGTAGCCGTTACGGAAGCATCCACGATCCTGCCACACGCCGACCATCTTCGCTGCGATCTGGTATTCGTAGAGGCCGGCGGCCATCAGGTTCCAGGACGCGCGATGAGCTTCGATGCTGACGTTAACGGCCTTTTGCAGCACGGCAATCTCGGCCTTCGATTTTTCCATTCGCAGGCGGGCTATGGGTAATGTTGGGTCCGACAACTCGCGCAACGGCAGCATCGCTTTTAGTTTTGGAGTAAACCAGTTCTGCGGAAGGCCGAAGACCTTCGGTGCGGACTCCAGCAGTTGCGGCAGGCGGCTTTCCAGGGACTCCACCGGTAACACGTTTTCGAAACCGGTTACGGCTTTGATGTCGGCATCCTCGGGGGCTGCCTTGCGGCCGGTCCACTTTTCGGTTTCGCTGTTGCGCCGAGGGATAAATAGGAAGTCCTCTTTGGGCGTGATCACCAGCACGGCAGCAGGTTCGTTCCAGCCAGTCAGGTACAAGAAGTTGGGTTCCTGGTAGAACGGTCCACGGGAATCGTCGATGACGTCGTGCTCGCTGTTTGCTGCCAGGATCACGATGCTACTCGGCATGGCATTTCTGAGCCGATTGCGGCGCTCGCGGTATTCGCTAAGCGGAACCTGGCTGAAAGCTGCGGTTGCAGCGAGGAGTAATACCAGCAAGAGGCGCATGTATGTCCAGTATATCGCCCAGTTGGTGGATCGCCGGCGCGCGCGGTCCCCGTCAAAGGGCAAAACCTGCTCACAGTGTCGGGAACGGCAGTGACCGGAGGCGGTTCGCTGATCTGGTAAGACTGCATGCACGTGATCTGGATACTCGGCGGCCTGGCGGTTGCTCTGGGAATTCTTTCGTTGCTCAAGGAAGGCAGGCGAGCTAGCTTTGTCCGCGATTGTCTGGCGCAGCCGAATTCCGCCTGGACGCCCTGCGTGAGCCTGATTGTTCCAGTCAAAGGACCGGACCAAGGTCTGCGAAGAAACCTGGCCGCGCTGGCGCAACTCGACTACCCCGACTACGAACTGATTGTCGTCGTCCGTGAGGCGAAGGACCTGCCTCCCAACGTGCTGCCGGCGCGCGCGCGTCTCGTGTTTGCTGGCGACGGCGACCCATCGAATGGCGAAAAGGTCAACAATCTGCTGGCTGCGGTGGCGCGCTCGCGCCCTGAATCCGAGGTGTTTGCGTTCGCTGATTCGGACGGCTGTGCGCCTAGTGGCTGGCTGCGCGCACTCGTGAGCGCTCTGGAAAGCAAAGGCGTTGGCGCAGCGACAGGCTTTCGCTGGTACTTGCCAGCACAACCAACGTTTTGGAACTTCCTGCGGAGTGCGTGGAATGCGGCGGCGGCGGGCACGCTTGGTCCAGGGGCCAATAGCTTGGTGTGGGGCGGCGCGATGGCGATCCGTCGATCCACCTTCGAAGCCGCCCGGGTAACTGAGTTTTGGCGCGGCACCGTGAGCGACGACTACGCGCTCGGCGATGCGATGCGTGCTGCCGGGTTGAGCATCGCATGGGGACCCGGAGCCACAGTCGTTTGTGACGACAACATCCGGGGCGGCGAGTTTCTGCGCTGGATCGAGCGGCAAGCTACCATCACGAGGGTCTATGCGCCCTGGTTGTGGTGGCCTGCGCTGGTTGCGCACCTTATCTATTGCGGATCGATGGTCGCGTGTGTCTGGGCGCTCGCGCAGGGCCGCTGGGTGGCGCTGATTCCGCTTGTGGCGCAACTGAGCCTGGGAATGTGGAAGGGTGCTGCCGTTGCGAAATCCATTTCCGGGTGCCTGCCGCAGCATGCCGCGTGTTTCCAGCGTTTCGGTTGGATTTTCACGTGGGGCGTCCCTCTGGCGACGTGGACGTGGCTCTATTGCTTGCTCCTTTCGACGCGAACAAAACAGATTGAATGGCGCGGTCGCACCTATAAACTGAAGCGCCATGAGATAATCAATTTTCAGAAGAGATAAGCACTCCCAATGGGAGAGCCAGAGGGGAATACCGCATGAGAACCGATTGGACCAAAGCACGCTCGAACGATCCCGTCCGCACGCAAATGTATTACGCGCGGAAGGGCATTATCACCGGTGAGATGGAGTATGTTGCAAAACGGGAACGGCTGGATGCGGAGTTGGTTCGTTCGGAGGTCGCGCGCGGGCGCATGATCATCCCGGCCAATATTAATCACACCAACCTGGAGCCGATGGCTATTGGCGTCGCCTCTTCCTGCAAAATCAATTCGAATATCGGCAACTCTTCAACCACCTCTGATGTAGAAGAAGAATTGACGAAACTGCGTTACTCCGTGAAGTACGGCGCCGATACCGTAATGGATCTTTCAACCGGCGGCGACATCCCGGAGATCCGCAAAGCCATCATCAAGAACTCGCCCGTACCGATCGGCACCGTGCCGATTTACGAAGGACTCTCGCGCGTTCGCCGCGTGGAAGATCTCAGCAAACAGGTCATGCTGGAAGTAATCGAGGAGCAGGCCGAGCAGGGCGTCGATTACATGACAATCCACGCGGGCATCCTGGTGCAGCACATTCCGCTGACCACAAAGCGCGTGACCGGAATCGTGAGCCGCGGCGGTTCGATTCTGGCCGAATGGATGGTCAAGAATCACAAACAGAACTTCCTTTATGAATGCTTTGAGGACATCTGCAAGATCTGCCAGAAACACGACGTAAGTTTCTCGCTGGGTGATGGTTTGCGTCCTGGTTCGCTGGCGGATGCGAGCGATGAGGCGCAGTTTGCGGAACTGAAGACGCTGGGCGAGTTGACCAAAATCGCGTGGAACTACGATGTGCAGGTGATGATCGAAGGTCCGGGCCACATCCCGATGGACCAGATCAAGATGCAGGTCGATAAGGCCAACGAGCTTTGTTATGAGGCTCCGTTCTACACGCTCGGTCCGCTGGTAACGGATTTCGCACCGGGTTTCGATCACATCACGTCGGCAATCGGCGCGGCGATGATCGGCTGGTACGGCGCTTCCATGTTGTGCTATGTGACTCCGAAAGAGCACTTGGGATTGCCGAATCGCGAAGACGTAAAGGCTGGCATTCTGGCATATCGCATCGCGGCTCACGCGGCTGACATCGCACGGCATCGTCCTGGCGCACGTGATCGTGACGACGAGCTTTCACGGGCGCGTTACGCGTTCGATTGGAATAAGCAGTTCGATCTCTCACTCGACCCGGAGACGGCGCGTTCGATGCACGATGAGACGCTGCCGCAGGAAGGCTTTAAAGAAGCGCACTTCTGTTCCATGTGCGGACCGAAATTCTGTTCAATGAATATTTCATCGAAGGTGGCGGAGTTCAGTGAAGAGGACGCCAAGGCAGTGCTGGAAGGCAAATCTCCGGCATTGGTGAACCTTTCCGGCGACTAGTCTGATGCTTGAAACTCTGGAAGTCCGGCCCGATGATCGAGTGCTGCTGCTTGGAATTCCGCAGCCGGAATTCATACGTAAAATCGCGGCGCAAGCCGAACGCGGAGTTGTGGTGGGCCTTGGTACGGATGATGCCGTGCGCGAGGCCCGCCGCTTATCCAGCGATGTTCACAACGTAATGCTGGTGCCTGCGCCTACAGCGGAGATCCCCTGGCAGGACCAGTTCTTCACGCTGGTAATTGATCCCGAAACCGAGTGGTCCGACGCGGACAGTACGGCCGAAGAATTGGCCCGCGTCATGGGACCCGGCGGCGAGGTGCACGGTGTCTCCGGTGAAGAGAAAACTGATGCGCTGCTCGCCACAGGGTTTGCAGAGATCAAGCCCGGTGTTTTCACCAAGCTGTTATAGCAGCTACTGCCTGCTCGCACGGATGTGTGCCGCAATCGCCTTGCTGAACGCTGTCACGAACGGGCCGCCGCGATTCATCAGGTTGTCGCGCGTCATGTAGTCTTCCGTGATATCCGGGCGCACTCCGATGTTTTCGACGTAAGGCGCGGTGGGGTAGTCTTCAGTGACGGTCGGATCCTTGCGATTCATCAAGGATTGTGTCACGCGAACCGTCGCTTCGGTGTATGTCGGTCCGTTATAGGCTGACGACGTTGCCGCCCGCACCCATCGTGCGATAGCCAAAGAGGGGACCGCGTTTGTTGTCCTGCATCACCGCAGCGAATGCATCACCACCGGATGCGGACATTTCGTCCACCAGCACCATCAATGGCTTTGAATAGACGATATCGGCTGGAAGCAGGTCGATGGATCCGGTGGAGTTCAGCGACATCGGCTGCGTGCGCCCGCGCATTTCACCGTTGGCCTGGGTCATCCATTCGACGTTCCGCTTGAGGAATGCCTGCACCCAATCCTGGGCTCCAAGAATTTTCGCAACCTCATAAGTAGCACTTACGCTCTGAAGCCAGGTTGACGTGGCGCGAATCTCGAAACCTATAGTTCTGAATACTGTCGGGATTAGCCGCTGCAGTACGCTGTCGCAGTAGCTTACTGAGCCACCCGGGTTGCGCATTTCATCCACAATCAAGCCATCGGTGTTCTGCTGCAAATATTGAATTTCTGCCTCGAGTTGACTGATGGCGGTGATGGAACTCGCCGGCGAGTAGCTTGGTATGCGCAGAAAGCCAATTTTCAGACCATCGTATTCATAGGTGCCGCTGTAAAAGACATCGGAACTCAAGCGCCCCAGTCGCAGCACGAAATTGGCAGGCAGCGCGAAGATCGGTGTGCGGGATCCCATATTCAGAACAGCTTCAGCCGGGAGCGAAATCTTCGCCTGCAAGAGCGGCATCATCGGGGCCATGTGCGCGGGCACGGAATCATCCCAATAAAAATCGTCACTAAGCGCACTCGGCTGTAACGCACTTCCTTTAGGACTGGGTACCGGACCGGCCTGTGTGAGTGGCGTTCCCGTCTTGACCCAGGGCAGCGAGTAGCTTTCGTCGTTGCCGTTTGCGCGGCGAATGACTACAGCGGCGGATTCGCCAAGATTCGCGATCAACGGCATCCTCTGCTGACTACGGGTAAACAAGTTCACGGCAGTCATGCGGGCAGTGCTGCGCGGGTTCGCGGCAATTCCGTACTTACTGAATTCCTTAAGCAGGTCGGCTACTGGTTTTCCATCGATTGAGATAATTTCATCGCCGGTTAGGAAAGGATACGTGGCGGCTGGAAGCAGCAAGCGGTCGACTGTGTCGATCAGGACCTTGCCCTCATAGACGTTGAACGGAAAGCCCGACCCGGGCGGAGAATGATGAAGGAAAGCTGATGCTGTCGTGTGCATCGTTCAGGCTTGCAACGTATTCAACCAGCAGATCCATAAACTCGAGATCGTTCTTTGTAGCGACCGCGCGGTCGATCCAAGGCTGGAGATTCAGTAAATCGAAGCCGAGTGCATCGCGCTTCCATTCATACGGTCCGTAATTCTTGTCGTAGATAATCGCGAGCTGAGTAAGATCGGAAATCTTTTGTTCGCGTGTCAGTTCTGCCGTGCTCGCGGTGGCGAAGCACAACAGCAGTATTGCCGCAGGTAATAGCTTCATGAATCCTCCCAAAATACTGAAGGAATTCTACAACAATTACCGTAATGCGCGGAAATTGTATTACTGCTTACTCTTGCGAATGTGCGCGACTATGGCTTTGCTAAAGGTGTCGACAAACGGACGGCCGCTGTTGAGCAGGTTTTGCCGCGTCATATAATCTTCGATGATATCGGGACGGACTCCGATATTTTCGACGTATGCAGCTTTCGGGTAGTCGTCTGTAACGACGGAGTATTGGCGGTTCATCAAAGCCAGCGTGAGGGTCACAAACCCCTGCGTGTAATTGGTGGCGGTGAAATCGATACTGAAGAGCGTGCCGCCCGCACCCATGGTGCGCATTCCAAAAATCAGACCCCTTTTGTTGTCCTGGAAAATCGCGGGAAATGCTTCTGCTGCGGATGCCGACATTTCGTCCGTGATCAGCATGATCGGCTTGAGATAGGCCGAAGGTGCCGAAGGCAGAACCATTAATCCAAGCGAATTCAGCGGTACCGAGCCAGTGCGTCCGCGAGCCTCGCCGTTTGCTTGCTTAATCGTACCCAGGTGCCAATTGAGGTTGGCAATGACCCAGTCCGGCGCGTTACTCGCCTTAGCGCTTTCGAGCGTCCCGGAGAAGGCCTCAATCCAGAGCGGGGTCGCGCGAATCTCATAGCCTAGCGTTTGAAAACTGCCGGGAATGACGCGCTGCATCAGAGCCTCGACGTAGCTCGGCGAGCCGCCAGGATTGCGCATGAGGTCGATGACCAGGCCATCCGTGTTCTGCTGCATGTAGCGAATTTCGGTATCGAACTGCTGAATGGCACCCGACGCACTGGCCGGATCGAAATCCGGAATGCGAATGAAACCGACCTTCACGCCGTCGTAATCATAAGTGCCGCTATAGAAATAGTCGGAGAAATTTCGTCCAAGACGTTGCACGAAATTGGAAGGCATTGAGAAAATCGGCGGACGTCCACCATAATTCAGGACCGAGCGAAAGCGCGTGGGCAGTCGCGTATTGAGCAGCGGAATCATTGGCGCCATGTAGGAGGGCAGGGAATCGTCAACATAGAGGCTTGAGACACCGGCCGAGCGTTGCGCCGAATTGGCCTTCGGAACCGGTTGACCTCCAAGGTCAATGATAGGCGTGCCGCTCTTGTTCCATGGAATGCTGTAGTTCTCTTCCACGCCGCTGGCCCGACGGATTACGACTGCTGCGGATTCGCCGATTTCGTGCGCGTGAGGCATCAGCGCTTGCAACCGAATGGTGAGCAATTGTGCGGTGGAACGAACCGTGCTGCGTGGATTCGCAGAGGTCTGGTATTTGCTGAATTCTTTCAGGTAGTCGGCAACCGGCTTGCCATCGATCGAGATCAATTCGTCGCCGACAACAAACGGATATTTGCTGGAGGGCAAGACAGAACGGCTTACGCTGTCGATGAGCGGCTTGCCGTCGTAGATGTTGACAGAAAATCCGAGAGATGCGTAGAAGTCCGACGGAAATGAGATCGCATCATGTGCATCGTTCAAACTGGCAACGTACTCGATGAGGAGTTCGAGGAAATCGAGATCGGTCTTAGTCTTTACAGCCCGGTCTAGCCAGGGCTGCAGGTTCATCAGGTCGAACCCAAGAGCATCACGCTTCCATTCGTAGGGTGCGTAATTCTTATTGAAGATTCCGGCGAGCTGGGTCATGTCCGCAATCTTCTGTTCACTGGTGAGTCCGGCGAAACTGATCAAAGAGGAACCCAACAAGAGAGTGACTATCTGAAAGAACTTCATTTACGGGCATTTTAGCAGTTCAGAGAAGGTGCGCAGAGTGATACGCTTCGTGTGGTTATGACAAGGCGCGAAAAGTTATACGAATTATTGGGGGACTTGCCGGATCGCAGGCGCCCAATCAGTGCGCGAATGGTGTCGAGTGAAGAGCGCGGCGGCTTCGTGCTGGAGCGCTGGCAGCTCGACTGGAACGGGCTGGAAAGTGTGCCGGCATATTTCGCGAAGCCAAAGAATATGGTCGGGAAAGCGCCGGCAATTTTGTATCAACATTACCATGGCGGCAAGTACAGTCTGGGCAAAGACGAATTGCTGCTGGCAAAGCCTGAGGCGGGGCTGCCATCATATGCGGAGTCGCTGACTAATGCGGGCTATTGCGTGTTCTGCGCAGATACGTGGGTGTTCGGCGAACGCGCGACGCGAAGTGAACTCGACGTATTCAAAGAGATGCTGTGGCGCGGGCAGGTGATGTGGGGAATGATGCTTTACGATGCGTTGCGCGCGGTGGATTACGTCAGCACTCGCAGCGATGTGAATGCGACCCGGATTGCCACGCTCGGCATGTCTATGGGCAGTACGATGTCGTGGTGGCTGGCCGCGCTCGACGAACGCATCAAGGTTTGCGTCGATCTATGCTGCCTGACAGAGTACGACGCACTGATCGAGAGTGGCGGCTTGTGCGAGCATGGCGTCTACTACTACGTGCCCGGTTTGCTGAAGCATTTCACTGCGGCGCAGATCAATGCGCTGATCGCTCCGCGCGCGCACCTCAGTCTGGCGGGTACGCGTGATCCGCTGACGCCAGTTGCGGGTCTGGATCGAATCGACGCGGAACTGAAACAAGTCTACGCGCAGGCCGGCACCCCGCAAAATTGGAAATTGCTGCGCTACGATGTGGGGCACAGCGAGACAGTCGAAATGCGGCAAGCGGCGCTCGCATTCCTGCGAGAAAATCTCTAAGAAGGCATTAACGATGGAGACAGTGAATCGACGTACATTTCTGGGCGGGCTCGGCTCCGCTGCGATTGCAGCCACGACGGTGGGTCATGCAGCAGAGGCACCGAAGGGCGGGCTCGTGCTGTGGTACCGGCAACCAGCGAAGCTCTGGGTTGAGGCGCTGCCGGTCGGGAACGGACGTTTGGGCGCGATGGTGTTCGGCGGCGTGGAACGCGAACGATTGCAGTTGAATGAAGACACCATTTGGGACGGATTCCGCAGGGACGTGACGAATCCTGCGGCGTTGCAAGCGCTTCCTGAAGTACGCCGATTGCTGTTCGCGGGGAAGAACGAAGAGGCTACGAAACTCTCGGCAGCGACAATGATGGGCGTGCCGATGAGCATCAAGTCGTATCAGCCGCTCGGAGATTTATTGTTGGAAATGGCGGACGGTGCTGACGTGGAGCAGTACCGTCGCGAACTCGATTTGGAAACCGGCGTCGCGACGGTGCGTTATGGCTCGAAGGGCGCGACCTTCACGCGCGAGGTGTTTGCATCGAAACCGGACCAGGTTATCGTCGTGCGGGTCTCTGCTGACAAGCCGGGCCGTATCAATCTGAGCGTGAAATTCGAACGTCGAAAAAGACGCGGATTTCCTGAGTGATGCGAGCGATAAGCGCCGGCTGATTCTGCGCGGTCGGATCGATTGCAAAGACCAGAAGACGGGCGAGCAGAAGGGCATGCGCTTCGAAGGGCAGGCGTTGGCGATTCCTAGCGGCGGGCGCCTGGAGAATGCGAACGGTAAGTTGACGGTAACCGGCGCGGACTCGCTGCTGATTCTGATTGCCTCGGCAACGGATTATCGCGGAGCAAATCCGGAGGCAGCCTGCCATGCGACTCTGAAGCACGCCGAGAAGCCGTACTCGGGTCTGCGCAGTGCGCAGATTGCGGATCATCAGAAGCTGTTCCAGCGCGTGTCGTTGCGGCTGGGTGAACCCGATGCAACGCTCGAAAAGCTCGCGACCGATGAGCGATTGGAGCGCGTGAAGAAAGGCGCGCCGGATGCCGGACTGGTCGAGCGCTATTTCCAATATGGACGTTATCTTTTGATGGGTTCCTCGCGGCCCGGCGACATGCCGGCGAATTTGCAAGGCATTTGGAACGAACACCTTAAGGCGCCCTGGAATGCGGATTACCACACCAACATCAACATCCAGATGAATTATTGGCTGGCTGAAGTTTGTAATCTGAGCGAGTGCCACATGCCGCTGTTCGACTTCATGGACTCGCTGGTGGAGCCGGGCACTCATACGGCAAAGGTGCACTACGGCGCGCGCGGTTGGGTGGTGCATCATCTTTCGGATCCATTTGGATTCACGGCTCCGGCCGATGGTGTGCAGGGTGTGTGGCCCATGGGCGCCGCTTGGCTCGCGCAGCATCCGTGGGAACATTATCAGTTCACCGGCGACAAAGAATTTCTGGCCAAACGTGCGTGGCCTCTGATGAAAGGTGCGGCCCGATTTGTGCTCGACTTTCTGGTGGAAGCGCCGCAGGGCACGCCGGTGGCTGGCAAGCTCGTGACCGCACCTTCGCATTCACCGGAGAACAAATTCCGCAAAACCGGCGGCACGGTCTCGATGTTCACCTATGCCGCCACGATGGATCTGGAAATCTGTCACGACCTGCTGACGAACTGCGTGGAGGCGAGTCGTGTGCTCGGTGTCGATCCGGAATTTCGCCGCGAGTGTGAAACGGCGCTGCGGCGTCTGGCTCCGCTGCAGATCAGTACGAAAACAGGGCGTCTGCAGGAGTGGGTGGAGGATTACGACGAGCCCGAGCCCAGGCACCGCCACACCTCGCATTTGTTTGCGCTGCACCCGGGGAATCAGATTGCGCGCAGGAAGACTCCGGAACTTTTTGAAGCGGCAAAGAAATCTTTGCTGGGACGCGGTGATCTGGGTACGGGCTGGAGCATGGCCTGGAAAGTAAACTTCTGGGCGCGCTTTGAGGATGGCGATCACGCCTATACGCTGCTTTCGAATTTGCTGAGCAAAGGCACGCTGCCGAATCTATTTGATACGCATCCGCCGTTTCAGATCGACGGCAATTTCGGTGGCTCCGCCGGAATCGCGGAGATGTTGCTGCAGAGCCATGCGGGTGAAATTCATTTATTGCCGGCACTGCCCTCTGCGTGGCCGGATGGCGAAGTGAACGGATTGCGCGCGCGCGGCGGGTTCGAGATCGACATAAACTGGCGCGACAGAAGACTGCGCACTGCGACTCTACGCAGTCTGCGCGGCGGCGCGGCGCGGGTGCGTGTTCCAGTTGCGGTAAGGGTCAGCCGTGACGGCAAAAACGTCGCGACGGAGCGTCCGTCTGATGGTACGCTTTTCTTCCGAACGGTGCCCGGCGGGGTCTATAAATTGAACGCTTAGTGGAAGAATCGGTGCAGTCGTTGTTATCATTGATGAGTTGACACGGTTCACATTTCTGGATTGGACGCGGGGAATTGCGGTGCTGGTGATGATCCAGTGCCACACTTTTAATGCTTTCACGCGACCAGATCTGCACAGCACTTCCAGTTACATACTGTCGCAATTTGTTGGTGGAATGGCGGCCCCGCTATTTCTCTTTTTAGCCGGCGTAACGTTCGCATTCGGAATGGACAAGCTGGATCGGAAGAACACGCCAGCGCCGCAGCGGCTATTCACGCTCGTTAAACGCGGCGGCTACATATTTGTAATCGCGTATCTTTTTCGACTGACTAATACCTGCTGTAAGTGGCCTCCGGCGGAATTTGAATCCGTGTGGAAGGTCGACATCCTGAATTGCATGGGAGCGGCGATGATACTGCTTTCCGTGCTGACGTTCGTGCCCGCCAGGTGGCGCGTGCGTGCTGCGTGTATCACTGGGTTAACGCTGGCATCAGTGTCGCCGATCGTGAGCGGATTGGATCTAAGCGGACTCTTCACGCACTTGAAGGAATATCTGGTGCCGAATCGCGCGCGCTTCCCGCTGTTCCCCTGGTCGGCGTACGTTGCGTTCGGAATCAGCGCGGGACTGGTGCTATGCCGCACCCCGCGCGAAATGCTGGAGCGCACATTGCAATGGGGTTCGTTCCTTGGCTTTGCGATGGTGCTCGGCGGCCAGTATTTTTCGAACCTGCCGTATTCGCTGTACGACAAGGTCGATTTCTGGACGGACAGTCCGGCACTGATTCTGATTCGTACCGGCGTCTCGCTGTTGATTTTAGCGGTCGGCTACATCTGGACAGAACATCTGGTTCGGCCGCAAGCAGGCTGGGTACAGGTGTTCGGAAAAACATCGCTTGATGGTCTACTGGGTACACGTCGTGATTGTCTATGGTTTTCTCTCGCAAACCTGGAAGGGCAATCTGACTGTGGCGCAGGCCGCGGCCGCGACCGTGCTGATTACGGTGCATCATGATCGCACTCGCCTACGGGCGCTTGTGGCAGCAAGGATGGTGGAAGCGCAGGGTAGCCGCGCGTAGTGAAGTAGCCGAACTGGCTGCCTGATCAGCGAACTACGGCAGGGTTTCGGCGCGCACTTTTGCGGCCTGCTTTTCTCGAAAATCCTTTAGCTTCTTGCGCAGTTCCGGACGGCTGTTCGCCAGAATCGCGATGGCCAGCAGCGCGGAGTTGATCGCTCCAGGCTTTCCGATTGCGAGCGTGCCGACGGGAATTCCCCCGGGCATCTGCACAGTGGAGAGCAGAGAATCCATGCCCTTGAGCGAGGGACTTTCCATGGGTACGCCGAGGACGGGCAGAACGGTGTGCGCAGCTATGACTCCTGCAAGATGAGCAGCACCGCCGGCAGCAGCGATGATCACTTCGATGCCGCGCTCTTCCGCCGTGGATGCAATCTCCATTGTGTCGGCAGGTGTGCGATGTGCGGAAGTGACTTTGCATTCGTGCGCCACGCCGAACTTGGTTAGAGTCTCGGCGGCGTGGCGCATCGTATCCCAGTCCGACTTGCTGCCCATCAGAACAGCGACAAGCGGTTTGGAAGCCATGAAGTTTACTGTCCCTGTCCCAGCGAGTAGCCGGGCTTGCCATCGAACGTGCACAGACTTTCGAATTTGATGAAGTCGTAGCCGGCTTTGGCGATGCGGTCGAGCAAAGCCGTGACCTGCGAGTGCGTAACAACCTTGCTCTCGCTGTTGCCTTCGAATCTGCAGCGCCAAACGTCGCCGGTGAGCGTGTCGGCGAAACCGCCCGGCCAAACCTTTACGCCGCGATTGTCGATCATGCTCAGCACGAAATCGTCGCCCTGCGTAAGCTTCAAGCAATTACCGAACTCTTCGGCAGTACCTGCGGTCCAATCGATGAAGACGTCCGCGCCGACCATTGCCTTGGTTTCCACGATGGTTGCTGCGATCGCCTTTTCGGCTTTGCGCACCTCGGATTTATAGCGGGCGGGTTTGAGGGTCTGCGGCTCCTGACCAAGTCGCGCGACGACCGCTTCGGCGAATTCCTTGGTGCCGACCTTCTGCTTGCTGACGCCTTCGGCGTAGATGTCGTAGGTGTGGACGCCATCTTCCAGCGTGCGCAGCCAGGCGTTGTGAACGCGCTCAGCGATGTCGGTCTGGTCGATGTGTACCAGCATCATGACGCGCGCCCAGCAGCAGGCCCGAGGGATTCGCCAGATTCTGTCCGGCGCGGCGCGGGGCCGAGCCGTGGATGGCTTCGAACATCGCGTACTTCGCGCCGATGTTGGCGGAACCCGCGAGACCGACCGATCCGGCGATCTGGGCCGCGACGTCGGAGAGAATGTCGCCGTAAAGGTTAGGCATCACGATGACGTCGAAGGCTTCGGGCGTGTCGGCCATTTTGGCCGCGCCGATGTCGACGATCCAGTGCTTCCTTTTCGATGTCCGGGTACTCGGGGCTGATCTCGTCGAAGACCTTGTGGAACAGGCCGTCGGTCAGCTTCATGATGTTGTCCTTCATGAAGCAGGTGACCTTCTTGCGATTGTTGCGGCGCGCGTATTCGAACGCGTAGCGCACGATGCGCTCGCAACCGCCGCGGCTGATCAGCTTGAGGCACTGCATCGTGCCCTGGCTCTGACGGTGCTCGATGCCGGCGTACGTGTCCTCTTCGTTCTCGCGCACGATGACGACGTCCATGTTCGGGTGCAGCGTGTCGACGTACGGGTGGTAGGCGACGCACGGGCGCACGTTGGCATACAGGCCGAGCATTTTGCGCGTGGTGACGTTGAGGCTCTTGAAGCCGCCGCCTTGCGGTGTCGTGATCGGGGCCTTCAGGAAGACCTTGTTGCTCGCGCAGGGAATCCCAGGAGCTAGGGTCTATGCCGGCGGAATTGCCGCGCAAATAGACCTTTTCGCCAATCTCGATGGTGTCAATCTCGATGCGCGCGCCGGCTTCCTGAATGATGTGAAGCGTCGCTGCCATGATCTCGGGGCCGATGCCGTCGCCGTGGGCGACCGTAATACGGGTCTTGTTTGCCATACGAAGTCTATACAATAACATGACTAAATCGGACGATTAGTGACTGAAATTACAGGTAGCGGAAGGAGTCCTGCGACAGCTAAAGTGGAGTTAAGACGATATTAATATGAAGCTATCTTTAACTCCGCTTGTAATTTTACTCTTAGCCACGACCCTGCCGGCGCAAGAGACGCCGCGCAGCAACATCGACCGCACGGCGATGGACCCCAGCTGTAAGCCCTGCCAGGATTTCTGGCGCTACGCAAATGGGGGCTGGATCGACAAGAATCCGATCCCCGCGCGCTACGCAAGCTGGGGCCATATGTCTATGCTCCGCGAAGCGAATAGGGACCGGCTACGCACCATTCTTGAGGGTCTGGCCAAGAATGCGCCGACGGCCAAGGCCAATTCGAACGACCGCAAGCTCGGGGAGATGTATGCCAGTTGCATGGACACGGCAACTATCGACGCGCGTGGCATCAAGCCTTTGCAGGCGGACCTGGATCGTGTTGCCGCAATCCAGTCAACAAAAGACCTTGTGGCAGCGTTGACTGAATTGAACCGCACTTTGTCAATCGGGCCATTCGGACTCGCGGACATGCCGGACCTTAAGAACTCAAAAGCGGTGATTGCGGCAATCGCGGTAGGTGGACTTTCTTTGCCGGACCGGGATTATTATTTCAAGGACGATGCGCGCTCTAAGCTGATCCGTGAAGAACTTCTGAAACACGTATCCAAGATGTTTCAACTATTAGGCGAAAAGCCGGAGGTCGCCAGTGCAGCCGCAAACACGATCATGGCCTTCGAAACTGAACTGGCCAGGGCGAGCTTGACGCGGGTTGCCCGGCGCGATCCTTACGCCTGGTATCACGTGATGGGTCTTGCCGAACTTGCCGCGTTGACGCCGCACTATGATTGGAAGCCCATGTTTCGGCAGTTCAAACTCGATCTGAATGCTCCTATCAATGTTACGCAGCCTGAATTCCTGAAGCAGTTTGATCGGCAGCTTGCAACGGTGCCGCTACAGGATTGGAAAACGTGGTTGCGCTGGCGTGTGCTGGAAGATGCCGCAGCGAATCTGTCCAAGCCGTTTGTCGATCAGGCGTTTTATTTCAACAGTACAGTTTTGAGCGGTGTGAAGGAACAGTTGCCGCGCTGGCAGACTTGCACGACGCTCGTGGATAGGTCCATGGGCGAAGCGCTGGGTGAGATTTTCGTAGCCAAGCACTTCCCGCCAGAGGCGAAGCGCCGCATGAATACGCTGGTGGAGAACTTGCGCGTGACCTTGCGCGGACAGCTGGAGACTGCGGACTTTTTGTCACCGGATACCAAGAAGAATGCCGTCGCGAAGCTGAACGCGTTTACAACAAAGATCGGGTATCCGGAAAAATGGCTCAGCTATGCCGAGCTGCAGGTCGATGGAAAAACCTACTTCGAAAATGTGCGCGCGGCGGAATTGTTCCAGCGACTGGATGGACTTGCGAAAATCGGCAAGCCCGTTGACCGGGCTTTATGGCACATGACTCCGCCGACGGTCAACGCCTACTACAATCCGCCGATGAACGAGATTGTGTTTCCGGCAGGCATCCTGCAAGCGCCGTTTTTCGATTTGAAGGCCGATGATGCGGTCAACTACGGTGCGATCGGTGCTGTGATCGGCCACGAAATGGGACATGGGTTTGACGATCAAGGCTCGAAGTTCAATTCGGAAGGCAACTTGAAGGATTGGTGGACGGCAGAGGATCTGAAGAAATTCCAGGCGCGAACGGCTTGCGTTGTGGATCAGTTCAACACTCTGGATGTCGGCGAAGGGCTGCGCCACAACGGAAAACTCGTAGTAGGCGAAGCCTTGGGTGATCTTGGCGGACTCAAGCTGGCTTATAACGCCTATCAGCGATCGCTCGGCGGAAAGCCCGGTCCGGTGATTGATGACTTCACGGCCGATCAACGCTTCTTCCTATCGTTCGCGCGGGCGTGGAGCACGCATTACACGCCGGAGTCCTTGCGCCTGATGCTCAACACCAACCCGCATCCGGTCCCGAAATTCCGAGCCAACGGCACGCTCCAGAATATGCCCGAATTCCACAAGGCATTCCAGTGCAAGGACGGCGACCCGATGATGCGACCGGCCGACAAGCAATGCAAGCTCTGGTAACGACCTAGTCAAATATCACAGTCTTGTTGGCGTAAAACAAGATGCGGTGATCCAGGTGCCAGCGCACCGCCCGTGAGAGCACGACGCGCTCCAGGTCACGGCCTTTTTCGACCAGGTCGTCGATCTGGTCGCGATGCGAGATGCGCGTGACGTCCTGCTCGATGATCGGGCCGTCGTCTAAAACTTCTGTGACGTAGTGGCTGGTCGCGCCGATCAGTTTCACTCCGCGGGCGTGCGCGGCGTGATACGGCTTTGCTCCACTGAAAGCGGGCAGGAACGAGTGGTGCACGTTGATCACGCGGCGCGGATGCTGTGTTACGAAGTTCGACGACAGAATCTGCATGTAGCGAGCCAGCACCACGAGTTGAATCCCATTGGCCTCAAGCAAGCGCAATTGCTCGGCTTCCGCCTGGGCCTTGTTGTCGCCGGTCATTGTAATGTGGTGAAACGGAATTCCATGGAAATCCGCAAGCGGTTTCGCAGCCGCATGATTGCTGATAATCAGCGGAATCCTGCAGCGTAGTTCGCCTGACGAGTAGCGATGCAGCAGGTCGACCAGGCAATGTTGCTGCGCCGAAACGAAGATCGCGACTGACATCGGCTCGGCCGCGTATGCCAGGCGCCAGTGCATCTTGAACTCGGCTGCGATGGGCGTGAACTCGCGCGTGAATGCGTCGCGATCGAGATCAAAATCCTCGAGCGCCCACTCCACGCGCATAAAGAACAGACCTTCGGAATTATCCTGATGCTGATCAGCGTGCAGGATATTCGCCCCGTGCTGATAGAGGAAATTGGCAATGGCAGCCACGAGCCCCTTGCGGTCTGGACAATCAATCAGAAGAATGGCGGACGTTTTCAAATGTATAACTCTTTCAGGTATCCCTTCAGGTTATACAATTCTCGAACTACAATACGGCTGCCAGTTCTTTCCATTCGCGGTCTTGTGATTCCGCGACGGCCTGGTAAGTTAGATAGCCGTTGTAGGTGTTGACGCCTTCGCTGATCGCCTTGCTTTCTTCGCAGGCGCGCTCCAGGCCCTTGTTGGCCAGCTGCAGCAGGTAAGGGAAGGTCGCGTTGGTCAGCGCGAAGGTGGAGGTGTGCGCCACCGCGGCCGGCATGTTCGACACGCAGTAGTGCAGAACGTTGTCGACGAAATAGACCGGATCGGTGTGCGTGGTGGCGCGCGAAGTTTCGAAGCAGCCGCCCTGATCGATGGCGACGTCCACCATCACCGCGCCGGGCTTCATCAGCTTGAGCATGTCGCGGCGGACCAGCTTCGGTGCCGACGCGCCCGGGATCAGCACCGCGCCGATCACCAGGTCGGCCATTTTCAGCGATTCGGTGATGGTCCAGACGTTGGAAGCCAGCGTCACCAGCTGGCTGTTGAAGATGTCGTCCAGCTCGCGCAGGCGGGTCAGATTCTTGTCGATGATCGTGACGTGCGCGCCGAGTGCCGACGGCCATCTTGGCGGCATTGTGGCCGACGACGCCGCCGCCCAGAATCACGACGTTGGCCGGCGCAACGCCCGGCACGCCGCCCAGCAGGATGCCGCGTCCGCCGTTGGGCGCTTCCAGATACTGCGCGCCGACCTGGACCGACATGCGCCCGGCCACTTCGCTCATCGGCGTCAGCAGCGGCAGCGATCCGTCCTTTTCGCGAATCGTTTCGTAGGCGATCGCACTCACCTTGCTCTCAGCAGCTTCTCTGTCAGCTCCGGCAGCGGCGCCAGATGCAGGTAGGTGAACAGCAGCAGGTCTGGGCGCAGAATAGCCATACTCGGCGGGCTGCGGTTCCTTCACTTTGATCACGAGATCCGCTGTGTTCCAGACTTCGGCGGCGGTGGGCAGGATTTTCGCTCCGGCGGCATGTAGTCTTCGTCGGGCAGGGAACTACCCTTGCCGGCTCCTGTCTGCACCACTACCTGGTGGCCCGCTTCCTTCAGCGCGGTAACGCCGCTGGGAACGAGCCCGACTCTCGCCTCATGGTCTTTGATTTCCTTCGGTACTCCGATTATCATTGTTCTGGCCTCACTTGTGCGGTTGCATTTCGCTTCGGTCCAAGCCCAAGGGCGATGATGTGTCATCGAATCGAGCTTCCCGGTTGGTTGTATTTTTTGGTTCTGCTGAAAATTCTTGAGTGCTTGTGCGGAATCGGGTCCCCAAACGCCGGTCGGCGTGGAACTGATGAAATCCGCGATCGATCGAGCGCCTGCTGGATCTCTTTGTAGCGCTCAGGTGTCGGAATCAATCTGCCCACGGGGACGCGCTGGGCGCGGCTGCGACCTTGCGTCGAACCGTATCTGGAGGTCGCTCGGGCCGTGGTAGCCTTGCCTTTGCGGGGTTTGACTGGCAACAGCTGGTTTTTTGGCCGGCGTGGCTCCCTTTTTGGCAGGGGCTTTGGAAGTGGCAGGTGCGTGGGATTTAGCCGCGCGCCTTTCTTGGCAGCGGCGGTTGACTTCTTCTGTTCGGCAGCGCGGCTGTCCGGCTGGAAGACCAGCACAGCCAGTACGAGCGATCGCCAAAGCTAAAAGATGCTTACATTTCACGACAATTCAGTTTAACAAACGAAAGCGCCCTTCAACCGATGGAAGGGCGCTTCAGACTACATCGGTTTGACTACGGGGTCGGAGGCAAGGTCCCGGCAACAAACATGCCCTGCCAGGTCGGCCTTCCCGCCGCGCGTGCGTCGCTCCAGGGATGGCGCGCATGATGCGGAATGCCACCGCGTCGCCGTCTTTGAGGTTCGCCTGGAGTCTGCGCACGTCCTCGACCGTGGCGACCGGCTGCCGGTTGATCGAGACGATGATGTCGTTCTCCCTGATCCCGATCTCTTCGGCAAACGAATCCGGCTCGACGCGCGTGACAATGACACCGCGCTTGTCCTGCTTATCCTCAAAGTTCTTTGGCCTCCCGCTCGGCATCGGTGAAGTTGCGGACGTACGATGCCGAACTTCGCCTGCGTCCCTTCCTTCTGCGGCCGGTCTCTTCGGGCGGTCGTCGCGGAAGCGCGGATCGTTGGCGAAGACCTGCGTGCGGTCGCCGATGGTCAACTTCTTGTCCAGTTTCTGGCCGGCGCGGTCCACGGTGATTGTGACTTCGCTGCCCACAGGCGTATCGGCGACGCGGTTGACCAGATCGTCGCCGTCCTTGATCGGCTTGCCGTTCATGGCAACAATGATGTCTTCGGGCTTCACTCCGGCCTTCTCGCGCCGGACCGCCCTCGGTCACCGATTCCACCAGTACGCCGACGTTGGCGCCGAGCGCTTTCAGCACTTCCGGCTTGTCGTTCTTGTTCCAGGAGACACCGATCGAGCCGCGCGTTACGCGGCCCGACTTGATGATCTGGTTATAGACGCGCACGGCGCTGTTCACCGGCAGCGCGAAGCCGATGCCCTGATAGCCGCCGCTCTGGTTGCGATGGCGGTATTGATGCCGATCACTTCGCCGCGGATGTTGAGCAGCGGACCGCCGCTGTTGCCCGGATTGATGGCCGCGTCGGTCTGGATGAAGCGCTGGAACTGCTGCGCGCCATTGACGTCGCGGCCCGTGGCGCTCACGATGCCCGCCGTAACCGAGGCTTCGAGCCCGAACGGAGAGCCGATCGCTACTGGCCCAATCGCCAACCTGCACGCCGTCCGAGTTGCCGATCTTGACCGGCGGCAGAGGCTTGCCGGCATCGATCTTGATCACGGCGATGTCGGTCTCGCGGTCAAAGCCGATGACCTTGGCCTTGTACTCGGTGCGATCGCCCTGCATCTTGACCTTGATGTGGTCGGCCTTGTCCACCACGTGATAGTTCGTGATGATGTAGCCGTTCTTGTCGACGATGAAGCCCGAGCCTGTTGCTTCCTGCTTGAATGGCCTTGTCGGCATTTCGCCCATCGGTCCGCGGAAAAATCTGCGGAACAGATCCATGCTGTCCTCGTCGCCCTCTTCGGCGCCTTCATCAACCGCGGGCCGACGATTTCGGCTACCGCCCCTTGCGGCTTTGGCCGTGTAGTCCGTCGTGATGTTCACGACTGAAGGTTCCAGCATCTTTGGCGAGCTTCGGTGAACTCGTTGGAAAGCGCTAGCGGGTTCGGAATCGTCGAGCGGCGTCGCATCAGGCGCGGCATTCTGGCCTTGCGCCGAAGTTACATGCGTACTGAGCAAGAGTCCCGATCAGAATTCCGATCGAGAGGGTGAACAACGTTAAGCTCACCGAAAGAAGCCTGTGCTTGCGCATCAAAGTCCAAAAATTCATCGCTGTGTGTGCCTCCGCGGGCAGAAAGACTCTGTCTCACAATTGTATCGGACGCGAACAACGCCCCTTATTGTCATGGATGTTCCCGCGGCCCAAACGGTTTCAATTCCACCAATAAGATGCCGGCCAGGATCAGGACGGCGCCAAACATCGCCGCCGGAGAGAGCGTTTCGCCCTCCACCAACCACGACGTGATCCACGCAAACACCGGTTCCAGGGAGAATATCAGAGCGGTGTGCGTGGCGGTGGTATGTTGCTGCGCCCAGGCCATGACGGTAAACGCGAGTGCTGTTGCAAGCAGACCGGTGATCGCCAGGGCGATTACCAGACTCGCGGTCCAGGTAATTTGGGGTGTTTCGAGCCACCAGAAACTGGCCCACCCTAGCACGGCGGCCGTCAGAATCTGGGTCAGACTGAGTAGTTCAAAACCGCCGCTGCCGCCATAATGACTCACGATGACAATGTGCGCGGCAAAGCCGCAGTGCGCAGACCAGCGTCAGCGCATCGCCGGTTTCAATTGTCAGGTTATCCCAGCTTATAGTCAGCAGCGCCATTCCGGTCGTGGCGATCAGAACGCCCAGGCCTTCGAAAGGCCCGGTACTTTTCTATAGACGAGCGCCAGCAAAAAGGTACCAGGACGATAGAGAGTCCAGTGATGAAAGCAGATTTCGATGCCGTTGTGAAGCGTAGTCCCTGCGTCTGGAAAAAGTAAGACGACATCAGGAAGATTCCCGCCAAGCACGTCCGCCGCGTACAGCGATCCAGCTGCGGTTCTCGCGACTGGTCAGATGGCCGCGATAAATTATCGACCAGTGCAATCGCTGGCGATGCTGAAGCGCAGCGTCAGGAATAGCATCGTGGACGCCCCGCGAGTGCGTTCTTCACCAGAACGAAGGTGGAGCCCCAGATCAGGGCGATGATCGTAAGTGCGAGATCCGCTCGCCAGGCGGGCACGGGTTGGTTCTGGCTCACGGGCGTTCGGGCGTTCCGCCGCATCAGCAGATTCAGCGCCAGCAGAATCCGTCTCAGGCCAATCTCGCGTCCCTCGGGATGAAACCATTCAGCAGGCGTGTGCGCACCGCCGCCTTGCCCGCCTGCTCCGATCGAGACCGCGGGCACCCCGAAAGACAAAGGGATGTTGGCGTCCGTGGACGCGCAATCGAAGGTGGCCCGAATCGCAAGGTGGGCATCGACGGCGCGTAGCTAGCCAAGAATGAGCGCGTCGTCTGCCAGCCTGCCGCCGGGCCGCGAACCGATCTCGCGGATTTTGGCGGAGACACGCCCACCGGTTGCACGACTGTTTTCCACTTCCAGCGCGCGTTCCACAGCTGCGTGAGCTCTGCGCAATACTCATCGATTTTCGATGGCGCTTCCGAGCGGATATCGAGCTTGGCTTGCGCGGCGGTCGGGATCGAGTTAATGCTCAGGCCGCCCTCGATCATGCCGAAATTAAAGGACGTGCGCGGGCTTACCGGTCCGGCGCTGCCGCGATTTTCCGCATAGAGTGCGATCGCGCGGCTGAGTGCATGCACCGGGTTACCGATCCCGTAATCCGTCCAGCTATGACCTCCGGGTCCGCTGATTGTGACTTCAAACCGGCGGCTGGCCAGCGCCTGAACCGTAATGTGGTCCGTGTTCGGACCATCCAGTACGAGGAACGAACTTGAGATTGTGAGCCAGCGGCGAGTGCCGGCAGAGGTAGCGCATGCCGCTCAGATTGCCTTCACCCTCCTCGCCTACGTTGGCGACCAGGACGACCGGCACGGTACAGTCTTCCATCGGCGGAGAAGCCTGAATGGCGGCCGCAATAGCCAACAGCGCCGCGAGTCCGGCACCGTTATCGGATACTCCCGGACCGTGGAATCGCCCGTCGGGCTTTACCTGAATCTCCTGCGGACAGCCGCGGCGCAAGCACGGTGTCGAGATGCGCCGTCACCGCAATGAAAGGTCCAACAGATCTCGCCGCCCGGGTACGCGATCACATTTCCCGCGCGGTCGATTTTCGTATCGCAGCCCAGGCTGCGGAATTGCGCCGCGAACCACTCGGCGCGTTCCTGCTCGCGGAAAGTTGGTGCGGGTATCCGGCACAGTTCCAGATGCCGCTCATTGATCCACTGCTTCTCTCGTCCGAACCACTGGAGGCACTCCTGCACTCCTGGCGCGCGCGTAAGTTCCGCGACGGTTTTCACGCCAGGCAGTGCAGTCTTCGAATTCTTAATGAGGTTCAGCGCGCCCGGCACTATATACGAGTGTAGCGAAAGGCACACCTGATTCGGGCATCATTGCTTTACGGCGAGGTAAGCCCCGGC
Source organism: Bryobacteraceae bacterium (assembly GCA_963793625.1). Classification (GTDB taxonomy): domain Bacteria; phylum Acidobacteriota; class Terriglobia; order Bryobacterales; family Bryobacteraceae. The sequence continues at coordinate 639,157 of CAWCAT010000049.1, read as the reverse complement.
CGGTGACGGGCTGCCGCCCACCTGCAACGTTATGCGGCTGATTCCCGCTCGGGACTCCCGCCGGCACTTGATATTGATCTGGTAGAGCCCTATGTAGTTCGGCGAGAGGCCGATGTAGAGAATTTCAGAGTCACTCAGGCTGACACCACCAATACTGATCTGCGCTTTTTGCGCGAGTTGGCTTGCTGCGGCGACGGAGTGTCCAGGTGTAAATGCCGGTGATCGTGGCGCCGAAACCCACGCCGTAGATCGTGATGTAATCACCGGATTTTGCGGGCGTTTCCTGACGCCGGGAATCAGATCCAGTGGCCCCACCCACTTGTAGCTTATGGAATCGTGAACGGCGACCGGATTCATTGCCATCACGTGTTGTTCTTGAAATACAGAAACTCCGGCGTGGCCGCTTGTGCCGTTATGGTTTCGAGGTTGCTCTTGGCTTCATCCGGTTTCGCGCAATTCCGCCTGACCTGTACCGCGACATTCCCCTGAGCCACTCGCGGTACCTGCACAGTCACCTGGATTGGCGTGAAGCCGAAGATAGGAGCGGCGACTCCTCCGAAATACACGCACACTCCTGCGTGTTTACCGGCAACTTGCCGTCAGTCAACGGGGCCATACTTGGAGCCACGTTGTTTGCCGCGAAATTCTCACCGAAAATCGTGACGATTGCCCCGGTCGAAATTTTCTGCACGGAGGGAACGCTGTAGCCCTGCTGCACGATTCCGCCCGCCGAAATCTTGGGCGTTCGGAACCGGCACAACGGGTCCCGCCGCCTGCGGCGCGCCGTCATGGTGAACGTGACTTTCAATGTGCCTGTCGTGGCGGAAACGGACGCTGCACCCTCTTTGTTCGGCGTCGCGCTGATGGCGGCCACTCCGTTCTGATCCGTGACCGCTGCCGAGGCGCTGAGTTTGGCCTCGCCGCCGTAACCGCGAATGCGATCACGACGCCGGCCACTCCAGCGCCGTAACTGCCCAGCACGCGCACGCGCAAGGCTTTGGCGAGCGGCTGTCCGACGGTCCCTGTCTGGTTGTCGCCATCCGCGATCTCCAGTTTCGCCGGCGCGTTAATTTCCAGTTTGCGAATGCGGTTGTTCTCCGTGTCCGCAATGTAGATGTTGCCGGCGGCATCGACGGCCATGCCATAGGGCTCGAAGATTTGCGCTGAGCGCTGGGCCCCCGTCGCCGCTGAAGCCCGCGCCGTTGAGCCGGCGATCAGTCGGATGACACCAGAGGTGTCGATTTTGCGGATGGCGCCGAATAGTTCGAGATGTAGAGGTTTCCGGCTCCATCGGCGGCGATTGCATTTGTCGAGATACGTGCACTGAGGGCCGGGCCATTATCACCGCCCGTGCAGCACTCCCGGTACCCGCGACGGTGCTGATAATTCCCTCGGCGCGACCTTGCGGATGCGGTTGTTCTTGAAGTCCTCAATGTAAAGGTTGCCCGCATCATCCATGGCCAGCGTATACGGGGAATTCAACTGGGCGCTGGTAGCCAGTCCGCCGTCTCCGCCGAAGCCGGCGGCTCCGCTCCCCGCGACTGTGGAGATCTGCCCGTCAGGCGTAACTTTGCGAACGCGGTTGTTTCCGATATCGCTCACATACAGGTTTCCAGCTTTATCGATAGCGATTCCGCCCATTCCGCGAAATGCTGCTGACGATGCGGCTCCCCCGTCACCGGAGAAACCGGTCTGTCCGCTCCCTATCACCGCTGAGATCGTGCCCGTAGCGAGGCCGGCAAAGCTCGAAATCTTCCTGACTCGTACATTGCCTCGGTCAATGACGTACAAGTTTCCGATGGAATCAAAAACCATTGGGCCAGGGTTCCAGACCGTCGATGAGGCTGCAGGTCCGCCATCACCGACCAACAGAACTTCACCCGTACCTGCAACGGTTTTGACCGTGCCGTCTGCGTTCAACATGCGAATGCGATTGTTCTTGCTGTCGGCAATGTAGAGTCTCCGGCCGGTGAGATGGCGACCGCCTCCGGCCTTTGAAAAAGGGCCGCAGTGGCAGGTCCATTATCACCGCCGAAATGACTCCGCCCGGCAAGCGTTGTGATCTTCCCGCCACCTGCTTCAACTTTGCGGATGCGCTGGTTGCCCATGTCGGCGATCAACAAATTGCCGGCCTGGTCGACGGCAAGTCCCATCGGCGTGGCCAGGCGTGCATTGCTCGGCGTGGATTCATCACCGGCAAATCCCCAGTTCCCGTTGCCTGCAACGGTTTGAATAATTTTGGTGGTCAGCAGCTTGCGTACCCGAGCGCCGTCGGACTCTGAGATATACAGGTTGCCATTGGAATCCAGCGCTAAACCATAAGGGCTACGGATCGAAGCCTCGGTGCCCTGGCCGTTGTCGCCGGGTAATCCCCAAAGTCCGTTACCTGCAACTGTGCTGATGATTCCTTCCGGGCTCACCTTTCGAACGCGGTCATTCCAGTAATCAGCGATATAAACGGCTCCGTTGCCATCGACTACGACACCGGCGGGCATATCGATCCCGGCCGCCAGCGCTGGACCATTATCACCCTTGAAAATGGCCGAACCGTCGCCGGCGAAGGTCTTGATAATCCCGTCAGTGGTTACTTTGCGGACGCGATTATTGAACATGTCCGAAATGTAGAGGTTTCCTGCCTTGTCCAGGGCAATCCCTACTATTCCAGAAAAGGCTGCATCTGTCGCGCGTCCACCATCTCCCGAATAGCTGACACTGCCGTTTCCAGCGATTGTCGTGAGTGTGCCTCCCGGGGAGAGTCGAAATACCTGAACCACGGTTGCTATATAAAGATTTCCCAGCGGATCTACTTTGATATCTGTTGCTGCGCCTTTGAAGCCCGCTACCGTAGATACAATTCCGTTGCTGTCAACCTTGCGAATGACTAGATTATCTGCATCTCCGATAAGAATATTTCCATTATTATCGACTGCCACAGAGGCGGGAAACTCGAGCATTGCCGAGGTCGCCGGGCCGCCATCGCCGAGCGGATAAGCGCCCGCTATGGTCTTGATACTGTATGGGTAAGTAACCTGGCTGAAGGCAGGTAAGGTTAGTCCAGATCCAAGTAAACAGAGGAGGAGGAGGAGGCGCGCGTGGGTTAGTTGAGCCATGGATATGTCACTAAATCGAGTAATATATCCTTAAATCTAAAATAGATGCAACTGTTTTTCTTGTTACCGACATTAATTAACTGCCGGCACATCTTAATTCCGAACGAAAATAGTGTGAACCTCTCATCCACAGTGTTCGTACTCACAGCCAAGGAGTGTCAATGAGACCCATTCTTCTTTTGCTGTTGGCCACTGCAGGTTTGCTCGCTGCCGACGCAACTGGGACCTGGACCGGCACGCTGACACCGTCTAGCCCTGAGGGCGAACAGCCGCGTCCCGCTCATCTCGTTTTGAAGCAGGAAGGCACGAAATTGACCGGAACCGCGGGTCCAGATGCGAGCGAGCAACACCCGATTGAAAACGGCACAGCCGAAAACGGTAAACTGACCTTCGAGGTGCAGTCAGGCACGGTCATGAAGTTCAACCTGAAGCACGAAGGGGACGAGATCAAAGGCGATATCAAACGCGAGCGGGACGGCCGGTTGCAGACAGCCAAACTGGCGGTTAAACGCCAAAAAGAATAAAAGATAGCGCTCGTCCATTGAGCCAGGGGCGGTGGACCCCAATCCGCCCCATATTTCTACGAAGTCTCGTTCCCGTTTGGCGCTATACTCTGTATAAAGGCCGAACTATGAAAACCTATGGAAAGTTCGCGATCCTCATCGTCCTCATCATTGGCACTCTGGCCTGGCTGGCGGCGGGGGGGATCAACGAATCAAAGACTTATTACAAAACCATCTCTGAACTGCAGGCGATGAAGGATCCTCATGGTAAACGCATCCGCGTTGGCGGAGACGTTGTGCCTGGCTCGATCAATCGTACGGGCAAGGAAGTCAGCTTCATGATCAAGCAGGACGCACTCAACCTTAAAGTTCTCTATAGCGGAACCGACCCGCTCCCCGATACCTTCAAGGATGGAGCGCAGGCGTTGGCGGATGGGAAACTGTCCACCGACGGCATGTTCCATGCCAGCAAGATCCAGGCAAAATGCGCTTCCAAATACGAAGCGGCGCCGGGCAAACCGGGTCAGAAGCCGGTCTACGGATCTAAACAAGCAAGTATGTAGAAGTGGCGTTTAGTTTACTGCTCGCGGGGTGATATGGAAAATCTGGGCTCAATAGCTATTCTTCTGGCCTTCTGCCTGTCTATTTATGCGGTTATCGGCTGCCTCGTAGGCAAATGGAAACGCAATCCGTTCTTGATCGCCAGTGCGCGGCGTGCAGTCTATGCGATCTTCTTGCTGCTCACCACTGCCTCCGGAATCCTCGTCTATGCGCTTGATGACCAGCGATTTCCGGCTGGCCTACGTCGCGCAGCACAGCAACCGCGCCATGCCGGCGGTCTACAAATTCGCCGCGTGGTGGGGTGGACAGGAAGGCTCGCTGCTGCTGTGGAGCTGGCTGCTGTCCACTTACTCCGCGATCGTCGTCTTCATGAACCGGCGAAAATTCCGCGACATGATGCCGTACGTGATCAGCGTCGCTGATGATCACGCAGTGCTTCTTCCTGATCCTGAACACGTTCGTCGCGGCAGCCCGTTCGGCGTGCTGGCAGTGGGCAAGGGCATTACGGAAGTCGCCGACGGCCAGGGCTTGAATCCGCTGCTGCAGTACTGGACGATGGCGATCCATCCGCCGATGCTGTACTCGGGCTACGTCGGCTTCATCGTTCCGTTCGCGTTCGCGATGGGTTCGCTGATCACGCGGCAGCCGGGCGACGCCTGGATCCACACGACGCGGCGCTGGACGCTGGTCACGTGGCTGTTTCAGACCACCGGAATCCTGCTCGGCGCAGGCTGGGCGTACGCGGTTCTGGGCTGGGGCGGTTATTGGGGTTGGGATCCGGTCGAGAACGCTTCGCTGCTGCCCTGGATCACCGCCACCGCGTTTCTGCACTCGGTAATGATGCAGGAGAAGAAGGGCATGATGAAGGTCTGGAACATGGTCCTGATCTCGTCCACCTTCTTCCTGTGCATCTTCGGGACGTTTCTGACGCGCTCCGGCGTAGTGAGTTCGGTGCACGCCTTCGCGCAGTCGCCCATCGGCAAGTTACTTCGTCACGTTCCTCGCGCTCGGCATCGCCGCGACCGATTTACCTGATTCTGGACCGGCTGGATTACCTCAAGAGCGAATCGCAGCTTGAGAGCGTGGTTTCGCGCGAAGCGAGCTTCCTGTTCAACAACCTGATCCTGCTGGCGAGCTGCTTCGCGGTGCTGTGGGGCACGATGTTCCCGGTGATCTCGGAAGCGGTGACGGGCGAAAAGATCAGCGTCGATGCGCCGTTCTTCAATCGCGTCAACATCCCGATCGGACTGTTCCTGCTGTTCCTGACCGGCGTCGGTCCGCTGATCGCGTGGCGGCGCAGTTCGATCGAAAGCCTGAAGCGGAACTTCCTGTGGCCATCTGTCGCGGGGCTGTGACCTTGATGGCGTTGGCAGCTGGCGATCTCCGGCGTCCGCCACTTCTACGCGCTGATGTCGTTCGGCCTGTGCCTGTTCGTGACGTGGACCTGATCGTCGGAGTTCCTTAAGGGCTCGCGGGCGATCGCCGCCAAGGACGGCACGAACCTGCTTGCCGCGGCGGTCGCATTGACGCATCGCAACACGCGGCGCTACGGCGGCTACATCGTGCACATGGGCATCGTGTTCATGTTTATCGGTTTCACCGGCGCAGCATTCAACAAGGACACGACGAACGAAGTCGCGCATCGGCGAATCCATTCGAATCGGCTGCTACGAGCTGAAGATCCGCGACTTGCGCGCAGGCGAGAACGAAAACTATCAGTGGGATCACGCCGTGGTGGATGTGTTCAAAGGCGGCAGCCAGATCGGCACGCTGGAACCCGAACGGCAGTTCTACCGCGCCAAGCGGGCAGGCTGTCTCGCAGGTCGCCATCCGCCGCGCGCTTGAACGAAGACCTGTATCTGAATTTCGCCTCGATGACGGAGGACGGCAAGAAGGCGTCATCCAGTCCTACGTCTTCCCGCTGGTATCGTGGATCTGGATCGGATTCTGGGTGCTGCTGGTCGGCACGCTGGTCTGCCTGGTGCCGAGCAAACAGAAGTTGCAGTATGCGCGGACCGAAGTGGTAGGAGTGGCGGGGACATATGCGCCGGTTCAAAAGTAGTCTTCTGATCTTCGCTGGTGGCTGCGTGCTCACTGGCGCAGACATAGCTCTCGTCAGTGTGCGGTACTGACGCCCGCTGTGAAGCGTGTCGGCGCGCGTCTGGCCTGCCTGTGCGGATCGTGCAACAACTCCGTGGCGGATTGCGCCATGCTGCACTGCCACTATTCGAGTCCCGCGCGCGAGAAAATCGCGGGAATGCTGGCCGCGGGCATGAGCGACGATCAGATTGTCGATTCCTTCGTGAAAGGAGCAGGGCCTCAAGCGCTGACCGTGCCTCCAGCCGAGGGTTTCAATATTCTGGCCTGGGTCATGCCGTTCGCGGCTATCGCGCTGGGTCTCGGGTGGAATCTGGCTGTTTATGAAGCAAATCCGCAAACCCGCCACTGTTCCTGAAACCGATCCGGAGATGCTCGCCGTTATCAGCGAGCGCATAGAAAAGGATCTTTCGAAACTCGACTAATGATTTTCGCCGCCGCACTGCTCATCTGTGGGAGCCATACTCTTCACGCTGTTCATCCGCACCAAGGACATTCCGCCCGCCGAGCCGGAATCGCCCGTTGCGCATCTGGAAGAACGCAAAGCGCGCATCTACGAAGGACCTGCGCGATCTTGCAGTTTGAATATCGTGTCGGCAAACTCTCGGAAGCCGATTACCAGCAGACCAAGCTTGGACTGCAGAACGGAACTGGCCAGTGTGATGGGCGAGATCGATGCCATTCTGGGCAAGCAGCCCGCCAAGCCCACGGCCCGCCGCGCCAAAGCCCAGCCCACAGCCCGCCGCCGCATTCAACAATTGCCCGCACTGCGGCGCAACGTTCAAAGAAGCGCTGAAATTCTGCGGCGAATGCGGCAAGCCGATGACTGGAGCTCAGGCATGAGCGCGCGATTTTTGCTCCCTGCTACTGTTTGCCGCCGCGGCCTTTGCCGCCGTGGATGGCGTTGTCGTCAACGGCACGACGGGCCAACCCGCCGGCGGCGTTGCCGTCGCGCTGTTCAAGTTTGGCGATGGCCGGCATGGAGCCGCTCGACACCGTGAAAACCGACGCGGCCAAGGCAAGTTCGCGTTTGCCCAGACTCTGGGCCGGGACCGCACATGTTGCAAATGAGTCTCGATGGAGTCGTCCTACAACCACATGATTCAGCCCGGCACGCCCATCGACGAATCTGCAGCTCGAAGTCTTCAACGCCTCGAAAAAGCCCGGCGCGTGCGAAGGTCGAACAGCATATGGTGCTGCTTGAACCCAGTGCGGATCAGCTCGCCGTGAGCGAGACTTTTTTTTACCGCAACGACGGCAAGACCACTTACAACGATCCCGCCGCGGGCACGCTGCACCTGTTTCTGCCGGATGCCGCGGAGGGCAAAGTGCGGTCAGGCACTCGGCTCCGGGCGGCATGCCGTCGAGCGGATTGCGGAAAAGACCAGACGGAAGACTGTATAAGGTCGACTTTCCGATCAAGCCCGGCGAGACGCGTATTGATGCCGCCTATCAGATTCCGTTTGCCAATCCCGGCAATTTTCAGGCAAGACGCTGGTCGCAGGCGCGGTGACGCGGCTGGTTGTGCCGAAAGGCGTGACGATCAAAGGTGAGGGCTTGAGGCATTGGGCGAGGAGCCAAGCTCGAAGGCGGCGATCTTCGGCATGAAAGGCGATCGACCTATTCCGTCGAGATCTCGGGCGAGGGCGGTTGCGTCAACGCGGCGGCAGCCCGCCGGAGCCGGACGAAGCGAAGGCCCGTCTCCAGCGCATTCCGCCGCGCATATACGATCAGCTTACCCGATCCTCGGAATCTCGCTTGCGATTCTGGCGCTCGGTTTCCTACTGCTCTACCGGCGAAGACCGCGAAATGAAGGCCATCTCCGTTGATCACGTCTGGAAATTCTATGGAGACTATCCAGCGCTGCGCGATGTCGCCTTCGATGTCGATGGCGGACAGGTGCTCGCCCTGCTCGGCCGCAATGGCGCGGGCAAAACCACGCTGCTGAAAATCCTTGCAGGGCTGTCGCGAACCAGCAAAGGCCAGGTGACGCTCTTCGGCAAAGACTCCCGCGAACCGGAGACGCGCGCGCGAATTGGCGTGCTGGGCCACGGCATCGCGGTCTACGACGAGCTTTCGGCATTTGAAAACCTGAAGCTCTTCGGCCGACTCTATACGGGCTGCCGGACCCGGAGAAGTCCGCGCATGGAATGGCTGGAACGCACGGGATTGGAGCGCGTGCAAGGACTCGCTGGTGCGCGAGTTTTCGCGCGGCATGCGGCAGCGCCTCGCCGTAGCGCGCGCCTTTCTGCACGAGCCCGTCGCTGCTGCTGCTCGACGAGCCGTTCACGGCGCTCGACGATCGCGCGATCGCGGTACTGCAGGACGTGATCCGGCGCGCCAAGGATCAACAGCGCACCATCATCATGTCAACCCACCAGTTTCGTGAGGCGCTGGAATTGGCCACGCATGTCGCGCTGCGTGAACCGCGGACGGCTCGGCTACCACGGCGAAAGAACCCAAGCAAATGCTGGCAGATCCCGGCTGGCTCTATCGCAACTACGGGGAAGCATGAGATTCCTCCGCCAGACGTTGACCATCGCACACAAGGACCTGCGCGCGGAACTGCGCAGTAAAGAGGCGCTGAATGCGTCGCTCTCCTTCGCCGTCGTCATTTTGCTGCTGTTCAGTTTTGCCTTCGACCCGACTGCCGAGCAGACGCGCGAGATGGCGGGCGGGCTGCTTTGGATCGTATTTGCGTTCGCCGGCGCGCTGGTGCTGAACCGCAGTTTCGCGCGCGAGCTGGCGAACGATTGTCTCGACGCGCTGGTCGCTTCGCCCGTTTCCGGCGCGGCCCTATTCCTCGGAAAGGCGCTCACGAACATGGCGCTGCTGATGGCGATCGAGTTCCTCTGCCTGCCGTTGTTCGGCATCTTTTATAATGTTCGCTGGACGGACCAGTTTTGGACGCTGATGCTGGTGCTGGCTGCTGGCGACCTGGGGGCTTACTGTGATCGGGACGATGTTCAGTGCGCTGACCGTCAACCTGCGCCTGCGCGAACTGATGCTGCCGACGCTGGTCTACCCGATCATGATCCCCTGCCTGCTGCCGGCCATCCAGCTGACTACCGTCGTCATTGCGGGTCAGCCGATTGGGGCCGGAACTGTACATGGGCCTGCGCCTGATCGTTGGCTTTCGACATCATATTTACGGCGCTGGCGCTCGTGCTGGTGGAAACCGTTCTCGTAGGATAAAGAACAATGCGCGAAAAGATCATGATCATGCTCTCTCGGGGATCGCCGCCATCATCCTGGCGCGCAATCTCTACGTGATCCTGCTTCAATTGCCCGACGAAATGAGCCAGGGCGCCATCTGGCGCATCTTCTATTTCCACGTGCCCGGCGCCATCACCGCGAGCCTGTGCACCATGGTCGCGACTGATGGCCAGCGTGCTCTATCTGTTGAAGAAGAACCTGCGCTACGATTCGCTCGCCGTGGCGGTGACGGAAGTCGGCCTCGCTTTCGGCGCCATCAACCTGATCACCGGCATGTTCTGGGGGCGTATCATCTGGGGCATCTGGTGGACCTGGGATGCGCGCCTAACTTCGATGCTGGTCTGCTGGCTGATGTATTCCGGCTATCTTATGTTGCGGCGCGCCGTCGAGGAACCCACGGAGCGCGCGCGCAATTCGGCGGTGCTCTCGATCTTCATTTTCCCGGGCGTCTACATTACCTGGAAGTCGATCGAATGGTGGCGCACGCAACATCCCGGTCCGGTGTTGAGCGTGCGCAATGGCGGCGGAATGGCGCCCGGCATGGAGGCGCCGATGTGGCTCAATCTGCTCGGGCTGCTTGGCGTTGGCCACGGTCCTGGTGCTGCTGCGGCTCCATCAGGAAGAGCGCCAGCGCGAACTCGATTCTCTGCGGCGCATGGCGCACTCCATCTAACTCAAGGGAGAACAAACATGGACGAACGCAACTTCACCTATATGTTTTACGGCTTCCTGGCCGCGTGGTTGATTCTGGTGGCCTATGTGGTCTCCCTGGTGATGCGCGAGCGAGCGATCCGCCGCGAAATGGACGGACTGCGGCGTATGATCGAAGATCATGAGGAGCGAGAGACGCTAGATGAATCGTCGAGGATTGCTCAAGACTCTTTCGGTGGGCGGTTTCGCCGGTCTGGTGACGCAGCGCGAACTGGCCGCCCAGGCGAAGGCCGAGCGCGCAACGCGTGGCCTGCCATCGCCGAAGATCAAAGATGTCCAATTGATTGCCACCGCTCCCGCGGGGCTGCGCCTGCCCGTCGTGAAAATCATTACGGATCAGGATGGACTCTACGGCTATGGCTGCGCCTGCTTCACACAGCGCGCCGATCTTGTCGTCACGGCGATTGAAAAGTATGTGCGGCCGTTCCTGATCGGCAAACCCGCCGACCGCATCGACGACACGTGGCAGGCACTCTACAATAGTTCCTACTGGCGCAACGGCCCCGTGCTGAACAACGCGATCAGTGGCGTGGACCAGGCGCTTTGGGACATCAAGGGCCGCCAGGCGGGCATGCCCGTCTATCAATTGCTCGGCGGCAAGTGCCGCGAAGCTGTGGATTGCTACGGCCATGCGGGCGGCGACGAGATTCCGGCCGTGATCGCGAGCGCGCGCAAGTTACATGGCGCAGGGCTTCCGGCATGTGCGCGTACAGATCGGTGTCCCGGGTATGGCAGGCTATGGTTCCGGCCGCGGCACGTGCTAAGGTGGACAGCGTTGCACTCCGCGCCGGTCTTTCGAACCGAGCGCCTATCTGCGCCGCGCGCTGAAGATGATCGAGGCATGCCGCAAGGAACTCGGCGACGAGGTGGAACTGCTGCACGACATGCATGAGCGCGTCACGCCGCAGCAGGCGCATCCAGTTCGCCAAGGACCTCGAGCCGTTCAAGCTGTTCTTCCTGGAGGATCCGTTCTCGCCGGAAGATATCGCCTGGTTCCGCATCATGCGCCAGCAGACGTCCACGCCGATCGCCATGGGCGAGTTGTTCAACAGCCCGCACGAATGGACGCCGCTGATCGCCGAGCGGCTGATCGACTTCATCCGCGTTCACGTCTCGCAGGCCGGCGGGCTAACGCCCTGCCGCAAGATTGCGGCGATGGGTGAGATGTTCGGCGTCAAGACCGCCTGGCACGGGCCCGGCGACGTTTCTCCCGTCGGCCACTGCGCCAATATCGCGCTAGACATCGCCTGCTACAACTTCGGCATCCAGGAGTACTCGCCGTTCAGGGATCCGGTGCGGGAAGTTTTCCAGGGCTGCCCGGTGATGAAGAACGGCTACCTCTACGCGAACGAAGCGCCCGGCTGGGGCATCGAAATCGACGAGAAGGCCGCCGCGAAATACCCGTTCGGCTACGGTGAGTCCGGCGAACGCAAGCAGTATAACGGCGGCTGGGGCGAGATTCGCCGCCGCGACGGCACGATTATTAAACAGTAGGCATTCAGGGGCATCGCCTCATTACCGTAGATTCCAAATTAAGGGGATTGACCCCCGCTTAAGGCAAGTTCATAATTTGAGCGTTATCGGGCGAACGGCGTGGAATGCGACGCCACGCGACCTTTGACATGACGCGGAAAATGCCTATGAGAATGTCAGAGATTCTGCCAGCTTGGGGAATGATTCTTGAGGGCCGCCGGCCCTTCCTGTCGATCGAGGTGACGCGGGAGTGCCCGCTCCGCTGTCCCGGATGTTATGCATATGGTCCGAATCACATCGGTGAAACCGGTCCCCTACGAGCGCTTCCGGATTTGACGGGGGATGATCTTGTCGAAGGCGTGCTCGCAATTATGCGGAGGCTCCGGCCGCTGCACTTAAGCATTGTGGGCGGCGAACCGCTCGTCCGTTACAGGGAACTGGACGCTCTACTCCCTCGTTTGGCCCCCGTTGAGGTTCAGGTGGTGACCAGCGCAGTTCGCCCAATCCCCGTTGCGTGGTCGAAATACAGTCACGTGCATATCGTAGTATCAGTGGACGGCTTGCCTCAAGAACATGACCGCCGCCGCGCACCGGCAACTTACGACAGAATTCTCAGCAACATCGCCGGCCATCAGGTTATCGTTCATTGCACGATCACACGTGCTCTAATGGCGCGTTCCGGATACTTGCGAGATTTTGCCGCTTATTGGTCCGACCGTCCCGAGGCGCGAAAAATCTGGTTCAGCCTCTTTACTCCGCAAGCCGGCCAATTCCCTGATGAACGGCTTACGCCATCAGACCGGGAACGCGCCGTCCAGGACTTGGCTGCTCTTCCATTCCTGTTTCCCAAAGTGTACATGCCCAACGTTGTTCTCGATGGATATTTGCATCCGCCCGAGCACCCGGCGCGGTGTATCTTTGCGCGCGTCACCACCTGTATCTCGGCCGATCTCAAGACTGAGATTGGTCCTTGTGAACTGGGCGGGACACCCGAATGCGGCGAATGCGGATGTATCGCTTCTGCGGGTTTTTCCGCCATCGGCCGTTATCGGCTCGCGGGTTTGGTGCGAGTTGGCGACATCTTCCAGCTTTCACACAGAATTGGTGAAGCGCGCCGCCGGCCGTCCACGCGAGTTTAAGGAGGCAAGAAGCGATGGCGACGGGTCGCCCGATTTCCGATCCGTGCCGCGCAACGGCAACCCTCAAGTAATGGAACTTTTGGCCGTGCTGACAGCAATACACGTTAGGAGATTCTATGATTCGCTTTCTAACGTGTGCTTGTCTGCTGGTTTCGGCATACGGCCAAACATCTTCCTTCGAGGTGGCTTCCATCAAGCCCGCTCCGCCGCCTTCCACCCCCGGCATGATGCGGGTCGGCATGCGGCGGGATCCCGGTAGAGTAACGTATTCCGGAATGTCCTTGAAGATGCTGATCCAGACAGCATTCCGCGTAAAGGGCTACCAGATCTCCGGGCCGGCATGGCTCGAGTCGGAACGCTTCGAAATCGTGGCCAAGCTTCCTGAAGGCGCGAGCCTGGATCTGGCTCCCGAAATGTTGCAGAAACTGCTGGCGGACCGCTTCGGCCTAAAGCTGCACCGCGACACGAAGGAACTCCCGGTCTACGCTCTGGTAACCGGCAAGAATGGGCCGAAGCTCGAAGAAGTCGAGAATGCTCCCGCAGGAGCGGCTCCAGGGAATCCCGGCGCTGGGAGCATGATGCGAATGGAACCAGGCAAATTGAAGGCCGACCGGGTCAAGCTGAGCGGCTTGGTCAACATGATCTCCCGCATGGTTCGACCGGCCCGTCATTGACGAGACAAAACTCACTGGCTATTACAACATAACCCTTGAGTTTTCCCCGGAAGAGTCCATGAACATGAGAGGCGCGATGCGAATGGCGCACGGACCGGGCGGACCGGGTGAGCCGGGCGCTGCGGGCAGACCCGAGGCCGCTGGTCCGGCTACGGAGAGCACTCCAACCACTTCGATCTTTCAATCCCTGCAGAAGCTGGGCCTGAAACTCGATCCTCGCAAGTCGGCCATCGAATTTCTCGTGATCGATCATGTCAACAAAACTCCCACTGAGAATTAGCGCAGTCGCAATCTTGCTGGGATCCTTGCTTTTGGCCGCGGACCACCGCGGCACGGTCAAATTTGGCGATCTGCCGCTCCCCGGCGCTACCGTGACTTTAAGCCAGAGGGACGAGCGAATCTCCACCATCACCGATCAGCAGGGTTCATACTCCCTGACCGGCCTGCCGGAGGGCGTCTGGACACTCCGGGTAGAGATGCAGTGCTTCGTTCCGCAACAACGCGAAGTCGCGCTGACTTCCGAAACCGCCGTGACGGAGTGGGACATGAAGCTCCTTTCGTTTGCGGAAATCGCGGCATCCACGACCGCCGTAGCGCCTTCGGTGGCGGAGAGCGCCCCCGTCGCAGCACCGACCCGCAGGTCCAAAAAAGCGCCGCCCCAGCCGGCAAATACCTCCACCGCCTTCCAGCACAGCGAGGCTAGCGCTTCGTCCGGAGCGGAAAAGGACCAGCCCGCGCCGGTGCCAAGCGAATTCAACCAGAAACCGGCAGACGGTTTCCTTATCAATGGCAGCGTGAACAACGGCGCCGATTCGATTTTCGCGCAGGCCCCGGCGTTCGGAAACTTTCGCAGAAACCAGCGTTCGCTATACAACGGCAGCATCGGACTCATATTCGACAATTCGGCAACTGACGCGCGGTCCTTTTCCCTTACCGGCCAGAACACGGCGAAGCCTTCATACAACCATGTGCAAGGCGTCCTGGCCTTCGGCGGTCCGCTGAAAATCCCGCATTTGATCAACAGCAACGGCCCGAATATCACCATCAACTACCAGTGGCTCCGAAACCGTAACGCGAACACACGCGCCAGCCGTATGCCGGGCCAGGCTGAACGGGACGGAGATTTTTCCGGCAGCGCACAGCCCGTTTTCGATCCCGTCAACGTCGTGCCGTTCCCAGGTAACATCATTCCCCGCAGCCGGATCAGCGCGCAGGCCGCCGCTCTGCTGCGTTTCTATCCGCTTCCGAACTTCGACTCCGACGAGCGCCACAACTACCAAATCCCATTGGTCGGCTCGATCCACCAGGATGCTCTGCAATCCCGCTTCAATAAAAGTATTGGACGCAAGAACCAGCTCAGCGGCAACTTTGCGCTTCAGAGCACACGGTCGGACAGCACGAACATCTTTGGTTTCCTCGATACGAACCGCACGACGGGCCTCAACAGTTCCATTCTCTGGATGCACCGTTTCAATCAGCGTATGTCCGGCACTCTCGGTTACCAGTACAGTCGGCTGACGGCGCGCACTACGCCTTTCTTTGCCGGGCGGGAAAACGTATCTGGCAGCGCCGGGATCACCGGCAACAACCAGGAACCAGTGAACTGGGGCCCGCCGAGTCTTTCTTTTTCCAGCGGGATCGCCACCCTCTCAGATAGCCAACACTCGCTAACTCGTAATCAGACTAGCGGGATCTCCAGCTCGCTTTTCTGGGACGCGTTCTTCACAACATCACGCTGGGAGCAGATTTCGGCCGCCAACAATTCAACCTGCTCGCGCAACAGGATTCGCGCGGTAGCTTCACTTTTAACGGCGCTTCCACCCAGGGCTCCGACTTTGCCGGATTTCTGCTCGGCATTCCGGATACCGGTTCGATAGCTTTCGGTAACGCCGACAAGTATCTCCGCGCTTCGACATACGACGCCTACATCAATGACGACTGGCGCGTGCGATCTGGATTGACCGTAAACTTTGGGCTGCGCTGGGAATATGGTTCGCCAATCACGGAGCGCTACGGCCGCCTGGTGAACCTGAATGCAACTCCTGGATTCCTTGCAGTGGCTCCGGCAGTTCCCGCAAACCTCGATCCCTTTAAACATGGTTTCGAGCCGCGCATCGGATTGTCCTGGCGTCCGCTTCTGGCCTCCTCCATGGTGGTCCGTGCGGGTTATGGCGTTTACTACAACACCTCGGTTTATTTTCCCATCGCGAAGCTGATGGCGCAGCAGCCTCCGCTCTCAAAGACCCTGGCAGTGCAGAACAGCGCGGCGAACCCGCTCACGCTCGCCGACGGTTTCAAGGCCGCTCCCGGCGCAACGCCAAACACGTTCGCAGTCGATCCCAACTTCCGCCCCGGCTATTCACAGAACTGGCAGGTGAGCGTGCAGCACGACCTGCCTGCAGCCTTGGTCGCGACAGTCACGTATCTCGGCATCAAAGGGACGCGCGCGCCGCAACAGTTCCTGCCCAATGCCTATCCTGCCGGTGCAATCAATCCATGCGCCGGATGTCCGTCCGGATTTGCTTACCTGGCCTCGAACGGCAACTCGACGCGTGAAGCCGCCCAATTCCAACTCCGCCGCCGTCTGCAGAGCGGTTTCAGCGCGCAGCTTCAATACACATACTCCAAGTCGATCGATAATGCTGCTCTTGGCGGTCGCGGCCAGGGCGCAATGGTGATCGCGCAGGATTGGCTCAACCTGAGTGGCGAACGCGGCCTCTCCGATTTTGATCAGCGGCACCTGTTGAGCGTGCAGGCGCAGTTCACGACAGGAATGGGTCTTGCGGGTGGCACACTGGTCGGCGGCTGGAAAGGCAGCTTTTTTAAAGATTGGACCTTTGCATCACAGATCAACGCCGGCAGCGGCCTGCCGCTCACACCGGTGTACCTCAGTGCGGTCCGTGGCACAGGTATCACCGGCAGCATCCGTCCCGATTACACGGGCGCATCACTCTACGCCGCTCCGCCCGGTCTGTTCCTCAATCCCATGGCCGTCGCGCCACCAACTGCAGGGCACTGGGGGAACGCGGGGAGGAACTCGATCACCGGCCCATCCCAGTTCTCTTTGATCGCCACGATGGGACGGACCTTCCGGATGTCCGACCGCGTCAGCGCGGAACTGCGCGTCGATTCCGCCAATGCGCTCAATCACCCCGTATTCACTGCCTGGAACACTGTTAGCAACAGCACGCAGTTCGGCCTACCGACCGCGGTCAATCCCATGCGCACAGTGCAAACCACTCTGAGAGTGAGGTTCTGAAGATGCGATGCATCACAGCCATGCTGCTATGCATTCTGATCGCATCAGCGCAGGAACTCCCGAAATTCACCGCCAAGTCGCAACTCGTTGTCGAGGCCGTGACGGTTACCGACAAAAGCGGCAAGCCCATTGAAGGATTGACCGCACAGGATTTCGTTCTCACCGAAAACGGCGTGCCGCAGCAGATCCGGATCTGCGAGTTTCAGAAGCTCGAAGATGCGTGTTGGTACCGTCCGTCGCCGCCGGCCCCATGGCCGCGCAGGTTGTGGTCTCGCCCGAAGGGGCAGGGGACCTACGCTACCGCGACCGCCGTCTGTTGGTGGTCTACTTCGACATGACGGCGATGCCGCAGCCGGATCAGTTGCGCGCGTTTGCGGCGGCTCAAAAGTTCATCAACACGCAGCTCACGCGGGCGGATCTCGTCGCGATCATGCGATTTTCTGGCGGCGCGGTGGAACTCCTGCAGGACTTCACCAGCGACCGCGACCAGCTCATGAAAATCATCGACAAAGCGATCGCTGCGGAGAGCCTTGACGAAAACCCGAACGACCAAAGCGCCCCTGATACCGGTGCCGCCTTCGGACAGGACGATGCCGAGTTCAATGTATTCAGTACTGACCGCCAACTCGCAGCACTCCAGACCGCTGTGACCAGGCTCGCGTCGGTGAAGGAGAAAAAGGCATTGATCTATTTCGCCAGTGGCCTTCGTCTGCACGGTGTCGATAATCAATCGCAACTGCGCGCGACGCTGAACGCGGCAATCCGCGCCAACGTATCGTTCTACCCCATCGATGCGCGCGGCCTGGTGGCGCAGGCTCCGATGGGCGACGCGAGCAAGGGTTCGCCGGGCGGCCTCGGCATGTATTCCGGCGCATCCGCGCTTGCTGTTACTACGAATCTTCAGCGGTCGCAGGACACGCTTACACGCGCTCGCGGCCGATACCGGCGGCAAAGCCCTGCTTGATTACAACGACCTTTCGATGGGCATCGTTCAGGCGCAAAAAGCGCTGTCCAGCTACTACGTTATCGGCTACTACCCACCAACACCGCGCCCGATGGCAAATTCCGCCGCATCAACATCACGCTCAAGGAATCTCAAGGCGAAGCTGGATTATCGCCAGGGCTACTTCGCGGAAAAGAGTTCGGAAAATTCAACACTGCCGACAAAGAACGCCAACTGGAAGAAGCACTCATGCTGGGCGATCCGATCACCGATCTGACGATTGCCCTGGAGGTGAACTACTTCCAGTTGAACCGCGCCGAATACTATGTTCCGGTAGTGATGAAGATTCCGGGCAACGAGCTTGTCCTCGCCCACCGCGGCGGTGCAGAACGAACCGTAATCGACTTCATCGGGGAGATTAAGGACGAGTACAACACCACCGTCCAGAACATCCGCGATAAGGTGACTATCAAGCTAAGCGGCGAAACGGCGGCGCAACTGGCAAAGCGTCACATTCAATACGACGCCGGTTACACGCTGCTGCCTGGGACTTACACGATCAAGGTCCTGGCACGAGACAATGAAACCGGCCGTATCGGGACGTACCTGAGCAAGTTCACCGTTCCCAACCTGAACAAGGAGGACAAACGAATCGCGATCAGCTCGGTGGTGCTCAGCAGCCAGCGCGTGGACCTTAAGGACGCCCTATACACGGCCGGAAAGGATAAAGATCAAATCACCAATCCGCTGGTCCAGAATGGCCAGAAGCTGATACCAAGCGTTACCCGGGTGTTCAGCAAGAGCCGGGACATGTTCGTTTACCTCCAGGCCTACAACCAGACTGCGGCGACTGTCCAGCCGCTGGTCGCGTTCGTGACCTTCTACCGAGGCCAGGCCAAGGCTTTTGAGACTCCACCGCTTCCTGTTAGCGAAGGCTTGAACAACCGCCTCAGAACCGTGCCGCTCAAGTTCAGCATAGCTTTGACCAAGCTGCCGGCCGGCAAGTATGATTGCCAGGTGACGGTCCTCGATCCTGCCAGCCAGAAGGCCGCATTCTGGAACGCCCCTGTAATGCTCGTTCCGTAGGCCCGACTACACGGCGTCGGACACGCTGGTAAACAGGAAGTCAGTCGCCTGTACCGCTGGTGCGAGCATTCCGGCACCCTCTGCGCCGCGGGCGCGCACGCTCTTGCTCATTAGCTTGATGTTTTCCAGAAGATGAATCGGACTATCGTTAAATCGCAGATTCACGACCGGTTTTGAGACCTTGCCGTTCTCAATCAGGAACAAGCCATCGCGCGTGAGCCCGGTGAATTGGAGCGTTTGCGGATTTACTGGACGGATGTACCAAAAGCGCGTCACCAGCAATCCGCGCTCAGTGGCTTTGATCAATTCTTCCAGTGTCTTGTCGCCGCCTTCGAGCACGAGTGAGCCCGGAATCGGAGTCGGTTGCTTACCGGTCTTCTCCGCCCAATAACGCGAGTAGGCGATGTTTCTGACTAGACCTTTTTCGATCCACGGCATGGGACGATTCGGGACCATTTCGGCGCTCCATGGCGAACCGGGGAGTATTCCGCCCAGGGGATCGCTGCGCAGCGTAATGTGATCGGGGAAGAGCTTCTCACCGAGCAGCATTCCGCCGCCTTTTTTGCTGAGGAATGTTCGGCCTTCCTCAGCGCCCCGCGCGTCGAAGGAGAACGCCATTCGTGTGACCAGATCGCTGACAGCGGTCGGTTCCAGCACAACGGTGTACTTGCCAGGCTCGATCCGCACCGGATTTTTCCATTGCTCGCATTTCGATACCGCGCGCTGTGCCAGAAGTTTGCCGTCGAGCTCACGAATTCGAATCGAGGGTTGCGAGGCCCATCCGGAACTCGATCCATCCGCGCTACGCACAGTCGTGCTCATGCTGGAGTCGGTGCCGGCGTGAAACCCGACGAGCTTCTTCTTGTTCGCAATAGCAGTCGCTGTGGCTGTCCGTTGTATAAAGCCAGCCGAGATCAGTTTCTTTGCTTTGGCTAATTCAATCACTGCGCGTATGTGCGGCAGCATCTGTGGCGAACGTGCGGCCGCAGTGTCCGGATCATAGGCTCGCGACTGCGGATAATTCTGGGGCCCGGGCGGTTCTGTGTATTCCGGATTCGGTGGAGCGAGCCCAGCAAGTTCTTCGCTACGCGCCACTGCGGCACGCAACGCGCTCTCATCCATGTCCGTGGTCTGCGCGGTGCCAGTCTTTGTTTCGCGCGTAGAGGAAATGGTGATCTCGCGTTCCTTGCCGAAGCCCGCGGTAGTCACGCTGTTATTGGCGAAGCGCGTGTGCGCCTGCTCGCTCTCGACAACGCTAACCGTGCAATCCGCGAACTTGGAATACGAGAGAATTTTTTCGACGAGTTTCTGCGCCTGTTCCCTGCTGAGCATGTTAGTCCGTTTGAATGACAGTGATCTTCCGGAAGCGCGAGGGTGCGCAGCCGTGTGACATGGAATTGAGCTGAATCGGTTCGCCCTTGCCATCGGATCCGACATCCGTACTGCTCCCAGTAACTTCGGTCCGGCGACCCTCGCAGGCTTGCCAGAAGTCGGGGTTTCGGACTGATAAGCGACGCGCGCAATCATCCCGCGCTTCTTGCCGCCCTTGATCTCCCAGAAGGCGTCGCCACCGAACTGGAAGTTGTAGCGCTGATGGTCGATCGAGTAACTGCCGCGGCCATCGATCAGAATGCCGTCATCTACGCCGGCGATCAGGTCTGTCGAGCGTTGTCCTCGGCGTTGCCGGGCTCCAGCCAGACTTCGGCATGCGCTGGAACGGCACGTCCGCCCACGACTGCGCGTAGCAGCAGCCGCGCGACTCCTTCTCACCGACCAGATGCGCCTGGTCCGCGCGTGGTCTGATAACCTATGAAAATGCCGTTATCGACGATCGGGAACTTGATGGTCTTGACGCCATCGTCGTCGTAGCCGACGGTCGAGAGCCGCCTCATTCATCGTGCGGTCGCCGTAGAAGTTGACCAGATTTCGCTGCCGATACGCAGCTTGCCGAGCTTGTCCGCGTGATGAAACTCGTGCCCGCGAAATTCGCCTCGTAGCCCAGCGCAGCGGTCGAGTTCGGTCGAGTGGCCGATGCTCTCGTGAATCGTCAGCGAGAGATGGCTCGGCAGCAGGACCAGATCCTTCTTGCCCGTTGCTACGGCGGAGCCTCCAGGTGCTCCAGCCACCTCTTCGCGGATGCGCCGGGCGTTCTCCTGGAAATTCATCTGCGGAATATATTCCCAGCCTACCGACAGCGGAGCGGGAATATAGCTGCGATTGCGTCGAGAGGCGCTTCGCCGGTATCGACCGCCATTACCCGTCAGCGAGCCGAAGCTCTGGATAATCAACTGCTGGATGGACGAGCCCTCAGTGGAGGCAAAGTACTTGTCTTCCAGAGTGGAAATTGAGTCCCCCGAAAGCAGTGAAGACGCGCTTTGCCCTTTTTGACTTCGGATGCGGCCTCACGCAAGAGTTCCAGTTTCTCCGGAACGGCACATCGAAAGGGTTCTTTCGAAAGGCGATACCCAGCGGTCGCGGTATGCTTTGGTAGGCGCCAGCACGACCGGTCTGCCACCGAGTTCCGCATTAGCCTTCGCAACCGTGACTGCTTCCGCCGTGACCGCGCGAATCTCTTCGGGTGTTACGACGGGTGAAGACGCAAAACCCCACGCGCCATTCGACAATCACGCGAACACCGAAGCCGAAGCTCTCGCGATCGGTTATCGAGGGAACTTCAAGCAGTTTGCCTGTACCGCGCTCCGGGTTCAGACGCATCGCCACGTTCTGATCGCGATAACGGTTGATGCGGATGTCGCAGTAGGAGGCCTTCAAGCTCTTGGCCTCGCTCAAAGCCACCGCGCCCAGTTTTTCGAGTGCGGCTGAGGGCGTCTTCGCATTCGAGGTGCGCCGAAAAGTTCCGCGGCCACAAGCGCGGATGAGCTGCCGAGAAAAATGCGACGGGAAATCATGCCGTTTTATCCTTTGCGTAACACAGGCTGTTCAAGCTGCAATCCGCACAGCGCGGCTTCCTCGCCACGCAGATCTGCCGTCCGAAATGAATCACCTGGTGGGAGAACGAGATCCACTTTTCCTTCGGGATGATCTTCATCAGGTCCTGCTCGATCTTCACGGGATCCTTCTGTTTGGTCAGATCGAGACGCCCCGATACGCGCTGCACGTGCGTATCGACCACCAGCCCCGCTGGCGATCCCGATACGCGGTGCCGAGCACGACGTTCGCTGTTTTCCGCGCGGCTCCGGGTACCGTCAGAAGTTCTTCCATGGTGCGCGGCACTTTGCCGCCGTACTCCGGATAAAATCCTTGTGCCGCGCCGATAATCGACTTCGACTTGTTGTTGAAGAAGCCCGTCGAGCGGATATCCTGCGCGAGTTCAGCCTGGCTGACGGCTGCGAAGTCGCGCATGGTCGGGTACTTCTTAAACAGTTCCGGGGTGACCTTGTTGACGCGCTCATCGGTGCATTGCGCTGAAAGGATCGTCGCAACCAGCAACTCCCATGGGCTGCGATGTACCAGCGCGCACGTGACCGCTCGGGGAAAAGCTTATCAAGTCTCTCAAGAATCTCAGCGATGCGCTGCTTGCGTTCCAGCGCGGTTTTTGGGGGTTTGATACTCACTGGGCTAACATGAAAGATCATAACATTGCGCCCTATTCACGTAATTCTCCTGGCCGTACTGCTGGCGTTTGGCGCGAGCCTCAGCGCCCCATTCCATCTTGATGATTTCTCGATCCTTTCCGATAGCACGTTAACATCGAATTCCGGCTGGTGGGAATCTTTAAGCCCTTGCAATCGCGGCCGCTGACGCAGTTTACGTTCTGGCTCAACTATCAGGTCGGCGGCAGCAACCCAATCGGCTATCATGCTGCAAACCTGTCTTTGCACTTGCTGGCCGTGTGGCTGCTCTATGGTGCCTTGCGGCGCTTGATTCCAGAGAATGCAGCGCTGATCGCCTGCACGATTTTCGCACTGCACCCAATTCAGGCTGAACCAGTGGTATACATTTTTGCACGCGGAACTTTGCTCGCAACTGTCTTTTGTCTGCTCACACTCCGCGCCTGGCTCGATAAGCGCTACTGGCCGGCGGTGGGCTGGTTCGCGCTCGCGCTGCTTTCGAAAGAGGAATGCGTCACATTCCCACTATTTCTTCTGATGCTGCAGCGAGCGCTTTTGCCGGGTGCTGCAATGCTGGCGTTGGCAGGAGCAGCGGGCGTGCGCGTACTGCTGGCAACCGCACTCACCAAAGGCTCTGGAGCGGGCGTGCAGGCAGGCATCACACCGATTGAATTATTTCTGGACGCAAGGTCTCGTTATCTTGCGCTATCTCCGCCTGCTCGTGCTGCCGTACGGGTTCACAGCGGATCCCGACATTCCCATCGTCACGGATTGGCGCGCGTGGATGGCATGGACCGCGATCGCACTCACCGCATTCCTTCTCTGGCGAAAAATCCCTATGGCTGGTGGTTCGCCGCGGGCCTGCTGCTACTCGCCCCCAGTTCTTCGATACTCCCCGCAGCCGACCTAGCCGCGGATCGCCGCCTCTATCTTCCAATCATTTGCTTCGCATCCCTGGCCGGAGTTTTTCTAAACAGAGGCACGCGCGTAAGCAAGTGCGTACTAACCGCGCTCCTGCTGCTGAGCGCCCACAGAACCTACATCTGGGCCAGCGAACAACGCCTGTGGTCAGAAGCAATTGAGCGCGCGCCACAGAAACTTCGCCCGCGCATTCATCTGGCCCGCTCAGTCGATGCGCAAACTGCGCTTTCCATTCTTGAAGATGCCAAAAAACTTGCGCCTGATGATCCGGGGCCGGCATCCGAAAAGGGGATGAGGCTTCTCGAACTCAATCGCCCCGATCTTGCGCTGGCGGAGTTTGGCCGCGCCCTCGCGCTTTCACCGAATGATCCGCAGAGCCTGAGTAATCGAGGCGTTGCGCTGCTCGTGCTGAATCAACGCGAGGCTGCGATTGAGGATTTTAAGCACGCACTAAAGGCCTATCCGTGCCTCTCTGATGCACGGAAAAACCTGCAGCGCCTTGGCATCGAGATGCCCGTCGATTGTCGCGAGTGAGGAGTGCGCCGATGACGGTTTATATATTTGAGTGCGAGATGGTCGCCCCCGTTTCTGTTCAGGAGGCGTTTTCGGTTTTTGAAAACCCCCACAATCTCGCCGAGATAACTCCGCCGTGGCTCAACTTCAAAATAACGACCAAAGATCGGATAGCGATGCGCAAAGGTGCGGAGATCGATTACACGATCCGGTGGATGGGCGTGCCCATCAGGTGGAACACGCTTATCACCGAATATGAAGCCCCGTTTGTGTTCGTCGATGAACAGGTTCGCGGTCCATATAAACTGTGGCGGCACACGCACACCTTTAAGCCATGCGAAGCCGGAACGATTGTGGCGGACCGCGTCGAATACGCATTACCGTTCGGCATTCTTGGACGCATCGCGCATACCGTGATGGTGCGCAACCAGCTCGAGGCCATCTTCCGTTTTCGTCAGAAGCGGCTTGCTGAAATGTTCAAGAGCATGGACCAACCGCACGCAAACGCGAACGGCTGATCAGGGCTTCGGCGAAACAATTTCGTAATCAGCCTTCAGAAACTGCCAGTCAGGCAACTCGTACGCACGCAGCTTGGTTTTGGCCGTGGCGGTGATTTCCCTAAGTTCGTGCGGTCCCAGGGACGGCACCTTTGCCACCAGCGAGCACAGCGCCTCATCGCCAGGCTTGGCGTTGATCGCCCTGATGTCGGCGTTGATTTCCATGTCTGGAATCTCCGCGATCGAGTGATTCACCACTACCATCCTGATAACTACGTTCTTCTTCGCGTCTTCAGATACACGTAGTCCTGTTACTTCGACAAACTTTGCGAGCGGGTTAGTCCCTTTTGCCACGCCATGAAACTCCTGCTTCGGCGGGGCGGCTTCGGTCTTCTTCGAGACCGCTCCGTACTTGTACCCGAGACCGCCAACCACGGCAAGAGCCAGCACAGAGAGTAGGGCGACCAACCACGTGGGCATGCCCGAATGCGGATGCTCGTGCGCCGGCATGGCTTGGGTCGCGGGTTTTTGCGCGGTTCCTCCGTTCGCAACAGCGTCGGGCTTTGCAGCCTCGTCTTTCGGTTCAGCCGCGCAGCGTGGGCATTCGGACTGGGAGGGCAGCACTTCGCCGCCACATTTAGGGCAGATCCAGGTGAACATCTCTACTTAACTCTACCGCAGGTTACCTATCATAGAACCATGGAATTGTTTCGCCGGGCCACCGGGACACCTGGCCGGCTTGCAATATTATCAGGTACATTCAACCCGCCCACTAAGGCCCATCTGGCGCTTGCTCAAGCTGCACTTGCTCGCGCGGATGAGGCGCTGTTTGTCTTACCCCGTGTCTTTCCACATAAGGATTTTCAAGGTGTTGGATTTGAAGACCGGCTCAAGCTGTTACTCGCCGCGACAGCTGATGAACCGCGCTATTCAGTGGGCGCGGCCAATCGCGGGCTGTTCATCGACATTGCGCATGAGTGTCGTGCGATCTATCCGGAATGCACAAGGCTGGCTTTTCTGTGCGGCGCGGATGCCGCGGAGCGAATCGTGAACTGGGATTACGGCGAACCGCAAGCAATCACGCGCATGCTCGACGAATTCGAACTATGGGTTGCGGACCGGCAAGCCTGCTATGAGCCGCCAAAGAATTTACAAAATCGCGTTCTGCCGCTGCCGCTTGCCGAAGATTTTCAGGCTATTTCAGCAACCCAGGTGCGTGAGCGGATCGCGTGCAGAGGGGCGTGGGAAGAGCTTGTTCCTGATTCGATACGGGAGATGGTCCGGCAGCTCTATTCGTGAAGCCCCGTGTCGAGGAATGCGCGCAGTCTGTGGCTGCGGCTGGGATGA
Organism: Bryobacteraceae bacterium; assembly: GCA_963793625.1. Taxonomy (GTDB): domain Bacteria; phylum Acidobacteriota; class Terriglobia; order Bryobacterales; family Bryobacteraceae. The sequence continues at coordinate 613,535 of CAWCAT010000049.1, read as the reverse complement.
CGTAGTTTGCGCAGCGCCTTCGCCTCAATCTGACGAATACGTTCGCGAGTCACCGCGAAATGCTGGCCGACTTCTTCGAGTGTGTGCTCGCTGCCATCCTGCAGGCCGAAGCGCATCTTGATGATCTTCTCTTCGCGCGGGCTAAGCGTCTTGAGAACTTCTGCCGTCTGCTCGCGAAGGTTCAGATTGATTACGGCTTCAGAAGGAGAAACCACGGCGCGGTCGATTATGAAATCGCCAAGGTGTGATTCTTCTTCCTCACCCACCGGAGTTTCCAGTGAAATCGGCTCCTGAGCGATGCGCAGCACTTTGCGAACCTTTGAGACGGGCAGGTCCATCTCTTTGCCCAGTTCTTCCGTATTCGGTTCGCGACCAAGCTTCTGTTGCAGCATGCGCTGCGTGCGCACCAGTTTGTTGATCGTTTCGATCATATGGACCGGGATGCGGATCGTGCGCGCCTGGTCGGCAATGGCACGCGTGATCGCCTGGCGCACCCACCATGTCGCATAGGTGGAGAACTTGTAGCCGCGGCGGTAATCGAACTTATCCACCGCTTTCATCAAGCCGATATTGCCTTCCTGTATCAAATCCAGGAATTGCAGGCCGCGATTGGTGTAGCGTTTAGCGATCGAGACCACAAGGCGCAGGTTCGCTTCGATCAGCTGCTTTTTGGCGTGGTCGGCCTCCGCTTCGCCGCGCTCGACAATCTGCAGGCTGCGTCGCAGTTCCGTCGCAGAGGCGCCGCACTCTTCCTCCAGCCGTTGCAGCTGCTGGCTGAAGTGCTTCATCTCTTTGCGATTGTCTCGGCCGTTCGCGTTTACCGGTTCTTCGGTTCTGCGCTGCGCGCGCGCAATCTCGCGCTCCAGTTCGCGGAACTCCTCCACCTTGTAACGCAACCGGTCGGCGAGCCTGCGCCGGATAGGGGGATTTAATTGAAGCCTCGAATCAGCCGTGAAATCTTGACCAGCAAGCGCGTCAGAGCGATGCGCATCGACCGGTGCTGTTTTGGCTTCATCCCGCGCGAAATCACCTGAAGTTTCTGACGGGACTGCTGGGCTCGGCGGTATTGCTTGTCAATTTCGGCGATGGTCGCGAGTCAGTTCCTCGCGCATTGCCATTAACGCCTCGTCTGTGATCAGCAGGTCGGGAAGCACCAGAATGTCACGCAGCGATATTTCGTCGCGTTGCAATTCCTCGCCCAATTGAATAATTTCGCGAACAACCAGTGCAGATCGTGAAAGCGCTTTTTGAACGGCGGACTGCCCGCGTTCAATCCGTTTGGCCAGGTCGATTTCGCCTTCGCGGGTGAGCAACGGTACGGTGCCCATCTCGCGCAGGTACATCCGAACGGGGTCATTTGTCTTGTCGCCGAAATCCTGAACCAGCTCGACGTCGGCAAACTCTTCGCCTTCTTCTAATCTTCTTGGGTTCTTCGAGAATCTCGACGCCGGCGTTGTCGAGATCGGCAAGCAGGTCGTCGAGCTCGGCTGGCGCCGGAAATATCCTCGGGCAGCAGCTCGTTGACCTCGTCATAGAGAACAAAGCCCTTCTCTTTGCCGATGTCCATCAGATGCTTTAGACGACCGAATTTGTCTTCGCTAGCCACAACACCCCGCGATTAGTTCTTCACATTTTACAACAGCCAGCTGGGCCACTGTTAGGCTCGCTCCGAATGGCTCAACTCCTGCGCCAGCCGAAGTGCTTCGGTAAGGTCGCCTGCTCGCTCGGCGGCCTTGATTTTAGCACGTAGCGCGGCTTTCCCGGCGTCCCGGTTCACGGCCTCAAGACTGTCAAGGCATTGCCGCGCCTGCTCCAACGAGTCCCCTTGCTCCTGTAATTCATCGGCAATTACGATCGAGGCCAGTAGGGCTCTTGTCCTTGTCTTCCAATCTTGCCTCAAGTGCTGAGTAAGTTATCGGCTCCTCTATTCCGCAAAGTGTGTCGAAAATTCGCCGTGTTGAAAATTGTGCGACGGCCCCATGTCCGCGCAAGTTTCGGGATAATTTCACGCGCGCGCCTCGGTACTGCTCAGCAACGATTTCAACAGAATCTGTTCCAGCGCCGGTGTCGAGGGTCTTGCGGTGGGCTTCTGTGTGGCTCCTGCACGGCCGCCCGGCAGCTTGCGAAACTGTTCGAGTACTAATGCCGTGTTCGACCTGCAAGTAGTGCGCCATTTCGTTGGCAACAGCAGCACGCTCCAGTTTGTCCGGAATGCGCTGAATCGCAGGTAGCAAAGCCTTGAAACCCGCCGTACGTTGCTCCGCATCGTCAGATCCATAGCGCGTGCGAATACGATCCGCCAACCAGTGGAAGTACCCGCCGGCCTTCTCCGCCAGCGCACGATAATGCTCCGCGCCGTTCACTTTGATAAACTCGTCCGGATCCAGGCCACCCCGCAACTGCAGGATTCGCACATGCATGCCCTCTTCCAGCAGCATTTGCACGGAGCGCTCTGTCGCGTTCTCACCGGCGGCATCCGGATCGAAGTTCACAACGATTTTCTCCGAGTGTCTTCGTAAAGCCTGGACTTGCTGGTCCTTTAACGCTGTACCGCAACTCGCCACCACTTCTTTGATGCCTGAGGCATAGACCCCGATGACGTCCATATAGCCTTCGACCAAAATGGAGCGGTCATGTTTCCGAATGCCCTCTTTGGCGCGATGAAGATTATATAGCACTTGCCGCTTGCTGTAGAGCGTGGTCTCGGGCGAATTCAGATATTTGGGCTCGTCATCGGCCGCCAGTGCGCGCCCGCCAAACGCAATAATCTTGCCGGATTCGCTATGGATCGGAAACATCAGCCGTCCGCGAAAACGGTCAAAATGTCCTGTGCCGTCGTTGCGTTTTAACACGAGGCCCGACGCTTCCATCGCCTCGGGTGCGAATCCCTGTTGCTCGAAGCGCCGCGCCAAAGTCTGCCCGGAGCGATCCGATAGCCCGAGCCCGAACTCCTCGGCAATTTCCTGCGTGACGCCGCGCTTTTTCAGGTACGCGCGCGCCTCTGCGCCAGCGGAACTGGTCAGATTGTTTTGAAAAATGCGCGCGGCCAGCTCGTGCATTTCGTACAACGAACTTTTTAGCTTTGTGTCCGCGTCTGAGTATTCGGCGCGTTTCGGCATCGGAATGCCATAACGTTCAGATAATGACTTCAGGGCCTCGAAAAATGTGACGCCCTCAATCTCCATCACGAACTTAAACGCGTCACCGCCCTTCTGGCACCCAAAACAGTAATAAAACTGCTTGGCGGAATCAACGTTGAATGAAGGAGTCTTCTCAGTGTGGAATGGGCACAGCCCCAGGTACTTCGCGCTCGCGCCGTTTTTCCGCAGTCGCACGTAGTCGCCTACGACGCCGACGATATCGATCGCGGATTTTACCTGGTCGACGAAATCCATAATGAGATGAGAAAAGCCACTTCCTTATTTTCCCACTATGTGACTGCCAGAGTTGGTCTAGATTGGCAGTGACTTTTTGAACTGGTAAATCATTTCGAAGCGAAGGAAGTATCCAGGGTTACCGGCGCGATAGTAGCTGCCCGGCAGAAAGCTCTCATAGAGTACGTGGGCACGCCAGTTCGCATTGATAGTGAAATCGGCGCGCGTCTGCAGCGTGTCGCCGCGTCGAAGACCGTTCGCGAAGATTTTCTGGTCACCCGGGAAGGGATGAAAGGCGCTCATGTGATAGTACGTCACGCGGCAATTCAGCGCTTTCCAGGGCGAGAAGCCGGATTCGGCCTGCCACATTCCGATATTCGTCCAGTAACCCACGCCTTTTTCCTTGAGCTGGCTGTATATATAAAGTTCGCTCCATTTAGGCCAGCGCCCGAAGATTGGATCCCAGCCTTCGATGGTGTTGGTGGTTTGCGGATCATCTCCCGAAAAGGCCCAGAATCCGCCCAGGACGTAAGGCTTTGCGCGATGCGCCAATGTTCGCTTCACATGCCCAAAACCTGACCATGCGTGGATATGTTTCTGCGCGTGATCCGCGCCCCATTGCACGCCGGATTCGCCGGTTGCAGTCCAGTTCTTGTTGAAGCGATGCACCAGACGGCCGCCCGCTGTGCTTACATGACGGTCCGGCTGAAACTGCGGATTCGTCACAGGGCGGCTGTCGTGCACTTCCTTTTTGTAGAAATAGATAAGCTTCCAGGTCGGTATCGGTTCGCGGAGCGCTCGTAAAATACGAACCGATTGCCTGATCGTTCCATTCCGTAAGCAATCTCTGGCGATCATGGATACGAGGCAGATAACGATCACGCGAAGGATTGGAAATTCCGATCAGTTCGATTTTCGATTTCTTCGCGGTGTAGCCAAGCACGGCGGCATTCTGATAGATGGATCGCGATCCATCCCAAGGGTCGCCTTCCACGATCAACGAACCTTCGCCGCGCATCAGGTTCTGCCGGCCCACTCGAAGTGACAGGCCTTTCACGAACAAGTCGCGAAAATCGACATAGGCGTTTTCAAAGATAACTTCATCGAAGCGCCATGGACAGCGTGGCAGAATGATCTGGTTGGTTTCCTGATTCAGGCCGGCCACCAAATCGATACGGCTGCTCAGTGGTATCTTGGTCCAGAGGCGGGTGCGATAGCGCACCTGGTTGCGCTGATCGTCGCTGCCATCGTTGTAGTCGAGAATGTTATTCCAGTTTTCACTGCGTACGCGCTGTTCGAAACCGATCTCGATGTTCCTTGGCTCTGGAGCCTGAGCAATGGCCGGGGCGGGGCAAAGCGTGAAAAGGACAGAGCAGATAAATATAACAAATGCGATAAATTTCACTGTCTTCTATCTTAACATCGGAGTAATCGAACTTCTTATCCGCTCTAAGGGAGTCGTCAAATGAATAGCAGAACGCGAATATTGGCAGCGTTGGCCCATCAACAGCCGGATCAAGTCCCGGTTGATTTCGGCAGCACTTTTGTCACAGGCATACATATCAGCTGCGTGTCAGCGCTGCGCAGGCACTATGGCCTGGAGAGCAAGCCGATCAAGGTGCTGGACCCTGGCCAGATGCTCGGCGAAATCGACGCGGATCTCAAGGCCGCGCTCGGCGTTGACGTGGAAGGCGTGATCCGGCGCTCCACCAAGTTCGGCTTCCCGGCGGAAAACTGGAAGCCATGGCGTATGTACGACGGACTCGAAGTACTCGTGCCCGGCGGCTTCAATACGACCGTCGACGAGAATGGCGATACCCTTCTGCACCCGCAAGGAGACACCTCCGCGCCGGCAAGCGCGCGTATGCCAAACGGAGGCTACTTCTTCGATGCAATTGTCAGGCAACCGCCGCTTGATGAAGACCGCCTGGATCCAAACGATAATCTCGAGGAGTTCCAGCCGATTGCCGACGTTGAACTGGAGTATCTGCGGACCGCAACTGCGACCGCCCGCGCGACTGGTCGTGCCGTGATGGCGAGTTTCGGCGGCACAGCGTTTGGCGACATTGCACTCGTGCCCGGGCTCTCATTGAAGCATCCCAAGGGCATCCGCGATGTCACCGAATGGTACGTTTCCACTGCATCCAGGCGCGACTACGTCCACCAGGTTTTCGCCGGACAATGCGAAATCGCGATCGCGAATATGCAGCGTATCGCGAGCGTCGTGGGCGATTGCGTCGATGCCGTCAACGTGTGTGGTACGGATTTCGGAACCCAGACCTCTTCCTTCTGCTCTGTCGCGACCTTCCGTGAACTTTGGCTGCCATATTACAAGCAGGTCAACGACTGGATTCACACGAATACCAACTGGAAAACCTTCAAGCACTCGTGTGGTGCTGTTGAAAAATTCCTGGGCGCTTTTATCGAAGCGGGTTTCGATATTGTGAACCCGGTGCAATGCTCGGCCACTGGCATGGATCCCGCGCACCTGAAGCAGACTTATGGCGATCGACTCGTGTTCTGGGGTGGCGGCGTGGACACGCAACAGACACTTCCTTTCGGTACACCCGAGTCCGTACGCAGCCAGGTCCTGCAGCGCTGCGAAATTTTTGCGCGAGATGGTGGGTTCGTTTTCAACTCCATCCATAACATGCAGGCGCAGACACCCGTCGAGAACATAGTCGCCATGGTTGACGCGGTTCAGGAGTTTAATGGGAGGAACTAGCGCCATGACTTCGAAGCAACGCGTGTGCGCGGCTTTGGCCAAACAGCCGGTCAACCGCGTCCCAGTATTTATGTGGTTCCACCCCGACACTGCTCGCAAGCTCGCAAGGCTCCTTGAGATTCCTGTCCGCGCTGTTCCCCAGGCGATGGGGAATGACATCCGGCAAACGTGGGTAAGCAACAACTATGCGATGGAAGGGATTGTTCACGATCGGGACGGCGAATCGCATCTCGATTGGTGGGGCATCACGTGGGAGAGGCAACACGGCTTCAATCAGATTTCGCGATTTCCGCTGGCCGGTGCCTCGCGCGAGCAGGTACTCGCGTACCGTTTCCCCGAGGAACGCCTCGAAGATCTCCTCGCCTTGATGGATTCCGTGATGCACGACAGCAGCGGCTACTTTATCGGCTGCGACGTCTCACCATGCATCTTCGAAATGTACTGGCGGCTTCGTGGGATGGAAGACGCGATGACGGACATGGGAGCCGACCCGGAACTCGCGTCTAAGATGTTCAGCCGCTGCGCTGATTTCGCTATCAAGATCGGTATAGAGGCTTGCGACAGGTTTCCACTGAACTGGTTCTGGACGGGGGACGATGTGGCCGGGCAACGGAGTCTAATGATAAGCCCGAAGAGCTGGCGCACCTTGATCAAACCGCAACTCCAGCGGGTGATTGCGGTTGGAAAGTCGCGGGGGTTGCCGGTTGCACATCATTGCTGCGGAGCGCTGCGGCCGACTATCCCTGATCTGATCGAGATGGGAGTCAACATTCTGAATCCGATTCAGAGTAACTGTCCTGGTATGGATGCTCTGGAACTAAAACGCGAATATGGCCGGGATTTGGCATTTATGGGGGGAGTGGATACGCAGGAACTGCTTCCGAGGTCCTCGGCAGCGGAAGTGCGCCGTGCTACCGAGGCCCTGATAGAAGGCATGACAGCGGACGGGGGAGGCTATATTCTCGCCGCGTCCCACACCATTTCGCCTGAGACGCCCGATGAGAACATATTCGCGATGTACGAGGCAGCCGGGATCGGCAAGCAGGAAATCTTCGACCGGGCAGCCTCAATCCGACTTAGCAGTAAATGATATATACTTCCAACGGATCGGGACCCAAGACGGTGAGCCCGGCGCTTTAGGAGCTAACTAATGAAGACTTTAATTACTGTATCCTTGTGCTTCCTGCTGCTCGCAGGCATTTCCCTGGCCGCCTCGATTGACGGCAAATGGGTTTCTGAACGCAAGTTTGAACGCGATGGCCAGTCAACGACCATCGTTCAAACCTTTAACCTGAAATCGGATGGCAAGAAATTGACCGGTGATGTCAGCATGGCTTTCGGCACCCAGGAACCTCGCAAATCCGAAATTAAAAAAGGTAAGATCGACGGCGACAAGTTTTCGTTCTCCACAGTTATGACGACCCCGAATGGTGAAATGATCACGAACTACGAAGGCAAGGTTGACGGCGACTCGCTGAAGGGTACTTCGCTGCGCGAAGGCGGTCAGGGCCAGGCCCGTCCGTTCGAAGCAAAACGCAAGTAACTCAAAGCTGAATTTGTTCCACAGCGGCACGCGGGAAACCGTGGTGCCGCTTTTCCTTTTAGAAGAGGCTTCCATACCGCAAAATCCGGAACTATAATACAGGCGCGAAGTGAGGAGACTGTCATGAAGCTGTCCACACTGACTTTCACGCTTCTTCTCATCGCCGGACCCACTCTGGCGGCTCCCGACGATATGGAGGACGCGTTTCAGAACCTGAAGAACGCCGAGGCGAAAAAAGATCCAGCGCTTTTGAAGAAAGCAGCGCTGGAAACCTGTGCCTTGGCGCGCAAGGAGGCTGCTAAGCCCGCCCCTGAGAACAACGCTGACAAGGAATACTGGTCGAAGCGCGTTGCCTATGCGCGCGATATTGAGTTGCATATCGAATACGCTTTGTTGGCCACGGCCCTTCAGGTGCCTGCCGCGGGTACCATCGAACTGCTTTCCACCTTGGAACAGCAAAACCCCAAGAGCAAATACCTGGACGAAGCCTATCCCCGTTATTTTTTAGCACTGACTCAGACCGGAGCAACTGCAAAAATTCCAGCTGTGGCGGAAAAGGCAATCACGAACTTCCCTGACAATGAGGATCTGCTGCTGGTTCTGGCAGATAGTGCCATGAACCGCAAACAGAGCGATCGCGCACTGAACTACTCTGAGCACCTGCTAACCGTTCTCAACAGGCACGCGAAGCCTGACGGCTATCCCACAGCCGATTGGGAACGGAAAAGAACGGCGGCTCTCGCTCGCGCTCATTGGATGGCGGGTATCATCCATAGTGAAAAATTGAACTACTTCGAAGCCGACAAGGATTTGCGTGCCGCCCTGCCGCTGATTCAAGGCAATGATGCGATGCGGGCTCCGGCACTATTCCACCTTGGCATTGCCAACTACCAACTCGGGAAAACAATGCTGAACAAGCAGCGCGTGCTCGAAGCGGCAAAGTTCAGCGAACAAGCGGGGGCGATCAAAGGACCGCTTGCCGAGCAGGCTTGGCGGAACGCGCACGTTATGAAGACCGAGGCTGCCAGGATGCGCTGAGCCGGCGTAAGGACCAAGTCGAACAACTACAATGAAAGCTGACTATGTCTGCTAACCCTGATCCTTACTCGGTTGTCTATCCTCATATGGTGACGACAGCGTTTACGCTGGACGGCTTCCGTACACAACGCAATCTCGGTATCGTGCGCGGCATCGTCGTACGTTCGCGCTCTGTTTTTGGGACGATCGGAGCATCGCTGCAAACGCTGGTGGGCGGCGACATAACGCTGTTCAGTCAACTCTGTGAAAAGACGCGCAGGGATGCTTTCGAACGGATGCTGGAACATGCCGGTGAGATGGGGGCCAACGCGATTATCGGTGTTCGCTATGACGCGACTGATATCATGCAGGGTGTTACCGAAGTACTCTGCTATGGCACTGCTGTGTTTGTAGTGCCAGAAGCTTAATAGCGCGGCTAAATGTCGTACAAAAGTAAAATTGCGCAATTTTTGTGCCAACACGCGAATTTGTGTTGGAAAATCTAAAAGACGTGATACACTGGCTACAGATTTGACCGATCCCGCCATTTGAAGGCAGACCTCTAACTTGTTCCCTACACCATTCGTCTACCCCCAAATTCGCCGTCTTCAAATCACTAAAGGATATCGAGTATGAAAAACATTTTTGTCGGAAACCTCAGTTTTGGGGCAACAGAAGATGCAGTCCGTCAGCTTTTTGAAGCTTATGGAAACGTTGACCGCGTAAGTATCGTCACGGATCGTGAAACCGGACAGCCCCGTGGCTTTGGGTTTGTCGAGATGGCGAATGATGAAGAAGCCGAAAAAGCAATCGCCGCCCTCAATGGCCGCGATCTCAACGGCAGGACCATGAACGTAAACGAAGCTCGTCCCAAAACCGAACGTGGATTCGGTGGTGGCGGCGGCGGCGGACGTGGTGGCAGCGGTGGTGGCGGTGGCTTTGGCCGCAAGCAGAACCGCTGGTAAGATTTAACCCGCAAGCCCTGGTCTGGTTTATTCCCGGCCGGGGCTTTGCTGTCTTTGTACCCTCCATTAACCTGTACAATGGGCAAGTCCCATGAACAGAATTCTGCTTTCTTTCCTCCTCCTTGCGTTCAGCCTTGCTCAGGCTCAACAGAAACCCCTGCGGGCACCGGCCGTTCCGCTCGTTGCTCACGATCCGTATTTCAGTGTCTGGTCGATGAATGACAACCTCAACGACGATACGACTAAGCATTGGACGGGCAGTACACAGGCTCTCGGCGCTTTGCTTCGCGTCGATGGCGCGACCTTTCGCGTGATGGGCAAAGAAGGTCGTCAGACTCCGCCGGCCTTTCCACAGACACGCGTCGAAGTGTTGCCCACGCGGACTATCTATGAATTCGCCGGTTCCGGCGTTCAACTCACACTAACTTTTCTCACGCCGGCACTGCCCGAAGATCTGGACGTGCTGTCCCGTCCCGTGACATACGTCGTGTGGGATGTGAAATCCACCGACGGCCGCGAGCACGCAGTCTCGGTGTATTTCGACGCCTGTGCGGAACTTGCTGTAAACACGAGCGATCAACTCGTCGCGTGGTCCCGCTTCCAGGTTGGCAAGCTAAGCGTTTTGAGGATGGGTTCGCAACAGCAACCCATGCTCCAAAAGGACGGCGACAATCTGCGCATCGATTGGGGTTTTCTCTACCTCGCAGCCGCTCAGGACAAAGGCGTGTCTCAGATTATGGCAGACCGCATGGTGACCCGCGCGCTTTTCGCGAACACGGGCAGTCTCGTTGGTAGCGATGACATGGTCACGCACAAACCGGGCCGCAATCGCATGCCGGTGCTGGCTTACAGTTTCGATCTCGGCAAGGTTGGCGCGACGCCGGTTTCGCGCCACTTGATCCTTGGTTATGACGACCTGTATTCGCTGGAATATTTCGAGCGCAAAGTTCGTCCGTACTGGCGTCGCAAGGGTGCGGAAGCGAAAGACATGCTCCTGGATGCCGAGCGTGACTATGTTTCGCTAACTGAACGCTGCCGTCGGTTTGACGAAGAACTGATGGCGGACCTGCGCAAAGCAGGAGGTGAGAAGTATGCACGGCTATGTGCGCTCGCGCACCGCCAGGCGATCGCTGCTCACAAGTTGGTGGTCGATGCCGATGGCACGCCGCTCTATTTCCCAAAAGAAAACTTCAGCAACGGATGTATCGGCACGGTTGACGTGTTCTATCCGAGTGCGCCGATGTTCCTGTTGATGAGCCCCAGGCTGATGCGCGCTTCCGTGCAGCCGCTGCTCGATTATTCGATGATGCAGCAGCGCTGGCGCTTTGCCTATGCACCCCACGATCTGGGTCGCTATCCGAAAGCAAACGGACAAGTCTATGGAGGCGGTGAGCGGACCGATGACAATCAGATGCCGGTTGAAGAGAGCGGCAATATGTTGCTGCTGGTTGCGGCGCTCGCACAGGTCGAGGGCAACGCTGATTTCACCCTGCGCTACTGGCCCTCGCTCAAGAAATGGGCGGAGTATCTAAAGGAGAAAGGTCTCGACCCTGAAAACCAGCTTTCCACCGACGACTTCGCAGGCCATTTGCCGCACAACGCGAATCTGTCGATCAAAGCTATCCTCGCCTTGGGCGCCTACGGCCGTCTTTGCGAGATGACCGGCAAGAAACAGGAAGCAGCGCTGTATCGCAAGACCGCCGAAGACTTCGCAAAGCAGTGGGTCAAACTCGCCGATGACGGCGACCACTACCGTCTTGCCTTCGATAAGCCCGGGTCGTGGAGCCAGAAGTACAACCTGGTCTGGGACCGTTTGCTGAAGCTGAATATCTTTCCAGCGGAAGTCGCGCGCAAGGAAATGGCCTTCTACAAGAAAATGCAGAACGCTTACGGGCTGCCGCTCGACAATCGCGAGAAGTATACCAAGCTCGATTGGATCCTCTGGACGGCTACCCTTTCGGAAAATGCCAGCGACTTCGATGCCCTGATGGCGCCGGCCTACCGCTTCGCCGATGAATCGCCAACCCGCGTACCGCTGAGCGACTGGTACTGGACCACCGACGCAAAACAGCGCGGCTTCCAGGCGCGCAGTGTTGTGGGCGGCCTGTTCATTAAAATGCTCGCCGATGAAGCGATGTGGAAGAAATGGGTCGCTAAAGCAAATGCCAACTAAACGATGGTGCGCGATTGTGGGCGCAGCGCTCTGCACAGTGTTGGGCTTTGCGCAATCGATCCAGCCGCTTCGGACGGCGCCGACCGAGAAACTCACCGTGAATCCTGGCTTCAGAGATTGGGGCCCCACGATCGTGACCGGCACGACGATCCTGGGAGGCAATTCAACCGGCAGTGGCGGTCTATTCGCCGTTGATATGCTCAACGGCAAGCTGAAGTGGACGTATCGACCTACTTTCAACGGCGGGACGGCGTCGCTCTCAACCCCGCCCGCTTTCTCTGGCGACACAGTCATTGTTCCCTTTGCCGCCGCTTATCCCGGCGCGCTGGTTTGCGTCTCACTTGCAACGGGGAAAGAAGTCTGGCGCGGTCCGGATCCCGTACAAGGGGCAGCGGCGGCAGTCAGCTCCGGGCTGGCCTTTATTATGGCCAAGAACGGCACTTTCCATGCACTCGATGCGGTTAACGGCCGTGAGCGCTGGAAAATTGCCTTGAGCAATCGAGCCGGATGCGCCTCCCGGCCAATCGTGCGCGACGACACCATTTACCTGACCGGCAACGCCGCTGCGACTCCGGGTGATGCGACCAGGCCAGCGGGTAATTATCTGTTCGCCATCGATACCAAAACAGGACAGGAACGCTGGCGGTATCGCGCCGAGGCTCCCTATGTACATCCCGGCGTTTGCCTCAACCAACCAGTCGTCACGGACGACACGATCTACGCTACGGGCGAACAGCGGCTCTATGCTGTGGACCGGGCCACTGGACGCGATCGGTGGAAGCCCGTCGAAGTTCGCCGGCCCGTCGAAGGGCGGGATCGTGCGGTCGATGTACACGGCCTGGTCGATGCGAATTCCGTGTTGATCGGCATGACCTCCGGTTTCCTCATTGCCTTTGATAAATCCTCGGGCCGGACCGTCTGGGAGCTCTCCGGCAAATACAACGTCTCGAATCCAGCTACCGCTGTTGGGGGCAGTGTCCTATATTTTCAGGGCAGCCCTGACATCAAGCCGGCAGTTGCGGAACGCGGCACTCTGCACGCGCTTGATCTCGATACGCGCAGCATCCTATGGTCATTCTCACGTGTCACACGCGAGAAAAATTGGAGTTTTGGCCACGTGACACCAGTTAATGGCGGGTTGTGGGTGGATTCCTATCAGGCGCTCGTCAAGCTGCAGTGATGCTGAAGGCGCGCGACTGCAAAGGAGCGCGTGCCATCCGGTGCCATGCAACTCTTCGTGATAAAGTTGATCCGATGTTGCTAGCCCTACTCCTCTTGATAGCTGCTGTGCTGCCGGGCGCAGACCTGCCGCAATGGCGCGAGACCACTGTCACTAATTCCGTGAAGATGGGCTATCAGCTTGTGGCCGCCGACCTGAATCGCGACAGCCGTCCCGACTTGATCGTCGTAGACGAGCGCGGCACGAACTCGCCTGGTACGAGAATCCAACCTGGGAGCGCCACGTCATCATCAAGGACGTGCCGCGCACCATCAATCTCGACGTTTTCGATTACGACGGCGACGGCATTCCGGAAATCGCGATGGGGCACAATTTTGAAACTGCGCCGGAACGGTCCATCGGCAATGTGCTGATCCTGAAGAGCGGGCCCGACCCGCGCCAGCTTTGGACGGCTCGGGAGATCGACCGCGTTCCAACTGTCCACCGCATTCGCTGGATCGACCTCGCCGGCGATGGCAAGAAGGTGCTGTTGGTTGCGCCGATGATCGGAGTCAAGGCCCGCCCGCCGGACTACGCGGATAACGTGCCGGTGTATCTTTATCGTCCCGGCGTGTGGAAACGCGAAGTGTTCACAGAGCAGCCTCGCGGTATCCTGCACAGCATTTTGCCGGTCCGCTGGCATGGTCGCGGTGAACAACTCATGACGGCCGATTTTCTCGGCATCCGGTTGCTCCTGCCCAAGGGTCCCGTAGCGCTCGCTAAAGGGGACACGCGGCAGTGTCCGCAGTGTGGCAGCAGCGAGATTAAAATCGGCCAACTGGGCAAACGACGCTTCATTGCCGCCATTGAGCCGTGGCACGGTAACCAGGTTGTGGTCTATACAGGAAAAGGTGGGTCCTGGAAGCGCCATGTGATCGAGGATGCGATGATCAACGGTCACGCCCTCGCGGTCGGCGATCTCAACGGTGACGGCCGCGATGAAATCGTCGCCGGGTTCCGCGGCAAGGGCTTTCAACTGTACGTCTTCACTGCTGACGACGCGAGCGGGGAGCGGTGGACGCGACAGGTTCTCGACCCCGGAGGTATCGCAGCCGCGGATTGCAAGATCGCGAATTTCAACGCTGACGGCCGCCCTGCGATCGCATGCTCCGGCGCATCCACTGGAAATGTGAAACTCTACAGCCCGCGCTGAATCAGGCTTCGCGAACAACTGAGAAGGCCATCATGCGCCCCAGTTTCTCAATGGTCTTTATGTGGTCGCCGTAGAAGATCACGCGGTGGAGTCCGGAAGAATAATTGTGCAGCCACTTGTTGGCGTCCGGGACCCGCGTCCGAATCTGGCTGCGGCACCCTCGGTGATTATCGCCCGGCCCGATCACTTCCGCGGTCGACACCAGCATCTGGGTTGGGCCGACAAAACGGGCTACAGTGATCACCTCGCCGCCGGCCGGCATTAACACCTGCAGCACCGCACCCTCGTTGGTCTCGAGGTGATTGCGAAGGATGTACGGTGATGCCGGTTCGTCCGGCCCCTTCATTCTGGTGGCTGAGACACAATGCGCGTGGATCACCTCATTGCGACTGACATCGAAGACCGGGTCGGAGACGAACCCAGGGACTCGCGCATAGGACGTGACCAACAACTGCGTCATGGTTGAGTGAAGGTCGGCCTCGCAGACGCCGTAAAGTCCGGCATCGTTAAACTTCGACCATGCGATGCATGGGTAACCGGGCAGCGACTTGGCATTCAAGGTGCCGAAGCAATCTATGGTGAACGCGTTCGCCTGTTCCTGCGCCAGCATTTGCTTGAGGCCTATGTAGAAGCGCAAACCGTTCAGGATCTCCTTGGGCGACGGTTCCACAACCCGCAGCGCTCCGCGCGTGAAGTCGTCGGCCTCTTTTTGCGCCTTCTTCAGATCCACTGAGTCGAAGGCTGCTTTCAGCTCCGGTCCTCCGACGTACTTGAATGTAGTTCCGAAGTACTTCGAATACCCGTCGGCAATCGTGCTCCTTACTTCGGGCTTGGTCACTCCCACCAGGATCTTGCTCTTGCGCATGTGCCGGATCGTGTGGAACGCGCGCATGTACGGGTCCAGGTCTCCATAACTGCTGGATGCCACGATGTCGATCTTTTTCGCAGCCTTCTGCATGGCCGCGATTGATGACCATGCGTGTGTCGAATACGGCCGGTAGAAGAAGAGAGATGGGACGGTTGCTGCGTTGACCAAGGCATTCAGCGCGGGCGTTGGCTGGGTCAACGGAATGATCATGATCCCATCAATCTCGCCCATCTTTTCGAGCCAGGGCTTCACATCCGCGTCGGCGCGCAATGTCTCGCCTCCAACGAATTTCACGTTGGCCGCGTGCTTCTTCTGCACGTCCGCCAACCCGGCTTCGATCTCCTTGATTTCAGCGGCGATGTCCAGGTCCGGCATCGGCCAATGGGGTGTGCCTGCCAGGTACACTTTGGCCACCACTGCAGGTGCGTTCCATGGCGCCGAGGCTTGCTGCTGGGCCTCGAGCATCAGGCCCATCGGAGTCCCGCACAGCGAGAGCCCGAATGCCCGTCGTGTCAGTAGTGCTAAGTTCTCTTGCATGAAAAGTCCTCCTGAAAGAACTCGTTCGTAATTTGAGACTAGAATATCTCTTATAGGACTACTGCACAATGATCTCCCGACGCGACACCATCCGAGCCCTCGGCGCACTCCCGTTTGTACGCGGCCTGAAAGCCCAATCCGGAGCGCTCGACCTGCGTTACCGGGTGCTGGGACGGACAGGACGCTGGGTGGTTCCATACGGCCTGGGCGGAGCGGTCTGCATGCAGTGGGCGACCAGGGAATTTGATCCGCCCGACATTGCGGTGCGTGCGGTGGAGTTGGGAATCAACTACCTCGACTGCGCCAACAACTACGGTCTCAGCCAGTCGCATTACGGAATTGCGTTCCGGCGTCTGCACGTTACCCCCGACGACCCTGACTACAACCAGGCTCTCCGGGAGCGCCTCTACATCACTTCCAAGACTGCCGAGCGTCAGGGTTCACGTGCCGTGACGCAGTTGCGCAATACGCTTTCCGTCATGTTCGGCGACGGTAAGGGCTATGTTCCCGACGGTGCCTACCTGGATGTCGAGCAGATCCATCAGATTCTCACGATGCAGGAGGTGGATCAGATTTATTCCCCCACGGGCGTCATGAACGCGCTGCTCGATTACCGCGATGGGACCAACTACACAGGCCTGAACCCGTTGCTCAAACGATGGATTCGACACATTGGCATCACGGGCCACCAGCGTTCCGACGTATTGATGGCGATGATTCGGCGCGACACATTCGACGCAATCGACACCGTTCTGACCACCGTGAATCCTAATGACCGCAACTCCGCCTGCCACCAGAACAACGTGATTCCGCTGGCCAGGGCACGCGGCCTGGGAATCATTGCGATGAAGGTCATGGCGGCCGGCGTATTCTTCGGTGGCCCGCTAAAGCATCCGACCAAGCCCGAGGAGGCGATCCGTAACGTGGGTATGCCAGGCGGCGTGCCGTACGCTGACCTGCTGAACTACTCGCTTTCCACTCCCGGGGTGGCCTGCTCGGTGGTGGGGATCGGAAAGATTGACCGTGAGGTTCCAGCCAACGATCAGCTTGTTGCGAACCTGACGGCAGTGCTGGCCAGTGATCCGGTTTCGAGCACAGATAGACGCCGCATAGAAACCGACGTAGCCTCCGTTCTACGGACCGTCTACCAACTTCTTCAATGACGTGCAACCTGAACTGCAGCAACCGACCGTCATAAAAGCCGAACAGGAAGCCGACCGCGTCATCATCCGCTGGAATACAGCCATGGCAGGTTCCGAGCCTATCCGCTCATACCGAATCTATTCGGGCGACAAACTGCTGCGATCGATTCCGTTCCGCCCTCAACTCACGGAAACTCTGTATTCGTGCTGGGTCCCCGTCAGTGAAGTGCCATCACCGGCGATCAACGTCGAGGCCTCCGAGCTACCCGCTTCATAATGAAATGTCATGCCTTCTTCCAAGATTTCCCGCCGCGATCTTTCCGCGGTCGAAGGGCGGCTGGATCGCCATTCGCACTGAGCAAGGCCCAGGCCAAGCCGGCGTCGTCCTGGAACCCGAACACGGAATATGGAACCTGGAGGGTTTCGCCGAGATCGCAGTGCCGGTGCGAAATACAGGCAATGAGAACCTCCGCATTATTCTGCGAGTGGACGATTATCTCCCCGGGAGAGGAGCCGTTTTGGCTGATCATCTCACTCGGCGACAAGCATCCGTCACCTCTCGCAGGGAAATTTGTCTCCATGGTCGCGCCGCCACCGGCGACGATCGGCCCTCTAGAGCGAAGGACTGGACAGACTTCGCTTCCGGTACCGTGATCGAAACGGCTTTGACTCGCGCGCCGTCAACCGGCGGGACCGAAACTTACGGCAACCGGTGTACTCCGGGTCGAGAAGATTAAAGGTGTGTGGTGGTTGGTGGACCCGGAGGGGCGCCTCTTCTGGTCTCACGGTGTGGTGCGTGTTGGCACCAGGATCCGGGTCGGCACCGTCTATCACGGCACGCCGTTGCCAGACCGCGAGCATTATTTCCGTCTGCCGCAAAGGGGCTCGCTGACGGGAGCCTTCTACGACACGGAGCCGCAATCCACACGAGGCTACTACGTCGGAAGGGAGGGTCACGCGGTCTACGATTTCCTCGAAGCCAATCTCTTTCGTAAATACGGCGCGAACGGCCGTTCGTGCCGCAGCGCGGTATTGCGACCTTGTCAGCCGTAAAGTCTATTCGCCAAGACCAGACCGACCGGGCAAGGGCGTACCGTACCTATGTTAAGAGCGCTTTGTTAAATCCCGCGATTGTCGGAACGCACTGGTTTCAGTTCTACGATCAGCCCACGACCGGCCGTTTTGATGGCGAGAACTACAATGCCGGCCTGCTCGATATCTGCGACACGCCTTACTCAAAGACCGTGGACGCGTGCCGCAGGATGGGTGCAACACTATACCGGTTGCGAGCCACGCCATAAACTGGGATTCAAGCCAGATTCCTGAGAATGCTTTCCAGCAATCTTGCTACATAGCTACTAGCGCGTTTTTCGCCGTTGGGATCCTCGGCCGGCATGGCTTTGATCGCGTCTTTGAGCGGCATGGCCTTCTTACCGAACGATTCGATCGCATTCAGGGCCAGCATGGATAAGTAATAGCCGTTCTTGTCTGGAGGGGCTAGCGGCAGCAAAATCGCGAGCGCCTTTTTTAGATCTTCCGCGTTGCCGTAGCGCCCGAGTGCCTCAGCGGCAATGATCCGCACGCTGGGAGAGCTATCGGAGAGTGCCTTGCGTAGTGCATCCTGTGCGGGTTTAACGCCTTTTTCAGCGCGCATCAGAATGCCAAGCGCGCCCCAGTAGCGCACCGCGCTGTCGCCATCCTGCAGGGCCTTCATCAACTCCGGCAGGGCCTCCAGCTTCATCGCCGACGCGGCTTCGGCGGTCGCGATCACTCGCTCACACGGATACCGTTTGGAATCATGTCCAACTTCATACGGAGAAGAACCCTGCGAGCGAGTGTGTATTTCGTTCTCTGGTAAGAAGCCGACGTCGCGAATTTTCAACGCAAGATTCTGCTGTTCTTTCCGCAACCGCTTCAGGATTTCCTGGTGCTCCGGCGAGTTAGCCAGATTGTTCACCTCGTCGCGATCCTTCTTCAGGTCGTACAACTCCTCAGCCGGCTTCGTTTCCCAGAAGCGCTTTTGTGCGGCGTTCAGCTTGCCTTCGTCGTAGAGCTTTTTCCAGACGCGTGTGGTCGGCGTCTCCCACATGAACGCGATGTGCTGTCCATAGATCTTGTGCGGCATGTAGTTCCGAATGTAGACGTACTGCTGATCGCGAACCGTGCGCACCAGATCATAACGTTCATCCATGCGGCCGCGGAATCCGAATGCGTGCGTTCGCGCAGGCGCTTCATGCTTGCCCATGAATGCCTGGCCCTGATGATACTCGGGTGGCTTGATGCCTACGATGCTGAGCATGGTGGGCGCGAGATCGACGAAGCTCACCAGTCGGTCACTCTTGCCGCCGACTTTGTAATCCTTCGGTGCAAGGTGCTGGAACTTCTTCGGAATCGAAGCAACGATCGATACGTTCAATCCGGAGTTGTAGGGCCAGCGCTTGTTCCGAGGCATGCCCGAACCGTGATCGCCGTAGAAGAACACAATCGTGTCGTCGGCCAGGTTGTCCTTGCGTAATTCTTCCAGGACCTTGCCCGCCATCGTGTCCATGGTCGTGATGTTGTCGTAATACTGTGCCCAATCCTGGCGCACCTCAGGCGTGTCCGGATGATAGGCCGGCACGCGCGCCTTTGCAGGATCGTGAACGGCAGTGTGTGGACGTTTTCGAATCTGCGATTCGTGCGTGATCACGAAATTGAAAATAGAGAAAAACGGCTGTCCGGCAGCGCGATTCCGCCAGTGCGCTCTCGCGCTGGAAGCGTCCCAGACCTTGTCCGATTTTTCCAGGTTGTAGTCTTCTTTTGACGTTGTTGCGTGCAGTAGTAGCCGGCTTCGCGCAGGATCTCCGGAAACATCTTCATGCCTTTGGGCAGTCGCGTCATCGATCGCATATGTTCTGCGCCGGTCGAAGGCGGATACATGCCACTGATGATGGTAGTCCGGGCCGGCGCGCACACCGGCGCGTTGCTCCAGGCATTCATGTAAATCGAGCCTGTTGCGGCAAAGGCGTCCAGCTTCGGTGTCACCGAATACTCATCGCCGCACGCATGCAGGTGCGGACCAGTGTCCTCGCAAGTGATCCAGAGTATGTTCGGACGCGGTTGTTCCGCAGCTGTTGCGAATGCGCCCGCGCCAAGTGAGGCGGCGAAAGCGCGTCGTGTGATGCTCATTGATTTACCTTTCGGAAACGCAGGGCCATATTCGGCTTGCCTGGTAACTTCACTGTGAATTTTCCTTCAAACGTGCCGTCGACAGGCGTGATCGTCATCTCCCAGGGATCGATGATTTCGGCCTTATAACGCACATCTTTCGCGAGCGTGAATTCGTATTCGCGCGGCTGATGCACGTCGAAATAGTACAGGTAATACTCGCCTTCCTTGCCGGCCGAGCGATACTTGTCAGCGAACGCATTGATGCCGCCCGGTGGACCCTCTTCCAGAATCCTGCGCAGGAACGCGATGCGCTTCGCACTTTCACCATGCAGCACCCCGCCTTTGGACCACCACAGAACGTCCTGCGGATGCAGGTACGTTTCGCCGTGTCCGACGTACGCACCCTCTACAGTTCCCAGCCAGAATCTGCGCACCATCTCCTGTGCGGAAATGTTTCCCCAGCGGCGCGGAATATCGCCTTCATACTTGCACTCGTCAAAGATCACGGGCTTGTGGTAAGCGGCAAGCCACTCTTTTGTTCTGTCGAAATTATCGTGCTGAATGCTGGCGTGCGTTACCCACGGTTTTGAGTGATCGTAGATGATCGTGCCGTTGTGGATCGAGCGCAGGTGCTGGTACGGATCGCTCTCCTGCACGATGCGGAAGAAACGATCCCAATCCGCAAGCTGCTTCTCTTTCATGAAGTCGAATTCGTTCGCCATCGACCACCAGACGTTGCGATAGGCCGACAACCGCGCGACCACGTAGCGCAGATAGCGATCGTCCGTTTCGGCGGACATGTTCTTGAAGCCCCAGCGATCATACGGGTGGAACAAGATCAGGTCTGCTTCGATACCCATCGTGAGCAGGTTCTGAACCAAGCCTTCGAAATGCCGGAAGAATTTCGGATCGAAGCGCGTGAAGTCGTTCTTGCCAGAGGCGTCGCGTTCGAACGGATAGAACTCAGGTTCGTTCTTGTTGTAAACGTAATCCTTCGGAAAGACGCACATGCGCATCTTGTTGAAGGGCGCGGTGCGCAGTGTATCGAGCGTCTGCTTTTCGAGCTTCTCGCCCTGATGCGCCCAGGCGTAGCTTGTGGTGCCGACAGGGAAGTACGGGGTGCCATCGGCATAGCTGAAGTGATACATGTTGCGGACGATCACCGGACCATGATTGTTCTTCGCGGGCTTGACGGCCGTGAATGCGCCGGTCTTGCCGTTCAACTCCGGGCGGTTGCTCTTTGTCGTGTACGTCCAGGCACACGGCGAATCCGGCATAAAGCGAATCTTGTAAGTGCCGTTGCCGTCGTAGAAGCCGTCCGGCGTGACAGTGCGGTTCCTGCATTTGAACTCGGCGCTGAGTTGCACATCGAGAAACGGATTACCGCCAGAAGGGCCTTGCAGTGTGACCTCGTACATGCCCCACTGCTCGACGCTCCTGGATTGTGCCTGAGCGTTGAGTGCTAGCAACGCGATTACAGCAATATTCCGCATATCTGTCCAAGGGTACCTTAGAGCGACAACACGAAAGCAATCAGGTCATCGAACTGTTGCTTGCTCAGCTTCGATTTCACGCTATGGGCCGGGCCGTTGTCCGGGGCTCCGAATAACTCTTGGAGCGTTGCGGCGCGGCCGTCGTGGAAGTATGGCCCGGAGCGCCACACTTCGATCAGCGTGGGCGTGTCGAAGGCGGTGTCCTTTTCGCGACCTCGTCCGCTGCCGACGCGATGCTGCCCGAGGCCCGTGTACAGCGATCCCGAATGGCACGATCCGCAACCCGTTCACTCAAACACCTTCTTGCCGCGTACCGCAGACGCGCTTAAGGCGCCGTTCACGAGATGCGGACTCGGCTCCGGCTGCAGCGCCTTCAGAAACACGTCGATGGCAGACGCATCCTCGTCCGGCCGATCCGCGAATTCGATATTACGGTATCCGTTCCGCACCGAAGCCTCGGCATGCGGCCGCGCCCCGGTTGCCGTTGTCGGCGGCGTCTGATGCGATAGCAGCAAGCTCTTGGTGCTCTTCGCGGTTCCCACGCCGTCCAGCATCAAGTCCCAATTCAGACCATCCGGACGCCCGTCTCCGGGATGGCAACTGCTGCAGCTCAGCCACTTCTGCATGCAATACTGCGCATCGTAAAACAGCATTTCTCCACGCCGTTCTACGGTCTGCGGCCCTTTCGCGCCGAGCGCAATGCTGCGTGCTTCAGGACCCGGATCGAGCACCGCCAGGCTATCGGTGAAATACTCGCCCGCGTAGATCGTTCCGCCCATCACAGCCACACCACGCGGCCCATTTCCTTTCAGTGGAACCCGCTTGCGGATGCCGGTCAGAAACGACATGTCGTTCTTAATTTCGCGCGGCCGACTAGCGAAGCTTCCAGTTTCCGATGCAGCGCCGGCCGGTCGATCACGCTCAGCTCATGCGTTCCCGCATGTGCAATCACCAACTGCTTGCCGTCGGCAGTACACAGCACACCCCACGGGTTCGCCGCCCCCATGTTGATGTCGTCGAGCAGCACGGTATTCAGCAATTGCGGCTTTGCGGTCTCGATCACGCTCACGGCATTGGTCTGGATCCACCCGCGCTCAATCTGCGAAGTCGGCAGTTGATAGCGTCCCAACACATGCGTGACGTACACGAAGCGTCCATCCGTCGACGCCGCGATCCCTCGTACGCCTGAACTTCCGTCCGGCAATCGAACGCGAGCCAAAGGCCGGTTGGTGCGCGTGTCGATCACCGATACTTCCGCCGCCACGTCTCCCGAGTTCGCCGCCCCGAACGGCAGCATATTCGCTACAAACAGCCGTTCCCCGGCCAGCGCCGCCGCAAACGGTTCACGCACGGCAGGGACCCGCGTGACCTCCGTCCGCTTCGCTATGTCGATCACCGAAACGGACGTGCTGAAGCGATTCGCCACGTACAGCGTCTTGCCGTCCCGCGCCAGCACCGGAGCCATAGGCGTATGCCCCACGGCCACGGTTCCGCTGACTGCACCGCTTGCAGTTTCGACGATCCACACCTTCCCGGCCGCACCGCCGCCGGTCACATACAACCGCGCGCCGTCAGCCGATAGCGCCACGCCGCTGGGCCTGCCCGGCACAGCAATCGTCTTACTCACTCGCTGCGCCGCTGCGTCGAACACCGCAATCCGCCCCGCGGTGTGCTCCGCGATATACAGCAAATGATGTGCGTCATCCGCAGCCAAAGCCACGGGTGACAGATCTTCTGCCCAGGCAGGCGCCCATAAGACTAACAGTAAGAACGCTGCTCGCACTAACGAACCTTCCGCGACGCCACGGATCGACCCGCGCCGGAATCTTCCACCACCACACGCAGCCCGACGTTGTACACCCGCTGCCACTGCGGATAGCTCAATCGAAACGCAGAACGGCTTCGCGTCGGCCGGTCATACCAGGACCCACCGCGCGCCACCACAGATTCACCCACGGCCGGCTCATTGCGCCCATCGCGCTCGTTGTACGGATACGGCCGTAGCGCCGTGCGCGTCCACTCCCATGCATTGCCGTGCGTATCGAACAGGCCCCACGCATTTGGCTGATAGCTGCCCACATCTGCCGTCACCAGTTTGCCGTCTTTAAACGCGGCCTCACGCGGCACCAGGTCCGGCGGATACTGATCCCGCACGTCGTACACCAGATCCCGAATCGTGTAATCGGCCAGGTTGGCGTACTTCGAAAAATCCTTATCCAGGCCGCCGTAATTCATCGGCGTATCCGAGCCTGCCCTGGACGCATACTCCCACTGCGCCTCAGTTGGCAGCGTTACTTTCAAGCCGGTCTTCTGCGACATCCAGCGGCAGAACGCCAGCGCCTCCTGTTGCGACACCCGGATCACAGGCTGCTTCGGCCCGTTCAGCGGCCAGCCCAAATCCCACTCGTTGAACTTCCACGATCCCTTGTGCTCATAGCGGCTGTCATGCGACGGATCGAATTGCGCGTACTGCTCGTTAGTCACTTCATAGGTGCCCATCCAGAACGGCCGCTCGATCTTAACCGCGGTCAAGGGACGCTCGTTATCCTGGCCCTTTGCATCGCCCATCACGAACTCGCCCGCGGGCACCAGCGCCAGATCCAGCTGCACGCCACCGCCTAAATCCACTTTGCGAGTGGCTCCGGGTCCCTGCCGCCGACGCGCCTCTTCGGCATCGAAAGGCCACTGTGGCGCCCGCACTGTGTGCACCACTGGTTGCATCACCTTCGGAATTATCGGCTCCACAACCTGCCGCGGCATTACCGGAATCGCTTCCGGATCCGGCTTCACGTACCCTGCATACAGGCTGGCCAGTTCGCGCCGCCGCTCCGAATAAGGGTCCACCCGCTCGCAGCCGATCGTCTCCCGCCACGTCCCGTGGTCCGGTGTATTCAGATCGATCCATGTCGTCAACCGGGTCCAGGCATCGGCGTCCAGCTTTACACCGTGATGCCCGGCCTCAAGCATCTGCACCAGTTCCGTGGTGTTGACGTGAAACTCTCCGGGATTCAGCCCGCGCAGATCGCTCTCCAACCCGGAGGGCCGCACGTACCGTCTCAGCTCGATGTACGCCGGATCGAAAATCCCACCGTACTTCTTGTGATCCGCTTCGGTCGCGGGCGCGTTGATGATCTTCGCCACCGGATCACCGTTCTTGTACGCGATCAGCTTGCCCTGATCGGCCCGCAGATCCGCTACGCCTTGCTTCGAGCCCGTTGTGGCACCCGACGCAGTAACGATCCAGCACCGGCTGCACATCGCGCGGAAAACTGAAGCCACGCAGCGGTCCGGACCACGACTGAAGCTCTGATACCGGCCGCTGAATCGCGATCGTGTTCCGGTTCACCGCCGCCGAACTCTGCGACTCATGACACCCATTGCACGATACAAATTCGCCAGGCTGCGCCGTCATCCAACTCCGCATCAACTGCAGCGCTCGCCCTTTTTCATCCAGCGGCTGAATCGAAATCGGCGTCCGCGCCGGGATCCGGAAATATGCCGATCCGTCCTTCTCCACAGGCACGGTGCCCAGCAACTGCTTCGGCTCCCACGGCCCGTCCGCACCCACGCGGTGACTGATTCCCGCCAACTTGCTGTAGCCGAAATGATACGTGTACAAACGCAGGCTCTTCACCGATCCGCGTGGCACGCCCTGCAGCCCCGGACCGTTATAGACGTCCGAAATATAGGCCACGCTGTCGTTTCGCTTCAGGTCGATCCGTTCCGGAATCACCGGCGGTCGCGCTGTTTTGCGAAGCGCAACGGGCTCCAATAACGCATGCCCTTCCTCTTCCCGGATCAGCGTCATGTTGTCGAATGTATCGACGAGGTAGATGCCCCACAGATCCTCTGGCGTCGGCTTTGCGGCCACCAGGAAGTAGTTCTCATTCAGCGGATACGGATGCAAAAACTTCGGATACTTGTTCAACGTCAACTTGTCTTCAATCAGCGGCGTGACTTTCTTCCCGTATCCCGGGATGCGCTGTACCACGCCCTCGGCTCCGGTACGCGCCTGCGCCGGATCGAACACCAGCAACTCCCCGACGCGCCCTACGTGATGCCCGTAATAATTCCCGCGACCTTCGTCGGATGCCCCGGAATCGGCCTTGGTGTAAAACGTCGAATTCGGCCAATACGATCCGCTCTTGTAATACGCCCTTTGATCCGTGCCATCCGGATTCATCGTGAACAGGTAGCGCGCCCACACGTGTGGAATGTCGGTATATTCCCAGCGCAGATACAGAACCCGTCCGTCGTTCATTACCGTCGGGTTGTAGTTGTGGTCCTGATCGAACGAGAGCTGCCGGATGTTCTTTCCATCGGCATCCATCTGATACATCATTCCGACCGTCAACCCTGCGTTGCACGGCACACCCTGCAGCACTGCGGTCGAAATGAAACTGATCTTGCCGCTCGGCAGATAGGTCGCGTCGTAGCTGTGCACATCCGGCTGATTGCCCGGCGTCACGCGGCGCGCGCTCTTGCCGTCCGCACTCACTTCCCACACCTGCCACAGTCCCTTGTCATCGGGCATCGAGAACAGGATGCGGTCCGCGTCCCAATTCAGTTTGATGTCGCTCAACAGCCGTCGCGTCGGCGGCCGGAACAGCGGCTGCAAGGACGCATCGCCGCGCAATCCCGAGACGACTGCGATTTCGTTCTCCCACCCGAACACCTGCGGAATCGCGTGGATCTGCCACGAACTCTGTCGCGGCAATCCGAGAAACTCTCCCAACCCATAGGTTGCCGATTCGGCCCGTCGCGGATCACCCAGCGGCTTCCGCCGGACCACCAGCAACTTGTCGAAGTCCAGCAGCGGATTGCTCAGCAACGCTTCGCGCTGAAAGCGGAACAGCGCGTCGAACTCATCCCCAGCCGCGGCTTGCCGTTTCTTCAGCGCGGCCAGCAGAGCCGGACGCCGCTTCTCATACTCATCGACGCGCGCCAAATACTCCGCGCCTTTGGTGTACTGCCTGGGGAACGTCGTCGAGAGGTTGCGAATCGCCCGCCGCAGCGCTTCAAAATCCACGCGCTCCAGCTTCTTTGCATGGTCCTCATACAGCTTCTGCCAGCCCTGGACGTAGGCGTCCTTCCCGCCGGCTTCTTCGGATTGCACCGGTTCCCGCTTCGCAGCGGGCTTGGGAGTCTGGGCAGCGGCCAGAATAGCGAATCCCAGTAGCAGGAGTTTTGACATGAATCGCCTCCTAAAAAAATGGCTGCGATCAGTATATCCGATCTCCTTGTCCGGATTAACCCTTTTCACATCGCAGGCGCTGTGCCGGAGTAGAGCGTCACATGATAACGCAGCACCAACGGCTTTCCGGCCACGAGCGTGTAAGGCGTGTTGCCTGGCCAGGAAGGATTCAGAAATCCGAAGCCGTAGCGGATCAGCCAGCCGTTCGGAAAGCCCGGATTTTTTGGATCGTCATCCACTCTTGCGCCGCCGGGTTTGCCTTGAAATAGCCCTTCTATCAACGCCCACTCATGGACTTCCATGATGCCATCGGCCTTCGATAAACCTTTGTCCGTGCGGATTACGGTCTTCTGCTCTGCCGCCGTCGCGCGGAGCGAAGCGGAAACAGAAACCACCAAAACCTTTCTTCTGATCCGGCGTGCCCAGGAGTTCCACCGGTGCATCCACGGCTTCAAAACGCAGCGTGAAATCGAGGCGGCGCGCTCCGTCCTTCGCGGGATTTACCAGAATCTCGACGTTCTCTTTGACTACCTTTTTCTCATCGACAAACCAGCCGTTTTCGACAGCAAGTTTTGCGTTCTGTTTCGTGGTCTCACGCGCGGTCCAGCGCACGAAGCGTTCGCGGATACCGCCGACGGTCCACAAATCGTGGGTCTTGCCGTTGACAGTGACGTTGGGCCACATCCAGGAAATGCCGCGGTGATGCGGGTGGTCCTTGTTGAAGTCATCGGTGATCAACGTGCCGTCAGGCAGATACACAGGATGCAAGTAGGCGGCGCGGCGCATCGCCTCCGGGAAGCCCTCTTTCAAGACCTGGCCGTAGTTGTAGTGAAATACCGGCTTGCCGTTCTCGGAAAGCTCGAGTGCTGTCCCATTCACGTCCCGGAACGAAAAAGCCGATTGCGCTGCGAGGGGCAGCGCTGCTGCGGCCAGCAAAGTTACTAATAGAAACGTTTTCATCTAAATCTCCAGTAGCTATTGAACCATTTTGCGAGCGGGTCATTGAGTCATTGACCGGAGGCTTGGGTTCGTTTTGTTGTTTTTGAGGGCCGGCGTCTGGCATGGGGAAGCTCTTACGGAGGTTCGCGAGGGTGCGGATGGCGCGGGTGATGATGCGCTCATAGCTGCTTTCGAAGCGGTGCAGGAGCTGCATTGCGGGCGAGTTGCCGATGGCCGCGTGGAAGCTGCGTGCCTTGAGGTTCTCGTTATCGGGGTCCTGATCCCTTTCCAATTCGAGATTCATGGTTTGCGTCTGCAGTTCCCAGCAGCGCGAGAGACGCCAGGTGGCCGCGATCATTTGCTCGACGATGGCGAGTTCGACACCGTCGCGGGGTTCAAAGCGCTGGATGAAGTCCTGGGTGAGTTCCTCGAAGATATCGGCGTTCTCGGTCTTCAGCACGACGACCTTGGCGAAGATGCCGTGTTTGATTGCGTTCTGGGAAGATTTGGCTTTGCCTTCGGGGGTTTTGGGCCCGCGCGACTTGCGACCGTTGATGCGCGCGGATTCGGATTTGGACAGGGACATGGGTGCTCCTGGTGAGGAGTTTAGCTGGTGGGTTTTCGGGAATTTGGGGTTTAAAATCGTAAGTTGTTGGAAAGGCGGGTAGATTCAGTTGCATGAAAAGTGTCGAAGGGTTTTTTGGGGGTGCGATTCGGGACCAAAATCCAACGCGCCGAGGAACATTCGTTCCACACTGTTGGTGTGCCAAATGACTCGAGCAAGCTTGCCGGTAAGCGTGAACGCATCCTACAACAGCGCAATGCGCTGCGCGCAGCTAAAGGCGCTTGGAAGCAGGAAGATCACCCCGAACTTGCTCAGCGTGCTGCGGCCTGGGTGCGTGAGATTCGAGAGGCTGATGGGCAGCGTCTTGCCGCCTTGGAAAAGCGTCGAGAATCCAAATAGCTACCTATCTCTGGCGTGTTGTTTGATCAACGTCACCGAATTGTACATGGGGATGCGGCCCAAGCGAAGAGAAGGCGACCGAGCAGTTCCTGCTCAGGCTGGAGTTCTACCCTGTCTCGCCTACCGGCGCAGACTTTCGATCAATTGCCAGGAGGACTTCCCAGGAAGCGGCACTCCCAGAACCTCCAGCCATTGACAGCCCCGCCGGTAATCGCGACTGCGGCGGCAGACGGTGAATCGTAGGATCTACCGCTTATCACGAGGGCTCCTGCCTGAACGCGGCCTGTGTGGATCTGACCTTTGTAAGTCGCCTGAACTCTGCGCCAACAGGAAGCGGATACCTTTGGCTACCCAATCTTCGGCCGATTCACCGGACTGGGCGACGTTTGTACCAGCAAGTGGCGAAGCCTCTTTCATCGTGGGCAGGCCAGCATTTCGCGAAGAACGTCGTTTTCTGTGATCGTTCTCGCCGGCGCCGGGAGAAGAGCGCCTTGTATACATCAAAGTCCAACACTTCGAGGGTGACACGCGTTCCGATCCTTTCTGGGTCTCGAGTCTTAATTACTTTAGACTGATAGTTCTTAAAGATTCCCCTGTCAAGAGCGGACTTACTTCGCCCAGCGTCCTGAGTGCACTTGCTACCCTTGCGTCAACGAACTTTCCAGTGCTACGCCGGGGCTTCTTGAATGGCTGGTTTAATCGAGATTCTTCGGTGTACTGGCAGACAGGGTAGCTCGTGCAGCCCAGAAAACGACCGTAACGGCCGTTGCGCTTGGTTAGCTGCCCGTTGCACCCACTCTCTGGACAGGCCCGTGCGCTGTCGGCACTCATGCTCCCCCGGAGTCTGCCTGCGGCTTTGACCGCCGGCGTGGCTGCGTGAGACACCCAGCTCCCTTTGGCCGCCGCGCCGTCGCGGTTCTACCCGGCCATTGCAGTTCGGATTCTCGCACTTGAACCATATTCCATAGGGGCCAGAGTCCCATACTGTTGTGCCTCCACACTCTGGGGCACGCCGGGTTCTCCGGGGCATAGTGTCAGGCCCCCGCGTTGGCCCATCGGCATGCTGACAAATCTTCCGAGCTGCTGACACGCCGATGGGCTCTCGATGTGCAGCATGCTTTCTTGGGTGTCGCGGTGTGAGAGGATGTTAAGCGAGCCATGCCAGAGGATGCGGCCGTCGAGGATCGCAATCTTCTCGTGCATCCGGCGCGCAGGTCCACGGTCGACGCCGAGGTCGCGCAGACCACGGACTATCTCGCCCATCTCGTCAGTCATACCGCCCCCCGGCTCCTCGGGGGGCCGGGTGAGGATACGAACGCGCACGCCGCGGGCCAGTGCCGCGCGCAACGGATCAACCCAGCGTCCGGTTCCTGGACCGGTCGCGAAGGGCGAGAAATCACGATGGACTCTCGTGCACGGGCGAGGTCCTGTTGGAACGCCGGGTAGAATGTGCCCTCGGTGAACGCGCCGGCAGCACCTTCCGGGAAGTCGAAGGACGCCGGCATAACGCGGTGAAGGCCGTCCACCCATTCGCGCTCCGCGAGCGGGAGCAGGGTGTTCAGGTCAAGCGCCTCGCCATGCTCCTCGAAGTGATCGATGAGCCGTCGCACGAAGCCGTCGTCGGCGTCGCTTCGCTCGCAGGTACTCGAAGTTGCCGATCAGCACGATGTGATGCTTCGCCCGGCTCGCGGCCACGTTGAGTAGCGCGCGCCCGTCCTCCTCGATCGCGCGCCTGGAGGAAGCGGCCGAGCGGCGCTCCGAGCGAGTCGGTGAGGTCGAGCACCATCGCCTCTTCTCGTTGCCCTGGAAGCGATGGACGGTGGCGGCGATGCCCGCGGCGCGGGTCCGAGTCGGTCGTCGAGAAGCGCCTGGATCAGCCGCGCTTGCGAGGCATAAGGCGTGACGGCTCCAACTGCGTCGTTGGGTTCACCGCCGGGCGGGAGGAACCCAGTCTCAGCAAGGTGGAGGACGATGTTTCGGACCAACAGGGCGTGGAAGAGATTGTAGCGGGAGTAGGTGCCGACGCGAAGCGCCGTCCACGGGTGGAAAAGCGAGGTGTCCACGTACAGGAGCGGCGCTGAGCCGAGGGGAAAGCACACGCCGAGGGTTCCACACTCGGGTCGGAGCGGAGGGGATGATCGGCGATAGAACAGCTTGTTGATCACAGCGCATATCGGCTCGCGCATCCGGTACTGTGTGCCTGAGCGAGACGAGATGCGGCATAGGCTGACGCCGCTCGAGGCACTCGGGATGCCCGCGTTCTCGAACACATCGCGCTTGAGCCACTCTGCTGCCAGTGGCTCGTCGGACATGACGATCGGCGGAAGCTGCCGGAAATCGCCTGCGACTGTGACCGACTGCGTCGCGAGCCCGGCCACGTAGTAGACGAGCGGAGGCATGAGCATGGATGCCTCGTCCATCAACTACGACGTCGAACTGTCGCAAGGCGCTTTTGCCGAGATAGGTACGGTAGACCGTGTCGCGAGGATCTTGCAGCGGGCGAGTACCTGCTTTTCGAGCGCGGCGAGTTCGCGGTCGATGGCGGCGATGCGCTCTCGGATCTGGCCGAGGCGTGTGCGCAGGGTGGCAAGCGGGCCTGAGCCTGGGGTCTGGAGGATATTTCCCGATCTCGAACAGTGAGTTGGTCGATCTCGCTGCGGAGCGACCCGATCTCGGATTCAAATTTCGCGTGGTCCGCGGCGAGTGCCCGCGCTGCCTCGACGGCGACGTACGCGGCGCGCTCGGCCGCTGCTGCCTCGCTGCGTAGTCTCTCCGGGTTGAGACCTGAGAAGAAGCGGCGTACGGACCCCATCGTCACGGGCGCGTTCGAGGTCGGCGCGCAGCCGGGCGGCCGTGGCCCGGTGCTGTTCGGCTTCCAGATCCCGGTTCGCGATGCTGGACGCGGCTGCGTCCCGTGCCTTTTCGCGTGCAGCGAGAGTCGCTCGCGTGCGGGCGAGCCGCTCGAGATCTTTCAGCATGGCGATCAGCGCGCTGCTCCTCAGCTTCGAGGGGCGCCACTTCGCCCATGAGACTCTCCTTCTCCCGTCGCAGTGAATCGCCGAGCCGCGCCACGATCTCCTCGAGGATTACTTGCGGGCCGAACTTCTGGCGTAGCTCCTCCTTTACGACGAGTCCCTGGCGGATTACGAGTCCTTGATGGAAATCGGGCTCACCCTTCAGCCCTTCGGCTACGCGCTCAAGCGCGGTGTCCACGGCGATGTTCGTGTTGGCAACGAGGAGCACCGAACGACCTGCGCGATAGTGCGCCTCGACGATGCGCCCGACCGTCCTGGTCTTCCCCAGTCCCCGGCGGCCCCCAGACGAAGGTCGTGTCGCTTCCCAGTGAGCGGCGGACGGCGAGGAACTGATCGGCATTGTCGTCGTCGTGCGTTGCCGACGGGTTGCGGCTCCACGTCGGCGGATCGCGGATCCGGCAAGGCCCAGCACACGTTCCGCCGCCGAACGGTTGAAATGCGCCTCGCCGCTGCGGACCTTTTGGAGTTTCTCCTGAGGCGCTCGACCAAGAAGGCATCGTTGGCGATCAGACGTGCATTGGTAATCTGGGGACCGAGGTCTTTCTCCAGCGCTACGATCAGCACGCCATCGCGGAACGATACCAGGACGCCAGGAGATGCTCCTGTCTGGCGATGACGCGAACCGGCGTGTCATCCCGCAAGTTGCGGTTATCTTCAACCGAGAATCGATAGAGCCACGAGCCCTCGGCCTGGCAGATGCGCTCGCCGCTGCCCAACTCGATTTGGACCCCGCCGCCCTTCTTGCGGATCGCAGCGACTTCGAGGCCGAGCGCGTCGATCATCTGTGAAAGAGCTTCACTCAAGATGTTGCCCCGTTCGATTCGTATTGGGCAGGGAGCGCTCGAACAGAGATGGTCATGAGAGGGACTTTTGTCTTTGTGGCCGGCTGACATTTACTAACTCTGATGCCGTTCAGCCTCGAATTAGCCTCGAATGGTAAGCACCAGAGTACTTCAACTCGCACGATCGGTCAATGTCGGGGACACCTTGTAAATTAACGGCTCAGCGCCTTGCCGAACTTGCTTCTGCTCTCGGATCTTGGCCACTATTGCGGGTCACTCTACTTTGATTACTGTGCTCATCACCAAGGCGCGCTTGTGGGAGAGCGTGCAGGAGTAGTGGAACGTGTGATTCTGGCGCGCGGGCCGGAGGGCGGGCGAAGCACGAGCTATAGGATTCGTGGGACGCACCCGCGGATTGGCGCCACAGTTGTTTGACATGGAGGGACAGAAGCGTCAGGCAGGAAACACGGGGGTCGGAACCTATGCGGTGGAAAACGAGCAGTTTGTGCAGCGCTATGATGGCTTTGAAAACAAGGGGGCGTACTCCAGCGGTTCTGACTCGAGCGGGACTTACTTCAAGAGCGGCGCGGCCGTTTTCCGGCCACTTACTTTAGCGACTATCCAGAGTATCGACGGACATTGGCGCGGGTGGCAATCGGAAATCAACTTCCGTGAAGACGGCACTTACTTTTATGGATCGAGCCTTGCGAAAAAGGCAGCTCCGGCCGGTACCGTTTGGACGGCTACTTAATCCAGATGATAGACGGGCCGAGAGAATCGGAATGGGCGGAGAGGTGTTGGTAATGGGGAGCACGGTTTTGTTGCGAGTGAAGTAAGCCGGGCTGACGTTTGTTGTTGCGTATGGACACTGGGAAGGCCGTGCCTACACAAGTTCAATGCGAAGATCGCGGCCAATCGCCCGCGCGGCTCTTGAGAGAGTCTGCAGGGTCACGGACTGATTGCCAGGATCGAGCAGTCGGTCGAGTGCGGCGCGGCTCGTCTTCATGCGTCGTGCCATTTCGATTTTGGTAATCTTCTCTTTGTCCATGGTCTGCTGAACCTGCCAGGCAAGGGACTCCTTCACGGCCAGAGTGCGCGTCTCTTCGAGTACACCTTCCGATTTCAGGAAGTCATCCAGCGACGAACCGATATGTTTGTTGGGCTTTTTCATTTCGTAACCGGGGCTTGTTCTTTTGCCATCTCCAGTTCAGTATGTACCATAATTGATACAGGCTCAAGCACGCCCAGTTCCGCGTGAAAGCTGGGAGAGCGCGACATGGCGGTTGCCGTTGTGCGGTGATTGTGTGGCGCTATCTCCGCAAATTTGCGGGAATGCTTGCTCCGTGCGGTGAATCCAGGCTATAATCTCCGCATAAGGTGCGGAGAATGTATATCCACGAGCTGCCGAACTGGCCCCGGTTTGAATGGAACCGCGTGCGGCTGGCCGAACCTCTAGCCGCAGTCCGGCACAGGCAGGGTCGGCTGATCGGGTATATGGAAGCCCTCGGATTCCAGCTCCGCAAGGAAGCCGAGCTGAAAACCCTTACTGCCGATGTGCTCAAGAGTAGTGAAATCGAGGGGGAGAGGCTGGATGCGGAACAGGTTCGGTCTTCAATTGCGCGCCGGCTCGGGATGGATATCGGTGCGCTCAAGCCTGCAGACCGGCATGTTGAAGGAATCGTTGAGATGATGCTCGATGCTACACAGCACTACGATCAGCCGCTCACGGCGGAGAGGCTGTTTGCGTGGCATGGCGCCATGTTTCCGACGGGGCGCAGCGGCATGCACAAGATCGGTGTTGGGACCTGGCGTGACGACAGCACTGGTCCGATGGAGGTTGTCTCAGGCCCGGTCGGGAAGGAACGCGTCCATTTTCGGGCGCCTGCTGCCGGACGGATTGATAGTGAAATGCAGGCGTTCCTGGATTGGTTCGAGGCAGGCGCGGAGATGGATCCGGTCTTGAAAGCCGGGCTGGCGCACCTCTGGTTCGTTACCATACACCCGTTTGATGATGGCAACGGCCGGATCGCGCGCGCTATCGCAGATATGGCTCTGGCGCGCTCGGAGAACAGTCCGCAACGCTTTTACAGCATGTCGGCGCAAATCCGGAATGAGCGCGGCGATTATTATGACATCCTGGAGCAAACGCAGCGCGGGTCGATGGAGGTCACTCCCTGGATGGAATGGTTTCTCGGCTGTCTGGGAAGGGCGATTGACGGTGCGAAAGATACCCTGGGCGCTGTGATTGCCAAGGCGCGCTTCTGGGAGAGCGTGCAGGGCGTCCCGCTGAACGAGCGCCAGCGGTTGGTGCTGAACCGTTTGCTCGACGGTTTTGCGGGTAAGCTGACGACCTCGAAGTACGCGAAGCTCGCGAAGTGTTCTCAGGATACGGCGTTGCGGGATATTTTGCTGCTGGTGGATAGCGGGATTCTGGTGCGTGGGCCCGAGGGCGGACGAAGTACGAGTTATGCACTTGGTCAGCGCGACTAAGACGCGTGCGAGAGTCTGTGCAGGAGCAGGGCCAGCCCTAGCATGCAGATCGCACTGAAACCAAAGTAAGCGCCAAACAGAAGAAAGTGTAAATGTGATCCTGGTGCCGGCTGAATCCAGAGAATGGCCAAAGCAAAACCAACCGAGGCCGCTGCGGCGATGCCAAGAAGCCATTTCTCCGGAACCGGACCTCGCAGGGTTCGCGCGATTGCCAACTCGAGAATGCCCATTGTCATTGCCATGACGGCGAGCAGGCCGGTTACAGTACGAAGGGCAATGCCAGTCCCGAAAACGCCGTTGAAGATCAGTCCGAGTGCGACGAGAGCCAGACCATTCAGCACCAGAAGCCAGCTTTTGCCAGTTGTGGACTTCCAAACGCCGGCTGCGATCCTGCAAACTCCTGCAGCCAATGCGACGTTACCGAGAAACACAACCGTGCCCTTCAACGCATATTTACGGAGAGTAAGAGATCCATTTGCGTCCTGCATGAACAGGTACATGACCGAAAAGATCGCGTCAAGAAGGCCGCACACTGCCAGTAGCCACCAGTTCTTAATCAATGTTTGGATCAAGTGCACTTCCTGTTTAGGGCCGACGAGGCGTAGCCAGTAACTCGCCGAGCCACGGCTGTTCATAGACCTGCCGGACCCGGCTACCGAAGGCATTGCTGCGCGGGGCGGCGTGTGGTTTCGACCGTGCGAAGCCGAGCTGATAGAGCGTAGCCAGAATGTCGGGACGTTCCCGAAGGCTCCAATCGCGATTCGTTGCTTCCCACTGGTTCTGATAGAGAGCCAGGATGAGTGCACACGTGGCGAGGTTCGACTGAGGGTCCAGGAGGGCGCTGGCGACGATGTGCCTCTCGGCGGGGACCGGAATCGGAGGGATCGTAGAGGTCCGTGCCGCAGCCGGAAGTGTCCACGCATCGCCGAGGGACTCGACGTCCCGATACGAGAAGAATGCCGGCTTAGGCAGGTCGTCAGGCTTTCGGCCCGTAGCCAGAACGCTGGCTGTTTGCGCCGTGCGGGGCTTGATCTGTGCCAGGCCGACTGAGATATCCAAGGCGCGATTGAGCGCAGGATTTTCGTCCGTTCCGAGCTCGTCCATTCGATCGGGCGGCCCCGTCCCGAGTTCCCGGCGCATATTCCTGGCCCATGCGGTGATAACGAGTCGCTCAAGCGCGCCCCGGAAGGGCGAGAGCTGGTCGCGATGGGTGACGTAGACGATTGACGCGACAAGCCGTGGGTTGACGTCGTAGCGGGCGGCGGCCGCACAGATGGATTCGCGATGGTCGCTCACGAGCTTTCGCACGGTTGCATCCGACCGGCGGTGCGCGGCCAAAGCGAAGGTGACGAGCGCGACACCGGCGACCCCCGCGACGGCGAGCCGCGACGCGCGGTCCGGGAGGAGGAACAGGCTGTGCCGCTTGCCTGCCGACGGCACTAACGGAGTTGAGGTGGAGCGAACGTAGTCCCACAACAGGACAGCGGGGATGAGGTAGAGGGGGCAGAGCCTCAGGACGTTGAACGCGACCGAGAACGACGATGTCGTGTTCAACCAACCGACTCCGGTCAGCAGCCAGGCATCCTTGACGGTGTAGAGCAGCACGCACGCGAGCGCCGCCAGAAGCAACGTGCGCACGCCAGCACGCACGGTGCGCGAACGAGGATCCAGCGCTGCCCCGAAGATTCTCAAGCTCCAGAACGCCGTCAGCAGAATCCACGCGCTGGTCTGGAGCGGCAAGATATACCAACCTGCGTCGGATCGCAGCGCCGGAAGCGAAGGAGTGAGAATCGCGAGATAGAGCACGGGGTTGATCAAGCCGAACGCGATTTCGATGGCGAGCCGCACCCAGCGGCGCACGAAGGCTGGTACGAAGGGCCATGGCTGCCGTCCACGTGAATGCGCGGTTGCCGCCCAAATCACGGCTGCGAGCAGCAGGAGATTGGCGAAGGTGAACGCCGGAATGAGCAGGAAGACGATGCCGTAGAAGGCGTATGCCCTGGCGAGCCAAACGCCGGCGAGTTCGACTAGTCCGTCCATAGGCGCTCTCCCTGTTGCTTCAGGAATTGTTGTTCATATTATCATCCGAGCGATACGAGCAGATCGGTCAGTTATGCGCTTGGTCGCGGTGAGTAATAAGCTATGCTACACTTACCGCACCCTAACTGGAGAGGGTTCCAATGAAGATTATTGCGAGTAGCATACTGGGTTTGTTGATGATGTTTGGTAGCGCGGTCGCGCAACCTAAGCCGGCTGCGGGCGGCGACGAAGCGGCGCTGAAGGCGCTCGAAGAGAAGTGGGATGCCGCGAGTACAAAAAACGACGCAACGGCGCTCGGCGCGATTCTCGCCGATAGTTTCATTACGACCGACACTGAAGGAAAGGTGCGCACCAAGGCTGAATATCTGGGTCGGATGAAGTCCGGTGAGGTCAAGTATCAAGCTTCGAAGGTGGATGACATGAAGGTCTATCTTTACGGGGACGCTGCTGTTGTGAGTGGGCGATGGAAGGGCAAGCTCACTGAAAAAGGCAAGCTTCTGGACTTGACCGAGCGGTTTACCGACACCTTCGTCCGTCAAAACGGGCAATGGAAGTGTGTCGCGTCGCATGGTTCGGTTATTAAGTAGACGGAAGTATTACTCTGCGATGTGTTGCGTCGCATAGTTCGACTCTTAAGTAGCACTATCGTGCTTTCCAGGAATTGACTACCGTTGTGATCTGCTGGAGCAGCGCCGCGTTCGGCGCGTCCGCACTTCCGCGAATCAACTGGAAGCTGGAATGGGGCGACGGCAAAAACCGGATCGCCCCATAGATATGGAAGCCGCTATCGGTGCCTGGGGATGGCGTGCCGAATCCATCCGGATAATTGAACTGAAACCGGCCCTGGGGGTCTTGATATGTCCGCCAGCCCTCGGGCGATGATTGTGCGAATGCGAACGTGATGGTAAGAATTGCGAGAGCCAGTTTCAAAGTATTAGAGTACCTGAATGGGGTTCATAGTTTCTTTACTGGCGCTGCTAACTGGGTTGTCCGCGGTCGCACAGAACCATAAGACGTGGAGCGATTACGGAGGCGCGGCGGACTCGGCACAGTATTCCGCGCTGGACCAAGTCAATCGCTCCAATGTGAGCAAGCTGGAAGTTGCCTGGACCTATCCCACCGGCGACAACAATAAATATTCGTTCAATCCGATTGTTGTCGATGGCGTGATTTATGTTCTGGCCAGGAACAACTCCATCGTCGCACTGGATGCGGCAACCGGACGTGAGCTCTGGGTCCACACTGAGCCTGACACGACCATCATTACAACCCGTGGGATCAACTACTGGGAGAGCAAAGACCGCTCCGACAGGAGGCTGCTGTTTGCGAGTAACCACTTTCTGCGTGCCATCGATGCGAGGACGGGAAAGTCGATTGCGTCTTTCGGCAAGGCGGGCGCGGTCGATCTAAAAGCAGGGCTGGATCGCGATCCGAAGTC
The DNA here is from genome assembly GCA_963793625.1 of Bryobacteraceae bacterium. GTDB lineage: Bacteria > Acidobacteriota > Terriglobia > Bryobacterales > Bryobacteraceae. The sequence goes on along the minus strand of CAWCAT010000049.1, from coordinate 575,294 downwards.
GATACGGCTCGTGCAGTCCACTACGCCGGGGCGTGTGTTTGAGAACCTGCTGATTCTCGGTTCGGCAACGAATCAGGGATATGGTTCGGCTCCTGGCGACATACGCGCTTTCGATGTACGAACCGGGAAACTGGTGTGGAGCTTTCACACGGTTCCGCGTCCCGGCGAGTTTGGCTACGAGACCTGGCCCAAGGATGCCTGGAAGAGCGTTGGCGGAGCGAATGTCTGGGCCGAATTATCGCTGGACGAGAAGCGCGGGATCATTTATGCCCCGACGGCGAGCGCGAAGTACAACTTCTACGGCGCGGATCGCAGCGGGGCAAATCTGTTCAGCGATTGCCTGATCGCGTCTGGATGCGCGCACCGGAAAGCGCCTCTGGCATTTCCAGATGGTCCATCACGATATCTGGGATTACGACAATGCGACGGCTCCGAAATTACTCACTGTTCGGCATAATGGCAAGCCGATTGACATCGTGGCGCAGGTGACCAAGCAGGGATTTGTCTGGGTGTTCAATCGAGTCACGGGCGAGCCGCTCTGGCCGATCGAGGAACGACCCGTGCCGCGTTCCGATATGCCTGGAGAAGAGACGTGGCCGACGCAGCCGTTTCCGGTGAAGCCGCCGCCCTTTGCACGGCAGAAATTCACGGTAGATGATTTGAGTCCGTTTCTAAGCCCGGAGGATCGCGCGCGTTTTCGCGACCAGATTCTGAGCGCGCGCAATGAAGGACTGTTCACGCCGCCGGGACAGCGGAACACGATTCAGATGCCGGGTAACAACGGCGGAGCCAACTGGGGCGGGGCAGCGGTTGATCCGGCGAAGGGCGCACTGTTTGTGGTTTCGAAGGACCTTCCGGCGATGCTCAAGCTTGCAAAGGATGCAGAGGCCGACAAGGCGCTAGCGGCATCCGCGGGTGAGCGCTACTACACAGGATTCGGCTTCATGATTGCGAGCGACGGGCTCTCTCCGATTGCTCCGCCGTGGACATCGCTAACGGCGTACGACCTGAATCAGGGCACGATCAAGTGGAAGGTTCCGCTGGGCGATGTTCCGGAACTGGCGGCAAAGGGTTTCAAGAACACGGGAACGCATTACCCCAAGGTCGGTCCGGTGGTGACCGCAGGTGGACTGATCTTCACGGGCACGCGCGACCGCAAGGTTCGCGCGCTGGATGTTGAGAACGGGAAGGTGCTCTGGGAGCACGAACTCGATACGGCGCTCGAAGGTATGCCGGCGGTTTACGAGACCGGCGGCCGACAGTACATTGTGTTCTGTGCGTCAGCGCAAGTAGGGCTCACTCCGGCGACACAGGTCAAGATACGCGGGGCTTATGTGGCGTTTGCGCTTCCGAAGGCGCGTCCCTGAATATCAATCTTTTTTCAGTGTCGTGCTCCACTGTTGTACCAGCGTAGCGAGTTCATCGACGATGTTCGGATTGGCGCGACGCAGGTTTTTGGTCTCGCCGGGATCTTCTTCCAGATTGGACAGGAACAGCGCATCCTCTCCAGTGAGCGGCCTGTTCCCTTCGGGGCTGCGGTCGTACAACTGTCCATTGATCACGAGTTTCCACTTACCTCGGCGGACCGCCAATTGTTTGGCCTGGCTCCAGAAGAGGGCCTGGTGGGGCGACTTCGCTTTCGTGGTGACCACATCGAGAATATCGCTGCCATCGAACTTGGCACCAGCCGGTACTGGCGTTCCGGTCGCGCGACAGACCGTAGGCAGTATGTCCATCGACATGACCTGTTCGGTAAGCTTCTGACCGGCCGGGATCCGCGCCGGCCAACTCATCGTCGCCGGCACGTGCATGCCGCCATCGAACAGGCTGAATTTGAAACCGCGGAACACGCCGTTCTGCCCGGCGGTGGCAAACTCCTGATTCAAACCGGCGCGCTTTTCAACGGTCGCACCGTTGTCGCCGACGAAGATGATGAGCGTGTTGTCGAGCAGCCCATCTTCCTTCAGGGTGCGTCGAATTTCGCCGATGCCATCGTCGACGGCCGCGATCATTGCGGCATACATGCGCCGCTCAGGCGGAAGGTTCGCGAAACGGTTCACGTACTTTGCGGGAGCGTGCATCGGATAGTGTGGCGCGTTGAACGCAACGTACGCAGCGAACGGAGCGCGGCGCTTAGCGTGAATGAATTGAACGGCCTCGCGCGTGATGCGCTCCGTGAGATACTCGCCATCTTCGAAGATTTCGGTTCGGTTGCGATAGAGGTCGTGGTAATTGACCATCGGCGCTGCGCCCCAGTAATAGCGGTGCGAAAAGAAATCGACACAGCCCGAATGGAAGCCGTAGAAATAATCGAAGCCGTGCCCGTTGGGGCAGGTCTCGGCAGTGTTGCCCAGGTGCCACTTGCCGATGACAGCAGTGGCGTAGCCCGCAGCCTTGAGCGTCGAACCAAAATTGGCGATCCCTGGCGTCAGCGGTTTTCCATTACCGGGCACGCCGGCATTTGCGGGAAAGCGTCCACTGATAATCGACGCACGTGCGGGCGCGCACACCGGCGCGTTGGAATACCAGTTGTCGAAGAGCGCCCCGGAGGCAGCCAGGGCATCGATGTTCGGCGTCTTCAGATCGGCGGCACCATAGCAGCCGAGGTCGCGGCAACCCAGGTCATCAGCGACAATCAGAATCACGTTCGGACGTGCGGCAGGAGCGGCGGCCTGCGCGGTCATCCCGGTCAGTGTGGAAGCGGCGAGTAGTTCTCTGCGTGAGATCATGGCAAAGACTACAATAAACCTTTTGAGGCGATCGGAGAAAGAACCCATGGCACTTACTTCTTTACAACAGGAAACCATTCACAAAGCGCTCGATGATTTTCGCGTGGAATTGCCCTCGTGGGCGTTCGCCAACACGGGTACTCGTTTTGGCAAATTCCAGCAGGCTGCCGCCGCATCGACCATGCTCGAGAAAGTCAGCGATGCCGGCGAGGTGCACCGTGTTACCGGATGCTGCCCGACGGTGGCCACGCACGTTCTCTGGGATTTCCCGAATGGAATTTCGGATGTTCCCGCTGTCATGGAACTGGCAACTTCCAAGGGCGTAGCGATCGGCGCAGTGAGTCCGAATATTTTTCAGGATCAGGAATACAAGCACGGATCGTTGGGCAATCCTGACGCCTCGATCCGGCAGAAGGCGCTTGATCACATTCTCGATTGCGTGCGCATCGCCAGTTTGACCGGCAGCAAGGACCTCACACCGTGGTTCGCCGACGGCTCCAACTTCCCAGGCACCGCCAACATCCGCCGTCGCAAGCAGTGGTTCGAAGCCGGGCTGAAGGCAGTGCATGATGCGCTCGGACCGAAGCAGCGCTTGTTGATCGAATACAAACCTTTCGAGCCGGCCTTCTATCACACCGATATCGCGGATTGGGGCATGGCGCTGACGCTGGCGTACAAGTCGGGTCCGAAATCGAAGGTGCTGGTCGATACAGGCCACCATTATCAGGCGCAGAATATCGAACAGATTGTCGCCTGGCTTCTGGACGAAGATATGCTGGGCGGGTTCCACTTCAACGACCGCCGTTATGCCGACGACGATCTGACATTGGGCTCCATCGATCCGTATCAGGTCTTCCGCATTTTCCACGAGATCCGATTCCATGCCTGGGAAACCGGAAAGACCACGGACATCTCTTACATGGTCGATCAGAGCCACAATCTGAAGCCGAAAATTGAAGAGATGATCCAGACCGTGACAACCGCGCAGGAACTCTACGCGAAGGCCACGCTGGTGGATCATGAAACACTGAACGCCGCGCAGGAGAAATCCGAATTGATCGATGCGGAAGAATGCCTGAAGAGTGCGTTCCGTGTCGACGTGATGCCTGCGATCGAAGAGTGGCGCACGGGATGCGGCCTGGGGGCCGATCCGCTGAAGGCATTCCGCGCGAGCGGTTACACAGAACAGATCACGGCCGAACGTTCCAAGAAAAACGCCGAGTCAGTATCTAGTTACGCGTAAGAAGAGAGCGGGCGCGGCCGAGTCTGTCGCGCCCGCTTTCGTCAGGTCTGTTTAACCCTCTTTTGCAACCACCGGGTAAACAATACCCGCGATAGCCGCACCAACGATCGGCGCCAGCCAGAACAGCCAGAGTTGTTCGATCGCCCAGCCTCCAACAAAGATAGCCGGACCAGTGCTGCGAGCCGGGTTCACCGAAAGATTCGTCACGGGAATGCCAATCAGATGTATCAGCGTGAGACAGAGACCAATCGGTATTCCGGCAAAACCACCCGGTGCACGCCGCTCCGTGGAACCGAGAATGACCATCAGGAAGAAGAAGGTAAGTACCACTTCTGCCACCAGGCATGCTCCTAATGAGTACATCCCCGGAGAATGTTCCCCGTAGCCGTTCGAGGCGAATCCGCCTGCTGTGGTGAAGCCCGCCTTCCCGCTTGCGATCACGAACAACACGCCAGCTCCAGCGATTCCGCCGAGAACCTGCGCGACGATGTACGGTAACAGGTACGAAGCTGGGACTCGCTTCGCTACAACCAAGCCTACGGAAACGGCAGGGTTGAGATGACAACCCGAGATGTGGCCAATCGCATAGGCCATTGTGAGGACGGTAAGTCCAAAGGCAGCAGCCACACCCAGAAATCCTATGCCAAGATTCGGGAATGCGGCCGCCAGAACAGCGCTACCGCATCCACCGAAAACAAGCCAGAAAGTGCCGAAGAATTCGGCCGCAGCGCGTTTACCCATGACTCGAAACTCTCCTTTAGGAATGGATCCTATGGAGAGTATATTCCCAATCTCGGGATGGGATTCAGATATTTGCGGAGGAAGATCAGTACTATCAAAGATACGCTGAATGACTATTGAAAAAGTTCGCATACTGACCCGCATCCTGACATTCTCATTCGTGGGAATGCTTTTGTGCCCTCTCCGTTACTTTTCGATTTCGGAGCGGGCAGTGCTGGATTCCTCCTGGCTGTACGCCATGAATTTGGCCGCGCTCCGTGGACTCCGCTTCGGTATCGACGTGATCTGGACGACGGGCCCGCTTGCGTATCTATTCCATCCTGTTGATATCGGGAATCACTTGATTCACGGCTTAATCGCCCAATCGATTGTTTGGCTGTTGCTGCTTGTAGTAGCTGCGGATCTGTTCATTTTCGCTCACGTGCCACTAACAAATCTTGCCGCGTTTGCGTTCTGTATCGCACTGGCCTCTCCGCTCTTCCACAGCAACTTCATGGGAATTGAGAACCTCTTGCTGTTGGCGATTCTGATTCTGGTTGCCTTGCTGCTACTCAGGCCTTTCCGCTGGCTGCGCTTCTTCTGTGTTCTCGCGCTGGTGCCGCCCATACTTCTCATCAAAGGCACGGGCGCCGCAATTGCCCTCGGAGTGCTGGGTGGATTGCTGGCTGCGCTCGCGGTCCGAAGAGACTGGCGTCGCGCGTTCACCGCAAGCGGTTTGACACTCTTACTGATTCCTCCGTTATCTCTTTTGGCGTACTGGCTTTCCACCGGAACCTGGTCTATCGGTTCGTACCTGCAAGGCCTCATCGATATATCCGCGGACTACAGCATTCTAATGTCTATGGATGGACCATGGGACGAGAAAGCCCGGGCAATACTGGTTCTCTCGGCCTTTGCTGGAATCCTTCTGGTCGCATTCCGGGCGCGAGAGAAACACTGGATTCTGTGTTTTCCGTTTGCAGTTCCCTTGCTCGTTTCCATCAAACACGGGTTTGTCAGGCAGGATGGGCACGTCGTTAACTTCTTTTGCATGGTCCTCTTGTTGCTGGGAGTGTTTCTGCTCTTCATGGAGTCATGGCGCTTCAACCGGAATTTTCCCCTGTTGCTTCTGCTGGTTCTCGTGATCTCGATTCAATCCGTCCAGTTCCGTCTGGGCTAGCGTTATCTCGAGGATGCATCCGGTTGGACAAATTTGCGATTCTTAACGGGCGCCATAGATCTCTCCAATACACGGCGGGATCTGGTCCGACATGAGCCACCGCCGTACATGCGCGATTATGGCGCTGCAAAGTACGCTATTGCACGCGATAGGTCAACACAAACTTGCCATTCTCAGCCCTGTGCTCGTTCATGCTCCCTTGAATGGCATGAATCTGTTGACTATGCCCGTTCCTCAAAGCTATGCATGCACTCGTAAATTGGACCAGATCAATGCCAAGTGGCTGGCCACCCAAGGCCCGGACAAGTTGCTGCTGGAGTGGTTTGGTGTGGACGGACGGCATCCCCTGGGCGAGAATCCAGTAACCATGCTGGAGATCTACAAATGGTATGAACCGGAACTCCTGGAGCCAAAGCACCTCTTACTGCGCCGCCGGTCAACTGCACGCGAAGCAGAACTCGTGCCACTGAGCGCGGAGTCGCTCGACATCAGCAAGGAAATTACCATCCCCGACTCGCGAGATCCCGTGTTCGTCCGCGTGACCTTTGATTTGACTGCAGCCGGCAAGTTAGCTAAGTTGCTCCACCACATACCCGAGGTTGGACTGACGGTCAGTCCCGTTCCAACCGACGAACAGAACTACCGTGTTATCCCCGAGTCGCTCGCGACCCCTCTGCTGATCAGTTATCTGCCGACTAACTTGAAGGCAACAGCCAATCTGTTGGCTGGGGACTCCGCACGGAATCCAAAACTAGCGAGGTTCACATTTTTCGGACCGGGACTCAAATTTTACGGGAACATCTGCAAGGTGGAATTCATGACCCTGAAACCTGTATCTCGAACGGATCAGCCCCAATAGTACCCACCAGCTCTTTCAAATACTCCGGTGCGCTGACGCGTGCCAGTTGCTCATGTGTTGCGTTGAGCAAGCCCTCGACGTCCACCTGCTGTGACGGCCATGCCGGTCCGGCGGTCGATTGAAAAGCCTCAAGTGCGGCGAGGTGCCGCTGCCATAGCGCCGCGTCCCGATTCTGTTTCGTCTTCAGGCGTTTTTGGTACCAGTCACTTTGCAGTAGCGAGCTGCGCGTGAACAACTCGCGCAACTTGGGATCATTGATGCCCATGCCCTGCCACGTAGCCATTCACCATGATGTGCAGCAGCGCCTTAAGCGGAGGACACGCTGCTTCCACGCTGCCATCCTCGAAGTAATTCGTGGCCACGCGTTTCTGCGCGTCAACAATGCTGGTTACTCCACTTACAAAGTCAGCCAGATCCTGTTTCTCAGGCCGCAGTAACTCTTCCGTGAACACCGCGTCGGGCGTCTCGAAAATGCGTCCGAAGAAGCGGTCGGCGAAACGCGAGGTGATCCGATAGCCCAGGCGGCTGGCCAGCACCATCTTGCCATCGTATTCGAAATCTTCGAGCTTTTCCAGGTAGCCGTTTTCAATCAGGAAGCTGCGGGTCGCGTTCGGGTACTCGTATGCGGCACCACATCTCCGGCACCAGCATGCTGATGTCGTGATCCACGCGATAGTGCGGCCCCACATAGCCGGCGGCAGTCGTGAAGCCTGCGTACCCGGTGAGTATGAATGAGACCAGTGCATTGTTCAGATCCACCACCGGCCAGAGCGCATTGAACGGTCCTTTCGTGAGCGCGCCTTCGCTGCCGAAGCCGGTTGTCGATGGCGACTTCCCGTCAGGCTGCACACGAAATCCATGAACAGCTCGGGCAGTTCCTGGTAGTGGATCGGGTTGTAACACAGCCAGCGGCGGCAGTCCGATTTTCGGATCCGCGGGATTGCCGCGCCTGCCGGCCAGCACCGCATTCACCGGGAAATGCACGCGCTCGTCCGCAGGCGTATCGCGGTCGAGTCGCGCGCAGACTTCCGCCAGATACGTTTCGCGCGGGTTCACCAGGTCGGGCCGCTTTTCCAGATAGCGCGGATTCTTGGAGGGCTTGCCATCGACCATGTCGCGGCATGCGCGGAGCGAGACCACGTAGCTCGGGTCCGGATCCTCGACAAATCCTTTGAGCAGCCGCTTCATCGGCTCGGTGTATTCATCGAACTCGACGACGTGATCGACAATGGCGCGCGCCTGCTCCACCGTCAGCGGTTCGTAGTTCGAGAGGAACGTGTTGGGCCCGGCGATGTCGGCCTCGGCCTGTTTGTCATAGCCCGCGATGAATCGCGTCATCCGGCCGCTGGAACAGAAAAGCCTCGCAGTTCGTCACCAGCTTGACGCTCGCGATTCGGATACTTGCTGTCGAAATCCTTCAGGCTCTCGCGCGGCACCACGACGGAAGCCGTGATGTCATCCTCCACCTGCACCTTGTCGGCGGGACGAAAATCCGGCCGCAGCTTGTAAATGCGCCAGGAGCCTTCCGGATCGAAACCGACGCGCAGGTAATTGCCCACCAGCTTCTGATTTTCGTACTTGAGCTCGTGCCCAAGAAAACCATTCATGCGGTCGACGGTGAAATGCTCACGCCAGTGATCGCCCCACTCCGGCCGGTAATATCGCTTCACTGTGAAGACAAGTTGCCGGATCGTCTGCGGCAGGTCTCGCAGCCACTCGTTGTGCTCGTCGGTGTATTCGGCCGACGGCGTCATCAGCTTGATCACGGATCCGAGCGAGCGCTCCAGGCTCAGGATCGGCCGCTTGCCGCGTGCATCCGGCGCAGCATCCTTGTAGATCTTCGAGAAGTCCTTCTTGAGAATCGTCGCGACACGCTCCATGTCGGAGTGATAGTCCTTGATAAAAACCGGCCCATTCAGCAGCACGTTCGCGATCGACTTCGAGATTTCGGATTTGCCTCCGCCCGAAACGGTGCACGGCTTGTGGCACAGCGTTCCATGCGCCACGGATCCAACTAAGCGCCAGGCTGTGCCGCGCGAACTGTTTCTCCAGACGGACTTTGTAACCCGAAGGCAGAACATAGGTCTCGCCTGCGCGTAATGTAAGTTGGCTGGTGCCGCCACTTCGTGCGGCCATCTTACGTAGCCTTCGCGGACCTTGAACTCCGCGTTCTCGGGAACATAGATGATATCGGGATACGTCCGATCCACCGCATAGCCTTCCGGCTTCTGCTCCACTCCGTCGCCCAGCAGCGCCAGGCCGTGTTCGAATGTGGTCTTCTTGAGCGCAGCCGGACGGGCCGCGTGAAAGTCCTGGCCGAGCACATAGGCCGGAAAAGCGATCGCGCCGCCGGCATGCTCCTCTTCGCACATTCCGAACAGGTTGGCCGAGTAACTGATCTGCGTCTTTACTTCTTTCTTGCAGTAGCCGAAGTAGTTGTCCGCAATGATCGTAACCATCACGCCGCGCGCGTCGCGGCACGTCAGCTTGAAAGCATCTCCGCCGTTGTAGGGTTCGTCCTCGTCGCGCCAGCACATGCCGTCGCGCCGCTGCCGTTCGGTTGCTTTGTCGAAGTGCGGGAGCCCGGCATATTTCTTGCTGACGCCCACCAGGTGCGGAGCGAGAATCACGCAACCGCTGTGGCCGGTCCAGTGCAGCACATCGAGCGCCGCATCGTTCTCAGGCAGGTACGGATCGCCGCCGTTGCCGAAAATCGTCTCGACGAAATCGAGATTGCTCACCAGAGCTGCCCGGCGCGAAGAATCGAATTTCCATCGTCTTCTGCGGATCGCTACCCGTCTCGGGGCACACGATCGGGCGCAACAGCACTGACACAAAAACGTTAACGTCTTCTTCCTGGTCGGCCGTGAACGGCAACTCATCAAGTCAGCAGGAGGACGCAGCGCCTCGGAAAGCAAATTGGCGAAGACAATTTTGGGCACGGCAGCTTTGTCCGCGGGAACCGGCAAGCCGCCCTCGACGATGTGGAACAAGCCTTTCGTGGTCCTGCGGTCGCTCTTCGGATTGTGCAGCACTCCCTGCGCCAGCCGGTACGAATGTACGTACGGAGAAACGAAAACTGTCCTGCGTTGGCGGCAGCGACATCGCACGACCGAGTCCGGGGCGATCCAGCACGAACGAGTTCGCGGGCAGGCGCGGCGCGCCACCCGGGCACACGTCCGCGAAGTAGGAATCCAGAAAACTTTGAATGCGCGCGTCAGCCGGACACAGGCGTCCGAGCAGCAGCTGATCTTTTTGATAATAATTGCGGAGCAGCGGACCGACGATCTCCAGGAAATGCGGATCGGTGGTGCTGCGACTGGTCGGCTGGCCGAGCGCCGCCAGCTTCAGGTTGATGTATCGAACTAGTTCTTCATCTTGTCCGGCCCCGCGTTTGGGCCTCAATTTTGACTCAGCCATACCCTATCATGACGCATGCCGCAGCCCTCTCGCTATACTGGGCGCGAGTGCCTAATTTCAAAAACCTGCTACTGCTTGGACTGCTAGTCCTGCCTACCGTCGTGCTGCATGCCGCGTCACCACTGGAAGATCTCACCGCGCGATTGACCGACGAAGCCCGCCGGAAATTCGCGACAGCCGGAAAGCCTGTCGATCAATGGAAACCGAACGGCCATGAAGCGGCCGATTTGCTACTGGCATCGCTTTCGAAGGTGGGGCCGAAACGTCCACTCACCACTGCGGAACGCAATGGTCTGCAGGTTCCGGCGGACGAAGTATTGCTAAATCGAGTGTCGCTGCTGGCCGGCTATCCGGTCCAGGACCTGGGCTTCCCCTATGATTGGTTTCGCGCGCCGAAGGACGATCTCCAGTGGCCCACGCATCTTTCGCGCCATGACTACCTGGTGCCGCTGGCGCGCATGTACGCGGGCACGGGAGAGCAGAAGTATGCGAACCACCTCGTAGCCGTTTTGCTTGATTGGATGAAGAAGTTTCCGATCGGCGGGCCGGGCCTGGAGTGGGCCAATGGCGAAGGCAAATTCGTGAAATACTCCGACGGTCCCTGGACATCGCTGTCTGCCCACGCGCGCATCGATAGTTGGTTGAAGCTGCTGCCGCTGATTGCGACCGCCGATTGCATGGATAACCAAACGACCGCGTTGCTGCTGAACGCGTTGCTTTCCACGCACAGGCAATTGATGCTGGATCGCCCGCGCGCCGGAACGGCAAACCAGTTCCTGTCGGTCGGCGCGTCGATGTTGAAGTTCGGAATTGCCTTCCCGCAATTCGCGACCGCCGAAGAATGCCGCCGCGTCGGGTTGGAGCGCGTCACCCAATACGCCAAGACGCAGATTTATGAAGATGGCTCCGTGGCGGAATGTTCGCCCAACTACGGCATTGGCTCGGTAACGAAGCTGTACCTGCTGGCTTTGGATCTGCAGGAACGCGGCATCGAAGTGCCTCCGGTAATCTTCGAGCGCGTTCGCAAGGCCGCCCGCTACTACGCGTTGATCAGCACTCCGTTGGGCCGTGCGCCGCGCATCGCAAAGGGCCGCGGCGATATCCTCAAGAGTCTGCGCGATCTCAATGGGACACTCAAGGATCCCGAGGTCTCCTGGCTGGTATCGAGCGGTGCGGAAGGTCGCAAGCCGGCGCAACTGAACTACGGTTTCAACTGGGTCGGGCATTTTGTAATGCGCTCCGGCTGGGCGCCCCAGGATATCTGGTTGTTCTTCGAACCGGGTCCACGAGGGTCCGGCCATCATGACCGCGCGCAACTTGGCATTCAACTCATGGCGGGAGGTTCCGCGATCCTGGTCGACCCGGGCTATTACACCTATTCGACCAGCGGTGAGGAAGGCCTCATGTACAAATATCTCAGCAGCACATTCGGGCACAACACGGCTGTCGTCGATGGGGCAGGGCAAAACAGCACGGCCGTCGGACAAAAGCAGCTTCCCAATACTAATGCCGGAGACTACAAGTGGACAGCCACGGACGATGCCGCCGCTGCAGAGGGCGCGTACACGTTCGGTTATGGCGAGGGCGGCAAAATCGGGGTCACTCACAAACGCCGCGTGTCCTTCGCCAGGCAAGCGCGCGAGTTCACCGTGCAGGACAGCTTCACCGGCGCGGGCTCGCACACTTACGACATCCTGTGGCAGGCCCCGCCCAATGCGAAAATCGAGATCAACGCCAACCGTGTGACCATCCAGACCGAAAGCGCCGCTGCCACGCTTGATTTCGAATCGACGGCGCCGCTCAAGATAACTTCGGTCAGTGGCTCGCGCGATCCACTGGCAGGCTGGTACTCCGAGACCTACGGTAAGTTGGAGCCATCCACCACGATTCGGGTTTCCATGACAGGTAAACGCAGGTTCGGTCCAGAGTAAAATCAAAATTCGCTAACGAAACGGAGGAGCAATCATGAAAATCGGATTTATCGGCCTCGGAGTGATGGGCAAGGCGATGTGCAGCAACCTTGTGAAGGCCGGCCATACGCTTACGGCTTACGATATCGTCCCGGCACTCCTGGATCTGGCTGTTGCCGGCGGCGTCCAACGCGCATCCTCGTGCAGCGAGGCCGCGAATGCGTCTGACGTGATCATCACGATGCTGCCGGACGGGCCGGAGGTCGAGCAAGCGGTGCTCGGACCCGGCGGCGTTCTGGAAGGCGCGCGCGCGGGTTCCATCCTGGTCGACATGAGTTCTATCAGTCCGCTCGTTTCGCAAAAGGTTGCGGCGGCCTGCGCGGAAAAGAACATCGAATTTCTCGACGCGCCGGTCAGCGGAGGCGAGCCCAAGGCCATCGATGGCACGCTCGCGATCATGGTCGGCGGCAAGGCCGAAGTTTTCGAAAAGATGACGCCCGTACTGAAGGTCATGGGTTCCACGGTCACACTGACGGGCGCAGTCGGAGCGGGCAACGTAACCAAGCTCGCGAACCAGATCATGGTGGCCTGCAACATCGCGGCGATGGGCGAAGCGCTCGTGCTGGCAACCAGCTGCGGGCTCGATCCGGAAGTAGTCTTCAACGCAGTCAAGGGTGGACTCGCCGGCAGCACCGTGCTCAACGCAAAAGCACCGATGGTCATCGCGCGCAATTTCAAGCCGGGCTTCCGCATCCGCCTGCACCAAAAGGATCTGCGTAACGCCCTGTTAGCCGCCGAATCTGCCAAGGTCGCGCTGCCACTTACGAGCCTTGTTCAGCAGATGCTAGTCGCACTCATGAACGAAGGAAAAGGCGACCTCGATCACGCCGCCATCGTGACGTTCATTGAAAAGATGTCCGGCAAAGAAGTAAAGCCGAAAGACTAGCTAATGAAGGTCTTATTCATTGGCGGCACCGGAATCATCAGCACGGCCTGCACGCGCCTGGCTGCGGAACGCGGTATCGACATTACGCTTCTCACGCGTGGCCTGCGTACCCCGGACCTGCCCGCCGGCGTCAAGACCCTAAGTGCCGACATTGAAGACGCAGCCCGCGGTTGCTGGAAGGCCAGACCTTCGATGTAGTCGTGAACTGGATTGCCTTTCAGCCGGAACAAATCGAACGCGACCTCAAACTGTTTCGAGGCCGCGTGGGGCAGTACATATTCATAAGTTCGGCCAGCGCTTACCAGAAACCCGTGGGCAGTTATCTGATTACTGAATCCACGCCGCTCGCCAACCCGTTCTGGGATTACTCGCGCAATAAGATCGCTTGCGAAGATCGCCTGATGCAGGCCTACCGTGAAGAGGGTTTTCCGATAACTATCGTGCGGCCATCGCTGACTTATGGCGAGACTCAGATTACGCTCGCAGTGAATAGCTGGACAAAGTCATACACAGTGGTCGACCGCATCCGCCGCGGCAAGAAAGTCATCGTCCCCGGCGACGGCTCCTCGCTCTGGGTGATCACCCACAACACCGATTTCGCGAAGGGACTGGTCGGGTTGCTCGGGCATGAGCAGGCCATCGGGCACGCCTTTCACATCACGACAGACGAAGTGATGTGCTGGGATCAGTTCTATAAGATCGTGGGCGCAGCCGCCGGAGCGGAGCCGCAACTGATCCACATGGCATCCGATTTCATCGCCTCCTGTGTGCCCGACGCCCTCGGAGGGCTGACTGGCGATAAAGCCGTCAGCGTAGTCTTCGACAACACCAAGATCAAACGTTTCGTGCCGGACTACTGCGCGACCGTGCCCTTCGGCCAGGGCGTCCGTCAAACCATGGCTTGGTTCGACGCCGACCCCGCCCGCCGCCAGGTTGACGCCGAAGCCGACGCAAGATTCGACAAACTGATCGACGCCTACGAACGTGGCACCGCCGAGGCGCGCCGGATCTTCACATCGTGAGAGAATTCTCCGGCCACAAACACACTACTCCTATGTGACGTTAGAGATTCAGAAGCCAGTGTTCCTGACTTGGCGGTTGTACGGCAGTCTCCCTTCAACAGTTTTCTTCCCGGGCGGCACGGTTAGTTCGGGGCAAGCTTTCGTTGCCTTGGACCGTTTGTTGGACGAGGGCCGCACGGGACCGCTCTATCTACGCGAAGCCGCGCTGGCAGACCTGGTAGTAGATGCCATTTACTACAATGCTGAAGTTCTAGCGCAGTATGTCTTGCACGCTTTTGCGGTCATGCCAAATCACGTTCACGTCCTGCTTACTCCCAAAGTCCCTCTACCCAAGGTGACCAAGTCTCTGAAGGGATTCACAGCCAGGCAGGCTAATATTCTACTGGCTCGAACGGGAAACCCATTTTGGCAGGAGCAGGTCTACGAACGCGAGGTTCGTGAGGACAAGGAGTTTGAGCGGATTCGCTTCTACATCGAGAATAATCCGGTGCGCGCCGGGTTGGTGCAGGAGGCTGGTCAATACCGATGGTCGAGCGCCGGTTGGGTGAAGGCTGCTCTACCGAACTGATACCTCCGGTCCAAAAAGCGACGGAAGCGTCGCAGTCTCTCCTTCCATCAACGCTCATGGGCTCACGAATATTCCGGTACTAGCTGGTGCCGGCAAATTCGGTGGTGTTGGATGTACCGCGATGCTGATCGGCACTTGCTGCCCCGTACCTCCGCCAAGGTCGGTTGGCACACGGAAATTGATCTGGACCACACCGGCCACTATTCCCGGTGCGGCACCAGAGTAAAGCACCTCTGCGGGTTTGCCGGATATGTAAAGTTCGCAGCAATGATAATCCTGCGAGACCTTTGCCACTTGGCCGTCCGAGGGAGTCGGGGAAATCAGTCCGATCCCTGTGGCCCAGATCGCAACCACCGAACCCAATTTTGCGGGATTCGATTGCGAGTTGATTGTGCCGTCCTGGTTGATTGCAGCTGCGCCATTCGGCCCGCCGAATATTGCCGGCCTGGAGGGCGAAACGAAACTACGAAACTCTGGCGACCTCGCCGTTCCAGCTATCACGCGAATCACAGTCTCTTTTCCTGGGGACAGCCCGAAGGGCGTCACTACGTTGATCTGGTCCTGAGATACATACAGCAATGGCCCTGCTACGCCGTCGAATAGCACTTGCGTTCCAGCGAGTGCGGTGGGCAGTTTTCCTGTGCTGTCGGCTTCCGCAATTGCACCGTTCGTAGGACCAAGTTGTGTCCCGAACAACGACACGACTGCTCCAGGCGCGACCACGGGGTCGGGCAGGTCTCCAGAACCGTGCGTAATCTCGAACACACGCGTGCTGGGTGCATTAGCCAAGGTTAGGGACGTTATGATTCCGGTCCAGCTCGCGGCGCGTATGCGGCCGTCGCCGTTAACCGAAATCGTGTGTGAAATGCTGCCATCTGGATACCGGGAAGAAAATCTCAGCGACGATCCAGCAGGATTCAACACGGCAATGAAGTCTCGCCCCTTCGATACGCTGGTGACCGGAAAATCGGAAGACTCCGTCGTGCCCGTCACGTATGCGGACCCGGCGGAATCGAGCGTTATGGCTGTCGCCGCATCCTTGTCCGAACCACCGAGAAAGGTCGCGTATAGCATCGCCGTGCCCTGGGGATTCAGCTTGGCGACATAAGCGTCTGAAGGAGGTGTTATGAGTGGAGGTGGATTCGCGGGGCCGTTGAAGACCGGTTGTGACGCGCCAGACGTAGCGGGAAATTTGGGGTCGCTTGTCACTCCCGCAACGTAGGCGTTCCCTTGGGCATCGACTGCCAGTGCGTTTACTCCGGTGGTGGCAACCACGTAACTAGTGCTGCCAGTTGTCCCTGTTCCAAGATAGGTCAAGTAGTCCAGGTTGGTGCCAGTGGCATTAATCCGCGCAGCCCAACCGCCGAGGCCCCGGCGCGCGAGAGCGCCTTCAGTAGTGGGCAAATCCGTTACTCCGGAATTTCCCGCCACGTACGCATTGCCGGTAGAATCCAAAGCAATCGAGTCGCAGGTCGTAACCCGTATGCTGAGAAAGCAACTGCTACCGCCGGAACAGGCAACGGCGTTTCCTGAGACTATGCCGGAAGAAAGGACCTTGTCACCAGCCGGGCTGAGCTTAGCGATGAAGGCGCCAAGAATCCCGGCCGGACCCCAGCCCGTGACAACCCCAGCCGGCATTCCCGGGGTTGTCGAAAAGTCGCGTGAACCGGTCTGACCGGTGACCCAAGCATTGCTGGTGCCATCGATTGCCACCGCGCTCACAGACGACATGTTGGTGGTCCCGCCGAAATACGTCGAGAAAATCAATTGGCTTCCGTCCGGACTGAGCTTTACAACGAAACCGGTAGAGGTGCTGCCTGGCCGAGTCTGGATCGCGTTCCGCAACGGAAAGTCCAACGATCTGGTCAAACCTCCCACGACGATGTTCCCCGCCGGATCGAGTGCGATCGCCCGGCCTGAATCGTAATCTTTGCCGCCTAAAGTGACCAAAAACAGAGTGGCGCCGGCCGGATCGAGCTTCGCTATGAAAAGATCAGCCGTCGCTCCGGTCATGAGTCCCTGAGTCTGGAGATCGGTAGTGCCCACGACGTAGGTGTTGCGATTCGCATCCGTAATCACTCGCGCAATTGTGCAATTGCTCGCGCGGCACGGATACACCGTGAAGTCGGTTGGCGCGGCGGCTTCATAGCCAGGAAGGGGCGAGCTAGTCCAACGCGAGGGGTCGTTTCCGGAGTACGAATAGTGGCGGACGTGAGTTGCTGCGGCACACATCAACGGAACGAGAACAAACAGCAGTGAAGCGACACAACGTAACAACCGGCCGATAATTCGACGAGCATTGATCGTCCGCATGGGATGCTCCCCTATTTCAGAATGAACCTGGCCGCCGGTTTGACACCACCGTGCTAGCGCAAAACAGCACTCATCGTGCCCCGGACCTGAATCGGCGGAGTTCGATCAGGAGAATCGAAGCCGCACAGAGGAACGTAAGCCCACCAATCCCTGCGAGAACGGCGAAGGCATCTTGTGTCATTTCATTCAGCGATACACCGACGAGCCGATCCTTAACGACGTTCCCCAACGACGTTCCCCCTCGCTACTCTGGTCCTTGCCGCGGATCGAGGCTTCTCGCGCATGACGTAGGAGCAAAAAGACCGCCCATAACCGAGTCTATTTCGTGTTAAGCTTCCTGCGCCGGAAGGCGTCGAGAAATTCTTCCGGATTATCCAGCTCGGTCTCGATCCGAATCGTCCCGTTCAGCAGATAGAGGATGGCCACCGGGATACCAATGCCGGTGATGCAGAGTAGCCAGAAGACTACCCAACTTCCCATGAACTCATGACGAACTATCTTCGACATTCAATTCCTCTCGAATAATCTGAAGTATTGTCCTAACTAATGGGGTTGTCAAACACACCTCTTCAACGCATTTGCAAGGGCGTCCTCTTTTTCGGGGCGGAACCGCCGCTTCTGGTGGGCTCTCGCGTGGCGTGCGAACGACCTGCCAACCCAGTCTTTCGAGTCTGGCAGTAAGTTTGCGCTGAGTCCGCTCCGGGTTTAATCGGTCGCAGTAATCGCCGCCGCGCTCCTGGAAAATGGGACGCGTGGTGACCATCGGTCGCGTTGCGATTCTGACGCAGCCGCTCAACGGCCGTCAGCCCTGCCACTATTGCGGGCCGTGCGAACAGGGTTGCAGCACCAATTCGTATTTCAGCAGCCCTTACACAACCGTGAAAGACGCCGCCGCGACCGGCAGGATGACGTTGATAACGGACGCCGTCGCAAGCCACATTATTATCGACAAGACCACCGGCAAGGCGTCGGGCATGGCCTTCATCGACCGCCAGACGCGTACGCCGCGTGAGGTCAAAGCAAAGATCGTGGTGCGTTCTGTCAGACGCACGATGTGAAGAACCTGTTCGTGACCGACGGCGCCACTTACGTCAGTTCGGCTTGCCAGAATCCGACGCTCAGTATGATGGCAATCACGGTTCGGGCCTGCGACCACATCATCCAACGCTACAAGCGGGGTGAAGTCTAAGGACAAACGGGCGAAACTCTGGCGTTTTGCTAGGGTTAAGTCCTTTGTCCGGTCCAATTTGCCCGAATGCGACCTGAAACACTCATTCGGGCAGGACGTAAATATGCTGAAACTCCTGATTCCCGTGTCTTTTGTTGCGCTTACGCTGTCTGCGGCGGGCCCGGACAAACCTTTAGTGCCGATCTTCGAGATTCAGGCCGATCTGACGCCCAAGGGTAAGATCGATGAGCTGGTCTTCGCGAAACTGAAGCAACTTAACATCCAGCCCGCAAATCTGTGTTCGGACGGCGTCTTTGTGCGGCGCGTCTATCTGGACGTGATCGGGACGCTGCCCACGCCTGAAGAGGCCACGCAATTTCTGAATGACAAGGATCCGAACAAGCGCTCGACCCTGATCGAGGCGCTGCTGGCGCGTGACGAATTCGCCGATTACTGGGCAATGAAGTGGAGCGACCTGCTCCGGATCAAGGCTGAGTTTCCGATCAATCTTTGGCCGAACGCGGCCCAAGCCTATCATCAGTGGATTCGCGCCTCCATCCGCGAGAACAAGCCGTACGACGCCTTTGCCCGCGAGATGCTCACCCAGAGCGGCAGTAACTTCAAGGTGCCGCCCGTAAATTTCTACCGCGCCATGCAGAGCAAGGAACCGCCGGCTATCGCGCAGTCCGTCGGCCTGATGTTCATGGGAGTGCGGGCAGAACGCTGGACGCCTGCGCAGCTATCGGGTTTAGCGGCCTTTTTCTCCAAGGTCGGCTACAAAGAGACGGGTGAATGGAAGGAAGAAATCGTCTTCTTCGATCGCGCCCGCACTTCAGCTAATCCCCCGGTTTTCCCCGACGGCACGCGCGCTCAGATCGCGCCCGATCAGGACCCGCGCGTGGCGTTTTCCAACTGGCTGATCACTGCCAGGAATCCCTGGTTTACGCGCAACATCTCGAATCGCGTGTGGTCCTGGCTGATGGGGCGGGGAATTATACATGAGGCCGACGATATTCGTCCGGACAATCCGCCGCAGAATCCCGAACTGCTGGCCTATCTGGAACGCGAACTGGTCGCCTCGAAATATGATCTCAAGCAGCTTTACCGTCTGATTCTGAATTCGAAAACCTATCAGCTTTCTTCCATCTCGCGCAGTGATAATCCTGCAGCCGAGGCCAACTTTGCGCAGTATCCGCTACGGCGGCTCGAAGCGGAAGTGCTGGTGGATGCGCTCTGCCAGGTCACCGGGTCCACAGAAAAGTACACGAGCCCGATTCCGGAACCGTTCACCTTCATTCCAGAAGGCTTGCGTTCCGTTAGTCTGCCGGATGGCAGCATCACGAGTTCGTTCCTGGAACTATTCGGCCGCTCGTCGCGTGATACCGGACTCGAATCCGAGCGCAACAACAGTCCTTCGTCGGCCCAACGGCTTCATCTACTGAATTCCAGTCACGTGCAGCGCAAAATCGAGCAGAGTACGAAGTTACTGGCGCTGTCAAAGACTGCGAAAACCCCGCGAGAAGTCGTGACCGGATTGTACCTCCTGATCCTGTCGCGCTACCCGACTGCGGAAGAGTGGAAAACGGTGGGCGGCTATTCGCAGGCTGGCGCAAAAGGCCGCGAAGCCATGATCGATCTTACCTGGGCGCTGCTTAACAGCGCGGAGTTCCTGTACCGGCATTGAAAGGCAAATCATGAACATCTCCAGACGTGACGCAATGCGAGGCGGGCTCTTTGGTGCAGCCAGTATGCTGCTGGCCGACAAAGTGGCGCCATTCGCGCGCGCTGCCGCACCATCCGCCAAGGCCAAATCGGTAATCCAAATCTGGATGTGGGGCGGACCGTCGCACCTCGACACCTTCGATCCGAAGCCAGAGGCGGGCAACGACTACAGCGGTCCGCTGAACAGTCCGATTGCCACCAACGTGAGCGGAATGCGGATCTGTGAACTGCTGCCGCTGCTTGCCAAGCAGGCCGACAAGTATTCCATCATTCGCAGCATGACGCATGGCGTGAATGCGCATGAAACGGGATCGTACATGGTGCAGACCGGGCGTCCGGCTGGCGGCCGTGACGTCTATCCGAGCGTCGGTGCGGTGGTGTCGCTTTTCAAGGGCTACAACGCCGGTTACAAGGGACTGATTCCGCCCTATATCGTGCTGACGCAACCGCAAGGGCGTTTCTCGGAAGCTGGCTTCCTGGGCTCGCGCTACAAGCCTTTTGCAACGGGCGGTGATCCGGGCCAGCCGCGTTTTGCAGTGGAAGGCGTCGTCGCGCAGGGCATCACCGATCAGCGCCAGCAGGCCCGCCGCGAGTATCTGCAGAAACTGAATTCGCTCGAGCATGCCATGCAGGGCGATCCGCGCCTGGCAGCCTCAGCGCAGGCTGAGAAGCAGGCATACGATCTGATCCTGGGCGACGCAGGCAAGGTCTTCGATCTCTCGCAGGAAAAAGACGATCTGCGCGATCGTTACGGCCGCAACACTTTTGGGGCATCCTGTCTGGCGGCTCGCCGCCTGGTGGAGCGCGGCGTTCCGTACGTAACCATCAATTACAACGGCTGGGACACCCACAAGGGAAATTTCCAGACCATGCGCCGCAAGCTGCCGGAAATGGACAAGGGACTCGCGACCTTGTTGCAGGATCTGTCCGAACGCGGCTTGCTGGATAGTACGATCGTCTGGTGGGGCGGTGAGTTTGGCCGCACGCCGAAGGTCCTCTGGGAAGCACCTTGGAACGGCGGACGCAATCACTACGGTAAGGT
Organism: Bryobacteraceae bacterium; assembly: GCA_963793625.1. GTDB lineage: Bacteria > Acidobacteriota > Terriglobia > Bryobacterales > Bryobacteraceae. Next base: position 554,452 of record CAWCAT010000049.1, on the reverse strand, counting down.
CTTCTCGGCCGTTCTCGCCGGTGGCGGATTCAAGGGCGGCCACGTGGTCGGCTCCTCGGATGCGCGCGGCGAAGAGGTCAAAGACCGGCCCGTCTATCCCGTGGATCTGATTGGCAGCATGTACGAGCTGCTCGGAATCGACACTAACGGCAAGTTGCCGCACCCGTTGGGCTCGCCCGCTGGCGTGGTGGCGACTAAAGCCGATGGCGTAACCATGGGCGGACGTTTGAAAGAAATCATGTAAGCGATGGAGTTAAAGATGAGTTCCTTCCGATGGCGCGCGACGTTGATTCTGGCCGCTTTACTGGCGACCCTTCCGGCTGTGCGGGCGCAGCAATTTGGGCCGCATATTGGCTATGTCTATCCCGGCTGGCGGCCAACAAGGCGCCACGGTGGAACTCACGGTCGGCGGACAATTCCTGGACGGCGTCAACGAGGTGTACATCTCCGGCCCCGGGATTCAAGCGACCGTAGTCGAGTATCATAAGCCGATCACGCAGGGACAGTTCAACACGTTGCGGGAGAAGCTGAAGGAACTCACCGATAAGCGCACAGCCGCCACACGAACACGCAAGCGCGGCGAAGCAGCCAGCACGGAGCCCAAGCCCGTCTGGACGCCTGAGGACGAAAAGGCCGTCGCGGAAATCAGGAAAAAGCTTGGCACTTTTGTTAGACGGCCGCTGTCTCCGGCGCTGGTCGAGACCGTCACCCTGAAGCTTGTGTTGGCGCCGGGTGCGGCACTTGGCGAAAGGGAACTGCGCCTGGGAACTCCGACAGGCCTGACGAACCCAATGGTCTTCTGTGTCGGTCAGTTGCCTGAGTATTCCAAAATGGCTTCCAAGGCCACCAACGAGCCCGCAGTGGGCAAAGGTGCCAGATACCGCATTGACCAGAAGCCTGTCACGTCCGAAGCTCCGCTGATAACGTTGCCTACCATGGTGAACGGGCAAATCATGCCCGGCGGCGTGGATCGTTACCGCTTTCAGGCCACCAAGGGCCAGCGCATCGTAGTTGCCGCCAGCGCGCGCGAACTGATCCCGTACATCTCTGATGCCGTGCCCGGCTGGTTCCAGGCCACTCTGGGGCTCTTCGACTCCAAAGGGAAACCTCTGGCATATGCCGATCACTACCGCTTCCACCCCGATCCGGTGATCTATCACGAAATTGCCCAGGACGGCGAATACACCATTGAAATCAAGGATTCCATCTATCGCGGTCGCGAGGATTTCGTTTATCGCATCGCAGCAGGTGAACTGCCGTATGTGACCAGCATTTTCCCGCTCGGTGGCAAGGCTGGGGCCCAAAGCAAGATCGACGTACTTGGCTGGAATCTGCCGGCGGGAAGTCAGAAGCAGGTCGCGAAGAACAAGGCTGCGGGGCTGCATCCCATTTCCGTGCGCAAAGGCGAGTGGGTTTCCAACCGCGCGCCGTTTGAAGTGGACACACTGCCGGAGGGGATGGATGTGGAGCCCAACAATCAGAAAGAGCGCGCGCAGCGGATCAAGCTCCCACTGATTGTAAACGGACGCATTAACCAGTCCGGCGATTGGGACGTGTTCCGGTTTGAGGGTCGCGCTGGTGAAGAGATCGTCGCCGAAGTTCTTGCACGCAGGCTCGATTCTCCGCTGGATTCCATTCTCAAATTGACCGATGCAGCCGGCAAGCAAATTGCGATCAATGACGATTCCGAAGACAAAGGCACCGGCCTGCTAACTCACCATGCCGATTCACAATTGAGAGTTACTTTGCCGTCCAATGGAACTTACTACCTCCACTTGGGAGACACGCAGAACAAAGGTGGCGCTGAGTACGGTTACCGCTTGCGGGTCAGTGCCCCGCAGCCTGACTTCGAACTCCGCATGGTGCCTGCGAGCATCAACGCACGCGCCGGCATGACCATACCGATCACCGTTTACGCTATGCGCCGCGACGGCTTTGCGGGTGACATCGCGCTCAAGCTGAAGGACGCTCCGACGGGCTTCATTCTGAGTGGTGCATGGATTCCGGCAAATCAGGACAAAATGCGTCTGACTTTGACTGTGCCGGCGGATCGTAAGGACAAGGTCTATCGGCTCTTTTTGGAAGGCCACGCAACGATTCAGGGCAAAGATGTTCAACGCATGGGCGTTCCCGCGGAGGACATGATGCAAGCCTTTGCCTACCGCCATCTGGTTCCAGCGCAGGAGTGGATGGCGGTTGCCGCCGGCCCAGTGCGCTACAGGGTGCCCTGGAAGCTCCCCACCCAGGAGCCAGTGAAACTGCCCGTTGGTGGCACGGTTCAGGTGCGCGTGGCTGCACCAGTCGGCGGACAAGCCAGTTCGATCAAGATGACCCTGAGCGAACCTCCGGAAGGTGTCACTATTCAAGACGTGACGTCGGTTCCGGGCGCGATCAATATTCTGCTCCGCGCGGATGCAGCAAAGGTCAAATCGGGGCTGAAAGGCAACCTGATCGTCGATGCCGCCATCGAGCGTGAGGACGCAAAGCAGGTCAGGCGGCGCCAGCCACTGGGCACGCTTCCGGCCATACCCTTCGAGATTGTCAGCACAATCGTGGCACGGCAATAACGCCCATAAAAAGACACTTCAGGGTCTCGATACCTCAAAACTGGTAGTTCCACGAGTGGACTATTTATCTTCTTGAGTTCATCTTTAAGAAGGCTAGATCGCAACGCCTGTGACGCACCGTGGAGGAGCGCAACAGGCGTTTGACAATCCTGTAGTGAACATCTAAATCTCTGGAGGGCGAATGCTGTCATACGACTCTTCTTTGATCCTGGGCAGCGTTGTGCAACGCACGCTGGTACCCCGTAATATGTGTGGTCCCGTCTCCATCGTGACGGTTCCGCTGAAAGAGATCGCCGGGACGAACGAGCCCGAAGCGGTCTGCCTGGAAGACCTGGTCTCCTGCTTGTTCGGCGTAGCTCGACGCGAGTTGCTGAACGATCATCAACTTGGTTCTGTGTTTGATCTGTTGCGCGATCCTACCCTCCGCGAAACGATCTTCCGCGATTGCGGTTCGCCGCTCGCGTTCGAAGCATCTTCGAAGTCCTGGATCTTCAGCAGGATGCTTGAAGATATTGAACAGACCGAGCATGATCCGCGCAGCATATTCGGCTATCTGGCATTGAACTGCCAACTCGCACGCTGGGCTGGAATCCGTATCTCCGCGCAGCGCTTGCTTCCGACGCGCCCGCCCCTGAATAGCGAGTCGGCCGCATTGCTGCGCGATCAGAAATGGGACTTCGACGCGACCGCGCTGGTGCTCAGCATGTTGTACGTGACTTTGCGAGATAAGGGTAACTCAGAGAATACCTTGAAGGAGCTTTGCCGGTGGGAGATACCGTTCGGGAACTCACCTAAGGCAACGTCGATACGCTTGTTCGATGTGCTGCGAACCCCGCACGCGACCGTGCTCGCACCGATCTGCGATCAGTTCACGCTGTTCGGCACGCACAAGTTGCCAGGTACGGGCGCAAGCCTTGTATTGACCGGTGGTGTCAACCTCACGCAGGTTGTCTACAACGCTTTGTTTGTTGGGTCGGCCGCGCGCACCAGAACAAAAGTGGCATTCGCCTGAGGAAGTGAAACTGGTACTTCTACTAGTTCAAGACTTGAAGATCTTGAACTAGTATTGAGAAAGCACAGGTGCTCCAATTGTGGAGCATCGAGAACGGGTCGCCTGTTCGCGCTGAGGCGGAGACAGTTGGCGACCAGATGATCCGTTCCAGGTGAGTACGAAGCGCAGGCGCGGGTCATTGCGTCCGCATCTCGCCAAATTTACCTCGGATCGGTCATCGCAGGCGACTAGGCGTCGCCAAGTGTGTGCCGATTATTACTGTTGATCCAAAAGGAGGATGAGATTCTCATGGTAAGCGAACGCGACGTAGTCATCTTGAACGCCGTACGCACTCCGATTGCCAAGTACGGCGGCAGCCTGAAGGACTTCCCCCCGACCGATCTCGCTGCAGCGGTTGTCAAGGAAGCCATCAGGCGATCCGGAATATTGCCGGATGACGTCGGGCAGGTGGTCATGGGCAATGTGATTCACACTGAGCCGAAAGACATGTACTTGTCCAGGGTTGCTGCTGTAAAAGCCGGGATCCCTGTAACCACGCCCGCGCTGACCGTTAACCGTCTGTGCGGCAGTGGTTTGCAGGCGATCGTATCGGCGGCTCAGATGATTAAGCTAGGCGATACCGACGTCGCTGTCGGAGGCGGCGCGGAGAGCATGAGCCGTGCACAATACTGGCTGGGCGGCTTGCGCTGGGGACAGCGCATAAACAACGCCACTGTTGTAGATGCAATGGTGGGTGCGCTCACAGATCCATTCGATGAAGTCCACATGGGCGTGACTGCGGAGAACATTGCCACGAAGTGGGGCATCAGCCGAGCCGATCAGGACGCCCTTGCGGTGGAAAGTAATATGCGAGCGTCCGAGGCGATCAAGCACTGCATTTTTAAAGAGCAAATACTTCCGATTGAAATAAAGACCAAAAGCGGCTCCACATTCTTCGACACCGACGAGCAGCCGCGCGCCGACACAACTCCGGAGTCCCTTGCGAAACTTAAACCGGCGTTCGATAAGAACGGCACGGTAACAGCGGGCAATGCATCCACACTTAACGACGGTGCAGCGGCAGTGGTTCTGATGGAAGCCAGCGTAGCAAAAGAACGTGGGCTCAAACCGATGGCTCGACTTGTGGGTTATTCGCTGGCAGGCGTCGAGCCGAAGTACATGGGTATGGGGCCGGTGCCGGCCGTACGTTTATTGCTGAAGAAGACCGGCCTGACTCTCGATGACATTGATGTCTTTGAGGTCAATGAGGCGTTTGCCGCTCAGGCACTTGCCGTGGTGCGCGATCTGGAACTGCCGCCTGACAGGACCAACCCGAACGGCAGTGGTATCGCACTCGGCCATCCGATTGGTGCCACAGGCGCGATTCTCACCGTGAAGGCGATTCATGAATTGAACCGGATCGGTGGAAAGTACGCGCTTATTACGATGTGCATCGGCGGAGGGCAGGGCATCGCGGCGATTTTCGAGGGTATGCCCAGTTAGTTTAGATCAGCTCTGAGGAGGAGAGCCATGGCAGATACTCACAATGGAAATGGAAATGGAGTGGCGTCTCTGAAAGGAAGAGTCGCCCTTGTAACCGGAGCGGCGCGGGGCATTGGCCGGGCAATCGCTTTGGCACTTTCGCATCGCGGCGCATCCGTCGCAGTTAACTATCGAACCAGCAAGGAGGCAGCTGAAAGCCTCGCTGAGGAAATCCGGTCCAGCGGTTCGGAGTGCCTTCTGGTACCAGGCGACATCGCGACGCGAGACGAAGCGCGACGGATCGTTCGCGAAGTGTTGGACGCATGGAAGCGAATCGACATCCTGGTCAACAACGCCGGCATTACGCGAGACAGATCACTCCGCAAAATGGCTGACGATGAATGGGCCGATGTGATCAACGTGAACCTGAACGGCACATATTATTGCACCAGCGCGGCTCTGCCGGGAATGATTGAGCAGAAATACGGGCGCATCATAAACATCAGTTCACTGGTCGGGCAGGCCGGAGCGTTCGGCCAGGCTAACTATGCCGCAAGCAAGGGCGGCATCATTGCGTTTACGAAAGCGCTCGCACTGGAGATGGCCAGATTCAACATCACGGCTAATGCAATCGCGCCTGGCTATACCTGCACGGAAATGGTCGCAAAGATCCCGCCGGATGTTCTCGAACAGATTCGTCTGAAGATTCCGCTGGGTCGTTTGGCGAGACCTGATGAGATTGCTTCCGCCGCCGTGTTCCTGGCGACCGAAGGTGATTACATCACAGGTCAGCAAATAAATATAAACGGCGGCGTGTACATGTAAATACCTCGCGTTTGCGGGGAAAACAAGCTCGCACTTGAGGAGGGACATTCCGATGAATGGGTATGTAATGCGAAGCGGGGAGACGATGTGTGGTGCGGGATTTGCGTACGCAAGGCCGAAAGAGCGACCCGCTTACCTCAATTTCCCGGAATCCTCCGATCCGGTTGCGCAATTGCGTTTCCTGCCGGAGTGTTTTCTGGAAGCCTGCAAGGACGTTTTAGATAATGGCGTGGAGCATATCCTCTACTTGCAGCTTTTAATTTCAGAGGAAGAGTAAAACGCATATCGCTTACGGTCGCGACTCGGAGGCGCGACCGTAAGCGAGTTTTTTAGTCTGAACGGGCAGCTAGCCAGGTGTCAATATGCGGCCATGTGTGCTTGCTTGCGCCGCTTCCCGCCATCATCCCAATATGGCCGCCAGCAATCCGGTAGAGTTCCTTATCTCGGCTGCCGACTTTGTTGACAATCGTCTCCGATTGACAGGCTGGCGTGATGTGATCCTTCTGCGCGATCACGGTCAGCAGGTTTGCGCGTATCTTTGACAAGTTGACGAGCTCGCCGCGCAGCGTCATGGTGCCCTCGATGAGCCTGTTGTTCCGGTATAAATCGACGATGAGCTGCTTGAAAAATGCGCCGGCAATCGGGATATTATCAGTGACCCACGTGTTCATGGCGTGCCAGGAATCAACTACCTTCGGATCGTCCAGGCTGTCCCACAGGCGCAGATAATTGCCGACATAGTTTTCGACGGGCTTAAGCGCCTTCGCACCATATTCCACCAGCTCAGCCGGCATGTTGCCAAAGGCATCGAGCACCTTATCGATGTCAAAGAAGCGTTCATCCGTCCAGCGCGAAAAAGTGATTGTGTCCTTTTTGGCGAAGTCGAGCGGCGCCGTAAGCAGGATCAGGTTTTTCAGTCCATCATCGGATCTGAGCGCCGCGTACATCGTTGTCAGGATCGCACCGATACACCAACCGAGCATGCTGAATTCGGTAGCGCCAGATACTGCCTTCATCTTTCGAATGGCGCGCGGCATGTAATCGAGCACGTAATCGTCGAACTTCAGATCTTTGTCTTCGATCCCAGGCGAACCCCAGTCGAGCAGGTACACATCGTAGCCTTGATTAACCATGAACTCGACGAAGCTATGTCCAGGTCGCAGGTCAAGAATCGATGGCCTGTTCATCAGCGCAAAGATCAGCAACAAAGGCACCGGATGCAGCTGTTCTTCCGGGAGCACGGGCGTATATCTGAAAAGCTTTGCTTTATTTAGAGTCCAGATTGCCTGTTTCGGGGTCTGGGCGATCGCAGCCTTGGAGGTGAATACCTTCGTCAGCCTTGTGAGCTTTTCCTCCATCTGGAGCCAGTCCGACGGGGCAAATTGAAAATCAGCCATTGCTGGTTGCTCCTTTTTTCTTCCGGACAATACGAGGCTTGGCCTGCGCTCTCGCGGGTTTCGGAGCGGCCAGGCTGGCATCCAGTTTGGCGTCCAGGTCGTCCAGTCGAAGTTCTATGTTAGTCAGCCGATCAGCCAGGCTGATGAAGTCGTCGCGTGTCGGCATACTAAGCTGGCGCAGCGCCTGTCCGGCAGCCTTCTCCACAGCCTCCCGGAACGGCGCCGAAGCGCTCAAGTATCCGTCTAAAATGGATCCTGTCGCTTTCGCATAGGCATCCGTATTAACCGCTTCGACCATGGCTTTCGCCCAGGCGTCCATGCCTACGCCCGCCATACTACGCCACGCTTCAAACGGATCGAAAAATTTGATGTTCTCAGGCTTGTCACTCATTGCCATTCCTCCCGAAACAGATTACAAATAGAATTAACCCGGCAGGGTATTGCGAGATCGGCATGTCCGCAGCGGGTAAGCCGCACAAAGTGCGTGCATTGGAGGCGCCGCGGGGGCAGGTCCTGCAGCCCTGCCGGAACTCGCTGCACCTATGCCCTTGCGGCCTTGGCTTTCAGGGGCTGCGAGGCGCTATCCAGAAATTCCTTTTGGGCCTCGACCGCCGCATTCATTCCGCGCTGCATCGATTCGGCAGCCGCCGCGACCGACGGAGCAACTGCCGAAGCCCACGGCTGCTGTTTCACGGCTTCCACGACCAGCTTGTTCTGCTGTGCGGCCATGTCCAATGCCAACCTTTGCATTTCAACGGCCCGGTCAGTTGCCTTGCGCAGCAACTCAGTGGCGACATCCATCTGCTTCGACGCGGCGCTGCCATATTCTTTCGTACCGTCGAGAGTGATGGAGCTTTGCTCAACGATCACGTTGACGATTTTCTTTTCTGACTCCACCAAGCTGGCGATGCCCTGCACTGCGAGGTCCAACCCGCCAACACCGGGCGTGTTTGCCGGGACGTTCAGGGTCTTCTTTAGCGCCTCGACTGCTTCTATGCTTTGCTGCGCAAGCATGTCCAGCGTTTCCTTCTGAATTCGCGCATAGCGTTCCAGATTACTCTGAAAGAGCGCTGTGAACGGGTGGGCGACAGTTTCGGCAGCGGCTTCCGGCTTTTCGTTGGCTGCACGATCACTGTGAGCGGTTTTTGTTGACTCGGGGTTCCGGTTCATGGTTAGCTCCTAGATGTCGATGATTGCCAAATTATGCTGCACTGCAGCATAATTAATTTTTACCCTGATTGAGCGCGGTGTCAAGAGGAAATAGTGGTGAATGATGGAAACCAGGAAAGTAGTTATAAAAAAGTACGAGAACAGACGGCTTTACGACACCACCGGTAGCCGCTATGTAAACCTCGATGAGGTTGCACAGATGGTGCGCGAAGGGGTAGATGTTCAGGTAATTGACGCCGCTACCGGAGAAGACATTACTCGCCTGGTGCTCACGCAAATCATTGTGGACAACGCCAAAGGCCCAAACTCCACATTCCCGCTGGATATGTTGCGCCACATGGTTATTGCCTCCGGAAAGGCCAGCCAGGAAGGGATGCTGAACTACATGCGTGCAATGTTCGATATGTATCAAAGCTCGTATCGGGCACTCACACCACCCTTCGATTTCATGGAGAAATTGATGAAGGGCACCCAAGCGGGTCCGGCCGCGGAACCGCCGCCGCAAACACCTCCGGAGCCGTCCGAAGTCACTGAATTTCGCAGGCGAATCGAAGAGCTGGAGAAATTAGTAGCAAAGGCAAGCACCGCCAGGAAGCCTGGAAAAACAACGCGCAGCAGCGGGCGACGATAGCAGGGTGAGAGTCCGGCAGACCAACCGTTCCTTGGTCTGCCGGTGAGTTGAATGAGTTACCGCGATGCGCTTACAGAGAGAGGTTTCGCGGCGACCTCAAGCAACTCCTTCTGGGTTTCGATGGCGATATCAACACCGCGCTGCATGGACTCAGCAGCAGCAGTGACCGGGTTTTTAGCCTCGGCACCAAGGTTGGTCTTCATGGTCCTCGTTGCCATTCTGGTCTGCTCCGCGGCGGATTCCAGGGCTTCTTTTTGGCCCTCCATAGCGCGCTTTGAAGTTTGCTGCACCATCTCATTTACGGCATGGAAGTATTTCGTACTTTCTTTGGCGGCATCCACCGTGCGAGAACTCTGCTGAACGACAACGTCGAGCATGGTCTTCTGGACCTCAATGATCTTTTGCATGGTCTGCTCTGCGAGATCGAAAATGTAGATTCCCGGCATGGAATCGGGCACCCTCATAGTCTGTTTCCAAACTTTCATCCCATCCCTGCCGTACTGGCTCATCGTATCCAGCATGGATTTCTGTGCTTGTGCGATCTGCAGCACTCCTTTGTGGAGCATGTCTGCGAACATTTCAGGACTGGCGGGCTCTGGAGGCATTGGTGGCTTGGCCGCTATCGGCTCCCGTGGAACCTCCTTTTTGATTTTTGGACGAGTCGGCATATTAGCTCCTTGCTTTCGCATAATCTCGTATGCTGCAGTGCAGCATAACTACATGTTACTCCAGCCAGCGCTGAAGTCAAGAGAATTTCGAAAGTAGAAGAAAAGCGAAACAAAACGGCCAAAGTGTCTCCACCTGGTGGTGCTGCGTCGCAAAAGAACTCCTTGACAGAACGTGCTGCGTTGCAGCATAATTTCGATGGATCTAGATGGATGCGAACCCAGTAGGTGAATACAGATGGATGACCCATTTGCTCTTGAACTTTACAGAATGTTTCAGAGTGGCTTCTCACCAATTGCGCTCTCCAAGCGATTTGAAATTCCGGTAGACCGGATTGAACAACGTTTGAAAGCGGCTGCCACTTACATGGAGGCGAAATCGGGATCGAGGGCGGAAGCGACAGGGCGGGTGATGGATTGCACGGACCCGGTCCCCGCGAAAAAGAGGGACTCAGTTTTGCGCGAGTGAGCCTCTATCTTTCTGGAGAAAATATGGACGTAAAGAATCAACAAATTGCAGTGATCACCGGTGCTGCCAGTGGCATTGGCACGGCAGTAGCACGCGATCTGGCGAAGCGCGGAGCGAAGGCGGTCGCGCTGGTTAACAAAACTCCCGGCGTTGTCCAGATCGGGGAGCAGATCGCGAAGGAATTCAAGGATACGGATGTTCAAGCCTTTCCCGGCGATGTCACGGATCCGGAGTTTCGAAGATGTGTTTATGACACTGTTTGCGGCCGGCACGGGTTCGTAAACGTATGTGTTCCGGCGGCCGGAATCACGCGCGACGCGCTCTCAGTCAAAATTTCCAAGGAGACCGGCGAGCCGGAAATTTATCCCCTGGAAACATTTCGACTGGTCACAGAAGTGGACCTGATCGCCCCGATTTATTGGGCTTTGGAGATGGTTGCGCGGGTAGCCAAGCTTCGCCATCATCAGGGACTGAAACGCTGGACGCCTAGCGAAGGAATTCAAGGCGTGGTGATTTTTATTGGATCGGTCTCGTCACAAGGCAACAAAGGCCAACTCGCATACGCGACCGCAAAAGCGGGAATCGAGGGTGCGGCGGCGACTTTCATGAAGGAGATGATGTTTCACGGTGTGCGCTGCGGCGTGATCCATCCCGGCTTTACCGACACTCCCATGGTCCGTGCGTTAGGCGAGGAGTACATACAGAAGCACATTCTTCCCGACACGCAACTTGGGCGATTGATTCAGCCGGAAGAAATCGCAGATGCGATTTGCTTTATGATTTCGAACGCGGCGGTCAGCGGACAATTGTGGGCCGATGCCGGGTGGCACCCGTCGCCCTAGCGCGGTTCATGACTGGGAGCAGGCGGTTGCAAGAGTCCGGCTCGCGCTAGAATGCGCCTTACTTTCTTAGGCGAGATTGATAGGCGCGTGGCGACGCGGGCGACCTTACGCTCTTCCTGCTCCCATACCTTTGGGATGATTAACTCTGCAAACTCCTCCGTGATTTGCTGAAAAGTTTTGTTTCCTACCTGGCCTTGCGACCATGCGCGCAACGTAGCGTCAACGCTGCCGGCACGCACGATTTTCGCACGGAAACTTTGCAGTTCGCGCCACAGCGGATCGTGCGGGTCGGGCTTGAGCATGTTGAATGCTGCATCGCAGCAGGCGCGCGCGGCTTCGATGTCGTTTAGCACCTCATTGCAATAAGTCAGTCCCAGCCACATCTGCGCGCGGGCGAGTAGTCGCTCGTTCTCGGTGTTCTGTGCAAACTCGACTGCCTGGCGCGCGTAGTCCAGCGCCGCATTAGCGTGTTCGCCGGGTATCTCGCTTTCCTCGATGCCCTCTTCGAGCTTGGCGTTCTCAATGGTGCACTGCAGCAATCGGGCCCGCGCCATCAGAATACTGTCGTTTTTCTGCTGCCCGAGTTCGAAGGCTTCTGAGGCCTCTTTGCTCGCAGAATCGAGTTCGCCGGCGTCCAGGTAGAGGAATCCGCAGTTCACCTTCACAGTACCTGCCCCGTGCTGCTGCAGGTGCGTGGAATAGATTTCGCCAGCCTCACGCAGATGCGCCATCGCTTCACAACGAAGCTCCTCATAACGCTGCCGTAGCTCCGCAGTTCCATCGGGCGTGAGTCCTGACTTCCCGCGACGCTGCGCGCGCAGATCAATGAGCTTCCTCACACGGAGGGAGAGCAGGCGTTCCACGTATGCCATGTTGGCGAGCGAGCGCGCTATGTGCGGATGTTTTGCGGCGTGCCTGCGGTAATGTTCAATGGACGATCTAAAGTGGCGGACGGAAGCTTCGTAGCGCCCTTCGCGGCGTGACATGCGTCCATAGGCTGACTGAATATTGCCTAGAGTCAATTGATCGTCAGTGCGTGTGAGCACGGCTTCGGCCTCTGACAGAATATTGAGAGCCTCGCGCAATTTCCCCTTTTGAAAGTTGAGCCATGCTTCCTGCGTACGGATCAGGGCAGCCATCGGCGCGTAGCCGAGGCTGTCAACAATGTCGCGCGCGACGATCGTACCTGCCAGTGCTTTTTCGTATTCGCCTTTGCGGCGCAGACAGCGCGCTTTCCAGAAGTGCGCGATGGCGACGACCTCGAGATCTGAGATATCCGGCACGAGCGCAAGCACAACGTTGAAATGATCAATAGCGGCGCCGGGCTCTTCCTGCGCCATCTGCAACATGCCGTGTGACATGCGCAGATGCACGTACTCTTCGACGGTCAGCCTGGAGTGCAGCTCGCATGGAAAGCGCGCGAGCAGATCTTCGATAAAGCCAGGGCTTGCGTAGCCGGCGTTGACCCATTGCGCAAGATACCCGACTACGGCAGCCGCCTGTGGCTGGTCTGACGTGAGTGCAGCGATGAGGCTCCGGTGCGCGTCAATCGTTTCGTAGCCCGCATGAATGCGGCGATCCGCGAGGTGCGCGCGGAGATCGTTTATGAGCACGGCACAAGTATCAACCGCGCTGCTGCGCATACCTCTAGTCTAAATACTTATAAGCCGCAAGCGTCAGAAATTCTGGAAATTCGGTGCTGTGCGTGAGACGCGAAAAAAGTTCCGCCGCTGTTTGAAAGCGTCCGCCCGGAAGCTTGCGAGCCTGCTCCTTGATAAGCGAGTCGACCATGTCGGCGGTGACGGTGCGGCCGTCGTCGAGGCGCGCTCCGTGTTTGGCCCATTGCCAGAGTTGAGCGCGGCAGATCTCGGCTGTCGCGGCGTCTTCCATGAGGTTGTAGATTGGCACGCAACCAAGGCCGCGCAGCCAGGCCTCCAGATACTGCAAGCCGACGTCGATATTCCAACGCATGCCGGCCTCGGTGATCTCGCCTTCCGGAACTTTCAGCAGGTCCTGCGCACTGACCTCGACCTCATCACGGCTGCGATCCAGTTGATTCGGACCCTTCATGTACTCGTCAAAGATGTCTTTTGCGATCGGCACGAGACCGGGATGCGCGACCCATGTGCCATCGTGCCCGGCATTCACTTCTCGCAGTTTGTCTTCGCGCACCTTATTCACCGCGCGCTCATTTGCTTCGGCATCATTCTTGATGGGGATCTGCGCGGCCATGCCACCCATGGCGTGTATACCTCTGCGGTGACAAGTCTTGATGAGCAGTTCGACGTACGATTTCAGGAAGTGCCGATCCATCGTGACGAGCGCGCGATTTGGCAACAAGAAATTTGGATCGTGACTGAACTTCTTGATGAAGCTGAAGATGTAATCCCAGCGACCGCAGTTGAGGCCCGCGGAGTGATTGCGTAACTCGTACAGGATCTCATCCATTTCGAAGGCGGCCAGAATGGTTTCGATCAGTACTGTCGCGCGGATGGTGCCCTGCGGTATTCCAAGCGCATACTGAGCGAAAACGAAGACGTCGTTCCAGAGGCGCGCTTCCAAATGGCTCTCCAGCTTCGGCAGATAGAAGTACGGCCCGGTGCCTCGCTCGATCAAAGCACACGCATTGTGGAAGAAGTACAAGCCGAAATCAAACAGCGACGCAGAGATTGGCTTGTCGTCCACGAGCATGTGTTTTTCTTCGAGATGCCAACCGCGCGGGCGCACCATCAGCGTTGCCGTTTTCTCATTCAGGCTGTATTCCTTGCCTTCGGGGCTGATGTAGTCGATGCTGCGACGGACGGCATCACGCAGATTGAACTGCCCTTCGAGATTGTTCTCCCAGGTGGGAGAATTCGAATCTTCGAAGTCTGCCATGAACACGCTGGAGCCTGAGTTCAGCGCGTTGATAATCATCTTGCGGTCGACGGGGCCGGTGATCTCAACGCGACGGTCCTGAAGGTCCTTTGGAATCGGAGCGACCTTCCAGTCGGCCTTTCGGACGGGCTCAGTGTGGGGCAGAAAATCGGGCAGCACGCCTGCCTGGATCGCACGCTTGCGCTCAGCACGCATGGCGAGTAGTTGCTGCCGGCGATGCTCGAAGCGGCGGCTCAAATCGGAAAGAAATGTAATGGCATCCGGCGTCAAGATTTCGCCCGCTTCGTTTGTCGCGCGGGTTGTAAACTTCACTCCGGATGTCGGTTGAGCTGAAATCGTTTTGGTTCCCATGGCACCTCTGAGCCGATCATACAAAAGGTGTTCCCAAGATCCTAACGCAGTGGGCCGAATCGGACGAGTTGGCCGAAGTGGACTGGTCGAATTGTCTTTTTCTCGAAAGCGGTTTTTACTCTGGGTATGACCAACACGCAGACCGCTTCAGAAATTACCCGCCACTGGGAAAACGATCCGCGCTGGAAGGGAATCGAACGGCCTTACCGCGCTGAAGACGTGTTCCGGCTTCAAGGAACCGTTCGGATTGACCACACGCTCGCAAGAATGGGCGCGTCCCGATTCTGGGACCTGGTCCACAACGAGCAGTATGTGCCGGCACTCGGCGCCTTGACGGGCAACCAGGCGGTACAGCAGGTTCAAGCCGGGCTCAAAGCCATTTACCTGAGCGGCTGGCAAGTAGCAGCCGACGCGAATCTGGCCGGGCAGATGTACCCGGATCAAAGTCTCTATCCCGCGAACAGTGTGCCCGCTGTCGTGCGTGCGATTAATAACGCGCTGATGCGTGCCGATCAAATCGACAAGGCCGAGGGCCGAAATGGAACTTACTGGTTTGCCCCGATTGTCGCTGATGCGGAAGCAGGGTTCGGTGGCCCGTTGAATGCCTTCGAGTTAATGAAAGACCTGATCGCGGCCGGCGCCGGCGCCGTCCATTTCGAAGATCAGCTTGCGTCCGCGAAGAAGTGCGGTCATATGGGCGGCAAGGTTGTGGTACCTGCGCCGATGTTCATCCAGAAGCTTACGGCAGCACGCCTCGCAGCCGACATCATGGGTGTCGACACAGTGCTGATTGCGCGCACAGATGCGAACAGCGCGCGGTTGCTGACGGGCGGTGGTGATGAGCACGATGAGCCGTTCCTGACGGGCGAGCACACCGTGGATGGTTTCATGGGATACCGCGGTGGTGTTGAGGCTGCGATTACTCGCGGTCTGCTGTATGCGCCGTACGCCGACATGCTTTGGTGCGAAACTTCCGAACCGGACATCGAGGAGGCGCGCCGTTTTGCAGAAGGCATTCACAAACAGTTCCCGGGCAAATTGCTGGCGTATAACTGCTCGCCATCGTTCCACTGGAGACGGAAACTGGATGAAGCGTCCATCGCGATCTTCCAGCGTGAACTGGGCGCAATGGGCTACAAATTCCAGTTCGTCACTCTGGCCGGATTCCACACACTGAACCACAGCATGTTCGAACTCGCGCGCGAATATGCGCTGAACGGTATGGCCGCGTATTCGAAAGTGCAGGAGGCAGAATTCGTTAACGCAGAGCGCTATGGTTACACGGCTGTAAAGCACCAGCGCTTTGTCGGCACCGGGTATTTCGATGAGGTGGCGCAGACGATTACGCGTGGTGCTACTTCGATCACGGCGCTTTCGGGATCGACTGAAGAAGAGCAGTTTGTCTAGACCGAAGCTCATGCCACACCTTGCGGCTGGATGACTATCCAGCCGCTCCAACTGATATACCCAAGTTAAAGGCCCAACTTACCTCGCATTATGATATAGTCCCCGACCAGAGGTAAGTACGCATGAGGCAAGTCTGTTGGCTGTTCTGTCTTTTGGGGTTGACCTTCGCTTGTTCCGGTCAGGAATATAGGGCAACAGTTCTTGGGACGGTTACCGACCCAACGGGCGCCACCGTAGCGATCGCCACGGTTTCGATTACCAATAATGATTCGGGTGTCAGTTCGCGCACGCAAACGAATGCGGAGGGGGCGTTTCAAATTCCCTACCTGCTTCCGGGCGTGTATACGCTTGAGGTCACGGTGGCAGGATTCAAGACTCACCGTCGCGGACCCATCGAGTTGCGCGTGGATGATCGCGCGAAAATCGACGTAGCGCTCGAAATCGGACGCTCCACGGACCAGGTGACGGTTACTGCCGAGGCGCCGCTGATCGAGGAATCCACTGCGAGCCGCGGCCAGGTGATCACGACTGATCAGATCGCCAGCCTGCCGCTCGACGGCAATAATCCCTTCTCGCTGATGAACCTCGCCGCCGGCGTGAACTACACGGGCAGCATGCTTTATTCACGCCCATTTGATAACGGCGCGATCGCCGACTTTTCCATCGGCGGCGGAGTGTCGGGCGTGAACGAGTACCAAATCGACGGCATGTCGAATAACGCCAATACCGGCCGTAGTAACCTCGCGTACGTGCCGCCGAAAGAGGCTACGCAAGAGTTTAAGGTCATCACCAATATCTATGACGCGCAAGTTGGGCGCACTGCTGGTGGTGCGGTAAATGTCTCGATTAAGCCCGGCACCAACCGCTTTCATGGCGCGGTGTACGAGTACATGCGCCGGACGCAACTCAACGCTAACCTGTTCGCGGCTAACGCTGCGGGGCAACCGCGCACCAAGCGCCTGATCGACCAGTATGGGGGCGAGTTTGACGGTCCGGTGAAAATTCCCAAGCTTTACGACGGAAAGGACCGGACGTTCTTCATGTTCTCGATGGAGAAATACCGGGAATCGACGCCGCAGCCATACCTCGGTTCGGTGCCAACGGCGGAGCAGCGTGTGGGCGATTTCTCCAAAACGCTGACTGCGGCCGGCAGGCTGTACACGATCCACGACGACCTGACGCTGTACAACAACCCTGCATTCGATTCGACCAAAGCGATCTCGATAAGCAACATTCGTTACATGCGGCTACCGTTCCCGGGCAATCAGATTCCGAAGGAGCGGATGGAACCGATCGCGCTACGCGTGATTCAGGACATCCCACTGCCCAATCAGGCCGGCGAGACGGTCACCAAACTGAACAACTGGTTCGGAGGTAACGTCAGAGAAGACACCGACTTCCGTAACCTCATCGGGCGAGTGGACCATTCGATCAACTCATCGTGGAAGATGTTTGGCCGGTGGAACCACAATCTGCGCGACGGCGGACGAATTGATTACTGGGGATGGGACACGGCGGCTACGCGAAAGATCCACGCCGGCAGAAGGAATGACGGAGCCGTACTAGATGTTGTCGGAACGCTGAGCCCACGGGCGGTGTTCACCGCGCGCGCCGGGTTCAACCGATTCAAACAATCCAGCCAGTACACGCCAACGGACATCGGTTCACTCGGGCTGCCCAAGAGTTTCGTCAGTCAACTGCAGCAGCCGGACCGGTATCCGCAATTCACCTTCACCGACTACATGCAGACGGGAATTAACGAGTGGGACATCTCACCCAGCGACACCTACAGTGTGCAGACCGGGATGAATCATAGCCTCGGCCAGCACACCTTGAAATACGGTTTCGAACTGCGCCAGATGCGCTATGCGAGTTTCGGCCGCGCTAATGCCAGTGGGACGTTTACGTTCAACCGCAGCATCAGCAGCCTCACGCCGGACGTGACAGACCCTAACAGCGGAAACGCCATGGCCTCGTTTTTGCTGGGCTACCTGGGCAGCGCCAGCGCTACGCTGAACACGACACCATACTTGTCGTGGAAGTACCCGGTGCTCTACATCCAGGAAGATTGGCGGGTAACGCGCAAGCTGACTTTGAACCTGGGCGCCCGCTGGGACTATGAATCTCCTCCGGTGGAGCGTTTCAACCGCCAGAACCGCGGATTCGACTTCGACTCGGCAAGCCCAATCAAAGTGCAGGGTTTGGACCTGCGGGGCGGATTGCTATTCGCCGGTGTGGGCAACGTTCCGCGCGGGGCGTTCCGTCGGGATTGGGATAACTTCCAGCCGCGCTTTGGCATGGCCTACAGAATGTTCAGTTCCAAGCCGCTGGTGTTCCGCGCCGGCTTTGGCCGTTCCTTCCTGCCGACGGTGGATTTTGGCGGCGGAGTGGGCTTTTCGCAAACTACGAACGCCGAAACCAGCAGCGTGGAAGGAAGAAACATCCGTCTGCTCTCGAACCCCTTCCCGAACGGGCTGACGCAGCCTCCGGGAGTTAGAGCCGGTTTGGGCACTCAGGCGGGCGACACGATTACGTTCTATGACCCGACCCGAACCATCCCATGGGTATGGCAGTATTCGGCCGGGTTCCAGTACGAGTTGTTCCCCGGCATACTCATCGAAGCGACGTACGCCGGCAGCCAATCGCGCGCGTTGCAGGTGAACAAGAACATCAACGTCCTCACCAAGGAGCAACTGGCGATGGGTACGGTGTATCTGAATCAGTCAATGCCGAACCCGTTCTACGGTGTATTGCCGGCATCAACGCCGCGCGCCTCCTCCACCACAATGCAGCGGAGAGTATCGATGCTGCCCTATCCGCAATTCGTCAACATCAACATGAACGCGATGAGCCGTGGAAGCAGTTGGTATAACTCGGCTCAGTTGAAGTTGGAGAAACGGTTCCGCAACGGATTCATGGCGCTGGTGACTTACGCGAACTCAAAGACCATGCAGCGCACCGAGTATTTGAATGCGCAGGATACTGATTTCTCGCGTGAACTGACGCCCTACGACATCCCACAACGGCTGGTGATCAGCGGCATCTGGGATCTTCCATTCGGAAGCAAGCGAAAGTGGGTGAATCAGGGTGTGGTCTCGAAGGTGGCGGGTGGCTGGCGCGTCAGTATGAACGGCACCGCACAGTCGGGCACGCCGATCACGTTGCCGGACTACTACCTTTACGGCGATCCGCGTCTGCCGGACGGGGAACAGAGCCTGGCCAAATGGTTCAACACGTCATCACAGATATGGGTGCAGCGGCCCGTTCAACACTTTCCGCACGACTAAAATGCGTAGCCCGAACCTGCGCCGCAACACGGCGCCGCAGTTCAACACGACAGTGATGCGTACCTTCCGCTTCGGGGAGAGGCACAAATTCGATTTCAAAGCGACGGCGTTCAACGTGGCAAACACGCCGATCTTTGGAGCGCCGAATACCACGGTGACGTCGCCGTTGTTCGGCGTGGTGCCGATCACGCAGATCAACCTGGCGCGTTCCGTGGAACTGGGCCTTCGGTATTTTTTCTAGAGCGATTCGCGCGACTGTTGCGCAATAACAGGTTGTTTTCGGCGAGGTGGTTTGTCATGCTTTGCGCATGATTACTCGGCGGAGTGCATTTATGCGGGGCGCTGCTGCCTTGAGCGTGGTTGTTTTCTCGCTGCTCAGTGGCCCCCCTGCGGGCACAAAGTAACTCGCCTACACCGAAGCTGTGGGGCACGATCAACGGCAATCCGATTCCGGATCGCGTGCTCAATATTGAACGCGATTACGCGATCCCGAGTTTCATCCGCGAGCACCGCCGCCTTCCGAACGGTCCAACCGACGAGAAGGAGATTACTTCAGAGTTGCAGAGCATTCGATGTGGCCGGCTGCGCTCCTCTGTGGATTCGGCCGCGAGAGAAATCCAGAACGTCAATTCGGAATCGCGGTCACCAAACAGGATCTGGATGACGAGCGCAGGTCTCTAAAGCTGCCCCAGGATCTCGAGATGGCGCAGTTTCGCGATCAGTCTGCTACGATCTTGTCGGCCCTATCAGCGGTCTACTGACAAAGGTCAGGATCCGGACAGAGTCTATGAGCAAATGCTCAAAGGAAAAGGTATCGATGAAGGTGAATGGGCGGTTTACCACTTGTGGCAGGGACGCAATCCAGAAGGTCTCGTGCACCTCAAGAAAGGCCTCACAACGACCCCGGACGCCATTGGAAAAGGTGTGGCAACTATGGATATCGAAGCCCGCCGTCGAAAGCCGAAAGCTGGATCAGGCCGTCGATCAGCCAACTGGCGTCTGCCGATCCGATGTTCCACGAGTACCTGGCGGAAAGAGAGACGTAGTATGCAAGACCCCGATCCCCGCAAGCGCTGGATGAACCTGCAACATAGCCAGTTATCTTGACCAGAAGAGTCGCCAGATTGGTGGCGCTTTGCAGACTTCTAAACTCAGCGTGAGCTTGAGTGATCTGTCGCTCCAGCGCACTTGGTTTGCAGAAATGGTGTTTATGTTTCCGGTCAGCGATTGGTCGTATATGCTGTCAGGGCCTGCCTTCAGGACGAACGACGTAGGAGATCGAAATCGAGGTCATGCTTTGCGCGTCACCTTCATAAACTTATCTCCGGTGTTCGGCGTTTTCGCTTTATTAGGACAGAATGCGGGAGCGCCCGCGGCTCCAGCCGCTATGCCTGAGTACGTGCTGTATCGCTTCGTGTTCGAGAGGGTTGGGGCGCAGGAGCGCTTCGGCGACCACTTAGATGCTGGGTGCCACGACAGCTCCGAAGTCCGTTCCAAAATCCGCAACGCAGCGGGATTGACGGAGGCCGAGGACGCGGCGTTGAAGTCCATTGCCAAGGACTTCCTTGCGGTGCGGACCATGTTTTACAGCGAAAGGGACAAACTCTATAAGGAAATGAAGGCACGCGCGAGGAACTGGGGGCTACGATTCCGCCACAGGTGTCCGAATAAGCGCACTTGAGCGGCAATACCTTAGCCACGAGCATTGCGCACTTAGTCAGCTCAAGATCGCCTTCGGCACTGAGCGGTTCCACATTTTTGACGCATATGTGCGCTCCGCCATTCTGCCCGATGCGGGTTATTGGCGCCTGAGCCAAAGAAAAGTAGGCAGTCCAAGGCCCGTATCCAGCGCCTTCCAGTTAGCACTTGATTTCGGCCATTCGGTTTGTCATGCTTTGCGCATGATTACTCGACGGAGTGCGTTTATGCGGGGCGCTGCTGCTCTTGGCGCGAGCGGGATTAGTCTGGCTCAGCCGGACGCGAAGACCGCGGCGGCTGAAGCTGGCGGTTTCGACTTACTCTTACTGGCACTTCAAGAAGGAGAAGTACCCGATCGAAAAGGTGATCGAAGATGCGGCGCGGACTGGTTTCGATGGCGTCGAGATTCTGCACCGGCAGATGACGGACGAGACGCCCGAATACATGAACAAGCTGAAGATGCTTGCGTTCCGCTATGGTCTGGCGCTGCCGATGTTGTCGATTCATCAGGACTTCGTGTCACCGGACGCGGCGGAGCGGCAGAAACATATCGAGCACACGAAGCGCTGCATCGGGCTCGCCGTGCAGATGGGGATTCCGTGCTATGCGTCTGAATTCCGGCCGCTGGAAAACGATCAAGTCCTTCGATGATCTGATGAAAGTGAAAGGCGACGAACCGCCGCTGCCGGGCTACTCGCACGACGACGCGATTCGCTGGTGCGTCGATTCGATTCGTGAATGCCTGCCCACGGCGGAGAAGGCGGGCGTAATGCTCGCGCTGGAAAATCATTGGGGGCTGACGACCAAGGTTGAACGTGCTGCTGCGCATCCATAGGATGGTCAACTCGCCGTGGCTCGGGATCAATCTCGATACCGGCAATTATCCTGGCGATGCTTATGAGGGCGTGGCCGCGCTCGCCCCGCACGCGAATATCGTGCAGGCGAAGACCTACTACGGTGGCGGCGAGTGGTACACGCTGGATCTCGATTACAAACGGATCGCGGGGATCCTGCGTAAGGCCAACTACAACGGTTGGGTTTCGCTGGAGATGGAAGGCAAGGAGCCGGCGGCGACGGCTGTCCCGAAGAGCTACTCGGTTTTGAGAGAAGCTTTCTGATCTGAGGCGGGTGGCTCGGGCAGGCGACCTTTCCAATTAGCCCAGGCCCAGAAAATCCCCGTCATTGAACTGAGCACTCCGGCGACGAGGCCGATGGTGCGCGGGCTCCAGTATTGCGAGGCGACTCCGGCCGCTCCCATTGAGATTGTCATTACCGACCAGCGTAGTGTTTCGAGTGTGGAGAAAACCCGTCCGCGGTATTGATCTTCAGTGTGCCGCATCAAACGAGAATAATTGAGGATGGAGCAGGTGGCCTGGCCCACGCGCGAAGCCGCGATAAAGACCAGTGCAATCCAGTAGTTCGTCATCTGGCTGAAAATCACGTACGCTGCGCCGTGCGCCAGGTAAGCGACGGAAATGGTGCGCTTGTAGCCCGGAAAGCTCAGGCGCTTGCCAAGCCAGTGGCCGGTCATGCCGCCGACCAGGAGTCCCAGTCCAGCGAAACCCCAGATGCTGCCGATGCCTTTTGCGCCACGGTGAAAGACCACTTCGCCGAACAGCGTGAATAGAATCTGCGCGGCTCCGCCTCCGGTGGCCCAGCCGACTGTGAGCAGGCAAATCCCCCAGATCAGCGGAACAGAGCGAATGTAGCGCAGCCCTTCCTTGTATTCATGTGCGGGCCGCAGCACGGAACTGATGTGTTCGCGATGCGCGCGGAAGTGGCCTGTCAACCGGGAGATTGCGAGTGCGGAAACGACAAACGAGAGCGCGTTGTAGATAAAGGCCCATTCATAACCGTACTTCGCGGTGATGAAACCGGCCGCCATGGTGCCGACGGTGAGCGTAGCCCACTCGGTAGTCTGCGTCAGCGAATTCGCTGTGTGGAGTTCGTGTGGACTGGCGATAGTGGGCAGGATGGAGGCGCGGCCGCTGGTGAAAAACGGAGAGGAGAACATCAATATAGCGCTTAGGACGTAGAGCAGCCAGGGGCGTTCGCCATTCAGGCAGAACAGGAATCCGAGGGCAACGACGGAGCGCACCAAGTCGCTTGCGATCATGACGTGCTTGCGATTGATGCGGTCCAGCATGACACCGGCAACGGGTCCGGCGAGGACGGCGGGGATAGCGCGGGCGAGCATGACGCCACTGACGGCGAGTCCGGAACCGGTGGTTTGGATGACCAGGCTGAAAACAGCGATATTGTTGAAGTAGTCGCCGACTTCGCTAACGATCTGGCCAAGCCACGTGTAGCGGTAGTTCCGATTGGTGCGGAGCAGTTGAAGTACTTGCGACATGCGGCCGGTTGCGAAGTTTCAATCTAGCACGTCAGTTTGAGTGGCGATGCCGGACGAATATAATAGATCTTACAGTTTCAGATGCCAACCGACACCTTACAGCCGGCGACGGCCCTGCCACGCCTGGCAGTGAGCGCGACCTTTACGGCGGAAACCATTCAGGATGCACTGACGTTTTGGATGGCTGAAGCAGGCCTGGACCTGCAAATCCGCTTCGCGCCTTACAACCAGGTTTTTCAGCAATTGCTTGATCCTTCGGGCCTGCTGGCAACCAACAGGAGTGGCGTTAACGCCATCCTGGTTCGACTGGAAGACTGGGCGGCATCGGGGCTGGAAAGCTTATCCAACACGGTGGCGCAGTTCGCGGAAGGCCTGCACACGGCGGCCGGATTCCCCTCACCAACAGTGGTCCTGCTGTGCCCATCATCGCCGGAATTTCTGGCGATGCCGGGCCATCGCGAGGCGTTGACGAACATGCAGGAGACGCTGCGGGTGGAAACCGCTGCGCTGAGTTCGATCCATCTTGTGACCACCGCGGAATTAAACGCACTTTATCCGTTGGGGGAATATTACGACGCACACGGCGATGAACTGGCTCACATCCCCTATACTGCGGAATTTTTTGCGTCGCTGGGAACGATGCTGGCACGCAAGGTACACGCGCTGAAACGCACTCCATACAAGGTGATCGTGCTGGATTGCGATGAAACGCTGTGGTTGGGCGTGTGCGGCGAGGATGGCCCGCAGGGAATTATCGTCGATGTGCCGCATCGGAAATTGCAGGAGTTCATGCTGGAGCAGCACGCCGCTGGTGCGCTGCTGTGTCTTTCGAGCAAGAACAATGAAGAAGATGTGCTCGAGACTTTTCGTCTGAATCCCACGATGCCGTTGCGCATGGAACATTTTGTGGAAACGCGCATCAACTGGGAACCGAAATCGGAAAACATCAAGTCACTGGCAGAGGAACTTGACCTCGGGCTGGACAGCTTCATTTTCGTCGATGACAATGCGGCGGAATGCGCGCAGGTTTCTGAGCAGTGTACAGAGGTGTTGTGCGTCAACCTGCCTGCGGACACAGCAGAGATTCCGCATTTCCTGCAGCATGTTTGGGCCTTCGACAGATTAAAGGTGACCGACGAAGACCGGCAGCGGACGGCGCTCTACGTGCAGCGTGGCGAACGCAGCCGGCTGGAGCGGCAATCGGCCAGTCTCGAAGATTTCCTGGCGGCGCTGCAACTGGAAGTGGATATCGTGCCGGTCACGCCGGAG
The DNA here is from genome assembly GCA_963793625.1 of Bryobacteraceae bacterium. Taxonomy (GTDB): domain Bacteria; phylum Acidobacteriota; class Terriglobia; order Bryobacterales; family Bryobacteraceae. The sequence continues at coordinate 530,171 of CAWCAT010000049.1, read as the reverse complement.
CAATTGCCACGAGCTTCGCAATTGACGCTGCGCACGAATCAGATGAATATCAGCGGCACGCGCCGAACTGAGGGCGAACTGCGGGAATTTCTGAGTTCGGGCTGCTGCGATTGCCTGACGGTACACGTGCGCGATCGCTTCGGCGACTATGGGCTGGTTGGCGTCATGGTGTACCGGTTTGACGAAGAATCGATCACGCTTGATACTTTTCTGCTGAGCTGCCGTGCGCTGGGGAAGGGCGTGGAGCATCGCATGCTTGCGGCCCTGGGACAGATTGCGCAACAGCGCGGGTTGAAGCGGGTCACGGCTCCGTTTGTCGCGATGGCACGCAATCGTCCGGCGAAGCTGCTGCTGGAAAGCGTTGGGGCGAAATATCGAGTGGTGTTGGAAGGCGTAACGTTATATCAGTTTCCCGCTGATTATCTTGCGAGCCTGACTTACCAGGCTGCGGAGCCGGTTGCGCATGCTGCTGCTCCGGTGGTGAAAGTCACAACGCCAAAGACGTCGGTACATCAATTGAACTATGTGCGTGTCGCGCGCAAACTCTCAACTCCGCAGCAGATCCTGGATGCGCTCCGTGCGGCTAAGCCCGCGGTGCAGACCAGTCCGGTTTCGGGAATCGTGCGCGGCACTCCGCTAGAGCAAAAACTGGTGGCGATCTGGTCTGAACTGCTGGCGCTGCCGACGGTGGGCATCCACGATAATTTCTTCGACCTGGGAGGACATTCGCTGCTTGCTGTTCAACTGCTCTCGGCCGTGCGGCAGGCATTCGATGTCAACCTCTCGCTGGAGATCGTGTACAGCGGCGTGTTCACGGTGGCGGAACTGGCCAAGGCGATCGAGCTGTATCAAATTCAAGAGGCGGGCGCGGGCGAGTACGAAGAACTGCTGCTCGAACTCGAAGGGCTGACGGACGAAGAAGTGCAGGCGTTGCTGGAACAAGAATCGGAAAGCGGCGCGCAGTCCTGATGAAAATTCTGCTCACATCGAACGCTTCGCATATTCCACCACGTGGCGGAGCGACGCGCAGTAATCTGCTGTGGCTGCAGCACCTGGCGCAGCAGGGGCATGAGTGTCGCGTTGTAGGCGGCGCGTTGCCCGATACCGAACGCGGCAAACGCGAACAACTGCGCGATGAGGGCATGGCGGCGGAAGTTACGGCCACGCAGGACGGCATCGAGACAGCGGTCCATGAAGGCGTTACCGTCTATTCCATTGCCGATCCGCCACGGCGCGTCCAATTGCTTCGTGAGCAGATTCGGGACTTTCAGCCGGATTGGGTGCTGGTGTCATCGGAAGATCTGGGACAGTTGCTGCTGCGGGAAGCGCAACACTCGGCTCCCGGGCGCGTGGTGTATGTTGCGCACACTCCGCAATGGTTTCCTTTCGGTCCGGCGAGTTGGAATCCGGATGTTCGTGCGACTGAGTTGGTGGGCCGCTGTGCGGGAGTGGTGGCGATTGGATGCCACATGGCAGAGTATATACGGCGATACACGGGGCGCACGCCCGCTGTCATTCATCCACCGATTTATGGCGAAGGTCCGTTCCCTAACCTGGCGTCTTTCGACGACGGGTTGGTGACGATGATCAACCCGTGCGCCGTGAAAGGTCTGTCGATCTTTCTGGATGTCGCGCGGGCGTTGCCGCATGTTGCATTCGGCGCACTGCCGGGTTGGGGCACGACGGCGGCCGATCGCGCTGCGCTCGCGTCCTTGCCGAACATCGAGATCCTACCAAACTGCCGCGATATCGAAGATTTTCTGCGGCGCACGCGAATTCTACTGATGCCCTCGCTGTGGTACGAAGGCTTCGGCCTGATCGTAATGGAAGCGATGCTGCGTGGGATCCCCGTGATCGCGAGCGATTCGGGCGGCTTGCAGGAAGCTAAGGAAGGCACGCGCTTCGTGATTCCGGTGCAGGGCATTGAGCGCTACAGTCCGGTGTTCGATGAACACGGAATGCCCAAGCCCGTAATTGCGGAGCAGTTGGTGCAACCGTGGATCGAAGCAGTTCAGGAACTGCTGGGGGATCGTGCGCTGTTCGAGGTGGAATCGAGTGTGTCGCGCGAAGTGGCGCAGCGTTTCGTTGGTGGATTAAACGCGGGGAAGATGGAAGAGTTTCTGCAGTCGCTACCGCGGCAAACACCATTGCGAATCTTGTTGGCGCAGAATTCGCCGTACTTTCCGGCGCATGGCGGCGGAGACAAATCGAACCGTTTGCTGGTCGAGGCGCTGGCGGCGCGCGGGCACGCCTGTCGTGTGGTGGCGCGCACTGGGGGGTTCGGCGCTCAGGAGCATGAACGCTACCTGAAGGAGTTGGCAACGCGCGCCGTCACGGTCGATTCCGCGGACGAGGGTATCGTACGGTTTCGCCTGAACGGGGTGGAAGCGCACGTGATTACGGCGCACGCGAATCTGCGCGGGTACTTCAGCGAGCAGGTGCGCGAGTTTGCGCCCGACGTGATCCTGACATCGACTGACGACCCGGCTCAGTTGCTGCTGGAGACGGCCCTGAAGTCGGAACGTGCGCGGGTGGTCTATCTGGCGCGGGCAACTATGGCACTGCCGTTCGGTCCGGACTGCGCATTTCCGAGTGAGCAAAAAACGGAAGTCCTGCGACAGGCCGATCGCGTGGTGGGCGTGAGCAACTACGTGGCGGACTACATCAAGCAGTGGGGCGGCATGGACGCGGTGCACGTCCCGATTTCGCTGATGGACCAGGGTCCGGCGCCGGAACTCGGGCGATTCGAGAACGAGTTTGTCACGTTGGTGAATCCGTGCGCGGTCAAGGGCATCTCGATTTTCCTCGGCCTTGCCGAGCGCATGCCGCACGTGCAGTTTGCCGCCGTGCCCACGTGGGGCACGAACGAGAGCGATCGCGCGACGCTGGAAGGCCACGCGAATGTGCACGTGATCGATCCGGTGGATCGTATCGACGATTTGCTGAAACGGACGCGCGTTCTGCTGGTGCCGTCGCTGTGGGCGGAAGCGCGCTCGAGGATTGTCGTGGAAGCGATGCTGCGCGGCGTGCCTGTGCTGGGCAGCAAGACCGGCGGTATTCCGGAAGCCATGATGGGTGTCGATTATCTGCTGCCGGTGCGGCCGATCGAGAAATACCGTCCGCGCGTGGACGAACAGATGGTGCCCGTGGCGGAAGTCCCGGAACAGGATCTGGGCCCCTGGCAGGCGGCGCTGGAATCGCTCGTGTCAGACCGTGCGCACTATGAGCAGCTTTCGCGCGAATCCAGGAATGCAGCGCTGCAGTATCTGGAGAAGCTCACTGCCGGGCCGTTCGAACAGTTGCTGGAAGATGCGGTGCGTGCGCCGCGGCGCGGTCGGTTGGAACTTGCTGTTGCGGCGGGCGGGAAGCAATCCGCGCTGGACAGTTTATCGCCTGAGAAGCGACGTTTGTTGGCGTTGAGGCTGAAGAAAAAGACGGAAGCCGCGCCGCAGGGTCTCTGGTTTCCTCCCGCCGCTCTGGAAAAACCGGCGCAGCTACGGCTTTTCTGCCTGCCGCATGCGGGCGGCGGGATGGCAACTTTCCACGGCTGGACTGAGGCGTTCGGCGCGTCCGTCGCAGTGTGTCCGGTGCGCTTGCCGGGTCGCGAGAGTCGCGCGGCAGAAACGTCATACCGCCGGATGGATGAACTGGTGGCGGCTTTATCCACGGCTCTGGCAGCGCATGGTGAACGTCCATTTGCATTTTTCGGACACAGCATGGGCGCGGTAATCGGGTTCGAACTGGCCCGCTTGTTGCGCCGCGAGGGCCGGCAGATGCCACAGGCGCTGTTTGTGTCAGGCGCTCGGGCGCCGCAGTATCGACGTGGTCATGTGCCGCCGCCTGAACCGAGCGAGGAAGCGTTCCTGGCCGAACTCGATCGGTTGGAGGGGATGCCGAAGGAAGTGCTCGAAAATCGCGAACTGATGCGGCTGATCCTGCCGGCGCTACGGGCCGATGCCGCGCTGTATCGAAGCTACGTCTATTCCGAAGAGGCTCCGCTGGAGTGTCCGATCCGGGCGTATGGCGGGTCGAAGGATCCGAATATTTCGATGGATCACCTGGAAGGTTGGAGCCAGCAGACGACCGGATCCTTCGGTGTGCATCTGTTTACGGGTGGCCACTTCTTTCTGCAATCGGCGCAGGAGACGTTCTTGAAAGTGCTGGCGGCGGACGTCGCAGAAGTGTGCAGGTGATCCGATGGGCGCGTGGCTAATTCCTCCGGCAAAGCTGGAACTGGGGTTGGATGAGGTTCACATCTGGCGCCGTCGCCGGGTGGTGAGCGGTACGGTCGGGCACCGCGCGCAGGGCGGTACGCTAAGCAAGTTGATCAACCTATACACCGGAATCAAGGAAAAGGACATCGTGCTGCAAAAGGGCGAGCATGGGAAACCTTACCTGCCCGACAGCGACCTGCGCTTCAATCTGTCGCATTCAGTGGATCTGGCTTTGTACGCGTTCGCGCGGGGCAGGGATGTCGGAGTCGATCTGGAGCGGGAAACGCGCAAGGTGAAGGCACTTGATATTGCGGAGCGGTTCTTTTCGGCGTCGGAGAAGGAGTTCCTGCGATCCTTGCCCGAGGACGGACTGCAGGCGGCTTTCCTTAGAATCTGGACGCGCAAGGAAGCTTACGTCAAGGCTGTTGGGACTGGGATTACAGAGGGACTGAGTACGTTTTCAGTGGCACCGGACAAGTTCCCGGCGTTTTGCTTACCGGTTCCCGAGTCGCCGAAATGGGCGCTGTGGGATATTTCGGTGGGCGAGGGGTATGCCGGGGCGATGTCCACGCGGACGGGGCAGGTGCGCGTTCGGTTATTCCACCTGGCCAACTGACTCTACCAACACCTGCGAACGACAGTCTCGGGGAATGCAGCCAGAGCGATGAATCGGGACTCCGCAGCGGCACTCAAAGTTCCTGGGAGCCGGTTTTGTATGCCCCGGCTCAGGCGGGTAGGAAAGTATCGAGCGTGCGGAGCATGTCATCGGCCTGGATCGGCTTGGCGACGAAACCTTGCATGCCGTGCAAGCGGCAAATGTTGCGATATTCGTCCGATGCGCTCGCGGTGAACGCGAGCACGGGGACGTCGTCGTAATCCTGAATCTGGCGTATGGCTGCGGTGGCCTCGATGCCATCCATGCCGGGCATTTGCAGATCCATCAGTACGAGGTCATAGCGCCGCTGGGAGGCAGCGTCGATTGCGGCTTCCCCGCAATCGGCGAAATCGATCTGGTAAGGTCGGCGGAGCAGGACGTGCTCTACGATATCCCTGGCGACCTTATTGTCTTCGACGACCAGCAGGTGATAGAGGCTCTGCGGCGTACGCGCAGGTCGAGGACTGCTGGTGGATTCAGAAATCGCGGTCAGCGGGATACGGAGTGAAAAGTGGCTGCCCTGTCCCTTTGTGCTTTCGGCGACGATAGTGCCGCCCATCAAGCTGACCAGTTTCTGCGTCAGGGCGAGGCCAAGTCCCAGCCCCGTATAATTGCGAGATAATCCGCTCTCCAGTTGCTGGAACGATTCGAATATGGTCTCAAGCGCTTGCGGCTCGATGCCGATCCCACTGTCGCTAACATCAATTACAAGCGAAAGCCCGTTCTCCTGCTCTTCTGCCGCAGCTTCGACAGTGACCGAGCCCACGTGCGTAAACTTGACTGCGTTGCTCACCAGATACCCGACGAGCTGGCGCAGGCGCAGCGCATCACCAAAAGCGAGCTCCGGTAAACTCGGATCAATGATGACGCGAAGTATAAGTCCTTTATCTTCGCATTGATACCTGTACTCTTCTGCAGCGTTACGTAATACCTCGCGGGGGGCGAATTCGGAGTGGTCGAGTACCAGGTTACCGGCGGAGAGGGCTGTGAATTCGAGGGTTGCGTTGAGGATTTCAAACAGGCTTTCTGCGCAGACCTTGGCTGCGGTGACGTAGTCCTTCTGCTCCTCCGACATATCGGTTTCGAGGAGCAAATCCGTCATGCCCATGATTCCCGTAAGCGGAGTACGGATCTCGTGGTTGAGGCTGGCCAGGAACTGAAATTTCAGCCGCGTCAATTCATCGACATCGCTTCCAGGGGCGACCGCAACCGTCAGGTTCTGTTCGTCTGTCATTCCGACCTACTAATGCATCGGCTGATGACAATGTGAAGTTTAGTACTATTTTGTATGGCAAGGCGCCGGGCTAATCTTCACTGTTGAAGATGCCACCCAAGGCACCGAGCGGACTGCGCTCATCGCCACCGCTTCGCGCGGGTGCGAGTTCACGGCGCATTTTCTCCAGCGTCATGCTCTGGACGATGACGCGACCCGGTCCGCGCAACGTGGCCAGGAAGAGCCCCTCGCCGCCAAAGATCGCGGTCTTAATGCCGCCGACCATCTGTATGTCATAATCGACGCCCTCATCGAAAGCGACGATGCAACCAGTATCTACCTGCAGGCCTTCCCCGGCGGCAAGGTTGAATTCGACAAAATCGCCACCCCCGTGGATAAAAACAGTGCCGGGACCCGTGAGGCGTTCGAGAATAAAACCCTCTCCGCCGAAAAACCCCGCACCCAGCTTCTTGACCAGGGCGATATTCAACTGGACTGTAGTCTCGGCGAACAGAAAGCTATCGCGCTGCACCATGACGCTCTGGCCAGCCACGAGTTCGAAGACCTGGATGCGGCCGGGATAGGCGCCGGCAAATCCCACTTCGCCATTACTGTCGGCGCGGAAATAGGTGAGGAAGAGCGACTCGCCCATCAGCTTGCGTTTGACGGCGCCCCAGATTTTATCACCCAGAGACTGGCCGCTCATGCGCGTCTCCCACTGGACGTTGGGAGTTTTGTAGAGCATCTTGCCGGCCTCGGCATAAAGCTCCTGGCCAGGCTTTAGCTTCACCCGCGCCACTTGCAAGTTGTCTCCCTGAATGGTGTACTCCAGCGGCGGGGCGCTCAGCGCGACTGCGGCAGACGTCGAAGTCCCCACCATTTGACCGCAACCAGGACAGAACTGGGCGACGTCTCCTAGCTTCGTCCCACATTTCGTACAGAATGCCATCCTTTTATTCTCCAATGAGACTAGCTTACAATAAGGCAGCAGTCGTCTTATGAACCAGTTCTTACGTGTTCTCCTCGTCCCCATCATCCTTTCCAGTCTTCTCTTCGGCAAACAAGTCCCATTAACATGTGGAACTTACAACGAAAATTGGAAAGAAAAGCTTCACCTCCACAGAACTTCTGTGAAGACCTTGAGAAAGGTTCAGGGGAAGTCATTTTCGCCTTCTTTTGCTGCGGCGTCCACAAATCGGGACGTCGGAAATATCGCGGTGATCGACCCCGAAGGAGTCATTTCTAAACTGAACGACTTCAATCTGGGATCGCGTACCCTGACGTTCTCGCCGACCAGCGCCACAGCCAGCGGCTACAAATTTCAGTTAAGCGGGGATTCTTATGAGCGTGCGCTGGCGACGGCCGGCACCCCGCTGGATGGCCTGGGGGACGATGATAGTCGCCCGGTTGACCTTCCCTTTGCGCTGCCGTTTTTTGGAAAGACCTATCAGAAGCTGTATGTGAACTCGGACGGCAACCTGACTTTCAACAAGGGCGACAACGACAGCACGGACCGCTCGCTGGGCAGGTTATCTGCAGGCGCTGCGAGGATTGCCGCATTTTATGCTGATCTGGATCCCAGCAAGGCTGGCGTCGTTTCCGTAGTATCCGAGGCGTCCCGGTTTGTCGTGAGCTGGGCCGATGTTCCGGTGTATGAAGACTTCGGAACCGGTGCAAGGCAAAGCTTTCAGATTCGCTTGTATCGCGATGGAAAGATAGAAGTTGCGTTTGGGGCTATCACCTCTACCGAGGCCGTTGTCGGAATCTCGCCGGGCGACCTGCAGGGCTCGCTTAATGTGCTCTCATTCCTCGAAGGAAGCTCCGCGGAATTTACTGCGGCGGTCGCGGAACGCTTCACTCGCACGGTGGAAGTCGACATCGTAACGGCTGCCCAGAAGTTTTACCAGACGCATGACGACTCCTACGATTACCTGGTCTTCTATAACGGACTTGGCGTTGCCGGCCAGAGATAGTGCCGTTGCGTTTGAGACCACACTGCGCCAGGACGGCAGTGGCTTTGGCGATGGGCCGGTGGACGTTGGCGCAGAGTTTGGGTCCGCTCGCCGACTAAGGGCGGTTCTGAACATGGGGCCGCTGAACCAGTATCGGGGGGACGATCCGTATGCTTTGGTGCCTGCTCGAGCATCGGTGGGTGATACGACGATGAGCGTGCTGGCTCACGAAGCAGGGCACCTCTTTTTGGCGTACGCGAGTGTGCGCAATCCCGGTCAGCCCGCTGCGCGTCCGCTGCTGGGGTATCAGACTGCGCACTGGGCTTTTACCTTCAATTCCGAAGCCTCGCTGTTGGAAGGAAACAGGATCGAAGATCGGGGCAACGCATCGACGCCTCGTTTCTGACGACCGCCACGGTGCAGGGCTACGCGCCGCTGGATCAGTACCTGATGGGATTGCGCGCGCCGGAAGAAGTTTCACCGACATTTCTGGTCGAGTCGGCATCGGTCTTCAATCAGTCTTTACCGCGCTCGGGTGTTTCGTTCAACGGCGTGCGCCGCGATGTATCGGTTTCCGACATCATCGAAGCGGAAGGCAAGCGGCGTCCCGATCATACGGTTTCGCAGCGCAAGTTCAGGTTTGGGTTCGTGTTGATTGCCCGGCCTGATGATCCTTCCTATAGTTTGCAATTGGCGCAGATTGAAGGATTTAGAGACGAATTTGAGAGGTATTACAGGAAGGCTACTTCGGAGCGCGGTTTAGCCGACACTGCCCAGAAACGAAGCGTACGCGTCTCCATCTTCCCGGCAGCCGGCGTGCGGGTCGGCGCAACGGCAAAGGGCAGCATTTCGATTGCCTCGGCTGCGGAATCCGCACTGACTTTCCTGCTGCGAACGCAAAACGGTTCGGTGGATGTTCCGGCTTCCGTGGTGATTCCGGCTGGCTCCATGACGGCCTCGTTCGATCTTACGGGCAAGCGTCGCGACGTGGAAGAAATCACGATTGAGCCATCGGATGTTCGCTACGAGGCCATTGCTGCAAAAGTTCAGGTCTCGCAGGTTAGTGATCTGAAACTGAAGGTGTTCGCAGGCGACCGGCAGAAGCTGGTGGCCGGTTCCGCGCTTCCGGATGCTGTCGTCCTGAAGGTGACTGACGACAACGGTCTGCCGTATCCGGGTGTGCAGGTGAAAGCGGCAGTTTCGCAAGGCGGCGCACTGCAGAGTGACACCGCCGTTTCCAATGAAGCAGGTCTGGCGAGTTTTCGGTGGACCCCGGGGAGCGGCTCCGTGAATCAGTTAAAAGCGCTTCTGGATGGTTCGGCGGATGGCCCGAGCGCAACAGTGGTCGCCGTGGGTGCCTCGCAGATTGCGGTGTCGGGCGTGGTGAATGCGGCTTCGTTCGAATCTGGTGTGGCGCCAGGCGGCATCGCGACCATCTTCGGAGCGAACCTGAGCGCCGGGATGACGGCGTCGGCCAAAACGCTTACAGAGACAAACCTGGAAGGTGTGGAGGTGCTGGTCAATGGAGGTCCCGTGCCGCTGCTGTTCGTGTCCGACGGTCAAATCAATTTTGTGGTGCCGGGCGGCCAGCCGGAAGGGCAAATGACGCTCCTGGTTCAGAACCTGATTGGGACTTCGGCGGCGGTTCGCGTGCCAGTGATCGCTGTCCAACCGGGAATTTTCTTTGACTCGGTGACCGGAATGGGCGCGATTACGGTGGCCGGAACAGGCCAGACGACCACCGATCGTCCTGCCGCACCCGGTGAGTACCTGGAGATCTATGCCACCGGACTGGGCGAGGTGCTGCGGCGCTCGAACGGCTTGTCAGAGACGACCTGGGCCGTCGAAGTGAAGATCGGGAACGTGCTCGTTCGGGCGGCGTTTAGCGGTCTTGCACCGAAATTCATCGGGCTGTACCAGGTGAACGTGCAGGTCCCGGCAGGGGTCAGCGGGTTGTCGCTTGTGCAGTTGCTGGAGAACGGGAAAGCCAGCAACGAGGTCAAAGTGCGGCTGCAGTAATGGGCGGACTCAGTGACGTGTCTGGGACTTCCGCCCGAGCCGAAAGCTTTCAAACGCAAGATAACCCAGGAAGATCACCGCGATCACGCTAGCCCACATGGGTATTGCGACGCCTTGGACGATGAATTCGCCTCTGGAGACGAGTCGAATCAGATGGCCGATGGCGATCAGCAGGAAGATCACTCCGGCTGTAAGCTGAAAGGTCCGTTGGTTCATAGATCCCTCCACTGCTTGTAGACGTAAAATGGCTCCACGCCGATGCATTGACGTGGAGCCATAGCTCGAATGCTACTGCTTGACGCAGATGGTTGTGACCAGGGGCCGGCCCGCAACCGGACCTTCCGTGCTTGGGATTCCGCCCATGACCACGGCGACCGGGACACTGTTGCCGGGGGCGACGGTGTCCGGAATTTTCACGTTGATTTGCCAGACTCCGACGAGCCCGGGTGCCAGACCAGAGAAGAGCACGTTAGCTGGGGGCACAATCCCGGCTCCCATGATGACCTGGGGCGTGGCTGTCGAAACCAGCGGAGAGTTTGGCACTAGCTCGCCATCAGCCGGAGCATTCGGAACGAAACCTTGTCCCGTACCGAAGAGCTGGACCACGCGGCCGCGGGCTTCGGCATTGGCCGCCGAGTTAACGCTACCATCCTGATTCAGCGCCGCTATCTGTCCGCTGCCCGTGCCACTTGCGGCAAATAGGGCGGGGCTCGCAGAACCAAAATTGATGGTGCTGGCAGCTATGATCTGGCCCGAAGACGGCCGTACAATTTGCATCTCACCATTTCCGGTCGTGGGATTTCCCATCGGAACCAGAAAATTGATCTGGCCCGGTGAAACGAAATAGAGCGGTAGCGGCTGATCATTCAAAAGTACAGCGATGTCGGCAAGAGCTCGAGGCAATGGAATCGGGTTCGGCAGTTCGTTGAACTGCTTGGTTTCCGTGCCGAAGGTGAAGCCGACGCCACGCGGGAAGACCGAGGCTATCTGGCCAGGCGAAATGGCGCGGGATGAATAGCTGGCCGAGTTTGCGGTTGCCACGCCGGGGAAGTAAAGCGAAATCCGGTTAACGGATTCTCCGACAAGGATATTGCCGAAGCTGTCCACCGTGAGGCCGAGCGGGGCATTAGATGGCACGGCGGCTTCAATCCCTTTGTTGATGAAGAGATTCTCGTACCTGGGAAAGCGTACCACGCGGTTGTTGCGCGTGTCGGCAACCCAGATTTCGTTGCCAACAGGGCTGATTGCGACAGCATGAGGACTGTTCAATCGACCTTGGCCGGGCGCCTCACCAGTCAGAACAAAAGTAGGCTGGGCCGTGATGCCCGCAGTAGCCGGGACGCGTTCGTACGCCAGCAGCCGGTGGTTGCCGGTATCCGCAACATAGAGGCGGTCATCGACGTTGACGGCGATCCCACGCGGGAGAGCCATACCGGTGCTATCGTCTCCCACGATGGCAGTGGAACTCAAGAAATCAGATTGCCCGAATACCTTCGTTGCGCTCTGTCCAGTTGTGAAGTCGCCACCGCTGGGCTTTTCGAAGAACAGCACGCGATTTTGAACCGTGTCTGAGACCAGCAGGTGTCCAGCCGAAGTAAAAGCAATCCCAACGGGACGCGAGAGTGTTCGTGGAGTGGTATCAGTCAGTTTCGACGTGAAACTCGCCTGTCCAATCACCCGGTCGGCGCGCTGCGGACCACTTACCGCGAACGGTCTGGGGAAACGTAGCACGCGGGAATTACCGGAATCCGCCACCCATAAGTGGCCATTTGGATCGACTGCGATGCCAGCCGGCGTGAAGAGTCCCGAATCGCCTCTAATCTCGGTATCGTTTTCGGGCGAATTAATCAGAACGCGCTGGAAATCAACCTGACCGATCACAAGATCTGCCTTGTCGCCTGGACGCACCTTACGGACGTCACGAAATCCGAGAATGCGGTTATTGTAGGTATCCGAGACGTACAGGGCTGGTGGATCCGATTTGAGGTCCACGGCCATACCCACTCCGTCGCCGAAAATTGCGTTAATCCCGTTAACGCTGCGAAACCCGGAGAAAAGGAAGAATTCACGACCTTCGGTGAGGTTTGGCGAGGTCAATGCGAACTCATTCTGACCCAACACATGCTCGGCGCGGTCCAGAGAATCCTCGTTGAACGACAGCACGCGATTATTCCCGGCATCAGCGATATACACTCTTCCAGCGGCCACGATGGCAGCCACAGGATTGCTCAGGCTGTTCGCCCCGGCTTCCGGGATACCGCGGTTCGGCTTGGCGCTGGTGAAGTCGGCCTGAGCATAAACTTTCTTGGCAAGAGGTGAGGGGACAGTTGGGGTCTCGCCGGGCCACTGATCGACAGGATCGAACTGCAGAATTCGATTATTCGGTGAATCCAGAACGTAGGACAGATTGCCAATCGTGAAGATCGCGTTGGGCGGATCAACCCTTGTGATGGAGCCTAGCGTTCCACTCGTGACGGTGGTCGGAGCCGGTTGGCCCGCAGGCGTGACCACAACTCCCATGATGCGCGAAGCCGGTTTGCCATTGAAATCGAAAGGAGGTTCGTAAACCACGACGCGGTTATAGATATCGGCCACAAACAGCCTGCCAGCCTGGTCCAGGGCCAGTCCCGCAGGTTGACCAAGACCTTCCTTAACGAGCCGCACGTTGCCGCCCGTCGGCGCCACCGGGAGTTTATTCGTGCTGAAGTCGGGTTGGCCGAAGACGCGGTCGGCTGTCGGAGCGTTCGCGCCCGCTCTCAGGCTTGCGGCGGAGTAGCGCAGCACACGATTGTTGAGCGGATCCGAAAAGTACAGGTTTCCAGCAGCATCGAAGAGCATACCGGTCCGGTAGGTGGTGTTGTTGACAGTCAGTGCCAAGCCTTTTTCATTGGTGGCGGGCTGCGTCGTGCTGAAATTTGCCTGGCCAATGACCATGTCCGGCAGCTTCACGTCCTCAGGCTGGTTCAGAGGGCGCGGAAACCGGAGGATTCGGTTGTTGCCGGAATCGGCTACGTAGAGATTCCCTGACCCATCGACCGCAACGCTAGTGGGCGAGGACAGACCGCTGCTGAATCCGGTTGCGGGACCCTGCGCAAATGTAGTGAAGCGGTCTTTCTGTCCAATAACGGCGTCCGCCATCGCACCATCGGTGAAATTCGTAGCGCTTTTCCAGACTAGAACACGATTATTGCCGCTATCTGCGACATATATAGCGCCTGCAGAGCCGCCGGAAAGATCCACAGCAACGCCATTCGGCGAAGACAATTCACGGCCTTCTACCAAATTAGGCTGGGTCGATGTCAGAAGAATCTTGGGCTGACCGATAACACGCGCGGGATTCGGATTCAGCGTAAGCTGGGCCGTTAAAGGCGATGCTGCCAAAAGCACGGCACACAGAATGTCAAACTTGATGTTCTTCATGGGCTTTAAAAAAGAGTGATGCACGCGGGGAGCGTCCTGAATGCACCATAGCATAATTGATTGTTCCAGCAACAGTCTCAAAGGCGGGCGCAAAAATAGAGAGCCTCGACGAAGCCGAGGCCCGTCCGCCGATTACTGAACCGTCCAACTCAATAGGTGAGCCGCAGGCCCAGTTGCACTTGCCGCGCTGCGCGTGCCGAGTTGACAATTCCAAAGCCTGTTCCTTCAAATGTGTTGGCCGGATTCCCGAAATTCGGATGATTTGGCGCGTTGAAGAACTCGCCGCGGAACTGAAGGTTCATTTTCTCGCGCAGCGCAAACGTGCGAATCAGGGAGAAATTCAAGTTGATTACTCCGTCCGAGCGCACCAGTCCGATGCCCTGGTTGCCCCAGGTGTACGCCGCCGGCTGCTGAAAGGCGCTCGTGTCAAACCAGCGCAAAGTAGTTTTCTGATCATTCGGCAGGTTGGGATTGCGTAGCACGTCGGCGCGCAGCGCACCGGCTGAGTTTGAGTATGTCGTATTGGTCTGCGTCGTCACGGTTACAGGTGGGCCGGTTTGCAGCAGGACCACCGAACCGACCGACCAGCCGCCCAGAAGGTAGCGCGCTTTGTGATCGCGGAGGTACGCTTTTCCCTTGCCGAACGGCAACTGATAGACGGAACTGAGCGTTACGCGATGCGTAATGTCGTTTTCGGAAGGCCCCCAGTCCGGCTTGCGGTTGTAGAGATTCGAGTAGGCATTGTTCTCGTTGCCCAGTTTCCCGCCGGACCCGCCGTCGGAGTTATCCAGGAACTTCGCCCAGGTGTAGGTCGCCAGGATGTTGAAACCGCGCGCGAAGCGTTTTTCCGCTTTCGCCACGCCGGCGTGGTAGCTGGAGATGCCCAGGTTGGGAGCCAGCACCTGAACGTTGCTGAACTGAGGGAACGGGCGATCCTTCTGTCCGGTACCAGGGCCCATCAATTCCGGCCTGATCTGATTCAGTGAAAGATTGGAACTGGTCAGTTTGCGCGACAAGTTGCCGATGTAGCCGATCTCCGCAAGCATCCCACCGGGCAACTCATGCTGGATTCGGAGGTTTAGCTGTTGCGAGTAGCCGGTGCGGTGGTTGGTTTCGAGAAACGTGACTGCCTGGGTGGCAGTCTTGCCGGGCGCCACTGCGCCGAACGAATCATCCAGAACCGGGGTGGACGGCGGCGGAATCGGCAATCCTCCAGCGAGCGTGTAGGGTACTGTCGGGCTGTTGTCCTGTACAACCATGTTGGTCGCGCGCTCAAAACCGAGAGTGGCGGTGTTTGCCATGGCGCGATCAAAAGGGTGGGCGTAGAAAAGTCCATAGCCGCCGCGCACCACAGTCTTCTGCATGCCGAACGGCCGCCAGGCGAAACCAAATCGCGGTCCGAAATTGTTCCAGTCACCGTCGTAGGGTGAGGCGCGGAATCCATTCACTCCGAGAAATTTCACGACCCCGGGCGTACCCGAGACCGGATTGATTGCATTCTGGTCAAAACTGTTGATTCGGTTGTTGCTGTCTTTGAAAGGCGTGTCAGTTTCCCAACGCATACCGAGGTTGAAGGTCAAGCCGGGACGCACGGTCCAATCGCTTTGTACGAACCAGGACAGATACCAGGTGCTCCTGTCGAGCAGATCGGTCTCGCGAGTTTCAAAGGTGGTCGGGGTCCCCAGCAACATCGTCGCGAATCCGTTTCCGGTGAACGCATTGCCCACTGCGCCACTGAATCCGCGGCTGAAGACATAGCGGCCAGAGGCGGAAGGCCGATTGATTTCATAGTTCATGGAGGGACGAATCTCGCCACCAAACTTGATGGACTGTTTGCCGCGAATCCAGGATACGTTGTTCACGAATTGATACTGCTGGATTGGGAACTGCTGCCGGTCCTGGTTGGTGGAACCCAGCGCCGCATATGCGGCGGGTGCCACGTTCGGAAAGGCGTCGTCAGAAACACCATTCAGTCCGAGTTTGCTGGGCCACTTGCCGCCGAATCCGCGTGAGAAGGTGTGGGCGTACCGGCGGCCGTAGGTCATGCGCATTTCGTTGAGCAGGTTCGGCGAGAGTATGCGGGTCCAGGTTCCGTACCAATATTGCTGGTGATAATCGTTCTGGTTGTTGGTATCCGCAGCCGGTTCGGGATAGACGCTATTCCTGGTGGAGATGTCACTGTTATATAGCCAGCGCACAGTCAGCTTGTCATTATTTCGCAGATTGTGATCGACCTTAACGATGTAGTTGTTGCGCGTGAGCGCGGTCACGTCGTTGGCGCGGAAGTTGTTCGCGCCCGTCACGTCATCAGCTGTACGGTTTGCGAGGGGGAAGAACGGAACAAAGCCGCCGCCCACCTTGTCGATACGATTGGCGGGAATGCGGTTACCCACGAAAGGATCGCGTACCGTCGAAGTGCCTTGCATGCGTCCTGACGCGGGATCGTAAATAGCGGTCAAGCCCCGCGCTGTGAAGGTCTGGGAAAAGTCACCCACGCGTTCCAGCGCTGATGGCACTGTAAGCGTGCGGACCGATCCATCGCGCCTTCTGGAGCCTTCATAGGAGACAAAGAAGAACGTCTTGTCGCGCTTTACAGGACCACCAATCGTTCCGCCGAAAACGTTGTAGCGCAGCGATGGCTTCTCTGTCGCGCCATTGACAACGGGCGCGAAAAAATTAGCCGCGTCCATTTTCTGATTCCGCAGGAACTCGAACAGCGCACCTTTGAACTGGTTGGTGCCGGACTTAGTGGTTGCGATGATGACGCCGCCCGCCGAACCGCCATATTCCGCGGAGAAGCCGTTGCCCATGATCTTAACTTCCTGCAGCGATTCAATCGGAGGATCAGTGTCGATCTGTCCGACGCCGATCCGCATGTTCTGGCCTGTTCCGCCGTCGATAAAAAACATCTGGCTTTGAGTGCGACCGCCCGCCAGCGAGAAGTTCGGTTTTGATCCGCTGTCGTAGTTCACGAACACTGCGCCGCCCGTGACGTCGATCAAGTTCATTGCACGGCGATCACCGAGTGGCATCTCTTCGATCGATTTCGATTCCACCAATTGGCTGGAATCGGAACTGCGGGTTTCGAGCAGAGAGGCCTGCGCGGTGACGGTAACGCTCTCGGTCAGCGAGCCGATTTCCAGAGCAATGTTGAGTTCGAGAGTCTGACCGGTGGTCAGAACAATTCCTGCGCGGCTATGGCGGCGGAAACCGGTGTGTCCAGCCGAAACGGTGTAGGCTCCAATTGGCAGAGGTCTTAGAGAGTAGAAGCCGCTCTCGTTAGTCTTGGCAGAAGTCTTCACGCCAGTATCGTTCTGGGTGGCGACAACTTCCACCTGTGGGATCGCTGCGCCGAGCGAGTCAGAAACCGTGCCGCTAATGCTGGCCTCGGTCATCTGTCCAAATGCCGTTGTAGTACACAGAGCGAGAACAAATACGTATAACCCATTTCGCATGATGTGGTACGCATATCACATTTGTGATCCCGCGAGCAATCATCGATATACAATCGGAGCAGTGTCATGGGCGCATCCGGGAGGGTACGATGCCAGCAATCTCTCGCCGTCGAGTTCTTGCCGCTGTTGGTAGCGTGAGCGCGGCCTTTCAAGGTGACTCTGTCGCGCGCGCGCAACACGCCGTTGCTTCAGTGCCCGGCCAGGCAGCTGACGTCGTCGCCCGGGATGAGGACTTCTGGTTTCAGATACGGCACGCTTTTGCTATCGATCGAAACGTGATCAATCTCAACAACGGTGGCGTATCGCCATCTCCGAAGTCCGTCCTGGACACCCAAGCCAGACTTCTGGCAATTGAGAACATGACGCCGACCTATCACATGTGGCGAATTCTCGACCCGGGTGTTGAGAACGTTCGCCGGCGGCTTGCACGCACATTCGGATGCGATCCTGAGGAAATTGCGATCACGCGGAACGCGAGCGAAGCGCTGGAGATCGTACAGTTCGGAATGGACCTGCAGCGGGGCGACGAAGTCCTCACGACCAACCAGGATTATCCGCGCATGATCTCGAGTTGGCAGCAGCGTGAGAAACGCGAAGGCATTGTTCTGAAGCAGATTACGTTTGCAGTGCCGCCGCCCAGCCTCGATTATCTGGCAAAGCGGATTGAGGAAAATATCACTCCGAAAACCCGCGTGATTCACATCTGCCACATGACCAATCTCTCGGGGCAGATATTTCCGGTCAAACAGATTTGCCAGATGGCGCGCTCGAAAGGCATCGAAGTGATCGTGGATGGCGCTCACTCGTTCGCGCAGTTTCCCTTCCAGCACGCTGATCTGGATTGCGATTACTTCGGGAGCGCACTGCATAAGTGGCTGCTTGCTCCAATCGGGACGGGTATGCTGTACGTGCGCAAATCGAAGATCGCTAAAATCTGGCCGCTGATGGGCGCGGAGGATTCCTTGCGTGGAGACATTCGGAAGTTTGAACAGATCGGCACGCATCCCTCTTCCATCCGGAACGCCATTACGGAGGCAATCACGTTCCACGAAAGCATCGGAGTGGAACGCAAGGCAGCGCGCTTTCGCTATCTGCGTCGGCGCTGGTCAGACCATCTGCGCGAGATGAAAGGCGTCCGGATTCTGAATAGTGATGACCCGCGGCAGTCGTGTGCGATCGGCCTGATCAGCATCGCCGGGATCAAGCCGCCGGAACTGGCAGGTTATCTTTTCAGCAAGCATCGTATCTGGACCACCACGGTGGACAAGCCCGGCGAATTCTCAGGCCTGCGGGTCACACCCAACGTTTACACCACGCTGGAAGAGATCGATACTTTCGCCGAGGCTATGGAGAAGGTCATCCGCAAAGGATCGATTCCCACTTAGGGGGCAGGCAAGGCAAGTAAAATAAATCAAGGATCGGAGATCAGATCATGACGGAGAATGTAGTTTCAGCTCCTTGGTTTTCTTTTGCCATGTTCACAGGAATGCTGCTCTGTTTTGCGCTCGGGCGGCACCTAGGACCGACGAAACAATCTGACGAATACGGCAAACTCGGTGCGATTGACGGGGCCGTTTTTGGGCTGTTTGGTTTGTTGATGGCCTTCAGCTATTCCGGAGCGGCCTCACGATTTGACGCTCACCGTCAGTTAATCGGCGAAGAAACCAACGACATCGGTACTGCGTATCTGCGTATAGACCTGCTCACGAAGGCAGCGCAACCCGCGCTGCGCGATTCGTTCCGCAGGTACCTGGACTCCCGGCTCGAGACCTACCGTAAACTTCCGAATCTCCCCGCAGCCTTCGAAGAATACGCGAAATCGATGAAAATACAAAATGAGATCTGGAAGCTTGCGGTGGACGCCAGCGCGGACCGGGCTGCTCATCCGGACGCAGGCAAACTGCTGCTGCCTGCCATCAACGAGATGATAGACATCACGACGACGCGCATGACGCTCGCCCGCCTTCATCCGCCGATAGTCATACCGCTGCTATTACTCGGGCTCGGACTGGTAAGTTCATTTCTGCTCGGACTTAATATGGCGGGCTCAACGCGGCGAAGCGTGGCCCATGTGGTTGGATACGCGGCGGTCACAGTCCTCACGGTCTTCATCATTCTCGATCTTGAATACCCCAGACTCGGCATGATCCGTGCGGATACTTACGACAAGGTTCTGAGCGATCTTCGACAAAGCATGAACGAATGAACTAATCGCGCCTACTGAACGCTGTCCGTGATAGTAAGCCGGCGAAAGTCCAATACCCGGCGCATGTTTCCGTGCTTAATGGTTAATTGCTGAGAATCGATTCCTGATTCGAGAAATGGGCCGCCGAACAACGGCCAGTTACCGTAATCTATCGGCACGCCGTTTACCTTCGGTGTATTGCCAAATGTGAATTCGAGCAGGCTGCCGCGTAAGGAACGGAAGCTCACGGAGGGAGTCGGATCGACAGTTGCTTTAAGCGGGAGCGCCAGAATCGCGTGACTGAAATCGGCCAGATCTTTGTATTCGGATACAGCCGCAACCTGCACTATCATTCCTGTCTTCTGGTAAGGACTGAACAGGCGCCTGCCGCCACCTTCAATAGGTTTCCACGAGTACGGTTGAAACGGCCGGCATGCAATCAGGGCGTCGCCGCCGCGCGCGAAGATCCAGCCCGATTTGTGCTCGTGCACTTCCGTAAGATCCTTCGAAAAGAAACCGTTGATGTGAGCGAAACGGGTCTCGTTCGGAATGTCGTAGAGGGCAATGATTGTGTCCTGATCCTGCAGGATCTTCTCGTAAGGGGAGCCGCCCGAGAACTTATCGGGCGAATCATAAAAACGCTTGGAACGCACCACATCGTCGAGCCCGCAATCCGGCGCGAAAACAAAATACGTTTGCAGTTCCTCCAACGAGGAGTGCGGATTCAGGGTGAAAAACGTATTTTGGACTCCGCGTCCGTCCGGCACAGACCATGTCACATCCCAGGAATGTTGCTGGATAGGTTGCAGCACTCCGCCCTGGTCTGAACTTACAGCGTACTCGCGACGTACATACGTGGTCTTGTAAACAGGGCCATGCCTCTCATCATGGAAACGCCAGCGATTTCGTGTTCGCTTGCGCTCGTAATGAGTGTAGGGCTGCGACCGGTCTGTCGCGATTCGACGCAGGATTTCAGGTGGCTGGTAGTTGCGGGCAAGCAGGTAAAAAAGCAGAAACGAACTGGGTGTCTCGGGCGGGCGGCCAAGCCCGAACCAAACCCATCCGAAATCGTTTGCAACATTCAATGATTTCTCGAGCAACTGGCGATCATAAACTCGAGACTGAGCGCCGACTAAGGTTCCGTCGAGATTTTCCGGAGCGTAATCCGCTATCAGGTAGTCGAGCATCATGGTTGCCCGTTTCTTCATGTCGGGATCTTTCGCCCATGCTGCAAGATATGACATTGGAATAAGGAACACGCTCATGTAATGAGGGGAATCGTACTCCCCCTGACCGCGCGTCGTAGTGAGGCGGACCCATGACTCAATCCATTGCCGCGCTTCCTCGTGATTGTCCGCGGAGGACTTTCCGGTGTACCAGGTTTCCGGTCCATCGTCCGGATATAACTCCGTCATCAGATACAGCGAGGTGTAATAGAGCAGCCAGTGGTTCTCGGTATCGCCGCGATAAGGCGAGTAAGTCCTCCAGGCTTCGCGCAGCGCCTTTCTGGCGGACGGGAAAGCTGCCCACGATCGAGGTGCGCGATTGCGGTGACCGGGAACATCCAGAACATATCGCCGGATGGACCAGCAGCGATTAGTTGCTCGAGACGGAGTGAACAACCGGCTGGGTCTTCACGCAGCCAGAGACGTGCCGCAATTGTTGCATAGCCGGGCTCTCCCGTTCCTTTCGGGTGCGCATAAAGGTCTATGACTGAGCGAACACGCTTTTCAAAAGGCGGAGTGTCCGCGCTTAACGCAGACAATGACGCCGCAAACAGGAGCAGAATTCTAGCGCTCATTTTTGGCGCGCCCCCGGAACGAAGCGCAGGCGAGTGACGTGACTGCCTTCGAGTCCAGCGCGGGTCCATGTGACGCCGCTGTCCTCGGATTCGAAGACAGCCTCCACGTGAACCGCTGCGAACAGGTGTCCCGCTTTGTCGGGATCAAAAGCGACGCTCGTGACTTCGGGGCGGGGAAGTCCGTAATTGCGGGTCTGCCACGTCTTGCCCTTGTCGATCGAAACAGCGACACCCGGACCCCATCCTGCGACGGCGATCCGGTTAGGATTCGTGGGGTCGAAGGAGATGTCGTAGAGGTTACGGCCCAAGCCGAGTGCCCCGTTGCTTTCGAATGTACGCCCACAATCGTTTGACGCGAACAAACTGCCTTGCTGAGTCGTTGCCAGCCAGAAACAGGAATCGTGTGGAGACAGCTCGACACGCAGAATCTGAAGGCCTGCCGCACCGACGATGCGCCAGGACTTGCCGGCATCTTCAGTGCGGAAGATGCCCTCTTCTGTGCCGGCAATCAGGATTCCGGGCTGTTTCGGGGCGACGTGAATGGTCTCGGTGTATTTGCGGTGCAAGCCTGCGCTGAGCTCCCGCCACGTCCTGCCGCCGTCGCGCGTTGCGCGAATCCCTGCGCTGTGGGCGAAGTAGATGGTACCGGGTGAATCGCGGTCCAGCGACACGTCGCGAAGTTCCGTGATGTCGCTGCCCGTCAGGATCGTCCATTTCTCGCCACGTGCTGACGTGCGGATCAGACCGTTGCCCGCCGCGAGGTAAAGGGTAGATGAATCGACCGCGTCAAAGTCCAAACCAAATAAGAAAGGGTGGCTAAAACCGACATGCTGCCACTGTCCGCCAGCTGTCCTTCGAAAAAGACCACTCGGCGGGAGTTTGGCCCCAACGACGTATTCCTTTGTGAAAGTGGCGCAGGTATATAAGGTGGACTGACAGTGCAGAGATAGCGCAATGACAACCAGCAAAGAGAACAATCGCGCGGCCGAGGCGAACGACGGCCGCGCGATTGGAGAGAACGGCGCTTTCATTAGTCACTATGGAGCGACCAACTACCGATTCGCAGTAGCGCGGGTTACGCTGCGAATAGGAACCCGCGGCGCAGAGCCGCATACGAAAGGAGTTGGTCGCAATGTCCAAAATACGCTTTCTTGGCTTGGATGTCCACGCCGACACCATCGCAGTGGCGGTGGCCGAACCGGGCGGAGAAGTTCGTTCGCACGGGGTCATTCCGAATCGGCTGGAATCGATTCGCAAACTGATTGCGAAGCTGGGCCCGGCCGGGCAGCTCAAGGCGTGCTATGAAGCAGGGCCTAGCGGGTACGTTCTCTACTGGCAGCTCACGCAACTCGGTGTCTGCTGTGAAGTGATCGCCCCGAGTCTGGTGCCGAGCAAAGCCGGCGATCGAGTAAAGACAGACCGCCGCGATGCGGAGAAACTGGCTCGCTGTTACCGCGCTGGAGAACTTACAGCCGTTTGGGTTCCGGACGACGCTCATGAGGCGCTACGAGACTTGGTACGCGCTCGCGAGGCTGCGAAGAAGGATCAGCTCAAGGCACGACACCGGCTGGGCAAGTTTCTTCTGCGCCACGGACGCCGCCCGGAAGGGCTGAAGGCCTGGACCAAACAGTATCTGGACTGGATCAGGACTCGCGTTCACTTCGACCAACCCGCACTCGAGGTTACGCTTGCCGACTACCTGGAGGAAGTGGATCATGTGGCTGCGCGTATTCTCAGACTCGACAAAGCCATTGATGAGGCGGTCCAGCAGGCGCCTGCCGAAATCCGTGTGGTCGTCGAAGCTTTACAGGCACTGCGCGGAGTGGCCCAGACGACGGCAGCCACGATCGTCTCCGAACTTGGTTCACTCTCGCGTTTCGAAAGCCCACGGCAACTGATGGGCTATAGCGGCCTGGTGGCATCTGAGCACTCCAGCGGCAATCGCATTCAACGGGGTTCGATTACAAAAACTGGCAATGCCCATCTCAGGAGGGTGCTGGTCGAAGCGGCGTGGGCCTACCAGCATCGACCGAATGTGTCCGGGTTTCTACTCAGAAGACAGAAATCCCTCGCGCTCAGCGATGAAGTCAAGCAGATCGCCTGGAAGGCGCAGCATCGCTTGCATAAGCGCTACAAGAGTTTTTCCAACCGCGGCAAGAACAAGAATCAGATTGTGACTGCGCTCGGACGTGAACTGCTCGGCTTCATTTGGGCCATTGCCGTGGAAGCCGAGAAACAACAGAAGTTAGCGAAAGCAGCCTAAGGAAGAGCATTCGATGTTTTGCTGGACAGCAGCGCCGATGACAGCGTGGGGTACACGAGAAGGAGAACCCTCCCCATCTTCTATGCGGAACGGGCTCGGGCCCCAACCCGCGCGCTTAGTCCGAGGCAGCTCCCGACGGATCATGGCCATGCGGTTCCGACCCGCGAATATCAGAGTGATCAATCGTCGCGCCAGTTCCCTGGACTGTCATCGGCCCTGCTGTCCAGAAATGCTCAGGGCTCACCAGCAGGAACGTGTTCCCGCTACGCCGCCCGTCAAAGATGCGCAGGGGTGCCAGAACGGTGCTCGCGGGCAAGGGTCCACTTCGCCGCGCCAGACGCGCCCTTGCCCGCTCCGCGCCGTTCCGACTACGGTATTGTGCGACGGGCGGCTCCGGCGGGAACACTTCACGGTCTGCTTGGGCAAAGCTCAAAAAGAAAGGGCCGACTTCCCTCCTTGCGGAGGAAAGTCGGCCGGATTCGAAAAACACACTGTCAGACCTCGTAGGGCTTGACAGGTCGCTCCATATCAGAAGTTGAACTTAAGCCCCATCTGGATAATCCGCGGACCATTCTGCACGGCTGTCGGCCGGCCGAAGTTCGGATCGGTCAGTGAAACGTTGATGCCACCAAAGCAAGTCCGATTGAGGAGGTTCGAAACATCAGCCCTGAACTCAAGGTTCATCGATTCGTGAATCAACATCCGCTTGATGAGTGAAAGGTTCTCGGTCAGAAACATCGGCGCCCGGAGTTCATTGAGGTAGGCCCCGGCGTTACCGAACTGATACTGGCCGGGAATCGAGAAGGCATCGCGATTGAACCAGCGGACATCCGGGTTTCCCGGATCGAGGTTGGTGCGCGTGACGCCGGTGCGGATTGCGGAGCCGGTCAGATTCGCTCGTAACGCGGGTGTGAAGAGAACTCCCGCGCCGAGAGTGTTTGCCGGAGCGATCGACAGCAGAGTGCCAGAGCGGTAATTGTGAATTCCAGCGATTGTCCAGCCGCCAACTACGCGCGTGAGAACGTTGCCACTATTGCTCAGAAAGCGCTTTCCGCGGCCGAATGGCAGATCGTAGGTGTAGATCGCATTTATGACGTGGGGCACGTCGTGAAGCGCCAGTGCCTTTTCCGACTCTGTGTCGTACTGGTTCTGTGGCGCCACTCCGTTGCCTGTCTGCGTGTAAGCGCCGTTGATGGCCATCGTCTTGGAAAGGGTGTAGCCGAACAGGATCGACATGTTGCTATAGCGCTTCTCCACTTTGGCCTGGAATGCTTCATAGCTACCTGCGCCTTTGCCGAGGTAGGTGTGGATGATGTTGTTGTACTGGGGATACGGTCGGAGAGCCTGTGCCAGCGTGCCGGTAAATGTCGAGTACGGCTTGGTGAATCCCTGGGCCACAACGGCCGGATCCGTGATGCTTCTCGACAGCAGCGGACCGAGACTGAGGTACTTCGGGTTGACCTGGTTATAAGGCACATAGTTGTTCAGCCGCGTGCTCTTGCTGCCGAGATAGGCGAGGTCGATCAGGAAGTTCTTCGGCAACGTGTGCTGAATATTGAAAGACCAGTTCTGGATGCGGCCGGCGAGTCCGTCTTCTTTGCTCACGACCAGGACGGTTTGACCGTTCGCATAAGCTGGATCGAGAATGGGCGGCGGCTTGAATCCGGCCGGCGCCTGGAAGCCTCCGTCCCAATTGAAGACGGGCGTGAGGCCATCAGGTGAAGTCGGAGTCGGCGATGCACCCATACCCCAACCGCACGGGAAGCATCCGCCGCCGGTGTTGCCATTGGCTCCTGAAAAGTACATGCCATAGCCGCCGCGCAGGACGGTCTTGTTGGAAAGCTGGTAGGCCACGCCGATGCGCGGGCCGAAGTTGTTGTAATAGATATCGCCGAAGCGTTTCTTTCCATTACGGCCCGGCCCCTCGCCTGCAAAAGAGAGAGCACCTTTTAGGCCGTCGGCTCCCGGGTTGGGAAGCTCTGGATCAAACGTAGAGAGCGTCAGGTTGTTGTCGGTGCGCGGAATGAAGACCTCATACCGTACACCGAGGTTCAGCGTCATCCTGGAACTGACCTTGAAGTTGTCGTTCACGAATGCGGCGCGGTATCCGAAGACGTTGTTTACACCAGTGGTGTAGTAATCGCGGCGGGAATTATCCGGACCGCCAAGCAGGAAACTCGCGAAGGAGTAGCCGGTGGTGGCGCGAAGCGCTCCGGGGGCGGCCGTCTGGAAATTCGCAAACGCAAACATACCCTGGCTATAAGATTCGTCGAGCGGCACCTGGAAGGTGCGTCCTTTGCGGTACTCGAAACCGAACTTGAACTCGTGGCGGCCGTGAATCCAGGTGAGCGCATCGCCGACTGTCCAGGTCCAGTTCTGTTGAGCGCCGCGCGTTTTCGGCTCATTGCCGAACTTGGTCAGGCCATCGCCGAAGTTGACGATCGGGAAGGAACTGGAATCGCCCGTAGCGACTCCTTTAAGTCCCAGTTTCGTAGGCCAGTCTGCCCGCTGTGCCTCCAACTGGTAGAAGAGCGCCTGGTAGCGGCTTAGGCCGAAGGTCACGTGATTGATGAGATTCGGACGCAGCACCAGGTCGTGATTGACGCGCGTAGTGTCCGGCTTGTCGATATTCTCATTGCCAGTGGCGAGCGGCCCTGGAAGGCCGGACTGGCTAACAGACGAGAGGCGCTGCCAGCTATAAAAACCGCTGAGGCGGTTGCGCTCTGAAAAAGCATGATCGCCCTTGATGCTATAGACATTCTTATCCACTGTCGCGAGGCTGCTCGTCGAATAGTTGCTGGAGATGCCGGGGCCAGTCGGATCTGGAATCAACCCAAGCATGTTCTTCGATACCGAACTGAAACGTCCCACGGGAATTCGATTGCCGGCGAATGGCGTGCGGACAAGTACGCCATCGACGGTCTGTGTGCTTGCGGGATCGTAAATGAGTTTGCTTCCCAGTTCGGTGAAGTCACCCTGCTTCATGAGTTGCGTGGCAACCGAGCCAACTCCGGTGCCGGAGGAATTGTTCTGGCGATAACTGTTCCAGGTGAAGAACCAGAAGGTGCGGTTGCGACCGTTGTACGCCTTTGGAATCAAGACCGGACCGCCTGCGGACAATCCGTACTCGTTCTGACGAATTTTCGATTTGCCTAAGAACGGACGCCGTTGATTCACCGCCCAACCGGCAGCATCGAGCTTATCGTTGCGGAGGAAATCGAAGGCATTGCCGTGGAATCCATTCGAACCGGACCTGGTGACGAATACTTCAATGCCGCCACCGGACCTGCCATACTCCGCGGAGAAATTGCTGGTGAGAAGCTTGAATTCTCCGAACATCTCGACCGAACCGACGCCCCCATTGCTCGCGAACGACACACCGCCGCTTTCCGGGTTGGTGTGACTCGCGCCGTCGATCAGGACTTCCTTGCTGCGGCGGGAGCCGCCATTGATACTCGACTCCTGCGCGCCACCGTTGACGCCGGGCATGAACGAGATAAAATTTTCAGGGTTGCGGAAGCCACCACTAACGAACAAAGGCGCGTCCGTCATGAATTTTGGTTGGAAGGACGTGCCCATGTCGCTGCTGGCCGCATTCAGTAGAGGCGCCTCGCCGGTGACCTGGACGGACTGTTGTACGTCACCAACCTCAAGCGCCAATTCCAGTGAGGAACGCGTGGCGATGGCGATCACCAGGCCAGTTCGCGTAAGTTTCTTAAAACCGGGATGTGCCACTACAACCGTGTACGGCCCAACCGGCAAGGCAGGGAAACTGTAACTACCAAGCTCTGAAGCTGTCGTTTCAGATTCGACTCCGGTGTTATCGTGTCTTACCAGGACCTTAGCGCCGGGCACGATAGCACTGTTTGGGTCCGTAACCACCCCGGATAACGACCCAGTGTTGGACTGCGCGAAGATCACGGTGCACAAGAAAATCACCGCGAGAGTTGAGATTAGTTTTGTATTTGTTAGCATATACCCCTGTTCCGAACCAGATGGGAAGAGTATAGACTTTTCCAGGCAAAGCGTCAAAAAAATTGTCACTGCAAAAGGAACCCGATTCCGGTTGTGGGAACTTTTTCTTTCAGGCTGCGTATAATCATTCCGAGGACCCATGGCACTCAAAGATTTCCTGAAAAAGCAGTTCATAGATGTAATCCACTGGACTGAACCCGAAGACGGTCTGCTCGCTTACCGCTTCCCGATGCAGGACATGGAAATTCAGAACGGCGCAAAACTGACTGTCCGCGAATCGCAGATGGCCGCTTTCGTCAATGAAGGGCGCGTGGCCGATGTGTTTGGCCCGGGGCTGTACACCCTGAACACGCAGACCCTGCCGCTGCTCACCAACCTGATGAATTGGGACAAGCTGTTTCAATCCCCGTTCAAATCGGACGTGTACTTCTTCTCTACACGCATGCAGGTCAATCAGCGCTGGGGAACCGCTCAGCCGATCACGATTCGTGACAAGGATTTCGGCGCGGTCCGCTTACGGGCTTTCGGCATCTACTCCTGGCATGTCAGCGATCCGAAGAACTTCCACTCGAAGATCAGTGGAACGCGGGAAGTGTACACGGTCCCCGAAATCGAAGGACAGCTGCGTAATACGATTATCGGCCGGATGAGCGATACCTTCGCCGAAAGCCAGGTGCCGTTCCTCGACATGGCCGCGAACCAGATTGAACTGGGCGCAAAGATCGCGGAATTCCTGCGGCCTTCGTTCGCTGATCTCGGTCTGATGCTCGACACCTTCGTGGTCGAGAACCTGTCGCTGCCGGAAGAGCTGCAGAAGCTGCTCGATTCGCGCATCGGCATGAACATGATCGGCGACATGGGCCGTTATACACAGTTCCAGGTTGCGAATTCTATGCCGATTGCGGCTGCCAATGAAGGCGGCGGCGCTGCGGGGATCGGCGCTGGACTTGGTGCCGGCATGGTCATGGCACAGCAGATGATGAATGCCATGAACCCGCCGTCTCGACCTGAACCGGCGCAGGGTGGACCGCCTCCGCCTGCTCCGCCGCAAGGTGGCGGAGGCGCGGCGCCTCCGGTTGCACCTGCGGGGAATCCGGCGCCTGCGGGCGAGACAAAGTTCTGTCTTGATTGCGGGAAGTCCATCGCGAAACGGGCGAAGTTCTGTCCGGAATGCGGTGCGGCTCAACAGTGAACCAGCCTCCAGAAGCGTTGGGATGTGAATGGATCGTAGAAGCGCTCGGGTGCAAGCCCGAAGCGCTTCAGTCCATTGCAGCCGTCGAAATTCTTTTTGCGCAATTGCGTGATGATCTCGAACTGCACCCCGTCGGCGACGCCCATTGGCACAAGTTCCCAGGCGCAGGCGGGGTCACCGGAGTCCACCTGCTGGCCGAGTCACACCTGGCCTGCCACACGTTTCCGGAGTACGGATCCCTGTGCCTGAATCTGTTCTGCTGCCGTCCCCGTGAGGATTGGGATTTCAGTGCGTACCTCAAGCGAGAGTTCGGAGCGCACACCGTCAACATACGCCGGTTGGACCGGCACTATCGAGAGCAAGCATGAGCCAGCCCACAGCGAACTGCCCGAATTGCGGTGCACCCGTGAAATTTCTCTGGTCGAGCGCCGTTCAGACCACATGCGAATTCTGTCGCTCGATTCTGGTCAGGCGCGATGTCGATCTGGAGAAAGTGGGTAAGGTTGCGGATTTGCCCCCGGAAGTATCGCCGATACAGATCCTGACCGAAGGAATTTACAAGACCAGGTCGTTTCAGGTGGTCGGGCGCATTTTGTATCAGTACGAGCAGGGTCGCTGGAATGAATGGCACTGCGTGTTCAACGATGGCGCCAGCGGCTGGCTGTCCGATGCGCAACTCGAATACGCCGTTTCGTTTCACACCTCCGCGCCGAGTGCTCTGCCCACAGCAGACAAGATTGGGCGAGGTGCGGGATTCAATTGGAACGGGTCCAACTACATCGTTACCAGTGTCACACGCGCGCACTATGCCGGAGTGCAAGGCGAGTTGCCGTTTGAGTATTGGGACAAATCTGACGTGCTCTTTGCGGACCTGCGAACACACGACGCCCGCTTCGGCACGATCGACTACAGTGAGGAGCCGCCGCTGCTGTTCCTGGGAGAGTCGGTCGAATTCGAGTCATTGAAATTGAAGAACCTGCGCGAGATTGAAGGCTGGTAGGTGTGGTTTGGTTGAAACATTATTCAGTCAATTGCGTATAATCAATCCGAAGGCCAGACGCCACTGATGCCCGCTCCCTCACCCCAGGTCAAATCGCTCAGCTGCCCGAACTGTGGAAGCGGCGTTCAGATTCGCGGTTACGCGGCCACGCTCAACGTGGTTTGTATCAGTTGTCTAAGCATCCTGGACGCATCCACTCCCGAACTGCGCATTATCCAGAGATTCCAGGAGCGTGAGCGCCATCTGCCGCTGATCCCGCTTGGGTCGCGCGGCAAACTTTTCGGCGACACCTGGGAAGTGATCGGGTTCCAGGTGCGGCAGATTGTGGTCGAACGGTACCCCCTACGAGTGGGAAGAGTACCTACTCTTCAATCCCTACAAGGGCTTTCGCTACATCACGCAATATCAGGGGCACTGGAATTTTGTGAAGACGCTGCAGATGCTCCCGGAAGCCACCAGTTCCGGTGGACGCCCGGCGATGAAGCTGCTGGGCGGAACGTACAAGCATTTTCAGACTGCCGTGGCCCAAACCACGTATGTCATGGGCGAGTTTCCGTGGCAGGTGCGTGTAGGCGAACAAGCGACGGTGCAGGATTACATCGGGCCGCCCCGAATGCTCTCCTCTGAGGTCACGGGCGACGAAGTCACGTGGTCCCTCAGCGAGTACACAGAAGGCACACTGATCTATCAGGCCTTCGGAATCAAGGGAGCGCCGCCCCAACCGAAGGGCGTGTACGCGAACCAGCCGGCGCCAAAAAGTGCGAAAAGCAATTCGGCGTGGGGTACCTGGCTGATCTTGAACATCATTCTATTTATGATGATGCTTGCGTTCTCGGTTTTTTCGCGCAATGACCTGGTGCTTAATCAGCGTTACTCGTTCGCACCTGGCTTAAAAACAGAAGCATCCTTCGTTACCGAACCATTCGAGCTGAAAGGACGCACATCGAATGTCGAAGTTGAGTTGCGAACTGACATCTCGAACAACTCTGCCTATTTCAATCTTGCGCTGATCAACGAAGGCACCGGTCAGGCGTACGACTTTGGGCGTGAGGTCAGCTACTATACCGGCAGAGATAGCGACGGAAGTTGGAGCGAAGGGAAGTCCGGCGATGTGGTCGTGATACCGTCCGTACCCTCGGGGCGCTACTATCTGCGCGTAGAACCTGAAGTGGATCTGACCGATACCAGCAATCCACCGCCCGGTAATGTGAGTTACAGCATTCAGGTTCGGCGCGACGTTCCGACTAACATGTTCTTTTGGATTGCAGCTCTGCTGCTGCTGATCCCCCCGGTCTTGAAATCGTTCGGCGGCAAGGGATTCGAGGCCAGACGCTGGCAGGAAAGTGATTACGCAGGATGATTCGCAATCCGTTCTATATGAGTTTCGGGTTGATGCTCTTGTCGATCGTCGGCATTGCCGAATATCGCGGCTGGAGCCTGAATAGAGTAAACGAAGTAAAAGGCGTACCTAAGAGCGTCCGCGACAATCCGGGTGCTTACAGATCGTCGTATCTGGGCTACCACCGCTACTCTGGAGGAAAATAGATGGCTGAATTTCACGTAGGTTTTCTGATCAACGCGCTCGTTTTCGCGCTGCTAGGCATCCTCATCTTCATTGGCTCATTCATGCTGCTCGACAAGATGACGCCTTATGATCTCTGGAAGGAAATCGTCGAAGAGAGAAACGTCGCACTCGCGATTCTGGTCGGGGCGATGTCAATCGGAATCGGAATGATCATCGCCGCATCAGTGCACTAAAAGGTTGTCTGGTTCTTTGGTTATCTGGTTATAAGTCACGAAACCAAGAACCATTTAACCGAGTAACCAGAGAACCGTATAACCATCGATGTCTGTTGTCCTTTTTATCTCCGTATTTCTGATTGCTGCCTGCGGGCTCATTTATGAGCTGATTGCGGGCACGATTGCCAGCTATTTGCTCGGCGACAGTGTGCTGCAGTTTTCTACTGTAATTGGCAGCTATTTGTTTGCGATGGGCATTGGTAGCTGGCTTTCGCGCTTCATTGAAAAGGGATTAATCGGACGCTTCGTCACGATCGAGTTACTGGTTGGCCTGCTCGGCGGTTTCTCTTCCTCACTGCTTTTTGTCGGCTTCGCCTACACCGACAGCTTCCGTTTTCTGTTGTATCTGATCGTCGCCATCATAGGAATTCTTGTCGGACTCGAGATTCCGTTGCTGATGCGAATTTTGAAAGAGCGCTACGAATTCCGCGACCTGGTGGCGCACGTGCTCACATTCGATTACCTGGGTGCGCTCGGCGCTTCGCTGCTCTTTCCGTTGCTGCTGGTTCCCAAGCTTGGAATGGTGCGCTCCGCAATTCTTTTCGGAATTGTAAATGCCGCGGTTGCACTCTGGACCACGTACCTGTTCGCCGATCAGATTAAGAAGCGCGTAAGTCTGCGCATCGCAAGTGTGCTCGTGCTTGCGGCGCTCGGCACCGGTATGGTGATTGCCGAAAAAATCTCTGCGACGGCTGACAATCAACTTTACGCTGACGAGGTCATCTTTTCCCGCAATACGCGCTACCAGCGCATCGTGCTGACGCGCTGGAAGGACGATGTGCGGCTGTTCCTCAGTTCGCACCTGCAGTTCAGCTCACGCGACGAATACCGCTATCATGAGGCGCTCGTGCACCCCGGATTATCATCCGTCGGCGTTGCGCGGCGTGTTCTCGTGCTTGGTGGCGGCGACGGACTCGCAGTCCGTGAAATTTTGAAGTACCCGAATGTCGAGAACATCACGTTGGTAGATCTGGATCCGGAAATGACCGGTTTGTTCGCCACGCACCCATATCTGAAAACTTTGAACGGAGGGTCGCTGAGTTCGGGCAAGGTCCGCGTGATTAACGACGACGCCTTCGTTTGGCTACAGAAAAACGACGAGATGTTCGACTTCGTTGTGATTGATTTTCCAGATCCCACCAACTATTCTTTGGGCAAGCTTTACACGACAGCGTTCTACCGGTTGCTCTCGAAGCATCTCAGCGCGAGTGCCATGCTGGTGGTGCAAAGCACCTCGCCACTGTTCGCGCGCCAGTCATTCTGGTGCATCGTTGAGACGCTGAAACAGACCGGACTGAAAACATTCCCGTATCACGTTTACGTGCCGTCCTTTGGCGAATGGGGTTTTGTGCTCGCCGGCAATCGCTCTTACGAAGTGCCGCGCACCTTGCCGCAAGGCTTGCGTTTTCTCTCGGCGCAAAACATCGCGCAGTTATTCACCTTCCCGAATGACATGCTCCCTGTTGAAGCAGAGCCGAATCGCCTGAACGATCAGGTGCTGGTCCGCTACTACGATCACGAGTGGAGAAATATCGCCCATTGAGCGCTTCCCGACGTCAGTTCCTGTCTGCGGCACTCGTTGGACTTTCGCCCAAGACCGACCGTCCAATTGGCGGCGGGTTCGTCAACGAAGACCAGAAATTCGGGCATGAACTGCGACATCGCGGAACGTGCTTTGCGAAACCGCAGCGTACTGAGAAAGTATCGGTTGCGATCGTAGGTGGGGGTGTAGCCGGTCTGAGCGCCGCGTGGCGTCTCGATAAGAAAGGCTTCCGCGATTTCGTCCTGCTTGAAATGGCACCTGAGGCTGGCGGAAATTCGCGTTCCGGACAGAACGAGGTTTCCGCGTATCCGTGGGCCGCGCACTACGTGCCTGTGCCAGGCAAGAATTCCGCCCCGCTGGTCCGAGAACTCTTCGACGAACTCGGCGTACATCGAGATGGGCAGTGGGATGAACTGCATCTCTGCCACACTCCGCAGGAACGGCTCTACATACACGGGCGCTGGCAGGAAGGCTTGGAGCCGGAAGTCGCAGCATCGCGCACCGACCACGAGCAGTACAAACGGTTTGCGGAACGGATAGGTGAAATCCGCGGCTCACATCAGTTCAGCATCCCAATGGAAACAGGAGCGAAACCCTCGCCGCTCGATCGCATTTCGATGCAGGAGTGGATGCGCCAGCAGGGCCTGACGTCAACGTACTTGAACTGGTACATCGATTACTCGTGCCGTGATGATTACGGATCGTCCGCAGCGGACACCTCCGCGTGGGCCGGTATTCATTACTTTGCTTCACGGGAACCCGAGGAGAAAGGGCCCATGACGTGGCCCGAAGGCAATGGATGGATTATTCATCGGTTGCTGAAAAAGCTCGGGCGCTATGTCCGTACCGATTCGATCGTGTACCGCATTCGCCAGGACGGCACGCGCTTTCGAGTGAGTACTCCACTGGTCGAGTACATCGCAAACGCGGTGATTTTCGCCGCACCCACATTCCTCGCGCCGTGGATTGTCGAACCCGCGCCAGTAGTTAAGGGCTTCGAGTATTCGCCGTGGTTCACAGCTAACCTCACGCTCGACCGCATGCCCGTTCAGCGCGACCTCGAACCAGCCTGGGACAACGTCATCTATGGGTCGCCGTCGCTTGGTTACGTCGTAGCCACACATCAGTCGCTACGCAGACGCCAGGAACGCACCGTCTGGACATATTACTGGGCGCTCTCGCGCGGCACTCCGGTGAATAATCGGCGGGTGCTACTGGAGAACGATTGGAACTACTGGAAAGAACAGGTGCTCAACGATGTCTCGCGCGCGCATCCCGATATCCGTGCCTGTGTCTCACACATCGACATCATGCGAATGGGTCACGCGATGATCCGCCCCACGCCAGGGTTTATCTTTTCTGAAGAGCGCACGCGTTTGGCACGCCCGAGTGGACGGCTGGTGTACGCAAACTCTGATCTGAGCGGATTGTCGATCTTCGAAGAGGCGCAGTATCGGGGCGTGAAGGCTGCGGATCATATCCTGCACAAGTTGGGACATTGAGCGACCTCCCCGGCCCTCGTCAAGCGGGGTTGGGCGCCAGTTTAAGTTCGCTAAATCGCACTTGGCTCGGCAGGCGCTGGCTGAGTGCTGCGACCGCGGCTGTGCGGCCAGCGGCCTCGCCGGTGGCGGACGCGTTGCCGGTGATCCGGTAGCTGCCATGCGCATAGTGGTCGCCGCTTATGCACCGCCCCGCCATTAGCAGCGCCGTTACGTCTTTGGCAATCAGGCAGCGGAGCGGAATGTCGAACGGCTTGCCGCGATAGCCGTGATTCTGGATACCCTTGCCCGCCTTCGGGTTAGTGGAGTGGATATCGATGGAGTAGGTGGCCCGGCACACTGCATCGTCGAAGCGGGCGCCGCGTACGGCATCCTCCACCGTAACGGTGTAGAGCCCGTGAATCCGTCGGCTCTCCCTCATGCCGATCATCGCGCCGGTACCGGTGAGCCACAGATCCTTCCAGTTACCTCCCAGGTTTCGCAGTGACGCAACAATCCTGTTCAGTTCGGCACGAGCCTGCATGGTGGCCCGGGTCACCTGCTCAGCGTCGAGGGGTGAAAAACCGTACTGGTGATTCGCCATCAGACCGGCCACGCCCGGGCGGATTACAAAGAAGTTCGATTTAGTGTAGGATGCCTCGACTCCACCTCTCCGAATCTCCTCCCAGAGTGGCGAGGGCTGCTTGCCGTGTTCGGTGAAGATGGGGCCGCTGGCGTCGACGTATCCAGCCACAATGCAGCGGAGCGAGAAAGGCTGGAACTCCTTAGTCTGGGGGTGACCGAAGTCGAAACCGCAACCGGCGCGCGCCGCCAGGTCACCATCTCCAGAGGCATCGACAAAGCACTTGGCGGCCCAGGCTTCGCGGCCGTTCTTGGATTCGGTGATGGCGTGAGTGAGCCGGCCGGCGGAGTCCTTGACCGCACCGACCACCATGGTGTGGAGCCGAACGCGTACGCCGGCCTCGAGGCATTTACGGTCCAGAACAAACTTCATAACCTCAGGATCGAATGTGCCGCCGTTCAACCCGCCAAGCTTGCGCAGGTCGGTCAGAATCTCGGTGACAATGCCTTGTTTATTGCGGGCATCGGACAACTCGGTCATCAACCCGGCCGTCCACACTCCGCCAATGCAACCCGCGGATTCGAGCAGTCGCGTGCGTGCGCCCAACCGTGCCGCTGCAATGGCCGCAGTAGCACCCGCCGGTCCACCCCCGCACACAATCACATCGTCCTCTTCCACCACGGGGAGGTCGCGAACCGGTTCTTGAACAGTAGCCGCTCGCATCCGGACCGCAGGCACTGCCGCACTGGCCGCGATCTGGAACAACTGGCGTCGCTTCATAGATCCTCCGATTCTCTCACTTTCTCCATCCGGTGCTGTAGCGGTCGAAAATTTTCCGCTGAATGGAGGGGAATACTCTTCCAAAGAACCCGAAAGTAGGTTTATACTATCGATTACCTCTTCATCTAGGACCGAGTCGCGCCCCCCAGCGGCCATTCCCAAAGAAAGACATGGTGTACGAATGAGCGATGTTCAGGGCGGGCAGACTGTGTTGATCGTGAGTGACAGCAAACTATTGCTCGGGGTGGTAACAGAGATACTGAACTGGAGTGGCCAAGGCTTCATAGTCCTGGCTGCCTCGACTGGGAACTCAGCGCTGAAACTAGCCGAAAAGCACGATGGCGCCATTCACCTGCTGATCTCAGACCTCCATATGCCCAACATAAGCGGACCCGAACTGGCGAGAGCTCTTCAGGCCCAACGACCGAATATGGAAATCCTGCTCATCAGCGGCGTAGGAGGCGTCTTGTTGGATCCGGGTTGGCGGATTCTTAGAAAACCATTCGGACCGAACCAGATCATGGCGGAGATCGGAGACCTGCTGTGCTCAGAGCAGGCCACCTAAGATAAGCTCAGGCTAGTTTAGAAAGTACGTGCGATAGAGTGTGTCGCGCTGTTTGGGAATGAAGCCGGCGTCCCGGATGATGCGGCGTAGTTCTTCTTCCGTAGCGCTGTGGTGGGCGCCGGCAGCGGAGACTACGTTTTCTTCGATCATGATGCTGCCGATGTCGTTCCCGCCGAAGCGCAGACCGACCTGGCAGGTTTTCAGTCCCTGCGTGACCCACGAAGATTGCACGTTGAGAATGTTGTCGAGATACAGTCGGGAGATCGCCAGCGTTTTCAAATACTCGATTGCAGTGGCTTCTTCTTTCACGAAGCGCCCGAGCGAAGTATTCTCATGCTGGAATGTCCACGGAATAAAAGCCGTGAATCCACCTGTCTCTTCCTGAATGCGCCGCAGCGCCTCCAGATGATTCACGCGCTGCTCAATTGTTTCGCCGCAACCGAACATCATGGTTGCGGTGGTCCGCATGCCAAGCGAGTGCGCCGTCAAGTGGCAATCGATCCACTCTTTCGAACAGCACTTCAGCCGGCTGATACGGTGCCGCACATCATCGTCGAGAATCTCCGCGCCCGCCCCGGGAATCGAATCCAGGCCGGCGTCCATCAAGCGGGCGATTGTGTCGCGCACGCTGATACCGCTTACTTCCGCGATGTTCGTGATTTCGGGAGCCGAGAAGCAATGCAGGTGAATGCGATAGCGCTGCTTGATGGAGCGCAGCAAATCCTCATACCACTCGATTTTCAGGTCCGGATGCAAGCCGCCCTGCATGAGCACGCCCGTGCCGCCCAGATCGAGCGTTTCCTGGATCTTCTGGAAGATCACTTCCTTGGGTTGAATGTAGCCTTCCGCGTGACCCATCGGCCGGTAGAACGCGCAGAAACTGCAATACTCCGTGCAGAAATTCGTGTAGTTGATGTTGCGATCGATGATGTAGCTGGCGATACCTTCCGGGTGCAGTTTGCGACGCAGCGCATCAGCGGCCATGCCGATGCCGAGCAGATCCGGGTCCGCGAACAGAGAAATCGCTTCCTGACGGGTAATCATGGTTTTGTTCCAGCTGTTTTCAGGTTATCAAACGGGGCCGCCAGCTTGAGGAACGCCTCCATTCCCTCGATTTCACGCGCGCCGATTTCGTAGGCAATGTTGTGCCTGAAATAGTCACGAACGAACGCCTCGGGCAACTCGCACACACGCGCCTGCTGCTCGACAATTTCTTCCAGATGCTTCAAACCATGCCGCAAGGAATCAGTCAGAGAGTGCGACAGCGCATAGACATTGCGTACGTTGTGGCCAGCCCAGACGGCGAACACCATTGGCAGGCCTGTCATCTTCGTCCACTCTTCGCCCAGGTCCCAGACACGATAGGGAAGCGCTTTGAGATCGATGCGCAACGCGGCATCGCCAATGATCAGCGCTGCGTCGGCCACTTCGAGCATTGCGGTCAGATTCGGAGCCATCGAAATCAATTCTGGTTCGACGCCGAATTTTTCCGCCAGGATAATGCGTGAGAGAATCACCGAAGTTCGCGAATTGGAGTCGGTTACAAGCGTGCGGATGCGCTCGGGATCCACTTTCGAAATCAGCAGAATGCTGCGCACAGCGGAGTGACACGCGATTCCAACTCCGGGCACGATATCGAGCCCCTGCCGCTGCACTTCCACAACCGGCACAATTCCGATGTCCGCCTCGCCTTTAGCAATGGAGTCCGCGCACTGAGCCGGGGTTTCGAAGCAAATGTCGAAGAGCCGCTGCTGCCGGCCATGCAACATGCCCCATACGAGCGGGACAGTGTTCATAAACCTCACGGCGGACACGCGCGTTAACGGTGGAGCAACAATCGGAGGAGTCAAGATTCAGTTTAACAAATGCAGGCAGCGTTCCCGAACAATTACAATGGAATGCATGTCTTCTCCAAACTCTGAGTTTTATCGCATCCAGAAACTGCCCCCTTATGTGTTCGCTGTCGTGAACGAGATGAAGGCAAAACTGCGGGCAGCACAAAAGGATGTGGTGGATCTCGGGATGGGCAATCCGGATGGCGCGACGCCCCGGCCCATTGTAAACAAGCTGATCGAAGCGGCCCGCAATCAAAAGAACCACCGCTATTCGATGTCGCGCGGAATTCCGAATCTCCGCATGGAGATTGTGAAGCGCTACAAGCGCAAGTACGATGTGGACCTCGATCCTGAATCCGAAGCGATTGTGACGATCGGCGCGAAGGACGCGCTGGCGCATTTGTTGTTTGCGACAATTGGCCCCGGCGATCCGGTAGTTTCGCCGAATCCTGCGTACCCAATCCATCAGTATGGAGTCGCGATGGCTGAAGGCCAGCCGATCATGATTCCGATGCCGACTCCGGACGCGTTTTTGAACGGCCTGGAGGATCTGTACAAGAGCGGCAAGACGCCGCCGAAGATGCTCCTGATTTCGTTCCCGCACAACCCGACAACGCTCTGCGTCGATCTCAACTACATGAAAGAGATCATCCGGTTGGCGGCCGCGCACGGCACGATGGTCGTGCATGATTTCGCGTACGCCGATCTGTGTTTCGATGGCTATCGCGCGCCAAGTATTCTGCAGGTGGAAGGCGCGAAGGACCACGCCGTCGAGATCTTCTCGATGTCAAAGAGCTACAACATGGCCGGTTGGCGCGTCGGGTTCTGCCTTGGCAATAAGAAAATGATTGCCGGTTTGGCGCGGATCAAAAGTTATCTTGATTACGGGATTTTCCAACCAATCCAGATTGCATCGATCATTGCGCTACGCGAGTGCGAGGAAGACACCGAAAAAATTTGCGCGAATTATAAGAAGCGCCGCGATGAAGTGGTGGAGGGCTTGTGCCGCGCCGGTTGGCCCATCGAGCCGCCCCAGGGCACGATGTTTATCTGGGCCAAAATTCCTCCCGCAGTACGCACACATGAGCTCGCTCGAATTCTCATCCCTGCTGCTGGAGAAGGCGCTCGTAGCCGTGTCACCGGGCATCGGTTTCGGACCGATGGGCGAGGGCTACGTACGTTTCGCGCTGATCGAAAATCAGCACCGCACCAAACAGGCAATGCGCTCGATCAAGCAGTTTCTCAAGGGTTAGGCCCCTGAGAAACGGTTGTCTGGTTTCTTGGTTATTCGGTTCTCTGGTTTAAAAAAGTCTTTGCATTGCTTCGGGATCGTAGCCTAATACGATCTCGTCGCCTTTGACCAGGATTGGGCGTTTGATCAGGTTTGGGTTTTCCGCCATCAATGCAATTGCCTCTTCGCGTGAGGGTGGGTTTTCCTTCATGTTTCTTTCACGATAGAGCTCGTTGCGTGTGTTCAGGAATTGTTTATAGTCCCGATTCCCGATCAGCGCATCGAGCTCAGCTTCGCTCAAGCCTTTGCTCAGATCGATCTCTTCTGTCTTGACACCTTTATCGCGTAGGAAACTCCTCGCGTTGCGGCATGACGTTCAAGTGGGTTTTAGGTAGAACTTCATGCTTGCAGTATCACAAAATAGAGGCAGCGGAGGAACTATGCGAATTTTTGTCACAGGGGCGACAGGCTACATCGGCAAGGCTGTAGTTGTCGCGCTGGCGCGTGCCGGCCATGAGGTGTATGGACTGGTGCGCAGTGAACAGAAAGCACGTGAATTGCGTCGTGCGGAAGTAATCCCCGTTTTGGGGACGATGCAGGAACCCGGGACGTTTCTAAAAGCAGTCAGGCGCTGCGAGGCGTCAATACACTGCGCGGTCGAGTACACGGCCGAGATGACGCAACTCGACAACAGCACGCTGGACGCGCTACTGAGTGCAGGTTCCAGGCTCATCATATACACTAGCGGTGTTTGGATTTATGGCGACACGGGTAACGGAATTGTCGACGAATCTTCGCCTTTGAAACCGGCGCATTTTCTCCATCCGCGCGCGGAGTTGGAATCCAGATTGATTGCCGCGAACAGTGTGAATCAGAGGACTATTATCGTGCGGCCCGGCTGTGTCTATGGTGGTGCGGGCGGCCTTACAGGTGCCTGGTTCGATTCCGCTGAAAAGTCCGGCGCGGCTCAATTCGTGGGGGATGGTGCAGCGCGGTGGGCCATGATACACGTCGAAGATCTCGCGGACCTCTACGTACGCGCGGCCGAATCCCCTTGGGGCGGGGAAGTCTTCAACGCGACCGACCGCAGCCGCTTCACTGTTCGGGAGTGTGCCGAAGCCGCAAGCCGTGCCGCAGGCGCGGACGGTAAAGTTCAACCGCTCGCACTGCCGCAAGCCCTGCAAAGCGTAGGTCCTATGGCGGAGTGCCTGGTCTACAGCCAGCACATCGATTCAACCAAGGCCGTGCGCATGCTCGGCTGGCAACCGCGCCATGGTGGCTTTGTCGACAACGCCGCGCTGTACTACCAGGCGTGGAAAGCAAACTGATCCGGGGCTACTGCCGCTTGACGGATTGGACGAGCGTGTTGAAGGTCGCTTCGCTGGCGGCCACGGCTTTCACGGGGCCGGTGAACTTGAAAAAGACCGGACCTTGCGGGCCTTCGACAATTGCGCCTAGCAACCGGTAATTCGGCTTGTTTACCGGAGCCATTGGCGCGGAGGGTCCCATTGATTGCACGTAGGTGCCGGACAAGTCGATGGTGGTCACCTGCAGTCCATTGACGGTGCGCTTGCCGGTTTTGGCGCGCTGATCGGAGGGTTTGTTGTCGGGTTGCTTGAATTGCCCAATCCAGCGTTTGATATTGGCGTCAACTGCTCCGCCTTGTCCGGGGCCGAAGTAGAAAACGGCACACTCGCCGGGTTCGGAGTCGCCCTTGCCCGCCGGAACGGAATAGGTCGCGGCGCGCATGGGCTTCTGGCCCTGTGCCTTCCAGCCTGCCGGAACGGTCCAACTGAGGCCACCAGCGGATTCCGCTGCAAGCATGCCGGCCAATAAAAGCATCCCAATTAAGAAACGAGTCCATCGCATGTCTTCAGGATAGCGTCCGCGCGGCTGTGATAGAATCTCGCTCGGAGAGCCATCTGCATGGATAGTCGAAGAACATTCATAATGAGCGCCGGCGCTGCGACCTTGACCAAGATGGTCTCGGCCAAGCCTGCGTCAGACAAGATAAGAATTGCAGTTTTAGGCGTAAACGGACGCGGAAAAGATCACATTGCGGGATTTCAGGGACTCGCGGATGCGGAAGTCGCCGTGCTTTGTGACCCTGACAGCCAGGTTCTCGCTCAACGCGCGCAGCAATTTGAAGCACGCTACAGCCGCAAGGTCGAAACCGAAAGAGACCTGCGCAAGGTTTTCGAACGCAAAGACATCGATGCGGTCAGCATCGCGATGCCGAATCACTGGCACGCTCTCGCAGCCATCTGGGCCTGCCAGGCCGGCAAAGACGTCTATGTCGAAAAGCCCGGCGCGCACAGCATTTGGGAAGGCCGCAAGCTTGTCGAAGCGGCGTACAAATATAACCGCATCGTGCAGCACGGTGTTCAGCTGCGCAGTTCGGAAGCGATTCAGGAAGCTGTCGATCATTTGCGTAAGGGCACAATCGGCGACGTCTATATGGCTCGCGGGTTGGTCTATCGGTGGAGGCCCTCGATCGGCAAGAAGAGTCCGGAGCCTGTGCCGAGTTATCTCGATTACAACCTGTGGCAGGGTCCGGCGAAGGACACGCCGTTTTCCAAGCGCTTCGTGCATTACAACTGGCACTGGCATTGGGAATGGGGCAATGGCGACGTCGGCAACCAGGGCATTCACGAGACCGACATGTGCATGTGGGGACTCGACGTCGGGCTGCCTACGCGCATCACTTCGTTCGGCGACAAGTTCCTGTTCGATGATGATAAGGAAACGCCGGAAACCCAGACTTCGCTGTATCACTATCCGGCGGAGAAGAAAATGATCCAGTTCGAAGTTCGCAACTGGTGCACGAATGATGAAGCCGGCGCGGGTGTCGGCAACATCTTCTATGGCTCCAAGGGCTTCCTGGTTGTGAAGGGCTATTCTAGCTACGAAATCTTCCTCGGCCAGAAGCGCGAGAAAGGTCCGGCGCGCAATGCGGGTGGGAATCACTTCGCGAACTTCATCAAGGCCGTGCGTAGCCGCAAAACTTCCGATCAGAACGGGCCGGTCGAAAGCGCTCATCTGTCGAGCGCGCTCGCACACCTGGGGAACATTTCATTCCGCACAGGACGCACGCTGAATTTCGATCCCACGAAGGAAAGATTTGTTGGCGATCCCGAAGCAGATAAATACCTGAAGAGGAATTATCGCGCTCCGTTTGTTGTGCCTGAGAAGGTTTAGGCTGCTTTACCGATGCGCCACCGGGATCACTAATTTGAGCCCGGTGTGCGTCTCGGAAAAACTCATTATTTTGATATCCACTAGCCCGTGCTGCTTGGCTGCGGCCATCACGTGGGACTGCCCGAATTCCCTTTGCCCCTTGCGATAAATCACCCAGATTGCCCCGTCACGCGTAATCGATGATTGCAGCGGAGTCAGTCGCAACAGTTCCTTAACACTATCGGCGAGTAGCAGAATCATCTTCGATTCCTTCTTCGCCCGCCCGACGCCAACATCTTCCGTGAGAGCGCGGATCTCTGCCAGCACCGCATCGTCGAAGCTGCCGAGCAGCGCGATGCGCATGCCGGGCTTGACTCCGAGTTTCTCGATGCGGGTACGGTTGGGCCGGCAGAGTCCGCTGCCTCCCACGTTTAACTCGCCTTCAGTTTCTGCAGCAGTGCAACGGCTGACCTGACATCGTTGTTCCACTGCTCGGGCGATTGCCCCTCACGCTCGATGTTGAGCGTGCCCTTGTAGCCGATCGCTTTCAGCTT
This sequence comes from Bryobacteraceae bacterium, assembly GCA_963793625.1. GTDB lineage: Bacteria > Acidobacteriota > Terriglobia > Bryobacterales > Bryobacteraceae. The sequence continues at coordinate 487,281 of CAWCAT010000049.1, read as the reverse complement.
CGCAATGAAGCGCTCCATGCCGACCGCGCCTTGTCCCAGTGGTTTCTCTTCGCCGAGTGCGCCGGGCTTGTCCTTGGGCGGCCAGTTGCCATCCTTGGCGTGAACGCTGACGACTTCCGGAGCAAGCAGGCCCACCGCTTCGATGGGATCGCCGCTGCCGTAAAGAATCATATTGGCGGGGTCGAAGTTGATCTTGAGATTGGCGCGCGCGCAGTCCTTCAAGAATTCGAGCAGCACCCGCTGCGGGTTCCTGGCCGGTTTCGAGCGCGAACGTCTGGCCATTGCCTGCGGCATGGTCGCAGATGCGCCGAACCATCTCACGCACCGCGATGTAATCCGGATCGCTGGTGTCTTCCGGGACAAAGCCGATGTGGCAGGCGACTGATTTGACGCCGAGCGCCGCACCGAAGTCGCTGACTTCGATCGTGCGCTGTTCACGCTCCGTACGCGTGGCCGGCGGGATGAAGCCGACAGTGCGCTGCACAGTGGGGATGTCGGCGTAGTCTTCTCCGTTGTACGCGCAGAAAACTGTGACGAGCGTGAACCCTTCCGCTTCCAGACCCGCTTTCCAGGCCGGCGCGGCGCCATCGAGAGTGAGGTCTCCGGGTACACCCAACTGTCCTGCGCGAACGCCCAGGCTTTTCACTTCACGCAGCGTCTGCATCGGATTGCGTCCGGCCCAAAACATCACGCCCACTTCCAATTCGGCTAGAGGTTGCATTTAATGTGTTCTCCCTTTCGTTCTCTTGCGTCCAACATGAGCCGAGCCAATTTGACGGCAGCGGCGGATTCCTCAGGCGGGCAAAGCGTCGGACGCTTATTTTGCACGCAGCATTCCACGAAGTACGCGATTTCCGCTTCATACGCGTCGCGCTCACGCACGCCCAGCAAGCTCTCCACGCTGTTTGCGCCGAAGAGCGTGGGCGCACGTCCGGCGGAGTTGTAATCCACAGTTCCGCCATCACAGACCACCGTGTATTCCATGGAAAATGGATACGCTTTGGGATGATGCCAGCCTCCCATGATCGAAACCGAAGGGATGTCGGGATAATGAAATTCGGCGTTGATGACGTCGATGCCCATCTTCAGATCGACATAGCCCGCGGCGGAAATCGACTCGGGCATGCCAAATAAATAAAGGCATTGATCGACGTCATGAATCAGCAAATCGAAAACGCCACCGCCGCTTAACTTGGGCTCCGCTAACCAGGTGCTCCAAACCGGCGCCGCACAACGACGGCGGAAAAGAGCGGTGCGGACGCTGCCAAGCAATCCCGTTTTTACAACGTCAGCCAACGCCACGTAAGCAGGGAAGAAGCGCAGCACTTGCGCGGTCATGACGATCCTGTCGGATTTCTCCGCCTCGGCCATGATGGCATCCGTCTCTTCGCCATTCAGCCCCATCGGCTTTTCGATCAGCACGTGCTTGCCGGCGCGCAATGCAGCCAGCGCCGCGGGTGCGTGCATATGTGTAGGCAGGCACAGATCGACGGCTTCGACATCAGGGTCGTTCATGACCTCTGCCCAATCGGCGTACTTTCGGTAATTGGAAAAGTCGTACTTGAGGGCAGTATCGACGCCGAGATTGCCATGCACTGTAGTCAGGTCTCCGGTTAACTTGACCGGATCGTCACTGGCAACCGCCACGATCTGCGCATCAGGAATGTTTTGGAGGGCCTTAAGATGGGTGCTACCCATAAAGCCCAGCCCGAGCAACGCTATTCTCATATCGAGACAATCGTAGCAAATGCGCCGGGCAAACTTACGCGTTCGCTGTTACATGTTCACGACGTCGAACTTAAAGCGCTCGGGCGGGAAGCTGGATATGGGCGCCGGGTTCATGCTGGCCCATGTCGTGTACGCAGTACGTGCCACTGAAGCATTCAGCAGCAACAGGAACTGATCTGAGAAGCAGCCGATTGGGGGCGGTTGCCGAAATGTGAGGCGCAGGCCCACGGCTTCTTCCAATGTGACTCCGGAAGGGTGCACCGATTTATCCGCGAGCAGTGTCACGAAGCTGCTGCGACCGGCGTGCGGCCACAGGTCACTGCGCATCAGGTTGCGGAGTTCCAAGCGTGTGTCGAATGTGATTTCGCATTGACGAATCCACTCGACAATTGAATCGCCCCATTGCCAGTGATCCACGAAGCCAACGTATTGTTCGACGAGGTTAATCGCCAGATCCATGCGACGGCGCTCGGTATCGAGACTTAGATCCGCACCGGGCGCAGGCGGGAGATCGGCGATCATGTCCTCGCCTTCAACGATTTTCTCCGCCATCTCGACGACGTTTCTCAGATCGCGCAGTTTGTGAGTGGACTGTACCAACAACGGTGGCAATTCATGCGTGCGCTCACCGGAAATTTCGATGAACTTGCGTTCGCCTATCGTGTTCATATGCTCCTCTCTCTCCCAGATGCTTGCGTCGCTTTGGACGCCAGGGAACTTCAGTCTCTGCATTATAGATGCAATAGTGCGCGCACAAGTTACTAAAGTGCAGATTAACGAAAAAACATCAATATCTGGCAGCAGTGCAGGGAGAGTGCTATCGCAAACTGAGGCCGCCGTTGACGGCAATCAATTGGCCCGTAATGAAGTTCGTAGCGTTCAGGAAGTAGAGCACGGCTTCAGCAATCTCATCAGCGGTGCCGGGACGTTTGGCGGGAGTGGCGCGCACCATTGCTGCTGCGCTCTCATCGAGCTCTTCGTTGAACGGAATCACGCCGGGCGCGACTGAGTTCACTGTGATGTCGGGAGCGAACGCTTTGGCCAGTGCCTTGGTCAGCATGATGACGCCAGCCTTGGATGCGCAGTAGTGTGCGTGTTCCGCCCAGGGCCGAATTCCGCCCAATGAACTGATATTCACGATGCGACCTCGGCCGGTCTGTTTCATCAGCTTCGCGCCTTGCTGGCAGCAGAAGAATGTCGCTTTCAGATTCACGTTGTGAATGAAATCCCAATCGGCCTCGGTGACATTTAGCGGGTCGAAACGAGTGAAGCGTGCGGCGTTGTTGACGAGACCATCGAGGCGGCCACACTGCTCGTGGATTTCGTGAAACATGAGCTCGATCTCAGCGACGCTTTCGAGATTGGCGCGGAACAGTGGTGCGTTGTTGCATTCCTCTGCAGTGCGGCGTGCCTCGGCTTCGGAGGAATTGTAGTGTATGAGCACGCGCGCGCCTTCGTGTGCGAGACGTAGTGCAATGCCGCGGCCGATGCGCTTTGCAGCTCCGGTGACCAGAACGGTTTTGCCTGTGAGTGGCACGTTAAACCTTCGCGCTGCTCTGAACTTCGATATCGTCCGGATCCACGGCTACGCGTGCAGGCTCCGGAAGCCTGCCCGTGACGGTCGCCCAGCCCCAGAAAAATGCAGTTGTGGAACTCAGCAAACCGGACGCCACGCCAATGCTGCGAATGCTCAAGGCCTGCGAGGCGACACCTGCTCCCATCATAGACAACATCATCGTGCCCCATGTCATCGATTCGATGGTCGAAAAAACACGTCCGCGATACTCGTCGGAGACATGCCGCAACAGTTGTGAAAAGTTAAGGACAGAGCTCACACCTATGGCAGCGCGCGAAAGTGCGATGAAGATTAAGGCTTGCCAGAACATTGGCACCAGACTGAAGATCACGTACGCTCCGCCGTGAATGATATAGCAAACGACAACGGTGCGCTTGTACGCCTCGAAGCTGAGCCGGCGTCCGAGCCAGTGCCCGATGACCCCGCCAATCAGTAGTCCTACTCCGGCAAAGCCCCAGATGGTTCCGGTGCCAGCAGGTCCACGATTGAAGACCAACTCGCCGAATAGAGGGAAGAGTACCTGTGCCGCGCCGCCGCCAGTAGCCCACCCGACGTTGATCAGACCGAGCCCGAGAATCAGCGGGAACGAGCGCATGTACTTGAGTCCCTCGGTGTACTCATGCCATGGGCGCACACCCCGGTCTCCCACGGTGAGATTGCGCTCTGCGCGGAAGTGTCCTTTAGGCGATTTCAGGCGCGAGATGGACCACGCCGAAAAACCGAACGAAAGCGCGTTGAACACGAAGGCCCATTCGTAACCGAAATGCGCAACGCTGAGGCCGCCGAGAAATGCGCCCAGGGTGAGGGTGCTCCACTGGGTGGTTTGCGTCAGCGAATTGGCTGTATGAAGTTCTTCCTTGTTCGCGATTGTCGGGAGTATGGAACTGCGGCCCGCGCTGAAGAAGGGCGATGCGAACATCAGCAGGCCACTGAGGGCGTAGAGTAGCCATGTGTCGCTACGGCTGAGCGTGAGGATGAAGCCGAGTGCCACGACGGCGCGCAGCAGGTCGCTGGCGATCATGATGCGCTTGCGATCGAAGCGGTCCAACACAACTCCAGCGAAAGGTCCGGTGAGAATGGCTGGTATGGCGCGTGCGAGCATCACGCCTGTGACCACGAGGCCGGAGTGGGAACTGCGCATGGCCAGGCTGAAAACCGCGATGTTGTTAAAGTGATCGCCGACTTCGCTCACTACCTGGCCTACCCACGCGGCGCGGTAGTTTCGATTTTCGCGAAGGAGTTTGACGAATCCCGACATCAGACTCGCTCCGTGAGATAGACGCCGGCCAGGATAAAGGCGCCGCCCAGCGCCAGCGAACTGGTGATGTGTTCGCCCAGAAGCGGAACGGCCATCACTGTTGCGAGCAGCGGTTGTACGTAGGAGAAAGCCGAAATGCGCGACGCCGGAATGTAGCGCAGCGCGTAATAGTAGATCAGGTAACAGAGCACGGAAGGGAATGCCGCCATGTAAATCACGGCGGTCCATGCCGAAGTGCTGAGTGCGGCGAAGTTGAAATCGTGCCCGAAATAGTACGTGAGCGGCAAAAGTGCGATTGCTCCACCGAGATATGCGAACGTGTTCACCGTTATGCTGTCGTGGCGTTTGCTAACGCGCTTGCCGACAACGGTAAACAGCGCAAACGTTATGCAGGCCAGCAGCACCAGCATGTCACCGAGCGTAGTAGCTCCGGCGCTTTTCGCAGGGGAGAAATTCAGCACCGCAACGCCGCCTAACGCGAGCAGCATGCCGAACACCTTCTTCCCGGTGATACGTTCCTGGCGCATTGCCGCGGCGATCAGCAGCACGATCACGGGAGTGATCCCGATCATCAACGCAGAATGTCCCACGCTGGTCCGGCTCATGCCGGAAACGAAGAAGATCTGGTTCATGGCCACGCCGAAAACGCCGAGAAAAATCAGGACCGGCAGATCATCTCGGGTCCAGGTGTCCTTCTTCGTCCGTGCGTTCCACAGATAGATCGGCAGGATGAACAGCGCGGCGAAACTCGTGCGAACGCAACTCAGCAGGATCGGTGGAAATTCACGAAGCGCAAATTTGGCGACGATAAAGTTCATCGACCAGAGCACAACCATCACGGAGATGAGTGAGTAGAGTCTGGTATTCGTCGGCCGGTGTGTACCGCTGTCCTTCAACCGACGCTCTCTTCCCGCACTGCAACTTGGCTGATGAAATCGAGATCAAGCTCGTAGCCTAAACCCGGTTCCTCGCGTGCAACAATCGTTCCGTTTGTGGTGGTTTCCACCGGCGGAATCACGATGTCGCGTGCCCAGTAACGCTTGCTGGCGGAAACATCGCCCGGAAGCGTGAAATTCGGTAGGGTTGCGAGTGCGACGTTGTGCGCGCGTCCGATGCCGGCTTCGAGCATACCGCCGCACCACACCGGCACACCGGCCGCCTGCGCAAAATCGTGTACGCGCCTCGCCTCACGGAATCCGCCGACGCGGCCGAGTTTGATATTGATGATGCGGCAAGCGCGCATCTGGATCGCCTGTTCCGCATGATGCGCGGAACGAATGCATTCATCGAGGCAGATGGGGGTCTCAAGCTTGGCCTGCAGTTGCGCATGATCGATGATGTCGTCGTGGGCGAGCGGTTGTTCAATCATCATCAGGTAGAACTCATCCAGCTTGCGCAAATGATCAATGTCGGCCAGCGTGTATGCGGAATTCGCATCTGCCATCAGTCGTATGGACGGAAACGCGCGGCGCACTTCTCGAACCACGTCGATATCCCAGCCCGGTTTGATTTTGATCTTGATGCGTTGATAGCCTGCCGCTAACTCGGTCTCGATTTTCGTGAGCAGTTGGCCAACGCTATCCTGGATACCTATCGAAACGCCGCAGGGTATTTCTTTGCGTGCGCCTCCGCCAATCTCTTTCCAGAGCGGATTGCCATTGAGGCGTGCCTGTAGATCCCAGACCGCTGCTTCCAGACCGCCGCGTGCCATAAGATGTCCGCGAATGTGGGCGGTCAAAGGCGCAACGTCCTCGGCGCTATCCAGAGTTCTTCCAACAATGCGCGGCGCTGCGTAATCACGAACGATACGCCAGGCAGCCTCGGTCCACTCTTCGTTGTAGAAAGGGTTTTCGCCGCAGGTGACTTCGCCCCATCCGGAGATGCCGTCTCCGACGACTTCCACCAGAATCATGTTGCGTTCGTAGGTGCGGCCGAAGCTGGTTTCGAAGAAGTGCACGAGCGGCATGCGAACTTGCCGCAGAATGATTTTTTCTACTTTGATTGCCATGGTCCTAAAAGGTACGTTCCTGCGGTTTCACTGCGCTCGAATCCGATAACGGCAAGGCCCCGATCGAAACACTCGATGAACTGTGCGCTCACGCCGCGTTGGATTTCGCGAGCACGCTGTGGTTCATTTGCGCGAATTTCATCAATGTCATTGGGCACGCAGATACGCGCTGCAATGGACGGATGCGGCAGCGGCGTGCCTGCATCGAGCAGCGCATTCACGCGCGGATGGGTAACCCACCATTCTGCGATACAACGATCCGTCGGCAACCCGCCGTGCAGCTTGCTCGTCGTAGTGCCGTACTGATTGAGCACATAACGCCGCACGATTGCGCCCAGACGCTCGATATTGAAATAGGCGTTTTTGATTTCGAGCGGGTCAAAGGTCCACTCGACCAGTTCGATACCGCGCGCGACTGCATCCTGTCGCTGGCTGAGCTTGATCATGCGGCCCACGCCGTAATTACGGTACTCCGGCAGCACGCCCAGCATGTGGCTGTGCAGATAATACTGGCCGGCCGGTTTCAGACCGGGAATCGCGAGACCGAAGGCGATCATGCGCTTACCGTCGAAGCCTCCGAAAGTCTGGCCGCCTATTTTTGAGGCAACGACGAACAGTCGTGCGGGCAAAAGTTCGATATCCTCGAAACCCCAGATCTGTTTTTGAAGCGCGACGGCTTCGACGTACTCGTCGATGCTAGTGAGTGAGCGAATCTCGATCATGGCTTTCGCTTTGCTTGCTGCCAATGCGCCTCCATCTCATCGAGCGTGGCCTCTTGCATACTCTTCCCGCTCGCCGCGACCCCTTGTTCTACTTGTGCGAAACGCTGGCGGAACTTGGCGTTGGTCTTGCGCAGGGCCTGCTCGGCATCCACCTTTAGAAAGCGCGCGAGGTTCACTACTACGAACAACAAATCGCCGACTTCGCCCTCGAGCTCTTCCTGCGAACCATTTTTGCGCGCGTCCGCGATTTCGTCGAGTTCTTCGTGCAGCTTCTCGATAACCTGTTCCGGAGTTTCCCAGTCGAAGCCGACCGTCGAGGCTTTGTTAGTGAGGTGCTGCGCTTCGACGGCGGCAGGCTGCGAGCGTGAAATGCTGTCGAGCAGGCCTTGCTTCGGCTTGCCCGCGGCACGCTTCTCTTCGTCCTTGATTTCGTCCCAACGAATTTTTACTTCTTCTGGCGTCTTGGCGTCACCTTCCGCGAAGATATGCGGATGCCGGCGCACGAGCTTCTGATTGATAGCGTCGAGCGAATCCTCAATTTTGAATTTGCCTTCTTCGGAGGCCATCTGCGCAAAGAAGACGGCTTGCAACATGAGGTCGCCGAGTTCGTCGGCAAGCGCCGGCCAGTCGCGCGCGTCGATCGAATCGAGCACCTCATAGGTCTCTTCCAGAAGGTACGGCTTGATGGAGTCGAAGGTTTGCTTGAGATCCCAAGGACAGCCGTCGGGAGCACGCAGCTTGGCCATTATTTCGACGAGACGCTCGAATTTTTCGCCTGCAGTGGAAGGATTACCGGGATTCATGGGGGAAACTCTAAATTTACCATGCGACTCTAGAGCTTCGCCCAAATCCGGTTATTTGTAGTTTTACGATTTGTCGGCTCCAGGCCCCCCGCGACAGACACTGTGCGCCTTGAATCGGCCGCCGTGGATTCCCGCGCCCGGGATGTTGACCGGGCCTGTATCAAATTTTGGAATGAACACGTTTCCCGATGGGATGGTGCCGCCCGGCGCGTGAAACGTGAAGTCGAGCACGGAAAAGAAAGTGACCGGCGGCAATGCCGGGTTGAGCGGAACCGTCAATGCACTGATTCCTCCGATGGGACCAAATGCCGTGACTTTCGTAGGCTTGCTTGTGTTGAAAGCTGCGGGCGTTCCGATTAGGGACAGGTTGACGGGAAGCCCGGGCGTCCCGAGGCCTCCTCCGGTGAGCGAATAAAGACACTGAACCCCGTTCTTAGGATCCTTAATGAGAAATGTAAAGAAAGCCGCCTCGATGACCTCTCCACCAGTTCCGCCGACAAGCAGTTGAATAGTGAAACTCTGGTTTGCCGGGCACTCCTGCTCAGTCAAGCAGGAGCTTGGATTCGGACGAGGAAGCGCTCGCGGGACTTCGTTAGGTTTCTTTGGGAAGACTTTTGGGATGTTGGGCTTGGGAGGAATCGGCTGCCCAGGCTTCAACACTTCGATGATGACGGACCGGAACAAATCATCGCGGGTGCCGTCCTCGTCCCCGGCACGCTTGGCGGTGTCTTCGCCCACACCCTCGCCGAAGCCCTTGAAATCCCACGGATAGCGGGGTAGTCGCTGTTTAAGGAAATTGACCACTGCGTCGATGCGCCGATTGGAAAGTGCAACGTTATGCCCGGCGTCGCCGAGCCGGTCCGCCGAACCCCCAAGGACCACACGCAATCCCCCAGGGTTGGCGTTGGCCGCAGTCAAGACGTTCTGTTGCAGAAATGCGATGTGCTCAGGTTTCAACACAGCGCTATCGATGTCGAAGTTGAAAAGCAGCGTGGAACCGTCCGGCAGCTTTTGAGTCTGGCCAGGTCCCGTAGCCCTTTGGGAACTTGGTGTAGGCATAAGGTATGGAATCGTAACACGTATTGGCAAAGGTTGGACAGTGTAAAGATTCGTTAAAAGACTCGACCAATTGCTGACTCTGAAGGCTCAAATACGCGTCAATGGATCTGAGATGCGAAAACTATTCTTAATTTTCACACTGCTGGCCGTTACGGCGCTTGCACAAAATCCTCCGGGACACTCGGCATTTTACCGGGACGAAGTACACGAGATCCGTTTGAAGTTTTCACAGCCGGACTTCTGGGAACAGCTCACGAAGAATTATTCCGAAAACGAGGACGATGTTCCGTATATCGAAGCGTCGATTGAGTGGGCGCAGTGGAAGTTCGATCGGGTCGGTGTACGCTTCAAGGGCAACAGTTCCTACAATGGCGCAAGCACGAAGAAAAAGCCGTTTCGCATTAAATTGAATGAGTTCGTGAAGGGCCAAAAGATTGAGAGCATGGCGTCTTTCAATTTAAGCAACGGCTGGAATGACCCAAGCATGGTTCGCGAAAAGGTCTATTTCGATATGGCCAACTCAGCCGGATTGTGGAGTCCCCGATCGAATTATGCGGCGCTCTATATCAACGGAAAATACTGGGGCTTGTATTTTCTTGGCGAGATTGTCAACACCGACTTTCAGGAACTGTGGTTTGGCAAGAATGACAGTACTGGAAACCTCTACAAGGCGCAGATCGGCGCAAACATGGAAGACAAGGGAGACACCGTTGCTCCATACAAGGCGATGTTTGAAAAGAAGAACAACGAAACTGCCGACGACTGGTCTGATCTCATGGAGCTTATTGCGGTCCTGAACAGGACACCAATTGCAGAGCTGCCTGCGAAGTTAGAAAGAATTCTCGATATCGATAGTGTGCTTTGCGCGCTGGCCATGGACAACCTGACGGCCAACTTCGACAGCTACGCGGGTAGTCTAAGCCAGAATTACTATCTGTATCATCGTCCGTCGGACAACAAATTTGTCTGGATACTGTGGGATCCGAGCCTGGCGTTCGGAGCGCTGGGCATGGGGATGACCACGTATCAGATGAAAGCACTTCCAATCGAATGGACCGCCGCCATGCAGACACAAGGCGGCCTTCCTGGTGGCGGAGGAGTCCCCCCGGGCGGCGGAGTGCCTCCGGGTGGGGTCCCTCCTGGTGGTCAACCTGGCGGACCCGGTGGAGTCGGCGGCACGGGGGGTGCGACTTCGAATGTGCGCCCGATGGCGACGCGCTTGTGGGAGATCCCGAAATACAAGCAGCGCTACACCGACATTTATCGCTATCTTGTGCAGGAAGTGTTCCGTCCCGAGCAGTTGCTGACGCGGACGCGAGTTCTGCGCGACATGATTCGTCCGTGGGTCGAAAAAGACGACCAGAAGTTGATCACGCTCCAGCAGTTCGAAGATGCGCTGGCAAAAGATCAGCAACTCTCGGGTGGTCCAGCCGGAGGCGCCGGAGGGCTCGGGGGTGCGGGCGGCGCAAATCCTAACGGAACCTCGATTCCTGGTCTCGACGCCTTCATTCGCGGTCGTGCAGAATCCCTGAAAACGCAACTCGCAGCTCGCCCTTAAGAAATTACTGGCACCTGAGTGCCACCATGGGATCAACCTTGGTGGCGCGACGAGCGGGGAGGTAGCTCGCCAGCAGAGCAATCAATCCGAGAAAGAGTGCTGCTCCTGCGAAGATGACTGGATCGTTCGCGCTCACGTGGATGAGCATGTTGGCGATAACGCGGGCGCCGGCCAGGGCCGTGGCTGCGCCAACCACAAGACCAACCAGGGTGAGCAGCATGCCTTGCCGGACGACCATACCGAACACGTCCCGAGGTTGCGCGCCGAGCGCCATGCGAATGCCAAGTTCGTGGACGCGCTGACTTACCGAGTAGGCCATGACGCTGTAAAGTCCGATGCCTGCCAGCAGCAGACAAATGGCACCGATCACGCTCAACATGCTGGCTGCAACCTTCTGCGGGAAGAGCGCCGCTGTTATAGAGTCCTCAAGCGGCACGCCCATGAATGTGCCAGCCCCGGGATCTATAGCGCTGGCCTCGCGGCGGACAGTGCCGATCGCCTGGCTGGGCGGCCCGGCGGTGCGTATGAAGAATGCAATCCAGAACTCGTCGCCCTGTTGCTGGCGGAATGGCGTATAGAAATAGGGACGCAGCGGTTCGTTGGGCTTTTCCACCTTGGTGTCCTTGACGAGCCCGACCACCGTGACGTCTTTTCCGTACACACGAACCTTGCGGCCAATCGGATTCTGACCGGCAAAGTAACGCCGCACGAAGGCCTCGTTGACGATCATCACCGGACGCGACTTGTTGTCGTCCTGCTCCGTGAAGTCGCGTCCATCAAGCAGCGGGATGCGCATTACTTCGAAGTAGCCGGGCGCAACGAAACAGGTGGAACTGCGCATGTCCTCGCCTTTCGCCGGCACATACCCGTCAACGCGGATACCCGTCACCGGGCTGCCGCCGAACGAGAGTGGTATGTTGTTGCCGTAGCTGACGCCGTTGATGCCGGGCACGGACTTGAGCCGGTCGCTCAGGCGCAGACAGAACTGTTCGCGCTGCGCTGGAGTGCGGCAGAACGTCGCCACATACACCTGCGCAAGCAGAACGTTTTTTGTGTCGAAGCCGAGTGGTATGGTCCTTGCGTTCTGGAAGCTTCTGGCGAAGAGTCCAGTGCCGGCCAGGGCCACGAGTGCAAGTGCGACTTCGGATACGACCAGCAGGCTACGCAGCCGGTGCATGCCGGAGCCGGAGGTCGCGCTGCGCCCACCCTCCTTGAGGTTTTCATTCAGGTTCGAGCGAATCGCGTGCAGGGCAGGCACGAGGCCTGAGACGAGCGCAGTGGCCGCACAGATCACGATTGTAAAAACGAGGATGTTTCGGTTGAGCTGGATATCGAGCCAGAAGGGCACGCCAACAGGAGGCACCAGGAAGGCCAGAGCGTCCACCATCCAAAACGAGAGCGGCAGGCCGATAAGCGTTCCCAGCGCGGCCAGCAGCAGGGATTCGGTGAGCATTTGCCGTGCGATCCGTCCCGGTGCAGCGCCGAGGCCCAGGCGGATAGCGAATTCCTTCTGCCGGGCTGTCGTGCGGGCCAGTTGCAGATTGGCAACGTTTGCCCCCACGATCAGGAGCAGCACGAAACACACAGCCATCAGGATTTGAAGCGGCGCGAGGAGCAGAGATTGAGCGCCCGACTGGGCTTTCCAGAGTGGAACTACGGTGGCGCTGAAACGGGTATTGGTCTTAGGGTACGCCTGAGACATTCGGCCTGCAAGCGCTGCCGCTTCCGCCCGCGCCTGCTCGACAGAGACTCCAGGCTTCAACCGGGCGATCATGTTGGTGTGCCGCGCCCAGCGCTCATTGAGCAGCCAGTCGCCTTGGCCGTTCAGTTGCTGCGCCATCACCAGCGGCACCCAGAGTTCGAGAGCGACGCCGGTAACCGAACCGCAGAACTCCGGCGGGGCGATGCCGACGATTGTCAGATCGTGACGGTTCAGACGAATTGTCTTGCCCAGGATGTTCGGATCCGACTGGTATTGCTTGAGCCAAAGACGGTGGCTGATGACTGCGACGGGGTAGCCCGACTTTGTATCGCCATACTCTTCCGGCAGAAAGACGCGTCCGCGAAATGGCTTTACTCCGAGCACCTCAAAGAAGTTGCCGGATACGAATTCGCCCCAGATGCGTTCCGCGTGATCCTCGCCGCCGACATTGAAGGCATTCATCAATGATGCGAACGTACCCGAGACCTGTTTCAGGTTGTCGCGATAATCGCGAAAGTCGCGGTAGGCGGTGCCCACCTTGTTGCCGTTGGGAGCCAGCGTTTCAATCGCTACCAGTTGTTCGCCGGCGGCGGCGCCCGGAAGCGGGCGAAGTAGTATGGCGTCAATCCAACTGAAGACGGTGGTGTTGACGGCAATGCCCAAGGCCAACGTCAATACGGCGACCGCCGTGAATCCCGGGCTCCTGCGCAGCATCCGCAGCCCGTAGTGCAAATCCTGAAAAAGCGTTCGCAATGTATTCCTTCCTTTCGGTTCGCTGTTTCGAGCTTGCACGTTGGCTTCCAGCGCCATCATACTCATTTTCCATAGTTGTGCCCGTGGGTGGGTGTCCGGATTCGGACACTCGGATCCCAATACCGGACACCTGCAACGCTGAAAAACCTCAATTCGCCCGCAACCGCGCTGAAAATCCTGGCATGGGACGTGCATTGTGTCAGTCACGAAACTTATGGACATTCAACGGCAGGACGCAACTCGAAAACAGATGGATGCGGCGGGTTTTCATTCTCGCAGGCACTCTAACAACAATTCCCCTGGTTGCTTTGGGCCTATCGAAACTGAAGCCGGCGGCACAGTCGGTCGAGCGCTCCACAGTGTGGACAGACACGGTGAAGCAAGGTCCGATGCTGCGCGAAGTGCGCGGGATAGGCACGCTGGTACCCGAAGAGGTGCTATGGATACCCGCACCGGCCGAAGGACGAGTGGAAAAGATCCTGGCGAGACCAGGTGCGCTCGTACAGCGCGGCACGGTCCTGGTCGTGTTGCGAAACCCCGAACTTGAAGTGGCCGCTGTGGATGCCGAGTACCAGGTGAAAGCCGCGGAAGCGCAGTATGCGGATCTAAAGGTTCGGCTGCAGAGCGAGCAACTCAACCAGCAGGCAGGTGTGGCGCGCGTTGAGTGCGAGTACCACCAGGCGCAACTCAAGGCGGAGGCAGATCGGGAACTGGCCAAACATGGATTGCTGGCGAGCGTCAGTCTGCGACTTTCGATTAACACTGTGGAGGAACTTGCTAACCGTTACAAGATCGAGAAGCAGCGTCTGACGATCGGGGCGGAGTCAGTTGCGGCGCAGTTGGCCGTGCAAAAGGCCCAAGTGGAAAAACTGTGTGCACTGGGGCAATTGAAGCGGCAGCAGGTGGCGTCGTTGCATGTGCGAGCCGGCGATGGCGGCGTGCTGCAGCAACTGACAGTGGAGATTGGACAAAACGTGGCGGCCGGCGCAGTTCTCGCAAAAGTCGCGCAGCCGGAGCGGCTGAAGGCCGAGCTTAAGATTCCCGAAACGCAGGCTAAAGACGTGCTGCTGGGTCAGAAGGCTGCGATCGATACGCGCAACGGTGTGATCGCGGGACGCGTGGCGCGAATCGATCCTGCTGTTAAGGAGGGCACGGTAACTGTGGACGTCACGTTGGAAGGTGCGCTGCCGCAGGGAGCACGTCCGGACCTGAGCGTCGATGGAACCATCGAACTGGAGCGGCTCGAGAATGTAGTGCATATGGCGCGGCCCGCGGTCGGGCAGCCGCACAGCACAATCTTGGTTTTCAAGCTGGACCCGAGTGGGAAAAACGCGACGCGCGTCGCAGTAAAGCTGGGCCGCGGTTCGGTGAGCACGATCGAGGTGGAGGAAGGCTTGCGGCCGGGGGACCAGGTGATCCTGTCCGACACGACTGTATGGAACACACAAGAAGGAATCAGATTGCAGTAGGAGCAGAACGCGATGACAAACGATATTTTGATACAACTCGAAGACGTGACAAAGGTGTTCTTCACGGACGATGTGGAGACACATGCGCTCGCAGGTATTCATCTGGAAGTGCGGCGCGGGGAGTATCTCTCCATGGCGGGCCCGTCCGGTTGCGGCAAGTCCACCTTACTATCCATCCTCGGACTGTTGGACACGCCGACGGGAGGACGGTACCTGTTGAATGGCACGCATGTCGAAAACCTGAAACCCAGTGAACGGGCGCGCATCCGGAATCGGGAAATCGGGTTCATTTTTCAGGCTTTCAATTTGATCGGCGATCTCACGGTTAGCGAGAATGTCGAACTGCCATTGACCTACCGGGGCGTTTCCGCGAGCGAGCGCAGGAAGCGGGTCCAGGAGGCGCTTGAGAAGGTTGGAATGTCGCACCGGATGAAACACTATCCTTCGCAACTTTCGGGAGGACAACAGCAACGCGTGGCGGTGGCGCGGGCGCTGGCCGGCGAGCCGTCGATCCTGCTGGCGGATGAGCCCACGGGCAATCTGGATTCAGCAAACGGAGAATCGGTGATGGAGTTATTGCACGACTTACACCGTGCCGGTGCGACCGTTTGCGTGGTGACTCACGATCCGCGCTACGCCACTGCAGCGGACCGCATTATCCATTTGTTGGACGGGCGCGTGGTGCAGGAGTCCGCGGCCCTAATATCCGCATGAGTGTGATAAGAGTAGAGGGCGTGAGGCCAGTAGATGCGAATTCTAATCGCAGACGACCAACCGGATGTCCGTGAAGCGCTGCGTCTATTACTAAAGGCGGAAGGCTACCAGAGCGTATTCGCATCTTCTCCCGTTGAGATCCTGGCCGCGCTGGAGTCGCGAGACTTCGACGCCGTTTTAATGGATCTGAATTACTCCCGCGACACAACGTCGGGTCAGGAAGGACTTGACCTGCTGGGAAAAATTCAGTCGCTCGACAACACGCTGCCCGTGATCGTCATGACGGCGTGGGGCAGTATCGATCTGGCGGTGGAGGCGATGCGGCGCGGCGCAAGGGATTTCATTCAAAAGCCGTGGGACAACTTCCGGCTGCTGGCCACAGTTCGAACGCAAGTCGAATTGAGTCAGGCGTTACGAACGGGGCATCGCCTGGAAGCGGAGAATCTGCTGCTACGCGGTGAAGGGCAGCCTGCCATGATCGCACAGGCGCCTGCGATGCGTCCGGTGCTGCAACTGATCTCGCGGGTGGGCCCTTCGGACGCAAATGTGCTGATCACGGGTGAGAACGGCACTGGCAAGGGCCTGGTGGCGCAGGCGCTGCATGCGAATTCCGCCAGGGCGTCGAAGCCGATAATTACGGTGAACACAGGCGGCCTTTCCGAGGGAGTTTTTGAGAGCGAGTTATTTGGGCACGTCAGGGGCGCGTTCACCGATGCCAAGAGCGACCGCATCGGACGCTTCGAACTGGCCGATAACGGAACGTTGTTTCTGGACGAGATTGCAAACATCCCGCTGGCTCAGCAGGCAAAGCTTCTGCGGGTGCTGGAGACCGGGGAGTATGAGCCTGTGGGTTCGTCCCGAACGCGGGTCGTGAATGTCCGGATTCTATCAGCGACCAATGCGGATTTGCGCAGCGAGGTCGCGGCGGGCCGCTTCCGCGAGGACCTGCTGTTCCGGCTGAACACGATCGAAATACGCGTTCCCGCGTTGCGTGAGCGGCGCGAAGACATCCCGGTGCTGGCCGCCCACTTTCTGCACCAGTATGCGAAGCGTTACCGGAAACGCCTGGCGGGATTCGAACCCGGCGCAATGGAATTACTGCTGAGCCACGCCTGGCCGGGTAACATTCGTGAACTGGATCACGCTGTGGAGCGAGCGGCGCTGATGGCTGAGGGCGAGCAGGTGAAGGCGGAAGATCTGGGTTTGCGTGCGCGCTCTGAACCCACGGCGCAACTGGACGAGATGAGCCTGGAGGAAGTGGAGCGGCTGCTCATCCAGAAGGCGCTGGCAAGGTTCCAGGGCAACATGAGCCAGGCGGCGGGAGCGCTGGGTCTGAGCCGCAGCGCTCTATACCGGAGGCTCGATCGGCATCGCCTATGAGCCAGGGTCCTGGCCTTCCAAAGCTGAAATACGAAACACGGTTGACGCTGTTGTGCCTTGCTGGAGGCTTGCCGGCCGTGGCGGTGGCAGTGGCCCTGCTTTGGACGGGCGATTTTCGCGGGCGGACACAATGGACGGGAACTGCCTTTATCCTGGCGGTCTGGTGCGCCTGCGCGTTCTTGCTTCGCGAGCAAGTGATCCGGCCTCTGCAGACGCTTTCCAACCTGTTGGCCGGATTGCACGAGGGCGATTTCTCGTTCCGGGCGCGAGGCGCAAGGCCCGATGACTACCTTGGGTGACGTGCACCGGGAGGCGAATGCGCTGGCCCAGACTCTTCACGACCAGAGAACGGGCGCGCTCGATGCCACGGCACTGCTGCGCAGCGTGATGACCGAGATCGACGTCGCGCTGTTCACTTTCGATGGAGAGCGACGGCTGCGGTTGGTCAACCGCGCGGCTGAGCGGCTATTGGACGAGCCAGCCGAGCGGCTACTCGGGCGCGACGCGGAAGAGTTGGGTCTGGCCGATTGCCTCGAAGGCGGAGACTGCGCGCACAGTCCAAAGAGCATTTCCAGGAGCTGCTGGACGCTGGGGCGTGCGCGTAAGCACTTTCCACCAGCGCGGATACCCGCACCGCCTTCTGGTTTTTCAGGATCTCACCCGTACCTTACGCGAGGAGGAGTTGGAGGCCTGGAAACGCCTTGTGCGAGTGCTGGGCCACGAGTTCAATAACTCGTTGGCGCCGATCAAATCGATTGCGGGAAGCCTGCAGAGCCTGTTGCGGCAAGACCCCCTACCTTCCGATTGGAAGGACGATAGCGAGCGGGGTCTGACTGTGATCGCCGGCCGCGCAGAGGCGCTGAGCCGATTTCTGGCAGCCTACGCCACTTTGGCGAAGTTGCCACCGCCGAAGAGAAATCCGATTGACGTGGGCGCGTGGGTTCGTCGCATTGCCGCACTGGAAATCGCGTCTGCGGGTTGATGTTGTTGCGGGAGGCGAGTTCACGATCCACGGAGACGGCGATCAGTTAGACCAGTTGTTGATCAACCTGGTGCGTAACGGTGCCGATGCCGCGCTGGCCACCGGCGGGGGTGTGGAGGTTGGCTGGGAACGGGCCCGCTCCCATCTCGAGGTGTGGGTGCGGGATGAAGGGCGGGGCCTCGCGAACACTGCCAATCTCTTCGTACCGTTTTTTACGACGAAGCCAGGCGGATCCGGCATCGGCCTCGTACTAAGCAGGCAAATCGCGGAGGCGCATGGCGGCTTCCTTACATTACAGAGCCGGCAGGACGGGCCGGGTTGCGACGCCCGTTTGCGCCTGCCGGCATAGGATACTCTTATGAAAACTACAGGTCTTCTTTTGCTGTGCGGCGCGTTCGCAGTCTTTGGGCAGCAGGCGCACGTTAATCTCGACTTCGATCCACACGTAAATCGCCTGAATCTGAAGCCTTACGGTGCTTCGCTCATCTCGCCGGAAGTGCATGCAGATAAGCGCGTGACTTTTCGTGTAAGCGCTCCGAAGGCCCAGGAAGTTATGCTCACGGGCGGTCCCATTCTATTGGCCATCGGGGCGGCGGACAAGAAGTCCGTGCCGTTACTGAAAGGCGCTGATGACGTTTGGAGCTTGACAACCGGGCCCATCGCTCCCAACATTTACGTCTATAAAATTCTTATTGATGGCGCGGCGGTTCCGGATCCTAATAACACCATAGCGGGCTCCTCGAACCAGCCGCCGTACAGCATGCTCGTGGTGCAGGCGGACGGCCCGTCGTACTACGACGCGCGCAACGTGCCGCACGGAACCGTGACGCGCCATATCTACCATTCCAAGGTGACGGGCGGAGAGCGCGAGATGTTCGTCTATGCACCGCCGGGTTACAGTTCCAAACAGAAATATCCGGTGCTCTACTTGCTTGGCGGCAGCGGCGAACTTGCAGGCAACTGGGCTATCGAAGGGCGTGCGAACTTCATCCTGGATAACCTGCTGGCCGAAGGGAAGGCCAAGCCGATGCTGATCGCAATGCCCAACAACCAGATGGTGCATCGCGGCGCTCCTGACTTTCGCCAACGGGGCGCTGATCTTTTGGAACGCGACCTGCGGGAGCACGTGATCCCGCTGGTCGAGTCGCAGTACAGCGTCGTGGTTAACCGCGTTGGGCGCGCCATCGCTGGACTTTCGATGGGCGGCGGGCATACCCAGACCGTCGGCTTCCGCTCGCTCGACCTGTTCGCTTCATTCGGCATTCTCAGCTCAGGTAACCGCGAGACTGAGACGCACAGCGCTGCTTTCCTAAATGATCCGGAGGTCAACAAGAAAGTTCACTTCCTCTTCGTCGGGCAAGGCACCTTCGAACCGAAGGGAGTGGGTCCGACGGGCGGCGGTACTGCGGCTCTGCGAGAGTCGCTGCTGAAACATAAGATCGATCACGTCTATTACGAGGGCGGCGGTGGTGCGCACGATTGGGGTACCTGGCGCCACCTGCTGGCCGAAAAGCTTTTACCCGGGCTCTGGCGCACGTGAAGAAAATCATCCTGTGTATTGCGGCGGCCGGAGCCATCGCGCTTCTGCTGATACTCCCGGTTCCGGACAAGACAGAAGCCTCGCTCAACCGCACACTACTGAAGCCGCCGTACCGGGCTTCTGACCAAGCCACGCAGATGCATCGCAGTCTGCTAATCGCCGACCTGCACGCGGATACTCTGCTGTGGGAGCGCGATTTGTTGCAGCATTCCCTCCGCGGCCACGTCGATGTTCCACGCCTGATCGTGGGCAACGTCGCGCTGCAAGCCTTTACCGTGGTGACCAAAGTTCCACGAGGCATGAACATCGTCAGGAACGACGATAAGACCGACGCAGTTACGCCGCTTGTGATCGCGCAGCGCTGGCCGATTGCGACGTGGCACAGCCTGACCGCCCGGGCGCTCCATCAGGCTCGCCGGCTGCACGATGCTGCCGAACGATCCGGCGGCAAGCTGTCCGTGATTCGAACGGCTGCGGACCTGCGGCGCTACCTTGCACGCCGTCGTGAGGAGCCCGCAATCACCGCGGGATTTCTCGGCATAGAAGGCGCGCAGGCGCTGAACGACGATCCCAGCAATCTCAAAGTACTTTTCGATGCCGGATTCCGCATGATGAGTCTCACGCACTTTTATGACACGTTTGCGGGCGGCTCCTCGAGCGGTTTGCAGCAGGGCGGACTCAGCGCGCAAGGTGAAGAACTCGTCCTTAGGATGGAGCAGCGTGGGATGCTCGTCGATCTCTCGCACGCATCTTCGGCGACTATTGACGGCGTGCTCGCGATCGCGAAGCGGCCGGTCGTAGTCTCACACATCGGCGTCACCGCGACTTGCGAGAACAGCCGCAATCTAACGAACGATCAGATGCGCCGGATTGGCGCGAACGGTGGACTGATCGGCATCGGCTACTTCTACGCGGCCACCTGCGATGTTGGTGTAAAGGCAATCGTCCGTGCCGTTAGGGCAGCTGTCGATGCCGCCGGCGCCGAGCACGTTGCGCTTGGGTCAGACTTCGATGGCGGCACGGCCACACCTTTCGACACAACAGGACTGGTGCTGTTGACGGAAGCGCTGCTGAACGACGGATTCAGCGAACGGGAATTACGCGGGATCATGGGCGAAAACGCGCTGGGGTTACTGCTGAGAACGCTGCCCGAAGGACGCTGAGAAAAATCCCATTCACAAGAGCCTCTTGCAAAACCAGCCAAATTTGTGGAAAAGGCGAAATCAACTAGCAATAGAAAAGCGGTCCAAGCGCGTTTTTAATCATTTATGATTTCTCCACCACGCGTCAGTTGCTGGAGCATCTCCGCGTAAACACGCAACTGCTGCAACTCTGCGGCTGGCGAAGCGCCCAGCGCTTGCCGCACGAATCGACATTTTCGCGAGCCTTCGCCGAGTTCGCCGAATCCGAGTTGCCACAACTCGCACACCAGGCGCTGATTGAGGCCACACAGCGCACACGCTTGATCGGACACATCTCGCGCGATTCCACGGCCATCGAAGCCCGTGAGCGCTTCCCCGATCCGCCGCGCTCAGCGCACCAGCAAGAGCGTCACGCGGCAAGCAGCAGGGACACGCGTCTGGAGCGCCAATGCGCAGGCCAGTCGCTGGATGCGATGCTTGCCGAACTGCCCAACCATTGCAGCATCGGCGTGAAAACGTCGAGCAAAGGGCATCAGCAATACTGGCGCGGCTATAAGCTCCATCTCGATGTTGCCGACGGCCAGATTTCGATCACGGCGCTGATCACCGGAGCCAGTCTGCACGACTCCCAAGCCGCGATACCCATGATGCAACGTACGTCGCAGCGGGTCACTTATCTTTACGACCTGATGGATTCCGCCTACGACGCCGGCTCGATTCGCGAATGCAGCAGAAATCTGAATCACGTTCCGATCATCGATTTTAAAACTCGGCCTGCGGTGAAGGCCCAACTTCCTTGCCGCATGAAGCCGCAGCCTGAGTTCTCACCGCCCGAGAGGCTGCGCTATCGGGAACGCACGAGCGTGGAACGCGTGTTCGCCCGCTTGAAAGACGAATTCGGGGCGACGCACATACGAGTCCGCGGCGCCCGGAAGGTAATGGCGCACCTGATGTTTGGTGTGCTGGCACTCACGGTCGATCAAGTGTTACGGCTAGCCCCGTAAGTCGGGAAATAAGTCGAAAAACCGCACCCCTGAATCGCCGCGTCTACAACTCGCCCCAAAAGCCGCTAAAACACCCGTTTCGCATACCGCGACCGTATGCTTCCAGACGACTCGCCTATTACCACACTTTTTCCGGCTTTTCCGACGAGTTTTGTAAGTGGTTCACAACTTTGCTGAATTTCTTTCCCTTCTCTAATCAGCGCTTTATATTTCAAAGTGACCTGCGGCGGAAAATCGGTCAGGCAGACTGTAGGTGCTTATGATTACTTACCACAACTCACTTGCCCCTCTGAAGCCGCTGACGATCAACCCAAGGTGGTCTCCGGCGCAACGTGCGATGGCGGTCACCTACAATCGAATCGGCGCACTATTGGAAGACTCCGCTCACGGTGCCGACATTGAGATTGCGGCCGCGCTCGCTGTGTTTCAGACCGAATCCAGCGGCAATGTATTGACGCCCGGTGCGGCGCTCATCCGCTTCGAATGTCATCTGCTCTACAGCAAATGGGGAAAAGACCGGAAAGATTTGTACCGGCAACATTTTTGTCATGGCGGGTTCGAAGGAGCACCTGGCAAGCCTTGGGAAAACCAGCGCTTTCGGAACGCAGTCGATCAGCCGTGGCGGCAGATTCACCAGAATCAACTCTCAGAGTACGAAGCGCTAACTACGGCGATTCGCGTGGCCGGGGAAGGGAATGCTCTCCCGTGTCTTAGCATAGGGGCCTGCCAAATCCTGGTTTCTAATTTCGAGTTGATCGGCTATGTTTCCGCGGAGGCGATGTACAAGGCGTTTCAGGAGAGCGAGGAAGCGCACGTGACTGGCTTCTTCGATTTCTGCCGGCTGCAGTATGCGCCGAGAATGGGCGAACTCAACTATCATCTGAGAACAAAAAATTGGCGCGAGTTTGCGCGCCATTACAATGGTCCGGGCAATGCGGAAGTGTACGGGGGGCGGATCGCGGAGAACTATGAGCTGGCCAAAAAGTTGTTCTCAGCACCGGTGCAATAAGGACTAAACTAAGCCAATGCGCTTCTGCTGCCTACTCCTGCTGCTTGCCGGAATTTCCACTGCTCAGCAGGCCTTCGACCTCGAGTACAAGCCAGTGATTGCCGCTCCGATTGCTGCCACAGGCCGAGGTCCGGTAGTGCTGATTGACGAGGCCCACTACAACTTCCACACCGCTTCGGGCCGGTATCAGCCGTTTGCAGAGTTGCTACGACGCGATGGCTTTGTAGTAAAGGCATCGGCTGTTCCGTTCAGCAAGGAAGCTCTGCAGGATGCCCGCGTTCTGGTGATCGCGAACGCCCTTGCTGAAAGGAACAGCAGGAATTGGTCGTTGCCGACTCCCTCCGCGTTTAGCGATGCTGAGATCGCAGCGGTTGGGAGCTGGGTTAAGGGCGGCGGATCACTGCTGCTGATCGTCGACCACATGCCGTTCCCGGGTGCCGTGGATAATTTGGCGCGCGCCCTCGGTGTGCAGTTCAGCAACGGATTCGCGGCAACAGATCCACCCAAGCAGGGGCCCGATTTCTTCGAGAGGGCAGCAGGAAACCTCTTGAATCATCCGATTACCAGTGGACGCAACAAAGCCGAGCAGGTGGACCGAATCGCGACATTCTCCGGATCGGCATTTCGTGTGGACAGACCAGTCGAGCCGCTTGTGGTGCTGGGGGCATCCTGGATTTCCAGAATGCCGAAGGTGGCCTGGGAGTTCACGCCTGATACCCCGCAGATCCCGGTGAAAGGCTGGTTTCAAGGCGCCGTCCTCAGGAGTGGCAAGGGCCGCGTTGCGGTGTTCGGTGAAGCTGCGATGTTTACGGCGCAGTTGACCGGTCCTAACCGCGCTCCGGTGGGAATGAACGCTCCCACGGCGCCACAGAATTTTCAGTTCCTGCTTAACGTGATGCACTGGCTGACAGGACTGTTTTAGCTCACTCCGGTTTGCGGCGGTAGGGCGAATTGAGATAACCGCGGCATTCCTTAGCCTGTTCTGATTGCGGTGCCAGAGCGATTGCGGTGCGGTACGCTGGAAGCGCTTTTTTTCGTTCCCCGATCATGTCGTAGGTTTGTCCCAAACGCATCCAGGCTGTGACGGCTGTGTTCAGATCGACTGCACCTGCTGCAGCTGTGACCTTCTTCAGGTTCGCGCATGCGTCGAAGTAGTGCCGATACCAGAACTGCAATACGCCGCGAGCGTAGTAAATTCTTTCGATCGGCAGGTGATCGTAGCCCGGCTTTCCAGCGCGCTTGAGCTGCTCGATATCATAGATCACACGCAGCGCCTTCTCTTCTTCCTTCGCATCGGAGTACATCTGGACCAGTTCAAAGCGAAATAGATAGTTGCGCGGATAGCGCCGGATCATGTCGAGCAGCAGTGGAATCGCGTCAATCGGACGGCGCTCGCGGCGGTAGATGGCTGCGAGCATGACTTCGGCGTCAGATCGATTCCTGTAGCCCTTTGCGGCGACCAGCCTGAGGATGCGGACGGCGTTCTCGCGGTCGCCACGAAAGCCGGTGAGAAAGCCCACGATCCGATAGGTAAAAGGCAGATCTGAAACGATGTACTCGTGAACGCCCTGGACAAGTTTGGCGTCGATGATAGAGGGGTTCAATGCCAGTACGCGATCGTGCGCTTTGCGTGCATTCGTAGCATCGCGCAGTGCATCCAAATAGGCCTTTCGTACCAGGAAATTATAGTTGGCACGCAGACCGTATGCTACGCCTTGCGCATAGAGCGCTTCCACGTCCTTGGGATTTGCGGCGAGCCGCGCCTGAGCCATTTCCAGCACTGTTTCGACATGTTCGTTGAGACTGCGTCGCTCGTCTGCGGTGGGCTCCACTTTCGGGCGTCGCAGGAACGGATTGGTGCCGGTGACCAGTTCGCTTTCGAGCGCACCAGAGCGGAGCATCACTTTGAACAGAATGGCTTGCGCGACATGATTGTGCGCGTTAATGTCGGTTGAATCTTCGGCCACCTGGCGTGAGAATTCGGATAGTGCCTCGTCGAATTCCAGATTGTAAAAGTGGTTCCATCCGCGCGCGCTGGAATTCGATTGGGCGGCTGTGAGCAGGGTCGGAAGAAGTAGGACGATAGCGGCAAAGGCGCGCATCAAAGTTTATTGTAGTTGCTGCAGTGCCCACTGCGCGGATTCCGCTACTTCTGGTTCGAGATGCCGGGCGAGATTTTGCAGAGCTGCACGGAATCGCGGTTGACCGCTGTTGCCCATCGCGATCGCCACGTTGCGCAGAAATCCGCGGTATTTCGTGCGCCAGACAGGTGTAGTGCGGAAGAGCTCACGGAATTGCTCCGCGCTGATCGCGGCGAGTTGCTCGAGGGGCGGCGCGACAAGCCGGGGCAGAAACGCTTGTTCACCAGTAATGGGCGCCTGACGATTCCAGGGGCAGACGTCCTGGCAAATATCGCAGCCGAAGACATGGCGGCCGATTCCCGGACGGCGCTCTTCCGCGATGCTGCCCTTGTGTTCGATCGTGAGATAAGAAATGCAGAGGCGAGCGTCGAGCTCCCAGCGTCCATCGCGCTCGATCAGTGCTGACGTGGGGCAGGCGTCGATACAGCGCGTGCAGCTTCCACAGCGGTCGGGCGGGGCAGTGCCGGGTTCCAGTTCCAGTGAGGTCAGCAACTCGCCCAGGAAGAACCATGATCCGCGCTGCTGATTGATCAGGCAGGTGTTCTTACCCAACCAGCCCAAACCGGCACGGTAAGCGAGCGCGCGTTCGAGAATGGGCGCTGTATCGACACATACGCGATATGCGAATTCGAACCCAAGTTCCTGGCGCAGCCGAACAGCCAACTGTTCCAGGCCGGACCGCAGGACGTCGTGATAATCGCAGCCCCAGGCGTAGCGCGAAATCCAGCCGAACTCGGAATCGCTGACATCTATGGAGCGCGGCTGCTCCGTGTTGTAGAGCTTGCCCACACAGATCTCGGATTTTGCTGAAGGCAAGAGGTTACGGGGATCTTGACGAAGGTCGGCGCGGTGGTCAGTTAGATAGCTCATGCCGCCCGCCAGACCGCGATCTACCCAGTTACGATAATGGTCGAATTCGGGCGGCGGATCGACAGGCGCCACTCCTGCCAGTTCGAATCCGCATTCCGCAGCGAGCCGTTCAATCAGCGATTTGACCATACACCCAAGAAAAGAAGCACTTTAAGTTATATTTGTCGGTCTGCGCGGCGCTCTTGCCTATACTAGCAACTGTTGCTGCAGGTCTCAATTTTCTGGGAGTAGCCTGCGGAATCCCTGGATTCAAGAGGAGCTCTATATATGCACAAACCCATTAAATACGTCGAGAAGGCAATGAGTGTAGCCGCGAATGGCGCCTGGCTCGTGTTCGAAAAGTTGAACCAAATCAACCGGAACCCGTCCTTCACGCCGAAGTGGTCTGAAAAGCCGCTATTGAAATCCTGGGAAAAAAGCAAGCCGACCCTCGGTTGGCCACGCGAGACGGACTCGCTTTGTCCGAAATGCATCCCTGAGGTTCGTCAGGAAATCATCGACGGCAAGAAGCCGGTCGAGCCTGCTGATCGATTCGAAGCCCGGCGAGATCAAGGCACTGATCATCGAGCGCGATGGTCAGATCCTGATGACCAAGACCTGCCCGATTCACGGCTATTTTGAAGACGTGATGGCGATCGATACGGATTTCTATCGTCATATTGAGCAAGTGTTCCCTGGACGCGACATTCGCGCCCACAACGATGAAAAGCTGCACAATCATGGCAGCAGCACGGTGAAGCACGGTCGCGGTTCGGTACTCACGATCGATTTGACGAACCGCTGCAACATGATGTGCGATCCATGCTTCATGGATGCCAACCAGGTAGGTTTCGTGCATGAACTGACCTGGGACGACATCAAAACGATGCTCGATAACGCGATCACGATCAAGCCGCGCCGCCAGATGTCGGTGCAATTCTCCGGTGGCGAGCCGACGCTTTCGCCGTTCTTCCTGGAAGCTGTTGCGTTACGCCCGCAAGGTGGGTTACACCAGTGTGCAGGCTGCGACCAACGGTATCGAATTCGCCAAGAGCCCGGAATTCTGCAAGACAGGCCGCTGAAGCCGGTCTGCGTTACGCCTATCTCCAGTTCGATGGCGTGGGCAATGCCGCCAACTCGCACCGCGCCGTCGGCAACCTGTTCGACGTGAAACTGCGTGCGATTGAGAACCTTTACAGCGAACGGCGTCGATATCGTGCCGGTGATCACGATCATCAACGGAATCAACAACGAGCAGGTGGGCCGCGTGGTCCAGTTCGCTCTCGACAATCCGAAGACGCATTCCGTTCCTGTCGTTCCAGCCTGTGTCCTTCACCGGACGCGACGAGGCCGTAACCGACGAGCGCCGCAAAGCGCAGCGCTACACGCTCTCGCATCTGGCGCACGATGTGAAAAACCAGACCGGCCTGGGCGTGCCGGCGCGTGACTGGTTCCCGATTTCGTTCATCAGCACCTTCTCCGATTGGGGCGATCTGGTGCATGGACCGCAGGCCTCATGGGGTCAGTTGAGCTGCGGGTGCCATCCGAACTGCGGTATCGGCATGGGCATCATGGTGGACAAGGAAACCAAGGAAGCCGTTCCGGTGACCGCATTCCTTCACGCCGATCAGCTTTCCAAGGACGTAGCCGAGGTGAATGATGCCGCGCGCGGCAAATGGCTTTCGATTGTTGGTATGGCGTTGGCAGTGGTCCGCAACTACGATCCGTTCCAGTCGCCGACGCACTTCAAGCTGACCGACCTGTTGAAAAAGTTCGATAAGACCTTCGGTGCCACGGGTAAGAGCTACGGCAAAGTGGATGGTACGCGTACCCGCGAGGACATCGAAAAGCGCCGTGCGGATCGCTGGAACTTCCTGTTCATCGCAGGCATGTGGTTCCAGGATCTGTTCAACTACGACTTCCGCCGCACCGAACAGTGCATCATCCCCTACGCCACGCAGGAAGGCGAAATCTCCTTCTGCGCTTACAACACTGGTGTGGGCTGGCGAAACATCATCGAGAAGATGCACATGACCGCCACGCTCACCAAATGGTATGAGGAGAACGGCCGGCATGAAATCTTCGCAGGCGGCAAGAACGTCGATATGGTCAGCAAAGATCACGCAATGGTGCTGCGCGACGATATCGTCACACTGGAAGTTCAGCACGATCTGGACAAGCTGGGCATCGCCAAGACCGCGCGCGAAGAAAAGACCCGTGCTCGCGACGAGAAGATGCGTCAGAGCCAGGAAGATGCGCGCATGGCCAAGCTGTATCGCGAAGTGGTGCTGAAGGAAGCGCCGAGCGAGCCGCTGGTGACCATCGGTGGAATCGCCCCGGCCAAGCCCGCGACGAAGCCGGAAACGCGCGAAGAAGTCAGTTCCTTCGGCGACTAAGGCCGTTTGAAAAGTTAAGTTCTACCAAACCGCTGGGGGTAACCCTGGCGGTTTTTGGCGTCTACGGGGGGCCACGCACGGTCGCGACTCAAAACGGAGGCGCACTACAGTCTAGTGTGAGTCTTGACGATTACGTTGGTAACCGTGGAATTCCTGCAGACGCTTCGCCGATGGATTGGGCCCTTGCCCGGGGACCGGGAAGCCCGTGCGATCAGTTGGATGGCACTGGCGGCTGGGACCGCGCTGTGCGCGCTATCGATCTTCTATGGATTTCGCGGCGAGACCTTTATGGGAAGGACGCTGGGTGGGGACTTCGTGGTGTTTTATGTGACGGGGAAGATTCTGAACGAATATGAGCCGGCGCGGATTTACGATCTCGATCTGGAAGTGCGGCTGCAGCATGGGGCGGTGGAGGGGGCCTCGCAAACGGAGATGCTGCCGTTTGCGCATGCTCCGTACATTGGACAGGTGTACCGGCCGTTTGCGTTACTGCCTTACAAATGGGCCTATGTGGCGTGGCTGATTTTCTCGATGGCGCTGTATTCGGCGGGTTTGGTGCTGCTGCTGTGGGCGGCGGGGCTTCCGCGAGACCAGTGGGCCACGGGGTTTTTGCTGGGGCTGGCGTCGATGGCATTTATGATGGAGACGTGGATCGGCGGGCAGCTTTCGGTGATCGCTTTCTTCCTGGTGTCGCTTTTTGTGTACTGCCGTGCGCGGCATCGTAAGTTTCTGGCGGGCATGGTGCTGGCGCTGGTGATGTACAAGCCGACGCTGATCGCCATTCCAGTTGCGATGATGCTGTGCGGACGGCGGTGGAGGATGTTGTCTGGCGTTGCGGCGGGAATGGCGGTACTGGTTTCGGCGTCGGTGGCGACGGTTGGGGTGAAAGGGTGCGTTGCATGGTTCGACACAATGCGATTCATGCGCGATTTGGCGACGGAAACGGCAGCGCTACGCCGTATCAAGTATGTGGACGCGGGCGCCTTCTTTCATTTACTGCTGGGGGGCCCGTCGTGGTTTGCGCAGGTACTCGCCGGGCTTGCTTGTGTTGGTGTGTTGGGTGTTTTAGCGGTGGCATGGTGGCGGTCGGCTGGATGGAGTGCTGCGTCACGGGATCTGCTGTGGGCTGCTACGCTGTCCGGCGCGTTGGTCTTCAATGTTTACACGCCAATATACGACACGATTGTGGTGGGCGCGCCGGTGGCGCTGGTGGCCAGTGCGATACGGACGCGGACGGGCGATGATGCCGAGGTCTTTCGGGCTTGGTTACTGGCGCTCTTCATGGTTCCGTGGTTGACCCAGTCATCTGCGGAGTTCCTGCGGTTCCAGCCGATCACGCTGGTGTTGGCTGGATTCGCGTTCTGGGCGCTTGCACTGGCACGGCGCGAGGAAGCTGCTGTCGCGCCCCTGCACGGAACAGAGGCGCGAGCTTTGTAGCCTAAAGTACTGTGGCTTTCTTGATGTAGTCCAGCTTGGGGAAGTTCTCTTTCAGATACGGGGTGCCGCGGCGTTCGATCATGCTTTGGTCGGGGCGTTCACCGTGACCGGCGTAGATGCTCTCGACAACGCTCATGCCTTCGATCACTTCGCCGAACGGCGCGAAGCCCTGATCGTCGAGCATTTGATTACTCTTCAGATTAATGAAGAGTTGCGTGGTGCGCGTGTTGGGACCGGCGGTAGCGAATACCAGGGTGGCTGTTTTGTTCGTGCGTTTCACTGGATCGTCCTTGATCTTCTTGTCCCACTTTTTCGTCATCTTCGGGTCTGCGGCGATGCCGAACTGAATGATGAAATTGGGTACTACGCGGAAGAATCCGGCGTCGTTAAAATAGCCGTCTTTGACTAGCTGCTGAAAGCGCTCCGCACCGAGTGGCGCCCAGTCTTTGTGCACTTCGACAACGAAGTCGCCCTTTGTGGTAGCGAACTTCACCTTGAATGTGTTCGCGTCAGCGGTTTTGGCCGGCGCTCCAGGCTTTTTCTCTTCAGGCTTCTTGGCCTCCTCTTTTTTCTCCTCAGGCGCGGCAACTGGGGGCGTAGGCACCGGTGCCGGTGCGGCCTCCTTGGCTGCCTCCTTCGCCGGGTCGGGCTTCGACGAGCAGCCGGCACCGAATATAGTTAACAGCGCCAGAGCTGCGGCACACGAAACAAATGGGGTTCGCGAGTGGGTCATCTTCATACTGAAATCAATTCTAGCTCTGAATTCGGTATGATCGTGTTACGTTCTGTCGTTCGATCGCATGATTGTAGATACCCAGATAGTCCGTTTCGATGCCGTGCCGCTCGATTGTGGGGAAACCCTGTCACCTGTTGGTGTGGCTTATGAATCCTACGGCCAACTCAACAAAGACAAAAGTAACGCCATTTTGGTGCTGCACGCCTTCTCTGGCGATGCACACGCGGCCGGTGTAAACCACGAAGGCAGGCCTGGCTGGTGGGATAACATGATCGGACCCGGCAAAGGGTTTGATACCGACAAGCACTTTGTTTTCTGCTGCAACGTATTGGGCGGCTGCCGGGGTACAACTGGTCCTGGCTCAACAAATCCGGCCACCGATAAGCCGTACGCGATGAGTTTTCCGGTAATCACGATTCGCGACATGGTGCGGCTGCAGAAGATGGTTGTGGACCACCTTGGTATCCGGAAGTTGCTTTGTGTCACGGGTGGCTCGATGGGGGGCATGCAGGCCCTGGAATGGGCCGTTTCCTACCCGGACTGCGTTGCTAGTGCGATCCCGATTGCTACTACGGCGCGCCATAGTGCCCAGCAGATCGCGTTCAACGAAGTCGGACGCCAGGCGATTATGTCCGATCCGGACTGGAACGAAGGAAACTACTACGGCCAGAAACCGCCGGCGCGCGGGTTAGCCGTCGCCCGCATGGTAGGACACATCACTTACATGAGTGATGACTCCATGCGCGAGAAATTCGGGCGACGCTTGCGCGACAAAGAGCAATTCGGCTACGATTTCACGGTGGATTTCGAGGTGGAGAGCTACTTGCGATATCGCGGCAGCCAGTTCGTGGACCGATTCGATGCGAATTCGTACCTGTACATCACGAAGGCAATGGATTACTTCGACGTCTCCAATGGGCACGGCTCGCTGGCTGTTGCGCTGGAACGCACCAAGGCGCGCTTTCTAGTGGTCAGCTTCACGTCGGACTGGCTATACCCCAGCTATCAGTCGCTCGAGATTGTAAACGCACTGCGCAGCCGCAATCGCGACGTAGCATATTGCGAACTTGCTTCCAACTACGGGCACGATGCCTTCCTGGTGGATGTAGGAGAGCAGACAGCCATGGTTCGGGGCTTCCTTTCCAGTACGTTCGACAGGGTTGCGGTATGAGCACGGCGGATATTCACTCGACGCCTTTCGTTCATGAGGTGCTGGGTCGTAGCGATTACGCGATTATCAGCAAGTTGGTGGCTCCTGGTTCCCGCGTACTCGACCTTGGGTGCGGCGAGGGCGATCTGCTGCAATGGCTTGCCGAAAATCAGGGCGTGGAAGCGCGCGGAATCGAACTTGCGGGCGTTAAGGTTCAAAAGGCCATCTCGCGGGGCGTGTCGGTGTATCAGGGAGATATCGACGAGGGCCTGGTGAATTATCCCGATCACGCCTTTGATTACGTCATCCTGAGCCAGACTTTGCAGGAAACACGCCGTCCTTTGCGAGTTTTGCGCGAAATGCTGCGAGTCGGCAGCCATGCCATCGTGGCCTTCCCGAATTTCGGGCATTGGTCAGTGCGATTAGCGCATCTTTGGACCGGTCGTGCACCCAAGACACGGCTGTTTCCCCATGACTGGTACGATTCCCCTAACATTCACTTCCTGACGGTACACGATTTTCAGTCCTTGGCCGGTCAGGAAAACTGGACCATCGAACACGCTATCTGTCTGTCAGGGAAGAACCAGGTGACCTTGTTGCCCAATCTGACCGCTGAATTGGCTGTGTTCCAGATCCGGAAGTAGTCCGACCGATAATCCGTTCACTTTTCTGCTATACCCCCAGCAAGAAAGTACTAGTAGCCCTCCAAACCTTATAAATCGTGAGACGATTTGCTGAGTGGATATAGGTCGTTGCACCGATTTGTGGGATAGATTACCGATGATACTGTTGTTTCAGCACGGAAACGGGCTAATTACAGGGAGAGAAAACAACATGAAGAAACTTACGAATCTCGTTTGGCAGCTGAGAATTTGGAAAGATACTCGCGGCCAGGACCTCATTGAATACGCTTTGATGGCTGGCTTCGTTGCCGTTGCAGCGGGCGCAATTATGCCGGGCGTTGCGAGCAGCATCAGCACGATCTTCAGCAAGATCAGCAGCGTGATGACCGCCGCTTCGACTCAGGGCTCCTAAGATCCACTTACGGAGGGGCGGAGTCGTTCCGCCCCTCCCCTTTATTCCTTCCTCAAAGCGCATTTGTCCCCCGTACGGCTGCTAAACACCCAACTTAGTTTTTCTTTGAAGTCGGCCTAACGTTTGTTCCCCGACACTCCGATACCTAAATCATGCAAGCGCTATCCGTTCGATGAGATACCGCTGATGCAGGGAGAGATAAACAACATGAAGAAACTTACGAATCTTGTTTGGCAGCTGAGAATTTGGAAAGATACTCGCGGCCAGGACCTCATTGAATATGCTTTGATGGCCGGCTTTGTGGCCGTTGCCGCGGGCGCGATCATGCCGGGCGTTGCGAGCAGCATCAGCACGATCTTCAGCAAGATCAGCAGCGTGATGACCGCGGCCTCCAACTCAGGGTTCCTAATACCCTTTTTGTGGGGGTGGGAGCCAGTTCCGCCCCCCATTTCCACCTCCCGCCTGCCTTTTCCCCTTCAATATGACCGCTTACCAATAAAAATCAGTTTTTTAAAGACAGGGACTAAGGCTTGATGCTGATTCGTACGATAGATTACCAATGCTAACGTTATCTCAGCAACGGATAACAGTTGCATTAGTAGGGAGAGGACACAAGATGAAGAAGCTCACAAATTTCGCATGGCAGTTGAGAATCTGGAAAGATACTCGCGGTCAGGATTTGATTGAATACGCTTTGATGGCTGGATTCGTCGCTGTCGCAGCCGGCGCGATCATGCCGGGCGTTGCGAGCAGCATCAGCACGATCTTTAGCAAGATCAGCAGCGTGATGACTAGCCGCCGCAACGCAGGGATAATAAGGTTCAGGAGGGGAGGCGGTGCCTCCCCTCTACCGTCTTAGTGAGATAAAACTTCCGCAGTACTTGCCAGGCTTGTCCGGAAATCCAGCAAGTTGCCTTCCGAATCAAACGGGAATTCTCCCGGACCACCAATAATCTCCAGATCCGGATTGCTCTCGATCACAGGACGTAGATTTTCGCTCAGGGCCACGTATTTCAACTCCATCGTGTTGCGCAGCCATCCGAAATTCATGTCCTGCATTTCAAATTTGCCGACAGTGGGCCAGATTCGCTCCAGGCATTCCCGATCAGTTGGAAAGTGGATGGGAATCCGAATGGCGGCGGGCGTGTTCGCGGTGAGCGAATTGATGAGCGTCGGTGCCCAGTCAATTCGATTCACCAGACGATCGGTCACGATATCGGCCATGCCCAAACCCACGCCGCTGTTGTAGGTGTGCTCGCTAAGATTGCGGATGAACAGCCGCTGCACCTTTGGAGCGTTTTGCCAGGGGTTGTACTCGCCATTCACGCTGCGATTCGCGACCTTTGTATCCAAGCCGGCGCCGCTGATGTTCTTACCGATCTCATCAAGAATCAGAACATCCAGTTCGGGGACCGGAATCCGAGCCATCCAGGACTTCACGAGCGCCAGATTCTCTTCTTCGCGCTGCTCCATGACGTCAACCGGGACTGCGTCGAGTTTGGCGGTATGGTGATTTGCATCTTCCAGAATCGCGAGGCCGCCCAGAATCTTGTTCGACTTCAGTACCTGGCGTCCCACGCTGCGGATCACATACTCCAGCCCAGTCTTGTAGGCATAGGCGTGATAGCGTTGCGCGCCGGCAAATTTGCCCAGGCCGATCGCCATCATCTTGAACAGACCGCTCTCAATCTGGCCCGCAAAGTCGGTGTGCCATTTCACGCGGCCGATCAGCATGACCCCATCGCTTTCATAGGCGAGACGGTCCATGAACGCTTCGATTCCGTCTTCCGTCTTCCCGAGCGACACGACATCCAGTTGGCTGATGACCGGGCAACCCATGGTTGCTTCACGGATATCATAGTGATCCAGCACGGTGGCCTGACCCTCCGCCGAGGCGGCGCCATGGCTGCCCATCGCCGGAATGATGAATGGTTTGGCGCCGGCTGCCTTCCAGTAGTCGACGACGGCCTTGACGATCGTCGCGATATTCGCAATTCCGCGGCTGCCTACGCCAATGGCTACGCGTGCTCCAGGTTTTACGCGATTGGCGAAAGCTGCGGCGGCAAGCTGCTTTTGGACTTCGCCAGGGATGTCGCTGATGCTTCTATCAGGAAAGTTCTGTTTGACGAGAAGGAGACGGGGGAAAGACGTCATGCCCTCACTATATCAAACGTGCTTGTCTGATCGGATTGCGACTATTCTTCTTCCCATTCGCGTTCCAGCATGCGCGCGTACTCGGCTGAGGCGAACAGATCAAAGTCAACCTGTTCTGGCTTGATTTCCGGGAATGTGGCCGCATTCTGGCGGCACAGGAACATGTGGTCGGCGTAGCGGTAGTAATGCTTGATGAACTGCAGCGAGAGCACCCCGCGGATCAGGCACTTCAGCAAATACCGAATGCAGGCCGATCGCCCTGGAAAAGATCGCCTTATAATCCGCCACTCCCCACTTTTTCAATTTTTCGCGCACCTGTTTAGGCGGGCGATTGACAAGCAGGTCGGCGAAAGATTGAAAGTTCAGGCGCTTTTGCAAAAAACTCGTCCTCTCGGTCGACCATCTCCTGGCACTGCTCGATCCAACGATTTACGTCCTTGCCGACGTAAAACAGCATCTTGATCTCGCAAAAGCGGCCATCCAGCAGTCTGCGTTCCAGTTCGTCCTGACTGAAATCACCTGTGGGCAGCAAACCTTGCAGCATCAGGCTCGCACGGGAACTCTCCACGAGCTTGTTTGGGCCGGCGGAATCCGAAAACGGATGCAAAATCAGCGGCGGCAGTTTCAACTTCTTCTCCACGATCTCGTAAGCAGGCTGCATGGATCTTCTAGTTTAATCGACAGAAACATAATAATCGTTAACCCTACGAGCCTGTTTTTTGGCCTCCGCCCTTTCTTTCCGAACAAATCGGGGGCGGTCGCCTGTGATCAGTACGTCGGCAATATCGGAAACCAAGTCCAAAAGGCGAACCGATTCCGAAGCCTCAATTTTATCCCACGTGTCGGTTGGGCGGTGGTAGTCGCTGTGTAGTCCCGAAAAAAAGAAGAGCGTCGGGATCTGGCGTGTGGTAAACGATGCGTGATCGCTTGCGCCATATCCGATGGTGTCCGATGTATCGATTGCAAGTCCGGACCGCGGAACAAGCTTTCCGAGAATTGCCTGGAAGCTGGATCCGGAGTCTGCGTCGCCAATAAACACCTTGTGCTCGCGTACTCGGCCGATCATGTCCAAATTCAGCATTGCGACAGCGTTCTGCAGGGGCAGCCTGGGGTAGTTCACGTAATAACCTGAACCCAGCAGCCCCAACTCCTCGCCTGCAAAGGCCAGGAATAGAATGCCGCGTCTGGGTTTGCTGTGCTGCGATCTCGCCAGCACTGAATAGAAACGCGCGAGTTCCAGCAGTCCTGCGGTGCCTGACGCATTGTCGTCGGCTCCTGGGTGAATGTGTCCGGGCCCGTCGGGAGCCATCGAGAAGAGCTCGCCGAGGCCTATGTGATCGTAGTGCGCACCCACAATAACGTACTCGCTGGTCTCCCCAGGAAGGTACCCGGCTACATTGTGAACAGTCTTGCGATCCCGATTAATGTCAACGCGCGTTTGCACGGTCAGGCCAGGCTGTAGTGCGAACGAGTGCGGCTTCAGGTCCTTGTCGATCTGCGATACAACAGACCTTAGGTCTTGACCCGCGGCTGCGACCCACTTTTCCACCGTTTCCCACTTGACCTGCACAAACGCCAGGCCGGCGCCCGACGGGCCCATGCTATGCGCAAACTTCTCCAGAGAATCGCTTCCAGCGTGGCTTGGAAAGTCGCTGACGAGCAAGACGCCCTTGGCCCCGTGCAGCTTCGCATTCACTGCCTTGCTGAAATACTGCGAATGCTGGGTGTAGTTTCGTCCGGCGAAGATGCTCTTTTCGTCGAATTCCTGCGGCTCATGTCGTAACATGAGAACCAGCTTTTCTTTGACATCAATCCCGGCGTAGTCGTCATAACCGTATTCCGGCGCGCTGATTCCGTAACCGACAAACACAACTTGACCAGACGCTTTTCCGTTATCGGAAAAATTGAAGGGAACAAAATCCTCCTGCGTTTTCAGCCGAACGCGCTCGCCATTCGAAGTGAACTCGAAGTGATTTCTCGTGCCGAGCCGAGCATTTGCTGCCACGGGGAAAGCCTGAAGAAAACTTTTGCCGTCGGGTGGTTGGAGCCCAAAGGCCTGGAACTGTCGAGCAATGTAGTGACTTGCCTGTTCCAATTCCGGAGTGCCCGTGCCCCGACCTTTCAACTGTTCAGAGGCGAGATATTTGATGTGCTCGAGGTATCGTTCGCTGTCGACGCGCGATGTTGCAGGCGCGCTCCATAGCAGCGCCGCGCCGGCGAGGATCCAAGTTGTTTTCGCCAGCGCTGGACGGAAACGCAACATCATTTGTTCTTACTTCGCAATCAGAGAGGGCAGACTCAGCGTACAGCAGGCTTGTTCGCCAGCATTTTGGGCAGTCTTCTGGTACTCGAGTTCGTAATCAATGATCTGTTTCAACTGCGCCCAGGCTCCGCCGGGTACGCGGCGTCCGTTGATGAACAGATAGGGTGTGCGGTCAACGTTAAGTTCCTTACCGTCAGCCTGCGATTTATTGACCTCGGATTCGGTTGCTTTGGTGTCGATGCAACGGCCAAGGGCCAGCGCATCCAGGCCCTTACCCGTAGCCCACTCCATGATCATTGTTTTCAGATTTTCCGCTTTCACCTTGGCCTGGTTTTCGTAGATCCAATCATGGTAATCCCAGAAAGCATTAGCGTTTTGACGGAAAACGCAGCGCCCCGCAATGGCAGCGGGCTTGGCCCAATCGTGAATCGCTTCCAGCGGGAAGTCGCGGTAATAAAGCCGAACCTGTGTCGGATATTCTTTCTTGAGGTTCTCGCGCAGGATCTTGGCTTCTTCCCTGCAGTATGGGCACTGGTAATCGCTGAACGCGACAATCACGACAGGTGCACCGGCAGGCCCGAAACCAGGCTGGAAATCGGTTTTTAGCTTGTCGAGATCCGGCTTGAATGGATTCTGCGTGATGTCATAAACCGGCGGCCGAAAGAACTTCTGTCCATCTTTGGAGACGAGAAATACCTCATCCTGGAATTGTGCGCCGGCGGCAGCGTGGACCTTAACTTCCATAAATCCCGGCAGCAGCGTTGAGGGCTTTGGATCACTGATGGTAACCGTGATGTTCGGACCGTACACGCCCAGGTGTCGCACGTACGCTTCCAGGGCAGCCTTGTCGAAAGCTGACTTCCTGGCTGGCGCAGCCTTTGCTGGAACCGCAGCCGTAACTGTCTTCTTTGCGGGCGCGGGAGCCTTGCTCTGCGCAAACAGCGTCATTCCAAGCAGAAAAAAACTAAACAAGCGCATATTCTTCATAGTACGGGACCGATTCTCCAAGGAACAAATTCCTGATGCCCGAGCCGTTCGGCGCATGTCCGCTCACCCGAGGCGACACGCAGCACGGTCTCAAAGATTTGACGGCCAATATCCTCAATCGTCTTCTCACCTTCCGCAATTACGCCCGCGTTGATATCCATGTTGCTGGTCATACGCCGGTACATGTGACTGTTGGTC
Source organism: Bryobacteraceae bacterium (assembly GCA_963793625.1). GTDB lineage: Bacteria > Acidobacteriota > Terriglobia > Bryobacterales > Bryobacteraceae. Next base: position 449,528 of record CAWCAT010000049.1, on the reverse strand, counting down.
GCGATCTTGACCACGGGTATGGTCGGGAAGCCAATAGCGCTGCCGCGTCCGGTGGTGAACGCAATCACATTCACCCCTCCGGCTGCGAGGCCTGTCAGCGACACCGGATCGTAGCCCGGCGTATTCATGAATACAAAGCCGGGTGTCGACACACGTTCCGCGTAGTCGACTGCGTCGTTGAGAGGTGAGGTGCCGGCCTTGGCGACTGCGCCGAGCGATTTCTCAAGGATGTTGGTGAGACCGCCTTCCTTGTTGCCTGGCGATGGGTTGTCGTCGAAGCTGCCGCCAAATCGGTTCAAGTAGGCCTTATATTTTTTGATAAAGCCGAGCAGTTTTTCGGCTGCCTCGCGATTGCGTGCACGCCGCACCAGCAGGTGTTCCGCGCCGAAGATCTCCGGTGTTTCCGCAAGCACGGCGGTCGCACCGAGTTCCGCCAGCATGTCGGAGCAGAAGCCGAGCGCGGGATTTGCCGTGATGCCTGAGAACGAATCGGATCCACCGCAGTTCAGGCCCAGAATGATTTTCGAGGCAGGAACTTCCACGCGCTTTTCGTTGGCGGTACGTTCCAGCATTCCTGCGATCGCTTTGCGAACCGCTTCCACGGTGCCGGTCGTGCCCCCGCTCTCCTGTACGGTGAAACCTTCCAGGCGCGATGAACGTGGCGTACCCGCACCCAGGTAGTGATCAATCTGGTTCACTTCGCAGCCGAGCCCAAGGATGATTGCGCCCGCCACGTTGGGGTGTGAGAGCACACCACCCAGTGTGCGCCGCAACTGGTCCATGTCCGGACCGAAGGAATGTCCGCAGCCTTCGCCGTGTGGAAACGCAACGACGCCATCGACGTTCGGAGGCAGCGTTTCCGATTGGTAACTCTTCGCAATCAGTTCCGCCGTGTGCGCAGCGCAATTGCTGGCCGCCACTACAGCGATGTAGTTGCGCGTGCCGACGCGTCCGTCCTCGCGCTGGTAGCCCATAAATGTGGGCATGTTTTTTGGCGTTGGAGGAAAGGGCGTTTCTGTTTCCGGAATCTCGTAGGCAAATTCGATTTCGCCGAAGGCAACGTTGTGAGTGTGAACGTGTTCGCCGGCTGCAATGGCTTTCGATGCACGCCCCATCTCCTGTCCGTAACGCACGATGCTCTCGCCCGGTGCAATCGGCGCGAGGGCTACTTTGTGACCAGCGGGAACGGCGCTAAGTACAATCAGCGGGACGCCGGACACGCGAAGCTCCTGCCCTTCAGAAAGCGGAACCCGCGCCACCGCGACATTATCGGAGACGTGCAAGTGAATGACGGAATTCTCCGCCGTAGGTAACTTCAGAATGTCTACCAGGCTCACGATTTTCCTCTTCCTGAATTCTTAGCGCAGCAACACAGTTTCGCAGATCTGCTCGCCTGTGTGCACGTGCATGCTGGTTTTGCCGATGGGGTGGATCCATAGCCCCTTGCCGCGCGGCCACGGAATTTGGGATGCACTCTGAATTGTCATGGGCTTTCCCTCTTCCACGCCCTTTAACAATTTTCCAATATGTATATGACCGTGGCACTGTGTGCGCACAAGTTCACCGTTATGTGCGAGGCCCCATTCATCGCCCCATAGTGCTTTCGATTTCGCGATTGCCGCAGTCCAGAGTTCGACATATTCCTTGCGCGACATGTCATCCAGGCTGTGCCCCACTTCGTAATGCTTTCTCGGCAGCAGCAATAAACGGTTCGGCTTTCTCGGGTTGGCATCCTTCAGAAAAAAATACGGCGCGTCAACGGGCTGCTTTTCCGCTTCCCGGCACAGCGAACATTCGCGTGATTCCAGCGTCTCGGGCTTCGCCGGATCGCACTTGCAGTTGGTAACATCGGCAGCCGCAATGGAAACGAAAAGATAAAAAAGAATCGGGGTAATCCCCAGTCTGCGCATTGGGAACATTATAAGCTGGTAAGTGTCCTTCGTGATCGGCAGGTTCGCCGCAATGGCGCTCCTGCTTTATTGTCTCTATTTTTTCGGGCTGACGGGTACCGGCTTGGTTGGCCCGGATGAACCGCGCTACGCATCAATCGCGAGAGAGATGGCTGAATCGGGAGACTGGATTACTCCGCGTCTGTGGGGTGACCCCTGGTTCGAAAAGCCTCCGATGCTTTACTGGTTGGCGGGCGCGGCTTTTCGTGCCGGGTTCAGCGACCACCTGGCGCCCCGTCTGCCAGTAGCGCTCTTCAGTGTCGCGTTTCTCGCATTCTTCTGGTGGATTCTGCGGCGTGAGTTCGGCGAAAGCTGCGCCTGGCTCTCAACTTGTGTGCTGGCGACGAGCGCGGGTTGGTTGGCCTACAGTCAGGTGTGCGCGACAGACCTCCCGATGGCGGCTGCATTCTCCGCTGGTATGCTGCTCTGCTTGCCGTGGGTGCGTAAAGGCGAGCGCACGATGTTGCCGTGGGCCGGCGCTTGTTTCGGAATCGCCGTGCTGGCCAAAGGACTCGTGCCGCTCGTGCTGGGCGCTGTACTGCTGGTATTCGCGATCCGCAAACTGCGCGACTGGATCGCCCCTGCGCTCGTGTTCCTGCTTGTTGCGGCACCCTGGTACGCACTTTGCTACGCACGCAACGGTCACGCGTTTTTCGAAGAGTTTATTCTGAAGCACCACTTGCAGCGCTTTGCCTCAGACTCGCTGCAGCACGTGCAACCATTCTGGTTCTATGTGCCCGTACTGCTCGGCGCACTTTTTCCTTGGACACCTCTGCTCGTGCTCCTTTTCCGACCTGCAAACTGGCGTGTGGACGGGAACGACTCGCGACGGCGCCTTTTGGTTCTATGGCTTGCCTGGGGTATGCTCTTTTTCTCCGCTTCGACGAATAAATTGCCAGGCTATTTATTGCCGCTGTTGCCCGCCGCTGCAGTTCTTATCGGGCTTGGGATTTCTGAAGCGCCGCCGGCCACAACGCTGGCTGGCCGCGGCTGTTGTGGTGCTCGCGCTGGTTCCGCTGGTAGCGGTCATATTGCCACAGGCGCTCGAATCGGGATTGTCTCGAGCCAGATTCGACCTTACACCGCTGGCTTACGGGATACCGGCGCTAATTGTGGCATTTTGCATCCTGCGATTGCATTGGCGAACGGCGTCGGTTTGCGCTGTGGCTTCAGTGGCGCTGTCGCTTGTCTATTTGAAGGCGACCGCATTGCCGGCTGTGGATCAACGTGCCTCGGCGCGTGCGCTGTGGCAGCAAGTGGCCGCGCAGCGGGATCAGGTGTGCGTGGAGGAGATCAATCGGGCGTGGCGCTACGGCTTGAATTATTACTCGCGGACGCCGCTGCCGTCCTGTGAGGATGCGCCCCGTTCGATGCGGATCGTGCAGAAACCAAGGCAGAGGCCGGCGGTCGAACTGACTACCGGCCCATAGCTGGCCGACTACTTCTTGATTTTCGCTGCGGCGTCTTCGATTCTCGCTGCAAGTTCCTTGGTCTCTTTCGATTCAGGAACCGACTTCAGCGCCTCGTCCGCCTTGCTCAGAAAAATCTTCATGCGCTCAGGAATGTTCAGCTTCATGTTGCCGTAAAGCTGGGATTCGTCGTAAAGCGCACTCGCCATGTAGGTCGTGAACGCAGCACGCTGCACCTTCACCTCACCCGCCTTGAACATCTCCGAAGCCTTGGCCACATCGTCCTTAGCACTGACAGCAGAGCAACTGGCCAGCATGACGCTCCGCTTGACCGAGTTCTTAATCCCGGTTTCAATCTCATCAGGCGGCAGCACCTGGCCTACTGTTGCCTTGCCCCACTGTGGAACCATCGCCGGACTTGCGCTCGGGAATGGGAATGCTAAAACCAGCTCGGCATCTTTGTTTTTCTGCTGGAAATTTCCATAAACTTCTGCTACCTCCAGCGCCAGTGCGTTGGCTGCATTGCGCAGGTCGCTCGCCGTTCTGCGGAAACTCATCTGGTTCGTCTTGTTTGCGCGCGCGCCATTCTCAAACGCGTCGGCCATTTCCATATAGCCTTTGGCCATGCCGGAAACCAGAACCAGCTTCCAGATCTGCGCTCTTGTCGTGAACTCGTTCTCGCTCTTCAGGATCTTGGAAAGATGATCGTTTGTCTTTCCCAGTTCGCCCGCGGCCTGAGTCTCCTTGGCCGCCTGCCAGTAGAAAGCCGGTGTGCCTTTCTCTGGTGCTTTCGGCCCCGATGCACAGCCAGCCATCATTATGAAAAGGCCAACGCTGATCAGTCCGGTAAAATGTTTCATTGAGATACCTTCCGGTGTACCGTTTATCACAAATCCTGCCCTCAAGGCAACTAGCAGACCGAAAACTCTCAAACTTGCGGGTAACTACCCTAATTCGATATAGTTTATGGTGATTGGCATAAACGCTATGAAAGCCAGCAATAAACTTTGGAAAGAAAAGCTTGCGAGTGTGATCGCCAAGCCGCTTGCGGACGAGCTAGACGTATTCGAAAACGAGATCGCGCTCAAGAAGCAGGGCAAGATCGAAGACAAGATTTTCGCCGAGACGCGCCTGCGCCGCGGCGCCTACGGCCAGCGCTACGACAACGGCCAGCGGCACGACGGCAAGCAGTCGCGCAAGCTGGAGTATCCCGCAGGCCTCTGACCAAAGGCCCGGGCACGCTCTGGGACGCCCCGGGCATGCAGCGCATCAAGATCCCGTTCGGCGGCTTGAACGCCGAGCAGATCGAAGTGCTGGCCGAGCTGGCCGAAGAGTACTCCGACGGCATCGCGCACGTCACCACGCGGCAGGACGTCCAGCTCCACTTCGTCCACATCGAGGACACGCCGACGCTGATGCGCCGGCTGGCGGCGGTCGGCATCACCACGCGCGAGGCGTGCGGCAACACGGTCCGCAACGTCACCGCCTGCCCGCTGGCCGGCGTCTGCCGCGACCAGGCGTTCGACGTCACGCCCTACGCCCAGGCGCCTCGCGTATTTCCTGCTCGGCCACCCCGACTGCCAGGACTTCGGGCGCAAGTTCAAGGTGGCCTTTTCGGGCTGCGACACGAACCCCTGCGGGCTGGTGACGCATCCACGACTTCGGCGTGATCGCCGAAAGTCCGTGAAGTCGACGGCAAAAAGGCGCGCGGCTTCGAGCTCTATGTCGGCGGCGGTCTCGGCACCGTGCCGTATCAGGCCAAGCTCTTCGATGAGTTCCTGCCCGAGGAAGAATTGCTGCCGATGGCGCAGGCCATCGCGCCGTGTTTCGCGCGGCTCGGCGAGAAGAAGAACCGCAACCCCGCGCGCCTCAAGTTCCTGGTCACCAAGCTCGGCATCGACGAGTTCAAGCGCCTGGTGCTCGAAGAGCGCGCGAAGCTGCGCACGGATCCGCGCTGGACCGAGTATCTCGCCGACATCGATCGTGACATCGACGAGCAGCCGCTCAAGCCGCCGAGCCTGTCTGCAGATCTCGACGAACGGCGCAGCCCGAGGGCTTCGCCGAGTGGACACGCAAGCAACGTCTACCAGCAGCGCCAGCAGGGCTACGCGACGGCCACGGTCGCGCTGCCGCTCGGCGACATCACCGCCGACCAGACTGCGCGCTGGTCGCGGACATCGCCCGCAACTACATGGGCGAAACGGTGCGCACGACGGTCGAGCAGAACATCGTGCTGCGCTGGGTCAGCGAGGCCGACCTGCCCGCGCTCTACGCCGACCTGAAGGCGCCGGACTCGGCGCGGCCGGCGCGGGCACGATCGTCGACATCACCTCCTGCCCCGGCACCGACACCTGCAAGCTCGGCATCTCCTCGTCGCGCGGGCTGGCCGGCGAGCTGCGCACGCGGCTTGCGGAGAATGCCGTCGGCGCTGGATGAGGCGATCCGCAGCCTGCGCATCAAGGTCAGCGGCTGCTTCAACTCCTGCGGCCAGCACCACGTCGCCGACATCGGCTTCTACGGCGTCAGCCGCAACAAGGGCGGCTACGCGGTGCCGCACTTCCAGGTCGTCCTCGGCGGGCAGTGGACGCGAGAACGCCGGCTCCTACGGCCTGGCCATCGGCGCGGTGCCGTCGAAGCGCATCCCGGAGGCTGGTGAGACGGCATCACCGGCCGCTATCGTCGCGGAGCGCGCAGGCAGGAGATCCTTCCAGGACTTCATCAAGCGCATCGGCAAGGCGGAGTGCAAGGCCGATGATCGAGGATCTTGGCCGAGGTTCCCGCGCATGCCGAGGACCCGTCGTTCTACACCGACTGGGGCGACGCGCGCGAGTACACGATCGGCGACATGGGGATCGGCGAGTGCGCCGGCGAAATCGTCTCGCCGCTGGAATTTCAGTTGACTGCGAGCGAGCGCGAAGCCTTCGAAGCGCAACTCGCGCTCGAAAAAGGCGACGCGGACCAAGGCATCGAAGATTGCGTATGAGGCGATGTTGCGCGGCGCATCCGCATTGCTTGCCTGGCGCATGCACGGCTATGCGAACAGATCCGGATTCAGTGGTGGCGGAATTCCGCACGCATTTCTACGACACCGAATTGTTCTTCGATCCGTTCGCGGGCGGCAAGTTCGCGCAGTACTTCTTCCATGCCCACGAGCGGGCAGGGGAGCCGCGCAATCTGGAGTCCGCGCATCGCCTGATCGAAGAAACGCAGTTGTTCATTGAGGCTTGCCATAGTCTCTACGGAAAGCTGTCGGCACAGCCGGCCGTGAAGGTGTAAGGGAAGCGCAATGGAACACGTCAATATCAAAATCTTCGTCGAGCAGTCCACGCCGATTCACCCCGGCGACGCAATCCCTGTCTTTCATCGCTGGATTCAGAACAACTTATGTCCGGAGTTGTTGATCGATGTTGTCGATTACGCGCACGTTCCCGCCGGGCCGGGCGTGATGCTGATCGGGCACGAGGCCGACTACAGTCTGGACCTGTCGCGAAATCGCCTGGGCCTGCTCTACAATCGAAAGGCCACGGACGTCGGCAGTGCTTCCGAGAAACTTACGCAGGCGTACCAATCGGCACTCACGGCGGCGCAACGTTTGGAGCAAGAGCCCGAGTTCGCGGGCAAGCTCAAATTCAGCGCAAACGAAGTCGAGATTATCTTGAATGACAGGCTCCTTTTCCCGAACACGGAAGAGACGTGGCAGAGCGTGAAAGCGGACCTCCAGGCGTTCCTGGATGGCGTGTTCGGAGCCAGCAGCTATGCCGTGACGCGAGCAACAGAACCCCGCGAGCGATTCCGCATAAACGCCACCAAATCAGCCTGATCTAATGCTATAATTTTGGTTTGCCCGCCCACCGGGGGCGCGTAGCTCAGTTGGTTAGAGCGCCTGCTTCACACGCTCTGGTTTCAGTATAAAAAGTATTTGTTTTCAACAATTTACGGACTGTCGAAAGAGTTGAAAAGCTGAAGTAGGTGCTCTGGTTTTTTCGACTGGAAAACCCGGTTGTATCTACTTTTCGTGAAGTTGTACCAAGTTTTTATTCCGTGGTAGACTAGGTTTCGATGGCCTTGTAGCTCAGTTGGTTAGAGCGCTCCCTTCACACGGGAGAGGTCCACAGTTCGAGTCTGTGCAAGGCCACCATTCAAGCCTTTCAAACACATCAATTAAAACCGGCTCTACGCCAACAACGGGGGAGACCCCGGATCCCAGACTGATTCACGAACATAATACCTTAACGCGCATACGATAGTTTTCGAAGTTGCGGAAACCGTATGCCTGCCTGCTGATCAATTCCATTTTGTTGTGAAAGCCTTCAGTGATTCCGTTGTTGCGCGTGAACCGCCACATGGTCGCAATCTCGTTGCGCCAGGTGTATAGAGTTTGCCCAAGCTGGACCAGTTGCGGCAGGCCGGCCTGCCGCAACTGGTCCACGGCACGCAGAAAACGCGGGGCCAGTTTCTCGCATTGCTTGCGTGTGCGATGCTTTTTCAGCAGCAGGTAACACAGGCGCTGCTTGAAACGGTAGATCAGTTCCAAGGCAGGATGTTCGGCAAAATACTGTGCGAGTCGGATCTGCTGCTCCGGCTTCAAATTATGACGGTGGCGGCGCATCAGCGACATCAGACCACGATTCTTAGCGCCCCCCGGATCGATCTCGCGCCAGCAGGCTAAAAAGTGATGGTTGATCAGGCGAATGACATGGAAGCGATCGGCAACAATGCGCGCGTTCGGAAAATGCTGGTGCACGATTGATCGATACACACTGGCCAGATCCATGCACACCACGCGCACTTCGGATTTACCTTCCAAACCTGCCAAATAGCTGCTCAGCGATAGTTCCGAGCGGCCCAGCACCACATCGTAAACCTTATGGTGGCGCAGATCGCAAAGCGTGGTGGCGTAGCCTTTGCGGCGGGTGAAAAAGTGCTCGTCGATGCCGAGCACGATCGGGCAACGCGGCGGATGCCATTCATTGAATTGGCGCCGCAGTCCATGCTGAAAATGGCGTTGCACAGTCGCGGCGCCGATGCCTTCGCGGCGGCCCAGCCGGCTGCGATTGATGCCATCCAGGTGCTGCTGAAAGATCGCTTCTCGAAAGGCCTCGCTCGCTCGTTGGCAGGGCAGGATACCTGGCAGTCGCTGGCGCGACTGCTTTCCGCAGCTCAAACACAGGAACTTGCGTACTTCGATTTCGAGCGAGCAAGGTCGCAGGCCCCAATCCTCGTGGCGCACGGTCCGACTGCACCAGCCTTTGCTGTGCAGTCGCGTGCCGCCGCAATGGGCGCACGATCGTGGCCCGTCATACCGGGCTCCGATCCGCACGCCTGCACCGTTCTTGGTGATGGTTGTAATCTGATACTGGGGTAGGCCTAATAGGGTCTCGGATTCGATCAAAATTTTTCTCCCAAGATTGTTTTATCAATCCGGGATTCTCGAGGGTCTCCCCCGTTGTTGATCAAGAGCCCACCAGCCTTGGTCTTCTTGACCAAGCTGCGTAAGTGGGCTTCGTCACGAGCCATAATGAAGCGGTCACTATTCGCCGCAATCCAGAAATTGACGAAGCGAACGAAGTCCTTTGGTGCTTTATCGTACTGAACGCCGCCGTGCAATCCGTCATTCCGCAGACACAAAAGTGTTCGAGCGCTCAGCGGAACGATGGTCACCACACCGGGCGTGAGCACTCCAACACCTGACAGTGACGAGTCGAAATTTGGAGACTGGATCAGAACGTAAGGGTCGTCACTTGTTATAAAAGGCATTTCTTTTGGACTCCATAGCACTGTCCAATCCATCCGCACAAACGCCTCGACCACTTCGAGGGACACTTCAAGCATCATCTTGATATTGTTCTGACGAGGGTTCTCCAAATCGTAGTCGTCATTGTGGACTATCCGGTGCATTTCGGTTGCTTTGTCGAGGTCGATAGTCTCTCCTGTCGTTTCCTTAACGGATTCGGCAATAGCTTCAGGAGTTGGATTACTCGATTTCGCCCAGAAGCGGAAGAAGTCGTCCGCAAACTGATTCTGCTCCTTGTCAAACGCTGGCACCCGATTTCTCAGGAACGCTGCAAAGAGGGCGAGATTCGTCCTGTCTTCCTTCTCCCACTCTCTTTTATGACCATCGAGCCTTTCGATTATCGGCCATACTCGGCCTTCTAGGGTGGCAAACATCTTCTCGACCTCATCAGTCGGTTTGCCGTTCGCATCTGGCGTAGTGTAAAAGTGATTTCTGACGCCGATGGTCTGCGGGTGGCCGTGCCGATACGAGTCTAGCTGTCGGTCGTATACCCAAAGCAGCTTCTCTCCGCTGGCGAACCCTAGCTGGTATTTTTTTGGCAGGAAATGACTGAAATGAGTTATTTTGTTTGCGCTTGGCGGCATCTGACTGGATTTTACGTCAGGTGAATCAAAGGATCAACGCCCGAATTTGGGCTGCACTGTCGCTTGCCGAACCAAAATTTTCTGACCAGTCCGAAACTTTAAGCAGCGGTCTTCCCGAAAATCCCACTCTTGTTCAGTGTCTCCACGATCATGTCGATCTGCGTATTCCGGGCCAAGCCGATCGCGATTCCGGGATGATGGTGATCACGATTCCGGGATCATGCCGATCAGTATTCCGGGATGATGGTGATCGCTGTTCCGGGCTGATGCCGATCAGTAATCGGCCGGTCCCGGAATGGTGATCGTCATCCCCGGAATCGAATTCTAAAGCCATCTTCACGAAGCGCGCTGGATAGACCAGCGGCGAATCTGGTCTCCACTAAAAAGTGGAGGAGACAGGTTGCCGCAAGAAAGGTTGTCCATGCGCAAGATCAAGGAAGTTCTCAGACTTTATTCGCTCGGGCTGGCGCAGCGCCAGATCGCCCGCAGTTGTTCCATCGGGCAAAGCACGGTCTCGAAGTATTTGAAAGCGGCGGATGCCGCTGGCCTTCGATGGCCGGATGCAGCCGACTGGGACGATGCCCGGTTGGCAGCGCTGCCGCCGAAGCAACCGTCCGCGCCGCGGCGAAGCCGCCGGCCGAGCCGGACTTCGCGGGCGTTCATGCCGAGCTACAGAAAAACAAACACCTGACGCTGCAACTGGTCTGGGAGGAATACCGGGCTGTCCATCCGAACGGCTACGGCTACAGCCGGTTCTGCGAGCTGTACCAGCGCTGGCGGCGGAAGCTGGAAGTCGTGCTGCGGCAGGAGCACCGGGCAGGCGAGAAGCTGTTTGTCGATTACGCAGGCCCGACGATCGCGGTGCAGGATCCGGCGACCGGCGAGACGCGCGAGGCACAACTGTTTGTCGCCGTGCTCGGCGCCAGCAACTACACCTTCGCCGAAGCGACGTGGACGCAGGGGCTGGCCGACTGGATGGGTTCGCACATGCGCGCCTTCGAGTTTCTCGGCGGCGTGCCCGAGATCGTGGTGCCGGACAATCTGAAATCCGGCGTGACCAAGACGTGCCGCTACGAGCCTGGCGTCAACATCACTTACGAGGAGATGGCCGGGCACTATGGTGTGGCCGTGGTGCCGGCGCGCCCGCGAAAACCTCGCGACAAGGCCAAGGTCGAGGCGGGCGTGCTGCTCGTCGAGCGCTGGATTCTGGCGGCTCTGCGCAAGCGCACATTCTTCTCACTCGGCGAAGTAAATGAAGCTATCGCCGAGTTACTCATCCGCCTGAACGAGCGGCCTTTTCGCAAGCGCGAAGGCTCGCGCAAGAGCCTGTTCCAATCGCTCGACCAGCCCGCTTTGAAAGCGCTGCCAGCCGAGCGCTACCAGTACGGCGAGTGGAAGACGGCGCGCGTCAATATCGACTATCACATCGAGTTCGACCATCACTGCTACAGCGTGCCCTACGCACTCACGCGGCAGGAGGTGGAGGTGCGCGCCACGGCTGCGACGGTGGAGATCTTTCATCGCGGTGTGCGCGTGGCCTCGCATGCGCGCTCGCAGGTCCGCTACCGCTCCACAACCAGCGACGAGCACCGGCCCAAGTCGCATCAGAAACACCTGGAGTGGACGCCCTCGCGCCTGATCGACTGGGCACGTACCATCGGCCCGGCGACGGCGGAAGTGTTTGACCGCATCATGGCCGGCAAGCGCCATCCCGAGCAGGGTTACCGCTCGTGCCTGGGCATTCTGCGGCTCGGCGATCAGTACCCGAAGGAGCGTGTGGAGGCCGCCGCACGCCGCGCCGTAGCCTTGAACGCCTGCAGCTTGAAACGCAAGTTGGGGCACAACAAACCAGTCCTTCAGGAATCCTGGACCTCTCATATTGCGAAAGAGGATGGTTTTCTCGCTGCCAGCTCGACAGACTCCACCAAAGCGACTCGTGTCCTCACGATGGTTCCCAGCCATGCGGAAACGACGTAGGGCCGCGTCAGAAATCGCTGTCAGAAATCGATTGACGATATAAGGGGCCGATGATAGCATTGGTAGGACCAATTATAAAGTTTCGGGCGATTGGAGTGACGAGCGCGTACTGCCATCGATTTCGTTTGGAAGTGCGGCTCTAACTACGGATCGCGAGGCGTCAGTCTAATAACCTGTTCTTCCGAAATTCATAATGGGCCAACCTTTTTAAGGAGCGGCATGAAGACATTGGTTGTTGAGCCGGCGTCTGGCGGCCTGGCGTCGCGATCCGCCACGGGCATTCGCATCAGCGAGGTACGCATCCACCGGTTGAGCGCGCCTTTGCGCGAGCGCTTCGGGTGGTCTTTAAACTGGACCTCCTGTCGTACGGCAACTCTCGTTGAGGTCCGAACCGACTGCGGCATAACGGGATGGGGAGATGGTGAGGCCGCCGAAACAGCGCTCCTCGCGAACCCCGAGTGCGTTATCGGCCGCTCGCCATTCGAGGTGGAAGCGATCTATGACGAACTACGGCGCGTCCCCGGCCCCCAGGAGCGTCCCGGACCTTCGCGATGTGGCGGCCTCGACACAGCGATCTGGGATGTCATCGGCCAGGCGCTCGGGCTTTCGGTTTCGCAATTGATGGGCACGCGGCACCGCACGTCAATCCGGCCTTACCTGACCGCACTCTACCGAAAGGACTGGCCGGATCTTGCTGAAGGGCTGAACGAAGAGGCACGGGGCTGGGTTGCACAAGGCTTCTCTGCCTTGAAGATGAAGATCGGTTACACTCCCGACACTGACGTGAGGATTGTGCGCGCAGTGCGCCAGGCCATTGGCGACGACATTGCGCTTGCGGTGGATTCCAATTGCGCGTATGACGCAGGTACGGCGGTTTCGCTCGGACGGCGGCTGGAAGAGTTCAACCTCATGTGGTGGGAAGAGCCGTTGCTGGCGGATGATCTCAGCGGATACGCCCGCCTCCGAAACTGCTTACGGGTGCCCCTGGCTGGCGGCGAGACCCTCTGCGCCGACGAGTTGATACGCGACTACATTCAGCCACGGCTGGTGGACGTCCTGCAACCAGAGGTCGAGATCATCGGGATCACTGGCGCCCGGCGCATCACTCCTCTGTGCTGGCTGAACCACATCCGTTTGGCGCCGCATAACTGGGGCACGGCCGTGCGGACGGCCGCGATCCTGCAATGGGTGGCCGTCGTAGCGCCGCTCACGCCTGCGCTTGAGGCGTGCCCCGTGACGTTCGAATTTGATCAGACGGAGAGTCCCTTCCGCGATGTGGTGGTGGAGCGCGGCTTCGCGCCTGACTCCGACGGCATGATCGGGATCCCACAGACGCCCGGGCTGGGCGTGACGGTGGTACCTGATGCCGTTGCAGAGTTCCGCACGGAACTGATCGAGGTGAAGTGATGAACGAAGCCATCCTCCCGCTCGGCTTGGTCCTGCTTGCGAGCGTGTTCCAGGGGACTTTTGGTCTCGGCATGAAGAACTTCAAGCCGCTGGCTTGGGAAGCGTGGTGGCTGATCTACGCAGCCGTGGCGATGGTGGTCATGCCATTGGCCTGGGCGCTTACAGTAGTGCCGGACCTCGCGGGTGCGATTGCGGCCGCTGATGGCGGAAGTGTGTTCTCCGCCGCTTTGTTCGGAGTACTCTGGGGCGTAGGCGGAATCCTCTTCGGTGTCAGTGTATCTTCTGTCGGTATTTCGATCACCTACGGCATCGTGATGGGATTGGCGGGCTCGGTAGGTTCGATTGTACCCTTGCTGGCGGGCGGCAGCACGACACGGCCCGAAGTTGTCCTGCTGGTGCTCGGCGGAGTCGCGGTGATGTTGGTGGGCGTCGCGCTGGTCGGATGGGCAGGTGTTCTGCGCGACCGTTGCACGGCGAAAGAAGGCGTGCGCGGCACTCGCGCTTTCCGTGCGGGACTTGCCATAGCGATCTTGTCTGGCGTGTTGTCTGCGCTTTTGAACGTGGGCTTCGCCGACGCCGCGCCGATTGCTCGCGCAGCACTCGAGCGTGGAGCCGAGGCGCGTAATTCGAGCCTGGCGGCGTGGGTGGTGGTGCTCGCCGGAGCGTTTGCGACGAATCTGCTCTATTCCACGGTACTTCTGTTTCGGAACCGATCCTGGAAAAGTTTCGCAGTGCAATATTCAGGCCGGGCGTATCGCTGGGCCGTCTTGACGGGCGTCCTTTGGTTCGCGGCGCTGGGCGTTTACGGGCAGGGTGCGGCGCTGATGGGGTCCCTTGGACCAGTGATTGGATGGCCCATGCTGTTGGGGCTCGCGCTAATTGTGAGCAACGTGCTGGCAATTCGAGGCGGGGAGTGGCGCGGCGCGCCGCGCGCGTTACGAGTGATGCTGGCCGGCGTCGCAACTCTGATAGGTGCGTGCATTCTGCTGGGCTATTCCAATAGCCTGCCAAGGATTTAGCAATGGACTTCGGATACAAGCAACTCTACATCGGCGGCGACCTGCGCGACGCCTACGGCGGAGAGCGCCGGGACGTCGTCTGCCCTGGCAACGGGGAGCGCGTGGGCGAAGTAGCGTGGGCGGGAATGTGTGACGCCGAACTGGCGCTCGACTCGGCGCAGAGAAGGCTTCAGCACGTGGTCGCGCACTGCCGCTGATTGAGCGTACGGCATGGATGGAGCGACTCCGCGAGGCCGTGATGCGAGGCCAGGAGGAACTACGACTGGCCGTCATGTGCGAGATGGGAAAGCCGTGGGAGGCCACCGCCGAAGATTACGAGACTGTCGTCAACGCTCTCGAATGGTACGCGCATGAGATGCGCCATTTACGCGGCGAGGTGCTTACCGACGTCGAAGGCACGCACCGGCATCAGGTGATCTCTCAGCCTTTGGGTGTCGTTGCGGCGTTCCTGGCGTGGAACTTCCCGCTGTTGAATGTCGGATTCAAACTCGGGCCGGCGCTCGCGGCCGGATGCAGCATCATTCTGCGGCCGTCGTCGAGTTCGCCGCTCTCTGCGTATGTGCTCGGTGAGATCTGCCGGTCAATTGACTTTCCGGCGGGGGTGATCAACATTCTCTGCGGCCCTGCGGACTCGGTGGCACGTACGCTTTCGTCGAGTCCGATCCCGCGGCTGATAACGATGATCGGTTCCTCTGAAACGGGGCGTCGCCTGATTGCGGAGAGCGCGACTACGATCAAGCGCATGAGTATGGAACTCGGCGGAAACGCACCGGCGCTCGTGTTTCCAGACGCCGACCTGGAAACCGCCGCGGGCCAGTTGGCGGCACTGAAGTACGGCAACTGCGGTCAGATTTGCGTTTCCCCAAACCGCATCTTTGTCCATCGTGACGTGATGCCGCAATTCGAAGCACTCTTGCGCGATCACGCAGCGCGCGTGCGCATGGGGTTCGGACGTGAGAATCAGCCCAGCATGGGACCGCTGATCGATAATAAGGCACGGGAGCGTGTCCACGCTCTGGTGCTGGATGCGGTTTCGCAAGGGGCGGAAGTCGTGTCTGGTGGTGAGATGCCTCCGCAGTCGCAAAAGGGATTTTTCTATCCAGCGACAATCCTGCGCGGCGTTCGGCCGGCGATGAAGATTGCAATGCAGGAAGTATTCGGTCCGGTCGCATCACTGATCGAATTCGACGATGAAGCGGCGGTGGTGGAAGAGGCGAACCGCACACAGTACGGGCTCGTCGCTTACCTCTACACTCGCGACATTTCGCGCTGCCAGCGCATCGCTGAACAGCTCGAGTTCGGCGAAGTGCAGATCAATGGATTTAAGTACTCGATTTATCTCCCGCATGGAGGCGTTAAGGAGAGTGGTATCGGTAAAGACTGCTCGCACCTAGCGCTAGAAGATTATCTCGTGAAGAAACGGATTACGGTGGCGGTCTGAAACGCCGGAATTGAAGGAGTGCACACACATGGCAAGACTCACATTATTGATCTTTTTGCTTTCCCTGGCTGCGGTGGGGCAGAACACGACCGCGAAGCTTACGGGCACGATCTCCGATACGAGCAGCGCGGCTTTGCCGGGAGCCAGACTTATAATTACGAACACCGCGACGGGGACGGTCCGCGAGACTGCGTCGAACAATGTTGGCAGCTACGCATTACCCCTGATCGAGCCGGGCATCTATAATCTCCGCGTGGAAAAGGACGGCTTTGGAGCGGTGGTGCAGAACGGGCTGACGTTGCACGTTAACCAGGTAGCGCGTCTCGACTTTCAGTTGCAAGTCGGCGCCCTAAAGGAGTCGATTTCGGTGACGGCGGACGCCCCGCTGCTGCAGGAAGGTGAAGCCTCGCTGGGAGCGGTGATCGAAAACAAGAACATACTCGAGATGCCGCTGAATGGCCGCAATCCATTCGATCTTGTCTTCCTTACGCCTGGAGCGGTGGCTCACGAGCGGCTTGACCTGCCGGGCAACACCATCGTGATGAGCAATATGTCAATCAACGGCGGTCCGAGCATGTCCAATGAAGTGCTGTTGGACGGCATCCCGAACACGACCCCGCAGCATGGGCAATACGCGATGACACCATCGATCGACGCCGTTCAGGAGTTCAAAGTCCAGACGAACAACATGTCGGCCGAGTTTGGCCGCACCGGCGGCGGCGTGATCAACGTGAGCATGAAAGCGGGCACGAACGATTTTCACGTCACCGCCTATGAGTTCTTTCGAAACGGCGCGCTCGATGCGAACAATTGGATCAACAAGCGCACCGGCACGGCGCGACCGAAGTTCGTTTACAACCAGGCAGGAGCCAATTTCGGTGGCCCGGTCCTGAAGAACAAAGCGTTTTTCTTTACGAACTATGAAATCCTGCGGCGCCGGCTCGGGAAACCGTACCTGATGTCGGTGGCGACACCCGAACAGCGCGAAGGCGACTTCACCAGGACGCTGACGCAGCGAGGCGATCCGGTCACGATTTTCGATCCCATGACGACGCGGCCTTCGGGAGTTGGCAGCGCGAACGTACGATCGCCCTTTCCTGGCAACGTGATTCCGCGAAATCTATTCGATCCGGTGTCGGTAAACATGTTGAAGTATCTCCCCGCGCCGAATCTACGAGGCGACACGTTAACACAACTGAACAACTTTATCAGCAGCACGAGCGAGCACTACGACGTAGACCAGTTACACGGCCGGGCGGACTACAACTTCTCAAATTCTTTTCAGGCCTTTGGGCGCTTCTCATGGAACAGTAGTGAGATTGCTCCACCAAACATCTTCAACAACATCGCGAATCCCGGTTCCGGCCCTCAGATATTCACTCAACGGAACGCGGGTTTCAGCGGCACATGGACGATCCGGCCGACGGTCTTTGCCAATTTCAAGCTCGGCTACCTGCGATACAGGGACCACTCTGAGCCGCTCGGACTCGGCTTCGACATCACGGAACTCGGATTCCCTGCATACGTCCGAGACGGGATTCAGGCACGAGCGATGCCGAGCTTCAATATCAATGGCTACGCGGTCTCAAACGTCGGCTTCGGAACGAGCAGCGTTGGTCCGACGAACGGCTCGCTGATCAACAACATCACCAACACGTACTCGGCCAAATTCGACGTGACGCAGATCCGCGGGACACACGTTGTAAAAACCGGGTACGAGGCGCGTGTGTTCCGCATCTCGGGCTATCGCCCGCAACTGCCATCATTCCAATTCAACCGTGCCATGACACAGGGTCCAAATCCGAACACGGCCTCGGACGGGGCGGGGAACTCGATTGCGTCGGTTCTGCTCGGGACCGGCAGCGGTGGCGGCGTTGAGAATCGTGCCAATCAGGATGCGCAGTCCTATTACATGGGAGCTTTCATCCAGGACGACTACAAGGTAAGCCGAACGCTCACGTTGAACCTCGGAGCGCGGTTCGATTACGAGGCTCCACGCACGGACCGCTACGACCGCCTCAACTGGATTGATCTCACCGCGCCCGTGAATCTCAACGTTCCGGGAGTCGCACCGTTGCGCGGCGGCCTGAAGTTCGTCGGTGTGGACGGAAACCCGCGAACCCAGATGAACATCTCGCCTACGATATCGCCGCGCTTCGGGTTCGCCTGGCAGGTACAGCCCCTAACGACTTTTCGCGGCGGATACGGGATTTTCGTCGCGCCGCGCTACGGGGGAGAGTTCAACAATTTCGGGCAGACCGGTTATTCAGCGACGACGCAGTACGTCGCGTCCCTGAATTCAATCACGCCAAATGCATTTGTTTCGAACCCGTTCCCTAACGGGTTTGTGAAGGCGACGGGCAGCTCGCAAGGGATGCTCACGAATATGGGTGGCGCTGTCTCAAGTGTCGATCGCGACACGCGCAACTCATACGTGCAGCAGTGGAACCTTAACGTACAGCGGGCAATCGGTTCGAATCTCGTCGCGGAGATCGCGTACGCGGGCAGTAAGGGCACGCATCTGCCGCAGACTCTTGAATTCAACCAGTTGGCGGACGAGTACCTTGCAATGGGCACCGAACTGCAGCGTACGGTTCCTAATCCATTCTTTGGATTCGTGTCGGACAGCCAGCCTGTCGGGCGGCCCACCACCACAGTGGCCCAGCTACTGCGACCATACCCACAGTTCACAAATGTACAAACAACCTACGCTACAGCCGGCTCATCGATTTACCACTCCATGCAGACGCGTCTGCAACGCCGCTTCTCGCACGGGGTCACATTTATGGTGTCTTATACCAATTCGAAGCTGATCGACGATGGATCGCCCGGACGACTGAGCTTTTTTGCGAATGTTCCGAGTTTTCAGAACTCGAACGATCGCCGGCTCGAAAGGTCGATTTCTTCGCAAGATGTGTCGCAGCGTTTAGCGACTAACTTCACCGTACTTCTCCCTGCTGGCAAGGGGCAGCGCTATTTCCGCGAAGCCAAAGGTGTGCTAGGTGCGCTGCTTGGGGGGTGGCAACTGAACGGCATTCAGACGTTCCAGACCGGTCGTCCGCTCTCGATCACAACATCCACCAACCAGTCGAACTCGTTCAGCAGCGTTCTGCGGCCGAACAGCACCGGACAGAGTGCGAAGTTGGAGGGACCGATTCAGGAACGCCTGGACCGGTACTTCGACATTCTGCAGTTCACGCAGCCCGCTCCGTTCACGCTGGGTAGCACATCACGAACTTTGCCGGACGTGCGTACACCGGGAGTGATTTCGGTGGACTGGTCGTTGACGAAGAATACCAAGATCCGTGAGCGGGCTAATCTGCAGTTCCGGTTCGAGGCGTTCAACGCGATCAACTGGACCAACTACGGCCGGCCGGTGAGCGTCCTCGGCAATCAGGACTTCGGTGCAATACGTTCGGCACAGGACATGCGGATTCTGCAAATCGGAATCAAGCTTTACTACTGACGGGACACACAGCAAAGCCCGGCCGCTTCGCAGAGATTGCGAGGCGGCCGGGCTTTTTGTTGCTTATTCCATGTTGGCTGGTACGCGCGACCGATGCTAACCGATAAAGTCGCTCAGTTTTTCGTGGAGCATTGTGTCTTCGGTTTGCCGCAGGTGATCCAAAAGGCTCCGCTGAAGCTTCTGCAATACGGGGCGCAACTCAGGGCTGCCGGCTAGGTTCCGCATCTCTCCGGCGTCACGCTCGAGATCGTAGAGTTCGTCGATTCCGCCGGGATTGAAGCAGTATTTGTATTTCGGGGTGCGCACGGCGCGGATGCCAAACCAGATTCCGTTGTACCACTCGTATCTATAGTAGGCCTCGTCGGCTTCGGGCCAGCCGCTGTCGCCGCGCTCTATCAACGGGAGCAGCGACCGGCTGTCCACGTTCGGAGCGTCGGGTTGGAGTTCCATCCAGTCGCAGAGCGTCCGGTTGATGTCGATAGAAGAAACATGGCGGCTGACAACGCGCGGTGAGGCATCAGGAATGCGCACCAGCATTGGAATTCGCATCACTTCGTCGTAGCAGTATGGACCTTTGTCGAAGCGGTTATGCGCACCGTTCATGTCCCCATGGTCCGCCACAACGACTATTGCTGTGTTGTCCCAAAGTCCGTTCGCTTTGACAGCGTCGATCACTTGCCCGATTGCACGATCGAGCATTGTGACGTACCCGCGGTAATAGGCGATGCTACGGCGCCAGTCGTCATCCGAGAGATGGCCGGTGTCGTGGAACGGCCACATGATATCCGCCTGATACTCGGGCTTGCCGACGAAGGTATCGCGGAGGTTGGCCGGCAGCTGCATCTCGCGCGGATCGTACATGCTGTTGTACGGCGCAGGCACATGGTACGGCGGGTGGACCGCGTTGAAGCTCAGCGTTAAGAAGAACGGACCATCTTGTTTTGCGGCTTCCGCGAGGAAGGTACAACCGCCTTGCGCGATGCTGCCGGTATTGGTGCGCTCGTACGGAAGGTGATCGGTCTCGTAGAATCCGGGTTTCTCGACGAAGGTCGCGTTCTTCTCGTAGTACGCACGGTTCTTCTTGAAGTCGGGCCGGGGGCTGGACTTCCCTGGGGTTCGCGTCAAGCCGCGATCAAAACCCTCCGTGGGGTGCCGGTGCACGCCGCGGCGGATCGGACCATCTTTGCCCAGGTGCCACTTGCCGTAATACCCCATGAAGTAGCCCCGGCGATTGGCCCATTCGATCAACGTAGTCTGTTTCTCCGGTAAAGTGGTCAGACGCGAATGCCAGATATAGCAGTTGTCGTCGAGCCCAGTGCGATGGCCGAACCGGCCGGTAAACAGCGCTGCGCGTGCCGGCGAACATAGTGCGGTGGAGGTGCAAGCCGTGCGGAAGTGGGTGGCCCCGGCAGCCAATTTGTCCAGATGTGGCGTCTTGGCAGGTCCGCCCGCGAACGAGGCCACGTCGTGCTGGAACTGCTCGACGTAAATGAGCAGCGTGTTGCGCTTCTGACCGGCCGCAGAGAGCGCGGCGGGAGCGGCAGCGAGAAAATCCCTTCGCCTCATATTATGGCGCCAACGGGATCCAGACCGTCATCTGCGGAATGCCGCGGTTGTTCCATGCGAAGTAGGGGATCAGGCGCAGCGGGATCGTGCGCGACATCGCCTTACTTACCGGGCGATAGAGAGTGCCAGACCATTCGCCTGAAGGCACTACGCGCGCTTCGGTTTCAACCACCGTGACACCGCGCAGCAGGTCGGACGTATGCCGTGGGTTGAGTTTCGCATCTTTCGAGATCCTCAGGTCTGCGATCGAGACGCCGGCCGGCAGGTCTGTAGACTCGACGCAATACACGAGCGGACCGCGAGTGACTGCCACCTGGTTGCGGACCTCTTCCACTTTGGGATGCGCCTCAACGAGTTGAGCTTGCATGCCCAGGTCGAGTTCCACCACGTCGCCAGCCGCCCATGTACGGCGCACCTCGGCATACGTCTGAGGCTTCAGGTCCGCGGGGACGGCTTTTCCGTTGACCCGCAACGAGGGGTTCCGCGACCAACCCGGAATTCGCAGCATGAGGCGGAACGATGCGGGCAGTTGCCTGATCGTGAACTTTACCTTGCCTTCCCACGGATATTCCGTCGCCTGGACGAGTTCAACCGCACCCTTCGGCAGGTTGGTTTTGAGCTTGTTGGCGCCATAGAAGTTCACCCAGACGGCGTCGTCGGACCAACTATAGGCCCATCCGGCGAACTCCGCCACTGTGCGAGTAATATTTGGAGGACAGCAATAGCAGTTTGAAGCTCCCGGCTCGGTGGTAGACTCCCAGCGCTCCAAACTATCATTGTGCATCAGCCGGTCTTCTTTTCCGTATCGCCGCAGCGGATTGGTGTAGCAGTAGCTCTTACCGTTCAGTCCCCACCCGGCGAAGGCGGAGTTGTAGAGCGTCTGCTCGACCACGTCGGCATAGCGGACATCGCTCGTGATTCCAAGCATGCGCCATCCCCACATCGCCATGGCCAGGCTCGCACAGGTTTCGTTGTAAGCGATGCGATTAGGCAATTGGTACGCGAGACCGAAGGCTTCGTGAATCGGGTCGTTCCGCATTGATGTCCCATTGTTGGTCGCGGCGATTCCGCCCGTGATGTACATCTTTCGCTCGGTCACATCGAGCCAAAGGCGTTCGAGGGCAGTCAGCAGAGTCTTGTCGCCATTTTCCGCATACACGTCAGCCGCGCCGGCCCACAGGTACGGTCCGGTGACGGAGTGGCCAACGGCGTCCGTTTCTTTGCGTAGCGGAATCCGTTGCTGGTTCTGGTCGGTGCCTCCGGGTTGTGAGCCACGCATGTCGACGAAGATTGTTCCGAGATCGAGATAGTTCGGGTTTCGAGTGACGCGATACAGCTCGACGACGCCCATGATCTGCGACGGGTTGAAGCAGAAGTGCGCAAGTTCGCGCGGCCTGGGCTTAAATACGGTGTACAGATAATCGGCCGTTTTTACCGCTATTTTCAGAAAGGTATCCTTTCCCGTGACGCGGTGATGCACAACGGCAGCGGTGATCAGATGGCCCATGTTGTACAGCTCATGCAACCTCAGATTGTCCCATCGTTTTTGAGGACCCACCTGTGTGTGCGTGCCGATGTAGCCGTCGGGAGACTGCGCCTTCGCGATTACGCTGATGGCCTCATCCATTAGAGCATTCAATTTTGGATCGCGAGTTCGGGAATAGACGGCGGCCATAGTTTCAACGGCCTTATACACGTCGCCATCGCCCCAATGATTACCGTGGAACTTCCCCTGGGTGATTCCGGCGGCCAGCTTGCAGATTTACGAAATTCGCCGAGTTTTTTGGATCCTGCATTACCTCCCACAGGCGCGGCAGCCCGGTCTCGCTTACCAGATTGAAACGATCGGCCCAGAAGCCTCCTGTCCATGCAACCGCGTCCAGGTCCATCGTACGCATCCGGACATGGGGGCTCTCGGACGTGTCGATTACGCCCCGGTTTCGCGCAGCGGCCATTCCGGCGAGTGTGAGGGCGACCCATACAGCGGCTAATGTATTTCGGCGCATGATTGCTCCAGTGGACGAGTTAATAAAATTGGTCGTACCAATTCTATCTTTGGTTCGGTGGTGTGTCAACGGCCGCTTTGCTCGTTTTGCCGGACTGCCGTGTGCGCCTGCTCTTCGAGCCGGCGATCGGCTGTACGTCATCAACGAGATTGGTGCGCATGACTTTGTTTTGCACTGTGCTCAACAGGCGCCGGGCGTCCATCAGGTGCTCCGTCATACGCTGACGGGCTTCGGTTGGCCGGCGCTTCTCGATGGCCTTGAATATTGGCTCGTGATACGTAAGCGTGTGATTGGGATCCACTAGCCGGCTGGTTGTGCCTACGCTCGTCACCATGGACTGGTGAATCAGCGAAAAGAGCCGATTGCATACCGGGTTCCGCGCGGCCCTGAAGATGGCCTCGTGGAATGCGAGATCGGCTCGAACCAGCAATGCCTGATCCTTTTCGCGCCGGAGGACATTCAGCGACTCGCGCATAAGGTCGAGATCCTCGACGTTGGCGCGCTCTGCCGCTCGCGCGGCCAGTTCAGGCTCCACGATCAGGCGCGTCTCGATCAGATCCTCGATCGTGATGCCGTCGATCAGGATCAATAACTCCAGCGGTTCTCGTAAAATGCGTTCGGAATTGGAGGTGAGGTATGTGCCGTCGCCCACCCTCTGGATGATGACCCCCATGGCCTCGAGCGCTTTGAGCGCGGAGCGAAGGGAGGAGCGGCTGACGCCGAAGGCCGGAGCGAGATCACGCTCCGAGGGTAATTTGCAGCCAGGCAGCAGCACGCCTCGCGAGATCAAATCCTTGAACCCGCTGATCAACTGGTTAGTGACACCATCAGAACTGTCGCTGCCCATTGGTTAATGGTTCATCCAATCTTCCCGCATCAGAGCACCGCCGTCTAACTTTTAGTGTAAAGGAATTCCCTGATGACGTGTTGGCGCTGCACTCCGGTGTCGGGGGGGATGAAACACCTCGCCATGCTGAATGAAGCCGTAGATAGAGGCCCAGAAGTTGGAGCTTGCCAATGCCGTTTGAGCCCCAATCCAAGCGATGCGCACGCAACTCTTGAGTCGCGGCCGTCGGATCTTAGTCGGCAGCATCTGCTTGGGATGGAGTTGAAGACACCCACGACGGTATTCGCGTACGTATAGCCGGTATCGAGCGGATTATTAGTGTTGGTCCCGAAGTCGAACGCCCCCTTGAAGGCCCAGCCTGGTTTTGGTTGTCCGCCCAGACGCGATCGACGTAAACGCCTGCCTTGAAGGTATGGGTCGAGAGCGTTTTGGTCAGGTTATCGGAAAAGACGAAGACTTTGTGCGTTGTATCGAGCGGAGTACGCCCATCGAGGTTCATCTGCGCGGGTTGTGGCACGCTGCCGAAGGTGGCATTCGGAATGAACCCGAGCGAGTTCACCGAAGGATACAACTGCCCGAGCTTAAACCCGACGTTCTCCCGCTGATTCGCCTTTAGAGATTCCGGATCCGGCGGGTTGTACAAGGGCCGGGTAGTGAGGCTGACATTGGCCTCGTACCCCAGGGAAAATCGGATGCCCTTTTCGATACCGTCATGTTTGTGGCACGGTGTTCAGTATCGGCTATTTCGGCGGCGGGCGAGCATCGCCGCTCCGGTGTGGAGCAGCTGCCGGCGTGTGGGCCGCGAAGAGTTGTCTCTAGTTCGCCTCAGCATGTCCTTCCCGAAAACAACTATTAAATCACGCGCGACTCTAACCAAAGATAGAGGCGCAGACGCCTGCATTGAGTATATATTTAGTTGGGGTCTCAGGAAGCAGGTCTTATGAAGCACACAATCCTCGTCTCGACGGTGGCGCTTTTGGCAGCGTCTGCCATTCTCGGTCAGAGCACATCCGGTACCATTACCGGCATAGTTAAAGATGGATCAGGGGCAATCGTGGTCGGCGCCACAATCCGTGTGGACAATGCCGCCATCGGACTTCGGCAAACCGCCTCGACACTTGCCAACGGGGAATTCGTAATTCCCAATTTGCCTCCAGGTGCCTATTCGCTGGAGGCCGAAGCTGGGGGCTTCAAGAAGACCAGGCAAACCGGGATCACGCTTTCTCCAGGCGACCGCCTGAGCGTGGGACAAATCGCACTCGAACTCGGAGCTACCACCGATAGCGTCACCGTATCGGCTGAGGCTGGAGAATTGCAGCTGAAATCGGAGTCCGGCGAGCGCTCTGACCTGATCACCAATCGCCAGATTAAAGATCTCGCCCTGAATGGCCGCAACCCCTTCGACTTGTTGAAGACCATTCCCGGCATTGCGAGCAACGTGAACGGGCAGGTATCGAGCACAAGCGGACTGTCGGATTTCAGCGTCAACGGCGGGCGTGGCAATCAGCATGAGATGAGTATCGACGGCTCTTCGAATGTCGATACGGGTTCGAATGGTTCTGTGCATGTGACTGTGAATCCAGATGCCATTTCAGAAGTGAAGATTCTCGGCTCCAATTATCAGGCTGAATACGGCAAGGCAGCCGGTGGTACGGTCTCATTCCTCACCAAGTCGGGAACCCAGCAGTTCCACGGCAGCGGGCGATTCTTTCATCGTAACGAAGGGCTCAATGCCAATGACTTTTTCCGTAACGCTGAGGGCAGCAACCCTGACGGCTCTGCCAAGCAGCCGCGCACGCTATATCGCTATAACTACTTCGGATACGACCTTGGCGGCCCGCTTTACATCCCCGGAAAATTCAACAAGGACCGCAACAAGCTGTTCTTTTACGTTAACCAGGAATTCTATCGCCAGCTCGTTCCCGCTACCAGCACCCGCAACATCCGCGTCCCCACCGCGGCCGAGTTGACCGGGGACTTCTCCAAGACAACTGATGGTAGTGGAAACCGCGTGTACATCAAAGACCCGCTGCTCTCTGGCACATGCAGTGCGTCGAGCCAGCAAGCCTGCTTCGCCGGTAACGTGATTCCACTTAGCCGGATCAATGCCAATGGGCAATCTCTGCTGAAAGTGTTGCCTGCTGCCAATTTTGACGGCGGCTCACAGTTCAACTACACTTCGGCGCTCTCCAGCACTTACCCGAGGCGGGAAGACATCCTGCGCATCGATTACAACATCTCAGATCGCACGCGCCTCGCTGGCAGATACATCCATAACAATGAGAACCAGACTGTACCTTATGGAGCGCAAGCTGCTCAGACGAATTTTCCACTCACAAATTGGGCTTATCCGCGCACCGGCCTGAACGCATCGTTCACGCTTACGCACACCTTTTCGCCCACTCTGGTGAATGAATTTATCTTTGGTCCGAGCAACAACGACCTGCTGATTTCCGACATCAGCGGCGGCGCGCTACGCACTAATACTGGTGTCAAGGTTCCAGAACTCTACCCCAACGCCAACCCCGACGGCTATGTGCCCGGCCTCTCTTTCAGCGGCGTTGCAGGCCAGACTTTTCCCACCGTGACGTTCAACGGCGTCACGTGGCATAACTCAAACTGGACTCTCAACTTTATCGACAATCTCACCAAGGTGTTGTCGCGTCACACTCTCAAGACCGGCATTTTCGTGCAGAACAATCGCAAGGACCAGGATAGTTTGCAGGCACCCGCTAACGGCGCGTTCGTCTTCAGCAATAATGCCAACAATCCGTTGAATAGCGGTCATCCATACGCGAATGCGCTGCTGGGGAATTACGACCAGTACCGGCAATCCAGCCGACGTATCACAGCTTTGCTCCGTTACCTGACGGTCGAATCGTATGTGCAAGACACGTGGAAAGTGAACCAGCGGTTCACGCTCGATTACGGCATCCGCCTGGCCTACCTGCAGCCACAGCATGACGCCCAAGCGCAGCTCGGTTACTTCAATCCGGCGCTTTACGACGCGGCTAAAGCGGCGCGCCTTTATGAGCCAATTCTCGTCGGCGGTCAGACTCGAGCTGTTGATCCAGCCAACCGCCCGACCGCTCCCACGATCAACAACACGCTACCGAGCAACTACGTTGCCCTGATTGTGCCGGGGTCCTCAACGTTGGGCAATGGAATTGGTCAGGAGAGCAAAGGCTACCCCGGCGGGGGGCAAGACGTGAGCAAGATCTTGTGGGCTCCACGCCTTGGCTTCGCCTACGACTTATTCGGAAAAGGGAAGACTGTCGTGCGTGGCGGCTTCGGTATCTCGTATGACCGGATCGGCGGAAATTTCACAAACAACTCGATTGCCAATCCTCCCAATGTTTTGCAGCCCACGCTCTATTTTGGGCAGATTAATGACATCCAGGCTGGCAATGGCGTTAATGCCCCGTCCAACGTGACGGGCACTCCGCGCGACGGTAAAATCCCTAACGTGTACAGCTACAGTATCGGTATCCAGCAGGCGATCGGCTTCAAAACCGTTTTCGACATCGCCTACGTCGGCACCCTGTCACGGCACCTTGGTGTGGTCCGCGATCTCAACGCCAGTGCTTATGGCTCAACGTTTCAGGCCGCAAACCAGGACCCCACGAAATTCGCAAACGGAGTAGTTCCCGCAGTCGAACCCGGGTTGCCCTCGGCATACTCGCAGGCCGGTTATTCCTTTAGCGGAGCCAATGCCAAGCGAGTAGAATTTCTGCGGCTTTATCCCGACTACGGAACCATCGCCAACCGCGAGTTCAGCGGAACGTCGAACTACAATGCGCTGCAAGTTTCACTCAATCGCCGGCTTTCAACCAATCTCACTTTTGGCGTATCCTACTGCTGGTCGAAACTGTTGACCACGGCCAACAACGACACCGAAACCGTTAGCACCTTCGACACACGAGGCCACGATTATCGCTTGGGTACATTCGATCGCACACAAATCTTCGTGGCAAATTACGTCTATGACTTGCCCTCGGTGAGCAAGCACCTTGGTGGCAATAAGCTGCTGAAGCTCCTGTTGGACGATTATCAAGTTTCTGGTATTACCGCCTTCAGTAGCGGTCCGCCGGCTGAGTTGGGCTTCACGATCCAGGGCGTTACTGCCTCGCAGCGTGTGACGGGATCCTATACCGAGGCGCCGCGCTTACTAATGGTCGGGTCGCCAACCAGTGGCGCTAACGGATTGCAGGTTGACCCCAAGGCATTTGCGGTTCCCGCAATCGGCAGCCAGGGTTACGGCTCTCGCACTTATCTGCGCAATCCGGGCATCTCTAACTTTGACATTTCCCTGTTTAAGAATGTCCCGCTCGGCGGCGACAAACGCCGTTACATCCAGCTTCGACTCGAGCTGTTTAACGCGTTCAACCACACGCAATTCTCTTCGGTTAACCAGGGCGTGCAGTTGACCACCGCCACGGGTGCGGTTGGTAATGCTGTGTTTAACAGCTGGGACCAGCTCACGATCACAAACAATCTCCGGCCCGCGGGCTCCAGCATGCCGCTCGGTCGCTTTTTCGGCGAGTACAACAGCGCGCGCGATCCGCGTATCGTTCAACTCGGCGCCAAGTTCTATTTTTAGATTTCAGAGTCTTGGCCTCTTTGACGTGCTTGGGAGAGAACCCGTGAGCATCGCCGCTACTGCCGCCGCGATCCACGACTTCGTGGCGCCCGTGACATCGGGACCCCGCTTGAGTCTGGAACGGAATTGGGTTTTTGGATACTTCGGGATCAGCTCCGCCCGTGCAGCTCAGGCGCACGCTTCACCAGGCGGGCACTGCTCGCCTTATGCCCGTGGACAACAGCCGCGGTCCGGGACAATCCTCAGCTAAGTTGTCCGGCCCGGGATGATTACGACCGACTTTACCCCTGCAACTCCGAGCAGCCCGCGAATGGAAGCCTCGGCGTTTCGGTCCGCCTGCGTCAGGATGCCCATCTCGAGTGCCGCTTTCTTCGCGCTGTCGAGTCCCTCGATGCGCGCGCGCCTTTCGAGATCCAGGCTGTAGGAAACCCACGGCGTCCACCAGGTCTTTTGCCGATCCCACACTTTGGTTTCCTTCTCGTTGATCGTGACGCTGAGGATCTGTGGTGGAGGAAGTCGCAGCACGACGGCACCATCGGGGCGAATGCTGACATCGCCCGGTCCCATCCCGGAAAGATCGATACCCGCCTTCACGTTGGCCTGCAAAATGAGCAGGATCGACTCTTCGCCCAGCGGCTCTTTCGGCTCTTTCAACCCTACGACCTTCTGGATGGTGTACTGCACCGTTGACAGTTGATTCAGTTGCTGGACCTGCGCAAGTACCTTCGCTCCTTCGTATGCCGGGCTCTTCGATCGTCCGAGCCACCAGGCCCCCGCAACAAGTACAATCGCAGCAATCGCAAGGAAAAACCCGCGCATTTCACGCATACCCTAGGATCCCGAAAGTTACTCATCGGCGTCAACGGCGAAAGCTGGGCCGGAGTGGGCACCGCGGCCCGCAAACATTGTCCAGCGCTGGAATTTCAATTTCAACACTACAGCCATGACGGTTTTAACTTGGGTTGCCGCGTCCGCTTTGTACGTCGAAACTCTGGCATAGCCGATTAGCGGTTGCGCAAATGTGTCGCCAATCGTATCGATAATGCAATGCCTTTTTGCAACTGAAAACCCCAGCAAATCGGCTATCGCCCCCGACGTTGCACAATCGTTCGTTTGTGCAACTTGTTCATGATAGGCGCGCTCCCTGATCGTTGTGCACGAAGAGAAGCGGCAGTCCGATCTACAGCGCATCTAAGCAGAGCTTCTTCGAGTGATGATCTGTAGAGTACGGAAAAACCTAAAAAATGAGGGAAAAAGATAAGCCACTCTGTTAATCTATTCGGGAGCTTGGCGATGAGAAGCGACTCACACGCCAAGTCTGAAATCGGAAAGGATGGAGAGTTCATGTCGAGTGATGCTGGAGAGAAACGCGATCGCCGCGGGTTCCTGCAGGCCGCGGGTACGGGCCTGATGATTCTGCGGCCCGAAACGGTGTTTGGGTCGCAAGCAAATTCGGCGATCGAAGTCGGCCTGATCGGCTGTGGCAACCGCGGGACCTGGATTGGCGGAATGTTCCAGGAATTCGGCGGAGCGCGCTTCGTCGCGCTGGCGGACGCCATGCCGGACCGGCTGGATTACGCGATCCAGCGCCTTAAAGTGGATCCTGCTACCAGGCAGTACAAGGGACTAAAAGGCTACCAGGAATTGGTCGCCTCCAAATTGGATGCCGTGCTGATTGAGAGTCCTCCGTACTGCCACCCCGAGCAGGGCGCGGCGGCGGTCGCGGCCGGCAAGCACGTCTACATGGCGAAACCGGTGGCGGTGGAAGCAGCGGGCGCGAAGTCCATCATCGCCAGCGGCGAGAAAGCCAAGGGCAAGGTGAGCTTCTTCGTGGACTTCCAGTTCCGGGCTCGCGACGTATTTCGCGAGTTGGCCGGACGTGTGCATCGCGGCGACATCGGCTCACCCGTGGTCGGGCACGTCTATTATCACACCTCGCGACTGTCGCCGAAAGCCCAACCGGGCGATTCGCCGGCCGTGGCGCGCCTGCGCAACTGGGTGTTCGACAAGGCTCTCTCCGGCGACATCATCGTCGAGCAGAACGTGCACGCGCTCGATGCCGGCAACTGGCTCCTGAACGCGCGTCCGCTGCGGGCTTACGGAACGGGCGGGCGCAAGTCGCGAGTGGACGTGGGCGATTGTTGGGATCACTTCGTCGTCACCTACTGGTACCCCGACGACGTGAAAGTGGATTTCAGCTCGACCCAGTGCACTAAGGGCTACAACGACATCTGCGCGCGCATCTACGGCTCGGAAGGCACGGCCGAGGCCCACTACGGCGGGGCCGCCGTCATCACTGGCCCGAAGGCGTGGCCGGGGACGGCGAAGGACGACACCGGCCGGCTGGGGACGATCGATAACATCAAAGCCTTCATGGAAAGCGTACGGACCGGCCGAACCCTCAACAACGCCGCCCTGGCGGCCGAGAGTACCCTCACCGCGGTCTTGGGCCGCATGGCCGCTTACGGCGGGCGCGTGGTGACGTGGGACGAGATGATGCGCTCCGAGGAGAAACCGGATTACCGTCTGCAGGGTTTGGCGTAGGGAGAGGTGGAGAGTGCTCACCCGCCGGAACATGCTACGTCGCGGAGAGTGCCGCCGACGCAACCTGACTTATCTAAGGGGACGGCCATCGGCCAGGTGAGCCCTCACACTTCAAGGAGGACAATGTAAATGTTTACTCTGCTTCGCAACAGCAGCGATCCTAGCGCGCTATGGATGCTGTCATGAGAATGGCCGCAATATTTGCCGTGCTCCTACTCTCGGGCGGGAGTACGGCCTTCCCGCAGTCGAAACTCGTCTACGCAAAAGATGGAAGCGGCGTCTTTGGTTACAAGCATACTCCCATACAGCCATGGTCCGGCTATCATGTACACGATCCCGACCGGCCTGAGCCCGCACGAGTGGCAACCGAAACCGGCGTGCCCTCCGACGCCATCGTGCTCTTCGACGGGAAAGACGTCTCCCAATGGCAGCCGACCAAATGGAAAGTCGAAAACGGCTATATCGAAACCACCGAGGGTAGTCTGACTTCGCTGCGCAAATTCGGCGATTGCCAAATCCACGTTGAATGGCAGACACCAGATCCACCGCAGGGCGACATCATGAACCGTGGCAACAACGGAGTCATGCTGATGGGCATTTTCGAAATTCAGATTTTCGATTCCTATACGACAAAGATCTACCCTGATGGCCAAGCCGGCGCGGTGTACGGCCAAGCCCCGCCTCTGGTCAACGCTTCGCGCAAACCCGGAGCCTGGCAGACCTACGACATTATCTTCTTTGCGCCCCGGCTCAAATCCGAGAAACTGGACGGACCGGCGCGTGTGACGGTGCTCCACAATGGCGTTCTGATCCACCATAACCAGGAGATCTACGGTCAGGTCGCGCACGCGACCCTGCCTAAGCCATACCCGCCGGGCGTAACGGAAGGCCCCCTGGCTTTCTCTGGCCATCACAATCCCGTACGGTTCCGAAACATCTGGGTGAGGCCGCTCCCGCCTTCGCAGCCGAGGAGTGCGCAATAGATCTGCCGCAGACGACGGCGCTTGGCCAAAATCCTTCGACCGGTGCGTTTCGCACGGCTTGGCGGCCGCCCTCGGGCGAATTCGATTCCGTGAACACACAACGGTGGCGATTGATGCGCCCAGAGTTTCAAATAATTCTACCCGAAAACTCTTGACAGTTTACTGAAAAGCATTACATACTGGCATCTCAAATAGGACTGGGGAGTCTGGTTTGCAATACCGAACCTTGACCAAGCGTGCCAACG
Source organism: Bryobacteraceae bacterium (assembly GCA_963793625.1). GTDB lineage: Bacteria > Acidobacteriota > Terriglobia > Bryobacterales > Bryobacteraceae. Next base: position 417,691 of record CAWCAT010000049.1, on the reverse strand, counting down.
GTCGCGAAAGGGAGTGTGCAATGACAATTTCGATTTCTGGGCGAAACAAAGGAACTTGCGATGTCTGACCAAGCCAAAGTTGCGGATCGCAGACGATTTCTTACGTCAATCGGGACGGGCCTCCTGATTGTCAAGCCGGAAACGGCCTTCGGCTCTCAAGCTAATTCTGCGGTTGAGATCGGGATTCTGGGTTGCGGAGGACGCGGAACGTTGATCGGCGGCTTGTTTAAGGAGTTCACAGGCGCCAGGATCGTGGCGTTCGGTGACGTGGTGCAGAGCCGCATCGACGAAATCAAGGCCAAGCTGAAAAGTGAGCAGGCGCGCGCCTACCTCGGCCTGAAGAGCTACGAGCAGCTCTCCGCTTCGAAGTTGGATGCGGTTGTGATTGAAACCCCTCCATATGCACACCCGCAACTAGCGGCCGCCGCCGTCGCCGCCCGCAAGCATGTGTATCTGGCAAAGCCCGTGGCAGTGGACGTTCCTGGATGCCAGTCTATCGCCGACAGCGCAAAGAAAGCCGCGGGCAAGACCAGCTTCTGGGTGGATTTCCAGTATCGAGCCCGGCCGGTGTTTCAGGAATGCGTATCACGCATCCGAAACGGCGATCTCGGAACGTCTGTAATGGCGCACGTCTGGTATCACGCCGGCCGATTGCCATACAAGAACGTGAGCGGTGAGACCGCAGCCCAACACCGGATGCGTAACTGGTATTTCGACAAATCCCTTTCCGGGGACATCATCGTCGAGCAGAACATCCATTCGATCGATGCGATGTGCTGGATGATGAACGCCCATCCCGTTAAAGCGATCGGAATGGGCGGGAGGAAAGCCCGGCTGGAAGGCGACGCCTATGACCACTTTGCCGTGACCTACACCTTTCCCAACGAGGTGCTCGCGGATTTCAGCTCCACCCAGTGCACGAAGGGGAGCGGCGGGATTATGGCGCGGCTGTATGGAACGGCTGGATCGGCGGAGATGTGGTACGGGAAGACGGCCTTCATTGCGGGAGAGAAGCCCTGGACAGGCCCGGCAACCGACGACACGTTCCGCGGCGGAGCAGTTAACAATATCAAAATGTTCGTCGAAGCGATCCGAGCGGGAAAGCTCGTCAATAATGCCAGTGAAAGCGTACAGAGCAATCTCACTGCGATTCTCGGCCGCACCGCCGCCTACCGCCGCACCACAGTGACGTGGGACGAGATGATGCGCGACAACGAGAGACTGGACCCTCGACTGGATGGGTTGGCGTAGGAAGGCTGACGCGTATGATCACCCGCAGACTGATGCTGCAAAGCTCCATGGCGGCTGCGGCCGGCGGTGCCGCGGAGAGCGCGCCCACCCGGGCGGCCTTCCGCATCGGCGCCATGGAGGGCGCGCTGAAGATGGCGGGCAAGCCGGAGGAGTTCGCTTTCGCTGCCAGTCTCGGACTGGAGGGAGTGGAGCTCAACCTGAGGAGGGCCGGGGAGGCGGAGGCTCTGGTGCTCTCCGACCCCGAGGTGCAGTCGAAGTACCGCGCGGCCTCGAAACAGCACAAAATTCCGGTCGCCGGCGTGGTTCTCTCGGTGCTGCACCAGAATCACTTTAAGAGCGACAAGTTGGCGCTGAAGTGGGTGCATGACGGGATCCCAATCGCGCGCACACTGAAGGCGCGGGTCCTGTTGCTGCCGTTCTTCGGCCCGGCCGCCATTCAAAATCCGGACGAGAGGGACCGGGTGGCGGACATGCTGAAAGAATTCGGACCGGAAGCCGGAAAAGCCGGCATCACGCTTGGCATTGAGAACACGCTCTCGGCAGAAGATAACGCCCGATTGCTGGAACGCGCCGGCTCAAAATGGATCGGGGTCTACTATGATGTCGGCAACTCGACGAACCTCGGCGGGTTCGACGCCCCGAAAGAGATCCGCTGGCTCGGTAAGAACCGGATCTGCCAGATTCATCTGAAGGACAAGGGATACCTCGGAGAGGGAAAGGTCAACTTTCCCGAGGTGCTGCGCGCCATTCGGGATATTGGGTTCAGCGGTTTTGCAAATTTGGAAACGACGTCACCTTCCGGTTCGGCGGAAGCAGATGTCCGACGCAACCTGACTTACCTGCGGAAACTGTTGTCGGCCAGGTAAGCCGTCACAAATTCAAGGAGGACAAGCTAATGTCTACTCTGCTTCGCAACATAGGCCTGAGCCTGCTATTGGTATCAGGACTGGCAGCCCAGGAATTCCGCGCCACCATAACGGGGCGTGTTACCGACAGCACGGATGCGGCGGTTCCGAAAGCGGAACTCCAGATCCGCAATACCGAGACGAACGAAGTCACAGCCACTGTGAGCAGTGCACAGGGCGATTACACCGCGCCGCGGCTGCGCCCGGGAACGTACTCTATTTCCGTGCAGGTGGCCGGCTTCAAGGCGTTCACGCGTTCCGGGCTGGTGTTGAACGTCGGCCAGACCGCGACCGTCAACATCTTGCTGGAGGTGGGCAACGTGAACGAGCAGATCACGGTGGCGGGCGAAGCGCCGCTCATCGACACCGCCACAGCCAACCGCGGTGCCGTGATCGATAACCAGCAGGTGACCGAGTTCCCACTCAATGGGCGCAACCCGTTCATGCTTTCCTCGCTCGCCGCCGGAGTGAATTTCAACGGCGCCCTCATTTACCCGCGCCCCTTCGACAACGGCGCCATCGCGCAGTGGAGCCTTAATGGCAGCCTGGGGGCGAACAACGATTTCATGCTCGACGGTGCACCGAATAACTCGCAAGGCGGCACCAACAACATCGCCCTGGTCCCGCCTGTGGACGCCGTGCAGGAGTTTAAGGTACAAACCAACTCCTACGACGCGCAGTACGGACACTCCGGCGGCGGTGTCGTCAACGTCTCGCTGAAGAGCGGCACCAACAGCCTCCACGGCACCGTGTACGAGTTCGCGCGGCGCAATTCGTGGGACGCCAATTCCTTCCAGAACAACGCTGCGCGTGCTCCGCGGGTCGGACATTACCTGGACCAGTATGGAGTGCAGGCTGGGGGGCCGGTGTACGTGCCCAAAGTATACAACGGGCGCGACAAGAGCTTCTTCATGGTCAACTACGAGGGTTACCGCGAGGGCACGCCGGGTCCGCTGACTCTCTCGGTGCCGGAAGCGGAAATGCGCAACGGCGACTTCAGTAAGCTGGTGGATTCGCAGGGCCGCAAGATCACTATCTACGACCCCACTACCGGCCGCGATATCAATGGCACGTGGACGCGCGATCCTCTCCCAGGCAACGTTATCCCATCGGGCAGGGTCAACCCGATCGCGAAGAAAATTCTGAGCTATATGCGCACGCCGAACCGACCCACGCCCGGAGGTCAGGCATACTCGCAGCAAAACGTCTTCATCCCCGGCGGCGACCAACTCATGGTGGACGGGTTCTACAACCTGGTGGGCAAGTTCGATCAGAAGATCGGTTCCCGGCACAGCATGTTCTGGCGCCATGCCTCCAACTCCCGTTTCCAGGAGCGGAACACAAATGGGCTCTTCGCGAGCCGGGCACCGATGGCTACTATCGCCACCAGCGTATTAATGCGGCCGAAGTGCTGGACTGGATCAGCACGCTCAGTCCGGCGCTGGTGCTGAACTTGCGGCTTTCCTTCAACCGCTACGTGGAGAAGAACGGCAGAGGCCAGTCCCCTAAGGGGAACGAGGGTTTCGACATCACTACGCTGGGGTTCCCGAAATCGCTGGCCAGCAGCCTTCCGCACGGAGGCAATTTCGGCGTCTACTCGTTCACCGGATATACCGGCCTGGGCTCCTATCCCACCGCGAACCCCACCAACAATTGGGCGTTGCACCCGAACCTCAACTGGGTGCGGGGAGGGCACAACCTGAAAACCGGGATCGACATGCGGACGATTCAGTACATCACCAACAACCCAGGTAACGTGCTCTCGCTCAGCGCATCGCCGTCCAACACCCAGCGCGACTATGCCCGTTCAGACGCGCTCAGCGGGGATGCAATCGCGAGCTGGCTGCTAGGTACTCCCACTGGCGGCAGTGTCGTGGACAACCTTTACCCGACGTTTATGTACAAGTACTTCGCTCCGTGGGTGCAGGACGATTGGAAGCTGACCCGCAAGCTGACCGTCAATCTCGGGTTGCGCTGGGACTTCAACGTCCCGGCCAACGAGCGCTACAACCGGATGAACCGGGGCTTTGACGGGAACGTCGTGAACCCAGTGGATGCACTCGTGAATAAGGCCCAGTTCCCCGACCTGCCGGTGCTGCGCGGCTCGATTCTGTTTGCCGCCAACAAGGACCTGCCGCGAACCGCCGCCGACCTATATAAGCGGGCTATCCAGCCGCGCGCCGGTTTTGCCTATCAGCTGGCGCCGCGACTGGTGTTGCGCGGAGGGTGGGGGCGCTATTACCTCAACCCGAGCAACGATTTCCTGCAGACCAACGGTTATAGCGTCACCACCTCCCTCATCAATACCCTGGACGGCGGCCGCAGCTACGTGCCCAACCTGATCAACAACCCGTTCCCGGACGGGGTGCAGGTGCCTTCCGGGTCGAGCCTCGGCCCGCTCACTTTCCTCGGGCGCGGCTTCAACTTCGTCAACACGAAGTTCCGTACCCCGCACGTGAATCAGTTCTCGCTAAACTTCCAGTACGAGGCCATGCCAGGGGTCAAGATCGAAGTTGGATATGTGGGAAGCCGAACCAAAGACTTGGAAACCAGCCGCGCCTTCAATCCCTCAAGCCTGCAATTCCGCCAGCAGTGCAATCTGATGGAGGGGGGCAACCCAGCGTACTGCGACCAATTGGTGCCCAACCCGTTCTACCAGCTTCAGCCTTTCTCCGGAACATCGTACTTTTCCAGTCAGAACGTCAGCCGTGCGACGCTGGCGGTTCCATACCCTGCGTTCGGCGGATTGACGGAACTGACCCGCAATGACGGCGCCGCTTGGTACAACTCGCTGCAAGTGACGATGGAGACGCGACGCCGTGCCGGGGTGAACCTGCTTTCCACCTACACGCTCTCCAAGAACACCTACCGGGCGGGATTCAATGACGTGCAGCGGAACGTCATGCAGGAGGGACTCTACCAATACGACCGCACACACCGCCTCACGGTGGGCGCGGTTTACCAGTTGCCCTTCGGCGAAGGCCGACGGCTGCTGAACACCTCCAGCCGCTTCTGGAGGCGGGTGGCATCGGGTTGGGAGACTACTTTGATGCTCCAGGCGCAGTCCGGAATGCCCTGGGCTCTTCCCAGCAACGTGATGTACGTGAAAGAGGCGAAGCTCGACAGCATCGACTGGTCGGCGCCGCGGGTCTACGGTGTCAAACCCTGCGTCGCCCGCTGGAACGATAACGGCACCATCACCATGCAGCCGTTCAGCACTCAATATGGCTGCACGGACTACAATTTCCTGGTGCAACCGCGTTACGCGCCGCGGTTGACTCCCAACTACGACGGGCGGCTCAGACTGCACACCGTGCCGACCGCGGACATGTCGCTGAACAAGCTCACCCGCATCACGGAGAAAACTTCAATTCAGTTCCGCGCGGAGGCTTTCAACGTGTTCAACAGCTACTACTTCTACAACGCAAACTTTAACAACAATCCGGAGAGCACCACGTTCGGCAGTCTGGACAAGGCGAGCGTGGCCACCGGAAACGCCAATTACCCGCGATATATCCAGTTGGGCATTAAGTTCATCTGGTAGCCTCGGGATTTGTCCACGGGAAGGGTGGAGAGTTCACACCCTTCCCGCCGCCAACCGGCCATCCTGTCGGCCGTGGCGGCGGACGGCTGTTCAAATCGCCCCAGCTTAACCAACGAAAATATCCCTTCCCTGCAATCTGATCATATGATATGATCTCGCTTTTAGGATCTCTTACTCCTTGAATACCAGCTTTGCCAGAATCGCCATAACGGAGAACCTGCACGGGAGGGTGACCAGAACGCTCGGCTTGCATCTGATCAAGGCGGAAGCCGCGGGCGAGCCTGTCTCATTCCCCAACGAAGCCGGTTTGTGCGAACAGCTCGGAGTCAGCCGGAGCATCCTGCGGGAAGCAGTGAAGGTGCTGGCTGACAAAGGAATGCTGGAAGTCCGTCCGCGCTCCGGGACGCGCTCGCGGCCGCGAGTCGACTGGAATCTACTGGACCCCGACATTCTCTGCTGGCAGGCGGAGGCCAAGCCGGACGGTCGTTTTCTGCGCGAGTTGTGCGAAGTCCGGCTGGCCATTGAGCCTACGGCGTCGGGGTTTGCGGCGGTTCGCGCCACGGCGGAAGAGACGGAGGCGATCGCGGAATGCCTGGAACGCCGGGAGACGCTGGACGGCAGTACGCCGGCGGAGATCGTCGAAAGCAACCTGCGGTTCTACGAAGCTGTAGTAGCGGCTTCGCACAACCCCATGTTCCGGCAGTTGAGCGCCAGTATCCGCTTTCCGATGCAGGTGGCGCTCTCCTACACCGTTCGCCTGCCGGCGGCGCGTGTCCTGGAACGGGAAGCGCACCGGGCCCTCTATGAAGCCATTCAGCGCCACGACCCGCGCGCGGCGCGTACGGCGGCCGAGGAGATTGTCGGATTCGCGATGCTCGCCGTCGAGCAGGTGATGCGGCAGGTAGAGCGATGAAGGTCGCGATCTCCGGAAAAGGTGGCGTGGGTAAATCGACCGTGGCCGGGACGCTGTCGCTGTTGTGGGCCGGTGCGGGCCGCAGGGTGCTCGCCGTGGATGCTGACCCCGACGCCAATCTCGCATCGGCGCTCGGGTTACCTCCCGAATTGCGCGCGCGGATCCGCACTATCGCCCAGGAGCGCGTGTTGATCGAGGGGCGCACCGGCGCCAAAGTCCGGCAGTTTGGCCAAATGTTTAAGCTGAATCCGGAGGTGGCCGACATCGCGGATCGTTACGCGGTCCACCACGCGGGCGTCGACTTGCTGGTGCTGGGCGCTGTGCAACATGCCGCCGGCGGCTGTGCTTGTCCTGAGAGCGTGCTTCTGAAACACCTCGTGCTCCACCTTGTTCTACAACCCACGGACACGCTGGTTCTCGACATGGAAGCTGGCATCGAGCACCTGGGCCGGGGCTCGGCTATGGGGGTCGACCTGATGATAGCGGTGGTGGAGCCGGGCCGGAGGAGTATGGAGACTGCGCACCGTGTCCGGCAGATGACGGGCGACCTCGGCATCCGGCGCTTCGGTGTGGTCCTCAACAAATCGGTCGCGCCCGAGGAAGACAGTGCGTGGGTCGAGCGCGAGTTCGGCTGCGGAACGCTACTAGGGGCGCTTCCGTGGGACACTCGCATCATTCGGGCCGACCGCGACGGCCGGTCGCTCCTGGATCTGGACCAACTGGATCTTTTGGCACCCTTCTGTAACCTGCAATCAACCCTGGATTCATACCGCAAGGAGAAGTCCTCATGAGTTTCGAACCCCGATGCCGCGCCACGGCAATTGGCAGCCTGCCGCACGCCGATGCGGACCGAGGCTGTGAAGTTAATCCTCAACAACATTCCCGACGCGCCCATCTGGCCGCAGTTACCGGCCAACGGCATGAACGAGCAGATGGAGATGCAGTATAGCGAGGGCATCCCGCGGGTAGTGATCGACCGCCAGAAGGAACGGATGTACATCGACACCGCCGGCGACTGTTCGGCGGAACTGGCCGCGTTCTACGAGAACTTCCTTGCGGAAGACCCCGACCTGTTCCGGATCACCCCGGAGTTCTCGAAGGGAATCCCCGCGCTCGAAAGAGCTCTCGAAGCAGCCGGCGGTTCCCGCCCGTTCGTCAAAGTGCAGACGACCGGTCCGATCAGCTTCGGACTGACCATCGTAGACGAGCGCAAGCGCGCTATCTTCTACAACCCCGACTTCATCGACACGGTGGTGAAGGCCCTGGCGATGAAGTGCCGCTGGCAGATTCGCAAGTTCCGGAAGTTCGCACAGGACGTGATCTGCTTTGTGGACGAGCCGATCCTCAGCGCGTTCGGCTCTTCCACTTACGTCAGCGTGACGCGAGCCGATGTGGTGGAAAAGCTCGGAGAAGTGATCGAGGCGATCCACGCTGAGGGTGCCCTGGCCGGGGTGCACTGCTGCGGCAACACCGAGTGGTCGATCCTGATGGATGCCGGCGCCGACATCGTCAACTTCGATGCCTTCGATTATGGCGAGACGATCGCGCTCTATCCGGAAGCGGTAAAGCGGCATCTGGAGGCGGGCAAGGCGCTGGCCTGGGGGATCGTACCCACCAATAGTGCGAAGATCCAGGCCCAGACCGCGGACAGCCTGATCGCGAAGTTCTCGAGCGTGGTCGACCACCTGGCCAAAGCGGCAGGCATCCCGCACGACCTGATCCTGCGGCAGGCGCTGATCACGCCGTCATGCGGCACCGGATCGCTACCCGTCGCCGACGCGGAGCGCGTCTTCACGACGCTGGGCCAGGTGAGCGCGGGTCTGCGCTCGCGCATGGCCGCGACGGCCTAGAGAGAGGGACGGATGCCGTTTACGATCGCGATGACCGGAAAGGGCGGGGTGGGTAAGACAACCCTCTCCGCGCTTGCCATAGACTGGCTGGTGCGTCGAGGTGAAGTGCCCGTGCTAGCGGTGGATGCCGATTCCAATGCCAACCTCAACGAGGCGCTGGGCGTGGCATATGCGGCCACAGTGGGCGGCATCCGGGAAGGCGCGCGGCAGCAGGTGTCGGCGTTGAAGGGCGTCTCCAAGCAGGAGTACCTAGACCTGCGCGTCCAGGAGGCGCTTGTGGAGCAGCGCGGCTTCGATCTCATCGTGATGGGGCGGCCGGAAGGCCAGGGCTGCTACTGCTTCGCCAACAACGTGCTGCGCGAGGTCCTGGACAAACTGGCGAAGAACTACCGTAACATCGTTATCGACAGCGAAGCCGGGCTCGAGCACATCTCGCGGCGCACGCTGCTGGCAGTGGATTACTTGTTCGTCGTCTCCGATTGTACGGTGCGGGGCGTGCGTACGGCGGGCCGCATTTCTGCGCTGGCCGATGAGGTGAAACTCCCGGCCCGTTCGCGCGGGCTGATCATCAATCGCGTGCCGGTCGGTCCTCTCCCGGAAGGCGTCCGCCAAGCGGCGGCGGAAACCGGACTGCCGCTGCTGGCCACCATTCCGCTCGACCAACAGGTGACCGCAGGTGACGCCGAGGGGTCTCCCGCCGTCAGCGTCACACCCAACGCGCCGGCGCGCGCCGCCCTCGACCGGCTCATGGAGCAAACGTTCATGCAGGGGAAGAACTGATGTCCACAACTGCTTCAAAGAAACCCGCCGGAGCTATTTCGCGCGATCCGGCCATCAATGAGATGGTCCAGATCGCCGGGGCGGCACAGATACCGACCGTCTGGGACCGCTTCCAGGCGCAGCGCCCGCAGTGCAAATTCGCCACTGATGGCGTGTGCTGCCGGCTCTGCCACATGGGGCCGTGCCGCATCACTCCGAAGGCGAAACTCGGGATCTGCGGCGCCGATGCCGATACCATTACGGCGCGCAACCTGCTGCGTGAGATCGCGGCCGGCACGGCGGCGCACTCCGACCACGGCAGGATGTTGGTGCGTACGCTCAAGCTCGTCGGGCAGGGCAGGGGCGGCGACTATAAAGTCACCGATCCAATTCGGCTGCGCGAGACGGCGCTCTTCTATGGCGTGACGCTGGACAGCAAGACGACCTGGCTGTCGCGGACGAACTTGCCGACCGCCTGATGGCCGAATTCGCGTGGTCCGAAAAGGCCGAATCGGACGCTCGCGCTGGCGCCGGAGAAGCGCCAGGCGCTGTGGAAGAAGCTCGAGATCGAACCGAAAGGCATCGATTCCTCGGTGGTGGAGTTGCTGCATCGCACTCACATGGGCGTGGATCACGATTACCGGCACCTGATCATGGGCGGGCTCAAATGCAGCCTGGCCGACGGCTGGGTTGGCTCGATGATCGCTTCCGCCGTTTCCGATATTCTTTTTGGCACTCCCAAGCCCGTCCGCAGCAAGGTCAACCTCGGGGTACTGGCGGCGGACAAGGTCAACATCATCGTGCATGGTCATGAGCCGACGCTTTCGGAAATGCTGGCGGTGGCGGCGCACGACCCGGAACTGCTTGCGCTCGCCCGCGCGAAGGGTGCCACCGGCATCAATCTGGCCGGCATTTGCTGCACCGCGAACGAAGTGCTGATGCGCCACGGGTTGCCCATCGCCGGCAACTTCCTGCAGCAGGAACTTGCGATCCTCACCGGCGCGGTGGAGATGATGATCGTGGACGTGCAGTGCGTAATGCCGTCGCTCGCCACACGTGGCCAGGTGCTTCCACACAAAGCTGGTGAGCACCTCGGAGATCGCTGAAAGCAGCGGCGCGGACCAGGCCACCTTCGACGCCGAGCACGGCTACGAGCACGCCTGCCGCCTGATTCGCGCGGCCATCGAAAACTTCGAGCGGCGCGATCGCGACCGCGTCAATATCCCCAACCAGTCGATGGAGCTGGTGGCCGGCTTCTCCAACGAGACCATCTATCACATGCTCGGCGGGCGCTTCCGCAGCACCTTCCGGCCGCTCAACGACGCCATCATCGACGGTCGCATTCGGGGCGTCGTGCGGCATTGTCGGCTGCAGCAATCCAAAAGTAATGGCGGACGACTGCGCACGTGCGGCTGGCCGAGGAACTGATCAAGCGCAACGTGCTGGTGCTGCAGACCGGCTGCGCCGCAATCGCCTGCGCAAAAGCCGGGCTGCTGGTGCCGGAGGCGGCGCTCGAGAAAGCCGGCGACACGCTGCGCGAAGTCTGCGAGGCGGTCGGCATTCCGCCGGTGCTGCACATGGGCTCGTGCGTGGACAACAGCCGCATCCTGATGGCGGCCACCAACCTGCTGCTGGAGGGCGGACTTGGCGAGGATCTTTCGCGATCTGCCGGTGGCCGGCGCCGCGCCCGAGTGGATGAGCGAGAAGGCCATCGCCATCGGGCATTACTTCGTGGCCAGCGGCATGTACGTGGTGCTCGGCCATCCGCTCTATGTCGAGGGCAGCGAGAACGTCAACAAGCTGCTCTGCGAGGAGATGGAAGGCATCACGGGCGGCAGGTTCGAGTGGGAGCCCGATCCCGTGCTGGCCGCCGAGAAGATCCTGGAACACATCGAGCGCAAGCGCGACGCGCTCGCGCATCAACGCAGAAGAAGGAACGCAAGCTGCTTGATATGAAGCTCAGGCGGGAGCTGGTATGAGCAAGATCATCGCCTCTTCGGCCATTCGCGGCGCCCACCGGATTGTGAGCGATGCGGAGGCATCCTGGCGCGTGCCATCTCGGCCAAGGGCGCGGATTGCCCGGTGGCTTTCCCGGATACGGCCTACTCGCTGCCGGTGATTTACTCGCTGTTGGGGCAGCGCGTGGACCGGCTGGCGGACATGCAGCCGGTGCTCGAAGAGTGCCGCCGCCTGCTGCCTGCCGTGCCCTCCGACCAGGTGTGGCTGCCCTATCTGGGAGATACGCTCGATGCCGGCATGGCGACGCTGTTCGCCTTCGAGATCATCGAAGCCTGCAAGTACCTGATCGGGCCCAATCCGGTGAACGGCCTATGGCTGGGCGCGGCGGGCGACGTGATCATCCGGGAGCGCGGGATCGAGTTCGTGGACGGTTCGGCGCCGGGATTCGCGGCTGTGGTGGGCGCTGCCCCCACGGTCGAGGACGCGGTCCGGATCGCGCGCGAACTGCAACAGAAAAACCTCTACGTTTTCATGGCCGGTCACACCGGCGGCGTGACCTTCGCCGAGCAGTTGGCAGCAGGGCGGCGTCGAGACCGGGTGGGCGACGCGGCTGGTGCCGTTCGGCAGGGAAATCTCGGCCGCCATCTATGCGCTCGGTTTTGCCAACCGCGTGGCGCTGAGCTTCGGCGGGGTGCAGGCGGGCGATTACTGCGCGCAATCTGCACGTACAACAAGGACCGCATCTTCGCCTTTGTCATGGCGCTCGGTGAAGTGACCGAAGAGAAGTACGCAGCAGCGGCTGGAGCGATCTCCTACGGCTTCCCCACCATCGCCGACACCGACATCCCGCAGATTCTGCCCACGGGCATTTGCACCTACGAGCACGTGGTTTCGTCGGTGCCGGTGGACCGCATCGTGGAGAAGTGCCTGGAAGTGCGCGGCTGCAAGATCAAGGTCACCAAGGTGCCCATTCCGGTGGCCTACGGCGCTGCGTTCGAGGGCGAGCGCATCCGCAAGGAGCAGACCTTCGTGGAGTTTGGCGGCAATCGCACGCCGGGCTTCGAGTATGTCACGACACGGGCTATCACCGAAGTGGAAGACGGCCAGATTACGGTAGTGGGTCCCGAAATCGACGATGTTGCCGCAGGCACGGCGCTTCCGCTGGGTATTTGGGTGGAGGTTGCCGGGCGCAAGATGCAGTCGGATTTCGAGCCGATCCTGGAACGCCAGATCCATCACATGATCAATGGCGCCGAAGGCATCTGGCACATGGGCCAGCGCGACATCATCTGGATCCGCATCAGCCAGGCGGCGCAGGCCAGAGGCTTCCAGATCCGCCACTTCGGCGAGATCATCCACGCCAAGTTTTTGAACGATTACCCGGCCATCGTGGATAAGGTCCAGGTCACGCTGTTCACGGATCTCAAGGATGTGGAGAGCCGGCTGGCAGAAGCGCGCAAGTACGTACCGCGCGCGCAACCAGCGGATGGAGGCGCTGACCGACGAAAGCGTCGATACCTTCTACTCCTGCCTGTTGTGCCAGAGCTTCGCGCCCAGTCACGTCTGCGTAATCACGCCGGAACGGCTCGGCCTGTGCGGCGCTTATAACTGGCTGGACGGCAAAGCGGCTTATGAAATCGACCCCACCGGGCCCAATCAGCCCCTGATCAAGGGCGAGTGCATCGACCCGATGCGCGGGCAGTGGAAGAACATTAACGACTACGTCTACGCCAATTCCAAGCACACCATTCAGCGCGTTTAACGCCTACTCCCTGCTCGAACACCCGATGACGAGCTGCGGCTGTTTCGAGGCCATCGTGGCCTTGCTGCCGGAGGCCAACGGGGTCATGATCGTCAACCGCGAGTACACCGGCGACACTCCTGCGGGAATGAAGTTCTCGACGCTGGCGAACATGACCGGCGGCGGCCAACAGGTGCCGGGGTTCATCGGAGTGGGCAAGGCGTATGTGGCCAGCCGCAAATTCATCGCCGCGGAGGGCGGGCATAAGCGCATTGTATGGATGCCCAAGGAGCTGAAGGAGACGCTGGCCGAAGAATTGACCCAGATCGGCGAGCGGCTGGGCATCGCGAACTTCACCGAGTTGATTGCGGACGAGACTCATGGCACCACCGCCGAGGCCGTCCGCGAGTACATGGAGCAGGTCGGGCACCCGGCGCTGTCGATGCCGGAGATCACCGCGGGCGAGGAGACCGCCGCGGTCGCAGCGCCGCCTGCCTCCGTTGTAGCCGCCGTGGTTGGCGCGCCGCCGGTTGTGGCACACCCGGCGGCAGCGCAAGTTCCGGTTCCGCCTCCAGCGATGGCAGCGCCCCTGATTTCCGCGGCAGATGCGGATGGAATCGGAGCCATCATTTCGGTTCTCGAGCGCCTGCGGTATGCGCCTCCCGAAACTCAGGTGCAATCCGGTATGACTCCTGAACAGCAGATGGCGGCGCTGCAGGCCGGGACCGCCATGCACTTGCTGCACGCCGGAGCAAATATGTTGCTGATGTACAGCGGCCTGCTTGGGAAAGCGCCGGTAGCCGCTCCCGGGATCGCAGCACCGCCTCCGCCTGCTCCGCTTCCTGCGTTGAACGCCGCAACAGCTTCAGCGCCAGTCGCTGCGCCAACGCCGCCCCCGCTACCGGAGAGGCCAATCGCCTCGGCCGCGATCGTGGTCCCCACTTCGTTCAACGTGGTCCTGGACGCGTGTCACCAGCCCGTCCGCAGGGTAACGTTGGGCGGCAGCGGAACGCGTACGTCGGCGGTGACCATCGGCGGCGCGGAGGTGCTCCCTTTCCGCCACTACGAAGGCAACCCGGGCCTGCGTCCGGTGGTGGCGATGGAGGTCTTCGACCAGCCGCCGAAGGGATACCCGGAGAGCTTGCGCGCCGCATTCGGCGACCTGCTAAAGGATCCAGCCGCGATGGCTCGACACTGCGTCGAGAAACTGGGTGCCGAGGTCATCAGTGTGCGGCTGCTGGGAGCCCATCCGGAGAACGGCGACATGCCGCCGGAAGCCGCGGTTGAGATTGTCGGAGCTGTGCTGAAATCCGTCGGCGTGCCCCTCATTGTCACCGGCCCCAGCCATTTCGAAAAGAACAACGTGGTGATGAAGCACATTGCCGCCGCGTTCCCCGGGGAGAACCTCGCACTCAATTGGGTGGAGACCGACAACTACAAAACCATCGCGGCGGCCGCGATGGGCTACGGCCACTGCCTCATCGCGCAGACCCCGATGGACGTCAACATGTGCAAACAGCTCAATATCCTGTTGACCAACCTGGGGGTATCTCCGGAGAAGATCCTGATTGACCCGATGACCGGCGCACTCGGCTATGGCATCGAGTACACCTATTCGGTGATGGAGCGGATCCGCACCTCTGCCTTCACCGGCGACCCGATGCTGGCCATGCCAATGATCTCGACTCCCGGGTGGGAGGTTGCCCGCACTAAAGAGGCGCGTGCTCCCAGGCGGGACTTCCCGCTGTGGGGCGCTGAGGGAGAGCGCGGGGCGCTGCTCGAGATCGCCACCGCCGTCACTGCCCTGAACGCCGGCGCCGACCTGCTCGTGATGCACCATCCGGTGGCCGCGCGCACACTGAAACGAAAGATCGAGGAAATGATGCAGACGGCGGGGAATTGAACCATGGCTCTCACTGGCTTACAAATTTTCAAGCTGCTGCCCAAGACCAATTGCGGCGAATGCGGCATCCCCACGTGCATGGCGTTTGCCATGAAACTGGCGGCGAAGAATGCCGACCTGGCCGCGTGTCCGTATGCTTCGGAAGAGGCCAAAAAGACTATCGGGGCCGCCAGCAAGCCTCCAATCCGGTTGGTGAAGATCGGTCCGCCCGGCCGCGAAGTCGCGATCGGGAACGAGACCGTCATGTTCCGGCACGAGAAGACCTTCGTGCACCCCACGGCTCTCACGATTGCCTTCGCGGACAATGAGCCCATCTCGGAACTCTGTCACACGATTGCTGAAGCCCGTGAGTACTGTCTGGAGCGCGTCGGCGAGAAACTGCGCCTCGACCTGGTGCTAGTGGATAACTTCAGCGAAGAAGTGAAGCCGTTTGTCGCGCTGGTAAAATCGGTCGCGGGTGCGACGGGAATGGGCATCATCCTGCGCAGCACCAACGCCGCTGCGTTGGAGGCCGCGCTCCAGGTCCTTGAGGGCCAGCGCCCGCTGATTCACGCAGCCACGCCGGCGAATGCGGAGGAAATCGCCGCCCTCGCCCTGAAATACAATGCTCCGCTTGTGGCGCGCGCCGCCACGCTCGACGAACTGGCCGCGCTTACCAGCCGGCTGGCCGCGCTGGGGGTGAAGGACATGGTGCTCGACCTGCCCGCCGATAACCCCGCAGCCACACTCCAGCACAACACCATCATCCGCCAGACGGCGCTGAAGGGCAGCTTCGAGCCGCTCGGCTACCCGATTCTCAACTTCGCCACCGGCCTGGATGCGCCGTCGATTGTGGCTGACGCCTGCACGTCGATCTGTAAGTACGGCTCTATCCTGGTGCTCGACCGCATGCAGTTCGAAGTGCTGCTGCCCTTGATGATGCTGCGGCAGAACATCTACACCGATCCGCAGAAGCCCATTCAGGTGGAACCCAAGCTGTACCCCATCGGCGAGCCGGGCCCCGACTCCCCGGTCATCGCCACCACGAACTTCTCGCTGACTTACTTCCTGGTCTCAGGCGAGATCGAGAACTCCGGCGTGTCCGCGCATCTGGTGATCGTGGAGAGCGAGGGGATGAGCGTTCTGACCGCATGGGCGGCGGGCAAGTTCTCCGGCGCCAAAGTAGCAGCCGCAGTGAAGGCCAGCGGCATCGAGGGGCAACTTGCCAAGCGTCGCCTCATCCTCCCCGGCTATGTCGCGCAGATCTCGGGCGAGGTGGAAGAGGGACTTCCAGGGTGGGAAGTTCTGGTCGGGCCGGGCGAGTCGGTAGATCTCGGTCCGTTCCTGAAGAGGCAGGCTGGCAGGTAAACCGTCATGCCCCTGGTGCGCTTTCTGCCTGCGGAGATCGAGATCGAAGTTGCCGCCGGCACCCTGATTCACGACGCGGCTGTTCGCGCGGGTCTGCTCACGCTGGATCTTCCATGCGGCGGACAAGGCACCTGTGGTGAGTGCATGGTGGAAATTGCGCGCGCGGACGGCGGAAGCCGTGAGGTAAGAGCCTGCCAGACGCGCATCCCGGGAGACCTCACCGTCCGCATCCCCGAGGCGCGCGACGCCGCCATGCGGGTGCTGGGCGATTGCCACCACCTGGTCGACCCGAAACTGCTTCCCGACCCGGCGCATCTGTCCCCCCTGTGCCGGGTGGCCCGGCTCACCGTTCCACCGGCATCGATCGAGGAACACTACAGTGACTGGTCGCGTCTCATGCGCGAACTGTGCAGGGGCAACGGAACGCGGGCGGTGTCGGCTTCTCTCCCGGTTCTCCAGACTCTCGCCGCCGCGTTGCGGGCGGAGGACGGTAAGGTCAGTCTGCTCGTTCAGGAAACGGCGACGGGTCTCGAGGTGCTCGAAGTCGAAGCCGGGCACCGGGCGCATGGCCTGCTCGGACTCGCCCTGGACATCGGCACCACCACCATCGCGGCGCAACTGGTGGACCTCGAGAGCGGGCACGTCCTCGCCACCCGCACTTCCTATAACGCACAGATCCGCCGCGGCACCGACGTGATCAGCCGCATCGATTACGCCCGAACCGGCGAACGGCTGGGCGAACTGCGCGGGCTGGTGCTCGATACGATTAACACGCTGATCGTGCAGATGGAAAACGACGTGAGAGTGGATGAGCGAGACATTCGCGCCGCGTTCGTTGCCGGCAACACGACGATGATCCATCTGCTGTTGGGGCTGCCGCCGCGCCATATTCGCGAGTCGCCGTACGTGCCGACAGTGACCGCTGTGCCCGCGCTCACGGCCGCGGCCATTGGGCTCGAGATCCATCCGCGGGCGGTGGTTGAGTGTGCGCCCGGCGTGGGAAGCTACGTCGGCGGCGATATTACCGCCGGGTTGTTGTGCACGGACCTTGCGACCAATTCCGAAGACCTGTTTCTGTTCCTCGATATCGGCACTAATGGCGAAATCGTGATCGGCAACGCCGAATGGAGGGTGGCGTGCGCCTGCTCGGCGGGCCCGGCATTCGAGGGTTCAGGTATCCGCTGCGGGATGCGTGCCACGGAAGGCGCCATCGAACACGTCGAGATCGATCCGGAAGGCGCACTACGTTACCGGGTAGTCGGCGGGGGAAGGCCGGCCGGCATCTGCGGGTCGGGGCTGATCTGCCTGCTCGGCGAAATGCTGAAGCGGGGAATTGTCGATCATTCGGGACGCCTGCAGTCGGGGGACCGCCGGGGGTTCCTCGTCGAATCGGCCGAACAGACCGCCACTGGCGAGGACCTGTTCATCACCGATGCCGATCTGGAGAACCTGGTCCGCACCAAAGCGGCTATCTATGCCGCTTGCGCCCGCATTCTCGACAACGTCGGACTCGACTGGGATGCGATAGCGCGAGTCTACATTGCCGGCGGTTTCGGCCGCTACATTCAGATCGCCGACGCCATACGCATCGGCATGCTGCCCGACCTGCCGCATGAGAAGTTCCGTTACATCGGGAATTCGGCGCTGACCGGCGCGTATGTGGCGCTGCTGTCGCGGGAGCACCGCGACCGGCTGGCCGGGATCGCCGCGCACACCACCTACCTGGATCTGAGTTCGGATCCGCGTTACATGGACAGCTACGTTCAAGCCATGTTCCTGCCGCACACTGATCGGAGCCTCTTTCCGACCGTCGCGCGTGAACTGGCAAATACAAGGAGAAACTGACGATGAAAAATCTTCTGGAAAGAATTGCGGCCGGCGAAGTGCTGATTTCGGACGGCGCGATGGGAACCTTCCTCTACGCGAAGGGACTGACAGCCGGAGAGTGTCCCGAATCCTGGTGCGTCTCTCACCCCGACGCGGTGAAGGACATCGCCGCGGCGTATGTTGCGGCCGGCTCCGATATCGTCGAGACCAACTCGTTCGGCGGCACCGCATTCAAGCTCAAGCCGTACGGCTTCGCGGACAAGGTGGCGGAATTCAACCGGGCTGCCGCAACTATGGCAAAGGCGGCGATCGGGCAGAATGGGCACGTTGCAGCGTCGGTGGGACCCACCGGCCACATCGTCGAAGAAGAGGGTGGCGACGTGAGCGCTCAGCAGTTGTACGATGCTTTCAAAGAGCAGGTGGTCGCTCTGGCTGCTGGCGGAGCCGACGCGATCTGCGTGGAGACCATGTCGTCACTGGCCGAGGCGGTGCAGGCGATTCGGGCAGCAAAGGAGAACACCAGTTTGACGGTGATCTGCACGTTCACGTTCGAGCCCGGTGCCAAGGGCTTCCGCACGATGATGGGGGTGCGGCCGGACCGTGCGGCGCGGGAAGCCGCGGCGGCCGGAGCGGATATCGTGGGCGCCAACTGCGGCAACGGCGTCGCAAACATGATCGAAATCACGAAGCAGATGCGCGCTGCGGTGCCGGACGTCCCTATTCTGATCCACGCCAATGCCGGGGCGCCGGTGATGGAGGACGGCAAAACAGTCTTCAAGGAGACCCCAGAGTACATGGCGTCACGCGTTCAGGAATTGATTGCCGCCGGAGCCAACATCATCGGCGGCTGCTGCGGAACGACTCCTGACCACATTCGCGCAATGGCGAGGGCCGGGCGGTCCGCAGCAAACAGAGCGTGATTATTGGATCTGCGGTAGCAGTCGCTGGTTTACCCATCCTGAGGGGTAGCGTCCGCGGTTGGATCGATCGAATGTGGACGCGCTCCCCAGTTCTGCTCGATTTCCTCCAGGGTTTTGTTTCCGGTTTCCGGGAGACAGCGCCAAACGAATAGGGCTCCCAGGAAGCAGATCGCGCCATAAACCCAAAATGTGCCGGCCGGCCCGAGGGACCGGTTCAACATAGGAAACGTGTAGGTTAAGGCGAAGCAGGCGATCCACAATGCCGACACCGCCGCGGAGACACCCGCACTCCGAACGCGGTTTGGAAAAATCTCCGAAATCAATACCCAGATGACAGGTGCGATGGTCATGGCATAACAAGCTATTGTCGCAAGCGTCAGAATCAGGATTGGCAGGCCTTTTGCATGGAAGAAGTACGCCAGGCCAAGGAGGATGTGGGCCAGGCAGATGCCGCTGAACCCGAAAATCATCAGCGCCCGGCGGCCAAATCTGTCCACCATACCGATAGCCACCAGCGTAAAAATCAGATTGATCGATCCGGTGATCACAATATTCACGAGTACGTCGCTCACTCCGTACCCTGCCCCGCGATAGATCTCCTCTGCGTAATTGAAGATTACGTTGATGCCGCTCCACTGCTGTAGAACCGCAAGGACAATGCCTATTGCGAGGACGCTGCGCACAGCGGGAGACCATAGTTCCGCCCATCCGGCGCGTCCAGATGAATCCGACGAAACCGAGCCTTCGATTTCTCGAATACCTTCTTCGCCGTACCGCTTGCCTCCGATTCGCGACAGGATCGCGAATGCGCGATCCCGCCTTCCGCGTAGGACCAGCCACCTGGGACTCTCCGGGACCAGCATCACGGCGAAGAAGAACACCGCCGACGGAATGGCCACGGCGCTGAACATGTACCGCCAACCATACTGGCCGTTCCAGGAGAGGCGGATCATTTCGGCCGCAGCGCCATCCGGAACCCGCTCGGCGATCCACCAGTTCGCCACCTGTGCGACCAGGATGCCCAGAACAATGGTGAGCTGATTCAAGGCGACAAGTCGCCCCCTCCACGGTGCCGGGCTGATCTCGGCAATGTACATGGGCGAGACACCCGATGCCATGCCAATGGCAACTCCGCCAAGCACGCGCCAGATGACGAACGCCTCGAAAGAATACGACCAACCCGTTAGAATCGAGGAGACCGCAAACAGCAGCGCCGACAGGATCAGCGTCTTTTTGCGACCGAAGCGATCGCTCATCGCACCGGCGATGATCGATCCGACCAGGCAGCCCAGCAACGCGCAACTGTTCGCCCAGCCAACTTGTCCTTCCGTGGTCAATCGAAAATATTTCTCGAAAAACGGCTTGGCGCCGCCGATTACGACCCAGTCGTAGCCGAACAGAAAACCGCCGAGAGCGGCGATGGTGGAGATGGTCAGTACATATCCCCGGTTATAGCAATCCGTGGATGGATGAGCGGCTGGCGTAGTAATTTCTGGCATTGATGAGTTACGGTTTGATTGACGAAAGCTCCAGAATCTCTTGCCCCAGACTCGGAAGGGTTAGTTTCAGCGCACCTTGCTGAAGTTGACTCCCGGAGAAGCTGCCAAGATCCCGATCTGAGAATAACGCTGTGACCCGGTACTGCGCACGAGGGAGTACCCAGGGTACATTGATCTGCCGTTCCTCGGCTCCTCCGGAACCGCGAATGACGACCACAACGCCCTCGCCCCGGCGATTCAGTTTTCCCCACCAGTGCCAGTCCACATCGGTGGGAGCGGGCACGCCGCTGAACTGGAAATTGCGATAGATTCCGTACTGGGCTTGTAATCGCTTTAGCAGGTCGAATCTCTTGCTGTACTGTGCGATGTTTTCTACGGTCAGTGATGTGAGGTCGCCTGCGAAGACGAGCGGAGCGCCCATCAACCAGCTACAAACCTGCCGGTCCTGTACCTGCGGCGTGAGGCTGCCTCCAACATTCATCGTGGCTGCGGCGTAGTATTCAATACCGTACAACGGCAAGCCCCGGTGATCGTAGAAACGCTGGCGGGCGTTCCAACATCCGGTGATCAGGTCGCGTTTCATTTTTGCTGGATCGAGCTTCCAGTCCTTGCTGAAGCGACTGTTGCGCACGCCGGCTCCGGAATAGTCATTCGGTGGAATATGGTACAAATGCGCATGCTTCAAGGCAGCTATGTCACACGGGACGCCTGGAGTACCCCAATAAATTTCGTGAGTGATTTGTGTGCTCACCCCAGGCGCATGCTGCCGGATATAGTCCTGCGCCTCCAAGAGATTGCGTAAGCCGCGCAAGACTGAGTCTTTCAAGGTGCGTCCCTCGCTACCTTCTCCGATGTTTCCGAACTGAATGTTAGTAAAATCCTGCTTAAAGTAGGTGATGTTGAACCGTTTCGCGACCTCCACCAGTTCCTGCGCGAAGTGGTGACGCCACGGGCCCGCAAAACTCATCGCAACCCCACCCTCCGGATTCCGAAACCGGATCGGTACCGAAGCGCCGTTTGGGAACAACTTAAGGTCGCGGGAGGCGGGCTGTCGAAGACTGGAAACCCAAGCTCCAAGCTGCAGACCAAGGGACTCCACAAACTTCGCCGTGGCTGCGAAATTTGGAAACTTCAGCGGGTCGGGGTCCGCCCCCAAAAGCCCTTCCTGCCAGCCCTGATCCATTGTGATCATTGAGAAGCCTGCTTTGGCTGCGATCGTGGCCTGCTCGCGTACGATCGCGTCGTCGATGTTGCGCAGGAAGTTTGTCCATGTGACCCACATGGGCGCCGGAAGTTTGTCGGGATTACTGGCGATCCCCACCTTCTCCACCAGAAAGCGCTGGAAAGAACCTTCGATTGCACGGTCGAGCGGTGTCGAAACCGCAGATGCAGTCTTCACGGCCGCACCCGCAAAACCGAAGTAGAAGACTGGCTCTGATACGAACGACTCTCCGGGACCAAGTACCCACTCGAAATGCTCTTGTGAATACCCCATGGAGGCGTCGTCGCCGATATAGCGCATTGCCGAAGGAATCTCGGAGCAGGCCATGGCTCCTTGCGTGTGGGCGGGATTGCTGAAGGCAACAATACTCGATCCCGCGCCTCGCTCGGCCGGGGTTAGGGAGAGGGGCTTCCCGTACGCCGGGTCGATGCGAAGATCCTCGATCTTTAGGTGATCGATTTTGATCCAGAGCTTCCCGGGATTCTTTATCTCAACCCACTTGCGAATGGCGGGATAGCCTTCGTACACTTCCAGGTTCACGGTAACGGGAAAGTATCCAGCACGATACTCGAGCACGGCACGCATCGAACCCGGTCCGGGTCGGGTGACGGCGGAACGCACGAAAACCAGTTCCGGTGAACGAGAGTGGTGCCAGGACACACCGGGTCGCGGTTCCACGGAGGGCATTTGACCCTTTGTCCACTCGAGCGCGGGGACGGCGTCGCGGCCCAGCGCCGGGGGTTTCGAATCGCTTTCCGAAATCGTGAAAACGACATCCGCCTTCTGCGCAACCGCCAGAGTCTTGCCGGAGACGGTGAACGCAGTTGTGCGCGGCCCCTGTATGGTGCGGATAAGCGGGTCTGCCGCAATTCGCACTCCGTTCTGCAGCGGAGTGATCGTTGCTGCCACTGCGGGCAGCGCTAGAGCTATCAAGGACAAAACTCGGATCATATGACGAGTACTCGATGAAGGGGTATTATGGCGCACTCCCCGCCCACGTGGACGGGAAGTGCGGCGGCTGAAGCAGTCTGGCTCTTACCAAAGAAACTTAACTCCAAACTGGATATTGCGGGGGGCGTTGGTGTTGCGGGTCCCGACGGTCGCTTTGTCAATACTTCCGAAAAGCGCATTGTTCAGGTCGTTCACGAATCCCTGCTCGTTGATGTAATAGTGATTCAAGGCGTTGAATGCCTCTGCTCGGAACTGTATCCGGGTGCGTTCAGTAATTCGCGTCATCTTATTGATCGACAAATCCAGGTTCTGCTGGCTCATGTTGCGCAAGCGTCCGTCAAAACTTGGGACGTAGCGCGGCGCATAGCTCGGCGTGGCTAGAAAATTGTAATCCGTGCAGCCGGCATTTGCACTGAAGGGCTGCATGACGATGCTGTTATCGTTGTTCATCTTGGCGACGCAGGCGGCGCTTACGCCGTTCTTCGACGATGTCTGCAATCCCCAAACGCGCGATTCTTTCCAATTGATAGCCGGGTTCTTGGCTTCTTTCAGGTACAGTCCACCAGGAAGCGCCCAAGGGCGGCCGGAACCGTAGGTGACCATCCCGTTTACCTCCCAACCGCCGGCAATCCTTCCAAGCACGCGATTGGAATTACCCAGCAAGCGCCTACCCGGCCCGAAGGGCAGTTCATAGACGAAGGAGGTGGTGAAGACATGGGTTCTATCCCATGAGGTTGGTCCCCGCTGCATTGTGTCGGTGTAAACATCGTTCCAGCCGTTCTGATCGATCTGCTTGGAAAGAGTATAGCTGACGATGAGGTTCAGCCCTTTGCGCGACCGGACCTCGTAAGCCAGCTGCACGGAGTTGTACCAGGTCTTTGCGTCATTCCGCGCCACCTGGGTGATCCCGCCGAAGGCTGGAAACGCCTGAGCCAAAGTGGATTTGGCGATTGTCGCATTGGAATACAGACCGGTTCCGAGGAAAGGCGCAAGACCGAAAAACGGGTTAGTGACCAGATCGCTGCAGTTATTCACTTTGCCACCCACCAGCGGGTTGCAGCTATCGCGCAGTGCCGCCGTGTAGTTGTTGATCGGCTTAGTGGATTGGCCGTCCTTGCCGCGGCTTCCCACGTAAGATAACTCAAGTTTCGAGTTGAACGGCAACTGGCGCTGCATGCCGAAAGAGAAGTGGTCCACGTAGGGCAGCCTGAAATCGCTATTCACGAAATTGAACCCGCGTCCAAGATAGGTGCGGTCGGCTAGGCTGCTGCCGGGAGGTGCCGGAATTCCATTCGGCGCCGGGTTGTTGATCACATTCAGGATTGGGGTCCGTCCACCGTCGAGTGTGGTGTCGAATGCATTGGTCTGGCTGAATCCGTTGGTCTGGAAAAAGTCATTCGACGGGTTGACGTAATAGCGCCCCCAGCCTCCGCGCAGCACGGTCTTGTCGTTCCACTGGAAGGCGGCACCCGCACGAGGCTGAACGGCTCGTTTGTATAGGTTCGCGGCAATCTCCGGTACTCCATTCACACCCGCGAATAGGAGACTGCCCTTTCACCGGCGCGGGAAGCAGGGAATGATCGATCAGTTTGTCCACCGAGTTCACGACGTTCTGATCGAAACCCCGGTTCATGCGGTTGTAGCGTTCCTTAGGCGGGAGATTGAAGTCCCAGCGAAGGCCCAGATTTAACGTTAGGCGGCGGCTGACTTTCCAGTCGTCCTGGATGTAAGGCGCAAAGTACCGATAAAGGTAGGAAGGCGTGACATTCCAAGTCGAATTGATCGAACTGGGCGTCCCCAGTAGAAAAGTAGCGATGGAGTTTCCACTCAAACTATCGGACTGCTGCCAGTTTCGCTGCGTGAAACCAGCATTGGAACTCATCGCCATTGGCTGCCCAATGGTTCTGTCGTTGTACTGGATCCAGCGCATGTCCAAACCGCCCTTCAGGTTATGCGCACCCTGGACTCTGTTGAAGTTGGGGTGAATCGCGAAGTTGTTGGTGTAGCCGTAATAGCTTGTAGCGCCGAGCGTGCTGTAGCCGGAGAACGAATACACCTGGAACCATTTGCCGTTCGGGAGGGCGGCAGCCAGCGACTGCGGAAAGCCCAGGCTCGTGATATCGAATCCTTCGTTCTTACCCACACCGCTGCCCTCGATGTAGCGGTTAAAGGACACGCGGACATTGAAAATCGTGGTTGGGGTAACCATGCTGACCCAATCGGCGACGGCCGACGAGTTGTTGCGCAGGAAAGGGAAATAGCCGTCATTACCTGCAGCCTCGACTATGCCATTGACCGAGCGCAGCAGATCCCGATTCGTGTAGATGTGCCGCACGAAGAAGCGCTGATTCCCGATGTTTTGGTCGATCTTTGTTGTGTAGGTCTTGTAGCGCTCATGCTGGTTGGCGTCATCAGAAGGAACTTGATAGTTCAGCGCGGAATAGGTTTGCCCTGAAGTAACTGTGTTCGGCTTCGGGTAGTAGGAGAGGATCTTGGAGGCGATCGGATTCACGCGGGCCTGCGGAATGAGATTTCCGGCAAAGGGCGTCCGTGTGTAATTGTTGGCGGCATTTCCGGTAGTGGGATCGTAAATCGTGATCAGGGCCCCCTGCGAATTCTTGAGTTTGCTGAAATCACCTCCACGCATATCCAGTTCCGGGAACGAATTTAAGATGGAGACGGGATTCTCTTCCTGGTAGCGCTCCAGGTTGAACATGAAGAAAGTTTTGTTCCTGCCATCGTAGAGTTTCGGCAGGTACACCGGGCCGTCGATCTCGAACCCATACTGGTCGAGAACGTGCTGCGCCTTCGGCACCACGGGCCTCGCGGCGTTGTTCTGGAAGGCGTTCGCATCCCACTGCGCGCGCCGGGCGAATTCATAAGCAGTGCCGTGCAGCGTATTCGTGCCGCTCTTCAGCGAAATGTTCATTACGCCGCCGCCAGTATGGCCGTATTGCGAGTCGTACGAATTGGTTTGGATCTTGAACTCTGCGACCGCATCCACACCGGGGACCGCGGCGATGTTATTTGCGCCGGCTTGGGCGTTATTCGGGGCACCGTCCATCAGGTACTCGGTTTTGGCTCCACCCGAGCCGTTGATGCTCCACTGATTGATGGCGCCGTTATCGAAGGGGCGGAAGTAGATTGCAGCGCCGTTGAAGTTGACGCCCGGCAGCATGGAAGAGATCATCACCGGATTCCGGCCATTGAGCGGCATTTCCGTGACGCGTTTGTTGTCGATCACCATTCCCCGGTCGGCTTTGACTGTATCGAGCAGTGGCGCCTCGCTGGTCACGCTGACGGTCTCGGCCAGGTCGCCGACGTCCAGGCGAATCTCAAGGCCGGCCGATTGGCCCACCATCAGGACCAGACCGGTCCTGCGGTATGTCTTAAAGCCGCTCGAAGTGACGGAAACGTCATACGCTCCGGGCTGCAGAAACGAGACGGTGAAGTCGCCTTGCGCGTCGGTCTGCGTGTCGTTGGCTACATTTGTTTCCGAGTGCCGCACTTGCACTTTAGCCTGTGGCACGGCGGAGCCGGACGGATCGGTAACGCGCCCCTTCAGGACCGCGCGAAAATCCTGTCCCTGAAGCGGGCCGAGGAGCGAAGCTACGGCCAGGCACCAAACTGCGATGTGGCTGGTTTTGAGCATCGATGGAAATGGCGAAGACATGCTGGTATCTCCCTGATTGGCAATTTCTGATCTAACGACGGGGCCGGTTAAGACAGCTGCTGGGACATCGATCCGGAGAGGGGACTGAACCGCCGACCTTGGCATATTTAACTCTTGATGTACGTTAACGGCGCAACAGCAGTAAATCACAAACGAATGATTTGTGTCAACGCCAAAGTTCGACGTTAACGCACACGGTATTGACAACGAGAATCTCCCGCTCTACGATGGCGTTGTACCCATGACATCCCGTGAACGATTCCTTTCGGTGATCCAGGGGCGAGTGCCGGATCGTGCTCCCGTTACCCTCTTCATCTGTGATGGAGGCCATTTCATCAGCCAGTTGTATCCGCAAACTGACCCCTGGGATCACGAGCGCCTCCAACTCGCGGTCATCGAAGTTCAGAAGCAATTCGGCGCCGACGTTTTCGTGCGCATGCTCTACGGTGTGAATGACCCGTTGTTCATTCATATGGGCGGTCTGAACGTCTCGGTCCAGACCGATTGCTGGGAGGTGAAGACGGAGGAAGTGCTCCACGGTAATACGACCATCCGCAGGTCAACCGTGCGCACACCGGACGGCGCGCTCACGCAGGACTTCTCAACTACTGAAGTGCGACCCGGCACGTTCGTTTTTGCCTGCACCAGGAAACCGATTCAATCCGAAGCGGACCTGGATATTGCGATCCGCTACGAACCGCGCATGCCGGCTTGCTGGAAGGAGCAGGTGAAGCGCCGGGTTGCCCGCATCCGCGCCGCCCTGGGCGACTCCGGCATCCTGGGCACATGGACACCGCATGGACCTTTCAATAACGCCTCTCTGTTGGTTGATCACGATGTGCTCTACACTTTGTTTCGCGTTAACTTCCCGTACTATGAGAAGCTCATGAATTTCGCGATGGAGCGCATCCTGGACTACACGGCGGCAATCGATGAGGCCGGTCCGGACGTGCATTGCGTTGGTGGCAACGTTCCCGGCGGCTTCATGGGACGAGTGAATTACGACCGCTACGTGCTGCCGTTTGAGCGCAAGTACATCGAGCATGTGCAGCGCAACGGCCGGCCGGCCATGTACCACAATTGCGGGCAGGTAATGTCACTCGTCGAATCTTACAAGGCGCTGGGAGCGCGTATGGTGGAACCGTTTTCGCCGCCCCCACTGGGCGACGCCGATCTTCGTAAAGTGAAGGCTGCTGTTGGGGACGCGTATGTGATACTGAGCGGCATCGATCAGGTAAACGTACTGCAGAACGGAACCGTGGACGAAGTTCGAAAGGCCACTCGGGAGGCCATGGAGATAGGCAAGCCGGGTGGCCAATTCATCATGCAACCGGTGGACTTTCTGGAGTACGGCACGCCTACAGTAAATGTCGAAGCGTACGTACGGACAGCGCTCGAGTACGCCGGATACTGAGATGGAGCAAACACAAAAGAAAGTAGTGCTGGTGGACCTGGCTCGGGAACTGGGTTTGTCGATCGGAACAGTCAACCGCGCATTGCACAACCGGCCGGGAGTGAATCCCATGACGCGGGCCAAGGTGTTGCAAATGGCGAATACCTTGGGCTATCGGCCGAATCTGGCGGCGCGTGCCCTCTCATCCAAACGGCAGATGCGGATTGCGGCCATACTGCCGAGAGATCCGTATGGCTACTTCGCCCAGGTGAGCGAAGGTATTATGGAAGCCGCGCGCGTGGCAGAATCCAGTGGAATAACGGTTCGCGCACTGGAATGCCCGTGGCTCGAATCGGGCGAGGCGGAGAGGATCGAGGCGGCGATCGAAGACGGCGTGAGCGGTCTTATTATCGCTCCTGGGGTGCCGGATGCCGTGCGCGGCGCAATCCGCAAGGCTTCACACAAGAACATCCCGGTGGTGTGTGTGACAACAGATGCACCCGGCACAGAGCGGCTCACTGTGATCCGGACAGATCCGGCCACTTCAGGTGCTGTGGCGGCAGAATTAATAGGCCGCGTGCTGTCGGGCAAAGGAGCGGTGGCGGTGATCACAGGCTCGCTTCAAACTGCCACGCACGCCGAAATTTGGCGAGGGTTTCAGGCAGCCCTCGCCACCCATTTCCCCGAAATGCGCTGCGACGCTGCAATCGAAGCACATGACCACCCCGAAGAGGCCTATCAGAAAACCCTCGATCTCTTTTCAGCGGACAGTGAGATCGCAGGTCTTTACGTCAGCACATCCAACTCCGCCGCTGTCCTGCAGGCTCTTGATGAGCTGGGTCGAACCCGTAACACGGTAATCGTAACCATGGACCTGTTCCCCGAGATTGCCGAGCGCATACGCGCCGGAATCGTACTGGCCAGCATTTACCAGCGCCCGCGGAAGCAAGGGAGACAGGCATTTCGCGCGTTATACCGATTTCTGGCTGAGGGGGTCTGCCCGCCTGCGCAGACATGTTTCTCACCGCAAATCGTGCTGCGTAGTAACTTGGAGTTTTTTCTAACTCCTTAGTTCGGCCGCTGGCAGGCGGAAATCGCCGAACCCAAACGGTGCGTATCAGCCCAGGAATGAATTCTCTCAGGCATCGGATCCACCCGCCATCACACTCGTTCGAGCTGTTGCCTTTTGTTTTCATCTGTTACCTCAGAAACGGCTGCCGGGTATTCCGGAGGCTGTTCGGCCTTCTCAGGAGTACCTGGAGAAAAGGCGGCGCCCGCGTCACTACGTCGAGCCAGCAAACCAGACCACGCTGCGACGGAACGCCGGGCAGCGCTCTCTACACCGTGCCGTTCCGCCTCTCCCGGCGCCCTTCATATGAATGGGCCGAGGTCTTTGTTGAGAAGTGGAATCACCCCCGTAGGTGGACATCCATGCACCGGCCGGGCATCGCCAGCGTAAGCGGAGATAAGGTCTATCTCGAGGGGACAACAGTTGAAGAGGTTCAGAAGTACCACCGAGACACCCTAAAGCTCGCGCTTGAGGAAACCAACGAACTCATAGCCGAATACGAGCGAAAGAAACATGCATCGGCAGAGCGCGAGCGGCTACAGAAGGAAGAGCACGACCGAGCGGTTCAGGAAGCGGCAAAGAAGATCCGCTTCGATTGACTTTTCTACCGGAACGACAAGTCGGCTTCGATCCAGCTACGGCATCTTCTCTTTCACTTTGAACGCATAGCGCGCAAACCGCTTCTGTCAATCCGACCGGCCACGCCGGCTTCGGCATAAGGAAGCGTAGGCGACTCTACGGACGGGTGGAACTTCTTCCGGCCGGACTTCGGAACCGCCTGGCAGAAATCGTCCATCGGGCGGTAGGATGCAGCGAGCTGACGCACGGACGACGCGCAGCTCACCGCGTATAGTCAAATTAATCATGCGGCGCGAGCGTAGTACTTCAGCGCACGCCTGTCTGAATCCCACTCCGATCTGGAGCGCGCGCGGGGAACAGTAGCTGATTCTCTTTCCCTTGGTGATACCTCTCCGAGTGGAAATGCGCGATGTACTCGGTCAGCGCCCGCCGTAGTGACCCTTCACCGAACAAGTTCAGCTTGGACAGGCACTCCTGCTTCACCGAGCGCACCCACCGTTCCGCGAATGCATAGTGAAGAAGTCGGTGCCGGTTAGAACTGCCATGTGCGCGGAAATGAACTCCTTCCAAGTGGTCTTCTGGCTACGCTTCGGGGCGGGCGGAATCCCGTAGCGTCGCAGGACCGAGCGGGTCGCGGTTGAGTTTTCCGCCCGCATCACGAACTTTCTGAACCATGCTTACTTCCGGCCGAACATCACCAGCAATGTTGGCGGAGTGAGCACGCAGTTGATGACCGATCCGCCAACCGGCGGCACGTTCAGCCGGGGCAGGCAACAGATGATACTTTCGGCACTTATGGCCTCGGCACGTTCGACCCGCGGCAGATTGAATTTCAGTTGAAGATTCGTTTCTAACTGCTAATTGACGACCTCCCGCCGAGCCTTGCGGCGGGCTGATGAGAATGGACTCGTGCGGGGAAACCGCACGAGTCTTTAACCCAGAGAGCTATGCTGCGATGGGTGAACCGTGGATTCCGTAGAATCAATGGCCGCTCTGAAGAATGAACGGCACGTACCGCTCGAGAGCCACTTTCCTACCCTGAATGTCAGCCCGCAAGGCGCGGTCGGCTTCCACCGCGACGGCGCGGCCGTTGCGAAGTTGGAGCAGGAACCCGCAGTTTTCTGTGAAGGTAGCGTCGGGAGCACCGTCGCCGTCGAGGTCGATTTTATCTCCGAATCCACCGGCGGCCGTTGGGCCTACGTATAGTGTTCCCGACACGCGACCCGGGAGTCTCCGCAGCACTGCGGCTGCCTCTGGGTCGCCGTCCGAGCGCGGGTAGATGAACGTGCGGTTCCTGGATCCAGGCACCGTGACGCGAATCGGCCGCAGATCACCGTAGCTACCGCGCAACGGCGATTCCGAGGTCAATGTAGAGCCCGCGTCGAGCGCGATAAAGTTTTGCTGGTCGGTAGCTCCGGTATACTTCACGCTCGCGATACGGTCGTTAACGGAAAGCACCAGCGGCGCTCCATCGTTTTCCAACAGTGGCCAGGTGACGCCCCACGGCACGGTTTGCGGCGATGTCTTTGTCACCTCCGATAAGATGCCGTCCGGGGTCAGCGTGAACTCGTTCCGAAAACTCGGTCCGTTTTGCCCGCGCTTCGGGCGATAGTCGATAGCGCACCGCACCAGCAGCGGGTGCACGAAACCCACGCTCCAGGCACCTTCGTACCGCGCTGATAGATCGCCCATGCGGAGCCACCGTCCGTTCTCGGAGAACGTGGGCGCGAAGCTCACTCCGCCGGCAGCCGTCAGAGCGCCGTCGGAAGGGCCCAGACGCGTGTCCCACCCGGAGCGGGCAAACCGCACCACGCCCAACGGTGTCCAAAAATTTGCGTGTGTGGCCGTCAACTGGCCGCGCAGGTTGGCCTGCATCTGGAAGCCGCCTGCATTTGCGAAGACGCTGGCGAACTCTGCGTCGGTGGAGAGCGCGTAACCGCCGATTTCGGAAGGTAAGGGCTGCTCCGGAATCTCGTGAGTGCGGGCGTGGAATGCTTCCGAAAGATGAAACATCAGCGATCCGTTGTAATTGCTGTACTGGCTGGCGCTCTGATAGCCGACCCGCAGAGCCGGATCGAACCTGTTCTTGGTGACGTAGTAAGAGCCAGCCCACGGGCCGTCGCCCCGCCGCCATCGTCCGGCGCTTTGGAACGCCAGCATAGCCGCCCGGCGGAACGCGCCTGCCATTAGCTTGTCGCCGTTCTTGTAAGCGCGCTCGGCCATGACTTCATAGGCCAATTGATAGCCGATATCCACCCACACATGGTCATCAGTGCGGCCATTGGCTGGCACCTGCCCCGAAGGGTCCTGGAGGAGCAGGGTCAAGCGGGTGGCGGCTTCCACAGCATCACGAATTTCCGCGCTGCTGGGCCCGTCGTAATCAAGGTGGATCAGGGCCAGGAGGTTACCGCGGCCTACCGCTTCCACGCTCAGCGTGTCCGGGTCGCTGGTGCGGTCGTGATACAAATACCATGGGGCAGCCGAGATTCGGGCGCGCTGTCGTGAACTCCAGGCGTCCTCGATGCTGGCGATGGCATCCTTGCGGTTGACCAGGCCGGCCAGCACGCGCATCCAATCTCCCTTCATCGGGTAGGTTTCCCAGTTGTTGGTCCCCCCGCGCACCACTTCGCGGCGCGGCTTCTTCATGCGCTCGCGCCAAGTGTTCAGCGTCGCTGACGGCACGTGTTTCGCATACAGTTCCAGGGCTCCGGTGAGAGCCGCGATAAAGAACTCACCGTGTTGATCGGGTATAGCGTCGCGTCCGCCGTCGAAGCACTTAGTGGCGTGCTCCATGGCTTTCACACCGAAGGGCCACAAGTCCTGGGCCTTCCCCGTCGAGATCAGCGTCCCCACGGCGTGGGCGAAATATGGAGTAGCGTACTGGTGCTCGCGCTTCAGGAACGGGTCGATGATGGCGCCACGCTCATCTTGGTGCCGCGCGGTGAATCGGCACACGCCTTCGATTGCCTCTAAGTACTTCTCACGTTGAATTTCGAGCGGCTTCCACGGCCGCGCCGTGAGGTGATAGCCGGTTCGCACGATCGCCGGCTGTGGGGCTTCGGCGGCCGGGACGAGTGCGACGAGTGCGGCCCAGCAGAAGAGTTTCATAAAGAGAGAAATTGACATTAGAATTGCGCCTTTACACCCAACTGTATGTTACGCGCGGGGCCTGCCGAACCAATGGAACCGAAGTCACGGTTGCTGACATTCAGATTCAAGCCGCGGAAATTGGCGTGGTTCGGCAGGTTAAAGAGGTCCGCCTTGAAGCGGATTTTGAGGCGTTCGGTGGCGGCGAATTCCTTCCGCATGGAGAGGTCCCAGAGGAACATCGACGGCCCTCGGACAAGTCCTACGCCGCTATTGCCCCGTCGGGTGTCGGGCGCCGGCGCGAACGCGGCAGTGTTGAAATACTGGGCCATGGAGCGCGCCTCACCATCCAGGGATACGGGGCCGCCCAGGTAGTCGGCCCTGCGGGTTCCGGTGGAAGTGCTGCCGGTTGCAGTATAGTACTGCCCGGTCTGGAGCCGGTTAACGCCGCTCAAATCCCAACCGGCGAAAACAATCCGCGCGGGGCTTTTCCAGTGGCGCGCAAAAGGAATGTGATAAGTGTAGGTGCCCACCAGGATGTGACGTCGATCGAAGCTGGCGGGACCATAGCTGAAGTGCCGGTCCGTGAAGTTTTCCGGGTTGTCGCCCTCGCCACTGGCGTCCGTCAACGTCTTTGACCATGTGTAGCTCCCGGTCAACTGGAGATTCCCTTTTCGCTTATTGACGTAAAGTTGCAGCGCATTGTAATTCGACGTTGAATCCGAAATCCGCATCGTAATCGTGGAATAGCCTTTGAACGGGCGGAGGGCATTCACCGACGCCCTTTGCGCGGAGGGCAGGCTGGCGTTCGAAATCAAGTCCTCGAACGACGCCTGATTGATGTCCGGAGCGCGCAAGAGATGTCTTCCGCCGTTTCCGACGTACGCCGCCTCGAGCAGGAACCCCCGCGGCAATTCTCTTTGAATGCTGAAGCTGAAATTCATTGAGTACGGCGTGTCGAGGTTGCCGTCGATCGCGTTGACCGTTCCGAACGGCGCCTGCGCCACGGGCTTGCCCTGCGCGGGATTGGACAGGTTGCCGTTTTCAAGCTGCACGGTCTGCAGATAGGGTGGGTTGTTGAGCGTAGGGAAGAATATGTTTCCATCGGCGCGGTCGAAAAACATTCCGAATCCGCCGCGGATGGAGGTCTTGCTGTCCCGAGGCGCAAACGCGAAACTAAACCTGGGAGCCAGCAGGCTCTTGCCTGAATATAAGCCCCTGGGTGCGCCGGCAGGCACGCTCTGCGCCGCCGCACTAGTGGCGCCGGGAACCCGAGCGACCTCGTTGGCTGGCACTCCGGAGCCCGCGCGAACCAGTCCGTTGTACGGGTTTCCCACGCCGGGAACCAGGAGGCCCGCTGAGGTCACGCTTACTGCGCGCGACGGGTCGTATCGGCTTGGGTCGAAGTTCGCCACGTTGTTTGCTGCCGTATATAAGGGGGTTCCGTGCTGGTATCGCATACCGAACTCCAGGCTCAAACGCCGGCTGACCTTCCAGTTATCCTGTATATAACCGTCGGCCTGCGTGAATCGGAAGAACCCGACCGGGTCGTCATTCGACTCACTGTAGGTGCGATAGTTGCCGAGCAGCGCATCGGCAAACGCATTGCCGGTGGTCTGGGGGTTTCCGGAACTCGAGAAGGACACGTTGCCGGCGTGGTTCGTGCGGCCATTCTGGTTCTTTCGATTGCGCACTGCGAGGACTCCCGTTTTGATGGTGTGGCTGCCTTTGATCCAGGTGAAGTTGTCTGTGAACGATATGTCCGTAACCGGGGAGAGGATGATGAAAACGGGTCCCGAAAAGCCGGTGAAACCGGAGATCGAGGTCTGCGGAATGCCGTTCTCCAGCGGGCCACCGTTGAAGATTTGCGGAAATGCAAACCCGTAGGTCTCACGCATCCAGGTGTCGGTGGCGGTGTTCCGCCGTTGTCGGGTCCACGAGGCTGCGCCGCGGGCTTCGTTGATCAGGTTGGAACTGATCGTCCAGGTATGAGTCAGCTGATAGCTGGTGCAGGGCCTGACACGATTGATGGGAACCGTGGGCAGTCCGGAGACCGGAAAGGGGTCGATAAGATTGTAGTAGTCGTGAATGTACCGGCCGTAGAGGGAATGCCTGGAGCTCGCGACATAGTCGAGCCGAAGCATGTCCTCCCGCCAATCGAATGGGCTCGAATATTGATACACCGCGTTGTTGCCGGTCGGCGTGTCTGTATAGGAACTGGCTGCCTGTTCCATGCGTTCGAAAACTTTTGCGATGGCACGTCCATCGGCCGTAATCATCCCAGACACGTTCCGGTTGGGCACGGGTGTACTGGTGCCGGGTTGGTTGAGATTGCCGCTGCGCTCGCTAAAATTGCCTTGCCGCTCCTTCCGCGTGGGCAGTGAGGCCTGCAAGGGAGCCGCATCCTGCCGGATCTTTTTCCATTCTTCGCCCCCGAAAAAGAACAGTTTGTTTCGGATGATCGGTCCACCCAGGTTCCAACCGAAGTCGTTGAAGCGGAGCTTGCCTTTCTGCGGTGCGAAGAAATTCCGTGCATCCAGCGAGTCGTTTCGCAGAAACTCGAGGGCTCCGCCGTGCAGTTGGTTGCCGCCGCCCCGCGTGATGACGTTGATTGCCGCGCCGGAGTTGCGTCCGTACTCTGCGGAGAAGTTCGATGTCTTGATGTTTACCTCGCGGATGAAATCCACCCCCACGTTGTTGACCTGGCTGGCATTGGAGCCGGAATCCACGTTATAGCTGCCGTCCACGGACAACGAATTGGAGTTGCCACGGTTCCCGTTCACCGATTGCTGGTTGGTGGCCAAACTCGTGGTCAGTCCCAATTGATCTTCATCGAGCAGCGCGGAGCCCGGAATCAGCGTGGCAAGCTGAAGATAATTGCGACCATTCAGCGCCAAATCCTGCACCTGTTCTGCGTTGACCACGCGCGAAAGCTCGCCTGACACTGTATTCACAGCCTCCCCGACCGCTTCGACGACGTCCACGGCTTGCGCGGTACCCGCCGGACTTAGACTGACGTCCACGGTGAGTCGCCCGTCGGCAACCAGGTTCAATCCACTTCGCGTCACTGGCTGAAAACCCGGATGATTCACTTTCACGCTGTACGTGCCAACCGGCAGGTTGGTGGCCAGGTAAGTGCCGTTGTCGTTAGACACCACGGTCCTCTCGACCCCCGTACCCTCGTTTATTACGCGCAGTTGGACGCCCGGCACCACCGCCTCGGAAGCGTCGGCCACAGATCCGGAAATCCGGCCAAAGTTCACCTGCGCACAAACTGGTCTGGTTACCGAGAAACCAAGCAACAGTGCTACGGATGCTATCTGAAGATGTAAGCCACGCATAAGCTAACCTCGGATGGATCGTAAGAGTTTTTAACGTGTTGCACAACGTTAGGAGCGTTGACTAACGTGTCTCAAGCGGCAGGAGTGCCAGTGCAAGCGTTTTCCGGATAGAGTGCATCAGACGGTTAGATATGTTAGATAATGAACTCCGGATGTCCAAGTCTGACTCTGACGTTCGTCTTGCCGCCGCCCAACGGATCAGTGAACTTGGGGGACAGGAATCCCAAATCCGCAGCGCTCTCGAATGCGTTTTGAAGACTCCCACCTTTCGAAGTAGCCGACGTA
Organism: Bryobacteraceae bacterium; assembly: GCA_963793625.1. GTDB lineage: Bacteria > Acidobacteriota > Terriglobia > Bryobacterales > Bryobacteraceae. The sequence continues at coordinate 381,673 of CAWCAT010000049.1, read as the reverse complement.
GCCGTCAGTTCTTACGCTACGTGGTTGAGAAGGCCCTGGAGGGACGTTTCGAGGAACTCAAGGAGCGCGTCATCGGATCGGCCCTGATCGGTCGATCTCCGGATTACGACACGAGTGGCGATGCCATCGTGCGTGTGATTGCAAGCGAAACGCGCAGACGCTTGCAGGATTATTACGACGGGCCAGGACGGGACGCTACGATTTGGTTCGAAGTGCCTTCCGGCTCCTACATTCCGTCCATCCATCTCAGGCCGGGTGATCCCATTAATACCGTGGCCGTCGGGTCGCCTGCAAAGTCAAAAGCCTGGCTGCACCTGGCGTGGTTCAGTACGATGGCGGTGATTTCGACCTTGTGCGTAGTGCTGGCGGTTCAAAACTACGGACTGCGCTCGCGTCTTAAGGTCAGCGGTGCTCCGCCTGCGTCCCCCCTACCTTGGCAGGCCCTGTTCAACGGCAATCGCGGAGTGCAACTCGTATTGGCAGATACCAGCATCGGTGGGGTGCAGGTCCTCATGAAGAGCCGCCTCTCGCTCTCGGACTATCTGAACCGGAAGTTCATCCCCGAGACGGCAGGAGTCAGCCCGGAGATGAACTCTTTTCTGGAGTACTTGCTTCAGAACCAGTTCACCAGTGCATCCTACGCGACGACTGCCGCCAGAATTGCGCAGATCGCGCAACTCCACTCGACGCCCATCTCTCTCTCGTTCGCCCGCGGAATGTCGCTGCGCACGTTCAAGGGGGGCGATCATTTAATCGTAATAGGCACAACGCGAGCCAATCCCTGGGCACAACTGTTCGAAGAACACTTGAATTTCGTCAGCGACTACGGCCGGGATAATGAGCCGTCCTTCCGCAACCGGGGGCCTGGTCCTGGTGAGCCGGCCGAATATAAGCCACGCGAGTTTTCTGGCGGAACCTCTAGAGAGTCCTACGGGCACATCGCGTTTCTTCCACGCCTGTACCACGACGGGCATGCGCTGCTCGTGTCCGGCACCTCATCGGAAGGAACCGAAGGTGCTGGCGAGTTCGTGGCGGACCCCATCCGCATGAGAGAGACTTTGCGTCGAATGCACCTGGATCCTGATGGGGCGCCTCGGGGCTTTGAAATCCTGCTAATAGTCAACCACACCACGGGCGCGCCGGTGCAGTCGGAAGTCCGTGCCTGGCGGCTATTGACCGGCGTGGGCGCATCCCACTGATTTGCTGACGGCGGCTTTGGGCGCTAATAGCAATTATCACTGCGAGGTCGGCGTTCGGAAAAGAAGGGACCCAACGCTCTCGATCCTGGTCGGTCTGGGAGCCTTTCCACGCAGCTCCCTGGATCACACAAGTGAACCGCATTTCCGGCATAGCTCCAGTTGATGGAATCGGCATAGAGATTTCCGCTGCCGGGCAGCAGGCGACGATCTTATACCGCACGCCCGAAAGCCAATCGACCCTGATTACGCCAAGATTATTGGCCGATACCCGATTTGCAGTGCTCAGGCAAGCGGGCGGCGAACGGATGCTCGATCTCTACGACGGAACGGAAGCGAGGGTGGGCGACCTTGCGGTTAAACTTCATCCAACCCGCTCGGCGGACGTGATATCGGTAGAGCCCCGTATTCTGGTAGTGACCGCCACCTGGACCGGCCGACCGGACTGGATTCGCCTGACCCAGGAGGGCCATTCGAGCATCTGGCTGCCCGTGGAGCGTCTCGAACTGGCGGGGGGAGGCGTGACGCGTGTAGTCCTAACGCGAGATTGTGGATTGGTTTGGGACGCTAAGAGGAGACTCCTTCGCGAGAGGGCTTTCCCTCATCGTACCTTGGCTGGGGGCCTTCGCGCGTCATTGCCTGACTGGGCAAGGCTCGTATGGAACGATCACACAACCCGAGTGCGCGCCAGCGGCAAGTTCCGACTGGAATGGAAGGGCCAGCCTGTCCAAATGGCATCGGATGCCGACGGGTGGTTGCAGGCGACACTGAAGCAGGACTAGACGTTGTCCCTATCGAGGGGACGACTGTCGGTGACGTTTCACAGCATTCATGGTTCAATAACACCACGAGCAGGGTCAGTGCTGGCGCATCGCTCGTCATTTCGCTTCGGGGCGGGCGGAATCCCGTAGCGTCGCAGCCGGAATTCTCGCGGGCCATTCTGACGATCAGCGCTTCGATTTCGCGCATGATCGGAGGACGGCCGGGATAGGCGCGATGTTTGGATCCGTCGAACTTCTGGGCAATCAGCCGGCGGTACCAGGCCAGGATGGTATCCGGGAGCGCGGCGGAGGCGACCAGTTGAAGGTCTTTTCGGCCAAGCCGTTTGCCGCTCTCAGCCAGAGTGGAGCGCTGTGGATGGACAGGCGCAATCGCCGTTGGTAGATGCGAGCGAAGGATGCGATTCTCGGCGATGAGATATTCATTCTGGAGAAGCAATCGCTGGTTGACGAGGCCTGTTACGTACGCCAGCAGTCGCGCCTTCGCGCATGGTGAACGAACATCATACGCGGTCTGATGCAGAGGCGGTGCGATAGATTGTTTGACCATACGGGATCGACGCCTGCAAAGACAAAAAGAACAACGTCGCGCACGGCACGAGCAGTAAAACGCATTGCGACTTCGATTACTCCGGTAGCATGATGGAGCAGATGCTTCTGGCTTTGGGCGAACTGAGTCAGCGGACCCAGAGAAGCTCCCGTGGGCGAAAGGATGCCACTGTGGAACGGATTCGCCAGTGTGTCGTAGGGCGTGATGTAGTTGTCCTGGGTAGCGATTAATGGTGTGGTGGCGCTGAAGCCGATCTGGGAAGCGTTCTCCCAACTCGCCTGTGTAAACCGTCCGAAGCCGCCGCGCAGCACGGTGTTCGGCCGGATCTGGTACGCGAAGCCGACTCTCGGTTGCACCATGGAATAGTCGGGGTTATACACCCGCTCCGGTTGGCCGTCCACGCCGGCGAACAGCTGCGTACCGCGCGCATTAAATTCGCTCACGGGGACGATCTGCAGAAGTTGCTGGACCAGGGCATTGTTCGCGTTTGACGAAGCAATAGCGGCGTAGTTTGCCCGCGCTTGCGGGTTGATCGGATTGAGCGCCTTCGCGTCATATCCCGATGTCATGCGGTTGAAGCGCTCGTGCACCGGCTGTTCGAGATCGTAGCGCAAGCCGAGATTCAGAGTCAGCCTGGGGGTGACCCGCCAGTCGTCCTGGAAGTATACCCCTCCGAAGCGTTGAGAATAGAGCGCGTCCGCATTGGTGTTCACGCTGCCGCCGTTCGGCAGTCCGAGCAGGAACGATGCCACATTCGATCCAACGCCCGTCCCGCCGCCGACTGTCGCCTGCTGGCGGGTCCAGTTGGAGTTATCGAAAGTGAACTGGCCCTGGTTGCCGATACCCGCATTCGCTTGTTGCAGCACCCAGTATTCGGCGCCGTAACGCATGGTATGTTTCCCGTGCACGTGTGTCAGCCCCGCGCCCCAGGAATAGTACGTGTTCATCGTGTAACTGCCGGCGTTATCCACCCCGAAATCGCCGGAGATGCCGGTGTTGCGCGGGAATGACGGCTTGCGCAGCTGTGAGACAAAGGTTTTCGGAAGTCCGAGTGTGGTCGGATCGAACCCGGCCCCGTTATTCATCGCGAAGTCCTCGTAGCGCATCACGCTGAAACGCAAGTCGAGAACGATCGCAAGGCTGACCGTCCACACATGGTCCAAGCCGACGTTTTTGGGAATACGGGTCTGCGTCGTGCCGGTGGATGGGCCATTGTAGTAATCGTCCAGCCTTTCGTCCATGTGCGACCAGCGCAAGACGGCAAAGCTGTGATGGTTGTTATTCCACTGCTGATCGCCGCGTATCGAGAGCATAGCCATTTTGTTCTGGCGGGTGCTGGCGGGCACGAAGTTGTTCGTCGCATTGCTGGTCGGTTCGCCGGCGGAATTCGGCAGGGGGATGTAATTCAGAATGTTCTGCGAGATGGAACTCAGGCGTGTGTTGGGGATCACGTTGCCCGGGAACAACTGACGGAAGCCCCTGGCGTCAATGCTCTGCGGATCGTAGACCTGAATTGGGAAGCGCGTGCCCTGGTTCGTGGTGAACGACTGGCTGAAATCCCCCCTGCGCTCGAGGGCGGTCGGGACCGAACGGACGCTGAAACGCGGGTCCTGGTTGCGCGTACCGTCGAATGAAACGAAGAAGAAGGTCTTCTGCTTGCCATTGTAGACTTTGGGAATCCACACCGGTCCACCAAAGGTTCCGCCGTACTCGTTGAAGTGGATCGGTGGCTTGGAGCCACCCGCTAGGTTGGTCTGAAAGTTGTTTGCGTTGAGAATATTGTTCTGGTTGAACTCAAACAGGTTGCCGTGATAATCCTTGGTGCCGGCCTTGGTCGTGATGCTGATGGTTCCTCCGGCCTGGCGCCCGATGGAGGCGTCGTAGGCATTGGACAGGATCCGGAATTCGGCGACCGAGTCGGCCGCCGTCCACCGTCATTTCCGAAGCGGCGTTGTACGACCACATCCCTGGCCGACAACCCTTGCCCGCCAAATCCCGGCAGACAATGGGGCGTCCGCCGAAACTACTGCAACGACGCCGGGCGGCGGAGCAAAGTCGGCGTTCCCGAAGAAGTGGAATTCAGAACAAGCCGCAGATCGCCTTGGAGCAGATCCGGCAAGCTGTGAAGCAGCAGGTTCCGACCGGGGTGGTTTTGGCCGACGCGGGCTATGGGGTGGACACACGGTTCCGCGCTGGTATTGACGAATTGGGATAGTCATATGTTGTCGGCATTCAGTCTTCGGTAACCATCTGGGCGGTCGCTGGACCATATTTCCGGCAGATATAAGCGCCATCCAATCGGCAGACTCGAACTCCAGGTGCTCACCGACAAACTCACCGCCACGCGACAGTTATCCTGTTTCCCCACTTGTCCGCAATACTGCCGAGCCACTCCTACGGAGTGATTCCCCTTCTTCGGAAACCCAGTGTCATCGACAATCCACCCCACGACGGGGCCGTTCTTCTGCATGGCAGGCAACACCTGACTCCGAACCTGCTCCAGAATCGCTTCATCCTTCCATGGCGCATCGGCGACCAAATGATGTAAAGACTGATGCATTCGCCGGACGCGATTGGGCGCCAGTGCCGCCTCAGCGTGCCGCCATCGTGTTCAACGCTTCTCTGTGCCCGCGATTCGCCCGGTAACCATATACGCCGCGAAACGCTTCTGCTGTGGGCCTGGCGCTGAAAGGCGTGTCCCCACAAAACAATTCTACATCAAAGTGTTTGTTTATAACACAGTAGTACTAGGGGTATGCGAGCATTGCATGCCCCTGACAAGATCGCGCAGCGACGAGAATGTTTCAGGTTTGTTCTTTTGATAACTTGCCTACAGCAAAGTGCCCTTTGTGTCAGGAGTGTCGCGAGATGGCAAGCTCGCCCATTCTTGCTGATGTATAATCGGGTCCGAAATGCAGATGATTCTTTGGCGTATCGGATACATGCTGGGCTGCTCTCTGTTCACGGTTCTACTCGCTCAGCATACCGCCGTTCCGGCAAAACCGACTGTTTCGGCTTACCTCACCAAACACTTTGACGTCAGCACAGAAGTGATTCCTCACGGTTTCCGTGGTCACGACCCTGGGCTCTTGCTTAAGGCCGCGCTGACCCTTTCAGCAAGATGCAGAAATCCGATGGCCACGTGTTCCTGATTCGGTATGGCAACCCGATCACGCGGTTCGGAATTCACACGACGATCGAAAGATACGTCCGACGAACCCTGCCCACTATGCCTTCGTTAGCAGGTAAACGCGTGAGTCCTCACACCATTCGCCACACGACAGCGACACATCTCCTACGCGCCGGAGTCAACATCAACACCATTCGCGCCTGGTGGGTCATGTCTCGCTTAACACGACAAATGTTTATGCGGAAGTGGACCTCGAAATGAAGGCTAAGGCTCTTGCAGCTTACGAAGTGCGTGCGGCGGTGCCGAAGAAGCACTGGAAGAACGACATTGCACTCATGCAGTTCCTCCGGAACCTTTAGGCATATTATGTGGCGCTGGAGCGCGTCTGTCTGGTTCCGCAATTGCGTTCGCGTCTCGATCGCCACCTAACGTCCGACACCACAGAAGAACTCAAATTCGACGATTCCGTGCGCCGCGTTGTTGCAGAGCCCACAACCGATTCCGTACCTTCAAGCCGCCGTTTCAGTGGTAAATTTTGGCCACCTTTTGGCCACACCAAAAACAGCTCGAACTCGCCGCAGTGGCCGAGTGGTGCCGACGTTACAGAGTGCCCCTCGAAATTGCAGTCGCAATCATTCCACACAATTCTTCCGTTCGTGAAAGACCCGCGCTATTATGGATACACAGAGCGGCGTTTGCGGGGCAAAACGATGTCAAGCGAAGAGTCGATTCCAGTTCAAAAATCTGAACCCATGTCGCATGGGCGCACAGATTTGCGAAAGCGCAAACCCAAACAATTGGCCGTGATAAACGAGAACTGCACGGGTTGTGCGGGAGCTCCTGTCTGTGTTGCGTACTGTCCAGTCGAGGCTTGCATGTTCTGGGTGCCCGACGAAGATCATCCTCCGTTTGGCCGCATTGAAGTAGATAAGTCTACCTGTATCGGTTGCGCCAAGTGTACCAGCAAGGGCCCGGATGGTACGTTTCTGGATGGCTGCCCGTGGGACGCCATCGACATGGTGAACACACAAGACTGGGAAGTCGCCCGCGGGATCGAATTGCCAGCCGAACCCGGACGGCCGGTTAGCGACTGGAACTGGGTTCCGAGCGACCACGTATAGCTTGAGCCGTAAGCACGGCTTGCTCGCGAATGCGATTTCGTGAGTCCCCGATTCCGCGCGCAATGCTTTCAACCGCCGGAAGGTCCTCTGGTTGCCCGACCAGGTAGAGACCGCGGAGCGCCTCCCAAACCTGATCGGACTCCGGATGAGGTTGAAGCATCTTCACAAGCTCAGCGCGGCCGCTTGCGTCTCTAAATCGCACCAGTGAGAGGGCGGCATTGCGACGGACCATTGGATCCGGATCGTTCAGGAGCTCGCGGAGAGTCTGGTGGAATATCCCGGCAGTGTTGTCTTGCCCCATGGTCCAGGTGGCAAGTATGCGGATTTCGGTAGCCGGATGCTTTGCAAGGGCCACAATCCGCGGGTACCACGGCTTCACTGCGCTGTCGCCTCGCACGATCCGATCGGATATTTGCGACAAAGCATGCTGAATCTTGCGAGGATGCCCGGTGTCCTCAAGATACCGGCCTATCTCGGCGTCACTGAGCTTCCGGCCGAACCATGCCTCGTGCCAGAACAGGAAAGGAACGATGACAAACAGTACGGCAAGCGCGATCACAAGGAGTAACGGTCGCCGCCCAGTCGTTCTCATGATCATCCCTTCTCCTGTGGATCCGGTGATGTCACTGGCGCAGCCTGCTGAGCATTCTCCGTACCCGGTTTCACTCGCTTGCGTTTCAGGACGTCTCGCAACAAGCCCTGCCGCACCGCCTGAAGCGGAATGAACGAGAATATTAGAGCGATCGTCAAACACACAATCAGCAAGAACAGTCCATCTATGCCTTGTTCGCCGATCTGCCCGGTGACGAGGGCCCACACGGCGGCTCCGACACAACCGAGCGCAATGAGCAGGCAAAAGGAATTCACGATGATCTCTTGACGCATCAGAGATCGTCCTCAGATTTATCAGCGCTCGAGGAAGCCTGGTATAGGAACGCCAGCAGAAACACACCACTGAACACCGCCAAAGCGGGGACAAGCAAAATCAAAACCGCCATGTTCAGCGCATTCGCGGCTCCCGGAGGCTGGGCGGCGGCGGCAGTCCGGCACATGGAGCATTGAGCCAGGACCGGTGCCTGTGCAGCAAGAAACCAAGCTGCCGCTCGAATCGCTTTGTAGCGAAGTTTCGACATGGCGCTATGGCACCCGTAGTTGAAATAACCGAACGCTGTCCGGGAAGAACACGAACAGCAAGGAGATGACAATGACAACGGCCGGCACCAGGGAGAGAACAAAACTCGTTTTCTCGAACCGAAGGTGCATAAAGTACGCCATAATCAGTGCCGCTTTGACAAGCGACAAGACCATCAAGACGATGAGCATCGCCGTCGTCGAAAAGACGCGCACATCGACCAGGAAAACCTCCAGCGCGGTTAACGCGAGCAGATATACCCACACCCAGACATAGGACCGCGTACCGCTTCCGCTGTGTGTGTCCATCCTTCTACCCCTTTCCAAACGACAACAAGTAGACCAGCGGGAATATGAACATCCACACCAGATCTACGAAGTGCCAGTAGAGTCCGCTGATCTCAACGTGTTCCTGCGAGAACCTGTTTCTGGCGAAACCGATTGCTATGACGCCGAGATAAATCAACCCGGTCACTACGTGCAACATGTGAAGTCCCGTCAGAGTGAAGAATGTGCTGCCGAAGAGTGGTTCCCCCAAGGATTCCGGCCCAACCGGACACCTTCGCTGATCAGGGTCCTCCATTCGTTCAAATGCAGGACGACAAAGGCCAGGCCTCCCAGCATGGTTAGTCCGATGAACCTGACAGCTCGCTTTGTCTCGCCACGCTTGGACTCCGCGACCGCCATTACCATCGTTAAGCTTGAGGACAGCAAGACCACGGTCATCAGGCTCGCCATTGCAAGGGATGGCCAGAGATGAAACGGGGTAGGCCAATTCGGGCTCGCCAGCCGCACATAGCTGTAGCCGATCAACAACGCGGAGAAGGTCATGGAGTCCGAGAGAATAAAGAGCCACATGCCGAGTTTCCTGCTTCCCACGGCGTAAGGCTCAACCCCCCCGCTCCAGATTTCCGTGGCCAGTGGTTCGATGCTTCCTTCAGCCATACAATTACCTCCGACCGAAAAGCAGTACAAGCAGGTAAACCCAGAGACCGTCCATGAAGTGCCAATAGAGAGCCGTCGCTTCAACCCAGCGCTCCCGATGTGAGCGGAAGAACACGAGATAGCCCAAGGCCAGAATGCCACCGAGCAGATGCAGTCCGTGCATGCCCGTCAACAGGTAAAAGAATGAGCTGTGTGGATTTGTGCTGAGGTAAATTCCGTCGAAGAAGAGTTGCCTCCACGCGATGAGTTGTCCACACACGAAAGCCAGGCCAAGCAGCAATGTTGCCGTCAACCATCTGTCATGGTCGAGGCCCAGGGAGCGACGGGCCTTTTCCATGGTGACGCTGCTGGCCAGCAGGACCACCGTGTTGATTCCCAGGATAATGGGCATTCGGATCGGTCGCCAATCGGGATCGAACCCAAGACGAACCACATACGCACTGGTCATCGCGATAAACAGCATCCCTATGGCAGCCAGAGCGAGCCACATGCCGAGGCATGCAGTCTCCAAAGGCAAGGGTCGTGGAAACCTGTAATCGCCGTCACCATCTCCCCGTCCGCCGTTGCCTGGGCCGGAACCGGTCCCTCGCGGTTTGACTGCCGGCATCGCGGATGTAGTTCTCGTCGCCATAGCAACTCCGTTCAGGTAGCCTCAAGCTTTAGCCGCTTGTCCTCTCGCCAGCAGGCGCCGTCTGGAGAATGTAATCGGCCGGCGCGCCTGGCACACTGTATTCATATGGTCCGTGGTGGACGACAGGTTCCATTGCTCCAAAATTGTCATGCGGAGGCGGTGAGGGAACCGTCCATTCCAGCGACGTCGATTCCCAGGGATTCACCTCGGCTCGCTTGCCCTTCCACATACTGACGAAGAAGTTGTACACAAAGATGATTTGAGCAGCAACGGTAATGAAGGCAGCCACCGAGATAAACAGGTGAAGCGGCTGCAAATGTTTCAGGTATTCAAATTCGGTGAGTTGCGCGTAGCGCCGCGGCGCTCCTGCCATGCCCAGAAAGTGCATCGGCATGAAGATGGCATACACGCCCACCAGCGTGAACCAGAAGTGAATCTTGCCCAAGCCCTCGCTCATCATCCGGCCGAACATCTTGGGGAACCAATAGTAGGTCCCGTCGAAGATGCCGAAGATCGCAGCCACACCCATGATGATGTGGAAGTGAGCGACGACGAAATAAGTGTCGTGGAGATAGATATCGATTGCGGGCTGGGCCAGAAGCAGACCCCGTCACTCCTCCGGAGACAAACAGCGACACGAAACCGAGAGCAAAGAGCATCGGCGTCGCGAACCGGATGCGTCCGCCCCACAGCGTCGCCAGCCAGTTGAAGGTCTTGATAGCCGATGGCACGCCAACGGCAAGGGTCGTCACGGAAAACGCCATGCTCGTGAAGGGGCTCATCCCGCTCATGAACATATGGTGACCCCACACGATGATAGCTGATAAATCCGATCGCGAAGATCGCTCCTACCATCGCCTTATAAGCAAAGACCGGCTTGCGCGCAAACGTGGAGAGAATGTGCGACGTGATTCCCATTCCCGGAAGAATCGCAATGTAGACCTCGGGATGGCCGAAGAACCAGAAGAGGTGCTGCCAAAGCAGCGGAGATCCACCCTTGTGTTGAATGACGTGGTCGCTGACAACCAACCCGGCCGGGATGAAGAAACTGGTGCCGCCGACGCGATCCAGCAGAAGCAGGATACCGCCCGATAGCAAGACCGGGAATGCAAGCAGCGCAAGGATGGCCGTGGTGAACCACGCCCAGACGGTCAGCGGCATGCGCATCAGGACATCCCTCTCGCGCGGAGGTTGAGCGTCGTGGTCAGGAAGTTCAGGGCCGTCAGGAGCGAAGCAGCGCAGAAAATGGCGATGCTTATGATCCAAAGGTCTTGGCCAAGCCCCAGGCCGGGACCTGCAATTTGCCCCAATGCGCTGAGCGGGGCGTAGGCGGTCCAGCCCGAAGATCGGAGCTCCGCCAGTGACAAAGAGCGCCGCCATCATGACTGCGAACGCCACAAAGGTGACCCAGAACGAGAGCATGTTAAGCACCGGAAAGGCCATGTCCCGGGCGCCGATCTGAATCGGCAGGAAATAGTTTCCGAAGCCGGAAAGCGGAGCGGTGGTCAGCACGAAGAAGACCATGATGGTGCCGTGCATCGTCAGCATCGCCAGGTAAAACTCCGGAGTCATCGGGCCGCCGGCGAAGCCAGTGGGGAACAACTGCTGCAGCAGCGGCCACTTCTCATCAGGCCATGCCAACCGGAGCCGCATGAGCACCGATAACGCCATTCCTACAGACACAGCGACGAGCGACAGGAGCAAGTACTGGATGCCGATCACTTTGTGATCGATGCTGAAGATATACTTCCGGACGAAACCCTTGGCAACCTGATGTTCTCCTGCGTGGGCCGCAACTTGATCCGCCATCGGTATCCTCCTCTCTTAAAGAGCCGCTAGCGCCGCTCGCGCTTTGAGCCACTTCTCGAAATCCGCCTCTTGCATAACCATAAGCCTGCCGCGCATCTTGTAATGCTGCATGCCGCACAGCTCGGCACAGGCGATTTCGTACTCACCGTCCTTGGTGGCCGTGAAATGAACCCTGATCGCCATGCCTGGCACCGCGTCCTGTTTCACGCGCAACTGCGGCACGAAGAAACTGTGGGTAACATCCTTGCTGCGCAGCATGACCCGGACAGGACGATTGACCGGCACAGCCATGATGTTCTGCGTTAGAATGTCGTCCCGGCCGTCCGGATCTTTCGGATCCAGTCCCAGGTAGTTGGTCGAAGCGTCATCGATCAACATGGGATCGGTGCGGCCGAACTTCCCATCCGGTCCCGGATAGCGCATGTTCCAGGCGAACTGCTGGGCCGTGATCTCGATGGTCAGTGCGCCGGGTGGGGCATCCGTGAGGAAATAGTTGGCCCACACCCGGTTTCCGCAAAATCCCAAGACCGAGAAAGACGATCGCAGTGATCACCGTCCATGTCACCTCCAGCTTGGGACTCTCATGCCAGTAACTCGCAGGCTCAGCCCCCCGCGCCCTGTAGCGCCAGATTAAATACCCCAGGCCCACCTGCGCGAGAAAGAAGACGAAACCCGCGATGACCAGAGTCACGATCATCTGCTCATCGATGGCCTTCCCATGCACCGAGGTGAGTTCCGGCATCCACCACACGCGTGCGATGAATATTCCGACCGTAACGAGGCCATCGACCAGAAGAACAACGCCAACAGCAACGCCATGGCTCACTCTCCTCCGCAACAGGGCAACACCAGCGCCGGCAACATCTCGAGGGAGGTTTGGCCGATACGCCTGCTTGGCCTGATACTTAAGCTCGATGGCGGTCGGCTTCTTAGCTTCAACGGTGACCTGCTGGGTCAACGCGCCATATTGTTCATGTACAGCCTCGATCTCATACTTGCCCGGCGGCAAACCTTTCAACTCGAACGTCCCGTCTTCACCGGACACTCGCGTAGAACGGATGGCCCAAAACGTGGATATACGCTCTCATCCAGGGATGCTGGTTGCATTTGACCGGGATTCCCACCTCCGGTCTGTTGAACGACTTCATGATCGGATCCGCTCCCGGTGGCTGCGAGACATTCCATTCGCGGTTCACTTTGGGCATGGGATGAATGTTGTGCGTCGTCTTATCGCTGGTGACGACTTTCAGGTTCTGCCGCGCCTGAATGCCAACGACGTGCGGCTTATACAGGCAGCCATCCTGATCGAGAACCATCGGTTGGTCCGGAACCGCAAATGCCTTTCCATCCAGCCCGCTCTTTACATAGACGAAGACGTTACGAAGCGTGCCGTTGCTGTTGACTACCACCACTTCGGGATAGACAGGCTTCGAGTGCTTGGCCGCACAGACGGCATCGGCGTCCATGGAAATTGGCCGTGAATTTCTCCGGCTGCCCTTTAAAGTTGACCTTTCCGGTGACCGACCCTTCCTCTCCGGTTGGTTGGTAAACTTTCGCTTCAGCCAGCCGGCTGTTCCTCGGCGGGTTTGCTTGCCTCCTTAGTCGGGCCGCATCCCAGGCTAATGACTGCCAGGGACAGGACCACAACGAGCGAAGAGATGAATACTGCGTTCGTTGGTAGTTGTCGAGAATTCATACCCCTCCTTCGTACGTCAGCGAGAATTTGCCGCGCTCAACTTCACGTCCGACCCGCGCGGTGCCGCGCTGGCCCTTGCCGGAAGCATCTGAGTCAGTCTGCGCTGCTCCTCCGGCGTCAGTTGGAACATGTATCGCACCAGGAGTTGCACCTGATCCTTCGTGTACCCCTTGAATGATTCGGGGCTCGGCCCGGCGAAGATCCAATGATCGCCTTCACGCCGGAACAATCCGGACGGCATCGCCGTGCCGGGGCTGATAGCTTGAGGATCGAGCATCCAGCGGGCCGTCCAGCCGGGCTTAAGCCGCTCGCCGGCCAGCAGGAAGTTCGGAGCAGTCGCGAAACGGTCGTGCCGCGGATCGCCAACCAGGTGACATTTGAGACAGGGCGCGCCCGGTGAGGAGAACAAGGCCCGCGACATCTGCCGCTCTTGATCGTTGAGCGGTTCGAGTTTCGGCGCGATATACGGATTTGGCTGTCCCGCCAGGGCTTCGAAGTACCTCACCAGAATGCGAATCTCATTTGGCGAGAAATTAAACGTGGGCATTCTGGCTTTTAGATATGTACGAACGCCGTTCCGGTTTGTATCTTTCTCGTTCATCGCCGGATTCGCCAGAAACCGCGTCAGCCACTCAGGCTTCACGCGCGCCCCTTCCTGCACCAGCGACGGCGGCAACTGCTCTTTCCAATCGGGATCCTGATAGCGGGGCAGCGTGCTGAGTACTGACTTTTGGCCGGCCTGCATCGCGTGACAACCCATGCAGTTGTATTTTTTGACGATCCACCAGCCTTCCTGTATGTCTTTCTGCTGGTCGGTCGGAATATAGCGGAACTGCGCGGGTATAACGCGAAACTCTCCGCGGAATGGAGAATCCACGCTCCCCAGCAAGAAAGTAGTAAGTGCCCGGACATCCGCGGGAGTTAATTGGATATTCGGCATTTTCAGCCGATCCTCCGGAGCCTTCTCCCTGCCTTGATCGTAGATAGCCGGGTTCTCGAGTTTGTGCTCGAAGAAGCCCTTGTGATCGTACCAATCCTCTTTTTCGGCCTTGTGCTCCAACAATCCGAAATCCAACTGCTCCATTGGCTTGCTGGCTTCTTTGGTAAGTTCCGTGCCGATGCGCGGCGCCTCTTCGAGTCCCTTGATCTCGTGACAACTGGCACAGCCGAAGCGATTGACCAGCTGCTTTCCCTGCGCGGCGAGTCGCTTGTCATCCATGTACGAGACATCCGCCGGATAAGATGCATCGCCGCGCTTCAGGCTCATCAAGTAACTTGAGATATGCCGCGCGTCATCCCATGAGAGCCGTTGATTCGGCATCGTGGTCATGTTCTGGACCTGCAACTGAATCCATCATTCGGACACGTCGAATGATCGAGATCGAAAAGGTAGGGTAGTCCCTTGCGAGCGTAATCTTCCGGACCGAGATCACGCTGTTCGCGCGGGCAGTAAGGCTGAGTGCGTTCCCTGGGGTTGTGCACCCATCGGACAATGTAATCGTAATTGGCTTTCTCGCCCAGTCGGGACAAGTTCGCTGCGAACTCGTCGCCCACGCGATTGCCGCCCTCGCCGATAGAGTGGCAACCCAGGCACCCGCGGTTTCATAGAGTTCTTTACCCCTGGCAGGATCACCCGGAGCCTGCGAGGCGGCAGTTTGGGTCCTTCCAGCGCCGGACTGCCAGATGAAGGCGGAGATAGCTCGGATTTCATCGTCCGACAGACGGAACGTCGGCATCTTCGTTCCGGGCCGGAATGCCTGAGGATCCTTCAACCATACCGGGATCCACTCCTTACGGAGCTTCAACCGGACATCCTTCAGATTCGGGCCGATCTTCTTCTGATCCTGCATCAGGAACTTGGCCTGCCTGATCGAGTTCCCCGATTCTTGCTTCGATGTTGCTGGCGTTGACACGAAGGTTCTCAGCCCGCGCGTAGTGCCTTTGCGCCTCGTCGTTGCTCTGCGCCGCATCGCCCTTCTTGGTTTCGCGGTCCGCCTCCAACCGGTATTCCTTCTGCTGGCCTCTCCAGGTTCTGAATCTCCTTGCGTCGTTCCGGTAAGAGCGTCCGCTTCGCGGTCAAACTCCTCATGCCGATGACAACCGATGCAACCCTTCAGCTGGTACAGGTCCCGGCCCCGGGTCAACGTCGGGGCGTGCTCCAGCACCCTGTCATTGAAGTGGCATTGCACGCACCCCGCCTCGCTGTTCTCCTTTGCGAAAAGCGGCCAAAGCCAGTGCTTGTACTTACCGTGTGCCGCCTTCACGCTGGAGGTCGCTAGCCCATTGCCGTTATGGCACGGTGAGCAACCAAACTCGGCCGGATCATGAAGTGTGCCAGCAGCGCCTTGTTCGGATGGCTAACGAAAGCTCGCTCGCCGCCAATGTCAGCCGCTGTCAGGGGCAAGGGCTCGCGGATGCCCACGTGACAGGACTCGCACCGATCCACCAGGCCAGCGCCTTCGACATGAATCTGCTTGATCTCGACGCTGAACTTCTCCATTTTCCGCAGCAGACCGTCGATCTGTTGCTGGTTGAGCCCCGCAAGGTGCTCGTGCAGGTATTCGGTGCGCTTTCGACGGAGTTCCCGAACCGCTTTCGTTGCCTCGGTTTGCTCGGCCGTTAGCCGGGCCTCATTACTCTTGAGATCACTAAAGAGTTTCTCCAACTCGCCGAAAGTAATAGCCTCTGAGCGGACGGGAGTCACTCCGCCGTCTGTAGGCAAAGTCACGCGAAACGGACCTTTTTTGAGCTCGTTGATGTCCTTACGAATCGAATCTTTTCCCTTTGGATTGGTGGTGTGATCCATCTCGTAAGTCAAGGCCGCGATTCTCGCTCGCGCATCCTGAAACGGGTCCTTTATGGCGGCGAGGCGTTGGCGGACCAGGCTCAATTGACGATCCAGTTCGCTCAAACGCGGGGCGATTGCGTCTTCGGCTGCCTTGAGTTGCCGGACGGTGTCTAGAAACTCCGGAGAAGTCTGAACCGCTTTTTCGGCCGATGCCTGTCGTGGTCCCAGTTTCTTGAGGTAGGACGTGTACACCTTGACAAAGCGCTCCTGGTAGCGCTTCCACGGACGTTGAAAGACTAACTCATCACCGAGAGCCCATAATAAGGACAAAAACAGAAGCACCGAGAACACGAGTATGAGTCCGCTAAGCGAGCTGTGAGATAGTTGATCCTGTGTGGGGTCCTGCGGATTTGTCCGATCGCCGGCGTCGTTAGCCATAGCTACGATCCCTCTTCTATACCCGCGAACAGATTACACGTTAAACCACGGAGTTATCAGGACGTCTTTGATCCGGAACACCAACCGGAGCAGCATTTTTGCCGGGAGACCTACTAGCACCGTAATGGCGAAGATCTGGAACGTGACGTACTGAAGCATGCTCGTGCGCTGCATAATTTTGCGGTTTAAGGCCGAGCGTGTGACGAGTTTGTGAATAAGCCAACCAGATACGGCGTAAAAAAGTCCGATTACAACGATGCCTAGGATGGCCTTACCCCAAGGGTTCTGGATGCCCACAATATCGGGTAACTGCCGGTTCACCTCATACACGACCCGTGTGTGGTCCCAAGTCTGCCCGGGCCAGAACCACATCCAGCCCGGTCCGCGAATAAAGGTCCCGATGAATATCAGCAATAGCCATATTCCGAACCCGACGCCGAAGGACCACAGAGCCACAGTCCGCTGTCGAATCGTATAGTACCCGACGCCGAGCGGGTTGGAGTCAAGATAGGGAAAGAGCATTAAGCCGATGATCAGGAGCGTCGGAAACACGACCCCGGCAATCCAAGGGTCAAAGTAAACCAGCATCTCCTGGAGTCCCACGAAATACCAGGGCGCTTTCGCCGGATTCATGGTGTGGTTTGGATTCGCTGGTTCCTCGAGAGGCGCATTGAGCGTGATCGACCACACCATCAGCACCACTGTCACGATAATCGCGGCCAGGAATTCGATGCGCAGCAGATAAGGCCACACTTGAAGTTCCCTGGCCCAGCCCGGTTTGAAAGGATGGATCTTGCGGTGATGGGTTTTGGCCAGTTCCGGGTCGGCCTCTAACTGACTGATCAACGCGTCCGTCGCCCGGGCCTGACGAAGCGCGTACCATGTGTAGAATGGCACCAGGATAGCCAAAGCAACAATCGGTATGTTGTCCGGTGGCGAGACAATGTCCCAGATCTGTGCCCAGTCCATACTTACTCCAGAGTTACTCCCGGCTCTTATCTCACTTTGCTCTCCGGCTTCATTTCGGATTCCAGCATCACCGGCGCTGGACCAGAGATCCCACCATCCTTGCGAACACGCCAAAAATGCACTCCCAGGAAGACTGAAACGATGAGCGGAATGGCAATGCAATGCCAGATATAAGCGCGCAGCAACGCATTGGCGTCCACGATTGACCCGCCCAGAAGGGCAAAGCGTACGTCATTGAACGGAGTCATGCCCAGTTGCGGCCCGAATGGTCCTTCGTGCCCCAATAACGGCGTCGCCCGAGCCATATTCGTACCTACCGTCACCGCCCAGAACCCGAGTTGATCATCCGGCAATAAATATCCGGTGAACGAGAGCAGAAGCGTCAGCACCAGAAGCAGCACTCCTACGCACCAGTTGAATTCACGCGGTTTCTTATAGGAGCCCGTCAACACGACTCGAAACATATGTAGCCAGACAGTGATGATCATCAAGTGAGCGGCCCAGCGGTGCATGTTTCGCAACAATTTGCCGAACGGAACGTCGTGCTCCAGGTAGAGAATGTCGCGGAACGCCTGAACCTTGGTCGGATGGTAGTAGAACATCAGAAGCACGCCGGTGAAAGTCAGCACGAGGAACAAGTAGAAGGTGATGCCACCCATGCCCCACGTGTAGCTATAGCGGACCGCGTCGCGATTGACTCTGGCAGGATGCAGGTGAAGGAAAACATTTGAAAGCACCCCGAGGGACCGAGTGCGAGGGTCGGTGCGTTCATGTTTGACCCGGAAAATCGATTTCCAGATCTGTGTCTTCTGCGGTTCCTTGAGGTCCTCTTTGAGGGCCTTGATCTCTTCGCGAGCCCGGTCTGTCAGACCCGTGCCGCTAGTCGCATCCTCCGGCTCAGTCCCCATAAGAGTCCCTCCCGCAAGTTGCCTTGTCTTCGCACGCGTGCGCGGTACATTTGAGCGTCGCTTAAGAAGAGATAATCAAAAAAGAGCTGGGATCCGTTTCAAACTCGCACTTGGTACCTGGAGCGCACTGATACAGCCGGCCAGTGTCGACAACGATTTGGCCTTCAGCATCGAGTTCCACCTGGGCCCTATCCATGGGCCGCGGTGCGGGCCCCTCGAAGTTCTTGCCTTCCATATCGTACCCGCTGCCGTGGCACGGGCATTTAAACTTATTCTCGCTTTCAATCCAATTCGGCGTGCACCCCAAGTGCGTGCACTTCGCAAAAACGACGAACATCCTATCCGGCCGGCGAACTACCCAGATGCGGTGTGATTGTTTGAATCGTTCGTCAACTCCGAGCCCGAAATCCGAGGGATAACCGATGCGAAACTTCGAACTCGGCTCGAACAGCGCTCGGGGGAAGAAGAAGCGGAGGAGCATCAGGAGATTGGTGATCAGGAACCCAATGATCGCCGTCCAGACGAGGCGCCGCCTCATTTTGAGGCGATCAGATTGTTCGTCCGGCTGGACTTTGGATTTACCTGTTTGAGCCGGATCAAGAACTCCGGTCTGTGCGTTGGTGACGGGTTTAGCCGGTGTCCCTGGTGACACCTGCTTGGATGCCGACTGGCCACCGGCAAGCGGAGGCTGCGCCTTATCCATATTCTTAAAGGATGCTTTGCCCAGTTTTGGTGCGGCTTAGCTTATCCCCTCGTTGAAAAAATTATACTTTCAATCGCATTTGGCTGTCAAAGAAATTCAGTACCTCACATCGGCGAGACCCTGAGCATCCTCTTCCTTCAGTCGCTTGATGGTAGCTCGGAGCCACTTCTTCACTTCCTCTTCCAGGTGTTCCCTATCGCCTTTCTGTTCGAGCGAATGCACGGTGTCCCCTGCCTCATTCAGACGGATAAAGTGGCAGGGTAGTTTCTGCTCCCGGGAATCGGCCGGAACGGCATCCAGCAATATGCAATCGTCGTGGCAATCGGATTCGTGACCGGGGACGAGCCAATGGTTGATGCAGACAAGAGAGTGATCAAACATCGGCCTCTCCTTCGCCGGTTCCCCGGCCGGCTGCCCATATCCTCCGCCTTCGATCAGATCAAGTTCGGCTTCGAGCAACCTGATCAGGTTTTCTTTTTCGCTTGCCATACTTAACTCCTGCAATCCAAGTTAAGACTCCCGGCTTTCTCCTCGATGGCCAGGAAGAGCTGCTCTCGTTGCCGTTCATCACGGGTCTGCCGGTAAGCAGTGAGGAACTCCTTCAATGACGTCAGGTCTTTGTACAATCCAGCGTTTTCAATGGGCGGCGTCAGGTACGAAAT
This sequence comes from Bryobacteraceae bacterium, assembly GCA_963793625.1. Lineage (GTDB taxonomy): Bacteria > Acidobacteriota > Terriglobia > Bryobacterales > Bryobacteraceae. The sequence goes on along the minus strand of CAWCAT010000049.1, from coordinate 362,217 downwards.
CAATTCCGCATAGGACCGCCGCTTTGCGATGCTGCCCTCAGATGGGTTGTTCACGCTGTAGATGTAGATATTGGGGAACTCTCCAATCAAACGGTCGGGCCAGCAGCGACTGGAGAGCCCCGCCTGCTTACCGGGCATGAACTCCAGCGCGCCGTGTGTGCCAACGTGGACCACGGCGTCGGCACGAAGGATCTTGTCCAGATACGTGTAAAGGCCCATGAATCCATGATGCGGCGCTCCGCCTTTAGCCATCAACAGGCGCATCGGATCGCCCTCATATCCGAAGGTCGGCTGAACTCCGAGGAAGACATTCCCGAGTTGAATTCCGTGAATCAAAATGTCGCGTCCCTGGGCGTTGATCTGGCCGGGAGCCGGCCCCCACTCAGCCTCAATCTCTTCCACGTAGGGACAGAGCCGGAAGTATTCGTCCGCAGAGAGACGGTAGGCGATGTTGGTGAGATTGTCACCTCCAGCCAGCAACAGCTTGCGCAGAGCCTCGGAACTCTCCGGAACGTCCACTTCGTAGCCTTCCCTTGCGAGCCGGCGAAGTATACCATCGAGGCTGGGAAAGACATCCAGATCGGCAGCTGTTCCCAGGTTCCCCTTGTTTGGCGGGAAGCAATAAATGAGCACGGCCAGCCGCACATCGCTGCGGGGCAATGTACGCAAGCGATTCCATCGCACCAGACGGCGAGCAATCCGATGACAGCGGTCTTCCAGGGGCTCGGGCTCATCGTTTCCGCTTGATAGTCCTCCGTATAGGAACGGCTCGGTGGCTCCGTCAATCTCCGGAATCGCCACCTGCATGGCGGTTTGTACCGGATTGAGACCGATCATGCTGTTGGACCAGTCCTCCACGCTTTGCATCTCCAAGCTCACGGTCGAGCGGAAAGGTCGATTCAAAGCCTTCAGATAGGCGACCGCTGATTTGCTGTCATTCATGGCGGGCCCGCCAACAAAGCTAAACCCGGTGAGCGAAACAAGCTGGCTAATTCGGGGCGACTGGTCCGCGGGATTCACAAAAAACGCGTGGCACGCTTCGCGATTGTCCATGAACGTGGAAAGTGCGGGAATGACCGGCAACCCTTCAGCTTCCAGGGCTCGAATAAGGCCGGCGTAATGGCGACGGGTCCCGCTCACAATCTGCGTTCGCATGAGCAGCAGGCCGATGGTCTGTTCAGGATCGAGCCGCCGTTTTCGGTGTTCGTACCATTCCCTGTATTCATCGAACGATTCGAAAACCCGTGGCGCATCGGGATGGTAGATCCCTCTGGTGGGCCTGCTCTCGGGCGGATCGATCTCAATGCGTTTATCCTGCCCCGGGACGTAGGATTTAATCGAGCACAAGAGCATGGACCGGATGTTGGCTGGCGTCGGCTGCAGAAAGTAACAGAACATCGTCAGATAATTCTTGATGTCTCCCAACACGCCGGTAGAGGGAACAAACCGCAGGATGGCCGGTGTTCGCTCGATGAGTTTCAGATACTGTTCCGGTCTCCGCGTCTTTCCGTTCTGGCGGCGCGACGAGGCGTAGCTGGCCATCCATGAACCCAACTTGCGCACCAGGCGATATGCGCGATGCGATTCCTCCGCACCCAGCAGAGAGAAGAGCTCGAGCTTTCCAAGCCGGGTGCGACGCATCAGGTCACGCATGCAGTTGATCACAATCACCGCCCGATGCTGCGCGCTAAAACGATCCAAGGACGCACAGATGCGGACCGTATTTTCGTTGTCGGTGACGTGGATCACGAAAACAACGTCTGCCCCGGCGATATCACGCTCCACCTGCGGCCAGTGTGTATCGAGGATCGGCAGAGTGCAGTTATGACAGTTGATCCGCAGGCCGAGACGATAGCGCTCATTGATCTCGCGCTCAGCCTGCCGCACAGGCGCCAGCAGGCTCGATCCGACAAAGAGAACTGTGATCTCCATCCCTCAGCCCCCGGCTACATTTGTATTATTCACCCCTTCGAGTTGGTCTTCCAGCCCGCCAAAGATGTCGTGGAGGCGGCTGATCATATTCTCGTCGGCGGTCCAGAAACCTCTTCCGTTGGCTTCGAGCAGCCTCGAGGCCAGATTGCGCGTCGCGTGTGGATTGAGAGCGCGCAGCCGTTCGAGCATGGATTCGTCAATTAGATAGGTGGCCGCGATCTCGTCATAAACCCAACTGTCAACCGCCTCGGCGGTGGCACTCCATCCGAAGGTATTGGTGACGTGATGCTCGATCTCCGCAACACCGCTGTACCCGTGCTTGAGCATCCCCTCGTACCATTTCGGATTTAGCGTCTTCGTGCGCGTCTCCAGCCGTATTGTCTCGCCCAGGGATCGAATCTTAGGGAGCGGCGTGAGCGTATCGGAAAGATAGACCTTCGGCCGCACACCGGCTCGTTCTTCAACCGCCCGGCTAAGGCCGCCGAGGTACTCGAAGTAGTGATCCACATCGATAACGCCGATTTCCGTGTTGTCGATGTTCTGATACGTCATTTCAACTCGCGCGAGCGCCCGTTCCATCAATTCACCGGCTTCTCGACCCTCAACGCCGCGAGCATAGGCGAAGCACTTCCTGCTCACGAACAGATCGCCGATTTCGCTGCTCTTATCCCATTGACCATCCGTGACCATGAAGTTGACGTTCGTGCCATAGTTTCCCGCTGCATTTGAAAACACGCGAATCACGGCATCCTCGAAAGGAGATCCCTGCCGCACGCGCTCCTGGACATGCTTCCCGAGAAAGTTCTCGGCCGCGGACTCTTCGAGCGCGGCCACCCTCCGCGCGGCTTTATCGAGAAGTTCCATAGTCGAGCCGAAGAGATCACGGAATATGCCGGATACTGTCATCACCACGTCAATGCGCGGCCGGCCCAATCTTTCCAGCGGTATGACCTCGATTTCCGTGACGCGGTTCATGGCGTCGCGGCGAGGCTCGACGCCCATCAGCCAGAGTGCCTGGGCCACGCCTTCGCCCTGCGTCTTGATGTTGTCCATCCCCCAAAGCACCATCCCGATCGCTTCCGGGTAGCGGCCCTGTTCCAACAGGTGGCGTTTCAGTAACTCCGTGACTACGGCCTCAGATTTCTGGAACGCAACGGGTGATGGGATGCCGTAAGGGTTCACCGCGTGGGTATTCCGGCCCGTCGGCAGAATGTCGGGATTCTGAATGATGTCCGCACCCGGACCCGGTTCGATGTATTCGCCCCGAAGTGCGCGTGTGAAGGAGTCCAATTCGTGGCTGACGGACAAGCGTTCTCGAATGCCGTGAAGCAGGCTGAACACCTTGAGCGATTCCTCGACCGGAACCGATGCTTCGTGCACGAGATACGCACTCGCCGGGTCTGCGCCCGAAGAGAGAAAGCGTCCAATCGAATGGCACACGATGGCTTCGACCCGCTCCCGTTCTTCGAGCCGACTTGTGGATACGGCGCTCTCTTTGAGCAGTATCTTGTAGTCAGGCACCCCCAGTCCGGTAGCGACCAGTTGAGGCAGCGACCGAATCCCGGCCTCCGGGCGGTCAAAAGACGCAACCATGCGGAGCATATCAGCCAGTTGCCGGTCGTCCGGCGGGCGGCCAAAGATATGCATGCCTGTCGGGATGAGACGCTGCTCGATTTCGAGCAACTGCTCATACAGCCGAAGTACGATGCGATCGCGTTCCTCAGGCGAGAGTGATCTGCTCAAGTCTTCCGACCCAGAGTTGTCCTGATTCTATCACTTGTCGTGGACACTGCATTGTATACGGCCTCTGCGGTGGGGCGCGGCATATAGACATGCCGCCCACCAAGCAGTTTCGCCAGCTTCTCCGCTCCGCCGTTTGAAACACTGTGATGACTGGTATCGATGACGACGGAGGCAACTCCTTCTGACCGCAAATCTGCGCAGATCTCCTCGAGTTCGCCCCAGATTGCACCTTGACCCATGGCGACGTTGGGCCGCCCATCGGTGAAGAGCACCAGCAGCGGCTGTCTTACACCGGAACGCCTGGCACACTGGGCCAACCTGTGGGCCGCATGAAGTCCAGCGGCTATTGGGGTGCCGCCGCCAGCCGGCAAGCTGTCGAGAGCGCGCTTGGCAAGTTCCACGCTGCGGCTGGGCTGCAAGAGCACCTCGGCCCAGTCCCCCCGAAAGCTGACGAGCGCTACTCTGTCCCGGTGCAGATATGCCTCTCGCAGGAGACGGATCAGGGCGCCCTTGGCCTGGTTTAGCCGATTGAGAGCCATGCTGCCACTGACATCCACAGCCAGGATGATAAGCATTCCGGTCTTCTGCCTGAATTCCTTAAAGCGAAGATCGCTCGGGATCACATGAATGGCAGCTGTCTGACCCTTCGTCCGCCCGCACTGGCGCAGCGCGGCGGCTCGCAGCGTCGCTTCGATCGCAATCCGGCGGGATCTCGAATTCCTGATGTTCGAATGCACATATTTTCCCCGGTCCCAGGCCGGCCTTTCGAGACCCTTCCGGCGGCCTGGCCTACTCTGCTCGAGCGATTTCGGCATTGGTGGATCGAGGAATCCGTCAGGCATGCCGCAGTCGATAGCCTGAATAATCAGATCCTCAATGTGAGCATCACTTATGTGTGCATCGCCCGGCTCAGTGGGTCCTCCATTAAAAGTCTCTTTGCGTTGCTGCTGAGCGGTCGATCTGCTTTCCGGAAAAACCAACGCTCGAGGCAAGAGAACGAGTTGGACGGCGGCTTCCAGATCGCACTCTTGCACAGAGACGTGCCCCATCAGTGCGGCATGCGCGCGGGCTAACCGGATAGAAAAAATGTCCGCCCGGTGCCCCTCAACACCAAGTTGCAACGCGGTCCTGCTCAGGCGGCGACGATCTTCGATCGTTATCTCGATCTGCGGCAGAAGGCTGCGTGCCTCGGCGATCTGTGCTTTCAGCAGCGCCTGCTCTGCGGCGTACTGTTCGGCAAAAGCCAGCGGATCGCGATCGAACGCGGCGGCGCGAGTGAGGATCTCGACCCTGTGTTCGTGGCTTAATGGCCCAACCTCCCGCACGTGAAGACCAACCGAGTCAAAGAGCGCGTCACCGATCTCGCCCTCGTTCGGATCGTACGACCCGACAAACAAAAACTCCGACGGGAACTCTGCGCTCACTCCGGCGCGTTCCAAATGGACGGCACCGGCGTTCAGTGCACCGGCGACGAGAAGGAGCATGCCCCGATCCAACAAGTTGGTACCCTCGATATAGAGCACTCCTCCGTGAGCCAGAGCGAGAAGCCCGCCTGCGATGTGACGCTTACCGGTGAGTAGCGTCCGCTCCAGATCGAGGCCCCCAGACAAACGATCCGCTGTCACACCGAGCGGCACTTCAACAAACGGCAGTTGACCTTCGCCAGCGAGGAACGCACCGAATCCGCGCGCGAGCAGAGTCTTCCCGATCCCTGAACCGCCAGCGATGAGCACACCTTTCAGCCCCGGTTCGACAGCCAGCAGCAACAGGGCCTGCTTTGTCAGATCCATGCCGATCACGGCGGGAAAGGGAAAGGCTATGGCCATTTATTGCTCAGTCCCCGGCAGGATTGTGGCGACGGCCTGCTCGACCCGCATACCGGCATCGATCTCTCCAAGCGCGTCCCTCCGCAGCCGGTGCCGCAACGACATCACGGCGACGCGTCGCACATCGTCCGTGATCACGCGTACCCTGCCTTCAAACGCGGCCAGAGCTTTGGCCGCGCGCATGATTGTCAACTCACCCCTGTGGCCGTCGACCTTGAGCCGCACGCAGAGCTCACCAACGCGGGAGAGCAACTCGTCATCCATCGTCACCTCGGTAATTAGCCGTTTCGCCTGACTAATACGGTCGCGCAGCTGTGATTGCTCCGGTTCCACTTCGGCCATATAGGCGGCGGGATCATGCTCGAAGCGCTCGCGCCGCCGGACGATCTCAACCCGGGCTTCGATGCCGGTGAGGGTTGCGATCCTGGCGTGCAGACCGAACCTGTCGAGCAGTTGGGGGCGCAACTCACCCTCATCTGGATTCCCTGAGCCTGCCAGCACAAAACGCGCGGGATGACTGACGCTGATGCCCTCCCTCTCGACTATATTGCGGCCGCTAGCTGCTACATCCAGGAGCAGGTCGACGAGGAAGTCCTCAAGCAGGTTTACTTCATCGATGTACAGGAAGCCCCGATTGGCCTGGGCCAGTAGTCCAGGCTCAAAGGCCTTCACTCCGTCGGACAATGCGCGCTCAATATCGAGCGTTCCACAGACTCGATCTTCCGTTGCTCCGAGCGGCAATTCGATCACCGGCACAGGACCCCACTCACGCGGTAAACGGCGTCCGCCCTTGCGACGACCGAGACAATCGCTGCACAAATCATTAGGGATCTCGGGGTCACAGCCGTACATACAACGCTTCACTCTCGTGATTGGAGGCAGAAGATCCGCGAGCGCGCGAACCGCCGTTGACTTACCCGTGCCGCGATGCCCCATGATCAGGACTCCACCAATGCGAGGCTGGATTACATTGAGAATCAGCGAAAGTTTCATCTCATCTTGTCCGACGATGGCTGAAAAAGGATAAACGGAGCGAATACAGGAGGAGTCGGCTTTCAGAGAGGCGGGCGGGCGTCCTTTCTTGATAAACTCCAATCCATCTGATTTCATCAGACACCATGTCCCATCGGCGAACACTTATTTGTGACGCAGAACATAGCCGACGATCTGAAACCTATTGGGGCCGCCAGAGCGCGGACTCAGTGCCAAACTGCTTTTTGACGCCTGGAACGGGGTCACTTTGATGCGTTGCTCTGGTACCGAAAGCGTCTGGGCTGCGGACCCAGCAACCACAGAGATGACGAGCACGAACAAGAAGATGCCAACAATGAACAGGACCGGAAGGAGCAGAACGAAGACCACAAACAGTAGGTACAATCCAAACTCCGCCATCGCACACCCCCCTGCCGCTTTGGCCAGGCGATAGCGGCGATAACAGGCGCCGACCCAGAGCCGATTCACAGTGCCCAGTTTGTCACGTCAAGTGGAACAAAATTATCTAGCCGCCCAGCTTTCTATGCAATGTATATCCCAGATCCCTGAAGGCGTCAAGGATTCTGTGAATCTGGACTGTAAACAAACCTACCGGTTGAAGTACTTTGCATTGATCTCGGTCATACGACGCCCATTTCTCCGGCAAATCGTCGAGCGGAAAGATCGCCGTCACCGGACAAACAGGTACGCACGCTCCGCAATCAATGCACTCGACGGGGTCGATATAGATTTGGGCGACGTTCTCGAAATCGGGCTCGTCCTTCTTGGGATGGATGCAGTCTACCGGGCACGCATCTACACACGCTGTGTCTTTGGTGCCAATGCACGGTTCGGCGATGATGTACGCCATATTGCGCCCCTCCAGTGGCCTATAAACCCATTATAGAGACTCGCGGAGGGTGGCTGAAAACGCGCCTTGCGCAACCTCGCGCACCCAGTCTAATTCCGGTCCACTACAAGGTCCGGAAACCGGCGGCGAAATGATTCAGCGATATGGCATTTCCAGCAGACAGGTTTTGAAGTGTCGAAGACGGAAGGAATTTTCTCCGGCGGAATATCGCCCCACTCCGCAGTCATTCGTTGAGGGCTCATAAAGCAGGGTTTGTGCTCGAGCCAATCGATTTCTCCAAAAGCCGTACCGCAAAGAACGCAAGCCTTGCCCCGGTACCAGTTCGCCACAATGTTTCTCACCAGGCAATCATCTGGGGCAGTCTCAACCTGTTGCAAGCATTCCCGACCGCAGTTCCGGCGCTCAGGCCAGCGTGAACAGTTCTGAAGGCGAAGGGTCTGTTTGCCGAAAGCTCTTGAGGTAACGCCACGAACAGCATCGAGGTCTAAAGCGGCGGGCTTCCTGGTTTCCGGACATGTAACCAGCCGGACACCTCGGAAACGCATGTAGGCTCGTACACCGAAGAAGAACAGAAGCAGCAGCGCCGTAGCGGCGCCGATATACAATCCGGTGATCATAATGACCTCCCGCTACTAGAAGATCAAGCAATTCAAGTACCAGTCAACGAGCAGAAATCAAGATGTAAATTCTTTAAAAACTGTGCATAATAATTTACAGAAGCTGGGGCAACGGGAAAGCTGGTATGGGGCAGGTCTTTCACCGCAGCACCAATACCCTTTCGAGGGTCAGCATTTTTGGAGCGATCCTCATTCTTGGCGCTAGCGCCTGGGTAGTGGATGCGCTGCAGCGCTCACCCTACATAACCGAGGTCCGCACAGCCCGTGAACAGCCTGTTCCCTTTAGTCACGAGCATCACGTAGCTGGACTCGGGATCGACTGCCGGTACTGCCATAGCACCGTCGAGGTGTCGTCGTTCGCTGAAATTCCGCCTACGAAGACGTGCATGAGCTGCCACTCCCAGATCTGGGCGGACAGCCCGTTTTTGGAGCCCGTCCGAGCCAGTTTTCGCAACAACCTACCGCTTCAATGGACCCGAGTCCACGACCTGCCTGACTTCGTATATTTCAACCACAGCATTCATATCAACAAAGGCGTCGGCTGTTCCACTTGCCACGGGCGTGTCGATCGAATGCCCTTAACGTCGCGTACACAGACTCTGTACATGGAGTGGTGCCTGGACTGCCACCGCGCGCCTGAGCGTTACGTTCGGCCGCGTGAACAGGTCTTCAACATGGACTGGGAACCGCCTGAAAACCAGCTCGAAATGGGAGCGAAATTGGTGAAAGACTACCACGTTCGCAGTTTGACGGATTGCTCGGTGTGTCACCAATGAAACCAGAAGGACAAGGACACGCTAGCGGTCGCAAATTCTGGCGAAGCTTACGGGAACTCGAAGGTTCGGAGGAATTCCAGCAGGCTCTGGACAACGAATTCCCCGCACGCTCCCGCGGTGACGACCCTCCGCCTACCCGCCGCGAGTTCTGGCGCCTGATGAGCGCGTCGCTGGCGTTGGCTGGAATGGGTGCCTGCACACGCCAGCCAACTGAGAAAATCGTACCCTACGTGGATCGACCGGAGCAGATTATCCCCGGCAGGCCGCTTTTCTTTGCGACCTCAATGCCGCTTTCCGGGTCCGCTCTCGGACTCCTCGTAGAGAGTCATATGGGCCGACCGACCAAAGCGGAAGGCAACCCGCGCCACCCTGCCAGCCTCGGAGCGACAGACATCTTCGCCCAGGCGTCCCTCTTGACTCTATACGACCCCGACCGCTCTCAAGCGATCATTCATCTGGGGCAAATCAGCAGTTGGATCAGTTTCGTTGCCGCTCTGAATGCCGAGCTTGACTCTCACCGTTCTGACCGCGGGCTGCGGATCCGACTACTGACCGAGACGGTTTCATCACCGACTCTTGCCCGCCAGATTCGCGACTTTCTGGGTGCATTTCCCGCGGCAAAATGGCACCAGTATGAGCCGGTCGCACGGGACAATGCCAAGGGTGGTTCGAAGCTTGCTTTCGGCGAAATCGTGAACACGAATTACCACTTCGATAAGGCCGAAGCGATCCTGTCCCTCGACGCCGACTTCCTTTCGGGGCCGGGCAATGTCCGTCATGCGCATGATTTCGCGCTTGGCCGCAGGGTCCGCGCTGGACAGCCAAAGTTGAACCGGCTATATGTCGTCGAAAGCCTGCTGAGCCAGACTGGCGCACTGGCCGACCATCGCCTTCCCGTTCGTTGTTCTGAAATCATGGAGGTCGGGCTTGCCGTGGCACAAGCGCTCGGCGTGCAGTCCGGAACGAAATACGCAGGGCCTCATGGGAAATGGGCCGAAGTGGTCGCGCGAGATCTCCAGTCGCATAAAGGCAAGAGCCTGGTGGTTGCCGGAGAACCGCAACCGCCGTTTGTCCACGCATTGGCGCATGCGATCAACCAAGCCTTGGAGAATGCCGGCAACACCGTCACCTACACAGAGCCCATCGAAGCAGAGCCGCTGGATCACAACCAGTCGCTGCGGGAACTCACTGCCGACATGCGGGCCGGTCACGTGGACGCGCTTGTCATTCTGGGAGGGAATCCCGTCTACGCGGCACCGGCCGACCTTGAGTTCCGACAAGCACTTTCGCCAGTGAAGTTTCGGGTGCATTTGGGCCTCTACGAAGATGAAACCTCAGCACTTTCGCATTGGCACATACCGGAGGCGCACTATCTGGAGTCGTGGGGAGACGCGCGCGCGTTTGATGGCACGGCCTCGATTATCCAGCCGCTTATTGCGCCGCTATATGGCGGAAAATCGGCACACGAATTGTTGAATGCGATGCTGGGCAAGTCCGACCGGTCCGATTACGATACTGTACGCGATTACTGGAAATCCCAGCGATCGACCGATTTCGAGCAGGCCTGGCGAAGGTGGCTTCACGACGGGCTGGTCGAAAACACCGCGTCCCGGCCGCAGCAAGTCCGCTTGGCGCAGGGATTTGCCGATTCCGGCATCAGGCCCGTGGTCGCTGCTTCAGGAGGAATGGAGATTGTTTTCCGGCCTGATCCCACCATCTGGGAGGGACGCTTTGCCAACAACGGCTGGTTGCAGGAACTGCCGAAGCCTATCACCAGGCTCACATGGGATAACGCCGCGCTGCTCAGTCCACAAACCGCGCAGCGGCTAGGGTTGGCACAGGGCGACGGTGTAGAACTTCGATATCGCGGGCGCAGTGTCCAAGCGCCGGTATGCGTCATGCCCGGCCATGCGGATGATTCGGTCACCGTACACCTGGGCTACGGGCGGACGCGTGCGGGCAGGGTTGGCAATGGCGCCGGCTTCAATGCCTACCTGCTGCGGCATTCGAACGATCCGTGGTTCGGCAATGGGCTGGAGATCCGTAAGACGGGCGCGCGTTGGACGCTGGCGAGTGCGCAAGAGCACAACTTGCTGGACGGCCGCACGCCTATCCGGAGCGGGACACTGAGCGAATTCCAGCAGAATCCTGGATTTGCTCACCACGGGGTTCACGCAGCGGAACCCGGACTGTCGCTCTATCCGGGATTCAAATACGAAGGCTACGCCTGGGGTATGGCAATCGACCTGAATGCTTGCGTCGGCTGTAACGCCTGCGTCGTCGCCTGCCAGGCGGAGAACAACATTCCCGTGGTCGGCAAAGACCAGGTCCATCGTGGCCGCGAGATGCACTGGATTCGGATCGACACTTACCACCGGGGGAATGCGCACAACCCCGAGACGTACTTCCAACCGATGCTGTGCCAGCACTGTGAGAACGCGCCCTGCGAGGTCGTTTGCCCGGTCAACGCGACAGTCCATAGCTCTGAAGGTTTGAATCAAATGGTGTATAACCGCTGCGTCGGCACGCGCTACTGCTCAAACAACTGTCCTTACAAAGTGCGGCGTTTCAATTTTTACCTCTACAACGATTGGGAAACCCCAAGCTTGAAACTGCTCAGGAACCCCGACGTCACGGTGCGCAGCCGCGGCGTAATGGAGAAGTGCACCTATTGCGTGCAACGCATCAACGCAGCGAAGATTACATCCGAAAAAGAAGACCGTAGCGTTCGGGACGGGGAAATTCTGACGGCCTGCCAGCAGGTTTGCCCAGCGGAAGCCATCGTCTTCGGCAACATCAACGATCCAAGCAGCAGGGTCGCCAAATTAAAACGGGAGCCGTTGAATTACGGAGTATTGGAGGAGTTAGCCACTCAGCCCCGCACGACGTATCTCGCAAGAGTGAGAAACCTGAATCCTGAACTCGAAGGCGAATCGAAGGAGCATCCGCATGGCTGATCCGCAGGACCCGCCAGTCGAGGTGGAACAACCCATCGTCGAACCGGGCCACACATATGCCACGGTCACGGACCAGATCAGCGCTATCGTCCTGACGCGTCCCTCACCGCGGAGTTGGTTCATTGTTTTTTCCATTGGTTTCGCGCTCGTGATGTTGCTGTTCTATGCGATCGCGAATCTAATGCTTAGAGGAATCGGGATCTGGGGCGTAAACATCCCGGTGGGGTGGGGCTTTGCCATCGTCAACTTCGTCTGGTGGATCGGTATCGGCCACGCTGGGACACTGATCTCAGCAATTCTCCTGCTCTTGCATCAACGCTGGCGGACCTCCATTAACCGATTCGCGGAAGCCATGACGCTGTTCGCGGTAGCGTGCGCAGGCATGTACCCGGTCCTCCATCTCGGCAGGCCTTGGCTATTCTACTGGCTCCTGCCCTATCCGAACACCATGCAGGTGCAGCCGCAGTTTCGCAGTCCGCTGGTATGGGACGTGTTCGCGGTGTCGACCTATGCGACCGTCTCCTTGCTGTTCTGGTTCGTCGGCCTAATCCCGGATCTGGCGACTCTCCGTGACCGGGCTAAGAGCCGCGCGGCACAGATCATTTACGGCATGCTGGCGATGGGCTGGCGCGGATCGATCACACACTGGCACCGTTACGAAACCGCGTACCTGCTCCTGGCGGGACTCGCAACTCCCTTGGTCGTATCCGTACATACGGTGGTTAGCTTCGACTTCGCGATCTCGATTGTTCCAGGTTGGCACACGACTATATTTCCGCCATACTTCGTCGCCGGAGCTATCTACTCCGGCTTTGCAATGGTACTGACTCTGACTATCCCGATCCGGGCGATCTACGGCCTCGAGGGTTTCATTACGCAGCGGCATCTGAACAACATGGCCATGGTCATGCTATCCACCGGGCTCATCGTCGCCTACGGCTACCTGATGGAAACCTTCATGGCCTGGTACAGCCAGAATCTCTACGAGCGCTTTCTGACCCTCAACCGAATGACCGGGCCCTACGCTCCCCTGTATTGGTTGCTCATTTTGTGCAACATCCTCGTACCCCAGGCCCTCTGGTCCCGCAGAGTGCGCGCAAATGTACCGCTGTTGTTTGTGATCTCGTTAATCATCAACGTAGGCATGTGGCTGGAACGATTCGTGATTGTCGTCATCAGCCTTCATCGTGATTATCTTCCGTCGGCTTGGAAAATGTACTACCCCACGATCTGGGATTATGCGACTTTCATCGGGTCGATCGGACTGTTTCTCGCTCTGATCTTCCTGTTTGTCCGGTTTCTACCCATGATTTCGATCTTCGAAATGCGGACCATTCTTCCTAAGACTGACGAGGTACCCACTAAGTGAGACCCAGCACGCCAATTTACGGAGTGATGGCGGAGTTCGACAGGGATGAAGCGCTAGTGGCCGCGGTACGCCGTGTTCGCGCGGAAGGTTATCGAAGGATCGAGGCGTACGCGCCGCAACCGATTGAGGGCCTGGCAGAAGAGATGGGATTTCACGATACCGGACTGCCGCTGCTCGTCCTGATCGGCGGGATCGTGGGTTGTCTTGGTGGTTTCTCTCTGCAGTATTACCTCTCGGCCATTTATTACCCGCTCAATGTCGGCGGACGGCCCTTGAACAGCTGGCCGGCATTCATACCAGTCACTTTTGAAACGACAATTTTGGTAGCGGCCCTGACAGCGGTGCTTGGGATGCTGGCCCTCAACGGCTTGCCGATGCCTTATCACCCCGTGTTCAACGTTCCACGCTTCGCCCTGGCATCGCGGAATCGCTTCTTCTTGTGCATCAGGGCGACGGATCCGAGATTCGAGACCACTGCTACGCGCCGGTTGCTCGAAAGCTGCCAGCCTTACGGAGTGTACGATGTCGAGCACTAGAACGAGCGTCACGGTCTTGACGGTAACGTTGTTCTTAACAGCATGCCGGCAAGATATGCACGATCAGCCGCGCTACAAGCCCTACACACGAAGCGATTTTTTTAACGATGAGCTCTCCGCACGCCAGCTCATCCGTGGAACGGTAGCGCAGGGCGAGCTTCGAGAAGACGAACTTTTCTACACCGGCAAAATTGCGGGGAAGGATGCGGACGTGTTCCCATTTCCGGTAACACGCGCGGTCTTAGAGCGAGGACGCGAGCGTTTCAATATTTTCTGTTCACCCTGCCACGGACGCCTCGGCAACGGTGACGGTATGATACCGCAGCGCGGCTTTCGCCACCCACCTTCGTACCACACCGAAAAGCTCATGAAGGCGCCGGTTGGACATTTCGTGGATGTGATGACGAACGGCTTCGGAGCAATGGTGGACTATGCGTCGCGAGTCCCGCCGCGGGACAGGTGGGCGATTGCAGCTTATATCCGAACCTTGCAGCTAAGTCAGAATGCCACCCTTGCGGACGTGCCCGAGCAACAGCGCCAAAGCTTGACGGGAGAACCGAAATGAATGGGATAACGGAACTGCGTCCGCAACTCGACCGGCTTCAGTCCCGTTCGCTCATTGGGGGCATTGCGGTGCTGGCGGTTTGCGGCGTTGGCGCCTTGGTGAATGGGCCGCAGTTCCTCCGCTCTTATCTTGTAGCGTATCTCTTCTGGATTGGCATCTCCGTCGGCTCGATGGCGATTTTGATGCTGCATCACCTGGCCGGAGGCAACTGGGGATTTGTCATCAGGCGCGAGTTGGAATCGGCAATGCGAACGCTTCCGCTGATGGCACTACTTGCGCTGCCGGTGCTGGCGGGTGTTTCAGTTCTCTATGTCTGGGCGCGGCCGCAGCCGGCGGAGAGTGGCGAGCTGCTGAAATTTAACAGTGCGTATCTGAATGTGCCATTTTTCGTTCTCCGCACAGTGATTTACTTCGCCGTGTGGATTACTATGTCGCGATTGCTGAACCGCTGGTCACTGGCGCAGGACCGGACGGGTGATCCGGATCTCGAGAGACGGCTAAAGGTGTTGAGCGGCCCGGGTCTGGTGGTGTACGGGCTAACGGTGACGTTCGCCTCGATCGATTGGGTCATGTCGCTTGAGCCGCTGTGGTATTCAACGATTTACGGTGCGATGTTCCTGGTGGGACAGGGACTCTCCACACTGGCCTTCTCCATTATTGTGCTGCGGCTAACCTCACAGCACCCGCCAATGGCGGAAGCGGCAACATCGACCCATTTTCACGACCTCGGGAATTTGATGTTCGCATTCCTGATGCTCTGGGCCTATCTGTCGTTTTCCCAATTGCTGATCATCTGGTCCGGAAACTTGCCGGAGGAAACGCCCTGGTACGTCAAGCGGCTGAACGGTGGATGGGGCTTGATCGCTCTCTCGCTCGTCATCCTGCACTTCGCAGTGCCGTTCCTGCTGCTCCTTTCGCGCAGGATCAAGCGCACCGCGCAGACGCTTTGGAGTGTGGCGATCATCGTGATAGTAATGCGCCTGGTGGATCTTTTCTGGGTGGTGGCTCCCGCTTTTTATCGGCAAGGGTTTCATGTACACTGGCTCGATTTCGCCGTGCCACTCGGCCTCGGCGGAGTGTGGGTCTCTATCTTTGTGCGGGAATTCAAGAGCGTTCCGCCGCTGCCCCTTCACGATACGCGTTTCGCGGAAGCGGCGGGGGATGCATGAGGGACCGAGTATGACTGAGTCGCACGACAAGTTAGGAGCGCACGAAAAATCCGACGCGGCCGTGAGGCCGATCCTCCATTTTGGGCTGGCCTTGGCGTTCATCTTAATAGCGTCGTTGTTCGCGTTGGCCTTTCTCTTCCGACTGTTTACACATCGAGATGCCCTGACCGGCCCTCAGCCTTCATCGATGAATCGCGAGGGGCAGATTCCTCCGCTTCCCAGACTTCAGGTCTCTCCTCCAAGAGACCTCCGGGCGCTGCGGAAAGCCGAAGACGACGTGATCAACAGCTACGGGTGGGTTGACCGGAACGCCGGGCGAGTAAGAATTCCGATCGATCGCGCGATGGACCTGATCGCTCAGCGCGGGTTGCCGGTGGGCGGCGTTCAACGAGGAGGGGTAAACAAATGAGGCTGCTGGTCAGCTGTCTCATTCTGGTTGCATGCCTTCACGCCGAAGAGAATCTTCCGCCAGCCCTGCGTGGCGTCGGCATCGATCAGAAACTGAATCAGCTCGTGCCGCTGAACTTGACCTTTCACGATGAACATGGCCGTTCCGTGGCACTGCGGGATTACTTTCACCAGCGGCCTGTGATTCTTTCACTCGTCTACTACGATTGCCCGATGCTATGCACCCTGGTGCTGAATGGACTCGTACGCAGCCTACGCGGCATGTCCCTGCAACTCGGGCAGGACTACGACGTGATAACGGTAAGCTTCAACCCATCAGAGGGCCCCTCGTTGGCTGCCGCAAAGAAGCGGGTCTACCTGGATCGTTATGCGCGCAAACCCGCGGAGGGAAGTTGGCACTTCTTGACCGGCGAGGAATCTGCGATCCGGTCGTTGACCAATGCCGTGGGGTTTCGCTACGCCTTCGACAAGCAAACCCAACAATACGTGCACGCTTCCGGAATTATGGTGCTGACGCCAAATGGCACGATTTCGCGGTACTTCTATGGCATCGATTACTCGCCCCGGGACCTGCGCCTCGGCTTGGTGGAGGCGTCCAACGGCAAGATCGGGACGCCCGTGGATCAGCTTCTGCTGTTCTGCTACCACTACGATCCGGCAACTGGCAAATACGGCGCTGCTGTAATGAATGCGTTGCGGATCGGCGGTATCGGGACGTTGATTGCATTGGCTGTGTTCGTTCTCATCAGCCTGCGGCGGGACCGGCGAGCGGGAGGGACAATCTTGAGCGTGCCGGGCAACAAGCTGCTTGCCGCTACATTTCCTCTATTTCCGCCTAGCGGCTCGGTTGTCGCCGAGCGTGTCGATTACCTCTACTTTTTCCTCATTGCAGTTACTCTTTTATTCACCTCCATCATCTTCTGCTCGGTGCTTTTCTTCGCCATCAGGTACCGGCGGCGGCGGCCCGACGAACTCCCGAGGCCGGTTGACGGATCAGTACCGCTGGAGGTGGTGTGGATCGCCATTCCGTCCGCCATCGCCATGGTCATCTTCCTGTGGGGGGCCGGTCTCTATTTTCGAAACGCAGATGTACCACCAGGCGCCCTCGATGTCTACGTGGTTGGGAAGCAATGGATGTGGAAGCTGCAGCATACGGAGGGGCAGCGCGAGATCAACGAACTGCACGTGCCGGTCGGACGCCCGGTCAAGCTCACTATGACCTCCCAGGACACTATTCACAGCTTTTATGTGCCGGCGTTTCGCATCAAGCAGGATGTGCTCCCCGGGCGCTACACCAGCATGTGGTTCCAACCCGAGAAGACCGGTATTTATCACCTGTTTTGCGCCGAGTACTGCGGCAACCAGCACTCCGGCATGGTTGGGCGCGTAGTAGTCATGGAGCCCGCTGAATACCAAAACTGGCTTAGCGGTGCGGTGCCCGGGGAGTCGATGGCTGCCTCCGGCGAGAGGGTCTTTCAGCGGTCTGCATGCATCAACTGCCACCATCCCGATGGGCGGGGCCGCGCGCCTTCTGTCGTCGGCATCTTCGGCAAAACGGTCCGCTTGCAGAGCGGAGCGAGCATCGTAGCCGACGAGGCCTACATCCGGGAATCAATCCTCAACCCGAGCGCGAAAATCGTAGCAGGCTATCCCAACATCATGCCGACGTTCCAAGGACTCATATCGGAAGAAGGATTGATGGAACTCGTGGCATACATCAAATCTCTACAAACGGGGGAAAGCGCGAAATGAGCACAAGCGCGGCCGAACCGATCGTGCCTCCACGCGAGCACTACCTCAACGTGGAATACGGCTGGAAGTCCTGGCTGTTTACTAAGGACCACAAGCGTATCGGCTTGCTGTATCTCGCGTCGATCACGGCGTTCTTCTTCCTGGGCGGCGCGTTCGCAACTCTGATCCGGATTGAGTTGCTGACCCCCCAGGGAGATTTGGTGTCGGCGGAAACATACAACAAAATGTTCACGATGCACGGCATCATCATGATCTTCTTCTTTCTGATTCCTTCGGTTCCAGCAGTGCTCGGAAATTTTCTGGTTCCACTGATGCTCGGTGCCCGCGATGTGGCCTTCCCCAGGCTCAACCTGCTCAGCTGGTACGTGTACATTATCGGAGGCCTGTTCACATTGACCGCGGTGATCACCGGGGGCGTGGATACCGGTTGGACTTTTTATGCACCGTTCAGTACCGTCTATTCAAACAGCAACGTAGTCCTTACAGCGGTCGGCGTGTTCATCACCGGCTTCTCCTCGATCCTCACTGGACTGAACTTCATTGTCACGATCCACAAGATGCGGGCGCCGGGCTTGACCTGGTTCCGATTGCCACTGTTTATCTGGTCCATCTACGGCACCTCGTTGATCCAGGTGCTAGGGACTCCCGTATTGGCGATTGCCATCGCTTTGCTCGGAATGGAGCGGCTCTGGGGAATCGGCATCTTCAACCCGAGCTTGGGTGGCGATCCCGTACTGTTCCAGCACTTGTTCTGGTTTTACTCCCATCCGGCAGTTTACATTATGATCCTCCCCGGAATGGGCGTCGTCAGCGAGATCGTGACCTGTTTTTCACGGAAGAGGATTTTCGGCTATTCGTTCATCGCATTCTCGAGCCTGGCGATCGCGCTGATTGGTTTTCTGGTTTGGGGACACCACATGTTTGTGGCCGGCCAGTCCGTCTATGCAAGCATGGTCTTCTCGTTTTTGAGTTATCTGGTCGCGATTCCCTCAGCAATCAAAGTATTCAACTGGACGGCGACTATGTATAAAGGCTCAATCGTGTATCAGACGCCCATGTTGTATGCATTCGGTTTCATTGGGCTGTTCACGATGGGCGGATTGACCGGACTCTTCTTGGCCGCTCTAGCCATTGATGTGCACGTGCACGACACTTACTTTGTCGTGGCACATTTCCACTACATCATGGTCGGCGGCATGCTGATGGCCTATCTCGGCGGGCTTCATTACTGGTGGCCAAAAATCACCGGCAGGATGTATTCCGAGGCCTGGGCGCGGTTTGCGGCGTTGGTAGTATTCATCGGTTTCAACCTCACGTTTTTCCCACAGTTTCTTCTCGGCTATCTTGGGATGCCGCGCCGTTATCACGTGTATCCGCCGGAGTTCCAGGTGCTTAACGTAATGTCCACTGCCGGAGCTTCCATCCTGGCAGTGGGCTATGTCATCCCGATGATCTACCTTGCGTGGTCGATGCGGTATGGTCCCCGGGCCAGTTCGAATCCCTGGGGAGCGTGCGGACTCGAGTGGCAGACATCCTCGCCGCCGCCGACCGAGAACTTTGCGGAGACTCCAGTAATCACTGAAGAAGCGTATACATACTCGAGGGAGGCGCCCCTTGTCGTCTGAAGCGCATACGGTGCTCGCACATCAGTTTGATGACCTCCAGCAGCAGCGGGAAGCAGCCGCCCTGGGGATGTGGGTCTTTCTCGTCACCGAGATCATGTTCTTCGGGGGCCTGTTCGCAGGTTACACGATCTATCGCTTCTCGTACCCCCAAGGATTCATCGAGGGCAGCCACCACCTGGACATTCTGCTGGGCTGCATTAACACCATCGTCCTGATCGCGAGTAGCCTAACGGTCGTGCTCTCCGTGCACGCCGCGCAGACCGGCAAACGGAAAAACATCGTCCTCTTCCTTCTCGTCACGATACTGCTGGGCTGTGTATTTCTCGGAATTAAGGTCGTGGAATACGGTCACAAATTCCACGACGGACTGGTCCCCGGCGCTCACTTCCGGCCGACAGGACCGCACGCCAGGGAAATGGAAATGTTCTACTACTTTTACTTCGCCATGACGGGGGCGCACGCTCTCCACATGATTATTGGAGTGGGCATCATGTCCGTGATCGCGTGGATGGCCTATAAGGGCAGGTTCTCTCCGGACTACCATTCGCCGGTCGAGGTCTCCGGTCTCTACTGGCACTTCGTGGACATCGTCTGGATCTTTCTGTTTCCGTTGCTATATCTGATTGGGCGGCACTAATGGAACACATAGTCCCAGCGAAGGTGTATTTCCTGATTTTCGGTGCTTTGATGGTGCTGACGGCTACCACGATCGGTGTTGCGTACCTCGATCTGGGTCCGCTGAACAACGTCATCATGCTCACGATCGCGATGTCGAAGGCCATGCTGGTCGCGCTGTATTTCATGCACCTGCGCTACAGCGACAAACTGCTTCCGATTTTTGCCGTTGGCGCGTTGATGTGGCTCCTGATCCTCATCACGCTGACCATGAGCGACTACATGACTCGGACATGGCTTCCATTACCAGTGGGCATGCCGGGGTGATCGGTCTGGTGCCGCGACGCGCGAGAACTCGACCACAAAACACTTGAAGTCGAATCCCTGCCGTCGAGCAGGCCCAGGCTGGCTAGAGTCTCACGCAGTTCGTTCTCCATAGCGGCGTAGTGCCGTTCAACAGCACGACGAGGAATAACTCTTTTTCCTTTCTTTGCGTGAACCGGATCTGGATCATCGAAAGAAGCGGCTTCAGATCCGCTGGCATCAAGGTATCGGCAGCGACCATACCCACGGTCCGTTCACTCAGTTTGCCTGGAGCGGTCTTAGCGGTGAGCGTCTGTCCTCCGCGATTCTAACTCATCCTTTCTATGTCTTGCGCCTGAGATTGGTCGCAAGTTAGTAAGTATCTGCTCGGACAATGCGCTCCAGTGCCAAATTACACTTGTTGATCGGAACGCTAGGACGCTCAGATACAGACTAAGCCTGGCTGCCGATTGTTTACTGCTGCCAGCCGTGCGCCGCGCGCTGCGTTTGCTGGCAACGCCAGGCGCCGTAGCGAGGAGCTTTTAGCAGAACTTTTTGAGCTTAACTGGCGCAAGCGCCGACGCGAAAAGATATGAACGAGGCGTGTTTTCGCTCGACGTAAGTCATCGTAGCAGGGAAGGGCTATATGTCTCATGCTTGCAGTTAGATGAGCTTATGTTTCAGCTACTTGCGAAAACTCCCTTTTATACTTCACACGCAGGAGGTCGCAGGTTCGAGTCCTGCAGCGCCCACCATTCCTTTGGCTCAACAATGTGGGCCAACCCCAATCTCAACCTTGGACTTGCCCCCATTTTTGACACAAACAGTTAAGACTCAAAATCCATTTAAAGGAGAATTGAGTCATGGGGTTATCACGTAGGCTGTTCACGAAGGAGTTCAAGCTGGCCGCCGTCCGGCGGTTGGAGCAAGGGGTTTCTATCGCCGAGGCGGCGCGGGCGTTGGAGGTCAACCCCAACGTACTGCACCGCTGGCGGCGGGAGTTTCGGACCGGGCCAGGCAACGCCTTCCCGGGCAACGGAAAGCAGCGCTGGGCCGAAGGCCGCATCGCCGAACTGGAGCGTAAGATCGGCCAGCAGGCCCTGGAGATTGACTTTTTGAAGGGGTGCTTGCAGCGCATCGAGGAACAGCGGATGCTGCAGGCGTTAACTGGAAATCCGCCGTTTACCGGAAGGTCGAAGAAGAAGTGAAGGCCGACCGAGGACTGACGATTGAGCGCATGGTGGAGTTGGGGCGGGTTTCCCGGTCCGGCTTCTATCGCTTCGACGAAAGCGCCGAAGCGGGCCCAGAGGGCACCCCGGATCCCCACATGGATCTGCGCGATGCTATCCAGCGAATCGCGCTGGCATGGCCCAGTTATGGTCGCCCGCGGATCACAGCCGAGCTACGCCGCCAGAACTGGACCGTGAACCACAAACTGGTGTACCGGCTCATGCGCGAGGACAATCTGCTGTGTGTGCGGAAGCGGAAGTTCGTCGTGACCACCGATTCCAACCATAAGCGCAAGATCTATCCGAACCTGGCGCCGAACATTATCTTGACCGCGCCCGATCAGCTGTGGCGGGCCGATATCACCTACATCCGGTTGCGTGAAGAGTTCGTGTTCCTGGCGGTCATTCTGGACGCCTACTCGCGCCGCGTGATCGGCTGGGCGCTGGATCGCACAATGGAAGACGAGTTGACCTTGACCGCGCTGCGCATGGCGCTGTCGCGCCGCGTCGTTCAAGCGGGGCTCGTCCATCATTCCGATCGCGGTTCCCACTACGCCAGCAACGACTACACGGATCTGCTCAAGGCGCACGGCATCGACATCAGTATGTCGCGCAAGGCGAACCCGTGGGACAATGCGGCTTGCGAATCGTTCATGAAGACTCTGAAATACGAGGAGGTGCTTCGCAACGAATACCGGGACTTGCCCGAGGCGCGCGCCTCGATCGCCGAGTTCCTGGAAAAGGTTTACAACCAGAAACGGCTACACTCCGCGCTCGGCTACTTGCCTCCCGCCGAGTTCGAAGCACAGCACCGCAAGGATGCCGCTTCGCGGCAGCATTCCTTATGAGTTTTATGAGGCATCAGGAAATCTTTCCATCCGATGGAGGCGACAGCCCTGCGGCCAACGCCCCCGCTCATCGTCTGGATGAGTTTCCGACTGGCTATTCCTTGGCGGGTTGCTCTCCAGCATGGCCCGCCTCCGCTTCACCAGCCGGAGACAAGTGTGCAGTACATTCGTCTTGCCGGTCGAGATCTTTTCATCCAACGGCAAACAGTGTCTTAACTGTTTGTGTCAGCCCAGGGGGCAAGCGCACCTTCACCCTAAGTCTCTAGCTTTCAAAGATGCTTTCGCGACCCGAATCTGAGGGACTTGGAAGGCCAGCTTCCGCCCTCCGTCCTTGACACTTCATCCAAAGCTCCGCGCATAATACAACTGAGGCTTTTGCTTGCACCAATCTCGTGCATTGGCCTGGACCGCCCGATTGCTGGCGGCGTTCACCGTGGCAACGACACTCTTGCCGATCAGCCCCACTGGTCGCAGTGCGGTGCGCGTTTGGGACTTCCCGAGAATCCATCTCGCAATCGCAGGTCTCCTCGCGGCGGCCGGTCTAAGAGTTGCACATCGGCGAGCCTACGATAGCGCAGGAGCCGCTGCCGCGTTAGGGTGCGTTCTGTACCACGCCTCCAAGATCATTCCGTTTACGCCGCTGTATCGAAAACAGGTAGCGACTGCGTCCAGTATCGACTCGCTGCGCCGAATCCGGCTCGTCACCGCCAACGTTTACATGAAAAACCGCGGAGGTGAAGCGATGCTACGCGTTCTGCTGGATGCTGATGCGGACATCATCTGTCTGTTGGAGCCGGACGCCTGGTGGGAGGAGTTCCTGCGGCCGCTCGAACAACACTACGCTTTCGCGCAGAAGTGTGCCCTCGACAACACCTACGGCATGCTTCTGTATTCAAGGCTGCCGATAAGGACCGAGGTTCGCTTTCTGGTGCAGGATGACGTGCCTTCGATGAAGTCCTGGGTCAAGTTGCCGAGTGGCGACGAGATCGTGGTGCATTGCCTACATCCGCGCCCGCCCGTTCCGCCTAATCCGAGTTACGGACGAGACGCAGAACTTGTCTTGGTGGCTCGCGAGATTGAAGGCGACGGGAAGCCGGCGATCGCCATGGGCGACCTGAATGATGTCGCGTGGTCCTACACGACCCGGCTGTTTAAGAAGATCAGCCGCACCGTCGACCCGCGCATCGGGCGCGGCCTGTACAATACTTTCCACGCGGGAGTGCCAGTCCTCCGGTTTCCGTTAGACCATGTGTTCCATACGCCTCACTTCAGTCTCATCGATTTCAGACGGCTGAGTGCCGCTGGTTCCGACCATTTTCCGGTCCTGATCGACCTGCTTTACGAGCCCGAGAACCTTAGCCAACAGCCACCTCCACCAGAAAACGCCGCGGACCGGGAGCAGGCAAACGAGATGGTGGCCGACGTCAACGAGCACAACTTACCCCGACACCAGATTCGTTGAGCTCTCAGTTACTGCACCCTCACCAGCAACCCCGGTTGCGCATTCGCTTCGCCTGCCTGCAGCGAGAGCGTAGCCAGACCCGGCAGCTGTTCGACCGGGACCTTTACGTTCACCGCCAGCCGGCCCGGCTGATCAGCAATCGGTGAGATCGAAAGAATCTCCGCAGGGTAACCGTTCAAACGCACAGAGAGCGGCAGTTCGCCCGCGCCGGTTACCTGTAGCGTTACAGTGCCGGCCTGCGATGGCAGCGCCTCGATCACTCCGCGTCCCAGAAAATCCTTCACGAAGACAGCCGGCCTGGCTGCCGCGACAGCAAGGCTAACTGCTTCGGTCCTGACACCAATGTCGTCAACAACCAGCGCGACGGACTCTTTCACCGTTTCAGGAATCACGAGTTCGATATAGCGCTCGGTTATCGCAGTCAGCGGAACCGCATTGCCGTCGATGAACGCTTGCGCGAGCTTGCTGAAATCGCGTCCATAGACCCGGATTAATTGCCCCGGAGCGACCGGACCAGCATCGTGGCTCGCGGCATTGAGTACCGCACTGATTCGCTTCTCAATCCGTGCTGATGGCGCTTTCGCAGCGGCAGGCGCCTGAGGCGGGTAGAGATAGCCCTCGATTCCGAGCGATCTACCCCAGCCCATGCCCAGGAGCACGCTGGTCTCGTATTCGAGCGCGTAATGGTAAATCGGATAAGGCGATGGCCCGGCGGTAAACAACAACCGCGACAGCGGGAATGTATTGGGAACCTGGCCAGTTAACATGAACGAATCGACGCCTTCTCCCAGATTCAATCCGCGCAGGCGAATCGCAGCCTTGTATTCTTCGCGGTCGCGCGTCCAGTAATGGAAAATCGGTGCGCCGTTGGTGGGGAAGAACAGTATGCGGTAATACGCGCGCGTCGAAACCCCGTCCACGCTCGTGGGTTGGTCAAAGACCACACCAGGCGATGGTTCCGGGCTGAAACCGCGTCCGACCAGCACGTCATTCTCATGCTGGCTGGCCGTGAAGAAGTGCGCATAGTTGATCGGATTGTACAGGCGGAAGCGCGGAATTCTGCTGGGCGCCGGCGCTTCGGGAATCCACAAGCCGAAGCAGGACTGCGGTTCGCCCGCATTGGCCGTGTCCCTAGCCCACTGGCAGACCGCTTTGCGTGGCTCCCTGCCGCCCGCGGTACCGAAGGCCGGCTTGAAGGTGAGCGCCACGTTTGCTGTCAGCACATTGCCGGATCCGCTAAAGCTGGAAGCGGCGGCATTGACCGCACAAACGCTGTTCTGGACCGTTGTCGCGGAACCCATCGTCACGGCAGGAAGGAAATTCACCCCATCGTCACCGATGACGGTGATCTGGCCCGTCTGCGGCCGCACTTCGACCGTGCACGGACCGAACGTGCCGGCGTAAGACTCATGGAAAAAGAAGGTAGCTTTGGCGATGTCGGTCCAGCCGTTTGCATCGTTGAAGGTTCCGCTGAAAGTTTGTGTGACGCCGGCGCCTTCAAACGGAGAGAGTTCCACGGCATAGGGGGGGATATTGCCGCCGGTCCCTCCGGAGAAGTTCGCCGTGTACATGACTGATCCAGCCGGGGCTGTAACGGCGTGCGAGATAGCTCCGCCGTCACTCCAGCTTGAGAACGCGTAACTTGCACCACCCTGCGGAGAAGTAACTGCAATGGTGTGCATCGATCCGGGGGTCCATGCGTACGTCTGCGGAGCCGTGGCCGTTACCCCATCCACAATGACCTGAAGTCCCGTGGGAGCAGTGGTCACCGTAGCGAGAGTCAACGCAGCTCCCGCGACCGTCAAGGTGACACTATTACTCCCGCCAAGTGCCGAATCATAAGTCATCACCTGCGAGTTTCCCGCTGTGCTGACATCTAAGCTGGTGATGGCCGCCTGCAATTGCGCGGGGCTGATATAAGTGGTCGTCCTGTCGAGCCCATTCCAGCGGACGACTGAGCCATTCACGAAGCCGCTTCCGTTCACCGTTAGGCTAAAGCCGGCTGTGCCCGCTGTAACGAGCGAAGGCGTAATGGAAGTGACAGTCGCCTTACGGAGATTAAAAACAGGAGAGTTGAGCTGACTAATGACGGATGAATCTGAACGTCTGAACGTAGTTCTGATATATCCGCCAGTCCCCGGAAGGTCAGGCACGAGCCAGGTGAACTTGCCGTAGTCCGGCAGGCTGTGCGCGATGGTCCGGAAGGTCGCCCCAGTAGGATCGTAGTAATCGAGATCCACGTAATAGGAGCCATGCGGTGAAATCCAGTGCAGTGCGAATGGCTGCCCGATCTGCGGGGGCCTGTTGGCGTTAGGCGAGATTATTACCGCTGTTCCTCCGCGTATGGTGAAGTAGCCGTCCACCGCGTCTTTGGCCGTGGATCCACCCGTGTCTCGCACCTGGATCGAAACGCGATTGGAATTTATCGCCGGGATCGTGATATCCGAGAAGTTCCCTACAACGCCAGACTGAAGCACTGAGTAGGGCCCGTCATCGTACTTCAAAAGAATGTCAACCGCTGCGACTGCTGATGTCTTCCGCCAGGCGACGCGAAGCGTGCTCCCCGCATTGATCATTTGGTCCGGCCCGGGCGTCAGCAGAAGGAGATTTCCGTTTCCGATGGTGAACTGCCCGCTTTGTGCCGAAGCGCGGGCTGAGCTACCGGTCGAGTCCTTGCAGTCAACCCGGACCGTGTAATCGAGAGCCTGCGGCAGCGATGCGGGTAAAGTCCAATGAAAAAATCCGGCGTCCGGGTAGTTGCTCGCGATCAGGACGGTCCCGGTAGATCCGGACGCATAGTAAAGATCAACCAGCACGCAGCCTGTGGACTGCCAGACAACCGTCTTTTGGCTCCCTGCTGCTGCGATCTGCCCGGCGACAGGTTGCGTTATGGTGACGCTATAGCCCTTGCCGAAATCCTCAGAGCCGTACGGATAGAGGTCCGAACCGGTGCCTGCAAATAGGGTGAACGGAGTTCCGGAACTCGGATTTCCGCTGGTTGAGAACTGCGAGTAGTAATTCCCGCCGAGGAATGGTCCGGCGTCCCATTTTGTGTCGCTGCCTACCTCTGAAACAAACCTCTGCGTGCCTGTATAGCGGTTCTGAAAAAAGATTGCATCGGTTGCACCGGCATGGACGTAGGCGCCGAATTCCATATTGCGGATCGTGTTGCGGAAGCCTCGTGTATGCGCGGGACCGTTCTCCAGGTTGATGCCGACGCCACCGGAAATGTTGGGGCTCGCAAAGTGATTGTAGGAGACTTCCGCGGTGTCGGAACCGCGCAGCAACACATTCCCGTTGTTCGGATTATCGAGTCCAATATTGTTCTGCAGGAACACGTTCATAGGCTTGGCCATGCCATATGGCGCGTAGTCCGTGATGAAATAGCCGGCGTGTACGTTTCTGCGGGCGACGTTTGCCTGTAACCAGGTGTTGTCAGAGTTATATACGGTCAGCCCCGCTTCAGCCTGACTGGTGACGTCATTGCCAAAGATAAATGCCCCGTTGGATTTACGGTTAACCCAAACCCCGGTGCCGGCGCGCCCGGGTTCATCAGCGCCGGTAGAGACGATTACGTTCTTTGCTACGTAGTTGTTCAGTGCAAGCCGGCTTGTATCTGACAGAGCGATTCCGTCGGTGCCATGCCCCGAAATGTGATTTTTTTCGATTCGATTGAAACTGCCACCCGCGACGAGAATCCCGATATAGGCCGAGCCGCGCACGGTATTTCCGACGACCACATTAGCATCGCTTTCCTGGATAACGATGGCATGCTGTGTCTGCGCTTGCTTTACCGTGCTGTTCATGAGAACGTTGCCCCCGCCTCCGGAAATACCGATTCCGCCCGCATACGCCTTGATCACGGTGCAGTTGTCGATCACGGAATTGGTGGCATTTAAAGAAATGCCGTGGCCGGGACTGAGAGCGGCGAAATCGGTGTCGATGATCAGGTCCTGGAACCGGATGTTCGAGACTAGCCCGTTCAGCATTGTGCCGGCCCGCACACCCCATCCGCCGCCTTGTATCTTGAAACCCTGCAGGCTGCTGTCGCTGACCTGAAGCCAGATCACGCCCACATCGTTGCCATTTCCCTGAATAATGGTTTGAGCTGGATTGGCCGGTGAACCGATGATTTTGACAGCTTTGGATACCGTAATCCAATTTGCGGGGCTTTGAGGGGTGTATGTGCCAGGGTTCACCAGGATCGTGTCGCCGTCGCTGGCTGAATTGATGGCGGCCTGCAAGCTCTGGCCGTTGCTGACTGTGATTGTACTTGCCGGCAATGCGCCGCAAACTACGAGTAGAATCAAGACCGACGAGACGGAATACCGCAGCATTAATTGAACTTCTCCTAACGCGGAAGAGTCACTGAACGGCTGCCGTCTGACCTGCCGCGAGGCAACTCTTGCCTTCAAACAATCTTATCGTCCGCCAGGGCCCATCCCGATAGCGACATCCAAACAGGCCACCGTCGTTACCAAGTGCGGACCTCGAGGACTTCGGCTTTACCGGGGACCTTCCCAATCACGTTGAGGTGCAGCAGGATCTGGATATTGCGGGTTCCCCAATCCTTGGGAGCCTTGGCAATCGCAGCGGCGAAGCTTTCTTCGTTGCAGATGAACTCGCCTGCTGCCTGAGTGCCGTATTGGGTGATGCCCGCGATGTATACGAGAGGCTCCAGGGTGCCGGAGTCGAACACCCGGCCAGCGACAGCGTAGTCCTCTGAGGTTCTGCCGTTGCTCTTCAGGGAGCGGAGGCTCCAAACGTTTCCAGGAACTGCCTTTTCGCGGATGCCGCGGACGCCGTTTTCCTGGACGAAGATGAATGGCATGCGCTGGCTCATCTTCATCGCCCAGTCGTTGGAAAACGCGCCTTCCAGGACGGCCGGGTAGTTGCGCAGGTCGTAAAAGGAGAACTCGTTCCCGATGCGGATCTGGCTGGGCTTCTTCCAACCGGCGAGAAGAGCGCGAACCCCAGCGGCGGCCTGGGCGGAACCGGCGCCGACGTATTGGTCGGGCACTGGCAAAACGTCTGAGACTTCGATGTCGCCAGGCTTGAGAGGGATGATGTAGGGGCCGGGAATCCTATCCTGCGGGAGTGTCTTCCGATAATTCTCATGGACACGGCGGGAAAGGTGATAGACGACGGGCTGACCCAGGCAAATGACGACTGGGTTGGCACTATTCAACAAGGGTTTCCAGAAATCGTGGAGCGGCGTCGAGGGCATGTGGAACGGCAGGTAAACCGTTGCAGCCAAAAGAACGAGAGCTAGCGGAGCTAAAAGCCACAGCATCAACTTCCAGCGCTTGCCACGCACGGGACTCGTTGTGTCCTGAAGCGAATCGGGCACCAGTTCCGGAGAGGCCCAGTGGAATTCCGGGACGTACGAGCCGGCTGCGAGGCCAATTCGAACGCCGGAATCGGCAGCGACCCGAGCATAATACTGGCCGAGGCGCTTGCGAACCTCGGTAGCGCGAACCCGCACGATCGCGTCCGAGTTGGGTTCATACGAAGGGCTTCGGTGGAAGACATCGATACCAATGTTGCGTTCCTTGAGGAGTTCGCTGGAACCGTCGATTGTGTGTTCCACGACGTAGCGGAGGAATTCCCGGCAGCGGGGGCTGGAGTGGAATTCAACAGAGTTCAGGATCCGGTGGAGTTCTTCGAGCAGCGCCGCTTTCTCGCTCGCCGAGAGGGCGGATGCGACCATGATGTTAACGGCCTGGTGCAAATCCGACATTGTGTTTCACAATCGCTGAGCGATTATATCATGTTGGTTTTAAAAGGCACGTAACAGTTAAGGAACAGTTTCGAACCTTGTATGGCTGCGGGATGCCCATATTCTCGTCATCAGAGTCATCGACTTTGGTGACTTGCGTAACGCTGTCAAAAGGGGAGAGATTTGTGTTGAGAACCTCGTCAGTTCTGAAAGCTATTGTAGTGCCGCTGCTGCTGTTGGCCTTGTCCACTTTCAGCCCGGCGCAGATCAAATCCAGTTCCATTACAGGATCGGTAACCGATCCTAGTGGCGCGGTGGTCCCGAATGCGACCGTCGTCATTACGAATGACGAAACAAACGTGGCGGTCCGGGTAAAGACGAATACCGCAGGCGAGTATACCGCACCATATCTAGGTGCGGGCCGGTATACCGTGGCGATCACGATGGATGGGTTTCAGACTTTTCGAAACACAGGGATCGTGATCGGCACTTCCACCGCAGTGCGCGCCGACGCTGTTCTGGTCACGGGTAGCCTGGCGACTTCCATTGAAGTGAAAGCCGGCGCCGCCATACTGCAGACCGAGAGTGCTACGGTGCAGGGGTCGGTCAGCACCAACGTGATTGCCCTGGTTCCCAACATCAACAACAATCCGATCTACTACGCGACGTTGCAGGCTGGCGTGGTTCCGGCTCCGCAGATGTACTCGAGCAGCAAGCTGGGCGTGGGGTTTAGTGACCGACAAGCGATGTCTGCAGTTCGAATCAACGGCGGCCAGATGGGGAGCAACGACGTGCAACTCGACGGAGTATCGGTGCTGGGCGCAGGGTGGCACGAGACTACGGTTGTGCCTGATCGTGACACTCTTCAAGAGGTTCGAGTGACCACGAACAGCTTTGGCGCCGACCTTGGCAATGGCCAGGGACTGATCTCCATGATCACCAAAAGCGGCACGAACGAGTTCCATGGCACCTTGCGCTACCGGGCGCGCAATGAAGCGCTGAATGCGAACGGCCTGAATAACAATCTGCGCGGAATTGTTCGCGGCAAGTATCGTTTAAACGAGGCGGGCGGCACTGTGGGTGGGCCGGTGATCATCCCGAAACTGTTCAACGGGAAAGACAAGCTCTTCTTCTTCGGGTCGTTCTCGAGGTTGAGCCATAGCGATCCGGTAGTGTATCAGGCCAGAGTGCCAACTGAACTGGAGCGCAAGGGTGATTTCAGCCAAACGATGGTGGGTGACAACAGTGGTAAGCCTGTGGTTGCCCAGATTTT
This sequence comes from Bryobacteraceae bacterium, assembly GCA_963793625.1. Lineage (GTDB taxonomy): Bacteria > Acidobacteriota > Terriglobia > Bryobacterales > Bryobacteraceae. The sequence goes on along the minus strand of CAWCAT010000049.1, from coordinate 331,650 downwards.
CGACCCGTTCACAGCTTTGCCTTATCAGGGCAGTACGAGTGTGTTCATTCGGCAGCCATTTCCGGGAAACGTGGTCGCGAATCCCGATAAATTCGGGTTGAAGATTCTTCAGTCGTATCCGCTGGCGAACAATCCGCCGACAGATGCGTTCAGCAACAACAATTACATGTTCAGAGGCACGGCGCCGACGGTGCGGCGGAGTCTTTCGAGCCGGCTGGATTTCCATCCCGGGCCGAAAAACTCAATCTATATGAGTGGTGGTGTTTCCAGCGGTTCCATTGCTCAGCCGAACAAGTGGGGCAAGGACAGTGCGTTTGGGAATTACACGTTCCCCGGCGTGACGGATGACGATAATCCCTATGTTGCGCTGGGCGATACAGTAATTCTCAATCCGACAACCGTAATCGACGCACGATACGGCGTGACTCGCATCGCGACGAACTCGACATATCCGGTGGGCACAGGCTTTAACTACTCGGATTACGGCATGCCTGCTCAGATTCAGGCGTTGTCGGCGATTTTTGGAACGGCTCCGTCTGTGGCTAACCTGGGAGGGCCGATCGCGAGCCTGAATCCTGATGGGTGGGCGCGAAAGCGGGAGCGCCAGACAAATCACACGTTGACCGGAAGTTTAACGAAGATGTTGAACAAGTGGACGCTGAAGGCTGGCGGCGAGTACCGGGTTTATCTGGGCAACTGGCAGGACCTGCGCTATGCAACGCCGAATTTGAGCATGGTCAACAATAACGGCCAGTTGGGCGGGTTGAGTGGCGGAAACTCGTCGCTGATCACTGATCCGGCGCTGCGCGGCATCGGCTTCGTGAGCGCGCTGACCGGAGTCGGCGGCTACGAAATTCAGGCGGGTACCAGCACGAAGCCGGCGCTTGCGGCGAAGTACGTTGGTTTCTATTCGCAGAACGATTGGAAGGCCACTGACAGGCTGACGATTAATCTTGGCATGCGTTATGATGTGCAACCGGGGCCGACGGAGCGCTACAACCGCATGTCAGGCCTTGATTTGACGCGCGGTAATCCCTATACGGAGGGAAAGAGCTTCGTAAGTCCGCAGGGAGCGCTCGGGCTGATTGCGTTTCCCGGGACAGCGGGGTACTCGCGTAATCTCTGGGACACGCAGTGGAATAACTTCGCGCCGCGGGCGAGCGCGGCCTACCGCTGGAACCAGTCCACGGTTTTGCGGGGAGGGTACGGGCGAGTGTATGTTCCCAGCAATACCGGGTTCAATGCCAATGGATTGATCTATGGAACGGGTCCCTTCTCTGCCGGCGCACAGGTGAATTCGTATGGCCTGACGCCGAACGGCATACCGATTGGACGTTTTTCGGATCTTCAGAGCACGATCATCATTCCGGCGCCCGGGGCGAACCAGGCTCCGGCTCTATACGGGAACAACAACTCCTCGCTTACCGTGGACTTGATCCCGCGCAACTACAAGAACGGGGTGATGGACCAGTGGAACTTCTTTATGGAGCGGCGGATCAAGGGCGTGTGGCTTTTGGGCGCGGGCTATGTCGGGTCCCACGGTTCGAACCTGCCTTGGCGACTTTACCCGCTGAGCGGGACCTTCGACGTTCCGGATTCTACGCTGCAGACATGGCGGGCGGGGTGGTTGTCGTCCAATGGTTTGAATGATCCGGCCTCGGTGCAGGTTACGAACCCGATACCGGCATTGGTTGGCAAAGCCAGCGGGAGCATCAATGGCGCCAATATTTCGACGCTGAATCTGCAGAAGCCCTATCTGGCGCTGCTGGGACAGTCGGTGTTGGCGAGCAAGGGTGTGACAAACTACAATGCACTGCAGATTAAGGCAGAGCATTCGTACTCGCACGGGCTAGTGGCGATGTTCAATTATACGTGGTCGAAGGCGACCGGGCTGACGGGCGGTTCGGGCTCCTCAAGCTATGCGGAGTCGCAGGCTGCGGGACTGGGGACCTCGGCGACGGGCGGCGTGGATTACCGCAACCTGGAGAACAACCGCGGGTATCTGGGATATGACATTACGCACCGGTTCGTGACGGTGGTCTCGTATGACCTGCCGTTCGGGAAGGGTAAGCAGTTCGAACTGCAGAACAAAGCTCTGCGTTCGATCGCGGGCGGTTGGCAGTTGGGCACCGTCGTGACGCTGCAAGGCGGGCAACCCTGGGGTCCGAACTGCGGCGGAATGAATGGTCGCTGCAACGAGGTTTCAGGGCAACCTGTCGAAGTTCCGTCTGACTTGCAGCGCTGGTACGACGGAAAGACTCCAGTGACGTTGCCGGACGGCCGCATAGTGACTCCGGGTGCGTTTACGTTCCTGAAGTGGAATCCGGATCGCTTTGCTCCGCCCGTGGTGCAGTTCCCGAATGGGAATTATCAGGTGGATCAATACTGGTGGGGCAATACATCGATGTACGTGGGCGGCCTGCGAACGCCGGGGTTCTACAATACGAACCTGACGGTGAACCGGCAGTTCCGTATTACGGAGCGGCTTAAGATGGAGTTCCTGGCTGAGGCGACCAACATGCTGAACCAGACGAACTTCAATCCCAATGCTGTAAATGCCGGAGTAAGCGCCAACCTGACGGCCAACGCGACAACGAACGCCAAGGTCGGGCAGAATGCGAATTCTAATAGCGGTACGATGAACCCGAGTTTCTTCGAACCCAGACAGGTGAGCTTGTCATTGCGCCTGCGGTTCTGATCGGAGTGGTGGATGCCGGCTCTCTGATGTAGGGATCGCCGGCAATAACATCCTTAACGCAACACTCCGCTACTGAGTGCCGGGGCTACCGTGTTTCCACCTGTAATAGTGAAGTATTTATAGACCGACTTCACCGGTATGCGGACCGTGTACAACAACGTGATGGGATCCGGTCCGGCAGGATGGCCCTCCATCAAGACCACCCCCGTGCCGGTTGCAGTGGCAGGTACCGGCAGCTCCGCCGTCGCCTGAAAACTTCCATCTACAGCGAAGTTGCTCGTTACGGTCAGAGCTAGTGCGTCTATTACGAAAGGGAGCCCAAGAGCTGGCAGCAACAGCGCGGTTTCTGTGTGTCCTCTGGTGTTGCTGTAGTCAGTCGTGCTCCAGCCGATGTGAAGGAAAAGACGGCTTGCTCCGTCGGGCGCTCTCCAGGCTGGATCGGCCTGAATGTCGTACGGTATGTTGCCGTTATTTGGGTCTGTCACCATGAAACGAATCACAGGGAATTGGCCCGGCATTGTATTTGTTATCGAAATGATCGTGTACTGAAATCCTGGCGTTGCTCCGGAGAGAACTTGAGTGGAGAGGACGACGGACAAAGCCAACAGTCCACTACCCGCGAAGATCGAACGTATGCGGTTCAAATGAGTCTCCTTGGCGGTCGCTTTGCACGAAAGCAACTCACTAGCCGTTTTTGGGCGGAGAACGTAAACGTGCCGCTCATATAGAAGATCCAGAGGTCAATGCGGGATTTGGCGAGACACCGAGCACATTCTGCATTGAAAGAATTACCTCCGCACTCCCCAAATGACGAAAACAAGGCTAACCATGGGCACCGGGAGACCATTGTGATATAAAATTACTGATGTCAGAGATACGGGGAGGGAATGATGCATTTTCCACTGGGCCGTTTAATTTGCTCGATTGCTCTGCTGGCTTTCACTACGTGCGCATCGTCGTTTGCGCAAACGGTTTTTGTCGAGGCTGAGAGTTTCACTGAGACCGGCGGATGGTCCGTGGATCCGCAGTTTATGGACCAGATGGGCTCGCCGTTCTTACTGGCCCACGGACTGGGTATCCCTGTGGCAGACGCTCGAACAGAGGTGCGCATTCCACAAGCCGGTACGTATCGCGTCTGGGCGAGGACGCGCGATTGGGTCGCGCGCTGGAAAGCAGCTGGTGCACCAGGCAAGTTCCAGATCCTGCTCGATGGCACTCCACTTAAAACCACCTTTGGAACGGAAGGCGTGGAATGGCACTGGCAGGACGGGGGCACGATTTCGCTTCGCGCAAAACCTGTAAAGCTGGCGTTGCATGACCTCACTGGTTTCGATGGCCGGTGCGATGCGATCATTCTGACTCGCGACCTGAAGTGGACGCCGCCCGATGGCGACCGCCCTCGCGGCATACCGCCGCAAGGCGCTGGGCCTTTCCGCAAGCCCCGAACCCGCAGGCACATTTGATCTTGTAGTGGTGGGCGGCGGCATGGCCGGCACCACGGCCGCTGTGGCCGCCGCGCGGCTTGGTTCGAAAGTAGCGCTGATACAGAATCGCCCGGTGCTCGGAGGCAACGCCAGTTCAGAAATCCGGGTTTATCCTGGCGGGCGCACGATGCTAGGGCCGAATCCGGGACTTGGCGCACTGGAACACGAACTCGATCCTGGTACCGGAGCGGAGATGAGGCTAGGCAGCGGCAACGCACGATCAGCTGACGTGTACGCCGACGAGAAGAAGGTGTACGTCGTCCAGCAGGAAAAGAACATCCGCTTGTTTCTGAACACGCACGCGATAAAAGTGGAGAAATCCGGAAACCGCATTAGAGCCGTGATCGCGCGGGATGTTCGTACGGGGAAAGACCTGCGCTTCGCCGCCACTCTGTTTGCCGATTGCACGGGAGACGCAAGCATCGGGCGAACTAGCCGGTGCTGACTATCGCGTAGGCCGCGAAAGCCGAGCCGAGACTGGCGAGGTTCTGGCTCCCGAACAAGCCGACAAGCAAGTGATGGGAACCTCCTACATGTGGTATGCCGAGGATGCTCAGAAGCCTGTGTCATTCCCGGAAACTCCCTGGGCTCTGGAGTTCAATGAGCGAACCGCACAGCGCACGACCAAGGGCGACTGGAACTGGGAAATCGGAATGCGGCAGGACCAGATTGCCGAGGCCGAGGCGATTCGCGACCATGGATACCGGGCCATTTACGGCAACTGGTCATTTCTGAAGAACCACATCGAAAACAAAGCAGCGTATGAGCGGCAACGGATGGTCTGGGTTGCCTACATCGCAGGAAAGCGCGAGTCGCGCCGCTTGATGGGAGACGTCGTCCTGAATCAGAAAGAGATGTCGGAAGGCGTGGTTTACCCGGACGCGTCGGTTTCCACTACCTGGAGCAACGATCTGCACTATCCCGATCCGGAAAACACCAAGGGATTCGCGGGCAGCGAGTTTCGCTCGATCGCCAAATTCGTTGAGCAGAAACCGTATGCAATCCCGTACCGCTGCTTCTACTCTCGAAATATTGAAAACCTGTTCATGGCCGGTCGCAATATCAGCGTGACGCACGCTGCGCTGGGGGCAGTGCGCGTGCAGCGCACCACAGCGATGATGGGCGAGGTTGTGGGCATGGCCGCTTCGATTTGCCGCAAACAGGGTGTTACGCCGCGCGGTGTCTATGAGAAGCACCTGGGAGAATTGAAAGCACTGATGGTGAAGGGTGTCGGGAAGGAAGATAACGTCAATTTCGCGGCGTCAGTGCCGTTCGGATTCTCCGTGGAGAATCAGGGAAAGGTGATCAATTGGAAGCCTTTTATCTCCCGGTCCCCGGTTCGGGTCAAGTTTCACGCAATCCCGGACCCCAGCGGCGACACCAGCGCGACTTTAGAAGTCTTCCATAACGGTTTCAAAGCCGTCCGGCAGCACAACATGAGGGAAGCCACAGACGGCTGGCTTGATCTCGGAATCTTTGAGTTCACAGGTAACGGGATCGACTTTGTCCGTTTGGTCCGCAGCAACTCGAGCCGCACCCTCAAGCCTGAGGACGTGCAGTTTGAAGTGCTGCGAACGGACGGAGTGACAGTGCGGTCCACAGTTACGGTAAAGCTGGCCGAGTCCCGCTGATTTTATTAGTTACTGCTCCCGGTCAGGCCGAGACGAGCGGCTAACCCGATTCGTTGAAGCTTGCCGGTGGCGCCCTGCGGGATTTCGTCGAGAAAGAACAATCGGCGCGGAACCTTGTGCCGTGCGAGGCTCTGCCCGGCTGCCTGCAGCAGTTCGCGTTCACCGACGCTGCAGCCATCCCGCAAAACGATTGCGGCAGCGACCTCTTCTCCCAGCAGCTGATGAGGGATAGCGAATGCAACGGCCTGACCCGCAGCCGGATGAAGAAGCAGGGCTTCTTCGACTTCGTAAGGTGATATCTTCTCGCCCCCGCTATTGATCATTTCTTTGATCCGGCCGGTAAGCGCAAGCACGCCGTCGGAGTCCAGAAATCCTTCATCACCCGTCCGAAACCAGCCGTCACTGAAAGCCGTATGATTAGCCTCCTGCGGCTGCAGATAGCCGGACATGATTTGCTCACCCCGCAGCACGACCTCGCCAACCTGACCGGCCGGTAACAGAGCGCCAGCCTCGTCCATGATGGCAGCTTGCGGACCCACGGCGGGCCCGACTGTTGTTCGAAACTGTGAACCGCCGGGCAACGGAACGCATGCGATCTGGTGAGCGGCCTCCGTCATGCCGTAGGCATTCAGCACGGGGACACCGAAGGTAAACTCAAGCTGCTCCCAAACCGCAGGATAGAGCGGAGATGAAGAGGAGCGGATCAGGCGCAACTTGTGGCTGGCCAGCACGCCGGAATTATGCCGGGCGCGCAGGAGAATTGCCTGATGCATCGTGGGAACTGCCGTGTACCAAGTGGCCTGCGAGGACTCCAGCCAGCCGAAGAAACTGGTTGCCTGAAAGCCTCGCGGGCAACAGATGCTCGATCCAGCCGAGACTGAGGCGAGCAGTCCGCCCACCAGACCGTGAATATGAAAGAGCGGCATGATGGAGAGGCAGCGATCCGCTGGCTTGAGTTGAAGGACGCTGGCGACGCTGCGCGCTGACAGACAGAGATTGCGATGTGTGAGGGGGACGAGCTTGGGTCGCGCGGTGGTGCCGGACGTGTGCAATAGCAAAGCGATGTCATCTGGCGAAGGCCCGGAGTATTCGGGCGCCGGGCAGGTCCTGTGAAATTCCGTTTCCAATTCATACGTGCCAGGGCACGAGTCGCCGGCCGGCTCCAGCCAGATCAGTCCTATTCCCAGTTCCTGTGCGGCTTCCACCGCGCCTGAGTCCCTTGCTGTGCTCACGAGCGCGACAGCCCCTAAGTCGCGTAACGCGAAAGCTACTTCACTTGACGTATAGGTGGGATTAAGTGGTGCGACACGGCAGTAAGAAGCCAGCGATAGAAATAGGGCGGCGGTTTCCGGTCCATTACGCAGCGAGACGGCGACTGTGTCGCACGGACCAATTCCGACCCAGCTCAAAAAACGATGGGTGTCGGCTACGAGGTCGCGGAGCAGCTGATAACTCAGTCCATCTCCGCGCTCGTCGGCAATCGCCAACCCGTCGGGCTCGGCCAGTGCCAGCAGGTTCAGGATGGTGTTCGGTTTACTTTCAGGATCAGTTCGGATAGGCAGAGACACAATTCATTATGCCTCCATCAGCCTGCGACTGGCGGTCATCACCTGCGCTAAGAGATACTGTAAGCGACTTTATGCTATTCAGTGATGTTTCCAGTTTCGTCGAGTTCACGGTACTCCGCGACGGCAGTTTTGGCAACCTCGGTTTTCTCTCCGATCCGCAGGATTCAATGCTGACTTTTCTGGAAAACAAGCGTTTTGCGCCGGCCCTCCGCCGGAACAAAACTGTCAGCGCTGTTTTGACTGCTCCGGAGCTGGCGGAAAGCGTGCCGGAGAGTGTCGCACTGGCAGTGTGCTCGCAGCCGCGACTGGCATTTGCTGCCCTACACAATCATCTTGCCCGCGGTGCGTTCTACTGGCACGATTTTCCGACGCTGATCGACCCTGAAGCGCAAGTGCATCCCTCAGCTTGGGTAGCGGAGAAGAACGTACGTATCGGACGCGGCTCCGTGGTGGGACCACAAGCCGCGGTGCTCGAGCGATGCCTTATCGGAGAAGATGTGATTGTCGGGGCAGGAGTCGTGCTTGGCGGCGCCGGTTTTCAGACAGTCCGGTCGAGCAGACCGATGGTGGAGATGCTGCACGCCGGTGGCTTGATCGTCCGCGATGGAGTCCACGTGTTACCAGGAGCGGTGATCGCCACGGGATTGTTTCGTCAGTGCACCGAAATTTCTGCTGAAGCTCGGATTGGTTCGCAGGCGTTCGTATCGCATGCCGTGCAAGTCGGCCGGAATGCCTTCGTCGGACACGGGGCGATGGTGAACGGGAATGTAATAATCGGCGACGAAGCCTGGATCGGGCCCGGAACCGTAATTGCCAATAACCTCACCATAGGCAGTCAGGCAAACGTAAGCTTGGGCTCCGTCGTGATTCGAGACGTTCCCCCCGGTGCGCACGTGAGCGGAAACTTCGCCACATCACATCGAAATCTCCTTCGGCAAATGGCGTCCATGGATTCGCAGGCACTAACCCGATGAGAGTCCTGCTAACGAACAACTCGCTGGATGAGCGCGCAGGCAGTGAGGTCTATATCCGCGATGTCGCCATGGAACTGATGCGCCGCGGCCACCATCCGGTGGCGTATAGCACCACACTCGGCAAAGTGGCAGCGGAACTGAAAGCGGCAACAGTTCCGGTCATCCGAAGTCTGGACTCGCTGGGTGAGCCGCCCGACATCATTCACGGCCATCATCATTACGAAACTTTGGCGGCGATGATGCGGTTCCCCTCCACGCCCGCAATCTACTATTGCCACGGCTGGCTTCCCATGGAGGAAGCGCCGCTTCGCTTCCCTCGAATTCTGCGCTATGTGGCGGTCGACGAGCTCTGCCGCGAGCGGCTGATTACGGAAGGCGGCATCGAGCCCGAGCGGATCGAAGTAATCCTGAATTTCTTCGATGCGGACCTGTTTCGGCCGCGTCCTCCGCTACCAGCCTCGCCGCGTCTGGCACTGGCGTTCGGCAACGACTTCAGCGACACCAACGGCCTGCCGGAATTGCGCAGAGCTTGCCGGCAGTGCGGAATCGAGCTACACGTCCTTGGACTAGGCACCGGGAATCCGGAGCCGAACCCCGGTCCCGTACTGGCTCGTTACGACGTAGTGTTCGCCAAGGCTCGCATCGCCATAGAAGCGATGGGCGTGGGTGCGGCGGTGCTGTTATGCAATCCAGGGCGCCTGGGACCCATGGTAACTGCGCAAAACTTCGACTCTCTCCGGCAACTGAACTTTGGCATTCGAACGCTTTCGCGGCCGTTTGATGTCGAGCTCATCGCCGCGGAACTTCGGCGCTACGATGCAGCCGACGCCGCAGCAGTCTCGATGCGAGTGCGCGAGGAATGCGGACTCGGACCGGCGGTAGACCATATCGTTCGACCTCTATAAGCGAGTCATTGAAGCTGCGCGGCAGTGCCCGTTAAATGTTTCCGTTGAATCCGACCGGGCCGTTGCGCGTTATCTGGAACAGTGGTCTGGACAGTATAAGACGTCAGAAAAACTCAGACTGGCGGAATGCCAACGTCAGCTGACTGTTCTCGATGGCGAACTTGCCGCGATGCGAGCATCAGCCACCTGGCGCTGTACGCAAGCGGTGCTCCGGAATAGCCTGGTCCAGCGTCTGGCGGGGCCATTCATTCGCCGGATTGCGGAAAGATCGCAAGGTGAATTCAAGCGTTCAACTCGTCAAAACGGAGCCTTACCCGGGTCTTCAGCAACCTAAACTGACTCTCCGGGAAATCCATGTCGTTGCATATTTCCTCGCGGCTTTGTCCCTGCAGATAAAAGCGCCGCAGGATCTCGCGATCGCGTGGCGAGACGTCAGCAAGCGTTTGCTTCATTGCTTCCAGTTTTCGATCAACTTCGTTTGAGCTGCGCACGATGTGGCGGCGCACCGCTGTACACACAAATCCGGGAAGGCTCGCGGGCTCGCACAGTTCACCGCGGCGAATCGCCTGGGCGACGGTCAGGAGAACACTGTGTAACTCGTCGTCGAGGTTGATAGTGCCGAGTTGCCGGCTGAGAAGGAAGCGTACTCCTCCGGAAAAATCCCGGTACAGGTGCTCAAGACCCCGCGGGTCATCATCGCGGATTTGATCGACGAGCTGGTCCCAATTGCTGGCGCACCCCGTCATTGCCATAGTCATGCAGGTAGTCTCCTGGAAACTATATAGTTGGATTCGGGGACGATATTCTCATCGAAAAAATCCGGATTCGCTTACGCTTATGCGAGATCTCGAACCAGTCTGAGGTCGCCAGTGCTCGCGGCCTCCAGTACGGAACCCATATAGACATCCACCTGATCGGCGGACATGGGAACCGGCATGTTTTCCAGCTTCGATCGGAGCTGGGGATTTTTGGCGGCTGCCAGCGCCCGGCTGACATGGGAAAGTGTGAAACCGGTGACCTCAGAGAGCGTGGTCGGGTTGCCGACAGAGCGTGCCAATTTTCGGATCGCCTCGGCGACGGCGGTGGCCAGCGCGCGGCCCGTGAGCGTAGCGGCCTCCGGGCAAAGGATGGGTGCGAGGGCACGCAACTGAGGCTGAATCGCGGGCGAGAAGATTACGGTGTAGTAGGGGTTCATGAGTGCGCAGGCACGGCCGTGCGCGAGGATGTTAACCAGCGAAAAGCTGGTGAGATGCGCGCCGTTTGTGCCGCCCAGCATGATGGCGTATCCGCCGAGATCGGTAGCTAGTCCAAGGGCTTCGCGCGCAGCGCGGTCCGAGGGTTCAGCCGTGACGCGGGGCAGATACTCGGCAACCAATGCGATACCGGCAAGTGCGACGGATTCCACCTGGCTGTAATTAGGCTTCCCTGTCGCGCCGTAATAAACCTCAAGGCAATGGGAGAGGCCGTCAAGAGCGCCATCGGCGGTGAGCGAGCCGGGCGAGGTGAGCGTTATCTCGTAATCGAAAAGAGCGCGGGCCGGCACGATGGCGTCGTCAATAATCAGCTTTTTCTGCCCGCTTGAGACTTCGGTGATATTCGAGTACTTCGTGAGGTGAGCGGCGGAACTGGAGGCCGTCTGAATCGCCAGGTGCGGCGTGAGGGAGCGACCACTAGTCTGCAGCGCGGCGGTAACCAGGCCCGCACCGAAATACTGCTCGACGTCGCCGCCCAGCGTGCGGATTACCTCAGCTGCCTTCACGCAGTCGATAGTGGACCCGCCGCCCAAACTGACCAGTACACGCGGCTGCAAACGCTGCAATTCCTCAGTGACGCGGCGCAAATCTTCCAGCGGAGCATTCGGTGCGGCACCCGCGATCACGCCCACAACTTCGACGCCGGCCCGCTCAAGCGAGGCCGTCAGCATGTTGACAGTGGCATCAAGTCCGGAGAAAGTGTCGCGCACGACGACGGCGCGCGTGCCCAGTTGCGCGGCTAGCTCGCCGGCCTGAGGCAGGACTCCGAGTCCATGAACGTAGCTATCGCCCTTGAACTGGCGGATAAGCGTTCGGGCTGAATCTGTAGTAGTCACGAAAGTTTTCTCCACTAAACGCTTGACAGGTTATCACGTTTGTGAAATCATTTCCACAGTTCAATTGCGGGACGTAAAAATGAAGCCCACGATCAAGGATGTCGCGAAAAAAGCCGGCGTAAGCCTGGCGACCGTATCGCGCGTTCTGAACGACTCGGGTTATTACGAAGAGGAAACGGCGCGGAAAGTCAGGGAGGCTGTGGATCAGTTAGGCTACAGGCCAAACGTCCACTGGACCCGCCTGAAACGCAACACTTCAGAGACGATCTGCTTTCTGCTGGGCAATCGGCATTCGATGAACTCGATGCAGATGCGCGTGCTGGTCGCGTGCGAGACAGCGCTGCATGAACGCGGCTACGACCTGGTTTTCACGCGGCACTGCTACGACTCGAAAGATCGCGGCGAAAAGCTGAAGCTTCCGCGGATGCTGATGCAGGAAGGCATTGTCGATGGTGTCGTGCTTGCTGGTATTCATCACCCGAATCTGCTCGAAAGACTCAGCGCACAGGGCCTGCCGCACGTGCTGTTGGGCAACAATTTTACGGGCCGCCGCGACCTGGTACAGCATGACACGGTCTTCTATGACGACGAATCCGTTGTAGCAGAGGCCACGGAATACCTGCTCCGAATGGGTCATCGGCGGATTGCATTTGTCGGCAACACGAACTATCTCTGGTTTCGCAGGCGCCAGCAGGGCTACCGCCGGGCTGTTCGAGAAGCGCGCGTACAGGAGATGTGCCTTACGCATGACTGGCAAGTGAGCGGCGTCGAGTACGGGCAGTTGGCCGTCGCCGAACTGCTGCGAGGCGCCACGCAACCCACCGCGATCCTGGCGGCGAACGACGAAATCGCCGCGGGCGTTTGGAAAGAATTGGTAAGACGCGGAGTCTCGATCCCCCGCCAGATGAGCCTGATCGGATTTGGTGATCGCGAAGAGTTTTCAATTCTGGAACCCGCGCTCAGTTCAGTTTCCGTGTTCCCCGAACAACTGGGTACGGCACTGGCAAAAATGCTGCTTGAGAAGTTGGCGAACCCACAATTGAAGCTTGATTCGTTGGTTCTGCCATGCAAAATTGTGGAGCGCAGTTCCTGCGCCCCGCCTGCCTCACGATCTGGCGTCGGCAGGTTAAGTTTTTTTTGTGACTGATATGGAAATGTTTCCATAAGGAGATTAAAGCCTTGAAGATGACCAGGCGCGGAATGATTGGTTTGTTGCCGGCAGCGGCCCTGCTGCAAGCGCAGACGAGCGGAGTACCGGCGAAATTGCGGACCCGGACGTCGAAAGAGATCGCGGCGTCTCCGATTTCCATCGGATTTGAAACGCTCGACCGTAAGATGTTCGACCCTGAGAAAACCTACGAGCACCTCGCGAAGCTCGGCGTAAAGTGGGCGCGCTGTCAGACAGGTTGGGCCCGCACCGAAACAACCAAAGGCAAGTTCGATTTCGGCTGGCTCGATTCCGTGGTGGACTCGCTCCTTAAGATCGGCATCCAGCCCTGGTTCAATCTCGGCTACGGCAACACGCTTTACACGCCCGGTCCGAAGCACGAATCCGCAGTAGGCTGGGCGCCGATGAACAGCGAAGAAGCGCGGTCGGCTTGGGTCCGCTTTGTCGCGGCCATGGGCGAACGCTACGCAAGTCGCGTTAAGCATTGGGAGATTTGGAACGAACCCAACATCGCGAATTTTTGGCAGCCCGACAAGCCGACGGGAAAATCCTACGTCGATCTCGTGAAACTGACGGCGCCAGTCCTGCGCAAGACCGTTCCCGGTTGCACGTTGATCGGTGGCGTTTTTGCCGGACTCAGTTCGTGGAAATACTTCGAAGAGTGTTTTGAGGCCGGATTAGCCGGGCAGGTCGATCGCATCTCTTACCATCCCTATCGAGCCGTTCCCGAAGACAGCTACGAAGAGGACCTGCGCGCATTCCGCGGGCTCATCAATCGTTACAAGCCTGGCATGCCGGTCTGGCAGGGTGAGAATGGCGCGCCATCGACGAGCAACAGCACGGGCGCGCTGAACAATCTTGAGTGGGACGAGGCACGCCAGGCAAAATGGCTTCTGCGCCGTTTGATCACCGACGTGAGTCTCGATGTAGAGGTGACTAGCTACTTCCAGACGGTCAACATGGTGAACTACGTCTGGTCCAGTGGGCAAAGCGGCAAGACCAACACCAAGGGCGTGTTGCGTGGCACTGTCTATACTCCGAAAGCATCCTACTACGCGCTGCAAAACCTCTGCTCGCTGTTTGATGGAGAGACGAAGCGCTCCGATTTGTTGCTGCGCGTTAGCGGCGACAAATCCAAGTTCGAAACGCAAGCCGTGCGAACCGCCAGTTTCGTCCGAAAGGGCGCCCCGCTGTTCGCATATTGGTATCCCGGGAATCTGCAGCAAGGCTTCGCGACGCAGCAAGGTGGCGTTACATTGTGGACCGGCAAGACCGCAAAGTTGGAGAAGCCTGTCCTGGTGGACCTGCTAACGGGCGACATCACCGAGCCGGCAACGGTAAAGCGTACTGACGACGTGTGGCACTTATCCGCAGTGCCCGTGCGGGATTATCCGTTGGTAATTACAGACGCCGCGACCGTTTCGTAAGTCGGCGCGAGAACACAAATCCACGTTGATGAGGAGTAAGCGATGAGGTTAGTAAGTAAGAGAGTTATGGTACTCGCTCTGGCTATCCTGGGCCTGGGCTGGCTTGCAACGGCACAAGAATTCCGCGCTTCAATTGTAGGGCGCGTTTCGGATACCACTGGGGCAGTCGTTCCGGGTGTTCAGATAACAACAACTAACCTGGACACCGGCGCCTCGGTGAAAGCCAGATCCACGGACACCGGCGACTATATGGTACCGTCGCTTACTCCTGGACGCTACAAACTGGAAGTGGAGCTGAAAGGATTCAAGCGCTACGTGCGCGACGGGATTACGCTTCAGATCCAGGACCGGCCGACAGTTGACGTGGCGCTCGAACCTGGCGATGTGTCTACGAGTGTGACGGTCTCAGCCGAGGTCGCACAACTGGAGACATCGACAGCTTCGCGCGGAGACGTAATTACGGGCCGGACCATGGTAGATATGCCGCTGAACGGCAGGAATGCCTATGCGTTGGCCGCGCTAACTCCGGGTATTCTGATTACCTCTCGCGGTCAGGCCAATACATTCTTACGACCGACGGCAAACAATGGGATCTCAGCGCTCGCGATTGGCGGGTCGGCCGAGCGCAACACGGAATCGCTGTTGGACGGCGTACCCAACACCGGCAGTGATGGCCTTATCCAGTACATTCCATCCGTGGACGCGACGCAAGAGTTCAAAGTGCAAACGAATGCCTTTGATGCGGAGTACGGCCGGTTCAGGGGCGGGGTGATCAACGCAACTATCAAGTCCGGAACCAACCAACTGCATGGCGCCGCATTTGAGTTCCTGCGCAATTCCGCGCTGAATGCACGTGATCCTTTTGCCACCACGATTCCACAGTTTGGCTACAACCAGTTCGGCATCTCGGTGGGCGGCCCGGTTTTCCTTCCTAAGATCTACAACGGCAAGAACAAGACGTTCTGGTTCGCGAATTTCGAGGGCTCCCGCGAAGGAGTTCCCAGAGCGAATGTTGCAACTGTTCCGACAGCTCTTCAGCGGACAGGCGATTTCTCTCAGACGCAGGTCCGGCTCGCGAACGGTACAGCGGCCCCGTTGATCATTTACGATCCTGCAACTACACGCCAACAGGGCACTGCTTACGTGCGTACCGCATTTCCGGGAAATGCGATTCCGGCCAACCGCTTCGACACGGTCGCAAAGAATATCATGGGTTTCTATCCGGCTCCCAATGCGGTCGGCGATTCCATCACCGGCGCGAACAACTACCTGAGCTCATTCCGTGATCCAGTGCTCGACAACGGATACGTCGTCAAGATCGATCACCGCTTCTCAGACCGTCACTCAATTTTTGGCCGCTATAACTGGCGGCACTTCAAAGTGGGGCGCGCGGGCGCGTTCAAGAACGAAGTGACGGGCGATGGTGAGGACCGCTACACTCCGGGCGCGGCTTTTGACGATACGATCACTTTGAGTCCCACGACCGTCCTCAACTTTCGCTATGGTTTTAGCCGCTATTCGCAGCATCAGGCCTCCTACAACCTCGGCCAGGACATGAGTTCGCTAGGATTTCCTTCATCGCTGGTTAGGCAGTTAACGGTGTCCGCGATACCCTCGATGACCATCGGCGGCTACACTTCGCTGAGTACATCCAATAAGCAGGTATTGGCATCGGAGGATACTCATTCCCTGCGCACGGGTGTGACAAAGAACATGGGACGGCATTTGCTGCGCTTTGGGGCAGATGGACGACTGATCCATTCTAACAACGCAAGCTACAACTCCAGCTCTGCGGGGGCCTACAGCTTCAACTCGAACTTCACGCGCGGACCTAACCCGCAGACCGCCAGCACAACTGCCGGCAGCGGACTTGCCTCTTTCCTGCTCGGAACCGCGGCCTCCGGCAACGTTGGTTACACCGCCGCCCCCGCTGACACAGGAACATATTACGGATTCCACATCCAGGACGATATCCGTGTCAACGGAAAACTTACCCTGAATATCGGACTGCGCTATGAAATCGAAGGCCCTTACCAGGAACGCTACAACCGGCTCAACAGGGGCTATGATTTTTCGATCGACAGCCCGCTAGCTGCGAGGGCCAAGGCCAACTACGCGCTGAGCCCGATTCCGGAAATTCCGGCGGCGCAGTTCAACGTACGCGGCGGCTTGCTTTTCGCCGGAGTAAATGGCGTTCCCAGAGGGATGACGGATCTCGATAAGGATAATATCGGTCCGCGCCTCGGCGCTGCCTATTCGCTGAATCAGAAGACCGTGCTGCGCGGCGGTATCGGACGCTTCTTCGGTGCCACCACGCAGTACGGTGAGCAACGCCAGGGCTTCTCCACAAGCACGACGATGATTGCCACCATCGACGGCGGACTCACGCCCACCGATACGCTTTCGAATCCTTTCCCCGGCGGGATTCAGGCCGCGCCCGGCGCGGCGGATGGCTTGCTGACCTTCGTTGGCCAGGGCATCAGCTACGTCAACACACAGAGAAAGAATCCTACCACCTGGCAGTATCAATTCAGCATTCAACGGCAGTTGACGACCAACCTGCTTTTTGAGGCCGCTTACGTCGGATCGACGACCGGCCAGGTTCCGGTGGGAATTGACCTGAATGCTGTGCCTAAAGCGATCAACGACAACGCACGCGCTACATATCTCAGTAGCGGTCGCAACATCCTGAACGACACTTTTCCAAACCCGTTTCGTGGATTGGTGGCAACTGGGCCGCTATCCGTGGCCACGCTCACACGCGCGCAACTGAGCCGCGCATACCCACAGTTCACCGGACTTACCGATCAGGACGAGAGTATCGGGGTAAGCCGTTACGATGCGCTCCAGGTCAAGCTTAACAAGCGTTTCAGCAACGGACTATCCTTCCAGGCGTCTCACTCCTTCGCCAAGCAGATCGACAAAGTGGGCTTCCAGAACGCACAGGACACGCAGATGTTTAAGCGCCTCGCGTCGTTTGATGTGCCGAACCGCTTTGTGGCCAGCACTATCTACGAGTTGCCGTTCGGTCCCGGACGCAAATATCTGGCTTCGAGCCGGGGATTGCTGGCGCGCCTGCTGGAAGGTTATCAGCTCAATGTGATCTATTCGGCGCAAAGCGGAATCCCCATCGATATCAGTGGCGCTGAGAGCGTTGGCAAGAGCGCTAAGTTGGACGATCCGTCTCCCGGAAAGTGGTTCGACACCTCCGCCTTCCGGCAACGAGAGACTCTCGAATACAACGGCCTTGGTCGGTTGCCGGACGTGCGCAGCCCAGGCAAGAACAACTGGGACTTTTCCATGTACAAGAACACCCGCCTGACGGAGAAGTTGAAACTCCAGTTCCGTGCCGAGGTGTTCAACGCGGCGAATCATCCCGAGTACGCCTCACCGGATGGTACCTTCGGCGGCTCGAATTTCGGACGTATCACCAGCACCAACACCTTCGCACGTCAGGCGCAGTTCGGCCTGAAATTGTTGTGGTAATCAGAACCGCGAATGTAATTGATGAAGCTACCTAAACTCATTTTCGCGCTGGCACTTCCGCTGTGGGGTCGCTATGAACTAGTGACCCCGCAGCGCACGGCCGCCATCGTTGTCTCGACTGACGCGACACAAGCCGTCCGTTTGGCGGTGGCCGACTTCACGAGCGACGTCCGCAAAATCACGGGGAAGACCCTGCGCGTTGTTGACCGCATGGAGAAGTGCGGCAAGCCTTGCCTGATTATCGAGACGGTGCCGAACGGGAAATGGGAGAGCTACCGGGTTGTCACCAGCAGTCCGGAACTGCTGCGGATTTCCGGCAGCGATGAACGTGGAACCATGTTCGGTATCTACGCATTCATTGAGCGCTACCTAGACGTGGATCCGTTATATTTCTGGACTGACCGCGAGCCCACAAAGCGTAACACACTGGCCTGGGACAGCGTCAGCATAGAGGGCAGGGAACCCACCTTTCGATACCGTGGCTGGTTTATCAATGATGAGGACTTGCTGACCGAGTGGAAGGATGGCGGTGGTAAGCGTGATATTGACTACCCTTTCTATCATCAGGTAACCGCGCCTGAGGTGCTCGAGTATGTGTTCGAAGCGATGTTGCGGCTGCAACATAATCTGGTTATTCCAGCATCGTTTACGGACATTGAAAATCCCAACGAAGAGCGCATGATTCGTGCGGCTACGCGGCGCGGTTTGTTCATCTCAATGCACCACGTGGAACCGATGGGCGTGAGCGGCTTCGCGTTCAAAAACTTCTGGAAATCAAAAGGGCGCGAGATGCCGTATTCGTTCATTGGCCAGCGCGACGCCTTCCAGGAGATCTGGACACATTACGCCGCACGCTGGGCGCACCATCCGAACGTAATCTGGCAAACGGGTTTGCGCGGCATCGGCGACAGGCCCGTCTGGGCGCATGACGCGCAGGCGCCCACGACGGATGAGGGTCGCGGCAAGATGATTTCCGATGCGCTGGAGATGCAGGCGAAGATCGTGAGGTCCGTCGACAAGCGCCCGAATCCGCCAATGACCACGACGCTTTGGATGGAAGGCGCGCTGCTAAACAAGCAAGGCCATCTGAAGTTCCCACCGGGTGTCGGGATTATCTTTGCTGACAACACTCCGGGTTGGCGCTGGCAGAGTGACTTCTTCGAAACAAAGCGTGAGCCTGGTCGACACTACGGCGTGTATTATCACCATGCGTTGTGGGGCAGCGGACCGCACCTTGCCCAGGCAGTCCCGCCACGCAAGACGCATGAAATGTTTGCTGCTGCCGTCCACAAGGGCGATACGTGGTACGCCATTCTCAACGTCTCTAACGTTAGGGAGTTCGCGCTCGGTTTAGACGCATCGGCAAACATGTTGCGGGATTTCAACGGTTTTGAACCGGAGCGCTATTTGTCCGAGTGGTGCCGTACGCGTTTCGGTCGTGGAGCGGAAGTCGCCCGGCGCGCCTACGAAGAATTCTTCGCCGCATACGTGTTGAATGCAGCAGGCAGTTCACCAATACTGCTCGATGGTCTGGCGCTGCATGATGGTGAGGGCTTATACGGAAAACTGCTGAATCCTCCGAAGTCCGCGCCGACAAAAGCAAGCACGCCGGGTTTTGAAGCAGGTGCTTTCCAGCGGCTCATGCCGGATCTGGTACGTCCGGGCATCAATGACGTCCCGACCCTGCTGGCTCAAGTTCGCAAGCAAATGAGCGCGATGGTGAAGAGTCGGACTCTGGCGCAGCAGGCCGCGTCCAGTATGACCGCGGAGGAGCGCACGTTTTTCGAGAACAACCTGATCGCCCAGCAAACAATCATGATCGGCATCCTGCGCTGGCTGGAAACAGGCGCACTCGCGACGCTCGCTGAACGCAATCACGACCGCGCAGAAGTGCTTATCCAGGCGCGCGCCGGATTATTAGCGATTGGTGAGATTCGCACTGGCCAGGCGATGGCATCGCGCGGCAAATGGCAGGAGTGGTATCGCGGCGATCGGAAGATGAACCTCGCCCGCGCAGCTCAACTGACGCAGCAACTGGTAGAGCGATCCGAAAAAGGAACAAAGCAGTGAAAGCAGACATCACAATTCAAGATCTGAAATTGCATCCGGTGACCACGCCGCGACTTTATGGAGAGCCCAGTCAGCATGTGTTGATTGAGTTGGTCGCGAACGATGGAACTGTCGGGTGGGGTGAGGTGTCCGATGTGTCACACCTGCCCGCGATGATGCCGGACGTGGCGGACCTCGAGTGCTGCCTGAAAGCCCTGCTCATCGGGCGTGATGCGATGGACATCAACACCACCGACGACCTGATGCTGCAGAATTATCCAGGTACGCGATTCCACGGAAAGGCCTGTTTGGTGCGCGCTGGAATCAGCATCGCGATGCACGACCTGAAGGCCCGCATTCTGGGCATCTCGCTGAGCGATCTGCTCGGCGGAAAACGCCGCCACAGCGTACCGATCTGTTATCCGATTTTCCGCATGAAGAGCCGTGACGATGTCGAGGATCGGAACGACCTGGTCCGGCGTCAGGTGGAAGCCGGCTTCCGTTCATTCCGCTTCTACTTCGGAAAAAACACCGATGCGGATGTGGAATTGCTTGATGCAATCTGCGGCACGTACGGGGACAGGATCGAACTGACCTCGCTCGATGCAAGCGGAATCTTCACGCTCCCAGCTTTTATGCGCTGCTATAAGCGCCTCTCGAGTTTCCCGTTTGAGAGCATTGAGAGTCCGGTCGATCGCGACGATGTCGAATTGATTGCCGAAGCGCGTTGCGCGATAGACCACCCGGTCAGCGAGCACGTTCGCAGTCCTGAATATGCCATCCGGCTGATTCGCGCGAAGGCAGTTAACATCTTCAACATCTCAATAACTGTGGCCGGCGGCATCAATGGGATGCTGCGACTTTTCGCGTTGGCGGATTCCGCGAATCTCGAATGCCTGATCGGCACTACTCAGGAATTGAGCGTTGCTACAGCGGCACAGGCGCACGTGGGTTTCGCCGCGCCTCGGCTCGATTACGCCAGCGACCCCGTTGGTCCCGCACTCTACACCAAGGACGTTGCCGTCGATCCGGTTCGTTTCGAAAACGGCTGCCTGGTTGTTCCAGATGGTCCAGGGCACGGCATCGTAGTGGATCGCGATAAGCTGAAAGCCATCTCCGCTCGCCTCACATCACTGGGCGACGTGAAGAGTAGCTTTACGCGCGGATAAGAATATGACACTCGGACGCCTGCGCTGGATTGTCCTCGGGCTGCTGTGCTTGTCAACGGTCATCAACTATATCGACCGGCAGGCGCTGTCGGTGATACTGCCCATGCTGCGCAAGGATCTCGGTCTGAGCAGCGTCGATTACGGCACCATCACTACGCTGTTCCTGCTTGCTTACACACTTGCCCAGGTGGTCTCGGGGATCTGGATCGACCGATTCGGAACACGGTTGGGTTTCGTGGTTTCAGTCGCAGTATGGTCCGTTGCGGCTGTTGCCCACGCGGTCGTACAAGGTGCGTTCGGACTGGGTGCTTTCCGAATCCTGCTCGGTTTTGGTGAGGCGGGAAACTGGCCCGCTGGTGCAAAGGCGATTTCGGAATGGTTTCCGAAAAGCCGGAGGGCCTTTGCGATGGGAGTGTTCGACGGCGGATCAGCCATGGGTGCAATTCTTGCACCTCCGCTTGTAGCGCTGCTGGCC
The DNA here is from genome assembly GCA_963793625.1 of Bryobacteraceae bacterium. Taxonomy (GTDB): domain Bacteria; phylum Acidobacteriota; class Terriglobia; order Bryobacterales; family Bryobacteraceae. The sequence goes on along the minus strand of CAWCAT010000049.1, from coordinate 310,527 downwards.
ATCCGATTTGGCTGGCGTGCCGCATTCGTCTGCACTGGCGCACTCGGGTTTTTCTGGCTGCTCGCGTGGCTGTGGATCTACCGAAAGCCGGAGCAACACCCCTGGCTGTCAGAGGCAGACAGGCACATAGCATTTGCTGAACTGGATGTCCCGGCGAAGAAGCACAAGGTCGGTTACATGGCAGGCCTGCGCCGCATACTCGGAGTGCGCCAGTTGTGGGGCCTTATGCTGACGCGCATGATCGCGACCCCGGTCTGGTGGTTCTACATTTTCTGGCTACCTGATTATCTGAGCAAAGGCCGCGGCTTCTCGCTGGCTGAAATCGGCATGTACGGCTGGATCCCATTTCTTACTGTCGATATAGGCAAACTTGTAGGGGGTGGTGCTTCGGATCGCTTGTTGGCGCGTGGTTACAGCGCTACGCTAGCGAGAAAAAGCGTGATGGTCGTGGGCGCGCTGACGATGTTGGGCGGCATAGAGGTGGTCGGTGCAGATTCCGCGGCCGGCGCCATCGCATGGGTCTGCCTGGCTACCTTTGGCTTCGGAATGTGGAGCGCCAATATTCTTGCGCTTCATGCCGACATTTTTCCGTCTTCTGCAATGGCCACGGCCGTTGGCCTGACTGGTACCGCAGCCAGTCTTGGCGGTGCCGTTTTCACGTACGCGACGGGCTGGATGGTCAACAGTCACGGATATTCGCCGGTCTTCTGGGCCGCTGGATTGTTGGCTATGCTGGCATGCGTGTCGCTGATTTTTCTGTTGGGGCGAGTGGAGCTTAGGCATGAGATTTGACGGTAAGGTGGTGGTAGTCACAGGCGGCGCGCGCGGCATCGGGTTGGCGACAGTCGAAGCGTTCCGATGCGAAGGCGCTCAGGTCATTGTGGCCGACCTGCTCTCAGATCCACCGGTCAACGTCGCGGACCCGCAGCATATCAACGCGCTGTTTCAAGACGTGGCCCAGCGCTTCGGCAGACTGGATGTGCTGGTTGCTAACGCGGGCCGGCTATACTCGAGCACCACGTTGTCAGCCAACGAAGCAGAGTGGGAAGAGTGCATCGCCGTAAACCTGAAATCAGCATGGCTGTGCGCTCGTGAAGCTCATCCATTGCTGCGCGCCGCAGGATCCGCGAGCATCGTCACCATCGCTTCCGCCCAAGGGCTGAAGAGCAGTAAGTCTTCGTTTCCGTATTCAGCGGCAAAGGGCGGATTGATTGCCTTGACGCGTTCACTCGCAGTTGAATATGCTCCACATGTGCGCGTGAACGGTATCATACCGGGACAGATTGAATCTGTGCGGACGGAGCCGTACTTTAAATCCTTCCGCGATCCGGCGGAAGCGCGCCGGCGTGTTCTATCGACGTTTCCCATGGGACGTCTGGGAAAGCCGGAGGACATCGCCAAAGCCATTCTGTTTCTCGCATCAGAAGACGCGTGTTGGATCACGGGAACCTTCCTCACCGTCAACGGTGGACGCGACGCAGCCCTGCTGGACCTCTCTGATCTCAAGGACGAACAGCGGTGACGCGCTCTATTTGGATTTGCCCGTGGGATCTGGAAAGCCGCGAACCCGATGCTGTGCTCGACGAGTTGCAGGGTCTGGGCCTGACCGCCTGCAGCCTGGGTCTGAGCTACCATGGCGGCCGCATGATTCTGCCTCGCCATCCTTCCAGATTCGTGTTTGAACAACATCCCGGCGCTGTGTATTTTCCTGCCGACCCGGCGCGCTACTCAACCCAACGTCTCAAACCGGTTGTCAACAAATTGGCAGATCTCGTTCCGCCGTTTCTTGCAGCGGCCAAGCGACGCAATTTCCCCGTGTGGGCCTGGACGGTCTTGTGCCACAACGATCATCTGGGAACGCTCGCCCCGGACTGCTGTATCGAGAATGCCTTCGGCGATCGTTACAGCTATGCACTGTGTCCGTCCAACCCTGACGTGCAGGCGTACATTCTTACGCTCTGCGCGGAAATCGCTGCGCTCGATGGCATTGCCGGGCTCGACATCGAAGCTCTCAGCTACATGGGCTACGAGCATCAATCGCTGCACGACAAGCGCGCCATTGCATTGAACAAAGATGCGATTTCGTTGCTTTCGCTTTGCTTCTGTAGACACTGCCGAAGCGCCATTGGCCCCGAATCCGAGGCACTGCGCGAGCAGGTGAAAGCAGGCGTTCGAGCGGGGTTACCGGTCGATTGGGAAATCGTGGCTGCCGCACGCCGCAGAACTTTGCTCGATCTGCTTGCCAGACTGCGACATGCCGTGGGCAATACGAAAGTTAATTTGCGAGTATCGACTGATCCTGCGTTCCACGGTGGCAAGACCGCACTCGGACTACGGCAGATCGCGCCGTATGTGGATGTCGCAACCGTGACGTTTTTCGGCGCGTCCGCGGAAACAATGGAACAGCAACTCAGCTTGCTTGTCGAGCGCCCCCTGCCGGTAAACGCCGGTTTTGTTTTCCATGCGCCAGACTGCGCTTCAGAACAGGATGTCCAGCGCAGGCTCGGCATTATCGAATCGGCAGCATTGAACGGCGTCAGTTTTTACAGCTTCAGCATGGCCAGCGAGATGCAACTCGGATGGCTTAGAGCTACAATCCTGAATTGACTAACCAAATGAAGCTCGCCAGTGTATTTGCAATCGCGATCACACTCGCTGCAACCTCCAGCGCCCAATCCGATCCCCTTGCGATTTTGCGAGTCCTGGAGGGAAAGTGGGAAGGCAAGGCCGCCGGAGAGCCCGGAAAGGGCGTCAGCACACGTGAGTACCGCTTCGACATGAACGGACGCTATTTATCGGTGCGCAACAAGTCTGTGTGGGAGCCCAAGACAGCGGGAGGCAAATCTGAAATCCACGAAGATTTTGGGATGTTTAGCTACGACCGGGCACTAAAGAAAATCATTTTAAGACAGTTCCATATAGAGGGGTTCGTAAACGAGTACACGCTCGACTCCATCAGTGAGGACGGTAAGTCACTGGAGTTCGTCACCAATCGAATCGAGAACATTCCTCAGGGTTGGCGGGCTAAAGAATCGTATCGATTCGTCTCATCGGAAGAGTTTGTGGAAACGTTTTATCTAGCAGCGCCAGCCAAGGAGTTCGCAGTCTATTCTGAGACGAAACTTAGGCGCGTGAAATAGCAAACCGCGATTATGGTTTCACTTTCGCGCTCCGTAAAGCCTGGTAGCGTGAATCGCTACGAATGCCTGCCAGCAGCGGTTCCGCCTCGGCGCGGGCCCAATCAGTAAAGCCGTTTCGGACTGCCTGATCGAACGCCTCCAGCGCACGCTTGCGGTTACGGGCGGCTGCCGACGCCACCGCCAGAGAGTACCAGCCGCCAGCAGCTTCAGGCCGCACCATAACTGCTGTCTCCCATGTCTGGGCGGCGCCCGTATAATCTTTGCGGCGCATCTGTTCGCGAGCCTTCTCCATCGATCCGATGAACGCGCTTCCGATCACTCGTCGCGCAACACGCCGCTGAGACGAATCCTCCGGCTGCGCGGCCTGCTTCAACAAATCCTGCGCCAACCTGCGCGCGTCTCGCTCTTCGGCGGAAAGAAGTTGTCCAGACATCCGCCGGAAGTTCTCAAACTCGCGGCTTTGGGTTTTTGACGCAACTGCTGATTTTGAGGGCACGCGTCCTGAGAAAAACTGCAAGGCCTCGAGTGTCAATGATTCCGGCAGCCACTCGTGTCCACCAGGAAAATCCGCGAACCGGTGTGGTAGGTTGCGCTTCGCCATATCGAGACTGAGGTTATGCAATTCGTGGTAATTAAAATCGTCCACACCGGCGACAGCGTAGATCAGGAACTTTATGGAGCGCCCCGAATCCGACTGGCCTGGTCCCGCACCACATGCGACTACACCAGCGATCGGCGCGGCACTCGCCCAACCAAGCGCCACCCGCGAACCGCCCGAATGACCGGCGGCGTAAACGCGTTTCTGATCGATGCGAAAGCGCGCGTACGTATCTTGGGTCATGGCCGAAATGGCCTCTCGAATTGGGTCTGGTGGCCCGTTGCGTGAATCGTTGGAGCCGGCCACAATCCAGCCCTCCGCCTCCGCCGCTTTGGCAAAACGTTCCACCGGAACTCTGCCGCGTCCGCCGGGATCCAGGCAGTAGAGGATGGGCCAGCTTTGATCCGCCGTGTAGTTTGAAGGCAGATAGAGCGCGTACGATTTGCCCGGGGATGCGGTGCAGGGTACAGCATCGGCAATCTTGCCCGGAACAGGATGCTGCGCCGATAGCAGGGCGCACAGCCCAAACAGTAACACCGAAATGTTTCGAAGCGTTTTGTTGATGACCTTATCGTAACTCGCGGAATCAACGCGAGCGGAAATTGAAATACACCACGTTCTCGCTGGGCACTGGGCGCTTGTCGATCGTGGCCGGCTGGAAGCGCCACATGCTGGCGGCATCAGCTGCCAGCCGGCCCAGGTAGTTCGATGCGCTGGTACCTTTGCGTTGCGGTAACGGCTCCGCTCGGGTAACCTTGCCCTGCGCATCGATATACACCTTGACACCAACATTGGCCTCTTCCGGACTCAGGTGCGAAAGCAAGATCTGCAGCTGCGCGGGCCGCGCCGGGAGCACCCGTCGGATCGCAATTGCTGGCGTGGTGACTGCAACAGGGACCGGGCGTGGTGGTTCGACTTTCGTTGTGGCAGAAGCGGGAACGGGAGCCTTGGCCGCCTGAGGCTCCTTGACTGGCTCGGGCGGAGGTGGCAGCGGCTCCAGCCTTGGCTGGATTGCCGGGGTTGGGGCCGATCGCGAAACCAACGGAGGCGGCTCGACAATCAATTCGGGCTTGGGCGCGGGTGCCGATCTAGTCAGCCCTTCGAATTTTCTCGGAATCGTGACCGGTTTGGCGGCCGCATCCAGAAGGGTTTGTAACGCGAGTGGCTTCGCGACAGTTTTCGAAGGTGGGACCAGTGCCCTCACTGAGGCTCGCAGCAATTCACCTGAGCGTCCGTTGAGCGTCAAAGTAAATTTGACGTCGCTGTTTCTCGGCGTGTACGCCAGCGAACCAAATGCAATCTCTTTTGCGTCGAGGGTGATCTCTTCCTTATGCGTGCCATCTATCACCTCAAAAACTCCACGCTCGGCCTGCTGGACCGCTTTGGAATTCTGATTCCAGATCACCCGCAGGCCCGTTGGCTCGCTTTGTATTCGCAATTCTGGTGACGATTCAGCGACGCTTGGTGGCACGGGGCGCTGCATTTTGTAGCCGAGATAGAATGCCGCCGACAGTGCGAGTGCTGAGATAGGAACCAGCGTCCAGCGATAGCTACGCTTCCTTTTGATTCGCAATTCAGGCGTCGCGGGTTGCGGAATATCGACCGGCGGCGCAGCCAGACTCAGCGGGGTTTCCAGGACCAGTTTCTGAGCGTTCAGAGGAAAGCGCAAGTAAGTGCTGCCGGAACGCGGCTCCTGTCCCTCTTTGAAGAAAAACCCGCCGTAAGGTGGGCTGTCCGGTTCCGAATGAATCAACAGGACTATATCTTCCCGCTTCGGAAAGTAGCGGCGAATCAGGGCGAGATCCCATGCGGACAACCATAGGTCCGGATCGCGATGATTTCGATAGTAGCCGACCACGGCCAAGCCATCGGCACCAGGTTTTAGTTGACGGGCAAGCGCCTGCTCCCAGACCACGCGATCCGGCTCACTGAACAGCTCTTCGCTCAATCTGCGGAAAGTGCACGGGAGCGGCTCGTAGCCATCAACGATAACTTCGCACTCAGCGCCACGCTTTCGGTAAACCATGCGTCCAAGCAACAGGCCGCCATGCCCGGCGCTTTCCTGTTTTAATACCGCGAGGCCGGAAATTACAGTGGACGCCAATTGGACAGAGATCGGCTTACCCGAAACCCACCAATGGTAGTAACGAAAGGAAGGACGTGCTGCTACACCGCTCATAAAATCAAATTCCGCGGCCCCTTCTGCGATTTTACACGATGAAGGGGTTACTTTGTTTTCGTAACCGAAACAGTGAGGGAATTGCTCACCGATCCGCCGACCATAATCTGCACCGATGCCTCACCTGCCGGCAGGTCTGGAACGACTAAATTCATCTGTGCCAGGCCGGCGTAACCCGGGGTCAGCCCCGAGTATTGAATGGTCGCGTCCTTGCCGCCAATGGCAGCGGAGGTGGGCAGTGCGGTCCTGGAAAGCGGTTGGCTTTGTGCGGCGGTGGGGGACCTGAAAGGCGCTCCCGGTTTTCAATTCATACGGCACTTGCGCGTTGATCTGGCCAGGGCTCGCGTAGAGAAGTGGTGCCGCGATGCCGTTTATGCGCACCGATGCACCGGCCAACTCCAGCGGTAGCGGAAAACGCGTTGCCGCATCCGTGGCAGTCGCGAGGTTGTTCCCGAAAATTGAGACGATTGATCCGGGTGCTATCCCGTTCTGAAAGCTGGCAGCATTACGAACTGTGGTTGGCTGCACAGCGACGAGTTCGGCCCGCACCACCCGCTGGCCTCCGCCGCTTGGACTGTTGCCCGCAGTGACGTACATGAAAATGCGTCCATCGGGCAGTTGCACCAGCGTCGGATCAAACAGTCCCATGTTGCCCGGCGCGAGTTGGGCCGCTTCAATTGGCGCGTTCGGTGCCGGCACAAATGTGCGTCCATCCAGGCTCGTAAACAGAAATAAACGCGCACCGCGCATCCTGATGGAAACCTCCATGACCGGAATTGCCGTCCTGAATCAGCACCGTCGTGACACCGCCATACGCTTTCACCCACTTCGAAGTTCGCTGCATCGCGGGGCAGCCGTCGCGATCCGGTGTCGGATCCGTGCCGCCGCAGAACATTGTCACCATTGCAGCGACACAAATCCGTAACCGTAATCTTCAGCCTGCTGACGCCAGAGAAAGAATTCGTCGAAAGCCCAGCTCGTGCTGCCGTGCAGGGAAACAATCAGCGGGTGATTTCGCTGCGGAACGTCTTTCGGATACCAGACCAGGTAGAAGCTGCGTCCATCGCTGGTCGGGTACAGACTGGCGCCCTGATCGAGCGCGTACTGCACGCGCTGCGCGCTTGTCGCCCGCGCACGATTCAGCAACTGCTGTGATTGCGCCGGCCACTCTGTCTGGCCAGTCAACCCCATTGGAAGCAGACATAGCAAAGCTGCGCAGAGCGAAAAGAAGAATCCCATGTTGGGCTTATGTTACCTGATTAAGCGCACTACAGATGCTTTCGCATCCAAATCGCATCGCCGCCATCCTCGTAGTATTCCGGAACCGTTTTGATTGGATCGAAACCGAAGTTGCGATAAAAGCGAATCGCTGCGGCATTAGTGGATCTGACCGCCAGTTCCAGCCGGTGCACATGCATCCTCTTCAATCGCCTGATCGTGTAAGTCATAAGCGCTGTACCGATCCCATGCTTTTGGCTATGTGGATCGACCGCAATAGAGACGATCTCGGCTTTACGCGCAGAGGTGCTTGTAACCATATATCCCGCTACGCGGCCTGCGTGCCTTGCGACCAGAAATAACTCGGGATAGTCCCGATGCAGATCGAGAAACATCTTTCTCGAGTAGGCGTCTTCCGGAAACGTCGCGTATTCGATCTCCATGATCCGCGTAAGTTCGGAAGGTCGGAATGGAGTGATCTGCATCATGCGTTGGATACTGGATTATGGCACACGACACTTCTTCATACCCCACACTGCTCTCCCCCTTTCAAATTCGTGACGTGAGTTTTCGTAATCGAATCGGAGTTTCACCAATGTGCCAATACTCCAGCGAAGATGGCTTCGCGACAGACTGGCATTTAGTCCACTTGGGCAGTCGCGCAGTGGGTGGTGCCGGCCTCGTGATTGCTGAGGCAAGTGCTGTAGAAGCGCGCGGACGAATCACCGCGGCCGACCTCGGTATCTGGAAAGACGAGCACACCCCGATGCTGGCGCGCATTGCTGCCTTCATGCGGAGTCAAGGCGCGGTGCCCGGAATCCAGTTGGCGCATGCGGGACGAAAAGCCAGTACAAGTCCGCCATGGCAAGGTGGTGCGGCGATTGCGCCCAATGAACCGGGCGGCTGGCAGACTGTCGCTCCGAGTGCGATTCCTTTCAACGCCGGCGATCCAGTTCCGTCTGACCTAAGGGTTGATGATATTCGGAGCATTGTTGCCGCTTTCGCGGCGGCCGCACAACGAGCGCTCTGCGCGGGTTTCGATGTGATCGAAATTCACGCCGCGCACGGATACCTGCTGCACGAATTCCTCTCGCCATTGTCCAACCGCAGAACTGACGAATACGGCGGCTCTTTCGAGAATCGAATCCGGATGTTGCTGGAAACTGTGGTGGCTGTGCGCGCAGTCTGGCCGGATCGTTTGCCGCTCTTTGTTCGCATCTCCGCGACAGACTGGGCCGAGGGCGGCTGGGACATAGATCAGTCCGTCAGGCTGGCTGCGGAGCTGAAAAAGACGGGTGTCGACCTCGTGGATTGCTCGTCAGGCGCTCTGGTGCCGCATGTGAGAATCCCACTGACGCCGGGCTATCAGGTTCAGTTTGCCGACCGGATCCGAAACGAAGCCGAAGTGCTGACGGCAGCCGTCGGACTAATCACCGAATACGCACGAGCGGAACAGATTCTGGCGGAGGGTCGTGCGGACATCGTGCTGCTGGCGCGCGCCTTTCTGCGCAATCCGTATTGGCCCTTGCACGCCGGTGCTGATGCGGTCCCCGTCCAATACGCACGTGCATTTCTCAAGGTGTAAATTTGGATTATCAGCGGAGGTTTTGATGAAAAGACGCAGACTCGGAACACAGGGCCTTGAAGTTTCGGAACTCGGGCTCGGGTGCATGGGGATGTCGGATTTCTACGCCGGGCGCGATGATCAGGAATCGATCGCCACCATACATCGCGCACTGGAACTCGGCATCAATTTTCTGGATACCGCGGACATGTACGGTCCGCACAAAAATGAGGAACTGGTTGGCAGGGCTATTGCGGGCCGGCGCAATGAATTCGTCATAGCAACAAAGTTCGGCATCATTCGAAGTGAGGATGCGAACTTCCGCGGCGTGAGTGGCAGACCGGATTATGTGCGCTCATCGTGCGAAGGCAGCCTTCGGCGGCTTGGAATCGAGACTATCGATCTCTATTACCAGCACCGCGTCGATGCGGAGGTGCCGATCGAAGAAACGGTCGGCGCAATGGCGGATCTGGTCCGTGCCGGTAAAGTTCGGTATTTAGGCTTGTCGGAAGCGTCACCGGCTACAATCCGTCGCGCCCACAAGGTTCATCCGATTACCGCGCTGCAAACTGAATATTCATTGTGGAGCCGTGACCCAGAGGACGAAATTCTTCCTGCCGTACGCGAACTCGGAATTGGGTTCGTTCCGTATAGTCCGTTAGGACGCGGCTTTCTCGCCGGTCAGATCAAGCGTTTTGAAGACTTGGCAGAGGACGACTACCGCAGATTCTCTCCGCGCTTCCAGGGTGAGAACTTTAACAAGAACCTGGAGCTAGTAAACAGCATCGAGCAGATGGCGCGTGAGAAGGGCTGCACCGCTTCGCAACTTGCGCTGGCGTGGGTGCTGGCGCAGGGCGAAGACATCGCTCCGATTCCAGGAACCAAGCGCCGCAAATATCTCGAAGAGAACGCGCGCGCAGCGGAAATCCAGATCACGCAGGCCGACCTCGAGCGCATCGATAAACTTGCGCCCAAGGGCGTCGCAGCTGGTCTGCGTTATTCAAAAGACGCAATGCGGTTCGTAAATCGCTAGCGGCTTCAGCGCACGGGATAATGCAGCGTCAGCACTGTGGCTTGTTGCGGACCCGTCAGTGTCACTATGAAGAGTCGATCGTATTCCGTGTCGGCTATCGGCGGCAGGGTCCCGGCTCCCAGTCGCCGTATGATATCGGGTACTGTGTTTGAATGGCCAACGACGAGCGTTGCGCCTGTGCCCGATCCCGCGCGCAACCGCTTAATCAGCCCATCCACATCCTTCGCGGGAATCACCACAGGCTTGAGCTGAAGCTTTTTCGCGAGTGGTTGGGCGGTTTGCTGCGTCCGAGCCACTTCGGAAGTGTAGATTGCTCTTACGCCGGCATCGGCCAACATCGTCGCGAGCATCTCCGCGCGCTGCTGTCCTGCCTCGCTGATCCCGACATCCGGACTCATGCCACCTGCGCGTTCCGCATGACGAACAAGGATAATAGTCTGGGGAGCCTCCTCGGCCAGAAGCGGCACGCCGACCATCAGTATCAGCAGCAAGAGTTTCAACATACTCCTACTTTATTCCAGCGGGTGTATGCTGATAAATTCGATGAGAAAAACTATCCTGATTATGATTGCGACTGCCACCATTGCGCTCGCCGCTTCTAACCCGATTGCGCTCTGGCCAAAAACCGCGCCAGGTGAGAAGGGGGATATTGGCGAAGAAGTCGATACGACGAAGCCGGATGCTCCTCCAAAGCTCGGCAAGCGAGTAATGCGGATCGGTAATGTCAGCACTCCGACGATGACGATTTTTCGCGCGCCGAAAGATAAGGACACCGGCGCTTCTGTGCTGGTCTTCCCCGGTGGTGGCTACAGCATTCTTGCCTACGACCTGGAGGGTTCAGAAATTTGTGAGTGGCTCAATTCCATCGGTGTCACGGGTATCCTCGTGAAATATCGTGTGCCGGCACGCAAGGGCCTGGAGAAGCACACAGCGGCCCTGCAGGATGCGCAGCGCGCCGTTGGCATGGTGCGGCAGCGAGCGGAGGAATGGAAGCTTGATCCGAAACGTATCGGCGTCCTTGGATTCTCCGCGGGCGGCCATCTTGCGGCAGCTATCAGCACCAATTATGAAAAGCGCACGTACGATACGGTCGATGCCGCGGACGCACTCAGTTGCCGTCCCGACTTCACGGTGCTGGTGTATCCGGCGTATCTCGCGGCGAAAGAACAGAATTTCAAGATCGCTCCGGAACTGCCCGTTACGGCGAACACGCCGCCCACGATATTGATCCAGGCTGAGGATGACAAGTCGTTCATCGACGGTACTGTCTCCTACTTCATCGCCTTGAAGAATGCGAAGGTGCCGGCATCGATGCACCTGTATCCCACGGGTGGACATGGTTACGGATTGCGTCCCAGCGAAGCAACCGTCTCCTCGTGGCCGAAGCGCGTTGAAGAGTGGATGCGCGCGGCAGGGACACTGCGGCCTGGCAGCTAGACTGCTGGCACTTCCCACTTTCCGGTCTGACCCGAACGGAACAGTGCATCGATTACGGCCATGTTGGCGATTGCGTTTTCCAGTGTGACGGGTACTTCTGAGTTGTCGAGAATTGCCCGCGAGAAGCAATCGCCCTGAATCGTGTATTGATCACAAACAGGGAACTCTTCTTTTCTGGCGCTGCCGGCGAACAAATCCGAGCCGTCGTCGACATACAGTTCGCACGCGCGGTCGGGTGGCGCATTGAAAGGAACCGCGATTTCGATACGCCCGCGTGTTCCCAAAATCTGCGTTCGCTGATACGGCACCAGCTGGGTGGCGCAAGTGAATACGGCTTGTCCGGATGGAAAATCGAGAATCGCTGAACTCAACCGATCCGTGCCCATTTCGGGGTCCAGCTCGATCAACGACTGAACACGCTTCGGCTCTTCATCGAATAGAAATCGTGAAGTGGTAATTGGATAGCAACCAATATCCATCAGTGCGCCGCCGCCGTACGCGGGGATGTTGCGGATATTTTTCGGATCGCGATTCGAATAGCTGAAGTTGGTCATGATCGCGCGCAGATCACCGATCTCACCGGACCTGACTATCTCTCTCGCGCGCAGCCATTGTGGGTGCGTGCGGACCATGAAGGCCTCACCGATCTTTACGCCGGTGCGATCTCTTGCGTCGATGAGCAACCGGCACTCCTCCACGTTCATCGCGATTGGTTTCTCGCAGAGTACGTGCTTGCCGGCCTCGGCGGCCTTGATTGACCACGCTACGTGCATGTGATTCGGCAGCGGATTGTAAATCGCATCCACATTCGGATCGGCAAGTAATGCCTCATAAGATCCGTAGGCTTCTGGAATTCCTAAATCAGCAGCAGCCTTCCTGGCTTTCTCTTCGTCACGCGATGCAATCGCCGTGATCTCAGACCATTGACCCTTCTGCATCGCGGGTATCACCTTCACCACCGCGATCTTCGCGACTCCAAGAACACCCCACCGCACCTTGTTTGACATACAGTAAGTTTCTAACAAAACGTCTGGCCCTGCTTGACACTGACGCTCGTTTGCCGTACAAAAGTTATCAGTCAATCCTCCTGGGAAAGAGGTAATCCATTGTCCAATCGACGACAATTTTTAGCCCGCCTCGGCGCGGGTGCGCTTCTCTATTCGGTTCCCGGCGCGTTCGCCGAAGAACTCACACTCACGCCCAGCCAGACCGAGGGCCCTTTCTACCCTGACAAATTGCCGCTCGATACAGACAACGACCTAATCGTCGTCAACGACTCACTCACTCCTGCGGTGGGCGAGATTACCTGGCTCAGCGGGCGCATTCTCGATAAACGCGGCGAACCGGTTCGTAACGCGTTAGTCGAGATCTGGCAGGTGGATAAGAATGGTGCGTACCTGCATAGCGGTAGCGATAACCGCGCCAAGTCCGACAAGAATTTTCAGGGCTTCGGGCGATTCCTTACGGGGTCAAAAGGCGAGTACGTCTTCCGGACCATCAAGCCCGTCGCTTACCCCATGCGCACGCCTCACATTCATTTCGCCGTGAAGCATTCGGGCCGTGAGAAGTTCACCACACAGTGCTACGTCAAAGGTGATCCCGGCAACGAAAAAGATTTCGTGCTGCGCGCAATCTCCGATGCAAAAGCACGTGAATCGGTCATCGTGCCGTTCACGCCGATTCCCGGATCCCGAGTCGGCGAACTAGCGGCGCGCTTTGATATCGTGCTCGGCGTGACTCCGAAAGCCTGAGGCTTTCAAAAAATACTGAAGGGCTGCTGCTCCTGCTTGCGGATGAGTTGCTCTAAACTCACGTTCGCATGTTTGGCGACTAATCTCGGTTTGCGCACGGCGCCATTGCCGTTTCCATTGCTGTCCCAGTTGAGATAAAGGTGTGGCGCAAGCTTCTCTTCTGGGACTCCGGCGAAGCGCATCGCCGGATATTTAAATTGCGGGCCGTGCATCCAACGCCCGCGCCCGTAATAGAAGGCGTACATTCCAACTTTCCAGGCGAGATTGGAGCGCTTGCGGACCACCGCAAAATCCAGACTCTGACGCCAGGCTGTCAGGATGAATTCCCATTGCAGTTTGGTCAGTTCGCGTGATTTCAAGGCATGCCCCGCAGCCATGCGAGTATCATCAAGCGGCGTGAAAATTGAAGGCACGTACAAAATTTTGTTCTTGCGCAGTCGGTGCAATAGATCCAACGACTGCTTCATGTCGTCATCCGTCTCGCCCGGCAGGCCAACAATAAAAGTACAGACGGGGAACCAATTATTGCGGTTCAGGATGTCTATACCTTCCACCACAATTTCCTGCCAGTCGCGTATGTCGAAGGGCAGCGCTTTGCCCGCCATCGTGAGCGCAGCAAGACGTGGCGAACCGGTTTCGATCCCGATCAGCGGAGACACAAAGGTTTTTTCGGGATCGGTGGATGCAGGATTGCGCAGAACGCTCTTGCGCAGAAGGATGCGCGACAGTTCGCGGATCAGGTCTGGATTGACGACTGCCGGCGCAATGGTCGCGTGTGACAGCGGCACATAATCCACGCCCTTGACGTTTGCAACCGACTCGTAGAAATTCACCAGGGCATCCGCGTTTGGAATGTAGAACGGAGCGCTTGCTCCGTATATGAAGATGTCCTCTGAAACCGGAAAAATCACGCGGCCACCATCACGAACGTTCGCCTTGACGGCCTCGATTAACTGTTCTGGAGGCACGGAAATCCGAGTCTCCAGCGTTGGCGTACAAAACGCGCACTGACGACCGCAGCCCCTGGTCATCTCGACAATGCCGAAGGTGGAACGCTTGTTCGGAATAATCAGTTGATCAGGAGTCGGTTCCGGCGCACGCACGACTCGCGGCAGTTCTCGGCCTTGCTCCGCATCGCGAAACAGATTCAGTATTACGGACTCACCGCGGCCAATCACCACGCAGTCCACGCCGAGCCGATCAAACTCATCCATTTTTTCGATCTGCCAGGCGCCCGCGCCACCCGCGATCACCTTGGGTCGAAATTTCTTAAATACTGGGTTTCGAAAAACACGTTCCGTTTCGTAAGCATTGATTGGTCGCGCCGTGCTGCCGAAAATGTTACTGTAAACGCCTGTCGAGAATGCAGCGCCGATCGGGTTGTGAACGCTGACGCCAACTGCACGCGTGCGCGGCCCGACGAACAAATGCAGGTTGTCGGGGTGGCAAACAGCAACATCCTCCGGGGGATAATGGCGCAGCAGAATGGCTTCGGTCACGCGCGTGCCATACGGCATCACGATCGCGCTACCGTCCGGATTTACAGGTTGCGCCAGGCTCTTCTTGTAAGCAAAGCGCGGTGCGAATTGGGAGGGTACGGAAGCATAGACCATCTGCTTCCAAGGACTGAATTGCTGTTCAGTACTTTCGGTATCCGGCGCCGTCAGCACGAACAGCGCGCCACGAGCATTCGTAACCATTTGCGAATGTTACCAGTTTTTATCTTGCTTAATGCGTACACTAATATCGATGCGTTTACTTGCAATCGCTGCACTTGTGGCAGTCCTGGCTCCCGCTGCGGAGCGAGTTATCGATGTGGCGCCGGTGTGGTCCGGACACTCGGTCGGCTTCGATCTTCTCACTCACTCGGGGCGGCAGTTCGTCGCTTTCTATGATGATCAGCGTCGCATGACGATTGCCGCGCGCAGTCTATCCTCAGACAAATGGCAGTTTGCGCGGCTGCCTTCGCAACTTGTTTGGGACAGCCACAACTACGTCACCATGGCTATCGATGACGACGGCTATCTGCACGTGAGCGGCAACATGCACGTGGTTCCGCTCGTATATTTTCGGACGGCCAAGCCGCTCGACATCAACACGTTTGAGCGGGTTCCGGAGATGGTCGGGCGCAACGAGACGCGGTGCACCTATCCTCGATTTCTGCGCGGGCCGAGCAAGGAACTTCTATACACATATCGCGACGGTAAGAGCGGCAATGGGGATCAGATCTACAACGTTTACGATCACAAGACTCGCACCTGGCGCAGGCTGCTCGACCAACCTCTGACCGATGGTCAGAACAAAATGAATGCCTATTTCCACGGTCCTGCAAAAGGCCCTGACGGATACTTCCATTTGGTCTGGGTCTGGCGAGATACGCCCGCATGTGAGACGAACCACGATTTGACGTATGCGCGCAGCAAAGACCTTATCCATTGGGAGACAGGAGCGGGCAAGCCTGTTACGCTTCCGATGCGCCTGGGGACGGCCGATACTGTCGACCCTGTGCCCGCGCGCGGCGGGATCATCAACGGGAATACCATGCTCGGCTTCGATTCGAAGAAGCGTCCGGTCATCACGTATCACAAGTTCGATGAGAAGGGGAACACGCAGATCTACAATGCGCGCCTCGAAGATGGTCGTTGGAAGATCTATCAAACCAGCAAGTGGGATTATCGTTGGGAGTTTTCCGGCGGTGGAACCATCATTTTCGAGATCCGCCCCGGCGCGGTCAAGCCAGATGGAAAAGGTGGTCTCACGCTGGATTACTCGCACGTCAAGTACGGTTCCGGCGCATGGCGTTTGAACGAAGACACGTTCGAAATAGTCGGGCAAGGGCCCCGTAATCCAGTGCGCACACCCTCGGCACTGCAGCAGGTGGAATCAAAGTTCCCGGGCATGGAAGTGAAGATGCAGCGTGAGGGAGGAACACCGTACATGTTGCGCTGGGAAACGCTCGGACCGAACCGCGATCGGCCGCGCCAGGGACCGCTGCCGGAACCCAGCATGCTGCGTTTGATTGAGCTTCAGTGAATCAGTTTGGCGCGCCGGCGGACCTGTACTGCGTCGGCGTGACCTTATTGAGTTTCTTGAACACCCGGCAGAAGTACGCTGTCTCCTGATAGCCGCAACTGGCCGCGACCTCCTTTAATGGCTGTCGATAGTTGCGTAACATGAACTTCGCGCGGCTCACTCGCACCATGTTGAGGTAGTCGTTGAAGCGCATAAATCCTTCCTGTCGAAACAGGCGCGAGATGTGGTTAGGCGCCAGACGGAAGTGCTGCGCGACAGATTCTCGCGTAATCGAGTTCTGATAGTTTTCCTGCACATAAAGGCAGATGGCTTCGTGCGTGCGCAGAGCTTTTCGCGCGCGTCCGGGTTCCGGAGCTTTTAATAACCGCAGGCAGGAATACAAGAGCGACTGAGTCAGCAAGCGATCCAGCGGCGCACTTGGATGATCTGCAGCAAAAGTTGTCAATGCACTCACGAGGCCTTGGGTCAAACTGTCGTAGGTCCCATGGATACTGGTTTTCAGCGCATCCACCGGCGTCTCCGCTCCTCCATCGTGAAGCACCAGACTTACACCCGCCTGCTTCTTGCCGAACAGAAATGTCAAAACGTGAACGGCTGAGGACCAATCAGGTTTGTTCCAACCATTAGCAGGTACAAAGACAGCTTCACCGCGAATCAAATTGATTGTCTCGATGCGTCCGTTTCGCGCGACCTCCATCCGGTGACATCCGTCCAGCGGGATCGAGAGCCTTGGGAAATGCGTGACGTAAGCAAGCGAGGGCGGGGCCGTACTGCCCTCGGCGAAATACACCTTGTGCAGTGATGTGGTGGTTAGAAAGCGCTCCAGTTCACGAACTATTGACTCGCCGAAATCCTGTGACACAAATGTTACATTAGTCCAATAAATGTTCTATGTCTACTGTTCCGTTCGGCTGGTGTGATTGGAGATAGTGGATACGTTGATCTCGCGGAAGGACGCACATCCATGATTGAAGTGCTCAAGACCTTGCGGCGGCATTTGTTGACCGGTGTCTCTTTTGCCATCCCGTTCATAGCCTGCGGTGGCATCATGATCGCATTTGCGATCGCCTTTGCCCCGATGACTCCACAGGGCCCGGATTTCTCGCAATCGCCCGTATTGAAGTTCATTCTCGACATCGGCGCAACATCCTTCTCGTTGCTCCTGCCGGTGCTCGCGGGCTATATCGCCTATTCCATCGCCGGGAAACCCGGACTGGTTTCTGGCTTCATCGGCGGCTATCTTTCCGGTGAGGTCAAGGCCGGCTTCCTGGGCGCGCTGCTGGCGGGATTGCTCGCCGGATACGTCGTGCACCTGCTGAAGAAGCTTCCGGTTTCAAAATACATCCGTCCAATCATGCCGATCCTGATTATCCCGATTCTCTCGTCGGTCGTGATCGGCTTCGTGATGTTGAAAGTGCTGGGCATTCCGATTGCGAACCTGATGGTCTTTCTCGGAGAGTGGCTCAAAACCATGGGCGCTGGAAACGCCGTCCTGCTCGGGCTGATTCTGGGCGGCATGATCGCTTTCGATATGGGTGGGCCGGTCAACAAAGCAGCCTTCTTCTTCGGCGCCGCCATGATCAAGGAAGGGAATTACGCAATCATGGGCGCGTGCGCCGCGGCCATCTGCACACCGCCGCTCGGGTTGGGACTGGCCACGATGTTGAATAAGAAACTCTGGAGCGAAGAAGGATCGCGAGGCGGGCATCGCCGGACTCGCAATGGGCATGATCGGAATCACCGAAGGCGCGATTCCGTTTGCTGCCGCCGATCCACTGCGCGTGATCCCGTGCATTATGGCTGGTTCGATGGTCGCGTCCGTTATCGCTGTGCTCGGTGGGGTTGGTGATCATGCCCCGCACGGCGGTCCGATTGTGCTGCCGGTTGTGGATCAGAAACTCGCGTATGTGATCGCGATTTTAGCGGGTACTCTGGTGACCGCAATATCCATCAACCTCGTAAAAGCCTGGTCGAAATCGAGAGAGCAAAAAGTAGCTATCAAGGAGGCTGTATGAAGATTGTTGCCGTAACCGCTTGCCCGACGGGCATAGCCCATACCTACATGGCTGCCGAGCAGTTGGAGAAGACCGCGAAGGCGCTTGGTCACCAGATCAAGGTCGAGACCCAAGGAGCAATGGGTATCGAGAATGAACTCTCGGAGAAGGAAATCCGGCAGGCTGATATCGTCATCTTTGCAGTCGATATCGAGGTGGAGCAGCGTGAACGCTTCGATGGCGTGAAGGTTATCCAGGTGCCTGTGCAGGAAGCGATCAAGAATCCCAAGGGCATCTTCGAGAAGATCCTCGCGTGAGCCTGGAATTCACATTCGCGTGTCCGCTGCCGAACGGCTTGCATGCCAGGCCGTCGAGTCACTTTGCTGATGTCGCGAACGAATTCGCAGCAGAATGCACACTGACGAATTTGCGCAGCGCCGCGGTCGCGAATGCAAAAAGCGTACTCTCGCTTATCGCCGCCGACGTCAGGCTGGCGGACCCGTGCAGCATTCGTGTGAATGGCGATGACGAGCAAGCCGCTTGCGATGCGTTGCGAAAGTTTGTCGAAACCGTGCTGCCGGGTTGCGATGAAGCGCTCGCCGCCGTGCAAACAGACGGCGGTTCACTGCCGCGGGTCTTGCTCGACGCGAACGTGAAGTGGCACAGCGGAGTCGCTGTGAGTCGCGGGATCGGGCAGGGAAGCGTCGTTGTGATCGGCGGCGTCGTACTGCCTGAAGAATTACGCCGTGAGGTCGCAGTCGATCCAGTCAAGGAACGCGCGAAAGTCGAAGCCGCCCTCGCAGCGGTTGGCTCTAAACTCGAAACGGCAGTGGCGCGCAACCAATCGGCTACTGAATCGGCGGTTCTCAAGGCACACCTGGCAATCGTTGGGGACGTATCTCTGGCACAGAAATTGCACGAGCAAGTCAGTAAGGGCCGCTCCGCGGGGCAGGCTGTTTGCGATGCCGCCGAAATCTTTACTGCGACACTGCGCGCTGCGGAGAGCCTCTACATTCGCGAACGCGCCATCGACATGCAGGACATCTGCCTGCAGTTGCTCGAAGAAATCTACGGTGCGAGATTCCAGCAACCGGTTGTCACTCTGAGGGCCCCTTCGGTCGTCGTCGCCGAAAACCTCGCGCCGCGGCAGTTGCTTGCGCTGGATCGGAAATGGCTCAAGGGTTTGGTGCTGGCGAGTGCCGGCGCAATGTCGCATACAGTGATTCTGGCTCGCTCACTTGGCATTCCGACGCTGGCCGGCGTGAAGGATGCCACGCTCGTGCTTACGCCCGGTACAGAGGTGGTCGTTGACGCGAATCGCGGTTTGATCATTGACGAATGGAGCGCTCCGGTGCAGCGCTTTTACAAACGCGAGTGGAACACGCTGCAGCGGAGGCAGACCACGCTGGCGCGCTTCGCCAAGGCGACCGCGTGCACCGTTGACGGGCAGAAGATCGACGTTGCCGCAAATGTCTCGTCTGCCGAGGAACTGCTTCCCGCTTTCGAACAAGGCGCTGATGGCATCGGAGTGTTTCGCACGGAAATGCTGTTTGCCGGGCGTGATTCCGCGCCGTCCGAACAAGAACAGTACGAGGTATATGCCCAGGCCGCACGCGCCGCGAACGGACGCCCGGTGATCATTCGCACCATCGATATCGGCGGAGACAAGCCCTTACCGTACCTGAACCTGCCGCACGAGGCTAATCCTTTTCTCGGCTATCGTGGGGTGCGAATTTACCCAGAGCACCAATCCTTGCTTGACGCACAATTGCGCGCGACGATCCGAGCTTCGGCGCACGGTCGCATCCAGGTCATGGTCCCGATGATTTCGACGCTGAGCGAAGTGCGCTGGTTCAAGGCGCGCGTCGCGCAGATTCAAAGTGCGCTTCAGTCTGAAGGCGTCAACTTCGATACGGCCATGCCGGTAGGCATCATGATCGAAGTGCCCTCGGTCGCGTTCAGCATTGATCAGTTGTGCCCCGAAGTCGATTTCTTTAGCATCGGCACCAACGACCTCGCGCAGTATTTCTTCGCAGTCGATCGCGACAACGCGCGCATCGCGAGTCTTTCAAACGTGCGTCATCCGAGCTTTCTTCGCATGTTGCATCAAATCGTAAATGCGGCACAGAGCGGCGGGAAGTGGATCGGAATGTGCGGCGAGATGGCCGGTGATCTCCGCCAACTCCCGTTGCTGGTGGGTCTGGGCCTGGATGAAATCAGCGGCACTGCGTCTGCGATACCTGCGCTGAAAGCCGGCATCGCGCAACTGTCCGCCGCAAATTGCCGTGAGCTCCTGCATCAGGCGATGGCGTGTCAGCGTGTGGATGAAGTCGATAGCCTGCTCGAGCGTCAACAAGCACTGAGTACCGCGCAGCCTTTGCTGAATGCCGAACTGGTGCTGCTGGACGGCGAAAGTGAATGCAAGGACGAAGCGATTCGCGAGATCGTAGATGCGTTCTATATTGCGGAACGAACCCAAAATCCGCAGCAGGTAGAAGCGGCCGTCTGGAAACGCGAAGCCGTGTATTCCACAGGGCTCGGCTCTGGCTTTGCGATCCCGCACTGCAAGACCGACGGTATGGCTAGCAGTTCCATCGGCGTCCTGAAGCTAAAACAGCCGATCGAATGGGGTTCGCTCGATGGCCAACCGGTGCGCGTAGTCATCCTGCTGGCGATGCGAGAATCCGGCGCAAACGGCGCACACATGCAGGTTTTTTCCAAACTCGCACGCAAACTGATGCATGAAGAATTCCGAAATGCGATTCTGAATGCGACTGATCGCGAGTCACTGTTGGCGCATCTTGCCAACGAACTCGATATAGCGCTGTCCTAGGCTATTCGAACGCTTTCACCGGGTTATCAACCATCAGCACGCGCACCTCAGCCGGATCGAGTTTCGGCAGGAAATCCGTGTAGATGTAGGTGTAGCCGCGATAAGCACCGCCTCCCGGTTCGCCGACGCGATACCAACCCGCATCCTGCGAAATCAGCGTGCGCGCCAGCAGATTCTTGCCAGCCATGTAGCGCACGCACTCTAAATGCCAGGCGGCCGATTTCTCGCTGATGCCGTCGAATTCAACCCACGCGCCGGCCCGCGCAATTTTGTCGTGGATTCCGTGATCCTTTTCGCTCTGCGCATGTACCCACACGAATTTCTTCGGATCCACTTTTTCGCTTGTCACGACGTCAAGTTGTTCCAGCGCAGCCGCGCCATTGCCGGTATGGGATTGAATGGTCAAACCAGTTTCGCGGGAAGTAATCGCTGCGGCCTGAATCAGTTTTCGATCCAGCGGATCGAGCGGACCCTTGTTCACGCCGGTCTTGATGAAGCGCGGCTTGATGCCATCCACACCGCGTTGCGCCTCAGTGATCCAACGACGGGCCAGTTGTTGCGCGGTTTCGGTGGTCGCGAATGCCGGAACGAACTTATGATTCGCCGCGCCATAGATTCCTGTGTTCGTCCAAATCTCAACCCCTACTGCATCAGCCAGACGCGCCAGCAGTTTCGGATCGCGACCCAGGAAATTCGGAGTGCACTCCAGCAATCGCCGGCAGCCCAGTCGCTGAATCTCTTCGAGCTTTGGCTTGGCCACCCGGAAGACTTCGTCCGCATCATAGCGGCCCGGCTTTATTTGGTCCGCGCCAATGAAATCCACCATGACGTGCTCATGCACGAGCACGCTGCGCTGAACGGGCATCAACAGCCCCGCAACAAACTCTCTGCGATTCATATGCAGTCAAATATAGTACAACGGTCTAAATTGAATAGTCTTCCAGGAAGACCCGTGCTTCGCGCATGCTGACGAACACGTTATCGCCCACCTGAATAGGGGTTTCCCGGAACCTGTCGTGAGATAGTTCGACCACGATCGGTTCGCCGTCTTCGCGACTCAGTTCCACCTTCACGCTGGGCCCTGCGGATTGAATTCGCTCGACGCGTGCCCGCAATGCCGGACGTCCGTCATCGTTCCGTTGAATCTCCAAATCGTACGGACGTACGAAGACGCGTGCGGACTGGCCATCGGGTGCATGCTCGTTTGCCTTGTCGAGCGCGACCGATCCGACGACCGCGCGTCCATCCTCAATGCGGCCATGGAACAGATTGACGCTGCCCAGAAAATCCATCACGAATTCCGAGGCGGGTTTGTGAAAGACTTCTTCCGGCGTGCCGATCTGCTCGATGCGTCCCTGATTCATGACGACGATCCGGTCGGCGACTTCGAGCGCTTCGTCCTGATCGTGTGTAACCAGAATGCTGGTGACGTGGATTTCGTCGTGTAAACGGCGTAACCAGCGGCGCAGGTTTTGCCGCACCTTGGCATCGAGCGCGCCGAAGGGCTCATCTAGCAAAAGCATCTTCGGTTCAATAGCCAGGGCGCGCGCCAGTGCAACTCGCTGACGCTGCCCGCCCGAAAGCTGCGAAGGGTATCGACTTGCGAGGCCTTCCAGGTGGATCAGTCTAAGCAGTTCCTCGACCTTCGACTGAATCACCTTGTCGGCCGGCCGCTGCGCCCGCGGACGCACGCGCAAACCGAACGCGATATTATCGAACACCGTCATGTTGCGGAAAAGGGCGTAGTGTTGAAACACGAAGCCAACGCCGCGCTCGGACGGATCCTGCGTGGTGATATCTTCGTTGTGGAACAGCACCGAACTGCCTTCAGTAACATCGGCCGATTCCAGCCCAGCGATCACTCGTAGCAGTGTCGTTTTGCCGGAGCCCGATGGACCAAGCAGCGCAATCAGTTCGCCGTCATTGATCTTCAGACTGACATCACGGAGGGCATGAAAGCTCCCGAACGTCTTCGAGATGTTGCGTACCTCGATGCTCATTACGCAGCCTCCAATTCCATCGCCAGTGCGGCACGCTGCCGGCGGACTTTCCACTCCAGTGCGCTCTTGGCCGCCAGCGTGACCAGTGCGAGCAATGCCAGCAGGCTGGCCACCGCGAACGCGCCGACAAAGTTGTATTCGTTGTAAAGAATTTCGACGTGCAGCGGCATGGTGTTCGTCTTGCCTCGGATGTGGCCTGAGACCACGGAGACCGCGCCGAACTCGCCCATCGCACGGGCATTGCAGAGCACAACGCCGTACAGCAGCGCCCATTTCACATTGGGCAGCGTGATGTACCAAAAAGTTTGCCAGCCACTCGCGCCAAGCAGAATGGCAGCTTGTTCTTCTTCGTCGCCCTGTTCCTGCATTAATGGAATCAGCTCACGCGCGACGAATGGAAATGTCACGAAGATGGACGCGAGCACGATCCCCGGCACTGCAAAGATGATCTGCAGATTAACCGTAGTGAGCCATTTCCCAAACCAGCCTTGAAGACCGAAGAGCAGCACGAAAACCAATCCGGAGACAACGGGCGAAACTGCGAAAGGCAAATCGATCAGCGTCAACAGCAGACTGCGTCCGCGGAAATCGAATTTTGCGATGGACCACGAAGCCGCGAGTCCGAAAATCAAATTGGCCGGCACCGCGACAACTGCGGCGATCAATGTTAGCTTGATCGCGGAAAGTGCGCCCGGATCGCGTAAGCTCAGCAGATACGCGCCAAATCCTTTGCGCAGGGCCTCGGTGAATACTGCCAGCAACGGCACCAGTAGAAACGCCGCGAGAAACGCGATAGCCACAAAAATCAGTGTGTGGCGAACCCAGGCTGGTTCCGTCGTAAGTGCGCGCCGGTCCGCCATACTTAGTTCCCCACTCCGCTATGGCGATGATTCGCCCACCATTGCAGCAGGTTGATCGAGAGCAACAGCACGAACGACGCGGCAAGCAGGGTCGAGCCAATCGCTGTGGCTCCGGCGTAGTCGTATTGCTCCAGCTTGCTGATGATCAGCAGTGAAGCGATTTCTGTCTTCATAGGCATGTTGCCGGAGATGAAAACCACTGAACCGTACTCGCCGAGCGCGCGCGCAAAAGCCATGGAAAACCCGGTCAGCAGCGCGGGAAATATAGCAGGCAAAATTACATGTCGAAATGTTTGCAGGCGCGTGGCTCCCAGCGTTGCCGCGGCTTCCTCCACCCCTCCGTCCAGATCCTCAATTGCAGGCTGCAGCGTGCGTACGACGAAGGGCAGCCCAATGAAAGTGAGTGCGATTACTACGCCCAGTGGCGAAAACGCTGCCTGAATTCCGAGTGGATCCAGGTACTGTCCAATCCAGCCTGTTTTGGAATAGACCGAGGTGAGCGCGATGCCTGATACGGCAGTGGGCAGAGCGAAAGGCAAGTTGACCAGCGCATCGAGAAATCGCCGCCCGGGGAAGTGATAACGCACCAGCACCCACGCCACGATCAGTCCGAAAATTGCGTTGATGCAGGCGCCGGTAAACGCCGCGCCAAGAGTGAGTTTATACGACGCAATCGCGCGCGGATCCGTGACGATCTGCACATAACGCGGCCACGAGAGCGTCGCGGTTTTCGCGAGCATTGCAGAAAGCGGCAGCAGCACGATCAGGCTGAGATACAACACCGTGTACCCCAACGTAAGGTTCAGTCCCGGTAAAACGCTGTGTCGTTTTGCTGCCAAGTTTTACCTGCCGGGTGTGTAAATCTGATCGAAAATCCCGTTGTCGCTGAAATGTTTTTCCTGAGCCTGCTTCCAACTGCCGAACACCTCATCCACGCTGAACATGGGAATCTCGGTGAATTTAGTGTCGAACTTGCGCGCGACTTCCCGAAGGTACGGGCGGAAGTGGTGCTTGCCGGCGATCTCCTGGCCCGCAGCTGAGTAGAGGTACTGAACGTAAGCTTCGGCTGCAGCGCGCGTGCCATGCCGGTTGACCACTGCGTCGATTACGGCAACCGGCGGTTCCGCAAGAATACTGACCGAAGGTAGCACCATCTGCAGTTGTTCACCGGCGAATTCCTTCTGGGCCAGGAAAGCTTCGTTTTCCCAGCACAGCATCACGTCGCCCAGTTTGCGCTGCACGAAGGTGGTGGTGGCGCCGCGCGCGCCGGAATCGAGCACGGGCACATTTTTATAGATGGATGTCACGAACTGCCGGGCCTTCGCCTCATCGCCATTGTTCTTGCGCAGCGCATAGCCCCAGGCCGCAAGGTAATTCCAACGTGCGCCGCCGGAAGTTTTGGGATTCGGCGTGATCACTGCGACGTCGGGTCTGACAAGGTCGTCCCAGTTTTTGATGCCTTTGGGATTACCCTTACGCACCAGGAAGACGATGGTGGATGTGTACGGGCAACTGTTGCGCAGCAGTCTGGTCTGCCAGTTCGCCGGCAGCAGCTTCGCGCGTTCCGCGATCGCGTTGACGTCGTAGGCCAGCGCGAGTGTGACCACGTCGGCTTCCAATCCATCGATAACGGAGCGAGCCTGCTTGCCGGAGCCGCCATGCGATTGTTCGATCTCAATCACACCCTTGCCCGATTCCTGCCAGTGCTTACTGAACGCCTCATTGAATTCCTGATAGAACTCGCGCGTGGGATCGTAAGAGACGTTCCGAAGCGTGATGTTTCTGGGATCTTGTTTGGCGGTCGCCCCACAACCAGCGCTGAGCAGCGCCAGCGCAATCAGGCCGAAGGACAATAAAGAAAGAGGTTTCATAAGTTTAGGCCGCCAGGGCAGAACTCCCGGCGGAGGCAGAGAATGTCCAGAAGCGTTCGATGTCATGATGGCCCGCAACTGCCTGGAACAGACCTTGCGTCTTGTGCTCCGCGACGGCCGAACTGATGACGTGCTGGTAACCGGCACGGTGGAAGGCGTAGGTCGGCAGTTCGTGTTCGACGCGTGTTTCGGGGAAGTCGGGGTGCTCCGTAAAGCGCCTCTGAGGCTCGCGGCTGCTTGCGGTCTCGCCAGTCAATACAACCGGTCGAATTTCGCTCGGGAGTAAGTTCACAGCCTCTAGAGCGAGCGCTGTTGCGGCCTGATGATGGCCGTGTGTGTCGAGCGATGGCAGCATCGTCAAAACGGAATCGTAACGCCCTGCCAACAGCAAGAGGTGCAGGCGCGCGACGATCTCGGCACGGTCCCAGACACCGTTCAGCACTTCAGCGGCGGCGAGTGTGAAACCGGGATCCGGCTGGTCCAGGAAGTAATGCGTGCCGATGCCCAGAATCCGGCCAGCGCGTAGCGTTTCCTGTTTGCGGATTGCTGGAAGATGCTGTTGTGCAACCACCGGATCGGTCAGTTGTAGTCCGTAGATCGATTCCGCCGCGTGGGAGTAGCGATGCCCGCCGGCGCCGTCCGTGATCACAACCTGATCTACATGACCGCCCATTTCCTGGACGATCCGGTAGCTGGTCGCGGCGAAGGTGTATTCGTCGTCGGGGTGCGCCACAACCATCAATACCTTTGGGCCGCGGCGAAGTGTTTGGAAGGGGAATTTGTTTGTTTTCATCATCTCTCTCGTCTAAAGGCACGGCAGGAGAGCGGCCCGCTCCGGTCCATTTAGACCGGTGGGGCCTAGCTACATGCGCATCCAAGAGAGCTGTGAATCCAATAAACCATGTCGATCACTACTATGTCTATAGAGATTACTACAATTGCCCCTTGCCTTGCAACCTAAACGTTCTTTAGTGCGGCCTCCAGGTCGGCGATCAAGTCGCTTACGTCCTCGATTCCGACCGAAACCCGGACCAGATCCGGAGTGATGCCCATGGCGTTCCGTACGTCCGTGGGCACGGATAGGTGCGTCATGGTTGTAGGGTGTTCAATAAGCGATTCCACGCCGCCCAGCGATTCCGCAAGGGTGAAAATCTTGACGGCAGAGAGCATGCGGAAGACCTCATCCTGCCCGCCTTTCAAGCGGAACGAGAACGTGCCGCCGTAGCCTTTCATCTGCTTGCGAGCCAGTTCATGCTGCGGATGGCTGGTGAGCCCCGGATGTAGTACACAAGCGATCTTGGGATGCTGCTCCAGATAACGTGCGATCGCGAGCGCGTTACGGTTATGCTCCTCCATGCGTACGGCCAGTGTCTTGACGCCACGCAGCACCAGGAAGCAATCGAAGGGCGCTTCACACGTGCCCAGAGCGTTCTGCAGATAGCCGATGCGCTCGGCCAACCCAGCATCTTTGACGATGACAGCGCCGCCCACCACGTCCGAGTGACCGTTAATGTATTTGGTGGTCGAGTGCAGCACGACATCGACGCCCAGATCGAGCGGACGCTGAAAGTACGGAGAGAGGAACGTGTTATCGCAGATCGTAATCACGCCGAGTTCACGCGCCAGCGTCGCGACCTCTTCCAGATCCACAAGATTCATGCAGGGATTCGTCGGCGATTCGATCCAGATTGCCTTGGTTTCGGGGCGCATGGACGCACGAATGGCGGCGCTGTCACGTAGGTTGACGAAGCTGGTTTCCACTTTCTTGTCGGCGAGCACGGTCGTGAGCAGGCGATACGTTCCGCCGTAGAGATCGTTGTGCACAATAAGGTGATCGCCGGGGGAAAACATCAGCAGTAGCGTGGTTTCCGCAGCCATGCCGGTGCCGAAAACGAAACCGTGCGTACCGCCTTCGAGCGCAGCCAGACAGGTCTCCAGAGCTTTGCGCGTCGGATTGCCGCTTCGCGAATAATCGAAGGGACCGGGTTGATTGACGCCCTTGAATGCGAACGTGGATGTCTGATAAATCGGCGTCATCACCGCGCCATATGCGGGGTCGGGGCCTTGGCCTCCATGAATGGCAAGCGTCTTGAACTGCAGTTGTTTATCGTGCGGCAAAATCTCTGCTCCCGGGGAAAATGCGATCTCTTTATCAAGTATAGTAAAACTGAATTTATGATCAGCCGACGGGAATTTCTTGCAATCACAGCAGCGGGCCCGCTGTTGGGCCAAAACCCTGCGCTCAAGGGTAGAAAAGTTTTTGTCGTGCCCAACTTTCATCCGGCGAGTTGTGGTTGGCTGACTAATTTCTCGAAAGAACGCGTCTATTGTGCGAACAGTTACTTCGATCACCTGGACCGCGTGCGTGATGACCCGCAGTACTCGTTCGTGCTCTCCGAAGTCAACAATCTGATCGCGATGATGAACTTCAAGCCCGAGCGTATTCCGGAGCTTCGGCAGCGCATCAAGGAAGGCCGCGTCGAATTGCTGAACGCATTCTTTCTGGAATCGACGATCAATCTTTCTGGCGGCGAGGCTCTGGTGCGGCTGGGTGTCGAGGGCTTGCGCTGGCAGAAGCAGGTGTTCGGTGTGCGCCCACGTTTCGCCTGGACCATAGATGTTTGCGGCACCCACGATCAGATGGCGCAAATCTCCGCGGGACTCGGGCTGGATGCCATGGTCTATTGCCGCAAGAATCCGACTGGTAGTGCGGTTCACTGGGCTCAATCGCCGGACGGCACCCGCATTCTCACGCTGTCGCCCGGACATTACAGCGAGCTTCGCGAAGTTATGCGAGTCAAGGACCCGCTGACGCCGAAGCAGATTGAGGGCGTTGAAAAATATCTGGAAGGTAAGCTGAAGATCACGCCAGAGAGCGCGCCGGTGCTGGTGCTGGCCGGAGGCGGTGATTATGCCCTGGCTCCGGACCGCAAGCAGTTCCCCGGTGAATTCCTGCAAGCATGGAAGCAGAATCCTGCGCATCCTGAAATGCGCTTCACAACGCTGAGTCAGTATCTGGACGCATTATTGCCGGGTATCCGTTCCGGCGAGTACAAGATTCCGACGATGCGCGGTGGTACTGAGTATGACTACGGCGCGTTCTGGATCGAGAGCCCGCGGATGAAGAGCTGGTTCCGTCGCGACGAGCACGCTTTGCAGGCGGCCGAGATGCTGGCGACGGCTGCCAGTCTGAACGGCCGTCAGGACTACCCTTCGCAACAGCTCTACAATGCCTGGACCCTGCTGTTCCTGAGCATGGACCGCAATTCGTTGTGGGGTTCGGCGGGCGGAATGGTCTTCGAACACGAGAAATCGTGGGACGTTAAAGATCGACTGACGTGGATTGAGAAACAGTCCGCTGCGGTTCTGCAAACCGCCACCGCGAAGCTGCTTACCGCGGGTGACGGAGCCGGTCTGTTCAATCCACTGAACTGGAAACGCAACGATCCATTCGTATGCGACGGAGCCGTGTGTCAGGTTGAACTCCCTTCGACTGGCATCGTCGGCTGGGCGAAGCCTGCTGCACCGGTGTCACGAAAAATCGCACTTCCCGCAACGATCGAAACCAAGCACTGCCAGTTGAAAATTGATCCGAAGACCGGAGCGCTAACCAGTTTGAAGCTGAAGCCCTCTGGCCGGGAATTGTTGGGCGGTGCCGGCAACTGCCTTGTTGCGGAGCGGCCCATTCAGCAGCGCGGGGGTGCCGGCGACCACATGGTGCCTCAGCCGCTGCGCGTGCGCCTGGAATCGACCAACCAGCACAAGCACTCCATCGTGGTTTCAGAAGGACCGCTCGCGACCACGATTGAAATTGAGGGCAGCTTCTTTGGCGGGGGTATGTGCCGGCGTGTGGTGCGCGTCTATCACGATTATCCGCGCATTGATTTTGAAACCGAACTGAACGACATCCCGGATCGCACGGTCGTGGTCGCCGAATTTCCACTCGCCGATGACATCAACGAAGTGCGGCGGGGCATCCCTTATGGGTTCTCGCACGGTGCGTGGGCCAAGCCGAACCCCGAGTTGCCTGGCTGGACAACCGGCATAGTGCCAGCCGTTCGCTGGTCGCATTATGCGCTGGCAGGTGGCGGAGGAGTCGCACTGTTGGATCGCGGTCTGACGGGCAGGGAACTGAACGCCAGAACACCGCTGATTTATCTTTACAACGCGACAGCCAAGTACAACGGCTATCCGAATTCCTGGTTGAGCGGAGTGGGCAAACACAAGCTCGAGTACGCGCTCGTGTTTCACGAAGGCGACTGGAAGAATGCGCGTATTCCGCAAATGGCGTGGGAGTATAACTGTCCGCCGATCGTGCTGTCGGGTCGCGCTGCCGCTTCATCGAAATCGTTTCTGGAAACTTCGGACAACGTGATTGTCGAAGCGCTGCGCCGGACCGGCAACGAAATCGAATTGCGTTTTGCCGAGTGCCTCGGCCTGGCGGGAACGGCTGAGATTTCGCTAACACTGCCGCATAGCAGCGCCGCGCTCACAGACATGCTCGGAGGAAATCCGAAGCCGCTCGCACGTGGACCGCGCTATCGCTTCCCCGTTCGTCCGCAGCAAATCGTGACGATGCGCTTTCGAACAGATGCGAGTGTGGCTGAAGCGAAACCGGTCCTGAAATGGGATGAGATGGTGCCGGAACACAAGCTCCCAGCCCTTCACGAATACTCCAACGAAAAAGGACACCCGCCACGCGGTAACTAGCGCGACCTGAGACCAAGCGCGGGAGCGCCGCCTGTCTGTCACGTTAACGGCAGCTCTTCCGGCGGATATTCGATGTGTGTCCCTTCAACCTTTGCAAACGGTGTCAATGCATGCGGATTACGTTTCTTTGACAAGATGTGTTCCACGGCAATGCCGCGTATCGTCAGTGCATCGGCGATCAGAGAGCGGTGACAGCGCCACGGAACCGCTTCCGAACACATGATTGCAATCTGGCCGTTTGCCGCGGACGCGATCAAGTTAGTTAGTGCTCTTTCGAATTCCGCGGTCTGCATGTAATCGGCGTATCCGCGAAACGATGCGTTGCGCCATCCGGTGTTGATCGAGTTTGCCCGTGGATGCCGCAGTCCGCCTAAATCTTTTTGGTGTGTGTAAGTGATCCCGGCTGCCGGTAACTCCACGGCTAGGGACTCGGCATTGAATTGCGGATTGTGTCTTGAGCGCGGAATGGTGCGCACATCCACGAGATGCGTGACTTCATGCGCCCGCAAGAGTTCAATGAATTCAGTGATCGGGTGCGTCGAATGCCCTACGGTCAGGATCATGGCGCTCTCGGTTACATGATAACCGCGATATGCTGTTTCGTGGAGAACCAGACATGAGTATCGCAATTGGCGTCAACCTCGAATTTATCCGCTGTGAGGATAAGCCCTTCGAAGCGGGTGTTGCTCGGGCAGCGGAACTCGGTTTCCAGTTCGTGGAGCCGATGGTGCACAACGGTCGCGAACTGCTGAGCGAAGCCGGCTACTTCCATTCTGTTTCGATGGATAGTGAGCCGCTGGAGATGAAAGACATTCTCGAGAAGTACGCTGTCAAAGCCTCGGGATTAAGCGCGCACACGCCACTCATGCGGCCGGAAATCAGTGTGCCCTATCTGGAGAAGGCGATTCGATTCGCAGCGGCCGTGGGTGCGCCCGTGGTCAATACCGATGAAGGCATTCGTCTGGAGTGGCTCGCAGACGATGACTGTTTCCATGTCATGCGTTACACGCTCACGAAAGTGCTGCAGGTTGCGGAGCGCTATGGGGTGTACGTCGGTATTGAACCGCATCAGAGCATCACAAAGAAAACCGACGGCCTGTTGCGGATCGCAAACCTGGTTAAATCGCCGTTCCTCAAAATCAACTACGACACGGGCAATGCGTTCCTGGGCGGTGAGGATCCGTATGTTGGCCTCCAAGCCGTATTGCCGCTGCTCGTGCATCTTCACGCCAAGGATATTTCCGTTACCCAGGCAGAAGCGGAACACGGCAAGGTGAGCGGGACGCCGGTCGGCTGTGCCTGTGGCGACGGCGTAATCGATTGGTCAAAAGTGATTGCCATTCTGCGCGAGGCGGATTGGAGTGGCGTACTTTCCGTGGAATGTGGAACGCCCAGACAGGCCATCGATAGTCTGGCGCATTTGAACACTTTACTGGCGACGCGGCCTGCGATCGCCGGCAGATAAGGACTCATCATAATGAATAGTTCCCGAAGGCTTTTTCTTGGAGCCGCAACCGCCGCGTCCTATGGACGCATTCTCGGAGCAAACGATCGTCCCAGCGTGGGATTGATCGGTGCCGGGGGGCGCGGTCAGTATTTGATGCGGCAGTTGAAGAAGGCGCTCGATGTAAACATACCTGCGGTGTGCGATGTGTACGACGTGCGCCGTGCCAAAGCGGCGGAGCTTGCGGGCGCTGGCTGCAAGCAGTATGGCGACTACCGTCAGGTGCTGCAGCATAGCGACATCGATGCCGTGATTGTGGCCACGCCTGATCACTGGCATGCGCCGATCACGATAGACGCCTGCCAGGCCGGCAAGGACGTCTATGTCGAAAAGCCGATGGTCCACACTCCTGAAGATGGACAGGCGATTGTGAAGGCGGCCCGCAAGTACAAGCGAGTCATTCAGGTTGGCATGCAGGGCCGCGCCATGCGCCAGAATATCGACGCGAAGGAGCAGTTCATCCAGAGCGGCGTGATGGGCAAAGTGGGTATGGTGCGCACATGGTACACGTCCAACAATGGATACGTTCTCACCCCGCCGCCCGGCATGGAACAAAAGCCCGCAGGCCTCGATTGGGAACGCTGGCTGGGTCGCGGTCCGAAGATTCCGTGGAATCCCGGAGTCTATTTCAGCCCGTACAAGTGGTTGCATTACGACGGTGGAATGATCATGGGCATCGGCATTCACGTGATCGACACGGCGCACTTCATGCTGCAACTGGGCAAACCGCAGGCGGCGACGGCCGGCGGTGGCGTGTACTTTTATGAAGACGGCCGCGATACGCCGGATACGGTCGCGCTATCATCGATTATCCCGAGAAGGTAACACTCACGTTCATGGCGGAATGCCTCTCCGCACCGGGCGTTAAGACCTCCGCAGGTGTAGAACTGCGAGGCACAGGGGGAAAGCTGTACACAGAGCGCTACACGATCAAAGACGCGCTGGAGTACACGCCCAACCCCAAGTTCAGCAAGACGCCCGCTGCAAAGATCGACGGCTCTGAAGCCACAGCCGAACCGATGTTGAGGAACTGGGTGGAGTGCATTCGTACGCGCAACAAAACCATTGCGAACGAGGAGGTCGCCTATTACTCGACCATGGCCTGCTACATGGGCAATCAGGCATTTCGCACCCGTTCCCGCGTGGTTTGGGACAACCGCTGGAATTTGCCGGTGTAGGGGAAGCGCTTACGCGATATCCTAACGTCTTGTAACTTACACTCGTTACTAGTTAGGAATTGGCAATGCAAATCTCGCGCGCATTCGCGTTGTTCATACTGATGGCGCCGCTCGGCGTGTGTCAGACGAATTCACTTTCGTTGGCGGGTAGCTGGTCCATCAAGCTCGACCCTTCCAAGCTCGGAACAGCCCAGAAGTGGGCAGCGCAAAACCTGCCCAGTTCCGATCTCGTCTTTCTGCCTGGCAGCACGGACGAGGGTGGATATGGCACGAGGACCGCGGGCGCCGAGAAGGACCGCCTCTCTCGGCGCTACTCCTACGAAGGGCCGGTCTGGTATCAGCGCGAAGTCACAATTCCCGAATCCTGGCGCGGCAAACGCGTTTCGCTGTTCCTGGAACGACCGCACTGGCAGAGCGAAATCTGGGTGGACGGCAGGCCATACGGCCGTCAGGACAGCCTCTCCACGCCACACGTGTACGATCTCACTCCGAGTCTTAAGCCCGGCAAGCATCTGCTGACGATGTCGGTCAACAACACTTACAAGATCGAGGTCGGCCGTCGCGCGCACTCTGTAACCGACTGGACCCAGACCAACTGGAATGGCGTGATCGGCCGCATCGAACTGCGCGCCCGCGACGCTGTGTACATCGACTCGGTTCAGGTTCATCCGGATCACACGGCCAAGACTCTTCGCGTAGATGCGCTGATTCGCAACACCACTGGTCGTGCGATTGAAGGCGAAATTAGCGCGCTGCTTGCGGGCGCGAAGACCAGCGCGAAAGTCTCGGGACCAAGCGTCGAACAGACAGTGCAGATCACCGTACCGCTCGGCGACAAAGTCCGGTTGTGGGATGAGTATGAACCGGCGCTCAACACAATGGAACTCGCGCTCGCTGTGGATGCCGGCAAGCTTCACGCTGAGGATCGTCTCAGCACTTCCGTCGGCGTTCGGCAGATCGCGACGCGCGACAAACAATTTGTGCTGAACGGCCGTCCCATCTTTCTGCGCGGCAACCTGGAGTGCGTAATTTTTCCGAAGACGGGCTATCCGCCGATGGATGTCGAATCCTGGGCGCGCCTCTTTAGAATCGCGAAAGAGTATGGGCTGAATCACTTTCGCTTTCACTCGTGGTGTCCGCCGGAAGCCGCCTTCGAAGCAGCCGATCGTGCCGGATTTCTGCTGCACGTGGAACTACCGGTGTGGAGCAATCGCGTCGGCAAGGATGCTGCTGCTCGAACAGCTTCATGCACGCCGAAGGACATCGCATTTTGAAGACCTACGGCAATCATCCTTCGTTCACGATGCTGTGTCTGGGGAACGAGTTGGTGGGCGATGACAAATTCATGGACGGCCTTGTCTGCGGAATTCAAGAGTGCCGATGCTCGCCGGCTTTACACGTTTTCCGCCGACCACCGCAGACGCGCAGCGGGTCCGACTTCGGACTATTACGTTACGCATAACACCGAGTTAGGGCCTGTGCGCATTCATGGCGCGCGCTTTGGAAAGACGGCCTCCGGCACTGATTTCGATTTCTCTGAGCACGTGAAAGCGACCGCGATGCCGCTCGTCGCGCATGAAATCGGGCAGTGGGTGACTTATCCGAACTTCGATGAAATTGCGAAATACACGGGCGTGCTGAAGCCGCGCAATCTTGAGGTTTTCCGTGAGACGCTGGCCGCGCGCGGCATGGGCGATCAGGCGAATGCGTTTCATCAGGCGAGTGGCCGTTTCGCAGCGCTGGTCTACAAGGAGGAACTCGAGACTGCTTTTCGAACCCCCAATTTTGGCGGCTTCCAGCTACTTCAGTTACAGGACTTTCCGGGACAGGGTGAAGCGCTGATCGGCCTGCTCGATTCGTTCTGGGATTCCAAGGGCGTCGTCACGCCGCAGGAATTCCGACGCTCGGTGAACGAAACCGTCGCGCTGCTGCGCACGAGCAAATTCGTGTGGACCTCTGATGAGACTTTCAGTGCGAAGGCTCAAGTCGCGCATTATGGCAAGAAGGTGATGAAGAACGTCGTGGCTGCCTGGGTACTGCGCGATGAGTCCGGGCGTGAGTGGGCTTCGGGAAAATTTCAGCCTACGACTCTCGAGTTGGGTAGCGTGACGACACTCGGCGAAATCCGGGTGCCGCTCGCAAAAATCGAGCGTGCGACCAAGCTGCGAGTGACTGTGGGTATCGCTGGATCAGACATCAGTAACGATTGGGAAATCTGGGTATATCCGAAAAATTCACAGCCCTCCACGCAATCCAGTGTGCTGGTGACGAGCGCATTCGATGCCGCTGCGCAGAAGCGCCTTGCAGGAGGGCGGCAAAGTTATGCTGATCTGGCCGCGCGGTGTAACCAGTGACTCCACGATCGCGGGGCAGTTCCTGCCGGTCTTCTGGTCCTATAGCTATTTCCCGAAACAGACTGGAGTGATGGGCGTGCTCTGCGATCCCAGGCATGCTGCGCTTGCCGATTTTCCGACTGATGCGCATAGCAATTGGCAGTGGTGGGAATTGATGGAATCGTCACGCGTGTTTGTGCTTAACGACACACCCGCGGGCTATCGGCCCATCGTGCA
This sequence comes from Bryobacteraceae bacterium, assembly GCA_963793625.1. Lineage (GTDB taxonomy): Bacteria > Acidobacteriota > Terriglobia > Bryobacterales > Bryobacteraceae. Next base: position 275,054 of record CAWCAT010000049.1, on the reverse strand, counting down.
GGTGATCGATGATTATCACCGCAACAACAAGCTGGGCGCTGTTTTCGAAACGCGCGTAGGCAAGGGGAAGTTGCTGGTCTGCTCGCTGGATCTCGCGACAGATCTCTCAAATCGGCCCGTCGCGCGACAGTTGCGCCAGAGCCTGTTGCAGTACGTCAACAGCGACGCGTTCCGTCCGAAAGATGAACTGCCGGCCGAAGCACTGACGAAAATTTTACGTGCGGCAAACTAGAGGAACATGACTCGAATCCGATTCGCATTTTGTGCCCTGTTGCTGATCGCCTCCTGCTGGGCGGCCGACTTGAAACTCCGCTTTGATACTCCGGCGAAAGCTTTCACGCAATCCGCGGCGATTGGAAATGGACGGCTCGGCGCTATGGTGTTTGGCGGTGTCGATGACGAGCGCATCGTGCTCAACGAGAGTTCGATGTGGTCCGGTTCGAAGCAGGATGCGGACCGCCCGGATGCCGCGAAATATTTGCCGGAGATCCGCCGGCTTGCTGCTTGAGGGCAAGAACGCGGAAGCCGAAAAACTGGTCTATGCGCACTTCAATTGCCAGGGCCTGGGATCGGCGCGCGCTCGTGGTAAAGACGCACCTTATGGCGCTTACCAGACGCTTGGCAATTTGCGCATTGATTCTCCCGCGGGACGCAATGGAACGGTTACGGATTATCTGCGCATGCTGGACCTGCCCAGCGCGCTCGCGACAATCGAGTATCAGCGCGATGGTGTAAAGTTTCGGCGAGAGTCCTTCGTGAGTAAGCCTGATGAAGCGATCATCGTGCGCCTGAGTGCTGACAAGCCCGGCAAAATCAGTTTCGATGCGCGACTCGACCGGCCGGAGCGCTTCGAGACCGTGGCCGATGGCAAATCTGGTTTGCTGATGCGCGGTCAATTGCACAACGGCACGGACGGAAAAGGCACCCTGTGGGCGGCGCGTTTGCGTGTCGTGAACAAGGGCGGGGAAATCTCGGTCGAGGGCAACATCCTGCACGTGCGTAATGCCGACGAAGCCACTCTGTTTGTCACAGCGGCGACTGATTATCGAGGTTTTGCCGGACGCCAGCTTACAGATCCGCTGAAGGCCTCCGAACAGGATTTGAATAAGGCCGCAGCGAAATCGTATAAGGCGCTCTTGCCGCGCACCTCGCAGATTTTCAACGCTACTTCAATCGGGTGCAACTCGCGCTTGGTCCTGTGAACGCAGCGGCGGAAGAGATTGACAACTCCCGCGCGTTTGAAAGCCGTCGCGGAAGGGAAAAACGATCCGGGTCTTGGCAGCGCTCTATTTTCAGTACGGACGCTACCTGCTGATTTCGTCCTCACGTCCGGGCGGTCTGCCGGCCAATCTGCAGGGCATCTGGGCGGAAGAAGTGCAGACGCCGTGGAATGCCGATTGGCATCTCAACGTCAATGTGCAAATGAATTACTGGCCCGCGGAAGTGACTAACCTTTCCGAACTAATCAGCCAATGTTTGCGTTCATCGCCTCTTTGCAGGAGCCGGGCGCACGCACAGCGAAGTTGTACTACGACGCGCGCGGCTGGGTGACGCATGTGATCGCGAATCCGTGGGGCTTCACGGCTCCGGGCGAAGGCGCGTCGTGGGGGTCCACCACAAGTGGCTCGGCTTGGCTCTGCCAGCATCTTTGGGATCACTACCTTTTCACGAAGGACAAGAAGTTTTTGCAGTGGGCCTATCCCATCATCAAAGGCTCCGCGCGTTTTTACGCGGACATGCTGATCGAAGAACCCAAGCACAAATGGCTCGTGACCGCGCCAGCCAATTCGCCGGAGAACGGTTACCTTTTGCCCGACAAGAAGACCGCGCATGTCTGCATGGGGCCGACGATCGACATGCAGTTGCTTCGCTACCTGTTTTCCGCGACTGTCGAAGCGTCGCAGATCCTGGGCGTCGACGCGGACCTCCGCAATGAACTGACCGCAAAAGCGTGCGCGTCTTGCGCCGACCCGAATCGGTTCTGACGGCCGTGTCATGGAGTGGCTGGAAGAGTATGCCGAGGCCGAGCCCAACGCACCGCCATATCTCGCATCTGTGGGGCCTCTATCCCGGTTCGGAGATTACGCTCTCCGGTACGCCGGAACTGGCTGCGGCGGCGAGAAAATCGCTCGATGCGCGCGGCGATCCATCAACCGGTTGGTCGCTCGCTTACAAGTTGAATCTGTGGGCGCGGCTCGGTGATGGCAATCGCGCTTTACGCATTTTGAATATGCTGCTTTCGCCCACTGGTTATCGAGGAACAGCCAATGGCACAAGGTTTCCGGGCGGTAGTTACGACAACCTGTTCGACGCCCATCCGCCGTTTCAAATCGATGGCAATTTCGGCGGCACTTCCGGAATCGCAGAGATGCTGGTGCAGAGTCACGACGGCGTGGTGACGCTGTTGCCCGCGCTTCCCGATGCGTGGGCTGAAGGCAGTGTGACCGGTTTGCAGGCGCGCGGCGGCTTCGAAATCGATCTCGCATGGAAGGGCGGCAAGCTCACCCAAGCGACGGTGCGTTCCAAACTCGGCGGTCCATGCAAGTTGCGTTACGGATCGCGGCACGTTGAACTAAAACAGATGCGGGTAAGAGTTACCGGCCGGTAAATTGAATGATATGAATGGACGTGAGCGCGTGATCGCAACCATCGAGCGCCGGGGTGTGGATCACCTTGCCTTGATGCCGATCACGATGATGTTTGCGGCGGACGCGATCGGCGTGAAATACGGCGAGTACGCGCGCGATCACCGAATAATGGCCGAGGCGCAGATTCGTGTGGCTGAAGAGTATGGTTTCGATTACGTTTCGGTCATTTCGGATCCGGCGCGCGAAGCCGCCGACTATGGCGCGACCGTCGAGTGGTACGAAGATCAGCCACCCGCGATCATCGAAGAATCGGCGCTGATTGCCGACAAAACCGCGCTCGCGACACTCAAGATTCCCGACCCGTTGGGCGGCGGGCGCATGCACGATCGCATTCAAGGTGTCGAACTGTTGCGAAGTCGCGTGGGCTCCGACAAGTTTGTCGAAGGTTGGGTGGAGGGCCCTTGTGCAGAGGCCGCCGACCTGCGCGGCATCAATCGCTTGATGCTTGATTTCCACGACGATCCGCAATTCGTGCGTGATCTCTTCGAGGTGATCGTCAACACGGCACTGCGGTTTGCAAAATTTCAGATAGAAGCAGGCGCGGACATCATCGGTGTCGGCGACGCTGCGGCATCATTGGTCGGCCCGCGCATTTACGAAGAATTTGTCTGGCCCTACGAGAAGAAGTTGGTGGATGGCATTCATGCAGCGGGCGGAAGGGTGCGCCTGCACATCTGCGGAAACACGCGTCGAATTCTGAAGCCGATAGGCGCGCTCGGCTGCGAAATTGTCGATCTGGATTTTCTGGCGACTCTCGCGCAGGGTCGCGAACAGATGGGTCCGGATCAAGTGCTGCTCGGCAATATTGATCCTGTGAAAGTTCTTCGAAACGGTACTCCCGATGACGTGCTCGCCGCAATCTCGGAGTGTCACCAGCAGGCTGGCGCGAACTATATCGTGAGTGCAGGATGCGAAGTGTCGCGCGATACCCCAATCCCCAATCTGCGTGCGTTGTGTGAATACGCGAGGTCTTCGAAATGAGAATAATCGCAGCATTTTCCTGATGTGTTTTTCGCTGAGTGCGGCCACGGAGATCTTGATTGTTGCCGACGAGTTGCCGGCCATGGAGGTACTGGCCGCGAAATTGAAGACCGGTGCGAAGGCCAACTGTACGCTCGTAAAGCAGACGGAGATGCCGGCGGACCTGTCGCGCTTTCCGGTGATGATTGTGTACATTCACAAGACCATCGGCGAGCCTGCAGAAAAAGCTTTTATCGAGTTTGCGAAATCCGGCGGCAAACTGATTCTGCTGCACCATTCGATTAGTTCCGGCAAGCGCCCCAATCAGTATTGGTTTCCATTCCTGAAGATTTCACTTCCGACAGGCGATGTCAGCCAGGGCGGCTACAAGTACTACGAAGGCATCACGATGGACCTCGTGAATCTCGCGCCGAAACATTACATCACCTCCCATAATGTGAAATATGGAAAGCCTGTAGCCTACAAAAGCTCTGACCTGGGCGGCGAGGAAAAGCCCTATCCCGCGATCGAATTGCACGAGACGGAAGTTTATCTGAACCACGTATTTACAGGCGAGCGCACGCTTCTGCTCGGCGTGAAATTCCGCGAAGCGAAATCCGGCACGCTCTACATGCAAGACAGGGGCGGATGGTACATGAAGGCCGAAAAAGGCTCGGTGCTGTACTTCATGGCAGGCCACAGCGCGAAGGATTTCGAAAATCCGGCCTACGCGCAGATCATCGTGAACGCAGTCAACTACAAACCGTAGGCAAGCGTACAGCATGCCGATTCAAGTATGATTTCTCTTCAGGCAATCATTTATGAATCGCAGAGAATTCCTTGGCGCGTCCGCTGCGCTCGCGGCGTCGGCGCAAACAGCGGCGCCCAAACCGAATATCATTTTCATCCTGGCCGATGACCTCGGCTACGGCGATTTGGGCTGTTACGGACAGAAGAAATTCGCCACACCGAACATAGATCGTCTCGCAGCCGAAGGTACGCGTTTCACCCAGGCCTATGCCGGCAGCACCGTCTGCGCACCTTCGCGCTGCTGTCTGATGACCGGCAAGCATACAGGTCACGCCACCATTCGCGGGAATCGTTCTCCGGAACCCGGAACCAAGCCGGATGAACCAATGGCGGCGACGGTGCTGAAGCAGGCGGGTTATCGGACCGCCATGTTTGGGAAGTGGGGCCTGGGCGGACCGGCGACAGGCAGCGTGCCGAACACCCGCGGCTTCGACGAGTTCTACGGCTATCTCAATCAACTCCACGCGCACAATTATTATCCCGAGCATCTCTGGGATAACCAGAACGAAACATTTCTGCCGCCAAACTGGTTCGATCAGCGAAAGATTTATGCGCCGGACCGTTTCCTTGAAAAGGCGCTGGCGTTTGTGAAACGCCCGCAAAAATCTCCGTTTTTTCTTTGCTTCACGACCACGATTCCACACGCTAATAATGAACGCGGCGTCTTCTCCGGCAATGGCATGGACGTGCCCGACAACAAACAGTTTGCGGACAAGCCCTGGCCCGAGACTGAGAAAAATTTCGCCGCAATGATGACTCGTCTCGATAGCGATGTCGGCAAATTGATGGAGGCGCTGAAGGCCGCTGGCGCGAGTGACAACACGCTGGTGATTTTCACGAGCGACAACGGGCCTCATCGCGAAGGCAAGCACGATCCCGACTTCTTCGAGAGCCGTGGTCCGCTGCGCGGCATAAAGCGCGATCTTTATGACGGCGGCATTCGTGTTCCGTTCATCGCGCGCTGGCCGGGGAAGGTGCCGGCCGGACGCGTCTCCAATCAGGTGCTGGCGTTCTGGGATTTCCTTCCTACCGCCGCGGAGATTGCGGGAGTGAAAGCGCCGGACAACATCGACGGAATTTCGATGCTGCCGGCTCTGCTGGGCAAGCCCCAGAAGAATCACGAATACTTGTATTGGGAGTTCCACGAAAGAGTTTTCGCCCAGGCCGTGCGCATGGGTAAGTGGAAAGGCGTACGTCCGGGGAAGAACAAACCTGTCGAACTCTATGACGTAGAGGCCGACCTCTCTGAGAAGAACAATCTCGCTGCAAACAACCCGGACGTGGTGCAGCGAATCACAACCATCATGAAACAGGCTCGCACGGAGCACCCGGAATTTCCGGTCTGATCACAAGAGGACTTTATGGAAAAAACACGACGCAATTTTATGAAGTTGTCCAGCGCCTCTGCGCTCGGCTTCTCGATTGTTAAACCCGAATCTGTGCGCGGTTCACAGGCCAACTCGGCGATGACCCTGGGCTTGATTGGCTGCGGCAATCGCGGCATGTATGTGAGCGGACTGTTCGCCAAAAACGAAATGGCGCGCGTTGCCGGATTCACGGACATCTACGAAGACAAGTTCGCCGCTGCTGCCGCGAAATACACTGGCGCGAAGCGCTACAAGGATCTTCACGAATTGCTTGCGAGCAATGTAAACGCAGTCCTGATTGCAACGCCCGCATACCTGCATCCCGAACACTTCGAATTTGCAGTGAAGGCGCGTAAGCACATCTTCCTGGAAAAGCCCGCAGGTGTCAACGCAGCCGGTTGTCTTCGCGTGCTCGCCGCTGCAAAGAAGGCTGACAAGACAAAGCGCATTTCGATGGACTACCAGCAGCGGTACGGCAAGGATTACCGAGCCGCGCATGCGATCGTGAAGTCCGGCGAACTCGGCGGAATCAAACAGGTGCGCGCTGCGTGGATGGGCGGTGGACCTCCGATTCAGAAGGGACATCCGCAGAGCGAAGAGCGCATGCGCAACTGGTTCTTCTATCGCGAACTTTCCGGCGACATCCTGGTGGAGCAGGATTGCCACAACATCGACGTAGTGAACTGGTTCATGGGAACGCATCCGGTGAAGGTGACCGGGTACGGCAGTCGCATGATCCGCACCCAGATCGGCAACGTCTATGACAACCTAGCGGCGACATTCCAGTTCGCCGATGGAACTGTGTTCAGCTACGCCGCTAATCAGTTCCGCAGCCCCGGTGGTCAGGACGTGTCGGAGACGTTCGTTTGCGAAAAGGGCGTTGTGAATACGTCGCGCAAGGGTTACGTGGTCTACCGAACGGGCAAGCCTGTGGAAGAAGTGAAGACCACATACGATATCACTGCGGATAACGTAAATCAGTTCGTGGAAGGTGTGCGCACGAGCAAGTTGGAGAACGCCGCATTGTGGGGCGCAGAAAGCACACTCGTTGCCGTGATGGCGTTGAAGGCACTGACCACTGGTCAGGAAATGACCTGGGAAAAAATTAATAAAGTCTGAGGTTTTATGGAAAGCTCAATATTGTCCCGCCGCGCCTTTGTGGGCGCGGCGGCCTCTGCAACACTCTCGCGGTCATCTGCAGCAAATGACCGCATCAACATCGGTATGATCGGCACGGGCGGGCGCGGCAACGATGACATCGGCGAGATCATCCGCTCGAAAGATCTCAACGTCACCATCGGCGGCATCTGCGATGTGTTCCGTCCAAACCGCGAGAAAGCCGCTGAGCGCGTCGAGAAAGCCTTCGGTTCAAAACCGAAGACCACGACTGATTTTCGCGAGATGCTGAGCTGGAAGGATCTGGATGCCGTCGTCATAGCGACTCCGGATTTCGGCCACGCCACAATTCTGAAGGCTGCGGTCGAAGCGGGCAAGGACGTGTACGTCGAAAAGCCCTTCGCCGTCGAGTTTAGTGAAGCGAAATCCGCGTATCTTGCGGTCAAGAAGAGCAAGTGCGTTGTGCAGGTCGGCACGCAGCGTCGCAGTGACGGTCACTGCATGGCGGCGGCGAATTTAATTCGTTCCGGCGTCATCGGCAAGGTGACGCGCGTCGAGATTGCGTACGCAGTACAGGGTGCGCGCTGGAAACGCAGCGCCGCAGATCTGCAGCGCGCCACGCCCGCCGATGTCGATTGGAAGATGTTCCAGATGGGCAAAATCGATAAGCCCTTCGATCCGCGGCTGTTACGCGAGTGGCAGCTTTTCCCCGAAACCACAAACGGTATTCCGGGCCTATGGATGAGCCACATGGTCGACCTGGCCGCATGGTTTATGGATGATCCGTATCCAAGCGGCGCTATTGCGAATGGCGGCGTGTTTCTCTGGAAGGACGGGCGCAAAACCTCGGATGCCTTCTACGCTGTGCTTGATTATCCGAAAGAATTTCTGTTTACGTTCTCGATGTTTTTGAATAACGCTTCGGGCCTGCGCAACGTCTGGTATGGCACACTGGGCACGCTCGATCTCGACAATAACGTTTATAGTGGCGAAGGCAGTTCCGATCCGAAGAAAGTGCAGGGCGTCATTCCGATCAAGCCGGAAGTGACGAATTCGCACATGCACAATTTCATCGAGTGCATCCGCAGTCGCCAGGAATGTCGCGCGAACGTGCAGGCCGGTTTCTCGCACGCGGTCGGCGGAATCATGGCTGCCGAATCTCTCAACAAGGGTCGCAAGATGCGCTTCGATCCCAAGAAGCTGGAAATTATCTAGCGCGGCGGGATGCGACGTAGAGAGTTCTGCGAAGTTGTGGGTGTCCTCGCAGTCGGCTCGCCGCTGGAACCGGTCAGCGCGGGCCGCTGCATGCCGCTCACCCAGGACTACACGTATCTGTGGTGGGCCAATGGCTGGAGCGGGCGCAACCTTGCCGACGCCAAAGTGCTTTGTGTCCAGACCGGGCGCTACGGTCTCGCGCTGGACGTGGAAAGCCTACGTTTGTTGCACCTCGGCGCAATCGCGAAAGCGCTGAGTTACTCCGACGCGGTCGCGCAGGACCGTCGTGTTATCTCTGCTCGAACTCACTCCGCAACAGGAATTGCGCGATGCCGCTCTGGAAATTGCCGTAATCGATCGCGGCGAGACGATCGGACAGCGTAGTGTCTGGAGCGCTGGACAGGTACAGTCGATTTCTCTAGTGCTTGCGTGCGTGGTTGGCATTACATCGACTTGCCGCGCGAGAAGTGGCGCATGGCCGATGATCTGGATCATCTCGAACGCCTCCCACTGACTTTCAGCAATCCGACTGCACAGGCCCAGACTGTACGTGTGCTTTTCGCGAAGGACTATCCGTTCAGCGCGGAATTTGATCTCACGTATGGACGCTGGGGTGGCGTTCCCGCAGCCTCGCACGCGCAGCTTAGCCTAATAGGCTGGGGCTGGAATCAGCTATGGGAGGAAGCAGCCATCGGAAGCTGGGGTGTTTCCGGCGGACTCGGCTACGTGCCCATTACGTTCACAGGTCTTCGCGATCACCGCAACTTAACATTGTCGATGAACGGCACAGTCGTCAATCAATCGGTGCACGGCCGCGATTACTGGCAGACCGATTACGATTCTGCCGCGCAGACCTGGAGCATTACCTACAATGTCTGTCTGGATAGTCCAGAGGGCCGCCGTCGTCCCGTGCGGCTATCGTTTGGCCATAATAGTTCTGATGCCAAATCGAAAATCTGACGGAGTGACCCTCTCGCGCCGGCAGATCCTCTCATCCGCGATTCCCGCGAGCTTGGGTCTCTCCGCGAATCCTGCATCAGGCGCTGATCAGATAGACAGGCACGCACTCGTGCAGCGCCACAATCCCACGCTGAAAAAGCTGGATCCGCGTTCTCCTTTATCCGTCGGCAACGGAGAGTTCGCGTTCACGGCCGACATCACGGGATTACAGACGTTTCCCGAGGCGTACGAAAAGGCGATGCCGCTGTGTACGCAGTCTCAATGGGGCTGGCACAGCGTTCCACCGCCTGCAGGACTCGGGCCGGACGATTTGAAACTGGAGCCGTACGATACGCATGGGCGCATGGTCGGGTATCCCACTCGCTCGAAGGGTCAGGAGCCGTTGTTCAACTGGCTACGCGAGAATCCGCATCGATTGCATTTGGGGCGCGTGAGTTTTCGACTTAACCAGGCCGACATCTCGGATCAAGGGCAGACGCTCGATCTGTGGACCGGAATCATCACCAGCAAGTTTCGTGTGAAAGCTACTGCGGTCACGGTTCGCACGTGCTGTCATCCGGAGCGTGATCTGCTCGCCGTCAACATCGAGTCGGCAGCGCCAATCGAGGTTTATTTCGATTTCCCGTATGGCTCGCCCAAAACGAGTGCGGCCGATTGGAGCAAGCCCGAGACCCACAAAACGACCGCTTCGAATCGGGCGACTAATCGCATCGATTTGCTGCGTGAACTGGATGGAGACACGTACTCAAACAGTGTCGCGTGGCAGGGCCTGGGCACAATGGAGCAATCCGCTCCGCACCAGTTCGTGTTGCGCGCCAATAACCGTCTGCGCTTCGTGAGCTGCTTCTCGGCGAAGCCTGTCGCCACTTCACTGCCATCTGCCGACGACACGTTCCGAGCCAGCGAAACACACTGGAAGCGTTTCTGGAATGAAGGTGGTGCGATCGAACTTACGGCCAGCAAAGATCCGCGCGCGAAAGAACTCGAACGCCGCATCGTGCTCTCGCAATATCAAACCGCGATTCAGTGTTCCGGCTCCATGCCGCCGCAGGAAACCGGTCTGGTCTGCAACAGCTGGTATGGAAAATTCCATCTGGAAATGCACTGGTGGCATTCCGCACATTTTCCGATGTGGAGCCGAACGCCGTTGCTCGAAAAGAGCATGGACTGGTATCAGCGCATTTTGCCGAGCGCACGCAAGAAGGCAAAGGATCAAGGCTACGCCGGTGCGCGTTGGCCGAAGATGGTTGGACCCGACGGCCGCGATTCTCCGTCGCCGATTGGTCCGATGCTCATCTGGCAACAGCCGCACCCGATCGCTTACGCCGAGCTTTGCTACCAGTCGCATCCGAATCGCACGACGTTGGAGCGCTACAAAGATATCGTGTTTGAGTCAGCCGATTTTATGGCGTCCTTCGCATTTCTCGATCCGAAGACTAAGCGCTACGTGCTGGGCCCGCCCGTGATTCCGGCCCAGGAAAATCATCCAGCCCGCGAAACCTGGAATCCAACCTATGAACTTGGCTACTGGGCGCATGGTCTGAAAATCGCCGGGCAATGGCGTCAGCGCCTCGGACTGCCGCCGAACCCGCAGTGGGAGCAGGTGCGTAAGAACCTTGCGCCCATGCCGGTTAAGGAAGGCGTCTATCTGGCGCACGAGAATTGTCCGCAGACATTTACGGAGCGCAATCGCGATCATCCGTCGATGTTGGCTGCCTTCGGATTTCTTCCGGGTGAAGGCGCGGATCGTGAGACGATGCGCCGTACGCTTGCGAAGGTATTTAAGGAGTGGAGGTGGGCCGATACCTGGGGTTGGGATTACCCGATGGTGGCGATGACGGCCGCGCGAATTGGTGAGCCCGCGAAAGCTATCGACGCGCTGTTGCTTGACACTCCAAAGAATGAATATCTGCCCAACGGCCACAATTACCAGCGAACTAATCTGCCGCTATATTTGCCGGGCAACGGCGGATTGCTCGCCGCTGTTGCGATGATGGCCGCAGGCTGGCAGGGTGCGCCGAAGACACACGCGCCCGGCTTTCCCAAGGCTGGCTGGACGGTTCGCTTCGAAGGCCTCAAAGCGTTGCTATGAGCACGCTCCTTGGCTTTCTGATACTGGCTGCTTTTGCCAGCGCACAAGAGCGTGTGCCGCAACCTGATTACCGCGGCCATGTGCTGCGATCAGTGCCTGAGCCGGTTGCGTTTCGCCATAGGCCAGGCGCAACCTACGGCGCGGTCAACCAGATGGCCTGCCGGATCGCCGGAGTCGCGCTTGCCGTCAAACTCTTCCCCGACTTGCCTGAAGCGAAAGCCTGGAGCCTTGGTACGCAATCCGCTGCTGCTTGACCCTGCGTGAAGCACGTCTTCGAACGCAACCGCGATCAGGTTACACCCGGCGGCGTGATTCCGGGTGTCGGCGATTCGGCGGTGCAGCATCGCGATTCCAACTGGATCAGTTCTTTTGAACGTGCCGCGACGCTTTATCAAGATGAAACGCTGCGCTGGGCTGCGGTGCAGTTGACGCCCCTTCCCGCGCCCGATCCGCAGGCGGTCAGACGCAACGCCCGCACCATCGGCGACCTGCTCTCATTCTGTTACGCCGAGCACTGGCGTGACCGCAAACTCGCATGCCCGCGACTCGTAATTCCGTGCTTACGCGCGCTACCGAAACGAACCCAAACGAACCCACGCAGATCGTGCTCGCGCCATCCCGCAAGAGCGGTGTTCCATAGGCCATGACGGAGCTGTTCGCACAGCAGGCGGACATGCGCATCCTGAGTGGGGCCCGAGGAGCCGTTTCCTCACCGCACAAGCCGCCCACTCCGGGCAGTCATGCTGCGGCGCTGAAAGATTTGGAGCGCAGGGTTGCGCCGGACGCCGACATGAATCTGCGCCACTTCGACACGTTCATTTTCCGCGTGGAGAACGGCGGTCAGCGTCCTAACAACAGCTCGCCGATCGATGTGTGGGTGGATAATCTCCGGCTCGTCGGACCCGCCGGAGAGAAACGCCTGGACGACTTCGAAGCAGGTGCGCGAGCTGAGTTCGGATGCAAAGCAGGGCGAGTCGTCATTGCGTGTTGCTTATGCCGGCGGCCCAACGTTTCTGAGCCGCGACTTCGACCTCACATACAAGGCGCCCAGATATCGTCTACCCGCCTGTGACTGCCACAGTGCGTGAGGCCAAGGCCTCCATGCTAACTATTGAGCCGTACATCCCTTTACAGCGTATGCGCGCCAGACTCTACACGCGGGTCAGGCAGTGAGTCTGTCGCCGCCGCCGAACTGGCCGTCGCAACAACGATAACTCAGGACTCCGTAACCATCGAGCACCCGTCACTTAAAGTTAGAGTTGCGCTGCCGTAATGTCCTTGCCGCGAACTGTCGATTAAGTACGAAGTGCACAGACCATACCGGCAGAATTTTCGTAAAGGCTCCGCAATGCTGGAGTGTGCCATGGTTGCGCCTGTGCTGGTGCTCTTGCTTGCCGCAGCAGTCACCGTTGGCATGAGCCTTATCAAGACGTTCCAGATAGGCCAGGTTTGCCGCAGCGCGAACTTGCTTGTCGTGCGCGGCGAGGATTTGTCCAGCCCGGCCAATCAACAACTTGTGATTCAGACGGCTTCCGGCCTGGGGCTGACCCCGGCAGGCAGGTCGTCAGTGATTGTCACAAAGGTGATCCGTGTTGGACCGAAAGCGTGCAAGGCTGGCATTCCGAATTGGGATCAAAATCCTGCCACATGCATGAATTACGGATCTTATGTGATTGCCAGTCGCATCACGATTGGGAATCTTACGCGCTGGAGCAGCCAGGCGGGTAATCCGCATAGCCCGCGTCAAACCAATGGCACTCTTACGGCGCTGGATGTTGCGACGGAGAGCCGTAATCGAGCCGGCAACTTTCCGTCAATGATCTCGTTGAGTCTCGACGAATTTGTTTATGTCTCCGAGGCCTTCGCCGATACCGCTGAGTTCAGCCTGTTACGGAATATATTGCCGCCCGTAATTATGGTGCGGAACCTGTCTTGATGCGGAGACGAAATCATGAACGCGGAGTGGCAATCCTGGTGGCAGCGTTGCTGCTGCTGTTCGCCATTCCAGTGGTCGGTCTGGCAATCGATGTTGGCCTGCTGTTGGTCGTCAAAGCTCGGCTGAGTGCTGCCGCGGAATCCGCGGCCATGGCCGCCGGTCGAACGCTTCTCCCCGGTCAGGAAATCGACTCCCAACAGGCTGCGGCGCGAGCTACCGCCACGCGGTTCTTCGACGCAAATTTCCCGTCAGGCCATATGGGTACTGACACAAACGGGCGATTGGTTACAGCAATGGTTCAGCCCGCGAATGGGGCACTCGAGATCTCTGTAACGGGCAGTGTGCGCGCACCCACGTACTTTATGCGCATTTTCAGTACGCAGAAAATAACGCTGACTGCGACTGGAAAGCAAACCGCCCGTCACGACAATTGAGCTATTAGCCTTTTTTTACAGCGGGCTTGGCTGCCGGCTTTTCCGGACCCTTGCCCATTTTGTCGATCTCGTTGAAGTACACGCGGCGATCTTCGTCCATCGCCTTGTTCGAGAGCATGACCGCGATCGAATCCGCCAGGCCGATTTCCAGGTTCGCCTTCGGCTTGCCGAGCGTGCGGCAATCGTTGAAGAAGCTTTCGAGTTCGGTCTCCACCGGGTTGCGTTCTTCGTCGGACACCATCACGCCTTTGGAATACAGCCAGCGGCGGGCGAATTTCATTTCGCTTGTCGAGGAATGATTCCTTGCCTGTCATCTGATCTTTGTCGACCAGCAGCGGCAAGCCCTTGGCCGCCGCGCCCAGCGCAAACGTCGAACCGCCGGTCTTCGCCGGTCTCCTTCTTCTCCTTGCCGTCGCTGAAGGTCGGCTTCTTGGCCTCGCGGTACCACAACGCCGTCGGCATGGTCGCTTCGCCGTCGCCTACCGTGATCTCGACGCTGCGCCTCGGTGCCCATGATGCACTCGCCGAACTCCGGCCGCGCGCCGCCGAGGAATGACAGTGGGCATTCGTCGTGATCGAGCTGTAGACCAGCTTGCGGCCCTCTCGAATATTGGTAGATCAGTTGGATGTTGTCGTAAACGTCGCGCCCGTCTTTCCACGTATCGAGCCCGCCCACGCCCAGCACCGACTGCGGCGTCTCGCCGAACATCCAGTCCGCGACGTCGATCTGGTGCGAGGCCAATTCCGCCGTCAAGCCGCCCGAAAATTCGCGGAACAGACGCCAGTTCGCCGGGTTCGCTTTGCCGGCACGGCTGCTTCATCACCCAGCCCGGATTGCGATGCCACTGCGCGTGCACGTGGGTAACATTGCCCAGCATGCCCTTGTCGATCATCTGCTCGCACGGTCTGATAAAACACGCTGTAGCGGCGCTGCAAGCCGACCTGCATGACCTGCTTGGGGTGCTCGGCGCACAGCGCGCGCAGGGCGTGCACTTCTTCGGGCTTGAACACAAGGCTCTTCTCACAGAGCACATGCTTGCCGGCCTGCAGCGCGTCCTTGGTGACCGGGAAGTGCAGGTAGAGCGGCACGGCGACGATCACCGCATCGACGTTCTTCTGCGAGAGCAGTTCGCGATAGTCCTTGAACTTCGCGGGATTCGTTCCCGTGATCTGATTCGCCTTATCGAGCGCCGTTTGATTGACGTCGCACACCGCCACGCAGCGCCCGTTGTCGATCTTGGTCAAATGTTTCAGCAGGTAAGAACCGCGGCCACCGGTCCCAATCATGCCGTATTGCAGCTGATTGTTGGCAGCCTTTACGGTCTGTATAAATGGAGCGCCTTGCGCTTTGGACGCGGCAACGGCGGCCACGCCTACAGCCCCTGCCATCTTTACAACATCGCGGCGGCTGAGATCATCGGGTGTGGACATAAGTGCAATTCCTTATTTGAGAATCGGAGTTGAAGTTCCAGTTTATAACGATCTTCCGACAGATTGGGAATGGATCGCGAATACGACGCGCTTACAGTCATAAAGATCTGATAATCTGTAACTGGCAGGAACTATCATGATTCCCCACGAACTTTTCCATTATCATTCCGTAGAAGACCTCCGCAAAGACATCAGCGCTACCGGCGTCGACCTCCAGGCGAGCGATGATGTCAGCGTATTGAGCGAACCTGTGCAGGCGGGAAAATTCCGACTTCCCAACAGGCTGGTCGTTCTTCCCATGGAAGGCTGCGACGGACTGGCCGACGGTTCGCCCGATGAACTGACTTTCCGCCGCTATCGGCGATTCGCCGCGGGCGGAGCAGGCATGCTCTGGGTGGAGGCGACCGCCGTCACCGAAGATGGGCGCGCCAATCCGCGGCAGCTCTGGATTCGCGAATCGAACGTCGCGATGTTTGCCGCCATGGTTCGGGATGCGCACGCAGCAGCGGCCAGCAATTTCGGCGAAGCGCATCGCCCCATGCTCGTGTTGCAACTCACGCACTCAGGCCGCTACAGCAAGCCCGGCCGGGCAGCGCGTCCGATCATTGCGCATCACTCGAAGTTTCTTGATCCCATCCACAAATTGCCGGCAGATTACCCGCTGATCAGCGACGACGAGCTGGAACGCCTGGAAGATCAGTACGTCGAGGCTGCGATTCTCGCGCAAAAAGCAGGATTTGACGCAGTCGACGTGAAGGCATGCCACCGATACCTTGTCTCTGAATTGCACGCGTCTTTCACACGTGAAAACAGCCGCTACGGTGGTCCATCGTTTGAGAACCGCACGCGCTTCTTCCGCAACGTCGTCGGAAAGATCCGCGATCGCGTTCCCGGCATCATCATCAGTTCGCGCATGAACGCCTTCGACTCCATGGCGCACCCGTATGGCTGGGGCATGGACAAGGAAGATCCCACCAAGCCCGACCTGACTGAGCCGATCGAACTCGTACGCTTCCTGAAAGAGGCCGGAGCGCCGATGGTCAATATCACCATCGGCAACCCCTACTTTAATCCGTTTGTGAATCGGCCCTTCGATCTGCCGATCGCCGGCGCGCCGTTCCCGCCTGAGCATCCGCTGCTCGGCGTCAATCGCTTTGTACACGTCGTTCGTCAGGTGCAACAAGCCTTCCCAGACCTGCTCGTGATTGGCGGCGGCTACACCTGGCTGCGCCAGTTTCTCCCCAATATCGGTGCGGCCAATGTCCAGAACGGTTGGGTATCGCTGGTCGGCGCCGGACGCATGGCGTTTGCTTATCCCGATTTCGCTAGCGACATCGCTACGAAGGGTAAGCTCGATCCCGAGCGCGTCTGCGTAGCCTGTTCCGCCTGCACTCAGATCATGCGCGACGGCGGCCGCAGCGGTTGTGTGCCGCGCGACGCCGCGATCTACGAACCCATCTACAAGGCTGGACGCGCCGACGCGGTGGACACCATCCAGGAGATGGCCAAGACCTGCCGTCAGTGCAATGACCCGACCTGCGTAGGTCTCTGCCCGGCCCACGTCAACATTCCGAAGTTTGTAGGCCAAATCGCCAAGGGCGAATTCCGCGCCGCCTATGAGACCCTGCGAGAAGCCAACGTGCTCGCCACGGTTTGCGGCTACGTCTGCCCTTCTGAAACGCTCTGCGAAAGCGGCTGCATCAACGAGCACTATACCGAGACAGTGCCCATCCGGCACCTGCAGCGCTGGGTAAGCCGAAAGGCGATCGAGGAAGGCTGGGTGGCCGAATCGCGCCCGGTCCAGATCACGAACGGCAAGCGCGTCGCTGTGATCGGCGCAGGGCCCGCCGGAGTCTCCGGAGCGGTGACGCTGGCATCCATGGGTCATAAAGTGACCCTGTTTGAGCGCAGCGAGAACGCCGGTGGCATGGCTGAAGAGACAATTCCCGTCAGACCGGCTGCCCGATTCCATCATCCGTCAGGAGATCAATGATGTGATCTCGTCAACTGGTGGCGTCGAGCGCCGCAAAGGCGTTTCGTTAGATGAGACGTTCGGTCTTGACAACGTTTTGGCCGAGGGCTTCGACGCAATCCTGCTCGCGCCCGGTTTGAGCCGCTCCGTTCCGCTGCCTGTCAGTGAGAGACCAGCGACGGGAGTAGCCGGAGCCATCGAATTTCTCGCAGCGGCCAAGCGTGGAGCGAAATCCGCGGGCACGGTTCTGGTCATCGGTGGCGGCAATACCGCAATCGACGCCGCACTTTCAGCCAAGCACGCCGGTGCGGATGATGTTTCGATTGTGTACCGCCGTTCCTTTGCCGAAATGCCGGCCTGGCCGGAAGAACGCGATTCCGCGATTCGCGAGGGCGTCAACTTCCTGGTGCTCACTCAGCCGATCGGCTACCTCATCGACGAAACCGGCAAACTTACCGGACTGAAGGTGATTCGAACTCATCTCGGCGCGCCCGGTGTCGACGGACGCCGCCGGCCTGAGCCTTCACCCGGTTCGGAGCACGTTATCGCGGCAGACTTTGTTGTGGAAGCGATTGGTCAGAAGATGGACGAATCGCTGAGACAAGCGCTGACTGGTGTCGAGTTCTCAAAGGGCGGCCTGATCTCGACCGCTCCTGATTCGATGGCGACTTCCCGCAAGGGCGTTTACGCGGCTGGTGATATCGTGAACGGCGGTACCACTGTTGTCCAGGCTGTCGCCGAAGGCGTTAAAGCGGCTCGCGAAATCGACACTTTCCTCCGGAACTGATAGAGCGGGGAGGGTTCGGCCTGATATCATGCTCTCGTATGAATCGCCGAACCTTCCTCGCCACCTCACTCGTATTCAGCGCCGCTCCGCTGGTCAAAGGACAGCCCACGCGCGGTGAACTGCCCTTCCGGCAGATGCACCTGGATTTTCACACCAGCGAATTGATTCCCGATGTGGGCGCGGACTGGGACGCGAATGCCTTTCTGAAGACCCTGCAACAGGCTCGCATCAACTCCGTAAATGTATTTGCCAAGTGTCATCACGGATACGCCTATTACGATACGAAGATTGCGGCCAAGCACCCGAGCCTGAAAGCCGACCTGTTAGGCGATATGGTGCGTGTCTGTCGTCCGGCGGGCATTGCCGTCAACTACTACTACTCGCTGGTCTGGGACGTGCTGCAGTCGCGGCTTCATCCGGATTGGCAGATCATTAATAAAGCTGGCAAGCACATCAGCGGTCTTCCTACCGCCAGTTGGCCTTCGATCTGCATGAATTCGCCCTACCTCGACCACGTTCTGGCCGAGAATCGCGAGATTCTTGAGAAGTACAAGGTTGATGGCGCCTGGTTCGACATCCTGAAACAGCCCGATGGCGGATGCTTTTGCCGCTGGTGCAAGGAAGAGCGCCGTAAACTCGGGCTCAGCGATTCCGCCGAGGACACTTATAAGCACAACAAGATCGTGGCCAAGCGCGTCGAAAAGCGGCTCACAGATCTGACGCTTTCGAAGTTCCCGAATGCCGCAACGTTTTTCAATAGCCGTCTCGTGATTGGCGTGCGCGACGAATTGGAATGGTACAGCCATATCGAGATCGAGTCATTGCCGACAGGCGGCTGGGGTTATACCCACTTCCAACAGCGCGTGCGCTACATGCGTACGCTCGGAAAAGATATCGTGGGCATGACTGGGCGTTTCCACAAGTCATGGGGCGATTTCGGCGGAATCAAGAATCAGGCGGCCCTGGACTTCGAGTGCATGAACTTCCTGGCCAATGGAGCTAAGGTATGTGTCGGAGATCAGTTGCATCCCCGAGGCCGTTTGGACCCAGTTACCTACGACCGCATCGGTAAAACGTACCGAAAAGTGGAAGCGCTCGAACCCTGGTGCAAAGGCGCTCGCGCCGTGGCGGACATTGGCGTGATGTCGATTGCGGCCACCAATCCGGATATGGGCACACAGAAAGTACCCCAGATCGACCAGGGTTTCACGAACATGCTGGTCGAACTGCACCAGCAATTCAACGTGCTCGATCTGGATTCTGACCTCAACGAATACAAGGTTGTAATCCTTCCGGATGAGATCCGGCCCTCAACCGGCCTGATCTCAAAGCTGGAGCGTTACCTGGCGCAGGGCGGGGCACTCATTCTTTCGGATAAGAGCCTTCTTGAGGATGGGAAGTTCGCTTTAGCAGGACTCGGGGTGCGGCACCTCGGTCCGGCCAAGTTTCAGCAGGAATACATGCTGTTGAATGCTGGAAAATTCCCCGGCGTTGCTGACCAGCCATATTTTCTGTACCAAGCGGGCCAGTCGGTCGAAGCAGAAGCGGGTTCGGAAGTGTTGGCGACCTACGGCCACCCTTATTTCGATCGTTCGCCTGAGCACTTCAGTTCCCACAAGCAAACGCCGCTCGGGAAGCGCACGACGGAACCACTGGTTATCCGGAATGGCAAGGTAGCGTACATTGCCAATCCATTCTTCCGTTCCTACGCACAGGATGCGTACGGAATTCAGAAGCTCGTCGTCAAACAATTGTTAGACGATGTTCTTCCAAAACCGGCGTTAATTGCTCCGAATCTGCTATCAACGGCGCAGGCTACCGTGCTGAAACAAACAGCTTCCGGGCGAACCATAGTGCATGTCCTTTACTTTCCGCTAACTCGGAGAGCGACTGAAATAGACATCATCGAGGAAGCCGGGCTGTTGGAGAAAGTGCAATTACGCGTCCGGCTTTCGCAGAAGCCAGCCAAGGTAACCCTAGTACCCCAAGGGGTTGAAGTACCATTCGTTTATCAGAATGGATACGCGGCTTTTGAGCTCAGCCGTGTGTTGGGGCACCAGGCTGTCGCATTGGCCTAATTACGCTACGCAATGTAACTTAGTGTTACCCTTCACAGTGTGGTGGTTACAGATTGTATTGACGTATGAATAGGCTGTTCTGAATTCAGAACAAAACCGGCGTATTTGGCTTGCCCCCGCCGTGTACACTCGCTATAATTCGAGTTTCAATTCAATTCAATCATGGTTGACGCAGGCCAGAAACTCAAACGGGTCCGGGAGCGATTGAATCTTCGCTACAGAGACGTTGAGGACGCGAGTCAACGGATCGCCAACCGGCGGAAGAACGACGAGTTCACGGTGGCGCTGAGTCGCCTTGCCGACATCGAAAATAAAGGCACCGTCCCTTCGATCTACCGGATGTATACGCTTTGTGCGATATACCGTCTGGATCTGGCTGAGGTCCTCGAGTGGTACGGCGTGAGTCTGGCTGAACTTCCCGGCGATGCTACCAGCGTGCAGCACGAAGGCACTCACGCCATTGGATTCAACTCCAATGGACACGGCGATATCTCGGTTCCGTTTTCGCTCGATCCAGGCATCGACCTGAAGCGCACGACCTTCGTCAGCCGTTTCGTCCAACGATGGGGCAAGTTACCATTGATGATGCTAAATGGCCTGGACGTCAGGAATAACCGATACGCGTTTATTGGTACGGAGGACTGGGCTATGTACCCGATCATTCAGCCCGGTTCCGTCGTCGCAATTGATGACAGCCGCCGCAAGATAATGACCGGTGAGTGGACCAACGAGTTCGAACGTCCCATATACTTTCTGGAACACCGCGAGGGGAACTGTTTTGGTTGGTGTACGCTCAACGAGACTCAACTGATTGTTCAGGCCCACCCATCTTCGGGCTATGCTCCCAAGGATTTTCAGCTATCCCGATGAGATCGATGTTTTAGGCCAGGTTGTCGGAGTCGCTATGCGTCTCGATCAAGGGCTGCGACGCCATACTCGTTCCTGAGCATCGCCAGCAAAATTTCCAAATCCGCTAAGTACAATTCACGTTCGACCTCGCGTGCTGCCCCCGGCACACATCCACGGTATGGTTCCAGTCGCAGCCACGTGCTGAGTACAATTCTGCGCACTCCCTCTAGTCCGGAAAGATAGACGTCCAGATCGCTTTTCTGCTGCTGCAGGTCCATGCAGAGCCATTCTCCGAAGACTTCCATATGGCTGTCGCTGAGTGCCTGATTAGCCTTCTCCGCGCCGAAAAACTGGGCTACTCCGTGATGCTCATAATCGCCGGAATTAGGATTCCTGAGTGACGCTAAATACACCATACGGCCGAAGATAGAAGGAATTTGCGAAAGCGTATTTCTCCAAATATTGGCGGCGGCATCGCGATCAAATGATTGCTTTTGTTGAGTCGAATCCATGCTCAGGTCCTTTGAAACGCGCATCCTTTTGAATTTTACCGCAGCCCCACCGCAAGCGAATTAATTTCTTATCAATTAGTGCAAAAGCCTTACCTGTTCTGAATTCGGAAATTGTTCTCCCTCATTCCCCTATAGACGTACTAGGACTATAACCTGATCTCACCGGTCATGAGACCGCAAACAGAAAACAGGAGCCCAATCAAAATGTTGAAAAAAACGATCTTCGCACTCATCCTCGCCATCCAGTTCGTAGCCGTAGCCGGGCAGGGTCTGGCCAGTCTCCCCGAGCCGGGTTGCTACCCGTGCCCCGAAGTCAGCTCTCAAGTCGCCGCACGCTAGTATGGGCAGGTTTAGAGCCGGCGCCATGGTGATAACATGAGTGTTTACTACCTCACATCTCATCATGACGCCGGTTTCCGCCCTTGAGCGCTGCATCTACCTGATCTCGATTTCGGGTTACGTTGTTCTGCTATTTAAGCTGTTCCGCACCAGGCTTGCCGCGACCTATCCAAAATTTACGTCATACCTCGCGTTGCAGTTGCTCTTCACTGCCGTGCTTCTGCCGTTGAATCCCAATACAAATCTTTTTGTGCACATTTGGATCGCGGCGCAATTAATTACAAATATATCCTACTATTTTGTCATGTACGAATTGTACTCCCTGGTGCTAAACGACTATCCGGGGATTCAGCGCTGGGGCACTCGCACCATGCTGATCGCAATGGTAGTCTGTCTGCTGGTTGCCGGTGGCTCACTCGTGGTCGATCTGGGCAACTCCAACCCCATGTACCCAGTTCTCGGAATGGTCAACTGGATCCGTCGCGGTGTCGCGTTCAGCCTTGTATTATTCATTGCCGTAATGACAGGCTTTATCGCTTATTATCCGATTCCACTGAAGAAAAACACTGTCCTTCACGCTGTTTTGAATGTAATCTACTTTCTTGCGACCACGATGGGCGTGTTCTATCGCAACCTTGTGGGCCCGAGCGTTGCGCGGACACTCAGCATGCTGCTCGGCGCGCTTACTGCGTGCGTCCTGTTTAGCTGGGTCTTCTGGCTTCGTGCCGAGGGCGAAAAGCGCATGAAACGTGTTGGCGTGAAATGGACCGAGGAACAAGAATTACGTTTGCTACAGCAACTCAAATCGATCAATGACAGCCTGGTGGACCGCAGCAAAAAATAATTACTACTTAATTCTTAAAAATTCATCTCAATTTACTATTTACTCTGATTCGGAAGTTCGTTATTCTGAGTCAGTTGAGTGGAGAAGGTGATTGCATGAATGTACTTCTGATAGCTGCTGTCTGTATTACTGTTTTACTATCGGCGATCTTGATCGCTTTCTTTCGCCGTGTCGTTTCCACCGGCTCGGTGGAACTTCCGGACGCCGAATGGGTCCGTTCCTACGAGGTCTCACGATACAAGCCCATGCAGAGACTGTTGGGCACTTCCGATCTCGAATTCATTGCTACGGAACCCGGCTATCGTCCTGCATTGGGCCGCAAGTTGGCGGCGCAACGGCGACGAATTTTCCGGCTTTACCTCGGCCTTCTCACACGGGATTTCGACCGTCTCTGCACCGTAGCGCGGGTGATGATGCTGCACGCTACGGAGGACCGCTCCAGTTTCGCGGCCGCCCTTTTGCAGCAACGTCTGCGCTTTGCCTGGACAATGAAGCTGGTCCAATGCCGCTTGGCGCTGCACTGGCTCGGTCTGCCAACTGCCACTTTCCCGGTTGCGGATGTCCGCGGGTTGGTGAACTCCATCGAAGCGATGCGCGAACAGATGCGGCAATTGCAATCCATGCCCGTGGCCTCCTGATCTCTCCTGAATCCCGGCCACGCTGTTTCCAGCCTTTGCGTGGCCGGGCTGCTCAATTCCTTTCACATTCCATGTTGCTGAGCCGATAAGCACAGCGGAATGAGACTATCTACTTCGACGGCCGTTACACCGGAAGCACTTCAGCCTACCCAACCGAAAAGCCTGCGCGCGATCCTTGAAGCGCATGAAGCCTGGCTGGAGCAACGGCCAGGCGGAAAGATGGCCAACCTCGAAGGTCTCACCTTTAATGACCGTAAATTGCAGGGAATTAATCTGAATTCCGCTCGGCTTAAAGGGACAACCTGGTTGGACGCAGACCTGACTTCGGCAAACCTGGGAAACAGCGATCTGGACTCGTGCGATTTTCGCCGGGCTATGCTCTCGGATTCGGATCTGACGCACGCGGACTTGGGCTGCGCCCGTTTCGAAGAGGCTTGGCTTACCGGCGCAAACTTCTCAGAAGCGCAAATCCAGGGTGCTTCTTTTCGTCTGGCGTCCATGGTGGAGAGCCGCTGGATGGATGCCGTTCTGCAGCAGGTCGATTTTTCATCCGTACGAGCCAACGCTGCTGCTTTTCATCAGGCCAAGTTTTTTGAATGCAATCTGTCAAACGCAAAGATTGAGAATGCGGTTTTCTATCATGCACGCCTGCAACTCTGCCGTTTAATGAGCGTGGCTGGCACCTCGGCAAATTTCAGCAGGGCCCATCTGCTCACCTGCGATGTTTCGACTGCGGAACTAAACTGCGCCCGCTTTTTCCGCGCTGATCTGTCGCGTTCTTACTTCGATAAATCCAGCTTGCAGGAATGTGATTTTCGCGAGGCCCGCCTCGCCGGCGTCAGCTTCGTCCGAGCGACATTATGCGAAAGCCGCTTCGGCGGCGCGGATCTTACGCTGGCGGATTTCCGCGGCGCAAACCTGCGCGGCGCCCGCGAGTTAACGGGCCAGCAATTGATGCTCACGCGAACTGACGACCGCACCATCCTGCCAAATGGCAAGCCTGGCCCTTACCTCAAGCACTCCGGCGCGGAGCGTCCAAATCGCGGCTGATGGAATTTCAGAATTCCAACGTCTCCAACAACTTGTTCAACTCCGCTTCCAACGCAGCCTTGCGCTTGCGCGCCTCGCTCTGCTGGTCCCGCAACTGCGCCACGCGCGCTTCCTGGTCAGCCAGCTGCCGCGAGTACTTCTGCACCTGGTCCTGCTGTCCGGCCACGCGGTTCAGGCTATTGATGTTCTCGCGCACACGCTGCTGATCGCGATCAATCTCAGCGAGTTCGGTTGTGGTCCGCCGGATGTTCTCATCGGATGCCGCGATTTGCCGCTTTTGCTCAAGAATTCGTTCCAATTGCTTGCGCGCCGTCGCATTGAGCTCTTTGTTCTGGGTATATCGCAGGATAAGGTCCGGGGTCATATTCGCTACCGCGCTCGTTGAGTCGTACACAAATTCTTCAGTTACTCCGAGCGTCTCACTGCCTCCCGCGGCCAGTTTCACCTCGAAGCGGTAATTATTCGGCGTGGTCTCAGCCGGCTTGGGACTCAGCAACTTGAACATCGGCCGTGCCGGATGCTCGATGATCAGCGTTTTTGCCTTCTGGTCAGCGTTGCGGATCGTGTAGGTTTTGACGTCCTGCCGCGCAGTCTTCGCCGTGAGCACGCCGCGATTCAGATGCACCTCGCGAATCACGTTGGCTTTGCTGTCATATTTAGTCGTTACGCGCGCGCCCAGATCGACACCATAACTGATCAGCCGCTTGTCGCCAATCTTCAGCGTCCCCATTAATGCCTCGCCCGCGTACGCATTGCTGTCGAACACCGTTACCGGGCCGCCATCCAGAGTCTTTCCAGTGGAATTCGACAATTCCGCCGACGTCAACGGATGGACAGAGCCCTGCTGCTCGGAGTAGATCAGCAACTTTCGCGCAGCCACCTTCTGCTGCAGGAACGGAATCATGGCGGATTCGCTCTTCTTTACGGTGACGGGCTGTGAAAAGCGGTACTCGAATAATTCGCCCATCTCGCGTGTTTCTGTCGTGACTGCCGCCGAACTTGCCATGTTTACGCGCACCTCGGCACGGTCCGCCATCATATCTGCGGACTTGGGCCCCACGACACCAACTCCGCCGCTCATCGCTTTCCTTTGTAGCGGCGGTGGCGCAGCAGCCGGAGCACTCATAGCCTGCTCATAGACCACCGGACCCGCGCCGCCTTCGTCCGGCAATTCCGCCTTGGCGCGCGCGACATACTTCGGCTCATACAACTCGCTGATGAACGACGTCGGGCGTCCTGAAATCAGCGCCAACCGCACGTTCACCCAATCATCGCCGGTCGTGTTGTCGATAATGGCCCAGCCTTCCAGCATCGGCTCCGGCTCTGTGCCGAAGATCAGTCGGTAGCTGGACTTCCAGGCCGGCATCGGAATCATGTAACTCGCGGTCAACTGGCGCGAGTTCTTGTCCGTGGAATCGAGATAGACCCCGCGCTTTTCGCGCGAGCGCGCCGCCGAGACCACCTCCAGATATTCCTTGAACTTCTGCTGTAGGCTCACCTCGCTAAACCGAATGCTGCTCGCAGTCAACAGATCGATGTAGCGCATCTCGCCGCCATCCAGCAGCAGCGCGACTTCCTGTTTCTCCGGCTGCTTGTCCGAACCCGGCGTCATACGCGCGCTGACAATGATCCCGGCCACGCTTTGTGGCCCCACCTTCAACTCCAGGCGCGCACCTTTGAACTGGTCGAGGACCTGAGCCAGCGAAATCCCCGGATTCAGTTTAAACGGAAATTCGGCCAGCTTGCGCTCGACCGGCTCGCTGGAATCATAGCGGATCCCGGTCACCTTGCCGCCGCCTTTATCTTCCACGGTTAGCGATTTCAGCACGTCGTTCATGTCTTCGACCTTGAAATCCAGACGCACCGATTCCCCGGCTGCCAAGGTGCCGGAGCGCTCAAAATAGCCCACCCCGTGTTTGTAGAGGATCACTTGCTTCACGGGCAACTCCGCTGCTAGAGCCATCCCGCTGACTGCTGCACACGCTAGA
This sequence comes from Bryobacteraceae bacterium, assembly GCA_963793625.1. Taxonomy (GTDB): domain Bacteria; phylum Acidobacteriota; class Terriglobia; order Bryobacterales; family Bryobacteraceae. The sequence goes on along the minus strand of CAWCAT010000049.1, from coordinate 249,028 downwards.
ATCGTTCGTATCATGTCATTCCTCTCGACGGTCGGGCGAGCAAGCCAGTTACATACGATCCTGAGCCGTGCGAGAATATAGTCGCTGAACTCTGGAAATCGCATGACAGCCGAACAACCTGCCCGCGTCTTGATTGTAGATGACGAGACAGCGCTGCTCCAGTTGATGCAACGCTTTGTCTCGAACCTCGGCTATGAAGTTGACACGTGCGACTCTGGCGAGGATGCCTGGACGCTCTTTTCAGCAGATCCCAAGCGCTACGCCCTTGTGATTGCGGATCTCACGATGCCTGACCTACCCGGCGACGAACTTCTGCGCCGAATGTTGGAAGTCCATCCCACGTTGCGCGTGCTGGTGTGCAGCGGGTATCCGATAGATAAAGCCAATTACTCGGCATTATTAGAGGAACAGATCGGATTCCTGCAGAAACCCTTCGTGCCGCGCATGCTGATCGAATCCATACAGAACCTGATGACTCCGCCGTGCCATCATAGTTAGGTATGAGTGCTGGGAATATCGAAGAAGTTCAACTGCCAGAAGTACCATTGACCCTGGAAGGCGCGGCCGTCCTGCATCAGATGTTTCGCGTAAAGTGGACCCATCTGCGCGAAGTGCCGCCTGCTGAGCAGGAACACATGATCGCGGAAGCCTCGCGGGTTCTCGCGGAAATGGAGCAGGGCGGAGCGTGCGGCAGCGCCATCTTCTCGATGTTAGGACACAAGGGCGACCTGATGTTCCTGCACTTCCGTAGGACGTTCGATGAACTGAATGAAGTGGAGTTGCGCCTGCGCACCCTCGCGCTTTGGGGGTTTCTGGAAGAGACCCACTCTTACCTGTCGATCGTCGAATTGGGCCTTTACGAATCTACAGCCAAGACCTACGCAGCACTTGCCGAGCGCGGACTTCAGCCGGGCACGCCAGAGTGGAATGCCGGTGTCGAGGAAGTGCTCGCGCGCCAGCGTCAGGCCATGGCAACCCGCCTGTGGCCAGAGATCCCGCCCGCTCGCTACGTCTGCTTTTATCCGATGGACCGTAAGCGCGGCGAAGACAAGAACTGGTACATGCTTCCAATGGCAGAGCGCCAGCGCCAGATGCACGAGCACGGGATGATCGGCCGCCGCTACGCTGGCGAGGTCCGCCAGATCATTTCCGGCTCAATAGGCTTCGACGACTGGGAATGGGGCGTCGATCTGTTCGCCGAGAACCCGCTTGTCTTTAAAAAACTGATCTATGAGATGCGCTTCGATAAAGTGAGCGCAATTTACGCGCTGTTCGGAGCGTTTCATGTCGGATTGCGCATTCCGGCGAACAAGCTTGGGGAACTGCTGAGCGGTAAGCTACCGGCGTAGGGTGCGACTGCAAGCTCGTGCCACATGACCGCTCGCCCTGCACTCAGACGAGTACAACCAAGTCATCGCGCCGCGCAGCCACAGAGCTAACGGCTTGGCCCGGCATCTCGTCCCAATGACGACCGTCAAGGACACGGCCCGTTCTTGACTTAAGAACTCCACCCCACTGTTTGAAGAAGAAAGGTACCCCTGCGCGGATGCAACGTTCTCGGATCTCCCGGGCCCACTCTGCATCCATCGGACGCGCGCCAGGTCCCGACTCGCCACCAACGATCACCCAGCTTATCCCTCGAAGATTTAGCTTGTGTAGCGACGTCGCTGCGATCCGGCGCGTACGTCCGAAGCTGTTCGACTCGCGCGGAATTCCGATCAATGAAATGGTACGCCCTAAACCGTGGCACCGTGTTTGGTGCGTTCACGGGACTGCCCGGGATTATCGCGCCTGAGGATTTCGATTCGTGCTCTCCGAAGCCGGCGATTCCATCGATATATAGGTAGTAGAACCTGTGGTCGCTTACGATCTTGGAGTACACAGGCGTGTACCACTAATTCCAAACGGGATCTCGGGTTGAAACCGCTTACCGAAGTAGGCGTCCGTCCACCCCTTGGGCATGCACACGCACGATCCGAATTTTTGCACTGTCCGGGTGTTCGGGATTGATCAGGATGTTCCACGTTGCCGGCACGATCACAGACGGCACGCGAAGCATTGCCTTCCGCCCGGAGCGCAACCACTCGTCACCAGCTCCACGAGTTGTTTCCAGATCGGCCTGCCAGGCCTGGCCGAGCGCGTTGCTGTCAACGGTCTCCACCACGGCTGGGTCGGGTGCCTCGATTTCCAGATAGCGGAAGGTGACGGGGATATCTTCCACGTCGATCTCGGCGTGAACAAGAACCTCGAGCAGCGCCGTCGCCGGATTTGGTGCACAGTAAACGACGCGTTGACCGCGAGTATGCCATCGTCCGTGTGCGCGCAGACCACCACCGCCGTCAAGGCTAGCGTGGTTCGTGATTCGCCACAGCGTCACGCCGCGATGCCGTCATCGATCTGCGCGATCATCTCTTCCACGAGTCGCGCACCAGCCTCGGTTGCCAACATGTCTATGGGCGTCTTTCGATCGAATTGACGCTTGCTTTTGCGTAGCCAGCGCCACGCGCGTTCGGGCTCACCAAAGACCTGTTCGGCCATTGCGGTAATCCTGGCCACCCGCACGGCCTTGTCGGACTCCTCTTTAGATAGTGCTTCGTGCTTAGCTAAACGGTGGGCCAATGTGCGACGCGGGATGATCAGTTCGTAAACCTCGCTGTCAGACAGACCGCCCCGGACAAGGGCCTTGATTACAGCTGCCGGTAGACGTTTCTCAACGAGCGAAGCTAAGTCACGATCAGAGCGAATCCGGGCCACGCCGAGCTTCCCGCCCAGTCGGGCGTATAGACTAGCTGACGCTGGTGGATCAAGTTCGTTGTTCAACTCGGCCATGTCCGAAAGCCTCCCGTGGCAATCTGCCTCCATTATAGAGGCATTTTGCCCAGACGTACAAACCGACCGGGCTCGTACAAACCGGATGATCCTACTTTCCAACTTTCCGACCTATAATCGATTAGGAGCACCTGTATGGCATTAGTCCGCGTCAAAGAGAAATATCAGGTCACCATCCCCAATGATGTGCGCGAACTGGCCGGTCTTGCGATTGGGGATTATCTGGAGGCAAAACTTGGTCCTCGGGGTGTAATCATGCTTACTCCCAAGACCCTGATTGACCGCAAGCTTGCGGAGAGCTTTGAAGACGTCAAAACTGGCCGCACGCACGGTCCCTTCGACACAGCCAGCGCCATGGCAACGTCTATCGAAGCCAACATCAAAAAGAGCCGCCTGATTAAGCAGCGCAAGCGCTCCTGATGCGGCTGGATTACACTAGAACCGCCCTAAGGCAACTTGAGGACACACCCGCTGCTGTGCGCAAAACCTTCTACAAGCAAGCCGGACTATTGCTTCAAAACATCCAACATCCATCGCTCCACGCGAAGAAGTACGACGAGTCACGGAATGTCTGGCAGGCGCGGGTCAATCGCAATTGGCGATTCTACTTCACCGTCGAGCGCGATGTATACGTGATCATGTCGGTCATCTCACACCCCAAATAGCCGTCGCCAGAGCAGCTAATATTCACCTCCGCCCCACACCCTTAGCTACAATAAATCAATGCCTGAAAATCCGGAAAACGAGCAGCCTGCCGCTAACACCTTTGAATGTGGGCTCGACGAACTCGAATCCGTTGTCAAAGAACTGGAGTCCGGTGATCTTCCGCTCGAAAAGGCACTTGAGCTGTTCGAAAAAGGAATGCTCCTCAGCGAGCAGTGCCGCAAGCAACTCGAAGACGCTGAAACACGCGTGGAGACCCTTATTAAGAAGAACGACAAGGTTCAGGCGGAGCCGTTTCGAAACGACAAGTCATGAACCTGAGCGAATACCTCGCTGTACAGACCAAACTGGTGGACAAGGCGCTGGACCGTTGTGTGCCAGCCGAAAACACTTCTCCAGAGACCATTCATAGAGCCATGCGCTACAGCCTCTTTGCGGGCGGCAAGCGCATTCGCCCCATACTCTGCATTGCCGCCGCTAACGCGGTCAAAGACGCGCCACCGGGCATCGAATCCGCAGCTTGTAGTCTGGAGATGATCCATACGTACTCGCTGATTCACGACGATTTGCCGGCGCTCGATAATGACGACCTGCGCCGCGGCCGTCCTACGTGCCATAAGCAGTTCGGCGAGGCTATGGCAATTCTGGCCGGCGACGCACTGCTGACGCTGGCGTTCCAGGCGCTCTCGGAACTCGACGGTGTTGACGCCGCGACCAAGGTGCGGCTTATTACCGAATTGTCGCGAGCCTCGGGGACGGTTGACGGCATGATTGGCGGACAGGTCAACGATATCCAAGGGGAAGGGCAGCCGCCGAGCGAGCCGCTGCTCGAAGCGATTCACCGGGCCAAGACCGGGGCGTTGCTGTGCGCCAGCGTGCGCATGGGCGCGATCCACGCCGGAGCCGATACAGCGCAACTCGCTGCGCTCACAGCCTACGGCCGGCACGCGGGCCTCGCGTTTCAAATTGTTGATGACCTGCTGGATGTCGAACAGCCCTCCGAGGTGCTCGGTAAGACCGCAGGCAAGGACGCCGCACAACAGAAGATCACATTCCCCGCGGTCTATGGACTTGCGCGCTCGCGCGAGATCGCCGAAGAAGAACGCTGCGCCGCCCTGCTCGCTTTACAACCTTTTGACAGCCGGGCAAATCGTCTGCGTGAAATCGCAGACCTGATCGTTAATCGCAAGGCATGAAGACCGGGCCGGGCAAGCAGCGTATCGATCAGCTCCTGCTGGACCGGGGCCTCGCTGATTCTCGTGAAAAAGCGCGCGCCTTGATCCTGGCCGGGCACGTACTTGTGAATAAACAGCGTGTCGATAAAGCTGGGCAGAACGTTTCTCTTGACGCCGTACTTGAAGTAACCGAACGTCCACTCTTTGTCAGCCGCGGCGGGTTGAAGTTGCAGGCCGCTCTTGAGCATTGGCATATCGACGTCAACGGCAAAACCTGCCTCGATGTTGGCGCCTCCACGGGCGGCTTCACGGATTGTCTTTTGCAGCGCGGCGCGAGCCGTGTTTATGCGTTCGATGTCGGAACCGCGCAGCTCGATTGGAAGGTGCGCAAAGATCCGCGTGTCGTAGTGCGCGAAGGGCTCAACGCGCGCTACCTGACGTTCGCTGATGTTGGCGAAAAAATCGACCTGATAGTGTGCGACGTCAGCTTCATCTCCGTAACTATGATCCTGCCGGTGTTGCCTGCACTGCTGCATGATAATGGTGAACTCGTTATACTCGTCAAACCGCAGTTCGAAGTCGGACGCGGCGAAGTCGGCAAAGGGGGCATTGTGCGTGACCCGTTGTTGCACCAGGCGGCTTGCACCAGAGTGGAACAAGCGGCGCGGCAGTTGGGCTTTCAAACTGCCCTGATGGATAGCCCGATTACCGGTGCTGAAGGCAATAAGGAGTTCCTGCTCTATGCTACCCGTTGAGAGCGTCGGAATCATGTCAAAGCCCGGTGTGGAACCGGCCTGGAGCATCGTTCCCGAACTGATCGAATGGCTCCGCCAGCGCGGCATCAAAGCCCGCTGTGATCACGAGACGGCCGAGTACATGCACGACCCGAACGGACTGCCGCGCGATCAGGTTCCGGACAACACGCAGTTGATAATCGTGCTCGGCGGCGACGGTACATTGCTAGCCGCTGCGCGTGCAATTGCAGGTCGCGAAATTCCGCTCTTCGCGGTGAATCTTGGCGGACTCGGATTCCTCACCGCCATCACCGTCGAAGAACTCTACCCCGAACTGGAACGCGCTCTGAAAGGCGAGCATCGCATCGGCCGCCGCCACATGTTGCAATGCGAGTTGGTGCGCGAAGGCCAGACCATCGTCCGCTACGACGCGCTCAACGACATCGTTATCACCAAGGCGGCGCTGGCCCGCATGATCGATCTGGAAACGCACGTTGACGCGCAGTTCGTCTGCACATACAAGGCTGATGGACTGATCATCTCGACCCCGACCGGCTCCACGGCGTATTCGCTCTCAGCCGGCGGCCCAATTATTTTCCCGACGGTAACCGCCCTCTGCATAACGCCCATCTGTCCGCACACGCTCACCAATCGTCCAGTGCTGGTTCCGGAAACCTCAGTGATTCGGGTCATCACGCAAACTGAGAATGATTCCGCTTATCTCACGATCGACGGGCAGATCGGTCAACCGATGATGCGCGGCGATCGGATCGTTTGCCAGAGTTCAACAAAGGCGCTGTACCTGATTCGTCCGCCCAAAATGAAGTTTTTCGACGTACTGCGCAAGAAGCTCAAGTGGGGCGAACGATGAAGCGTCTCTCGTTGACCGGCTGGATTTTTGTCGGTATGGCCGCGGGCATCGCACTGGGCTTTTTCGCCCCCGATGTCGCGCGCAACTTGTCCCCGGTCAGCAACATCTTTCTGCGCCTGATCAAATCGATCATTGCGCCGCTTTTGTTCGGCACGCTGGTCTATGGGATCGCGGGGACGGGCAATATTAAAGCGATGGGCCGCATCGGCGCGAAGTCGATAATATATTTCGAAATCGTCACAACGCTCGCGCTCGCGTTAGGCCTGTTCGCCGTCAATTTGGTGCGTCCGGGCGACGGCATGCGTCTCGAGCGTACGGCCGCTGAGATCGCTCTGCCCAAGACGCAGACCAGTCTAAGCGCCGTGCTCGAACATACGTTTCCTTCGAGCATCATCGATGCGATGGCGAAGGGCGAAGTTCTGCAGATCGTGGTGTTCGCGTTTCTGTTCGGAGCCGCCTGCGCCTCAATCGGCGACAAGGCCCGCCCCGTGGTCGCCTTCGCCGAATCGCTCGCGGAAGTCATGTTCCGCTACACGAAATTCGTGATGTACCTTGCGCCCTTAGGCGTGGGCGCGGCAATGGCGGTCACAGTCGCGACTAAAGGATTTTCTGTACTTGCCGGACTAGGCAAGCTGATCGTGACCATGTATGTCACGCAGGCCTTCTTTGTGGTGGTAGTGCTCGGTATTGTGATTGCGATTTGTCGCATTCCACTGCGTCGCTTCATTCAGGCCGCGAAAGAGCCATTCCTGATTGCGTTCTCCACCGCATCGAGCGAAGCAGCCCTGCCGCGTGCGCTCGAAAACATGGAGCGTTTCGGTGTGCCCCGTCACATCGTTTCGTTCGTAATTCCAACTGGCTACAGTTTCAATCTCGATGGCAGCACGCTCTACCTGTCGCTCGCCTCTGTATTCGTAGCCCAGGCAGCCGGAATTAATCTCACGATAGGCCAGCAGCTAATGATGATGTTGACGCTGATGCTGACGAGCAAAGGTGTCGCCGGAGTGCCGCGTGCCTCCCTGGTGATTCTTGCTGGTACGCTGGCGACGTTCAACCTGCCAATCGAAGGTGCGGCTGTTCTGCTCGGCATCGACGCCGTCATGGACATGGCGCGCACGTCCGTAAACGTTCTGGGGAACTGTCTGGCAACCGCCGTAGTCGCGCGCTGGGAAGGCCACAGCCTGGAGCCCATGGAAGTAACAGAGGCGCGCACGTAAAGTAAGCGCGCAAAACGAAAGGCCAGAGCAACAGCCCCGGCCTCTCCCATTTACCGCAACCGAAATCTACTTCACGCCAACAGTCTGGCTCTTGTACAGCTTTGCCATCTCGCTCAGCGGGATCGGCTCGTAGTCGCCGGCATGACCGGCCTGGCCGAACTGCGTCATACGGAGGGCAACCACTTTCTTCATCGCTTCGCGCGCCGGCTTCATGTAGTCGCGCGGATCGAACTTCTCAGGAGTTTCTGCAAATACTTTGCGGATCGCGCCCGTGATCGCGAGACGGTTGTCCGTGTCAACGTTGATCTTGCGGACGCCGTTGCGGATACCGAGTTGAATCTCTTCCACCGGTACGCCCCAGGTCGGCTTCAATTTCCCGCCGTACTGGTTGATGACATCCTGCAAATCCTGCGGCACACTCGAAGACCCGTGCATCACGAGGTGAGTCTGCGGCAGCAGTTTGTGGATTTCGATCAGTACGTCCATCTTCAGTGTTTCGCCAGTCGGCTTGCTGCTGAACTTGTACGCGCCGTGGCTTGTGCCGATGGCAATTGCCAGAGCATCCAGGCCAGTCGCTTCGACGAACTCGGCAGCCTGCGCCGGGTCGGTCAGGTGCGACAATCCATCTCCGCCAGCGCCATGGCCGTCTTCGATTCCGCCAAGGCAGCCGATTTCGCCTTCGACAGTGACACCCTTCTCATGCGCCATTTCGACGACTTCGCGAGTAACCTTCACGTTGTAGTCGAAGCTCGAGGGAGTCTTGCCGTCTTCCAGCAGGGAGCCGTCCATCATGACGCTGGTGAATCCCATGTCAATGGCGGACTTGCAGGTGGCAACGCTGTTGCCGTGATCCAGGTGGAGCACAACCGGAATCTCCGGATACACTTCGGTAGCCGCGATCATCAGGTGATACAGGAAGCGATCATTCGAGTAGGCGCGCGCACCGCGGCTGGCCTGCACGATAACGGGTGACTTGGTTTCACGGGCAGCTTCCATAATCGACTGGATCTGCTCCATGTTGTTTACGTTGAAGGCACCGACACCGTAACCGCCCTTCTTCGCTTCATCTAGAACTTGACGCATGGACACTAATGGCATGAGAAACTCTCCTTTTATAGAATTGCTAACTAATGACTAATTTTACCACAATGGGCGATTTTCCCTTGGATTGCGTTCAGCCGTCGAAAGAACGCATTTGCCCTTGCAACATCGCTCATAATCTGTGATTTAAGCGCCTCCGGAGTATCGAACTTACGCTCTTCCCGGACGCGTTTTAGAAACTCAACGCGAATCTGTAGCGGGTTCGGCGGAGTGAGCGCTGCGAGCAGGAACGTCTCGACAGTCAGGCTATCGCCGCCGAAGGTGGGCCGGATTCCAATGTTCGTAATCGAAGGCCACTGTCGCCCGTCCAGCAGATCCCTGGTGCGCGTAATGTAAACACCGCGCGCAGGCAGGATCTCCGCTTCCGTCTTCAGATTCAGTGTCGGAACAGTCTGCCGCGATCCGACGCCATGGCCGGAAACTACCTCGCCATCGACTGCATACGGACGCTCAAGAAAACGTCCCGCGCGACTGACATTGCCGGCTTCGATTAAACGCCGCACAGCCGTGCTCGAGACAAGCTGCCCGCGAATGACTACGCCCGGAATCACTTCAGTCTGAAAACCGTACTTGCCACCTAGCTCGCGCAGCACCGTGACGTCTCCAGCCTGTCCGCAACCGAAGTGAAAGTTTTCGCCTACCAGGACAGCGAGCGCCCCGAATCTCCCGACGAGTACCTCGCGCGCAAACTCCTCCGGAGAGAGACGTGAGAAGTCATCGCCGAAAGGAAGAATCAGCACCTGCTCAATCCCGAGTTGCCGCATGATCTCACTACGCTGCTGCGGTGTGCTCAACAGCTTGGGAGCGCGTTCGGGCGCCACGACCTTCGCGGGATGCGGATCAAAGGTCAGAACCGAGGGTTTGGCGTGCAGTTCTCTGGCCAGTTCGACCGTGCGCTGGATGATTCGACGATGCCCGCTGTGCACGCCATCGAAGTTCCCGATTGTCAGTACGCTAGGACCGATCACGTGTTTGCCTCGACGATAATTTCGAGACCGTCATAAGCCAGTCGCACATGGTCGGGCAGCATCGACTCGACACGCTCATGTCCAAGGTCATGACAGATATGCGTGAAGTATGCGCGCTTGGGCGCCAATCGCTCCACCCATTTCAGCGAGCGCTCCACCGTTGAGTGTGTCGGATGCGGCTTGTGCCGCAGCGCGTCAAGGAAGAGCACATCCAGACCCTGCAGCATCTCCAACGACTCTTCGGGAATGTCGCTGTGGTCGGTCAGGTACGCGGCGTTCTCGAAACGAAACCCATATGAGATACCGCGACCATGCGCCAGCTTTAACGGCGTAAACGTCACGCCGTGAATATTGATCGGTTCATCGCCAAACTCGCGAGCCTCAATTTTGGGCAGCGAAGATTCCGATTTCTTCGTGTCGAAGATATAGGCGAAGGAACGCCGGATCGCGTCCATGGTGTCCGGAGAACCATAGATTGGAATGCTGCCACTCTGGCGATAATTGAACGGGCGCACATCGTCCAGGCCCATGATGTGATCTGCATGTGCGTGCGTGTAGAGAATCGCGTCGATGTGCGTCACACGCGCTCGCAACACCTGCTGCCGGAAATCCGGAGTGGTGTCGATGATTACGTTATGCCCCTCGAAACTCACGAGCACCGAAGGACGCAACCGGGTATCGCGTGGATCTGCCGAACAGCAAACCTTGCAATCACAGCCGATCGTCGGGATGCCGACACTAGTTCCCGAACCCAGCACTGTGATGCGAATGGGACCGCTGGCACCACTCATCTACGACTTTTTGCTTTCTTCCATCTTCTGCACATAACGGAATCGTAGTTCCGTCAGTGAGTTCTCAAGTAGGCGTTGTTCTTCCATGCTCAGGTTTCCACGCGTCTTCTCTTCCAGCATTGCCATCGTGTCTATAATGTGGCGCGCGGTGCCGAAATCCGGCTTTGGCCGGTCCTTCTCTTCACCGAAGTAGAGGATGCCCATCTGCATTTCCGCCTGTGTCTTAAACGACAGCACCAGAAATTCAAAGGTCGCAGGCGGCAACGGATACTCGCGTTCTTCCTGGGAATCTTCGGGTTGGAGGTTTTCAGTTTCGCTCATTAGTACCATTTTACAATGGTGCGCAGTTGACTTTATACCTGCGCGGCTGCGAGCATTCTATCCACAGGTACTCAGAAAAGGGGACAATCAGTAGTGCGTCCATTTCTTTCGATTCTCGTTTTAATCGCCTCTGTCTTAACTGCCGCGGAACCACCTCAGCCAGTCAGGAAACGTGTTGGCGTAACATTCTCTGGTGGCAGCGCGCTTGGCCTCGCCCACGTCGGTATCGTTGCATGGCTTGAAGAACACCACGTTCCGATTTCGTACATCACCGGAACCAGCATGGGTGGTCTCGTAGGAGGGTTCTATGCCACCGGTCATGACTCCGCTGAGATGAAAGAGTTCATACGCTCCATCAACTGGGCCGGAGTGTTCAGTGCCGGTGCGCCGTATGAGAATCTGATCTATCGCCGTAAGGAAGATCGCCGCCGGTTTCAGAACTCTATGGAATTCGGACTAAAGGGCGGCTTCCGTCTGCCTCCCGCCTTGTCCTCAGGCAGCGAAGTCGGTCTGGTGATCAGCCGGATCGCCGCACCCTATTCCGATTACGGTAGCTACGATAATCTGCCCACGCCGTTTCGTTGCGTCGCGGTAGACCTGATCGAGGGTACTGCGGTCGTCTTCAATTCTGGCAGGCTCTACACTGCGCTACGTTCGACGATGTCGATTCCTCCGATCTTCTCGCCTCTGCCGGTAGGCAACAGCTTGCTGGTAGACGGAGGAACGCTGAACAATCTACCTGTCGATATCGCAAAACAGATGGGCGCTGAGTACACTATTGCCGTTGTGCTGGATAGTCCGCCTGTCAATCGCAAGGGACTGGACAATATTCTTTCCGTGGCTGGGCGCTCTCTCAACGTCATGATTACCGAGAATGAATTGCGCAACAGGCAGTCCGCCGATCTGGTGCTTGCGCCCGATCTCAAAGGTCTCTCCGCTGGCGATTTCGCCAAGTTCGAAGAGTTCGAGACGCGCGGCTACGAAGCAGCCGAAAAGCAGAAAATGCGCTCTGCTGGCGTTTGCGGTTAACGATGAAGAGTGGCGTCAGTATCTGGAAGCACGCCGCGCGAAACGCAGGCCCGACAGCATCACCGCACGATTCGTAGATGTCCGCGGGGTGGACGGCGATATCAAGGGCAAGATGACGGAATTCCTGGAATCGTACGTTAAAGACGAACCGCTGAACAGGAGCAGGCTGGAAAATTCGCTCACCAGATTAACCGGCGTTGGTCCGTACCAAAGCGCGGACTACGATTTCGTGAAAAAGAACGGGGTCGAAGGCCTTGGCGTCAATATCATCTCGAAATCGTGGGGGCCTCCATTTCTGACCTTCGGCCTTAATATCGAGGGTTCGGATACCGCGAATATTCGCCTCGGTTTCGGCGGTCGACTGACCTTTATCAATATCGGCAGCTATGCTTCCGAGTGGCGCACTGATTTCAGCGTTGGACTGAACAACGCCATCGCAACCGAGTTCTACAGGCGGATTCGCGGTACCAAGTGGTTTTTTGCGCCTCGTCTCTCGCTATCCCAAAGGCGGGCGGATATTTACACCGATAACATTCGCGCCGCCGAATTCAAATTGCGCTCTCGCAGCGTGGGTGCAGATTTCGGTTACGCCTACTCCAGGTTCTCTGAGATCCGCGTCGGCTATGTCACCGATCACACTGCTGGATCAGTGGCCACCGGTGTCGTGTCGCCGAAGTTTAATCTAGGAGCCGCAAACTTTCAAACTATGCGCGTGGCTTACGCCTACGATCATCAGGATAGTCCTGTGATTGCGCATCGTGGAGTCCGAGCTACAACCGAAGCACGCTGGAATTTTCATTCAAGAGGCGACTTCCCGCAATACGGAACAGTCGATCAGCAAATCTCCTACGCGAAATTTTTCAACGATCGCTATGGACTGCTCACGAACCTGTTTGGTGGCGCGACCATCGGTCCAAGATCCTATTTCCCACAGTTTTTGCTGGGAGGACCGGATCAGATGGCTGCCTATGGCCGCGGTCAATTACGTGGCGATTTCTACTATCTGGGCGGATTCCATGGACTGCGTGCGCTTTCCACGGACCGGTCGAAAATGTCGAGCAAGTTCTACTTCAATCTGGGCTATGAAATGGGGCAGGCGTTTACACTTCTGCAGGATGGCAGGCCTGCGCATGATGGCGTAGCAGGCGTGATCGGCGAGACACCTATAGGTATCGTCTTTGCGGGATTTAGTATCGGGACGGAGGGGAACCGAAAGTTCTTCTTCCGGATTGGGCGGTCATTCTAAGCTAAGCGGGCAGATTCATCATATCGTTGTAAAGATATGATGAATCTGCCCTCAGGCTCTTACTTTCCTTCTTTCAACCGGCGCGAAACTTCGTTCCAGTTGACCACGTTCCACCAGGCGCCAATGTAATCCGGACGGCGGTTCTGGTACTTCAGAGTAGTAGGCGTGCTCCCAGACGTCAAGACCCATAACCGGGTACTTGCCTTCCATGACCGGGCAATCCTGATTGGCGGTCGAGTTAACCTCGAGGCCGGAACCCGTCTTCACGAGCCATGCCCAGCCGGAACCGAAGCGGGTGGCTGCGGCTGCGTTGAACTTTTCCTTGAACTGATCGAAGCTGCCGAATGCCTGATTAATCGCCGCGGCAACATCGCCAGTTGGTGCGCCGCCGGCGTTCGGAGCCATGATCTGCCAGAACATTGAGTGATTGTAATGGCCGCCGCCATTGTTGCGGACGGCAGTGCGGATAGCTTCCGGGACGATCGCGCAATTGTTCGCGAGCAGTTCCTCAACGCTCTTTCCGGCCAGATCGGGGGCGGATTCCAGCGCCTTATTGACGTTGGTCACGTAAGCGTTGTGGTGCTTGCCGTGGTGAATTTCCATCGTCATCTTGTCGATATGCGGCTCAAGCGCGTCAAACGCATACGGGAGCGCGGGTAGGGTGAATGCCATTGTGTACTCTCCTCTGAGTGAACTTGATCTGGTTGCGTGGAACAACCAGTGTTGTTTCCCAGTAAGTTAGATGTACGTTCAGGCTAAAAAGCTGCTGGCTTTTTCGAAGGCATCCGCCAAACGGAACATTTCGGTCTCGGCGAAGTGCCTGGTCAGGATCTGCATACCCACGGGCAGGCCTTCGATGGTCTTGCCGCAGGGCACGCTCATGCACGGAATACCGGCCAGATCGCCAGTAATCGTGTAGATATCCGAAAGATACATCTCCATCGGGTCATTCATCTTCTCGCCCAGTTTGAAGGCGGGGAAGGGAGAGACCGGAGTGATCAGCGCGTCCACCTGCTCGAAGGCTTTTGAGAAATCCTGCGAAATCAGGTTGCGGACTTTTTGCGCTTTCAGATAGTAGGCGTCATAATAACCGGCGCTCAACACGTACGTGCCAAGCATGATGCGGCGCTTGCACTCCGCGCCGAATCCTTCGCCGCGCGTGTTGCGATACATGTCGCTGAGCGTATCAGACGATGCGGAGCGGGAGGTGTAGCGCACGCCGTCAAAGCGCGCGAGATTCGAACTCGCTTCGGCAGTGCAGATGATGTAATAGCACGCGATGGCGTAATCGGTATGCGGCAGGCTGACATCGACCACTTCGCAGCCAAGGCCCTTTAGTACATCGATTCCCTTGCTGATCAGGTCGCCTGTTTCGCTCGCCAACCCTTTAAAGTATTCGCGTGGCAGGCCGATTTTCATGCCCTTCACGTTGCCATCCAGCAGGCTCACGTAATCCGGCACCGGCGCGAAAGCCGATGTCGAATCCATTTCATCGCGTCCTGCAATTACTTGCAGCAAGCGCGCGGAATCACGCACGCTGCGGCTGAACGGGCCGATGTGATCGAGCGAACTGGCAAAGGCTGTAAGGCCGTAGCGCGATACGCGTCCATAGGTGGGCGTTACGCCTACTACGCCGCAAAAAGAAGCGGGTTGGCGGATGGAACCGCCGGTATCTGAACCCAGTGAAACTACGGCGGTACCCTGTGCAACAGCCGCGGCAGAACCGCCGCTGGAGCCGCCGGGTACACGATCCGGAGCCACTGGATTGCGGACGGGTCCGAATGCCGAATTCTCATTCGACGAACCCATCGCGAACTCGTCGCAATTGGCTTTGCCAACCATGACTCCACCGGCCTGCTCCAGCCGGATTACGGCCGTGGCATCGTAGGGCGGGATGTAATTCGCGAGCAATTTGGAACCACAGGTTGTACGAACACCGCGCGTGAGAATGACATCCTTCACCGCAATGGGTACGCCGGCCAGAGGCCCCGGGTTCTCCCCCCGAGCGAGCTTCTCGTTGACGTTACGGGCCGCCTTAAGGGCCCGCTCGGGAGAGAAATGCAAATAAGCGTTGGTCTTCGAATTCTCAGCTTCGGCAAACTTCAGCGCTTCGGTGGCTAGTTCCACCGCGCTGAATTGCTTCTTTGAAAGGCCGTCCTGAACCTGGTCGATAGTAAGCGCGGGGACGTTCATCGTTCAATCACCTTCGGAACCTTGAAGTAGCCCGCGCCCGCAGTGGGCGCATTGGCGAGCGCGTCTGCATTGCTGATGGTCGGCTTGGCGATATCCTCGCGCAGCGTCGCGGTCTCTTCAGCTTCATAGAGCACCTGCGCCATCGGTTCAACGCTGTTGGTATCAAGTTCGTTGAGCTTATCGATATGCGTCAGGATCTCATCGAGATCGGCTGCCAGCTTCGGAATTTCTTGTTCCGTCAGACGGAGGTTTGCCAGGTCGGCGACGTACCGCACCTCTTGTTCCGTTATCTTCACGCTTGTGCCTTATACCTTGCTGCTTTGTAGTTTCTTCGTAGAACGGGGTCACGGATGTCATCCGCGTCATCCCACAGAGACGCGTGACGGCTTCGCCGTGCGTTCTTCGCGTTGCGGCATGCGGCGCGGAATGCCGATCCGGAACTCGACATCGGTGACGACTTCGGTTCCGATCACTTTCGTCAGTTTCGACATAATCTGGCTGCGCAGGGTAAATAAGCTGCTTCTGCCAGATGAAGTCTTCCACTTCCACAATCAGTGTGGTGCGGACGCGGCCCACGGCTTTGGTGTGCGCGGCGATCTTCTTCCCGACGGCAGACGGCCACGCTCTGCGCGCAAGTTCCGTCTTGGCTTCG
Source organism: Bryobacteraceae bacterium (assembly GCA_963793625.1). Classification (GTDB taxonomy): domain Bacteria; phylum Acidobacteriota; class Terriglobia; order Bryobacterales; family Bryobacteraceae. Next base: position 233,238 of record CAWCAT010000049.1, on the reverse strand, counting down.
GGATCCTCCGACAGGCGGAGTTTCACGATCGTTTTTGTAGCGCGCTCCATCAATGGTTGAAACGTTATTTTAGCATTGCGCGGATGCCGCCTGTACGATTGACTTCCGCGCACCAGTGTGTGTTTTACTGCTTTGAAACCAGGCCGCTGCGGCGCATGAGGGCTTCCGGGTCTGGAGCGCGGCCCATGAAGTCGCGGAACAGCGCGTTCGGGTCTTCGGTGTTGCCCTTTTCGAGGACCTTGCGGCGGAAATCATTGCCGGTTTTGGCGTTGAACACACCTTCTTTGGCGAAGCGTGTGAAGCAATCGGCATCGAGCACTTCTGCCCATTTGTAGGAGTAGTAGCCGGCTGCGTAGCCGCCCGCGAAAATGTGCGAAAAGCTTGCAGGCATTGCATGGTCTGGCCGGCAGTTCAGCGGCGTTGAATCTCTGCAGGATCTTGCGCGAATAATCAAGAAGTTGCCGTCCTTTTCCTCGCCACGATATTCCACGTGCAGTCCGAAATCCATGGTGCCGAGCGCCAATTGCGTCATCTGTGCGCTGGCGGAACGAAACGTTCGGGCCTTCGTCATCTTCTGGAAGAGTGGTTCAGGGATGCGTTCGCCGGTCTTATAGTGCCGCGCGAACAGATCGAGTACTTCGCGCTCCCACGTGAAGTTCTCCATGAACTGCGAGGGCAATTCGACAAAATCCCATGCCACGCCGTTCAAGCCGCGCACTGCAACCCTGCTGAGCGCCAGATGGAGCAGGTGTCCGAATTCGTGGAATACGGTTTCCACATCGCGCTTGGTGAAGAGCGCCGGTTGATCGCCGACGGGCGCTGTCAAATTACCGTTGATGGAGCCCAGGTGGGGTTTGAAGCCCGAGGACCGGGTCCGGCGATAATCAGACTCGACTGCCATGCGCCCGCACGCTTCTCATCGCGCGGGAACAGATCCGCATAGAACGAACCGAGCCATGTTCCGTCTGCATCACGGATCTCAAAATAACGGACTGAAGGATTCACGCAGAGGAACGCCCTGCACCTGACTCACTCTGATGCCGTACAGTTTTTCGACCAGACCGAACAATCCCTTCAGAACGCTATCAACCGCGAAGTAGGGGCGGAGTTCTTCTTCGTCGAAATCGTATTTCGCTTTGCGCATCTTTTCCGCGTAATAGCTTGTGTCCCAGGCAGCGAGCGGGCGCGCGTTCGGGCCCTCAAGGCTTTTGCGGAAAGCCAGCAGCTCTTTGTTTTCCTGCTCAAAGAACGGACGGGTTTTGGTTTCGAGGGTGGAGAGAAAGTTTTTTACGTTTGTGCCTGATTTGGCCATACGGTCGGCTGTCATCAGATCCGCAAACGAGCCGAAGCCAAGCAGTTTCGCACGCTCGCGCCGGAGTTCCAGAATGCGCAGCATCACGGGACGGTTGTCGTTACTGGCGGCAGTGGCGCGGGTATTGTAAGCTCTGAAAATCTTCTCGCGTAACGCGGCGTCATCGGCGTACTTCAGCACGGCAATCATGCTTGGCGCCTGCAGCGTGATGCGCCAGCCTTCGATGTTTCTTTTGCTTTGCGCTTTGGCGGGCCGCGGCGCGCGCGCTGTCAGGCAGTCCCGTAAGTTTGGTCTCGTCGGTTATGACGAGCTCGAATGCGCTGGTCGCGTCCAGAACGTTATCGGCGAATTTTTTGCTCAGCTTCGACAACTCAACGCTGATCGCCTGCACTCGCTTTTTGTCGGCCTCATTTAACTCGACCCCATTGCGGCGGAAGCGATCGAGCGTCAGATCCAGCAGTCGTTTGCGTGGACCTTTGAGCGCTTTGGCCTCCGGCGTCGCAGCAAATTCCTTGACCTTCCCGTAGATTGCCGAATCCAGTCCCATGCTGGAATAGAAGCGCACTTAACCTGGGCAAAACTTCACCCATCGCCGCGCGGAGGGCCGGGGTGGAGGCGGTGGCTTCCATATGCCGTGCGATGTTCATCGCGTTCCCCAGATCTTTACCGATATTCTCCAGCGCGACCATCGTGTTCTCAAAAGTGCGCGGGGCGCTGTTGGCCACGTAGGCATCGCGTTCTTTCTGCGTTTCATCCAGGAGTTGCTGGATGGCAGGAACAACGTGTTCGGCCTTGATGCGGTCGAACGGGATCCGATACTGCTTCTCGAGCAGTGGATTCGTGGGGGCAGCGGCGTACACTGCGGCCGCGCATGCGAGTAGCAAGCTGGTAAGTTTCATGTGAACCCTGAATTCTATTAGCTTACACTGACATTTATGCTAATTCTTGCTTCCGGCTCGCCGCGTCGGAGTGAAATTCTGACCGCAGCCGGTATTTCGTTTCGCGTACTGGTGCCGGGAATTGAAGAAGAGCCGTTGCCCAGTGAAGCGCCGCAGGACTATGTTCGCCGGTTGGCGCGCGATAAAGCGGAAGCGGTTAAGTTGGAAAATGCGGACGCGATTCTCGCGGCTGACACGGTCGTTGTCGTCAACGAGCACATTCTGGAAAAGCCCGATCGATCCGGAAGATGCGGCCAGAATGTTGCGGCTGCTCTCGGGTCGCGAGCACTTCGTAATTACGGGTATTTGCCTGCGTAGCGCGGAACACGAAGTGGTCGACGCGGAAGCGACAAAAGTCCGCTTTATCGAATTGAGCGAAGCTGAAATTTCTGAATACGTAGCTAGTGGAGAACCGATGGGCAAAGCGGGCGGCTATGCGATTCAGGGGCTGGGCTGTAAGTTTATCGATCGTGTGGAAGGTTGTTACTTCAATGTGGTTGGGCTTCCGATTTCGCTCGTTTACAAGCATCTGAAAACCATATGAGCAAACTAACGATTACGCACTCCCTTACGGTCGCGCCTCTTTGTGCGATCAGAGGCACGCGCGTCAGCAAGTGCGTACTTCTGTTGTTGTCAGCGGCCGCGTTCGGCGCTGAATGGAAAGACCAGGCGATCATCCATCTGGATAAATCGCCGCACGCGAAATTGCATCCGGTGCCTGTGCGCGCGGTGCGCCTCAACGACGGCTTCTGGAAGAGCCGCCAGCAGGTGACGGAGAATCAGAGCCTGCCGACGATGCTCGCGCTGATGGAAGAGAACGGCGTTGTCGATAACTTCCGGCGGCTCAGCGGTAAGAAAAATGTGGCGCGGCGCGGTCCACTGTATACGGATTCCGATTTGTACAAATGGATGGAAGCGGCGGCCTGGACGTTGCACATTCACGACGACCCGAAATTGCAGGCCACCATCGACAGCCTCACGGAAGAGATTCGTGCGGCCCAGGAACCAAGCGGATACCTGAATACATATTGGGTGGAAGAGCGCACTAAGGACCGCTTTCAGAAGATGCAGGGCGGGCATGAGCTGTACTGCTTGGGGCATTTACTACAAGCGGGCGTGGCGTATTATCGCGCGACGGGCAAACGTAACCTGCTCGATGTAGGCGTGAAGTTTGTAGATTACCTGGAGCGCGATTTCGGACCGGCGAAGCGTCCATTGCTGACCGGGCATCCGGAACTCGAACTGGCACTCGTGGAACTGTATCGTACTACGGGCGAACGCAAGCATCTTGAACTTGCGGCTTATCTGCTGAGTGGTGTGGAACGGCAGCGCCTGAATCTGAAAGATTCCGAAGTGAAGTACATGTTCAGCGGAGCTCCGTTTACCGGTCGCAAACAGTTCGAAGGTCACGCAGTGCGTGCGATGTATGCGGCGACGGGCGCGGGCGATTACTATCTGGAAACGGGTGACCCGGCGTATCTCAAGACGCTCAACATGCTGTGGGAAGATGCCGCGCTGCGCAAGATGTACGTGACTGGCGGTGTAGGGTCGCGGTCGCAGGGCGAGGCCTTCGGCGAAGCGTATGAGTTGCCGAACTATCAGGCCTACACGGAAAGCTGCGCCGCAATTGGGAATTGGATTTTCAATCAGCGCATGCTCGCGATTACGGGCGACGCGAAGTACGCGGACGTGATGGAGCGCGCACTGTACAACGGGATCAATTCCGGGATGTCGTTGTCGGGCACGCTGTACTGCTACCGCAATCCGCTCGCGTCCTTTGGCGAGAAAATTCGCAATCCCTGGTACTCGACAACGTGCTGCCCTCCTAATATCGAGCGTACGTTCCTGGCGCTGGGCGGATATTTTTACAGTACGAGCAACGATGGACTGTATGTTCATTTTTATGACAACTCCGCAATGAACTGGAAGCTGGAGAGCGGTACCGGGCTGCGCGTCACGCAGAAGACTGGCGCGCCGTGGAACGGCAAGACCGTGTTGAACGTGGATCCCGCGAAGGCTGAAGAGTTCACCCTCTTCGTGCGCGTGCCGGCGTGGTCGAAGACTACGAAAGTGATGGTGAACGGAAAACCGCACACGGGCCTCGTGAAGCCGAACAGTTATCTGGCATTGCGTCGTACGTGGAAGCGCGGGCGATCAAGTCGCGATTGATTTCGATATGCAGCCGCGCATGGTGGCAGCGAATCCGCGTGTCCCGGAGAATTTCGGCAAGGCGGCGGTTCAGCGCGGTCCGTTCATTTATTGCGTCGAGCAAGTGGATCACTCCGGCGCGGCAGTGACGGATATCGCGCTGTCGGCAAATGGGCCGCTAACAGCGGAGTGGAAGCCTGAACTTTTGGGCGGAGTGACTGTGGTCAAGCAGAAGGGGCTGGCCTGGCCGAAGCCGCTGGCCGAACAGCCGCTGTACACGTTCGCGGGGGAGGCCAGTGTGGCATCAAAGCCTCAGGATCTCTTCCTGATTCCATATTACGCGTGGGCCAATCGTGAACCGAACGCGATGGTGGTTTGGTTGCCGGTGCGGTAGTTATCGATCTGTCCAGAGCATTTCCGCATCGCAGCGCCGGACGTAGTTGGCGTCGATCGCGGCGGGATCAGAGATGTTTCCCGCAACGAGTCGTGCGGCTGCGATCCTGGCTATGGTGCCGGCCAAGGCGCTTTCGATTTCGATTATTGGTGCATGCTCGAAGCGCATGCCTTTCTTTGTGAGAAATTCGATGTCGCCGGCGGGCAGGGCATCGAAAAAGGTTTGGGGTTTTGTGACATGCTCCGGCACTATCGCATTCAAGTGCTCGTCGAACAAGGCGCAATAAATGTCGCCGCGGCGCGCATCCAGAATCGCCGCGCGTAACGGCTTGCTGCCGCACGCTGCGAGTGCTTCCAGATTCGACACTGCAATGGCCGGCTTGCCGAGTGCCTCGCCGAAGCCCTTTACGGCTGCGAGTCCGACACGCACGCCTGTGAAGGAACCGGGCCCGGCAGCGGAGGCAAAGCAATCGATCGAATCCAAACTCCAACCGTGACGATCGAGCATTGCCTGCAATTCTCCGTACAGAATTTGCGCGTAACTCTGCGGCGAGTGCAATAGTAACTCTTCGACTACCGCGCCGTTTTCCAGCAACGCAATACTACCAGTCTCAGATGTCGTATCAATCGAAAAGATTCGCACTGTTACGGAACCAACCCGAGGACTTTGTCAGTGACATAGACCTTGCCATATACATTCATCGCGGTTACGCGCAGACTGAGAATCGCAGGAAATTGTTTTGCCATATTGTTAACTACGAGCGGATCCAGAGTCAATTGTCCCGCCGGCGCCAGTTGCGAGTACGCGATAGCCCTGGCCATCAACGGGGACATCACCGGTCCACAGATACATCATCGAACGCGTCGCGCGCGAGTCGCGCTTGACCTTTGATTCGTATTTGAAAGGTTTTGAAAGCGAGGCCTGCTCTGCGGAAGGCTCCACGATTTCGAACGGCACTTTCTGCGGAAGCACCTCCACGCTCCTGCACGGGCGTCGGTCGCGATTCGAATTTGTAAGAAGTTAACATCGATTGCTTTTTACCGTCCCGCGAAAGATGCAGAATCCAGTCGTGGGTCTTGTCGGGCGGTTCGGAGACGAACTTCTCGCCTTTAAAATTCTTCAGTTTTGTGGACTCGCCGGTTACCGGGTTAATCCAGTAGACATCGTAGCTATGCTGTTCCACCTGCAATTCCACGGGTCCGGAGGGTTTCTCAACATACACGATGTATTCAATTTCTTCGAGCGCAACCGCGCGCCCGCCATCGACATCGAAATACGGCTCGAGTTCCCAATAGCGCGTGTTGGACATGAAATCGAACCACGCTGTCATTGTTTTGGCTCCGGGCGAATCGAAATGCTTCGCATCTTTAGGAATCGCATTTGCGCCAGAAGTGCCTGTATTGCTGTAGCCCGGATACTGGCCGTTCATCGTACTGTTCCACAGCCGTTTGCGGAAAGCGTCAAAGTCGGCGTCGCGCTTACGCACTTTTGCCAGCGCCGCTATCTTCCGATGCGAAACCCGCGTTGACCGACGGGTAAAGATAGAGCTGATGTTCGATCGCGCCTACCTGATCGTCCGGCGATTGATAGGTGATGTAGTTCATCCACTCGTCGGGTAGCAACGGGGCCGAGGTGACTAACGCACTACTCGACCGCGGGTGCTGGAAAGGATCAAGCTTCTTCAGCAGCAGTCCAACTTCTTTCATCAGCGGGCGGCCGTCCTTGTATTCCTCGAAGGCCAACACGCCTTGCCAGGTGATGTTCATCGGCGCGTAGCGCGCTACGATGTAGCGCACAAAACGCTCGCGCTGCTGCCAGGTGGGGAAGAGCTTCGTCAATTGATCCTGCCCGCCGGCGAGGATCAGATCGACGTAATTCCTGATTTGTTCAGGAATAAGACACGCTGATCGACTTCCTGAAACCACGCGGGGCTAGGCTGATCGGGAGTCGGAAAGGCTTTGGCGACGTCCTCTGGTCCGCCGAGTATAAGTCCGCGCAGGTGATTGAATTTCTGCTTCGCGCGCGTAGTGACGAATTGTTCGAACAGCGCGCGATCCATGCTGGCGAAGCGCAAATTGGTGTCGCCCATCCAGAGGTGCTGCTTGTTCGTTTCCGTGTTGGCCCAGTGATGCCCGTTCGCACTGCGCACAAATCCTGGCGAGGTCAACTCAGTGGCCGAGAATTTTGCGATCTTGCCCTCAAGGCTCTTCAGGTTGCTGGTGAGGCGATAATCCCATTCACCCGCTTCGATCGGAGTAAAGCGAATTACGAGCCGCTTCCCGCCGTCCCAGAAGGCCGGCATCAGGAAAGTTCTTTTTCGCGGACTTCGGAACTCTGCCTGCAGTTGTACCGTCAAATACGGGTTAGGATGTTGCGCTGCTTCTTCGCTACTCAGTTCGAAGCTGAGTTCGCAAGGCGAGTAAGTAGGCGTTGACGCACATGGAACCTGCGCGCACAAAGGGAGTGCCAGAAAGACGCAAAGGAGAAAGCTGCGAGGGGCCATATTCTTCTTTCATGTTCGCAAACATTCGAGTGCAGCGTATTATCTAGGTAACCGTGGAACGGGAAGAGATACTCCAGAAAATTCGTGAAAGGATCCTGTCGTTCGCGGCATCACGTTTACAGGAGGACGTAGCCGAGGACCTGGTGCAGGACACGCTGATCCTGCTGCATGAGAAGTATGCGCGGGTTACGGAACTGGAAGAGTTGCTGCCGTTATCGTTCCAGATTGTGCGTTTTAAGATGGCCGCACTGAATCGAAAATCGCATCGGCATGGCGAGCGTTCCAGCGTTTCCGTTGATGAAATTCCGATTCCCGATCTCTCGTTGAATCCCGCGCAACTGGCGGAGCGTCGGGAGATGCTCGATCATCTGAAAAAGGCGATGCAGGGCATGGGGGAACGCTGCCGTGAGCTGTTTCGTCTGAAGTTACAGGGCAGGACGTTTGCGGAAATTCAGAAGGAAATGAAGGCTTCGTCGCTCAATACGGTATATACGTGGGATCATCGCTGCCGGCAGCATCTGCTGGAATTGATGGGCGGAAGCTGGGAGAAAAGGTCATGAGACCGCAGGACGTGAAGAAGCTCTTGGGAGGCTGGTCGGCCGGTACGCTTACCGATGCCGAACGCCAGACGCTTCTGAATGCCGCGCTCGATGACCAGGAATTGTTCAACATGCTGATGGCGGAGCAGCCTCTAAAGGAATTACTTGCGGATTCTTCGGCGCGCGCGGAACTGCTTGCGACGTTGCAGGATAAGCCGCGACGCTCCCCGATTCTGGCGTGGCTGTTGCGGCCGTGGCCGATGGCTGCGGCGGGTGCAATGGCGGCTGCGTTGGTGACGGTGGTGTTCCTGAATTCAGGACATGAGCCTGTTCAGGTGGCCCAGCAGCGTCAGCCGGAAATGATGGCTCGGAATATGCCGCCTGCCACCGCGCCTGCGCAATCTGCTCCTATCCCACTGGACCGTCCGAGCGAGGCCGTTGCGTGCACGTCCAGAAATCGTCGCACCGGCCGTGCAACAGCCGACGCCGACGACGCCTGCACCGCCACAGATGCTGGCGCGAGTTCAGGAAGCGCCGGCAGAGCCCGAACTTGCGCCTCCGCTGGCGAAACAGAAGAAGGCTGAAATACGTTGGCGTTGTGGGCGGTGTGCCTGGCGGTGTAGCTACCTCGGTGGGGTGATCGGCGGCATCATTGGATCAGTGCCGGGACTCAGTGCCTCCTTCGCCGCCGCCCCCGCGCGCCTATCGAAGTTCACTGGCGGCATCGGCAGAACGCGCGGACCGTGCGGCGACGCCGGAATCCCGTTCAAATACACCTTGCAGAAGCGCGATGCCGATGGCGTGTTTCGAGAGGTACCGTCGAGCACTGCGTTTGCTCCGGGCGAGGCTGTAATCGTGAGTATAGAACCGTTAGTGGGCGGCATGCTGATCGTTCTAGAGAACTCAGGGCAGATCTATTCAAGGCGCGTCGAAGCCGGTCAGCGCTATGCAATCCCCGCTAGCGGCGCGTTCGAGATCGGGCCTGACGGCAAGGATCGCGTGCTCCTGGTGCAGATCGACCAGCTCAGTATTCCGATCACAATTCCCGCCAAAAAATAATCTGCAAGGTTCCTCCTGCTCGCGGCATATCCCCAGTGAAAGCGATCCAGGAGGATACGCAAATGATTCGCAAACTCAGCTTGCCAGTATTTCTTACAGCAGTGGCCGGCAGTGTTCTATCTGGCCGCGCCATCCAGCATCATTCCCGCGCCGCGCGAGCGAGCCGTACGCGCATCGAACAAAGTTACCCAGGGCGGACTGTACAGCCTGAATCGCGAAGGCCAGCCGCAGGCACCGTGCCCGCTCAAGCATACCGACGTGAAAGCTGAGATCACAGGATTTCTGGCGCGCGTGAATGTTGTCCAGGAATTCGAAAACAACTCATCGGAAAAGATCGAGGCCATCTATACGTTCCCGCTGCCGCCGAACGCAGCGGTCGATAACATGACGATGAATGTCGGCGATCGCACGGTGAAGGGCGTCATCAAAAAGCGCGAGGAGGCGCGTGACATTTACGAACGAGCGCGCGCCCGCGGTAATGTCGCGAGCCTGCTGGATCAGGAGCGTCCGAACATCTTCACGCAGGCCGTCGCGAACATCATGCCCGGCGCGAAGGTGAAGATCGCGATCAGTTATGTGGAGACGCTGAAGTACGACGAGGGCGAGTATGCGTTTGTGTTTCCGATGGTGGTGGGTCCGCGCTATATTCCGGCGCACGTGAATGATGCCGCTCGCATTACGCCGCCCGTAACACCGGCAGGGCACGCGTGCGGGACACGACATCTCGCTGGAAGTGAAGCTCGACGCGGGAGTGCCGCTCGATCGCATCGAATCGGCAACGCATCCGGTGAGCACGCAACGGCCGAGTCCGAACTCAGGCGGTGCTGAAGCTCAAGGATCAGTCGGTTATTCCCAACAAAGATTTCGTGCTGAAGTACGACGTGGCGGGCCGCAAGCTGCAGGACGCGGTACTCACCCATCACGGCACGAATGGTGGTTTCTTCACGCTGGTGATCCAGCCGCCGGAGCGCGTCACCACGGAAGACGTCACGCCGAAGGAACTGATCTTCGTGCTTGATACGTCTGGTTCGATGAATGGTTTTCCAATCGAAAAGGCGAAAGAAACAATGCGTCTCGCGCTCGATGGATTGTATCCGCGGGACACATTCAACCTGATCACGTTCGCGGGCGACACGCACATTTTGTTCCCGCAACCTGTTCCGGCAACGCGTGAGAATCTGCGCAAGGCTCAGGACTTTTTGGCGGAGCGCAAGGGCAGCGGCGGTACTGAAATGATGAAGGCGATCCGCGCCGCACTGGATTCCTCCGATGAACGCGGCCACGTGCGCGTGGTCTGCTTCATGACGGACGGTTATGTCGGCAACGACATGGAAATTATCGGCGAAGTGCGTAAGCACCAGGATGCGCGTGTGTTTGCATTCGGCATCGGTTCATCCGTGAACCATTTTCTGCTGGACGGAATCGCACGCGAGGGGCGCGGCGAGGTCGAGTATGTCGGATATCACGATGACGGTTCGGCTGCGGCACGGCGCTTTCATGAGCGCGTGCGCAATCCGCTGTTGACGGACGTCGCCGTTGATTTCGGCGGACTCCCGGTGTCGGATGTGTATCCAAAGCGCATTCCGGATTTGTTCAGCGCGAAGCCTGTCGTTGTGACGGGCCGCTTCAATGCTCCGGCGCGTGGCGTGATCCGGTTGAGCGGAAGGATGTCCGGGAAAATGATCACGCGTGAGATCCCGGTGGACCTGCCGAAGTGGCAAACCGAGCACGACGTCCTGGCAACACTCTGGGCGCGCACGCGAATCGCGGACCTGATGAGTCAGGATCTTCCAGGCATGCAGCGGGGCAACATGAACAGCGAACTGCGCGATCAGATCACTCAACTTGGATTGAACTTTCGGCTGATGACACAGTTCACTTCATTCGTTGCTGTGGAGGAGTCGTTCATTACGGAAGGTGGACAATCCCGGCGCGTCGAAGTGCCGGTCGAGATGCCCGATGGCGTGAGCTATGAAGGAATCTACGGCAGCCGAGGTGATCTAGCGATGGCCAAGAACATGATGATGGGTGCTGGTGTTGTTGGCGGCGTTCCCGGCGGTACCCCGGGTGGCGTGATCGGCGGGATCATCGGCTATGTCCCGCAAAGCGTGGGCGTGCGTATGGAGACTGACGATCGAAACGCCGAACCGGTTGTCCAAGTACAAAGTTGATGCGCAGCTTTCCATCGCGGTGAGGGCCGTGCACAGCGGAACACCCCTCACACCGGCGCAGCAGAAGTTTATTCGCGGCGGCAAGGCTTATGTTGAGGTGTGGGTGGAAGAGGCAACGCCGGAACTGCGTGAGAAGCTGAAGCAGCTCGGTTTCGAAACGACGACAAAATCGAAAGTGTCTAACGTGCTGATTGGGCGCATCGAATTATCGAAGCTCGACGAACTCACGAAACTCGAAGGCGTGCGACGCGTTGTGCCGCATAGTAGCTGATTCTGATCTGATGTAAGTATGCGGCACACGCCCGATTCAGAGCGCATCACGCGATACTTACTTTCTTTGCCGGAGCGCGTGCTCCGTTCCGGCAGTGCGCTCGCCGGCGGATTGCTGCGGGAAGTGGGTGACGTCACCTTACCCGCAGCGGTCCGCCGCACGCGTCTGTATCAAACGATGGTGGAGGCTACGCTGCGCTTCCTGATCGAACAGGTCGGCGAGGTGCAGGACGCGTATCCAGGCGAGGAGAAACTCGCTGAGAACTTTCTGCTGCGTCGCACCGCCGGCAACGGCATCGAGTGGATCGGACTGCTCACGTTTCATGCTTCGCCCGTGTGGGTGATGGCAGCGCTCGCGGATGTCTCGGGCGGCGGCCGGCATATCATCCGCGAAATCTCAGAGAGTCTGCAAAAAGAAGGACTGCTTGATCCGGGCACTCAATTCGAGACCGTCGAACAAATGCTGGATGGTTTGGAAGCGACAGCGGGCCGGCTTGCCGAGGCGATCAACACTCCGCCGCTTGACGTTAAGGGATTGCGCACCGAATGGGCCGCAATCCAGAAAGAACTGAAGGAAGTGCCGCCGCGCAATCTGCCATCGACTGATGCGATCGCAACTTTCTGGGAGGCGCTCAAGACCGAGGCCGCCACGCAGAAGCGCACTGTTTTTGAGTTGTCGTCGATCATGGCTGTGGCCGCGATTGGACGCTTGCCGAAGAACCTGGTGTGGCTTTCACAGTGCGCGGGCCATGCGGCAAAACGAACCGGCGAAATTGTTGCGGGCTCGCTGTTCACGCATTACAGTCAGACTCTCCGTGAAATTCATGCGCGCGGATACCTTGAGTATTGCCTTACGGAAATGCGGCCGTATTTGCGCGCGGCCGCGTTGCAATTTTCTCCGCGTAAGCTCTCGGCGACGGAGCGCTTTCTGGGAGGCAGGGAAACGCGATAGACTCACGTCGTGCGTAAATTAGCCGCCCTCTTAATCGGTCTGGCCGCGATCGCCGTTATCGCGAAAGAAACCGTCCTCTTCCCAGTCCTAAAAAGTACTGTTTTCGATGGTAAACAGGAGGGCGGCTTCTATCTCACGTCCACCAATCAACTGCTGCGTCCCTGGGGGGAGCAGATGGAAATTCCCGGCCGGCCCGTTGATGCCGCTTTCGATTCCCAGAAGCGTCTGCTGGCTGTGTTGAACCGCAACAGTGTGCACTTGATGGACGGGTCAACGGGAGCCGAACTGGCTAAGGTAGGGACACGTTCCACTTCGTACGCGGGCATCGTCTTCCGTCCTGGTGATAGGGAGATCTGGGCGAGCGAGGCTTCCCGCAACGGCCCGGACGCCATCATGGTCATTGCGCTCTCGGATGCGGGCAAGCCGGGCAAAACACGGCGTGTCGATTTCAAGGGGCATCCCGTTCCCGCCGGAATCGCGTTCTCGGAAAATGGCAAAACGGCTTATGTGGCTCTCAGCCGCAACAACACGCTCGGCATTATTGATGCGGATTCGGGTGCGCTGTTGAAAGAGATTCCAGTTGGCGTTGCGCCTTTCGGCGTTGCAGTGGGAACAAAGCAAGGCAAAGTGTTCGTCTCGAATCGCGGCGGCCGTCGCGCGCTGGAATCCGATGTTACCGCGCCCTCGAGCGGTACACGCGTCGTCACAGACCCGAAGACCGGATCGAGTTCCACCGGAACGCTCTCGGTCGTGGATATCGAAACCGGTGCTGTGCGCGAGATCGCGGTCGGCCTGGCGCCATCGGGCGTTGCGCTGAGTCCGGATGGGCGCACGCTCGCTGTTGCCAGCAGCCACTCGGATCTCGTGTCGCTGATTGACACGCAGACGCTCCAACGGAAAGACCTGAAGATCCCGGCTATTCCAGACTCACTGCTGGGCAGCCAGCCAATCGGGGTGGCCTACGCGCCAGACGGGAAATCGCTGTATGTCGCTTGCGGCGGCAACAACGCGATCGCGGTCGCGCAGTTGTCGGGCAAGGACTGGAAAATCGCAGGCGCGATGCCGACCCCATGGTTCCCCTCGGCGATTGCGGTGGATGCGCAAGGCGGGCTGCGTGTCGTCAGCATCAAAGGATACGGCAACACTGATAATGGCAAAGGCAGTTTCAACTCGCGCCAGAACGTTGGCTTGCTGTCGAAAATTCCTCGTCCAGCCCCAGTGCAGCTGGCATCAGGCACGCGCGAGGTTAAAGCCGCGAACGGACCGCGTTTTGAGCCTGCAGGTGGAGTACAGAATCTGCAATCGCTCGGCATTCAGCATGTGTTCTTGATCGTTAAGGAGAATCGCACCTACGACCAGGTCTTTGGCGACGTCAGCAAAGGTAACGGCGATCCCAAACTGGCAATCTATGGTGGCGACGTTACGCCGAATCATCACGCGCTCGCAGAGAAATATGTGCTGCTCGACAACTTCTACACAGGAGGCGCGATCAGCTTCGATGGACACCACTGGCTCATGCAATCTTTCGTGAGCGACTACGTGGAGCGCGCATTTGCAGGATCTCCGCGCGGTTACTCGTGGAATATGGCGGATGCACTCACGGTCGCGCCGACCGGATTCTTCTGGCAGGGTAATCGTCCTGTATCGGTTAGGATTTATGGCGAATTCTGTCTCCCGGCGAAGTGGGATCCCGCCACCCAAAGTGTCGTTGACATGAACGAGGATGCCCAAAGTTGGGCGTACTATTGGCAGCTTCACAAAGAAGGAAAATCGCAGGATGCGGCTGGCTGCCGTCCGGGCGTGCCGGCGCTCGCAGCGTTGCACGATCTGCGATATCCGTACAGTTCTACATCGATTCCAGATCAACTGCGCGCGGATGAGTTTCTGCGTGAATTGAAAGAACGCGAGAAATCCGGAGAAATGCCTCAACTTTCGATTTTGACGCTGAATGAGGATCACACCAACGGTACGCGTCCCGGTTCGCCGACTCCGCGCGCGATGGTAGCGGAAAACGACCTTGCCCTAGGCCGGATAGTGGAAGGAATTTCGAAGAGCCGCTTTTGGAGCAAGTCGCTTGATTCTGGTTGTCGAAGACGATGCGCAGGACGGCCTGGACCATGTGGACGGACGCCGCACCGTTGCGCTTGCGATAGGGCCGCACATTCGCCGGAAGGCGGTTGATTCAAACAATTACAACCACACAAGTATGATCCGGACTATTCAGGATATTTTGCGCATTTCGCCGAAAACGCGTTATCCTCGCATCAGCGCGCGCGATGACGAGCGTGTTTACGCCAGAGGCTGACAATTCCGCGTACGCGTGTTTGCCTGCGAAAATTAAGCTGGACGAAATCAATCCTCCGTTGAAAAGTTTAAGCGGACGGCGTCTCTGGGCCGCTCAACAATCACTCGCGATGAACTGGTCCGAACCAGACGACGTTCCTCAGGACACCTTAAACAAGATTTTGTGGTGGGACAGTAAAGGGTACAACGCGATTTATCCGAAAATAGTCAAAAAATAATCGAAACTTAAGACAGACACTAGCCATCCAATATGCACAAATGTACGTTGACGGACGTACGGAGGAGTCAAACTAGTTTTGACCCACGTCCGGCACAGGACTTGTGTGCTAGTTCGAGAATCTTACCAAACGGAGGAAGGTTCGACATGGTGCCTTTTTGGAGTGCGATTCAAAAAAACTGGTGCTATATCATGCATCCGGATCCGATGTGGCCTGTAAACGGTGTTTACCGTTGTCCGAAATGTCTGAATGAATATCCCGTGGCTTGGGAGCAAGGCATGAAGCGTTCACCCAAGCCAGCTACGGTTTTCTCGGAGGCACCAGCTTTGGTCTCGCCCAAGCCGGCACATTCCGTCCTCCAGGTCGTAAAAACTTTTCGACAGACCGCTTAACCAATTTTTTTCCCGATTGGTCCCGGACCGAAATCGTATAGTGCTTCGCGAATACTGAGGCCAGCGACTTCGATCCGGGACAAATCGGCAGTTCCGATTCCGACAGCCTCTGCGAGTTTCAGCGTGTTGTCACCACGCAAGAATGGCTTGGTGCCGCGCTCTGCTCGTGGATCATAACCCATCACTGCGGTACACACCGCATCGACGCAGACGGAGTTGCGCCCAGCCAGCAGCAAGCCCGGCTTGACCAATTCCACTCCTGGATTCCAGGCACCCTCACCACCGCGGATGGTTTCGATTCCATCGACGATCGACAGGTCAACCGGACGCGCGCCGTTGAGATCCACCGTGATACGCGGCACTCGATACCCGTACTCGCGAGGCGACTCGGGGTTTACTTCCTGTGGCACGCCGACGGGTGGCTTAGTTCTGCCATCGTGACCCACGGCACCGCGTTCCTGCTTCGGATCCTCATTGCCGCTGGGGCCGCAATCGCCGCCGTACAGTGAACACGGCGTATTGCCGAAATTGTTCTTCATCGTCATGGTGACGCCTGCGATCCAGTGATTCTTCAGTTTCGACATGGATACGTACGCGTCGCAATCGGCGAACGAATGGTTCAGGTCATAAGCCGGAAAGATATAGCCACCCCACGGAACCTTGAGCCGTACATACTTTTTGCCGTGGCCAAGATTGTTGGTGTTCTCCCACTCCACTTTTGTGCCGCAATTGTCGATCGCCTTTACATCGAGGCCATAGCGCGCCCAAAGTTCCATATCCTGCTTCGCGGGAAAAAAGCTCTCGATTAATCGGATGCGTGTGGCGCCTGCGCGAGCCATCAACTGGCACATTGCCAGAACGGTCGAGGGATCGTTCCTATACGGTAAGTCCGCTTTCACGGGGAAGCGCGTCGGATTTCCTGTCAGGTTCAGCTTCAGCGCGACGGTCTTATTCTTCACAATCGCAGCAAGTCCGCCAATCTGATCACACATCTTGCTGAGCGATTCATAGACCTGCGGGTTGTAGCTGCGGCAGCGCGCGATTGCCACTGTCGATGACGGGGCAGTCGCACCGAATGCGACGCTGCCGATGGTTGCACCGAGAAGTTCCCTACGTGAAAGCATGATCGACCCTCCTGGCGACATTCTATATGATTGTTGGGATGATTATGCGACTCGCTCTTTTATTGGCTGCGGTATGGCCCGTGTTGTACGCGCAAAAAGTGGAGTTGCTGTGGCCAGGCGGCGCTCCCGGCGCGGTGGGGACGGAGGATGTCGATCAGCCGGCTATCAGCATTTATCTTCCCGACGCCGCAGCTGCGACCGGAACGGCTGTCGTGATTTGTCCGGGTGGAGGCTACGGCACTCTCGTGATGGATAAGGAAGGCGACGCAGTACGCGCGATGGCTGAACGCGCGGGGTGTCACGGGATTCGTGCTGAAGTCACGCCTCGGCCCACGTTATCGTCACCCGAGCATGATGCTCGATGTGCAGCGTGCGGTACGCTACGTGCGCGCCAACGCCAGCCGTTTCGGAATTGCACAGGATCGCATCGGGGTGTGGGGCTCATCGGCTGGCGGACATCTTGCGTTCACCGCAGCTACACATTTCGACTCAGGCAATGCAAAATCCAGCGATCCTGTGGAACGTGCGGGTTCACGCCCGGACTTCGCGATTCTCGCGTACGGCGTAGTTTCGCTGACAAACCCTTATCTGAGCTCGCGCAGAAATCTGCTCGGAGATAATCCTGATCCGAAGTTAGTCGAGTACCTTTCGAACGAGCGGCACGTTACGGCGCAGACGCCGCCAACCTTCATGTTCCACACGAACGAGGATGCGAGAGTGCCGGCTGAACACGCGATCAGCTTCTATCTAGCGCTGCGCAAGGCGGGTGTTCCCGCGGAACTGCACATCTACGAAAAAGGACAGCATGGCGCCGGCCTCGGGCAGAAAGATGCGATGCTGGCGACCTGGCCGGAACGGCTTGCGGACTGGTTGGCCGTCCACGGTCTAATCAAGCCGAAGTCTTGAGTGCGGAGGCGATTTGATCTGCCACATCGAGCAGAACCCCATCCGAGCCGCGCGCCGCTGCAATCTGCAGACCGAGCGGCAGGGCGGCCGTCGGCATCGGGATAGAGATTGCGGGCATGCCCAGTCCGGTCCAGGGTGAGTTCATCATCGGCAGGCCTGTGGAACCAAGTCCTTCTGGCGCGGGGCCCAAGGCAGCAGGGGTGAGAATGAAACCTGCGCCTGTCATTCGCTCAGCGGCATGCTGCAGCACAGCCAGGGCATCTTCGTATTCGTCAGGGCTCATGGCCAAACCGCGCTCGATTAATCCCGCGAGCTTCGCGCCGACGCGTGTGCCGTGCTCTTGCCACGCCCCACGCAAAGATACTGCGCCTTCGAAAGCCTGTATGCTCGAAACCGCTGCGGAAAGCGAGGTCCAGGCAAAGGGCAAATTAGTTGTCTCCAGCCGAAAGCCCGCCCGGCGCAGAATCGCGAGCGTGTTCGCGAATGCCTGCGCCATTTCTGGTTCCACTTCCGGTAAGGCGCGCGGGACCTTTAGAACGACTGGCCGCGCGTTTGGAATATTGAAGCCGAGTGCTCTCCAGATCTTCCCCATCCACGGCACGTCCGCAGTGAATAATCCCATAGTGTCGAGCGATGGAGCGAACGGCATCACACCCTCTCGCGACAACACTCCAAAGCTCGGCTTGAATCCGACGATGCCGCAGTAGGAAGCAGGGCGGATGATGGAACCAGCCGTCTGTGAGCCGAGTGCGAACTTGGCCATGCTGCATGCCACGGCAGCCGCCGAGCCGCTGGAACTGCCACCGGGCGTGTGTCTCAGATTGTGAGGATTGCGCGTTGGCGCCGGATCGAAATACGCGAACGCAGTGGTGTGGGTTTTCCCGAGCAGCACAGCACCGCGTTGGCGCAGGTCGGATATGAGATCAGCATCGCTGGTGCCCTTGCGCCCGGCGAAGACCGGCGAACCGAATTCCGTCGCCATGCCCTGCGTTTCGAAAATGTCTTTGGCGCCGAACGGAATTCCGTCCAGCGGACCACTCGAGAGCGGCTCCTGAGGATTTACTTCAACCCACGCGCGCACGATGGGATCGAGTTCGCTAATCTGTTCGAGGCAGCCTGAGAGCATGCTCATAGTGCTTCGCTGATGCGTGCGAGCAACCGCTCCACGCCCTCCTTAAAATCAGCTTCGCGCGTCAGCAGGCTGAGCACAAGATATGCTTCGGATTCAAAGTCATAAAAGAAGCCCGGTTGCACGAGTACGTGGCAATGGGACAACAGATCGAGCACCCACTCTTCTTCGCTCTTCACACGCGGCGCTTGCAGCGTGGCGTACCACCCACCTTCCACCTGCAGCATGCGAACAGTGCTGTCTGAGCGCAGGCGCTCCCGCAAATATGCGAGATTTGCGTCGAGTCGCGCACGCATCTGTTTTTGCAGTGGAACCCGAGCGGCCAGCAGGGCAGGCAGCGCGTGTTGGACCGGGGTTGCGACCGAAAGATATGTGTCGGCGATCAGTTCCAGTCGTTCGAGCGCTTCCCTGCGCAAATTTCCGGGACCGCCCGCGACCATCCAACCGAGTTTCATCTGCGGCAGCGCGCTCACCTTAGACAAGCCGCTCAAACAAAACGTCAGGGCGTCATCGACATCAATCAGGGAAGCGACACGGCGTGGATCGTCTCCGAAAGTATAATCCGCAAAGACCTCGTCAGAGACGATGGCGATCTCGCGTTCGCGGCACAGCGCAACCAGAGTCTTCAACTCATCCTGTTTGAGAAACGAACCCGTCGGGTTGTTCGGATTCACCAGTATGACCGCGCGCGTACGCGGAGTGAGCGCAGCACGAAAGGCCTCGAAATCCAGCACCCATTCGCCGTGGTACGCAAGCGGGTATTGCACGACGCGCACGGACTCGAGTGTCGCAAGAAAGTCGAACAGAGGATAGGAAGGGCGGGGAACCAGTACCTCATCGCCCGGATCACAGAGCAGTTTAAAGAGATAGCCGTAACTCTCGCTAGTGCTGGTGGTGAGCAGCACACGCTCGATGTCGACCGATGCCCCGCGCGCGGCGTAATAGCCCTGGACTGCGGTGCGACTGGCATCGAGGCCGATCGGTAGAGGCTCGTAAAGCAGTGCGCGCGTATCCGCGAGCGCGGTGATGACTTCGGGTGGATATGTCAATCCGGCAGCGGTCGGATTTGATTCTGTCAGGTCCAGAATGCGTTCCGAACCGAGCCGTTTTTCCGCAAGGACCTGGCTTATGCGATTAGGCTGAAGGTCCCAATGAATACGCTTGGAAAACATCAGACCGGATAATTCCACGGCGCGCGATATGGACGGCTCAGCAACTTGTTCGCCTCAGCATCGCCGACGATCAATTCCTTTTCGCCGTCCCATTGGACGCTGCGCCCGAGCTTCAGCGAGAGCATGCCGAGCAGGCTCACGTTCGTCGATCTGTGGCCCACTTCGATGTCGCACAGCGAATGCTTCTTGGCCTTGATGCTGCCGAGGAAATCGGCCCACAGCTCCTTGATGTTCTGATCGTCGGGCTTGTGCAGTTCCGGCTTTTCGTTGATCGCGGCTGCCCTTGCGTCGACCGGATAGAATGTCCAGCCCTCGGTCCAGCCCATGTGGAACGTGCCCTCGGTGCCGTAGAAGTAGCAGCCGACGTTGTGCTTCTCGGCTTGTTGCCGGCGTAGAGGCGGTGCTCCCAGGTCACATCGAAATTCTCGAACTGGAAGGTGGCGAGTTGGTGTCGGGGGCGTCGGTGCTGTCCTCCTTGATGTGACGGCCGCCGGTGGAGAAAACGCGCTTCGGGATACTTCTCGTCGGTGACCCACAGGATCTGATCCATCCAGTGGATGCCCCAGTCGCCAAGTGTGCCGTTGGCGTAATCGAGGTGCTGGCGGAAGCCCTTTGGGTGCATCGTCTTGTTGTAGGGATGGAAGGGCGCGGGCCCGCACCACATGTCCCAGTCCATGCCCGCCGGGCGGCTCGGAATTCGGCGTCTTGGTGCCGGCGCCGCCGCCGTAGAGCACAAACGCGCGCACCATCCCGATCTTGCCGGCCTTGCCCGAGCGCAGAAATTCGCGGCCGGAGATGTTGTGCGGCGAGACGCGCCGGTGCGTGCCCACCTGCACCACGCGATCGTTTCTCGCGCGCGGCCTTCACCATCGCGCGCCCTTCCTTGATGGTGTGGCCGATCGGCTTCTCGACATAAACGTGCGCGCCGGCTTTGCACGGCCGCAATCGTCATCAGCGGATGCCAGTGATCCGGCGTGCCGACGATCACGATCTCGGGTTTCTCTTTCGCGAGCAGTTCGCTGTAGTCCTTGTATTTCACGGGCTGATCGCCGGTGAGCTTCTTCACCTTCTCAACGGCGGGGTTGCAGCTGTTCGGGTCGACGTCGCACATGGCGACGACCTTGCTTTCGCCGCCTCCATCGCGCAGCCGAGGATGTTCATGCCCCACCAGCCGGTACCTATGAGGGCCGTGCGGTACTTGCCTTTTTGACCGAATAGCGGCAGCGCGCCGAAGCCGGCAGCGACTGAGGACTTCAGGAAATCTCTGCGTTCCATATGGAAGCCATTCTACATAAAACGAGGCGGTGATACGATGAACTACGAAATGCGTTCGTCAATTCTTCTACTCCTGTTGTGCCCCGCGCTGCTTCCGGCAGCCAATCGCGCACCCTTGCAGCAAAATGCCTATGAGCTACTGCCGCTGACGTCTATCAAACCGGCTGGCTGGCTCAAGCGCCAGCTGCAGATTCAGGCGGACGGACTGACGGGGCACCTGGATGAGTTCTGGCCGTCTGTTGGCCCGGATAGCGGCTGGCTCGGCGGGAAGGGCGAAAGCTGGGAACGCGGCCCGTATTATGCCGATGGCCTGGTGCCGCTCGCATTTCTGCTGGATGATCCGAGGCTGATCGCAAAAGCCAAAAAGTGGGTGGAGTGGACGCTCGCCAATCAACGGCCAGACGGCTCGATCGGTCCTGTGAAGAATACGGACTGGTGGGCCACCATGGTGATGTTGAAGACGCTCACGCAGTATCAGGAGGCCACCGGCGACCCGCGTGTGATTCCGCTGATGCACCGCTATTTCCGGCATCACCTGGCTGAGAGTGCCAAACGTCCGCTAGAGAAGTGGGCTGTTTTTCGTTGGCAGGATGAAGCGCTCACTGTGCTGTGGCTCTACAACCGCACGGGCGATGCGCTGGCTGCTGGAGCTTGCGAAAGTGCTACGCAAGCAGGGCCACGACTGGCGCGGCGCAGTTCGCGAACTTCCAGTTCACGGGCAAGACTGGAAAGAAACAAGCCGGTCTCCATCGCATATCGTGAACAACGCGATGGCACTGAAAACTGCGCCGCTGGCGTGGCTTGTGAGCGGGGACGCGACGGATCGCAGTGCGTTCTATCAGCAGATGGAGCAAATGGATCGCTATCATCTGACTGCCCTCTGGCGTGCATAGCGGAGATGAGCATCTCGCGGGACTTAATCCCTCGCAGGGAACGGAGCTGTGTGCGGTTGTCGAAGGCATGTTCTCCCTCGAACACGCGCTTGCGATTCTGGGTGACGCGAAGCTGGGTGACCGGCTCGAGAAGATTTCGTACAACGCGCTGCCCGGGACCTTTACAGGCGACATGTGGGCGCACCAATATGATCAGCAGCCCAATCAGGTACTCTGCAACATTTACCCGCGTGGGTGGACGACGAACGGCCCTGAATCCAATCTCTTCGGGCTGGAGCCAAACTTTGGTTGCTGCACGGCCAATATGCATCAGGGCTGGCCGAAGCTGACCGCGAGTCTGTGGATGTTGACTCCGGATCAGGGGTTCGCAGCGGCCGTGTATGCGCCCAATGAAGTGACCGCGAACGTGCGTGGAAACGTCAAGGTGAAGATCATCGAAGACACCGAATACCCGTTTCGCGATACGGTTCGTTTTACGATCCAGCCTGCAAGCGCCGTAGAGTTTCCGATACACTTCCGCATCCCTGCGTGGTCCACAGGCGCCACGCTTAAAGTGAACGGAAAGGTTCAGGCGGCCGTCAAGCCGGGTACGTTCCACATCGTGAAGCGTATGTGGCAGGCCGGTGACAGCGTCGAGTTGAAACTGCCGATGCAAGTCAATGTGGCGCGCGGGTTCAATGATTCCATTTCAGTGGAGCGTGGGCCGCTGATCTATTCTTTGAAGATCGGTGAAGACTGGAAGAAGATTCGTGACAAAGCGCCCGCGGCAGATTGGGAAGTCCATCCCACGACGGCCTGGAATTACGGACTACTGCTGAAGACTGGTAACGCGGATAAGTCTTTACAGGTTATTGAAAAACCGATTGGCCCGATGCCATTTACAGCCGCCGGCGCGCCGGTGGAATTGCGCGTGAGGGGCCGTTATCTTCCGCAGTGGCAGTACGAAAACGGCTCGGCGGCAACGCCGCCGCAGAGTCCTGTGCTGTCGAGCGAGCCCATTACAACGCTGACGCTGATTCCGTATGGTTCAGCAAAATTACGGATCACGGCGTTTCCGGCTTTGGCCAAATAACTCCTCCGCGCACCCGTTGACATCGCGCTGATTCGAGTCATCATTAAGAAGGGAGGACATCAGCAATGCTCTCTTCAAAATTGGTTCTGCTGATCGAGAATCACTGGGAGCAGATTAACGCTGCAGTGATTCGCCGTCTTCGCCAGGATCCGGAACTCGTACATCTAAACCAGTTGCCGGAAAGTGAACTGAACAATGTTGGCAAGCGCGTTCTGAAAAACCTAAGTCACTGGTTAATGGATAGTTGTGATAGCGAGATTCAGCAATACTATGAGGACATCGGGTCAAACTGGCACAAAGCAGGCGTGCCACTTCATGAGGGCGTTCGTGCGGCGCATATTCTTCGTACGCGCATGATGGATTTTATACGTGAACAAGGTCTTCAGAGCACGCTTGAAGTTTACGCCGAAGAGGAACTTGAATATCGTGTAGCGCGGTTCTTCGACTGCATGGTGTACGCGATGGTGAAGGGTTGGGAAATGGCCACCCCAACTCCGGAAGCGCGGAAGGGCAAAGCGCATTAACTCCCACATCTTGCCGGCTGTCGCGCTACTATAATCCATAAACATGACTCGAGAACTGCTTGTCCGCGCGCCGGATGGCGCTAGCCGTACCTTGACACTGGAGACTGCGAGAGTAGCTGTTGGCCGTGCAAGCGCCTGCGAGTTGTGCTTCCCAGATGACATCGGCCTATCTCGCAATCATCTTGCCTTTGAGCCTGCCGGCGAAGGCTGGAAGGTGCTGGACCTTGGCAGCAAGAATGGCACCTACGTCAATGGCGAGCGTCTCTCTGCGCACTATGTGCTAAAGCCGGGCGATCGTGTAACTGCGGGCCACCTGACGATCGATTACCTGGAAGGCCGCGAAGCTGCGCCGCAGCACACTGTTGTGTTCATTGATGAAAAATCGGAACCGCCCGGATCGACAGTGGTCACCAGTTTAAAGCAGGTGCTGAATAATCCCGTCGGGAGCGCTGAGCCGGACAGTCCGCAACACAGCCACGCACTGATTCGCGCCGGTCGCGAACTGGCGGGACATCGTCCACTCGATGAATTGTTCCCGGTCATTCTGAGTCTGGCGGTAGAGGCGGTCAACGCTTCCCGTGGCGTGCTGGTCACTGTGGAAAATGGCGAACTGGTGACGCGTGCCGCGCGCGGGGATAGTTTCCGCATCAGCGCCGCGGTGCGAGACAGCGTACTCAACGACAAGACGTCGCTGCTGGTGCGGGACGCTCAGCTCGAAGAAGCGTTTAAGAACCGTATGAGCATCGTGCAACAGCAGGTACGCAGCATGATGGCGGTGCCCCTGGAAGCTAACGATCGTGTGATCGGACTCATCTATGTGGATTCACCAACCTTCCTGATGCCGTTCACCAAGCAGGATCTGAACCTGCTTACCGTAATGGCGAACGTGGCCGCGATTCGAATTGAGCACGCGCGCCTGATTCAGGTGGAACAGGCAGAGCGCCTGATGGCCAAAGACCTGGAACAGGCCGCGGAAATTCAACGCCGGCTGCTGCCTTCCGGTCCACCGAGTGTACCGGGTGTGGATGTCGCGGGATACAACGCGCCTTCCCGTATGGTGGGCGGCGACTATTACGACTTCTTCCCGTATCCGGATGGCCGGATTGGCTTGCTGGTGGCTGATGTCGCGGGAAAAGGTATGCCTGCCGCGATGATGATGTCGAGCCTGCAATCGCGCATGGAAGTGTTGGCGGAAGATCCGGACGACCTCGCCGATATCACGACGCGTTTGAATCGTGCGATCAAAAAGAATGCGCCCGCCAATCGCTTCATCACGTTTTTCTTTTGCGTGTTGGACCCGGCGACCGGAGTTCTGAACTATTGCAATGCGGGCCACAATCCGCCGCTGCTCGTTCGAATAGACGGCTCGGTCGAAAAGTTGACCGGTGGCGGTCTGCCGCTCGGGTTGTTCCCACACGCCCAGTATCAACAGGAGCGGGCGCACCTGAATCGCGGTGATGTGTTGGTACTTTACAGCGACGGAGTTTCGGAAGCGCCACGACCGGGCGATGAAGAGGAGTTTGGGGAAGACCACCTCGGCAGCATACTCTCGCCGATTCGCGAATTGAGTGCCGCCGAGATGGTGGATCGGGTGAATCGCGAAGTCGCCGACTGGACACAGGGAGCGCCGCCAGCCGATGACATAACGCTACTGATCGCGCGACGCCTGGCCTGAGCGTTCGGTGATGGTCACGGGGCTGCGCAGTTCGAAGGTCATCACAGTTTCAGCCGGAATTACAGCCGCTTCGCCTCGGGTACCGAGCACGGCAGCCGTGCCGCCAGCGCCGCCAACTCCGGCGCCGATCGCTGCACCCTTACCGCCGCCCGCGATAGCACCAATCGCTGCGCCAATACCTGCGCCGATTCCGACTTTGGCTGCATCTTTCTTTTTCGTGCTCTTGGCTTCCTGAGAAACATTGCTTGTGTTGACGGCAATCCGCTGTCCGTCTGCCGTCGTGATACTGGTCAATGCTACATCGAGTGAAGCTGTGCCTTTTACGCGGCCGCCCGGGTCAGACTGTACGATTTTCCCCACGATGCGGGAGCCTCTCGGAGCAACTACCCAGCCGTTATGTACGATGGGTTTCTCAAGCGTGGCGTCGAAGGTACCGCCCGTTTCCGCGGTCTTTGTGGAAAGGGTGGAAGTACTCCGAACAACGATAGGAGTTCCGCTCGCGAGCGTAACAGTCTTCACTGCTGGTGCAGGCGGAGGCGCTGGAGTTGGTGCCGGTCGAGCCTCGGCTTGTGGCCTTGACTCCGCTGCTGGGGGCCTTGATTCCGTTTGGCTCCTCTGCGGTGTAGTCCTGCCAGCAGCCGGTGGCCTGTTGGTGAGTGCTGAAGGCTGCTGTCCGGGTGCTGCTGGCGCATTTTGATCGGCGGTCGTCGCCGTTGGAGCCGGCGTGGTGAGCTGGCTCTGTTCCGGGGGCTTCGATTCCCTGCTGCAGCCAGCGCTGAACAGTACTACTCCCGCCGCAAATGTTGCTAGTGCATAATTAATCTTCATCAGCAGTTTCCTCTATCTCTATTATCCGCCATGAACAACTTTGTTGCGGTAACACTGGTTTGTCAAAGCACGTGCCTGCGCGGAGCCGAGCCGCCCTTCCAACTGATCGTAGAAGGCTTCGCGCTTGGATTTTGCGACGATTGCCCTGAGCCGCCGTTCCTGTTCTGCGAACGCCTGTTCTGTGACTGCGTCTGGATTCACTTGCGAAGTCAGCAAGTCATGCAGTTCTTTCTGAATCGCAGCAGTTTGTTTGTTGCCGGCAAGATTTTGGAACTCGCCCGGATCATCCTTCAAATTGAAAAGCAGCGGGTCGTCGCCAGTGAAGTACAGGTACTTCCAATCGCCTTTGCGAATCAAAAACGAGCCGGTGCAATTGCCCTCTGAGTGTGACTCGCTGTATGCAAACGCTGGATGCGCGGCGGTCTTGCCTTCTGCAAGCGGACGCAGCGAATGTCCGCGAACCTTCCGCACGGGCTTTGCTCCTGCGACATCCAGAATCGTGGCGACCATGTTGACGTGTGCAACGGGTGTCTCCACCAGCTTGCCTTTCGGCAACCCCGCGCCGGCCATTAACAGCGGTACCCGCACTGCGTTCTCCAGCAGTACGTTCTTCAGCCATAAGCCATGTTCCCCGCCCATCTCGCCATGATCGCTGGTGTAAATGAACAGTGTGTTGTCGAGTTGGTCGGCTTTCTCCACTGCATCGAGCACGCGGCCGACATACTCATCCACTTCGCTGACCATTCCAAAATACGCGGCCTTGGCGCGGCGCACGCGATCCGCGGGAATCGGCGTGCTCACGTTCTTGAAGTTTGCGAGCACCTGGAACATGGTATGACGCTCGTAATTCGCCGGCATCTGAGGTAAGGGCATCTGATCTGGCGGATAGATCGACTGATACTTCTTCTGCGCAATCCATTTTGGGTGTGGCATGTGCATGCCAACGTACACAGCCCAGGGCTGCTTGCCGCCGGCCTGCTTAATGAATTCGATCGCGCGCGCGGCCATTTCAGCGTCCTCGGATTCGCGGTCCTTGAACTGTCCGTTGATCAGCGAGCGCTCACCCGGCCGAAAACAAACGGGAGCGCGGAACAGTGAAGTGATATCGGGATTGCGTGCGTGGCCGTGATTGGTGTGCGTCTCTTCGAAGCCGTAATCGACTCCATCGGTGAGGTCCAGTTTGCCGGTGGCCCAGCAACGATAGCCCGCATTCTTCAGCGCGTTGCCCCAACTCGCCTGCGCACCCAGAGGGGTACTGTTGCAGTACGAGCCCACGTCTGACGCATATGCACCCGTCATCATGCAGGCGCGCCCCGGAGCACAGACCGGATTTCCGCTGTAGGTATTCCGGAAGTTTACGCCCATAGTCGCGAGTCGATCGAGGTTCGGCGTGCGCACAATCGGATGCCCATTCGCACCGAGCACCTTGCCGCAGTGTTGATCGCTGCAGATGAAAACTATGTTAGGCCGCTTCGCTGCTGCGCCTTCAAGTGTCAGTCCCACGGCCAGGCCCGCACCAAATGTTCTTCTCGTCATTTATTCACCACGTTCTTGAGATCCGTAAGCTGGGTGCCTGCGTGCGGCCGCCGTGTTCTGAATTTCTCAAGCAGCAGGCCGTCAACCGATTGTCCTATCAGCGCGGGCCCACTGCCCGTATCGATTTCAACGTTATTGAAAGTGATGTCCTTCGCATCGCGGCAGATGAACCCTTTCTCGGCCTGTACGCGCACGTTGGACAGAGTCACACCCTCAATTGCCATCTCCTGCAGTCCGGTAATCTGGCCCGCGCTTCTCGCACCGCGCGCGGTCACGTTGTTGATCAGAATATCGCGGAAGCGCGGGGTGCCGACGTTGACGGGATGCTTCTCCTCCGGCTTGTCGGTGCCCGAATAGAACATTGTGATGTTGAATGGTTCGGGCACATCCTGCATGACGATATTGCTGAAAGTCACGCCTTCCACCACGCCGCCGCGCCCGCGCTGGCTCTTGATCCGTAAGCCCCTGTCGGTGCCCTGAAACACGCAATTCGAAATCGATACATTGCGGACACCGCCCGACATCTCGCTCCCAATTACAACGCCACCGTGTCCCTTCAGCATGGTGCAATTCGTGATCGTGATGTTCTCGTTCGGAATACCCATGGCTCGGCCGAGTTCGTCCTTGCCGGACTTCAGTGTGATGCAGTCGTCGCCCACATCGATATGGCAGTTGGAAATATGTACATTACGGCATGACTCCGGATTGATGCCATCAGTATTGGGCGACGGCACAGGGTTGATAATCGTCAGGCCAGTCACGGTCACGAATTCACAGAAGATCGGATGCAGGGTCCAGCTTGCCGAATTTAGCAGCGTCAAGCCATCGATCAGCACGTTTTTCGAGCGCACAATTGTAATCAGGTGTGGGCGACCGTTGTGCAACCTTCTTCGCTTCGGCGATGTCCGCCGGCGACGTCGTTGGCGGGTCATTCTTTCTGGGATTCGCCAGCCTGTGGCGTTTCCACCAGACCTGGCCCTGTCCGTTAATCGTGCCGCGGCCGCGCACCGAGACATTCACCAGATCTTCTCCGTAGATCAACGCTGAGAGAATCCGCTGACCGTCTTTCCAGGGACTCTGGCGCAACGGGTAATCGGCCACATCCTCGCTGCCGAGCACGACTGCGCCGGCCTCAATGTCCAGCGTGACATTGCTGCGCAGGTTGACTGCGCCGGTGAGATATTTGCCGGGTCCAATCAGTACGGTGCCGCCGCCCGCCTTCCCGCAGGTATCAATTGCTTTCTGAATTGCTACCGTGTCTTTTCTGACGCCATCGCCGGCTGCGCCGAAGCCGCGGACGTTGTAAACGGCCGGTGCGCCTGCCAGCGCCCAGCTACAAATCAGGAATATATTCAG
The DNA here is from genome assembly GCA_963793625.1 of Bryobacteraceae bacterium. Classification (GTDB taxonomy): domain Bacteria; phylum Acidobacteriota; class Terriglobia; order Bryobacterales; family Bryobacteraceae. The sequence continues at coordinate 204,548 of CAWCAT010000049.1, read as the reverse complement.
GAGTCGCATTTTGAGAATCTTAGAAACCCACTATATTACTTACATGCGCTTTCGTCTTATCGTTCTACTTTCCGTCGCGGTGGTTGCGCCATCCGCTGATCTCTTCAAGGACGACTTTTCAAGGCTTCCGCCACGCGTTTTCTCTGAGCCCATCAAACAGTTGACCAACGCGATTCAGGAATACCACTACCTTCCTCATCGCGGAGTGTCCATCCTGCCCTGGGAAAACGCGATTGCGCATACCGACGTCTGGACCGGCGGCGACGAGGACGGCAAAGCCTACGTCGAAATGCACGAAGTCAATCCGACGCGCAAGACGATGAATCCTACGCTGGTGACAGGCGATATCGATTGGTTCGATTACACGCTGGAAACGAAAGTCCGCCCGCTTTCGAATTCCGATATGGCCGGCATTGCCTTTCGCTACCGCACGAATCGGCACTACTATCTGTTCGCGCTCACAGGCGGCAATCGTGCCGTGCTGCGGCTGCGGCTGCCCGAGGAGAAGAAGTTTCAGATTGCCGAGTGGAAGGATCTCGGTTCCGCCGATTTTGCTTACGACACGAAGCGCTACTACACGTTGAAAGTCGAAAACAGCGGGCCCAAAATGCGCGCCTATATCGACGGGAAGCTGGTGCTGGAGGCGAGCGACAGCGAGATACTTAAGGGCAGAGTTGGCGTAACCGCCAACATCCCTGCGCGTTTCACTGACGTGCGCGTCAGCGCATCTGCCGATGTCGAACGCGGAATCAAGCAGCGCGTAGCCAACACGCGAAGCGGAACTTTCGAGTCTGCGCGATTCCAATCCGAAGCCCAAAATTTGGAAGAAGTTCGATACGCCCGGCTTCGGCGCAGGACGCAACGTTCGTTTCGGCGATCTTGATGGGGACGGCAAAATCGACATGCTGATCGCGCAAAACGTGCGTAAGGCTTCGAAGAATTCATTCGATCACATTAGCTGCATGACAGCAGTGACGCTGGATGGTAAAGTGCTTTGGCAGATCGGACGGCCGGACGCTTACAACGATGTGCTCGCGAATGACACGCCATTTCAAATTCATGATGTCGATGGCGACGGGAAGAACGAAGTGGTTGTCGTGAAGGATTTCAAAATACAGGTGCTCGAAGGCGCCACCGGGAAACTGCGGCACTGGGCCTGGATGCCTGAGGCTCCCAAAGACAACAAGGAGCGGCCTTATGAGATGGAAGTGGGTGATTCGATCTACTTCGCGAATTTCTCAGGCGGCAAACACGCGCAGGAAATCCTGATCAAGGATCGCTATCGCACGTTCTGGGTATTCGACAACAAGCTCAAGCTGCTCTGGAGCAGTCAGGCTAACATCGGGCACTTTCCCTACACGCTCGACGTCAATGGCGACGGCAAGGAAGAGCTGGTCATCGGTTATTCGATGTATGACCACACCGGGAAAAAACTATGGAGCCTGGACAAGGAACTCGTTGATCACTCCGATGGCATCGTGCTCGGCAATTTCAGCGGTGACCCGAAGGCAGACATTCGCTGCTACAGTTTCGCGAGCGACGAAGGCTTCCTGATGACCGACCTCAAAGGCAATGTGCTGGTGCGCTCACGCGTCGGCCACACACAGAGTCCCGAGTGTTGCGAAGTATCGTCCGGATCTGCCGGGCGTGCAGTTGATGACGATCAATTTCTGGAAAAACCCCGGTATCGTAACGCTCTACAATCACGATGGTCAGATCATCACACAAGGCGAACCGATTCATACGGGGAGCCCAATTCTTCCCGTGAACTGGCGCGGCGACGGGCAAGAATTTGCGATGCTCTCAGCGAACATCAACGAGGGCGGGATGATTGACGGTCACCTGCGGCGCGTTGTGATGTTCCCGGATGACGGCCATCCGGATCTCGCGTACAACGTGATGAATCTTACAGGTGATGAGCGCGATGAAATTGTTGTCTGGGACAGTAACCGCGTTTGGATCTATACGCAGGACCGGCCGTTCACAGGCAAGAAAATCTATGCGCCTTTGCGCAATCCGGATTACAACGAATCCAATTATCGCGTGAATGTTTCGATGCCGGCCTGGAAGTAACCGATCTATTCGAGGGTGAGGCCGCGGTCGAAGACTACGTCGAGCGAAGCGCCCTGTTTCAGTTCGACTTCCTTGCCGCGCGTCATCAGCACAGTAGCAAGGCCGACCGCGCTGCCTACACCTGCGCCGATGCCTGCGCCCTTCCAGCTTTGGTCGGCGATTCCGCCGATGGAAGCGCCGGTGCCTGCGAGGATTGCGATTCGTCCGGCATCCTGGGTTTTATTGCCGCCTTGCTTCACCATGTTCTCTTCGCGATCTACCTTTTGGTCGGATTCGTTGTCATCGACCGACTGCACGCGCGGAGAGAACTTCAGGACCTTGCCGCCCGGCATCGTGAGCGTCTCGAGGCGGATGCCCAGTTCCGATCTGCCCTTGACCCGTCCACTGCGCTTGGATCGCGCCACCACGCCCTGCACGTAACAATCGGCGGGCACGACGATTTTGCCATTCGCGCTGATTGGTGTGGCTGTGCGCAAATAGACGTAATCGCCCTCCTGCGCAGTGCGGGTACTGATGGAGTTGACCATTCGCAGCAAAACGTGCGCACCGGCCGGAACGTCAGTTGCGGCCAGTGCGACTCCGTAAGCCAAGAATGGCAAGAAATAGCGGATGTACTTTCCTGGGTTGGCCATAGCGGGCCCTCTGCTCCAGAATAACCTGTGCGGAGCCCAGGAGTTTTGCGCTATGTTACAGTCGTCCGGGTCCGATGAGGGGCCGTACAAGCCGTCGTGACTGTGTCGTAGCGGGTGAGCACTCAAATGATGTCTGCAGGATCCTGCTGAAACGTAATAGCTCCTTGATGCCCTTATCATCAACGTGTTGAACGTAATTAGCACGTCCGGCCGCGACTACCAGCGCAGCCAGCAGCGCCATGGAAACAGCAGCCAACAGTATCTTTTTCATTTTTCTTCTCCTTGCCCATTAAAGAACCGTATTAAACGGTTTACTCATGATGGAGCGTAAGAGTACTGCAAGCAATCAGACAGAATACCTAGGGACCCGCAGTCGCGACCTGAGTCATTACGCTAACAGCGCATCCACTGCGTGGCCCTTGCCATCGCGGGTCACATAGAACGGCCGCTTCTCAAAAACATAATTCCAGTCGTGCGGAATTCCCATTGCGCGATAGATGGTGGCGTGCAGATCCTCGATGGTCACCGGGTCCTTCAGAATCTTGCACGGCCGCTCGTCCGCGGTGACTCCATAGCACGGCGCCCTTCTTCATACCGCCGCCGAACAGCAACACGCTCGACGCTTCGGTGAAGTGGCGATGCATGCCGTAGTGCTTGGGCTCGGTGATCAGGTCCGGCACCTTCACCTGATCTTTTACCGTGTTGTCGGGCTTGCCTTCGGTCAGCATGTCGCGCCCGAATTCGCTGGCCAGCACGATCAACGTACGATCAAGCAGCCCGCGCTCTTCCAGATCGAGAATCAGTTGCGACACTGGCCGATCGATGGTTTCCTTCATGCCCTGCGCGCGCGTGTGCCCGTTCTCGTGCGTGTCCCAGAAGCGGAACGGAATGTAGCCGGTCGAAACCTCGACGAAGCGCACACCCGCCTCCACAAGCCGGCGCGCCAGCAGGCATCCCTGGCCGAACTTGCCGGTGTTGTAGATGTCGTACTTCGCCTTCGATTCCAGATCGAGATCGAAAGCCTTCGCGGCCGGAGAGAGCAGCAGGCGATGCGCATTCTCCACCGAGCGCAGCAGCGATTCGCGCTGTGCATCAGTGCCATCGCGCATCACCGGACTGTTCTTGACCAGGTCACGATAGGCCTGGAAGCGATTGCGGAAGCGCAGGTCACTGAACTCCTTGGGCGGCCGTACTGCCGAGACTGAGTCGGCGGGGTCGGCGATATTGAACGGTCCGAACTCGCTGCCCAGGAATCCCGCTGTCGTGTATGCCTTGACCGCGTCGCTTTCGCCACCGATTTCGAGATCCTGTCCGATGTTCACAAATGCCGGCACGTCCGGCTGGCGCGGTCCGAGGATCTTGGAAATCCACGAGCCCATGTGCGGCACTGGCACGGGCTGGGGCGGGGCATAGCCGGTGTGCCAATGATACTGATGCTTCGAATGCAGGATGAAGCCGAGGTCGCCGACTCGATGCGAGCGCAGCAGCGTACCGCGGTCCATCACTTTCGCAATGCGCTCCAGGCCCTCTGAGATTCGCACGCCGTCGACCACGGTCGGAATCGAATCGAACGTGCTCAGAACTTCGCTGGATGCCATGCCGGGCGTGAACGCGGTCTTCTTCTTCGGATCGAATGTCTCGGTCTGCGCCATGCCGCCGGCCATCCACAGCAGGATTACGCAATCCGCTTTTGCGGGCAGCAGTTTCGATTGCGCGGAAGCAATGCCGGCCGCGGCGGCGCTCATCAGGAATTCACGTCGTGTTGTCATCGTCGCAGCCTCTTATCGAATGAACTGAAATTCCGGGGACAGCAGAATCGCCCAGAGCAAATCCTGCAATCCTTCGCGCTCTATGTTGCCGCGCGGCGACACTAGCGCCAGTGCTGTTTTCATTTCCTTCGGCGCCGGCGTGCGGCTCAACGCCGCTGCGTAAATTTGACGAACGAGTGCTTGAGGCGTTCGTGCGGGAGTCAAGCGCGGCGCGGGTGTCTCGCCATTCACAGGGACCAGTTTGCGCAGGTTCGGCGGATCCTCGAAAACAAAGGCGCGTACACCCGGGCCAATATCGGATTGATTTGAGGCGGGGTCGAGCGCGACTGTCGCGCGGAATTTCGAGTAACCCTGGCCCGCGATGTCGATCAGAATCTCGCGATCGAGGGTGGCGTCAGGTGGCAACTTCTTAGTTCCCGCGGGACCGGAGAGTTCCGCATCCGTCCAGGTTACCTTTACGCGAGTCGGATCGTAAGATCCAGAGTCCGCGATTAGCAAGCGCAACTGCTTACGTCCTGTGATGTCGAGATCCACATTCACTCTGGCGGCGCCGCGCATCACACCGCTATCGAACAGGCTGGTAGGTGCAGGGTCCATCTTCCCCACCATGCGTTTCGCGCCATCACTCAGCCATTCATTCACGACTCGCCCGTTGGTGAGTTCAAGAGCCTGCAGCATCGTCGATTCCGTCTGCCGCTCCGTGACAGCTCCGTCGCGGACCGGACGCCCCAGCGCGCGCGTCAACGGGTTCGCCTTGAAACGCCACTCGCGCGCATAGCTGCCCGGCACCGGCCGGTTGTCAACGCGGACTCTCCATTCGCCGGTCAGCAGAGCAATCGAATCGGCGAACTGCTCGGCGGTGAGTCTGCGCGGCCATGGCCCGGTGAACACGAACTTCGCGTCACGGGAACCACCCGCTTTCACGCTGGGTCTTTGATACGCCTCACTGGTCATGATGGTCCGAAGCAGGTGCTGGATGTCATAACCGTGTTCGATGAAATCCGCGGCCAGCCAGTCGAGCAGGTCCGGATGCCAGGCTGGCCCTTCCATTTCGTCGAGCGGTTCAACGAGCCCACGCCCGAACAGCAAGCGCCACACGCGATTCGCAATCGTACGCGCAAACAAACCGTTCGCCGGGGCCGTAAACATTCTTGCTGCCGCCGCGCGCTTCTCCTCCAGTTTTGCCTTTGCATCGATTCCGCCAAGTTCGGGAAACAGAAACGTGGGTTCTGCGAATTTTCCGGTGGTCATGTCACAACGAACAATCTCCAATGGTTCGTTGGTGAAAAAACTTGCCAGCGCATAGGATTCGCGCAACTTCCAATGGCTGATGAAACTGTCGTGACAGGAATTGCACTTGAGGTTGATGCCCAGGAACACCTGCGCCGAGTTCTGAGCGGCCTGCATGGCGGGAGTCTGCGATGCGTTGACGGTCCCGCGCCAGCTAACCCCTTGTACGAAGCCGGACGGACCGTCCTTGGGCGCGGGGGCCAGCAGTTCGGCGACGAACGCGTTGTATGGCTTGTTCTCCTGAAGCGCCTTGGAGAGCCAGGTCGTAATCGACGATCGCTCGCCTTGATACACGACGCCCTCGTCGTTGTGCAGCAGGTCGTTCCAGAAGCTGATCCAGTGCTCGGAGTAGTTGCGGCGGTTGGCAAGCAAGCTATCGATCAGCAGCGCGCGTTTTGCGGGCCGTTTGTCTCGTGCGAATTGTGCCTGCTGCTCGGGCGTCGGAAGAAGTCCCCAAAGATCCAGATAGACGCGCCGCGCGAACACGGAGTCCGACACCGCAGGGGCCGGCTTGACGCGATGCTTCCGATAGTAAGCCGCGAGTAAGCGGTTGATTCCACCTTCCTTGGGAGGTTGCAGCGCGAGCGAGAAGCGCTGCGCTGGAGTCGGCGAAATATCCATGCGGGCGCCTTCATCGATCCACTTGCGGACGATATCAACTTCGGCGGCCTTCAGAGGTTCACCACCCAGCGGCATGCGAGCACCTTTGCTGCCGTTGATCCGCTGTACCAGCAGCGACGCGGCGCTATCACCCGGAACCAATGCGGGTCCCGCGCTGCCGCCCCGCAGAATATCGGCACGCGCGGCAAGAGAAAGCCCAGCTTGCCCTTTCGCCCCGTTGTGGCAAGACAAACAGCGCGCCACAAACACGGGATGCACGTCGCGCGCATAGTCCACCGTCTGCGCAGGCAGAGCGGTAGCGGCAAGGCTGAAAAGAATTCCCCAGTTCAGACGCATTAAATGAATTCTAGTACGTACAAGGCTTCCGGTGATGAACGATCTTAGAAAAGAAGACGCGCCGGCGGCTTGCGGTGATCAAATTCTCGGGTCAGCAAACGAAATCCCGCAGAGCGTGAATTTTCGTGCGTGTAGCAAACGTTTCGTTATAACCTGTGAATAGCGTGTCCGGAGGATCTGGGTTCCGTCTAGCTGTCCACTCGGTTTTTGTGGAACAAGAAGGCGATGAAAAAAATTTCCACGCTAAAGTCAGCCCAGCGAGTTCTCATCGCGATTGCTGCCGTGCTTGGCGCCACCGTGCTGCGGACTTCGATAAACTCCATTGCTGGTGACCGTTATCCTCTTTTGTTCTACACAGCCGCAATCGTTGTGGCAGCGTTGTTTGGTGGCTTCAGGGCAGGGGTCTTGGCTACTGTACTTAGCGCGGTAGCCGCGGATTTCCTTTTCGTGGAACCCCGGTGGACGTTAGCACTCAAGTCGCCCGGCGATCTGCTCGTGATCGGCGCATTCGTACTGCTAGGACTCTTCCTCAGCCTGCTTATTGGGCGTCTCCATGAAGCCAGGGAGGGGGTGTACTTTTCAGCACTCGCCGTCAAAGCGAGCGAGGCCAAATTGAGCGCACTGGCTGATGCCGTTCCAGAGATCCTATTCACGGCCACAGGCGAAGGAACAACGGATTACGTCAGCAAACGGTTCTCGGACTACAGCGGCATTGACCCTGGTCAGCTGCTCGCGACCGGTTGGCTGAATGTCCTCCATCCCGAGGACAGAGAGCGAACCATTGCAACCTGGTCCCGCTGCACACAGACCGGAATTGAATACGAAATGACGTACAGAATGCGCAGGTCGGATGGCGAGTACCGCTGGTTTCAATGCCGGGCCACACCCCTGCGCGATACCACCGGCCGTATTTCGAAATGGTTCGGAGTCTGCACGGACATAGATGACCACAAGCGCCTGGAGGACCAACTTGCAGAACGAACCGACGCTCTGGTCCGGACGAATGAGGAGCTACAGCGATTCGCCTTTGCGGCAAGTCACGATCTGCAAACTCCCTTGCGGATGATGACGTCTTACTGCGAGCAGTTACTGAATCGGGATGGAAAGGTACTTGATTCCGAGGCCAGCGAGTGCATAAGTCACGTTCTAAGCGGTATCGATCAGATGCGCAGGCGCGTGCGTGACATGCTGGAGTACGCGAGTGCGAGTCATGATCGCGAGATCCGGACCAGGACTGATCTGAATGCCATGCTGCAATTGGTTCTTGCGCAACTTCAGCCGTGGATTTCGGAAACCGGTGCGACAGTTACTTTCGACCCACTTCCGACCGTTATCGCGAATGATAGCCGCATTCTACAGGTTTTGCAGAATCTTATTGGCAATGCGATTAAGTACAGGGCAACGGAGCCTCTGCGCGTCCATGTGTCTGCGCGATTGAACGGTGATGAGTGGCTATTTTCGGTGAGCGACAACGGCCTGGGCTTCGACATGAAATACGCCGAGCGCATCTTTGGCGTCTTTCAGCGACTGCATTCCAATGACAAGATTGAAGGCACCGGAATTGGCCTCGCGATTGTAAAGCGCATCATCGAGCGGCATCAAGGCCGAGTTTGGGCCGAGTCCGCACCAGGAAAAGGCGCGACGTTTTACTTCACACTGCCGGCGCGCATTGATAAGCTGAACGTCGAGACACAGTCAGACGTGCTGCGGAATCCGTGAACTATTCGGAGAAGAAACCCCGCCGGATACTTTCACGGAATCGCGTGTAGATTGCCGAGACGCCCAAGAGGATGACCCCAAGCGCCACAAACGAAAGTATGCGGTAAACCGTTTCCAGGTGGCGCAAATCGTAGATGAACAGTTTCGAGATGCAGAACAGCAGCAAGGCAAGCCCCGCCAAACGAAGCGGTTTCTCGCCGGCTGGCAGTCCCACGCCGAGCAGCAGCACGCCCTGAATTCCCCACGCTACTGTGCGTACGCTGCCGGATACTTCGTGGAACAACAGGCCTGCGGTGAGCAATGTCGCAAGCACGGAAAAGAAAGCGCGGGCACGCGAAGATCGGGTTGTCGCGAATTCCGCGGCGTAAAGCAGCGCGATGACGAGGCTCGCCGAGAGCAGGCGCAGATCGGACGTCTCAAAGTTCACTGACCACGTATGCAATGCTGCGAGTGCGGCAGCGCAGTAGCTTTCGATTCTTAGATCCGGCAGCGCGAATCGGCGGCCGCCTACAATCAGTAACAACGCCAGCGTTGCCCAAGTCACGGGAACCGCCGAATCCGCAAAAACCAGCCACAGGCCGATCACGACGAACAGCGTCCCGAGCGTCGTGGCCGCAGCCCGTACTTTTACGCGCTCTGGCGTGGCGGACAGCATGGCGCGGATGGCCAGCAACCAAGCCGAGATACTTGCACCAAAACAAGAGAGCCAGACGGGTTGTGGCGCTAATTTGACGAAGTGGTCTTCGTTCCCCAGGAACACTGCCATGCTCGCAAGTAATCCCGCCGGGTACGAAAGGACACGTAGCGAGTCAGGCAAGCCGCGCAATCCGAGTTCAAAGAGCAGCAACGCGTACACCCACCAGGCAACGCCGACGTATTCGTCAGCCACCAACTTGTAGAGCAGCACCAAACCCAGCAACAGCGTGGCTATTCCACCGCTGCGCACCATCCATTCGCTTTCTTCGATCTCGAGCCGCGAAGTGCGGAGCGCGTAGAAGTACACGATTGCCAGGCCGATTGCGACGGGGATCCAATCCTGCGGTCCTCGCTTTGACGCATCCAGAAAAAGCTGCGCGCCGACACCTAATGCTGCCAGGCAAGCGGCCTGCCAGTGTAACTCACGGCGCTGCTTCCATACGCCGAATTCGATCAACAGCGCGGCGAATCCCAGCCAGGCGACTCCGATCCAGCGCTGCGGCATTTCGGCTCCCAGCACGAGTGCGATCAAGCTTGTAGCAAGCCAGGAGAACAACACGGCCCGACGGTGCAGGAAATGGTTCAGGTGGAACAGCGCTGCATGGAACAACGCCGTGGGAGTCCAGTTGCGAATGCTGTGTTCGAAGAGTTGCGAACGCTGATCCGGCATCAGATCGGCTACGAACCAGCGTCCCAGCGAAACGGCGAAACCTAAGTAGCCAAGTACGCGCAACAGCCGTGCATTCAGGTGCACGCCCGCGAGGAAGAGTAGTTCCGCCTCGACAGCCAGTGCGACTCCAACCCACACACCACTAACCTTTCCGAATATTGCAAGTCCAGTAAGGAAGGCCGACAGAGTAAGCGGCCCTTCATAACTCTTGCGATCTCTACTCACCCATTCCCTCGCAACTGCGGATGCTAGGTAGAGCGCAGCGGAGATTGCGGACAACAGCCATAGATCATCAGGCGCGCGCTTGGACCAGGTTAGAAACGACAGCCCGAGAAAGCCGATCGCATTGAGTGGAAAAATCAGGCTCGTAACCCAGGCCGTTACACGCTGCTGCAGCCGAAGCAGGTCGAAAGCCTCGAACAATAGCCAGTAGGCCAGGAACAATGACTCGCTGGACAGCAGCGAAGCTCCCGAGGAGCCGCGCGTAATGGTGGTGGCATAAGTCGCAAATAGGCCGAACAGCGCCAGTCCGAACCACTGGAAGCGCCGCGCCAGATAGAGTAGCGTGACGGCCAGCGGGAGCAGCGAAGTTACAGCGAACGGCGTGGATGGAGTTGCCGCGAGTGCGGCGAAGGCGGAGAAATACGCCACAGTTGTGACGGCCTGAATGCGGTAGCGCAGCGAGTGCCCGATCATTCCGGCTGCCACCAGCAGCAGGAGCACCGATCCAATTACAGGATTCTCGATCACTCTCGCGGCCGGCAAAGCGTACATAGCGTAAGCCGTGGCGTACAAACCAGCCCAGCCTGCGCCAATGATCCCGTGCGAGACGGTTCGATATGTTTGCTTTCGCTGGAGCCAGAGGCCGAAACTCAGCAGCACGCCGCTCGTCAGGAAGGCGGTCAGCGTGCGGCCTGAGGGCGTCATCCGGGTGAAAGAATAGCCGAGAAATAGGGCGATTCCGATTACCAGCACTAGCGCCCCGACTTTGTTCAGGACGTTGCCGCCGACAAGAGCTTCCCACTCCTGTTCGCCCACCCAGGCGCGCAGGCGTTCTCCATTTGTGGGCTCGTAAGCTTCGGCAGGCTGCAGCACTTCCTCAGGTACCGGCTCGAAGCGTTCCACAGGAACCGGCTCAATGGGAACTGGTTCGGGATGATATCGCGGACCTTCCTGAACGCGTGGTGCTGTAGCTTCAGTCACCGGCGCTCCCTGCTCCAATCGCCAGACGCGCCCGGTCAACTGGGAGATATCACGGCTGGCTGTCAAATCCTCCACGCGCTGCTCAAGCAGGATGATGCGCCTGCGAAGAGCAAGCCACCCGCCGAGCAGCACGAGGATGATTACAACCAGAAACGCGATCATTACTTCACTGTTATCGGTACAGAGGCAACTGTGTTCTCCCACTCCAGTTGCAGCTTTGCCTTCTTGGCGCCGGCCTCTGAAAGCGTCATCTTATAGGTTTCGACCGGAGCAGAGGTCTTGCCCATCTGCATCTTGACGCGACCCAGGTCCATGTCCTGTTTGTAAACGGTTCCCCACTGGCCGGTCTGCTTGTTAACGATTAGCGTCCACTGGTCCCCTTCGGGCAGCACATAAAGCGTGTAGTCACCCTTGGGAACGGCCAGGCCGTTGATGTCGAGATCGGCATCGGTGTGGAACGCCGTAGCCTCGTTGGCACCGGCGCGCCAGACTTTACCATTCGGAACGAGTTCGCCAAAAATCTTGCGGCCGCGCATTGAAGGTGCAGAGTACTTAATCGACAGCGTTTTTCCATCGACCGTAACTGACGTAGTCGCGGCCGGGCTGGGTTTGGGTTTGGGTTGCGCTGCAGCGAGCCCCACAAGCCCGGTGATCAGTACGGCTGACATCAGAATCGTTTTCATTGCAGTTATCTCCTCTTAGGAGTGTACTCCGGCACGGCGTGTAAAGGAGCATCTCACCAGCCGCATTGACACGATATCCCGTTCGTGGTCTATTGATCGCATAATGGCAAGCGAAGTAGAAATCATTGTCAATGGCGCCCGGCGACGGGTAAAGGCCGCCGAACGAACTTTGCTGAGTGTCCTTCGCGAGGACCTCGACCTTACCGGAGCAAAGTATGGCTGCGGTGAGGGACAGTGTGGCGCGTGCACCGTGCTTGTGGATGGCAAAGCTGTGCGCTCGTGTATCACGCAAACTACGGCAGTTGCCGGTAAACAGATCACAACCATTGAAGGTCTCGAAAAGAACGGACGTCTGGATCCCGTTCAGGAGGCCTTTCTGACAACGCAGGCGCTGCAGTGCGGCTACTGCACGCCGGGCATGATCATGTCAGCCGTCGCTCTGCTGAAACAGACGCCGAAGCCCACTGAGGCGCAGATCGGCAAAACAGCTGGACGGTAATATCTGCCGTTGCGGAACATATCCGCGGATCGTCGCGGCGGTTCGTCTGGCGGCAGCGAATGGCAAGGGAGGCAGCCGTGGATAACTCACGTCGAGACTTCCTGAAATCGCTCGGTGGCGGAATACTGGTCGTGCTCACGTTCGATGAGGAGGCCTTTGCGCAGGGGCGCCGCAACGCCGGCGAATCGATGCCGCAGGAGATCAGCGCTTGGCTGCACGTTGGCCAGGATGGGACGGTGAAAGTCTACACGGGGAAGGCCGAACTCGGCCAGAACATTCGCACGTCGCTGTCGCAGGCCGTGGCCGAGGAACTGCGAGCACCGCTGAATTTGATCCAGATCGTGATCGGCGACACTGAGCTGACCCCTTATGATGCGGGCACGTTTGGCAGTCGCACGACACCATATATGGCTCCGCAATTACGCAAGGCCGCGGCGGCCACGCGCGAAATCCTGATTGGACTCGCGGCAGAAAAATGGGGTATCGATCGTACCGCGCTCTCGGCTGCGAACGGTCGAGTGAAGCGCTCCGATAACGGACAGTCGCTAGGCTACGGAGAACTGACCAAGGGCCAGCAATTGGTCCACAAAATTCCAACGGACCCCACGTTGACTCCAGCGGCGCAGTGGCAGACGGCGGGCAAGTCCGTCGCTAAAGGTGAATGGCCGCGACTTCGTGACCGGAAAGCACCGTTTCGTATCGGATCTGAAGCAGTCCGGCATGCTGCACGGCAAGGTGCTGCGTGCGCCAGCCTGGGGTTCCACGCTGGCCAGTGTGGATACTCGTGCGGCCGAAGCACTGCCGGGCGTGAAGGTCGTGCGCGATGGCGAATTCGTGGGAGTCGCCGCGCCGACGCCGGAACTGGCCGAAGAGGCTCTCGAAAAGATCCGAGCCGAATGGAAAAAAGCTTCCGGACAGCCATCGTCCTCGACTATTTTTGACTACCTCAAGACGCACGCCGAGAGCGGTCGCGGTCAGGGCGGGGCAAGCCGCGGCTCGATTGATGCGGGACTTGCGGCTGGTGCGATCAAACTGAATCAGCGCTATACCGTCGCCTACATCGCGCACACGCCTCTTGAACCGCGGGTCGCACTTGCCGAATGGACTGGCGGTAAGTTGACCGTCTGGACCGGCACGCAACGCCCATTCGGCGTACGTACGGAACTGATGAATGCCTTCCAACTGCCCGAAAAACAGGTGCGCGTGATTGTGCCCGATAGTGGCGCCGGTTATGGCGGCAAGCATACGGGCGATGCCGCATTGGAAGCAGCGCGCTTAGCCAAGGCCGTCGGACAACCTGTCAAGCTGGAATGGACGCGCGAGGAAGAGTTCAACTGGGCGTACTTCCGCCCGGCCGGCGTGATCGAAATCAACAGCGCCGCCGGTAAGGATGGCGTAATCACTGCCTGGGAAATGCATAACTACAACTCCGGGACTTCCGGGTTGCAGACTCCATACAGTATTGAGAACCAGGTTCATCAATACCATGCAGTTCGTTCGCCTTTGCGCCAGGGTTCCTATCGCGCACTGGCTGCGACAGCAAATCACTTCGCACGTGAATCGCACATGGACGAACTCGCACGCGCCGCGGAAATCGACCCTTTAGAGTTCCGGCTTAAAAACGCAAAGGACGCGCGCCTTCGTGGAGTTTTAGAAGCTGCCGCGGAACGCTTTGGTTGGAGCAAGCGTAAGAAGAGGGGGCCCGGGCACGGATTCGGCATCGCCGCCGGATTTGAGAAAGGCGGCTATGTCGCCACGTGCGTGGAGCTTTCTGTGAACAGTCCCGACGGCGCAATAAAGATTCGGCGCGTTGTTGAGGCTTTTGAGTGCGGCGCGATCGTCAACCCTGACAATTTGAAAAATCAGATTGAGGGCGCGATTTTGATGGGCTTGGGCGGAGCGCTTTTCGAAGCAGTGGAGTTTGCGGACGGGCGCATGCTGAATCCGAGCTTTTCGCGCTATCGCGTCCCACGCTTTAGCGACGCCCCTCCCATCGAAGTGGTTCTGGTGGATCGAAAGGATCTTCCCTCGGCAGGTGCGGGAGAAACGCCAATCTGCGGCATCGCTCCCGCGCTGGGTAATGCGATTTTTGATGCGGTCGGAAGCCGGCTACGCTCGATGCCCCTGGTGTCCAAGGGCATCAAGCCGGCGTAGCCTGGTTATTTACTTCAGGCGGATCTGCACACCCGGTTGGGTTGTAGCTTCACCGATCTGTACTGCCACTGTGGCGACGTCTGCGTCGGATTCCGCCATTCTCAACTTCACCGCATGACGGCCCGGTTGGCCGGCCAACGCGGTGATCGAGAGCACTTCAGCCGGGAAGCCGTTGATACGTGCGCTGATCGCCTGTTTCGGTTGGTTGCCATCGAACTCGCCGGCTCCGGTCAACTGCAGCGTAACTGTACCGGGCTCGGAATCAAGAGTTTCCGCTGGACCGCGGCCCAGGAAGTTCTTCACAAACAGCGCTGGATTCGCGGCAGTAATTTGCAGCGAGACAGCCTCTGTGCGGCGGCCGAGATCGTCAACCAGCAGTAACGCGGATTCTTTGCCGGCGAGCGACTCGGGCACCACGACTTCAAGGTAGCGGCCTGTCCGCGCGACTACCGGGACAGCCAGATCGTCGATCAGCACCTGCGACATCAGGCTGAAGTCTTCCCCATACACGCGAATCAACTGACCCGGTGCAACCGCTCCGGGTTCGTGGCTGGCAGCGTTTAGCACGGCTGAAATCTTTGTTCCTGCCTGCAGCTTGCGCGAGGCATTGACCTGCGCAGCCTGAACAGGAACGGGCTGCAAGTAGCCATCGAGGGTGGACGCGTTGGTCCAGCCCATGGCCAGCAGCGCGTCGCGTTCGTCTTGAAGCGCGTAGTGGTAAATCGGATAAGGTGACGGTCCTCCGGTAAAGAGCATCCGGTAAGTGGGATAGGAACCCGGAACCTGCGCCGAAAGCAGGAACGAATCGATGCCCTCTCCAAGATTCAACGAACGTTGTCGGATCGCCGACTTGTACTCATCCCGGTCACGCGTCCAGTAATGGAAAATCGGAGCGCCGTTGGTCGGGAAGTAAAGGATTCGGTAAAACGGCAGTGTCGGCGTGATACCGATCGTAGTGGGCTGATTATAGGTCATGCCAGGAATCGGATCTTCCGGCGTTAAGCCACGACCGACAAGCACGTTGCGTTCGTTTTGGTCGGACGTGAAGAAGTGCGCGTAATTGACCGGATTGTACAAGCGGTAGCGTGGAATCAGTGCCGGGTTCGGCGCTTCCGGAACCCACTGTCCGAGACAGGATTGCTCCTCACCTGCACCCGCCACATCTTTCGCGTACAGGCAGACCGCCTTGCGTGCTTCTCTCCCTGACACACTCCCGAACGCCGGCTTGAATTGCAGCGCAAGGTTCACGGCAAGCGTGTTTCCGAGCCCTGTGTACGTGGAGGCTGCTGCGTTCACTATGCAGGCACTGTTCTGCATCGCCGCCCCAGTACTTATATAGACGGGGCCGATCCAGTTCACTCCTCCGTCTTCCAGCAGATAAAGCTGTCCCGTTGCTGGACGGAACTCGACGATGCATCCGTTCAACTGGCCGAGATAGGATTCATAAAAGCGTATCGACGCCTTAGAGATATCGGTCCAGCCATTAGCGTCGTAGAAAGTTGAGGTAAACGTCTGAGTTATGCCCGCGCCCTGGAAGGGCGACAGTTCTAACGCATAGGGTGCCTGGTTGCCAGTGACATCGCCTATCGTGAGAGTGACGGTGACGATCTGGGGCGTGTTGTTGGCCCCGGCTGCCGAGACCGTTAAGGAACCGGTGTAGACACCCGAGCCCAATCCCAAGGGATTTACATACACACCAACGATCGCTGAAGTGGTTCCCAGGGACGGAGAAGTCGAAAGCCATGGGACCGAGCTGGTAACCGAATAAACCAGAGGAACGCCGCCCGTACTGATGGATAACTGTTGCCCAAGCAGGTTGACCGAACCGATCGGTGCCGCAAAGTTTAGGCTCAAGCTCGAAAGTACCAACGCGTACGATGAGCTCTGAGAGGAGACCACCAGCGTGCTGGGGAATCCGCCAGCGGTCAGATCATTAGTGCCAAGAGCTCCAATGTTTCCTGCGCCGTCCCGTAATGATACCTCGGAGACAGTCCAAATGCCCGGCTGTGCTCCTTGCGGTATCGTAACGATTGCGCGGAAGACTCCGTCCTTGTTAGTCCCGCTCAAAGGCGTGGTGGGAAAAGCTCCTCCGGCGGGTATCGTCTGTGCCGGATTCCGGATCACTACATATCCAGACTGAAAACCGGTGGCGTCAGTGACATGCATATCAACCGCAACCTGGGCCGGGGCGGAGGTAACATCCACGGTGTTCGGGGTCAGCGTGAAGCTACTTATCACGGGCGGCGTTGTATCTAAAGCCGCTGTAGCAGGGCATGTTGAGGCGAAAAAAAGTAAAGCAGTGGCTAAAATCCATTTGCAATGGCGCATGACGATAATATACGCCATTTAAACCTTAAGAGCCTGAATCTTTTTTAAATGCGATTATTCAGGGGTGCCTTTACGCTCCCTTTCGCCTGGAACATTCTTGTCCGCACTTGCCGTTTTGGCCGCTGCTGGAGCGATCGGCGGCTGGGAGTGGACTTGCCTGTTGCGCGGCCGCCTGCCGGGGCCGGCGTGGATGGGGGAGGTGACTTGGTGGGGGTCTTTATGCTGATCCGAATTATTCAGTCAGCAGCTCGCTATGGCTGCCTACGGGCCCGGTCAGCGGGGGCCCGTAGTTCGTGCCAGTGTAGCAGCGCTAGGGTTCGGTGCTGGCTTTTATTGGTCTCATCTCTTCTAATACGGCCGATAGCCTCGGTAGCCGCCGATCCCGCGACTGGCGCGAAAATCACGCAGCGCGCGCACGTTTTGATAGATCACTTCACGCTCGCGCGGATGCACCTGGCCGGAGTTCGCGAGATGATTCAGGTGATCAATTGCGCCGTCAAGCCGGTCCTTATCGAACTTGCCGCGCGCCCAGTTTTCTTCGAAGCGCACAAGATCGCGCCGCGCGTTTTCAATGTGCTTGCGCTCATGGCCGTCCGCGTATCGAATGGAACGGAGCCGGTCGAGATCGGAGAGTGCGCGGCGGACTGGTTCATTGCCCCTGACCTGACTTCCGCTCCTTTGCCAGCTACCCCGCTGATCTCCGTAATATCGATCATCCGCCACCGCACTGGTCCCGAGTGCCAGCAGTAAAGCGGTGGAGGTCAAAAGCATTTTTTTGCTGATAATCTGCATATGCGTCTCTCCTGTTATTTGGACGTTTTGGTGGGTTTTGAACGGTACGTGGAAGGCTTTCTATGAGAGGAACTTAATGGCCGCCTGGTCCCTTGGTGTACCAGGGGACCAGGCAGGCAACCAATCAACGACGCCGACCGCGATATCCGCCGTGGCCATAACTCCCGCGGTAACCGTAACTCGAATAGAAGCGCGGCCCGGACGAGAAGTAGAAGCTAGGTCCGTAAAAGTAGGGCCAGCCGCCGTAATACATGTCTCCGTAGAACGGACGCGGAGCCACTACCATTCGCGGAGCAGCGGCGCGCTGTTGAAGGTGATTCTGTTCGTAGTCTTCCTGCCGCACGGGCTGAAACGCCTGTTCTGAGTTTTCAGTAACTACCGTGAGTGGCGCCATGGTGCGGAAACTGACTACCGCTTCCGGATACACTTCCGTGGCGCGACCACGGGTGGACAACACGCCGATCGTAGAAGCGGCAGCGCCCGCGATAGCGCCGAGTCCGGCTCCCATGCCTCCAGCGGCAGCACCCCCAATTGCGGCGCCAATGCCGGTTGTTGTTCCGATTGCGGTTGCATCGCGGCCCATCGAGGTCTCGCCGGTATAGGAGATCAGTTGGGTAACGACGGGCACTTGCTGCCCATCCACCAACGTGATTTCCGTCAGTTCAAATCCAAGACTGGATGTTCCCTTAACTTTGCCGCCTTTTTGCACTTCGCCCACCCGTCCGCCGATCGCTTGACCGCGGCGCGCAATGACATAGCCGTTCACCACGAGTGGTTGCGCCAGCGTGGCGGTGAAAGTATCGCCTGTGCGGTTGCGATCACTCGAGAGCGGTTGATCCACCCGTACCTTGATCCACGATCCTGCAGGCAGCGAGAGCTGCGACGGTATAGGCCCTCGCGCTGCTTCTCGCGGTCCTCCTGGCTCCGGTTCTTGTTGCCGATCTTGTGCCTGCGGAGCTTGCCGCTGAGGCTCAGAATCCCGTCTTTCGCCGAATTTTCGCCAGCCGGTTGAGGGCTGATCATCGGCCGTGTTTGTTTCCTGAGCGCGCGCTGAAATCGGACCTGTCAGACAGAGAGCGAATGTTGCAGCGGCTAACCACTTGCCATGAGAAGTCATACCTTCTACATTGCAACTTCGTGACCAAATTCCAACAGTATGAAAACACAGCAATACTGAAATGATTCAGATGGTTGGCTTTAGCCACGCTGGTGGAATTCGGCCACCGCTCGCCTTCCATCAGCTCTGGTTGGTACTTTGATGAATATGGCCAATCCATTCGCAACGTCCGCAATGGCCGCCGGATACGCCCGCTGCCGTCCGGCCCTCCACCCGCTCATAATGCAGCGGGTTCGTGAGCATCTTCAGCTCACAACACCGGTCGAGCGTGCTCTGGATGTCGGTTGCGGATCAGGGCTATCCACGGTCGCATTACAATCCTTCGCGCGAACCTGCGTTGGAATCGAGCCGGCCGTTTCCATGCTGCTCCTGGCACACGATGTCGCGCCTGACGCCTTCTTTGTAGCGGGTAAAGCTGAAGCGTTGCCGCTGCGCTCGGGTTCGGTCGATCTAATGACAGCCGCTGGGGCTCTCAACTATGCGGATCTGGATTTGTTTTTCCCGGAAGCTCTGCGCGTACTTTCGCCAGATGGGATGCTGCTGGTTTACGACTTTTCTGAGGGCCGGCGTTTCCGGAACGAGTCCAGTCTCGACGCGTGGTACTCCGAATTCCAGCGCCGCTATCCGCCACCCCTCCACGAAGGTCAAGCGATCAGCCCGGAGACGCTGCGGAGTTGCCACCCCGGCTTCCGGCTGACCGCTCATGAATATTTCGAAATCGGGCTTACGTTGAAGCCTGATTTCTACATCGATTACGTAATGACGGAAACGAACGTGGCAAACGCAATCAGGCACGGCGTCGCGGAGAGTGAGATTCGTAACTGGTGCGCAGCGACCCTGCAACGAGTCTTTAAAGGCGAAGCGCACGAAGTGCTGTTTGCCGGCTATATTGCCTACCTGATGTCTCCGAAGTGAACGTTCTCCGGAACGCCCGGCGCATCCAGCAATTGAATAATCGTAGAAGGACCCAGGTTTGCCGGTTCCGTCCACGCCCGCAGCGCCCAGACCAGTTTCTTTTCTGGAGTGAATTCCAATGCCTGAATCGGAGGGTTGGATGGATCGACCGTCGTGCTCCAACTGTTGGTCCAGTTGTTGACCAGCGTGTTGCCGTTGGGCAGGCGAGTCGTGATCTGGAAACCGGAGATCTTGTATTCCGGGACGTCATCCGGTTTTACTTCCCAGACCACGCGACCCTTGGGGTCGAGTTCCTGAACCAGCTTCTTATTGGTTGCGATCAGCGTGTTGCCGTTCTTTAGCCGCACGGCTGACCAGGGACTATCCACGGCGAAGAAAGCGACCTCTTTCCCATGCGAGTCGTACTCGGCCACCCGTTTCATATCCATGTGCGCGACGAGTATCGTCCCGGCTTCAGTAAGTCGGGCGTGACTGGTCCATGAAACCGGAATCTTATCGCGAATTGCGGGCACCTATGAAGACGGCTGGCACTGCGGACACCAGAAAGTGATCCGTGCATCCTCTCCCTGCTTTCGCGATTCAATTGCTGTGCCGCAACGCCGGCAGGGCTGGCCTACGCGGCCGTACACCCATAAGCGTTCCGACGGATCACTGCGCCCGGTGGTCCGTCGAAAACCCGTGTAAGTGAGAATACGGTCGCCCGATGTCTCCGCCACATTCGCGAGCATAAGTTTTCGCGAAGCTGCTACGACTTTTTCTAACTCGTGAGTGCTCAACGAAGCCACGCTGCGGAAAGGATGAATCCCGCACGCGAAGCACACCTCAGATTTGAATACGTTGCCTATGCCGGCCAGCACGGACTGGGTTAATAGCGCCACTGCGATTTCTAACTCGGGCCGCGAATGCAATTTTGCGACGGCCGCCGCTTCGTCGAAAGCCGATTTCAAAACATCAGGCCCGAGCTTGCTGAAGCCCGCGCGGGCGCCTAGCGTTTTCTCAGTATGGAACTCCGCGATCGGCACATTGAAGGCGACTGCCAGGATATCAGCCGTGCCGATCAAAACGCGCATGTGATAACGACTCCGTTGCCAGGGCTCGCCGGGTCGGTAGATGTGCCAGCTGCCGCTCATCAACATGTGCGTGAGCAGTATCAGATCTCCGGAGAAATGCATCATCAGCCACTTCCCATTTGAATCCACCAGATCGACGGTGCGGCCGGTAATCGGTGAGTCCTCATGCACACGCGCCAGATGCGGCAAAACTGTTTCAAAGCGCGTCACCACTTGGCCCGCGAGTGCGCGCTGCAGGGTCCGTGCGGCGCGAAAAATCGTATCGCCTTCAGGCATTTCAGGCGCTCTCCGGTGCCAGCACGGGAGCCATGCGACGCATCTGGAATCCATTCGCGGTGAACACAAATCCGGCCTCTTCGAGGAAAGGTCCCAGGGAGTGCTCCTGTGCAGCCTCATCGTTGATTGTGTAGATCAGCAGACCGGAGCGGCGGCTCTGCAAGCGCACCGCGATTTCCGCCAGACGTTTTGCGAGTTCCCGCGTGACCTGGCTCCGCTCGGGTTCATTCTCTGGCAGGAAGACTCGAATCGCCGGATTCTTGCGACGCAAATACGCCACCAGTTGCCCATTCACCAGCACAACCATGGCCCCAGCAGCGCGCGCCAACGAATGCGGGGCGGCCGCTTCGGAAGGCCAGGGTAGAAGACTGCCGTAAGGATTCGCCGGATCGGATGCGGCCAGGTGAACCACCTCCGGGCGCTCCGGATCTTTGCGCAAACCGCGCAGCAGATCGACCGCCGCGCTGGTTGCGAACTGCGCTGCGCCCAATCCGGCTACGAACATGCCGCGCCGAACCCACCCGCTCTCCTCCATGGTTTTGAGGACCGGATAAATCGATGGGTATCCGCCCGGAATGTTTTCGGAAGCCGCTGTTTCCCGCATCACGATTCCATGGCGCACCAGCAATTGTTGCGCGATCGCTGCGCTCCATTCGGTTGGAGTCACGCTGGATTGCATCCGCTGCTGCACCAGCGACCATCGGCCCTGCACTGGACTATGTTGCCCGGTACGTGCCCGGAACTTCCGCAGAAATTCGGGTGAGCCCGGTCGGCCGTCACTGGCCATTGCCCGCGCGTGCTGCGTCTGCTTGGACTGAATCAGATCGCGAATCGGTTGCAGTGTATCGTTCGTAATCCATCCGGCCCAGGCCAGTTCCCACAAAGCATTCAGCGTGTCGCCTGGAAAGCCGCGACCAGTATCTTCATGAATCGCGTTGAAAAAGGATGCGCCCTGCCGCGTTAACGTATCGAGAATCGCACGAGCGCGTGAGGATAGTGCTTCCACCTGCTCCGCCTGTAATTGCTGCGGCGGAAGCAGGCTCGACAACGACTCCGCGAGGTACAACGCGATGCGTCCATCGCGATCACCGATCTGCTCCTTGCCGACCCACACTACATTACCCGAAGAAATCAGCGAATCCAGGTCGCCCGGCTGATAGTCACGTACGCGAGCCGGAAGAATTTCCCGTTCGAGTTCGGACGCCAGCAGCGCGCAGCCTTGCAGTATTTCGATCGCATCGACCAGCGCATTAATTCCCGGCCGCGCGACAGTAACCCCCTGCCAGCGACTGAGCAGCCGTGCAAAGTTCTGTTGTGCCGCAGGCTCCACTTCACGTCGCAAGCGTGCCAGAGTCTTGCGGCGCACCTGCTGCAGAACGTCGGGGTCGCACCATTCGCGATGCACCCCATCGGGGCGAAACTCGCCTTCGAGCAGTTTCCCCTCTGAGTGCAGATGTTTCAACGCCGCTTCAATTTTGGCCGCGTTCATTCCGAAACGCCTCGCGACATCAGCCGTCGTGAACGGACCATGCGTTCGCGCATAACGTCGCATCAGTTCGCGCAATGGCTGTTCGGTTGGCTCCAGAAATACATCCGCAAGACCAGGGGGCAGGGGAGCGCCCACAGTATCTCGGTAACGCGCGGCATACTCGACCGGAACATAGCGCGATTCACCCGCGATCCGCAGTACGACTGCGCGGCGCGCCCGCACAAGTTCCTGAACGCTCGCAGCAACGGTGCTGTTAACACTGCGCGCCTCGATTTCGGCCGCCGTCAGATCGCCGAGTTTGAGCAACAGATCATGCAGGCCGTCAGCATGTTTGGCGTGGTAATCCGGATCGAGCGACTGTAGCTGCGCCTCGACTTCCTCAAGCGCCGCCTTGTCCAGCAGCTCACGAAAGTCGGTGCTGCCCAGCAGATCTTCGAGCTGCGATTGATCGATCGAGAGCGTCTGCGCACGACGTTCCGCAAGCGGCGCATCGCCTTCATAAATGTAGTTTGCGATGTAAGAGAACAGCAGCGTCGACGCAAACGGCGAAGGCTTGGCGGAATCGATCGAGGTCACATGGATTGCCCCGCGCTGGATCTGCCGCAGCACGTCCGACGCGCTTGCAAGGTCGAGCACATCGCGCACGCATTCGCGGTACGTCTCCAGCAGAATCGGAAACGAGGAATAGCGTGCCGCGACGCCCAACAGATCCGCCGCGCGTTTACGCTGCATCCAGAGTGGAGCACGGACTCCGGCCCGCCGCTTCGGCAACAGCAGGGCGCGCGCAGCAGCCTCACGGAATTTCGCGGCGAACAACGAAGTGCTACCAAGCTGACGCAGGACGAGATCCTTCAACTCCATTGGCGTAGGCAGCAAAGCTTCGGCATCGAGGGGTTCTTCGCTCTCTGGCAGACGCAATACGAAGCCATCATCGGACCACATGGCCTCGGCTTCAAGACCGCGTTCAGCGCGCAGTTTGGCCATTGCAGCCATGCACCATGGCGCATGCACACGACTGCCGAATGGCGTGAGCACGCATACACGCCAGTCGCCGAGTTCATCTCGGCAGCGCTCGATGACGATGTCCTGATCGCTGGGAACGCGACCCGTTGCAGCGGCCTGCTCTTCCAGATAGCGCAGCAGATTCTCGCCGGCGCTCAGATCCAGGCTGTGCTCGTCGATCAGTCTGCTGAGCGCGGCCGCGTGCGGAAGGGCCAGCAGTTCGCGGGTCATCTGGCCGATATGGCGTCCGAACTCCGCAGGGCCGCCCCGCAGTATCACCGTGCCAGAACGGCATCTTGCCCGGCTCTCCCGGAGCGGGCGAGACAGTCACTCGATCGTGCGTGATTTCGTTGATCCGCCACGTGGTCGCACCCAGTACGATCGTGTCGCCGGCGCGCGATTCGAAAACCATTTCCTCGTCGAGTTCGCCCACCCGAGCGCCCTTGGTCGCGCCCGCCAGAAAGACCCCGTACAAGCCGCGATCGGGAATCGTGCCGCCATTTGCGATCGCAACGCGCCGAGCCCCTTCGCGCGTAGTTAGCTGATTGTTCACGCGGTCCCACGTGAGCCGCGGTCGAAGTTCGACGAACTCGTCGGAAGGGTAGCGCCCTGCAAGCATGTCGAGCACGCTATCGAAAGTACGGCGGCTGAGTGCCGCGTATGGCGATGCTTTGCGCAACACGGAGAACAACGCGTTCACGTCCCAGGAATCCATCGCGACCATTGCAACAATCTGCTGCGCGAGCACATCGAGCGGGTTGCGCGGGTAACGCACCGCTTCCACCTGGCCCGCATACATCGCACGTGTGATTGCCGCACAAGCTGCCAGATCGCCGCGAAACTTCGGAAAGATCACGGCCGCGCTGGTTCCGCCCACATGATGGCCGGCGCGCCCTATACGCTGCATTCCGCTGGAGACCGAAGGCGGCGCTTCGATCTGTATCACCAGGTCGATGGCGCCCATGTCGATGCCCAATTCCAGCGACGAAGTTGCCACGAGCCCACGCAGCGTCCCGAGCTTAAGACGATCCTCGATTTCCTTGCGTTGGGGCGCAGCCACACTGCCGTGATGCGCGCGCACCAGCGTCTCCCCCGCCAGTTCATTGATCGCGCCCGAGATTCGTTCGGAGAGCCGGCGGCTGTTGACGAAGATCAGAGTGGAACGGTGCTCACGAACCAGGTTTAGAAGCTGAGGATGAATGGCACTCCAAATGGAAGGCCGCACAGGAGCCTGCGATGCCGGACCACTGGGTAGCAGATCCAGTTCATCCAGCCGCGCCATATCATCAATCGGAACCTCGACGCGAATATCGAGGCGCTTCGGTTCACTCGCGTCGACCACAATCACCGGCCGAAAACGCGGAGCCTCACTGGAGGTTTCGAACTCGGAGAGAATTTCCTCCGCTGGGTTATCCTTGGAATCGCGCTTCGATATAGGTGCTGCACCGCCCAGAAAGTGAGCCACTTCCTCAAGCGGACGCTGTGTTGCCGATAATCCGATACGCTGCAGTTTCCGCCCGCAGATATGTTCGAGACGCTCCAGCGAGAGCGCCAGGTGCGACCCGCGCTTGGTAGGAACCAAGGCGTGTATTTCATCGAGCACCACAGTCTCGATCGAGCGCAGCATCTCGCGCGCGTTCGACGTCAGCAGTAGATAGAGCGATTCCGGAGTCGTGATCAGGATGTCAGACGGCCTGCGGGAAAAACGCGCCCGCTCGTTAGCCGGAGTGTCACCGGTACGGATTGCGACGGCAGGTTCGTGGATCTTGACGCCGCCGATTTGGGCCATCTGTGCGATGCCCACAAGAGGAGCGCGCAGGTTTCGCTCGATATCGACCGCCAGCGCTTTGATCGGAGAAATGTAGAGTACGCGGCAGCGCTGGTTAGCTTGCGGCAGCGGTTCGAACATCAATCGGTCCAGACACCAGAGAAAAGCGGCGAGAGTTTTTCCTGTGCCCGTGGGCGCCAGAATCAGCGTTGATTCGCCTTTGGCGATGGCGGGCCAGCCCAACACCTGCGGGCGTGTGGGGGCAGGGAAGACAGCTTCAAACCAGGCGCGTACGGGAGCGTGAAAAAGCTCGAGTACGTCCGCATCTTCAGGGCTCTTGGGCAGTTTGTGCCGGCTGCGCACTCTTTAATGATGACACGCCGCGAGTACCGTTCACCACGGATGTAATCACCTGTCGCAAGAATAGATCTCAGCCTGACTCGGATTGCCTACAACGCCGGGGATGAGTTTCACACCCGGCCAGAACACTCAAGACTTCGCACCGCACCACCTGTGGCTCTTATAACAGTACAGACTCAAGGGTGAGTTCGTTGTTGACATCCGGTTCGCACTAACGATAGTGTGTCTCTGGAGATTAAGACATGCTTATCCGAAATGTACTGATTGTCATCCTCTGTGTGGCCCCGCTTGCAGCCCAAACCATGCTGTCCATCGTGCTCCCCGAGCGCACGCGCCTGCTCGAGGATCAACGCATTGATCTTGTTATCGAAGCCCGAAATTTTTCAGGCGGTGTCCTCCGTGTCACAGCGAACGGCAAGGATATGAGTTCACTGTTCAGTGCTCCCAACG
The DNA here is from genome assembly GCA_963793625.1 of Bryobacteraceae bacterium. Classification (GTDB taxonomy): domain Bacteria; phylum Acidobacteriota; class Terriglobia; order Bryobacterales; family Bryobacteraceae. The sequence goes on along the minus strand of CAWCAT010000049.1, from coordinate 178,636 downwards.
ACCGCCAATCTGGACTGCAACGGCACGCCCGGCGCAGTTTTTCGCGCCGACTTGGTCAGTTTCCCCAGCGCCGGTAACGTGCACATCGAAGCCTTTCTCGATACCGGAGCCACGCGCATTCAAGACGTCAAGGATGTCACCGTCCTGCCCTTCCGCGCTCCTGAGAAACGCAAGAATGTTATCGTCTTCATCGGCGACGGCATGACCGAAGAATGGCGCAGCGCAGGCCGCATCGTAAGGGGCAGTATCGAGACCATACCCGGTGTCCCCGGCATTCGCGAGGGTTTCTATGATCGCCTGCTTGAGATGGACCGCATGCCGGTAATGGGCATGGTGATCAACCACGGCGCGGACAAAGTCATCCCGGATTCCGCCAATTCCGCCTCCGCCCTCACGACAGGCAACAAGACTTTCGACGGTGCTTTTGGCGTTTTCGCCGATGGCACAGACTGCATGTGGACCGCCGGCGCCAAAGACTCCAACCGCGCCTACTACCTCGATAACCCACGCGTCGAGACAATCGCGGAGTACCTCAAGCGGCGCTTCGGATATCGCGTCGGGGTCGTCACCACGGCCGGGGTGAATGACGCCACCTCCGCCGCGCAGGGATCCCACATGGGTGAGCGCGATGCCGCCTTCGACGTCGTCGAGCAGTTCTTCGCCAATCCGTTTCTGGATGGAAAGCCGGTCGTTGATGTTTGGATGGGCGGCGGTCGCGAGTCCTTCGATCCCGACATTCGCGCCGATGGCCGCGATATGGTCGCAGAGTTCTCAAAGCTTGGCTTCAAACTCGTCACCAACAAATCTGAGCTCGATTCGGTCAGCGCCTCCGACGGCAAACTGCTTGGCCTCTTCCGCCGTGCCGACAGAGTCACCATGCACTCCAGCAAGATCCGTCCCTCGGCTGTAGGGCACATGAATGTAGCTTACGACAAGCTGGGACTTACACGTCCCGGGTAGCGAGCCCTTACCCGCTTTTGGCGCTTTCAAGGATCAGCCGTTCCTTGACGTTATGGCCCGAAAAGCGATCGAAGTTCTGGCCGGACCCAACGGCGATCAGCCCTTCTACCTCATGGTTGAAGCGGCCTCCATCGACAAGCAGTCACACTCCGGACACTTCGCCGGTGCACTCTGGGATGTCATCGAATTCGACAAGGCAGTCGGAGTCGGTCGCGCTTGGGCAGCCGAACGTAAATCCGCTGATACTCTGATGGTTGTCACCGCCGACCATGGCCAGCCCATGCTGATCATCGGGACGGCCGAACTATCCGACGCTGATTACTTACGATCGCACCTCGACCAACACCATTACTGTCGCCGGCCCGACCGGGACGCTCACTCAAAAGGTCTATCGGGACGCCAACGCCAACATCCGCATGCAACTTCCCTATGCCAGCTTCGGCGGCAAGAACGGCCCGCCCGCCGCGACGGTCATCGACGCCTACGCCAACATGGGCTTCCCCGACTACATGGATGCCGACGGCGATGGCTACCCTGACAACAAGGAAGTCCGGCGGCAAGGGTCGCGTCCGCCTCGCCGTAGGATTCCGCACCGGCAGCCATACCGCCGCGACACTGCCCATCTCCGCCCAGGGCCCCGGAGCCTTCCTCTTTACCGGCGTCATGGATCAGACGGAAGTCATGCTCAAGATCGGAGCCGCACTAGGCACCGACACCTCTGTGCTGGACTTCGCTGTCGAGAAGATGATCTATAACTCAGATTACCCGCGCACGATCGGCAAGTAGGTTCTGATGGGGGCGGCTGATGGCTGCTTCCGAACTATATATCTGCAAACGAAAAAGGCCGGCAGACGCACCCACTTTGGATACGTCTACCGGCCCTTTGTGCTTTACCAGTACAACTTAATCGACAACTGCACGTTGCGCGCATCCCGCGTGCTCGTAACCTGTCCCGACGTTCCGCGCGCGGCTGCCGTGACAGCCTGGCCCGAGTTGTAGCCGTTCACCGTCGATGTTCACGCCATACCATTCCGTGTGGTTCATCGTGTTGAAAGTCTCCAGCCGGAACTGCATCGATTTCTTTTCTGCTATGTAATATTCTTGAACAGCGAAATATCGAAGTTCATGAGCCCAGGCCCACGCAGAATTCCTTTGCCCCGGTTCCAAGCGATCCATCGAATGGCCGCCCGAACGACATCGGAATGTACCACTCGTTGCGCGTTTGCTCCGCAGGATACGGATTCGACGCCCTCAGCACATCAGCCCGAGGACCACCTCCGAGTGTTCCGGCGTTTCCGCTCGATTTGATCGTGAGCGGAAGTCCGGTCCACAGTCGCGTAATACCCGAGACCTGCCAGCCATTGAGCACTGGACGCATCGCACGCGTGTTCAAGAAGCCGCGCGCGAATTTCGGAATCTGATAGACGTAATCGATTGTCGCTACATACTTGCGGTCGAAGCCCGCCGGGCCGCGCTCGCGATGTCGGTCCATATAGTAGTCGATGATGGTGTCGTCAGCGTATCCACATCGTCCATCACCTTCGCCCATGTGAAATTCGCATTGGCTGTAAAGCTCTTGCTGAAGCGCCGGCTCAGACGCGCCTGCAGCGAATGATAGGCGCTGTTAGCGCCGTAGTCGGTGTATTGCACGGCCATGTAGCCTTTGTATGGACGGATCGCCTCCACCACACTGTTGTTCTGCGTAAGAATCGAACTGCCTGTCGTGGTCCCTAGTGGCAGCGTGTTCAGGTCCTGCCGGTATTGCAGGTGGCGCGCGGTATTCGCGACATAAGCTACGTCGAGAGCCACGCGTGATTTGAACTGCTTCTGAATACCGAAGCTCCAGCTGTAGACCGTCGGCGTGAAGTAGTCTTTGTTGAATGCGATGACCGCCACGGGGAAACGCACGCCCCCGTTGACGAGGCTGGAATTCATCTGATCGATATTGCCGCCGTACACGGTAGGAGTGTAGGTCAGCGGCGGGTTCCCGAGTCCACCAAAGTTATTGATGTTCTGGCGCATGCGCTCGAAGAAGGTACCGAAGCCGCCACGCACAACCAGCTTTCCTTCCTTGGTAGGAGTCCAGGCAAATCCAACGCGCGGTGAGACTTGATTCTTGTGATGTTTTCCAAATCCATTCACGACACCCGGAGAGTTTTCCTCCACCATGCCATTAAATGGATCGCCTGAGCCTGGTATGATGCTGCCCTTGCGAACGCCGTTGGCTGTATCGATCTTAACTGCCTTGGCTGGATCGTAAAGCGTCGGGTCGAAGTAGTTCTGCAGTATGTTGCCGCGCGTGTAAGTGGGTCCAAGATATACGTAACGCGCGCCGAGTTCCACAGTAAGTCCTGGCGCAACCTTCCAGCTATCTTGCCCGAAGAACTCAATCCCTATGAAGCGGAAAGAGCCGTAAAAAACGCCGTTGGTTTGTGCTGCACTCTGGTAATTGCCGAGCAGCAGGTTCGCCAGGCCGTTGTTGCTGTCGTTCGCAAAAACGCGCGTGGTGGACGAGGAGAAATCGAAAGAGCCCGCGTCATTCCATGAAGGCTGCTGCTGTTTATCGTCAAGGTTGAAATAGATGCCGGTCTTGTACGTGTGCTTGCCGCGCAGGAACGTCACGTTATTTGTCCACGCATAGTCCTTGCCGTCGTTCTTCCAGTTTGATGAATAGCCAGTAAAGTTACAGGAGCCAACGCCGCAATTAAAGCGCGGGAAGCGGTTCCGTGTGTTTGATTCCGGAAAGAGCTGGCCGAACTGGAAGCCTAATTTGTCTCGGTCGTAAGTGTCGGGATCGACAGTATCGGCAACATCCACAACTTGCGATTGGTGGGCATACGCGAAAGAGAACTCATTGATTATGCTTCTGCCAACCAGCTTCACCATGTTCATCGACCAGTTGGAGCCGGGCTTCTCGCGCATCATCGGAAACACGGGGAACGGAGTCGAACTCCAGATTCCAAGCCCGATCTCCTCGTGTTGTGCATCCTGCGACCAGCGGAAGAAAACGTTGGTTTGGGGATTCAGGTGATAGTCAACGCGTGCGATGTCCTGGTTCTTGCGGAGTTTGTAGCTGTCGCGTAGTGGTACCCGCATCTGCTCCGGAGCGTTTGGCGTAGGTGACCAGAATGAACGGTTGACGCGCTTCATAATTTGTAGAAACGGCTGAGCGTTCTTGCTCCACATCGACTTCGGAACTATGTTTTCCGGGAAAGGCATACCGCCGTTTACATTGCCCGCGTTATCCCGCGTAATGGTGCCCGGCTGAAAGATTGTGCCGTTCTTTACCGACGGGTAATACTGCATATTCGAGGTTTTGAGCAAAAGCTGGAAGTTGCCGTCGAGCATTTCCGATCGCGGCAAATCCACGTACTGTCCGCCGTTCGGCTTCTTGCCCAGCGTGGACTCGTGGTTGAAGAAGAAAAACATCTTCGTGTTGGCCCGCGTCGAGATCTTCGGAATGTAAACCGGTCCGCCGACGTTGCCGCCGAACTGGTTGAAGCGCAACTTGTTCTTGATTCCGGTCATATCGAAAGACGGCCGCGCATCGAGTGCCTCGTTCCGTCCGAAGTAGAACAGCGCGCCGTGATACTGGCGGCTGCCGGCTTTGGTACTAGCAGTGATTGCTGTCCCTGAAATGCGTCCCAACTCCGCGGCAAACCCGCTGGTCTGGATCTTGAATTCGCCAATCGCGTCCAGGCTCGGCTGCGTATATTGCGCACCGTTGTCGCCTACGTCCGTGTTGTGCGCGCCGTCGAGTTGCACGTTGTTTGCGGAACTGCGTCCACCGTTAACGTTGAATCCTGTGGTGGCGCTGAAGCTCATTCGGAAGTCTGATTGCGCATCGGTCGTGACACCGGGCAGCGTAAGCAAGAGCGAGCCGAAGTCGCGCCCGTTCAAACTTAATTCGGAAACCTGGTCCGAAGTGATGACGTAAGACTTCTGTGCGGTAGTGCTCTCTACCATCGGAGTCTGTGCTTCCACCGTCACCGACGAAGTTGTTTCGCCGATCGCGAGACGGAACGTACCGAGGTTCATTACCTGTCCGGGATCCAGCACCAGACCCTTGCTCTCGTGCGCTTTAAAGCCCGGGCTCTCCGCGCGAATTGTGTATGTACCCGCTAATAGCGGGCGCAGTTGAAAGGACCCATCCTGGCCAGTCACAACCTCACGTACGAGGATGCGCTTACCTTCATCGACAGCTGTTATTTTTACATCGGGTATTACGGCGTTTGCAGGATCCATGACGACGCCTTGGATCAGGCCGCTCTGTGCGAACGCAGAGACAGCCAGCAACGCCGCGCACAAGACAATCTTGAACATGGCACGGCCATAGTATTGATAAGCTACGTCAGAGTCAAGTAGCGATAATTATCACCAGCCGATTTTGGGTCGGGCGAACACTCCGCTAAGTGCAAGATAAACGGCTCCGCGAAGGAAGAGTTGCTCGGGCCAAAGACGTGCCGGGCTGACGATTCGTTGAATGCTGTCGGGTACGCCTGCCTCTGCAAAGGCCTCCTGCAACAAATCCCAAACACGAGTGATCTCGCCGGAGACAATTACAGACTGTGGATTGAAGGCGGTTACTATGTTTGAGACTCCAAGCCAGAAGTAGCGGAACGTGTGGCGAACCGCATTCAGCGCACACCGATCGCCCTGCAGCGCAGCTTCGAGTAGCGCCTGAAACCCGGAAATGCTGAAGGGAACTTCGGGCTTGTACTGACGCCAGGTCGCTTCATCACAGACAAGGCGTTCCCAACAACCCCGGCGCCCGCACGTGCACTTGGGGCCACCAGCCGTAATGATCATGTGGCCGAACTCGGCGACAGAAGTGCTGTCGAAGCCGCGGTACAACTCGCGATTAATAACGATTCCGCCACCGACGCCAAAGCAGCCAATCTCCAGAAAAATAAAGTCCGTGGCGTTGGCGACCTCTGGTTCCCGCAGGCACATCTCCGCAAGCGCACCTAGGTTGCAGTCGTTTTCAATTTGGGCCCTGCCACCGCAATGTCCTTCAATCTCTTTTGCCAGCGGAAAGTCGGACCAGGCCGGAAGGGTAGGGAGCCAGCGAATCTCCCCGGTGGTTGAATTCACTTCGCCTGGCACGCTGAGGCCGAATGCTTCAAACGGTCCCGACGAGACCTCCGGATGCCTAAGGCGCAATTTTTGGGCAGAGGCAAGCAGCCTCTCCGGAAATTTCTCGGGTCGCTTCGGAGTTTCGAAGCTCGCTGTATCCTCGATCTCACCGGACAACCCCGCCAACGCGACCTGTGCGCGAGTGGCGCGAACACTCACGCCGAGAACGTGCAGTCCCGCGTCATTCAGCGAGAGCAGAATGGGAGCTCTGCCGCGTCCTCCAGTTGGTTCGGCCGGCTTCTCTATCAGGAATCCCGCTGCGATCAACTCCTCGACGATATCGGAAACATTGCTCCGGAAGATCCCCGTCTTCTTGGACAGCGCTGCTCTTGAGATCGGCTGATGCAATCGGATCAGGTTCAGGATCACCGCTCGGTTGACCTCTCGAACGGTGGAGGGTACCGCTGTACTGATTGCTGGCTCGGCGAACTTCACTGTTGACACGACGTTCATTTTAAACCTATATTTAGTCACGCGTCGCAACTAAAACACCTGGGAGAGTTGTTTTCATGCGTAAGACTCTGTTCGTCACGGTTACACTCTGTCTGACTTTACTCCGTCGCATCGGGGCAGGGCCGTGGCGCAATCACCGGCTTCATCACGGATTTCAGTGGCGCCGCCATCCCAGGAGCGGCGGTTGTTGCCACGAACGTCGCAACAAATGTTAAAAACTCAACTACCACGAACGCGTCAGGTGTCTACGATATTCCGTATCTCAACCCGGGCTTTTACAGCTTGAGCGTGAACTCCAAGGGCTTCGGCGGCGTGCTCCGTAACGATGTCGAAGTTCAGGTCGGCGGCCGCCTCGGAATCGACTTTAAGCTCGAAGTAGCAACCAGTCAAACAGTTATTCAGGTGAGCGCCACATCGACACCGATTCTGGAATCAGAATCCGCTACGGTCGGCACCGTTGTCGACGGACGCAGGATTTCCGAATTGCCACTGGTCAACGGCAATGCCTTCATGCTGGCGAACACGAGCGCCGGCGTCATGGTCAACAACGAAGTGATGAACTCCCATCGGCCCTTCGACAACACTGGCCCCACGGGCATTCGCACCAATGGTGCACCCGGTGGAAATACGTTCACGCTCGACGGCGCGCCCAACACCGGCAACAGAGTAGCAGGCAGCGCGCAGGTGGCTTACGTGCCGCCCTCAGATGCAGTCGAAGAATTCAAAGTGGAGACCGCGTCGTTCGATGCCCAGCATGGCTATACGCCTGGCGCCAACGTGAACGTCAGCATCAAGAGCGGGACCAATCAACTGCACGGCTCGGGCTATGAGTTTTACAGACCGCCAGATCTGGTCGCCGAGGAATTCTTTGCCAAACAGCGCAAGACCGCACCACAGCTTTTCACTTACCATCGCTTCGGCGGCACGGTAGGTGGGCCCATCTTTATCCCGAAAAGTTACGACGGCCGTAACAAGTCATTCTTTTTCGTGTCGCACGAAGGCATTTTGAATGACACCCCGAGCTCGGGGATTTACACCGTTCCTACAGTAGCCGAAAGGACCGGGAACTTCGCCGGTCAGGCCCTCATTTGCGATCCGTTGGCAGCGACGCAGGAGGGCGGCCGCATCGCCGTCAGGCATATTGCGCCAGGCTTTGACCTGGCTGCGCTCGGATTCCCAGCCAGCACGATTTCCCAGTTCCGTCGCGAGAGCTATTTCCCGCAAATGACGATCAACGGCTTCAGTTCACTGGGATCCACCCAGGGCGATTTTACGGCCGCCAACAATGTGTTTCCGCGGGACAATTCGGACAGGGTCTGGCTTCGATTCTGATCGGAGTGCCCACCAGCGGACGAATCGACAGGAGCGCGGATTACGCGTTGAAGTCTGCGTACCACGCGATGTTCATCCACGACAACTTCAAGATCAACTCCAGGCTGACCGTCAACCTGGGGTTGCGCTACGAGATGGAATTGCCTACGACCGAGCGTTTCAATCGCAGCGTGCGCGGTTTCGACACTACGACCGCCGCGCCGATCGATGCGGCTGTGCGCGCCGCTTATGCTGCCGCACCTGACGTCGCCGGCCTCCCGGTGAGCGCGCCCTGCGCGTAATGGGCGGCCTCACGTTTGCCGACGCAAATAATCGCTATCTCTGGCAGCCAGATCGCAATAACTTCGAGCCTCGCGCCGGAGTTGCTTTCCAGCTCACGCGCAAGACCGTACTGCGCGCTGGCTGGGGCATGTACATGGTGCCGTGGATCGGATCCGGCCTGCAGCAGGCTGGCTTCTCGCAGCAGACTGACGTGTTGACCACACTCAATGGTGGGTTCACGTTCATCGGCGATATCGCCAATCCGTTTCCGCGCGGAGTGGCCGAAGCGGCGGGTGCCAGTGGTGGCGTTTCTACCTTTATGGGGCAAGCGATTGCTTCCACGCCGCTCAACCGCATCAATGGAGTGGCGCACCGCTGGCAGACCGGAGTTCAGCGCGAACTGCCGGGCCGATGGAAGCTGGAAGTGTTATACGCAGGCACCAAGGGCTACTCTCTGCCCATCACGACCAACTTGAACGCGACTCCGGCGAAGTACCTGAGCACGAGCCCTGTCCGCGATCAGGCCGCCATTGACTATCTTGGTCTTAACATCTCCAACCCGTTCCGAAACCTCGCGCCCGTGTTAACCACCCTGGGCAGCGCTTCCACGGTGCAGCGCGCCGTGTTGCTGAGACCTTTTCCGCAATTCACTGCGATTGCCGGGGAACGCTACGACGGGCACAGCATGTATCACGGCCTTGAAGTGCGTGTCAACCGGCGTTTCCACCAGGGTTTCACTATCTCGGCAGCTTACACGAAGTCGAATCTGCGCGAGAGCATCAATTTGTTGAACGAATCCGACAGCAAACCCGAGGACCGCATCGGCAGTGATGATCGTCCGCAGCGCTTCGTTACCAACGGCATCTTCGAAATCCCGTTCGGACGCGGCCGCCACTGGGGTAACAAGTGGGGCCGTACTGTTGACACCGTCTTAGGCGGGTGGCAGATTGGCGGGATTTTCATGGCACAGACCGGCCGTCCGATCTCGACTAACAACGTGTACTTCAATGGCGATTACAGCACCGTTACAGCGAACTACGACCGCAAGGGACTTGGTGGTGCGATCTTCGATACCAGCGGATTCTATTTTCAGGATGCAGTCGTGATGACCAACGGAGTTCTGGATCCCAATAAACAGCGCAGGGACGCCCGCATCAGTCTTGGCAGCAACATCCGCACTTTCCCGACCATGAGTTCGAACTTGCGCGGACCCGCAATCGTCAACCTGGATTTCTCGGCGATCAAAAATATGAAGGTTTTCGAAAGACTGAAGGTACAGTTGCGCGCTGAGTCACTGAATACTCTGAACTATATCCAGTTTGGTGAGCCCAACGTGGATCCGACGAACGCCAGCTTCGGCATTGTCACTCGAACACGCAACCCAACGCGGCAGATCCAGTTCGCCGTAAAGCTTGTATTCTAAACTTTCGGATAGACTTTTCGGATCGCCGCAATGACGTCGTCGATGTCGCGGCGCGTGAACTTCGGGTCCATCGGAGGACCGGCGAAGCGTTCGAGAATGTCGAGCGTCCTCGGGCACGAAGCCGCGCCGTACTTGATCGACTTACCCCGTGGGCTGGTCCAGGTGGGCCAGTTCGGGTGAACCGTGATTTTGTTCTCGATATACGGCAGCACCGGCAATACGACAGATCCGCTCGGTCCCGTAACTGGGATGTTCTCCGCTTTCATCAGTGCGGCAAAGCGATCCTTCTTCTGCTTGCTATCGAACCGCACAAACACAGCCGTCCCCAGCTCGCCCGCAGGATCGGGCAATAAGCGGAAACGGATTCCGGGCAGGTCGCGCACGCCGTCATAAACACGTTTGGCATTCCCGCGCACACCGTCAACGATCTTGTCGAGCTTACGCAATTGCGCAAGCATGACGCCGCCGCTGAACTCATTCATTCGATAGTTTGCGCCCACGAACGGAGCGAGCTTCGGTTGTCCGATCAGGCCACCGTGCAATCCCCGCAACGCACCCAGGTCGTGGAAGCGCGCGGCGCGCTCGAACATCACCGGATCATTGGTTGCCACCGAGCCACCTTCGCCCGCTGTGATGGTCTTGTTCAACTGGTGACTGTAGATCGCGATGTCACCCATCGAGCCGAGCGGTTTGCCCTTGTAGCTACCACCTACAGCCTGCGCGCAATCTTCGAGCACCTTAAGCCCGCGTTTGCGTGCGATCGCAAGAATCTTTTCCATATCCGCGGGACAGCCCTGCAAATGCACCGCCATAATGACCTTCGTGTTCGGCGTGATGCGGTGCTCAATATCGGCCGGGTCGAGATTGAAAGACTCGTCAATTTCAGCGAAGACCGGCAAGGCGCCCGCGCGAACTACGGAACTGGCGGAGGAGTGCCACGTCCAGGCGGGAATGATCACTTCGTCGCCGGGCCCGATCTGCAATGCGGCCATCGCGGCCTCGAGGGCAGCGGTACCGGACGAAACCGCGAGCGCATACTTCGTGTTCATGCGCGCAGCGAATTCTTTTTCGAAAGTCGACACTTTCAGCGGTGCTTCACTGCCGCGTCCGTACCAGCGGAACGGACGGCCCGTTTCGAGCACTTCGAGCAGTTGCTTCCGCTCCAGGTCGTCGTAATATTCGGCGCCCCAGTAATCCGCACGCAACGGTTTTTCGCGAACCGGCTGGCCACCTTCAGCTGCCAGCGCCGGTTTCACGACCGAACTGCCGGCCACCGCGGCAACGGTCCCAACGAATTTCCTTCTGTTCATGCCGAATTCCTTTCGATTCTTTCTATGCGATACATTATAAGCACTGTACTCGCAAGGGAGGTTGCAATGAAGCGACTAGCGCTGCTTTCAGCGATTGTAATTTCGGCTTGCGCGATGTTTGCGCAAACCCCATCGGCCAGCGTTGTCGGCCGTGTTTCTGACGCCACGGGAGCTGTCATCCCGGGAGTGTCCATCAAGATCACAAACCTCGATACCAACATAAGCCAAGTCGGCTCATCCAACGCCGTTGGCGACTTCACGATACCTTATCTGAATCCCGGACGCTACGTCCTCGAGGCTTCCTCTACCGGGTTCCGCACGCATAAGCGCTCCGAATTCACGCTTGCCGTGGAACAGGTTCTGCGTATCGATATCCCGCTTGAAATCGGTGCAACCACAGAAAGCGTGACCGTCAGCGATGCGCCGCCCGTCCTGAATACGGAAACAGCCACTCGCGGCGAAGTAACCACGCAAGACGAAATCAAAGAGATGCCGCTCGATGGCCGTAACTTCAGCGACCTCGCGCTGCTCACCGGAGGCGTGATTCCCAAGGGCGACGGCGGCGACGGTTCTTACGCGGTCAATGGCGCGCGCGCCGACAACGCGGGATTCCTGCTAGACGGCATGAACAACACGCAGCGTCGCAACACGGGCGCTATGATCAATCCTCCCATCGAAGGTGTTCAGGAATTCAAGATGCTCACGTCCGGCTACGCCGCCGAATATGGCCGCTACGCCGGAGGCATGCTGACGGTTGTTACCAAGAGCGGTACCAACCGACTCAAAGGCTCGCTCTATGAGTTCCTGCGCAACGACGTCATTGATGCGACCGGGTACTTCGACGCCACGAAGTCCAAACTGCGCCGCAATCAGTTCGGCGCTACAGTAACGGGCCCGGTCTTTCTGCCGAAACTTTACGATGGCCGCAATCGCACGTTTTTTATGGTCACGTGGGATTCCCTTCGTCTGACTGACGGGAAGTCCCAGCGCGCCGTGGTACCCCGGCCAGAGATGTTGCGCGGCGATTTCTCCAAGGCGACCGATTCTTTCGGCAAGCCGATTGTGATAACAGATACCGTCAACAAGGTACCCTTTGCAAACAACCAGATTCCCGCCAGCCGGCTCGACCCCGTCGCACAAAAGATGGCTGCGTATTACCCGCAGGCAAACCTTTCCGGTGGCGGTGTCTATAACTTCATCTCTCAAGGTAATGCTACTAACAGCTTCAATAACTTCGGAATCAAGGTGGACCACACACTTACTTCGAAGGATCGCCTCACTCTGAGCACATTCTGGCGGCCCAACAAGAGTTGGGACCCGGTTTCGACCAGCCGTTCGCCGATCCCGCTGTTTGGCTCGGCAAAAAGCACCCTGGACGTCCTCGCGTATATCCGCTACATCCGGACGCTCACTCCGAATACGTTTCTGGAGGCGAGCGCCAACTTCTCTCGTAAGACCAACAATGAAGCCTGGCCGTACAGCGCCGACAAGAACTGGGCAGGCGACGTGGGGTTCGTCGGAGGCACTACAAATCCAATCGCAGCCGGGTTGCCTTACATCACAGTGACCGGTTACATTCCCATTGGTCCGGCCTACGACATCCCGAAAATCTGGTCGTACAACAATTATCAGTACGCAGGCAGCCTGACCTGGATCAAGGGCAAACATTCCTTCAAGTTCGGCGCGGACTTCCTGCGCATGCAGTATTTCTCCCGAAACTACGGCGACACGCGCGGCCGCATCGGTTTCCTGGGTCGCTATACGAGTGATCCGCTCGCCGACTTTGTGCTCGGCTGGGCCGACAGCACGCGCCGCCAGTTGGATGGCTCCGGTCCTTATCATCTGATTTCGAACTACTCCGGCTTTGTTCAGGACGATTTCAAAGTAACCTCCAGCCTCACCCTGAACGTTGGTGTCCGTTATGAAGTAATGAAGCCACCAAAGGAGAAGTACGGCGCCTGGGCTATGTTCCTGCCAACGCTGGGCAAGGTGGTGACATCCGGCACGGGCCTGCTTTCGCAGGCAGAATTCGATCAGCGCATCAGCAGCGTCGGTCTCTCGGCCTACACGGTGAAGGCTTCCGATGTGGGGTTGCCCTCCACGATCACTAACACCGATTGGAATAACTTCGCACCGCGCATTGGTTTCGCCTGGCGCATGTTCGGCGGCACCAAGACCGTCCTTCGCGGTGGCTACGGGATGTTCTACGGCGCCAGTTCCCTGTACCGCATGGACGAATACTCCGACACGTTCCCGTACTCTATTACCGAGACCTTCAGCCGCGTTACTGCAGATCCGACGGTTCTGACACTTTCGAACCCGTACCCAACTGCGCGACGCAGTTTCAGTGGCGTCACCAGCAGCTATGGCCAGGAGAACGCCGAGCCGAAGACGCAGTATCTGCAATCCTTCAACCTGACCCTCGAACGCGAGTTCGGGCGCGGCACAGTGCTTGAGGTTGCTTATGCCGGTTCGAAGGGCACGCACCTGCAGCGCCGCTACGACATCAACCAGACTGGCCGCGATTTTGCCAACCGCAGTCTCCGGCCATATGCCGGCTTCGGTAGCATTCAGATCATCAACGACGGTTCCAACTCGATCTACAACTCTGGTCAGTTGACCGTGCGTCGCCGTTTCTCGAAGCAGCTCTCTGTGCGCGGGTCCTACACCTTTGCCAAGTCGATCGATGAATCCTCCAACACGGGCGGGACCATCTCCTACAACTTTTCCGGGGCACAGGATTCGCGAAATCTTAAGCTGGAACGGGGCCGTTCCGATTTCGACATAGGGCATACATTCGCCGGCAGCTTCATCTGGTCGCCGGCAATGTCACGGCATTGGCTGGCTCGCGACTGGCAGGTTTCCGGAACCAGCACTGTCTATACCGGACCGCCGTTCACCCCGCGCGTTGCAAACTTCAACTACACCAACGGTGAAGCGAGCCGTCCTGACCGGCTTCAGAAGGGTTCGGTCACCAATCCGGGTCCGGACCTGTGGTTCGACCGCGCGGCCTTCTCACCGGTACCGACTGGCGCGTACCGCTTCGGCAACTCCGGGCGCAACATTCTGGACGGCCCCGGTACGTTCGTCATCAACACCTCAATCTCACGCCGCTTCCGCATCGCCGAGACGCGCATGCTGCAGTTCCGGCTTGAGTCTTTCAATCTACCCAACCACCCGAATTTCAGCTTGCCTGAGAACAATGTGGACGTGGCCACCGGCGGGACCATCAACCGCGCGAAGAACAATCGCAATCTGCAACTGGGATTGCGACTGGAGTTTTAAAACTTAAGGCTTGGGTTCGTTCCGCTATTTTTCGAGTAGCGGAACGGCCCAAATCCCTGTTTGGCTTAGGTTCGTTTCGTAATTTTGGCCGTTGCCATCCGATCCTGAAAATCCCTCCGAGCCCATCCGCCCCAGAGTGTAGCATTCAGTTTGTGAGCTGCGGTCGAACAGGGAAGAACACAGTGAAGCAACTTCCCTGGCCGGGCACGCTGGTGACCTGGATCGCGCCTCTGTGGCCGCGCACGATGCCGGCGACCGCAGCCAGACCCAGCCCGCGTCCGGTGAACTTAGTCGAGAAGAATGGATCGAAAATTTTGGCCCTGGTTGCCTCATCCATGCCGCAGCCCGTATCGCGCACCTCGAGATAGACGTACTTACCCGGACTGAACTCGGTCGCTTCCAAGTCGCAGTGTTCTTCGTTCTCAGCCAACTCGCGAACCCCGGTCGTGATCCAGATCTCACCCGAGCCGCTTTCAATCGACTCGGCCGCATTAAGTACCAGGTTCATGAACACCTGTTGCAGCTGACCGCGATCGGCTTCGACCAGCGGGAGATCCTCAGCCAGTTCATAGTGCTGCAAAATGTTCCTCGATATGGAGCGCTGAATGAGGTTTCGCAATTCGGGTATCAGTTCCGACAGGTTCACCAGTTCGATCATGAACCGTCCCTTGCCCGAATAGGCGAGCATCTGCCTGGTCAGATTCGTGGCTTCTTCACCGGCCTTTAGAACATGCTTCAGGTACTCGCGAGCCGGATGGTTGGGTGGCAACGATTCCAGTGCAAGGCTGCCATACCCTATGACCCCTACCAGAAGGTTATTGAAATCGTGGGCCAGGCCGCCAGCCAACACTCCCAGACTTTCCAATTTCTGTTTTTGTCTCAGGCGCTCCTCGGCTCGCTTGCGCTCTGAGATGTTCTCGGTGAACATGATAATGCCGCCGATTTCGTTGCGGGCATTGAGCCAGGGATGAATCTCCCAACGAATCCAGTCCAGGCTTCCGTCGGCACGCGGGAACGGGTCTTCCTCGCACTTCTCGACGGCGCCGGCCAGCGAGCGTCGATGAATTTCCTTCCACCTTTCGGTGATTTCGGGGAACACTTCGTAATGACTGCGGCCCACAATGTCCGGTTGCTTTAGCCGGTAATCGCGCAGCCACCTCCCACTCGTTGCCAGGTAACGCATTTCACGATCGAACATCGCAACAGCGGCGGGAGTATGCTCGATGAAGAGTCGCAGTCGCTCTTCACTCGAACGTAGTTCCTGTTCGGCCCTGCGGAGATCCGAAATGTCGATGCAAATGCCGCACATGCGCTGGGGTTGACCGGCGTCATCGTACTCGGTCAGGCCATACGACCGAAGCCAGCGTTCCTGTCCTGCAGAAGGAATAATCCGGTATTCGGCAACGAAAGGTTTGTGCTCTTGAACGGCGGCGTATATCTTCGCGAGTGTAGGTCCGAGATCATCAGGATGTAATATCTTTTTGAATAAATCGAGTGTTAGCTCATCCATGAGCCGGAGCCCGAACAGCTCATACAGCTCCGGTGTTGCAGTGTGTTTGCCAGTGAGAATGTCCCAGCACCAGAACCCTGCCTGAGCTGCTCGCTGTCCGAGACTTAACCACTCGCTGGAAATGCGACGCTCAGCCTTATCCTGCTGAAGCTGGCGTTCGAGCTCGGCAAGCCGCTCGCGCAGTTTCTGGATATCCTGGAGCGCTTCATCCATCTAGTTCAGAATAACTCCTAATCGGACCCGATAGTACGATAAAATCTTTCTCAATGAAGCTTTTTCTTGCTAGTATTTTGATCGCTGTTGCCTCACTCGCGCAAGAAGCGCCTGTTCGGTTACCGGCACCACCACCGTTTGATCAGACACGTCCGTTAATTGTTAGTAGCTATGGGATTGTTTCGGCTTCGAATTATCTTGCCTCGTTAGCCGGTGCAAAGATACTCGAAGAGGGCGGCAATGCAATCGATGCAGCGATTGCGGCAAACGCAGTTACCGGACTTACTCAACCTTTCGTAAATGGCATAGGTGGCGATCTGTTTGCCATCGTATATGATGCGAAAACGGGAAAAGTATACGGACTTAACTCCAGCGGATGGACGCCGCGCGCCCAGACGCTTGACTGGATGAAGTCAAAGGACATCGCAAAGATTGATCCGATTAGCGTCCATGCCGTTACCATTCCCGGTTGCGTGGCTGGTTGGGATGTGTTGCGCAAACGATTCGGCAGCAAGCCCCTCAGTGAACTGCTGGCGTCCGCGATCTTCTATGCCGAGCAAGGGTTCCCGCTCTCGTTGGTGAGTTCCAAGTCTCTTGTGCCGGTCCGCTTTATGAAGCAACCCGGCTTCAAAGAAACGTACGCTACCGCGGGCGAGAAACCGTCTGCCGGTGATACCTTCAAAAACCCTTCATTGGGCGAATCGCTGCGCATGATAGGCGCACGCGGGCGGGACGGATTCTACAAGGGGAAGCTTGCGGAAACGATGGTGGCGTTTTTGAACAAGCAGGGCGGCGCGCACACCCTGGCCGACTTCGCGGAGTTCGAACCTGAGTGGGTGGAACCGATCTCGACCACGTACCGCGGCTGGAAGATTTATGAGCTGCCGCCGAACGGGCAGGGCATTGCAGCACTCTCGATGCTAAACATCATGGAGCGTTTTCCGCTTGCCGATTACGGGCAAAACTCTGCGGCCGCACTGCATGTCATGATCGAAGCCAAGAAGCTTGCTTATGCCGACATGGCGGAGTATGTTGGCGACCCAAGATTTACCGCTGTGCCGGTCCAGCAGATGCTCTCGAAGGAACTGGCCGAGGCTCGCGCCGGCCTGATCCACATGAACAAAGCGGCCTGCAAAGTCCTGCCTTCGGAGATCAGCCAAAAACTGAATGCACGCGGTCGAGAAACCATTTATCTGTCGGCCATTGATAAAGAAGGCAACATCGTATCGTTCATTCAGTCGAACTATGCAGGCTACGGCACAGGCATGGTAGCTCCGGGCGCAGGATTCTCTTTCCACAATCGCGGCGCGGGTTTCGAATTGGTGGCGGGGAAGGCGAATTCGCTGGCCGGACGTAAACGCCCGCTGCACACGATCATTCCAGCATTCATGGAAAACGGCGATACGAGAATCGGGTTTGGGATCATGGGCGGCTGGAACCAAGCCCAGGCGCACGCGCAATTCGTGGCGAACGTCGTGGATTTCGGTATGAACGTGCAAGAGGCGCTCGAAGCCCCACGTTTTACAAAGTCCACTTTCGAAGGCTGTGACCTGGCGATCGAGCCGAGAGTTGCGGAAGCGATCCGCAATGATCTGGCGCGACGCGGGCATGTCATCAGGACTACGGACAACTACTCCAGGGAGATGGGCTTCGGTAGCGCGGTACTGCGTGACGGCAAGCGAAAAGTCAATTTTGCAGGCGCCGATCCGCGCATCGATGGCGCGGCGACACCGGAACAGCCGCGGATTCGTTGATGG
This sequence comes from Bryobacteraceae bacterium, assembly GCA_963793625.1. Taxonomy (GTDB): domain Bacteria; phylum Acidobacteriota; class Terriglobia; order Bryobacterales; family Bryobacteraceae. The sequence continues at coordinate 160,996 of CAWCAT010000049.1, read as the reverse complement.
GCGCGATAAGATAGGAGCCGTCACTATGCGGAAAGTTTTGTTTGCAATCATCGCGCTCGGCGCTTCTATCGTCAGCCTTCCTGCACAAGGTCCAGGTTGGATCTCTCTGTTCGACGGAAAAACGCTTAAGGGCTGGAAGGTCGCGGCCAGGCCGGAAGATCGCGATAAGAATTTCTGGACCGTGAAAGACGGCCTGATCACCTGCGATTCGCGCGGGCGCAAAGATCATGACTACGTCTGGCTGTTGAGCGACAGGGAGTACACCGATTTCGAACTCAGGCTGAAGGTGCGCAGCTTCCGCGAATCGACGGGCAATTCGGGCGTACAGGTGCGCAGCCGCTATGACCTGGACGCGTTTTATCTGGATGGGCCGCAGGTCGATCTGAATCCGCCGACCCCATTCCGCAACGGACTGATCTACGATGAGACGCGCGGCGTGAAGCACTGGCTCTTTCCCGTGCTGCCCGATTGGAAAATCACTCCGGCGCAGGGTCCAAAAGAATTCAAATGGAAACATTCCGATGAGGAAGACGGCTGGAATGACGTCGCGATTGTGTGCCGCGGAACGAAGATTACGACGACGGTCAATGGCATCAACATTGCGGATTACGACGGCGCAGGCGTACTGAACGACGACGTGCACAAGCGCCGCAACGTCGGAATGCGCGGACAGATCGCACTGCAACTGCACACCGGCGACGACCTGTATATCCAGTATAAGGACATTTATGTCAAGCCGGAACCCGATCCGCAGCCGCCTGTGGTGACGCCGGGTTCGGTGAGCAAAGCGCCGTCCGATGCGATCGTGCTCTTCGACGGAAAAGACCTTAGCGAGTGGACCACGAACGACGAAGGCAAGCTGACCGGCTGGACGATGAAGGACGGCGTGATCCTGACGACTGCGCATCGCGAAGGCAAGCAGCGCAAGTCCTGGGATCTGGTTACGAAGCGCAAATTCGGCAGCGCGCAAATTCATCTGGAGTACAACATCCCGGTCATGCCGGAGGCCAAGGGCCAGGCGCGCGGAAACAGCGGCGTCTACCTGCAAGGCCGTTACGAAATCCAGGTGCTCGATTCCTTCGACAACCTCACGTATCCGCATGGCAGCAATGCGGCGCTGTATGGATATTTTCCTCCGCTCGTCAATGCGTCGCGCCCGCCCGAACAGTGGCAGACGTACGACATCGTTTTCCATGCGCCCAAGTGCGATGCGGAAGGCAAGCTGGCCGAGCCAGGCCGGCTGACGCTGCTGCATAATGGCGTGCTGGTGCAGGACAATGTTCCGGTGACTCCGCGCAAGGGCTGCAATCCAAGTCCGGGTCCGCTGCAGTTGCAGGACCACTATCATCCAGCTGTCGCTGAGACGCCGATGAAATTTCGCAATATCTGGTTAAGACCGCTCGACTAAAATGTTGAATTCAACCCGACGCCAATTCGTCGCACAGAGTGCCACGATTGCTGCCGCACCTGCACTCCAGACCACTTCGCCGAAAGCTGGCCGGAACATCATCGCGGGAGGCTACTCCGCCGGAAAACTCGCAGGCATCCTGATGCCGCGTGATCAATGGAAACCGTATCCTCGATTAGCTGACCGTGCTGCGTGGCTGGGCTTGCCGGCCGACGTGAAGCAAAAGCTGCTGGAAAACGGCGAGGCGCAACTGGGGAAAACCTGGCCGACGCTGCCCGCCACGCTGTTTCTGGAATACAAGCGGATCGGGAATCGCAGCCATTACGAGGCAGTCTGTAGCGCGCGCCGCGGGATGCTGACCAGCCTGGTGCTGGCGGAGTGCGTCGAAGGCAAAGGCCGCTTTCTTGACGACATCGCAAACGGCATCTGGACGATCTGCGAAGAGAGCTTCTGGGGCTATCCGGCGCACATGGGCGCGCAGAAGGCCGGATCGGGATTGCCTGACGTGGCCGAACCGATTGTCGATCTGTTCGCGGCTGAGACATCGGCACAGCTTGCCTGGATCAGCTATCTGCTTGGCCCGGCGCTCGACAAAGTTTCTCCGCTGATACAGCCTCGCATTCACCTCGAAGTCAACCGGCGCATTCTGACGCCGAATTTCGAGCGCGTCGATTTCGGTTGGATGGGGCTCAATCCGGGAGAGAAGGCAGTCTGAATAACTGGACGCCCTGGATCAACTCCAACTGGCTCGCCTCCGCGCTGTTGTTAGAGAAGGACGAGAAACGCCGCAGCGCAGCGGTGTACAAAATCGATGCTGACCGTTGATCAGTTTCTTGAGCGGCTACTACGAAGACGGCGGCTGCGACGAAGGCCCCGGCTATTGGAGCCGCGCGGGTGGATCGCTGTTCGATTGCCTCGAACTGCTGTACATGGCCAGCAGCGGCAAGCTGGATTCCTATCGCGATCCGCTGGTCGGCGAGATCGGGCGCTATGTGTATCGCGCGCACATTGACGACAACTGGTACACGAATTTCGCGGACGCTTCGGCGCAGGTGCATCATCGACGCCGATATGGTGTTCCGCTACGGACGCAGAATCGGCGACTCAAAGATGCAGTCGCTGGCCGCCGATGCCGCAACCGCGATCGACGATTCGATCGGGCGGCAGCCTGGGCCGCGTCCTGCCGGCGCTGTTCAACCTGACTGCGATCCAATCGGCACCGAAAGCGCAACCGCTGGTGCGTGATGTCTGGATGCCGGGAATTCAGGTGATGGCTGCGCGCATGACAGAGGGCTCCGCAAAGGGGCTGTACATTGCCGCGCAGGGCGGGCATAATGCCGAGAGCCACAACCACAACGACGTCGGCAATTTCATGGTGTTCGCCGACGGGAAGCCAGCGATCATCGATATCGGCGTGGAGACCTACTCGGCCAAGACGTTCAGTTCCAAACGCTACGATATCTGGACCATGCAATCGGCGTATCATAACCTGCCGACGATCGGCGGGGTGATGCAGGCGGCCGGACGTCAATATGCGGCGAGCGATGTCTCGTATCGCAGTGATGACAGCGCCGCGGAGCTTAATCTGAACATCGCGAAAGCTTATCCGCCCGAAGCCGGTCTGGAGAGTTGGAAGCGCACTCTGCGTTTTGACCGCGCCAAGAAACAGATCGAAGTGCGCGACGACTATGCACTGGCGAAAGTTAAAGGGCCGATCACGCTGACGCTGATGACGCCTTGCAAGGTCACGCATTCCGGCGCGGGCGAACTGACCCTGGCGGGAACGGTGAAGGTGCTGTTCGACGGCAAGGCGCTCACGGCCACGACCGAAGAAGTGAAGGTCACTGATGGCCGCCTGTCACGGACCTGGGGCGAGCGCGTTTATCGCATTTTGCTGACAGCTGAGAAGCCCGCGGCGAAAGGTTCGTTTGTTGTAAAAATTGTACAGGCCTAGCTACTGCACGGGTAATTTGCTCAAAATGCGGTCCTGAATCCAGTGGCTGTCCCACCACTCCACTGGATTCACCTGCACGCCATCCAGTTGCATGCTGAAGTGCAGGTGATCGCCGCCGGCGAGTCCGGTGGCTCCGCTCTTTCCGATAATCTGGCTCTTGCTTGACCGATTCGCCGGGTTTCACCGAGATCTCGCTCAAGTGTCCATAGATCGACTGCAAGCCGTAGCCGTGATCGATCACGATGCAGTTGCCGTAAATGCCCAGGCGTTCAGCCAGTAGCACCACCCCACTGTTACCCGCGGCGACAGGAACGTTCTTGGTGACCGACAAGATCGAAGCCAAGGTGCGTCTGCTGATCTACCTTCTTGCCGCCGTATATGTAGTTGCGGGTGTCTGCAAAAAGCGATTCCACTTTCGAGTTTCCAAGCTGCAGAAAGGGACCGGACCACAGAGCCTTTTCCGCTCTCTTCAAGCGTAGATCGGAGAGCGTCTTATTGTTCTGCTTGCGCAGTCTCGCTGTTGATTTTCAGGAAGCGGTCGATCAGATTGTCCACTGCCGAGGGATCGATATCCTGCACGACCTTCTGCAGAAACGAATCGCTCACTTCCAGGTCCCTCACGCGGAACTTCTTCGGGAACAGCTTCTGCCAGAACTTGGCGGTCGCTTCCGCTCCGGCTGGATTCTTCGCAAAGACCACGCATTCGGTATCCGCCGGTACGTCCCACGGATATCCGAAGAGCGAAAAGCGCTGACCGCTGGCCGCATCCTGTCCGGGCATGGGGAAGCTTCGGAAGGAATAATTGCCGCAGCGTACTCCGGCTTCCGTCCAATAGCCTGAGGCCTGGAAACGTGACCAGTTCCGTGCCGCCCTGGTTGATGTAATGCTGCACGCCATCCGCCGTCACGCGAGGCGGTTCGAGCGTCACCTCGACGTCGCTGGCGAGCGAATCTTCGCGCGCCGCGCAGATCGTTCGACACCGCCGAAACGATCAGGCGCGCCTTGCCACTATGCAGATTCGGGCGCTTAGTCTCTTACCGGCGTTGAAAGCGATTTCAGCCGCGGGCGCTGTTTTCCGAAAAACGTCAGACGCGAGCCGAGGGCTGGGTCTGCTCGAAAATCGGATAGCGTTTACCGTCCTGCTCCAGAACGGCGGTGATACGGCGTACGCCGTGCGGGTTTGCGATCTGCACTTTCACAGGTGTGTTTGCGCCAATGAAGCGCACGGCAGGTTCGAATTTCAGTGTGCTCCGGCTCGAAATAAACAGGAGTATTGATAAGGCCACAACGAGGAGCCCAACGAGGAGGACGGCAATCTTTTTCATCCTCTTCCAGTTTACGAAGATCGACGGCCCTCATGGCATATTCCCATGAGAGATATAGGGGTATTTCCGCACTAATTCCCTTAATGCGTTTTCGTTCCGTCGTTGCGATAGCGTTCCTGCTGTGTGCACCCGCCATATTGCTTGGCCAAACCCTCGCCTTCAGCGTAAAAAATATTCCGGCGGCTGCGAACAAGGTGACGGTGGTGGTGGACGGGCCTGGCATTTCGGACAAAGTCTGGGTATGTCAATCGTTTGCAGCCGGAACCTCAACCTATGCATTCAGTACATCGGTGCCCGCAGGCGGTCCTTACAGGGTGCGCGCGATTGTGTTCAAGAGCACGGGCGAGAGCTTCCCGGCAATCCTGCGTAGCGGCAAATCCACGGGTTCCATGGTTACGGCGGGCGGCACGACCAACGTCACGATAAATCTGGCGGATATTGCGATTGCACTCGATGCAACGTCCCCGTCTTCCGGGGCGGCGGGGTCACTGGTTACGCTCAAGGTCAATATCACCGACAACGATCAGGTGATGGCCGGCCGGACCACAGGGCGGATCTGGTACGCGAGTGTACCGTTTGCGCTGAACATGGTCGTTTCCCAGACCTTTGGGTTGATGAGTCAGCCCGTTTCAGGACCTCGGCAGGCGGCGGTGGACTTGCGCCTGCCGGGCACCCCCGGCACGCTCTATTATCAGTTCGGCGAAAGTGCACCGGATTTTCGAAATCCAAACAATCAGGAATCGCCGTTCGTGGTCGGTCCCAATCTGCAGCAGGGCGGCGCGCTCTGGCAACTGACCGTGACCGGGACCACCTCGGTTGCGCTCAGCGTGGGCCAGATCCCGGCGGGCGCGAACAAAGTTACCGCGGTCGTCGACGGCGGCGGGATGGCGAATCGGATTGTCGTCTCCCAGAGCTTCAGTCTGGGCACGCCTTCCATTTCGATGAGCCTCGGCGTACCCACGGGCGTCCGTACCGGATACGCGCGGTGGCGTTTAAGAGCGCGCCCGGCAGCACGTTCGACTCCTGTGGTTCTGCGCAGCGGACTCGTGAATGGCATTTCAGTCGGCGGGCGGCGTCACGAACGCCTCGGTGTCGCTGGCCAACGTGACTGTAAGCGTGGACGGTTCGACGCCAGCCTCGGGGAACACCGGCACTCCTGTCACAATTTCGATCAACGTGAGCGACACTGGAGCGCTGCTTGAATCAGCCATTTCAGCACGAGTATGGAGCAGCAGTTCGCTGCTGGCAGCCAACTTCAGCGGCACCGCAGCGACGGGTACGTGGACAGCGGTCGGAGCAGGGCAGTGGCGCGCTGCAGTCCCTGTCACGCTACCCTCGACGGCGGGTTCGCTCTATTACCAGTTCGCCGAAGCTGCCGGGGACTTTGCGAGCACCGATGCCACCGAGACGCCCTATCTGGTTTGGCCCGACCTGACTCTCGCCTCGCCGCAACAGATCGTGGTGAATCTGGCCGGTTACCTGGCGTTGAGCATTTCGAACATTCCCGCAGCTGCGAATCGGATTGCGGTGGTGGTTGATGGCGGCGGAATCAGCCCTCGATTGTTGGGCACACAGGTCATTGCGGCCGGAACCTCTTCCACGGTTCTGAACATGGGCGCGCCGCAGGGCGGTCCTTACCGCGCTCGGGCCATCGCCTGGACCAGCACCGGGGCGGCCTATCCAGCGATTCTGCGCACCGGTAAAGCTGGGGGCATTACATTGGCGGGCGCATCCAGCGCTGTCTCGATTGCGCTCGCAGACGTCGCGTTCAGTGTCGATGGGACGACTCCAGGCTCCGTGATTCCGAGTGCGGCGTATTCGATCGTACTGAACTACACGGATGCGGGGGACGTGCTCGAAGGCGCGCCCGGAGCACGCATCTGGTACGCGTCAACGCCTTACGCGCAGAATGTGAGCGCCGCACAAGCGTCGGGATACCTGACCACGCAGGGCGCCGGCGTATGGCAAACTTCGACCGGCATGACCGCGCCTGTGGTCCCCAGTACGGTCTATTACCAGTTCGGCGAAAGCGCTCCGGGTTTTGCGTCAGGCGGCGAAACGCCAATGCTGATCTGGCCGAATCTGAGCGCGGGCGGACAATTGAAGCAGATCACCGTGTTGGCCGGCGTATTGGTTACGATCGCGACATCGCCGCCTGGTCTGAGCATCGTGGTGGATTCCGTGGCCGGAGTTTCACCGCAGACCTTTTCATGGATACAGGGCAGCGCACACAATATCGGAGTTGCGGTCACGCAGGGCGCCGGCGGCACTCGGCAGGTCTTTACCGGTTGGAGCGATGGCGGAGCCGCGACACACAACTTCACTGCTCCCGCAGGAAACGCCACGTACACCGCAAGCTTTCAAACGCAGCATCTGCTTTCGACTTCGGTTGCACCTCCAGGCGGCGGGGGGATCAGCACCAATCCTGCCTTGGGAGACGGATTCTTCAACGCGGGTGCAGTTGTGCAGGTGACTGCTTCGCCAGCTGCCGGCTATGTGTTGGGTTCATTCAGTGGCGACCTGAGCGGCGACATCAATCCTTCCAGTCTGACGATGAATGCCCCAAAATCGGTAACCGCGAACTTCGTCGCTTTGACGGCAGTGACAATTGCGACATCGCCGCCCGGACTCGCGCTCACCGTGGATTCGGTTGCGTACGCGGCCCCACAAACGTTTCTGTGGACGCCCGGCAGCACCCACACTATCGCGGTCGCGGCTACTCAGGGCTCAGGCAGCACGCGCTATCGCTTCGCAAACTGGAGCGACGGCGGTGCGGCGGCGCACACCATCACTGTGCCAGCGAACGCGGTCACCTACACTGCGGCGCATGTCACGCAATTTCAGTTGGCAGCGACGGCGTCTCCGGTGCAGGGTGGCACGGTGTCGGTAAGTCCGGCCACGGACAGTTTCTACGATGCGGGAGCGACGGTGCAACTCTCGGTGATCGCGGCCAGCGGCTACTTCTTTGCTGGCTTCAGCGGAGATGCGATTGGAGCGACGACACCCGTCAACATCAGCATGACTGCCCCGCGCAGCGTTACTGCGAACTTCGCCGAACTGAATAGCATGACAATCACGAGCTCGCCTCCCGGGCTTGCGATTACGGTGGACGGATCCAGCTACACGGCGCCGCATACGTTCGCGTGGGCCGCGGGCACGGTTCACACAATTGCGGTCACTACGACGCAGGGTAATGGTGCCACCCGCTATCAATTTACGGGCTGGAGCGATGGTGGAGCCGTGAGTCATAGCATCACGACGCCCGTGGCAGGCGCGGCTTACATTGCGTCGTTCAAGACACAGCATCAGTTGAGCACCTCAATCACGCCGGTGGGCGGCGGAACGCTCATCGTGCAGCCGTCCTCCGGTGACGGCTTCTACGATGCCGGTACTTCCGTGCAGCTTTCCGTGTCACCAAACGCCGGTTTTGTGTTCAAGGCGTACAGCGGCGACGCGGCGGGCAGCACGAATCCGGTGACGCTCGTAATGAACGGACCCAGGAGCGTGAGCGCGAGCTTCGTGGCAACTTATCAGATCACAGTACAGACAAATCCGGCGGGGCTCAGCTTTCAGGTTGACAGCGTGAGCTACACATCCGCACAGACGTTTGCCTGGCTTCCCGGGAGTCTGCATACCGTCACTGCGGCGGCATCGCAAGGTAGCGCCGGCACCCGCCACATCCTGGCGAGTTGGAACGACGGCGGAGCGTTCACGCATGCAATCAGTGCGCCCGCGGTTGCCGCAGTTTATACGGCGACTTACACCACGCAACATCTGCTTACATTGTCTAGTTCTCCTTTGGCCGGCGGGACGCTGAGCGCGAATCCAGCCTCCGGAGATGGATACTACAACGCGGGAACCTCGGTGCAAATAGCGGCATCCGCGGCAGGGACCTATAGCTTTCAATCGTTCAGCGGCGACCTGAGCGGGACCACGACTCCGGGCTCGGTGGTGATGGGCGCCCCGCGCAGCGTGACCGGAGCTTTTCAGGCGATTGGACAGACGACCATCCGGACGGTTCCGGCGGGCTTGTCCATCGAGGTGGACTCAGTCGCCTATACTGCTCCGGTAACGTTCAACTGGATTGCCGGAGTCAATCACACGATCCGCCTCGCGCCGCAGCAGGGCACTGCCGGCAGCCGCTTCAATTTTGTGTCGTGGAGTGATGGCGGCGCGGCATCACATACCATTATGTCGGCGGCAGGTGCGGTCACGGTTACGGCGAACTTCATTACGCAATATCAGTTGAGCCTGATCACCAGCCCGGTTTCAGGGGGCACTGTTACGGCGTCGCCCAGTTCATCTGGACGGCTACTACGCCAGTGGTACTGTTGTGCAAGTTACGGCCGCGCCCGCGAGTGGTTTCGTGTTCTCCGGATTCAGCGGTGCGCTGACCGGTATCGCGACTGCAGGCAGCGTCACGATGTCCGCAGCGCGCGATGTTACGGGCGCGTTCACGGCGACAGCGGGCGTCACGATAACCACAGCGCCGAGCGGGCTTTCGATCACGGTAGATTCGGTTGCCTACACCTCACCGCACACTTTCACCTGGACCGCGGGCAGTCTGCATACTGTCTCTGTTCCGGCGCAACAAGGTGCAAACGGAACGCGCTACGTTTACGCGTCGTGGAGCGACGGAGGCGCGCTGGCGCACTCGGTGACAGCTCCGGGTACGGCGGCAACTTACACTGCAAGTTACACGACACAATACCTGCTGACTCGCGTTGCGAATCCGATGGCGGCCGGCTCGCTGGGTGCGACGCCGTCTTCCGCGGATGGATATTACGCGGCGGGCGCGAGCGTGCAACTGACTGCCAGTCCTGCAGCCGGGTACGCGCTGTCATTCTTCTCCGGCGACCTGGCGGGAACTACGAATCCGCAGAGTGTCGTGCTGTCACAGCCACGATCCGTGACCGCAAACTTCAGCACAACAAACGCCGGCACGAACATAGCACCCTACGGTTTAGAACTAACGCCATTTGAGGGCGCGGCTTCACGCCAGGTCTTTACGATGACGTTTACGGATGACAACGGCTGGACGGATATTGCGAAGACTTACATACGACTGCATGAATCCTACGCAGGGTCTTTGGGCGCGTGCATTGTGGAATTCCGTCCGGCCAGCGGACTCTTTTATGTGATGGATGATGCCGCTGTGAACTGGATCGGTCCGGTTGCGATTGGCTCTTCGAATCCCTTGCAGAACAGTGCATGTTCGGTCGATGCAGCAGGCTCTTCATTCAGTGGTATCGGCAATACTTTGACAGTAAACCTGGCATTGAATTTCAACCCGGCGTTCGGCTCCGCTGCCGGTCGCGAAGCCAGAAAGGCCGTTTGCCAATGGGCCAAAGATGCGGCAGGCGCGGGCGAAGATCAGTCCTGCTTTGGACAGTGGATTCCTGAAACACCCCGGCCCGTTTTGATACCGCGCTATCGGCTCTACAACCCGATCAACTATGCCCACTTTTTCACTGCCAGCCAGCACGAGCGGGATGTTCTGGTCTCTCGCGGGTTTACCCCAGAGGACCCTGTACCTGGGATGGTCTATGATCAGCCAAATACCGTGAGCGGCGTTGCGACGCGCCCGCTCTATCGAATACTTTTCTTCCCGCGGAACGGTGCGCCGATATTCCATTACTGGACGCGTGACCGCGAGGAGTACAAGAGCGCAATCCGGCAACGCACTCTAAATTTGGGTGAGGGCATCGACTCGTTCTCGCTCTCGGCGCAGACGCCTGGCACTTATCCCAGTTACCGTCTGCGATTTCTTGGCCCCGCGCCGTATCCGATTTATCATTACGCCTTGCAGTACGAACACGACATTCTGGTTGGTACCGGCGGGTGGGGCTCGCTTGGCGTAGATGGTTACCTGCAGCCGATTGCTGTCGCGGATCAAGCGCTCTCGACGGCCAGTTTGAACGCGGTGCAGAAGGGTCCGGTGATCTCGTCTGTTGTGAATGCTGCGAGCTACCAGCCCGGGCCAGTTACTGCGGGTGAACTGGTCCAAATCAACGGAAGTGGATTCAGCAGGTTCACGCAGGTGTTTGTGGACGCAGTCCCAGTGCGGGTGCTCTCGCAGACCGATCGCATCCTGGAATTCGTGATACCAGACGCGGTCTCAGATCGGCAGACCATTTCACTACATGTCGATGATCTTGGCAATCGCTCGGAACCCTTGATGCTGCAGGTTGCCGCGGCTAGTCCGGGCGTGTTCACGTCGGATTTTCTTGGACGTGGTCGGGCTGTGATGTTGGATTCTGAACCCGGCACGGTCGCTTTGCTGCTGACGGGAGTCGGTACGCAAATGCTGGGCGCCAGTATCGGTGGCTACGCTGCGGAGTTGCTGTCCATCAGGCCCTTTGAGAATCAACCGGGCCGTGTGGTTGTGAAGTTGAAGGTACCGAGCGAGGTTACCGATGATACAGCGACCATTATGCTGGAAAGCGGTGGGGCGATTTCGCAGCCTGGTGTGTTGGTGCGTGTGGTGCGGTAGATACAAACCGCCCTATTCTAGATTCAGGAGGGACACATGCCAGGTGCTGTGAAGGGGATACCGGAGAACTCCTCAGTCGTCATGCCGAGGCTGTATTGCCTCGACGTTGCGGCTGAAATCGATTTCTGCAAGAACACATTTGGCGCAGTGGAGTTGGGGCGCAGACCAGGGCCGGACGGAACCGCCGCGCATGCGTTGATGACGATTGGGCCGGCGATGGTCATGATCGAGGCGGAGTGGCCGACGCTGCCGAGCCGTGCTCCCAAACCGGACGGAAGCTCGCCAGTGGTGATCTTCGTCTATGTCGAGGATGTGGACAAAACGGTCGAGCGCGCGGTAGCTGGCGGGGCGAAGGTCCTGTACCCGGTGCAGAACCAGTTTTGGGGCGACCGCATTGGGTGGGTTATGGATCCAGCGGGGCACGTATGGACCGTCGCGACGCGCATCGAGGAGCCTACCGAAGAAGAGAGGAAGGAGCGTTGGTCCAACATCATGGCCGGCTCGACGTAGGTCTATGACGCCACGCGTGATGTGTTAAAGAATCTCTATATGGCATTCACTAGTAGCTTGCAGATTGTGGCCGCAACATCCGCCGAAGACTTAGGTTCCGTGAAGGTACTTTTTAAGGAGTATTGGGATTCGTTTGGCTTCACTCCTTGCTTTCAAGATTTTGAATCGGAGCTGGCAACACTCCCCGGCAAGTACGAGCCACCCCAAGGACGGCTGGCATTGGCCCGTGTCGGGAGTGAACCTGCCGGATGCGTAGCACTCCGTCCCATAGACGCTACGCGGTGTGAAGCCAAACGTCTCTATGTGCGGCCGGAGTTCCGGAGCCAAGGTGTGGGAAAGGCACTCCTGGACTGGGTGATCGCCGAAGCACGTTCAGCCGGCTATTCAGAAATGATGGGCGACACAATGCCTGTCATGGAACGGGCGCTGGCTATGTACGAGCGGATTGGGTTCGAGCGCACGGAGCTTTATGCGAAGGAGGCTACGGCAGGAGCGATCTATCTTCGGCTGAAGTTGTGATCAGGGCGGAGTCTCTGGGTATCATCCCGGCAAATTCCGGGTTACGGAAGCCTCCTACTGCGCTAAACCGATCTGAATTTTGACGTACTGCGACAACTGGCCCGAGGATTCACACCGAATGCTACTTGGCCCAGCCGGCCAGTTCTTCGGAATGGTCATGTCTACCTGATAGACCCCGATCAGGCCCGGTGCATAGGCTACGAATGGGAGCTCGATGCCTGTGGGGGGAGGGTTGTTGATAGGGCCAATCAGATAACAGGCGACCCCGGCTAGCGGACGTGCGGGCGGGTTGTCCGGACCGGGTGCGCCGGTTGGAACCGGCTTGTCGAGCGGGCCGAGCCCCGTGAGCCAGGTGTGAATGGTCGACCCGGGCAAGGCCGGGTTCTCCATGCTTACGAGCGATTTGAAATCAGGCTGCGCGGCCTTGATGAAGGCTTCGGCTGCATTCCGGTAATAGGGCTCCTGCTCGATGGTGGCGATCCACGGAGCAACGCGCCCCGCCGGATATAAACGTATCGAGGTCTCAAACGGGTATCCGGCCTTGTTGATCCGCACCGTTGACATTACGTCCTGAGGAATTTCCCAGGGCACTTGAATGTAGATAGTTACAGGCGTCGTTTCAATCACGGGCAGCCCCCCGGCCTCCGAATCGAGTTCGACATCCTTCGTAAGACCAAAGCCGCTGTACCGCACCGCCGACCCTGGCGTCACACCGAATGAGTCCTGCACCAGATTCGATGGAAAGGGCGGCATTACTTCTTCGGTTGCCACAGTCGAGAGGTTGACCTTCAGCAACCGGTTTGACCGTTCCACCACATACGCAACAGTTCCGTCGTCGCTGACGACCAGGTCCTTGTAGCCTTGCTCCGCAGTGGCAATTTTTCGAACTTGCCCGTCCCACAACAGAAGGTCCCCGGGTCCACCGAACCTGTGTTCTGAGGTGAGGAGAACGCGCGCTCCGTTGCCGCTGATATCGAACGTGAGCAGATCGGGGCCGCTGAGCAACTCGGTCTGTGCGCCGCTCGCAAGATCAATTCTGATGACCGCATATTGGATCTCGTCCTGGAGATTCCCGGTCCGCGTTTGCACGAACATGAGACGCGCGTCGTCGGTAATCGCGTACGAGTAAACCACCTTTCCAGGGACCTGGAACGTCCGGAGGATTGCCGCAGGGCCGGCGACGACTATGGTGTCACTCGAGGCTCGAAGGATGCCAGCGAGACTGCCGTCATCAGCGATCCCGTGCCGGCCGGGCGCCGTCGTCATGTCTGGCTTGTCTATTCGGGATCCGGTGTCAAGGTCTGTCAATACAGGGGGATATCCCGGCGGTGTGCCTCCTTGGACTAAATAACGACCGTTCCGGCTGATGAAGACGTTTACTCCTACAAACTCCTGTGTCTTGCCCGCCCGTGTAACATGTAGCCCGTTACGCGGCAGGATGGACATTCCGCAGCTTCCGGTCCGGCACGGATAGTAGAACTGCCATCCGGAGGTTTTCCCGTCCGACGATATGAATGGCGAACCCAGATAGGCAAAGTCAGTTGCCTGCGCGACGATCTCCGGCGCAGACGAGTTCCAGGCATACACCCTGCCTCCAACCACTACATCGCCCGACCCGCGCAGCGCGTACCCGGAGTTGAACCACAATCGGGAGCCATCCGCGTCGGTCGCAAGTGAATCGATCTGCGCACATGCAACCACAGGCAGAAGCAGGAGTGCAATCCGCATTATTCCTCAATTATCCAGCGATACGCTGTCTTTCGTGGGTCCGATCTGGAAGAGATTCGCGAGAGTGGTAAACGGACATTGCTCCCGGCACGGGTCAGAGTCCCAGTAACGAAAGCGTTCCCGCGCGGCAAGTCTCTACCAGCGGGTGTTTAGGTGCTTTCACTCCTTTACCTAACGATTTGGAGCAGTGCCCTCTCCAAAACCTCATCTCTTCCTGCGCGAATGCCCGCAATAGTGGGCCTTACCTCTATATGTGGAACGATCCCGCGATGTTGAATCGGTCTCTTGTCTGGATAAAAGACGCCGACGCCACTGATCTTTGCGTGCAGTCCCCAAGGTAGAGGAATTGAAGATACTTGGCCAAGAGCTCCGGCGCTGGGACTACCAACTATGATCGCGTGGGGGACGGTTCGTAAGACTATGCCAGCGTGCTCTGCCCAGCCCTGAGTGCTCTCGTCGATCAGGATCACGACCGTTCCGGAGTAATGGGGCTTTTGCGGAATCAGAGACATGGATTCTGCCCAAAAGAAAACGCCTGGGTTAGACAGATCTCCCTGTGTGTATCGCACGATTTCGGTCCGCTTCTCGATGAGTATTGATCCCAGAGAAGAGACGTCGAACTCTGACGCTTGACCCCGTAGGTCGATGATCAATCCTTTGGTTCCGACGGCGGACTCAATGTAGTGTCCGATTTCAGGAGCCTTCATGGCGGAGACCCTGAGATAGGGGATGCTGTCTAAGAGCAACACCAAGGCATCTCTTTGTAAACCGTCGGCGCTTGCGCTCTTCCGGGTTCCTGTCTGCACGCGCTTTGTAGTGAGTGGCTGGTCCGCTTCGCTATCCCGGTTTACGTGAACCGTGGAACTGCTGCAACTACCTTGAGTAATGGCTGCCGCAATATGGTGCAGCCGTGTGGATTCATTAGATGCCGCAAAGTGCGGTGTCCAAGTCTCGATCAGCTTGGAGATGGGGACACCGTCGAATTTGGTAATTATATCACCAAGTCTCAGACCTGATGCCGGGCCCGCCTCTTTGTCAATAAATCCAGTTACAGCAGCGCGATTTTCGACGAATCGAATTTGCACCGGAAGCTTACAATCTCCGGCTGAAGGCATCCGGATCGAGCCGCTGAGACCGGAATTAGCGTCATTTGTCATCGCGATGAGCGTCATCATCTGGCGTTGGTAGGTATCGGCGTCCTTGGCCAATGCGATTCCGGGTATGAACTGAACAAGTACTTTGTCCCAATTGTCCTTCAAAAGATCGCGGTAGGGAAACCAGTACTCAATGACGTTCCAGAAGCGATAAAGGGCGAGGAGTTGAAAGCCCATGTCAGGGAACTGATTCGCTTCATAGGTTGGTTCGTGCTCGAATACAGGATTACCAATACCTGGTGTGAGAGAAACATAGAACTGGCCGCCGCTGGCCTGCCGGTTGCGGTAAGCCGACTGCAGATACCGGCTAAGATCGGCTCCGAGAAGTGTCTCGTCTGCAATCCAATCCAGTCCTGGACGGAGGTGGAAGTTACCGTCCTTCAAAGTGACGCAGGAATCGCACTGACCGATAGCACCCAAGCAGGTGATCCAGCCAAGGAGCGCTGTGTTTGCCTCGGCGCGATTGCGCGCGGCCAGGATTTTGGGCAAGACGCGCAAGAGTTCGTAATCCCAGTGATGCAGGCCCGAGATAATCCGGGGATGGTGATATTTAAGGAATCCCCAAACCTTCCCTAGAATTGCCAAATTTTCGACCTGGACGTCAGAAAGCTGTTTTGGGATGATGCGTGAGCCGTAATCGAAAGTGTGATCGAGATCAATTATCTCCTTTCCCGGCTCCGCTAGCGGTGCTTCCCCAATCGGCTTGCCGTCTACCAGCAATTTGAGATCGTCCGCCCACGCCTTTCCCGTTCCCAGTACGAGAAAGCCAAAAACGAGCTGCTTCGTCCCAGGGCGGAGAGGTAACGCAATCGAGTACTCCGCCCAAGGGGAGGTTCCTTTCAATTGACGACGCTGCATATTTTCACCTAGCGGCGTGGTCCCGGCGCCGTCCTCGTGTAACCACAAGCCGGCGAAGCCGCTCACGTCTTCCGTGCGCAGGAATCCTCGTAATTCAACTTTCGAACCCGTGAAACTCACATTGATCGCCTTGCCAATATGAGAGAAGCCTCCGGTACTGTTTCCAACTCGTTCAATCCGAGCGGACCAACGACCGCTATGCACAATCTTGTCGTCAACAAATACGGTGCCCGGAGCACCGCCACCCCAACACGCGGGGAAGTCGCTTACGTGCTGTGTCTCGAATCCCAGCATCTCGTCGATGCCGAATCGATCAAAGGACTTGCGGTTAGTAGGTTCCTGTGCGCTACAGACCATGACTAACGTGGCACAAATAATCCCGAGGGGAAGGCGGACCATAAACAATGGTAGCTTAGCGCCTTGGTTGCTTAGTGACGCGATAGCTCGACGCACAGATATTCTTGACAGCCGACTACAGGTGGGGGCCGGGCGAAGGCCACTACGGCTCGCATCGTGGCATGATTTCAGCGTATGTCCTGATGCCATCGTCCATGTCGGACGACCGACATTACTACCAGTTGGGCCACGGTCGCAGGCGTGGGCAACCTCAAAGGACGGTAAGCCGATATTCACCGGTATGATAGTTTCACAGTTATGTTGCTTGCCTTGATCGGTGTTGCGCTGTCGATTAGTGGCGCGTCGGAAGTCGACAACGTGCCGGGTTGGCGGTTTCGGGGGAGAGACCCGGAGGTCCGTGCTGCATCAGCGATGAGCGCGGCGAAACGAGCACCCACTCCCGTGATCCTACCGAACGATGGGTGGTTGCCCGAGGCTACCAGCTATCAATTTGGCCGCGACGAGGCGATCTTCCACGGCGGAAAATCGAGCGCGAGCATCTGGTGCAAACTAGGCCGGTGCGAAGATTCGGCAAGCTTGATGCAGACAATTCGAGCCGATGAGTATGTGGGCCGCAGGGTGCGACTCTCGGCTTGGGTACGTGCGGAGAGGGCCGGGAAGTGCGGTCTCTGGATGCGTGTGAGTGGCGGTCCAGGGTATCGGTTCGGTTTCGATAACACGATCTATGGCTCTCGTGGCAAGACGTTCGAGTGGCGTCTGCACCAGATCGTGTTGGACGTCAAACCTGGCGCCACTCTGATCAGCTTCGGCTTAGTGCTTAGCGAAAGTGGCCGGGCGTGGATCGACGATGTGCGCCTTGAGCCGGTAGGAACAAGAGTCAGGACGACGGATTTATCGCGCGGCATACCCCGTGGAGATCCGGCAATGCTTTTGTATTCCACGCAGTGCCCGCTTCTGCAGCCTGAAAATCTCGACTTCGAGCAGAGTGCGTCAGTTCGCGAAAAAGGCGCTACGCTCGATCCTTTTTCGTCCGGCAGACTAGTGTTCAAAGACGCGGAGCATCAGTATCGAGATCCGTATTTGAGCCTTTCCTTTGGACTTGCACCGTCCTGGACGGTTAAAGAAACTAAAGACTCGCAAGCAGCCCGCGAAGTAAAAAGCACAGTGATTCTTTACGATGCTCACAATCAGCTGTCAGCGGGAGTGCATTACCGGGTGTGCATCGAGCCGTGCCGTGCCGGAAGCAATGAGTTGGATCGAGCATTGCGTGCCAGGGTGGATGCGGAGATCTCGCACAGAACGAATGTGTTGTTCAAGGGTAAGGACTACCATGTTCGGGCGGGATCGTGCCGTGAACGGACCATTAACGGAAATCGTGCAATGACTTGCGTTGCGGATTACCGGACCGGGAAACGAGCGATGGCTGAGTATCTGACGTGTGTCGGCAGCGCCAGCGCGCAGGTCTTGTTCGTGGCACAGGTGCCTACTCCGGATCTCGATGAGATTCGCAGGCGACTGGACCCAGTAATCGACTCGCTCAGGATTCCATAGCTGCGCAGTGATTGTGATTCGCTAGTCCGCGAACGCTAATCGCGATTCTACTCCCGACATGCTCGAGCGGTGGGCGTGGATGTGCGCCAGCACTGTTGCCGACGACTGTTCAAGGGGCTCGACGCCGCTTACTATCAGGTCGGCATGGTGGCGTGAGGGCCAGACCCATTGCTTTGCCATGGGGCGGACGGTGGAACGATACTGCTCCAAAACCGATTCCGGGGTGCGGCCGCGTTCGCGCACATCGCGCTCCAGGCGACGTTGATAGCACACCTCGTCGTCTACCTGGATATAAACCTTCGTCGACAACAAACGGCGCAGTTCCAGCCAGTGCAATGCGAAGAGTCCTTCGACAATCACGAAATCGCCGGGGATAATCCTGTCAACGGCTTCAGTGCGTGAATGCGTCGAGAAATCATAGCTCGGGCGGCCAATCGATTCGCCGCGCGCCAACGTCTGCACGTGCTTCAACAAAAGCAATTCATCCAGAGCACCCGGGCTCATCGAAATTGGACTTGGCGCGATCCTCCAAAGACAGGTGCGCCAACTCACGATAGTAAGAGTCAATGGTCAGGACGGACGCTGACAGCAGGCCTGCTACGCGATGGGTTAATTCGCTCTTGCCGGAACACGAAGGTCCGGCAATACCTATGAGATATGGTCTGGATGGCTGCATGACGAAGAGGTGTATTTTCCAGCGTACTATACACGCACCGCACCTGCTCCTTCCGGCATTCCTGCGGGTGGCAACAGCGGCTGGAACTTCACCGAGACCAGTCTGGAAACGCCGGGCTCCTGCATCGTCACGCCGTACAGCGCCTGGGCCGCTTCCATGGTGCGCTTGGCGTGCGTGATCACGATGAACTGCGTGTTGACCGACATCGTCTTCAGCAGTTTGGTCAGACGCATGATGTTCGGCTCATCGAGCGGCGCATCGACTTCGTCGAGAATGCAGAACGGGCTGGGCTGATACCTGAAGACCGCCATCAGCAGTGCGATCGCGGTCAGCGCCTTCTCACCGCCCGAAAGCAGAAGCACGTTCTGCAGACGCTTGCCCGGAGGCGACGCGACGATGTCGATGCCGGACTCGTTCAGATTCGCCTCGTCCGTCAGACGCATCTCGCCCATACCGCCGCCGAACAGCGTCACAAACATTTCGCGGAAGTTCTCGTTGATGGCGTCGAAAGCTTCCCCGAAGCGCTTGCGCGATTCCGTGTCGATCTCCTGAATCGCCTTCTCGGTATCGCGGATGGAATCGAGCAGATCCTGCCGCTGCGCGTTGAGGAAATCGTAGCGCTGCTGCGCTTCCTGGATACTCCTCGAGCGCTTGCGGGTTCACCGCGCCCAGCGCTTCGATGCGCTCTTGCAACTCGTGGTACTTGTCTTCAGCCTCGGCCAGCGCATCCTCTTCGAGCACCGTCTCCTCGGTGGCCGCGAGTTCCTCGAGGAAGATTCAGTTCCTTGCGGCTGGTCTCGTCCAGGTACTTCAACTCGGACTGCCGCTTGACCAGTTCCACTTCGATCTGCGAGCGCTGCTCCTGCGCGTCCTGCAGATCGGTGCGCATCTGCCGCAACAGCTTCGTCGAGCGCGTTCAGCGCCGTGCGCTGCTGCTCTTCCTGCGCCGCAAGCTCACGCACAGCGCCTTGCGAATGCTGATTTCTTCGGCCAGCGTGGCCGCACGCGCGTCCAGTTCGATGTTGTCGGAAAGCAGCCGCGCGCGTTCGATGCCCAGCCGCTCCAGTTCCGCCGAAACGTTGTCCCGGCGCTTGGTGAACTCGCGCAGCTGCGATTCCAGGCGCGACTGATTGCGGCTTCTCGGAACGGCGGCGTTCTTCCATGCCGGCCAGTTCGGCGCGCAGCGCGGAATGCTCTTCACCGATGCGCGCCGCCTCGCCCTGCAAGTCCTCCAACTGCTCGCGCGCGGCTTCGAGCGCCTGCTCCTGTTCGTCTCGGAGCGCTCCTTCTGCTCCACCGCGGCCTGATTCTGCTTCGCGCTCGCCGCGACGCGCGCTCTCTCTTCTTCGAGGCCGCTCCAGCTCCAGGCGCGCCACCGAAAGCCGCGAGTTCGCGCGATTCAATTCGTCGGCCAGCTTGCGCATCTCGTGATCGAGCGCGACGGCTTCCTTCTCCTGGTTCTGCTGGCTGCCGCGCAGCTTTCCAGTTCCTCCGCGCAGGCGTCGCGATCTCGCACTCCAGGCTCTCGATCTGATCGCCGTGTCTCATCGACCTTCTGCTGCTTTTCGTCCACGAGCGCCGCTGACTTCGCGCAACTCGCGCTTGAGCCCGAGCGGACCGCTGCCCGTCTTCTTGCCGCCGCTCACGGCGTGGCCGTGGTAGCAGACGCCGTCCGACAACAGGAAATAGAGATCCGGGATATTGCAGCGCGAGCCGCTGCGCCGCTGGGCGGTCGGCTCGCGATAAAGCAGCGGGAAAGCCGCGGCAGGCACTCCGCGGCAGCCTTGCTGAACCGTTGGTCAGCGCAGCAAGTCCTGGCTCAGGCGCGCCATGATGCCGGTCTCCGGTGCCGATCGCGGGATCCTTGCGCCGGCCTTGCGCCCAGATCTGTGCCGGGCTCGGGATGCACCAGGAATGTCGCGCGCCCTTCCAGGTCGCGACGCAGCACTTCGATGCCGCGTCTCGGCCTCGCTCGCAAGTTCTTCACGACGATGTATTCCAGTTCGTCGTGCAGGAACTCCTCGGCCGCCTTTTCGTAGGCCGGATCGACCTCGACGAAATCCGCCAGCACGCCGTACGGCTTCAGTTCCGTTGCGCCTTGCCCGCGCTCGATGGCCGTGAACAGGCGCTTCACCGTTTCGGTGGTGTAGGCGCGGTGCGAAAGGATCTCTTCGAGCGAATCGCGGCGCGCCTTCATGCGCGAGAACTCCGGTCTTCAGCTCTTCGAGCCGCCGGCGCGTCTCGCCCAGCTCGCATTCTTGCGCACCGCCAGTTCCTCTTCGACCCCGCGGCGCTGATCGGCGATGGACTCCAGCTCCATCTGCCGCGCGGCGCGATCTTGGCCGTCGAGTTCGTTCTTCGAGCGCCCCGAGCCGCTCGATGTCGGCGGCGGCCGTCTGCTCTTCCTTCTTCGCGCGCTGCCGCGTCGCGGTCCATCGCGGCCATGTACTCGTCGATCTTGCGCGAGCTGGTTCCTCAGCGAGGACGCTTCGCCCAGCAGCCGCAGCACCTGCCTGGCGCGCACGCTTCCGATCTCGCGCTCGCGGGCGCGCAGCGCCGCTGCAGCCCGTCTCGCGCTCTTCGCTCTTTGGCCTCAGCCGCTGGCGCGCGCTCGTCGGCCTGCAGTTCGAGTTCCGCGCGACGCTTCGGCGCTGGCTGCGAGTTCGCTCGCGCATCCGCGGCCAGCCGCGCTTCGAGCTCCTGCGATTTCGTCTTCGCCCTGCGCCAGCCGCTGGTCGATGATGCCGATCTGCTGCGCCTGATTAGTCCATGCCGCCCGCGCGTGCGCTCGGCGCTCCAGTTGCAGCTCCGCCAGCCTGCTTGCGCGCTTCCGTCAGCTGCATTTCGGTCTCGAAGTAGCTGTTCGCCTGCGAGCGCGCGTGTGCTCCTGCTCCGCTCATTCAGCTGCCTCGGCCGAGAGCGTTCTGAACGTCGCGCGGTCGCGGCGTTCAGATCGAGCGCGATTTTGGCGGCGTCGCGCTCCAGCGATGCGGTAGCGGCCCGGCAGCACGCGACGCAACTGCGCGTTCATCTCGCGCTTCAGTTCCTCGTAGCGCTTGCGCCTTCGCCGCCTGCCGCTTGAGCGAATTCGACCTGCCGCCCGACTTCTTCCAGGATGTCGAAGACGCGCGTCAGGTTCTGCTTCGCGCCTTCCAGTTTGCTTCGGCCAGCCGGCGCCTCGTCTTGAACTTGGAGATGCCCGCCGCCTCCTCGATCACCGCGCGGCGGTCCTGCGGTTTGGAGCTGAGGATCTGGCCGATGCGCCCCTGCTCGATGATGGCGTAGGATTCCGGCCCGAGTCCCGTGCCCATGAAGATGTCCTGGATGTCGCGCAGGCGGGCGGTCTTGCCCGTCGATCAGGTATTCGCTTTCGCCGGAACGGAACAGCCGGCGGGTGATGGTGATTTCTTCCTTTTGCGCTCGTGTTCGCGCTCTTGCCTCCGGACCATTGGCGTTGCCCGTTTGCCGTGCCGTTCGCCGCGCCGGCGTGAGCCGTTGACGGCCAGTGTCGCGCATTCGACTTTGGGATCCACCAGCGTCAGCGTCACCGAGGCCAGCCCGAGGGGTTTGCGGTCGCGTGTACCGGCGAAGATCACGTCCTCCATCCGGGCGCCGCGCAGGCTTTGGGCGACTGCTCGCCCAACACCCAGTTGATGGCATCACTCAGGTTGGACTTACCGCAACCGTTCGGCCCGACGACGGCGGCGATTCCCGAGCCGTGGAATCGCATCTCGGTCCGGTCGCAGAAGGACTTGAACCCCTGCATCTCGACGCGCTTGATTTTAAGCAACGGATACACCTCGGTCCAAGACAGATTTTCCGGTGGCGGAAATGCCATCGGCTCGGGGGGTGACTCCATACTAAGCTACTCCAATTCAAAAGTAAAGCGTGTTCACCACAGAATTTTGGGGCTCCGGCTAGGAGAGTCCCCATATGTAGGGGTCGCGTTGCTAGTTCTTGCCGCACATACCCGGGGTGGGACACATGCCGGATTGCGCACAAGGCGGAAGTTTTGACTCCTGGCGCGTACCTGTAGCGCGGGCAGAGAACGTCGAATTTCCGTGGTCAGGTGCTTTTGTCCGCAGGATGGGCATAGCAGGCTATCGGACGTCTTCCGATCGCCGGATCAATTTTTCGAACTTGGTTCCACAATCCTGGCAACTGTATTCGTAAATAGGCATAGCTGAATGCAATTCTACCAAGAGTCTACAATGATTTCGATGCGCCGCTTTTCGTTGATCCTGCTGTTTGCCGCCCTGACCGCCTTCTCACAGGAGCGGAAGTGGCCGATTTTGACGATTAAGGTTGATGGGCTGAAGAACTTCAGCCAGGCCCAGGTCCTCGCTGTTGCGGGCGTGAAGATCGGGGAACAGGCGTCCAAAGAGGTTTTCGAGGCAGCCCGCGACCGTCTTGTCGCGACCGGCGCCTTCGAAGAGGTCAGCTACCGTTACACCCCGACCGCCGATGGCAAGGGCTACGCCGCAACCATTCAGGTTTCGGAAGTGCTGCCTGTATATCCGGTGCGCTTCGAAGAATTGCCCGCGACTGCGGCCGAACTGACCGCCGAACTGCGCAAAGCCGATCCGTTGTTTGGCAAACAGATTCCAGCGCACGCAGCAGATCGTGAAGCGCTACGTGACGGTGATCGAAGACTATCTGGCCCGAACTAACCGGAAAGTGAGTGTTGCGGGGCGCGTCGCGACTGAGGACTCTGGAGAACTGGTTGTGCTGTTTCGCCCCACCAAGATGCCGCCCTCTGTTGCTGAGGTTCGCTTTGTTGGCAACTCGGTCATTCCCACCACGACGCTGCAGAACGCCGTGACGGGCGCCGCAGTTGGTTTTGTCTATCGTGAGAAGCGCTTCCGTGAGCAACTCGAACTGGCCTTGCGCCCGCTCTATGAAGCTCGCGGCTACGTGCGTGTGGCCTTTCCGAAGATTGAGACGACGCCTGCTCCAGATGTGAATGGGCTGATTACAACAGTCACGGTGGAAGAAGGCGCTGCTTACAAATTAGAGAAGGTCGATGTCACGGGCGGTCCGATCGAAGCGCGCAAGCTGCTGGACGTCGGCGATTTCAAAACTAACGAAACCTTCGACGTCAAGGCGATCGATGTGGGAAAAGATAAGATACTCCGGCTTCTGCGCAAGGACGGCTATATCCGGGCGAAGTTGACGTACGCACGAAAGATTGATGACACCAAAAAGGCTTTGGTGCTCACTTTAGTCCTGGAGCCGGGTCCGCAATACAAGTTCCGGAACCTGGTGCTGAAGGGCCTGGACATCAATAGCGAGCCAGTGATCCGTAAACTTTGGGCCCTGAAGCCTGGGAGTCCGTTTCAACGCCGACTATCCCGACTACTTCGCGCAACGCATACGCGAGGACGGCATCTTCGATAACTTGGGCCAGGTCCAGGCAGAGGCCAAGATCGACGATGCCGCCCACACGGTCGATGTCCAACTCACGATCCGCGGTGAAGGTCCGAAAAAGATCGACCGCCGCGAACCGGGCTTTCGTCCCTGAAGATTATGCGGCTGACGCGCCGGCCATGCTTTTGCCGAAGCTGGCAACTACAGGTTTGACCAGGCGTGCATAATCGTCGTAGGTCATACGGATCAATTCGTTGTGCGTGCCTGCGTTGAACGCGATCACCTTATCCCACGTCAGCGTCTCATCGACATAGATTGGAATGTCGTAAAGATTGCCGAACGGAGGCATTGCTCCGACTTCGCAGCCCGGGAACCTGTCCCGGAACTCGTACTCGCTGGCGAGACGGACGTTCTCGGTTCCGGTGAGTCTCTTCAGCATTTGCAGATCCACCTGCAACGAGGCGGGCAGCACCGCCATCGCCAACTGATCTTCAATGAAGACCATCACGCACTTCGCCAGCTCTTTTCCGGGGACATGTGCAAGGGCAGCGATCTGTTGGGACGTGTAGGCTGTGGAGTGCGTGATGGTTATGTATTGAATGTTGTTGGAATCCAGGAACTCTTTGAGCTTTTTGGCCGGCATGATACCTCCTTACCGTTCTCGGCTCGTAACTGACTAATTGGAATAGTAAGGAGGATGGTGCGGATTTGCAAGGGGTAGTGTTGCTTATGCACTCGCGATGACGGCGTCCTGAATTCTGAGGATGCCGTCACCGCTTTCAGTACAGATTTAGGCTCCCACGGTCATTTCGTTGAGCGGGAGTCCAAGCGCGTCGGCGACGCCTTTGCCATAGGCCGGATCGGCCTTGAAGCAGTTGCCGATATGCCGCACCTTGACCTCGTCGGGAGCATCGCCCATGGCGCGGGCGGTGTTGGCGAAAAGCACTTCCTGTCTCCATAACTGTTGAGTTCGTAGCCGAGTGTACCGCCATGATTGCAGTCAACCCGCATCGCTCCGTCACGGTGGTAGCTGTGGAACGGGCAGCGGGCAGCGTTGACCGGGATCAAGTGGTGGCTCACGCGCCGATGCCGGGCACGATGTTGGCGGGTTGAAAGCCGCCTGTTCGACTTCCGCGAAGTAGTTTTCGGGATTCCGGTTCAACTCCATCACGCCCGCTTCGATGAGCGGATAGTCTTTGTGGAACCAGACTTTAATCGAACGGATTGTAAGGACACGTCGCCGCGTCCTTCTCCGGCATGACGCCTCTGGCAGAGAGGTCCTGAAGTCCCAATTGTTGCCTGCACTGCGAAGATTCGTACGAGGATCCCGCTTAACGGCGTGGTTCAGATCTGGGAACTTGAGCGGGTCACCCAGAAAGAACACTGGAGTGTTGTTACCTACAAGATCCCAGTTTCCCTCTTCGGTGTAAAACTTCATCGCGAAGCCGCGGATGTCCCGTTCGGCGTCGGCACCCCACGCTCTCCGGCCACTGTGGAGAAACGGGTGAAGAGTTCGGTCTTCTTTCCGACTTCTGAGAAAATTTCCTTCGTATAACTGGTGATGTCATGGGTGACGGTGAACGTCCCATAAGCGCCGGAACCTTTTGCGTGCATGCGGCGCTCCGGAATTACTTCCCGATCAAAATGGGCAAGTTTCTCCAGGAACCAGACATCTTGTAGCAGCATCGGACCGCGTGGTCCAGCTGTCATGGCATTCTGGTTGTCGGCTACCAACTTGGTCATCGGCCACCGAGTATGCTGTGGCGCAACCGCGCCCCGACGACCCCGCACAGAGCCCCAGCAGGCCAGAGGACTGCAAACCACAGAATAAGGTTTGGCATCGCGAGCGTAAATAGCCATTCGATTACCTCCGCCGACGACACAGCCCGACGGTACTGCCTATCTAGGAGGATCCAGTGGTCCAGCAGAACGTCAAACACAACGGCTGCTGCAGTAACTCCGGCGGCTAATGTTAGTCCGACCTTTGACGGTCGTCCTTTGCGCAGAGAGCCTGCGATTACTGCCAAGGCCGCGAGGGCAGATGTCAGCAAGATCGCTTTGCTGCTGTCCTCGAGCCGTGCCTGGGCCACAGCCCTATATATCACTGCATTTGCGATTGTCAGCACTATGAACATCAACCTGCTCATCGCACCTACTTACTCAAACCGGATAGCCGTAACTTCGCGCGTTGCACGAATATAGTCGACACTTACTCGGCTGGCTTCTGCGGGCCCCAGGTGAACTCGCGGCGTTCGGCTGTGGAATCCTGTATCGGTATTTTACCTGGCCGTAAGACGATTAACTCCTCGGTCTTGCCACCGGTCTCTATTAGTAACTTCGCCGTTGAGCCCAGGCATTCGAAATTCAGCAAGGTGCCTGTGATGCGCGCGTCGCCCGGCAGATTTTTCCACGAATCCGGAGTTCGGATGAGCGGGCCTTTTGTGTGATCCTCGGGTGCGGATTGGGTGAGTTTCAGCGCTGCTTCGGCCATGCGTAGCTCCTGATCATTCACGGCGGCGTCGGCGGCCCGCAGTGCCGCTCGCCTTGCGAGAACCTCTTCGCCAACCTCACGGTAAGAGATCGCCAGCGCGTGCCAGAAATTGGATTGGCGCGGCAGGATCGATGCCGCCTTGCGCAGATGCACAATCGCTTCGGCATGTTTACCCGCCTTGGCCTGCATCGCGCCGAGCACGAAATGCGCTTCCGCGTAGAGTGGATTCAGTTCGGCTGGCCTTATTGAGTAACTCCAGCACGGCCGCGTCGGCGCGATCCGCCATCGCGCAGCAACATGGCGTATTCAAAGTACGCACCTGCATCGTGACTGCCCGATCGATAGCGCGTTTGAAGCGCTCGCGAGCGTCGTCTAGCCGCCGCTGCCGCAAGGCCAGAAATGCCAGCGCTGTTTCCACCTCCGGCGTGCCGGGTTGTGACGCGCGAAATGTCCACGAAGAGTTTTTCCACTTCCGTGGTGCGGCCGAGCAGAAGCAACAATTCCGCGCGTGCCAGCTTCACATCGAGCGGAGCAAGCGGGCGTGCAGGCGTTTTTCCAGTTTCTCGAGCGGCTCGATCGCAACCTCCGCGACACCGAAACGGCGTGCGGGATGTATCTGCCTCAGGTCGTCGAGTGCGTATTCGAGCGGTCGTTCAAAAGCCTGCAGAAAGGCGTCCGCGGGCGGCGTACCCGTTGCCAGCAGGTCCGCGAAAACCGGCACGCCCTTGACGGTAGCCGGGCGCGGAATTGAGCATGTGCACCAGCGCCCAACTCTCGGCATAGAACAGGCCCACTTTGCTGCACGGTCCTTATCGGGCGGCGCATTGCGGTCCGATGGCAACCATCTGCGCCGCGTTAAGCCAGCGCGTTGTCAGCAACAGCGTTTCGACATGCTCAGGAATCACGCGGCCAATGCGCAACCGCTCGCCATGTTGCTTGCTGTTGTTCGTTTCCAGCGTCGGAATAATACTCGGCCATGCCTTCTTCGTACCAGCGCGGCAGGTGCGCGGAACTATGATGTAGCGCAAGGTGTACGTATTCGTGGAAGAGAGCACGGTAAGCTTCGGGACCGGGCGAATGCAGGGCGATGAAGTCGCGCTCCGGACCGCTCTGAAAAAAAGCTTGCGTGTAGGCCGTCGGCCGGTACGCGCGGAAATCAGATTCAGAGGAAAACACAAAAACGCGGACTGGAAGTGGTAGTTCCTTGACGTCAAATGAGCGGAACACCTGATGAATGTGGTGGATACGTCTGAGCACCTCGCGAGCACTCTTTTCACCGGCGTCTGTCCAGACCGTAAACGGCGCGTTTTCCAGCTCGATCCAGGCATCCCGCGCGGGTGGCGCAGCCAGCGCGTCGATGCCGCTAAGATGCTGAGAAGAATGGTTTGTAACCGAAACTTTCATTAATGCCCCGCTTTTGTGAGTATAGGCTCAATAGAAAGATTCGATTGGACCCCATCTCAGACGCAGTTTACTGTGAAGTATGCAGTCAGCAGAAATTATGGAGCCTTATACATCGCAGGTATCGTTGTTGCACCGGGTCAGCAGTATCGTCAGTTCTGATCTTTCTCTGGACGAGATGCTCGGAGAGATCGTCGGGTTGACGGCGCAGGTTACCGACTGCGACGCTTGCCTGGTATACCTCATTGACGAGGAAACGAAAGAGATAGTGTTGCGTGCATCGCAGGTTCCGCACGCAGCCGAACTGGGCATTTTGCGCCTTCAAATGGGTGAAGGTGTTACCGGTTGGGTGGCCGAACATCAGGCTGTGGTGGTTCTTCCTTCGAAGGCAGCGACGGATCCGCGCTTCAAGCGCTTTCAGACGCTGGTGGAAGACACGTACGAAGCGTTCCTTTCCGTGCCGCTTGTGAGCAGTGGCCGGATTATCGGAGTCATCAATGTCCACCATCGTGAGATTCACAATCACACGGCGGAAGAGGTCGCACTGGCAACGTTTGTAGGCGAGCAGATGGGTGGAGCCATCGAGAAAGCACGCCTGGCCGACGAGAATGCGCGTCTGCAGGAGGAAACTCTTGACATGAAGCGCCAACTGGAAACGCGGAAAGTGGTCGAGCGCGCAAAGGGCATTCTGCAGTCCCGCTATAACCTTTCGGAGGAAGAGGCTTATTTGCGGCTGCGGAATGAAAGCCGGCGTCTGCGGCGTCCAATGAAAGACCTGGCTGACGCCATTATTCTGGCTGAAGATTTGAGCCGGAAGAGCGAGGACATTCTGTAATTTGTGATTGAGCCATCGGGTCAAATGATCCGATGGCTCAATGATAAAATGAGGCTTGCTCCCATTCGTTCCCCGCTTTTCCAATCCTCATGTTCTGACTATCGCGGGTAATTTCTGGCCGCGGAAGTTGGACGTTGTTACCTATCCGGTTGAAGAGATTCTGTACCGGACTGAGCCGGATGTACAGGTGCTCGTCAAGCAGCAGCGCCCTTTGGGCACTCTCCGCGGCGAGTTGATCCTGTTGCATGGGTTGGAGGGGTCGAGCGAGGGCGGCTACATGCTCAGCATGGCCCAGGCCGCGCTCGAGGCCGGATTCGTCGTGCAGCGCATAAACCTGCGTAGCTGCGGCGGTACCGAGGAGCTTTGCCCCGCCCTCTATCATGCCGGACTGACTACCGACATAAGAGCGATTCTCGAACAGATGCACGCCGCCGGACGCGAGCCTGCCTGGATAGTCGGTTATTCGCTGGGCGGCAACGTCGTCCTGAAGTATGCCGGCGAAATGGGCGAATCCGCCCGCTGCTATATAAAGGGAGTTTGCGGCGTTTCCACGCCCATCGACCTGGCTACCTGCGTCGAGGCGCTGGCCAGACCGCAAAACCGCACCTATGAATGGCGCTTTGTCCGGCGCATGCGGGAACGTATGCGGGAACGCAATCGCTTCTCTCCCAAGCTTTTCCCGATCGACGGCCTGGACCGCGTCCGCACCGTTTTCGACTTCGATGACAAGATCACAGCGCCCTACTTCGGATTTGGTAACGCAGCAGGCTATTACGGCACGCAATCGGCGATTTTCTTTCTCGATGCAATTCGCGTCCCGACATTGCTGCTGAGCGCCACAGGACGATCCGCTTGTTCCCTTTCGAAGTCTATTCGCATCCATCAGTTAGCTCGAATCCGCAGATTGAGCTAAGGGGCGTTCCGCATGGCGGTCACCTCGGTTTCATCGCCCGAACGGCCCCCGGTTTTCTGGCTGGACGGCACGCTGCTCGAATGGATGATGAAATAGCGGAACAATGCAGAGGATGATATCGTCTTAGATTGAGATGAAGACCAACGCGTCTTTTATAGAGGCAATCTCCGTTGCCATAGCCTCACTGCGCTCGAGTAAGCTTCGAAGCTTTTTGACTCTGCTCGGAATCATTCTTGCGACCACGACTCTGATCGCCGTGATGTCCGTGATTCACGGCATGAACCGCTACATCGCCACCCAGGTCTCCGACATGGGCGCCGACGGATTTCGCATCCGGCGCGTCGTCATGATCGGGGAGAACGATCCCAAGAAATGGATGCTGTTGCAAAAGAGGAATCCGGAGATGAGCCGGGAGGAATTCGACTTCCTCAAAGCGAACGCCATGCTGACGCGCGAGATCGGCATGGAGGCGTATGGCGGTGCGACGGTGAAGCGCGGCAGCCAGAGTTCGGAAGGTGTAAGCCTCTCTGGCGTCTCGCCGAACATGGCCGCGATTAATAACGTTCAGACGGCGATGGGTCGTTACATTTCTGAAAGCGACGTCAAACGCAATCTGAACGTGGCGTTCATCGGCAATGACATCAAGGAGAAGTTCTTTCCCAATCTCGACCCGGTCGGCAAGACGCTCAGTATCCGTGGACTGCCATTTGAGGTAATCGGCGTCGCCACGCCGTTGGGCACCGTGTTTGGACAATCTCGCGACGAATTCGTGACGATCCCGATCGGCACGTATTTCAAGTTGTTCAGCTCGAGGCGCGGTTTGGGTTATAACGCGCTTGGCACTGGATCGCGGCCACATGGAGCAGGCGCAGGATGAAATGCGCTCGCTGCTGCGCGCGTACCGGCACCTGAAGCCCGGGCAGGATGACAACTTCGGAATGTTCAGCTCGGATTCGCTGCTGAATTTGTGGGATCGCATTACGGGCGCGATTGCCGCGACGGCAATGGCAGTGGTTTCGGTGTTTATGGTGGTGGGCGGTGTCGTGATCATGAACATCATGCTCGCGGTGGTGACGGAGCGCACGCACGAGATCGGCATTCGTAAGGCAGTTGGCGCACGCGGTCGCGACATCATGAACCAGTTCCTGGTGGAGTCGTCGATGCTTGCGGGGATGGGTGGGCTGATTGGCGTCATGATCGCGTGGGCGGTCGGTTTCATCGTGCGGACGGCATTCTCGATCCCTATGGCGATGCCTGCGAGCGCCGTAATACTCGGCGTCGGGCTGTCGACCATCGTGGGTTTGTTCTTCGGTATCTATCCAGCGCGGCGTGCGGCCAAGCTTGATCCAATTGAAGCGCTGAGGTTTGAAAAATGACGTGGTTTTCGTTTTGGACGGGATTGCAGATCGCGCTCGATAATATACGCGCAGCGAAAATGCGTAGCGTGCTGACGGTCCTCGGCGTAATTATTGGTACAGGCACGATTATCGGTGTCGGCTCGATTCTGGCGGGGCTTGATGGCGCTATCACAGAGGCGATCCGCGGCTTCGGCGCGAACAATCTGGTTGTTCTCAAGTTCCCCGGTGGATTTCGCATGCGTGACCTGACACCGGAAGAGCGCAGGCGCAAACCACTCTCACTCGAGAACGCGCGCGCTATCGAGGAGCGTTGTCCCTCGGTGATGAAGGTGAGCCCGTACCTCTTTCCGACAGGGCGCGGCCAAATGAAGGCTCGCTACAAAAATAACGAGGTCTATCAACTTAATTTGGGCGGTACCGAAGAAGGTTATGCAGCAAACGGGGTCGAGATGAAGTTCGGCCGCTTCCTCTCCGACATCGACAACCGCAGGCGCCAGCCCGTCGTTGTGATCGGGGAACAGATCCAAAAGTCGCTGTTCCCTGAGGTCAATCCAGTGGGCAAGTGGATGGAAGTGGGTGGGCGGCAGTTCGAAGTAATCGGCGTCATGAAGAAGCCGTCATCCTCGTTTCCAGGGCAAGAGGATGTTCGCGTCTTGCTGCCGTACTTCACGATGAAGAAAATGTTCCCAGCCGCAAGGGAGAACATGTTCGTTGTGGTCGCGCATCCGGGGATGTTGCCGCGCGCCATCGACGAGGTCCGGATGGTGCTGCGCCAGGAGCGGCGAGACGCTTACAATGCACCCGACAGCTTCTGGATTTCAACCGCAGAGCAATTGATCGAAGAGTTTCACAAGGTAACCGGAATGGTGGCGCTTGTGATGGTGGTGCTCAGTTCGATTGGACTGTTGGTTGGCGGCATCGGCGTAATGAACATCATGCTCGTTTCGGTTACCGAGCGCACGAAGGAAATCGGAATTCGCAAGGCGATCGGAGCGCGACGTTTCGATATCATCTTTCAATTTCTGACCGAGGCCACGGTGCTGACGTTTGCAGGCGGATTACTCGGCATGCTTTTCGGCTGGATGATCTCGCTGATAGCGCGCATCGTGTTTCCTACGCTGCCGACAGCCGTGCCGATATGGGCCGCGGTGGCCGGAGTGATTGTCTCGGTCGGGGTTGGATTGTTCTTCGGCATCTGGCCCGCCAGCAAAGCCGCGCGGCTGGATCCTGTGGAAGCGTTGCGATACGAATAGCCCGGTGTGCTGACGCTCGCGAGCATCTGCGCCGCGGCGGGTTCGATAACAGTCTTCTCAAACAGCGGCTTTAAGGCCGGTACCAGCTGTTTGAAAATTTGCACGGGCAATGCGCTCGTGAAGCCATAGGAAGCAGCTTCCGCGCCAGGCACATACGCGACGAGTGTTCCGTAGAAGCGATCACCTATCACGAACACGAATGTGGCGGTGCGGTTCAACGCTTTCGATCCGGCGCGCGAGTGTATGCGATTGTCGCCCGTGCCAGTCTTTCCGCCGATCGCAACCTTGGTTCCATCGCGCAGCACAAGGCACTGATACACACGCCGCGCGGTTCCTTTTTCGACCACTTCCTGCATTGCGCCCTTTACGACCGCTGCAATTTCAGGAGCCAGGACGCGCTCGCCCCTGCCGCCATTCTGCCGCATTACCGTTTCCATTGCAGTGCCTTCGGCAAAGTGAAGCTGATTGATGCGAATCGAGGGATAACGCATGCCGTCGTTCTGAATAATTCCAGCCAGTGTCGCAAGCGCTGCCGGGTTATCGCCCGAACTGCCGATTGCCGTTGCGTAGGATGGCACGAGCGTGTTGAATGGATAACCCTGACGCTTCCAGTACGGCAGGATCCTTTCAAACGCCTCGCGCTCGAGCAGCGTTCGGATGCGTATGTCCTGGGCCCGTTTGAAGCGGCTCTTGAGCAGCCATTGATAGACGTCCTGACGGATACGGGTGCTGGCGCCAAGCAGCTCTGTGAGGTCGGCGTCCGGGTGATTGCGCCGGTATTCGAGCATCCACAATTCGAGTGGATGGACACGCGACAGATAACCGCGATCGTTCAGGTTGAACTTGTCGCGTGGATACTTTTCGTAGAGATCGACGTAAAGCTTTGGAGGCAGATTGCGGCCCACCGGCTGCGATCTCGTGAACTCCAGGAATTGCTCAAAGGTCGCTTCCGGGCGCAGCGAGCGATAAGCCACGGCAAGCCGTCTAGGCGTCTGGCGCATGCCACGCGCCAACGTCTGCAGCACCTGCTCTTCATTTTGCCCCGCATATTTGCGATAGAAACGCTTCAAGTATTGGGTGCCTTCGAATTCGGCGAACCGTTCCAGATACTGCCGTCTGATTGGATCTTCGGGGTCTTCGAGGATCGATGGAGATACCCCAGGCGTGCGGTACATCTGATAATTCACGATGTCGCGCATCAGGCGTATAAACACCAGATTCACTGAGCGCTGCAGGCCTTCGTGCAGCGTCAACCAGAGGCCGTTGTCTTTCGAATCGAAATTCGCGAAGACATGGGCGCCGCCGCCCGTGAAGAAAGTCTCGCCGGGATTCGCGGAGTACTTGCGATTCATCGCGGCCCGGAGCATTGCCTTAAGGCTCTTGTCTTGCGCCGTCAACAGATACTCGACGGCCCACTGCGTGAGTTTGTCCTGATGCAGGCTGGCGCTGTCGATTGTGTCCAGGCGCTGGCCTGAGTAGCGTGCATGCAACTCGGCGATGATTTCCAGATAGGTAACCAGCGTGCGCAGCTTCGCGGTTGAACCCAGTTCCAGCTTTGTCCCGTCGTTCACATTGAGCGGCTGATTCAGATTGTCGGCTTGCACACGCAGCACGTTGGCTTTGCCCGTGCGTTCATAGAGTGTGAAGCTGTAGATGACGTTTTTGGCGCTTGCCGGGCTCAACAGCCGTTCGCCGATTATGCCGGCTTTCATCGCGTTCGCTGGATCCGCCAGATTCTGCAGTAACTCCGTCGCGGTGTTGCCGGCATCCTGGTCCAACGTGGTGTTGACCGTGAGATCGAGGCGATCAAGATCATACGCGCCCAGCAGGCCGAGCGTCGTCAAAAGGCCGTTGCGCACGCCATCCGTCGCTTTCCGCGCTGTAAAGTCAAGCGCAGCTTGGCGGGCCAGTGGCTGGCCAATCACGGGATGACTGCGCAGAGCATTGTCACGCAGTTTCTCTGAGATAATCTCCGCACCAGCCAACAGGTTCAGGAAGCCTTCGACGCGCAAGTCGAGCAGTTTCGGATCGCGCTGTAAATAAACCGACGGCTTTTTAATAGCAAGCACCAGGCTCAGCGCCTGCCTGTAAACAGCGGCGCGCTCCAGTTCCAGATTCTGGCGGGCTGCGGCTTCGTCTGAAAGCGAGAGCAGGTAATTGGCCCATTCGAAGTTCGTTCCATACCAGGCGGTCAGACCATCACCGATGCCGAAGATCTCGCCGTAGCGGGGCAGGGAAGCGAGCGGCAGCGAGTTGAGGTAGTCGCGGATAATGCGCTTGCGCGCCGGCAGCGTAGCTTCGCCATCCTGGTAGGCGCGCAGGGATGCTGACGCCATCTGACGCAACTTCTCGCCAGCTCCCTGGGTGCGCCCTTCCGGAGAGTGACGGATTTTTTCGATTTGCGTAGCTAGTGTGCTTCCGCCGGATGCGTGATAGCCGCTGTCGATTTTGCGAATCCCAAGATCGATCAGCGCTCGGCCGAAACGGCTCCACTCGATTGCGGGATTGCGGTAAGGCGTCTCGGGATCGAGGATTTCGCGGTTCTCAACAAACAGAAGGCTGCTTACCAGCACTGGCGGAATGGACTCGAACTTGTCGTAGGCATGCCTGGGGAAGCGTGCCTCAAACATCTCATGACCGAAGCGATCCAGCACGCGCAATCCGGCCTGATTCTTTTCCGCATAAATCGGAAACAATGACAACCCGGTCCCGATTTTCAGGAGTGGCGAAGAACGCGCCTGTGCCGTTACGTCGAACCCGTTCCTGATCAGCGCGTCCTGAAATTGCGGCAGTTTCGCGTGCCCTAAGCGGTCGTCGTAGGGGCCGGATTGGGGATAGTGCATTCGCGGGTTGGGGCCAGGTTTTACCTGGAAGGTCATGCGGCCTGCCATGGCCGAGAGCAGTCGCGATTGCATCCAGGCCGTGCGCGCCTCCAGTACGAGCGCGAGCGTGAGCAAAGCAAAAAAAGGATCCAGCGCCAGTGCCTGAGTGCCCGTGGCACGGAACAACTGCCCGCTGGAAAAGAGATCCAGACGGTCCTGGCAAATCCGGACGTAACCCCCACCAGATTGCCTACACGTCGTCGCATCCCACGATCACTCCACCGTGAGCTGACCCCAGGTTCACGGCCGAATTCCGGGTGTTTCGGCAATGCCCACAACACAGAAGAGCGTTGTGCTTTAGAAAGACTCCCAGACCCCCAGTCTTTCCTGCCCTACAACCGAAAAGATGCACTCAGCTCAAGGAAAGTTACATACCTTTTTATAACTGGAATTACGCTGGCGAAGCATAATCCCGCTACACTAAGGGTAAACAATTGTTCTCACATCCCGGAGATACAACCCAATGACACCATCGCCTTTCAGGCTAGCTCTAGCCCTGTGCCTGCCTCTTTTTCTACACGGGCAAGAGCTTAAGGATTTTGAAAAACGCGTAACTGAGTTCACGCTCAAAAACGGCATGCACTTCATCGTGCTGGAGCGTCATGATGCTCCGGTTGTCTCGTTTCACGCGCATGTGGATGTCGGCGGCGTAGATGACCCAGGCGGCAAGACTGGGCTCGCTCACATGTTCGAACACATGATCGGGAAGGGTACTACGACGGTTGGGACAAAGAATTGGCCAGCGGAAGAAAAGGCGCTGCAGGCCGTCGAAGCTGCTTATGATCGACTGGAAGCCGAACGCCGCAAAGGCACGCGTGCCGATCCGGAAAAAGTGAAAGCGCTTGAAGCTGCGCTGAAAGCGGACATCGAGAAATGCGAACAGCTACGTCGAGCCCAACGCTTACGTCCGCGTCATCGAAGAGAACGGAGCGGTAGGCTTCAACGCCGGCACTGGACCAGATTCCACCGTCTACCACTACAGCCTGCCGGCTAATCGTGCCGAACTATGGTTTGAACTGGCTTCCGAATGGTTCCGCCATCCAGTCTATCGCGAGTTTTACAAAGAGCGTGATGTCGTGCGTGAAGAGCGGCGCATGCGCGTCGAATCCAGCCCGCAAGGCA
The DNA here is from genome assembly GCA_963793625.1 of Bryobacteraceae bacterium. Lineage (GTDB taxonomy): Bacteria > Acidobacteriota > Terriglobia > Bryobacterales > Bryobacteraceae. Next base: position 124,841 of record CAWCAT010000049.1, on the reverse strand, counting down.
AGCTCCAGGAAACGATGATGGCGACTGCTTTCTTTGCCATTCCTTATCGCACTCTCATCGGCTGGCCCAGCGACATTGAAAACCTACGAGCCAAGGATGCCGACGCGTTCCACCGAAAGTACTACGTGCCTGGCAACATTACCGTGGCAATTGCCGGCGACATCGACCCTGCAGCGGCTCGGCGTTTCGCCGAAAAACACTTCGCCGGCATTCCTGCTGGTCCGCTACCGGATGCCGTGGAAACGCGTGAACCAATACAGGAAGGCGAGAAGCGCGTTGCGGTTGAGAGCCCTGCTCAACCATTTCTACTGATCGGCTATAAGCGGCCTGACCAGCACGACAAAGACGACGCCGTTTTCGATGTACTTACGACGATCATTTCCGGCGGACGTACAGGCCTGCTCTATAAGGAATTGGTCCGCGACAAAAAGATTTCGCTGGGCGCTGCAAGCGGAGCGAGTTTTCCGGGCAGCAAGTACACGAACCTGTTCGTACTCATCAGTGTTCCCGCTGTGGGCCACACCATCGATGAGAACGAGAAGGCGATTTACGAGATTATCGAGAAACTCAAGAGTACGAAGGTTGATGAAGAGACGATGCTGCGCGTGAAAACCAAAGTCCGCGCGGGGCTTATTCGACAGCTTGCAAGCAACCCGGGGCTCGCCAGCCAACTCGCCTCGTTCCACGTCAACTACGGAAATTGGCGCGTGTTGTTTACCGGCATTGAGGACATAAACAAAGTGACCGCCGACGACGTACAGCGCGTCGCGCGAGAGTACTTCAATCAGAAAAGCCGAACAGTTGCGTTTACCGTGGCGCCGCCGGAAGCGAAGGGAGAAAAACAGTGAAATTGCGAATACTGATCGGATGTATGCTGGCTGGTGCGCTGTGCGCGCAGACCACTCCTACCGCGAAACCTGCAGCTAAGCCTGCGGCGCAGCCGAAGAGCGCAACCGTCGCGCCGTACCAGCTGCTGAAATTCCCTCCGCTGAAGCAAGTCAAGATCCCCGAAATCGCAACCTTCAAGTTGCCAAACGGAATGCGTTTGTACCTGCTGGAGAACCACGAATTGCCGCTGGTCAGCGGATTCGCCCTGGTGCGGACCGGTAACCTGCTCGAACCCGCCGACAAAGTCGGATTGGCGCAGATTACGGGCGACGTGATGCGCACGGGTGGCACAAAATCAAAAACTGGCGACGAGATTGACGTCGAGTTGGAGAACCGTGCAGCTTCGGTGGAATGCGGTATCGGCGAGACAAGCGGGTCGGTTGGCTTCAGCGCCTTGAAAGAGAACACCGACCAGGTGCTGGCGATCTTCAAAGATCTGATGACCTCTCCTGAATTTCGCCAGGACAAGCTGGACCTTGAGAAGAACCAGCTTCGGGGTTCAATTGCACGCCGAAACGATAATGCGAACGGCATTGCTTCGCGCGAGTTTGAGCGGCTGCTGTATGGCAGGGACACGCCCTACGGGCGGCAGATGGAATACGTCCACCTCGACAACATCAAGCGCGAAGATCTGGTCGCATTCCACAAGCGCTACTTTTTTCCGGCGAACATTATGCTTGCGGTGCAGGGAGATTTCAACGCAACCGAAATGCGTGCCAAGCTGGAAAAACTGTTCGCGGATTGGACCGTAACACAACCACCGGTGCCTCCGTTTCCGCCGGTCACTGCCAAGCCGGCTCCGGGCATCTACTTCGCTCCCAAGACCGACGTAACGCAAACGTTCTTCGATATCGGACATCTCGGCGGTACGTTCAAGGACAAAGATTACCCGGCGCTTGAAGTCATGTCGGACATTCTCGGTGGCGGTTTCGGAAGCCGCCTGTTCAACCGCGTCCGCACTCAGCTAGGTTATGCCTATGGCGTCGGTTCGTCATGGAACGCTAACTATGAACATCCCGGCGAGTTTCGCATCAACGCCAGCACGAAATCGGCTGTCGACCGTGGATTCTATCAAGGTGATCCGGGAAGAAGTGGAGAAGATTCGCACGGCCGAAGTGACGGATCAGGAACTGCGCACTGCGAAGGATACAATTCTGAACGGGTTCGTATTCCGTTTTGACAGTCCGGCCAAAACGCTGAATCGTCTGATCACGTACGAGTACCACGGCTATCCCAAGGACTTCCTGTTCCAGTACCAGAAGGCCATCGACTCCGTCACCAAAGCGGATGTGCTGCGCGTAGCCAAGGAGCACCTGAAGCCTTCCGATTTCACCATCGTGGCCGTTGGAAATCCGAAAGATCTGGGTACGCCGCTGACTGCGCTGGGTGAGGTGAAGGAGCTTGACCTCAAGATTCCGGAGCCGAAAAAGGAGGCCGGCCAAGGCCTGACCCGGCGAGCCTGGAAAAAGGCGGCAAGCTGCTTCAGAAAGTGCAGCAGGCGCTCGGGGGCGCTGACAAATTGGCTGCTGTGAAAGACATGACGCAATCGGCGGACGTCACGATGGATATGGGCGGCGGCGCGATGAAGGCCAGCCAGAACAGTATGTGGATTGCGCCATCAGTGTTGCGCCAGGAACAGCAGTTGCCGTTCGGTAAAGTGATCGCGTTTTCTGACGGCCAGACAGGTTGGCTGCAAACGCCGCAGGGCAACATGCCTATGCCGGCGCCGGTGCTGCAGCAGGTCCGCGGACGAGCTCTTCCGAATCTGGTTCCGCTCGCACTAAGTGACCGCGATCCGAATCGGATTGTGAATTATGCCGGCAATGGCGTGCTTGAAATTTCCGACAAGCAGGGCGGTAGTGTGCGCCTGCAAGTGGATGAGACCAGCGGCATTCCGCATGAAGCTCAGCTACAGTTCCGCGCAAATGAGCGGTGCGCCCCAGATCGTGGAAGAAACCTTTTCAGATTGGAGAGACGTCCAAGGAGTGAGGTTTCCATTCAAAACCATGATCACTCAAGGCGGCCGCAAGTTCGGCGAAGCCACGGTGCAAAAGATCCAGATTAACTCCGGACTCAAGCCCGAGGAGCTAAGCAAGAAGCCATGAAGTACGTCGCGCTGTTAGCCTTACGGTGTCACTCGCTTCAGGCCAGACCGCGGCGGAAAAGGGCAAGAAGATCGTCGACGAGATGCTCACCGCACTTGGCGGAGAGAAATTTCTCTCGATGAAGGACCGCGTTGAATCCGGGCGCGCCTACTCGTTCTATCGCGAGCGTCTGTCCGGGCTCTCTCGAGCAAAGATCTACACGCGCTATTTGATTCCAGACAAGCCCGGCACTGTCGCGCTCGAAGAGCGTCAGGCTTTCGGCAAGGATAAAGACGATGATAGCGGCGTAATCTTCGCGCTCGGCAAAGGCTGGCGCTATTCGTTCCGCGGTGCGCAACCGATGCCCGAAGATCTGCTGCAGCGCTTCGAAGAATCCACATTGCGGAATGTCTTTTACATCCTGCGACAGCGGCTGAAAGAGCCGGGTATGACGGTGGATTTCCGGGGGAACGAAGGTGCTCGATAACGCGCCCGGTCGAGATCATCGACTTCACGGATTCCGAAAATCGCACGACTACGGTGTTTGTGCACGCGTTCCACAAGGTTGCCGGCACGCCAGGTCTTCACGCGGCGCGATCCGAAAACCCGCGATCGCGATTGAGGAACTAACAATCTACTCGAAGTACCGCGACGTCGGGGGCGGCGTGCAATGGCCTTTCGCGATTCAGCGCGAGCGCAATGGCGAAAAGATTTTCGAGATGTACTCGGATAGCGTCACGATCGACCAGTCACTTCTGGACGACCTGTTCCGGGTCGAAGGCAAGATGAAAATATTGCCGATGAAGTAAGCTATCGGTGTTCCGGCAAACGCGCCAGGAAATCCGCAACCAGTGCCTGCTCGTAATCGCTCGTGTACTCGCCGCTTCTGAACTTGCCTGCGGCTTCGTGGAAGAAATTGTCCCACGACCCTTCCTCCCCGCGCGGATTGATCGGGATAGAAGTGAATGCCGTTGGCCTGTGCGGCTTTGTAGATCGCCCGGTGCATCACCGATCATGATCGCTTTATTGCGGTCATAGCCTTGCGCCATGACGATGCCGATGTGCTCCCGCTTTGCTCCTAGTTCCTGGCCTGCGATCACGGCCGGATAGTGCTCGATCGCGTGTTCGCTCCACTCGCGGCGCAGAGCCTCGCAAGGCGTCGTGGAAGTCACCAGTATGTCGGCCCATTGCGAGACGTGCTCCAGGCTCTCACGGACCAGCGGGAACGGTGGGCAGTTCCGCACGAGTTCTTCGATGCGCGCGTTGACCGCGAGACTCCATTGATACGCCTGCAGAAGATCCGCATTGCCAGTGCGCTCGACTTCAATCCTGAGACTCTCGTTGCCAAGTTTCGTCTCGCGCTGGATCCACGCACGCACTCCAGGAATCGCCGGTGCTGCGCTTCCGAGCAAATCGAAAAGCTTGACCAGCGCCAGAAAACGATTGATTCCTCGATCGCGCGAATAAATGTTGACGAACTCCGCCATTTCGCGCACGTGCGAGCCATGGGTTGTAGCCCCCAATGCTGAATCGTCGCGGGGATGAAGCACTCTTTGTGCTTGATCTCGACAGTGTCGAACACGCAGCCGTCGGAATCGATACAGACCAGGAAGTCGTGTTTTTTCGGAAAAGTAGCCACTAGAACACGCGACGGCTGAGCCGGTCTATGGAAAACTTTGCCGTGTTGGCGACAGCCATCACAGTCATCACGCCGGCCTGCACGGGATCCGTGACCACCAGGTCGGCCGCATCCGGAACGCTGCCAGCCATGTTCAGGCTGACCACGAGCAAGCCTTGCGCGCGCACTTCGCGAACAGCGACTTCGATTTCACCGCCCATCAGCGCACCCGCAAGCACAAGCGCGCAGGCGCGCGGCAATCGAGCGACTGCACGCACAGCGTCGGCCAGTGTCTGCTCGCCCACGAGCGGAATCGTATCGACTGAGATGTGCTCGCCGCGAATGTTGTGGCGGTCCGCTTCTGAAATCGCGCCGATGGCAACCTGCCCCACTTGTGCACCGCCGCCCATGATGATGATGCGTTTGCCATAAACCACCTGCAGGGTCTTCTCGACCTTGACCTGCCGCACAACCGGCAGCGCCTGCAGAGCCGGCAATGAGATCCTCGCGCGAGCCCTCGAGATCAATTTCGAAGTACGTGCGCGTGGGCGCGAGAATTTCGACGCTGGTGATGTCACCTCTATGCGCGGCGATTACTCCGGACAACTGGTGCAGAATGCCGGGACCATCTCGGCATGCACCACCAGTGCGAACTTTCTCATTCGATTTCATAATGCTTCAGGATAGCGGGCCAGTGCCCCTGTGCACGGAGCAACAGCTCGCAGACTTCACGAACAGCGCCGCTGCCGCCGGGAACGCTCGTAACCATGTGGGCGCACTTTCTTCACTTCGGGGCGCGCATTCGCCGTCGCAATAGCCAGGCCGACGCGCCGGAACAGCACGACGTCGGTGAAATCGTCGCCAATGAACGCGACCTCTTCCGGCGTCACGCCCGCGCTTTTGCATGATCTCGTCAAAGATCGGAATCTTCTCGGTATGACCCTGATAAACGTATTTGAATTTGCACTGCTTAGCGCGCTCGGTGGTGGCGGGCGACACGCGTCCGCTGATGACGCCCGGTGGCGATGCCGTACTTCGCCAGCCACATCAACGCGATGCCATCCTGCGAATCGAAACCCTTGGTCTCCGCCATGCTGCCGTCCGGAGCCGGGCACGTTGTAGAGCCGGCCGTCGGTGAGCACGCCATCGACGTCCATCAGTACGAGTTTAATGCAGGCTGACTTCTTAGAAACTTCCATGAATTGATCCTTATATACTTCGCGGTCGCGCCGCCAGTCTGAGCGCGACCGTCCGCGGAGTGCGTTCGTGTAACTTAGTTTAACGCTGAATGCGAGCGGAACCGCCCTTTGCGAATGCCTGAACCTGTTCGACGGTCGCCATGGTGGTGTCGCCCGGGAACGTGGTCAGCAGCGCACCGTGCGCCCAACCGAGGTTGACAGCTTCCTGTTCATCCACGCCGCTGAGCAGGCCATAGATGAAGCCGGATGCGAAGCCGTCACCGCCACCGACGCGATCGATGATCGTGAGTTCAGTGGTAGGCGCGCAGAAGGTCTTGCCGTCGATCCACGCCACCGCGCTCCAGCTGTGATGATTCGTGGAGTGTACTTCGCGCAGAGTGGTCGCGACGATTTTCACCTTCGGATACTTCTTCACGACGCTATCGATCATGCCGAAGAAGACGCTCGGATCGAGTTTCGATTTGGAGTGGACGTCGGGACCCGGAACGTCGAGGCCCATCTGCAGATCCTCTTCGTTGCCGACGAGAACATCGACGTTCTCGACGATGCGCGCGATCACTTCGACGGCCTTCTTGTGCCCGCCCCAGATGTTCCAGAGCTTTGCACGATAGTTCAGGTCGAACGAGGTGATGGCTCCGGCAGCCTTGGCGGCCTTCATGCCTTCGATGATCACTTCGCCTGTGGTTTCGGACAGAGCCGCGAAGATGCCGCCGCTGTGGAACCAGCGCACGCCGCCCGCGAAGATTTTCGGCCCAATCGAAATCGCCCGCGTTCAGTTGCGCGGCGGCTTCGTTGCAGCGGTTGTAGAACACGACGGGCGCGCGCGAACCCTGGCCGCGATCGCTATATACCGTCGCCATGTTCGGACCGTTCACGCCGTTGTGCTTGAACTGCTTGTAGAAGGGCTTCACGCCCATTGCGCGGACGCGTTCGGCAATCAGATCGCCGATCGGATAATCGACCATCGCGGTGGCGACGCCCGTATTCAGGCGGAAGCAATCCGCCAGATTCGCGGCACAGTTGAACTCACCGCCGCTCACGTGAATCTGGCATTCGGTCGCTTTGCGGAACGGGATGATGCCCGGATCCAGCCGGTGGACCAGCGCACCGACCGAAACAAAGTCCAGTGCGCCTTCCTGACGAATATTAAGACCGTATTTCATTCAAGTTCTCCAGTTTCGTTAGTTAAACAGTGTAGGTGCTGGCCGAAACATGCGCCGCCCTTGCCAGTCCAGTTCGTGTGGAAGTATTCGCCGCGCGGCTTGTCGATACGCTCGTAAGTGTGCGCACCGAAGTAATCGCGCTGCGCCTGCAGCAGGTTCGCGGGCAGCCGCTCACTGCGGTAGCCGTCGAAGAATGCCAGCGCGGTCGTGAATGCCGGCACCGGAACGCCGAGTTCGATCGCCTTGATGACAACGCGCCGCCATGCTTCCTGGCAGCCGCAGAATCACGCCCTTGAAGTAATCGTCGAGCAGCAGGTTGGCCAGGTTGGGATCTTTATCGAAGGCCTTCTTGATATCGCCCAGGAATGCCGAGCGGATGATGCAACCGCCGCGCCACACCATCGCGACGCCGCCGTAGTTCAGGTTCCACTTGTATTCCTTGGAGGCATCCTGCATCAGCATGAAGCCCTGTGCATAGCTCACGAGCTTGGAAGCGAGCAGCGCCTGGCGGATGTCTTCGACGAACGCCTGCTTGTCGCCTTGATACTTGCCTGTCGGACCCGTCAGCACCTTTGAGGCAGCGACGCGCGCGTCCTTCATGGCGCTCAGGCAGCGGGCATACACGGCTTCGGCAATCAGCGTCAGCGGCATGCCGTGATCAAGCGAGGTCACGGCGGTCCACTTGCCGGTGCCCTTCTGTCCCGCGGTGTCGAGAATCTTGTCCACGACGTAGCCGCCGTCCTCATCCTTGACGGCCAGAATGTCGCGCGTGATTTCGATCAGATAGCTGTCGAGTTCGCCCTTGTTCCATTCGGCGAAGGCTTCGTGCATCTCGTCATTGCTGAGGCCCGCGCCCTGCTTCATCAACTGGTACGCTTCGCAGATCAACTGCATGTCGCCGTACTCGATGCCGTTGTGAACCATCTTGACGAAGTGGCCCGCGCCGCCTTCACCAATCCAGTCGCAACATGGCTCGCCGTCCGGCGTTTTCGCGGAAATAGCCTGGAAGATCTCCTTCACTAGCGGCCATGCGGCCACGCTGCCGCCGGGCATGATGGAGGGGCCGAAACGTGCGCCCTCCTCACCGCCGCTGACGCCCGTGCCGATGTAAAGCATGCCTTTGCTTTCGAGGTACTTCGTGCGGCGAATCGTGTCGGGGAAGTGCGAGTTGCCGCCGTCGATAATCAGGTCGCCGGGTTCGAGGTGCGGCAGCAGCAGTTCGATGAAGTCGTCCACCGCTTTGCCGGCCTTAACCATCAGCATGATTTTGCGCGGTCCCTTGAGCATGCCGATCATTTCCTCGATCGATTTTGCGCCGAGGACGTTCTCGTGTCCCTTTGCTGCTCCTTCAAGAAATTCGTCCACTTTGGAGACCGTGCGGTTGTACGCTACAACTTTGTACCCGTGGTCAGCCATGTTCAGGATCAGGTTCTGGCCCATGACGGCCAAACCGATCAAAGCGATGTCACCTTTTGGTTCCATTATGATTGCTCCTTAACTCAACCAGAGTCGATCGCGCGCAACGCACCCCGCACCGTCACTCGAACTTATTATTGTACGCCATTCCGTAATTCATGCCCGGTTATCGGAAAGGTTTGAACCGGGAAAATTCCGAAACGAAGGGTTGCCGCGCATGATCTTACCCGTGTGCGTCTGGAAAGTGTATTTGAAATTGACTACGAAGATTTGTTGCACCGAGCGATAATTCGGTGTATAAATACTTCAACTAACACTTACTCAGGCGTGAGGAGGTGGATCGGAGCAGTTGTCGGGTGCTGTAAAAAGCCCCGGAAGTACCGGAAATCACAAGCTTTGACCTTGAACCGCTTTGGTGAAGAGTATACAAACAAGGTTCGGACGTTTTTGACTCGCCTCGGTGAACTGGTCCCTGCTAAAAGACTTGCCGGAGATTGCCCCTCATGTTAGCGTATTTGCCCGTCAGGTCGGACTGCGGGCGGTGAACATGGAGCGAAAGATGAAACTTTACATTGGGAACCTACCGTTCCAATCGACCGAAGACGATCTTCAGAACTGGTTCGCCCAGTCTGGAATAATCGTAGATAGTGTCAATCTCATCCGCGACCGTTTCTCCGGTGAACCACGTGGATTCGGCTTTGTGGAAATCAATAACAATGAGCAGGCGGACATGGCCATCAGGATGTGCAACGGGAAAGAAATGATGGGGCGCAACCTGGTGATCAACGAAGCGCGTCCGGCTGGTACCGGCGGCGCCGGTGGCGGCTTACCGGGCCAGCGGCGGCGGTGCGGGACGCGGAGGTGGCGGTGGGTGGCGGCCGGGGTGGAAGTCAACGCTGGTAGCAAGTTCTGGGACCCGGGTTCATCCCGGGTCCCGACACACCCTCGCTGATGCTCCAAACCCCTGAATTGCTTGCAATTACACCGCCACGAATTTGACAGGGAGCCGTGTGCTCCGGTATCCTAAGTAATTTGCAAGGCCAGTACGGAGAGAGTCTGTCTAATGAAAACCGAATTTCTGTCCAAGGACGCCATCGCGCGTAGTTGGCATGTTATCGATGCCGAGAACGTTGTGCTCGGGCGAATCGCTTCCGAAGCTGCCCTCATTTTGATGGGCAAGCACAAACCTACCTATGCGCCGTTCATGGACACCGGCGATCACGTCGTTATCATCAACGCTGCAAAGGTTCGTCTAACCGGACACAAAGAAGACCAAAAACTTTATCGTCACCACACCGGGTATCCGGGCGGGCTGAAGGAAGTGGGCGCAAAGAAGATGCGCGCCACGCGGCCCCAGCGGATGGTGGAACTGGCGATTGCCGGCATGCTGCCCAAAAGCAAACTGGGCAAGCAGATGGTCCGGAAATTAAAGGTATATGCTGGAGATAAGCATCCGCACCAGGCGCAAAAGCCGGTGGCGCGGGCTCTGGCGATTTAAGTAACGAACGAGAGGATTTTGAGTGCCTGCTAGCTTAGTACAGTATTTGGGAACGGGCCGCCGCAAAACCGCGGTGGCACGGATTTTTCTCCGCCCCGGTAAAGGGGCCGTTACGGTCAACGGCAAAGAATTCGACCAGTACTTTACAACCGAGACTTCTCGTGCGGTTGTGAAGCAGCCGCTGCTCGCCACTGAGACCGCCGACAAGTTCGACGTGCTCGTGTTAACGAACGGTGGTGGATTCACTGGCCAGGCTGGCGCTGCCCGCCTTGGAATTGCCCGCGCACTGGTGGAATTTAATTCTGAGCTTCGAGGGAAGCTCAAAGAACTGGGCTTTCTGACGCGCGATCCGCGCGCTCACGAGCGCAAGAAGTATGGTCAGAAGGGCGCCCGCAGCCGCTTCCAGTTCTCCAAACGTTAATCTTCGTGTGGGGCGGGTCTTTACGGCCCGCGCCGGCTTGTCCGGCAGGTTAGCGCTCGGCAGCCGCAAGGCCGCCTGCGCAAGCAAGGCACCGCCCCATCAGGTTTTCTCTCTCAGTCATGTCCGGCGCGCAAATCTCGCTTTGGGCCGCGCGTCGTTGACTCTTATCAACCAACTAAATCGTATCAGGAGGCAGTTTGCCGTCAATTTCAATGAAAGAATTGCTCGAAGCTGGCGTTCACTTCGGGCACCAGACCAAGCGCTGGAATCCAAAGATGAAAGAATACATCTTTGGCGAACGTAACGGTATTTACATCATCGACCTGCAGAAGACTTTGAAACTCTTCAAAGACGCTATGCGCTTCGTTGGTGAAATGGCCGCACAGGGCAAAACCGTCCTGTTTGTCGGAACCAAGCGCCAGGCGCAGGAAGCGATTGCTGAAGAGGCAACGCGCTGCGGCCAGTACTACGTGAACCAGCGCTGGCTGGGTGGCTTGCTGACGAACATGACCACGGTCCAAAAATCCATCAAGCGCCTTAAAGAGCTTGATCAGATGGCGGAAGAGACCCAATACGCCGGTCGCGCCAAGAAAGAAATTGGTCGCCTGGAGCGCGAAAGAAAGCACCTGCAGCAGAATCTGGCTGGCATCCGCGAAATGGCCGGATTGCCTGACTTGCTCTTCGTCGTGGATTCGAACAAGGAATCCATCGCAGTCGCTGAAGCCCGCAAACTAGGCATCCCCGTGGTGGCCGTTGTCGATACGAATTGCGATCCCGATGTAGTGGATGCCGTGATTCCGGGTAACGACGACGCACTCCGCGCCATTCGTCTGTTCACGAACAAGATCTCAGAAGCCGTGATTGAAGGCCGTGCACTCGCAACGGAGCAGGAATTTGCTGCGGAGAAGATCGTGAGCGACGAGACTCCGATGGAAGACATCCCGGAGCACACGCAGTATATGGATCCGCAGTTTGCACAACAGATCATGCAGGAAAGCCTTACGCCCGAAGAGATACTGCCGCCCGCTGCCGCGCCTCGTAAGAGTGTGGAACACGAAGCGGCGCCTGCAGCAGCTCCTGGCGAATAGCTTATTGTCATTTCCGAACCGTGCGGGAGTCTTGACTTCCGCACGGTTTTAAACGCGTACTCATCCCGCGCCCGCACGGCACGGTCATCATCTTCAAAAACTCAGGATTATCACTATGGCGGAAATCACCGCACAACTCGTTAAAGAACTCCGTGAGCGCACCAGCGCCGGAATGATGGAATGCAAGAGTGCACTGGTAGAGGCCAAGGGCGACCTGGCTGAAGCCGAAGTCGTTCTCCGCAAGCGTGGTCTCTCATCGGCTGCGAAGAAGGCTGGCCGCGCCACCAAGGCCGGCATGATCGGCACTTACATCCACCCCGGCTCCCAGCTTGGCGTAATGGTTGAAGTGAATTGCGAATCCGATTTTGTGGCGCGCACCGAAGATTTTCAGCAGTTGGTGCATGACATCGCCATGCAGGTAGCCGCGGCCGATCCGCAGTTCCTGCGCAAGGAAGACGTCACTCCGGAAGCCATCGAGAAAGAAAAGGATATTCAGCGCGCACGCGCCCTCGCCGAAGGCAAACCCGAGAAAATTGTCGACAAGGTTGTCGAAGGCCGCCTCTCCAAGTACTACGAGGAGGTCTGCCTGTACGAGCAGCCGTTCGTGAAGGAAAACTCAGTCACCATCGGTCAGATGATTGCGACCAAAATCGCAACCATCAAGGAAAACATCACCGTGAACCGCTTCGTGCGCTTCAAGGTGGGTGACAGCGCCCCGGCCGCAGCAGCAGAACCGCAGGGAGAGTAAAATCCGTAGTTGTAAGTGAACGGGTGATCGTCACGGTGCGCTGAGTGCGCCGGACCGATCACCCGTTTGCCGATTGCTCGATTGTTCCATGGCTAAATACAAGCGGATACTACTAAAGCTTTCCGGTGAAGTGATGGCCGGGCAGAATAATTTTGGCATCGATCCGGAGCGCATGCGGTTGCTGGCTACGGAAGTGGCTGAAGTGGCCCAGACCGGCGTACAGATTGGCCTTGTAGTCGGGGGTGGCAATTTCTTTCGCGGCGTTGCTGCCGCGGCCAGGAACATGGATCGCGTCACGGCAGACCACATGGGCATGCTCGCGACGGTGATCAATTCCCTCGCTCTACAGGATCAACTTGAGCAGATCGGTGTTCCCACGCGTGTGATGAGTGCGATCCAGATGAACCAGGTCTGCGAGCCGTACATCCGGCGCCGTGCCATTCGCCACCTGGATAAGGGCCGCATTGTGATCTGCGCGGCTGGCACCTCCAACCCCTACTTCTCAACCGATACCGGCGCTACTTTGCGCGCGCTTGAAATGCACGCGGAGGTCATGGCCAAAGCCACGCGCGTCGATGGCGTTTTCGATAAAGATCCGCTGAAGTGCGAAAATGCCGTACTGTACCCTGAGATCTCCTATCAGGACGTGCTATCGAAGGCGCTCAAGGTGATGGATGCCTCCGCTATCGCCATGTGCCGCGATAACAATTTGCCGGTGATCGTTTTCAATTTGAACGTGAACGGCAATATAATGCGAATGGTGATGGGTGAACCGATCGGCACATTGATTCATTAGGCGCCCGGTCGCTAGAGCGGCGCCGCGAAGCGATTTGTTACTGGAGAACAAAATGAAACCAGAAGCACCGAACAGCACATTTCAAAGCGTAAAAGACGTTACAGCGAATGCGAAAACACGCATGGAGAAGGTGATTACAGACCTTCAACATGACATGGCTCATATTCGGACAGGCCGCGCCTCGATCGGCCTCTTCGATAATATCCGAGTGGACTACTATGGCACTCCGACTCCTCTGAGCCAGGTGGGAACCCTGCACGTTCCGGAACCCTCGATGGTGACCATTCAGCCCTGGGATTCCAGTGTCATCAACGCGATTGAGAAAGCGATCCGCACTTCTGACCTCGGACTGAATCCGGCGAACGACGGAAAGCTGATCCGGGTCCCGATTCCTGCTCTCACTGAAGAACGCCGCAAGGAATTCGTCAAGAAATTGCATGGCGTGGCGGAGGATCACCGGGTTGCAATTCGCAACATCCGTCGCGATGCCAACGAGTCGCTCAAGAAGTTGCTCAAAGACAAGCTGATCAGTGAAGATGACGAGCGGCGTGCGCTGGAAGAGACCCAGAAGCTCACCGACGGCGTGATGAGCCGTCTGGATCAGGCCGTCAAGGCGAAAGAAAAAGACATTCTCGAAGTAAAGTAATCTTTGTATCTGAGACGGGCCGGCCGAGAGGTCGGCCCGATCTGCGTCTACGGCCGCCGTCCCCCGAATACTGCCAGTTCAAAAATCTTCATGGTGGTGAATCGAGTAGCCGGACACAACCACGTCGAACGGGCTCCATGCTTCCATGTGTTGTACCCAGCCGGGCAGGGAATAATCCAGGCACAGCCTGGGCGTTTGGATAATTCTGCAGAATGGCCGCCGAAAGCACTCCGTCACCGCACCCCAGATCGAGTATTCGCTCAACGGGGACCTCGCACGCCGCGATCAGGCGCAGCATGACGTCAAGCTGTTCCTGTGCTAAGGGAATGGCTGCACGAACCCCACTCAGATAAACGGCAGCGAGAGACGACGACTTCCAGAAGGCCGCGAGCACACCGTGAAGCTCACACCACACTCTTTGGATGATTATCTCTTGCGATTACAGTTATTTACGATTTGGCTGGTGAATTGCATTCTCAGCTGCGTATGAAACGCTTGCTGTTAGCTGCGACTCTGCTCTGGCCGGTGCTGCCGGCTTTCTGCGATCAGAACCAGGACGAGAACGTCAACTCGCGCTACACCGTCGAAAGCGTTGAGCTGGATCCTGTGTCGAAGACAGCGCGCCTCAGCAACGCGCTGCAGGAAGAGCTACACAACTTGGTCGGCACCAAGGTAGACAACGAAACGCTGAACACGCTGGGTAAGCGCATAGCAGAAGAGTTGAAGATCAAAAGCGTTTCGGCGAAGATGCAACGTGGCGATGCGCCCGAACACGTGAAGGTAGTTTTTGACACGCGCACCCGCAGCGTCAGCCTGAACACGAGGGTGACCAAGTTCCTCTTCCACAGCAAGCAAGGCTGGACGGCGGAAGGCGAAACAGCCATCGAAGTGGCGGGTAACGAGTTCGCTTTCGGCCTGGTCAGCGATGGGGACGAGTTACTGGAGCGTTACTCCGGTATCCGCGCCGCCTACCGCCGCGCAAACCTAGGCTCAAAGCGCGTGCGATTCGTGTTCGATTATGAAAATTTCCATAACCAGTGGAGCCCGTTGACAGAGAACCCAATTGCGGCACAGCGCGATGTACCCGGGACCTATCGCAGCCGCACGAACATACAACCGACATTGACGCTCACACTGCTGGCCCCGCTAACCTTGAGCGTTGGCGCCAGCCTTCAGAGCTATGAGATGCAATACCCGGCCGCGCGGACCGAGGCTGCCAATTCCGTAGTAAATTCTCTGCGCTACTCACGGAATTGGGAGGGTTCGGACCATAACAGGAAAACCCTGGTAGCAGGATACGAACTGCACGCGGCCACCAATCTTTTTGGCAGTGATTACGTGTATGCCAGACACAACTGGTATGCGTCTTACAATGTTGAACACGGGCGCCAGCAGATGGTGCTTAGCTTTATGGCGGGACGTCTGACTGGCAGGGCCCCGCTCAACGAACGCTTTGTTTTGGGCAATTCGAGGGCCCTGCGCGGTTGGAACAAGCACGACCTGGATCCGCTCGGCGGCGACAGCGTTGTGAGCGGATCGGCCGACTATCGGTATAGGATCCTGCGCGTCTTCTACGACACCGGAGCCATTTGGGACAACGGGCAGACTGCCGGGCAGAAACACTCGGCGGGCGTGGGTTTAAAGAAGGGAGGCTTTTTGCTGGCGGTCGCTTTCCCGCTCCGTGAAGGACGCGCGGATCCGGTCTTCTATGCAGGACTCACCTTCTAATGAAAGAGCAGGTCCCCCGACGAACGCTGCTGCGCTGCCTGGCCATCCTCGGCCTTGCAGGCGGGACTGCGTTTGGCGGAGATCTGAACGTCCATCTGAATAGCGAAGGACTCGTTGCTGCTGCACCAAATCTTCACTTTCTGCAGGGCAAGGCGCTCGATCGCTTGCGTGATGGCGGCATGGTCACGGCCGACCTGCAATTATTGCTGCTGACCGATGCGAAAACGCAAACCTTCCGTCGTGCGGCCGGGCGTTTTGTTATCAGCTACGACTTGTGGGAAGAGAAATTTGCTATCACGCGCGCGCTTCCGTCGCGGCGCAGCGTTTCCCGACTCGGAGTGAGTGCAGCCGAGACCTGGTGTGTTGACAACCTGCCACTCGCGATTGACGGCCTTGCTCCCGACCGCGATTTCTGGCTTCGGTTGGAACTGCGCATGGATGATCGCAAGGCGCAAATCACATCGCCCGGCGACGCCGGCATCAGCCTGACCGGACTGGTTGAAATCTTTAGCCGAACCGCCCGCGCCCAACAACCAAAATGGCTCTTCGAAGCCGGTCCGTTCCGCCTCGCAAACCTGCGCAAGTAAGCGCCGAGGGAATATACTGTATGCTCTTGTAGATATCAGTATATGTTTCGTCCAGATCTTCGTCTTTCTCTTTTGCTTTTCGGTTCGTTGCTTGGAAGTGTTGCTAACTGCCAATCCGCCGATCCCGCACCGAGAGTCTCTATAAGCCCCCGCGTACCCATGGCAGCCGCTTCGAATCCGCGCTCCACGTTCCGACTTGAAGTAAATCTGATCCAGGTTCCAGTCACAGTTACGGACATGCGTGACCACCCTGTCATGGGCCTGGGGAAAACCGCTTTCCGGGTTTTTGAAGACGACGTGGAGCAGCAGGTTACTGCTTTGTCGATGTCGGATGGCCCGGTTTCCGCAGGCATTGTTTTCGACACCAGTTTGAGCATGCGATCCCGCATCAATGCTTCCCGTGCCGCAGTCAAGCAATTCTTTGAGACGTCTGTTCGCGGCGACGAATTTTCGCTCGTCTGCTTCGGCGAGCGCGTAGACCTCTTGACGCGATGGACGGGCAATAGCGACGAAATATTCCAGGCGTTGACCGGTGTTCGTCCCTTCGGCCGCACCGCCATGATCGATGGCATATGGCTTTCACTCGGGCAGATGCGCCGCGCATCCAACCCGCGGCGAATCTTGCTCGTGCTGTCGGATGGAGGTGACAACAACAGCCGCTTCTCGGAAACCGAATTGCTCTCCATTTTGCGCGAAGTGGATGTTCGCGTCTGGACAATTGGCCTGTTCGAGCGCCCTCGTTATCTCCAAAAGCTTGCAGACGAGACAGGTGGGCGAGTGGTCTGGGTCCACAGACTGGCGGATCTGCCTGCCGCCATGGAACAACTCAGCCTTCAGATCCGAAACGAGTACGTGATCAGCTACTTCTCCAACCACTCACAGAACGATGGTCGTTACCATAAGGTGCGGATCGAAGTGCAAGCCCCGGAGATAAGAGAGGTACGCGCCACCTGGCGGCAGGGCTATTTCGCTCCTTAAGCACTGGGAGCGCGTTCTATTTGGCCGGTCCGCACTCCGCGCAATACCCGTACAGCAACACATCGTGATCGGTCACGCGAAAGCCAGCGGGTATCAGGCTGATCAGGTTCTCGACGCAGCCATCGATTTCAAACACCTTCCCGCAAGCGCGGCAGTGAAAGTGGTGATGGTGCTTCTTGCCTGCAAGCTCGTAGCGCGCCGCGGCGCCGGGCAACTCCACTGGGACCAGCCAGCCCTCTTCCATGGCCGTTCGGATCGTGCGATAGACCGTGGCGATCCCAAGCCCAGCGTGTTCGTCCTGCGCGGCCGCGAGCGCCTCTTCGGGAGCCAGGGGACGTCCCGCCTGTTCAAATGCCTGTCGAATGGCGCGGCGCTGACGTGTATTGCGCGACACCACTTTAGTCTCAGTCATCGAAGTGACGGCGTGCCTTGCCGTTCTTGCGCTCCGGCGGCTTCCCGCCCTTAATCAGCGAAGCCTGAGCGTTCAGTGGCTGCTTGTTGGGTCCCGGCTTTTTGCGCGTGTAGGAACCATCCGGATTCATCCGGCGTGCTTTTACGTTATCCGCCAGGTACGCACCCAGGATCTCATCGCGCACGCGCTCTGCAATTTTTGGATCGCTAACAGGGAAGAGCACCTCTACACGCCTGTTGATGTTGCGCGGCATGAGGTCGGCGCTGCCGAGGTAGATCTCCTCTGTGCCGCCGTTGTGGAAATAGAAAATACGGCTGTGCTCCAGGAAGCGGCCGACGATGCTGGTCACCGTAATGTTCTCGCTGACGCCCGGCACGCCTGGCACAAGGCAGCAGATGCCCCGCACCAACAGATCGACCTTCACTCCGGCCTGCGACGCGCGAGTACAGCAGGCGGATGATCGGCGGATCGACCAGCGCGTTCATCTTGAAGATCAGGTGGCCCGGCCGCCCTTTGTCGTGCGACGTCGATTTCCCGCTGGATCAGCCGCTCGAAGCGCTGGCGCAGATTTACTGGCGCGACCAGCAGCTTGCGATAGTCGCTCTTCGCGAATATCCAGTCAGATAATTGAACAGATCCGTGACGTCCGCGCCAATCTCCTGGTCGCAGGTGAACATCCCAGATCCGTGTAAAGGTGCGCGGTCTGGGCGTTGTAGTTGCCGGTGGCCAGATGGATGTAACGCCGGATCGCCGTCGCCCTCGCGGCGCACCACCATCGCCACTTGGCGTGAGTCTTTAGCCCGAGAAGACCGTACACAACGTGCACGCCCTCACGCTCCAGCGCGCGGCGCCCATTCGATGTTGCTCTCCTCGTCGAAGCGCGCTTTCAACTCGACCAGCACCGCGACCTGCTTGCCTTCTTCGAGTGCCTCGAGCAGTGCTTCGACCACCGGTGCATTGCGCCCGACGCGATACAGCACCATCTTGATTGCCAATACGTTCGGATCGCGTGCAGCCTTGCGCAGGAAATCGACTACTGGCTGGAAGGAGTCGAAGGGATGGTGCAGTAGCACGTCCTGCCTGCGGATGATCGAGAAGATGTCGTCATCTTCGGAGGCCTGCCCGATTGCGGCGGGCACGGCGGGGACGAACGATTTTTCTTTCAGATCCGGACGATCAACGGCATACAGCGCCATTAACCGGCTCAGCCCCAGCGGTCCTTTGACGCGATAAACGGCGCCCGATTCCACTTCAAGGTTGTTCTTCAGGATCTCAAGCGTTTCCGCCGGCATCTGGGGGTTCACTTTGAGGCGAACGACGCTGCCGAATCGGCGCTGCCTGACGCCTTCTTCGACGGTTTCCAGCAGATCCTCAGCCTCGAGTTCACGGATGGCCATGTCGGAATCCCGGGTGACATGGAACGGATAGGCCTCGATCACCTCCATACCCGGAAACAGCACTGAAAGATTTGCCGCAATCACCTGTTCCAGCCAAACGAACGAATCGTCGGATGGCTGATGATTCTTGCGCGTCCTCGCCTTCTTGGAAGCCGGCACGAGTTGCGGCAGGGTGTCAGGAACCTTAATTCGGGCAAAGTGCTGTACTCCAAGATGGTCGCGAATCAGCACAGCCAGATTGAGACTTAGATTGGAGATGTGAGGAAACGGCCGGCCCGGATCGAAAGCAAGCGGAGTCAGTACGGGGAATACTGTCTCCATGAAGTAGTTATTGATTGTTGTAAGTTGTTTCTCATCGAGGGTCGCGTAGTCCAGAATGTGGACGCCTTGCTTCTCTAAGGCAGGCAGCAACTTATTCCGCAAGCATTCGTGCGCGTCATTGAATAACACTTTGACTTCACGCCGGATCGCCTGTAACTGCGCCGCAGGACTTAGGCCATCGGGTCCAAACTCCACGATGCCGGCCTCCTGTTGCGCAACAAGCCCAGCTACACGCACCATGCAGAATTCGGAGAGATTGGATCCGAGAATTGCGAGAAACTTCGCTCGTTCCAGCAGAGGGTTCGTTTCGTCCAGCGCCTCTTCCAGAACGCGGCGCTGAAACGAGAGCAGACTAAGCTCCCTGTTGATGAAAAGCTGTGGATCGTTCAGGCTACGCGCCGGGGCTGCCGCGGACGCAATAATTTTTGATTTTGGGGGCTTGGCTACAGCTACCCCCGCCTGCACACTTTTCTGAATCCTACGCGGCATATGATTTCTACCAGACTAGCGCGACCGCGCTCGCACGTGCGCGCTGCGCCGTGAAAGCTGGTTTGTAGCCGGCCCGTCTAGCGTGCTTGTCCTTTTTGCTGTTGCACCGCGCGCTTCGGCGGCTCCGGCAGGCTGCGCACGACATCCTGCATTTTGCGAAGTTCCTCAGGATTCCCCAGCGACGCATTCGGGCGTGCGCGCAGATAGCGGATTTCTTCCTCCACCGATTTCACGCGATTACCTGGATCCGGGTGATCGGAAAAGAACTGCATAGCCTTGGACGTGCCACCTTCACCTTTGAGTTTTTCAAAAAAACGCGCCATTTCAATCGGGTCGTATCCGGCGCCCGCCATCATTCGCGTACCCAATAAATCCGCATCGTGTTCGGCGCCGCGCGAGTACTTCAGCAGTAGCGAATTTGCGCCCAAGCCGATGCCCATCTGCGCGAGTTGGCCCAGAATCGAGCCGTTGCCGACTGCACCGCCGGCCAGCGCGGCCGGTAATTGCAGCAGACTCGATTTAGATGCCTGATTGGTGCCGTGCCGCAAGGCCACGTGTGAAATCTCATGCGCGAACACGCCCGCGATCTGCGCCTCATTGTCCGCCGCCAGGATCAGGCCCGTATGCACGAACATCGGTCCGCCGGGCAGCGCAAAAGCGTTGATCGATTTGTCGTTCACCACCCGAATGCTGTACGGATACTTACCAGCTTCCGGGCGCGTCCAGACCTTCGATGCAATGCGCGTCACGTAGCTCGTAAGCGCTTCATTCTGCACCACTGGCAACTCTTTGTTGATTTGGGCAGCTGCTTCCTTTCCCAACTGGACGTCCTGCTCAGGCGTGAACAAATTAAAGCCTGGCTTGAGCTGTTTCGGCCCTTGGCCAAAGGCCGCTATCAGCAGGGCCAGACTCAGCAGACAAACTTGGAAAGACTTGCGCATTGTGGGGCACCTCATTCTTTATTTTATGACTGGATGAGCAAAATTTATCAGGCCCGCGCGCTGGGATATAATTGTCCACATGTTGACGCCTACCGAAAAAATCTGGCATAACGGCCAGTTCATCAAGTGGGAGGATGCGAAAATACACATCCTGTCCCATGTCGTGAGTTATGGAAGCAGTGTGTTCGAGGGAATCCGATGCTATGCCACAGCATCCGGCCCAGCGATTTTCCGCCTTCGCGAGCATGTACGCCGTATGGAAGACTCCGCGAAGATTTATCGCATGCCGGTTGGGTACTCGATCGAGCAGCTTAGCGGGGCAATCGTAGAACTCGTACGCGTCAACAACCTTGATAGCTGCTATGTCCGTCCTATCGTGCTGCGCGGTTACGGCGAAATGGGTGTGCATCCAGGCAACAATCCGGTCGAAGTTTTCATCGCGTGCTGGGCATGGGGCAAATACCTTGGCGAAGAAGCGCTGGCGCAGGGTGTCGATGTCTGCATTTCGAGTTGGTCGCGTATCGCGCCCAACACGTTGCCCGCCCTCTCCAAGGCCGGCGGAAATTATCTGAATTCGCAATTGATCCGCATGGAAGCGCAAGTCAATGGATATGCCGAAGGCATCGCACTCGATGCCGCAGGCTACATCAGCGAAGGTTCCGGCGAGAATATCTTCGTCATCCGCGATGGCAAGATGCTGACCCCGCCGTTGGGTGCTTCAGTGCTTCCGGGTATCACGCGCGATAGCGTCGTCAAACTGGCCGAGTCGCTCGGGATTCCAGTCGTAGAAGCTCTTGTCCCGCGTGAACTGCTTTACATCGCCGACGAAGTTTTCTTCACCGGCACTGCGGCTGAGATCACACCGGTTCGTTCGGTGGATCGCATTCCGGTTGGGGCGGGGAAGCGCGGTCCAATCACCGAACTGCTGCAGCATGAGTTCTTCGGGATTCTGAACGGCAGCAAACCGGACAAGTTCGGCTGGCTGACAATGGTGAATGCGCCTGTGGTTGCGTAAGCGCACTGCAATGGAGTTTGGAAAATGAAGATGCTCCCTGGCTGTCTGGGCTTTTCAGCACCTATCGGCAGCCAGGGAGCCTGCGGGGAAAGGGTCGCGCCAGAGCGCGTCCCCTTTCACAAAACTGCTTTTTCGATCCGCAGATGCGACCCGGCAATCACCTCCCCCGAGATTACTCACCGACCCGCACCTGCAGGGGATCTGCCTACTGTTCTAACAACCACGAGCCATCTCGCGCCATTGAAAAATGGCTTTTCCAAGGTCATTTCAACAGCTTTATTCTCGCTTGCTTTCAGTAGCTTACAGATTTCCACCTGTGCTAATTCTGTGTATAAAACAAAATGCCTGTGAATTGTTCTGACTCATCTTCATGTTCCGGCATCAATGCCGCGACCGGCGACGCCATCGAGATCCGCTTTGGCGCCGCCATCAATTCCGTGGACCCAGTCTTAGGTAAGGTCACGGATCTTCCGTTTGTCGCCCCCGGCTTCATCGATATTCAGGTGAATGGTTTTGCGGGAGTCGACTACAATGACCCGCACTCGGCGCACGAAGAAATCGCGCGCTCCATCCGGGACATCTTCGCTACTGGAGTGACTCGCTTTTATCCCACCGTCATTACAGGCGGTCCGGACGAGATCGCGGGATCGCTGCGAAATCTGAACGCGGCCAAAACGACGCTGCCGGAGGGTCCGGCGATTGAGGGCTTTCACGTCGAGGGTCCATTTATCTCAGCGGAAGACGGCCCGCGCGGCGCCCATCCCAAACGCTGGGTTCGCAAGCCCGATATCGAAGAGTATCGCCGCTGGCAAGATGCCGCCGATGGGCATGTACGCATCGTGACGCTCTCGCCCGAATGGCCTGAAGCGCCCAAGTTCATTGAAGCGATTGTGCGCGAGGGGGTCGTTGCCAGCATCGGTCACACGAGCGCCAACGCGCAACAGATTGCTGAAGCGGTGAGCGCCGGTGCAACGATGTCGACACACCTCGGTAACGGAGCGCATTCGGTCATGGCGAGGCACCCCAACTACATCTGGGAGCAACTCGCTGAAGACCGCCTGACCGCCAGCTTCATCGTGGATGGCATTCACCTGCCGGGGTCGTTCATTAAGGTGGCCCTTCGCGCTAAGGGCATTGAACACGCAGTGCTGGTCACTGACGCTGTAATGCCGGCCGGTTGCGCGCCGGGACCCTACATGCTCGGAGAAGTCGAGGTGCAACTGCACCCGGATGGCAGCGTGCGCCTGCGAGACGGCGACCGCCTGGCAGGTTCGGCGCTCCTCATGCATCGAGGCGTCGAGAAACTGATGCAACTTGCCGGGCTAAGCTTGCGTGACGCTGTCGCAATGGCGACCCGCAATCCCGCAAGGGCAGGTCGAATAGCCAATCGGCAACGGGGCCTGGAGCCGGGCGATCGCGGTGACGTAGTCCAGTTCCGCGTGGACCCTGCCACAAAGGCTGTGACGGTGGAGAAGACCTGGATGGGGGGAAGGCAGGTTCATTGAGTCATTCAGCCATCGGGTCATTGATTCAATTGCTAGTTTCAATGACCCGATGTCCTAATGCTGTTATTCTGAAAGCAAGTCCTCATGAGATACACCACCAGATCTGGTTTCGGCGGATTCTCCACAGGGCGTTTTGTCCCACAGGGCGTGAAGTGGTTGATGATCGTCAACTTCGCTCTGTTTATTCTTTACTTTTTTGCGGTGCGCTTCGGCTTCGGCGAGGTGTTTTCGCCCTTCAAGCTGGTCCCCGGCATGGTTGTGAAGCTATTTTGTGTGTGGCAACTGTTCACATACATGTTCCTGCACGATCCCATGGGTTTTTGGCATATTCTGTTCAACATGCTCGCGCTTTGGATGTTCGGCGCGGATCTGGAACGGATGTGGGGCACCAAACGTTTTCTTCAGTACTATTTCCTGTGTGGCGTCGGCGCCGGCATTTGCGTGGTCGTCGGCAACCTATTGTTTGGTGACCTGAATTCTGCCACGATCGGAGCCTCGGGCGCTATTTTTGGACTTCTGCTCGCGTTCGGCGTGCTCTTTCCGGACACCACCGTATATTTCTCGTTCCTCTTTCCGATCAAGGCGAAGTACTTCGTTCTTATCATGGGCGCGATCGCGTTTCTGTCCACGTTCGGCTCTACTGGCAGCGGCGTAAGTCATATTGCCCACCTGGGCGGCATGATTTTTGGCTACGCCTACCTTCGTTCGCAGGGCAGTCGAGGGGTCAATTTGCTGGCAGAAGCGCGCGATTTCTACACGCGTTGGCGGCTTGCCCGCGCCAAGCGGAAATTCCAGGTTTACATGAGTAAGCAGAAGCGGGATCGGGACCGCGACCGCTGGGTCAACTGAGCTGGGCGAAACCGAACCCAAAAGCGCTTCGTCTCTATTCTTGATGGTGTTGAAGGAGCGGTTAATGAAAAGTTGGAAGATCCTCTCTCTGGTTGCCAGCCTCTCGCTGCTGGCAGGGTTCCCCGCAATCGCGCAGCAAGGACCAACCAAGGAGTCCTCTGAGACCGTGGCTCGCCCCCGCGCCAAGAAAGACGTAGAGCCAGCCAAAGAAGAGAAGATCCCGTCCAAATTCGGTCAGAAGGGAAAGCCGGAACTTCCAGCGGGAACTCCGACCTTCCGCAGTGACGCCATCACCGTTTCGGTAGACGTCGCCGTGCTCGATCAAAAGGGCCGCTTCATTCCCGGTATCCCTAAGGGCAATTTCCGCATCCTGGAGGAAAACGTTCCACAACCGGTCTCCACCTACGCAACGACCGAAGCGCCAATGACTGTTTGCCTTGTGATCGAGTTCAGCAATCTGTTCCAGCAGCTACTGGAGCGAAACCTGGTACCAAACGCTGCAGCGTCATATGGATTTCTCGATACGCTGAAGCCGGATGACTACGTGGCAGTAGTGGCGTATGACATGCGTCCCGAGATTTTGTCAGACTTCTCGACTGACAAGCGAGCGGCCCAGGAGGCCATGCAACGCCTTCGCATTGCTGCCTATTCCGAATCAAATCTGTATGACGCTTTGGTCGATACAGCTACGCGCATGGAAGAGATCGAAGGCCGCAAGGCGATCGTGCTGATTGCCTCAGGCATCGACACATTCAGTAAGCTTACCTTCGATAAGACGCGTAAAGCGCTGCAAAATGCAGGTGTGCCGATTTACGCAATCGGACTGATGCAGCAATTGCGCGAGTACTACGACGCGCGTGGTGCAATGGGCTCTATTCAGCGGCTGGACTTCCTGCAGGCTGACAATCAGATGCGGACGTTCGCCTCGGAAACGGGTGGTCAGTCGTTTTTCCCCAGGTTCTACGGTGAATTCCCGAGCATCTACAGACAGATCCACGAGGCTCTACGTAACCAGTACTCCTTAGGCTATTCACCGACGAACCAGACCCGCGACGGCAAGTTTCGCAAGATCAAAGTGGAACTCGTCAATCCGGCCACAGGCGAACCTTTGCGCATCGTTGATGAGAAGGGCAAGCCGATGAAGTACAAGGTGGTCGCCAAAGCCGGCTATACAGCGCCGCGCGAAGTCGAATAACCGGACACTGCCGACCGGCGCGATTCTTGTCAAGGACAATAATCTCCGGTTTTCCAAGTTCTTACAGACCGATTGACACAGATGTCATCGCTTTGTTACTGTTTCGAAGTCTCATGCACGCCTCGACTTCATTGCCCTCATCCCCGACCAGCAGAATACTTCTTGTGGACGACCACCGTATGGGGTTGGCCGCGCGTAAAAGCGTACTGGAAGAGCTTGGCTACAAGATCATCACCGCGAACGACGCCCCGGAGGCGCTCGAATGCTTTGCTGCCGGTACTTTCGATCTGATTGTCACCGGCTATAAGATGCCGCGCATGAACGGCATCGAACTGATCAAGCACGTACGCAAGCACAACGAGATCATTCCCGTCATACTGCTGTCCGGCATCGCCGATGCGCTTGGCCTCACTGAGGGTAATACCGGTGCTGACATCGTCATACAAAAGAGCGCGAACGAAGTTACTCATCTTGTGCGGGCTGTTAATCGTCTGATGCGAAAAAAGGCGCAGCGCAAGCCTCCAACGTCCGCACAGGCTGCGCCGCGCGCCAAACGCAAAATCCAGTAGTGTCCTTGCGCGCTTACGCGTATATTTAGAGGAATGCTCCGCCGTAAGCTCCGCGTGATTTTCCTGTCGGTCTTCGTAACCGCGCTGCCATTGTTTTCGGCAGTGGCAAAGAAGCCAGCCCCAAAGAAGCCGGAAGTCGCAGTAGGCGATCGCCACGAGCGGCAAACCGCACAGTCCTGGATGAAGCGCATGACTCTTCGCGAGCAGATCGCGCAACTGGTCATGATCCCGTTCTATGGCGATGCGCCCAACACGCGTTCAAAAGCCTGGCGCGATTTCCTGCATCTTGTGCGTGACACGAAGGTGGGCGGCTTGATTCTGCTGAACCGCGTCAGCAACGGTATCGTGCGTAATGCGGAGCCCTATGAGACCGCGGCTTTCATCAATCGAATGCAGCGAATTTCCAAGACGCCGCTGCTGGTCGGTGGCGACTTCGAGCGTGGCGCTTCCATGCGTCTCGCCTCCACCACCAAGTTCCCTCACCTGATGGCATTCGGGGCTGCTGGTGACGTCAACGCATCGCGGATGGAAGGTGAGGCCACTGCACGTGAGGCGCGCGCCATGGGCTTCCATTGGGTCTTTGCGCCGGTGGCCGATGTTAACAATAATCCGGATAACCCGATCATTAACATTCGTTCTTACGGAGAAGATCCTGAAGCCGTGGCTAGTCACGTGAAGGCCTTCATTGAAGGTGCACACTCGGGCACGCATTCCCGCGTCCTGGTTTCTGTAAAGCACTTCCCTGGACACGGTGACACGGCAATGGATTCGCATATCGGCATGGCGCGCAATGATGCCACTCGCGAGCGCATGGACGCGCTTGAACTCGTGCCATTTCGCGCCGCGATTGCGGCCGGTGTCGATTCCATTATGACCGCACATATGGCCGTGCCGGCGCTGGAGCCGCAAGAGGTTCCCGCCACTGTTTCCTCCGCGATTCTGACGAAGCTGCTGAGGGAGGAACTGAAGTTCCGCGGCATCATCATCACCGACGCGATGGACATGCAGGGCCTCTCCAAACAGTTCACAGCAGGTGAAGCGGCGGTACGCTCCATGGAAGCCGGAGCCGACCTGTTGCTGATTCCGCCCAAGCCCGACGAGGCCGTGAATGCTGTTGCTAACGCCGTCCTGAAGGGGCGCCTGAGTCGCAAGCGCATTGAAGAAAGCGTGTTGCGGATCCTGACCGCAAAAGTTCACGCCGGCCTGCATAAGAAGCGCCTGGTGAATCTGGAAGCGATCAGCGATGAGATCGATTCGCCCGAAGCGAATGAATTGGCGCAGCAGGTTGCCGACCGGGCGGTAACGCTGCTCAAGAATGACGGCAACAGCGTACCGCTGCAGAACCCGGCCGGGTCCTGCTACTTCGTTTTGTTTGAGAGCCGTTATTCGCAAACCGGCCGCAAGCTTGTGGATGAAGTCCGAACGCGTGTGCCAAAAGCACAACTCTTTGCGATGGATCCAAACCAGCCCGAAGCAGCCATAGAGGATGCGGTGCAGAAGGCCGCGAGTTGCTCCGCGGCGGTTGTGACAACATTCGTCACTGCCACTGCGTACCGCGGCGGCATGGGGCTCAGCGGGATCTATCCCAAGCTGATGGAAGGGCTCTTGAAGGGTTCAGTACCAGTGGTACTCGTGTCGCTGGGCAACCCATATCTGTTGCGCAGTTATCCGACGGTAGCCGCGTACTTCACGACGTTCAGCACGGCCCCGACAGCGGAGCAAGCAGCCGTGAAAGCGCTCTTCGGCGAGATTGCGATTCAGGGGAAAATGCCGGTGAGTATTCCGGGCCTCGCGAAAATTGGAGATGGGTTGCAATTGCCCGTGCGAACAAGCCAAAGGTAGCAGGCCACGTGCAAGCCATCCTCATTCTCGCGATGCTGTCTTCCACCCTTCCAGAAGGCGTCGAGCGGTATGCGCGGGATAAACCCGTGTTTGAAGCAGGGATCTCGGCGGCGACGGCACTGGTGTGCGATCAGTTGGAGCCGCTTGATGAACCGACTTACCAGAAGGTGCAGAGCGTGATGGTTGGCTTCACGATCGGTCGCGACCGAAGTGATTGTGGCTGCCCCGCTCACACGTCCGAAATCCGCTATTACTGCAAGTCGAGGTAAGTTCAGAGCTGGTCGATTTCATCGATCTCTCGCTGCAGTTCCTTGGCCTGGTGCCGCCGGCGCCGAATGCCGGCTCCGGTCCAAACACCAAGCAGGATGACCAACGGCAAGACGTTTCGAAGGCGTTCGGCCCCAGGGGAAACCTTTCCGACGAAGGTAACAACAAGAATCATGCACGCCAGCAGCAAAGGCCCGTGCCACAGCCATTCACTTCTCAGGTGATCGCGGCGCTGTTCCAACTCTCTTCGGTAATATTCCAGGCCCGTTGCGGCGACAGCGTCCATGGGAGGGTTCTGGCGCCAGATCCGATCACGAAACCAGTACAAAGAGACCAGGACCCATGCGGCCAGCAGGAATAACCCAACTTGCTGAAGGCGGTCCTGAGCAAACCCGAATCGCCAAGCCAGCATGGCCATGAAAAAAAGGGCAGCACTCACGCTTACGATAATCTCCGAACGCGTGCTGGCGTGAAGTTCCTGCGTACGGCGGTTTACAAGCTTTTGCATGTTCACGGCAAATTTCTCCTCGGGTTGGTTTCTCCAAACAGCTCCCAGGTCTTTCGTTCCCGACTCATCATGCATGGTGTTCCTTAATAAACCGGCGTGAAATGATGCTCTTGATCCGGTGAATCTTCATCGCGACATTTGCGGGCGAAAGGCCCGTAATGTCAGCTATGCTGGCGATGTCCATCTCCTCCAAATACGAAATCATGATCTGCCGGTCCAGGGGTTTGAGCTTCAGAATGAGCTGCGAAAGTTGATCGAGCGCTCTATTCTGGTCAATGTCCAGTTCCCGATCGTTGCTGGGAGCAGTTCGCTCGATCTCTTCAAGACTCACAAACAGCGCACTCTTGCGACGCTCCCGGTTCACATAGGACACCGCGGTATTGTGAGCGACTCGAAAGGTCCAGGTCTTCAGAGAACATCGTCCATCAAAGATTTCGAAACTCCTCCAGAGTTGAAAATGGATCTCCTGTCGCAGATCGCGACGTTTTTCCGCGTCGGCTTCGTAGCCTGCAGCCAGACGCTCGAGTGCGCGGCAAAACTCCGTGATAGCCGTCTTATAAAACTCATCCCGCGTCGCTGCTCCGCTACCGCCATTGCGACCCACATATAGATAGTCGATTCTGTGCTTCATCCATAACAGAAAAATTTGCTGCGTTGTTGACCGTGTACCAGTACAGCTATAGACTGGGGTGCTGAGTTCGTCTTTAGGTAGGAGAAAAAAATTTCATGAGCAGTCCTATGCCGGATCGACGAGACTTCCTGCGCCTTGCCCTCGGGACTGCGGCGGCTCCGCTGCTCCAGTCGGCTCCTGCAAGGAAGCCGAACTTCCTCGTCATCCTGGCGGATGACATGGGATTCTCCGACGCGCGCTGCTATGGCGGAGACATCGATACGCCTAATCTCGACCGCCTGGCCGCCGGAGGTCTTCGTTTCACCCAGGGATATTCAACGGCCCGCTGCGGCCCTTCGCGCAGTTGCCTGCTCACCGGCCAATACGCACAGCAGACCGCCAGCGACGTGATGACTCCGGGAAAGATACCGAATTATACCCGCTACATTCCGGAGTACCTGAAACCGCTCGGCTACCGCAACTATCACACCGGCAAATGGCACATGAAGCATGTGACAGGCGAAGGCGGTGTGGGCTTCGACCACTCCTATACGATGCTGGACGAACTCCGGTTTTTCACGCAGAACCATCACGAACTCGATGGCCAGCGGCTCCCTAAACCCGAGCCGGGCTACTACAGCACGACTGCCATCGCTGATTACGGAGTGCGCTTTCTTCAGGAGCACGCACGCCAGCACGCGGCAGATCCCTTCTTTCTTTATGCCTCGTTCCACTCCCCGCATTTCCCGCTGCAGGCCCCGCAGGCAGATATCGACAAGTATAACGACCGCTTCAGCGAAGGCTGGGACACGGCGCGCGAACGCAAATGGCAGCGCATGCGGCAGATGGGTCTCATCAATTGCTCGCTCGCTCCGCTCGAGCCGAACATGTGGACCAAATGGAATACACCCGATGAGGAACTAATAGCCAAGATCGGCCCGGGAGAAGTATGCCCGCGCCGTACCGTGGTCCACCCTGACCCCGGAACAGAAGAAGTTTCAACGCACCAAAATGGCGATCCATGCGGCGATGGTTACGCGCATGGATTTGGAGATCGGCAAGCTGCTCGCGCAGGTGGAGACTATGGGCGCGCTCAACGACACCGTGGTCGTTTTCCTCTCGGACAACGGCGCCAGTTCCGAACAATTTATCCGCGGCGATGGCCATGACGCCTCAGCGCCGGCCGGTTCCGCGAGCACACATCTGGGTCTCGGCCCGGGATGGTCAAGCTGTTCCAACGCTCCTTTCCGGCTGCACAAATCCTGGGTAAACGAGGGCGGCATCGCTATCTCCGCTGATTGTGAACTGGCCGAAGGGAATCAAGTGATCGCGAGAAGTTGCGGCACGACCCATGTCACTTTGTCGATGTTCTGCCTACGCTGGTCGATCTGGCGGGTGGCAAACCCGTGGCCCCCTCAGGACCCGGTCTGGCGGGCCGCAGCATTGCTCCCGCCTTTACCAGGGATGGGAGCGTCAAGCGCGACTTTCTCTATTTCAACCACAACAACAATCGGGCAATCCGCGCGGGCGATTGGAAGCTGAATCGCAACCGGCGCATCCGGGCCGTGGGAACTCTACGACCTCGGCAAAGATCGCGCCGAACAAAAGGATCTGGCCGGCGCTCAACCCGATCGAGTCCGTGAACTCGCAGCTAAATGGAAGCAGGCCGACGACGAGTTCGTGCGTGTGCGTGAGAATTCGCCGCCGACTGCGAAAACTCCCATGCAACGCCGTGCGCCCGCAGCCAAATCCGGTTAGACTGAGGGTACTTGAGAGGGGAACTCGGATGACTCGCCGGGAGTTCATTTCGACAGCAGCGGCGGCTCCAGTCGTCTCATCCAGATCACAAGCGCCACTTGTTGTGCCAGTTCATCAGGTGATTGATACTCGGGCGAAGAGCACTCCGGAGCAACTCCAGCAATTTTCATCGAGTATCTGGCCGGAGGCTGTCCGCGACTTCCGGCGCTGCGGCATTCAACTCCAAACCACCCAGCAACCGCTCGCCATCCGACGATCCCCCGGCGGAAGACCGGTCTTCCCCAAACTCAAACACGGCGTGATCAACTTTTTCATCACTGATTACATTCCGATGGAATGGGACAACGGCCGGGGTCTGGCTGGTGTGACCACCCAGTACGACGGCTATCACCTGTGCATGATCGCGTTGAATTATGCGCATGGCCATCAGATTCCTTTTTTCTCGGTCAACACCTGTGTGCATGAGCTATTGCACGTGCTGCTACAGGATGTTTATGAAAACCGCCCGAAGGGCTTATCCGGTTATGGACGCGAATTCCGAATCGATTCGTACGCAACCCGGCTGTGGCTTTTCCATGAGGGCGGCGCGATTCGGCAAGCGGCACAGGCCTACCTTGATCGGGTGCGAGCAGCAGTCGCCGCCCACACGTGAAGCCACGCTGAATTTTCCAGACATTTCGAATCCCCGCCGATGAGACTGATATGGATGTCTTTGTTGGACGGCAACCGATCCTCGACCGAAACCTGCGGACCTATGCCTATGAGCTGCTATTTCGCTCCGGCGCGGTGAACCGCTATGATGGCGCAGATCCGGTGGCAGCCACGGCGAGCGTGATCGCGAATACCTTCCTTTCTATCGGGTCCGACCAGATTTTAGGCAAATGCAAGGGGTTCATGAATTTCCCGCGGGAATCGCTCAGTGAAGAAGCGACGGTGCTCTTGCCTCAAAAGACGGTCGTCATCGAAGTTCTTGAGGACGTGACACCCGATCCGGAAGTGATCGCCAACTGCCAAAAGCTTTCCGAAAGAGGCTACATGATTGCCTTGGACGATTTCGTGGACAGGCCCGAATGCAGCCCGCTCACTAAAATCGCGGATTTCATCAAAGTCGATTTCCGCGCCACACTTCCCGAAGAGCGCAAGCAACTGGCCGTCAAGTATGGAGGCCGCGGTATTCGCATGCTGGCCGAAAAGGTGGAGTCCCAGGAAGAGTTTGAAGAGGCGCGAGCCAATGGCTATTGCTACTTTCAGGGATATTTTTTTGCGAAGCCACTTGTGATCTCCGCTACAGAGGTGCCCGCCACGAAATTGAACCTGCTGCGCGTCCTTCGTGAACTGCAGCGGCCCGAGTTAAATTTCCCAAACATGGAGGCGCTGCTGCGCCTGGACGTCTCGCTTTCTCAGAAGCTGCTCCGCTATATGAATTCAGCCGCTTTTGGATGGAGTCAGCGCATTGAATCTATCACCCGCGCGCTGGTCGCACTCGGCGAAGACAATTTTCGCAAATGGCTATCACTGGCGGCCATGACCAGCCTGGTTTCGGATAAGCCTCCAGAACTCGTTTGGGAATCGCTCACCCGCGCACGGCTTTGCGAACTGCTTGCCGAGCGGTGCGGATTGAGGAATCGCTCTGCCGACTGTTTTCTCATGGGCCTGTTCTCAATGCTCGATGCCATGATTGGACGGCCCCTTCCTGAACTGCTGCCAGGCCTGGGCTTGCCCCTGGACGTAGTTGCGGCACTCGATGGCAGCGGCAAAACGGACGACGTTATTTCCCGGCTATTTGCTCTTTGCCTGGCCTGCCAAAAAGCGGACGTGGAACAGATCGAGCAATCCCGGCTGACTTTTCGTCTGTCTTTCGATGCGGTTTCCCAAATCAGCCTGGATGCCATTGCCTGGTCGGAACTGGTCTGCCGCGAATCCGGCGTGTCCCACTAGGATTCGCTACAACACCTTCTCAAACGCGCTGGCAAATTCCGCCAGCACCTGATCGTTGGCTCCGGTCACGAGCACGAAGTACTTGTCCTTCTGCAGCGGCACCGTGCGACGTTCGATGCGCCATTTCTGCAGCACCTCGAATGCTCCGGCGCTGCTCGTCATTTCAAAAACAGTGACGGTAAGCTTTGCAGGTCCTTCATAGCTCGCCCTGCGCGCTTGTTTGCATCCGAGCTTGCTCACTACTTCTGGGATGTTGGTTTCCGGCTCGCTCTCCACGAGCTTCCAGACAGAATCCACTGTAAGCGGAAGCACCTCTTTGGACTGCTTGTTGCAGGCCATCGGAATCATCAAAGCGAAAATCAGCAGGCTGCGTAGTCTCATGGCTATCACTCACCTATGATAAATCTGGTAGGTGCACTTATCTCTGTACCACGACGAGCCCCCCTCAAATCCTCAGTCTGAAAAATTTCTGAACGAAGCCACGCTGGCATCTCTGCGGTCCGTTGATACGCGCGCCCGCCGTCACGGCCTGGAAAATCTCGATCCGTCGAAAAACTCCCTGATCGCATTGGGTATGGAGTTGAATGGTGAGGGCCGCGTCACGAAAAACAGTTACGGCGTATTCAATCTAAGCTGGCAAGTGCCGGAGCATCCTGAGTGGCCGTCGGCCATTGAAGCCGAGCTAGATGAGATCCGCCAGAGCATCCGCGATACGCACGGCACGCCACTGCGGTTTCTGATCTGGGCAGGAATGGGCGGTTCGGCCGAGGACAAATCGGCGTACAACGCGGTTGGTCTGCTGAAACGCGGACCGCGCTGCTACGTGCTCGATTCCACCGATCCGGCCAAGCTGAAAGCCATCCTCCAGGACATGCTGAAGCGCTCGGGCTTGACTCTGCCGCAGGCGCTGCAAGAGCACGCTGGTTGTCGGCATGGCGCTCGGCATGACGTCTTACGAGCCGGTGGTGAATCTCGAAAAACTTTACGCGCTGTATCAGAAGTACAAGATCGACAGCCGCCCCAATTTCATTTACATGACGTTGCCCGGTTCGCTGCTCGATCAGTTTGCCGGACCGCGCGGATATCGCAAAGTTCCACTACAACTCGACAACGACAACTCCACCGCGGGGCGCCATAGCAGTCCGCTCACACGCGGTAGCCTTTATCCGCTTGGGCTCTGCAAGGTCGATCTGCGCGCGTGGATGAATGCGACGGTGCTCACGGATACGCAGATCCACACTGCCTGGGAACTCTCCGCCTTCCTGCAGACTCAGGGATTGCAGGGACGCGACAAGGTGACGCTGCTGCTACCCAAGGCGTGGGCCGGAATCGCGCTATGGACCAAGCAGAATTTTGAAGAGAGCCTGGGGAAAAGCGAAGACATCGGCATCAAGATCGTGATCGATGAAAAGCCGAAGCTGGCAAATTATCGCGCGCCCAAGGATCCGCTGCAGGACCGCGTATTTCTTGCAATACACGTGAAGGGCGACCCCGCTCCGGATGTGCAAAAGATTGCGTTATTGCGCCGTGCTGGCTACCCTGTGGCGGTCGTGACGTTCGCACGCAATTCGCTGCTGTCCCATTACATGCAGTTCATCCACTACACAGTATTTGGCCTCGCGAAACTGCGCGGGATGAACTTCGTCACGCAGCCCAGCGTGGAACTCTATAAGAGCATTACAAACCGGCTGCACGCGGATTCCGTAAAGCTGGGTGGCATAGAAAAAACAGGCTGCTGGATTGATCGCTACAACTCACCCGCCCAGGCGAAATGGCGTGGTGGCGTGACGCTGCACTATGGCAGCCTCGTGCTCGATCCGCCGCCTCCCAAACTGGCCGCTCCATCGCTGTACGCCTGGCTGCTGATGCACTACGCTTCAGAACGCAAAGCCGAATACGGCGAGTTCACTTTCTTCGGCGACACGCGTTATTCTTCGCAAGGCAAGGCCGCCCGCAAGTGTCTGGACCGCGCCGCGGAATCGCTCTTCCGTGCGCATTTCAAAATGCCGGCTGACGTCTATGAAGGCCCGGCAATGAATCATTCCTATCATGAAATGGTGATCGGACACGGGCGCTGTTTTTCCACCATCCTGCTTTCGGAAAAAGCGGAGCGGCTGAAAGACGCGGACTACACGGCTGATTACCATCGTGCGCAGTTCCTGGCCACACAGTTGGCGCTCGCCGAGAAGGGCCGCCTGGTGGTCGCGATCACTCTGAAAGACCTGGAAGAGGGTACCCTAAAGGTGCTGGATGAATTCTTCCGGGAAGTCCGTAAGGAACTGAAAAGCGTTAGACCCTAAATCATGGCCAAGTTCAAAGCAATTCGAGGCAAGAAGAAATCCAAACCGAA
Organism: Bryobacteraceae bacterium; assembly: GCA_963793625.1. Taxonomy (GTDB): domain Bacteria; phylum Acidobacteriota; class Terriglobia; order Bryobacterales; family Bryobacteraceae. Next base: position 90,017 of record CAWCAT010000049.1, on the reverse strand, counting down.
CGCGCGCGGGGCCATCCCTTGCCTGGTCGTGATTATCGGCGGACTGATTCTGCTGTACCTGATGTTTGTTGCTGTACTCAAACCGGCCTAAATGAAACGTAGCGATAATCGATCTCCTGAAGAAATGCGGCCCGTGAAGATTCAGTCCGGCTACCTGCTGACGGCTGAAGGCTCGGTCCTGATTGAAATTGGCAATACGCGCGTGCTGTGCGCCGCCTCAGTTGAAGAAAGCGTCCCGCAGTTTCTGCGAGGTGGCGGGAAGGGTTGGGTCACTGCCGAATATTCGATGCTGCCGCGCGCGACCAACACACGCTCCGCGCGCGAGGTAACAAGGGCCGGCCTTCGGGCCGGACCATGGAAATTCAGCGGCTCATCGGACGTTCCCTGCGCTCGGTCGTCGATATGCAAGCGCTCGGTGAGCGCAGCGTGATTCTCGATTGTGACGTGCTGCAGGCGGACGGCGGCACGCGAACGGCAGCGATCACAGGCGCTTACATTGCTATGGGCCTGGCGTTGAAGGCGCTCGTGCGTTTTGGTGCGCTGAAGTCTTCTCCGCTGCGTGATTCTGTTGCGGCTACCAGTGTTGGAATCGTGCGCGGTGTGCCCATGCTCGATCTCTGTTATCAGGAAGACTCGCAAGCCGAGGTCGACATGAACGTAGTGCTGACCGGTTCCGGCAAGTTCGTCGAACTGCAAGCCACCGCTGAACAGACACCTTTCGAAGACGATCAACTTGCAGAACTGATCAAGCTTGGCCGCAAGGGCGTGGGTGAATTGATCGCAGAGCAGAAGCGGATTATCGACGCGGCGTGAAGCTATACTGCGCTACTACGAATCCAGGCAAACTGCGCGAATTCGGGCATGCTGCGCGCGAGCACGGTATCGAGATCGAATCCGTGCCGGATCTGAAGAACATAGAAGCTCCAGAAGAGAGCGGCAGCACGTTTGAGGAAAACGCGATCCTCAAGGCCGTTTATTACAGCCGCTTTGTCGATGCTCCGGTCTTTGCGGACGATTCGGGACTTGCCGTCGACGCGCTGCAAGGTGAGCCCGGTGTTTATTCCGCGCGCTATGCCGGCGAGAATGCCAGCGACGCTGACAACAATCGCAGGCTGATCGAGAAGCTGCAGAACGTGAAGGATCGAACGGCGCGGTTTATCTGCGTGATTGCGGTGGCGCAGGCTGGAAGGTGCCTGGGAATCTATCGAGGAGAAGTGCGTGGCCGCATCATCGATGAGGCGCGCGGCCCCAACGGATTCGGCTATGATCCACACTTTTTTTACGACGACTTCGGCTGTACGTTTGGTGAGGCGAACTCCGAACAGAAGATGGGCGTGAGCCACCGCGGCCAGGCACTGCGAGCAATGCTCAAGCAATTCGGTGACACACGCCCTTGTTAACTATTTCGCGAAGGTGACGCGAAAGCCCGTCGATAGGATCATGTCGTTCTTCTTGCGGCCGAATACCGGGTTACTCAGGTAGCGATCGCTGCCCGTCACTTGCCAGGACAGCCACTTTCGCAACGTTGTCGCAAGTCCCAGGTCGAAGTTCACTCGGTACGGTCCGGGATCAGTAGATGTTGTTGAACATGCGGAATGATTGTTTTAGGGAAGAGATTCCGTTGAGTTTATAGCTCCAATCGTCACCCCAGAAACCTTCCGCTGAATTCCTTGTGATCAACACAAATTTCTCGCGGTTGTACGCCAGACCGCCGAGAAGATCCAGTTGGCTTCTTTCGCTTTTGATAACGCTGAAGCCCAGTCCGCCGCCGAGCACGAAGCGCAGGTCCAGATTCTGGAATCGGTCATATTCGTAGTCGTTGAACACATTCACGAACAGGCGGCTTGAAACGTTGCGGTTATATGCCAGGCCACCGCGGACTGCCTGTGCCGTAGTTTCGGATGGCCTGCCGCTCAGTTTTGCAGTGCCGTAGATCTGGTTGAAGTACAGCGTGGTTTTGTCGGCCTTGGTCACGCGTGCCGCATTGAACGCTGTCGTGATGCTCGTAGTCTGCGCATTGCCGGTCGCGGTCGCAAGGCTGAAGTCGATATAACCAGCCCAGAGGTCGACCAGGCGCGGGTTCAGGTAGCGTTCGTACTCTTTCTGTTCGGCTGCGTTGCGAAGTCCCTGAAGATTCGCAAGTGGAATCTGTTCTTTCGCTGTGGCTGTGGCAATTTCCACTTTCTCGCCTGCGGTACTGAGTTTTCCGGTGACTGTTTTACCATCGGGCAGCACCACTACTAACGGCTCGTCTGTGCTGACTGATGTCACGGACGCCCAAGGGATTTTCACTTCTCCCATCAGGTCGCTCTTGACTACCAGCGAGTCGCCGTCCTTCTTGACTATCTTGCCCGAAACGCGATCGCCGTTCTTTAGGCTGACCTGATCCGCCAACGAAACGGAGGCAGTGGTAAGCACGAGAACGCAAGTCATAAAGTTTTTATATTGCATTTGTTTTTCAGGCGCTTACTTCATGCTAAACGGTTTCCTTCGACCTGGATCTGATTTTCTACTCGCAGACCCGGCAGTTCATTTTCCCTCTGGCGTCTGCTAGAGTCGTTAGGGTATGGGTTCAGGGCTTAACAAGGGCTGCACCAGATGAATCTTGAAGGCATTCGGGGCTCGCTCAAACAGCGCGGTGTGCGGCTAACCCGGCAACGTCAGATCCTGCTCGATCTGATCGATAAATCCGGTGAGCATCTCGACGCGGAGCGCCTCTATCAACTCGCAAAAGCGGTCGATACGCGTATCAATCGCGTAACGGTTTATCGAACGTTGAAGATGCTGAAAGCCGCGGGCTTGGTGGATGAACTCGATCTCATGCACCACGAAGGCGACCAGCATTACTACGAGACGCGCCTGAAGCAGGAGCACGCGCATGTGATTTGCCTGCGCTGCGGCAAAGTCGAAGAGTTTTACGGCGATCCGCTGCACAAGCTACGCCGTCAAGTCGAAGCCCATTTTGGATTTCAGATTTTAATTGCGCGCACTGAAATTGGAGGGTACTGCTCGCATTGCCAAGCTCTGCGCGCGCAGGAAATTCGCGAAGTCGCAGCGCCCAAGGAAGCTGTCGCGCACAAAGAGTCCGCAGGGCATAAGTAGGACTCTATCGGAAGTTTACTTCGCGCGTGCCTTCTTCCAGACCGTAGATTTTGATCGTTTTGCCAGCTGCTGGGGCAGTAATTGCTGCAGCAACCGCCACGGCGGGCGTTCGAATCGGTGCGGGTTGCGTGTGTAGCGCGAATGCAACCTCCAGCCTGCCGCCTGCTTCCGCCGCGCGCAGCCCTTTCAGGAGTTCGTTCGCCAATGGATCGCCTGGTCCGAACGAAGCGAGCGATTTTTGCAGGGTCTGAATTCCGCCATTGGAAAACACCTCGGGCGATCCAGCCATCCAGAGATCAGTTTTGCCTGCGAGAGCCTGAGCTCTGACGAACGCCGGACCGATCTCAGGATCTTTATCATTACCCTGCATCCGTTCAATCGCATCCATTAATGAGCGACGATCTCCGAGCAACACCGTGCGATTATCGATGATGGCGAAATCCATGCCGTCTGTGTTGGCGGGCGTGAGCAGCATTTCGACGTTTCTATAACGCTGGATGAGTGCGTTCGAGTTCGCGGCCGATTTACGCAATTGCGCCAGGTTGAAGTTGCCTTCGATCGCGAGCAGTATTGTCGTGCCGTCGCCGGCTTTGCGACTGCTGGTCGCGGACATCACAAATCGGTCGAGGTTCTCGATAAAATCGAGCCCTTTCATTTCAGTCAGCGCGTCTCCAAAGCTGGAGCGCAGCGCTGACGCATAGTCAGAGGTACTCATCGTCGCCCACTCGACACCCACTAGTGCCTGAGCTTGCGGGTCGGCATAACGCAGCAACCCTGCCGGATTTGCGGCCAGAGCCGCGGTTGTGAACGTCAGGAAAGCGAGTACAGAGCGCATAGCGGACCTCTGATCCCACGTTATAGAAACCCACTATGCCTGACCATCCGTGAAACTACTTAGATTGCCCGATCAATAGCGCTGGAACGGCGTTTGACCGGACTTCCCCATGCCAGGCACAACTAGAGTCAGTTTGTTTCCTTCCACGCGATACCTGGATGGCACGACAGCGCCAGGGCTCAGTTCCAGCGTTGCCATCCGTCCGGAAGACGAGCATCGCTCCGATGCCACCTTTAGATGTCTCGACGGACGTATGCTGTTCCGTTTGTCAGAAGGCAAGCTTTAATGCAAGCTGGACGCGGCGCGGTTCCCTGGTGCTGGTGATCTGGCCGAAGTTAGTCGCCCCCAGGCTGGTGCCGACTCCGAGAAAGTTAGTGTGATTGACGAAGTTGAAACTCTCGGCCCGGAACTGCAAGCGCATCCCCTCTCGAAGAGTGATGTTCTTCATCATCGAAACGTCCCAGCGCTGATAGCCTGGACTCACCACTGAAGTTGCAGAAGCGTTGCCGGGGCGGACCTCTCCTGTTGGCACTGCCGCGAACGCTGCCGTGTCGAACCACTTGGCAATCGTGTGAGGCGCGTTTTCCTGCGGGTTGGAGATCATGTCAGGACGCGGGCTCACAGCGCTCGTGCCCAAGATTCCGAGACCCGCCCAATCAAGGCCGAGGCCGGAGGTAACGCGAATCGGCAGCCCTGCGTTGAAGGTCGAGATTCCAGAAAGCTGCCAGCCCTTGGCCAGCACCGCAAGTGCACCCTTCGATTGACGCGCGAGCGGGACGGCGTAAATGTAGCTGAACGTCAATACGTGCTTGCGATCGAAAGTCGCGCGCGCGTAATCCGCCGAACGATTATAGAAGTTCTGCGGTGCGTTGCTGCGGTCGCTCGTGGCGTCAGTCAGGACCTTCGACCATGTGTAGGACATGCGCAGGCTTGAGTTGCTGCTGAACTGGCGCTGCGCGCTCGTCTGCAGCGAGTTGTAATTCGAGTTGAACCAGTTCTGGACGGTGTTGATCGGTCCATAACCGCGATATGGGCGAATTGCGTTCAGCAGCGGTGTCGTTGCCGATGTCACAGGTGTATTTGCATTCACGATGCCGGCGGCAACCGCCGCGCCCGGACGCACGCTGTTCATATCGACGATCCCGAGCAGGTGAGTGGATTTCGATCCATAGTAGCCGGCGCTCACAACAAGAGCGCGGCCAAATTGCTGCTGCACGTCGAAACTCCACTGCTGCGTGTAAGGGATCATCGCGGGCGAAGGAGTGCCGCGCAACGTCTTGGGAGCCGCGGAAATCACGGGCACCCCGACCACGGGGTCTTCAAAGCGCGTATTGCTGATTGTGACGTTGTTCAGGAACGGCGGATTGCTGAAGATGTTCTGTTCGTAGATGCCGACCAGCGTGGAATCATAAGAGATTCCGTAACCGGTGCGAATAGCGGTGCGACCCTTGCGGAAGGGGTCCCATGCCAAGCCGATGCGCGGCGCGAACTTTAGCAGGTCTTCATTGGAAACCTTGCTGCCGTAAGGCGAGTTCTGATTGTTGACGACGATGCCGTTCAACGGGTCGCCTGTGTTGGGTACGATATTGCCGTTTGTCGGGTTGATTTGCGGTGCCTTGGCCGGATCCCACTTGGCCGGATCGAAGTTTGTCAGCATACCGTTGGCGTCATAAGGCTGACGGAACATCGAATAACGCACGCCAATGTTCACTGTCAGATTTGGGCGCACTCGATAATCGTCCTGTATATAAGCCTCGAATTGCCTGGCGCGCATGTCGGGCGTGAGATCGAGCGAGGTCTGCGTGAATGTAGAAACGTTGCCCAGCAGGAAGTTCGCCCAGCTCTGCTGGATGATTGCGGTACCGGTTGGACGCGGGGTCGCCGGGAATGCAAATGTGCCGGCGTTGTTGCCCGCGTTGTTCTCCGTCTTCTGATAGAAGTTCAGCGACACGCCCACTTTCAAAGTGTGCTTGCGCATGATTTTCGTCAGGTTGTCATAGGCGTTGTGGTTTCGGTTGAAATCATCGTACGGACCGTAACCGGTGACACTGCTGACTCCGCTCATGGTTACGCTGGGAACGCGAGCCAGAGTACTGGCGAAGGGCAGCGGGACCTTAATGTCAGGCGATTGAGCTGAGCCGATCGCTCCTTCCGGGCGGCTCACGATCGCGCCGTAGGAGAACGCGTATCCAGCCTCGTTCAATAAGGAAGGCGTCACGGTTGCAGTCGTGCGGAAGACCCAGCCTTTGCCCGGCGAGTCGGTTCTGGTTTTCGAAACTCCCGGCAGCACGGCCCCGGTGAAGAGCCCGCCCGGCTCAACCGTGGGGATCGTGTCCTTTAGATAACGCACCGACAAGGCCAGGCGCGGCGTAAAGGTGTGATCGATTTTGATGAGTTCCTGGCGGTGATTGTAGTTGCTGCGCTGCGATGTAAACAGAGTGAAGTTATTGTCGCCCTCCGGAATCTGCGACCAGATGTCTTTAACGTATGCGGCAGCAACCGGATTGATTTTGGCGATCGAATTACCAGTGGAGGTGCAGGTGGAACCCGTGTATTCGAGGCAAACCGGCTGGCTGAAAACGCCCTTTTTCATGTCATTTGTGGGGACTAGGGACTGAAATGTTGAGTACGTAATCACCCGCCGGAATTCCTGCGACCAAAAGAAAAATGTCTTGTTGTTCTCCCGCTTGCTGCTGTTCAGGATCGGAACCGGTCCGCCGATTGTATATCCAAAGTTGTTGTAGCGCAGCGGTGGCAGTGAGATATTGCGTGCGTTGTTGAAGAAAGTGTTTGCTGACAGTTTGTCGTTTCGGAAGAATTCATACACGCTGCCGTGATATTTGGCGCCGCCTGATTTCGTCATCACTGTGATTTGCCCGGTCGCTGCGCGGCCCGACTCCGCGCTGTACAGTCCACGCACAGCCTTGAATTCGGCGATTGCGTCAACGCTTGGGTAATTCATCAGCGTGAGGTTGGAACCGCGGTCAACGTTATCGGCTCCGTCCACTGTGAAGTTGTTGCCGGAAGTTCGGCCGCCGTTTAGCGAGAAGGGAATTGTGTTCGTGCTGCCAAGCGGGTTCGTCGTGCCTATGTAAACTTCGTCTGTTGCTGAATTCGAAACCGCGCCCGGCATCAGGGAGATCAACTGAATGTAGTTGCGATTGTTAAGCGAGAGTTCCTGGACCTCGGTTCCCGTAATCAGTCCGCCGGCTGCGGGCGACTGCAGTTCGACAGTTACGGCCGACGACTCCACCGTGATCTGTTCCGTAACCTCGCCCACCTGCATTTCCAGTTTGAACGAGAGTTTGTCGTTGACGTGGAGTTCAATACCGGACTTTGTCAGCGACTTGAAGCCATTGAGTTCAACCTTCAGTGAATAGATCCCGATGGGCAGCAACGGCCCACTAAAATTCCCATCCTGATCGGACGACACCGTGCGAACAAGCATGTCCCGATCCGTGGCGATCAGCTTGATTGTTGCTCCCGGTATTGCCGCCCCACTCGAATCCACAATGGTCCCAAGAATGCTTCCAGTCACCTCCTGCGCCGGAAGGCAAAGGCAGAGCGTCAGGCACAACAGAACCACATGTATGAGCTTCATCAAGATGCTCCCTAATGGAGGATTACGATAGCATATTCCGGTAAAGTATGTCGGAATAAAACACAGGAATTTAGGCTTGTTCACTACCGCGAGCTGTGAATAAGTGTTGATTCGCAGCACTGACGATCTGTCCAACTCAGCGATTTCACCACCGAGCAAACAAGCGAGGGCATACTCGTTCAAGATCCTGATGCTCCCGTTTCCTTCCGTTTACCCGCAGGCTGGACATTGATCTCGGCCACGCGCTGGGGAGATCACGAAACAACACTTCGCTTTCAAAAACGCGATCCTCAAGTCTTCTATAGCTTTTACTATCAATCCCCGCTTAATCCGCCCCTTACTGTGGATGCGGAGACTGCGCTCCGCCAGGGTATTGAGGAGAAGGTGAAGCAGCGGTGTGAGCGAGAGGACTTCATCGACTACCGTATCCGACCGGCAGCATTCGCAAATTCGAGATCGGCGGACTGCCCGCAATGAGCTACATCGGCGAGTTCAGCTCCCCGGGTGGGCTGCCAGGACAAGAGTACATGCTTCGCGTCCTCGGCAAGGCGCCCAAGGGGCACTTCTTCCTGATGCTGCCCTCTTCTGCTGACTTGGACGAAGCTATTCGCCAGTTCGCACCCATTAGCCGCTACCCTGCGCATGCCCTAGTACTACTGTGTTATAAACAAACACTTTGATGTAGAATTGTTTTGTGGGGACACGCCTTTCAGCGCCAGGCCCACAGCAGAAGCGTTTCGCGGCGTATATGGAGGGCCTGGCGAATGCCGCGGGACACAGCGACCGGGAAGTTCCGTTGAAGAACTACTGCACGGGATTGTTGTTACCGGGCGATCGCAAAAGCGTTGAACCGATGGCGGCACGCTTGGCGCCCAATCGCGTCCGGCGAATGCATCAGTCTTTACATCATTTGGTCGCCGATGCGCCATGGAAGGATGAAGCGATTCTGGAGCAGGTTCGGAGTCAGGTGTTGCCTGCCATGCAGAAGAACGGCCCCGTCGTGGGGTGGATTGTCGATGACACTGGGTTTCCGAAGAAGGGGAATCACTCCGTAGGAGTGGCTCGGCAGTATTGCGGACAAGTGGGGAAACAGGATAACTGTCGCGTGGCGGTGAGTTTGTCGGTGAGCACCTGGAGTTCGAGTCTGCCGATTGGATGGCGCTTATATCTGCCGGAAATATGGTCCAGCGATGCCGGGCGGCGGAGCAAAGTCGGCGTTCCCGAAGAAGTGGAATTCAGAACCAAGCCGCAGATCGCCTTGGAGCAGATCCGGCAAGCTGTGAAGCAGCAGGTTCCGACCGGGGTGGTTTTGGCCGACGCGGGCTATGGGGTGGACACACGGTTCCGCGCTGGTATTGACGAATTGGGATTGTCATATGTTGTCGGCATTCAGTCTTCGGTAACCATCTGGGCGCCTGGCCGACAACCCTTGCCCGCCAAATCCCGGCAGACAATGGGGCGTCCGCCGAAACTACTGCAACGCACCGCCGAGCATCAACCCGTTTCAGTGAAGCAGTTGGCGTTAGGGTTGCCGTTCGGGACCTTCAAAAGTATCGGCTGGCGCGAAGGGACCCAGCGGACCTTGCGCTCACGCTTTGCTGCCGTCCGGATTCGCGTCGCCCATCGGGATTACGAAAGAGCCGAACCGCACCCCGAGCAATGGCTGCTCATTGAATGGCCGAAGGGCGAATCGGAGCCGACCAAATACTGGCTGTCAACGCTTCCGCCGACAACGAAGCTGAAGGACTTGGTAAAGATCGCCAAACACCGCTGGATCATCGAGCGTGACTATGAGGAACTAAAGCAGGAATTGGGCCTTGGTCATTATGAAGGTCGAAGCTGGCGCGGATTTCATCACCATGCCACATTGTGCATCGCAGCTTATGGGTTCCTGGTAGCCGAGCGGAACCGTTTTTCCCCCTCAGCCCGTGCCGGAAATGTTGGACTATCAGCACCCGCCCCAATACCGGACTTCCACCCGCGTGGCTCGCCGCGTTCGCCCCGAACGTCATAATCCGCGCTCGATCGCAACACTGAGAGCGATAATTGCTCGGCACTTGCTCGGGCAACTGTCTCACTGTCCCTTTTGTGGGTCGCGCCCGGCGTGATCCTCGGCGTCAATATCCGCGTCGAGAACACAGGATGCCGGGCGTGAATGGTTCGGCGCCGTCCGCCAGTTACCCTCCAGTAACTTCACCTTACTGAGTTTCTCTAAAACGACGCAGCGCCAGTTTGCCGCTGAACCCGTCGGCTGGAGGCCGCGCTCACTTTCTCCGCCGTATTGATAGCACAGCACACGAAGTCGCCCAGCTCTATTCCGGACCAGTCGGTGCGGACAAAACAGTCGCCGGCGCTCATGATAGGTCGCTTCAATCGGTCGCCGGCCCGCCACCGCAGTCCAGATCAGCCGGTAAATGTCATCAACTGTCTGGATCTTCGCTTCAACAACACTCATCTCCCTTCACGATGACCCCTCGTGCCACTATCCTCAACACCTGCAATCATTTATAACACAGTAGTACTAGGCGTTACTTCGCGAGTCGAACGCGCGCCTTTAATATTGCGTATCGAATTGTATGCAGCACATTGCACGCCTTCTTATCGCTCTGGTTGTAAGTATTGCCTTGGTGTTTTCCGTGGCGGTTCTGGTAATCACTGATAACGCCTTGCATGTTCCGGGGCGGCCACGGTCGCGTCCTGCGGTGGCGAAAATGATTGCCAGCGAAACCGGAGCAACCTGGGAGCACGTTCAGGTGACGACACCCGAGGGGGTAACACTCTCGGCTTGGCTCTTTAGTCCGCGCGAGCCAAAGGGCTCGCTGGTCCTGCTGCTGCACGGTGTAGCGGATTCAAGACTCGGAATGACGAATCACGCGAGATTCCTCTTACTCAATGGCTACACCGTTTTGATTCCCGACTCACGCGGCCACGGCGAAAGTGGCGGTGATCTCATCACCTATGGCGTGAGGGAGGGAGCCGACGTCCGTTGTTGGACGGATTGGGCCTTTCGGAAGCAGCGCATCCAGAGGCTCTACGGTATAGGAGCATCGATGGGTGCTGCAATTCTCTTGGAATCACTGCCCAGGGAACCACGTTTCCGCGCAGTCGCGGCGGAGTGTGCATTCTCAAGTTTCGAGGAGATTTCCTATGACCGTATGGGGCAGGTCTCGGGACTGCCTCGTTGGGCGCTCTGGCCTGTGGTTCGGTCCGGTTTCCTGTACGCTCTCCTCAGATACGACGTGGATTTGCGGCAAGCTTCGCCTATCAACGCACTACGGGCCACGACGGTGCCGACCTTGCTCATCCATGGCATAGCGGATGCGAACATTCCGTTAAGTCATTCGCAGAAACTGCAGTTAGCCAACCCGACTGCGACGAAACTTTGGGCTGTTCCAAATGCCGGCCATGTTGCATCACACACAGTGAATCCGGCGGAGTATTCTCGAGCAATAGTGGAGTGGTTTGAGACGCATCAATAGCCAGGTATCGGACATCTCATACTCTACCCCGGAGTCGGCCCAGGTCGCGGCGATCGCGTTTCGATGGTTTACCTTCACGCAGGGCTTCGAAGTTCGGCATCGCCTTGCGCTCTTCTGCCACCTTCTGCCGCAACTCCCGGCTTGCCTCTGTCTCCCGGTAGAGCGTCTGCGCAAGCGCGGCGGGGCCGCGCATCTCACTGAGAAGCAAGACCTCCACTTGAAAGTCGCCACTATCGTTCTTCACCTGTAGCAAGTCGCCGACCCGGACCTCGCGCGCAGCCTTGGCTTGTATTCCGTTGGCCTCAATCCTGCCGAGGTCGCATGCCTTTGCGGCGAGCGCGCGCGTTTTGAAGAATCGGGCGGCCCAGAGCCACTTATCTAATCTCACACGGTCCATAGTCCATTCTCGTATGAAGGGGGTCAGTGGTGAGCGGCTACTGCACTGGCCTGCTTCGGATCTCCCTTGACCAACTCGGGATTGGCCGGCTCAGGCGACTTCTGGTACTCTACCATGACGGAGATTCGACGGTTTGATGCGTGCTCGGGATCGTTCTTCTTGCGCAGGTTCTGATCCGCACAGCCGCGAACCTGGACAACCTGTGCCGCGCGCAAGCCTCTCGACTGCATCAAGCGGCGTGCGGAATTGGCTCGATCCGCGGAGAGTTCCCAGTTGGAGTAATCACTAGCCCCGGAAAACGGCTTTGCGTCCGTATGACCTTCCACCAGCAGGGAATTATGCAATTTCCCCAGTTCCGCGGCTAGCAGGACCAGCAGATCCTCCCCGCTCGAAGTCGGCTTCGGACTGCCCACCTGAAAGAACATGCCCTTGTCAGTTTCGAGCAATTCGATGCGCAAACCCTCGCCGGTTACTGTGAGTTGCACCTGATCCTTTACTTTCTTAAACTCCGGCATCTGCTTGATAGCTTGTTCGATCTTGTCTTTCAGACCCTCCATGTCGTCCTTCTTGATTGCCACCCCCGCGCCATTCCCCGCGATGCCATTGCCGCTCAGCTTGCCCATGCCCGACGGGTCGCGGAAGTAGCCGCCGACGGACTCCTGCACCTTCTTGCTTGTGTTCATCAGCCAGAGCACGATGAACAACGCCATCATGGCAGTCACGAAATCCGCATAGGCCACTTTCCAGGCACCGCCGTGGTGCCCTCCGTGTCCTTTCACCTTCTTCTTAATGATGATGGGGGCAGGGGTTTCTGGCATTTTGCTCCTATGCCGCCTGGGGGGCCGCGACCGGCTTGCCCTTACAGGTAGCTTCCATGTCCTTGAAACTGGGCCGGAGATGTCCGGGAATTACGCGCCGCGCAAACTCGACGGCGATCAGCGGGGAAGCCCCCTTTAGAAAGGCGACGATCCCGACCCGCAGGCAGTAATAATACTGACCCTCAGCATCGTTCTGCTTTTCCATGTTTGCTGCGATCGGCGCAAAGAAGCCGTAGCACAGCAGGATTCCAAGAAACGTCCCGACCAGCGCCGCGGCCACTTTGTGTCCAATCTCTTCCGGCGGGCCGCCGAGCGCACCCATCGTAATGACCACTCCGAGGACCGCCGCGACAATGCCAAGCCCGGGTAGAGAATCAGCCATGGTTGTTAGCGCCGCAGCTGGACGACTGCTCTCATGGTGATGTACTTCCATGTCCAGCTCCATCAGCTGATCGAGATCGAAGGGCGTCGCCGCGCCGCTCACTGCAACGCGCAACGTATCGCAAACGAATGCTAATGCATGATGATCCGAGAGAAACTTCGGGTACTTGTTGAACACCGAACTCTTAGCCGGCTCATCGACGTCGCTCTCCAATTTGGCTAAGCCGCTACGGCGCCCGTAGACGAACAGGTCGTTGAGCAGCTTCAACGTCTCCAGATAGAACGGCTTGTTGAAGCGACTGCCCTTTAGTACGCCGATGGACCCGGTCACGATTCCCTTCAGAACATTCAGCGGGTTCGCAATCAGCACTGTTCCGGCTGCGGCTCCGCCGATGATCAGTAGTTCTGCAGGCTGGAACAGCACCATTAACTGGCCGTGCTCCAGCAGGTAGCCTCCAATGATTGAGGCGATGACTATTAGTACTCCAAGGATGACGAACATGAGGTCGAGGACTAGATCTCCCGCTTTGCTCATCGGTCAATTTGGAGAAGAGTTTGCGAAATCGAGGGTGATAATTTACTTTAAGTATTTCGTGCCGGAGGGGTGATCGAAACGCACTGCGAACTATTCTGGAATATCGTTTTCTGTCAATGTTTTAGAATTGAAAGTGTGCGTCTTTGGATGAGGTCATTTTCGACTCAGATCCAAACCGAAATCGGGCTTCTCCCGAGTGCCCGTCACCTTGATAGGCAGGCGGGTTCCCGCACCTTCCTTTGAAAGAAACGGATCGACCGGCTTTAGAACCCAGCGCTTCCAGCCCGTCATGGTCTGCGAGACCTTAGCCTGCAGGCGCAACGCCCCTCGGAAATCGAGTGCTTCGGTTTTGAATTCGTAGGCTCCGGTCAGGCCCACCTCGACGCCCGGCACCATGAATTCCAGTTCGCTGAAATAAATCAAGCCGTCCTGCAGGCGGAAGGCAGCCTTCAGATCGGTCTTCACTTCGTCAATTTCGGTATTCATTGGCTGGCCCTGTCCACGGCGGCTGAACGAGTCGAGTTTATCCTGGATGGCCGGACTGGTGAAGTGTGCATCACGTAGTCCGAAGCGTCCCGAGATCCTGAGCCGATCCGCGAACTCACCTTTCCCCTGCGGGATATCGATCTTGATGTCGAGCGACACCGGACCGCGCATAATCGGCTTCGCGCCTTTCATGGCCAGCCGCAACATATCCTCGATGTGACCCTGGTTGCAGACCGCGTGCAGATTGATCGCTTTGCCCGATTTCGCTTCGCGCCGGATCACCCCTCCCTTGACGATGAAGCGGCTGTTTCCGAGCTTGGCTTCCACGGGTTCCAGCAGAGTGTCCCCATTGCGTCCATCAACGACGGCATGGAAACGTGTTTCCAGCGGGATCTTATTCCCGCTTGAGGTCAAGCGGAAATCCGGCGTCCTGGTCTCACCATCGACCACGACATTGTCCAGCGTGCCCGTGAAGTCGCCAGTGGAATCGAGTATACCCGCGATGCCCTTGAACACCCCAAGATTGGCATTCCGAAAAACGTACTTGCCCGATAGTGGAGTGTCGGACGGCGACTGTGCGACCCAGGGGCCAAACGAACCTGTGCTCTCGATCTTGCCCGGAGGCTTCGGATTGGTCAACTCCGCCTCATAGGCCATCGGGATGCGAGGACCCACAGTCTTCAGCTTGAGCTTATGGATTGCAAAATCCAGCGGTGCCTTCTCCGGATTTTTCGGCAGAACGGTCAGTTTAGTATCATCCGCGAGCACCTCCTCGACGATAACCGCAGGCATATCGCTGCCCGATTGCGTGGACGGCGCGGACTTCTGCTCGCCATCCGGCCGATCCTGCTTCGGCGGAATCGTGATCTGCAGGCCCGTTAATACCACGCCCGTCACCCGCGCCGGCGAATTCCAGATGGAAGTCAGGTCGACCTGAAACGTCAGTTTCTCCATCAATATCATCGGTGGATACTGCGGAGCTGAGTTCTTCTTTAAGCGTATTCCTGTGGCGGTCACTCCGGCCTGCACGCCTCGCAGTTTACGCAGAACCGCGCGCCACGTGATCGGCAGCGAAACCTGGAGCGATTTGATTTCTACTTCGCTGTCGAAGCGCTTTGACAAATACTCTACCGTCTTCTCGCGAATGTAGGGTTCATAGCGCCTGGAAAGCACTCTGACCGCGATTGCCAGCGCGATAACAAAACAGAGGAGGGCAACAACAGTGCCGATCATGATTTTTTTTCGCAAACGGGCCACGCTCCGATGTGGCCAGCGTACCACAACAGCAGGAATTCGGTAATGCGCTAAGCTCAGGAGCGAATGTCCAAAAAACAATTGGACCGGCTTGCAAGCTGGAAAGGCAAGGTCGGCTCGGCGAACCCAGCGGAATTGGAAAGACTGCTTTCCGCTTTGCCAAAACTTCGGGTTACTGATCCTGCGTCGCTCGCTTCGCTGCATGAGACGCTGCTTTTTTTGCGAGCCTACCCAGCCAATGAGCGCGTGGCAGACCTGGCTGACAAAAGCCTGTTTTCGTTGTCGGATCGGCTGAAGGGCATCGACTTGGCAGCATTCGAGGAGCCCGAAGTGTCCGGCGTGGCGGGCACTTCCTTCTCCGCGGTTTTCAGTTACGAGACGGCGCGCCGGTTGGTTCGACTGTTTCCGAACGATGTGCGAATGGACTGGGACCGCTATGTCCATCCTGAGCTACTCGGGCCAGTGTTGTCGCGCTTTTTACCGATGTTGCATGAAGACTGGCCTGTGGAGGCGCACACACCATTTCAGGAATGGATGAAGGGCCGGGATTTGGGCTGGCTCTTGCAGCGCATCGGAAACTTGCCTCTGCCGCCGCAAGAACAAGCTGCGATCTACAATTCCATGCAATTGCCCCTGCATTGGGAAATGGGGAATTGCCCTCTGACACGCACGCGTCTACGCTTGCCAGGCCGCAAACTGTTCTTCCAAGATGCACCGTTGCTGCGGCGGAGCGAAGTGTCGCTGGAGTCGGAATTGAGTTGCGGGCCGCTCCTTGTTTCGAAGTTGTCGAAAGCCGAAGCAGGCAAAATCCTCGACACGATCGTGACTAACTCGGCGATGCGCTATCGGGAGTTGTACGGCTTTATGCATCCAGATCAGCGCGAGGTCTTTCACGCAGATCTGGGGCGCGGTGTCGAAATCTACTTCTTCGGCATTCCGCCCGAATTCCGCCTGCCTTTGCGCGCGTATCACTGCGGCATGTTCTTCAAGAACGGCGTCCCGGCGGGATATGTCGAAACGCTGACGCTTTTCGATCGTGCGGAGATTGGCTTCAACCTCTATTACACCTTTCGCGAGGGAGAAACCGCGTGGATCTTCGCGCGTATGCTGCACCTCTTCCGTCAAACGCTGGGCGTGAACTGCTTCTCCGTGGATCCGTATCAGATCGGCCTCGAGAATGAAGAGGCGATCGAATCCGGGGCGTTTTGGTTCTATCGGAAACTGGGATTTCGTCCGGTTGGGGCGGATGTGCTGCGGCTCACGGAACGGGAGGAACGCAAAATGCACGCCATGCCGGGCTATCGGACACCGGCGCACACGTTGCGGAAACTGGCAGTAGGGCATGTGGTTTATGGCTCGCACGAATGGGACGGATTCTCTGTGCAGAGGTTGGCGCTAAAGGCACACCGGCGTAATCCCTTGCGATTGATTCCGGGCAGTGCGCGCTGGACAGCGGAAGAAAAGGCTGCGCTGGATGCTATTCTGCGGGAAAAGGACGCTGGCAGTGAAGTCAAGTATTTGCGTCTGATGCAGTGTCACCGCAAGCTGCGGATTGCGCTGCAGAAACTCGGGAGTTGAACGGTGTTGATCAGAGAAGAACGCGAGCAGGATCACCCTGCGATTTGGAGTGTGAACAGGCTGGCCTTTGAGCAGCCAGACGAAGCGGATCTGGTAGACCGCTTGCGCGCTGATGGCGTCGTGATCGTATCGCTTGTTGCGGAGGACGAAAGCGGGATCGCCGGTCACATCCTGTTTAGTGATTTGCTGATCGAGACGGAGTCGAGCGTGCTCCACGCGGTTGCCTTAGCGCCAGTGTCGGTCAAGCCGGAGCGGCAGGGGCAGGGCATCGGATCGAAGTTGATCGAAGCCGGCATGGCTGCTTGTCGGGAGCGCGGCAAATCGATCGTGATCGTTTTGGGCCACGCGGATTATTATCCGCGCTTCGGATTTTCGGCTGAACTCGCCAGGCCGCTGCTCCACGATATTTTTAGCGGGGACGTATGGATGGCTGCCGAATTGACGCCGGGTGCCCTTGCGGGCGTTACTGGCGACGGTTCGTTATCCCAGTGCCTTTGGCTGCTGAGAACGCCAGGTTTGCCTTCCCTCACAGTTATTTCATCAGAGGGGCGATGGATACCAGGCCGAGCCCCACCAGGAATAAAGCGAGCATGGCCGTCAGCAATACGCGGACTTTGCCCTCGGCGCCCGCGAATTCCTTCCAGAGCAATAGTCCCCAAAGCGCGCTGATCATAGTCGCGCCCTGGCCCAATGCGTAGCTGACTGCCGGGCCGACATTGACTGCGGCCGGCGCGGAAGCAGCCACGAAATTTGAAATCGCGCCGATGCACCAGATGCAGCCGCCGAGAACGCCGAGCAGGTGCTGCTTGCGGGTGCCCTTGAAATAGTCGCCGAAGCTGACTGGCTGTCCTTGCACGGGCAGATTCATAAAGTAGAGATTAAAAACGAACGTTGACGTAAATACGCCGACGGCAAAGATCAGGCCAACAGCGTACGGTCCAAGGCCGATTTCACCCTTCTTTCCCATTTCCACCAACGGGTAAAAGGATCCCATCAACAGGCCGCTCACTATACTGATCAGAATGCCCTTCATCGGAGATTTCTTCTCGACTGTAACCTTACGTGCGCCTTTGGCTGGCGCTTCGGGCGGCAGAGCGAGGGCTGCCTTTTGTTTTGCGTACTGGCTGTAGGCCATCGCATTAAGTACGATTGCTACTCCAACTATGCCAGCGCCGCTGAAAAGAAACATCGGGTTACCCTGCGGGTTCAAGCTATAGCTCCAGACCACACCCACGATCAGAGCGATTCCAATGCCTATCGGAAAAGCAACCGAGAGCCCTGCAACTGTTATGGCAGCGACCAGCAGTATATTGGCGAGGTTGAAAACGACTCCACCCATGAAGCCCCACAACATCTGGCGCTTTCCGGCCAATTCCAAATTGTCGAGCACGGAAAGCTCGTCGCCCATCGAGCCGAACGTGAAGGCCGCGAGAATTGCCGCTAACAGCACGCCGAAAGCGTAGTCGAAATAGAACAGCTCAAAACGCCATTTGCCGGTCAGCTTTGTGGTGTTGGCCCAGGATCCCCAACAGATCATGGAGATGATCGTGAGCATCAGCGCGACTACATAGGTGGAAGGGATAATCATTTGACTTTTCTTGTACCCGAACCCTGTATCATACACCGTCTGGCGGGGTGAGCAACTATGTTCTACTTACACGATAATAGACAGAATGAACATTCTCGTCCCCAACCTCGGTTCCACCTCGCTGAAGTATCAAATCCTGGAACTGCCGTCTGAACGCGTCCTGGCCAGCGGTCGGTTTGAGCGCGTGACGAATTACCGCGAGGCGATACAGAAAATCCAGGTTGGTGACGTGCCGATCGATGCCGTCGCATTCAAAGCTGTCATGGCAGGTCCGGCTTATCGCGGTACGTTTGTGGTGGATGACGCCGTAATGGCCGCGCAGGAGGAGTTCCTGGGTGCCGCTCCGGTGCATAACGCCATTTATTTGGCGGGGATGCGCGCTTTTCAGGAGGCAATGCCAGGCACTCCTCTGGTGGCCGCCTTTGAACCCGAATTCCACGCTACCATGCCCGAATATGCGGCGCGTTATGGTGTTCCCGGCGACTGGCACGAGAACTTCGGCGTACGGCGTTACGGTTTCCATGGGGCTTCGCACTGGTATGTGAGCGAGCGGATTCCGCAGTTGTTGGAACGGCCGAAACAGGGACTGCGGCTGGTCAGCTGTCATCTGGGCGGAAGTTCGTCGATGTGCGCCATCCAGAATGGGTGCTCAATTGACACCACGATGGGCTTTTCGCCTCAATCCGGTCTTGAGAACGCGACTCGTCACGGCGATCTCGACGTTTTCGCGGTCTTATATATGATGGAGCGCAATGGCTGGAGTACGGAAGACGTGCGCCAGCAACTTTCGCGTACAGGTGGGCTTGCGGGTCTGTCCGGCATCTCCGGAGGAGATGTCCGCGACCTGGAAAAGGCCGAGGCGGAAGGCAATTCGGACGCTGCGCTCGCGCTGCAAGTCTTTGTGTATCAAGTTCGTAAGACGATCGGGGCATACGCCGCGGCAATGGGCGGGTTGGATGCAATCGCATTCACCGGAGGTATCGGTGAAAACTCCGCACGGCTGCGGGCTGAATGCTGTTGTGGTCTTGAGTTTCTCGGATTAACTCTGGATCCAACGGCCAACGCTGAGGGTTCAGGCGATCGGTTGGTATCTGCGAAAGGCTCCAAAGTAGCTGTTGCGGCAATTGCCACAAATGAGGAAATTGTCGTCGCTCGGCGCGCCTACAAGTGCCTCACAGCCTAGCGGCATTTCACGCTACTTGAAGCCTATCCCCGCAAGTGGCGTCAAATCCCACACTATTGATTACGTTAAGTAATTCATACAAAACGGTTTCGATTCGGCCCTTGAAATGTACTAGTAAGCCCAGAGGGAATTATGACAAACGCTTCTTACGAAGTTGATTGTGAACTTCCGGGTTCTGGGGTTTCTGATGATGATCTGGAATTCGTGACTGCGAAAATCCGCGACATTTTTCCGGAGTATGTCTGCATACACAACGAACGCTTCTGCATGAGCTGTGGGTTGCCGCATCTGGTGGAAGAACTTACATCGCCACGGGTAACTGAGGAGTAAGTCGATGCAAACTCATATCGCGATTACTCCGATTCCAGTTTACTCATCCAAACCCAAGGTCAAACGGGGTTGCAAGGGCTGCCGCAATAATCGTTGCACCGGCAAGTGCCGAAAGCGTTAGTGGTTTGAGGCTGCGAGGTCTTCCACGACCGGAGGTTTCACGTTAGCGGGCAGTTGCACGAGCATCTGCTCCTTGCGCATGATCAAAGTCGCCGTATTGTAGCTGGCAAGTTCAAAATCGTGGCCGTGCGTAATAGCATCGGTCGGGCAGGCTTCGACGCAATAGCCGCAGAAAATGCAGCGGTTATAATCGATGTTGTAAACCTTGGCGTATCGTTCGCCACCGCTGATGCGTACTTTGTCTGTATTCTCAGCTGCTTCAATGTAGATGCAATTGGCCGGACAGGCCGCCGCGCACAGGAAGCACGCAACGCACTTTTCCAACCCGTTTTCATCACGCTGCAGCACGTGTTTGCCGCGATAACGCTCCTGAAACTCAGGAGGAGCGTCAGGATAAGCGTCCGTCAGCGTCGGAGACATCATCTCCTTGAACGTGACGCCCATGCCCTTGGCGATGGCTGCGGCATTTCCAATGATGTTGCTGAATTTGACTGGCATCCCTGTACCTTTTAGCTTACCGCAGCTCCAGACCGGAGCCTAATTCTTCGATCCTCAACCGGCCTTCCAGGCTGGCACGTTTTCATCCTGACGGAAGATCTCGAAGCTGTAGCGCCGAGCCAAATCATCAAGGTCCTTTTTCGCGAAGCCGCTCGATTCCCAGACGATCTCGCCCGAGGAATCAACCAGAAATAACGACGGGACGTTGGTGATTCCAAAGGCGTTGCTCACCTTATAGCCAGACTTCGCCGGATCAATCAGCGTAGGTAACGTGACACCGAACTCCTCATTAAACTCCTGGGTATCGGCCGGATTGTTCTGCGAAATGCCTACGACCTGAAGCTTGTCGTGGCCGACGCTGCGATGCAGCCGCTCCAGAAACGGGAAGATCAACTGACATACCGGACAGGAGATCTTGAATAGCGCAATCAGGGTATCGGCCCTTGCGCGCAGGTCGCGCGACGAGACAAGCTGACCCTCTATGTCGCGCAGTTCGAAATCCGGTGCGATTTGGCCCGTCTTCAGCATCCTAAGTTTTATTCTATCGCGCTGGCTTTATTCTCAAAACCGTCAGCGAATTCGGCGCGAAGGTGTAATCGAACTGCGGAGCCAAACCGCCTTTACCCCCGCGAGCGTCACGGCTGTCTTGCGCGGCTGGTTCGAAAAGTTCACCACCTTCAGCACGATCTCGCCGCTTTTCTCGACGTAGTTGGCAATCGCCTCCATGGTGGGCAACCTCAGGTCGCTGAAAGCATTCTCCACGCTAATGATCTCTTTGCCATCCAGGAAGCAGCGAACCCCGGCTCCCTTCACTTCGATGCGGACGTCGTACCATCGCCCGGTCTCGATCTTGCCTGGATACCTGTTTCTTATGGGGGACTTTCCGCCGCGGTAGGAGCGCTCAATGCCAGTCCCGGTATTCCTCCAGCCCCCGACATTCAGTTCAATACCAGTGGGCATCATCCTTCGCCCGGAACATAACGATAAAACCCTCGTCGCCTTCGATTTTGCGGGCCTTGACGGATAGCGTGCAGTCAGTCCATTTCACATCGCCCGCCATTGCGCGCAGATCGGCGCCGTCTCGCGAGGTTTGCTGATACGCGCCGTCGCGGACTTCCCAGTCAGTCGCATTGCTTTCGAGAACTGTTTCGAAGCGCTTCCAATCCGCGCCGATGCCTTTGAGTTTCGCTGTTGCGTACACCTTACCGGTAGTGCTTTCGAGCCGCGCATCGAACTCGCCTTTGAAACCGCTGGCGCAACGCGCGTAGAAAGAGAAGCGATACTTCGCCCTTTCTTCGAGCCGATGCCCCAATACCCGCCGTTCACAACTGCGACGGTTCCACTCACGGCTTCCACCCGCAGCGAGTGCTGTTGCGCGGAGTTCAACGGCAGCTCGGTATCCACAACCATGCGCCCTTGCGAGCCGCCCGCGTTTTCAAGCGTCCAGCGTTTGGTGTTGTTCTCTTCGAACGTGCCGCCCTGCAGCAACTCCGCGTAGAGACCACCGTCTCCAGAGTGGTTGATTTCTTCGTAGAAGATTACATAAAGCGAAGGGCTGATGCGCGGTCCGGGTCTTGCTGCGTCCACGAAGAGTGTCGCGTTCTGGGCGAAGGCAGGGCTGACTGCAAGCGCCAGCGCGCAGCCAAAGAAAAGCCGATACGTGTATGTGTTCATTTGCAAGCGGTTGCAGTCATGATGGCGGCTGTGCAGATGATGTGTGCGCGACTCGGCATGGTGACCGGGCGAGGGCTTGCCGGTGTCGTCCGATCGCGCTATCCGCGTTGGGTGCTGTGGGGCGCTTGCGCGCTGCTCGCGGTTGCCAACATCATCAACCGCTCTGCTGTTCTGGTCGAACTATCGCACGATTGCGCGAATCTTCAAATGGCTGACGCTCGCACTGTTCGCCTATGTCCTCGCCGCGTTCCTCTCGCATCCGGATTGGGCTGCTGTGCTGCGAAACACGCTAACTCTGACGGTGGAATGGTCCGGGATGTACTGGGCGACACTTGTCGGCATTCTCGGGACTACGATTTCGCCTTATCTGTTCTTCTGGCAATCGGCGCAGGAAGTCGAACAGGAAATCGCCAATGGCCGCAAGACTCTGAGAGAGCGAGAGGGCGCGTCTGTACGCGAATTGCGACGTTCCCGCAACGATGTCCTTGCTGGGATGTTTTATCATCCTGACGTCAGCCGCGACGCTGCATGCGCACGGCAAAACTACAATTGCGACAGCGCGCGATGCCGCCGAAGCGCTACGTCCATTCGCGGGCGATGGAGCGTACTGGCTGTTCAGCCTTGGTTTAATAGGCGCTGGTATGCTCGGCGTCCCGGTGCTCGCGGGATCGTGCGCGTACGCCTTTGCAGAGGCTGCGCACTGGCGCGGTTCGCTGGAAGTGCAACCTCCGCGAGCGATCGGGTTCTACAGCGTGATGGCGTTCGCGATGGCGCTCGGGCTGGCGCTGGATTTTGCCGGCTTCGATGCGGTCAAAATGCTGTTCTGGTCGGCGGTTGGCAACGGAGTGCTGGCTCCGCCGCTCGTGATCCTGGTGGTGTTGCTGACCAGCAATGCCGAGGTGATGGGCGAGCACCGCAACGGTCCCGTGCTGCGCTGGCTGGGCTGGATCTGCGCCGCAGTTATGATCGTCGCCACCGTCGTCATGTTCGTAACGGCCTATGCATGGTAGGCTGCTGATTAATGTCTGATAACGGATTTGATCTGTTCGCCGCAGCCCGTGAGGAGATGATCGAAGAAGGCTTCGAACCTGACTTTCCTCCAGGAGTTGATGAGCAACTGGCGGCGCTCAAACCCGCTGCGTTAAACGGCACTGATGGCAATGTACGCGACCTGCGCTCGCTGTTGTGGTCTTCCATTGACAACGACACTTCGCGCGACTTGGACCAGGCCGAAGTCGCTGAGCGCGTGAGCGGCGGAATCCGAGTACTGGTTGCAATCGCGGATGTTGCTTCAGACGTTCCGATCGGTTCGCCCATCGATCAACATGCCGCTTCACAGACAACGTCGGTCTACACGGGCGTGAAAACCTTTTCGATGCTACCGGAGCAATTGTCAACGGACTTAACTTCGCTCAACGAGGGTGGCGACAGGCTCGCGGTGGTTGTGGAGATGATCATCCCTGACGATGGCCCGATCTCATCGAGCAGCATCTTTCGGGCACTCATTCGCAATCGCGCGCAACTGACTTATAGCGGGGTGGGAGCGTGGCTGGAGGGCAGGGCAGGGGCTCCGCCGAAAGTGGCGGCGTCCGCAGATCTGGAAGCGCAGCTAAGGCTGCAGGATGAGGCGGCACAGAACCTGCTCGAAGAGCGGCAGCGCCTGGGTGCGTTGAATATCGACCGGATCGAGGCCGAGGCGATCGTCACGGACGGACAGGTTCGCGGGATCAACACGCGCAAGAAGAATCGGGCCACGGAGTTGATTGAGAATCTTATGATCGCCGCTAACGGGGTGATGGCGCGAACGCTGGTGACTGCGGGTGTTGCTTCGATCCGGCGCGTTGTAAAAGCGCCCGAGCGTTGGGCTCGTATCGTGGAAATTGCGGTACGCTACGGCGACACGCTACCGGACGAACCGGACTCGCACGCTCTCAATTTGTTCCTCAAGAAGCGGAAGGATACCGACGGCGTGCATTACGCCGACCTTTCCCTTTCTGTCATCAAGTTGATGGGGCCGGGCCATTATGTGCTCTCGCGTCCGGGTGTTACCGACCAGCAGCACTTCGCACTGGCCGCGCAAGATTACACCCACTCCACAGCGCCGAACCGCCGCTTCGCCGACACCGTAACTCAGAGACTGATCCGGTCAGTGCTTGCCAAGCGGCCGTCTCCCTATTCTGACGAGCAACTGGATTCAATTGCGCAAAACTGTACGCGCAAAGAGAACGCGGCGCGCAAAGTGGAACGCATGATGAACAAGCGCATCGCTGCCGTGGCTCTGCAGGACCGGATCGGCGATACCTTCTCCGCAGTCGTGACGGGCGTCACACCCAAGGGCGTTTTCGTGCGTGTACTGGGCCCGCCCGCGGAAGGAATTCTTATTCACGGGCAGCAGGGCGTCGATGTCGGCGATGAACTTGAGGTGCGACTCGTGAACACGGATCCAGAGCGCGGGCATCTCGATTTCGCAAGGTAGCGCATGGAAGGATCGCAAAGGTAAGAACGTTCTACTCGACGTCGCTCACCCGGCCGTCCCGGAACACGATTTTGATGTCCTTGTACACATACACCTTCTTCGATGCAAGATCAAAGATCTGCTTCGGCGATCCCAAAATCGAAATCACCTGATCGATCGTCTGTCCGACCGTTACAGTGGCGGTACCCGCAGTCCCATCCGGAGACAGTGCCTGACTGACCACCTCGCGTTCAGCTTGATTGGCTTCCCGCCCCTGTTGCCGCAGCACGTCGGCAATGTTCTGATCGGGCGGAGGAACGGCGGAGGCAAACGACGCTTCGACCGGGGCGCTTCTGGCGGAATCGGGCAGTTCCGGTATTCCGTTCTGGCCCTGACGGGACTGGAGAGTTTGCAGGCCCTGCCCGATCGTCACGCGCATCTGGTTTTGCATCTCCGACAGATCTCTAAGCGAGACTTCAACCTGGCTGCCTTTGCGGCAATCCCTGCCCCTGCTCGCCAGAACGACGACCGCGGTGGAATCGGAGTCCTGCCGTACCGTCCCGTTCATCTGGAGCACATCGCCTTCGGTCAGCGAGCACTCCTGCCCCCCGGCCGTCAGATTGGGCACATCGAGGCTACGAGCGACGACGAAAACGTGGGCGCCATCGCCGCTCAGCCCCGGGGGAAGCCCGTCGTAATTCTGGTTCTGCATGGCACTCCGCGCCGCGCCTCGGCTCTCTTCCCGTTCGATGGCAAGTTGCCTCTGTACTTCGTCGGCAATCGCTTGCTTAACCTCAGGTGCAAGCACGGCTTGGTCGTCACGATAGGCGGAGTTGTTTAATAAATCGTTGTTGCGCGCGTAGGCAGCCGCGGCCGCCCGCTCCCGGTAAGCTTCTTCCAGGGTCGCCGCCATCAGGAAATCCGTCAACCAAAACGCGGGACTTCGATAGACCGGATACGGCCTGAAGTAGCCACCGTAATACCCGTACCAGGGTGAACTGTCCCAGCCCCAGTCGTAGCGAACTGGCGAGCGCCAGGGGGAGTAAGCCCACCCGTAGAACACAGGCGAGTAGTAGCGTACTGGAGTGTAGACGTTCAGGACGATTCCGCGGTAGGCATACGGCCGGTAGACACGGACTTGGGGAACGTTGTTCACATAGTATGTCCGCTGGACGAATGTTTGGTTACGGACGACGAAGGGCCGCTGCACGTAGCCATGCCCGGGGCCGTGGGTGACAATGACCGTGCGGTCCGGCCGTTCCACCATGGTGCGACGAACACCGTTGGAAGAAGTGGTAATCGTCATTCCCGGCTTGCGTACGACAGCTACCCTGCCATCCTGGCGGAAGCGGGCTTCTGTGTTGTTCGGCCCGCGGTAGGACTCCACCTTCCCATCGGGGCGTTTCGAGACCTGTCCCTGACGGCTGCTGGAAGACGGCACGTCGGCCGGTTCAACTTCCTTGAGTGTTTCGCTGGCGATCGACCGAGTCCGAAACACGGCGATTGCCGCGATCTGTGTCCGTCCGCTTAACGTTATCCGTAGCTGGCCGATTCCCGCGGTTGGCGGGTGGACGAGTCTCGGGAGCTGCGGCAGCCGGGCGATTGGGCGCCGGGTTCGCTTCCTCACGCTTCACAGGAGCGGCTTTCTTCCGTTTCTCCTTATCCTTATCCTGTTCCTCGCCAAACGTTATCGCCGTGAGGGCGAACATGAGAACGACCAGTGATTTATTCATAAAGATCCAGTATTACCTTGCCAATACGAGCCTACCCCTTTTTTAAGTGTGCTGGATCCTGCGGGATCATCGATATACTTGCGAAATAGAATGCGAATTATGATTTTGCTGCTGGCCGTGGGTGTTACTCCTGCCGCCACGTTGGAAAGCGACCGGTTGCGGGTCGTGTTTGACGATGCCCGCGGGGCGATGACTTCGTTTGTGGATAAGGCGACAGGCCGGGAGTTTGTACGCGGCGAAGGCGCGGGCTTGTACGAGCTGACGTTTTGGGACGCGGCGCGTGCGCGAGTTCGCCTAACAGAGCGCGAGGCGAGGGCGACCGTGTCGGTGCGGGGTCGGACGGCGGTGGTGACGTCGGCGCACGCGGAGCGCAAGATCACGGTGCGCGTGGAATGCAGCCTGGCGGGGGCGGCGCTGCAGTGCGGGATCGCGGTGAAGAACGGATCTCCGATGGCGCTCTATGCCGTAAGGTTTCCAGCGGTGGAGTTTCCAATGCGGCTCGGGGAGAGCGCTGAGGACGATCGGATGCTGCTGCCAAAGTGCGATGGAGCGGTGCTGGAAAATCCGGAGGTGAATCTGCAGGGCGGCCATGTGTCGAATTATCCGGGCAGTGCGTCGGTGCAATTGCTGGCGTTTTACGACGCTACTGCGGGTATTCGGGTAACCGCGTTGGATGGCGGCGGGCACCGCAAGTCGATCGGGATCTACCGGCGCGCCGCAGGACTCGCGCTACAGGTGGTCCACTATCCGGCGATATCAGAGGGCAAGGATTTCACTTTGCCGTATCCCGTGGAACTGGCTGCTTTTCACGGCGATTGGGAAACTGCCGCAGCGGATTATCGCAAGTGGGCGGTGACGCAGAAGTGGTGCCGGAAGCGGCTTGAGGAGCGCGCCAGTGAACTGCCGGAGTGGCTTCGGCAGATGCCGTTCTTCTACACCATGACGGTGCGCGGACAGAGCGCGGAGAACAAAACAGCGCTGCGCTACGACATGATTGCGGCGCAGTCGGAAGCGTACGCGAAGCTACTGCGGTCGCCGGTGTGTGCGATGGTGATGTCCTGGGAAAAAGATGGGCCTTGGGTGACGCCGGACTATTTTCCGCCGGTGGGTGGCGATGAGCCGTTTCAGGCGTTGATGACTCGCCTGCGTGTGGCGGGCAACAGGTCGCTGATTTTTCTTTCGGGGCTGAAATGGACGTTGCGGAAGGGCGCGGCGTTTGATGCTACGGAGGCTTTCGCGCGTGACGGCGAGGCTTCGGCAATCGTCGCGGACGACGGGAAGACGATGGTGGTGGGTAAGCCGGATGCCGATACGGGGCAGTCTGGGGAACTGTGTCCGGCGACGCTATATGCGCAGGATCTGCTGTCGCGGGTGTCGCGTCGGGCGACGGAGTTGGGGGTGACCGCCGTACAGATCGATCAAATGGTGGGCGGTGGGGCTCCAGCATGTTACAGCGAAAAGCACGGGCATCCTGTAGGCGGAGGCAACTGGCAGGCCGAGGCGGTGTACCGCTTGTTTGCGCGGCTGCGGGCTGAAGGCAAAGAGCGGAGCAGGGAGTTCGCTTTTTTAATAGAAGAGCCGGGAGAGTTTTTCATTCCGGTTCTGGACGCGTATCATGCGCGGGATTATGCTGAGGCTCGCTGGCCGCGCGACGGGCGCGGGATTCGCGGAGTGCCGTTGTTCACATACATCTATCACGATTACCTGCTGGGATACGGCGGCGATTCGGCGGGGATCTCGTCGGGACGATCAGCGCAGAACATCTACAGCGCAGCGGCAAATCTGGTTAATGGAAAGATTGCGGCTGCAGCCGTGTGGACGCGCTATCTGGCTCCGGAGCAGGTGGAGCGCGGGCAGCGGGAGTTGCTGGCATCGGCGCTCGCAATGGCGAGGGGTCCCGCGCGAGAGTTTCTGCTGTATGGCGAGCGGATGCCGACGCCGCCACTAGAAGTGCCGGAGGTGAGGATTCCTGTGTGGGTCCAATCGGCGGGCAAGGGCGAGAATTGGGTGTTTCCGGGAGTGGCGCATTCGCTCTGGCGCCTGCGCGGCAAC
The DNA here is from genome assembly GCA_963793625.1 of Bryobacteraceae bacterium. Taxonomy (GTDB): domain Bacteria; phylum Acidobacteriota; class Terriglobia; order Bryobacterales; family Bryobacteraceae. Next base: position 61,918 of record CAWCAT010000049.1, on the reverse strand, counting down.
CGAATGGGATGGGTGGCCGTGAACCTAAGCGGGAAGGCGGTGGAACTGACAGTGCCTCTGCCGGGTGGCGAGCGCGTACGGTTGGAGGCTGGGGCTGCGGTGTTCAAGGAGAAGTGAGAACCCGGAGATAACCCTCCGCAAACGTAACTAAACGTCAGCCAGTTCGGTCCAGCGGTATGGCCGCCGCTGTGCTGACGGAACGCCACGTCGCCATCGATCAGGGTCGTTTCGACCGGAGGGAATTCGCTGGTGCCGAGGTCCTTTTGTCCCAACAGCTTGTACACCGGTCCGGCTCCAACTCCGGCGAGGAACATGCCCTTCGCGTCCACCCATCCGTCGCCGGTCGCGCGCTACCAACTCGTGCGAATCAACAGGCATGTCGTTCCAGGTCAGCGGTCCGGCGTATCTTAGATAGTTCCCGGCCATCCAGCGATACTCGCTGGAACCCGCTACGTTCTCGACCAACTCGCCCCAGTTACGCCGGTGCAGCTTTACGCCGCCGGCGCCGGATGAACTGATATACGCGATCGCGAAACGCTGATCATAAGCCATTGCGACGACGGTAGCCTTGCCGTAGCGCGAGTGGCCTTCGACGCCGACGCGCTTCGCATCGACTGCTTTATCCGTTTCGAAATAATCCAGAACGCGGCTCGCGCCCCAGGCGCCCACGCGCGCAGTGCGCCCCAATCATCCACCTTGCGCAGTTGGCCTTTGTTGACAAGACCAATGATGCCCTGGGTGAACCCTGCACCGTTATCAGCCTGGACGCTGTTCGGCGTCAGTACGACATAGCCCCAGCCCTTTGCCAGCACCTGTTGCTGCCACGTGGGCCCTGTCGGGACAGGCGGGGGGAAGTTGCCACCGAACACAAAACCAAATTACAGAATCACAGGCACCGGACCAGTCGCTTTGGCGGGTGTGCACAGGGTCACCTGTATATCGACCTTGAGCTGCGGATAAGAGGAGTTATCAACGTGACCAACAAGTTGCTTCTTGATGATCGGCACATCGCCATTCACCTCGTTAGTTACGCTGGTTACTTCCCACTTGACTTTAGGAGTTATCTTGGGGACCCTGCCATAGATTTCACGATCGAAATCTTCCACGGTCTCAGGGCGTCGCTGTTCCACCAGACGTCAGGCTTGGTTACTTTCCTTCCGTTCTTCAGCACCAACGGGTCCGGCAGGTTGGGATACGGGTTCGCCTTCGACTCATCGTAGTTAGCGGCATTCGGAGCCCTGCGAATTGCGGCCATCGGCGCCGCGCAGGAGCTCCTTAATCTGGAGCAACTCCATCAATCGCTTGTGATTTTCCTGTGTCGCGGCCTGGTTGGGTGCCTGCCACGCGCTGATCGCAGCGGGTCCGGCCAACGCCAATAAGACAAGCGATCTGGATAGGAACATGGACAGCAGTCTATCGCAAGAAATCCTCGCGGATCGGATTAAACGTATCGACCAGGCGCGCGGATGGCGACAGCAACTGAATGCAGTGCGGCACGTTGGGCGGAACGGCGAACAGGTCGCCCGCTCCCAACCGTTCGGCCGGGCTGCCCTCAGCCAGAAACACTATGTCACCAGAGACCACGTAAGTAATTTGCTCATGCGGATGTGAGTGCGGTGGATCCGCCTCAGGCCACGGTCCACCGGTAAAGTCGATCACCACTGTCATCAACTCTTCGGTGCGGATGATACGGCGCGTGAGGCCGTCTTTCACCTTTTCGGCGGGTGTCGAAGCGCTGCGTAAAACAGACGCGATATCTTGAGCGTGAACCATAATCCAAGTATGATTCCCCGTGAGGCTATTTTATGCAACGGCGAACATTTCTTGGCTCTCTTCCCACCGCGCTGGCGATTGCGCAAACAGCGCCGAATACCTCGCGTGGCTTCGGATTCGCGGAGCGCGACATTACGCCGGAGATCGGCATGGAGCAGCCCGGCGGGTACGGCAAGGTTTTTCACAAGACAATTCACGATCCCTGCAAAGCTCGCGCGGCGGTTTTTGGCGACGGTTCCAGGCGCGTCGCGCTGGTCGGTGTGGATGCGCTGATGGTGCCACGGGTACTGGTGCTTGCGGCACGCGCAGAGATTCAGAAGCGCAGCGGCATTGAGCCCGGCGCAATCATGATCGGCGCATCGCACTCGCATTCTTCCGGACCAGTGGGCATGGTGCAGCCCGGAGAATTTGATCACGCCTCTGCGCTTGTCCGCCGACTCGCGTACGAAAAGTCATCGGCCGCAAACGCAGGCTACCTGAAAAAAGTGCAGGCCGAAATCGTCACGGCAGTCTGCGAAGCCGACGCGAAGCGTAGTGCAACGCGCACGGGTTACGGCACGGGAATCGAGGACAAGGCCGCATTCAATCGGCGCTTCTTCATGAAGAACGGCCTCACCGCAACGCATCCAGGCAAAGGCAATCCTGCGATCGTCAAAACAGCAGGTCCGATTGATCCGGCTGTCACGGTGATTGGGTGCTGGGATGAGAAGGACAACCTCACCGGATGCATTGTGAACTACGCATGCCATGCGACCACGAGCCCCGGGGGCATCTCGGCAAACTGGATTTACTATATGGAGAAAACGATCCGCGGAACATTCGGCGCGGATGTCGTGGTTGTGTTCCTGAATGGATTTTGCGGTGACGTAACGCAGGTCGACAACCTCGATCCGCATGTGAACCCCAGCGCCGAAAGATGGGCCCAGATTGTTGGTGGACGCGTCGGCGCGGAGGCGGTGAAGGTGTTGTTGTCGATGACTCCGGACCGAGCGCTGGAAGTTTCGCATGCGCATAAAGTGACGCGCATGAACAGGCGCATTCCTGATCCCGAGCGCGTGCGCCGATCCATTGAACTCGTCCAAAAAGATCCGAAGGCTGTTGGTGTGACCGAGTGGACATTCGCGAAGGAGATCGTGCTGCTCGATGCCCAGATCGCGCGAGAGCGGCAGGTTGAGATTGAATGCCAGGCGATCCAGATTGGCCCGGCCGTACTGCTGGCCGCACCCGGTGAGATGTTCTGCCAGTTGGGTCTCGATCTGCGACAACGCAGCAAATTTCCTTTCACGGCTCCGGTGGAACTCGCGAACGGCTGCGTCGGTTATGTGCCCACGCTCGAGGCGCTCGGCCCAACTGGGGGAGGCTACGAAACGCGTCTCACCAGTTACAGCAATCTCGAAGTCGCGGCCGGGCCGAAAATGGTCGAGACACTCGCGGCACTGGCTGACCGATTCACGCCCGCGCCTGTGCCGGAACCGCCCAGAGCGCCTGCAGCCAAAGAGGCGTGGAGTTATGGCAACGCGCCGCCAGAACTCTCTTAGGGCTGCTTGACGATCCGCGTCATGTACCCGTTCAATGGAATTCGCAGGCCGCCATTGATCGTTACTGTTGTCGGATGGCGCGAGAAGTTGGATGCGATTATCCTTCCGTCCACCGCTACGGCGATGATATCCGGGTTGTCCACTTTGAGACGGAAATCGCGTGCGGCAAATTGTTTCGTCTTTTCGACATTGGCTCCCGGTAGTGTCACGATTGCGGTATCACCCGCCGCGTTATCGTTAAGCACGATGAGCTTGTTGCGCACATCAGGTACGACGCGGATCCCGCCGCCACCCGAGACTGCATAGCCGAGCCGTCCATCGACATTGAGCCATGTGCGGCCATCGTGCTCGATTCTGCGACCGGTTGAGCCATAAACCCACGCATTTTCTTCCGTGAATGAAAGCAGTCCGCCAAGCGCACCCGGAGTACGGGCCCAGCGTTCCAGGTACACCGACGTCCCGTTGGCCAGCGCTGTGAACGAAAAAGTATGCTGGCGATCGGAGTGCGTCGCACGCACTGTCACGTGCGCCGCGCCTGCTTCGTATCCGGAAATCACGGTCGAAACGGTAATCGGGTCGCCTGCGAGTGCCTTATCCAGCGCGACGCTGCCGATGCCAAGGCGACCGGGCTTATCGGCAGCGCCGTCGATTGGCGTGGCGAGTCCGGCATAGCTGTGGTTGATCGGATTCACGATCGGATCCGGCGTGAAAGGCACGGTCTGCCCCATGGTGCGCAGTCCCCAGGAGAATGAACTCACGGATCCCGGCGTGCGCATCACGAACATGTGCGCATCGTCGAAAATGCGAGCGCCTTGCAGACTCGTCCAGACTTCGGCTGCGGTTCTTACCTCGGCTGGGGCGTCCCATAACCGCGCCGTCATCAAGGAGAAAGCGTATAGGCAGGCAGCATGGGGCTCATGTCCGGCATAGCTTGGATATTCACCTGGCACAAACGTGCGCCCGTTCGCGTTGCGGGCCTGCATCTTTTCCAGAGTGCCCAGCGCGAGATCGGCGAGCGCACCTGCGTCGCGGTCGCCGAGTATGCGTTCCATCTGAACATGCAACTCCGCCGTCATGTCGAGCCGATGCAATGACCAGTCCGTGCCGCTGGGATAGAGCAGTCCTCCATCGGGCATGCTGAAGAACTTGATATTGGCGTAGATCTCGCGGGCATTATGAGTGACCGCGTCCGGAACCGGCTTGCCGAGTAGTTTATAAACTACCGCGTTGCCTAGATTCCGCGACGTGGTTGTCATGTAATCGGGATGCACGAAGCCATGATTTTCCAGCGTGAAATCGCTGTGGACGTTCGCTCCGCGCAACCACGCGTGCAGCGGACGCCCATCCATCGGCTTGTCGCTTTTCAGATCATTGGGAGTGGCGAACGCCGTGACCATGTACTCGAGAGCCCGTTCGCGCCAGCGCGCGCGGTGCGGATGATCCACGATCGCTTCAGATGCCAGAACGAGGATCAGCGAGTTCCATGCGTTCTCTTCGGCTTTTGTATCGGAGAAGCGCGAATAAGGCGCGGGCATATCGAGAAATCGATCCGCTTCATCAATTGTCATCGCGATCACGGCCTGGCGTGTTGCGGGCGGAACGTCGGGCCAGATCAGCCATGCTCCGAAAGCAGCCTGCCAAGCCCACAGCGCGGATTGCCAGTGATGGCCCCAGGGTCGTCCGCTCGCGGTCTTGCCTCCACCTGTGATGTGCGTGCGTGTAACATCAGCGAGAATGCGCACGGCCAGCTTCGTTGCATTTGATTCACAGCCGGCAAACTTCACGCAGGTCGCGGCACTGAGTGCCGTTGCCGTTAAGGGCCGCAGTGCATGTTCCAGTTCATTCGGAATGCTGGCTTCCGGAGTGGATTGCAGCAGGTAATTCACTTCGGTGCGCAGCAGCTTCTCCCACCGGGGAGAATTCTTTCCGGCCGGGATTCGCGGCGGAGTGAAATCGTAAGCAAGCGCGGACAGCGCAACAGCCATCAACGCGAAAGCGCGTAACACCTTCATCGCTTCACTCCGACCACCACGTAGGGGGTCTCCTTGTCGAGATCTGGAAACATGCGTCCTGAGCCTTTCATGTTGACCACTTCGATGAAGTACATCAAGTCCCACTTGGGATCGATGAACGAAGCGGGAATTTGCGCGCTGTGAAGTCCAGTGACGACGTTGATCGTCATCGGCGCGGTCTGATAGTCCTCAAACTGCGTGAGGTGTCGGTAGCGCAGGCGCGCCCACTTGATTTCAGCGGGTGCGGTGATTTTTGCGGAGATAGTAAGCGAGCGTCCCACTTCCGCGGGAGCCACGGGTTCCAGTTTTACCGCGAGCCCGTTCTCAGTTCCACGCATCGGAAGGCGAACCCGCTTGGCGCCCGCGCGCGGAGTCGCTTTTTCCCGTTCCACCTGTAGTTGTGCGAAGTCTCGCTGCAGCAACTGCAACTCTTCTTTCCAATGCCGGCTAAATCCGACGGAGTGCACGCCGAAGGCAAGATTCTCGTTATAGACATCGCCCGCAGCCGCGACGATTTGGGTCCACGCCTCAACCGCGTGTTTCTCGCTAGCGATCGCTTCGTCGAAGGAGTTCAGATCACCGGATTCCTTGTACAGGTTGTAGGAAACCGCGCCTCGCAATCTCCACGAGTGATAGCGCGCGAGTCCCGCAAGTATTTTCAAATCCGTCACAGTGGAGACGAACTCTTTACTGCTGCGCTCCCCGATGGTCTGCTCGGCCTGCGCGACCTTAGCCAGAATGCTATCTGCCGTCTGCGCGAACCAGCGACTGGTTTCCTGCGGTCGGCGCATCGCTGTATCCGTGCCTTCGATAATGCTCTTTGCTTCATCGCGAGGGTTCATGAATTGCTGCGTGTCCGAGCCTTCCTCGGCTGCAAACTTCGGAAGACTGTCCTGGCGTTGCATCTCAGCCCAGCCGCGAGTGGTCGGGAAGTACTGATATCGGTAGCTTGCCGCCACGATGCGCGGCAGCACCTTACTCGCAAGTTGCAAAGCATTCATTAAAGGCACGCCGGCCTGTGCGCCAAAACGCTGTGTGAACTCGCGCTCCCACACCTCCGGTTGCGTTTGTGGATTATAAGTCAGGCGGCCCCACAACCTGTAGAAGTGCCAGTAGCGCTCGAATTCGTAGTCGAAATATTTGTAGTGCGGGTTCAGGATGTTCAGCGGTTTTGCGTCATGCGATTCCCCCAGCATCCTCGTCGCGAGCATCTCGTTCACTTCAAAACTGTTGCCGTCGTACAGGCGCGCACTCTCAGCAAAGCGCTTCACGTAATCCGGATCTCCCCACAAGAGCAGCCGTGTTGTGCCGCCGCTCCATAACTGCCAGTGCATTCGGTAGCGCTGCGGATAGCGCAACAGATCCGCATAGCCATGCCGGCGATCGCGCTGGTTCTGCGCATTCACGTGCGTCGAGTGGAACGGGAGACCCATCTGTTCCATCCAGTACTTCGTGTTGACGCGCGCTTTCAAACCCTGATTCAGTGCGTCTTCGATCACGGCATCGGGTAGGCCTTTCGCGCGCAGATCGACGCGCAACTGCGGACGCACCTGTTTAATGAGCCCGAAGACCTCGTGCCAGAAGCCGAACATTTCATCGTGCTTCAAACCGGATTCATCGTGCATCCGGAACTGGATCGCGTCGATCTCCGGAAACACTTCAAGGAAGCGCCGCAGCGCGGCTTTATTGTAAGCTGCGAGATTTTCCGACGTCACGCCCCACACGAGTCCGGGCACCGGTTCATTGGCGACTTTCGCTGCTCCCGGAATGCCACCGCCCTGAACGCCCCCGCGATAGATGTGATCCCAGATCCCCGCGGTCACTTCAATGCCGCGCTCGTGGGCGAGTCGCATCATCGTCTTGAATGCAGCCGTGTTGCGCGCTTGCTGCTCCTGAGTGATGCCGACCAGTCGCACGCCAAGAAACCCTGACGTGTCGAAAAAATACGGATAAAGCGGCGCCATGAAGCCGCCGTTTTCATACCCGAAGATCACAATAAAGCTGTTGATGCGGCTTGCGGCGAGCATGTCGAAATAGCGTTTCCAGTGCTGCTCATCATAGAGGCGGCTTTCGAAATACGCGCGCTGCATGGTGTATATGGAAATGCCGCGTTCGGCGAGGAAGGGTTTTTCGGCGGCATCCCGAACGTGGACGAACGGATCGTTGGCGTCGCTGCTCCAAGAGATGCGTTCCGCTGTGTCGAGTGCAGCATACATCAATCCGCGCGCATCGCTGCCGCGCAACGTCACCACAGATTTGCCCTGAAGCTTCTGCCGCTTGATGCTGAGCGCCTCGGGGCCGTTCGTCAGACCAAGACCAGCATTGATGATGAAATCCGCTTTTCCATTCGGCACGATGGCAAAGCCCTTGTCGCGCAGAGCCTGTTCGAGCTTTGCGAGCCCGTGCTTTGCGGGCGCATCCAGCTGGCCTTCCGTTACAATCGCGACCGAGCGCGCGGCCAAAGTCGGCATTGCTAAAAGAAAAATGAGGGCGAATTCACGCATTATGTGTCGAAACTCCTGCTGTGAGACAGCATACAGGATCAGCAGCATCCGATTGGCCTTGAACAACGCAGCGAACGGACCTAAAATGCCAATGGAGGAGGTGCATAATAAATGGCTCACACCCTCACACAGCGCATTCATGAAGACGAAGCAGTAGTGAAAACCTTTCTGGAAGGCGCTCTGCTGCGTTACGGTGTCCTTTTAGGTTCCGTCCTGGTCCTGGCGGGCGTCGGCTTCGCTGTCCTGTATTTTCGCCGCTGAGTAGCGAACAAAAGACGAATACGATACACTCGTCCTCGTGGCCGATCCCATGAGCAAGATCATCTCGGAATATCAGAAGTGGAAGCAGCAGGGCAAAGACCTGCAGACCCAGGCAAAGCAGGCGATGGAAGCACGTTTTTCTGAACTGCTTTCAGAAGCCGTGCAACTCGCGGAAGAATATCGGACTGACTTCGGTGCGGCTCTGAAACCACCATCGAGCGTAACCGCGTTTCGGTACAAAGTCGGCGCGAAAACTAAAGCCAAGAGCGCTCCGAAGCCGGCGAAGCCCGCTGCCGTCGAACCTCAGCCGGAAGAACTACCCGCAATCCCCGCGCGCAAGCTCCTCGGCTTGCAGAAGCGACTCGCGACAGCACAGAAGAAGCTGGCGGAGGCAAAGGCGGCGGGAACTCCCACGCGCGATTGGGAGGATAAGATCTACGAGATCGAAGATGAATTGCGGCCTGCCAGCGGGGGCTAGTTTACTCCAAGCAGGCGGCGTCCGATATCGTCGACTCCGGTCGTTGTCGAAGTGTTTGATAGCACGACTATGCCGACGCGGCTCTTGGGATCGAACCCGATAAAGGTTCGATAGCCGCCTGTGCCGCCATTGTGCCAAATGACTTCAGTGCCGCCGGGGTTTAGCACATGCCAGCCTAGCGCTACCTCCATCCTGGGGTTTGCTGTTGCACGGCGAATTCTTACCATGGCGGCCATCGCCGGGCTGAGGCTGGTTTCCGTGTAGCGAAGGTTGGCAGCCAGAAACGCCAGCAGGTCATTTGTGCTGGAACGTAACGCACCGGCACCAGCCAATGTAGGCAGGTCCCAATTTGAGACCTGCACTAATTTGGCATTGTGCCCGACTGCAAGGCGCTGCTTCATCTCGTTTGTCAGCGCGATTCGTGTGCTCTTCATTCCGAGCGGTTCGCAAATACGTGTTTGGGCGAGTGCTTCGTATCCCAAGCCAGCCCGCCATGCTAGCGCGTGTCCCAGCAATCCAACCGCGAGATTAGAGTATTCGTACTTTTCGCCTATATCGCGCGGCAGCTTGTAAGTGAACAGAAAACGATAAAGCTGTTCGACCGAGTAATCAGCGTAGGGATTCGAACTGTCTTTAGGGGCCAGGTTTGCAGGCAGTCGGGGCAGGCCGGATGTATGCGTCGCCAGATCCACAAGTGTGATCGAAAGGCCGCCACGCTCGGGCAGCTTTAACTCCGCCGGAAGATACTTCGCCACTGGGTCAGTGAGCGCGAGTTCGCCGCGCTGGACCATGTCGGCCAGCAGCAGCGAGGTGAACACTTTTGTGATCGAGCCAATTTCGAAAACCGTGTTGCCATCCAGCACTCGTGCATCGCCTTTGGCGAGCTTTCCATAGGCAATCACGCGACGGCCCCTCGGCTCAATAATACCTACGACAATTCCGACGCCCTGTTGTTTTGCGTCGATCCGCTCAACGAGAATCCTTCGGATTTCATCATTAGCGGGAACCTGGGCTGCGGCGATGCCGACCGACAAAGCAGCAGCCAAAAGACATGCGATCAGGTTCATAGCTGGTACGGACTGCGCATTTGACGGCTCAACATTTTGGTTGCTTCGGTATCGTTGAGAATGCGCATCTCTTTCGGGTCCCATTTGATTCTGCGGCCCGTTTGCATTGCGATCTGTCCCAACCAGCCGGGCGTTGCCGAACGCAGCGCAACACGCGCAGGCGTCAACGTCTCTTGTCGCGACTTCACGCAGTCAATAAACTGCGCATAGTGATCGTCGCTTTTGGTTAGGTGGATGTCGTTCGGGCCAATCACGGATGTCAGCAGGTCCTTGGGCTCGGCTTCGATACCTCTGCGGTCCACCCAAATCCAGCCCTTGTCGCCGATCCACTTTGTGCCGCCACGGATATCGGGATGGCCGCCGGAAATCGTCATCGTAACGCCGCCTGCGTATTTCGCCGTCACGCGATATTTCTTCGCCGAGTTCCAGAGTTCGGTGACGGGCGGGTATTCGCCGACTCCTTCCACTTCGTACGGGCCGGTTTCGTCCCAGCCCATGCCCCAGTGCGCGATGTCGCAATGATGGCCGATCCAATCCATTAACTGTCCACCACCGTAGGCCAGGTTCCAGCGCCAGTTCCAGTGCGTACGCCCTTCCCAATAGGGCGCATCCGGTGCGGGCCCGAGCCAGCGATCGTAGTTCAATGTCGCCGGCGGATCCACTAGCGCCATTTTGTCTTTCACCTTGCCGTAGTCATTCGGTCCGCCAGGCAGACCAACTTCGACTTTCGTGACCTTGCCGATGCGTCCGTTGCGAACGAGTTCGCAGGCCTGATGGAATTGCGGTTTCGAACGCTGCCAGCTTCCGGTCTGCCAGATGCGTTTGTAGCGCAGTACGGCTTCGACAATCATCAAGCCTTCGTGGAAGTTGTGCGCGAGCGGCTTCTCGCCGTACACGTCCTTGCCTGCGCGCAGCGCAGCCGTTGCGACGATTCCATGCCAGTGGTCCGGTGTGGCCATCGTGACCGCATCGATGTCGCGCCGCGAAATCACTTCTTCGAACGCGCGGTACGCGATGCAGTCCTTGTTCGCGTATGCAAGATCGACTTTAGTCTTGGCGGCGGTCAGGTGCTCGTCGTCCAGGTCGCAGACAGCGACATACTGCACGGCTTTATTCTTCAGGAAAGCGTTCAGGTGACCATTGCCCATACCGCCGCAACCAATCGTGGCAAGCGTCACCCGATCGCTGGCAGCGACGGCTCCATTCAGGCCCAAGGCAGCCGCCTTCACTATTGTTGGAAAGCCGGCCGCCGCAACTGCGGGGGCGGCCAGGCGCTGAAAGAACTTTCGTCGGTTGGTCATGGTCAACCATTGTATGTTGGTTGTCGTGAATACGTCGAGTCACGCCTGATTCAACTAGTCAGGGGCTTGCCGTTGACCGTCACGGATTTAAGAGTAAGGCCTTGTACGTTCTCCAGGACGTTGGACTGCTTGACGTTTTCAAAAACGCAGCTACTTAACCGTACGTCGCGAATCGGCGCTTCTTTGAACCCGCGCAGATACAGCGCGTACTTGCTCTGCTTGCAGGTAAGATTGGTGACCTCGATGTTTCTTACAACCGGTTTGTGCGGGCCGCCTTCGCCTTCCTCATAGAAGAAATCGACATGCACGGCGGCGTCGGCCAACTGCCCGACCTTTACATTGCGCATGTAAATGTTCTCCACCGTGCCGCCGCGCACCGAGTTGGTTTTGATTCGAAGTACGCGGTCCAGGTTCGGGCTGTCCATGCGGCAATCCTCAGCGAAGATGTTGCGCGCGCCACCTGAGATTTCGCTCCCGATCGTCACGCCGCCGTGTCCATCCTTCATTTCGCATCCCTGAATCACGACGTTTTCAATTGGCTTCCCGATCCGCCGGCCATCGTTGTTCCGCCCGGATTTCAGGGCTATGCAATCGTCGCCCGTGTCAAACAGACAGTCCTTGATCAAGACATCCGTGCATGACTCGGGATCGCAACCGTCGTTATTCGGACCGTGGCTTATCACCTTTACGTTCCTGATCGTGACGTTGGTCAACAGCACCGGGTTGATTTCCCACATGGGTGAGTTCTGAATCGTCACACCCTCAATCAGAATATTGCGGCACTGATACGGCTGTATAAATTGAGGCCGCAGGTAATGTCCTTCTCCAAACACGCGCTGCTCGACCGGGATCCCCTTCTCGCACATTTCCACCAGGCGGTCGCGCGCAGGCTGCTGGTTAGCCTCGCCTTTTTTCCAGCCGCAATTCGTGCGGCCTTTCCACGGCCACCAATTGGCGCAGTCGGCCTGACCGTCGAGCGTGCCGCTGCCCGTGATAGCAATATCCTGCTGCTGGAACGCATACACGAAGGGAGAATAGTTCTTGCATTCCATGCCCTCCCAGCGAGTGAAGACATTAGGCATGTACTTCTTAGTCTCGCGACTAAAAAGCACGACGGCGCCCGTCGAACACGTGGAGATTCACGCGGCTCTTCAGATGAATGGGACCGGTCAGAAACTTTCCTGCGGGGACGACTACACGTCCACCGCCCGCCTGATTACACGCCGTGATCGCACGCGCGAAGGCCTCAGTGCAATCTACGACACCGTCGCCCTTCGCACCGAAGGCCGTGATATTGAAACTGCGGTTCGGAAAAACGGGAGGTTTGATGCGCGCGAGGATTGCCGGAACCTGCGACCACGGATCCTGCTGCGCTGCAGGAGCATGCGCGACCGCCACCCCCAACGCAATCGTCCTGGCAAAGTCACGCCGGGTGAACTTGGAGTTGATCATGGATTACCAAGATCATCTATCCAATCCCCAGTCTACTGACCTAGAGTCTTTGTGCTCTAAATGCACGTTTACGGCATCCAGCGATCCGTCCGGAGCCTGACGGGCTTCTACTGAAACGATGCTCCCCGCCTTGAAAACAGAAGGATCAACCTTTTTCCGGCCATCCTAGTAGGCCGTTTTGCGGGTGCACGTGAACTGCGTAGTGTTGCCCTCCTGATCTTCCAGTGTGAGCGATTTCTTATCGAAACTACGTAGAGTGCCTGAAAAATTGGGCAGCAGTTCCGCCGCCGGCCCCGGTTTTGCGGACCTCTTCTTAGCACCAGGGTTCCCCTGGGCAGGCAACGATTTTCCAGCAAGGAGACTGAGCAGGCACAATGCAGCACAAATACGGAAGATCTGGATCATTGTCTTAAAGACGCCGCGCGGTATTTTAGGGTTGCTTCCGTATTCCACCCGCATTTCGACTGGACCCCGCGTACTAAGGCGAATTGGTACTTTCTAGTGATTCCATTATTGTTCCACGAATGTTCTGCTAGAGTGAGGGAACTGGAGTGAGTCTGGAACGGAGAAATCAGGGGCGGAAGAGGTCACAGGCGGCAGGAACTTTGCGCATCGTGTACATTGGCGATGATGGCCTGACGCAGGATGTTGAGGTGACCGCGGCCGACACCAGCGAGGGCGGCTTTGGTTTACAAAGCCCCACTTCTCTGACGTAAGGGCTTACACGTATCATTGCGCGGGCAGGTGGACCTTGGGCATGGTCGAGAGACTGTGCGGTGCCGAGGCATCGTATGCTGGTGCGTGGAGAAAGAGGGCGGCCGGTTTCAGGTAGGCCTCGCACTTTTACCTCCGGAGAGAACGGAGCAATTCGCCGGACATGTCCGAAGACCACTACGACACGTTGCAGGTGAGTAATAAGGCGGATCCAGACACCATCCATCGGGTTTTCCGGATACTCGCCCAGCGCTATCATCCCGACAATCTTCACACGGGTAGCGCGGAGATGTTTCGCAGCCAGTCTCGGAGGCCTACAAAGTATTAAGCGATCCCGAGAGACGCGCTGCCTATGACGTTCAACGCAACTCAGCGGGCGGGGTCAAACGGCGGATTTTTAACGAAGGGCTGCTACGCGCGGCGTAGAAGCGGAAAAGCGCAAGCGGGCGGGAATCCTTTCCCTGCTTTACACGAAGCGTCTCAACGATCCCGCATCAACCGTCGCTGACGTTGCGCGAGATGGAAGACTTGCTGGCGTGCCCGAAAGAGCACCTCGAGTTCAGCCTGTGGTATCTGAAAGAGCGCGGGCTTGGTGATGCGAGGCCGATAACGCGCGATTTTGCATTACAGTGACCGGCGTGGATGAGGCCGAGAAGCCCCAACCCATCGTGGCGCGATCAACGTCCCGCGCCGACTAGCAATCACTTGATGCTCGAATCGAATGATAGCGACGGGTCGCAGCCCGCTAGTCTAACTCAGTTTTTTTTCGGAGGAGCCACAGGGGAGCGGAACTCGTAACGCTCCCCGGCTTGGCGACTACAAAACTGGTACAGTATTCCAGATGGCTGCGCCCCCGGTTACAATGATTATCAAGGATCCCTACGAGTTTCACCCTGAGGACGTCAAGACGCCTCCCCGTGGATTTTTCAACACCTTGCGACGTATCGGCCCCGGCCTGATCCTGTCCGCATCCATCGTTGGTTCCGGAGAATTGATCGCCACCACCACGCTCGGCGCCGAAGTCGGCTACGTCTGCCTATGGATCATTGTGCTGAGTTGTCTGATCAAGCCGGCGATTCAAGCGGAGTTGGGCCGATACACTATCGCCACCGGTGAGACAGGTCTGGCCGGCTTCAGTGAGGTACCTGGACCGCGCTTTAAGCGCGCGGGTTGGATGGCCTTCCTGTGGGTCGCGATGATCATGATGACTCGCTTTCAAATCGGTGCCATGTTCGGCGGCGTCGGAATGGTGATGAACCAGATTTTCCCCGGTGTACCTGTAAACGCCTGGGTTTTCGTTCTGCTCGGGATCACTCTCGCTCTGCTGTTGGGCGGCGGCTATGAGCGCATCGAAAAACTCGCAACGATCAAAGTCGGGTTGTTCACCATGCTGACCTTCCTATGCGCTTTGCTGCTGCTGCGAAAGCCGGAGTTTTTCGCTTGGAAAGACGTCATCGACGGAATGAAGTTTCATTTGCCACCCGGGAACGGATTAGCCACTGCTGTTGCGGTGTTCGGAATCACCGGCGTAGGTGCGTCGGAGTTGTTTATGTACCCTTACTGGTGCGTTGAGAAGGGTTACGCGCGCTACGCAGGCAAACGCGATAACAGTCCGGAGTGGAAGCAGCGCGCACTGGGTTGGATTCGAGTCATGAACGCCGACATCCTGGCGTCCATGTTCATCTACAGCATCGCGACGCTGGCATTTTATCTTCTGGGCGCGGGCATACTCCACGGCATGGGCCTCGTTCCCGCGGCCAACGATATGATTCCGGTGCTTTCCCGCATGTACACAGAGACCCTGGGACCGTGGGCGCTGTATCTGTTCTATGCCGGCGCCATTGCCACCCTCTACGGCACAATCTTCGCTGCGACCGCAGCTGAATCCCGCGTGTTCGCGGACTTGATGCGCCTCTCAGGGGTCTTTCCCGCCGGCGACTACAAGGCTCGTGTGAAATGGCGCAACCGTTTCGTTTGCATACTCACAATCATTCCTGCAGGCCTATACCTGATCGTGCAGTCGCCGGTTTTGATGGTCAAGGCGGGCGGGGTAGCACAGGCTTTGATGCTGCCCCTGATTGCCGGGAGTGCGCTCTACCTGCGCTACAAGCGCCTGCCCAAAGAGGTAATTCCCAAAACCTACCTCACGGTTGGACTCTGGATAGCGGCGATCTCCATTGTTCTAATGATCGCTTTGTACACATGGCTAACTCTCAGATAATTAGTAACGTACTAAGGTACTGGTACGTCTGTACCATGGGAGCTCCAGTAGCATAACTGGACTCTGTCTGACGGAGCGCCGCTCCAGTGTCCGCAAGGATCGGGGTTGCGCTCAGATCCGGCGGACATCTTCCTCCGAGTGTCCGCCGCTTTTTATTTCGGGAAGAAATAAAGGATATCCGGACGGATGCCTGACTCAGTTTCCGCGCAGGGTCCACACTCCATCTGATAATTGGCATCTGCCTGATGAATCAGCTTCGGGATCATTTCAGGATGTTCGGGTGCGTGGTAAGCGGAGATCGAAACGCGCGGCTTAAAGCGCGAAAGCGTTGCCTGCGCTCCACTTAGCGCCTTTAGCTCAGCACCTTCGATATCCATCTTGATGTAATCCACCCGCGGTAAGTTTAGTTCCACTACCAGCTTGTCGATAGTCGTAAGCGGAACCTGCACAACGGGCTTCGAGCCCTCGCGCTGAATGAGGAAGCTATCCGCCGCTGAGTTCTTCGGGTCGACGTTGAGCGTGAGGACATCGTCCTTATCCCAAACGCCCTTCGCGTAGATGATCACCCGGTTGTCCTTGATCTCCTTCTCAAAGTTACGCCTTAGGGATTCGACATTTTCAGGTGCCGGTTCAATCGCGACCACCACCCGGGCTCCGTTGTTGAGCGACTCACGCACAAAGACACCGATATTCGCTCCACAATCGAGCACGATGTCGTTGGGCTGCACCGCGCGCGCGCCGGTACCGTAAATCTTGCGTTCCTGTTCGGCCAGGTTGAAAGGCAGAACGTAGTCACTTCCCTCGGGAATCCAGTACGGTCCGTGCGGCGTCTGCCAGAGATGGTAACCCTTAGGGTCCTTCTCAAGAAGCTTGCTCGCGTTAAGGATTTTGTCCTTGGTAGCGATCTGCAATTTCTCGTTATCATCGGCTTTCACCGCCTGTGCCATAGGACAGACAGGGCTGCGTCCGAGTAAGACCCAGGCAGTTAAGCGGGCAGGCGGGTATTTCCAAGCCCCAAAGGCAGCAGTAGCCAGAACGGCTCCCGCGATTCCCAGATGTAGGAGTTTCACTAGCCCACTGTAACATTAACGATTTCGTGATTGTTGTTTTGCCTCGAGTGCAAAGCAGATAGAATGAGCAACCATGGGAAAGCTCTTCCGAATCGCTGCCTGCGGCTTGCTATGCGCAGCGCTGTGCAGTGCACAGACCGTGGTGAAAATCACCAAACCGACGCCTCCACCGAAATGGGCGCTGGCCGAACGGGCGCTGCTCAAGGCCTATGGCGATGCCGCGCAGGAGTTTGCTGCGAAGTATCTCGACGAGCGCGGCTACCTGCGTTGCGTGGAACGATGGGGCGGCAACGATGGCGCGGACGACGCCATGGAGAACTTCCATAACTGGACGCTGGCTTACGCTCTGGGCGCGCCCGACGTGTTGCTGGAACTCTATCGCAAGGCCTGGGAAGGGCACCTGCAGCAATACACCAAAGCGCGCGTTCCCGGTGTGCCGGCTGCGCGCGACGGAATGTACTACAAGGAATTCATTACCTCCTTCGATTGGGAACACACCGGAGAAGCGCTTTCCGCGTTCAACCTATACGCGCTCTCCGCCACGGCCGCAAGCGATAAATTATTCGAGCAGCGCGTGCGCCGCTTCGCCGGTTTCTATATGAACGAAGACCCCGAAGCGCCAAACTACGATCCGAAATTCAAGATCATTCGCAGCCTGCACAACGGCAGTCGCGGACCGAAGCTCACGCATGCAACAGAGCAGGATTGGGGCGGGGAACCCCTTCCCGGCAAGCCCGAGCGCCTCACGCGCTACAGCACCGCCGGAAACATTCGGGGCGATCATCCGATCAATCATGGGCGCGCCACACTCGCTCTGAATGCCTACGCGCTCACAGGCGAAACAAAGTATCGCAACTGGCTGCTGGAATACACCGGCGCATGGCGCGACCGCGTGATGGCCAACGGCGGCAACATCCCCACCAACATCGGGCTCGATGGCCGCATTGGTGGCGAGTGGGGCGGTAAGTGGTACGGCGGAACGTTTGGCTGGAATTTCTTTCCAGAATCGAACGCCCGCAATTACTACATGCGCGGTGCGCGCATAGGGTTCGGTGAAGCGTTGCTGCTCACCGGAGATCAGTCTTTTGTCGAGCCGCTGCGCCGCCAAATTGCAAATCTCTACGCCGCAAAGAAAATCGAAGACGGCAAGGTCATGCTGCCGAACAAGTACGGCGAAAAAGGCTGGTACGGCTATCGCACGGATCAGCACTTCGACGTGCAGCGCGACATCTATCTCTGGTCGATGAAGCCTTCCGACCTCGAACACCTCGGCTCCGATCCGTGGATCGGTTACCTGCTCGGCAAGAATCCCGGCTATCCGGAAACCGCGCTGCGCGCAGAAATGGAGCGCGTGCGGAAGCAGGTTCAGGCCATCCGCCAGGACACTTCCACGGCTGCGCGCGCCGCCGACGATCCGCAGAAGTTCAATCCGTTCTCAACGGCTGCGCTTGTGAACCTCACGCTCGGCGGCAACGATCCGGGTAGTTCCGGCAATATCCTGCACAGCCGCGTGCGCTATTTCGATACCGGTAAACGCCGGGCTGGACTGCCCGAGGATGTGGGTGCGCTCGTTGAGAAGCTCGGGCCGGCTACCCTGAGGCTCACGCTCGTCAATACCAATCCGAAGCTTGCGCGCAAGCTAATCGTGCGCATGGGCGCGTATGGAGAACACCAGTGCACGTCCGTTACTGCCGGCGGCAAGACGGTGAACGTCAACGACAGGCAGTTCACAGTGGAACTGGCGCCCGGCGCCGGGGAGACGCTGAACATCACGATGCGCCGTTACGTCAACCAGCCGATCCTCACCGCTCCCTGGTAGCCGACGCTCGGGTATAGTAATTCTTACCGCTATGAAACTGTTTCTAACGATTGCTCTCTGCTTTTCTGTTGTCGTTGCTATTGCGCAGCAGCCTGCGAAGAAAGACCATTCGCTCGGTTACGATGACACGCCAATGATCCCCGGCCAGAAATGGCGCGTGCATGATGTGAGCCGGCCTCACCCGCCGCTCGTTAGTGCCAGCTCGGATATTTCCCGGCCGCCCTCGGATGCGATAGTGCTCTTCGATGGCAAAGATTTTTCGAAATGGGCGGTTCCCGCCAAAGGCCAGCTCAACGAGCCCGCATGGAAGCTGGAAAACGGCTACATGGAAGCCGTACCGAAGAGCGGCAGCATCATCACACGTGAGAAATTTGGCGATTGCCAGTTGCACGTCGAATGGGCCTCCCCTGTTGAAGTGAAAGGCCGCAGTCAGGAACGCGGCAACAGCGGTGTCATCCTGATGAGCCGCTATGAAGTTCAGGTGCTCGATTCTTTCGACAACCTGACGTACGCCGACGGCCAGGCCGCGTCGATCTACGGACAGCGTCCGCCCTTCGCCAATGCCTCACGAAAACCCGGCGAGTGGCAGACCTACGACATCTATTTTGAAGCCCCGAAATTCGAGGGCGAAACGCTTGTCAAACCTGCCTACGTAACCGTCGTGCACAACGGCGTTCTGATGCACCACAAGCAGGAAATCACTGGCCGTACGCCGCACGCCAAGGTCGGCACCTACGCGCCGCACGCTGCTGAAGAATCGCTGCAACTCCAAAACCACGGGTCGCCCGTGCGCTACCGCAACATCTGGATTCGCCGCCTGAAAGGTTACGACCAGCAATAAGCTCGCGTGAAATGAAAAGCCAATCGTGGTCGCGCTGGGCCATCGTGCTGCTCCCCGGTGTGCTGTTGTATCTGCTGCCACTGCCGGGGTTCAGCGTGGTCCAGCGTCACCTGCTTGCCGTGTTTTTGGCGACCATTATTTCGCTGGTTGCTCAGCCTGTTCCGATGGGCGTCAGCGTATTGGTCGCAATGACAATACTGGCTCTGACGAAAACCGTTCCTCCCGCGCGTGTGCTCTCCGGCTTCAGCAACCAAACTGTGTGGCTGATCTTCACCGCGTTTCTTTTTTCACGCGCCGTGACTGCGACCGGCTTCGGACTGCGCGTCGCGTATCTCTTCATCCGGCGCTTCGGCCACAGTGCGCTCACGCTGGGTTACTCGATTGCCGCAGCGGATCTGGTGCTCGCGCCTTTCGTGCCCTCCGACACAGCACGCGGAGGCGGTATCGTGTTTCCCATCACGCGCAGCCTCGCGCAAGCTTTCAAGTCCGAACCAGGGCCCACCGGCAGACGCCTCGGCAGTTTTCTGATGCTGGTCGGTTTTCATTCCACCTATATAGCATCAGCGATGTTCCTCACCAGCATGGCCGCGAATCCGTTGATCGCGGAGTTTACCTTGAAAATCGCACAGGTTGAATTGACGTGGATGCGCTGGGCGCTCGCAGCAAGCTTGCCTGGTGCACTCTCACTACTCTGCGTGCCATACCTGATCTACCGCTTGCACACGCCGGAGATTCAAAATACGGAATCCGCGCGCACGTTAGCGACGAAGCAACTTGGCGACATGGGCGTTATGCGTCGCGAAGAACGCTGGTTGGTGTTGATCTTGCTGGCCGTGATGGCCGGATGGGTGACCTCGCCGTGGCACGGCATAGCGAACGCCTTCGTAGCGCTCTCCGGAGTCTCTGCCGTTCTACTGTGCCGGGTGCTTTCCTGGCAGGATCTGCTGGCCGAAAGCAAAGCCTGGGACGCGCTGATCTGGTTCGCGCCGCTCATCATGATGTCCGACGCGCTACAGGAATCCGGAGTCATCGCAATCATATCGACGACTGTGGTCGGCCATATTCAAAGCTGGCATTGGGGCGTCGCAATTGCCGTCCTGGTCACGACCTACCTCTACGTGCACTACATTTTCGCCAGCATGACCGCCCAGGTCACGGCGCTTCTTCCAGCCTTCCTGTCAGCGGCCGTCCTGCTTGGCGTTCCGCCCATGCTTGCTGCTCTGCCGCTGGCCTTTTTCTCCAATCTGAACGCAGGCCTGACGCACTACGGCACAGGTTCCGCGCCTGTATTCTTTGGCGCTGGTTACATCAGCCAGGGCGAGTGGTGGAAACTCGGGTTCATCATCTCGCTGGTAAATCTGGTCTTCTGGCTCGGCATCGGACCGCTTTGGTGGAAAGCCTTGGGTCTTTGGTAAAGGGGCTAAACCGAGGTCCGTTACGGTCAACGGCTAGCCCCTGACTCGCTAAACCAGCCTGCGGCGGCGCATGAGGCCAATTGCGATCAGGCCGCCCGCAAGCAGTGCCATAGAGGCAGGTTCGGGAATCACTCCGCCGGGTTCGGGTCCGGGGGGATTCAGAACTTCCTGAGCCGTGAGCGCGCCGTCGTAGATCCGAATCAGATCGACGACTCCGCCAGAATTCTCTCCGGTCACCGCAAGATCATCCTGGAAGAAATAGGCGACATTCGAACTGAACACGGCAAGGTCCCCTGAGTCGATGAAACTGATCTGCTGGACGCCGTTTACGTATCCAACAACCTCATCCGTCGCGCCGTTCCGCGTCAGGATTACTGTGGCTGGCGTGTTCAGTGCGAAAACAGGGGAGCCAACGACCAAGGGGACGAAATTGAGGGCTGCATCCAGGCTGTAAAGGCCGTTGTCAGACGTCCTCTCCTTGAAGTCTATTATTTTTCGCCAGCTCTCCAATTGCGTAAAACTAAAGTGCAGCAGGATTGAGTAATTCCCTGGATCTGCAAAGCCATTGTCGAGCCTGAGTCCCTGAGTTTCTTCAAAGGTGTAGTTGGCAGGATTCAGTGTGCCGCCCAGACTGATCAGGGCGGGTCCGCCGAGCGTATCCGCCAGCGAGTTGTTGAAGGTGTAGTTATGCAGGATCGTGGCGCCGAATAAGGGTGGGGAAACAGCCAGCACGCAGATGCCCGCCAGAATCGCCAGAGAATTTCTGGACGAAAAGAGTCTCATAGGTTCCTCCGAATCCAATAAACAAGAATCCGAACTATGGGAACGTTGAACTCAGATTACACGAAATTTAGAGCAAAAAGAAAGTGTTTTCTTAGTTTCCGGCGCTACCGCCCAGATAATTGCCGTAGCCCACGATAATTGTGGACCCGACCAACACCACCAGGCTTAATGCAACGAGGCTTAGCGTTTTGCGTGAGGCACCCTTCCATTCATTGAGCGCGATGCCCCAGAGCGTGCTGAAAATGATGATGCTCGCCATGTGCATCGTCCAGCTTGAAAACTTATAGACGCCCATTTGGGTTTCACCCATCGTATAGAAGAAGAACTGGAAATACCATGTGGTGCCGGCCAGGGCACATAGCAGATAGTTCCTGAGCATGGGCGCACGCACGGGCTTGTCTTTGATTTCGTGTGGCAGTGCGGCGCTACGCGGAGTGGCGCTGAAGTACTGATCGCCGGACTTGTTGCGGATGTTCAGCATCACGCACCACAGAAAATTCGTCGTGAAGCCGCCGAGTAAAACCACAACAAGCACTGGCAGACCCTGCCACAATGTTGCAGTGCCGTGCTTCAACGTGAGTTCCTTGATGGGATCGCCGGCGGCCAGGCCATAAGAAAAACAGGCGCTCAGTACCCCGGAAGTAGTCGCGACGATCAGTCCCTTTTTCAGGCTGAATTCTTTAATGGCGGCTTGCTTCTGCTCGGTCGACATTTCATGCTCTTTGGAAATTCCGGCCAGACCCGCACAGCCGATGCCGGCCAGGCAGACGCCGACTCCAAGCAGTATGACCAGTCCGGATTGCGTGCCCAGAACCTTGCTGCCGAACTCGCCGTTGAAGATCGGCGGCATCAGTGTGCCAAAGGCAGCGCAGAAGCCGAGCACAACAGCCATGCCCAGCGACATGCCAAGAAAACGCATTGTCAGGCCAAAAGTGAGATTGCCAAATCCCCACAAAAGTCCGAAAAAGTAGCACCAGAATAGTGTGCTGTTGGGTGTCTCCCTGAGCACCATCATCAGATCATTGGTCATCCCAAGGCCCAGAATCCAGGGCACAAAAATCCAGCTGAAGAGACCTCCCACCAGCCAGTAGGTTTCCCACGACCAACGCTTAACGCCGCGGAAGGGAACATAGAAACTGCCGGAAGCGAGGCCGCCAAGCCAGTGGAAGAAAGTGCCAAGTATCGGGTTCGGAACCATTTTGAATGTAGCCGCCTGTCAAATGCCTTCACATGAAAGCAAACAGGCATTGTATCGCGGAACCCGATGCCATACTGAACCATTCAGAAGGGAGACTACCTGTCAGCCTAGAAACCAAACTGGATTCCAGACAGAAGAGTTCGGCCGTAAGTTTCCGAACGGCGGTTTGTGGTGCCGTTGACGAACATCTCATCCTCGATCCGGTTTCGGTTGGTGAGATTGTTCATTTCGACGAAGAAGCGCCACCTGCCGCGTAGGCGTTGATACACTGCAACGTCGAAGCTGAAAGATCCGGCTTTGCCGGTCACGTCGCCCGTCGGCTTATAGTCGTAACGGCGAGCCAGGAAGTTAGAAATGACGGACACGGAAGTGACAAGACTCTCGTTGCTATAATCGACACCCACGTTGGCGATCCAGGCGGGTTGCTCCTTGAAGGGGAAACGCTGTTCGATTTCCAGTCCGCGGATCCAGCCATTCCAGTGATGAATAACAGCCCAGGCGCCAGTCCTATTACGAGCCATGGAATTCGCATAATTACGCTGGACCAACCGGGCGTCATAAACCGCGCCATGTGCAGCGGTTCCAGCAGTTCAATGGCACGGTTGGCCATCGAAAGGCTGTCAAAGCGGTTACGCGAACCACCTCGTCCGTGGAGGGTTCGAGGAATACTCTGTTGTTCCCCTCGTCGTGCCCATCAAAGGCTGTCTTGACGCGCGCTTCGACAGGCTCATCCGTTTTCTTCGGAAACTTGATTTGCCGCACGCGTCCATCGGGTACGGCGGCCTGCGCGCGCGCCACAATCAGTTCGATCGGAGCCAATCCGTGCGCTGGCTTGGCTAGGCGCGGCTTTTTTTGCGGCGCCTGACTTCCCGTCATCGAGCGCAGGGCGCCTTTCGTGACATCGGGGAAAGCAAACTGAAAACCCGTGAAAGCGAAGAACGCCAATCCCGATACCACCCAGAACCCAGCGGCGTTATGCAGGTCCCAATTGAGGCGCTTCCAGTTTGTACTGCTTTTGATGCTCAGGCGTTGCTTCCACAGCCTGGCGCCCGGCCACCAGATCACGACGCCTGTAAGGCACATGACTAAGAGAGCCAATGCTCCTATTCCATTCGCAATGCGGCCGGTCTTGCCCGTAAGAAGGTCATGATGCAGTTCCCGAAGAAACTGCCAACCACCCGCATGGCGGTCCACTGTTTTCAGCACGGTCCCCGATGCAGGGTTGACCACTAAGTGGAGATCCCCGCCTTTGCTGTGGGCTCCCTTTTTTGCGCTCTTGCCGGCTTTCCGTTCGTCTGCCTGGATGTGGAACTGCGTTGCATCTCCCATCGAGTTGAATCGAATGCCCTGCAGACGAAATCCGGGGAAAGCGGCCATTGGGGCTGCAAGGTCTGGCCCCCACCCAGGTGGATACTCCAGACCTTGCAAGAAGGGATAAGATATTAGGTTGTAAAAGGAACCCTTATGTCTCATTCTCGTTGGTTGCTTTCTGCTTCACTTCTGATGCTGGCCCACTCTGCAGGGCTGGCCGCTCCGGCACTGAAAGTTCTGATCGTCGATGGACAGAACAATCACGCCTGGAAGGAAACTACTCCTGTACTGAAGAAGATGCTGGAAGATTCCAAACTGTTCACCGTTGACGTGGCGACCAGTCCAGCGAAGGGCGGCGACATGATCACCTTCAAGCCTGACTTCGCCAAGTACGCCGTCGTGGTCTCAAATTACAATGGCGAATCCTGGTCCGCTGAAACCAAGGCAGCGTTTGAGAAGTATATGCGCGCCGGCGGTGGGCTCGTCTCCTATCACGCCGCGGACAACTCGTTCCCGGAATGGAAGGAATACAACGAGATGGTTGCGGTCGGCGGATGGGGCGGACGGACGACAGAAAAGTTCGGCCCGAAGGTTCGCTATCGCGAAGGGAAAGTAGTGTTGGATTCGGCTCCGGGCCGCTGCGGCAATCACGGCGCACGGTTACCGTTTGCAGTGGACATGCGTGACCCCAAGCATCCGATCGCGAAGGGTCTGCCGAATGTCTGGATGCACGTTCCCGACGAACTCTACGACGGATTGTGCGGTCCGGCAAAAGAACTTACTGTATTGGCGACTGCGCACTCGGATCCCAAGAATAGAGGCACGGGTGAAAACGAACCGATGCTGATGACGACTCGTTTCGGCAAAGGCCGGGTATTCCACACAACGCTGGGCCACGATGTCCCTGCCATGCAGTGCTCCGGATTCGTCACCACGCTGCTGCGCGGCACCGAGTGGGCGGCAACCGGCAAAGTTTCGCAAAAGGTTCCTGCAGATTTTCCGAAGGCAGACCAGGTCAGCGTAAGAAAGTAGAAAAATGAATCACGTTACTGCACCCGTGGCGGAGACGCGGAGCACCTTGTATGTCTACATGGTCTCCGTCGTCGCCGCGGCCGCTGGCCTGTTGTTCGGTTTCGACATTGCGGTGATCAATGGCGGAATCATCTTCCTGCGGGAGCAGTTCCACCTGACGGAGTTCCAGACTGAGATCGCGGCCAGCAGTCTGCTGGTCGGTTGCGTGGCTGGGTCGAGTTTCGCGGGATACCTTAGCGACCGCTTCGGACGTCGCCGCATTCTAATGTTGTCCGCAATCCTGTTTGCCGTTTCTGCAATTGGGGCGGCCATTCCAAGGAATCTGGTGGAGTTCACAGCAGCGCGTTTCCTCGGCGGCATCGCAATCGGCGTTGCCTCTGTGCTGGCGCCACTCTATATTGCCGAAGTTGCACCGGCGAAGATTCGTGGCCGGCTCGTGTCGCTGAACCAGATGGCGATTGTGTCCGGTATTCTGCTGGCTTACCTGGTGAATTGGGCACTCTCGTACCTGGGTCCGGACGGCTGGCGCTGGATGTTTGCGAGTGCGGCGATCCCGTCTGTCGCGTTTCTGTTTGCTCTGTTCTTCGTGCCGGAGAGTCCACGTTGGCTGGTCGAGTTCAATCGTGAGGACGAAGCGTTCGCAGTTCTGAAGCGAATCGGCGGTCACGCCGAAGCCACGTCTTCGATGGCGGAAATCAAGCAGGCGCTGGCGGAAGAATCCGGCACGCTGAGCGAATTGCTGCAACCCGGTTTGCGAACAGCCTTGATCATCGCCATCGTACTCGCGGTGTTGCAGCAGGTAACCGGCATCAACACGGTGCTGTTTTACGGCGCGATCATCTTCCGCGAGCAGGTGGGCAACCATAGTGCGTCGTCTGCGATTGGCGCCAATGTAATTGTTGGCGTGATCAATTTCCTTGCGACAATCGTGGCGCTCTGGATCATCGACCGCGTAGGCCGCAAAGTATTGTTGATGATCTCTGCGGGTATGATGGGTCTCTCGATGACGTTGATGGGAATTGCTTTTCTGTTCCAACCACCACCGGGTATGATCATTCTCGGATTGATCGTTTTGTGTGTGGCCTCGTTCGCTATCGGAATAGGGCCGGGCGTGTGGGTCGTTATGTCTGAGATTTTCCCGACAAGAGTACGCGGCCGCGCCATGTCGATTGCGACCGTCAGTTTGTGGGTAGCCTGCGTGGCTCTGACATCGACGTTTCTGTCGCTGGTGCGTGCAATTACGATTACCGGTGCATTCTGGCTGTACGCAGTGTTGTGTCTTGTGACGTTCGTGTTTGTGTGGCGCGTCTGTCCGGAGACCAAGGGTCTCACGCTGGAACAGATTGAGCGCATGTGGAAGCGGGATTGAGAGGAAGCCAGCTTATGAAATCTTGGCACTCAGCTGTTGTGATTTTTCCGTTGCTGACGATGTCGGCAGCGGCGCAGACTGCGAGCACTCGCTTGTTGCCGGAGTTCCTGGCGGGGCCTATGTCCAGCGTTCAGGAACTTGTCTTCGCAGTGCGCCCGCCCGGTGGACCGAGCGGCGATGGACACTGGTACGCAAATTTCGGATATTACGGCCCCGATGACAATAGAAAAGGCTACAGCGAAGGCGCGAAGTTGCAGAAGCTCAACCTGCGCAGTGGCAAGGTGACGACGCTACTCGATGACGCGCGCGGTGGCGTGCGTGACCCCCAGGTTCACTACGATGGCAAGAAGATTCTGTTCTCGTATCGCAAGGGCGGCACTGCAAACTATCATCTCTACGAAATCGGCGTCGATGGCAAGGGGCTCAAACAAATCACGAGCGGCGCTTTCGACGACATCGAGCCGACCTATATGCCGAACGGCGATATTGTGTTTGTGTCGAGCCGCTGCAAGCGCTGGGTGAATTGCTGGCTGACGCAGGTCGCGATTTTGTATCGAGCGAACGCGGACGGCAGCGATATCCGGCCGATCTCCAGCAATAACGAGCAGGACAACACGCCCTGGCCGATGGCTGATGGCAGACTGCTTTATACGCGCTGGGAGTATGTCGATCGCAGCCAGGTCGATTACCACCATTTGTGGGCGGCGAATCCCGATGGCACGGGTCAGATGATCTACTATGGCAACCTGCGTCCGGGCATCGTGATGATTGATGCCAAGCCGATCCCGGGGTCGAACAAAGTCGTCTCGGTATTTTCGCCAGGTCACGGCCGGCGGGAACACGACGGCGCGATCGCGGTAGTCGATCCCAGTGCCGGTCCGGATGCAAAGAACTTCGCCCGTACAGTTACCGCCGCGAAGGATTTCCGCGACCCATGGGCTTTTTCTGAAAACAGCTTCCTTGCGGCGCGCGGACCCGGAATTGTGCTGATGAACAGCAACGGCGCGCTGCAGGAAATCTATAAGCTACCGGCAACCGAAATTGCGTCGAAGATGCAAGTTCATGAGCCGCGCCCTGTCATGGTACGTCCACGCGAGCGCATGATTCCGGAGCGTGTCGATCTGGCGAAAGGCACAGGCAAGCTGATCCTGGCGGACGTAAATCGTGGCCGCAACATGGCAGGCGTGGGTCAGGGAGAGATCAAGAAACTGCTCGTGCTGGAGAGCCTGCCGATGCCGATTCATTACACCGGCGGTATGGAGCCGATCAGTTTCGGCGGCACCTTTACTTTGGAGCGCATCGTTGGTACCGTGCCGGTGGAGCCAGACGGTTCCGCTTATTTCGAATTGCCTGCACTGCGTAGTTTCTTCTTTGTCGCACTCGACGAGAAGGATATGTCGGTGAAGCGCATGCAAAGTTTTCTCACGGTCCAACCGGGCGAGACGACGAGTTGCGTTGGCTGCCACGAAGATCGCGGTCAGGCGCCTCCACATGCGAAAAGCGGGCTGATGGCCGTGCGCCGCGCCGCAAGCCCCATTCAACCGATCAGTGGTGTGCCGGACGTCATCGATTTTCCGCGCGACGTCCAACCAATTCTCAACAAGCATTGTCTGTCGTGTCATGACTACGACAAACGCAAGGGTGGTGTGATTCTTTCCGGCGACCGTGGACCTGTATATTCGCACAGCTATTTCACGTTGACCGTGCGCAACCAACTCGCCGACGGCCGGAACAAGGCGCAGAGCAATTATCCGCCACGCGCACTGGGCAGTTCGGCAAGCGCGTTGATGAAGAAGCTGGACTCCGGACATTTCGGGGTGAAAGTGACACCAGAGGAGTTCAAACTCGTGCGGCTTTGGATCGATACTGGCGCCGCCTATCCAGGGACCTACGCTGCACTGGGAACCGGTATGATCGGCAGCTATCAGGAGAACCAGTTGCAGCGTCCGGATTTGGCGTGGCCTGCGACCAAGCTCGCGATGGATACGATTCAACGCCGCTGCAATTCGTGTCATACCAAGGAAATGCCGCTGCCGCTTACCGCATCGGACGATCAGAAGCTGCCGCCGTGGGACGGTCTGAAGGTGAAGGACCTGCGCCGCAGGGTGTCGCGGCACATGCTTTACAATTTGACCCATCCGGAGAAATCGATACTGCTGCTCGCTCCGCTGGCACGCAATGCGGGTGGGTATGAGCTGTGTAAAGGCGCTGTTTTTAACGACACCTCCGACCCCGATTACAAAACGATACTGGCTTCTGTCGAAGCGAGCAAGCAAGGACTGGCGGAGATGAAGCGTTTCGATATGCCGGACTTCCGCCCGCGCATCGATTGGGTTCGCGAGATGAAGCGTTTCGGTATGCTGCCGGCCAATCACGATCCGGCTGCGGCGGTGGATTACTATGCTGTGGAGCGAGAGTATTGGAAGTCCCTCTGGTTTGTGCCGCGATGATGAAATTGATTTTGATAGCGTGTGTGCTGGTGTGGCCTTCGGCTGCCCAGTGGTGCTCGCCCGAGTCGTTGGTTGCTTCGAAAGATGGCAAGACGTTGTACGTGGGCTGTGCAACGGGCAATCGCGTCGAGGTCTTCGATACGGGCACTCGAACGGTGACGCGGCGGATTGCGATGACTGCACCAGTCAGCGGACTCGCGCTCTCGACTGACGAGACCCGACTGTATGTGACGTGCGCCAGCGCGAAAAGTAGCGTGCGCGTTGTAGCTCTGAAGTCTGCTGCTGCTATGTTGTCGCTGCCCGCTGGACACACCGCAGTGGCTCCGGTGCTCAGTCCTGATGGCGCGCTGCTGTACGTCTGCAACCGTTTCGACAACAACGTTTCCGTGCTCGATACTGCAACGCGCAAAGAACTCGCGCGAATCCCGGTCGTACGCGAGCCGGCCGGAGCGGCGCTCACTCCTGATGGCAAGCGGTTGTTCGTGATCAATGCGCTGCCTGTCAGCCGGGCAGACGTGTCACCGGTGGCCGCTGAAATATCTGTCATCGATACCGCGGCGCGCAAAGTCACTGGCCGAATCGTTCTGCCGAACGGAAGCACGCGGTTGCACGGTATTGGAATCTCGCGTGACGGCAGCTATGCGGCGGTTACCCACTTGCTGGCGCGCTATCAGCTTCCGACGACACAGGTGGAGCGCGGCTGGGTGCAGACGAACGCGCTCAGTCTGCTTGACGCTGCGAAGGGCACCCTGATCGCTACTGTGCTGCTCGATGACGTGGACCGCGGCGCGGCGAATCCATGGGCTGTCGAGTGGAGCGCGGACGGCAAGACGCTCTTGATCACACACGCCGGTACGCATGAAGTCAGTGTGATCGATGTGCCTGGCCTGCTGGCGAAGTTACAGAAGGGCGCTGCGGATTCCGCAGACGATCTCGCTTTTCTCGCGGGACTGCGCAAGCGAGTAAAGTTGCAGGGCAAGGGGCCGCGCACGATCGTGATAGCCGGCAATCGCGCTTACGCGGCAAGCTATTTTTCCGACACGCTGGAATCGATTGATGTAGCTGCGAAAAATCCGGCCGCAGTTGCCGTGACGCAGTTTTCGAACGCGAAGGCGAGCGACGCCCGCAATGGTGAACGGCTGTTTAACGATGGCGACCTCTCGTTTCAAGGTTGGCTGAGCTGTGCCAGTTGTCATTCACCGGACGCGCGCGTTGACGCACTCAACTGGGACCTTCTGAACGACGGAATTGGCAATCCGAAAAACGTGCGCAGTCTGCTGCTTTCCCACCGCACGCCCCCGGTAATGAGTCATGGCGTCCGCGAGGATGCAGAAGCTGCGGTGCGGTCTGGCCTCCGCTACATTCTGTTCGCTGACCGTCCCGATGAGGACGCCGCCTTGATAGACGAATTTTTGAAGACCTTGAGACCGATGCAGAGCCCGCTGCTTGTGAATGGCAAACTTTCCCCAGCGGCGCAGCGCGGGAGCAAGCTGTTTCACGACGCAAAAACGGCATGTGCGACTTGTCACAAAACGCGCGTGTTGACCGATCTGAAGCCCTACGACGTGGGCACCCGCAACGCGACTGACACTGCCGCTGTGTTTGACACGCCGACATTGATCGAGGGTTGGCGCACTGCTCCGTACCTGCACGACGGGTCAGCCGCAACGATGCGCGATGTCCTGAAACAATCGAATGCAGGCGATAAACATGGCCGAACGTCTCAGCTCACGTCTGCCCAGCTCGATGATCTTGTTGCTTATCTGCTCTCGTTATAGCCTCTGAGAAGTTGAGAAGTGATACCATCCT
Source organism: Bryobacteraceae bacterium (assembly GCA_963793625.1). GTDB lineage: Bacteria > Acidobacteriota > Terriglobia > Bryobacterales > Bryobacteraceae. The sequence goes on along the minus strand of CAWCAT010000049.1, from coordinate 31,500 downwards.
AGTTAATCCGGTAGTACGACTGGGACTCCGAGAGGACGGCAGCGACAATGTTGGTCGCACAAGACCGCTGTTTTGATTAAATGAAAATTCTGCTGTACAACCCTGACAACGGTGTGACCCGCAACTTCATGCCGCACCTCTGGATGTTTCTGCTTGCAATCGCTCACGCCGCCTGAACATGAAGTGATTCTGATCGACGGCAACGCGCAGCCGATGACCGATGCCGGAATTTGTGCAGTTCGTGCTCGAGAACAAAATCGGCCTGGTCGGAATCGGCGCGATGACGCGCATGATCGCCAAGGCCTACCGGGTGGCGGATGCCGTGCGCGCCGCCGGAGTCCGCGTCGTGATGGGCGGCCCGCACGTCACCGAATGTCCGGACGAAGCGCTCGGGCGCGACGGCGGTCCGCGCCATGCCGACGCCATCGCGCTTGGGCGAAGCCGACGAAACCTGGCCGAAGATCGTTGCCGATGCCGCGCGCGGGCGAACTGAAAGAAGTCTACAAGCCGGTTGACGACTTCGGCCAGGAACGCAAGCCGAACCTGCAGAATTATCCGACAATCCCGTGGGAATCGATCGATCTCGACCAGTTCAACCGCGATGCCCGGCATCGCCCGCACGTCATGGCGGCATTACGGCGCTCAGTGGGAGACCTTCCACATCATTCCGATCGAATCCGGCCGCGGCTGTCCGTATGGCTGCGAGTTCTGCACGGTGACCGGCTTCTTCGGCGATTCCATCCGCTTCCGCACCAACGAGAGCATCGTGGATGAACTGCTGCGGCTCAAGGCGCGCGCCCGCCGAGAGCCACGGCAAGATCGCGGTCTTCTTCGTCGATGACAATTTCGCCATCAACGTCAAGCGCACGAAATCGCTGCTGCGAGACATCATCGCCGCCGGTGCGCAGACTCGCCTGGGTGGGGCAGATCAGCGCCAACCTGCTGCGCGACGAGGAACTGGTGGACCTGATCGCGGAATCGGGCGGCAAGTGGATCTTCATCGGCATGGAGTCTCTCGACCCGGCGAATCTCGCCAGCGTGAACAAGAGCTTCAACAAGCCGGCGGAATACGCAGCCGTGCTGAACGCCTGGCGAAGCGCAACATCTACGCCATCACTTCATTCATCTTCGGCTTGGATAACGACACGCCGGGCGTTGCCGAGCGTACCCTGTCACAGATTCGCACTTGGCCCCCGGGCTTGCCGGTCTTCGGTCAGATCACGCCGTTCCCGGCCACGCCGCTCTATGATCGTCTGGAGAAAGAGGGACGCCTGACGCGGCCCAAGCACTGGATGGATTTCGCTCCGTTCCAGATGGCTCACACTCCGTTGAAGATGACCATTCCTGAAGTGCAGGTTGAGGTGCAACACGCCTGGGCGGATTCCTACAGTCCGGAGGCAACGTGGCATGCGATCGAAGCCATCAAGGATGAACCGGCCGCGTACAAAATCAGCCACCTGCTCGCGCGCCTCGCATTCCGCGGAATCTACTTCCCGCAGAAGAGCACGCTGTCCTGGTTGAAGGTCGTTTTCGAAAACAGGCGCACCATTATTCGAATCGTGAAGGACTGCTTCACCAACTGGCGCGGCTCAGCGGAACGAGATCGACGGCTAGCGTTCGAATCGGGTCCGGTTGCGAACGAGACATCAACCCCATAGGCGTTGTCCAGTTATGCTAGCGAGAACCGCCACCGGTTCTCGCAGCCAACTGCGCCAGATACAAACTGCGCGGCGCTACGTGCTTGCCTTGCGATTCCCAGTGGCCGTCTTCGCGCGGTGCGAAGGCTCCCGGCAATTTCTTGCCGATATGACCGAAAGCCCAGTTCTGCGCGGTTGGCGGTTTCTGGCAGATTAGTTCCCCTTCACAGTTCCAGGCAACGTAATTCGCTCCGGACCAGCCGTGGCCACTGCCATAATATTGCCGGTCTTGAAAGGCGATATTGGCGTGTACGTTATCGAACAAACCCCCGACTGACCAGCGATGGTGCGGTTCACTCGTCGCGTAGGATTTGCCGGCCTTGGAATCCAGAAACACATTGGGGCCGCAGACGCGCGAGCCCACTGCAAAATCGTGACGGGCGCTATCCGCGCTGCAGCGTTGCACCAGGCAGAGTTGGCCGCCGATGGAATATGGGTAGCGACGGCTTCCGGTGAGGATCGAAACCATTTCGCGGCACTCGCAATCCTCCACAGTCACCCAGCGCGTTTTGCGGACCTCGACGCAAGCGAACCCGAACTGCAATGCCGTCACCTTGCGCACCCAGGCGTTCACGGCGTTGTCGATCGACACGAAAGTCCAGGCGTGCTGCTCATCGGAGAAGTATTTTTCCTTTTGCGAACCGTAGAGCGCTGTCACGCTTTTATCAAATTCTGAGACGCCGCGGAGATGCTCAACACCGCTGTTGCGGATGCGTCCACCGTCGTCGAATTCGAGCAGCGCGCCGCCGCCCCAGCGTGTCTCAATCGCACACATGATCGGAGCATCGACCGTAATACGCTCACCGTCAATCGCGGTGATGACGCGCTCAAAATCGAGATTAAAGGCCTGCCATTGTTTGGTGCTGTTTGGATCACCAGGGCGCGGTTTAATGCGATCCATCGCGATCTCATGGATCCAGGCCGTGTTGCCCTCGCGGCGCACGATCGACCCTTTGTCCAACGCACAGTCCTTTCGCGGACCCGATGCGGAACGAACGCGCGCCGACAGGCACGAGTTCATCGAGGACCTTACGTTCGCCGGTGCTGCGTCCGGCGTTCTCACCGCGCACGACAATCAGGGCACGCTGTTTCTTGCCGGTCCCTACAATGACCGAACCGTCCGCGCCGCCCTGACCTTCTCCGCGCAACACCACACCGCTCGCAGCAATGCGCAGCACGCCCGCGACTTCATGACGGCCCTTTTTCAGCAGCACGGCTCCGCGCAGGCCTTTGGCATCAAGCGGCAATTTGGAAACGCGGTCGAGGGCAGCCTGAATTCGATCGGTCGCATCACCTGACGCGGCGCTCACTTCCGACGCGCACCGGCGCCTGTGGCAATTCACGCCGCCACCCATGTAGCCGCAATTTGAAAAATCTGGAATCCGGCCGGCAGGCGCACATCGGCGCCTCGGGCAAGTTGCGCAAGAGTCGACGCAGATGCAGCGTACAGAAAATTTCGACGATTCATTTGCGTCCAGTTTACGCTACGCCGATTGGTAAGGGAAGTCCGCAGGACTCGCCGCACCGTTCAATACGTGGCTGCGCATCGCTGCGTCACAGACTGCGTAACCCCAGTTGATGATGCGCTGCTGTGTGGGTTCATCGAGCGCCTTCAATCCGGTCGGTGTTTCGGCGATGGCCAGAGTTTTCTCAGGCGGGCAGGGCAGGGCATCAGCTAATCTGATACGAGCCGATTTCACTGCGGATGCTCCAGTAAGCCCCTTCGCGCAAGCCCCGCCTGATAGGAGCCGATGACCTGCCGTTTGCGGAGCGCACGCACCTGATTGTCGATCAGTTCAGGATTCGATAGCTGTGCCGGCCCCAATCGTGATGCGGTTCCGGCTCGTCGGCGCAATCGCCACCGCCGTCGCTGACCAGAATGGTCTTATAACGCTTCCATGCCGTTTCCAGACCGAGGTTGTCGTAGACGCCGCCATCGGTCAGAACTACCTTGGAAGTGTATGGCTCAACCTGTAGATTGAGTCCCGCTGCCAGGTGTGAATGTGCTGGGGTCAAGTTCGAGTTCGACAGGTGAAAGAAAAGGCGGGAACGCGGAAGACGCGCCCACGGCCACTGCGAGCGGCACGGTCGGATTGCGGCACTTCGCCTACGCGGTAATCGCGCATGTATGGTTTCGAGAAGCGCCAGAGAACTTTCGATTGCACGTTGGTGGCATTGATCACGAAGCGCGGTCTATCCGGCAGGTCTTGCAGCGTGGCGTCTCCGAAGAGATGCTTTCGATAGGCTGCCTGCACTTTTCTGGACACCGTTGCCCGGGAGGAACACGCCGCTGAGCACAGAGGACGCATCGATTGTCTCGCCCGCCAAGTGCGCGAATCGGGGCCGACTACTTCCTTTCGTGAATGCGCGCCGCAACACCGTTCGCATCGAAATCCATGCGCGGCCAATGCAAGTCCGAGCACGCCGGCCGTGATCGACCCTCCCGAGACGCTTGATATGCGGTCGAGCTTCGGCAGAAACCCCAGTTCGTTCAGTCTCCACAGCGAGCCGAGGTGAAACAGCATCGCTCGGTAACCTCCCCCTGAGAGGCACAATGCAATGCCGGCTTCAGGTTCGCGGATTGCTTCGTCTCCAGAGACCGGAGATAGTTGTTCGATTCGGGTCCGGTTGGTCAGGCATGTGTCTCTCAAGTAAAGCACGATATCCTCACGCAGTTTATCCTTACCCTTGATTTCCTGGGTGGTGTGATACTCGCTGTCCTTACGCAGCGCGTTCAACGAGTTTTTGCGCGGGACTTCTGTGCCGCTGCGCGAATCGCCATGCTTGCCGGTCATGGTTGACATCACAGTTTTCAGGCGTTCTGGCGTATCATGATCGCAGCGATGCTGAAACAGATTCCATAAGCTTTTCGGAGTTGCATTCAAACTGCCGTGGTGGCCGACTTTGTACAGGTTGACGTCTGCGAGTAACTTTTTTATCTCAGGCTTTGAGAGCGCATAAGACCAGTTCTCGATCTGCGCATCGCCCGGGAAAAGCAGCTTTTTTCCCGCCGGCCTCGAACAGCAGGATGACGCTCGTGTTATTCATTTCCTGATCCAGCGCGCGCACGATCCCCAGAAGCTGCTCTCCTCGCAGCCGCTGCATGTTACGAATGAACCAGCGCGTGTGCGGCGGCTGGTTGCGCTCGTGATATACCGGGGCTGCGGGGAAGAGACGCTTTGCAGATGCTCGTGCGTAATCCCCCCGGCCTGCAAATGCCAATACTCGGCCGCGTCGGACGGGCGCTGTTTACGAATTTCCTGAGACTGCTCCAGATTCGGCGGACCCAGTACGCGTACCGTGACGCCGGGAAGCAGCGCTTCGAGACCGGTGCGGCTGCCGAAGTTCACATAGGTATGTTTGCGCGCCATCGCCTGCAGATTCCGCACGGCCGATGGATTGGAAATGTTGTCCTCGCCCAGGAACGATAACTGCCGGAGCATGTTTCGACTGAGCTTACCCTGCAATGCAGGCAGTTGCTTCAGCAGTGCGGCGCTGAAGGATTGCATGCCTGCCAGCGACGCGACGAATGCCTGCCCCGGAGTCTCGACAGTCGTCGCCTTCCTGGCGTCGGTCGCGGCGCGAGGATCCTCCGTCCACGGCTGAATCACAACATCTGGTGCGAGCGCCGCGATGATATCGCCCGAGCCCTTTCCGTTCTTCTTTGTGGCGAACCCGCTGATGTGATCCTTGTGACGGTGTGTAGCGACAACGGCGTGCAGCTTGCCTTTGCACTCGACGCGTATATCTTCGGCGATGCGCGTAAGCAGGGTTGCGGCTTCATCGTCTTCGCTGCCCGTGCTGCCGAAATCAATCAGGATATTGCGATTGAATCCCGCATAGTGGAACGTGAGCAGAAAGCAATCGCCGAAGCCGACCTTGTACGTGCGCAGCGTGATCTTGTTTGGAGACTTTGGTTGCCGGCATGGATCAGCCCTCCACCATTTCCATCGGCAGACCCATCATTTTCATCTGATGCATCCGCGAAAAACGCTGCAGCGAGGATGCGCCTATTTCAAAGAAGCCGTACATCCAGAGGTGCTGAAGCCGCACCGATTGCCGTTTGCAATTTTCGATGCGATTGCGGACGTGGTACTTAAGCCGTCCGTATTCATCGAAGATCAGAGCTCCGCCTCCGTACAGTGTGACCGGCGTGGAGAGCGGCATTCCAGTCGGCACGTCTATCTCATAGCGGGCCAGTTCAGCCGCGCACAGGTTGATGATCTGAACGTACTCGGCGACCGTTTCGCGCAGCGGGAAACCGTCGGGACCGATGCGCAGGCAGGGACGCACAGAGATCACCCGGCTAAACGCGTCCTCGCACAATGCGAGCGGCTTGCGATTCTCCCAAAGAAAGCGAAATACCTCATCCGGATCGCGCTGCATCGATTCGAAATGCGTCAAGCTGTAGCAGAGTTCTTCACCGGGCGGTTCCCAAACGCCACTCTTCTCTGTCGATGTCGGCGCGATACCGTAACTGAGAAATGTTTCGAGTAGCGCGTCGCGGTAGTGGAAACGGCTGTCATCGGGTTGAATTTCGGTGTCGGCCGTAAGTAGCGCGCTCAGGAAATCGCCGAAAGTGATATCAGTGGGTGGCGTATAATCGAGAGCCCGAATTGCCATGGTGAGCAGGTTGTTGGCCGCACTCGCGCCTTCTTCTGCCACGCGCTGGCGGTCATAGAAACCCGGCTTCACTTCACCAAGTCCCCGGAGTCGATGCAGCCAGACGGCCAGGAATGAATTCAGCATCGCGGCCACGAACACTTCTCCGCGGCGATGCGGTTCCTGATATTCTTTCTGCTCCAGCAGGCTGATCGACGCCGGCATGGTGGCCGAATTTCGCAGCGAGCCACCGCGAAGTGCCCCAAGTTCCTGCCCCATCTGTTTGGCAAGCCCAAGCAGCGCGGATTTGCGCAGATGTTCCAACGTGAGCACTGATTTCGCAATGCGCGTCTTGTCGACGCGCGCGACCTGACTGTCAAGCAGAATCTCGACAATTTCGCGCAGCGCGAACACGGAGAGCAGCGCCACAACATCAGCAAAGCCTTCGTGGAAAGCAGCCTGATCGGGCGAGGATGGATCACAGTAGCGTTCGCGCAGGCCGTCAACCAGCGCATGCGTGGTTTCATGCGCCACGATATCGTGCGACAGGCACGTGAAAACCGTGCCATTCCGTCCGGGGAAATAGCCGAAGATGAGTGCCTGGTGCTTCTTGGAGTAGAACGCGTTGGCGTCGCTGAATGCGTGCGGAGCCACTTGAATCTGATGGCCGGAGAAGCTCCACTTGACTCGCCGTCCGAGCGCAAATTCAAAACGCGCAAGCACTCGCATGACTATGGCATAGGTGTTCTGTGCGTGGAAATCGGGACTGGCGAGCAACTCGGAGTCGCTCAGGCTGCGGAACAAATCCAGCCCCGGCTGTTGTGGAGCCGGTTTGTAGAGCGTCGCTGTCGAGGCGTCGTAATCGACTACCTGCACGCGATAGCCGCGCGGACCGGGTTGCAGATCCTCGGCTGGCACTTCGACTTCAGCTGTCAGCAGACGGCCGTCGCGGGTCGTAACCGACGGGTCCTGGGCAATGATTCGTAGCTTGCGTGTGCGTGGCCGCGGAGTGGCTGGTAGTGTCATGGGCGCGATCGCCTCAGACACTATTGTTTAGCACAAATGAAATAAAATTGCGAATTAATTCAAGTTAATATTTGACGAATTCTTATTCGCCAGCTTATCAGCGCGAAAATTCTGAAAAAGCACCATCAACGTCTTCAATACGGACGCGAATCTCTTTGGGCATCTGAATTTTGGCTTCAGGGACTTCGAATCGCACCGCCAGCATGCGGTCAGGAGTCTCCTTCGGCCCGATTCGCTCCTTCATGAGCAGAGTGCTGTTGAACTTCTGGCCGAGGCTCGGATAATACTCGAACAAGCGCCGCGCATCTATTTCCGCGATATTCGTGCCTTCGAGTTTCTCGCCATCCTGCGCTGTCTGGCCAGGTTGCCGCCCACCTCCGTCTGGATATTGATCGCGTTCACGATCATGGCCCAGTCGTCGTTCTGGAGGCGCTGCGCCGAGTTGTCCAGGGCGGCGCTCAGGCTGAGGCCCAGCTGTATCTGCCGCACGATGCGGTTCATCTCCTGAGAGGCGGGCGGCGGCATCTCGCGGACGACCATGTTCATGGCCTGGACGACGCCGTAGCCGGCCCGCAGAGCGCCGACCGTGAGGTTGATGAAGTCCACCAACTGTCCGCCGAACGCTTGCCGGTACTGGCGGGCTCGCCGGCCGCAGCCAGATGCGCATGCCCTCGAAGCCGATCAGGGCGAGCAGCAACCCGAGCACCGCCGAGCCGCGCAGGACGCCGATGCCGAAAGCCGCCGCTGCTACTGCCAGCGAGATCAGGAGGAACTCGGGCACCGACAGCGACACGTTGGCGCGGTCCAGGTCGCGGGCGACAGAGTCGGCAAGCGACAGGCGCATGACCAGGCGAGAGAAGGCGCTTGGCCGCCTGGCCTTGGCGCGGCGCTCCTCTTCCTCGGCCTTCGCCAGCACCGCGATCGTCTCCAGCCGCTCTCCGGCCTGCGAGTGGCCGCCGATGAAGTGCCGCAGGGCCACGAAGAGGCGGCGACGGCGAGCACCACCAGGCCGCCCATGTAGAGGACGAGCGTGCGATGGGCGTCGTCAGCCCCGGTGAACGTTCCGAGCAGCCATTCAGCCCAGACGTTGAACAAGGACCACCTCGCTCACACAGCCATTTGCAGGGCGGCGGTCGAGCATGACGTAGACCGCGCCCAGGGAGAGCCAGGGGGCATAGGCGATGGTGGCGCGACGCCCCTTCCCCTGGAGGATGACGATCGCCGCGGCGATGCCGCCGAAGACGATGCCGAGGAACAGCGCCGACAGGACGGCCGGGTAGCCGACGGTCAGGCCGATGGCCGCCGCCAGCTTGACGTCGCCCATGCCCATGGCGCCGCGACCGAGCAAGCCACCAGCAGGAACATGCCGAAGCCGGCCGCGCCGCCGGCGAGGCAGCGCCACAGCACCGGCGCTCCAGGCGCCTGGCGGCGCTGGCGATGAGGGCGCCGCCCGCCATCGCCAGAAGCACGCTGTTGAGCACCAGCCGGTGCTCGAAGTCGACGACGGCGACGAGCAGGAAGGCCGCCCCCCACGTGGCCAGGCTGCCGTGCCCAGGTGACGCCGAAGCCCCAGAGCAGGGCCGGCAGCGCGGCGGCGCAAGAGCGTCACGAAGACGTGACGCTCCAGGCCCAACGCCCCGTCCTGGGGCGCCACAGCCTCGGGCGGGCGGCGGCATCCGCCGGGCAGGCGTCGGCGCCCCAGTTGACGAGGGCGGCGACAGCGAGGCCGGCAAGGCGGCAGCGGCAGCCAGGGCACCGCGCTAGCCTCCTCGACCGCGGCCGCGGCCGGTCCCTCACGGCGGGCGCGGGCGGCGCGACCTCGGCGACCAGGTCGGCGGCCAGGTGGACGATGGCGCGCCAGCGGCTTGCGCGGGTGGCTGGTCACCAGGGGCACGCCGCGGTTGATCGAGAAGGTCACCAGGCCGCTGTCGTCCGCCAGCTGCGCCGAGCGGAGGCGGAGGCTGCGCTCGATCTCCTTGAGGGGCACGCCGCCGATCAGGTCGGCGCGGTTGACGACCAGGCGCAGCTTGTCGTGAGGGTAGTTCTGCTCCCGTGCCGCCTGCAGGAAGGTGCGCGCCGCCCGCAGCGCCGTCAACTCCGGCGTCGTCAGCAGCAGCACGGTTTGGCCGCCTCGAGCATGGCGTCCAGCGTTCGTCGGCGACGTTACCGGTGTCCACGACCACCCAGGCGTACGCGCCGGAGGGCCGCAGCATGCGGGTCAGGTGGCGCGGCTCCATGCGCTCGGCCGCGGCGGGCGATGCAGTCGCCGAGGACGCGGATGCCGGAGGCGTGGCGCACCAGGGCCTCCTCCACCAGGCTCGGCTCGAGGTGATCCACCTGATCGATCAGGTCGCCGATGGTGTGCTGCGGCGGCAGGTTCAGGTCGACCTCGGTGTCGCCATAGAGCAATCTGGCCGTCCACGAGGGCCACCGCGCCGCTTGTCCAGCGGCGCAAGGCCACGGCGAGGTTGGTCGCCAGCAGCGTGCGGCCGACGCCGCCCTTGAGGCTGAACACCACGACGACGCGGCCCGTCTGGCCGCCGGCCGAGCCGGGACGGGAGCCGTTCAGGCTCGTCAGGTCCTCGACCATCTGCACCAGGCTCTCGGGCGCGAACTCCACCGGAAGGAAGGACTTGGCGCCGGCCATGAGGGCGCGCCGGATGAGGTCGGTGTCCTGCGGGTCCGCCAGCAGGGCCACCGGCACGCCGGGAAAGCGCTCGATCAGCGAGCGCACCAGCGCCGGCGTGTCGTCCGGCTGCAGTCGCCAGTCGACGAGCACGAGGTGCACGCCGCCCTCTGCGGAGTACCGCTGGGCGTCGCTCACGTCCCGTCCGGCCGGCAGGAGCCGGTAGTCGGGAGTGGCCGCCAGGCCGGCGGCGAGGCGCTGCACCAGCGCCTCATCCTGCGTCAGGACCATTACTTGCTTGCTGTGGCTTCTATCCACGAATGGCTGCCCCATCTGATGATCGCGAACCGGCTCTAGCTTCGGCGGCCGCGGCAGTTGGCCGCGGCCGGCTGAGGCCGGATAGGTCGAGTTGCGGTGAGCGCTTGGTGCCCGCGCCCGTCAGGCGCGGAGGCGCCCCAGGTTCAACGGCAGATACAGATGGTTGCCGGCCGTCGGGTCGGCACCATACTTGAGGACCGTGCCGCCATAGCCCACCGCGTACACAGTATGACTGTCTACGGCGAACACCGCCGTCAGCATCTTGTCGGTCAGCCCGGCGGCCTCCACCTGCCAGATAGCGCCACCGTCGGTGGTGTGCAGGACGATGCCACCGTAGCCCACCGCCCAGCCCTCGTCGACGCTGACGAAGCGCACGTCGTTGAGGTCGTGCTGGCCCGGGTCCGGGTTGCTCTGCGCCGTCCAGTGCTTGCCGTCGGTGGTGTGTGCGATCACGCCGTCCGAGCCGACAGCCCAGCCGTTCAGGTTGTCTACGAAGTGGACCGAGTTGTAGAACCCGGGCGCGAGTACCTGGTCGCTCAGCCACGAGCCATCCAGGTAGTGCAGGATGACGGTCTCGCCGAGGACCCAGCCTTCGTCCGTGCTGACGGGGAAGCTCAGCGACTTGAGCCCGACGGCGGTGCCCGTGACGATCGGCGTGACGGCTGCCGCCGACACTCTGGCGAACTTCCCGCCAGCACCGCAGGCATAGCCGACGCCGCTGCCCGGCGGGAAGGAGACGGCGGTCACTTTGCCGCCGGCGTTGCCCGCCACTGCCGACCATGTGGCGCCACCGTCACCAGTCGAGTGCACCTGTCCGTCTTGCTGGCTGTCCCCGTTGACGCCGGCATAGCCATCGAGGTTACTCAGCATGCAGATGCTGGTGAGGGGCAGGTCAGGATGCAGCACCTCGTACGTGGCGCCGCCATCGGTGGTGTGGTACAGCTCCGCCCAACTCGACGTCGTGATCCAGCCCTTGTCGCCGATGAACTGCACGTCGCCAAGGTTTGGGACGCCCAGGTTCGACGAGAGGCGGCTGCTGACGTCCGTCCAGACGTAGGCGGGTGTGCCGGCCACCGCCAGCCGCGGCAGCATGCCGGCGAAGGCCGGCGCCGCCAGCGCGCCCAGGCGCAGCAGGCCGCGACGCGTCATCACTCGATCCATCCCTACTGCCCCAGGTTCTGAGCGTTCGGGCAGACCGTAGAGGTCCTTGACGTAGTCGTAGTTCACCGTCTCGACGTCGAACAGCGCATCGTTGCCGCTATGGCGGAGGACGATGTCCATCATGCCGCCCGAGTCGCGGAAGTACTTGAGAATGAGGGCGTCCTGAGGGGCGAGAGCGAGTAGTATCGCACGCGGCTCGGGCTCCGGCTGCGCCACTTCCTCTACCACTTCGCCGGCGGTTGCCGGTCGCTGCTCGATCGTCTCCATGACGATGGCAGTGATCGCCCGTCCCTGGAGCACGTCGGTGGTGAATAGGGGGTCGCCAAGGATGATCGGCTCGTCCTCGCCCTGGCTGACGTTGGCGGCCGCTTGCTTGTCGGCCTCGGGCTTGAGCGAGAAGAGGATGTCAACCAGGTCGCCCGGGCGCAGCAGGCCGATGTCGGACATGAGGTCGTCAGCCGGCAGGGCGAAGACGACGGCGTCCTCCGGCATGGTGAAGGCGATGTTGGCGGTGGTGACGTCCGGGTCGGCCAGGCGCACCGGCAGCACTGCCTCGCCGACGTAGATGTCGGTCATGGCGAGCTTGCCGATGACGTCTTCGAGGGCGGTGGCCGCTCCCTCAGGGATGAGGTCGACCGGCCACTCCTGCAGGTTCACGTCCGTATCCAGGATGGCGTGGTTCACCGGGATGTGAGCCGCCGCCACGACGACGGCCGCCACCGGCACCGACGGGGTGGGATCGGCCGAAGGTGTCGCTGCCGCTTGCTGCTGGACGCGGAGCTCCACCGCCGCCATGGCGACCAGGGCCGCCAGAAGGGCGAAGATCAGCCCCGCGAATAGCCACAACCAACCCCTGCGCCTAGCGGCCATCGCCAGAACCTCCCAGACTCCTCAAGATGACTCGGCTCCTCGGACTGGTTCGCATCAGTCAACCGGCACAAGCTGCGCCCATCTCGTGTCGGCGATCTCGGCGAAGGCTTGCTCCAGCTCCGCGGCATTCGGAGCTGGGTAGTAGTCCGCTCCCGATGTCCTGCGATCTGCGCCATCAGGGCGCCGTCGGCATCGTCCCCAAAGCCGATGGTAACGATGATGATGCCGCTGCCTGCCGCATCGCGCGCCGCCTGAAGAGCGGCCTGAGTGCCGGTCCGATAGTTGTCGTTGTAGTAATGCCCATCACGGCAGTTCGGCCTGCCATCGGTTATCAGGACCATCACCTGGGATTGCGCCGGCCGCTGCCCAGCAGCGCGCTGGCGGCAGCGTGGATGGCGGAGTCGATGCCGGTGTAGCCACACGGCGCGATGCTGTCGATGCTAGCCTTCACCGCCCCTGCGTAGGCGCCGATGTCGCTCAAGGGGTAGTTGACCGTTGCCGCATGGTTGTACGACACCACGGCCATCATGGTGTCGGCGCCCATTCTGTCGACGAATGCCATGGCGGCCCCCTGAACGTCGGTCATCGGCTGCCAGTCATACCCAGACCGGCAGGTGGCCACGCCGGGGCTCAGGCCCGGACAGGTGGGGCCGCCGCCCTGGCCGGGATAGTCCTCGCACATGCTGCCGGACCTGTCGATGATGAGCGCCAGGTCGGGGTCGACGTTCGCGGCAGCCGCAGCCGAGGCGATGGTGGCCGAACCCAGCCCGAGAACCCTGGCGAAGTGCAGCGGCGCAGTGACTGCGCCGTCGGCGGTGATCGTGTTCAGGCTGACCCCGCCACCCGAGGTGCTGTAGCTGTGGTGTAGCACCGGTGCGGGAAAGAGAGCGCTGACAGGGAAGTTGGCGCCCACGTACTCTGAGAACGCGGCGTCAGCTTCGCCGGTGTCCGGCAGCTCCTGCGCCGCCGCCAGCACCGCCGCGTCGAGAGCTACCTGCAGCCGTGCCTTCCCTACCATGAGCAGGCCCACGTCGACGGCCAGGGCCGCGAATCCGAGCAGGACGACGAGCAGCAGCGCCACGAGAACGAGAGACTGCCCCTGCTGGCCGCGCAAAGGCGTCTCCGGTGAGGATGGGAAGCGTTCATCGAGCCACCCCCTGCGGAACGCTGGCGACGCGGACCTGACGCTGGCCATCGCCAATCTCTGTGCGCCGATGCCCGATTCGTGCTGATCCGTGGCATCTGTGTTCCACCTACTCCATCCTCATGCGGGCCGAGCCCGTGACGGGGAACGATTCACCCAAGATCACGGGCATCAGCGGGGCGATGATGGGGAGATCGTACGTTACCGTCACCGTCACCGGCGAGCCACGCCCGCCGGAGCTCTCCCTCGATGTCTATGTCCGTGGGAGTGCCCAGCGACGCCATCGTCAACACTATCTCGGCGGTGATCTCGCCCTCGTCACAGCCGACGGCGCCACAGCGAGCTCCCTCGCGGGCGGCATTGGTCACGATGACAAGAAGCATTGAAGATGCGACCGAACTCAATGATGCCGAAGATGAGGAGGAGGAGAAGGGCAGCACGAGAGCCATCTCGACGAGGGATTGCCCCGCTCTGCCTGGCTGTCGAACGCGACGACCGAGCGGCAGCCGCTGCTCCGTGCTCATGGCGGTCTCCTCCACAGGCATTCCCCACAGGCTGTCGCCTATGTTACATAACGAAATGCCGTCTGTCTACGCCCTGTCTGGGGCAGATTGGGTCAGAAAGGCAGTCTGTCCACGATTCCCTGCCAGATGGTGTCCAGTTGCCCACCGAACACACCGATGGCGGCCGCGGCCGCGACGGCGATGAGGACACCGAGCAGGCCGTATTCCGCCAGGTCCTGGCCCGCTGATCCAGCGCCGCTCGACACACTGTGCGCCAGATGCCCTGCATAAGTACCCCTTGCCTTAGTCCGCGGTCCGCGAAGAGCGCCGTGACCGGTGACGCTGCTGACAGAAAGGCGGGTCGCCGGGGTGACGTTCCCTCGATCTCACCCCGGCGACCTGGCCAGGTCCATCGCGAGTCAGGCTGCTAGAGGGCGGTGGTGATGGCTGTGAAGGCAGCCGTGATGGCGTCCTCGAGCAGGAGGACCGCGCCGGCGACGACCACAGCGATGAGCACGAGCAGCAGCGCGTACCTCGGCCAGGTCCTGACCTTTCTGTTCCTCGATGAAGTTCCGGATGCGGAGATACCAGTACAACATGGCGTCAACCCTCCTGTGTCCTTCTGTCCGTGTGCGGGAGCGGGTCGCCGGTTCGGGCTCGTAGCACCGACGGGCCTCCCTGCCCATCGGCACCACCGCGAGCCTGAATCAGGCTCTCGCTAAGTATGACCTGATGTTCATAAGAAAACGGAGCACGCTAGATTAGAGAATGGTGAAGATCAGCAGTCTCAGCCCCCACCGACGGGAGGGCAATTTCCATAACCCTGAGGATGCAGAGGCGTGGCCTAACCCTGGGGCGGAGTCACATCTGGGAGGCGAGCATGCTCTCCAGCGCCAGTAGGGCGCGGCGCCGCAGCGAGCGCACGGACCGCTCTGAGGTGTCCATGGTGCGGGCGATGGCGGCGTCGCTCATGCCCTCGACGCAGGAGAGAATCACCGCGGTGCGCTGCTGCTCGGGGAGTCGGGAGAGGGCGAGTATTCCCGCCGCGTGGTCGGTGTCGTCGCAGATGCGGTCGGAGGGCTCGTCCGCTCGCGCCAGCGAGGCGACGCCGTCGAGCGCGCGGCGGCTCGGCGGCGAAGTGGTCCGCTATCCAGTTGTGCGCGGTGCGGTAGAGGTAGGCCTTGAGGTATTCGTCGGGGCCGCCGCCCCCTCGATGGCGTCGATGAAGCGGCTGAAGGCCTCGGCGACACACTCGTCGGCCAGGGGCGTGGAACTGAGGAGGCGGGCGGCGTAACGGCGCAGGCCGGGGCGGTAGCGGTCGTAGATGGCAGCGAGGGCGGCCGGATCCCTGCCGCGGGCGCGGGCCAGTAGCTCGCCGTCCGACGGCGATGCGTTCGCGGCCGCCTCGCGGCCGGCAAGGTCGGTTCGGGCAAAGTGCGACGCATACCCACCAACCTGCGTGCAGCCCCGGTCGTGGCAGCGCTCGGGTGGTGGCTCTCTATGTCTGCCGCGACCGATGACTCGCTGGCGGAAATACCATGCGCGAAGCGTGCCAACGCCGCGGGCCCCGCCTGTCTCTCGCCTGCCGTCCACTCACTCGCCGCCGGCGCCGCTCCGGGCTTAGGCCGCGGAGCTACGGGTACGAAGCCCGGTGATCGACCTTAACGAAATCGATCAGGCAACCGCCGCCGGAACCCTGACTGAAGTCGGGTCTACAGGGCCTTCGCGGCAGGCAGTAGCCTGCCTATGGACCGAGCGTCGACCGCTAGCTGAAGCTTGCCTTCAGCGCTTGCGTCGACGCGGACAGCGGCGGCATCTCCCTCGTCGGCGCAGGCCGACGTCCGGCGCCCGCAGGCAAGCCCCTCGCAGCCCCGACCTTGGTCGAGGGCCCGGCGGACGTTACCTGGTTGTTTCGTTAACGTCCATAACCGGGCTAGGGACGCCTCCCCAGCCGGCCTCGGCCGGCTTCGTAACCGCAGCGCGTGCCTTTAGGCCGCGTCTGCCGCGCCGGGCGGCGGACTCGTCCCCCCGATCCTGAGCTGTTACCCTGTCTCTCGCCTGCCGTCCACTCGCTCGCCGCCGGTGCGGCTATTTGTGCCCGTGCGCGCCCGCCCACCCTGGTCCGATGAAGACGCGAGCATGTCCATAGAGTGCTCCGACGGCTCGCGCACGTTGTCCACCGGCGAGAGGATGAAGCCGCCGCCGGGCGCCAGCACCCGCATGGCCCGCCGCACTTCCTCCGCGCACCTCCTCCTCGGTGCCCTGTTCCACGGTCAGGTGGCCGTTGACGCCGCCCCAGAGGCAGACCTTGCCGCCGAGCTTGCGCTTGGTCTGCCGCCAGGTCCCACTGCTCCGGGTCCACCCCGATGATGACGTCCACGCCAGCCTCGGCGATCATCTCGAGCAGGGGCATGCAGTTGCGGGTGATCAGGTAGCCGAACGGCGCCCGTGCTCGTGGGCCAGACTCGACGTCGGCCTTGAGGATGGGCAGGATAAACTCCCGCCAGGCGTCGGGGCTGAAGAAGTCCAGTTCTCGTACCAGGCGCGCTTGATGTAGAGGTCAATGCCCGCGCTCCAGCACGCACCTGCCATGCGGCGCGCGGTTCCAGTCGGCGATGATGTCCAGCATCTCGCTGCACGAACTCGGGCTGGTCGTACATGGCGAACATCATGTTCTCCAGGCCGTAGACCCAGCCGAACATGTCGGCGCCGACGCCCCAGCCGCCGGCCAGCAGCAGGTCGTGCTGCGCGGCCAGCTCCATGGCTGGCTGGGATCGGCCTGGAAGCGCGGCGATCTCCTCGCTGCAGTGGGTGGCACGAGCAGGTAGCGCAGCGCCGGCAGATCCTGCTGGCCCGGTGACGAGGAACTTGCGCGAGCGGGGGCTGAGGAAGTCGTCCAGGAAGGGGACGTGGTCGCCCCAGGGCCAGTCCTCGGTCTGGCGCACTTCCGCGCGCAGCGTACCGGCGGCGTGTGGTACTCCTTGTACCATGATCGGGCGCTCTTCGCCCGGCTCGCCGCTCTACCCACTCCTTGATCTTCACCTCGGATCGTAGCTCACCGGCAGCCCGTGCAGGTTGGGTGGTCGTTGCGCCACACCGGGCGGCCGCGGCGGCATCTGCACGTAAGTGTCGATGCCCATCGCCACCTGGCGCTCGATGAAGTCGTCGTAGTCGCTGCTCGCGTCGCGCAGGGCGTTGAAGAGCATGAAGCTGCAGGGTGTGGTCCGGCCGCCGGCGTCGAGCGCCGCCAGCATGCGCTGGCGAGAAGACATACTGGCCATCGCGATCTCCTTCCTGGGTTGTCACCAGTGTAGCGATCTCAGCGCCCGGCTGTAAAGAAAGGGGAGCGAGGGCCTCGTCGGTCTCCGAGGATGGAGCAGCCTCCCCTCGAGCGCCGGCCACGCGGGGTGAACCCACGCGCTTCGGCTACAAAGCCCACGGCAGGCAGTAGCCTGCCTATGCATGAAGCGGGCTGGGGACAGCCTCCTAGCCGGCCTAAGCGCTGAAGCAAGCTTCAGCTATGGACCGGCTTCGTAACCGCAGCGCGTGCCTTCAGGCCGCGTCTGCCCGCGGGGTGGGCTATGGCCGCGCGTCCCCGCCCCCAATCCGAACGCACCCGTTCCGTGCCGCGTGCCAACGGCGCGGCATGGCCGCCCATGTGAGGTTGACAGGCAATACTGACAATCGCACTGTAGCGCCAAGATGATCACTGACGTCTAAGGATTACGTCCATGGATACCCGTTGCCACGCGGTGGCAGCGGCTGGACATCGTCTTCGCCAGTGTGGATCGACGGCACCGAGTCGCTGCTGCTTGGCTGACGCCATGGCCACCGGCAGTCCCAGGGCTCATGCGGACTTGCCTGTTGGCCGCAAGAGGCTTGATCGCCGGGGCAACACTGTGGTACACTAACGCTTGCATGTAACATGACAGTATGAGGAGTGAGCGATGGACCTCTTCGACATGCTTCACCAGGATCACGAGCAGGTGAAGCAGATCATGCGAACAGTACGAACACCGATGAGTCCAAGGAGAAGGAACGCGAGGAGCGCTTCGCCTCCCTGAAGAAGGCCCTGCTGCCTCACATGATGGCCGAGGAGATGGCCTACTACCCGCTTCTGGAGCGAGAGCCAGAGGCGCAGGACCTGGCCCTGGAGGCAGTGGAGGAGCATCGGGCGGCACAGAGCCTCTTGCGGCAACTGGATGCTGAGCCCGCCGGCAACAATCTTGGGCAGCGCGCTTCAAGGTGATGATGGAGAGCATCCACCACCACATCGAGGAAGAGGAAGGCCAGGTCTTCCCGATGACGCGCAAGGTGCTCAGCCAGTCGGTCATCAGCGACATAGCGCGCTGTGTGCAGGACGAGAAGCAGCGGGTCATGGCCTCAGTGGGGTGTGCGGCGGGCCCGGCACTACCGGTCCTGTCGACCGACGCAAAGGAGTGTCGTTATGAGACTGAAGCCAATAGATGAGCAGGTGGTCGTCGTTTTCGGTGCTTCCAGTGGCATCGGCCGGGGCACTGCCCTCCGCCTGGCGGAGGAGGGTGCTCGCGTTGTGGTCGCTCCCCGGGACTCCGAAGGCCTACAGTCGTTGGTCAGCGAGATACGCAACCGCGGCGGCGAAAGCCGTCCCCGTGGTGGCAGACGCCGCCGTCTTCCACCAGGTGAAAGCAGTGGCCGACCGAGCGGTGGAGGAGTTCGGCCGGCTCGATACGTGGGTGCATTCGGCTGCGGTGGCGCTCTACGCGCCGTTCGAGCAGACGACGCCGGAGGAGTTCGCCCGGGTCATCGACGTGAACCTCATCGGTGCCGCCCACGGCGCCATGGCGGCCCTGCCGCACATACGCCACGAAGGGCGCGGCGCCCTGATCTTCCTCTGTCCGTCGAGGGGAGCGGTCTCTGCCTTTGCAGAGCGCCTACGCCGCATCCAAGCACGGCCTCATCGGCTTCGTCGATGCCTTGCGGCTGGAGCTGATGCAGGAGGGCGTACCCATCAGCGTGACCACGGTCATGCCGGCATCCATGGACACACCACTGTACGACAAGGCGCGCTCCAAGCTGGGCGTGAAGCCACGCGGCTACCCGCCGATGTACGAGCCGACGGTGGCCGTCGATGCCATCGTCTATGCGGCGGCACACCCGGTGCGCGACATCGTCGCCGGAGGTGGCGCCCGCATGCTTACAGGCATGCACATGATGTCGCGCTCGATGGCCGACCGGTTCCTGGTGGCCACAGGGTCCGAATTCCAGCGCACCGACCAGCCCAAGGCGAAAGACGAACCCGGCAACCTCTTCGAACCGGTGGCCGGCGACGCCACCGTCACCGGAGGCTTCGGCGACGAAGCGAGGCCGTCCAGCGCCTACACCTGGATGATGATGCATCCTTCGGCGCGGCGAGCGATGTACTGGGGGATCGGCAGCGGCCTGGTGCTCGGCGTAGCCGGTGCACTGGGCGGACTGCGCTTCCTGCGCGGGGGCAAGACTGGCGCGAGGGGCGGCGCTGATCGCCATCCCCGTTGGTCGTGCCTCCAAGCTGGTCTCCGGCCGCATCGGGCGCGCCCGCAAGGCCGTGGGTGCGCCGGTGGCCAAGATGGCAAGCGTCGCCGCCCGGCCGGCAGGACGAGTGTCCGAGCTCATCGATGAGCCTGCCGCCTACCTCGTCTCGTTGGTGCAGCACCGCCGCCGGCCGCGCCGGGCGGGTGGTCTGGCCTAGCCGATCAACTGCTGTCCCTGTGGCGGCGGGCCCCCATCGTTGGCAAGAGACACGAGGAGCCGCACGGGCCGGTCGACCAGGCGAAGCAGTACGTGGTCGAGTGGGTGGGCGCTCTGCAGCGACGCTGAACAGGAATGCGACGATCGGCGCGGTGCGGCTCAGGTCGTAACGCGCCGGTCTGAGACCCTTCCAGATCTAGCAGTACCTCAAGGAGGCACTCCATGAGGCTGGGTAGACAGTGGTCCCGTGAAGTGAACATCGGTCGAGCCGAGCGTCAGGTGTCCATAGTCGCCGGTTCGGTGCTATTCGTGATTGGCTTCGTGCGCTCTTTCCGCGGTCTGTTCCTGGCCGCACTCGGTGGGGCGCTGCTGTACCGGGGCATGGTCGGCCAAGCTTCGTGTACTCGCTGATGGGGCGGCGTGGTCGCACCGAGCGTGCCGGAGAAGCCTGGCCGGGCGGGCCGGGCATACGCGTTGAGGAATCACTCACGAACAAGCCGGTGAGCGAGGTCTACCGCTTCTGGCGGCAACTGGAGCATCTCCCTCGCTTCATGTCCCACCTGGAATCCGTGACGCCGATTGACTCCAAGCACTCGCACTGGGTGGTGAAGGCCCCCGGCCCGCTGCCCATCACGGTGGAGTGGGATGGCGAGATCGTCGAAGAGCGAGAGGACAGCTTGCTGACGTGGCGCTCCCTTCCCGGCTCACAGGTGGACACGGCGGGCTCGTGCGCTTCCGGGCGGCGCCGGGGGACCGAGCACGGAGTTGCGGGTGATGCTCGCCTGACAGCCCACCGTTGGGTGCTTTCGGCACCCTCCTACGGCCGCATCTTCAACTGGATGACGGCCGGCCAGGTCAAGCAGGACTTGCTGCGCTTCAAGAGCTTCATCGAGACGGGTGAGGGCCACTACCGAAGGGGTCAGCCCTCCGGGCGCATGGGCACTGCCGGCACGACCGTCGAGCGCGAGCCTGAGGCGCCGGTTGAGACCGGCATCGTCGCCGAGTTCGGCACCCAGGCGGAGTCGCGCCGACAGGATGAGGAGCAGCCGGCCGGTGCCATGCCGCATCGGGGCGACTAGCGATCGTCATTGGCAGCCGTGGGCCGGGTGGCAGCGGCCGCCCGGCCCCTACGAGGAGTATCTGGCATGAAAGCAGTGTGCTGGCACGGCAAGGAGCGACGTGCGCGTCGAGACCGTGCCGGATCCCAGAGTCGACGAACCCGCGCGATGCGATCGTCAGGGTCACGGCACGCGCCATCTGCGGCTCCGACCTGCACCTCTACGACGGCTATATCCCCGACGATGAAGCCGGGCGACATCCTCGGCCACGAGTTCATGGGCGAGGTCGTCGAGGTCGGCCGCGACGTCACGAAGCTCAAGGTCGGCGACCGCGTGGTCGTGCCCGTTCACCATCGCCTGCGGCGAGCTGCTTCTTCTGCAAGCGCGGCTGCTACTCGCTGCTGCGACAACTCCAACCCGAACGCCGAGATGGCCGAGAAGGCTGTGCGGCCACTCGCCCGCCGGCCTCTTCGGCTACTCGCACATGACTCGGCGGCTACGCCGGCGGCCAGGCCGAGTACGCTCCGCGTGCCGTTCGCCGACGTCGGGCCGCTCAAGGTGCCCGACGAGCCTGACCGACGAGCAGGTGCTGTTCCTGTCCGACATCTTCCCGACCGGCTACATGGCCGCCGAGAACTGCGACATCCAGCCCGGCGACACCGTCGCCGTCTGGGGCTGCGGCCCGGTCGGCCAGTTCGCCATCCGCAGCGCCTGCTGCTGGGCGCCGAGCGGGTGATCGCCATCGACGACGGTTCCCGAGCGGCTGCGATGGCGCGAGGTCGGCGGCGCCGAGACGATCGACTTCACGAACGACGGACGTCTACGACGCGCTGCACGAGATGACCGGCGGGCGCGGCCCGGACGCCTGCATCGACGCCGTCGGCATGGAGGCGCACGGCCACGACGCTCGACGCCGTCTACGACCGGGTCGAAGGCGGCGACCTGTCATGGAGACCGACCGCCCGCACGTCGCTGCGCCAGGCGATCCACTGCTGCCGCAAGGGCGGCACGGTCTCCATCCCCGGCGTCTACGGCGGCTTCGTCGACAAGATCCCGATCGGCGCCGCTATGAACAAGGGCCTGACGCATCAAGATCGGCCAGACCCACGTGCAGCGCTACATGCCCAAGCTGCTTGCAGCGGATCGAGCAGGGCGAGATCGACCCGTCGCTTCGTCATCACCCATCGCGCTGCCGCTCGAGGAGGCGCCCGCATGCGCTACCAGATGTTCCGCGACAAGAAGGACGGCTGCATCAAGGTCGTGCTCAAGCCGGACGGCCGAGCGTGACCGTGGCCAGTCCGCCACGGCGCGCCTTCACGATGAGTGGTGGAAGGAGATAACAGCCGATGAGAAGCGATCAGGATACCCAGCACGGCCGTGGCACCGCCACCGGCCCGTCGGCGAAAGGTGAGCGCCGAGGCGACGTCCGCTCCACGCCGAGCCAGGCAGAAGGCGACCGGTCCACCATCGACCAGGATATCTGCGAGAAGGACATGACCATGCAGGGCGCATCGGCGGCAACGGCGCGAGCGGCCTGTGACAGCGGCGGGCCAACCGCGGAGGACTATGAGCCCGGGGCTGCCGAGCCAGGCCGAGGGCGAGCGCTCGGAGAGCGACGAGGAGGGCGGCCCCTGAGGCGGGTGCCGTCGCCAGGCATGCGCGGGACGAAGAAAAGGCCACCACCGATCGGTGGTCGGCCTGTTTGACTCTGGCACTAGCGGGAGCCGAGGCGAGTGGTGCTAGCGGTTCTCGTCGGCCGCCCGCCCACCGGCCTCCACGAGCACCTGCGCCGGGTGGCGGCAGGCGAGAGGAACACGGGCGTGAGTACCGCGGCTCTCCGCGGCAAGAGTCCTTTCTTCTTCAGGCGTCAGTGGTGAGGAGTCTCCGCTGCGTCGCAGGCCCACCACAATAGCTCGGCGTGCCCGGGGCTGACCGCGGCGGTGACGGGCTGTGACAACGTGAAGCGCAACCCCGACTTGGCCTCCTCGTAGCGCTCCACGGGGACATACCAGTCTCTTCGGCCCACGGCCGTGCCTCCCCCGGCGAGGCTGCGCTTGGCCAGGGCCTTCAAGGCGAGGATGCCCATGCCGCGATCGACGGCAGCCTGCACCACCTGCGGCCCGAACTGGCCACGGTACCAGGCGGCATAGTTGATCGGAAGAGGATCGAGTCGAAGCGGAACCCTTCCATGAGGGCGATGGCGGCTTCCTCCGAATGGGCGGAGAAGCCAATGTACTTGATCTCGCCGCGGTCACGTGCCTCCTGGAAGGCCTCCAGCGCGCCACCGGGGCGGAGGTCCGTCGACCTCCTCCATCGTCGTGACCCCGTGCAGTTGGTAGAGATCGAACCGCTTGGTGCGCAGCCGCTCCATGGACGTGTGCAACGCTACACGCGCATCGTCCCTGGTGCGCTGCTCCGTCTTGCAGGCCAGGAACACGGAGTCGCGGTAGGGCTCGAGGGCGGGATTCAGGCGCTCCTCCGCGTTGCCATAGCTAGGGGCGACGTCGAAGTAGTTGATGCCGCGACGAATTGCCTCCGCCACCAGTTCCTTGGCCGACTCGGGCGTCTCGTTGCGAACGACGATGCCGCCGAAGCCAACCACCGACAGGCGTTCGCCGGTGCTGCCCAGCACTCGTTTCTCCACAGTGTCCTCCCGATAACAGCAGTACTGACGCCTGGATCATACATCGCCCCGGCCGTCGGTCAACGGCGGCCGGCCACCCCAGGCGACCGCGCGGTCCAGAGCCATTTCCGCCTGGTGTGGCTGTGGTACACTGTTCCCGGCCGGTGGTAGCGGTCAGGACCGCCGCCCGCGATCGAGAGCCTGATGCGGGCGCACGTCCGGGCACCGGAGGTCTAAAGTTAGCGTTGAGCACAGAAGACACGAAGAAGGGCGACCTGGACTGAGACCATCGAGGTGGCCGGGAGCCAGTTGTTGAGCCGGGTGAAGGAAATCGTCGCCGAGGGCAACGTACGGCGGTTGGTGATTGGCAGGATGAATGGGGACCTGCTCCTCGAAGTGCCGCTCACTGCCGGCGCCCTGCTCGGCGGCGCCTTGACGCTCGCCTATCCGTTCCTCACGGCGCTGCTGGCCATCGGTGGGATAGTGGCCAGGGTCAAGATCGAGATAGTCCGCGTCGATGGGGGACCGAAGGAATAGCGGCGACCACGAGTCCGACGCGGCTAAGCAGATGGCGATGCGTGACCACGGGCGTCCGACGCTGCTCCTCATCAACCCTATACAGCGCTTGGACCGCCGGCGGCAGCGTGGCTGGAACGGCAATCGCTTCGTGCCGCCGCCGGCGCTGGGCTACGTTGCTGCCCTGACGCCGCCTGGCTGGGAAGTGCGCATCGTCGATGAGAATGCCGGCGACGATGCCGGCGTCGTCGCCGGCGCTTGCCGACCTGGTGGGCATCACGTCGTATACGCCGACCAGTACCGCGCGCCTACGAGTTGGCAGCCGCGTACCGGCGGCAGGGCGTGCCGGTGGTGATCGGGGGCTGCCACGCCAGCGCTCTGCCACAGGAAGTGCTCGATCACGCCGATTGCGCCTTCGTCGGCCAGGCGGAAGGCGCCTGGCCGCGCCTGGTGGCCGACCTCGAGGCCGGGCGTCTCCAGCCTCTGTACGACGGTGGCACCCACCTCTGCCGACATGCCGCTGCCGCGCCGCGACCTCTACCCCCAGGCGCTACCTGTTCGACGCTGTGCTCACCTCGAAGGGCTGCCCCTACCGTTGCGAGTTCTGCTCCGTGTGGCGGGCCAATGGGCAGCGCTACCTCGTCCCGACCGGTGGAGGAGGTGATCGCGGAACTGCAGCAGACGCGCGCGTCGCGGTCTTCTTCGTGGACGATAACTTCACCGTCGACGTCGAGCGCGCCACCGAGTTGTGCCGGCGGATGGCCGAATTGCGGCTGCACAAGCGCTTCGCCATCCAGAATCGCTGGATGTGGGCGACACCCGGAGTTGCTGCACTGGCTGCGGCCGCCGGCTGCTTCCTGGTCTTCGTCGGCATCGAGTCGGTGCACGAGGAGTCGCTGCGGCAGATCCGCAAGGCGGCCAACCTGCGCGTGGGCGTGGCCCGCTATGCCGAGATGGTCCGCCGCATCCAGGCGCACGGCATGGCGGTGTCGGCCGGCATGATCTTCGGCACCGATGCGGAGACGCCCGAGAGCCAGACGGCGCTGGAACGCTTCGTGCGCCAGGCGCACATCGACAGCCCGGTGTACACCATTCTCACGCCGACGCCGGGCACGATTTGGGAGCGCCTGGAGGGTGAGGGCAGGCTGCGCGTCGGGCCGCTCCCGAGGGCTACGGCCGCCTGGACGCTCACCACGTTGCTTTCGAGCCGGCATCTATGTCTGCCGGCGACCTGGCGGCGGCCAACCGGGCGGCGGTGCTGCGCGCCACCTCACCGTCGGCCTCTCTCGGCGGCGCCTGGGGCACGCTGGTGCGCACTCACAACTGGCTGGCGGCGCTGCGCAACAACCTCTGGGCGCGCCAGAACCTGAGTGCTCTCGATGGCGGCTGCCCGCTGGCGGAGACGCCGGACGCGCAATTCGTGGCGGCCCATCCCTAGCCGGTGCTCGCGGCGAGTCACCATCGTGCGGGCCGCCTCGCCCGCTACCCAGTCGGTCGTGGCTCCTCTGACAGTGCTACCGGTTGGGCGCCTTCGCGCCTGAGGTAGCGCTCCGTCCATGGGCAGACGGCGATGCAGCGGCCGCAGATGGTGCCGCCGTAGCCAATGCGGGTCGACAGCGCTCGGGCCGCACGGCGGCAGGCGAAGGCGTCGAAGAGGAACTCCCGGGCCTGCCCGCTCGCCACTCCTCCTCCCGAAGGCGCCCGGCCGGGGCACCAGCGCACACACTCGGTGCAGCGTCCGCAGCGCGACGCCTCCACGGGAACGGCCACCGGCAGCGGCGCGTCGGTCAGCACCGTGTTGAGGCGCACTGCCGAGCCGTACATCTCAGTCACCAGCAGGGCGCACTTGCCGATCCAGCCAAGGCCGGAGCGGTGGCGGCGGTCTTGTGCGGCAATGGCGTGCTCAGCGTGGCGTCGTCCAGGGTCGCCACCGTCGCCGCGGACGTCAGCGCCCGGAAGCCCGCGGCAACCAGCAGGTCGGTGGCGAGGCGGGCAAGGGCGTCCAGTTGCTCGTTGCGGCGGTCGTACTCGGCCCGATACCGGTCGGTGGGGCCGTTGCCTATCTCGGCCACCGCGGCCGGGTCCAGGGCCACGGCGATCGACACCGCGCGCGGCAGGTCCAGCCGCTGCTCCGCCGGAATGGCAGTCATGTCGGCGAAACCGACCAGCGACGCCCCTGCCTGCGAGAGGCTTCCGCGAAGAAGGACCGAGGTCAGTCACGCCCTACCTCCTGTACCGTGCCTGGGCGCCGCCATTGTAGGCGCCCGATTGCCGGCTGCAAACGCGATTGTGTGTGTAGGCTCTGGTGCCGGTCTGACCGTATTCTAATACATTCCGGTGCCGGCTCTGATGATCCTCTTCTAGACTCATGGCATCCAAGGTAAAGCCCCTTACAGCCGTGTGCCTGAGCCGGACGGGTCCGTCCGGTTCTTGCATGGCGCTGCCATTCAGGAGGTTGAGGCGATGTCACTGAGGCAACGGTCCCGCTCTCGAGCGGCCTGCTCGCCGTTCTCATCGTACTGGCATTGGTGCTCGCGGCAGGCCCCGTTGGTGTGTTGGCCGACACCTACCATGTGTATCCCTCGGACCCCCGCTGACCTGAACACCGACAACGACGCTGGGCCTACCGTCAGTGAGAACAGCTCCCTGGTGATGACCTTCGTCAACCCCGTCGGCTCCGGGCCCGGCTATGCGGTCCTGGGCGCTACCGTGGGAGTCCGCGCCAGACGGGAACGACGCTAGCTTCGACAATGGCAGGGTGATGCTGGCACAGCCGAATGGCACCGACCTCTTGTCAGCACCATGGACTGGATCTGGTACGGCGATAGCCAGAGTTGGAACACCCGATCCCGCACTGCGGATACGAGAACGATGGCGCCTGCTGGCGTACCTCCAGAGCCAAGTGGGCGTGGCCTCCCTTGGGCTCAACCTGGAAGTAGGCGGCGAGGACATGGCGGTTCGACCGTGTCGCTGCAGGTGCAGGCCGAGCCGATCACCGGCGGCCCTGCCATCCAGGGCGTCTGCACCGCCGCCGACATCCACCTGGTGGTGGACAACAGCGGCAGCATTGGCGACATGTCGGCCTCAAGCAGAGCATCAAGTCGTTCATGACTACGGTGGAAGCGGGGATGCCCGGCACCAACTGGCGCATCACGACCTTCCGCGGCAACCGTGTGGTCAACTCATCGGCGTGGGCTGCCAGCCCGACGTCTCTGACGAGTTTCGTCGATGCCATGATATCCGACGGCACCACTCCTGCGGCCAGCGGCATCCACGCGGCCGTCGCCGGCGGCATCACTCCCGGCGGCACCATGGTCAACAACCCCAACAACGTCATGATCGTCCTCACCGATGGCGCCCCGAACATCACCTTTTCCGGCGACACCGACAGGGACTACATGGCCGCCGGCTTGAGGACGCCATCGAAGAAGCGGAGTTGGCAAGGCTCGCGCAGTGGTCGACCATCGCCGTGTCCATTGGCGACGGCGACTCGGGTGTGGAAGACGCCTGGGCCTGAACGTCAACCGTGGCATCGCCGGCGTGGACGTGGCCGGCCCTTCCGGCAACGTCTTGAGCGTGGCAAGCTTCGCCTCGCTGGGCACGGACCTGATCAACCTTCTTGCCCCAGGCTGTCAGCGCAACGTCGTCGTCGGCAAGGTCTGGGACAGCACCGTGCCCCGGCGGATGCCACTACGTTCTCCGGTAAGGTGGACGCGGGCGGCGCCGGACTCACTTGGAGCAACCTCGGGTTCGGCCAGTTCAGCGCGGCCATCCCGGTCTCGATCGGTAGTTCGCACGTGGTTACCGAGAATGCGCCGGCGAACGGCTGGACCACCACCGGATACGCTCTCGGCTCCTCCGACAGCAACGGCCTACCGGTCTGTCCGACGACCATGGCCTCGTACACCGGCACCTCGATCACCGTTCCGGCCGGCTCGGGCCAGGCTGTGGTCTGCGTCGCCAACGGTAAGGCTCCCGTCCCTGCTCTGACTCTGGACAAGACCACGACTGCCACAGGCTACGCGGCGGTCGGTGATTCGATCTCCTACAGCTACCTCCTGACGAATCAGCGGCAACGTTGCCCTGAGCGGTCCGTTCACCGTGACCGACGACAAGGCGACGGCGACCTGCTCCGACGACTGCCACCCTAGCCGTGGGCGCACCGATCACGTGCACCGCCGCCCACTCTGTCGTTCAGGCCGACCTCGACGCCGGATCGGTGGTGAACGTGGCCACGGGGCACGGCTTCTACGGCGCGACGACCGTCACTTCCAACGAGGATACCGTCACGGTCAGCGCCACTCAGACCCCTGCGCTGAGCCTCACCAAGGTCGCGAACGCCGGCAACGTACGACGCGATCGATGACGTGATCGGCTATAGCTACGTCGTCACCAACAGCGGCAACGTCACTCTGACCGGCCCGTTCTCGGTGGCCGACGACAAGGCGACAGTGACTTGCCCAGATACGGCCAGCCTGGCCCCGAGTGGCACCATTACCTGCTCGGCCAGCTACACGATCACGCAGGCCGACCTGAACGTGGGCTCGGTGATCAACAAGGCCACCGCGACCGGCAGTTTTGGCAGCACACCCGTGACCTCCAACGAGGCCACGCAGACGGTCACCGCCGAAGTGAGCGCGCTGCTCAGCATCGTGAAACGCGCCACCAACCCTATCGTCAACTCGGGCGGCACCGTTACGTTCAGCATCACGGTCACCAACGACGGCAACGTCGATCTGACGGACGTGACCGTGGACGATCCGCTCGCCTCCGACTGCGACAGCACGATAGGCGACCTGTCGGTCGGCAGCACCTCGGGACCGTACACCTGCACGCTGACGAACGTGACGGCCGACTTCACCAACACGGCGACGGTCATCGGAACGACGCCGCTGGGTGGTACGGTTACCGACAGCGACACGGCTGCCGTGGATGTCAGGCCAACGATCAGCGTGGCGAAGACCGCCAGTGCCACGTCCGTGCCCGAGCCCGGCGCCGACGTGACCTACACCGTGACGGTTACCAACAACAGCAACGAGCCTGTGACGATCACCTCGCTGCAGGACGGGTGGGCTCGGCAGCGGCTGAGGACCTCGTTGGTGACGACGACTGCGAGATGGGGACCGAACTGGCCGCCACCGGCTCGACGGCGGGGATCTGGACTCGTGCACCTTCCAGTTCACGGACACGGTGAGCGGCAGCCCTACCCCTGCTGCCCGCGCCTCCGTCACCGACACCGTCACGGCCAAGGCCGAGGACAATGAGGACAACGAAGCGACGGCCCTGACGGGGTCCGCGACCGGGGTATCCCGACCGTGCCCTCGTCGATCGCAGTGACGAAGACCGCCAGCACCGCCACGGTCGTCTATCCGGGTGGGGACGTGACCTTCACCGTCACGGTGACGAACACCAGCCTGGTTGACGCTGTCACGATCACGTCGCTGACCGACAACCTGCATGGCGATGCTGCCAACGGCGACAGCCTCGACGGCGTGGGCGACTGCGCTCTGCCCGGCGCGGGCCTGGTGCTCGCCGCCGCCAACGACGGAGACACCGACACCTACACCTGCTCGTACACGGTTGCCATCACCGGCGACCCCGGCGAGACGTTCACCGACAGGGCGCCGCGCGGCACGATGACGACGGGAACGCGGTCAGCGCCAGAGACTCAGCGACGGTGCAGGTTGAGGCCGTCGGTCTTTAGCTCACTCCGGGTTACGCCCTCAACTACCTGGACCAGGACGACACCTGCCACGTGTTCACGGCGCAGCTCCTGGATGCCGAAGGTAATCCCCTGAGCGTCGCGGGCGTAGAGATCACGTTCTCCCTGGGCGACCATGACAACGACGCCGCCATCCAGGGCGCCGACGCCACCGGCGAGTACGAGGCGACCACCAACGCCAGTGGCCAGGCCACAGTGACCGTGTGCGCCACTGAAGTGGGCTACGTAGGCATCGAGGGCCGGCTGGGCTTCGGCGCGACCATCACCACGGTGACGTCCGCGCCCGATGCCGTCGCCTTCAAGCAGTGGATCGACAGCGGCCTGCAGGTCGTGAAGACCGCCGACCAGACGGCGATCCACAGCGGGGACACCGTCGTCTACACCTACGAGATTTCGCACGGATTCGAGGGCGCCCTGTACGATGTCGAGCTGTGGGATGACATGGGCACCCCCGCCGATACCACCGACGACGTGAAGATCGTCTTGGCGGGCCTCACCGATGAGGACGGAGACAGCAATCTCGATGACCTCGCCTGGAACGCGACTGCTACCGGCAGCCTGAGTGTCAGCCTCTCGGCCGACACCACCAACTGGGCCGAAGTGACCGCATACGATGCTCCGGGTGCGACCTGCCAACCGCAGACGAGTGCACGCGCACTCTCCTCAGCGCGAAAGACGATGCCAACGTGGACGTGCTCCCAACCCGGCGATCACACTGACGAAGACCGCGAGCGTTGTCGAGTTCGAATCCGAGGCGGGCGGCCCGGTGACACCTATATCGTTGCGAACACAGGCGACGTGGAGCTGGGTGGCGTGACGGTGACCGACGACAAGTGCGGCCCCGGCGGCGCCAACGCCGCTAGTCAACCCGGTTGAGAGCCTCAACGCCGACGGCATGCTCGAAGTCGGCGAGACCTGGACCTACCAATGCTCCCAGGACGTCACTGTGACCACCACCAACGTGGCCAGCGCCACGGCCTACGACCCACTGCAGGCCGAGGTTGGCGCCAGCGCCGAAGCGACGGTGACCGTGCCGAGATCGCCACGGCGGTCGAGCTGAAGGGCTGGACCGCGGTTGGTGGAGCAGACGCCGTCACGCTCGGCTGGACGACGCTGCGCGAGAACGACGTGGTGGAATTCCGCCTCTACCGCTCGATCGGTGCGGACCTGGCCGGTGCGACTCTGGTCGCACGCATCCCGGCTCAGGGCAGCGCCGACGGCGGCTACGAGAAGGCCTACAGCTACGTAGACGGTGGCCTGAGCGCCGGCACCTACAACTACTGGCTGGTCGAGGCCAACGACAGTGGTAGCGAGAAAGCCGTGGCCGGTCCGACGGCTGCGGTTGTTGGAGTGGACGATCAGGCGCACCAACCTCAAGGTGTACGTGCCCTTGCTCATGCGTTAGCACTCACAGCGCGTTGCCTGACATGATGTAACCGGGAGGGGCCTTCGGGCCCCCTCCTGTCGTTTCGCCCCGTTGCCATCGCTCTCCCCTCCTGCGCGACCACCACGTCCTACGCTCAGTGCCTCCCGGCCGGATCCTAACCCATTTCTTACGATTCCCGCCTCATTCTCATAGCACACCCGCCGTTATAGGGGCATCAGGCACAGAGCAAGGGCGTGGGAGCCCTGGGCCGCGAGTTGAGCACTGCATAGTGCCAGATGGTGTCACGCTCATCGCCGCTGAACCAACGCAATCAGGCACCCAATCGGTGCGGGCAGTCAGGAGGCAGACGGAATGTTGAGTTCGACGCAAGCGCGGAGAAATGTCCGGGCCTGGACGTACGTGGCGATCGCCATCGCGGTCGTGTTGGCGCTGGGGCTATCCGCGGTCCCGGCACTGGCGGCCAGTGTCGTCCCCGTCAATCAAGGGAGACTAGAGCTGCAGTGACCTGTGCTCCGGCACGATCAACTGCATATAAATG
>CAWCAT010000048.1:0-27809 GCA_963793625.1 Bryobacteraceae bacterium | reverse complement strand
CCAAACTCCACCCAACCCGCCTGCTACAATCCAATCGGGCAAAGCACCACCCGGCCCGGACCCAATCCCATGCAGAGCAATCACAACCCGCCACCCGTGTCGGCAAACCCGCCCGGTAACCACCCCAGCGAGCACCACCCAGCGCGGCCCATAATAAAAAAATCAGCGAAACGAACTATCACGTACAGTATTCCCACCGGCGCACCCAACACCCTGCTCACCCACCCGTCAGCGGGAAAAAGGCGCTCTAATAAAAAAAATCTAGCGAAACGAACTCACACTTCGTTGAAAACAAACAACCGGCTCTCATCGAAAACCACTCAAAACAACCACAAAATCACCCAATAACTCACTCTCAACGGCAATCAAACGCATCTTCCAGCAACTTGCGATAAAGTCTTATTGGTGTACAGGAGGATTTATGAAAGCAAAACTAGCCTTAGCTCTGCTGTTGGTCGCGGTGTCTGCTCCCGCGGCGGTCGAAGAGGGTTTCACTTCCTTGTTTGATGGAAAGACCCTCAATGGTTGGACTCTGATGCGCCCCTCTGGAACCGGGTGCCAGGTGAAAGATGGGCTGCTGGTTTTTCCTCCCGATGGCGGCGGAGACCTGCTCACCAACAAAGACTACGCCAACTTCATTCTGCGTCTGGAGTATCGCCTGGATCCGGCCGGCAACAACGGTGTCGGCATTCGCGTTCCTTCTGTGGGGCATCCTTCCTATGACGGAATGGAAATTCAGATTCTCGATGACCAGAATGCAAAGTACAAAGGCAAGATCCGCTCTGAGCAACACACCGGATCAGTCTATGACGCTATTCCCGCGCGCACCGGCTTTCAGAAGCCCGCCGGCGAATGGAATCAGAAAGAAATTTCGATGAACGGGCGCCATATCCGCGTGACACTGAACGGAGTCATTATTCTGGATGCGGATCTCGACATCGTGCGTGAGCCTGCAATCTTGAAGAAGCACCCCGGCCTCACGCGTACCACTGGCCGCGTCGGATTCCTCGGCCACAACACCAGAATCGAGTTCCGCAACATCCGCATCAAGGAACTGCCATGATCACGCGCCGCGCGCTGCTCGCTACGGCGTTCGTAGCTCCTCTTGCACGCGCTGCCGATGAGGCTGGCGCTGCGCGTTTGAAGCGCAGGCTCGAATGGTTCCAGGATCAGAAGTTCGGACTCATGCTGCATTGGGGTCCGTACAGTCAAATGGGCTGTATCGAATCCTGGCCGCTGGTCTGGGCAGATCGCAAGTGGGGTAACCCCTCCATCACCACGAAAGAGGAGATGGTCGAATTCCGCAAAAAGTACTTCGCGCTGAATCGTACGTTCAACCCCGTCGCGTTCGATCCCGCTGCCTGGGCTGCCGCCGCGACTCACGCAGGTATGAAGTACGTCGTCTTCACGACGAAGCATCACGACGGCTTCAGCATGTTCGATACCCGCCAGACCGGCTATCGCATCACTTCGCCGGACGTGCCCTTCAGCAGGAACCCGCGGGCAAATATCACGGCGGAAGTTTTCAAGGCCTTTCGCGCGCGCGGATTTGGAATCGGTGCGTACTTCTCGAAATCCGACTGGCACACTCCCTACTATTGGTCGCCGGACCGCTTCGCCGAAGATCGCAATCCGAATTACGATACCGCCGCTGAGCCGGAGCGTTGGGCGAAGTTCGTGAAGTTCGTCCACGGGCAGGTGGGCGAGCTCATGACGGGCTATGGACCGATCGACATTCTTTGGATGGATGGCGGTCAGGTGCGTCCGCCCAAACAGGACATTCAGATGGACAGCATGGTGTCGATGGCCCGCAGCCATCAACCCAATCTGATCGTCGTGAACCGCGCCAGCAAAGGACTCTACGAGGACTATCGCACGCCTGAACAGGAGGTCCCCGAAAAGCCTCTCGATTACGTTTGGGAAAGCTGCATGACCATGGGCAAGCAGTGGTCCTACAAGCCCGACGATCAGTACAAGTCGAGCCGCGAGCTCATTCGGCTCCTGGTGGACATCGTTGCCAAAGGCGGCAATCTGCTGCTGAACATCGGGCCCGGTCCCGACGGGCGGCTTCCCGCTACCTCACTGGAGCGGTTGAAGGATATCGGCGACTGGATGACAGTCAACAACGAAGCGATCTATGGGACAAAGCCCATCGCACCGTATAGAACCGGCGACGTGGCATTCACCAGAAAAGGGAATACGCTGTATGGGATCTATCTGCTTCCCGCTGACACAGCGCCTGTCCCCGCGCGAATCGAGTTCCCCGGGATGCGCATAGCACCTAAAGCGAAGGCCGAGTTGTTGGGCACCAAGGCCGGTGTCCGCTGGCAGGCGCAGGGAGACGGCGTCGCGGTCGATGTCTCTCCAGCAGCACGCAAGACGGCAGCAAAATACGCAGTCGTAATTCGATTCCGGGACGCTCTTTAAATGCAAAAACTTCTGTTGGGTGCCGTGCTCGCTGCTGCGATTTCGATCAGCTCTGCCGCGACTGATCCGTTCAAGCCTTATCTCACCGGCAAGCCGCCGAAGATCCTGCGTGAGCTTCCGCCACCCGCCGAAACAACACCGGGCGTGAAAGTGCGGCGCGTTGTTTTTCAGTCGCGCGATACTTCAGAAATCTACGCCCTGATTGCGTCGCCTGATGCACCGGGCAAGCATCCTGGCATGCTCGTGTTTCACGGAGGCGGAGGCAGCGCGGAAGAGGCCAAGGCGATTGCGTGGGCCGCGCGCGGCTATGTCGCTGTAGCGCCCGATCTGCCGAGTGTCGCGAATCCGGAAAAAGTTCCCAATTCGAGCGGTCCATGGAAGTCGCTCAAGTACGGTGAAGGTCGCTGGAAGGCAGCTCCGGACGCAAGCGCGAGCGCGATGTTCGATGGCGTCGTCTCGGGACTTCAATCGCTGTACCTGCTGCGATCGTTACCCGAAGTGGATACAGACCGCATCGGAGTGGTCGGTATCTCCTGGGGCGGTTACATGACCACCATGGTCTCCGGCCTTACCGGGACTGCGGTGCGCGCTGCGTTTTCGGTCTATGGCTGCGGCTTCTATGAATTCACCAACATGGCCGGCGACGGTCCTCTCGGGAAGATGCCGGCTGAGGAACGCGAAGAGTGGCTGCGCTACATGGACGCCGGACGCCGCGCCCCAAACATCAAGGCCGCGTATTTCGTCGCGGGCGCGGCGAACGATTTCTTCTTCTTTCCGCCAGGAGTGATGGCGACGCTGAATGCGATTTCAGCGGAGAAGAATCATGTCTTCGGTCCGAATGCGAGCCACAAGATTCTCGCGCCCGGCGGTGGTGCGGACAAGAATCGCAAAGCGAACTGGATGGCCATGGAGCAGGAGTACTTCGACTTCTATCTGAAGGGCGAAGGCAAACGGTTTCCCGTAATCACCGTAATATCCCCGCGCGATTCATCGACCACGGTCCGCTTCAAAGTCACGGAGCCGTTCCCAATCGAAAAAGCGGAAGTCTGGTACAGCGCCACCACCGAGCCCTGGACCAAACGCAAATGGATCGCCGTCCCCGCCCAAAAGCTCGGCGCTGGAGTCTACGAATCGAAACTACCCCCCGAAGCGCAAGGTGCGGATTGGTTCGCAACCGCCTCCGACGCCCGCCCGGTAAGCGTATCCAGCGACCTGATGCACCTCGGCGCACCCGCATCGGCTCAGCCTCTTCGTACCGCGCAGAAGGCGATGGATTCAGCCAAAAGCTGGCGACACGATTCGCACTCTGCCGATCACGCCGCTCAACGCGCATTTGCTGATCGTGAACGGAAAATTTCAACGCATGGGCCGATCGGCATCAAAATGGTCGGAGCGGCAGAATGGGATCGGCACAGGCGGAGTCAGCCGCGACATCACGATTCGCAACCTGAAAGCCAGGCATTTTTTGAACGATGGCTTCAATATTCACGGAGACTGTCGCGGATTGCGCTGTAAGAACCTGACCGGCTACGAGAATTTCGATGAGGGCTTCAGCGCTCACGATACATCGGAGGCGTTCATCGAGGACAGCCTGCCCAAAACGAAAGAACCCGTTCCGGTCAGGGCACTCATCCGAGACACCAAAATCGAAAACGGCTCCGGCCCGACCCGCCGCATCGGCATCGATCCGGGCTCCGATGTAACCTTCGAAAAAACCACGATCACCGGCCTGACCCTAAGCAGCCGCAGCACAACCGTAAAGGCAACGGACACGCTGATAGACGGCAAACCCTGGCAACCATGATCACTCCGCGAGCGTGCGATACAACTCGGGACGGCGAAAGCGGAACAGGTACTCAGGTTGAGCACGCGCCTCGATCAGGCTCTCTGCGTGCAGATCGGCAATCAGCATCGGAGCTTCGCTATGGGCTATGACTTCGCCGCATGGTCCTACTATCATCGAGCCGCCGGGGAACGTCTGCTCGACACCGGCGAATTCCACTTTGCCGACGTAGTTGCAGGCCACTCCGAAAAGACCGTTCTCGATGCAGCGCGCCCGCAGCACGGGCCCGGCCCAGTCCGCCCATGCCGCGGCGGTTCCTGGCGGTGGATCGGCGGCGAACGGGAACAGCACGATCTCTGCATTGCGCACCGCGAGCAAGTCGCGTCGATTCCGGCAGCAATGCGTCGAAGCAAATGTTGGCGCCGATCCGGCCCAGAGTCGTGGAGACCACTTCCGGCGCAGGCCCGCCGCTATAGAATGGCATCTCGTACATCGGGATGTGCATCTTGCGCCAGACGCCGGCAATGCCGCCCGGCGCCACCAGCACCATCGCGTTATAGAGCAAGTTGCCCGCGTCTTCCAGCAGGCCGGCCGCGATGTGAATGCCGGTCTCGGCTGCGATCTCCGCAAGTGCCGTGACGGCCTGACCAGAGATTGGCTCCGCCATCCTTCGCGCTCCTGCGAGGGCAGAGCGCAGCCAGGCGTCATGAGCGCCCTGCGGGTGGTTGGGGATGAATCCTGTGAGCGAGAGTTCCGGGAAGAGCGCCAGTTGCACGCCTTCCGCCGCGGCACGCGCGCACCACTTGCGTATCAACTCCAGGTTCCGGGCGGTCTCGCCGGGCCGGCTCTCGATGCTGATAGCAGCTACACGCAACAAATCGATCATTTCAGACTCCAGCATTCGTCAATCGTCCACATGGGAACGCCGCCTTGTCTTGAAGCAACAAGTGCACCCACCCGGTTAGCGAAGTCACCCGTCCGGGCAGCGTCCCAACCCTGCGAGAGTCCGTGGAGAAATGCAGCCGCGAACGCGTCGCCTGAACCAACGGTGTCCGCCACAGTGACTGCATATCCCGGAGTTTCCGCGTAATCCTCGCCGATGCGGATCGCACAGCCGTGTGCGCCGCGTGTGACAGCCAGCGCGCGCCACCCCATTCTCTGAGACCAATCCCGCGTGAACTCCGCAAGAGTGGAGTGGCTATGGCCAAAGGTCAGATCAATCTCCGCGGCTTCGTCCTCGTTCAACTTTACTGCGTGCGCGCGGGACATCAGATCCTCAACCAACTCGGGCGTGTAGGAGTCACGCCGCAGATTGATGTCGTAGAAGCGTTGCGTGCCGGGGAGCTTGTCGATCAGCTTGAGAGTCTCTTTGCGGGGCGTCGTCTCGGCCTGATGCAAGCTGCCGAAATAGAGCCACTCCGGCCGCAGCGCGGCGAGGCGTGACAATTCGGAATCGCTCAGGCGGAGCGCGTCGTAAGCCGCAGGACGGTGAATCGTGAAATCGGGTTGACCATTAGCGTCCACCCTGACGGTGACCGCGCCGGTAGGCACTTCCGCAGCGGTTTGAATGAAATCATCCGCGAGTCCGAGTTCGATCGCGCGGGCGCGCGCCAGGCGTCCGCGCTCGTCAGCACCAACAGCGCTAACGAACGCTACTTTGTGCCCCAACCGGCTGGCATGCACCGAAAAGTTGAACGGCGCGCCGCCCAGTATTTGGGAGTCGTCGAAGACGTCCCAAAGGATCTCGCCAATGCTGACAATGTTCATAGCCAGGCCGAGCGCATCGGATAGACAGCAAGGGACACGATTTTGGCAGTGCCACCGGTCGCATAGAGTTCCAGGGTTTTGTTGCTATCCTCCGGCAGGAAGCACGTGGGGATTACGACCTCGCCGTCGTTGCCGAAAACTTCGAGCGACGTCCGGTCCACCAGCATGCGGATTCTGATGCGGCCTTTATTGAGACCCATCTGCGTGCTCAGGTTCGCGCTGCTCAACGTCTTTTCTTTGTAGGCAACGGTTCTGCCGCGAACTTTGAAGCCCACTTCTTTAGCGCCCGCAGGCTCGATCTCAGCCGAGATGTCCCACAGATCGCCCGAAAGCGCGGCCAGCGGGTTCTCGCCGGGCTTCACTTCCAGATTCGTCCAGGTGTGTGGCGTATCGCGCAGCGATTCGATTTCTTTGACCGGGAGCGCGAAAAGGCGGTAGGAACTGTGCCCGTACTTGCGCAGCGTAAGTTCATACGGAAAGCTCATTTGCTGATTAAACGGCATCCCCGGATACTTGCCGCCGCTCATCCAGGAGATCTGTACACGGCGGTTAGCGGGAAGATCGCTGAACGTCTGCACCGCATAGTAGTTCGTGCCGTAGCTCAAGGGCTGCGTCATCACTTCTGGCATGAACCGCTTTCCGTCAAATGTTCCGACCAGGTAATTGGCATTGGCCGCTGTCCAGACCCACTTCGTAACGCCGGGTTCGTTTGCCACGGCCATTTCGAAAAAGTCCGGGCACTCTCCCGTTTTGGGAACGCTGATGTCGTGCAGCGTCGTCCACTTCTTCAGGTCGGGCGAAGCGAGCAGGCGGAAGGAACTGTCGGTCAGGAACAGTGTCATGATCCACTGCCGTGACGGTGCGTGCCAGATCACCTTGGGGTCGCGGTTTCCGCCTGCAATTTGCGGGAGCACCGGATTGCCCGCGAATTTTGTCCACTTGCGGCCGCGATCGTTACTGTACGCGAGGCACTGCGTGTAGGGCTGATCTTTCGATTCCGGACTGGTGCCACCGGCCGCGGTGTAGATCAGGATGAGCGTCTTCTCCTCACCCGTCTGAAAGCCCGCGGTGTTGTTCCAGTCCACCACCGCGGAGCCGGAAAACATCGTGCCCATTTTGTCGGGATCGAGCGCGTTCTCAATCTGCGTCCAACGCACCATGTCCGGGCTCACGGCGTGGCCCCAGGTCATGTTGCCCCACTTCACATCGAACGGATTGTGCTGGAAGAAGAGGTGATACTCGCCCTTGTAGAAAACCAGTCCATTCGGATCGTTGGTCCAGCCCTTCTTCGGCGTGAAGTGAAACTGCGGCCGGTGCTTCTCTCGATAGAGCGGCTCCTGCTCTGCGGCGAGGGCGGGGAGGGTGGTTGCAGCCGCGGCCAGTTGGGTGAACTGTCTTCGATCCATGTGTGCTTTTATACCTTAGCGTGGCACCGTCAATCCAGCCAGGAATTCCGGCGTGATTTTCTTGCCGAGTAGAAAGAATTTCCTCTCTGGATGCCACAGAACGTTGTTGCCTTTGCGCGTACTGAAGCTGGTATAAACGCCGATGTTTTTCTGCTTGCTGTTCGGGTCTCCATCGACACCGACATCGCCGTTGTCCATCAGCTGTTTCGATTCACTGAACCACAGCGGCTGGTCGGCTTTGGGCCGGAATTCGGCGAGTGCGATGAAGGCGGGACGGCGCGGGCCCCAGGTCGCTTCCGGCTTTGTTTCATAGCCACCGCGATTGTCGTGATGGAGCAGAACGTAGCGACCGTCGGCAAGCTGATAAATCGGGCAGCAACTCACAGGTTGCAAAATCGGCGTGCCGAAATCTTTACGCAACAATGGCCGCGGATTACACCAGTTCTCGCCATCGTCTTTGGAGACGCTGTACCAGATGTAGCCGCTGTTGGTGCGCATCACGCAGAACAAAGACTTGTCTGGCAGACGGACCATACTTGGCTCCTGCGCGACAGTCATCAGCGGATCCCGATAATAGGGGGCTCGCAGAGCTTTGTCGCCCCAAGCCGTGTAACGGACCTTCAAATCGCTCGGTTGCGGGTTGTTGTTGACGTTTGTGAAGCGCATGAATTCGACAACGGATTCTATTTGCGTCCAAGACTCGACCTTTTTCATACGAGAACGCGCCGGGTTAAGCCAGTGAGAGTATCCGACGACGAACCCGCCCTTGAGATCGCGCATCGGCGTCTGCCAGACAATCCACTCCGCAGGCACTTTGCCCTCCGGATCGTCATACTGACTTTTGGGCATTTCAATGAACTGCCCCTTCGACCAGGTCTTGCCGTTGTCATCGCTGAACACACCGGCCATCTTGCCGGTGTGCATTTCAATCCAGCCGCGGTTCCCGATGTTCTGGTTATAAATCACGTAGATTCTCCCGCGCCTGGAAACCATGGGGAAGGCCCAACTGGCCATGAGCTGCGGGTCCTCATAATTTCTGGGACCCGCAATATGTTGCGGCTGCTGCCAGGTGACTCCCTCGTCTGTCGAACGCGAGAACATGATCCGATTCTTTTGCCGTCCACCCGGCAGCCCTGACGCGACGTCCGACTGAGTCCACACAGCCATCATCGAGCGGTCAGGACCGTCGAAGACCAGAAAGTGCTCGTTCAGTCCATCGTGGGTCGACCCGTCCCAGTGCCCGGGAACGTAGCAAATATAGTCGGGTTTGCTCTTCTGCAGTTCCTGTTGCAGGTGCGTCTTGACATCAGTGATTTTAGTTTGTGCCGTGAGCGCAGGTATCGCACCGGCCATGGCAAGAAGACCACGTCTGCTGAGATGATTCATGGTTTTTCCGTTGTTAGTCTGCAAGGTGGCGTCGCGGGTCCACCCACAACCAGCACAGTGCGCCGAACAGGTACAGACCGCCCGTGATGTAGAGCGGGCCGCTCCAACTGGCGAAGCGCTGTACGACAAGCGCGGCAATTACAGGGCTCAACACGCCTCCGACCTGACCGGCGGTGTTCATGGCTCCGCCGAGCACGCCGGAGTGGCTTCCGCCCATATCGATGCAAGTTCCCCACGCGGCGCCCAGCAGGAAGTTCGCGGAGGCTCCGGCAAAGGAGATCAGAATTGCGGCGTACAGTGGATTGCTCACTGACGCCCCACTGATCATGAAAATGCCTGCGGCCAAGAGCGAGCATCCGCCGACCACGGCGCGGCCTGCGCGCGGTCCCCAGAGCTTCGTCAAGCGATCGGTTGTCAAGCCTCCGAACAGGTCTGCCAGCACACTGAGGATCAGCGGCATTCCTGAAAGAATGCCGAGCAGCAGAGGTGAGAAGGCACCGGATGATTTGAGGTACGTCGGCAGCCAGGTCACGTAGAAGTAGAATCCGTATGTCTGCGTGAAATACATCAGGCACAAACACAGCACGCTGCGATTCGCCAGCAGATGC
Organism: Bryobacteraceae bacterium; assembly: GCA_963793625.1. Taxonomy (GTDB): domain Bacteria; phylum Acidobacteriota; class Terriglobia; order Bryobacterales; family Bryobacteraceae. The sequence goes on along the minus strand of CAWCAT010000048.1, from coordinate 18,432 downwards.
TTCCAGGGTGTGCCGCCGCCTGCATGGCCGGCATCGACGACGCGACCTTCTTCGATCAGCGCGAGTTCTGCGGCTCCAACTGCGGGATGCATTGATGGGTCATCGCGGAACCAGCGGTACCAGGCAAGTGCCCAGATGAATCCGATTGACCCGAAGAGCACGAATAGCATGCGCCAGTGCATTACTCCGAGCAGGGCTGAGACCAGCAAAGGGGTCAGGCCACCGGCCAAGTGCGCGCCCATGAAGAAGATTCCTTGAGCAGTGCCGCGTTCGGTTCGCGGAATCCAGCGGGAAAACGTGCGTGCCACGTTAGGCCATGCGCCGGCCTCGCCAATACCGAACAGAAAGCGCGTTGCGAGCAGGGATGTGAAGTTGAAAACTGCACCGGTAACAATGGTGAAAATGGACCACCACGTTACGATGCGCGTCAGTACGCGTCGAGTGCCGACGCGATCTCCCCACCAGCCAGTCGGGATTTCGAAGATCCCGTAGGCCAACGTGAAGGCGCTGAACACGAAGCTCATCTGGACCGGCGTGAGTCCCAGATCGCGCATCATGTGCGGCGCTGTTATCGAAATGCATACCCGGTCGAGATAGGTGAGTCCCGCTAACAGGACCGTCATCCCGAGCACCTTGTGACGGACGTGAGTATTCCTTACGGCATGTGGTGCGATATCGCTTGTTTGTGGAGTCATTTATGCGCCCATCGTATCTGTGGAACCTGTGAAGCCGGGGCCGGCTGCGCCTACATAGCCGTGGCTGGCTCCGGAAAGTTCCGGGCTCACCCAGAACGAGTATAGTTGTCCGCCCGTCAGCTGGAAGCGGAACTGGACCGGCTTGCCGGCCAGCGCACGCAAATCCTTCTCCTGGTGCCAGACAATTTGCTGTTTGGTGGCGTCGGCCTTGAGCGGGACGCAATTGGCGAACGAGAACGGCTCAATAATCCTGCCATTTGCATCCAGAATCTCGGCACGCAATTCGCCGTAAGTCATATTGGCATTCACGAATAAATAGCGCCCGGAGAACCTCACCGGACGAGTCGTCAGCATACCAATATTCTTGTTGGGTTCGGAGGCTGGGATCGATGTGGCTGGGCCGTCCATGGAGGCAAAGCCGTCCCTGCGCAGCACTGCAAGGCCTGTGCTTGCGTCGCCATACACATCCAGTTTCCTTTTGGGCAGATCGTTCATCTTGGGAGCGTTCTTTCGTGCACGCGCGGCTTATGGAATACTCGCCGTAGGTTCGTTTCCGCAATCAGGTGATTGTCGATGAGCAACTGGCGACCGACGTCGATCGTGATCGGGGCTGTGGGATCAGCCGTGCCCTGGCCCGAAGTCAGCGGGAGTGTTCCGGCGCCGAGCGTCATTGCCTGTAGGAAGTGTCTGCGATCGTGGCTCATACGGGATCGAACTGCTTCATAGTATCGGACCGCTCTGGGGCCGTCAAGGAATTTATATATGCTGATATCTCAAAGTCCTTGACAGGGATCGGCTGGACACATAAGATCGGACTCATGCACCGTCGAGAGTTTGTCAAAGCAGGCGTAGCCGTAATCGCCGCAGCCTCTACCCCAGCTAATGCCGCCGAGCAAGGCGGCGATCCGCGAAACATTAAGAACGGCTTTGCGATTCCGAAAGAGGGCTACTGCGATCAGCCGTACGTCGTAATCACGAACGACGGTAATTGGCTATGCGTGCTGACTACCGGCGTGGGCATCGAGGGCCAACCGGGCCAGCATATTGTCTCGACGATCAGTTCCGATAAGGGCCGCACGTGGACGCCGCTGCTGGATATCGAACCTGCCAATGGACCCGAGGCGTCCTGGGTGATGCCCGTCAAAGTGCCGAGCGGGCGCGTTTACGTTTTCTACACCTACAACAAGGAAAATCTTCGCGCAGATTACCGGCACCAATAGCCCAGGGCAAGCGAAGCGCGTTGATACGCTGGGCGCTTACATGTTCAAGTACTCCGACGACAACGGAAGGTCGTGGTCGAAGGAACGCTACGAAATTCCTATGCGGCTGATGCGCATCGATCGCGAGAACGTGACGGACGGCAAGACGCTGTTCTTCTGGGGAGTCGGCAAGCCGATCATCCACAAGAACACGCTCTGGTTCGGTTTCGCGAAGGTCGGCAAATGGGGCAATCCGGGGACCATGGTGCAATCGCAGGGTTGCTTCCTGCGCAGCGATAACATCGTCAGCGAACGCGATCCGAACAAGATCCGCTGGGTCCTGCTTCCGGACGGCGATGAAGGCTTGCGCGCGCCCAAGGGTCCGGTGTCGGATGAAGCCAACCCGGTCGCGTTGAGCGACGGTTCGCTATATGCAACGTATCGCACGATTGACGGCTATAACTGCCAGGCCTACAGTCGCGATGGCGGACACACCTGGACGCCTCCGGCCTATGCGACGTACGGTCCGGGTGGGCGTCGCATCAAGCATCCGCGTGCCGCTAACTTCGTGCGCAAGTTCTCAAACGGCAAGTTCCTGCTCTGGTATCACAATCAGGGCGGGGAAGCCGTTCATGCGAAGAAATGGGAATATTACTCGGGCCGTAATCCAGGCTGGGTGGCGGGCGGAATCGAAAAGAACGGGCACATACATTGGTCCGAGCCGGAGATTCTGCTCTACGATGACGAGTCCGAGATGCGCATCAGCTATCCCGATTTCATCGAGGAGAAGGGTCGCTTCTACATTACCGAAACCCAGAAGAAAATCGCGCGTGTACACGAGATCGACCGCACACTCCTGGAAGGTTTGTGGAATCAGTTCGACAACAAAACCGTCGCGAAGAACGGGCTGCTGCGTGAGGTAAAGACTGGCAGCACGTTTGAGATGCCGCAGCTTCCGGCATTGAACAAGCTCGGCGGCTTCTCGATCGATTTCTGGATGCGGTTGCGGGAACTCAATCCCGGTCAGGTAGTACTGGATGCGCGCAACGATTCCGGCAAAGGCATCTTGATCACGACGACTGATCGCTTTACGTTACAGATCACGCTGAACGATGGCAGCGGCACTTCATCCTGGGACTGCGATCCGGGCACGTTCGCCGGCACCCTGCGCATCGGCGCCTGGCAGCACGTCGTGGTCACGGTCGATGGTGGACCGAAGATCATCACCTGGGTGGTCGATGGCGTGCTGAACGACGGTGGCGCTACCCGCCAATACGGCTGGGGACGCTTCCGTCCTGAGACCGGAGATGTCAATGGCGCTGCCACCGCCAAGCTTGCTCCAGTTCTCTACGGAGAACTCGGCGGGTTACGCATTTATGGGCGCGCGCTGCGGACCTCCGAAGCGGTGGGCAATTTCAGAGCGGGCCGCGCATGAGCGAGGCGACCGTCATTGTGACGGAGCGCGAGTATGCCAAGGCGGAGCGTGTATTCGCTGCCGCCAAGGATCTGCGCTGCATTGCGGCTCCGGCGGACGAAGCGGAATTAGCTGCAATGATTCGTTCGAAGAACGCTGGTCACGCGATTGTGGGTATCACGCGTTACGAAGATTTGCTGTACCAGACATTACCTGCGGGTGCAGTGCTTGCCCGCTTCGGAGTTGGACACGACGGGATTGATAAGGGCAAGGCTACGGCAGCCGGATTGTTTTGTACCAATACGCCGGGTGTGCTCGATCAATCGGTCGCCGAACACGCGTTACTCCTGATGCTTGCTGCGACCCGGCGATTGTCCGAAGCGCTCGCAGCAGTAGAAGGTTCGTGGACGGTTCCGGGCGGACGGGAACTGGCCGGCAAGACGCTCGCGGTGATCGGCCTGGGACCTATCGGCAGGGCAACCGCACGCATCGCTTCGCTTGGTTTCGGGATGCGCGTTATCGGCTGTGTCCGGCAAATGCCGGCGGAACAGAGCGGGTTTGCCCGCATTACAACTGATTTCGCCGAAGCCGTAGATGATGCCGATTTCGTGAGTCTCCACATCCCGGCTATTCCTGCCACGTCGCACTTCATGAACAGGGAACGCATCGCACTGCTTGCGCCGCACGCATGGTTGATCAACACGGCGCGCGGATCGGTTGTCGATGAAGACGCGCTGTATGAAGCGCTGTCGAAGGAAGCAATCGGGGGCGCGGCTCTGGATGTGTTTGAGCGTGAGCCGTACTTGCCGGCCAATTCGGAGCGTGATCTACGCAAGCTTTCCAATGTGCTGCTGACTCCGCATATAGGGAGCAACACAGTGGAAGCGAACGAGCGCATGGCGGAGCGTGCATTGCGCAATGTGCGTGCAGCCGAATCTAAAAAGTGGAGTGAGTTGGACCTGTTGAACCCGGAAGTACTTGGACACTCAAAATGAAGAACTCTTTTCGCAAGGCGCTGCTCGAACGCACCATCACCTTTGGTGCGTGGATGCAGATTGCCCACCCGGCTCCGGCTGAAATCTTCGGACGGCTCGGCTTTGATTGGGTCTGCGTAGATCTGGAGCACGGCGCCATCGACGTGGAGATGATGACAAACATCTTCCGGACGCTGGAAGGTTATGGCTCGACGCCGGTCGCGCGTCTACCTTATGCCGATACTATCTGGATCAAGCGCACGCTGGATGCGGGCGCACGCGGATTGATCATCCCGATGGTCAACACAGCGGAGCAGGCGCAAGCTGCGATGAATCAGGCCAAGTATCCGCCGCTCGGCGAACGCGGGTATGGATACAGCCGCGCAAATCTGCACGGTATCGATTTTGAAAAGTATATCCGCGAGGCGAATGACGAAATCGCAATTGTGATGCAGATTGAACACCGCGACGGTATTGGGGCGGTCAACCAAATTCTCGAAGTGAAGGGCGTGGACGCGGCCTTCATCGGACCACTCGATTTAAGCGGATCATTCGGTAAGACCGGGCAACTCGACTGTCCGGAAATGGTCGATGCTCTTGCGACGTTTCGGCGGTCCTGCGCGGCACACAAAAAGTCAGCCGGCATGCATATCGTGCACCCCGGGAACGGCAACATCGAAGCCGCAATTCGCGATGGTTACAACATGATTGCGCTCGGGCTCGACAATGTCTTTCTTACTTCCGCGGCTCAGGACGCGATTACGGAAGCGCGGGCCCTAGCGGTTTCCGTTGAGATTTAAGTACGCACTCCCTCACGGTCGCGCCTCTTCTTAGCGCGATGGGCGATGTTATACTCTGAGAGAATTCCGTCCGGACTCGAACGACTGCTCTAAATGGAAGTAGGCCATCCATATGGACAGGTTTGCGATTGCGGGTCGCGCTACACTCTCCTGGTTATTTTGGGCTGGTATTTTTGTTCTAGCCATTGCTCTTTCCATTGCGGTTGTTGCCTATCAACGCAACAAGGCCCAACCCAGCCCGGGCGCCGCGGCCGCGAGCGCACCGCCAACCACGGTCAGGGTCGGCGAAGTGCTTGTACAAACCGTTCCCGTTTACGGAGACTTCGTGGGCCAGACGGAGGCGAAGGAAACGGTCAATATCCTGCCGCGCGTGACTGGATTTCTGGAGAAAACGCCTTTCAGAGAAGGGTCGCAGATGCGCAAGGGAGATGTTCTTTTTCAGATCGAACAGGCCCAGTACAAGGCGGCCGTAACGAGCGCGCAGGCAAAGCTTGCGCAGGATCAGGCGTTGTTGATCAGGTATCAACGCGACATTGCCCGGCTCGCGCCGCTCGTTAAAGAACAAGCCGCAACACAGCAGGATCTCGATATGGCCGTGGCCGGGGAAGCGCAACAGCTGGCCGCGATCAAGTCCGATCAGGCGGCCATCGAGACTGCGGAACTCAATCTGAGCTACACGGTTATCCGTTCACCGATCGACGGAATAGTTGGCAGGCTGGGCGTTACGGTGGGAAATCTGGTCAGTCCGGGGCAAACCACTCCGCTAGCAACAATTTCTTCATACGACCCGATCTATGTCTACTACAGCATTCCAGAGACGGCTTATCTCACATTTCAGCGAAAGCGCATAGCCGGGAAAAGACCAGCGGAGGTTCAACTGGACCTCATTCTTGCGGATAACAGGCGATACCCGTACCGCGGGAGGTTCACCTTTATCGATCGCACGGTTGACCCGCAGACTCGAACTTTGACCGTGCGTGCGGAATTCCCTAACCCGACAGCGCTGCTCCGGCCCGGCCAGTTCACGCGCGTCCAGTTCATCATCGAGGAGTGGCCGAACGCCGTCCTGGTTCCAAAAGAAGCAGTGACAGAGACGCTGAATACCAAGTCAGTGCTGCTCGTGGGCGCGAACAATAAGACGTCCCTGAAGACAATCACGACTGACGGAGAGTACGAGGATTCTTACATCGTCCGTTCGGGGCTGTGGGGCGGGGAGAAGGTTGTCGTCGAGGGAACGCAAAAAGTACGACCTGGCATGACTGTTGCCCCAGCACCGATCAGCGCAGGGAGATAGACATGGCCGGATGTTTTGTTGCAATCGTGCTGTCCCTGATCATTGTCATTGCCGGCGGGATCAGCATTCTGACACTGCCCGTAGCGCAATATCCCGAGATCGCCCCTCCCGCGGTGCAGGTCGCGGCGACCTACACCGGCGGGAGCATTAGGAGGAGGGTGGCAGCAGTAATCCTGAGATATCAGTTGACTGAACTTTCCGATCACGTTACCATCGGGGCAATATAATGTCATTCCAAGGTAATCTGACCGAACACGTTTATTTGTACGTTAGGGACAAGATTCTAAAAGGTGAGTTGCCCTTTGGTACATCGCTTTCGCGGCGTGCTCTCGCCGATGAGATCGGCACCAGCATCGTTCCTGTGGGTGACGCGCTGCAACGGTTGGAGAATGATGGATTGGTGGAAAGCCGGCCGCGCGTGGGTACACGCGTCCATATTCCCACGATGAAATCGATTCGAGGGCATTACATCCTGCGCGAGGCACTGGAGACGCAGGCGGCCCGGATTTTCACAGGTAAAGCAAGTCCAGATGAGCGGGACGAGGTTCGCCGTCTCGCTGCGGAACTGGACCGTATGAACTCGGAGACAATCGGTGAAGAGACCGCCGATCGTGAGCGTTTGTTTAAGGTTCACCTCGTCCACATGCGTTTTCACATGCGTGTCGCCGAGTGCACCGGATGTGATGAGCTCTGCCAGGCTATCCAGAAGAATCAGATTCTGGTGTTCAACTGGCTGTACGACACCGCGCTGGGGAATGATGCGCCGCCACCCGGCTGGCACAGCGAACTAGCCCAGGTGTTGCTGTCCGGCGACGCAGAAGCTGCCGACGCGGCGATGCGCCGGCATGTTCGCTATCGCATGGACGAAGTGCTGATGCGGATGGAGCCAAATCTTCAGTTCAGCGAGGCCCGGCTTGCAGTGTTCTCGCGGCGACCACGGCGGAAAAAGAACGCCGAGAGCGCACTTACGGCAGATAAGTAACGCTTTCTGGAATATCACGAAGTAATTCTCCTTTACTTCTGAGATTTACTGGTATATCATCTCAGAAGCCTTCAGGAGGTTACATGCTAAAGCGTTTCGCCGTCGTGATGGGGTTATCGTCACTCGCCCTGTTCGCCCAATCGAACTCCGGGACCATCCTTGGGACCATCAGGGATTCCCAGGATGCCCTGATCAACACCGCAACTGTTACGATCACCAACATCGCGACGGGCGTTTCCAAGGCCACACCGGTGAACCAGGCCGGCGAATATACGGTACCGTACCTCGTCCCCGGCGAATATACCGTCTCGGCCGAGGCCGCCGGCTTCAAGCGCACACTGCGAGAAGGCCTCACTCTGCGGGTCTCCGATCAGCTTATGATCAACCTTCGGCTCGATGTTGGGGCGCTTGCCGAAACTATTACGGTAAATGCGACCTCGCCGCTACTCGAGGCTGCAAGTGTAACGCTCGGCCAGGTAGTCGATACAAAGCAGATCCTTGATCTCCCGCTGAATGGCCGTGACGCGATGGCACTGGCCGCACTGTCGCCTGGGGTTATTCCGCAGGACGTCCCACCCGGCTCCGCCGTGCAAATGGGAAATACCGTACCAGGCGTCAACGGCGCCAATTTCGCGACGAGTGGCGTCACTGTGGATGGTGGTGCGAATTCTACTCCGCGCGGTACCACCTACATGAGCGTTTACTCGCCGAACGTCGATTCAGTGGCCGAGTTTCGCGTACAGACCAACGCCATGTCCGCCGAGTTCGGCCGCACCAACGGCGGCAGCATCAGCATGGTGACGAAGTCCGGCACCAACAAGCTTCATGGCACAGCATACTGGTTCGTGCGCAATCGCGCCTTTGACGCGAACGACTTCTTTAGCAACAGGCAAGGAATTCCCCTTGGCGCGCTCAAGCGGAATCAGGCCGGCGCTACCGTAGGCGGTCCCGTTTATATTCCGAAGGTCTATAACGGCCGTGACAAAACGTTTTTCTTCTTTGATTACGAAGGCTTCCGAGAAGCAGTGGGTAATCCCCAGACTTTTACCGTCCCGACCGCGCTCGAGCGCACCGGCGATTTCTCCAGGACACTCAATGCCTCAGGCGCCCTCGTAAGAATTTTTGATCCGCTGGCAACGACACCAAGCGGAAATACCTTCACTCGCGCGCCATTTCCCGGAAACGTGATTCCGCTGGACCGCCTGGATCCGGTGTCGCGCAAAATGATCGCTTTTTATCCGCTGCCCAATAACTTGAATGTCACGGGTAACCTGCCACTTAACACCCCGCGCCGCAACATCAACAACACTTATAACATCAGGCTTGATCAGTACATGGGCGCGCACCACTTTTTTGGCCGCGGATCCTATCAGCAACCGTCGGTTGGCGAGCCGAATTACTTCGAAAACATTGGTAATCCGACCAATCCTCCACTCCAGCAGCGCCGCCGTTATGCCGCTATTCAGGACGTCTATACGCTAGGACCGACCTGGATTCTGAGTCTCAACTTCTCGATCCTTTACCAGTACGGACAACGCGAGGCGTGGTCCAACGGTTTTGACATTACGCAACTCGGTTTCCCCAGCAACTTCCGGGATGGCCAGCAGGTCCGTGGTTTGCCGGTGACCACACTCACCGGCTACACGGGACTAAGCAACAGCGCGCAAAACTACAGCGCCCAAACGGTGCCAATGTTTGAAGTCGGCCTCTCGAAGATCTTCGCCAGGCACCGTTTGAAGGCTGGGGGCGAGTACCGCGCTTTCTACAACAACCAGCTTCAGAACAACAACGCCACCGGCAGCTTCAGCTTTACCCAGGCGTTTACTCAAGGGCCCAACCCAAACCAGGCGAGTACGACGGCGGGGAACGCAATCGCTTCCATGCTGTTGGGATTGCCGGGCAGCGGCGGTGTCACCAACCAACCTGCCACGGCGTTTCGCAGCGCGTACCAAGCGCTTTATCTGCAGGACGACATTACGATCACCCGCACCTTGACGCTCTTTGCCGGCCTCCGCTGGGATGTGAACAAGCCCCGTACCGAGCGTTACGATCGCATGAGCGTGCTTAACCTGTCGCTGGCTTCGCCTATCGCTACTCAGTTGCCGGGCATGGGGCTCGTCGGCCAAATGGAATACAGGCAGGGAGAAAACCGCCACCTGATCGAACCGGAGTGGAAGAACTTCGGCCCGCGCCTCGGCCTCGCATGGCGTGCACTGCCGGGTCTCGCAATTCGCGCGGCCTACGGCGTATTCTACGGACTCTCCTCAGGTGACGCCAGCATCAGCACAGCATTCGCCGATGGCTTTTCAACGGTCACCAGCGTGGTCACCTCTCTCAACGATGTCAATCCGTTCCAGACGATGTCGGATCCGTACCCGAACGGCATACGCGCTCCATCCACAATCTCGCAACTCAGCCCCTCGCTGAACATCGGGCAATCCACAAATTCCGCGTTCCTGGGCATCCGCACCGGGCAGTTCCAACAATGGAACTTCAATGTTCAGAAAGAAATCGGCCGGACCTGGCTGCTCGAGGCCGCATACGTGGGCAACAAGGGATCGCATATCAGTAGCGCGAACATTTCCTTGAACGTGCTCTCCGCACAGCAGATGAAGGATCTCGGCGCGGACGCGCAAACGCTCGTCCCGAATCCCTTCTTTGGAGTGATCACAGACCAGACCTCGGCTCTGTCGCGTACTACCGTTTCGCGGCGCCAACTGCTGTTTCCCTATCCTCAGTACACTGCCATCACGAGCGAAGCGCCATCACTGGCCGCTTCCATCTATCACTCGTTTCAGAGTCGCGTGCAGAAGCGATTCGGGCACGGGTTTACAACGCTGATTTCATACACTACCGGCAAAACCATTACCAACGCCACTGGCATCGGTATCGCCGATCCCAACAATCTGCGCGCCGAGCGTTCGCTGGCTGTATGGGATGTGAGCCAGCGCCTTGTCCTCAGCGGACTCTGGGAAATTCCAATCGGTCGCGGCAAGGCAATCGGCACCAACTGGGGCAAGCCGCTCGATGCGCTCCTGGGCGCTGGCAGTTCAATGGAATCGCCTCGTTCCAGACCGGTTCGCCGCTCGCCCTCTCGGCCACTCAGGGAACCCGCCCGGACCGTGCTCGCCCCGTGGAGCAGCAGACCGGCCGTGTCCAGGATCGTCTCACTAAGTACTTCGACACCGGCGCGTTCTCGATTCCGGTTACGTTCACTTATGGCAACGCCGCGCCCACGATCCCGCAACTACGCGGACCCGGTATCAATAACTTCGACTTATCGATCTTCAAGAGTTTCAAGTTGCATGAGAAGCTTTCCACGCAGTTCCGCTTCGAGAGCTTCAACACCTTCAATCGTGCGCAGTTTGCCAAGCCTGGCCTGCAGATCGGTTCGACGGCCGTCGGCGTCATCACGGTGCAGCAGAACCAACCGCGTAAATTACAATTAGCTTTGAAGATGATTTTCTAAGATGCTACGACGACACTTTCTCGCCGGTGCGGCGCTGCAAATCCGCTCCGGCGATCCGGCTACCGAATGGAAGCGCAGCAACCCCGATATCCAGGTCTATATCCCCAAGGAGGGCGGCCTGAACGACGGCGACAACGAACACTTTCTGGTGTTCGAATCGCCGAAAGGCGATATGCTCGCGCTCTGGACTCAGAGCAGCATAGAAGCGTTTGGTGACAACCATCTGATGCTTTCGCGCAGCACCGATCTGCAGCACTGGTCGGAGCCCAAGCGCATTGCCGGTCCCGCAAAGGGCGAGCAGATTCCCGAGACCAGTTGGGGCTTCCCTATTGTTTCGCGGAAGGGCCGCATCTACGTCTTCTTCTCGTTGGATGCTGCCCAGCGTGATGCGCGCGGAAAGACGCTCAAAATCAACGATATGGGCGTGATTTATTCTGACGACGACGGCCAGAGCTGGACCCGTGGTGCCGATATACCGTGGCCGAAAGCGGCCTACGATCATCCCAACGGCGTTGGTCCGAACTTTAACTGGATCGTCTATCAGAAACCCATTCGCGACAGTAAGAACCGCTACATTGCTGGTTACACTTACTGGGCTAGTGAGTTACTCCGTGACGATAAGCCGCCGGGTTGGTGGGTCGCTAACTCAGGCACTAAGTTCATGCGTTTCGAGAATATTGACGATGCGCCGGACCCCAAAGACCTGAAGATCACGCACCTGATGCTGGAAGGCAAGGGGCTGACGGTTCCCTCTGTCTTCAATCCTGCACTCACCGATTGCGAAGAACCCAGTCTGGTTCTACTTCCCGACAAGCGTCTCTTCGTCACAATGCGGACGATTACGGGTTATGTTTATTACTCGGTTTCTACTGACGACGGAACGACATGGCGTCGCCCTGAACCTTTGCGCTATGAGGATGGCGGCGATCCGATTCCGCATCCTAAAGCCCCATGCCCTATCTACAGTCTGAAGGACGGGCGCTACATTCTGCTGTATTTCAATAACGCGGGCACGCTTGGACGCTTTAGTCAGTACGCTCCCCGCGAGTTATGGAACGGCGTTAATCAGTGGAGCCACATCCGGCGGCCTGCTCACATCACTGTGGGCGAGTTTAAGCCGAAGGCACGTCAGCCAATCTGGTTCGGCAAGCCCAAAGTTCTATTTGATACCGACGGCATCATCGTAGGTCCGAAGAAGACCGCGGAGATTGCGACGTACACCAGCCTGACGGAATCCAAGGGCAAGCGCGTTTTGTGGTACCCGGACCGGAAATATTACCTGCTGGGGAAGGTGCTCACCGACGAATTTCTCTCACGCTAGAATATTCCTATTGTGAGTACGACGCGCAGCATGCCGGGTGGATGGGTGGAGCGGGCGAATTTGCCCAAAGGTGCGAACGGGCGCAATCTTTGCCGTTGGTGCAATCTCGAAGTCCCCAAGCGCCGCTTCACGTTTTGCTCCGAGTGGTGCGTGCACGAATGGAAGCTGCGTAGCAATCCTGGTTACCTGCGGGAGCAGGTTTTCGAGCGAGACCACGGTGTCTGTGCGGAATGTAGCGTCGATTGCGTCGCGGAATTGCGGCGTTTGAAGCGTTCGCGCGGGACAACGCGGATAGCTCTATTCGCTGAATGGAAATGGAAGCCGGGACAGCGGAACAGTCTTTGGGATGCCGACCATATCCTGCCGGTGGTTGAAGGTGGCGGCGAATGCGATCTCGAAAATATCAGGACGCTTTGCCTGCGCTGCCATCGCAACGCAACGGCGGTATTACGGCTGAGACGAGCCGAGCTTAGTCGTCAAACTCACCCAGAATCTCTTTGACGTAGCGCATCGTCTCGGGATACGGCGGAATCCCGCCATAGTGATCGACCGCCGCCGGACCTGCGTTGTAGGCGCTCAAAGCGAGTTTCCACTCGCCGCCATACTGCTGTGACAGTCTTTTCAGCAGCGTCACGCCGGCTGCAAGATTCTGTTTGGGATCGAAGGGATCGCTCACGTTCAATTCGCTAAGAGTGGCGGGCATCAACTGCATCAAGCCAAGTGCCCCTTTTGACGAGACTGCGCAAGGCCGGTAGCCCGATTCCATCTGAATCAATCGCGCCAACAGTTTGCGTGGAACCTGCTCCTTGCGCGAAATGTCATCTACGAACCGTTCGATTTCACGCGCGCTTGTCTGGCACACGTTGACAGATTTGCCAGCGATCCTAGGCTCGATCAGCATGTATCCAGTGATCGCAGGCGCAATCATGGCCTCTGCTCTTGGAATTTCAGCGACCACAAACCCGAAGACCGCTGCTCCGGCCGTGAGTATGCCGGCAACGTCCTGAACGCGAAATGAGCTCGCTCTGCGTACGGGTCGTGACTGCAATTGCAACCGCCGTCGCCATTCGAAGTGCAGCAGGAATGTTGCGGTTGAGACACACAGCGCGAGCGTGACCGCATACAGAACCTTCCAAGTGATTGCAAGCGAATCCATCCTTGAGTTACATCGGACGGATGCGGCCTGAGCAACAGACTAAAGCCGAAATGTCTCTATGAAACAGGGGGATGCGTATGTTCAGAACCACGCGAAGCTATATTCTGCTTATGGCCCTGGTGGCTGTACTCGCCTGGGCGCCGCCCAAGTTCATCAGGATGATCGCGACGGCATATTCGATCGATGGTATTCAGAAGGCCGGCACTGTGGCCAGGGAAGGGCACGGCGGCCGCGGATCCGACGATCTTGCCACTCGGCTCTCGAGTGCGTGTCCATAGCCCTGACCAGTACGTCGGCGAGTTCGTGATTACCGACACGGGCTCGGCAATCAAGGGTAACCGTATCGATATCTTTTTCGACGATCCCGCGCAGGCCAAGAAGTTCGGCAAGCGCAAAGTACGGGTTGAGATACTCGAGACGGGTAAGGGGCCCGAATCGGCGAGGCGGGAAGTTCGCGAGGGCGTATCACCGCCTGCAAAACAGTAAGTGGAACTTACAGCACTACTGGAACCCGTGAGTTACTTTTTCTTCTCAGCCGGCTTGGCAGGCGCCTTTGCTGGTGCTTCCTCACCATCGAACGATATCGCCGAATCCGTTGTCATGATCTGCGATTCAGAGGTGAATTTTCGGTAGTTACGGAAATTAATTGTGTTGCGGGCGCAGGTAAACGAGCCGCGCCAACACGAGAGATTCTCGGCGTGAACGGGCAACAAAAACTGCTGAGTTCCGATGCGCACGAACTCGTAGTTGACCACCCACTCGACGGTGTTCAGGGGGAATTCCTCAGGAATGCTGCGGGCCTGCATCTCGATCCGCAGGACACGCATGCTCTTCTTATCGATCCAGACGGAGCCCTTGTAGGCCGGAAAGATCGACTGGCCGCCAATGCGCGTTTCCCAGTGCGAGTTCTTGCGTTCGACCGAAAAATCATAAACCGCCGAAGGCAGACCGGCTGCCATGGAGTCGCGGCGATAACGGAAATCTCCCGCAGTAGCCGGTGAGAAAAGATCCCGCAATGTACTGCCGAACTCACCGCGAGACCAGCCTCCGGGGATTTCCTCCATAGGCTTGTTCACCAGCTTGTTGTTGATCTTGATGTTGCGATAACTTTCCTTGCCGTTGTCATAGACGACCTCGGCAGATACTACGTCTTTGGCGTTCCAGCTTGGGGTGCGCGTTTCACTCTGATAGCGCGTGGTCATCTGCTGGCAGATGTAGTTGGGTAGCGATTCGGAGAAGTTGAAAGCAGTTTCGCGCACCTTTTCGATGAAGTCGTTGGGTGAGTTCCTGTTGGCGGGAGTAACTGTAGTGCCATCGGCCGCTACTTCCACGACTGGCGCCTCGCGCGCGGTCGTCGGCGCAGGCGCCGGAGTTTCTGTCGGAGCGGGTGGATCCAGCCTCGCTGTCTCTGAGCGCGGCTTTCCGGGCTGAGGGGCAGGCTTGCCACGGCGCAGTGTGGGCGGACCCGCGTCATCCGGATCGGTAACCGGCACGGGCGGCCGCAAAACCGCAGGTGTGCGCGCCTCGGGCTCTATCGGCGTTTCCTTGTCGCTGGCTTTGGGCTTTTCCGACTGTTCTTCCGGCGTGGTTTGCACTTTGGGCGTTGCCACAACGGCCTCTGGCGCAGCCTTCTGCAGGATCACATTCACCGCATAGAAGAAGCCCTCATCGTCCTTGCGCGCTTCGACGCGAACCTCATCGCCCGGCTTCAACGCGGAGCCTTGTACTTCCTGGTCCTTAAACGTGTACTTGGTGTTCTTGGAAGTTTTGAAGTTGACGATGCGCGTGTCTTCGGCGTCGAGGGAAATAATATCTGCTGTTATGCTGCGAATGGTGCCATTGAAGTTGGAAAGGATTTCTTTGGGATTGGTCTTCTTCTCGGCTGGATTTTTTTTAGATCCGCGGCCCGGCTGGCAATCTCGTCGGAATCTGTAACTGGCCCCAGAGCAAGGAAGTCGCGCAGGTCAATAATACGCCGCGCAGTAGTTTGGAACGCATCTGAGCCCAGTTCATAAATCCTCTTCCCCAATCAACTAGAATAAGACGGCGCGCAAGGCTAGCAAGGTTTCATACGTGAAAGCTAAACCAATCTTCGTGGGCGGAACCGCATCCCATGCAGGCAAGAGCTGGATGGCAACGGCGATCTGTGCGTCGTTGCGGCGGCGTGGCTTTCGAGTTGCGCCGTTCAAAGCTCAGAACATGTCGAACAACTCGTATCCTTGCGCGGATGGCAGCGAGATCGGGCGCGCGCAGGTGGCCCAGGCCGAGGCATGCGGTATTGCACCTACGAGCGACATGAACCCGATTCTGTTGAAGCCCAATGCAGCGCTCGGGTGCCAAATTGTGCTTGATGGGCGCGTCTGGAAAACGGCCGGAGCAGGCGAGTATCAGGAGCATTTCGATTATTTGTTGGAGCGTGTGCTGGCAGCGTATGAACGGCTTGCGCGTGAGTACGAATACATCGTCATCGAGGGTGCGGGCAGCATCGTTGAGATGAATCTGAGAGAGCGTGATTTGGTGAATCTGGGGTTTGCCAGCCGGGTGGGAGCGCCGGGTTTGCTGGTGGCCGATATTGACCGCGGCGGAGTTTTTGCCTCGATAGTCGGAACGTTTGCACTGCTCGACGAAGCGGAACTCAAGCTGATGCGCTCGTTCGCGGTGAACCGTTTTCGCGGGGATCCGACGCTGTTTGTAGACGGCGTCAAGATCCTTGAAAGTCGCACGGGAAAGCCCTGTTCCGGGGTGTTTCCGATGGCTTTCGACATTGCACTCGATGCCGAGGATGGGGTGTCGCTGGATGAACTGCCGGCCGTCCAGGCAGGCGGTCCCGCGGTGGCGATTGTGCGCCTGCCGCACATCTCCAATTTCACCGATTTCCGCCTGCTTGGACCGTATGCCGAGTGGGTCAGCAAGCCCCTGGACCGGCAGTTCGAATTCGTCTTTCTGCCGGGTACGAAGAACACCATCGATGACCTCGCGTGGCTGCGCGCCAGCGGTCTCGCCGACTGGGTGCTCGAGCAACATCGTGCGGGTGCTCAGATTGTCGGAATCTGCGGAGGTTACCAGCTGATGGGCGAGCGCGTGGAAGACCCGGAACATCTGGAATCGCTCGCGGACGGCGCTGACGGGCTGGGATTGCTGCCTGTAAAAACGCGGCTTAAAGGCGAAAAGACGGTGCGAACAGTCGAAGCTGTCACGCCTGGGGGGACGCGCTTTCAGGCATACGAGATTCATATGGGCGAGACGCAGAAATCCAGGGATTGCGAGCCCTTCGCGATACTTAGCGACGGAACAACCGAGGGAATTCGACAGGGACGCTGCCACGGGACCTATCTGCACGGGGCACTGGAGTCTCCGGAGGTGCTAAACAGTCTCCTGAGAACGACTCTGCCTCCCATCCCTGACAAGGCGGAAAACTACGAACGTCTGGCTAAATGGTTCGACAACACGCCCGCAATTTCGATGAGATCTATCTGTAGCCTATTCTTCTTCAAACCCAAGTAAGCAAAGAACCAAAAAACTAAAAAACCAGACTAGCCATTCTCTGTTTTGGTTGTGCTATTATTTAGGAGTTCCGGCTTAAAGACGTTAGTGCAGTATTGCGTTTGCTGGAATGGTTCCGGCTCAAGCGGACGGGTGGCCGAGTGGTTAATGGCAGCAGACTGTAAATCTGCCGCTCCTTGCGAGCTACGGAGGTTCGAATCCTTCCCCGTCCACCATTGCGAGAATCGCTGCGGTCAGCAGTGGTAAGATTTTACAGGTAGGGCCGTTGTAGCTCAGTTGGTAGAGCGCGTCCTTGGTAAGGACGAGGTCACCGGTTCAATCCCGGTCAACGGCTCCAGATTTTATCACGCTCATTGGCTCGATTGGTCCAGTCGACCGTTCCTGAATCGCAAAGTCAGATTGGGCAAATGAGTGATGAGAAGGGAGGTTTCCACGATGGCGAAAGAGAAATTTGAGCGCACCAAACCGCACGTCAACATCGGGACGATCGGGCACGTGGACCACGGCAAGACGACGCTGACGGCGGCCATCACCAAGGTGTCTGGCGAAGCATAACCCGAAGGTGAAGTTCCGCACTTCGACCAGATCGACAACGCGCCGGAAGAGAAGGCTCGTGGGATCACGATCAATACCGCGCACGTCGAGTACGAGACCGCAAGCGCCACTATGCGCACGTCGACTGCCCGGGCCACGCCGACTACATCAAGAACATGATTACCGGCGCGGCGCAGATGGACGGCGCGATCCTGGTGGTGTCCGCCACCGACGGCCCGATGCCGCAGACCCGCGAGCACATTCTGCTCGCCCGCCAGGTGAGTGTGCCGTACATCGTGGTCGCTCTGAACAAGATCGACATGGTGGACGATCCCGAACTGCTCGAACTCGTCGAGCTGGAAGTTCGCGAACTGCTGTCCAGCTACGATTTCCCGGGCGACGATCTGCCGATCGTCAAGGGTCAGCGCGCTCGAGGCGCTCTGAACGGCGAGCGCGGAATGGGAAAAGCGCATCGTCGAGCTGATGGACGCGGTGGACAGCTACATTCCGACGCCGGAGCGCGAGTCGACAAGCCGTTCCTGATGCCGGTCGAAGACGTCTTCACGATTCAGGGCCGCGGCACCGTGGTCGACCGGCCGTGTCGAGCGCGGCGTCGTGCAAGGTCGGCGAGGAAGTGGAAATCGTCGGCTTCCGCGACACCGCGCAAGACGGTGGTCACCGACTCGAAATGTTCAAGAAGCTGCTGGACGAAGGCCGGGCGGGCGACAACGTCGGCTTGCTGCTGCGCGGCATTGACAAGGACGACATGGAGCGCGGTCAGGTTATTGCCATGCCGGGCTCGATCAAGCCGCACACGAAGTTCAAGGGAGAAGTTTACGTCCTGTCCAAGGAAGAAGGCGGCCGCCACACGCCGTTCTTCAACGGCTATCGTCCGCAGTTCTACTTCCGCACGACCGACGTGACGGGCGTGGTGACGCTGCCGGAAGGCACGGAGATGGTGATGCCGGGCGATAACGTGACGTTCGAAGTCGAACTGATCACGCCGATCGCGATGGAAGAGGGTCTGCGCTTCGCCATTCGCGAAGGCGGCCACACGGTCGGCGCCGGCACGGTAACGGAGATCATTAAG
>CAWCAT010000047.1:0-146895 GCA_963793625.1 Bryobacteraceae bacterium | reverse complement strand
CGCCCATGAAAGGCGCTGCGCCATTGGACAACGTCGCTGAACCTCCTCTACTAGGCTCAGGATTGCCTCTGGCGGAAGTGGATGAAATCGTTGCGGGCACATCAGAAAGCCTGGGATAGGCTGGCCATTGTCATCGATTGCGTTGAGAGATAACTCAGGCTCCGTGCGTTCGAGCGCTTCGAGGCGTCTCTGAATATCAGCCATCAACCTGTCGCGCTCATCCCGCTCAGCAGGTGCCTGCCAATGCTCAGGAACCAGGGTGTAGGCGAGGCTTGAGTATTGGGCCGTAAGGGCCAGATTCGTGTCGCTCGTGAGCAGCCCGGTTTCGTGATCAGAATTCGCCTCTGCGTAAGCGAGGGCCTCCTCTATAATCTGATCGTCAGCGCGTGTCAGATCCAAGTGGTCGGGCTTTGTTCGTTTCGGATCCGATAGCGGAGGGAAGCCGATAAGTACGCACGGGTCGTGCTCACGTAAACTTACGCGCAATTCTGGCTCGCGCAGGATCTTGCGGAAAAGACTGCTCGGCTTTGCGCGCGCGACGCGCTCGACGCGAGTTTCCATCCCGCTCGTGCCGGTCGATTTCTTGCTGAACAGTGCGAGGAACGAGCAGTAGGACCGTCTCTCCATTCGAGAAGAGTTCGGACCAGGGGAGTTGAGAGGGATCCCGCAACTGCTCAAAGAAGTTTGTATCTACAAACCGGATTCTCATTTTTTACGGTCCATATGGTGCGCGTATATGCAGCCATGTTGCCATTATAGGTGCACGACTACTCTGAGGCCTCTGTGTCATCTCAGTTACCGCAAGGCGGATCGCAATGTTTCCCCCGATCCCACCTGAAAGACACCGCCGTCGAGCAGTTCAGAAAGCACTATGCCGACGACACCATCACCAGGGAAGACATCTTCCACTACATCTACGCGCTGCTCCATCATCCGGAATACCGCGAGCGCTACGCCGCAAACCTCAAGCGGGAACTGCCGCGCATTCCGTTCGCACCCGTTATTCGCAGCTTTCGCGACAGCCGGAAAAGAACTCGCGCGGCTGCACGTTAACTACGAAACGCTCACTCAAGTGGCCGCTCCAGGAAATCGAAACCAAACTCATCCCATACTCCCAGCGCGTCGAGAAAATGAAACTAAGCGCGGACAAGCAATCCCTGCGAGTCAACGATTCCATCACCCTATACGGAATCCCGCCAGAAACCTTCGACTACCGACTCTGCTCCCGCTCCGCCCTGGACTGGGTAATCGACCAATATTAAGTAAAAGGCGAATCCGACCCCAACCGCGAAGACGACCCTGCCTACATAGTCCGCCTGGTAGGCCAGGTCATCCAACTAAGCGTCTCCACCGCCCAGATCGTCAATGGGCGCTTCCGGGCAACCGGCCCGGCGGTGAGAACCCTGAGAGCCGCTCTCGGCCTCGTTCTGCTCGCGACCTGCCGCTCAGCCGGCACTTGTGTGGCAAATACGATTTGGATATAGTGGTCCCTTATATTTTAGTGGTGATGGGGTCTCACCGTTAACCGTCCCGCCGCGCGGGAATGATAGCTCCTACCGAATGGTAGGAGCTTTTGTTGTCTTGGGCCCAATCACGATGAGGAACTCGACCTGTGCGCAATCTTCTCTTGACAGCAGCCGGTCTGCTGGCGGCAACGGTGCCGTGCGCGCCCGCGCAGCCACCCCCGCAACCTCTCACGCTTGCAGGACTGCATCCGGCTGGCGCAGTCGGTCGCCGTCGCCGGTGAGTCTGGCGCGGCAGGAGCGCGACATCGCGGCGCGCGAGACTACCCAGGCTCGCGCCGGTTTCCTGCCGCAGTCCCGCCTGGTGAACGGCTTCACTTACAACAGCCCTTTGCTCTACAACCGCGAGATGTTCAGCTTCCTCCCGCTGAACGGAATTCGAGAGTACGCGTTTCTGTTCAGCGTGGACCAGGAATTCGATACCTCCGGCCGCTTGCGCGCCGACCTGGCCCGGGCGCGCGTGGCGAGGGATCTGGCCGGGACGAGCCTGGCATTGACCGAGCGCGACCTCAGGCGGGCCGTGACAACCGCGTACTATCGGGCCTTGCTGACGCGGCGGATCGCCCGGATTGTCCAGGACGCCCTGGCCGAGAGCCAGAGTTTCGAGAAACGCACGAAACTGCTCTTCGAGGGCGGAGAAGCCGCGCAGGCCGACGTCGTGAAGGCGTCGGCTCAAACCGCGTTTCTCGAGCAGGCGCTCAACGCCGCCGAACTGGAGGCCAAGCTGGCCAGCCAGGAACTGGCCTCTTTCTGGACCCGCGACGTAGCCGAGCCGCTGTCGCTTGCCGACGTCTGGACGACGCTCCGCCCGCTCCCGAGGGCCCGGCCGCGCTGCCCGCGCCTTTCCTGAAGCGGCTGGAGTTCAACCTTCTCGACGCGCAGCGCAGCGGGCTTCCAGGCCGACGCGCGCCGCGCGCGTTCGCGGACTTGCTTCCGCAATTGGGCGCGGTCTTCCAGTACGGCATCGATTCGACGGCCGTGCGGATTCGGGACCGGGGCTACGCGGCCTTCGTCAATCTGACCATTCCGATCTTCGACTGGAACAAGGCCCGCGCCGCGATGCAGCAGGCGCGGCTGAAGGCCGAGCAGGTCGAAACCAGCCGGGCGATCTCCGAACGCACGTTCTCCAAGGAATACCAGAGCGCGCTGGCGCGAGTGAAGCGGCTTTTCGAACAGATTTCATTGACCCGCCGGCAGGCGAAACTGGCGGAAGACGACCTGCGGCTGAGCCGCATCCGCTACGAAGGCGGCGAGGGCCTGGCCCTCGACGTGGTGACTGCGCAAAACCAACTGGCGCAAGCACGGACTAACTACTACACGACAATGGCCAACTATTTGAATGCCAGAGCGGACCTGGAGGTTGCATCCGGGCGATGAAAAACCTTACCCTGCTGTTCTCATCCCTGCTCATCCTGGCCGGTTGCGGCGCGCAGGAAGAAGAGACGCCCAAGCCGGTGGTGGAGGTGAAGGTCGCCAAGGCCGAGGCCGCCGACGTCAAGATCACCGTTCGCGCTCCGGCCAGCGTGTTCGCGCGCGAGCAGGCCAACATCAGCGCGCGAATCACGGCGCCGATCCGGAAACTGCTGGTCCGCAAAGGCGACAACGTCGCCGCGGGCCAGGTGCTGGCGCAATTGGATAACCGCGACCTGCTGGCGCAGCGCGATGAGGCCGCGGCGGCCGTCACCGATGCCCAGGCCAACCTGCAGCGCGTGACCTCCGGAACGCTGCCCACCGACATCGAGCGGGCGCGCGGCCAGTTGGCCAGTCGCCGAAGCGGCACTGAACTCAGGCCCAAAAGTTCTACGACCGGCGCAGGCAACTTTTCGAGCAGGGCGCGATTCCGCAGCGCGACCTGCTGGTCTCAGCGAGACCGAACTGGCGCAGGCCAAAGCGAACTTCGAAGTCGCGAAGAAATCGCTCGACCTGCTTCAGAATCAATCCGCGCGACAAGGACATCCTGATGGCCAAGAGCAAGCTGGAGCAGGCCCAGGCGCGGCTGGCGCTGGTCAAGGCGCAACTGGAGTTCGCCGAGATCCGCAGCCCGTTCGCCGGCACGATCACCGAGCAATTCATGTTTCCCGGCGACATGGCCAAGCCCGACGCACCCATCTTCACGGTCATGGATCTTGGCGTCGCGGTCGCGCGCGCGCAAGTTCCCGAAGAGCGAAGCGGCGGGGTGCGGATCGGATCAGCCCTGCACGTTCACGCCGGCCGATGGCGGCGGAGCTTCCTTCGACGGCCGGATCTCGGTGGTCAATCAGGCCGTCGACCCGGCGCGGCGGACCGTCGAGACCTGGTGCGAAATCCCGAATCCCAAAGCGCGCGCTGCGCGGCGGAGCGTTCGGGCAGGTGCGATCGTCACCGGCGTGGCGCCAAACAGCGTGGTCGTCCCATTGGCCGCCGTGCAGTTTGTCGAAGGCACCAAGAAAGGCATCGTGATGGTCGCCGGCGACAAAGGAGTCGCCGTCAAGAAGGAGGTTGAAACCGGCGAAGTCTTCGACGGCAAGGTTCAGATCAAGAGCGGACTGAACGCCGGGAGACTCGGTCATCGTCCAGGGCGGCTACGGATTGCCCGAAGGCACGCAGATCCGGCTGCAGGAGGAGAAGAAACAGTGACCGGCCGCCTCGCCCAGTTCGTCCAGGCGCATGCCCGGGCGATGGTGATCATCGTCCTCAGCTTTGCGCTCGCCGGGCTCGCGTTCATGTTCCGCCTGCCCATCGCGATCTTCCCGCAGACGGATTTCCCGCGCATCGTCATTCTGGTGGACAACGGCATCACGCCGGTGGACATCCAGATGCTGCGCGTCACCCGGCCAATCGAGGAGACTATCCGCATCGTTCCCGGCATCACGACCATCCGCTCGGTGACGGCGCGGGGATCGACGGAAATCAGCGTCTTCTTCCGCTGGGACGTGGACATCCTGAATGCGCTGCATCTGGTGCAGGGACGCATTTCGCAGATCACGCCCTCGCTGCCGCCGACGTGCCGCTTCTACATCAACCGCCTGACGTTTTCCGTTTTTCCGATGGTCGGCTTCAGCATCACTTCGCCGACGCGCTCGCAATCGGAACTGTGGGAACTGGCCTACTACAACCTCGCGCCGCGGCTCTACCGGCTGCCCGGCGTCGCGGAAACCCGCATCGTCGGCGGGCGCCCGCCGGAGTATCACGTCCTGGTGGATCCGCAGAAGCTGAACAGCTACGGCATGCCGCTGACCAAGGTGACCGAGGCGCTGCGGAACAACAACATCATCTCGCCATCCGGCATGGTGCAGGAGAACTACCACCTCTACCTGACCACCGTGACCGGCCTGATGCGCACGCGCGAGCAGATTGAAGACACGGTGGTCGACGTCGTGCGCGGCACTCCGGTTGCGGTGAAGAATCTGGCCAGCGTGGTTCCCGGCGAACGGCCCATCTACAACATCGTGACCGCCAACGGGCGCCCCGCGGTGCTGGTCAACGTACTTGCAGCAGCCGGACGGCAACGCCGTTCAGATCGCCGACTCGGTAAACGCCGAATTGACGCGACATCAAGAAAACGCTGCCGCCGGATATCGAACTTTCGACGTTCTACGATCAGTCCGTTCTGGTGCGGGAATCCATCTCCGGAGTCACGGAAAGCATCCTGATCGGTCTCGGGCTGTCGGTCTGGTGCTGCTGGTCTTCCTGAAGAGCTGGCGCACGACGATCGTGGCCGCCGTGGTGATTCCGATGGCCGTGCTGATCGCCATCGTCTTCATGAAGCTCTTCAACATGAGCTTCAACCTGATGACGCTCGGGGGCCTGGCGGCCTGCATCGGCGTGGTGATCGACGACGCCATCGTGATGGTGGAAAACATCATGGTGCATCTCTCCACCGGTCAGGCGCCCATGGAAGCCGCCAAGAGCGCGATCACCGAGCTGACGCCCGCGCTGACCGGCTCCACGCTGACGCCGATCATGGTCTTTGCGCCGCTGGTGTTCCTTGGCGGCATCACGGGCGTCTTTTTCCGCGCTCTCGCCATGACCATGGTGACGGCGTTGCTGGCCTCCTTGTTCCTGGCGATCTTTTTCACGCCGGTGCTCGCCGCCATCTTCTTCCGCCGTCCGGCCGGTGCGGCGGAAACCGACATCGAGAAGGCGGAGCAGGCCGGGCGAAGGCCGCGTTCTGCGGTGGCTGACGGCGCGTTACGAGATCGCGCTGCACTGGTCGCTGTTCCACCCGCGCATGATCCTGCTGGCGAGCGTGGTCATGCTCGCTGGGATGGTGGGGGTCTACTTCCAACTCGGCAGCGGCTTTCTGCCAGAGATGGATGAGGGCGCTTTCGTGCTGGACTACCTGATGCCCCCCGGCACGTCGCTGCAGGAGACGGACCGCGTGCTGCGGCATATCGAGCAGTTCATCAAAGAGACGCCGGAGATCGAGAGCTACTCGCGCCGCACCGGCGCGCGGCTGGCTCTCGCGATCGCCGAACCGAACACCGGCGACTTCCTGATCAAACTGAAGAGAGAGCGCAAACGCGCGATTGGAAGAAGTCACGTCCGAACTGCGCCGCAAGATCGTCTCTTCCGAACCCGCCATCGAAGTGGAGTTCCCGCACATTCTGGAGGACTTGATCGGCGATCTCGCATGGTCGCCGCAGCCGATCGAGATCAAGGTGCGTCACGACGACGCGGCTGTCTACAAGGAGGTCGCGCAAGCAGATCGAAGAATGGTTGCCGAAGGTCAAGGGAGTCGTGGACATCGTCAACCGGACGATCGTTATCGGCCCCTCGCATCAACTTCCGCGTTGATCCGGAGAAGGCGCGGCTGGCCGGATTCGGCGTGAAGGACGTCGCGGACCTGCAGGCGGCCATGCTGGACGGCGAGTTGGCTTCGGATCTGATCCGGGGAGAACGGTTGGTCGGTATCCGCGTGCGCTATCCGGTGGAGTATCGCTCATCGACGGAGAAGCTCAAATCGCTGCTGCTGACCTCCCCAACGGGCAGACCGTTCCGATGTCGAGCATCGCAAGCGTGGAAGTGGAGGAAGGCACGACGGAGATACGCCGCGAGAACCTGACGCAACATGTCGGCAGTGACGGCGCGCCTGGAGAAACGCGATCTCGGCTCCGCAATGCAGGAAATCCAGCAGCGGCTGCCAAAGGAGATTTCACTGCCTCCGGGCACGCATATCGAATACGGCGGGCTGTACGAGATGCAGCGGGAGTCGTTCCTCGGCCTGACGCAGGTCCTGCTGCTGTCGATCCTGCTGATCTTCGTCATCCTGGTCTTTGAGTTCCGCTCCTTCTCGCATCCGATCGCCATTCTGGCGGCGACCATTCTGTGCGGTTCCGGCGCGCTCGTGGCGCTGTGGATCACGGGAACGACTCTCAACATCTCATCGTTCATGGGCGCCATCATGGTGGTCGGCATCGTCCACAAGAACGGCATTCTGATGCTGGACTCCGAGCAGTATTTCTCGGAGAAGGGCTACGAATTGCGCGAGGCGATCTTCCACGCCGGGCGGCGCCGGTTGCGGCCGATTCTGATGACCGCACTGGCCACCATTTTCGGCATGGCCCCGCTGGCGGTCGGAGTGGGCTCCGGAGCCCAGTTGCTTCAGCCGCTGGCCATCGCGGTGATCGGCGGCGTGACGGTTTCGATGGTCCTGTCGCTGCTGATCACCCCAGTGCTCTTTTTCCAGCTTCGTCAACGCGGGCTCTAACCCGCGCCGTCGCTGGCGGCAGTTAAGTGATCGGACGCCCGTTTTCATCCCTCGTTGTGCCGACCCGCAGGGACGGCAGGGGGCATCCTTCGAAAACCTCTGATTATTTCCCCTTGTGTTTGCAATCAATTGCGCGTTCAGCGCATTTGCATGGGCGCCCTCTTTTTCGGGGCGGAACCGCCGCTTCTGGTGGGCTCTCGCGTGGTGTGAGAACGACCTGCCAACCCAGTCTTTCGAGTCTGGCAGTAAGTTTGCGCTGAGTCCGCTCCGGGTTTAGTCGGTCGAAGTAATCGCCGCCGCGCTCCTGATACTCGGTGCCATCCCGCAGGATGTGGAAGGCGATAATCAGGATCTCATGCGCCGTGGCTACGATGGCTTTCTTCGCCCCGCAACGTGAAGCGCGGCGCCAGAAGTGAGCCGTCAGATAGCAGTTCTTCTTGTGAGAAAAGGCCCATTCGTCGAGAACAAAGCCGGGGTCGATCCTTGCTATATCGAGTTGCGTCGAGTTGCAGCGTCGCACACCCCACGACAAGGCCAAACTCGGATTACTCCCGAGAAGTCGGCATAAAACAGAACAGGCGCGCGGCCGCGAAAAGGGGCGGGTTGAGGTAAGACGCTGTGATCTTCGCACCCGTACAGGAATGCTGTACAATACGAATTGGGGTGCGTGATGCCCAGGGAAACAACATATACGAGTCTGCGTGAGAATCTGGCCAGCGTTCTCGACGAGGTGGTCGATCAGCAGGATACGGTGATTGTCCGGCGACGTGGAGCGCGCGACGTCGCTCTGCTTCCCGCCACCGAACTGGCAGGCCTCCTTGAAACTGCGCATCTGCTGCGCTCACCACGAAACGCTCGACGTCTTCTGGCGGCGCTACGCCGGGCAGAGCGAGGTAAAACGAAGCCTGAAACCATATTGGAATTGAGGCGAGAGATCCTCGGTGAAGCGAGAACGTAAGCGGCTTGCGGTCTTTCAACCGGAGTTCCGCGAGGATCTGCGTTTTTGGGTTAAAACCGAACGAAGCACAGCAATCAGAGTGCTGGATCTCGTCGAGGCGGTCATGCGGGATCCCTTCGAAGGGCCACGAAAGCCCGAACCTCTCAGAGCTCAGCCTCCAGAAGTTGCGCCGCTTCCGAAGCCTCACCGAATTTGCGGTACACGTCGTCCAACGTCGGTAGGCTATCCATTCCCTTAGAATGTCACAGACAACAACCGATAGCAGCCCCCGCCGTGTTTCCCGCTGCGCAGGTCCCTAGCAATCTGAATAGCAAACCACGGCGATGCCGAATGGGTCAAGCATCTGGACCCCTTGCTCCCCCAAGACATATTTCGCAGTGACTGCTTCGACATTGATTACCGCTTTAGCGGTTCCCAGTCTCTAGCGCAACGTGCCGCCTTTCCGGCGGCGGCTCACTTCAGCGGTTTGCGGGTTTTCCGTCAAATTGAATGCCAAAGATCCTGACTTCCGATGAAGGAAGTCATCAGTTGGGACCGTGTTCGGTTATGCAGCTACCTGGAGTACGATTTTGCCGGGAGAGTGGATTTCAGCACCGAGCTCGAAGGCTTCGCGAGCACGGGCGAGCGGCAGCACTTCGGCTATCACCGGTTTCAGCTTCCCCTCATCCACGAGCGCGGAGATTTGATCAAGTTGCCCTCGATTCCCGCGGACAATGAAAAATACCCCGCGCACGCCGTGCTGTTCGGCGACCCCGGCCGGAATCGGCGAAACCAATGTGACCAGCGCGCCACCCTTCCGCAGCACGCGCCAGGAACGCTCCCGCGTTTCGCCGCCGATCGTGTCTAGCACCACGTCGACGTCCCGCAGCGCTTCCTCGAAACGCGTGGCGTGGTAGTCGATCACATCGTCAGCCCCCAGGCTGCGCACGAACGCCGTATCGCGCCCAGATGCCGTCGCTATTACTCGCGCACGTCGCCAACGCGCCAGTTGCACTGCCAGCGACCCCACCCCGCCGGCGCCGCCGTGGATCAGCACGCTCTGCCCGGCAACGAGATGCGCATGTTCGAAGAGTGCCTGCCAAGCGGTCAGCGCCGAAAGTGGCAGCGCCGCGGCCTGCACGTGCGGGATGCTGCGTGGCTTCAACGCCAGGTTGGCTGCCCGCACGGCCGCAAACTCGGCAGCCGCTCCGTCACGCGGGAAGTCAGCCAGGCCATATACCTCGTCGCCGGGCCGAAAATCAGTGACATCTGGGGCCATCCGCTCTACCACGCCCGAGACCTCGTGCCCCGGAATGCTCGGGATTCGTGGCGCGCCATCGGCGTTCTGGTATGTTTCATCCCAGGTCAGTTCCGTGGGCGTGATGCCAGTGGCGCGTACCTGCAACAGGACATCCCCGCGCCGAACCTCCGGCAGCGGCGCATCCTCGAAAAATAATTGCTCCGGCCCACCCCGGCCGTGGGTTCTGATTGCCTTCACGGGAATCCCTCCTTCGCTATCATTTTCCCGCGCTAACGATAGGAGTGGTGCCTCCGATGTGACGCAGCAACGACTCGGGCGGATTGTCGAGAACCGGCGCTCTTCCACGTGAACGAGAAGTCGCCAAACCGCTGAAGTGCTCGATATCGGATTAGGGCCGACCTCGTCGAGAAGAAAGCCGGGGTCGATTCTTGCTATATCGAGTGGCGTCGAGTTGCAGCGTCGCACACCGCTCCCGAGAAGTCGGCATAGAACAGAACAGGCGCGCGGCCGCGAAAAGCGGCGGGTTGAGGTAAGACGCTGTGATCTCCGCACCCGTACAGGAATGCTGTACAATATGAATTGGGGTGCGTGATGCCCAGGGAAACAACATATACGAGTCTGCGTGAGAATCTGGCCAGCGTTCTCGACGAGGTGGTCGACCAGCAGGATACGGTGATTGTCCGGCGACGTGGAGCGCGCGACGTCGCTCTGCTTCCCGCCACCGAACTGGCAGGCCTCCTGGAAACTGCGCATCTGCTGCGCTCACCACGAAACGCTCGACGTCTTCTGGCGGCGCTACGCCGGGCAGAGCGAGGTAAAACGAAGCCTGAAACCATATTGGAATTGAGGCGAGAGATCCTCGGTGAAGCGAGAACGTAAGCGGCTTGCGGTCTTTCAACCGGAGTTCCGCGAGGATCTGCGTTTTTGGGTTAAAACCGAACGAAGCACAGCAATCAGAGTGCTGGATCTCGTCGAGGCGGTCATGCGGGATCCCTTCGAAGGGCCAGGAAAGCCCGAACCTCTCAGATATTTACTGGCGGGGTGTTGGTCGCGCCGCGTCACTCAGGAACACCGCCTGGTGTACCGTGTCACGGATGAGGCCATTGATTTTCTGCAAGCTCGCTACCACTATTGATCTAGTGAATTGACTGGCCCCGGCGGCATTACCAGATTGCACCCGCTCTCGCCCGTTTTCATCCCTGATTGTGCCGATCCCGTAGGGCGGCATGGACCCGTCCTTTCGAAAAGGCCGAATTACTAGATCCACGGAATCAGCAACTTCCACGTTTGCCCTCTCGTCAACCCGCGGGTGCGGGCTTACGAATCGGCTTTTCATCCCTCGTTGTGCCGATCCCGTAGGGGCGGCATGGGGCATTGACAATCACCAAGAATAATTCGCCACCACGCAATCAAGAACTTACAGCCCCCAGCACCCGCCAGCCCGAAATCCGACTGCTACACTCCTCGGCGGAGGCACTTATGTGCAAATGGTCGTACAATCCTTATCCCCAGCCCGATTTCCGAAGCCTGTCCGCCATCCCATGGCGGAATAGGAGCTCTATAAATAAAAAATTGACGAAACGAACTATAACGTACAGTTTTCCCGGCAGCGAAAACTCTATGTTCTCGATGCCCGCAAACCGGCAAACATGGCCACTCCGGCACCAATAAAGATAGTCAGCATCACAACCAGCAACCCGGCCGCCGGATCAGTTGGACTGTGCAGGAACCGGCCCAGCGCGGAGCCCGGAATGACCACGGCCAGCCCTGCCAGGAATCCGCGAAGCAGTCTTGGACCGCTAAAGATCTTCGACATGAACAGGAACATGCTCGTCGCCATCAGGATCGCGATCGAAGCAAGCACGACAGCCTCGGCCGTATCGTAGCCGGCATTTTCGCCAACGCCGAACGCCTGCCGGATCGCGCCCTGCAGCCCCACGCTGTAGTAACTGATCAAAATGTAAAACGGCATCACTGCGCCGAGTGTTGCAACAATCGCGAGCTTAGTCTGTCTGTTCATTGGACCGTTTGAACCTATACTAATCAAATGAAACTACTGGGATCAGTATTTCTTCTGAGTCTTGTCCTGATTGCGCAGGATACGCTCGGGCCGAACCTCGCTGATTTTGTGAAATGGCGCTACGCACCCGGCCGCACCTCCTCCAGTGCGATGACGCCGCCCCAGGCGCTTGCCGGTTACCGCGCCAAATTGATCGCTGAAGGCAAGAGCGAGGCAGCGGCAGACCGCATCATCGGCCAACTCAGCGACAACTGGGAGAAAATCGAAGCCGCGCGTTGGGACAGCGTCTTCGCCAATCCCAATACCCAGGTGAGCCGCAAGCCCAATCGCTGGCTGATGGAAGCGGTCAAGGGCAAGGCGCCCGGCAAGGCTCTCGATATCGGGATGGGCTTCGGGCGCAACGCCGTCTGGCTCGCGCAGCAAGGCTGGGATGTCACGGGATTTGATATCGCCTCTGCGTCTGTCAAGACGGCTCAAAAAAATGCCGATCAATTCGGGCTCAAGTTGCGCGCCATCGTCGAAAGTCACGAGCGCTTCAATTACGGGAAGGAACAGTGGGATTTGATCGTCGATACCTATGAGTTCGCGCCCGTGCGCGAGAAGAATAAGGAGATTCGCGACTCGCTCAAACCCGCGCGGCATCTGGGTGATCGAGGGCTTCGAAAAAGCTCCAAAAACGCTGTTCGGCTACGAGTCCGGCGAACTGCTGAAACGCCTCGAAGGCATGCGAATTCTCCATTACGAGGAAGTCATCGACGTTGCCGATTTTGGCTTGCAGCGAGTGCCGCTGATTCGCGTGGTGGCCCAGAAGAAATAGATCGAAACTGCCTTTTATGAAACAATAATACGGCAGTCCTCTAAACCCATGATCAACATCAATACGCAACTGGAACCCGCGCAGCTGAAGCGCAAAATTGACAACCTTTGGCAGGCGTCGGCCGCCAAGATCCGCTCTATCGAATCCTCTTACACACCGGCCAAAGGCACTCCGGTGTTCACCGTCGCGGGCCAGTACACCAGCCGCGGTTGGACCGAGTGGACGCAGGGTTTTCAGTTCGGCTCCGCCATCCTGCAGTTCGATGCCACGGGCGAGAAATCGTTCCTCGAATCCGGCCGCTCGCGCACCGTCGAACTCATGGCGCCGCACGTCACCCACGTCGGCGTGCATGACCACGGCTTCAACAACGTCAGCACCTACGGCAACCTGCTGCGCCTCATGAAGGAAGGCAAGACCGAAGCGAACGAGTGGGAAGCGAATTTCTACGAAATGGCGCTCAAGTCGAGCGGTGCCGTGCAGGCCGCGCGCTGGTCGAAGATCCGCACCGGCGGCGGCTACATCTATTCGTTCAACGGGCCGCACTCGCTGTTCGTCGATACCATCCGCTCGCTGCGCTCGCTCGCCGTCAGCCATCGCCTGGGCCACTGTCTGATGGAAGAGAATGATCGCAAGGTGAATCTGCTGGAGCGCATGTACGGACACGCGCGCGCCACCGCCGCCTACTCGGTGTTCTACGGCGAAGGACGCGATTCGTACGATCTGCGTGGACGCACTGCTCATGAGAGCGTCTTCAACACGAACGACGGCAACTTCCGCTGCCCCAACTCGCAGCAAGGCTATTCGCCATTCAGCACCTGGACGCGCGGGCTCGCCTGGGCCATGTGCGGATTCGCCGAACAGTTGGAGTTCCTCGATACGCTCAGCGACGCCGATGTCGAACCGTTCGGCGGACGCAAGGATCTGGAAGCGTTCATGCGCAAGGCCGCCGAAGCGACCTGCGATTTCTATATCGAACACACGCCCGTCAACGGCATCCCGTATTGGGACACCGGCGCTCCGAACCTGCACAAGCTGGGCGATTATCTGAGCCGTCCCGCCGATCCGTTCAATGATTTCGAACCCGTCGATAGCTCCGCCGCCGCCATCGGCGCGCAGGGCTTGCTGCGCCTCGGTCATTACCTCACCGCGCGCAATGAGAAAGAACTGGGCAGCCGTTACTGGCAGGCCGGTCTCACTGTGCTCGATTCACTCTTCGATGAGCCGTATCTGAGCACGGACCCGCTGCATCAGGGTCTCATCCTGCACTCCATCTATCACCGTCCGAATGGTTGGGATCACGTTCCAGCCGGCCATAAGACGCCCTGCGGTGAGTCGAGTATGTGGGGTGACTATCACGCCCGCGAAGTCGCGCTGTATGTGCAGCGCATCGCTAACAATGAGAAGTATCTGACCTTCTGGTCTTAGTAGTTAATATGTCGCACAAACATATCCAGCTCGATGACAAGTTACTCACTTATACACGCGAGGTATCTTTGCATGAGCCGGATGTGTTGCGGCGGCTGCGCGAAGAAACCGCCGCGCATCCCCAGGCTCGCATGCAGATCACGCCGGAGCAGGGCCAGTTCATGGCTCTGCTCATCCGCGTGCTGAATGCGAAAAAGGCAATCGAAATCGGCGTGTTCACCGGCTACAGCGGCGCGTGGATGGCGCTCGCGCTGCCCGCCGATGGCAAGTTGATCGGCTGCGACGTGAGCGAGGAATATACATCGGTCGCGCGCCGTTACTGGCGTGAAGCCGGTATCGAATCGAAGATCGATCTGCGCCTCGCGCCCGCGCTGGAAACTTTGGATGCGCTGATCGCGGGCGGGGAAGCGGGCACGTTCGATTTCGTTTTCATCGACGCCGATAAGAAGAACTACGAGAACTATTACGAGCGCGCGCTCACGCTGCTGCGCCCCGGCGGCCTGATCGCCGTCGATAACGTTCTATGGGACGGCCGCGTCTGCGATCCGCAAGTTCAGGACACCGACACCGTAGCCATCCGGGCCTTCAACCGCAAGCTCTACGCCGACTCCCGCATAGCCCTCTCGCTACTGCCCTTCGGCGACGGCATCACCCTGGCATACAAACGCTCACCGTAACTTCTCGATCGCCTCCCGCAATCGATCGCGATCCGGCGAATCGGGATGCCGTTCCAAAAAATCCTGCAATTCGCGCGCCGCTCCAGCGCGATCGCCGGTCCGAAAACAAATCTCCGCAAGCAGTAACTGCGGATGTGAAAAATGCGCAGGGTCGATCCGCTTGGCTTCGCTCAGATATTTCCGGGCAAGCTCAAGTCTGCCCAGCGCGAAGTAGTTCATCCCAAGCTGTGAGTTCGCCAGCGCGTCCTCCGGGCGGCTGAGCACGGAATACAGATTGAAGTGCATGGCCTCGTCGGGGCGCTTCAGCGTCAGCAGTACGCCGCCCAGATTGACGAGCGGCTCGTAGGACTCGGGGTCTTGTTCGAGCGCGCTGCGGAAAGCGCCCTCGGCCCGGGTGTATTGGCGCGTCTGGTAGAAGATGGTGCCCAGGTTGTTCCAGGCCGCAACGAAATTAGGGGCCAGTTTTACGGCCTCCTCCAGTTTTTCAACGGCTGCCGTGACGTCGCGTTTTTCCAGTTTCTTCTGTGCGTCTTCGTACGCTTTTCGAGCTTTATCCGGAATGGCGAGTTCGCCGGCGGAAACCATGTGCGCGCGCCGAGCCGGTTCGCGCACCAGCAGCGAGTCTTCGACTCTGACCGTGATCGCGACCGCTCCTTTCGAATCGGCGCTGCCGGGTCCGACCTCGATCGTGCGGCGCAGTTCGCCGCGATTTGGAATGAAGACGGCGACCGTGTAATCGCCGGGCAGCAGGTTCTTGAATTCGAAGCGCCCATTCGCCTCACTCAGTGCCGAGGCGCTGAAAGGCTTGGTCGAACCGTGCAGGGAGATAGCGGCGCGCGAAGGTGGTTCTATCCGGCCGTTGAGCCGAAACGTCTGATCGGCTCCCCATAAACGGGCTACGATCAGCAGCGCGGCGATGCCGGCCAGTCTCATATAGTCATTATGCATTCAGTAACATTTGCTGGGTGAGGTGAGTCTTAACTTCTGGATTTCGCAATCCCACAGGAATGAGGTTCTCAAAAGTGAAGACATTATTGACACTTGTGGCCATTCTGGCGTTTGCCTCGATGGGCGCATTGGCTGCGGATGTAGACGGAACCTGGACCGCGTCGGTGCAGGGGCCAAATAACCAGACCTTCGATATGAAGTTCAATCTGAAGGCTGATGGCAGTAAATTAACCGGCACGATGGCTGCGCCGCAAGGCGGGGACATTGCGATCGAAGATGGCAAGGTCGATGGCAACAAAGTTTCTTTCAAAGTGAAACGCACGATGGGCGATAACACGTTTGTTTTGACCTACAAGGGAACGGTGACTGGCGACGAAATGAAACTTACCAGTCAGCGCGAAGGCTCAGATCGGCCGCCGCGCGAAATGACAGCAAAGCGTGTGAAGTAGATAAGTGAGGATTTCTTAACGTGACATTCAAGGCTCCGGTTATATTGTGTATCGCGTGTTTCTGCCTGCAGGCGGCAGAACACCGTGGAGTAGTTCGATCAAACGGGCTTGCTATACCCGGAGCCACAGTTACCGCTGTTCAGGGTGACAAAAAGCTTGTGACGTTTACGGATGAGAACGGGAATTATCTTTTCCGCGATCTGCCCCCAGGCGACTGGAAGGTGCAGGCGGAAATCATGGGCTTCCAGCAGGATCAGCGTGAGCTGAAGGTCAGCGACGCCGCACCGCCGTTGGAACTCGAGCTCAAGTTGAAGACCCCGGCCATGTTGGCTGCGGCGGCGAGTGCGCCGAAACCCGTGGAGGCCGCAAAGGCGGCCGAAGTAGCCAAGGCCGATCCGGTCAAGACCCCGGAGGCCCCGAAAGCTGCACCCGCGCCCAGGCAACTCTCTCAGCGTGGGGCGGCAAATGGCAGGCAGAACGGTGCTCAGGCGGGCCCCGGATTTCAGCAGCTCGCAGTGAACCAGACCTTGCAGAACGACGTGCAGGCAGCCTTGTCAGCTGCTCCCGAGATGGTGACGGCGGACATGAGCCAGAACGCCAACGAATCCTTCCTGGTCAGCGGCAGCCTCAGCCGCGGTCTGCAGGATGCCCAGCGTGAAGACATGTTCAGCATGATGCGCGGCGGCGAAGATATGCGCCAGCGCATGGAGCAGATGCGTAGTGGTATGGGCGGCGGCATGGATGGCGGCGGAATGGGCGGCCCCGGCGGCGGTGGTCCTGGTGGCGGCGGATGACCGGCGGCGGTCCCGGCGGTGGCATGATGGGCGGCGGCGGTCCCGGAGGCGTTGGTCCGGGCGGACGCGGTGGATTTGGTGGTGGCGGCGGTGGGTTCAGCGGACGCGGACCTGGTGGACCTGGTGGACGCCCAGGTGGCGGGCCTCCCGGAAGCTTCACCTTCGGGAACCGCAACGGTCGTACGCGTGATACTATTCACGGCGGCGCGAGCTTCTCGCTGCGCAATGCCGCAATGGACGCCAGATCCTATGCAATCAACGGTCAGGAAAGATCCAAGGCATCTTACGCGCAGGCGCGCTTCGGCGCGGTCGTCGGCGGCACGCTGAAAATCCCCAAAATTCTCCCGGACGACAAAACAACATTTTTTATCAGCTACGCCGGTTCGCGCAGCCGCAATCCTTACGACGCGGTTTCGACGTTGCCGTCTCTGCTGGAACGCGGAGGCGACTTCTCGCAATCCGTCGCACGCGTGCCAGTTACAATTTACGACAACGTAACGCGCCTGCCATTCCCCAATAACGTAATTCCGGCGTCACGCATTGATCCGGCTTCCAAGGGCTTGCTGGCGCTGTTCCCGCTTCCCAACCAGCCGGGTTTGGTGCAGAACTATTCCATCGTGAATTCGGCCCCGCAGAATTCCAACATGCTCGGTTTGCGCCTCAGCCGCAGCTTCAGCCGCAAAGACCGGCTTTCGGGCTCCTTCAACCTGCAGCAGCGCGACGGCGAATCGACGCAACTGTTCGGATTTCAGGATACGAGCAACGGGCGCGGCATGAGTACGGACCTAAGCTGGTCGCACACGATCAAGCCGGGCGTGATCAACACCTTGCGCCTGTCGTTCAGCCGCAATCGCAGCGACTCTGTCCCGTACTTCGCATACGGTAAAGACTGGGCGCACGATCTCGGAATCGCCGGCACTTCGACCACTCCTGGCAATTACGGTCCGCCAAATGTTTCGTTCACCAATTTTGGAACGCTGAGCGATGGCAGTCTGACCCAGCGTCGGGACCAGACGGTGAGCTTCAGCGAAGGCCTGTTGCGTGTCTGGAAGAAGCACAATTTCTCGGGCGGCTTCGAGTACCGCCGGACGCAGCAGAACAGTTTGAGCCAGCAGAATGCGCGCGGCACGCTCGCGTTCTCCGGTCTGGCAACCAGTTTGATCGACGCCAACGGTGCGGCGGCGGTCGGCACCGGTTATGACTTCGCCGACTTCCTGCTCGGCTTTCCGCAATCCAGTTCGATCCGCTTCGGCAATCCGGACACGTATTACCGCGGTTCCACCTACATCCTGCATGGCGCGGACGACTGGCGCGTTCGCTCCAACCTGTCGTTCAACATCGGCGTGCGCTATGAACTGATGCCTCCGCTGCATGAGAAGTACGGGCGCATGGCGAATCTGGATATCGCGCCGGACTTCACCGGTGTCGCCGTGGTTACGCCCTTCACGCGCGGACCGTACAGCGGCGTCTTTCCGGCTTCGCTGGTGGAAACCGATAACAACAACATCGCACCGCGCTTTGGATTTGCCTGGAGGCCGATTCCGAAAAACCAATTGCAGGTGCGTGGCGGCTATGGCTGGTATTACAACGGCGCTCTTTCGAATCAGGTGGCCAGCCGCCTCTCGCAGCAGC
This sequence comes from Bryobacteraceae bacterium, assembly GCA_963793625.1. Lineage (GTDB taxonomy): Bacteria > Acidobacteriota > Terriglobia > Bryobacterales > Bryobacteraceae. Next base: position 128,723 of record CAWCAT010000047.1, on the reverse strand, counting down.
CGCCGTTCGCCAAGACTGGTTCGCAGAACACCAGTCTGGACAAATTGCTGACCATCCAAACCGCGTTTGTATCCGTGCCTACGGACAAGATTTCTAATACTTACGCTGTCGATCGTTTCTACAAAACCGGTTACGCGCAGACATGGAATCTATCAGTCACTAAAGGACCTGCCCCATTCGCTCGTGATGGAGTTGGGTTACCTCGGGACCAAAGGAACACGGCTCGACGTGCAGCGTCTGCCAAACCGCGCGGCTCCGGGCTCACCGTTGACCGCCGAAGATCGTCGCCGGATCGGCAACGCGACCGGCTTCACGTACGACAGCGCTGAGGCGAACTCAATCTACAACGCAGCGCAGGTCCGCCTGTCTCGGCGCTTCCGTCGCGGCATGTCGGCCAACGCGTTTTATCAATTTGGGAAATCGATCGACAACGCATCGTCGTTCGGACAGGGCGGCGGAACCGTAGCGCAGGATGATCGCAATCTGCGTGCCGAGCGCAGCCTTTCCACCTTCGATCGCCGCCAGACGCTGAACCTCTCTTATATGCTGAGCAGTTCGGCCGGCAGGCGCGGAGCAGGTGGCGTCACCACCGGCTTCTTCCCGGCGCTCATGAAAGACTGGACAATGACCGGCAACGCCACCATTCGTTCAGGCGCGCCGTTCACCGCACAGGTCCTGGGCAACCGCTCCGATCAGGGCGGTACCGGTTCGGTCGGCAGCGGTCGTGCTGATTCGACAGGGCTCGATATCGCTTCGAGCACCGGCTTCTTCAACCCGCTCGCGTTCACGGTGCCGCCTTCGGTGCGCTTCGGAAATGCCGGCCGGAACACGATTCCTGGCCCGGGCTTCTTCTCGATGAGCATGTCTGTAGGCCGCTCGCTGCACTTGAAAGAAACGCGTCGCAGCATGGATATCAGCCTGCAAGCCAACAACGTGTTCAACAGCGTGAATATTTCGCGGATCGGAACTACTGTAAACGCCGCGAACTTCGGATGGGCGCTGGATGCCGCCACAATGCGTTCTTTGACGGCGAATCTTCGCCTACGGTTCTAACATGCGCACACCACTTGCACTGATTGCACTTTCGCTGATGGCCACCGGCCAGGAGCCTGATCCCGGCTTCAAAATTACCGTCACCACGAATTTGGTGGTTGTGAACGTCGATGTGCGCGACAAGAACGGCAAGCCGATCGAGAACCTGAAGCCCACTGATTTCACGATTCAGGAAGACGGCAAAGCGCAGAAGATTACCGTATTTGAATATCAACGGCTGGAAAGCGAATTGCCGCCGGAAGCGCCGCCCTCGATCTTGAAAAAGCGCGAAGTGCCGAAGCCCGCTGAAGTTGCCGCGGCTGCTGCGTCGGCTCCCACGCCCAAGCGTGACATCACGCCTTCCACCCCTGGACAGATTCGCTACAAAGACCGCCGCCTGATGGTGATGTTCTTCGACTTCTCGTCGATGCAGCAGGCCGATCAGTTGCGCGCGCAGGATTCCGCACTGAAGTTCATTGACTCGCAGATGACCGAATCGGATCTGGTTTCGATCATGTCATATTCGAACAAGCTGCAGGTTCTGGAAGACTTCACCGCAGAGAAGGAACGTTTGCGCAATGTGATCAGGGCTTTCCGCATTGGAGAAGGTTCCGAGAACGCAGTCGAGGGCGCGGCCGGAGAAGAGGAAGACGCCGAGGACACGGGCGCGGCGTTCACGGCCGACGAATCCGAGTTCAACGTGTTCAATACGGATCGCAAGCTGAGCGCGCTGGAATCCGCGGCGAAGATGCTCGGATCGCTGCCTGAGAAGAAAGCGCTGGTGTACTTTTCGAGCGGCGTTGGCCGCACCGGCACCGAAAACGAATCGCAGTTGCGTTCCACGATCAATGCGGCGGTTCGCGCGAACGTGGCGTTCTATCCGATCGACGCACGCGGCCTTGTGGCTTCGGCCCCGGCTGGCAATGCCTCACGTGGTGCTTCACGCGGCAGCGGTGTGTTCTCCGGATCCACGCAGCGCTCGCAGAGTGCGTCCTTCAACGCACAGCAGGAGACGCTGCACACCCTGGCCGGCGACACGGGCGGCAAGGCGCTGCTGGATAGCAACGACCTGACGCTCGGCATCAAGCAGGCGCAGAAGGATATTTCGAGCTATTACATTCTCGGCTACTACAGCGGCAACGCCGCGCTCGATGGTCGCTTCCGTCGCATCAAAGTGGTCTTGAACGGGCAGTTGCAGGCCAAGCTGGATTACCGCTCGGGCTACTTCGCGGCCAAGAAGTTCAAGAATTTCGATTCGTCCGATAAGGAACGCCAGTTGGAAGAGGCGCTGCTGTTAGGCGATCCGGTGACGGATCTTCCAATCGCGCTGGAAGCGAATTACTTCCGCGTCGCGCGTGACAAGTACTTCGTGCCGATCTCGGTAAAAATCCCAGGGACCGCGCTGGAGTTGGCGCGCGCGGGCAAAGCCGAAGAATCGCAACTCGATTTCATCGGGCAGATCCGCGATTCCAAGGGCAAGCTGGCCGGCTCCGTCCGCGACATGATCAAGGTCAAGCTGAAGGGCGATGAGGCCGCTAAGCTTGGCAAGCGCAATCTGGAATACGACTCGGGCTTCACGCTGGCGCCGGGTGTTTACACGGTGAAGTTTCTGGCTCGTGAGAATGTGTCCGGCAAGATCGGAACGTTCGAGACGAAGTTCACTGTGCCCGATATCGGAACCAGCACTGCGCTGCACATGAGCTCTGTGGTTTGGGCGAATCAGCGCGAACCGCTCTCCTCCGCCGTTGGCGCCGCTGACAAGAACCGCAAGCTCTCCCAGATGCACCCGCTCGTGCATGACGGACAGAAGCTGGTGCCAAGCATCACCAGGGTTTACCGTAAAGACCAAAACCTCTACGTCTATCTCGAGGTTTATGATCCGGGCCTCGGAGCGGATGCGAAAGCGCCCAGCGTTACTGCCAGCCTGAGCTTCTTCCAGGGTCGCAATAAGACGTTTGAATCCGAGCAACTGCACGTAAAGCAGGCCTCCTCGACGCGCCTCGCGGTGGTCCCGGTACAGTTCCAGATTCCGCTGGCTGCGCTAAAATCCGGCCGCTACACGTGCCAGGTTAACCTGATCGATGAACTCGGACAGAAGTTCGCATTCTCCAGGGCGCCGATGGTTCTGGTTGACTAGTTACACTAGTCTTAGATGCAATTAACCCATGTTCTGGGAGTGGTTTTTCTAACTGCGGGATTGGGGGCGCAAACCCCGACTCCGTCCAAGAGTGCTTTAACTGAGCTGAGCGATTCACTTGAAGAGATCGCCCGCCAGATTTCGCCTGCAGTGGTTCAGGTGCTGGTGTCGGGGTACAAGGCTGGCCCCTCGGAGAACAACGCCAGCGTGATCGTGCGCCAGCAGGGAACCGGTTCGGGTGTTATCGTCGATCCGTCCGGCTACATCATCACGAACAATCACGTGATCGAGGGCAGCGCGCGAGTGCGTGTGCTGCTGTCGCGTTCCGCCCCCAGGAGCGACAACCCGATTCTTGAGGCATCGGTTGTGGGCGTTGATCGCGAGACCGATATCGCCGTGCTGAAAATTGATAAGACCGGTTTGCCCGCACTGCGTCTGGATAGTACCGAGCACCTGCGCCAGGGACAAGTTGTGCTCGCGTTCGGCAGTCCGCTGGGCTTGCAGAATTCGATGTCGATGGGTGTGGTGAGTTCGATCGCGCGGCAGATGAGGCCTGACGATCCGATGGCCTACATACAGACCGATGCGCCGATCAATCCAGGGTCGAGCGGCGGTCCGCTGCTCGACACGCACGGCCACGTTGTCGGGATCAACACGTTCATCTACTCGCAATCGGGCGGCAGTCAGGGCCTGGGCTTCGCGGTGCCGAGCAACATCGTGGTGAACGTATTAGCCCAGATCCGCAAGAACGGTCGCGTCATTCGTGGCTTGATCGGCGTGAACGATTACACGATCACGCCAGTGCTGGCGCAGGGCTTGAATCTGCCGCAGGAATCCGGCGTCCTGATCGCGGATGTGTACCCGGAGAGTCCGGCGGAGAAGGCCGGGTTGAAGCCGTTGGATATAGTGCTCACGCTCGATGGCAAGCGCATGGAGAATGCGCGCCAGTTCGACGTCGGCATTTATGCGCGCTCAGAAGGTGATGTCGTAAAGGTCGAGGTTCTGCGTGGTCGCGAGAAGATGTTGATTCCCGTAACCGTGATGGCGCGGCCAGATCCCGTGGACCGGTTTTCCGAGATGGTTAGCGTGAGTAAGAACTCAGTACGCAAGCTGAACATTCTGGGTGTCTCGCTGACACAGGATGTGGCGGAGATGCTGCCGGAGTTGCGCAGCCAATATGGCGTGCTGGTTGCGGCCAAGACATTCGATCCGTTGGTACAGGAGATCGGTCTGGATGTCGGCGACGTGATTACTGCAATCAACGGCAATCCAGTCTCTTCGCTGGAAGTGCTGCTCTCCGCGTTGGACGCGATGAAGTTGGGAGATCCAGTAGTGTTGCACGTGGAGCGTGGGGGCAAGATCATGTTGGTGAGCTTTGAGTACGAATAGGGTGATAAAATTCTCGGATGAGTCTCCGAGTTTTAGCTCTCTTATCACTATTTAGCTCACTGCTATTTTCAGCGAATCCTGACCTGCAAACGAAGTCTTGGTCCGCTAACTGGATCACGGTCGCAGGTGCGCCGGCGCACGATTTCGGCGTGTATCACTTCCGCAAGAGTTTTCAACTTGCGACGAAGCCAACCGCATTCCTGATTCACGTCAGCGGCGACAACCGCTATCAACTGTTCGTGAATGGCGAGCGCGTGGCGTGGGGTCCGGCGCGCGGCGACATCCATAACTGGCGCTATGAGTCGGTCGATATCGCGCGGCAGTTGCGGGCGGGCAAGAACGTGCTCGCGGCGGTCGTGTGGAATGCCGGGTCAGAAGCTCCACAGGCGCAGCAGACGCTGGAGACTGGATTCATATTACAGGGCGACGGTGCAGCGGAGCGGGTCGTCGACACCGGCAAGACATGGAAAGGCATACGCGACGAGGCCTACGAACCGATCGTGTTCACGCACGGCCAAATGCGCGGCTATTACGTGGCCGGACCCGGCGAGAAGATTACGGCGTCTAAGTACCCGTGGGGTTGGGAGCGGCCGGAATTCGACGATTCGAAGTGGATTGCCGCAAAGCCGATGGGCGCGGGAGCCGCACGCAATGCGCGCGACAGTCACAGCCCGTGGATGCTGGTTCCGCGCAGCATTCCGATGATGGAAGAGAAGCCCGAGCCGCCTCCGGTGGTTCGTGAGAGCACACTCGGCGCGGGCAGAAATCAGCGGCTGTCGCGATTCCCGCGAACAGCAAAGTCCGTATGTTGCTCGATCAGACGTACCTTACGACCGGCTATCCGGAACTGCGCTTCAGTAAGGGGCGCGGCGCGAAGATACAGCTTGGCTATGCCGAAGCGCTTTATCTGAAAGGCAACAAGGGTAAGGGAAATCGCAATGAAGTGGAAGGCAAGGAGTTCATCGGCAACCACGATGTCGTGATCGCCGATGGCGGCGCGCGAGCGCGTTTTCCGGCCGCTGTGGTGGCGCACCTGTCGCTACGTGGACTGACAGTGGAGACGAAAGACGAGCCGCTCGCGATCGACGACCTGCGCGGCACTTACACCGGCTATCCGTTCGAGCGCAAGGCGCGCTTCGATGCGGGCGTGAAAGAATCGACAAGATTCTGGATATCGGCTGGCGCACGGCGCGATTCTGCGCGCATGAGACCTATCATGGATTGCCCGTACTACGAGCAACTGCAGTATGCGGGCGATACGCGCATCCAGTCGCTGGTGTCGATGTACATGACTGGCGACGGGCGCCTCGCGCGCAATGCGATCGATCTGCTGATTACTTCGCGCACGAGCGAGGGCGCGACTTTCAGCCGCGCGCCGACGCGTCTGCAGCAGTACATTCCCGGGTTCTCGCTGTGGTGGATCGGGATGGTGCATGACTACTGGATGTATCAGGACGACCCGGAATTCGTGAAGCAGATGCTGCCCGGCGTGCGTGCGGTGCTTTCGTTCTTCGCTGCGTGGCAGAAATCGAACGGGTCGATTGGTCCGATGCCATGGTGGAACTTCGTGGATTGGACGAAGGAGTGGAAGGGCGGTGCGCCGGGCGTGGATGGCGAAGGCTCGAAGGCTCCTGCCGACCTGCAATTGCTGCTCGCCTATCAATGGGCCGCGCGTTTGGAAGAGGCGCTGGGCTCGAAAGCGCTGGCCGCGGAGTATCGCGCGTCGGCGCGGACTGCGAGCGCTACCATGCAGAAGCTGTACTGGGATGCGGGCCGCAAGCTGTATCGCGGACACTGTCACAAACAACGCGTTTTTCGCAGCACTCGAATGCGCTGGCGGTGCTGGCCGGAGTGACGCAGGGCAAGGCTGCGCGTGACTGAGCCGAGCGCGTTGCGGCCGATTAGTCGCTTGTGCAATGTTCGATTTACTTCCGCTACTATCTGCACCAGGCGCTGGCGCAATCGGGCGGCGGTGACGGCTATCTGGATCAGCTTGGGCAATGGCGCACGATGCCGAGCTACGGATTGACGACGTGGGCCGAGGTGCTGGATCCGACGCGAAGCGATTGCCATGCGTGGGGCGCAAGTCCGAACATCGAAGTGTTCCGCACAGTGCTAGGAATCGATTCCGCCGCGCCGGGATTTCAACGTGTGGTGATCCGGCCATCGTTGGGCAAGCTGACCAAGGTCTCGGGCGCGATTCCGCATCCCAAGGGCGAGGTGGCGGTGAGCCTGGCCTTGGAGGGTGGAAAGCTGAAGGCGGACGTCACACTGCCGCCAGGAGTAAGTGGCGAGTTTGTGTGGAAAGGCAAGACGCGGGCGCTCAAGGAAGGTGCCTCGAAACTGGTTATCGAATAGGCTCGAGGTGGCCCGCTTACGTTTCCAAACGCGGGTCGTGGATGGCGTGGCCTATTGAGAAGTGATAGACGACCTGGCCTTGTTCCGGCTCGATTGTCTAGATAGCGGTGGACTTGGTCGTCGTAGAATGCTCCGATTCCGGTGGCTTGCAGGCCCACGGATTCGGCGGTGACGTACATGCGTTGGCCTATCGCTCCTGCTTCGAAATAGACGTAACGGTAGCCTCGTTCACCGTACGCACGTGGTGGCTCGTTCCAGGTCGGCAAGCATCGAGAATGCGACGCATGCATTTCCGGCGAGATTCTGGCCCAGGCTCAGGCCGGCTGCTACGACGCGCTGATCGCCGGACTTAATCAGTTCCAGTTCGTTGCGCTCCGGCCAGTGCCGGTAGACGCCGGGTTCGAGGTCGTTAACTCGATGCGCGTAGAGGTAGAGTTGCACGAAGCGCGTCGTCGCGAAATCGGCGGAGTACGGTTGGGCGGTCGCGTTCAAGATTGTGGAAAGCTGCGCGAGCGTCATCGACTCGCTGCCTCCCCGGAAATCGAGCGCGGAGCGGCGTCCGCGGACAATTTCTTCGAACGGGCGCGTGGTTGCCAGCGGGGCAGGCAAGTGGATTGCGCCGCTGCCGGGCTCGGGTGTGCCGATCGCACGTGGTGGCTCAGCGAGTTTCGTTGCGGTGTGAATCTTCTCGATGAGGCGATACGTGATCTCATCTTCGGACAGGATGTTCGCTGCGCCGCCATACCAGATCTGCTGCGCTGGTTCGGGAATGCGAACAGGAATCGTCGTGCCGCTGCATTCAATCAGCAGCATCGGCCATTCGTCTTCGTTCAGGCGGCAGTGCTGTGCAATCGCATCGTCAGCAAAATGCGCGCGTGCAAAGGTCTCGCAATCCAGGTGATGCGCGGAGAGTGCGAGGGACTGCCACGCGTGACCCATGTCGTGCAGACAATAGCGATAGGCGCGCTCGCGATATTTCCAGGCCTCGCGCCATGCGATGCTGCTCAACACAAACACTATGGGGCACGCATTGTCAGTCAGGCCACTAACGAAATCGCCGAGCGCACGCTGCTCTGCCATGTGCGACGAGGCGCGATAGTGATACAAGCCGTCAGGCCAACATTGCAAGCCTCGCGTGGCGAAATGGAACTCGGTTGGGTGCAGATTGCCGGAGGATGGATTTACGCGCAGAGCGTACTTATAGCCGGTAGTGGGGACGACTTTCGTCGCGCTGATCGCGGCGGAGTGAAACAGCAAGCGGGAGAGAAATGTTGCGCCATCGACAGCCGGCGGATCGGCAGGAAGATCGAGTACCGGCACGCCTTCGTAGTGCCGGAACGGATCCGGCATGCTGGCCCAGTCCAAATAATGCGGTGAACGGTGCAGCGACTCTACGCTGTGTTTCGTCGCCTCGTGATATTCGCGCCAGACCATCCGCATGTTCCCCACTGTAGCCTGAAAAGTCTGCGTGAAAACGTGACACCATGAGCATAGGTGACCATGCGCTCCGCCTTCACAACTTCACTTCTGCTGCTTGCATGCGCGACTTCCGGACTGGCCTGGCACGCGCCGCCGCATCGCCTGATTACGCGCGCGGCGTTGAACACGCTGCCAGCGCAGGCACGCGCAAGGCTCGGAGCCGAGGCGTCCAATCTGGTTGAACTTTACTGCCTGTATCCCGACCGCTATGTCGAAATTCAGCAGTTCGGTTTCGTGCACAAAAGTCCTGGACCGAAGACGCAAGAGGAACTTCACGTCTATTGTTTTCGGCCGGACGGAGAGCCGCTGCACAGCGCAACTTGGAATCGCGAAGAGGATCTCGGATCGCTTGTGTATGTGTTCGAGCGCATTGTGTCGAACCTGCGCGACAAGCACGATGCGGAGGCAGCGAAATACATGGGAACGTTGTCGCACTGGATCGCAGATAGCTTGAGTCCGCCGCATGTGTGTCACGCGCGAGGAGCTTGCTTCTTAGATAGCTGCGCCTGCCGGGCGGGAGAGCTTCGATCTGCACGCTGCTCTCGAGCGATCGATTCCGGAGTTCACGTTGGGTGCGCGTGCTCCGCGTGTCATTGGAATCGGACTAGTGAGTGCCGCGGAGGCTCTGCTTGACCGTTGTTACGCGGGCGGTAAACAAAACCACAAGAACCTGCCGGTGATGGTGCAGGCGGCGTATGCGGCGATCAAGCCGACGCTTGACAAGTTTCAGTTGCGAGCAGGAAAGACTGCAGCGGAGTTGCTTGCCGATGCGCTGCTTACGTTGTTCACTTTGCGAAAAGTAATCAACGCGCGCAGCTGCCCGAGCACCTTGATCACGGCGCGTGACACAGTCGGCTTGTTGTTGCTCGCGCGAGATGGTGGCGTGTCCGTCGCCAAGCTGAAATCCGTAATAGCCGAATTGCGCGTGATTGCCGCCTTCAATGGAGACCCATGCTGTATTCGACGGGCAGCAGGTGGCGCGTTCGTGCGCATGCTCGGAAATCCGCTACGCGGTCGTTTGTGCCGTAGATTTTGGTGATCGGAAGGCTGGATTTCGAGAGATCAAAGTCACGGGGATGCGTGGTCCCGATTAACACCAGACCGGCCAATTGCCGTTCGTGGTCACGCGCGAATTCCGCTGCGAGCAAACCACCCTTCGAATGCCCGGCGATCACCCAGCGCTTGGCTGATTCGCCGGCAATCAGTTGCTGCGTTGCGGCAAATAGCTCCTCATGATGAGATTTGAAGGGCGCATTGCGTAAGGGCAATTTCAGAATCCAGACCGGGTGTCCCGCGGCGGCAATGGAACGCGCAAGCGGTGCATACGCGAGGGGATCCACCATGCCGCCGGGATAAAAGACGAGGCCAGTGCCGGTTGCTGCGGCAGAGGGCAGAAACCCAATGCGATCATCATGCGCTCGCACCGAAATCCTCTCGTCGCTCCGCAGAGTGGAGTCGGGAACGCCGTGTGCCTGGTAAGAGATGACGAGAGCCCCGAGTGAAACCAGCCCCGCTGAGACCCAGATGATCCGTAGGTAGTGACGGACTTTTTTCCAGTTCATTGAGTACTTGAATTTACCATGCGGTACAATGAGGATAGTTTAGGTCGGATTTCCGCATGATGCACGTTTACCATTCGCCTCTCTAGTTGTTTCCTATCTGCTGTTCCTGATTTGGATGGGTGTTGATGCTGGGATTTCTTAAAACCTGTTCGTCATCGATTTCGTCGCCCCTGCGGTTTCTGGGCTGAACCTCAACTCGTCTGAATCAGGCGGTACGACACGACGGAGCGTGAGAAAAATTGCAAAAATTGAATGCGGAATTGGAAGCGCGGGTTGCCCTGCGTACGGCAGAGCTGCGCGAAGCCGTAAATTTGCTGGAGAACGAAGTTGCGGAACGCAAACGTGCCGAGAGCGCGCTGCGAGATAGCGAAGCCCGGCTGCGAGCGCTTTTGGAGAGTGCGCCGCAAGGGATCGTCGCAGTTAACGCGGAGGGCCAAATTGTTCTGATCAACGCCAAAACCGAGGAGATGTTCGGCTATCTACGAGCGGAACTGGTGGGGCGGACGATTGAGATTCTGCTGCCGCAAAGGCTCGTGGCTGGCCACGTGGGGCGTCGGCGAGACTTCAATGAAAATCCGCGCAACCGCATCATGTGCGCTGGCTCTGAGCTCGCCGCACGGCGAAAGGACGGCCGGGAATTTCCGGTTGAAGTCAGCCTGAGTTTCATTGAGGAAGGCCATTTGACGCTGGCCTCAATCACTGACCTCACTGCGCGAAAGCAGTTTGAAGAGACGCTGCGGCAAACACAGAAGCTTGAAAGCCTGGGTGTGCTGGCGGGCGGAGTTGCCCATGATTTCAATAATCTGCTGACCGGAATTCTGGGAAATGTGAGCCTGGCGCTTGGTTATCTTCCGGAAGCGAGTCCAATAGCTCCGATGCTGCAACAGGCAGTGGAGGCGAGCGAAAAGGCCGCGGAACTTACGCGGCAAATGTTGGCCTACGCCGGCAAGGGCGCGTTTGTTATTGAGCAGGTAAATCTATCTTCCCTGGTCACAGAAACCACCAGGCTGATCCGCACCTCGATTCCGAAATCGGTTGACCTGATGTTTCATTTGGCGGCACAGCCTCCCAGTTTCAAAGCGGATAAAAGCCAGATGCGGCAGATCATCATGAACCTGATCATCAATGCGGCTGAGTCGCTCGGGGAGCATCCCGGATTAGTGACCCTTTCCACGGGAACGCGGCTGAGTAGATGAAACGTTTATTACGAGAGATGAAGCTGCCTGCGGACACACCAGGCGGCAAGTATGCCTGCCTGGAAGTACAGGACAACGGCTGCGGCATGGATGAGACGACGAAGTCCCGGATGTTTGATCCGTTCTTCACAACCAAATTCACGGGCAGGGGCTTGGGCTTAGCCGCCGTTCAGGGGATTGTTCGAGCGCATCACGGACTGCTGGTGGTCAAGAGCGAGGTTGGAAAAGGAACCAGCTTCGAAGTTCTTTTTCCTGCCGGCTCCGATCCTCTGCTTCCGAAAAAAGTGATTTCGACGAACAAAGAAAGCGATGGCGGCAAGGCCACAATACTGGTGGTTGACGATGAAGAATCCGTGCGCCGAATTGCGAAACTGGTATTGGAAGAGCGCGGCTATGTGGTTCGGCTCGCTGCGAACGGGCGCGATGCGCTTGAGCAGATATTTCAGGACGAGTCCGAGGAAATTGCGCTTGTTCTGCTGGATCTGATCATGCCGGTAATGGGCGGGGAAGAGGCGTTAGGCCATATCAAGCGCGTTCGACCAGATATTCCAATAATTCTTTCGAGTGGCTACAACGCGGAAGAATCCATGCGGAAATTCCCGGCAGGCTCAGTGACCGGGTTTTTGCAAAAACCTTATACCGCTGACGCACTGGCGACCGTTATACAGAACGGGTTGCAACGCAGCAAATCGGTGCGAAAGGCTGATGCTTAACGTTTGGCTTTTTCAGGCGCGGGCCGAATCTCGAAGTCCATCCACTGCGTGGCGGTTGCATTCTTTTTCAGCTGCTTGTCCCTGATGTGCACTTGCAGCACGTACTCGCCGGGCATCATCTCGCTGCCGATCTTGAGGACTCCTGCGGTCGTGATATGGTTCGCGTCCTTCGGACCTGACAGAACAGGCACTGCCCTGGGTCCGCTGATAAAGATCTGGCGGCCGTTCCGGAAGAGCCGAATGGTACTCTCCAACTCGGGTGGCTTTTTCGAACTCATCTTCGGATTGATCACAGTAGCGGCGTATGTCAGCGACTGGCCCTGCAGAAAGCGGCGTACTGCCGGGTTTCCGTCGGCGTACTCTTCGGGTTTCTGTTCCGCACCGGGTTTCGCTTCGGCGTTCAATGGCGGACGGTGGCGCAGGCCGGGTTTCAGTTTCTCCAGCACTTCGGGGCTGGCGAATCTGAGCACGATACCTGAAAGCGCCAGTCGATTCTTTCTGACATCCGGCACGTCGATGATTTGACTGGCTGATCCCGTGCGTGCGCTGACCGCATCGCGCACTGCGGCGCGCAACAAAAACACGCCCGGTTTTTTCACTGCGTGATCAACGCTGTAGATAAGGCCATTCTTCATCGAGCGTTCATACTGCTCGGGCGGCAGATCGAAACTGTAGGAGCGATTGCTTGTGTCGATTTCCTCGCCTACCCCTCTGTAGGCCGTGGTGGCGATGTCGACGAGGCAGCGCCAGGAACCGTTCTCCTGCTCGACGAAGGTAAGATCTTTCGCATTAAGGTAGAGCAGCGAGCGCACGCTCGAGCCATAGCTCTGGGTGTGGCGGAAGTAGGATGTGAGGCGCACGGCAACTCCAGTGGCTCCGAAGGGCGAAAGCAGCGCAGCCCGGAGTTGCTCGTCACGAGTGTCTGGCGCCGGTGTCCAATCTGCGTCGCTGGTACCGAAGAAACCGCTGCGCGTGCGGACCTGGAGACCAGGCCGCAGTACGCGTACGGAGACTTTGCGGAAATCCGCGTTCTTCCCACTTTTGACTTTGCTGAACGTGTCTTCAGAAGGCGTGTAACCGAGCAAGTAATAACCGGAAAGATCACTGAAGACCTGCTCCAGACTGTGCCCGATGTCATTCGAATCACGAAGGAACATGCCTCCGGTTTTTTCCGCGAGGTAGCTGAGCCCTTCCTGCGATTCGAAACGATCCATGCCGCGGCGCGATGATGCCCTGAATGAGAAGGCTGCCAAGCCGCGCGGGTCGACAGTATGAAGCGAAACGTTTGCGCGATTTGTAAGATCGATTAGTCGCTCCAACGCGGCTGTCGTGTTTGTGTCGATCTGGCCGTTCTGGATGATGGGCAGGTTGGCCGAGATCAGCGTGACGGACTTGCGACCCGGCATTTTCTGGATGCCGTGGACGACCTCGCCGATGCGGATCAATGTGGCGTTTTGGGAGAAGCGATCGAAGATGCCGCGCTCGTCGTCGATGCGCGCGCCTGCATCGACACCCGGCATGGGAGCGTCGTCGTACTGGAGGGCGCGGTTGTTGAAGAGGTTCGATCTAAGTGCGTCGATCGCGGCATAGAGTACGCGCTTATCGGTTGTGAACTGTTCCAGCGCGCTGATGCCGCCTCCTGTTCGAATGATAGCCAGCAGATCGCCTGGCTGAAGTTTTTCGTCAACGAATTTCTTCAGTGCCTGGCGGACTTGAGCAATGTTTTCAAAAGTAAGTCCGAAATCATCTATGACCACTGCTACCGTGCGTTTGATGTCAATGGCCTTGAAGGACTGAGGAACCTGGGGTGCATTCTTGTCTATCGGAAGAGTTGTTGAGTTTGGACTGCTTTCGATGTAAGAGAAGAAACTGATCTTCTGAAGCTTGCCGTCCTGCCTGATTTCGAAGTCTTCCGGCTTCAGGTCCGCGATGTGGCGGCCCTTGGAATCGGTCACCATCGCATCCACTTGTACGAGTGTGACAGTGATGCGCAACGCGGGCGGGTCGGCTGGTTGTTGTGCGAGCGCAACAATCGCCAGGAGCAAGACAAAAGCGCAGCGAGATAGCATTGTTCCACTTGGATTGTACGCTATGTGGGCGTGTGTAGAGTTAGTATCATCGTTGCGATGCCACTGCAATCCGAGAACAGGCCGGCGCCGGGTAAGCCCGCGGCGAATCGTAAGGTCAATGTGTATATCGATGGTTATAACTTCTATGTGCCTTTGAGTACATTGGCGGAGCACGAATACGAACTGGCCTGGTGCGACTTTTTGCGACTGGGAGAACGTATTGTCGAGCGACTCACTCGGGAGCAGTCGCGCGCTTTCGCGGGATGTCAGCTTGGCGCGGTCAAGTATTTCACGGCGACGATTCCAGAGAATATGCCCAAGAACCAGGGCGGCATTCAACGCAAGCACGACTGGCTGGATGCGTTGCATCACGTTAGCGGGGGACGCGTCGAAATCGTGCATGGCACTTTTCGTCCGCGCCAGCATCGTTTCTATTTGGAGCGCGACGATCTGGCTGGACTCGCCAGATGCGGTATTGCGATTGATTGGGACCATTCCGTGAACCGGGAGACCTACAAGCCCAACCTGAAAGTTCATGAGGAAAAGCAGACTGACGTTATGTTGGGGTGCTCGCTGGTGACGGATGCGGCGCTCGGACGCAGCGGTGTGCAAACGCCGAGCGTGGTGCAGCGCGAGCCATCGCATCGTTTGAATACGCGACCGACTCCGCAGGCCTGTCACGCTGCCGTGCTGATTAGCGCCGACACTGATTTTCTTCCAGCTGCCGAAATGGCAGCGTCGGTGTTTGGATGTCCGGTCGCAATTGCGTTCACACATCTGTATACGCCGTATCCGGTGCATACAGCCGGGGTGTCGCACTGCGAGATCTCTGAACAGGAATTACGCGCTTGTATGCTGCCCACCGAGATCAAAACCGGAGATGGCCGGACGATCACACTGGAGCACTTCAAGCGAACGCACTTCCAGCGGGTCCAGGCAATGGGCGGATAGGCCTTTTCATGGGATAGGAAGTCGGATATACTCCCGCGCAGGGGGAATTATGTCACGACTCCTGTTCTCCTTCCTCATGGGTGTGTTTCTGCTGCCGCTTTGGAATTGCGGTAAATCACAGCACGGTGCCGATGAGAAATATTTCCTGATTGCCAGCAACGTGAAAGTACCTTACTGGCAGCAGGCGGCCGCCGGATTCCAGAAGGCCGCCGGGGAATTACATGTCAAAGCGGAATTCGTTGGGCCGGATACTTACGATCCGAAAGCGCAACATGAGCAGTTCCAACAAGTCTTAACGCAAAAGCCCACGGGCATTCTGGTGTCGGCCAGCGACCCTGGCATCATCCAGGCCGACATCGACGCGGCAATCGCGAAAGGTGTTCCCGTGATCACGATCGATTCCGATGTGCCTGCCAGCAAGCGACTGACATTCATTGGAACCGACAACTACCAAGTGGGCCAAACCGGCGGCAGGCTCGCCGCCAAACAACTCAAATTCCGGGGCAACGTTGTGTTCTTTACCATGCCCGGACAGGTGAACCTCGCAGAGCGCCTACACGGTTACAAGGACGTGTTTGACGGCTATCCGCAGATCAAGATTGCTGAGGTAGTAGACATTAAGGGTGATCCACGCGTCGCCTTCGATAAGACCACTGAACTGATCGACAAGGGTGTCAAGGTGGATGCGTTCATCTGCCTGGTATCGATCGCGTGTCCCGAAGTGGCGGAGGTTCTTGATCGCAAGCGGATCAGCGGGAAAATCGTGGTTGCAATGGATACCGATCCGCGTACGCTGGAAGGAATTCAGAAAGGCGTGATCTCAGCGACGATCGGGCAAAAGCCATACACGATGGCTTTCCAGGGTTTGAAGGCGCTTGACGACATGCATCATCATCCGCTTCCTTCGATGGCGAAAGCATGGTCCGAAGATTTGTTCTCGCCGATCCCGACGTTCATCGACACAGGGGCGACACTGATCGATGGGAGGAATGTTCGAACCGGTTCATTGCGGCGCGGGACACGGCGACGGCAAGAAGATAGGCCTGCTAAACTAGGTGTCCATGCTGGACGTGAAGGGGATCAGGAAGAGCTATGGGCCCGTGCTTGCGGTTCGACGGGGTGTCCATGCGGATCGGCAAAGGCGAGACGGTTGGGCTGCTTGGTCCGAATGGAGCAGGCAAGACCACGACGGTTTCGATGATCGCAGGTCTGCTGCGGCCTGACTCCGGTGAGGTCTTGATCAACGGACGTCCACTGGGCGGCGATAGCGATCCGGTGAAGTTCCAGATCGGATTGGTGCCGCAGGACCTTGCCCTTTACGATGAGTTGACGGCCTGGCAAAATCTGGCATTCTTCGGTGCATTGTACGATCTGGATGGACCGCGGGCGAAGGAGGTTATCGACGAGTCCCTTGACCTCGTGGGTTTGGCCGACCGTGCGAAGGATAAGGTCAAAGCGTTTTCCGGAGGGATGAAGCGACGCCTGAATCTCGCGGCCGCCCTGCTGCATGATCCGCAAATTCTACTGCTTGATGAACCTACGGTGGGTGTGGATCCGCAGAGTCGAAATGCAATCTTCGACAATCTCGAAACCCTTAAGAAACGCGGCAAGGCTCTGCTCTACACCACGCACTATATGGAGGAGGCCGAGCGGTTGTGCGATCGGGTTGTTGTAATCGATCACGGCAAGGTGATTGCGAATGATACGCTGCACGGGTTGTATCGAATGCTGCCGGTGACGAACCTGCTTGCGATCGAGTTGGAGAAACGCGGTGACGGGCTCAAGTTAGAAGAGTTGCAGGCGCTGCCTGATGTGAAGTCGGTCGAGTTGCTCGATGGTTTGTTAAAGGTTGGTGTCCACGACCTTTCTGCTGGCGCGCCGAAAATCCTGCAGTGGTTGGTGGAGCGCGGCCACGCGTATCATCATGTGGTCAGCGAACGTCCTGATCTGGAAACCGTGTTCCTGACGCTCACTGGAAGGAGCTTGCGCGATTAATGCTGATACCATTTCGGGCCATGGTCCGCAAGGACCTGCAATTGTTCATTACTGACCGGCGCGCCGTAATCATGACCATTCTTGCTCCCATATTGATCGGCTCGTTTTTCGGCTACGTGTTTGATAATCGCTCCGGCAGGAAGGCGGTCAGCCGGATCAACGCAATTGTTGTGGATCAGGATAACAGCGCGACTTCGCGGGAGATTACGGCGCAACTGCAGGCCGATAAAGCGCTCGCCGTCAATACCACGAGTCTTGATGATGCGCGCACGGCCGTGCGTACGGGGAAGGCGGCCGCCGCTGTTGTCATTCCGAAAGACTTCGGATCAAACGCGGGGCAGGCATTTTTCAGCACGGCGAAGAAGCCGGAAATTGGAGTGCTTTATGATCCATCGCACAGTGCTGAGTTGCAGATGATCAAAGGGATTCTGACCGGGCAGGTGATGCAGGCCGTCAGCAAGGAAATGTTTACGGGACAGAGCGGGCGCGACAACGTGAAGGACTCGCTGGCGAATATCGAAAAGGGAAATCTTCCGGCTGAAGACAAAAAGGCCTTGCGCGAGTTGTTGCAGAGCGTCGATAAATGGAACGCTCAAAGTGAGAAGAAACAAAGCGGAGCGGGCATTTCTCAGGGCGGCCTGAAGGTTCCGTATGAGACGCGCGAGGAAGCGATCACATCGGGCAAAGGCACGGAATACAACGGTTATGCCCACTCGTTTGCGGGCATGAGCGTGCAGTTTATTTTGTTCATGGGGATCGACGTGGGTATCGGAGTTTTGCTGGCGCGTCAACGCGGACTCTGGAAGCGCCTGCGGACTGCTCCGATTTCACGCAGCCTACTGCTGGGAAGCAGGGCAGTGAGCGCGGCGCTGATCTCGATGCTGATTCTAGTAATCGTGTTCGGGTTTGCCTGGGCGATTTTCAACGTTCGCGTGGAAGGCAGCTTTGCAGGGTTTGTGTGCGTGTGCGCGGCGTTTTCACTGATGACTGCTTCCTTCGGGTTGATGATCGCGGCGCTTGGCAAGACGCCCGAAGCGACGCGCGGGCTCGCTGTGCTGGCGACGCTGCTGATGGTAATGCTGGGCGGTGCCTGGGTGCCAACATTCATCTTTCCGCAATGGCTGCAGAAGCTGACTCTGGTGATGCCGACACGCTGGGCGGTGGATGGACTGGACGCGATGACCTGGCGCGGCCTGGGCTTTGCGGAAGCCATTCCATCGATCGCGATGTTGCTGCTGTTCAGTGCCGCTTTCGGACTGCTGGCCGTCACGCGCTTTCGCTGGGAAATCGACGGCTGATCTGCGGTAGAGTTGCATCGATGCAGAAAATGCTGCTATTCGGGCTGCTGTTCACCACGCTGCTGTGCGCGGAGACTGGACACGAAGCGTGGCTGCGCTACTCGTCGATTGATGATGTCCGCGTCAAACAACGCTATGCCGCGATGCCTGCGGCCGTGGTGGCGTTCGGTGATTCGGATGTGATCCGCAGCGCTCGTGAAGAATTGCTGCGCGGGGTTGGTGGCATGCTCGGGCGAACATTGCGGGTCGAGAAGTCGCTGCCAAAAGAGCGCGCGATTCTGCTGGGCACAGTTGCCGAGATACGGAAAGCAGAGCCTTCGATCCGGATCACGGGTGAATTAATCGAAGACGGGTTCTGGTTGAAAACTGTCGTCGCGAACGGACAGAGTTGTCTTGTGATTACGGGATCGAATGATCGCGGCGTGCTGTATGGGACATTCGCGTTTTTGCGCCGGATCGCGTTGAGAGAAACGATTGCGCCACTCGATGAAAAGCAGACTCCGTATGCGCTGGGTGAATCAGTGGGACAACCTGGACGGACGCATTGAGCGCGGCTACGGCGGGCAGTCCATCTTTTTCGAGAACAATGATGTGAGGGCGAACCTGGACGCGGTGCGCGACTACGCGCGCCTGCTGGCCTCGCTCGGAATCAACGGCTGCGCGATTAACAACGTGAATGCGAATCCGCGCGTGATCAGTCCTGAGTTTCTGCCGCAACTGGCCCGCATCGCTGCGGTCTTTCGGTCCTGGGGCGTGAAGCTGGTGGTGTCGGTCGATTTCAGCAGTCCGCAACGGATCGGCGAGCTCGAGCACCTTCGATCCACTCGACGCGGGTGTGGCGGAGTGGTGGAAGCGCAAGGTCGATGAGATCTACGCTGCGGTGCCGGATTTGGGCGGCTTCGTCGTGAAGGCTGACTCCGAGGGACGACTGGGGCCTTCGGCTTATGGCCGCACTCACGCGGATGCCGCGAACGTAATCGCGCGCGCCCTGAAGCCGCATGGCGGCCTGATCTTCTATCGGGGATTCGTCTATGACCACCACATGGACTGGCGGAACTTGAAGAACGATCGAGCCCGCGCGGCTTACGACAACTTCAACAATTTGGACGGCAAGTTCGAAGACAACGCCATCATTCAGATCAAGCACGGGCCGATCGATTTCCAGGTGCGCGAGCCGGCCTCGCCGCTGTTCGGCGCGCTGGAGAAAACCAACCAGGCGGTCGAGCTGCAGATTACGCAAGAGTATTTCGGCCAGGGGCGGCATCTGGTGTTTCTTGTGCCGATGTGGAAGACGGCGCTTGATTTCGATCTGCATGCGAAGGGACCGGGTACGCCGGTGAAGGCGCTGGTTGCGGGCAAGATCTTCCAGCAGTCGACGGGCGGCTTCGTGGGCGTGGCCAATGTCGGGCGCGACGCGAACTGGCTGGGTCATCCACTCTCGCAGGCCAACCTGTACGGCTACGGAAGGCTGGCATGGAATCCGGATTTGAGCTGCCGGCGCAGATCGCGGACGAGTGGGTTCGGCTTGACTTACGATCATGATCCGCAGGTGGTGGCGACGATTTCGCGCAATGCAGTTGACTTCGTGGCGGACTTTTGAGAACTACACGGGCCCGTTGGGCGCTCAGACGCTGACTGATATTACGGGCAACCACTACGGGCCCGCTGTCGAGGCTTCCGAACGGAACGGCTGGGGCCAATGGCATCGCGCCGATGCCAAGGGCATCGGGATGGACCGCACCGTCGGCGACTGGCACCGGTTTCATTGGCCAGTACCGGCCGCCGGTGGCGAAGGTGTATGAATCGTTGAAGGACTGTCCGGACGAACTGCTGCTGTTCATGCACCATGTGCCGTACACGCATGTGCTGCATTCGGGCAAGACCGTGATTCAACATATCTACGACTACGCACTACCTGGGTGCGCGCGAGGCGGCGAATTACGAACGGCAATGGGAGTCACTGAAGGGCAAGATTGACGAGCAGCGCTATAAACAAGTGCTGGCGTTGCTTGTGTATCAGTCGGGACATGCGCAGGTGTGGCGTGATGCGATCAATAACTGGTTTTTCCGCACGTCCGGGATTACCGATGCGCGCGGGCGCGTGGAAGCGGAGTCGATGAACCTGGATGGTTATAAGATTGTGGATGTGAAGCCGTTCGAGACTGCCTCCGGCGCAAAGGCGATTCAGTGTGCGAGCGGCACTGCTTCCTGTACGGATTCATTCCAATATCGGGGCACCGCCGGGTGGTTCGATGCCGGGGTGCAGTATTTCGACCAGATCAATGGTATTTCGAAATACCAGCTATTCGTAGGGACTCAGTTAGTGGCGGAGTGGCAGTCGGACAATACGATTCCGACGAGACGGATCGACGGACATTCTTCCACGCGGCGCATGGTGCGCGGGTTGGCACTTCGTCCTGGAGACGAACTGAGGGTGCTGGGTGTGCCTGATGGAGGGGAACCCGCGGCGCTCGATTATGTGGAGATCCGGCCCGCTCAGAACTAAAAGACCGGCTGCAATCGGAACTGATCGGATTTATATTAGGGCTACTATGAAGCATGCCACTGGTTTGGTTGCTGCAGTAGCTTTGCTCGGCTTTCTGGGATGCCGCCCAGCCGCCGAGTCCCCTAAGAAGATCGCAATCACCACGTCCTCGGAGGAAGCACGGACTGCGTTTCTCAAGGCGCGGGACATGGCAGATAATCTGCGTGCGGTGGAGGCTCGACCTTTACTGGACGAGGCCATCAGCAAAGACCCTAACTTCGCGCTGGCGCATCTGATGCGCGCGCAATCGTCAACAACCCCCAAAGAGTTTTTCGATCACATGAAGGCTGCATCGGCAGCGGCTGGCAAGGCGTCGGAAGGCGAACAACTGTGGATCCAGGGAGCAGAAGCCGGAGCCCAGGGTAACACCAAGGCGCGAGGTGAGGCTTACTCGAAGCTGGTGGCCGCATTCCCAAACGACGAGCGGGCGCACCAGTTGCTGGGCACCCACTATCTGGCTATTCAGGATAACGATGCCGCTGTGGCGGAATTTCAGAAGGCGGTTCAATTGGTCCCAACATTCGTGCCCGCTTACAATCTGATGGGATATGCGTACCAGGGGTCTGAGAAATACAAGGAAGCCGAGGGTGCATTTCGCAAGTACATTGAATTGATCCCGAATGAACCCAATCCGTACGATTCGCTAGCGGAGTTGCTGATGAAAACGGGAAGGTTCGACGAATCGATCGAGAACTATAAGAAGGCTCTGAGTCTCGACCCACAGTTCGCCAGTGCCTATCGCGGAATCTCGGCCGGCCTGATTTATCAGGACAACCACAAGGATGCGATGACGCAGCTTCAGCAAGAATTCGACAAGGCGCGCGACGACGGGGAGCGGCAGCAAGCGTTACTCGGCATGGCGGTCTGCTACGCGGACGAAGGCAAGCTCAAAGAAGCGCAAGGCAAACTCTCCGAGGCCTCGGCACTTGCAGAGAAGCAGGGCGACAAGGCGTTCATGGCACGCACTGAGTACACTCAGGGCGATGTGCTGTTGATTGCCGGAAGGAATGATGAGGCGAAGGCGGCGTTCACGAAATCCCAGGAATTAGCGCAGCAGGCGAACGTTCCCGACACCGTAAAGAAGAATGCTGAAGCGGCGTATCACGGCGGACTCGCCCTAGTGGCTTCAGCGAAGAAGGATTTCGCGACGGCAAAGAAAGAAGCAGAGATCATGCGTAAGGGCTTCGAGGGGCTGGGCAATCCGAACCAGATGCGGACGGCCCATGAGGTGCTTGGGATCGTCGCGCTGAATCAGAAGAATTACGACGAGGCGATCTCAGAACTGAATCAGGCAAACCTGCGCTCGCCGTACGTGATGTTCCGCTTGGCCCAGGCGTATGTCGGGAAGAAGGATCCGGAAAAAGCCAAGAGCTACTACCAGAAGGCTGCGACTGCATACACTCTGCCAGACCTGCAGTATGCTTTGGTGCGGCGACAGGCGAAGAAGGCGGCGGGGTGAAACCGCCGGTACTGTGCCACAATGCGCATAGTGAGTTTATAACTGGATGAAGAAACTGGTAGAGGGCATTGTTGAGTTTCGCAGGACCGTTCGTCCGGAATACAAGGAAAAGTTCGCCAGCCTGGCGATGGGGCAATCTCCGGACACCCTGTTTATAGCGTGTTCCGATAGCCGGGTTGTCCCTAACGTTTTCGCATCCAGCGATCCCGGGGATCTGTTTGTCGTGAGGAACGTAGGGAACCTCATCCCGAGTTGCGGGGGAGACGGGCATTCCAGCGCCGATGAGTCCGAAGCCGCGGCAATCGAATTCGCTGTCCTGAGTTTGGACGTTTCCGATATCGTTGTTTGCGGCCACTCTGATTGTGGAGCTATGAAAGCGCTTATTGAAGGTCGCGAGAATGTCAGCGCACGTAACCTGCGGGCGTGGCTCAGACATGGTGAACCCGCTCTGGCGAACTTGCTTCAGGAGAACGCGTCGCCGAAGTGTTGCAACCGACTCTCTCAGCTCAACGTGCTGCAGCAGATCGAGCACCTGAAGTCTTACCCCATCGTTCAAGATCGCATCGCCGATCAGCGGCTTAAACTACATGGCTGGTGGTTTGAACTCAGCACGGCCGACGTGTACGCCTACGAAGAGCCGGCGGGTAAGTTTGTGATGATTGACGAAGAGGAAGCCGGACGGATTTTATCCAGGCTTTCTTAGAGTCAAGACCTACCAGTGGCTGGCCCAATCGGGCGCTGGTTGTGGATCTGGTGTCCGGTCGCGAAGGTCAACGGACCAGACTTGTTTGAGCGTCGTGCCCTGGCATTCAAGAATCTCTAAAGTGCCTGAGCGTGTTGCCATCAAGAGGCGTCCATCGTGATCCCAATCCGCCCAGACCGCGTCGACGAGCGGTGTCACGTCGTTCGGGCTTTCCTGCAGAAAGTACTCAAGTTGCACGCCTTCCATTCCAGGCTTTCTGAAATTGACACCTTTGTGAATAAGGCCGAGGACTGCGCCGCCGGTGCGCCCGGGTTGTTTGCGGCGCATAGCGAGGCTCGGGGGCGCGACCAACGGATCATCGTTACCGCTTAAGAGCCAACCGCGCTTCATTTCGTTCCACACGTCGCGCTTGGGCCAGTCCGTACCCATTGGCGAAGTAGAAAACGGATGTGGATACGTGCCGTGAAATGGCTGCTGTTCGACGGCGGCCTGGATACTAAGCTTCTCGCCTTCCAAAAACTGGCAACCCCATGTCCAGGTTCCACATGTTTTCCAGGCAGCCAAAGCTTGCAGCCACGGAGCTTTGGAGACTGCGAAGAAGGCATCGGGCCAGCCTTGGTGGGCTCCCGTCATTTTCAGCGTGTAGTAACCGAACAGACGACCATCGGCGGAGATGTCGCAACGGCGCGGATACAGATACCCATGGAACCACGCTCCGGGGGTGAGCGTGAGTGCTTCGAGGTCCCACTGCATAAGATGCCACCAGCCGGTGGGCCCGCGCCGTAGCACTAATGCGAGCGGAGCCTTCGCGGCGGTTAGCACGTATAGCCGGCAAGCGATCGCCATGATTGCTATAGTTTCATATCTGATGGGTGCACAAGCGAGCTTCGATGTCGCTTCGGTGGAGGACGCCACCAGAGTGGTCGAGTACTTCAACGGCTTTCACGATGGATTTATGAAACGCATCGTTATTGAATCCCGTGATCGTATGGATGAAGATCACGGGCAGAGTTGCAGTGGTGTGTTCGACGTCGAGATTGACTTTGCACATTACAACTACTGGGACGGAAGCGAGCCGTTTCATCCATACAATCAAATTGTGCATGCCAGATTCAGCGAGGTTCAGGACCTCTGCCTTCAGACCAGCGTAGAATATTCCGGGAACACAATCATAGGATTTTCGATTGTTCCCGCGATTCGTCCCATTGGCGGAGCGCAAGGCTCAGAGGAGTGCCTGGGCCTGCGTTTTTCACGTCACTTCTATTTGGAAGAGGAACGGCGCTACGAGCTTAGGGAAACGCAATTGTTTACATTTCGAACCGCGACGTTTGCCGAATGATTTGTCCCAACTGCGCGGCGCAACTGGATCATGAGCCGGCGTTCGAGCCGTTTCCGTGCCCCTATTGTGGAACCGAGCTGCTGGATCCGCCCAGTGTGATTCTTGCAGACACCACTAAAATCCCGGTACAACTTGCGGTGGAACGCATGCTAATGGAACGGAATGAACTCTCCGTGCGGCGAACTCGTATTGCTTCCGCGGATGCAGTCGGCTGCGCTCCGGTAAGCGGAGTGATTCTCCTGGTCGTGGGATCGTTGACGCTGCTGGGTTCGATATTTGGCGAGTCGCGGCAGGACACGATTTCGATGACCCTCTTGGTGCTGCTGCTCGGCACCGGCCTTGTGATTCGTGCTCGCAGCCGACCGTTGAATCCTGAGATTGTGCGGATCAACAACAGGATTGCTGAATTGGATCGCAGCATCGGCGAGCAACTCGCAATCCTGTTAGGGCAATAGTGTTTGCGCGTTGAGTTCCTTAGCCCAGTGACGGAGCTTTTCCTTCAAGAGGTCGCGGACTGCCATGGGCAGCGTGTCGTCATCAATCTGTTCCAGAATTTCAAACTGAAGCGCCTGTTCGCCGTGCGTGTTCCATTCGCTTTGAAGGGCGGGGTTGCGATGGCTGCCTTGGCGGAGAAACATGAAGAGTCCGTTTTTCGTGGCGCCCAGATTTGGCGAGGCGCCGACCCAGATGTTGGGAGTGGCGGTAAATCGCAGTGCGAAAATTCCTCGAAGGGGTTTAATTTCTTTGAATTGCCGGATGGCTTCTTTGCGGTCCACTGAACCAGTTTAGCAATGGCAGTAATGCATGCTAATGAATGCACGGGGAAGAGTCGATATAATCCTCAAATGCTCTCGGAGATCGAAATCCTTAAGTCCGCTCAGAATCCCGATGGCGGATGGGGCTATTTCCCTGGTAAGAAATCCTGGCTGGAGCCGACGGCCTACGCCATGCTCGCCTTGCATGGACAACCTGAGGCGGAGCGTGCGTGGATGCTTGTTCGCTCCTGGCAATTGCGATCCGGCGCGTGGCGTCCGTGCGCTGAAGTAGCCGAGCCGACATGGTCGAGCGCGCTCGCAATCACTCTGCATTGCGTGCGCGGCGTGAAAGACGAGCATTTTCAGCGCGGGGTCGATTGGATTGTCGGAAGCGCAGGTGCGGAGGGTGACTTCCTGAACAGGCTGCGCGATCGCATTTTCACGCAGGCTGTCGATCAGGATCATTCGCTCAGTGGTTGGCCGTGGCGCAGCGGCAACGCATCATGGGTGGAGCCGACGGCGCACTCCCTGGTCGCATTGCGCAAGGCTGCCGCGTTCGGGACTAACGCAAAGCTGAGTGCGCGAATCGATGTTGCCAGGAAGATGCTGCTGAACCGGCGTTGCCGTGACGGCGGTTGGAATTACGGGAACAAACGCGTGCTCGACGTCGATCTCGAATCGTATCCGGAATTGACTGCTTTGGCTGTGCTGGGATTGCAGGGTGAAAAGGCATGTCACGAATCGGGCGGTGTCGTTCTGGCCGACTCCGGTTTCTCCGCTGGCGCGCGCCTGGCTTAAGATTTCATTGCGGCTGCATGGAGTGTTGCCCGAAACCGCCCCGCCGAAGGAACCAGCCGCGCCCCCTGGCGATCTAATGCTCACTGCGTTGCAAGCTATAGGCGCGCCGGGTGGCACATGGCCATTGTTGAAAACGGAGCGCACATGAATCGCAGAGAACTGATGGTGGGTGGGGCCGCCGCCCTAGCGACCGGATGCAATCGCAGCGAACCTGCAAGACCGCGCGCCAAATCGGCGGTCGCGGTGGTGAAAGCCGCCACATATTCGACGGATCTTGTCGATTGCATGCTGCGCGGTGTCGCGCAATGCGGCCTCAACGTCAAAGGCAAGCGTGTGCTGCTGAAGCCGAACTTTGTCGAGTTCTCGACCGGCACCGCGATCAACACAAATCCGGCGGTTGTTGCGGCGGCTGTCGAAGTGTTCGAGAAGCTGGGCGCCGCGCAGGTGCTCATCGGGGAAGGGCCTGGGCATCGTCGCGATACGTTTGGGCTCGCGGAAGAAGCCGGTTACCGTTCGGTGATCAAGGGTTTCGAAAACCGCTTTACGGACCTCAATCGCGACGATGTTTCGCGTGTCGAAGATTGCGGTTCCCTGGGGAGTATGTACTTTTCGAGCACGCTGCTTAGCGCGGATCTGGTTGTCTCGCTGGCCAAGATGAAAACGCATCACTGGGCGGGCGCGACGCTCTCGATGAAAAATCTTTTCGGACTTGTACCAGGCAGCATCTACGGCTGGCCCAAGAATGTCCTGCACTGGAATGGGCGAGTGTTCGCCATTGAGAAATCGATTGTGGCGCTCAATCAGACATTCCGGCGCACGTTCGCGATCGTCGATGGCGTGATCGGGATGGAAGGCAACGGGCCGATTCAAGGTACGCCCAAGGCGGCTGGCGTGCTGGTGATGGGTAGCGATGTGGTAGCTGTCGATGCGACGTGCTGCCGGATCATGGGCATCAATCCGGACAAGATCAAGTACCTGGAGATGGCCGCTGAACTCGGGAACTCCGCCCCGGTCAATATCGAACAGCGAGGCGAAACACCCGAATCCGTTCGCACAGATTTCCAACTGATGGATCGCTTCCGCGATTTGCGGCTTTAGAATAGAAGTTGCCCATCGCGCCTATTCTGATTTTCGCTGGCACCTACCTCGTGCTGGCGATCGGCCGCCTGCCTGGATTCCGCGTCAACCGCACGGGAGCCGCAATCATCGGCGCCAGCTTGATGGTATCCTTCAACGTTCTCACGTTCGAAGAGGCTTACCATGCCGTGAACTACGACACCCTGGTGCTGCTGTTCGGCATGATGATCGTGGTCGCAAATCTGCGGCTGTCCGGTTTTTTCACGCTGGTGAGCGAGTGGACGGTGGAACATGCGCACAGTCCGCTGGGGCTGCTCAGCGCGATCGTGCTGGTTTCAGGCGTCTTCTCGGCGTTTTTTGTGAATGACACGATGTGCCTGGTGCTGACGCCGCTTGTACTGCAGATCGCCCTCGCGCTGCGTCGCAATCCTGTGCCTTATTTGCTGGGTGTCGCAATGGCATCGAACATCGGCAGCGTGGCTACGATCACGGGCAATCCGCAAAACATGATGATCGGGAGTTTTTCGCGAATTCCGTATCGGGATTTCGCGGCCGCGTTGACGCCGGTTGCGTTGTTGGGATTGCTCGCCACGATTGTGGTGATTGCGTTTCTGTATCGGCACGAATTCCGCGCAACGGAACGTGTTGAACCGCCGAAGCGCACGGTGCGCGTCCACCGCACGCTGATGTGGAAGTCGCTTTTGGCATCCGGCGCAATGATTATGATGTTTTTCGTCGGCTGGCCGGTGCCGAAAACCGCGCTGCTGGCCGGGGCGCTGCTACTGATTACGCGCCGCGTAAAGCCCGAAAAGGTGTATCGCGAGATTGATTGGTCGCTGCTCGTGCTGTTTGTTGGGCTGTTCGTGCTGGTGGCTGGGATTGAGAAAACGCTGGTCGCAGGGCACGCGCAGGCTCTGGTGGCGGGGTTCCATCTGGAGCGGACTGCGGTGCTCAGTGCGATCTCTGCCGTGCTCTCGAATCTGGTCAGTAATGTTCCGGCCGTGCTGGTTTTTAAGCCGTTCATTGCGCACTTGGCGGATCAGAACCGCGCATGGCTGACGCTGGCGATGTCGTCAACGCTGGCGGGGAATCTGACGATTCTGGGTTCCGTTGCGAACCTGATTGTGATTCAGAAAGCGCGGCCTGCAGTGGAGATTACTTTTTGGGAGTACGCGAAAACCGGCGTGCCGCTGACGATTATTACATTGTTGTTGGGTGTTTTGGTGCTGGGATAGGGTGTGAGTCTGCGGCGCGCCTCAGGCGTTAGACTCCTCGGCGATCGCCCCAGAGGTCTACGTGCAGGCGGGGGCTGTAGCGGAATTTGTGTTCTCGGCAGATGTCCACTAGCCAGAGGCTTCGTTCGCGCAGGAGCGTTGCGTTGGTTCCTTCAGGCATCAGGACTACTTGTGAGCGCTCGGCTTTTAAGTCTCGTACGAGGTCCAAAATCTCCGGAAGATCCTGTGGCGACTGCACGACGAATTTGAGCTGGTAGGCAAAGTTGCTCATTAGCTTTGTGAGCACATCCTGTTGCAAACGCAAGCGTTCGTGTGTCGCGGCCCAACGTCCACCTTCGCGTTCGTGCGGAGTCGAGTTCGCCAGTTTCGGACTGATGCTCATCAGGTCACACGTCACTGGTTGGAAGACTGTACCCGCTGTCTCGATGGTGATGTGCATGCCGGCCGCTTTGAGCCGTGCGGTCAGATCGACGGTCTCGCTCAGCAGCATTGGCTCACCCCCGGTGACGACCGCGTAATCCGCGCCGTGCGCGAGGACGGTGTCAACAATGGCATCGAGGCTCATCATGTCACCTTCCGGCGCCCAGGACGTGTAAGGCGTGTCGCACCAAACACAACGCAGGTTGCAGCCGCTGGTGCGCACGAAGACTGCCGGAGTCCCACTGAGGATGCCCTCGCCCTGCACGGAATAGAAGATTTCAGATATACGAATCATCAGCTTACGATGTATAGTTCAACGGATCGATGATGCCCGCTTCCGCGAAGCCCTTCAGTCGCAGAAGGCACGAATCACACTTTCCACAGGGACGACCCTGCTCATCCGGATCGTAGCAGCTATGCGTCAGTGCGAAATCGACGCCGAGTTCCCTGGCCAGTTCCACTATACCCGCCTTGCTCAGTTTCAGGAGAGGGGTGTGGATCTTTAGCTTCGTGCGCCCTTCGACGCCGGTCTTGGTGGCTAGGTTGGCCATGCGCTCGAAAGCCTCGATGTACTCCGGACGGCAATCCGGATAGCCAGAGTAGTCAATCGCGTTGACGCCGATAAACACGTCCGAGGCTTCGAGCACTTCGGCCCAGGCGAGCGCGAACGAAAGGAAAATCGTGTTGCGCGCGGGCACGTAGGTGATCGGGATGCCCGAGCCCATGGCTTCGTTGGAGCGACCCTTGGGAACGGCGATATCGTCGGTGAGTGCTGAGCCGCCAAACACGCGCAGATTGACCGGGAGAACAACATGCCTGACCGCGCCCATATGTTTGGCGATCCGCGCAGCGGCATCAAGTTCCACCTTATGCCTCTGGCCGTAATCAAAAGATAACGCGTAACATTCGAAGCCAGCACGCTGGGCGTAAGCGAGGCAGGTGGAGGAATCGAGCCCTCCGCTCAATAAGCAGATTGCCTTGTTGCTCGTGGTCACGGTCACAGTCCTTTAGGAAGTTTGAGAGTTAACAGGAAGCCGATGATGGGGAAGAAAGTCAGGATGCCCAGGGCGACCTGGAGGCCGAAGTGGTCCGCGATGAGTCCGGTCAGCGGGATGAAAATCATGCCGGCCGTGCCCCACGCGAAACCCATCATCAGCGCAGAGATTGTGCCGGATTGTCCAGGTACAAGTTCCTGCGCCATAACGACATTCACCGGAACTGTAAAGAGTAGCGTTAACCCTGCGAGTGCCAGTCCGGCCAGCGACAGAGTGCCTTCGGTGAGGAAGAACAGCCCCAGAAAAGGTATGCACGCAAGCATCGATATGAGGATTACGGTGCGTCCGCCGAAGCGGTCCGAAAGGTGTCCGCCCAGGAATCCGCCGATTGCGCCGGAAGTCAGGTACAGCGTCAGTGCGTAGCTCGATCCAGCGAGCGTAAAGCCGCGCTCGCGATGCAGGTATAAGGGCAGCATTTGCGCGAACGTGATCTGCACGATGGAGCGGATGAAGACGGTGGAATACAGGATGCTCAGCGGCTTCCATACCTTAATGATGGGCGTCCAATCCAGTTTGTGGCGGACGTTCTCCTGCGGTTTGCTGATGTTCGGCAGAAGCACAAGAAGGAGGACACTGCAGAGCACCCCGGGTACGGCGGCCCATGCAGTCAGATGCAGGCCCCAGCGCGACAGAAAGGTCGTGAAGTAAGTTGGGCCCACAGCCATCCCGAGCGAACCCGAGCTGATGAAGATCGCCATCCATTTGCCCTTGTTGCCGGGCAGTCCGAGAATGGCGCGCGAGGAAGCCTGCGGATGGAAGGCGGAGATTCCGGTGCCGCCTATAACAGCCATCACCAGCAACCAGCCAAACGAAGGAGCCCAGCCGAAGGCAGAGATGAATATGCCAGCCAATGCGGGCGAGAGCGCTGCGAAGAGTTTGGTGTGGTAGCGGTCTGACAGGAAACCGTAGAGCGGCTGCGTGACGGACGATGCGAAAACCATGGCACCGCCCAGCAGGCCCGCCTGCGTCAGCGTCATCCCGAGCTTTTCGAGCAGGAGCGGCTGAAAGGCGCCGAGCGCGGAAGAGTACAGGTCTATGAAGAAGTGTCCGCAGGAAAGCAGGACGAGCGAAAGCAACCCGGCTCGTGCGGCAGGTGAAGCAGCCATCTTGGCTCGGGTTGAACCCGCGGTAAGCGGTGTGGAACTCATTCGGGAGAAACTGAGTCTATTATAGCGAGTACGCAAGAAGGAGGCTTAATTGCCCCGTATTTGCAGTGTCTTTCTAGCCATATTATGTACGTCCGTTGGGCTGGCTGCGCAAACGCCGGAATGGGAGCGAATGCGCGTCGAGGCTCGGGCGTCATTTCAGCTCGGCCGCTACGCCGCAGCTGAAGCGCTGTTCGGCGGTGTTCTGGCTACGCGTGAACATGAGGGCACGCACGACGCGGCGCTTGTTCCGCATCTCTACGACCTTGCCGGGATCTATCTGGCTCAAATGAAGCTGTCGGAGGCTGAAAGGGTTTCGCGGAGGGCGCTAGAGATTCTAGAGCAGCAGCGTGGTCCGGCTCACATGGATTTGCTGCCGGCGCTGTCCTATTTGGCGCGAACAATACAGACTCTCAACCGGAACAGCGAGGTGCGTGACTTGCTGGCGCGCTGCCTGTCCATACGGATCCAGAATCAGGGCGCCGGTCATATAGATGTCGGATGGGAACTCAATCGGCTCGCACGCTTTTACGCGTCGCAGAAAGAGTGGAGCTTCGCGGAGGACCATCACAAGCGCGCGCTGGACGTTCTTCAGAAGAATCTGGGGCCCGAGCACCTGAGTTTGGCGGGCGTTTTCGATAATCTCGGCATGGTCTATCGGGAACAGGGCAAGCACGCGTTGACGGAAGATCCCTTCCGGCGCGCGCTGTCAATCCGCGAGAATCAGCTTGGTCCGTTTGCGGCGGAGGTCGCACCCTCGCTCGACAATCTGGCGCGAGCCTATAACAGCCAGAAGAAATTTGCGGAGGCTGAACCATTGTATGAGCGCGCTTTGTTCGTCTGGATGAATAACCTGGGACCGGATCACGCGTTGGTGGCCACGAGCCTGGATAACCTCGGTTATGTCTATGCCGCACAGCAGAAGTACGATCAGGCTGAGCCACTGTATTTGCAGTCGCGTGCGATTCGCGAAAAGCTTTACACCGATAGTCTGCATAACATGGGGATGCTGCACAGCGCTCAAGAGCGGTTTGCAGAAGCCTCCGATAGTTATCAGCTTGCCATGCTGATTCTGGATCAGCCGCCTGGTCCACCTGTGCAAGGTCCGGCGCTACCGCCTGATAAAGGGCCGGCCGCGGAGAAACCGGCCGATCCGCGCGCAAATCAGATTTCGGGAATGCTGCTGGATTACGCCGAAGCACTGCGCCAAATGGGCCGGGAGAAGGAAGCCGAAAAGCTGGAAACACGCTTCAAGTCGCTGAAAAAAGACGAACATTGAAACATCCTGGGGTATGCTGTGTTAGAGATCTTATGCGCCCCATCTGGTTAGCAGCACCTGCTCTTTGCGTATCCGCACTATTTGCTCAGGCTCCGACCGGTCCGGTGATCAATCCACGCGGCGTGATCAACGCGTTCACACAGCAACCCGCGCCCACTACGGTCGCGCCCGGAGGCCTGGTTTGGATTACCGGGATCAACCTCGGCCCGCCCGAGGGTGCCGTCGCGACGGGTACACCGTTGCCGACCGAACTCGCCGGGGTCAAGGTGCTGATGGGAAACGTGGCGATTCCACTGCTCTCGGTTACGCCCGGACGCATCGTGGCGCAGATTCCCTGGAGTCTGAATCCTGGCGGGGGAACTGTGCTTACGGCGCTGATGGTGGAAGGCCCTGGCGGACGCAGTCGTCAGGCACGCTTTTTCCTGCGTGCCGCGGAGCCGGGCATTCGATCGGCAGGTGACACGGGATACGGTGAGGCGGCGAGCACGACAGCTGGTTCGCTGATGACGCTCTCGGCGACCGGACTCGGCGATGTGGAAGTCGATATGGATGCCGGTGTCGCAGGTCCTGCGGATTTGACCGGACGATTGAAAGCGGGTGTGCGCGCGTATGTCGGCGGTATTCCCGCGACCGTGGATGCAGTGCTCTCCCCAGAGCGTGTCGGTGAGTTTGATGTGAAAGTGGAAGTGCCGACGGGCGCGCAGCTGGGCGATGTTTTGTATCTGGTGGCTGGAGCGCGCGTAGCCAATGTACTGACGTATGGCAAAGGCTCGGAACTCCAGACACAATTCCTCAATCTGCCTGAAGGTGCGGATCTGCGCGCCATCACGGGATCTGATCTAAACGCCGGCTACGTTGTCGCGAATGGTGCGCGCGATGCAGGCGGCTGTTATCCAACGTATGTTTTCGATTTCACCCGGAAGTCCTCAGCGGCCGTGCCAGACTGCATCACTTCAGGAAACAGGAACTTAGTTACGCCCGTCGTTGCGGTGCAGGATGGTACAGCATTGGCGGCTTTTGTTGGACCGCCCGAAGGAGACGCTCCCAATCCTGTGAGTTCGAAGGTGCGCATTTTCAATCCAGCGATTGAACAGCCCCTTGAGGCTACACTTTCCGGCAGCGCAGCCAACCTGACGAGCATACAGGGCGATACTGTGGTCGCGGTGATTCCGGGAACCCCTGCGAAAGCTCTGGGCATCGATGTGATGACGGGAGAAGTTCGCGACGTTGTCGTGGGAGCGGGTGGCGGCGCTGCAGCCGGCGGAGCAGGCCCTGGTGCTGGGGCAGCGAATAACCCTGTTGCCGTGGATCTGGGCGATGGTCTCAACCATGTGCTTACCGGACGTATTGGAACGATTCAAAATCGATTCGTGGTTATCGTCGGCGATGATCCCAATCAGCCGAAGCGTGCCAAGCTCGCCGTTTTGGATCAACAGAACCGAATTGTCTCCACGCGCGAGTTCCCAGATGGTTTTCTGCCACTGGTCGGTCCGGTTACGACCGCTGCAGCCAATCAGCCTGGTGGCGGCGCGGCTGCGGCTGTACGCTTCCGCGTATCCGCAAATTACGACGCAAACACGCGGGTTTATTACGTGCTTTCGCGCAAAGCTGACAACTCCGCTGACGCACTGGTCGCTTTCAATTTCACGAATGCTGAAGGCGAGAAGGCCCTCGAGTTTCCGGAAAAGGTTTTTGCGGCAACGTGCACCTCAAGCCTGCCGCTGTACAGCTTGGAACTGTCCCGGCGGCTCGCGCTAATGGTTACGAATGTGGCAGAGAACACATTCAAGCAGCAGTGTGATGCGCTGGGCTATTTGACTGTTGATCTGAACAATCAACGAATCGATGCTGTGCCGCTGGCAGGCGCCGGACACGTGAACATAACGAGCGTCACGGACATGAACGATTACCTGATCGGCTCGAACGTAGCCGGTCGGCAGCTCGCGGACACGCTGCTCGTGCTGGATGGCGTTACCGCCTCCGCATCGCGCCTGCAGTTGCCGCCCGGTATCACCAGTTTCGCCGGCCAACGGCTGGTTCCTGCCATGGGTTTGATTGTGGCGATGGGTCAGCGAACTGTGGTGGGTGACGAGGGCTTTGTTGTTTTTGATCTGGAGAACGCGGAAACCAGAATCCTCCCTGTCCCGGAAGGGTTTAATAGCGTGACCTTGGTGGAAATTATGCCGGCCACGCGAAAGTTGGTAGCGCGTGGGAACAAGCCCGGTGGGGCTGGAACGCAGTACATGATCTATGACCTGATGACGAAGGAACTTGTCCTGGTTCCGAATCCGGCTGGAGTCACGTGGGTTGGCGCGGTGCCTGCCGCTGCGCCAGTGCCGGGTGCCGGTGGCGGCGGTGGTCAGCAAGTCCCCACGGTGTACCAGGATACAAATCCGAAAGCCAACAGCATCGCGGCGGTCTGTTTCGATTCCGATCGTAAACAGGTCGGCGTAATGGTCGTTCGAGTACCATAGAATTTGCGACTCGCTTTTCTGACCTCTACTCCGCAGTCTGCCTCGCGGGGGAGCGGAACCTACGTGGGCATGCAGACGTTGGTAGCGTGTCTTCAGGCGCAGGGCGTGCAGGTCAACGTGATTGCGCCGGGCGAGTGGCTGCCCAATATCACGCTGAGACGCTTGCTGTTCAATGAACAGCTTCGGTTGCGCGATTGGCGCGGCTACGATGCCGTTGTCGGTTTCGACATGGACGGCTATCGCATCCCGCGTGGCGTGCCACACATCGCGGCCATCAAAGGCGTAATCGCGGATGAGTTGCGCTACGAGGGCGGCGTGACGCGCGCACTGCTTTCCATGCAGGCTGCCTGCGAACGCAGAAACGTCCATCGGGCGGATCTCGTGATCACGTGCAGCGAGTATTCCGCAGGGCAGATCCAGAAACTCTATCGCGTGGCTAAGAGGCCGGTCGTAGTGCCGGAGCCGATCGATCTGGATCGCTGGCAGATCGTCCGCAGTAAATCGGATAGATTCACGGTGTTGTCGGTCTGCCGCGCGTATCCGCGCAAGCGAGTACCGCTGTTGCTGAAAGCGGCGGAACTGCTGGCGTCACGTATCCCGGATCTCGAAATTCGAATTGTGGGCTTGGGCGGGGAAGCCGGTCCGGTTCCTTCCAACGTAAAGATTTTGGGTCGGCTGAGCTTCGACGAACTGCGTGGCGAGTATGGTCGCGCTGACATGTTCTGTATGCCGAGCATTCAGGAAGGATTCGGGATTGTGTTCCTGGAAGCGATGGGTGCGGGTCTGCCGATCGTGGCGGCGCGCGCCGCTGCCATGCCTGAGGTGATTCCGCAAGGACTTCTTGTTGATCCGAATAGCGCGGTTGCCCTGGCTGACGGAATCTACTCGTTGTACTGCGATCCACGGGAGCGGGAGCGTTTGTGTGCGATCGGAAAAGAGCGGGTGAAGCAGTATGATGGGCGGCGTGTGGCGGGAATATTTCTGGACGCGATAAAGTCGCGACCTTGAAAGATATATCCTCAAGGTCGCGCATTATCTACTTTACTGGCACTAGCTCGACTGAGCGGAGCGTCAGCCCCAGGTTGTTGGTTGCCGTAATTTTCTCGGCTTGCAGGCTGAGCGTTGCTTTGGAGGCGTTGCCCAGCTTTATTTGACCGACAGTTGTGCGGACGTCTTTCCAGCGCGGGTTGCGTTCGTTCTTGACGTGCTCGCCTTTATCGACGTGGCCCGTCAGTTCGTTGCCGCCCACCTTGATTTTGACGACGTGGCCGCCTTCCCAGGCGTCGCCCCCGCGGATTGCACGGGTTTCGGTGGTCACTAACACGACGTTGTATGTGCCGGGCTTGAAGTAGTCGAAGTCCCAATCCAGCTTGCCTTCCGGCTTGACCCAGCGATTCGTTACGCCGCGCGCGATCGACGTTGAATTTGCGGGTCGCATCCTCTTTAGCGAACATCGGCGAAAGTCGGACGACACCATCGGGCTGCTGCATCAGGCCGGGCTGCACGTCAGGTTTGCCGGCGATATCGAGCGCGATGACGCTGACGTCTTTGTCGGGCGCGGTTGCCGGAAGCTTGATGTGCAGTTCGTACAGATCACCCTTGTGCGATCTGCGTGACTTTCAGCGGCGTATTGGGCTGGGCGAGCAGGCGGGCCGACTTTGACGTTGCTCTTGAGGCCGTACAGCATGAACTCGCCCTTCGGCCAATCGATCACGTTCAGATAGAGCTTGCCGGGCTTGGTCGTGATCGCGCCCCACTCGAATTCGTACGGGAACGGGCTCGGCTTCGCGCCATAAACTGCCTCGCTGTTGACCTTCATCCATTTGCCGACTTCGCGCAGGCGATCGACGCTGGGCTGCGGAATGATGCCCTCGCGGTCGGCCCGACATTCAGCAGGTAGTTGCCGTTCTTGCTGACGACGTCCGTGAGTTGGCGGATCAGCGTCTGGGTCGATTTCCAGTTGTTGTCATCCGTCTTGAAGCCCCAGGTGTCGTTCAGCGTGACCGGAGTCTCCCAATCATAATCCAGCACCCGGGCCGGAATCTGATTGTCACCCATGTTGCGTAATCGCCGACTTCGTGGCCGACGCGGCCGCTCACCAGGCATCGGGCTGGATCGAGTGCACAAAATTCGGCGAACTCGAGACTCTGTTCCTTCGTGATCTTCTGCGGAGTATCGAACCAGAGCATACCGATCGGACCGTACTGCGTCAGGATCTCGCGAACCTGCGGCTTGACCTTCTCGTTGAAGTACTTCGCAAAATCCTTCTTGGCGTCGTCAGGGTAAGCCCAGGTGTTGCCCGCGCCGTCGGGATCGTGCCAGTCCTGCGCCTGCGAGTAGTAGAAGCAGAGCTTGATGCCGTGGCGTCTTGCACGCCGCGGCAAGTTCCTTCATTGGGTCGCGCTTGAATGGCGTGGCGTCGACGATGTTGTATTTGGAGACGCTTTGGACTTGTACATCGCAAAACCGTCGTGATGCTTGGAAGTGATCGACGATGTACTTCTGCCCGCGTCCGCGGCCAGCTTGACCCACGCTTCGGCATCGAACTTCACGGGGTTGAACTGCTTGGCGAGTGCCTCGTATTCGGGAACCGGGATTTTGGCGCGGTTCATGATCCATTCGCCGATGCCGGCGATAGGCTTGCCCTTTCCATTCCCCAGCCGGGACAGCGTAAAGGCCCCAATGGATGAACATGCCGAAGCGCGCATCACGCCACCATTCGAGCCGTTTGTCGCGCTTATCAGGTGTATCGACAAACTGGGGCAGCGCAGGCGCGGCCCCAATCAGGAGTGCGAGCACTAGAGCTAGATATCTGGTTTTCATGAGCGATCTCAATGTTAGCGCAACAGCACGGCGCCGGATAGATAAACCGTGCCGCCGGTCGGGCGAATTTCCAATTCGAGAAATCCGTTGTTAATGGTTGCGGCTTGCTCCACTGTGACGATCCGGTTAGTGCCGGTAAGCCGCGTGCTCTTGCCAAGAAATTCGACGGTGGCCGGTTCGCGATCAAGCAGTCGCAGTTGCACGCGGTATGCACCGGGAATCAGTTTGTCGCCGGTGATCGGGGCAAGACGTATTTTGAAGGGCTGGTCGAAACGAACGCCGGTCTCGCCAGAGAATTCATAGGTGGGACGTGTGGTTTCCTTTTCGCCGAGGGTCTTCCAGACCTGGCGCTGCGCGTCGAAGTGAAACGTATTATGGCCCGGACCTTGCGCGAGCGCTTCGTGCTGCGTGGGTCCGAACTTCAGGCGCACGGGTTCGAGCGCCAGAGCCTGCCTCAATGACACGACGTACGGCAACCAGCGCAGGTTGAGCGATACGATCAGCGCTTCCTCGCCGCGGCTGATCTGGCCCTGTTTAGCGGACTGCACATATTTCTTAATTACGGATTCTGCGTTGCACTTCGCGATCTCGGTTGTTGCCTCGGGGATGGCACCACGCTTGAGCGCCTGCTGTGCGCGTTCCCACGCTGCGTGGCTCTCGAAAAAGGCGAGAATAAACTCCTCGTAGCCGCGGAAGTAAGCGAGGCTTTCACTTTCATTGATGCGCGCCAGTTTCGCGATGCGCTCGCGTGCCTTCGCGATCACTGCTTCGGGCTCTTTCAATGCGACGTCAATGAATCGGTCTGAAGTTTCGCGGCCGAACATCGGGCCATCCGTCACGAAACTCAGCAGATAATCCGCGCCAGTAGCTTTTGCGGATGCGCCAAAGGAAGTGGCCGCCATCTGCTCGCAGGTCTGGCGGAGCGGCTGGTTGGCGGTCGCGCTCCAGACTTGCACCGCGGAGCTCTTGAAATACATATCGAGCGGGCGAGTCGTCCAGTGGATGATGCCGAAGCCGTTCGACTTGCGTTCTTTCAGCAGCGTCGAAAGGCCGTTGTACGGCGTGTACGGGCGGCCTATATAAGTACGGTCGTCGTGATGTGCCCAGATGATCGGGATCAGCTTGCGTCCGGGTTCCTCCATGCGCAATTCATCGAGACCCTTCTGCGTGTCGAAAATGGTACCCCAATCGAGCGGAATCATCGTGGCTTCACGCGGCATGAAAGCATCGGCCGTCCGCACGAAAGTGAGATTCCAGGATCCGAAGGCGAGTTCGATGTCAGAGCGTCCGACTTCGCGCAACACATTGCGAACGGTGCGGGTGATTTTCGATACAGCAAACATTCCGACTGCGGACTTGTCCTCCTTCAGCCAGGATTTCTTCTCCAGAATGGAATTGAATTCGGACTGCCAGTTCTGCGGCAGATCGCTCAGTTTCAGATTGCGCCAGGGCGTGCCACCGGTGCGCGACCAAACCGCCAGGCGAGTGATCTGCGGATACAGCGCGAGCAGTTGCTGGAGCTGCGACTTGTAATACGCATGGCCCTCAGGCGTCTCGGGATTAACCAATTGAAACTTGCCATCGGTGAGGCGCGCACTGGCGGGCAGGGTATTGGCGATATTCTGCGGGTTGGCGGATACGGTGTCTACGTCGAGTGCGAAGGTAATGCCCATGCCGTGTTGCTGCGCATACGTGAAGACCTGCTTCATAAGGCCGATTGCCGCCGCGGCGCGCTGGTCATCCGCGACCTTGGCGATGCTCGCCCCAAACACCGGGTCCTTGAAAATCTCTCCGCCCATCATTCGTCGAACATCGTTGACGTGCTGCGTGCCCCAGTCGCGTCCACTCTTCGTGGTCGCGAGATAGCCGACCGGCTTCTCCTGCCCGTTGTAGCGGAACGTGAACATCGGGTTGTTGCCGTAGGCATGCACCATCAAGGTGTTGTAACGCATCTTGGTGGATTGATCGATATAGCGCTGCCAATCGCCAAGCTCCCATGTGGAGGCGCTGCTCAGGAAGTTGTGCCAGTTGAAAACCATACGATCCGCGTAGAGCGGCGCATCGGATAATTGCCAGGCATCGAAGCTGAAAGTCTGGCGTGGAGCGGGCAGGGAATCGTTGGAAAGATAAAATCCGCAGCCCAGTTTTTCGAGCAGCGCATAAACACCGTAGAGCGTACCGCGCGCGTCGGCTCCAGCGATGATGCCGAGATTGCGATTGTGCGTGACGACGAAGCTTTCGGGCTTTTCGAGTTTCTCGCGCCCGACGTAGCGTCCTATTTCAGGATTGCTTTTCACCGTGCCGACGAGAATATGCGGAAGCTGTTTCAGCCCCGGATAGAGTTTTGAAAGATAGCTAGCCAGCTCTGCGGCTGCGAATTTCTCTAGCGGCGCGGCGGCCGGGGAAACTACGATCTGCGCTTCGCAACCGATCGCAAGAACGAGTGAGAGTACAACTGCACGTAACATCCTCTCAGAGTTTATTAGAGTTGAGAGGATTATGGAACCTGCGGCGCGCCAGCGATTGATTCACGGATGGTTTCATTTGAGTCGTAGGCGCACTCTTCTCGTATATGTTTTGGCAAAGCCTTCAACTTAATCAGGCGAGTGAGCGCGAACTCGCGGCATTCCGAACACGGTGAATTCTCATATACTGTGAGCAACATTCCGACTTCCGTCGCCTTGTTGGGGTGCTTTTTCCAAAAGTTCCTAAGATCCATGCCGAGCCCGTGCCGAACCTCGCGGTCCTCTTCCCGATTTCTCTTCGCCAAAGATTTCCGTCGTATGCCAGAGGAACCCCCTTTGTTCACTTTCACTTCATCCGGCTTGGCTATCAGCAGCGCACCCAATTTCTCAGCTACGAAGAGGAATCCCTTGAGCCCGTCAATCTGAACGAAATCGATGCCCGTCTCCTCAGCCATGCGCGGACCCGGATTGAAGCTCTCGTACATGGCTTGCCTCGCCCGACCATCTCCATCCATCGTCAGATAGGAAGCGAATCGAAAACGCTGCACAGCGTCCCAGTCATCGCTCAAGCATGAAAGGCGACCGTGTGCCTTCGCATTGTGGGTCGATTGAGTAGCAGTGCAGGCAGGCATCAAGGATTACATCCTTGAACGCGGAGACATCATTATCACGGGCATAGAGAATGGTGCGTCCCAACCCCGACCGCAGCGCCTCGCGAAACTCGCTTTCGTTCATGCTCTAGATTTCTGGCGGCGCAGGAAGCACCTCCAGCCTGATTGTCTGCGCTTCTCCCTCTCCGAGCTTCAGTTTAACTCCGGCGCTCTCGATAGTTTTGAAGATCTCGGGATCTTCATAAACGCCATATTGGACGTTCTCCCAGGCAAAGGCTCTGTACTCGCCCGGAGGAATGCCCCGCAATCTGAAGACACCGGCTTGGTCCGACGATGCTATCTTATAGCTGGCCGTCTGCCTCCGTCTGGCCTCGTCTTCAGGAACGAGAGCTACCTTTGCACCGGGGAGCGGTTTCCCTTCCTTGTGTTCCACGATGCCAAACAACTGAGCGCCCTTGCTAAGCGTGATTAACATCGGGCCAGCGGGCACGCCGTCACGCCAGTCAAGCTTCCTAACCTTAACTTCCTGATCACCAATGCAGATGGACTTTACGTAAGTATCTGGAGGACTGCCATAAACACTAATCTCGAAATCGTGGGGAAACACGCCGTTTATAGTGAATGAACGATTCTTCAGAACAGGAGCACCGGGACACCTCCCAATCAATAACGACTGCCATTACCTGGGGTGGAATCAACGTAATGCGCATGGCTTCAAGGTTCGCCTTCGGCTCAGCTTCCAGTACTACAGAGCCCTCGATTGAGTGGCATGGGTCCAGCGTAAGCACAACCTCAAGGTCTACGCTGCGGTCAATTACAGATACAGGCGCCGTCGCCATCAAAATCTCTTCCGGACCCTTGACGACGCTGGCCCACAGGTCGTAAGTGCCCGGCTCCACGTTCGCGAACTCAAATTCACCTCTCTTATTCCGGACAGACACACGCCTTACGCCAAAAGTAGGTGCGTCCCGGCGTAGTAGTGCCACCAGTGCATGCTTTACGGGTGTTTGAGTAATGCCGTCAATGACTGTGCATCTTACACGCACGACTCCATCCTGACGCAGCCAGAGATTATAGCCACCCAATTCGGAGCCAGGGCCGAGTGAGAGTTTCTGTGCCTGTGACGGCTCGTTAACTCCTGGATAGTAAACTCTAACAAGACTAGTCTCGGGTTGAGGGTTTTGCGGGTCCAATCGAGGCACCGTAGTGCGGGAAGTTGGCGGCGTAACCCCAATGATGTATTTAGCAGGCGGCATTCTTGGAAGGCGATAACTCCCATCGTCATCTGACATCCGACCACCCCAGATCATCCACTGCCGTTTTCCGCGTAACATGCGCTCCCGAAAAACCTGCACCGATGCCCTGGACACCGGTTCGCCTTTGTCATCGAACACCCGGCCGGAAATTGAACCCTGCGGTACAAGCTTCAAGGACAGCTCTTTGACAAGCTGTCCAGCTGCCACTGTTAACAGCGTCCCAGTAGTTCCAGGCGTTCTAGCCGCGTAGTCACTCTTCTCAAACTCAGTTTTTTGGGCTGAGAGTGAATAAGTGCCCGGAGCAACATTTTTGAACGTGAAGTTGCCTTCAATGTCGCTAAGGACGGAAATTTCCCCGACCGCCGCAGCACCGGGAGTAAGAACGGGTGCCCCCGGCGGCACGAGAGTAACTTTGGCGTCCTGGATCGTCTCCTCGGTGACCGCGTTGATGACCCGGCCTTGAAGTGTAGCTTTCTTTGCGTCAGCTTTGTCTTCCGGCAAAAGAGTTGAAGTCAAGCCGAGGCTTAGCAGAACACGACGGGAGTAGTGCATTCGGGGAGCTCCTGAGGAGAAATGACACCTAATATCTTCATAGTGGTGTTC
This sequence comes from Bryobacteraceae bacterium, assembly GCA_963793625.1. Classification (GTDB taxonomy): domain Bacteria; phylum Acidobacteriota; class Terriglobia; order Bryobacterales; family Bryobacteraceae. The sequence continues at coordinate 86,502 of CAWCAT010000047.1, read as the reverse complement.
TGCTGCCATGTCAAGGGAATACTTTGCTTCGTGTCGCTTCCACTTGCAGCGAACCGCGCCCGCGCTGGTCATTTAGCGTTACTGTGATCATATGATCTCTTCAGACTCATGCCGGGCGACACGCGTGGTGTCGTGGTGCTCTCTGTTGTTGCTAATTCTCCTCGCAGCGCCTCCGGCGGCGCTGGGCTGTAAATGTCTTCCTGTGGCATCGCCGTGTGAGGCGTTTTCTAAGAGCACAATCGTATTTGCTGGTCGGGTGGAGTCGATGGATCCGGATTTCGAGCCGTGGTTGGGTGATACGGCCAGGCGATTGGGGGAGCAGTTTCTGACGAGGAATGGCAGCGCCTGGAAAATGACAAGTCCCCTGAGGGCCTGCGGAAACTGCGGGATGTGTACAGCGAAATCGTGCCGGAGCCCTACAAGTCCCAAGTAGCGAAGTCGGAAAGCCGAACCGAACTCGATGCTGTCCTCAACAGAATGTGGAAGAATGGCAAACGGATTCGATTTCGTGTCGATGAAACCTTCAAGGGATCGAACCACGCCGCTGTTGATGTATGGACAGATTTCAGTTCCTGTGCTGCCTATTTCGACAAGGGTGGGACTTACCTCGTGTTTGCCGGTTTGGACGAGCAAGGGCGCCTCCATGCAAGCGCCTGCTCGCACACACAGCGCCTGACAAATGCAGGGGAGGATCTCGCCTACCTACATTTTGTAAAGTATGGTGGTGCGGCAAATGGCCGGCTTTACGGCTGGGTTACTGGTGCTGAAGCGGACCTAAAAACTCCCAGGCTTTGGAACAAAGTTTCCAAGCTGACTGAGGATGTCGTAATCATTCTCGAATCCGGCCATACCCGCCGGCTTGGGGCGATAGACGACAAGGGCAGATTTGTGTTTGACGGCTTGAGTGCCGGCGAATACACCCTTTCCGTATTCGGCGACGACGACTATTTCGAAGGAGCGCGTCCACATTCGCTTATCGCTCCGCGTCGCATCAAAATGCCGAGCGGTGGTTGCGTGAGCGAGTTGCTGTATGTTCCGAAGTCTCCTAAATAGGAATCGCGTTTCGTCTTGGCGGCCAGCGGCACATTCCGGGTATCATTGTCAGAAATGGCTTTAGATCTAGATATCCAAATGATTGCTGTTCAGGAGCGTACGCTGCAGTTCGCTCACTTTGATGAGGATGCTGCGTGGCGTCTCGGTATGCGCGTACGTGAGCTTGCGTTGGCGCGCAATCTCTCGATAGTGTTTGACGTGCGCCGCTTCGGCCAGCCCCTGTTCTACACGGCTTTCGCTGGAACATCCCCCGATAATGTCGAATGGGTTCGCCGCAAGAGCAATCTGGTCGCGCGTTTTCATCGCAGTTCCCTGCATGTCGGTCTGGAACTGAAGAAATTGAACATGACCATGCTGGAAAAGCACGGACTGGATCACTCTGACTTCGCCCCGCATGGCGGCTCATTTCCCATAACTGTCGCCAGTGCCGGTGTGATCGGCAGCGTGACCGTCTCGGGTTTGCCGGGCCGTTCAGATCACGAACTCGCCGTCGAAGCCCTCTGCGCCGAAATCGGGCACGACTATTCCAAGCTCGCACTGCCGAGGCCCGAATGAAGATCACCCGCCGTGCCGCGATATTAGGATCTGCTGCATTCTGTTCAGTGGGCCTTGCGGCCGGAGCACAGGTGATCATCCTGAAACTCGATGATGTCACCGCAACTACACCGCGCTGGCAGCGCGTCGCTGATTACATTGAGAAGAACAATCTGAAAGGTTCGTTTGGAATCATAGGCCACTCGCTGGAAAGCGATAACTCGAGTTACTTTGACTGGATCAAATCACTTAATAACCGCGGCGCAATCGAATTCTGGAATCACGGCTACCGTAACCGCAAAGCGGCCGATAAGTTCGGTGAATTCGAGCAGGGAACTGTCATAGAGCAGCAGGCTGCGCTCGAAAAGACGCAGCGTCTCGCGAAGCAGAAACTCGGAATCGAGTTGAGAGCCTTCGGCCCGCACTGGACCGGAACCGTTGCCGAAACCACCAAGGCACTCGAAGCCATTCCTGAGCTGAAGATCCTCTTCGCCGTCCCGTCAGCAGACCCGAAGAAATTCGTGCTTGAACGAGTAATGACGCTTGAGAATCCAACGTTTGTAACCAACGCGGCAAAGTTCAAAGAGATCTACCAACGCTCTGCTGCCACGAAACGCTATCTCAGTCTGCAAGGTCACCCGAACCAGTGGGACGACCAGCGCTGGGCCGGCTTCGTCGAGATCATCGACTTCCTCAAGTCCAAGGGTTGCGTTTTTATGACTCCCTCGGAATATGTGCACCACTCGGATCGGGCGCGCTGAACGGCCTTACTCTTCGCCCGTCAGGTGTTCAATTCCGCCAAAAGAGTAGTAGCGGGCTGCTAGAGGCTTCCTGGGTTCGAGAACTTTCCACGCATCGGTTTTTGCCTTCTCGTCAGGACAGTGTACGGCTACAAACGCCGCCCCCTGTTTCGCCGCCTCCAGATCCTTTTCGGCGTACGCCGCCTCGGTTCCGATCGCTCGAGAGAGCTCCGTCATCAACATTCCCCAAACCCCGTCTTTGGCGAGGTGTTCGTCGGCGAACTGGACCACCTCCTCACCCGAGGCAGAGATCACGTCCTCATCCACTCGCCCGACGATGCTGAGTTCCTGTTTCGCTCGATCAGCCTCCGCGAGGTTCGGAAAGATAGCCAAAAGATAGTGTTTCGGATAGAAAACGCCGAACTCGGTGTCACCACTTTTGAAGAATCTGGATAAACGACTCATACTCTGCCTGTAGCAACCGAATGCCCATTCCAGCGTTGCCCGCCTTGGCAGGTAACGTGCTCGAAAAAGTGCCATGGCAAATCACGATATGGACCATGAAGAAGGAATTCCGACTTACCGCGCCGTTCCGGCCAAAAAACCGGGTACGGGTCCGAGTTCAGCTGGGCAGTCCGGTGATACCCAAGGACTGTCAGACGTCGCCGAGGCTGGCCCGCAGAGCGTCGAGGAACTAGTCGAAGAAGGGCAGTCCTTTGAAGCCGAAGTGATTAGCGGCGTGGAAAACGTACCCGAACCCGACGAGGCTGACGTCCGCACCAGGCAAGTTCCGGAAGACGATGTGCCTCCCGAATACCTCGATATTGATCGGTCATAACTGTCTGGTGCGTCGCAACTGCCGCGCTCCGATCGCGACCAACGCCGACCCAACTAATAAAACGGTCGCGGGCTCTGGAACTGGGTTGTTGGGTTCACCGACGGCAGTGATGTTGTCCACTCCCAGGACGCCTGCCACGGGACTAGCAGCGGTAGGATCCGGGCTCTGGATAATGCGGAACACTGTGGTGTTGCTCAGTACCGCGTTCGCATCGCCCTCCAGCATAGTCAGATCGCCAGGAGAGATCGCAAAGAACAGATGAGTCCAGCCGGAGCCTTGCGGAAGAAGGCGCCGAACGTCGTGACACCGGTATTAAGCGGTGGCCCGGGTATCGGGTCTTCAAACAGCAACCGGATGGTAAGATCCGTGGTTCCGAAATTCCTCAGATCAATGCTGATCCCGAAAATTCCAGAGCTCAAGTAGTTTCCGGCCATTGCGCTTGATTGAGCGAGCGACCAGTCGCTACCATATGCCCGGCACGATTCGATAGCGTACTCTTTCCGCGTATTCCTTGTAGCCATCTAACTGCTCGTGCAAGGTGCGATCTTCGAGAACAATTCTTCGTACGAACGGCAAAGCCACAAACACCGAAGGCGCGGCCGACCACCACGAGCCGAGTGCGAATCCGCTCCACATTGTAATGGTGAATGCCGCGGCATAGCCGGGGTGGCGGACGAAGCGGTAGGGTCCGGTGTCGATGACTCGATGGCCGCGCTCTCGCTGTATTCGGATCACCGTGCTGAAGAATTTATTTTCATGCATCGCGAATCCCCAGATGCTCATGCCGACGGCGAGTACAACGAAGGATGTGATCTGAAGCTGTACCGGCACACTGTCGGACCAGTGAAAGCGGCTGACGTCGAGACCTGCGATCACGAGGTGGGCAAACATGATCGGTATTGCGAGAATGCTGATAAGCTGACCCTTGCCGCCCGGAGGCGGATTGATTCGTTCACGCATCAACTCGGGTCCGGCGGCGCGCATCATGACGGGCAGGGCGACAGCGAGGAGGAAGAGGTAGGTCCAAAACGCGGGAATATCGAACCATCCCGCAGAGCCGAAAAGCAGGATGCCGAACAAGACCACCATAATCGCAAAGCGGATCAGGACGGTTACCCAGAACATAAGAGTGTCGGCAGTATAACCAAAAATCCCTTGACAAAGCTAGGGCCAGCGCCGTAAGATTCTCACAAATCTGGGCTTCGACTCCGAAGAGTCTTGGGGTTCTTGTACAATTTTTGCCGGATTCCAGGTAGCGGTGTGCCCGCCCCGGACCGGTCCCGATTGCCATCGCCTTCGCTCCTGGCGTGAGGAGGAAGGCTTTTCCAAGAGCGACCCATGCTGTGTCGCTGGGAGGTCACCGTGGCTGCTAGAGTCCTTCTCGTTCTAATGATTTTGGGAGTGGGGTCCCAACTTTCGGCCCAGCTCGATCGAGCAACTTTGTTGGGTAGCGTGTACGACAGCAGCGGCGCGGTGGTGCCCGGCGCCAAAGTGGAAATCCTATCGAAGGAAACCGGGCTCCGGCGTGAAGTGCAAACGGGAACGAACGGCAGCTACAATTTCTCCCTGGTTCCCATTGGTACCTATTCCGTAACCACTACACAGGCGGGTTTCCGCACTGTTGCATACAAAGATGTTCAGTTAGGTGTTGGCGATAACCGCACCTTGAACATCGAGATGCAACTGAGCAGCGTGGAAACGAGCGTCAACGTGGAAGCTGCACTGGCGCCGCTCGAAAGTACCTCGGCTGTGGTCGGCACCGTGATCGGCGGGCAGCACATGAGGAATATCCCGCTAAACGGCCGCCATTGGGCCAGCCTGATGGCTTTGGCGCCTGGAGCGATCAACACCGGGGAGGGCAATCAGCAGTCGATCCGGTTCGTGGGCCGCGCCCGCGACGATAACAACTGGACTTTCGATGGTCTGGACGCCACAGGCGTCAAGGACCCCCGCCAGGAAGCCGCGCTACGGTTGGTCATCAGCACCGATTCGATTGCCGAATTCCGGGTCAACTCCACGCTTTATTCTGCTGAGTCCGGCAGCGGCGCGGGCGGGCAGGTCAACCTGGTGTCGAAGTCGGGCTCGAACGATTTTCATGGTAGCGTGTTCGAGTTCTTTCGCAACGAGCACATGGACGCTCGGAATCCGTTTGACACTTCGCGGCAGCCATTCCGCCTAAATCAGTTCGGCGGAAGCGCCGGCGGCGCAATCCTGAAAAACCGCACCTTCTATTTTGCCAACTACGAGGGCCTGCGGCAGCGAGTCAGCCAGACGTTCCGCAATGAGGTGCCCAGCGCAGCGTACCGTGAACGCGCGACTAATCCTGCCATCCGCCCGATTGTGGATGCCTACCCGGTGGGCAACGAACGAACTTCCAATGCCGACGTAGACCTGGCCGTCGGTAATCGAAGCCAGGCGTGGCGGGAAGACTCCGGCACACTGCGCATCGACCACCGATTCAACGATAACAACACGATGTTCGGCCGGTACAATGTCGATGATGGCACGATCGTTGCTCCTCGCACGGTGGTCGCGGGCGACGAACAGCAGAGCTTCTTCCGGCCCTCTAACTTCGTGTTGCAGTTTCAACGGGTTTTCTCGCCAACGGTCGTAAACGAGTCGAAGGTGGGCTTCAACCGTTCGGCGCTCAACCGTTTCAGCTACTCCCCGTTTAAAGAGTCCATCGCGGTGTCCGGCTTCACCACACTGAACAACTCGAACCTGCTGGTGGAAACCGGCACCTCGTATTCGATCATCGATAACCTGGTGATTAATCGCGGTCGGAACACCATCAAAATAGGCGGCGAAATTCGCCGCGCGCACGTCAACGTGGCCGATCCGTCTTTCGACGCTATCGGCGTAACCTACGCAAACCGCAACGACCTGCTCGCCAATAAAGTGGACCGTGTCGCCATCACGGGAGGCAGCGATGTGCTCGGCACGCGCAAGACCTATTACTATGCCTACGTGCAGGACGACCTGAAGGTAACTCCCCAACTGACCCTGAACCTGGGCCTGCGCTATGAATACTATGGCAGAAACCGGGAGGCGTACGACCGCTACCGGGTGTTCGATATGTATGAATGCCGCGGATTCTGTCCACACGGCACCCCGTGGTATTTCCAGGATCGCAATAACTTCGATCCGCGCCTCGGGCTTGCCTGGGCACCCAAGGCGCTCGGAGGAAAGACCGTGTTCCGCACCGGCGCCGGAATCTATCACGGACCGGGCCAGATTGACGACCAAAACGCGGCGCTGGACAACATGGCCGAGAATTTCTCGCTGACCTCGATCGAGGCCCCCGGCCTCGCTTACCCGGTAGCGCCTTTTCTGGCCCTGGCAAAAGAGGTTGGTATTACGCCACGCTCCCTCCAACGCGACCGTCGCGATCTCTATGCCGCGCAGTGGGGCTTCTCGATCCAGCAGCAATTGCCTGCCGCCTTCATCACACAAATCGGTTATGTGGGCAGCTCGGCCAGTAAGGTGACCACACGCAAATACATCAACAATCTGGATCCGGTCACCAAGGTGCGCCCCTTGCCGACATTCGGCCGCATGGACGAGAAAAACAATGACGGCAACAGCAACTTCAACGCCCTTCAAGTTTCGCTGCACCGGCGCGTCGCGCGCGGCCTGACCTGGGGCAGTGAGTACATGTGGTCGCATTCTATCAACGACAACAGCATTGGGGGCGGGGAAGGCTCGCAGCCGCAAAATAACACCTGCCGGGCCTGCGATCGTGGGAACAGCGGTCAAGACATTCGCCACACCATAACCAGCAACTGGATGTACCGGCTTCCATTTGGTCCCGGCCAGCGCTACCTGAGTTCCGGGCCGGCTTCCGCGATTCTCGGCGGGTGGGAAGTAAGCGGCATCTGGACGGCTCGCACCGGCAGGATGCTGAGTGTCACGATTTCCCGCAACGCCGCCGATGTTCCGGACGGAAACACCTCGGCGCAGCGGCCCAACCTCACCGGGATCTCGATTTACCCCGAAGGAGGGCCAACGTTTGCGCAGTGGTTCAATCCGGCGGCTTTTGCGATTCCGGCCCGCGGAACGTGGGGCAATGCCGGGCGGATCATCGCCACCGGGCCCGGCTTGGCGCAGGTGGATTTCAGTCTGCAAAAGGAGACCCGACTCGCGGAGAGCAAGGCGCTGATTTTCCGCCTCGAGACGTACAACCTGTTCAATCGCACTCAGGCGGGGAACCCCGGCACGACCTTCACGTCGCCGGCCACCTTCGGCCTTGTAAACAGCGGGCTGAACCGCACCATCGGATCGGGCACGTCGCGGCAGTTACAACTCGCCATGCGCCTGAACTTCTGATAAGTTCTGATGTAGTCACCCAGGTTGCCGGGAGACCAGCCCACGCTGGTTTCCCGCAGCCGGAAAGCACACGCATGTCTGCCTTATCACGCGGGTTCCTAATTGCACTCGTTTGCCTGATTGCCGTGCCTGCATGGGCACCGCACGCCTCCGTGGACGTTAGCGCGGCGCTAGCGACAGCGACAGTCACAGACGACCCGGACGACCCTGCTATTTGGGTGCACCCGTCAGACCCGGCGCGCAGCTTGATCGTAGGCACGAATAAGGTCAAAGCGCCCACAGGAGCGCTGGTTGTGTTCGGCCTCGACGGTAAGATTCGCCAGACCATCGCGGAGCTCGAACGGCCCAACAACGTGGATATCGAGTACGGCTTGACGCTTGCAGGACAGCGGGCCGACATCGCTGTTACGACCGAGCGGCTGAAACATCGTTTGCGAATTTTCCGCATCCCGCGTGACGGAGGCCTGCTGACCGACGTTTCCTCTGGTGGCGGAGCCCCCGTTTGCGCGGGTGAGACAGGCGAGCGCGCCGAGCCCATGGGTGTCGCGCTCTATCGCCGCCCACGCGACGGAGCCATCTTTGCCATCGTCAGTCCGAAAACTGGACCCAACCAAGGCTATCTGTGGCAGTATCGGTTGGAAGATGACGGCGCGGGTCGTGTCAAGGCCACGCAGGTGCGCCGTTTCGGGACTTTCAGCGGCCTCAAGGAAATCGAGGCCGTGGCGGTGGATGATGCTCTCGGTTATGTCTACTACGCCGACGAGGGCAATGGAATCCACAAATGGCACGCTGACCCCGATCACCCGGAGGCCGGTCGCGAATTGGCCCACTTCGGAAAGACTGAATTTGCGGGCGATCACGAAGGCATCGCTGTTTATGCCAGACCCGATGGCACCGGCTATATCGTTTGTACGGACCAGATCGAAGGCAACAGCCACTACCATCTCTATCCGCGGGAAGGCGGGTCCAGTAAGCCACACGATCATGCTCAAATGATCAAATGCGTACGCGGCGGCGCCGACGCGACAGACGGCCTTGAAATCACTTCAGCCGCTCTCGGGCCACAGTTCCCGAATGGCCTCATGGTCGCAATGAACAGCAAAGCCCGAAACTTTTTGATCTATCGCTGGGGCGATATCGCAAATACGGGTTCGCCCAAGCTGCCGCGCTAAATCTAACGGCGCACCTCGGGCGGCGCCTTTGTCTCAGCGGCGACGTACGGTCCCCATTTCCATTCGCGGATCTCCGGAAGATCGTCGCCGTGTTTAACAATGAAATTCGCATGCTCGATCAGCTTGTTCCGTAACTCCTGCTTCAGGTACGCGATGCTCGCGCCTAATTGCGACAAGCGATCGATCACGTCCATCGCCAGGTGAAAGCGGTCCAGTTCGTTCAACACAGCCATATCAAACGGCGTTGTGATTGTCCCTTCCTCTTTGTATCCGCGAACGTGAAGGTTGCCGTGGTTCGTCCGTCTGTAAGTCAATCGATCTTCACGAGGAATGCGTGCCAGTACCGCAGGATTCGCGATCTTATACCCGTTCAGATGCAGAATAGGTAGCACGGCGCCATCGGTTATCGGACTAAGGAACTTGTTGGAGTGCCATGCGGTCGCGAGTGGACCAGTCTCAGCCTCGCCATCACCGACTACACATGCAACCACGAGATCGGGATTGTCGAATGCGGCTCCAAACGCGTGGCTGAGCGAGTAGCCGAGTTCACCACCTTCATGGATTGACCCCGGTGTCTCGGGCGCGACGTGGCTCGGAATTCCGCCAGGGAATGAAAACTACCGGAACAGCGTCTTCAGTCCAGCTTCGTCCTGCGTCACCGCGTGGTAGATCTCACTGTACGTCCCTTCCAGATAGACATTGGCAACGACGGCAGGTCCGCCATGGCCCGGACCCGAAATGTAGATCATCTGCAGATCATGTTGCCGAATCACGCGGTTCAGGTGGACGTAGATGAAGTTCTGGCCCGGTGTGGTTCCCCAATGCCCCAACAACCTCCGCTTCACATGTTCGGGCTTGAGCGGTTCTTTTAGCAGCGGATTCTCACGTAGGTAAATCTGACCCACGGAGAGATAGTTCGCCGCGCGCCATTATGCGTCCATCTTCGTGAATAGCTCCGCCGGGAGCGTCTCCGCGGAAAGTAGTTGAGTAGGTGCGTATTCGTTTTTCATCGCCTGACTCCCACCTCGTCAAGATGAGCCAGTAACTCGAGCGGGTCCTGATACACGCGATATGCGCCGGCCTTCTCCAATTCCTCCTGCCCGTAGCCGCCCGATAGCAGCCCAATCGATAAAGCACGTGCACGGCGCGCCGCGAGCAGGTCCCAGACACTGTCGCCAACTACGATGGAATTGTGAATTGATACTCCGAGCCGTTCAGCCGCCGCGAGAAAGAGATCCGGGTCCGGTTTTGCGAAGCGCACCAGATCGCGCGTGATAACCGGAATATCAGGACCGAGCCCAAGCTTGTCGAGCGCGCTTCGGGCCGTTTCCATACGACCACTGGTTGCGATTGCATGTGGCACTCCGGCTTGGGCAAGAGTTCGCAGCAGGTCCCTGGCGCCCGGAAGCGGAACCACCTGGGCTGCCATTCGTTTATACGCCTCCGAGTGTACCCGTTGTAGGCGCTCGGCATCTGCGGCGCTGAGCTCGCGTCCGGTCTCGCGCAGCAACGCATTCATGAGCAGTCCGCCGCTCATCCCGATCCGGCGGTGGATTCGCCAGACCGACAGTTCCACGCCCGTTTGCGTCAACGCCTCGCGCCACGCAAGTACGTGCTGATAGACGCTGTTGACCAGCGTGCCATCCAGATCAAACAGGAACGCCGGGAATATGGGTGCCGGACCTGGCGTGTCCATATTACTCCCCCATAATAACGCCCCCTATTGCCCTCTGACCGACTCAGCAGACCGGCGCTCACCCGGTCACTGCAAATCGGAGATAAAATAGTGCTGTTATCTTAAGGCCAGCCCTACACGGCTGTACGAGTCCTCCACTATCGCCGCACGAAGGAAGTATGAAGTGAGACACACAGGGATTCAAACTATCGGTGACGCTCCATGGGGAACGCATTTCTGCCAATTTTATGATGACAAGCAGGACCTGATCGACATCCTCATCCCGTACTTTAAAGCCGGGCTAGAAAATAACGAGTTTTGCACGTGGATCACTGCCGATCTGCTCAGCGTGGAAGAGGCTACGGCCGCTTTGGCCAGTGAAATAGGAGATCTGGGAGAGTACGTTCGCAAAGGGCAGCTTGAAATCCTGGACTACAACCAGTGGTACACCCCGGGCGGAAAATTCGAATCCGATCGCGTCCCGCAGTGCTGGATCGAGAAAGTCCAGCAGGCAAGAAGCCGGGGTTTCGATGGTCTGCGCCTGACTGGAGACACTTCCTGGCTGGATAAATCAGACTGGGAGGAATTCACTGAGTATGAGGCGACGATGGAAGGCGTCATCGGCCGCTATCCGATGTTGGCAATATGCACCTACAATCTCGCGAATTGCGGGGCCCTCAAAGTCATGGATGTTCTGAAAAACCATGGCTTCGCCCTGATCAAGCGCGGGGACGACTGGCAGGTCATCGAAAGAACGGCACATGCGCACGAAGCCGCAAAGCTTAGTCACCTAAACCGCACGCTGAAGGCGCACAGCAGAAGCAATCAGGCGCTCATGCTTGCTACCGACGAAGCGGCTTATCTTCACGAAGTCTGCAGAATCATTGACGAGGATTGCGGGCACGCGATGGTATGGGTCGGCTTCAAAGAGCAGGACGAAGCCAAGACCATCCGACCCGTAGCTTATTTCGGCTTTGAAGAGGGCTATCTTGAAACCTTAAGCCTCACCTGGGCTGACACGGAATATGGCCGCGGCCCAATGGGCACCGCAATCCGGACTGGGCGAGTGTGCACCTGCAGCGATATGCTCACCGATCCGTCCTTTCTGCCGTGGCGGGAACAGGCTATTCGCCGGGGATACGCTTCCTCTATCGCTCTGCCGATAATGGATGGCGACAAGGTATTCGGGGCGTTAGCGATCTACGCCAGGGAGCCGGATGCTTTCTCAGACGATGAGGTGAAGTTGCTGACCAAGTTAACCAGCGACCTTGCTTATGGCATCAACGTGCTTCGGTTGCGGGCTGCCCACGCTCTGGCAGAGCAGACGCTGCAGGAGAGCGAGGAGCGCTACCGGTCGCTGGTAGATATGTCTCCGGATGCCGTGCTCGTCAATTGCAATAACCGTATCGTCCAGCTCAACCCTGCAGCTATTCGCTTGTTCGGAGCTGATAGAGCGGATCAAATTCTTGGCAAATCTCTTTTCGAGCTGTTTCATCCGGATTACCATGCGCTGATCCGTGAGCGAATGGAGTGCGTGCTGGCAGGTGAGACGGGTTCGCTCGTCGAGGAGAAGCTCGTCAGACTGGACGGCACCACCTGCGATGTAGAAGTAGCTGCTTCGAGGTGCGGCGCGCTACAGGGGCCCGCGGTGCAAGCTATTCTGCGGGACATCACCGGGCGCAAGCAAGCGGAGGAGAGCATAAAGCACCTTGCGTCGTTTCCGGAAATGAATCCCAATCCGGTGATCGAAATCGATCTGAGGGGCGATTTTGTATATACCAATCCGGCAGCTCCGGAAATGCTCCGAACGCTGGGTGTGGATTGGGATCCGCATGTGTTCCTGCCTTCGGACATCTCCAGCATCATTAGTGCCCGGGAGGGTACTTTTCAGCGGGAAGTCAGGATCGGAGACAGGACTTTCGCCGAAGACATTTACGCCTGGAAACATCTCGGCATCATTCGCATCTATGCGAGAGACATCACTGAGCGCAAACAGACAGAGGAGGCACTGCGCCAACAGCGCGAGTGGCTGCGCGTCACGCTGAGCCAGTATTGGCGACGCAGTGCTGGCCACCGACACCGCCGGCAGGATCAGCTTCCTCAATCCTGTGGCGGCTGAGCTGACCGGCTGGAAAGAAGAGGAAGCGTTGGGCCAGCCGGCCCAGGATGTGTTCCGGATCGTCGATGAACTGACGGGCGAAAAGGCCGCCGGACATTGTAGGGCGCGTGCTGCGGGAAGCGCGCATCATCACCCTTGCCAATCACACGGCCCTGGTGACTCGCGACGGACGCGAGATTCCCATCGAGGACAGTGCCGCGCCAATTCATGACAGCGCCGGAGAGGTGACCGGGGCGGTACTCGTATTCCATGACGTCACCGAAAAGCGCCGTGCCCAGGAAGCGCTGCAGGAGAGCGAGCAGCGGGTAAGGCTCAAGCTGGAGAGCATCTTGTCTCCCGATGGAGACATCGGAACGCTCGAGTTGGGGGACGTCGTTGATGCCGCGGCGATCCAGTCGCTCATGGACGATTTCTATCAGCTTGCTCACATTCCCATGGCTCTCCTCGATCTCAAGGGAAAGGTGCTGGTCGGCGTGGGATGGCAGGATATCTGCACTAAGTTCCATCGCGTCCATCCCGAGATCCTGCCAGCACTGCATCGAGAGTGACACACAACTCTCCGCGGGCGTGGCGGCCGGAGAGTTCCGTCTTTACAAGTGCAAGAACAACATGTGGGACATGGCGACGCCCATTATCGTGGGCGGGCAACACGTCGGCAATCTCTTCTCGGGGCAATTCTTTTTTGAAGGCGAGCCGCTGGATTACGAACTGTTCCGATCGCAAGCCAGAGCAATACGGCTTCGATGAAGCGGCATATATGGCCGCGCTTGAGAACGTGCCTCGTGTGAGCAAGGAGACTGTGGACACGGGCATGGCTTTCCTTGTAAAGCTGGGCCACATGCTCTCAACGTTGAGTTACAGCAACATCAAACTGGCGCGGTCATTGACGGAGCGCGAGGTTTGATGGACTCGCTGAAAGAGAGCGAGGAAAGCTTGCGCCGGGCGCAGCAGATCGCGCATCTCGGCAGTTGGGATCTGGAACTCGTGAACAACCGGTTGTCCTGGTCAGATGAAGTGTACCGGATTTTCGGCTTGCAACCACAGGAATTTGCCGCGACCTATGAAGCATTTCTCGATGCGGTTCATCCAGAAGACCGGGCGGCAGTGGATGGCGCGTACGAAGGTTCCGTTCGGCAAGGTAGAACTTCGTATGAGATCACGCATCGGGTTATCAGGAGAAACACGGGCGAGGTTCGCTGGGTTCACGAAAAATGCGAACACTTACGGGATGCGGAAGGTCGAGTTGTTCGCTCGCTCGGAATGGTCCAGGACATTACAGAACGCAAGCGAGCCGAAGAGGAGTTGCGCATAAGCAGAAACTGGAGAGCATCGGACTCCTGGCCGGCGGCATTGCGCACGATTTTAATAATCTGCTGGTCGGGGTCATCGGCAACGCCAGCTTGGCCGAGGATATGCTCCCGCACGGGAGCCCCGCAGTTGAAGTCGTCGGACGCATCATCAAAGCGGGTGAACAGGCCGCGCATCTTACGCGGCAGATGCTCGCCTACGCCGGCAAGGGCAGGTTTATTCTCGAACCGGTGAACCTGTCCGCAATCGCGCAGGACACCAGCGCGCTGATCCAGAGTTCGATCACAAAAAAGATTGCATTCCAGTTTCGGCTGGAATCGAACCTTCCTGCCGTCCAGTCGGATCCCAGCCAAATGCAGCAGGTGCTCATGAACCTCGTTCTGAACGCGGCGGAGGCAATTGGCGAGCAAGTAGGTGTCATTTCAATTAAGACCGGCGAAATGAACGTCGATACCGCATTTCTGGAGGACGAGTCGGACAGGCTGGGTCATCGAACCCGGACGGTACGCGTTCCTGGAGGTGCGCGACACCGGTTGCGGAATGGATGCTGTGACCAAGAGCCAAGATCTTCGATCCCTTCTTCACGACGAAGTTTACGGGCCGCGGGCTCGGGCTGGCTGCTGTCGCCGGCATCGTTCGGGCACACAAGGGCGCTATCAAACTCACGACGGCCCCGGGCGCCGGCGCCACGTTCCGCGTCCTGTTGCCGGCGATGGCGTCGGGCGTGGCCGCAAGCGCACCGATAGTCCAACGGCAAAGACGATCTCCGTGGCACGGGTACGGTTCTGGTGGTTGATGACGAGCAGATCGTTCGCGACATTGCAAAGTTCTCGCTCGAGCGGCAAGGCTACGAGGTCCTGACCGCGGAGAACGGCCCGGACGCTATCGATATTGTCCGAAGGACCGCAAAACGGATTAACTTGTAATTCTCGACCTGAGCATGCCGGGCATGAGCGGACAGGAAACGCTGCCGCACCTTCGAGCGCTTACGCCGGACCTGGAAGTGATAGTCTCAAGCGGCTACTCGGAAACGGAAACGCTCAGGCTATTTGACGGCGCTATGGGTATCGGGATTCATTCAAAAGCCTTATACGGCCCAAAATCTCGCGAGGAAAGTGAAGTCGGTGCTGGAGTAACTAGCTTTCTTACCCGGCAAACAGGTTCGACCTGATCCACTGACGCGTTTCGTCAAGCTGTGCCGGCGTGGTGCCGAGGTGTCTCAAAATGCTATCGGTCATCGCAAGCGCAACCTCTCCTTCGCCGGAGAAAACCTCATCTGCGCCGACCTTGCGCATCGAGCTGGTTTCGCCGAGAAAATCCGCTCGTGCGATGACGAGGATCTTTGGATTGCGATCACGCGCGGTACGGATAGCCTCGATAGCCGCACCCGATCCTGATGAACTCAAGATCAGACTCATTGCACCGTTCACTCCTGCCTGCTCCAGGACCTCATGCTGGGTAGCCTCACCGTAGATCGCCCGGACCCCTTCGGCGTGGAGCAGTCGCACGGTTGCAAGGTTCATCTCAATCACCGTCACCTCGATCCCACGGCTGCGCAGCAACCTGACGACCGTCCGTCCGATGGGCCCGTAGCCGACCACAATCGCCCGATGAACGAGTTGACCTACGGCTACGCCGCTGTCGTCAACACGGCGGCTCGCTCCACCATTCAATAGCCGCCACAGCCGCGGATGGCTTTCCAGAAAATGGGTTATGCGTGGAACCGTGACATACAGCAACGGGTTCAGCGTGATTGAGATGATTGCTCCCGCGACGATCGGGTTCATGGCTTCTTGCGGAAGAGCACCGACCTGTGTCCCGAGTGCTGCCAGCAGGAAAGAGAACTCGCCTATCTGTGCAAGCGCGGCTGCTACACCGAGCCCGACTTTCACGCCATAACCGAGCGCCATGGTGATCAACATGGCCGCCAAAGGTTTCCCGATCATAACCACGGCGAGGGTTGCGGCTATCAGCCCCGGCGATTGGATTGCCTGTCGAGGGTCGAAAAGCATTCCTACGGAAAGGAAGAACATCACGGCGAATGCGTCGCGCAGCGGTAACGCCTCAGCGGCAGCACGGGCGCTAAAATCAGACTGACCCACCACCATGCCCGCGAGGAAGGCGCCAAGCGCCATCGAAATCTGAAAGAAATAAGTAGATCCGGCCGCGATGCCTAGCGCGATCACGAGCACGGAAAGTGTAAACAGCTCACGTGAATGCGTGGCGGCGATCTTGTTCAGCAGCCAGGGAAGAATTCGAGGCCCGATCAGTAATACGAAAGTTCCGAAGCCGACCAGTTTCAGCGTGGCCGTCCCAAGTACCAGAGCCAAACTTCCACCGTGTACTGCCTGGTTGCTGAAAACCAAGGGAAGCAGCACAAGGGCGAAGACGGTAAGTATGTCCTCCACCACAAGCCAGCCAATTGCGATCCGGCCAGTGGGGCTCTGCAGCACACCGTGATCAGAAAGAACCCGGACCAGCACCACTGTGCTCGCAACAGAAAGTGCCAGTCCGAAAACGATCCCTGTTCACCAACTCCACCCGAATGCATGCGCGGTCACAGCGCCGAGGGCTGTTGCGACCGCGCTTTGCACCAGGGCGCCGACTATCGCGATCTTTCTGACCGCGAGCAGGTCCTTCAGATGGAAATGCAGGCCCACCCCGAACATGAGTAGAATGACGCCAACTTCCGCCAACTGCTCCGCCATATGCCGGTCAGCGACGAACCCCGGCGTTTGCGGACCGACCAATACTCCAGCCAGCAGATAACCCACGATGGGTGACCATCCAAGGCGGTGGGCCAAATAGCCGAACACTAAGGACGCAGAGAAGCCCGCCGCCAAGGTGAGGATCAGGTCAATGTTCTGCATTTCTTAATTCTGCAGTATTTAGCTTTGAGATTGTCTTGATTGGATGAATTCTTCTGCACGTACACTAAGGAGTTGCGGCGGTGCGCGGCTGCCGTCGACGCGTCAGCAGCGGTGCTGGCGTTAACAGAGTAGGCCCGAACCGCGCATACTCCAAGTATAGTGGGGAATCCCATGATTAGATTCGGGCTTGCATGGACGGGCCTTGCACTGGCCCTCGCCCTCCATGTCGCCGACGAAGCGCGGAGTAACTTTCTGTCTGTTTATAATCCAACGGTACTCGCGATACGAGGTAAGCTGCCCTGGTTGCTGCTACCAACCTTCAGCTTCACGATCTGGATCACGGGACTTATCGTTGGAATACTACTGCTGCTCGCTTTGACGCCCTTCGCATTCCGGAAATCCCGCTGGCTAATTCCGCCCGCCCTGATTCTCGGCGTGCTGATGACCTTGAACGGGCTTGGGCACATCAGCGGGTCTATCTACACCGGGAACTGGATGCCGGGAGTGTACTCGTCACCGTTCCTGATCGCGGCTGCTGTTTGGCTTTTGATCGAAGCCCGCAACAATGCCTAACCGCGACGGCGGCGAACTAACGCAAGCACGATGGCGCTTGCTGAGAGCAAGAGGGTCGAAGGCTCTGGGACAGGACTGGCGGCAGCGGCTGAACCTGACATCACGTTGTCAATCGTTACGAACGAAGCGCCGGACAGGATCACACTGTTAACTGGGCTTTCGGAGACAAATCCAAAGAAGGGGAACAGCCGCGAAGGGCTCGTCGGCGTGTAATCAGTCTCGCCGGTTGATAAATGGACAGCGACACCAGCGCTCCCGCCGGTCGCCCAAACATATGAGTTGCCCATATTTGCCCCAAACGCGAAAGTGCCCGCCGGAAGAGTGATGTCGATCTCACCGATCCCGTTCAATGTATTCCCTGTACCCGGCGCGAAATTTCCGCCCCATGCGGCCTCAGTGCTAACCCACAGAAAATAAGAACCGAAAGCCGGCCCCACAAAATTCAAACCACCCGTCGTCACCCCTGCGGAAGTGTTGTAAGTGCTGACAGGCACCGACTCAAAATCGATCAGGCTGGTCGAAAGGGAGGCGCCGGCAACCGCGGCATTGAACGATTCCAAATCCGAGTAGAAAATTACACCAGCGCGAGCGCTGCCCGCAACCAGAAACAAGACGAAAAGGAACGAAACAAGCCTGTGACGCATTAAGCGGTTCACCTTTTAAACAGAATTTAACACCTTAATAATGTAAGTTCCTGCAGCTGCGCGTCAAGCATTTCCGCAAATCGACTAAAAATTACAAAACAACTACATCCGATTAGTGGAACGCCAGCCACCTTTAAATCAATTCCCGCCGCCTTCGCCTGCTGCTCGCATGCTGGAATTGAATTGATATGCGCACCTTTGTGCTTCTCTTTGCATTACTGGCCGGCCAGGCACGCGCTCAGGTCAAGCAGCCGTTCTTCTTCATTCAGGCCTCCGATTCACAGTTCGGCTACTTCGCACGCAACAACGCGGATTTCCGTCAGGAGACCGTCAACTTCGAATTTCTAATCGCGACCGCCAATCGCCTGCGTCCCGCGTTCGTTGTCGTCACCGGGGATCTGGTGAACCGTGCATCGCACCCGGAACAGGTCGCCGAGTACCTGCGCATTGCTGCAAAGTTGGACAAGTCCATTCCGCTGCACTCCATCCCGGGTAATCACGACATTGGCGACGTGGTCGCGCCCGATCACCTTGCGGCTTATCGCAAATCATTCGGCCCTGACTATTACACCGTCCGGCACGGCGGCGCGGCGTTCTTCATGTTGAATTCGTGCGTGTTTTCCAACCCGCAGCGTGTGCCCGGAGAAGCGGAGCGCCAGGAAGCGTGGCTGCGTGAAGAACTGGAGAAAGCGCGGCTCGACGGTATCCGTACAATGCTGGCGTTTCAGCATCATCCGTTGTTTCTGGCGACTGCGGATGAACCGGATCAGTACAACAACATCCCGCTGGAACGCAGAAAACGGCTCCTCGCGATGTTTCGCGAGTACGGTGTAAGTCACATCTTTACGGGACATCTTCACCGGAATGTGATCGCGCGCGATGCTGGAATGGAGTCCGTCGTGACCGCCGCGATTGGGCAACCGCGTGGCCAGGATCGCTCTGGCTTTCGCGTGGTAACTGTACGCAGGGACTTCGTCGAGCACCGGTATTACGATCTCGGGCTTGTTCCCAACCGCATCGATCTGGAACCAGCCACATCTGTGCCTGTGCCGGCCCGCTGACCCTCCGTTATCTCAGCGCAGCCTTAACCTTCTCGGCCAGTCCGGTCGAAGTGAACGGCTTTTGGATGAGGCCGGAAAGGTGCTGGCCGGCGAACAGCCTCTCCATCTCCGCTTCGCTGTAGCCTGCGCCCGACGAACTTGGTGGAGGAGAAGGGATCGAAAATCCTAACCCTGGTAGCTTCGTCCATCCCCCAGAACGCCTCGACATGGGCCGGGACGTTATACTCCCAGCGTCAGACTTGCTGTCTGAATGCGTCGCTTGCGGCAGGTTCTGTCGCGCTTGAGGAATAGCGAGAGTCAAAACTACAACCGTTACGGCGCTCACTGCCGCAAGTGCATAGGCCTTACGCGATCTCATGCGATCGGGCTTAGTTGTGCTCATACCTACTCACAAGTGATACAACGTGGAATGCGCAACGAGGCAATGGTGTTGACTCCAGCGTCCACGCCGCCTATCATTGCCATTATTGGGGTTCGGTGCGTTGACGGGGACAATCATTTCCCATTACCGCGTCGGGGAGAAGCTGGGCAGCGGCGGGATGGGTGTTGTGTATCGCGCCGAAGACCTCAGGCTCGGTCGCACGGTCGCCCTCAAATTCCTCCACGAACAGACCGCAGCCGAACCACATGCGCTCGAGCGTTTGCGGCGCGAGGCGCGCTCGGCTTCAGCCCTCAGTCACCCCAACATTTGCACCATCTACGAGATAGAGGAACACGAAGGCCGGCTTTTCATCGCCATGGAATTTCTGGATGGCCGCACGCTGCAGGAAATCGCGGAGGGCCATCCGCTGTCAAGGGAAGTGCTGGTTGACGTGGCCTGTCAGATTAGCGATGCCCTTGACGCGGCGCACTCGTCGGGCATCATTCATCGCGACATCAAGCCTGCCAACATTTTTGTGACCGCGCGCGGGCAGGCCAAGATTGTAGACTTCGGTCTTGCCAAACTCTCATCCCCTGCGGAAAGAAATCTCGCCAGGCACTCCGGATCGCACGGCCTCGCGACACTGCTCAGCACAGAGACGTTCACGAGCCATGGAGCCGCGCTCGGCACAGCCGCTTACATGTCCCCCGAGCAGGCGCGCGGCGAGGATCTTGATGCTCGCACAGATCTGTTCAGCTTCGGTGCAGTGCTATATTTTCTAGCCACCGGACGCGCGGCTTTCCTCGGCAACACTGCGGCTGTTACCTTTGACGCGATCCTGAACCGCAATCCGGTCTCGCCCACCAGCCTCAATCCGGATCTTCCGCGCGCCATGGATGACCTCATATGCAAGGCGCTGGAAAAGGATCGCGAGCTCCGTTACCAGGCTGCTTCTGAAATCCGTACGGATCTGAAGCGACTCAAGCGCACTCTCGATTCCGGTGAAATGCAGACCGCGCAACTTCCCCCGCAGCCCTGCGGGCCAGTCAATCGCAAATCAAGATGGCTTTACATCGCGACCGGCACAATTCTGCTACTCGCAATCCTGGGAGCGTTCGGCGCATGGCTCGCGAGTTGGCCGAAGCCCGCGCCTGCCGAACTCGTTCAGCAGAAGCTCACGGCGAATACCGAAGAGACACCTGTTAACGGAGTACTGGTTTCTCCTGACGGCAAATACCTTGCCTATGCCGAGCCTTCCGGCTTGCGCATCAAGCTGATCGAAACCGGAGAGACCCAGCGGCTGCCGCAGCCCGACGGTATTGGTGCGGAAGGCGCACTCTGGTTCCCGGTAGCCTGGTTACCGGACGGAACTAAACTGCTCGCAACCGCCGAGCAGCCCGGCAACCGTTACAGTATCTGGCAGATCTCGCTGTTTGGTGGTGCAGCCCACCAGTTGCGCACCGACGCGCAGGCGTGGTCTGTCTCCCCCGATGGCAAATCAGTCGCATTCACAACCGACATCGCGCCGCTCGGTGCGGGCGAAATCTGGGTTATGGACGTGAGCGGCGAGAACGCACGCAGGCTCTGGGAATCCGGCGGTGTGCACGCCTTCACGCGGGTGGTCTGGTCGCCCGACGGCAGTTAACTGGCGTACCTGAAGTTCCGCCGCACGCCCCACGAAGTCGATGGTCCCGACGTCGTCGTGGAGAGCCGCGACCTGAAAAGGGGACCCGCCGTTCCCGTGATTCGCGATTCCAATGTCGAAGATTTTTGTTGGCTGTCCGATGGCCGCATGATCTTTTCAATAGGTGAATTCGGATCGATGCGCCGCGATGATAATCTCTATGAAATCAGCGTGGATCCTGCTACCGGAATACCTTCCGGCAAGCCCCGGCGTTTCACTAACTGGGCCGGCTTCAACATCTACGATCTCAGCGCGACCCGCGATGGAAAGCGTCTCGCATTCCTCAGGCTTTCCTTCCAGAGCGATGTGTATGTGGCCGCTCTGGAGGCGCGCTCGACCCGCATCACCGCGCCGCGTCGACTCACTCTGAATGAACATAGCGACCTTCCCATGGCATGGACCGGGGACAGCAAAGCCGTCGTCTTTTTGTCGGATCGCAACGGCAAATACGGCGTTTTCAAACAGGATTTCGACAAGGAGAACGCCGAAACAGTTTCGATGGGTCCGGAAGACAGGCAATCTGTTCGTGCTAGTGGCGATGGTGCCTGGCTATTCTTCAACGTACGCAGCAAGGAGCAGGAAACTGCGCAACGCATCATGCGCGTTCGGCCGTCCGGCGGTCCAGCGGAACTGGTTCTCGAAGGGAACTCAATTCTATACATTGCCTGTCCCAGGAGGCCGCAAGCTGCCTGCGTGGTGGGGGAACAATCAGCGGACCGAAAGCAGGTTGTCTTCAGTGCGTTCGATCCGCTCCGCGGGCGTGGCAAGTCGCTGCTGGCGATTCCAGTCGATCCGTTCCGCGAGTATCGCTTCGGCTTGTCGCCGGACGGTTCCACCATGGGCCTGCTGGAGGCGGGCGGGCGCGAACCCGTGGTCCGTTTGCTCTCGCTGAGCGGTGCGCCGGAACGTAGCGTGACAGTAAAACAGTGGGGTCATCTGAATTCCCTGGACTGGGCCGCGGATGGCCAGGGCTTTTTCATCACCAGTCAGTCGCCGCGTGGGGCGACGCTGCTCTTCGTCGATCTCAATGGCAATGCCCATACGCTCTGGCAACAGAAAGGCACTTTCCGGACCTGGGGCTGGGCCATCCCCTCGCCCGACGGGCGGCGCATTGCCATTCTTGGCGCAACCGTCAACAGCAACGCATGGATGCTTCGGAACTTCTGATAGGAACGAAAACAGAAAAGAGGAAAAATGCCTGCAGCTTCTATAGACCAACTTAAAGCGTCTTTTCGTGGAGAGGTGATTCAGCCGGAGGACGCCAACTATGACCAGGCCCGAAAGATCTTCAACGCGATGATCGACAAGCGCCCGCAAGTGATTGCCAAATGCGCCGACGTGGCGGACGTCATTTCGTCTGTTAATTATGCGCGTGACAACGGTCTGCTTGCCGCTATTTGCGGGGGCGGTCATAACGGCGGCGGTTTCGGCACCTGCGATGACGGTCTTGTGATCAACCTTTCCCGCATGCGGGGAATCCGTGTCGATCCAGTTGCGAAAACAGTGCGTGTGGATGGCGGCTGCACCTGGGGCGACGTCGATCACGCCACCCACGCTTTCGGCATGGCTACTCCGAGCGGCATCATTTCCACTACAGGAGTCGGCGGGTTGACCCTTGGCGGTGGAATCGGACATCTCACGCGCAAGTACGGGCTCACCATCGACAACCTGCTCTCAACGGACGTTGTGCTTGCCGACGGCCGCCTTGTGACCGCGACTGCGCAGCAAAATGCGGATCTGTTCTGGGCACTGCGCGGAGGTGGTGGGAACTTCGGCGTAGTCACCTCATTTGAGTTCCAACTGCATCCGGTTGAAAACGTGTTCGCCGGTCCGACACTTTGGCCGATGGATCAGGCGGCGGAGGTCATGCGCCGATATCGCGAATTCATTGTCGGTGCGCCGGAAGACATTAACGGTTTCTTCGCGTTCCTGGTTGTGCCGCCCGCACCGATGTTCCCGGAGCATCTCCATCTCCAAAAAATGTGCGCCATCGTCTGGTGCTGCACCGGAGACGCGAAAGATGCAGAAGCCACAATCAAACCAATGCGCAGTTTCGGAAGGGCGGCCTTCGACCACGTGGGCTCCATGCCCTTTCCGATGCTGCAGAGTATCTTTGATCCGCTCTATCCGCCGGGTCTGCAGTGGTATTGGCGTGCCGACTTCGTCAAGGAAATCAGCGATAAGGCAATCGATCTGCACATCCGGAACGCCTCTGAGATTCCGAGTATGCACTCGACCATGCATCTCTACCCGGTAAACGGAGCCGCACACCGTTACTCGAACGGCGACACACCATTTAGCTATCGCGATGCCAATTGGGCCGAGGTGATCGTCGGCGTCGATCCCAATCCAGCTTCAGCGGACAAGATTACCGAGTGGACCAAGCGTTACTGGGAGGACCTCCACCCCTACTCAGCCGGAGGTGCCTACGTGAACTTCATGATGGATGAAGGTCAGGAACGGATTAAGGCTACCTACCGCGAGAACTATAACAAGCTGGTCGAAATCAAACAGAAGTACGACCCGCATAACTTTTTCCGGGTGAACCAGAACATTCGCGCCGCAGCAGGGGCCAAATCGTGAGCGAAAGCTTCCTTCCTAGCCGTTCCCCGCCGTAGAATATATCGGCGCGCCGCGCAGCCTCTTCAGGCTGGGGTACTCGCTCTCGTACACGCGCTTCACCCCGTCACCGAGGCTTTGCTCGATCACGCGGATATCGCGTACCAACCTGGTCAGTCCGCCCGGTTCAAGCGACGCCGCGTGATCGCTGCCCCACATGGCGCGGTCCAGGGTAAAATGCCGTTCCACAAATGTTGCCCCGAGCACGACTGCCGCCAGCGTGGTCTGCAGGCCCACTTCGTGGCCGGAATACCCGACCGGGCACTCATACTGGCGCGCGAGAGTCTGAATCATTCGGAGGTTCAATTCAGCAGGTTGGCAGGGATAGGTACTCGTGGTGTGGGCGATTAGCAGGTCAGTCCCGTCAAGCAGCGCGACGGCCTCCGAGATCTGCTCCCAGGTTGACATCCCGGTCGAGGCGATAATCGGACGGCGGGTCGCTTTAATCTTCTGCAGCAAGCTCGTCTTCGTCAGGCACGCGGAAGCTATTTTGTGACAACAAGGTTCGAACTCTTCTATGAAATCGACTGACGGCTCATCCCAGCATGAGGCGAACCACGGGATCTCCTGCCTTTTGCAGTAGCGCACCAGCGATGCAAATTCGGTTCTGCTAAATTCCAGTCGTTCGCGGTATTCCAGGTAGGTCAAGATGCCCCATGGCGTTTCTCTCATAACCGCGCGCTCATTTTGCGGCACGCACAGTTCTGGTGTACGCTTTTGGAATTTAACTGCGTTGCAGCCGGCATCCACCGCGGCGTCGATAAGACGTTTTGCTATATCGATGTCGCCGTTGTGGTTGAGTCCGATTTCCGCGATCACGAAGGTTGGTTTATTAGCCCCGATGTCGGAGCAGGCGATGCGCACAATTTTCTTCATAGCGCGTCCATTCCTTTCGTCCGGATTAGTAGATCAGCCAGTTCCCGAAGCACGCCGCGGCCGCCTTGTGTTTTCAGTACGAGCCGTGCCAATCGCCGCACGTCTGGATGGGCATCCGCCACCACCACAGGGCACCCGACACTTTGCAGGCAGCACGCATCATTAACATCGTTGCCGACGTAAATCGCGTGCTGAAGGTCGATGCCGTCGCGGCGGGACCAGGCCAGCAGGGCCGTGCGCTTGTCTCCGAGCCCTTGATGGCATTCGAGCTTCAGCTTCCGGCAGCGCTGCTCTACTACGGGGTTCACCTCCGAAGAGAGCACGACGATGCTGGGCAGAATCGCGCGGAGCAGATTCAGGCCCTCGCCGTCCGCACGGGTGCAGTAGACGGCTTCGGTGCCGGATTCGCTCACTAGCACGCGGTTGTCGGTCAGTACGCCGTCGAAGTCGAGCGCGAGGCCGCTTGGGTCGGACGGAAGCAGGCTGGCACGCTGCTGTTCATTCGTACGTTCCGCGAGGATGCCGGCCAATTCCAGGTCGAACGGATCGTCGATCTCGAGCGCGTGACTGCGCTCGACCTCGTACATAGCAACGCGGCCGCAAAAGCGATGCTGCCTGGCCCGGAACAATGTGGTGCGCATGACGTAAACGCCGCCCGTTTCCAGGAACTCCGGGTCCCGCTGCTGGCGCATCAGGCGCTCGGCGGGATTGTGATTGATGGCGCTTGCAGAATCGCCCCCGTTGCGCCGCCATAAGAAGTGCCAGAACGGGGCAACGGTCATGGCGCAGTCGGCGTTCGAATGCCGGAGTGCGTTGATCGTACCGTCAATGTCTTCTCCGGTAGTGAGGGCTGAGGTGCATTGCAGGAACGCAAACTCTTCCGGCATATACATTTCGGAACTTTGCAAGGTGTCGAGTACGTGCAGCAGCGCCGATTCGGAACTCGAATAGTCGCCCGCAATCTCGGAGGGCCGCCGCACGATCTCCGCCCCGGCGTTAGACGCCACAGTGCAGATTTCGGGATCGTCGGTGGATACAAACACGCGATCGATCAAACGTGCTGATCGGGCCGCGAGAACGGTCCTCGCAATCAGGGGAACTCCGCCTACCGGCCGGAGATTCTTCTTCAGGATTCCTTTGGAGCCTCCTCGCGCAGGGATAATAGCCGGAATTTTGATTGACTCTGGCGTAGGAACATTCCTCCGAGTGGGTCCAGATTAAACTGGTTTAAGTAACCTTGGTAACTGGGGAAGTTCCTAGTTGATGCTGAAAAGGCAGACAGCGGTAACCCTGTTGTGGCCTTTATTCGTCTCTTATATCACTGAAGGAAAAAGCCTCATTGAAGCAAACCCGTGCGTTTTCGATTACAGCTCTCGTATTGGCGCTTAGTGCCACTGGCTTTGCGCAGGGTCCGCCTCCGGGGGGAGGCGGTGGTCGGCGCGGCATTTCGGGCCAGAATCAGGGTCCCGGTCAAAACCAGGGCCAAGGTCAGGGTCAATCGGGCGTGCCGGCTCTGCAACAGCCCGCGACTCCAGACGAGAAGAAGGCGTCCATACAAGGCCGCATTGTAAACAGCTTGACTGGCGAACCGGTGCGCAAAGCGGAAGTGACTCTGCGCCGGGCGCGTTCAGCAGCCAGCCGAAACACGCAAGGTCCCCCGACAGCTTTTCAGCGTTATACCGCAACCACGGATCAGCAGGGCGAGTTCATTCTGAACAAGATCGAACCCGGGACTTACCGGCTCTCCTACACCGGGCGCGGCTTTCTGCAAGGGGAGTACGGCGCCAAAGACGTCGGCGAATCCGGCACGGATCTGACTCTGACAGAGAGCCAGCGCATGACTAACGTGGTGCTCAAGATTACGCGCCAGGCCGTGCTCAGCGGAACCATCTACGACGATGATGGCGATCCGGTGGAAGGCGCGAGTGTGCGCGTGCTCGAAATCCAGTACCGCAGCGGAAAGCGCACGTTAGCATCCGTCGATAGCGGCGAGACCGATGACCGCGGGCAGTATCGCATTCCGGATATTGCGCCTGGTAAGTATCTCATCGTGGCTTCCGCGCAATCGCGATCGGGAATGGATAGATTCATGCGGCGCGGTGGTGGTCCGGGCGGCGGACCAGGCGGCGGTCCGGGTGGCTTCGGCATGCCGATGCAGCAGGCATCAGGACAGCCAACTGAAGACACAGGATTTGCCAGTGTCTATTACCCCGGCGTCGCTGATGAATCGCAAGCAGCGCGCATTCAAGTTACGGCTGGCTCCGATATGGGCGGTCTCGACATTCGCCTCTTCAAAACCCGTACGTTCCGGGTGAGCGGGGTCGTAATCGATTCGAACGCGGCCGGTCCCCAACAGGGACCGGGAAGCATGGTGGCTTTGCTGCCCTCGAGCGGTGCGAGCGTGAACCGCTATCGGGGCATCGTACGCGGCCAGGACGGCTCGTTCGATATCACAGGCGTTCCACCGGGCTCCTATACATTGATGGCCATGGGTGGCGGGCAGGATCGCCGCGGCAGCCCGGTTCTGATGCCGGTTGACGTGCGCAACGGAAATGTGGAGGGCGTCAGGGTGACCATCGGTCCCGGACAGACCGTGGCCGGCAGGATAGTGGTCGATGGCACGGAGAAAACCTCCCTTACCAGCGCCAGCATTGGGCTGGTTTCGCCACTACCGATCCCGATGGGAATGCCTTCCGCCAGGGTGCAGAATGATGGCAGCTTCAAGCTCGAAGGCGTGCAACCCGGAAAGTATATCGTCAACGTGTCAGGAGTACCGGCCGGCGGCTATGTGCAATCTATCAAAGCCGGCTCGCAGGATATACTCTTCGGCGAACTAGACGCCAGCGGCGGAATTCCTGGTGCGATCGAGGTTACGGTGAGTATGAAGGGCGGCCAGGTTTCAGGCACGGTGCAGGCCAAGGATGCCCCTGTTCCGGATGCCACTGTAGTGCTCGTGCCCGAACCCGCGCGCCGTATCCAGAGCTCGTTCTTCAAGACTGCGACGACCGATCAGACGGGTGCCTTTACTGTAAAGGGTCTCGCGCCCGGCGATTACACTGCGTATGCGTGGGAGAAAATCGATGCCGGCGCCTGGCAGAACCCGGACGTACTCAGTCTCGTGGAAGGACAAGGCGAAAAGGTCAACATATCGGCCGGTGGTACGGAAGCCGTGCAACTCAAACTGATTCCGTCACTTAGAGACTAAGCTCTAAAGCTTAACTTTCAGCTCGGTCACGGGAATCTTGACGCGATAGCGCGGCGCCCCATCGGGGCCGAGCAGATCGAAGGATCCGCCAACGCTGGGTGGTCCGTTCTGTCCACCCAGGAAGGTGACAGAGCGCTCGCTGATGCCGCCGGACGCCTGTTTCCAATTCCAGGTACCCGACTGCAGCTTGGTCGGGACGCCGATCGCGAACTGCATCTCCATAGTCAGCACCGATGTCCCGTCGCTGAACGTGGCCCGTGCAGCCAGACTGTCGCTCGTACGAGTACCGCGCAATTCCGTCATCGCGAAGCGCGACAAATCTTCCCGGCCGCTCAGGTCCCGCAGCACGGGTTGCTGCGTGCGATGGCAGGAAACGACGGCCAGGAGCGCGAAGAGTAGTAGTTTCGGCATGAGTGGTCTCTATATTGCAACAGATCCGGGCATGAGCCTGCAGCGTTACAAGGAAAAGCGAAAGTTTAACGAGACTCCCGAACCACCACCGAAGATGCCCGCGGGTAAGTCCGGCAACATGCTGTGCATTCAGCGGCACGCTGCGACGCGCCTGCACTACGACTTCCGGCTGGAAATCAATGGCGCGCTGGCATCGTGGGCGGTTCCGCACGGGCCCTCGCTCGATCCGAAGGATAAGCGCCTCGCCATGAAGGTGGAAGATCACCCGCTCGATTACGGTCACTTCGAAGGAGTGATTCCGGCGGGTAATTACGGCGCGGGCAGCGTGATGCTTTGGGACCTTGGCACGTGGTCGCCACTGACCGATACTCCGGTTGACGAACAGCTCAAACGCGGCGATTTCAAATTTAGCGTGCAGGGCAAGAAACTTCAGGGCAGTTTCGGACTGATTCGAATGAAGGGGCGGGGCAAGGGCGACGAATGGTTGCTGATCAAGAAGAAGGACGAGTTTGTAGTGCCCGGCTGGAATGTTGAGGATTTCGCACGTAGCGTGACTACCGGGCGCACGCAGGAAGAGATCGCCGCCGGTATGGAGGCGAGCCACGATCCGCTGCCTGCTGTCGTGCGTCCGATGCTGGCGGAAAGCGTTAAGGAACCGCCCGAAGGCAGCGAGTGGATTTTCGAGGTGAAGTGGGACGGCGTACGTTCGCTCGCTTATATCGCGAATGGCGAAGTCGTTTTGCGTTCACGCAAGGGCGACGACATCACGGCTCAATATCCGGAGCTGCGCGAGCTTCCCAAAGCGATCCGAGCGAACATCGCAATCCTGGATGGGGAAATTGCTGTATGTGACGAGCGGGGCAGGCCTCGCTTCGAATTGATTCAGCCTCGCATCATGGCCCGTGGTCAAAAACAGATTACTGAGCTTGCCAACAAAGCTCCGGCACGCTACTTCGCGTTCGATCTGCTCTATGCGGATGGACGCGATCTGCGGCAGCAGCCGTTGAGCTTGCGCAAAAAGCAGCTTACTTCGGTCCTGACGCCGAGCCCGGCCGTGCAGCTTTCCACACATTTCGAAAGCCAGGGCCGAGAATTGCTCGAGGCCGCGCGCCAGCAGGGGATGGAGGGCATTATCGCCAAGCGCGCCGCGAGCCGCTATGTGTCTTCGCGGACCGGGGACTGGCTGAAGATCAAGATCCAGAATCAAGAGGATTTCGTGATCTGCGGCTTCACCAAAGGCGCCCGGCAGTACTTCGGGGCACTCGTGCTGGGCGAGCGCGACGAGTCGGGAAAACTGACATACGTCGGCAACGCAGGCACAGGCTTCGATGATTCCACTGCTGCGGCGTTGTATAAGAAAATGGAGCCGCTGCGTCGCAAGGACAGTCCGTTCGCGCGCCCTCCGAAACTGCCGCAGCCGATCGTTTGGATTGAACCCGAACTCGTCTGCAAAGTCCGCTATCTGGAGCGCACCAGTGCAGGACGATTACGTGCGCCGGTATATGCCGGACTGGCGGAACCCGTCGCAGTGGAGCCGTCGTTCCCGCCTTCCGCAAAGACTGGGAAGCTGACGGTTGACGGGCACCAACTTTCGTTCAGCAATCTTCAGAAAGTGCTGTTTCCGCAAGATGGCGTGACTAAGCGCGACTTGCTGGAGTTCTACGACCAGGTATCCAAATGGCTGCTGCCTCACTTGTTAGATCGCCCGCTTTCGCTGCTGCGTTTCCCGAACGGCATCGGCGAGGAAGGTTTCTTCCAGAAGAACATGGATTCCAAGATGGCTCCGTGGCTGCGCAAGCAAGAGATTCCGCTGAGCGACGATTCGAAGGTGATGGCGATCGGCGGCGCGCGGCCCGATCTGCTGTATCTGGTGAACCTGGCGTGCATCGATCAGAACCCGTGGATGAGCCGTGTAGGTTCGCTCGACAATCCCGACTTTGTGCTGATCGATCTCGATCCGCATGAAGCCGAGTACGACAAGGTAGTGACAGCGGCACTACACATTCGCGTGTTGCTCGAATCAGTCGGCCTGCAAGGCTACCCGAAGACCACAGGCGGAGACGGCATGCACATCTATGTCCCGGTCGCGCCGCAGTACACCTATGATCAAACCAAGACCTTCGCCGAGTTGCTGGCGCGCATGATGGAGCACGAACACCCACGCGTCTTTACTCTGCCGCGCTCAGTGGCAGCGCGTACCAAAGGGCGGATCTATTTCGATTGGATACAAAACGGGAGGGGCAAAACGATTTCAGCGCCATACGTTGTCCGGCCTAAGCCTGGCGCACCTGTCGCCACGCCATTGGATTGGTCTGAGGTGAAGACCGGCCTGGATCCGAAGCAGTTCCATATTCGCAATGCACTCGACCGCTTCCGCAGCGTAGGGGACCTATTCGCGCCCGTGCTGAGTTCTCATCAGCACCTTGAAAAACCGATGGCGCAACTCGCAGAGATTCTCAAGCCGGCGACCCAAAAACGTCACGCCTGAGTGCGGGCCGCGTTCCAGTCTCGCGGCCCGGTTTCGTAATTCGGCCTACCAGCCCAGGCGCAGCGAGAGTTGAGTCTGGCGTGCGGCGTTGCCGGAGAAGCGCGTCTGTAGTGCGCCGTCGCTACCGATCGAAGTCGGATTGCCCGGGTGGTTCAGAACGTTAAAGAAGTCCGCCTTGAAACGGAGATTGAAACGCTCGAACTGCACGTTCTTCACGAGCGAGGCGTCCATGTTCCACGAGCGGTTGCCCGGGAAGAACTGGTTATTGAACGGTGCGTAGATATCAGACCACGTAGTGCGCTGAATCGTGCCGTCTTTTAGCGGAACATATGCGGTGTTGGTGCCGAAATCAGCATATCGCGGATCCTTCGTGTCGGGATTGACCGGCCACGGATTGAGCGGTTGGGATGCCGGCTTGTAATTGTCGGGAACGCCCATCACACCATTGGGTTTGCCGGTCGCATCAACACTGTTGATCCGATTCGCTGGAATGTAGCCGTTGTACCACAAGTAACCGGGGATGCAACTGCCAGCCCTGCAATCTTGAATCGGGTGCTTGTAGCCGTAGATCTCGACCTTCTGACCGGTCGGGAACTGGTCTGTCGGAAGTTGCAGATACGTACTTGCGAGCGAACCCATTCCGGCGATTTGCCAGCCGCCGATGAACTTATCAAGAAACTTATTGACGCCGCCTCCGATGAATTTGCCTTTCCCGAACGGCAGATCGGCAATCCAGTTCCAACGGGCACGATGTTTGGGGATCGTATCGTCGCGACGGTAATTCAGCAGCCGGTTGCGAGCCTCGAAATTATCAGGAACCTCGCCCGGCTGGAACATATAAGTACCGGGGATGACGCCCGCAGTGGCATCACCGCCGGCTTTCAAAGCATTGCTCATGACGTAGAAGAACTGGAATCCAACGCCTTTAGTGAAGCGCCGTTCGACTTCCATTTGCAACCCGTTGAAATTTGCCCAGCCGGTAGTGCGCATTTCCTTCAAATTGCCGTAAGCAGATTTGTCAAAATCTCGGATCAACATATTCGCCAGTTCGCCGGTGGGCAATCTCGTTCCGGTTCTTGTGTACCAGACGTAAGTGGGCGTAACTTCGTTATAGTTGTTCCATTCTTCCAAGCCGAACGAGTGGCTTCCGATATAAGACGCTTTAAACGCCAGATTGGCCATGATCTCTTTTTCCAAAGTCATGTTCCACTGGTGAGTGCGCGGAGTGACACTGTGCGGGGCGAAATACGACAGTCCTGTGGACGCGCCCCTGGTGATCTGACTCGTGTTGTTCAGATCGATAATATTGAGGCTGTTTGCTCCCATGACCACGCTGGGTATGGTTCGCAACGACCAGCCGGGCATGCGGTCCGGCGCGAGCGAGGAATCGTCGGGGTTGTAGGTGAACTCTCCCCGCAGCGGAACGCTCGACTTTACATTGCTGGCCCAGGTACGCATCGGTATGGACCAGTAAGACGTTGAAAAGCCGCCACGCAGGACAAAGGACTTGGGACCATCGAAGGCGCGATATGCGAAGCCAAGCCGCGGACCGAAGTTCTTTGAGTTCGGGTCCTGGAGACTTCGGGGCATTCCGGCATCTTTATGCGACATCAGTTTTACGCCGTAAGCCTCGAACTGCTTCACCACTGAAGGGAAGGTCGCGCCGAGCGCAATCATTTTTTCGATCGGACTCCCGAGAACCACGGATCTGTGCTCGGGTGAGAAGCTAAGAATTAGATCATTCTTTTCGTGGTAAGCCGGCCAGTATTCCCAGCGGAGTCCGAGGCGCAGTGTGAGACGGGAGGTGGCCTTGAAGTCGTCCTGGAAGTACAGTGCATACTCACCGGACCGCCCGTAGAAGTTTCCACGGTTCATCACTGCCTTGTCCGAAGCAAGTCCCAGAAACATGCTGGCGGTCTGGTTTCCAGTGAAACGGGTTGCGGCTGGACTGTTTGCGTTAGTCGCCGGATCGTACAACCCGGTGTAGTTCGCCAGTGGGTTCACGCTGCCGGCGCTCTGTGCCTGGTCGGGCAGCATGTTGACCT
The DNA here is from genome assembly GCA_963793625.1 of Bryobacteraceae bacterium. Classification (GTDB taxonomy): domain Bacteria; phylum Acidobacteriota; class Terriglobia; order Bryobacterales; family Bryobacteraceae. Next base: position 53,900 of record CAWCAT010000047.1, on the reverse strand, counting down.
GATCCTTGCGTAAATGACCACCGAATTCAAACTTATGCCGGCCCTTAATCTTGGTCACGTTGTCGTCGACGATGTAATAGGCACTGGCGGCGTTGCGCGCGTTAATCGGTTGATACGCAAAGAATCCGTTCGTCACGATTTGCGGGAAGATTAATGTGCCGAAAGGGTTGGGAAGGCCCATGATGGAATTGAAGTTAGTAGTGCGGTCCTTCTGCGCCACGTACCAGAACTCGTAGGCACCGCTGGTCAGTAACTCGTTGAACAGCGTCGGAGATGCCGTATGGACCCACGACATGGCCAGACTCTTGTTAGGTGCGGTAGTCAACTGATTGTTCGCACCACCGTCGCTCATGGGTACGCTATTCACCTGATATTCCCAGTAGTCGCCCTGTGTGTACCTCGCATAAAACGAATCCTTATCTGAAAACCGGTGATCGAAGCGGGAGGATGTAGTCCACTGCCGGGAGCTGAATTCGGTCACGCCGGTCCAGTTGAAGTCGAGCAGCGGATTGATGTTGTTCGTAGGCAACGGGGTAATGCTTGTCAGATATTTCGAGAGCGGACTCTGGCGGTTCGGATCGATAACATTCAACCGGCCTCCATAGGAAAATGGTTGGCGTTTCCAGGTCTTGGTATCAGTGGTCCACGGGTCGTAGATCGTAGTCAGCCGGTTCTGGCTGTCGACCAAACCGCTGAAGTCACCATTTGCCATCGCGACGGTCGGGACTTTGAAGTTCTTGGTCGAAGGAGAAACCAGACGATAACCTTCGTATGACGTGAACCAGAACGTGCGGTTCTTGCCGCTGTAGAGTTTCGGGATCTCGACCGGTCCGCCGACCGTTCCGCCAAATTCGTTGCGGATCAGTGTTGGGGTAGTGTTACCGTCCTGACGGGCACGAGCTTTGCCAATCGCGTTGTTGCGGGTCGTTTCAAAAAGCGAGCCGTGCAACTGGTTAGATCCGCTCTTGGTGGAAAGCACGATGGTTGTGGGCCGGGTATATTTCGCAGAAGATCCGTTCGTCTCTGCCCGGAATTCCTGAATAGTGTCCAGACCCGGTGCGCGGTAGTTCGCCTTACCTGTCGATTTGTTGACCATTGCGGAGCCGTCCAGTGTTAGTTCCTGAGATCCTTCACGATTGCCATACGCGCGATAGCCTTCCATGCCGGGTACTGTCGAGAAGAGCGAATAGACGCTGCGACCGTTGATCGGAAGTTGCTCGATTCGCTGACGTTCGAGGACGTGGCTGATGGTTGGGGTATCGGTGGTCACCATCGGTGTCACATCCTTTACTTCGACCGCGGTAGCCGTCTGTCCAAGCTTCAAGACTGGAGCGAGCACAACCGATTGCTGCACCTGTACGGTTAGCGTCGCTTCAAACGCCTGCATACCGGCGGATTCAGCCTTGACTCTATAAGCCCCCGGAATCACACCGGCAAAAAAGAAACTTCCGGTTTCGTTAGTCTGGGTGCGCAGGACATTGTTGGTCCCTGTGTTGGTTAGCGTCAATTCGCAGTTGGGTACGACAGCGCCAGTGATATCGGTAACAGCACCGCTCACAGTCGCGATGCTGGCCTGGGGCAACGCGCCGGCTGCAAATACAATGAGGACAATCCACGCCACGAACACGGTGGCCGCAAAGCGATCGCTAGTCATAGTGAGTCTCCTAAACTTTTTCTGGGACGATAAACGGTGGCCGATAATTACGAGTAAGCAGCTTGTTCGCTTCGGGATCACCGGTGCAAGTTAGATTTTTGGAATCGAAATTCAGGGTGCGACCGGTCCTGTATGCCGCGTTTGCTAGATGAATCAACACGGTGGATTCGGCGCCGGTCTCAATTTCAGCAGTTAAGTCGGAAGGTTTGCGGCTGCGAACCGCATTCAGGAAATTGTCATAGTGATCGCCACTGCGGCGTGCGCGCGGACCTGGTTGCTGTTCAGGACCGAGAAAGGTTTCATAGCCATCGGGGCCGCAGGCCATGTATCCCTTCGAGCCGTAGAACATCGTGCCCACGGCATGACGCGGTAGTTGCGAACCGATTTTGGTTTCGTGGTTGGTGTACCACGGACGGATTTCAAAGACGATCGACTTCTTCTTGCCGCCTTCGTTGAATTCAAAGGTAGAGAGCTGATGGTTCGGAGTCTCCTGGTCGTCGTCAAACAAGTAGTGGCCTCCGGCGGAGGTGACTTTCGTTGGGTATTTAACGCCAAGCAGCCAGCGGCAGACGTCCAGTTCGTGAATGGCCTGATTTCCGATCTCGCCGTTGCCGTACTCCCACTGCCAGTGCCAGTTATAGTGGAATCGATTGCGAGTGAATGGCCGCACGCCGGCGGGGCCGGTCCAGAGGTCATAGTTCACACCAGCCGGCACGGGTTCTTCCTTTGCACGCCCAATCTCACTTCTCCAGCGGAAACAGATTCCGCGAGCCATGTAGACGTCGCCGATTATTCCTTCACGCAGCTTCTGCGCTGCCTCCTGGAGACCCGCGGAAGAGCGGGCTTGCGTGCCTTGTTGGACGATTCGATTGTATTTGCGTGCCGCGGCTACGATCTGGCGTGCTTCGAATACGTTATGGCTGCACGGCTTTTCAACGTACACGTCTTTCCCGGCCTGGCATGCCCAAATAGCCAGCAATGTGTGCCAGTGATTCGGTGTTGTGATCGCGATGGCGTCGATGGACTTGTCCTCGAGCAGTCTGCGCGGATCCGAATACGTCGTGGGGCGTTTGCTGCCCATCGCCTCGAAGTCCTTCAGGCGCTCTGCAAGTACGGATTCGTCAATATCGCAGATTGCGGCGACCTGGACACCACGCCGTTCGGAGCCGGGAGCAGGGGGTTTAGTCCAGGCGTCCTGGGTCTTGGAGAAGCGCTGAATGTGGGTTCGGCCCTGATTGCGGACGCCAATGCAGGCGACCCGAATCGTATCATTGGGACTGGCCAAGGCACTCGGACGCACTTGCGTGGCGAGAGCGGCTGAGTTCATGAAAAACGTGCGACGATTCATACTTGTGACTAAAGGTAAGCTGATACCGGCTAAAAGACAATGCAGATTCGACCCCTGCATCCAATTGGCTGAACGAATGAGCGGTCTGATCATGTCCGTCCGATTAGGTGGACTGCCTGTCAACTTAGTGGGTTCTGGTTGGGGCAGCGCCCCTTATAATTCACGTGAATGGCAAAACAACAGAGCTTCAGCATCCGCGGAATTGTACCGATCATTCCGACTCCTTTCGATGAGAACGGTGAGGTAGATTGGTCGAGCCTTCCCACTCTGATTGGGTTCGCATACGCGAGTGGGGCATGCGCGGTCTGCCTGCCAGCCTATGCGAGCGAGTTTTACAAGTTAACCCCGGAAGAGCACGAAGGCCTTATACGCGCGGCCATAAGCGCCTCGAATGGGCGGATTCCCGTCATAGCACAGATAAACACGCCTTCAAGGCCGCGCGCCTGTGACCTCGCGGTGCTGGCTGAAGGTCTCGGAGCTGCTGCAATTAACGTCGCGGTTCCGCGTCTGTTCGCCATCGGTGAAGCAGATCTCTTCCGCTACTTCGATGAGGTGCTGAAGAATATTTCGGTTCCTGTGGTCATTCAGGATTTCAACCCGGGCGGCACAACGCTTAGCATCGATTTTATTGTCCGCCTGCACCGGAAGCATCCGCACTTTCAATACATCAAGCTGGAAGAGCCCATGATGAGCGCAACAGTCCGGGCCATTTCCGAAGCGACAGCCGGCGGAGTCGGCGTGATCGAGGGATGGGGCGGAATGTATCTTCCAGAACTCGTACCCGCGGGAATTGTTGGCGTGATGCCGGGGCTTGCTGTGTCGGACCTGCTCGTGAAAATTTGGGATCTGACCGTGACTGGCGAACGGGATCGCGCCTTTGATGTGTTTTGCGGCGTGCTTCCACAAATCGCGTACAGCTTGCAAAACATGGAGTTCTTTCATCACGCGGAAAAGCGTCTGCTCTGCGCGCGAGGCATACTTACTTCGGCGGTCGTGCGAGAGGCAACGGTCCAACTGTCGGAAGACGAACGGCAGCACGTCGACTTCCTGAATGGACGCATTCTGAACCTGCTCGACAGACTCGGAATGCCTCGGAACCCGGTTTCGCAGAAACAGCTCGCATCATCGTCATGAAATTCCTTAGACTTCTTGTCATTCTGCTGGCGGCTTCCGCGCTGTGGGCGCAAGCGCTGAAGATCACAGATCCACCGGATGGCGCGATCTTGAACCGTCATGATGGGCGCGTTGAGAGCAACCAATTGTGGATCACCGTGAAAGGTGAAACTCGCGCGAAGAGCGTGCTCGTGAATGGCCGCAAGGCCAACGTTTCTGCCGGGCGCTTCGAGGCCTCGGTTCCTGTCCAAAGCCATGAGACCAAACTGGTAGCGAAGGACGAGTCAGGATCGGATGCGATCACCGTCCTATGGGACGGTAACTCGGCCAAAAGATACCGCTTCTCAGTGGACGACAACGTTAAGTTTCTTGCTGATATCGCGCAGCACAGCAGTACTTACAAATCCATCTTTGACAACCCTTATCTCGCGTTCTGGCGCGAGATGCACGGGAAGTACGGCACGAAGGTTCACTTCAACATCTATTACGAGACGCGCGGGTTCAACTTGTCCCAGATGCCGGAGAAGTACAAGCCGGAATGGCAGGCCAATCGCGACTGGATAAGATTGACCTTTCATGCCAGGGCGAATGAACCGGACAGGCCGTACCTGACTGCTGCGGCGGAAAAAGTGATCGAGGATTATCGCCTGGTGACGAAGGAGATTGAACGCTTCGCGGGCAAGGAATTGTTGAGTTCGACGACTACGATTCATTGGGGCGAAGCGACGCGCGAAGCATGCAAAGCACTGCGGGCCGAAGGAGTAAAGACTCTGGCTGGATACTTCGAGTTCCGCGATGGTGCTCCGCGAGTCAGTTACTATTTGTCGCCAGAACGGGTGACTTACCTTAGTGGCCGGGATTACTGGAAGGACACCACGCTGGACCTGCTTTTCGTGCGCCACGATATCGTCATCAACGGTGTGCCGCTTGCCGAAGTCGAACCGCGGCTGGAGAAACTGGCGGCCGATCCGCACCAGTCGGAAGTGCTCGAATTGATGATTCATGAGCAGCACTACTATCCGGGTTGGCGCGGTTATGCTCCCGATTACAAGGAACGCGTGGAACGTGCGATTGCCTGGGCAACCAGCCGCAAGTATCGCCCCGTGTTCTTCGAGGAAGGCTTCCTCGGCTCGCCGCTGAAAAGGCCTTAAGCTCCTGGCCAACGTTCTATGATGGGACGGAATGAGTCAGATCACTCGTAGGTCCGTCATCACAGCGCTAGCCGCGGCCGGATCCGTGCTTCCAGCGGCAGAACAGCGAAGTTTCCTGGAACGGCTTCAGCCGGCTCCTATAAAGGGCGGTTTCCGCCAGCCTGACTACTGGGTTTGGTGCGGGTCCCCCATTCGGGGCGACGACGGCCGCTATCACCTGTTTGCCTCGCGCTGGCCGCGCAAGCTTGCGTTCTTCGCGGGGTACCAGGTTCACTCCGAAGTCGTGCGTGCCGTCTCTGATAACCCAGTGGGACCGTACCGCTTTGCCGAAGTCGTGCTGCCGGCGCGGGATCCCAAGTATTGGGACGGCCGCATGACGCATAACCCAACGATTCAGCGCTGGGGCAAAACTTATCTGCTTTTCTACATCGGTTCCACGTACAGCGGGCCGGCGCCAACAGCTGCGGATCTTGCCAATGGACTGACGACGCAGACCAGGGAATCGTACTCCCGGATTCGGATCGGCCTCGCCACAGCGACGTCCGTGCAAGGTCCATGGCAGCGGCTCGACAGCCCGGTGCTCGATGTCCGGCCTGGGAAATGGGACAGCTCGATTGTGACCAACCCTGCCCCTTGGGTTCTTCCCGACGGTCGCATCATCATGCTGTACCGCAGTAATACCAAGCAAGGACTACGCCTTGGTATCGCCCGAGCGGAGCGCTTTGACAAGCCCTTCGAGAGGCTTGCAGACGAGCCGATCGAACTTTTCGGGCAAGGCGCGGGTGTGGAAGACCCTTACCTCTGGTGGGCGGGCGACCACTTCGAAGCCATCATGAAAGACATGAACGGCTCCATCACCGGTGAAGTTCACGCAGGGGTTCATGCCACTTCGCGGGATGCACAAAAATGGCAGCTCAAGCCTCAACCGAAGGCCTACTCCCGGACCATCCGTTGGGATGATGGTTCCACTACGGTGCAGGGTTCAGTGGAGCGCCCCCAGCTGTTGTTCGACGGGGACCGTCCGACCCATCTGTTCGCCGCTACTGCGGATGGACCCGGCGGCTTCAATAATGCCAGTAATACCTGGACCATGGTGATCCCGCTGGGCCGGTAGATATAAGATAATCGGAACCTATATGAATTCGAGACGCGATTTTCTAGGAATTTCCGCGGCGGCCGTGGCCGCAGGTCCATACGCCGCAGGTGCGCCGGCCTCACCCGGCCCGAACGACACCATCAACCTGGGGCTGATCGGCTGCGGTGCCAGGGGCCGGACCCTGCTGATTCCGCGCTTCCAGAAACTGCCCGGCGCAAGGTTTGTCGCGGTTTGCGACGTGAACTCGAAGTACCTGGCCGATGGACGGGAACGTGCCGGCGGGGAGCGCGTTGCGGCATACGGGGACTTCCGCAAGCTGCTCGAGGACAAGAACGTCGACGCGGTTATCATCGCCAGCAACCAGCAGTGGCATGTCCCGCAAATGATCGCAGCCTGCAAGGCGGGCAAAGACGTTTACCTTGAAAAACCGCTGGGCAACTCGATTGGCGAGGGTCCGTTTGCGATCCAGGCGGCGCGCAAGTACGGCCGCATTGTGCAGGTGGGCACGCAGCAGCGCAGCCAGGAGCACTACCAGGAGGCTGTGAAATTGATCCAGTCCGGGAAACTGGGCGAGATCTCTGAAGTGAGGGTCTGGGATTACGAGAATAGCTTTCCGGGCGCAGGTTCGCCTGGCGACTGCCCGCCGCCAGCGGAACTGAACTGGGACTTTTACGTCGGTCCTTCGCCCTATCGCGCCTACAACCCGAACATGTATTACAACTACGGGTACGATTGGTTCCGCGTTGCAGGCGCCGGGCATCAGGTGGCGTGGGGCGTGCACCATTTCGACGTCGTGCTGTGGGCGATGGGCGTGAACGCGCCACAAACCGTGTTTGCAACTGGCGGCAACTTCGCGTTCGATGACAACCACGACTACCCCAATACGTTCTCGGCAACGGCGAAATTTGGACCGGGTCCGGTGGCCAAGCGCGGCTTCGTCCTCGAGTACACGATGCGCACCGGGGGCAAGCGTGAAAAGCGATCGCACGGCAAGCTCTTCATTGGGACCCAGGCTTCGATGATCCTGGACCGCGAAGGCTATTCAATCGTGAAGGAGGTTCCGCGCGGGAGCAAGGCCGTGGCCACCGGACCCTTTGTGAACGCCGAAGAGACCGTGCTGGCGAAGGACGACCATCACTACCATTTCGAGCTGTTCCTGAACAACATACGGAATCGCAAAGCTCCTCTCGCCAATCCCGAGACGTGCCACTATGCCACGGCACGTCGGGCACCTGATGAATATCTCCTGGGAGACCGGCAGGAGCATCCGTTGGGACGGTACGCGCGTGGTCGGCGATCCACAGGCCAACGCGCTGGTGCTGCGGCCCTATCGCGCTCCGTGGAAATTGGAGGCTTAGATGATTACGAGACGCAACGCGCTGCGGGCGCTGCCTTTGGCCGGAGTCGCCATGCAAGCGCGAGGTGCGGCCAAGATTCAGATTGGAATATCGACGATGGATTTTCGCGAGTTCAGCAACTCCGAACTCGCGCGGGAACTGAAGGGGCAGGGGATCCGCACGGTCCAACTGTTCCTGACCCAGACCGATAGCCGCTACTGGAAGTACGGAGGGCGGAGCGATCTTCCGGGACTCACCCCCGAACGCTGCCGCGAGATCGCTGCTGCCTATCGTTCCCAGGGGATCTCAATCCATAGCATCGGCGTTTACACCACGCTTGTGCACGAGGATCCGGCCGAGCGCAAGGCGAACCTGGCGTACTTCGAGGCGATGATGAAGGCCGGTGGTCACATGGGAGTACGCACCTTCGTGACTGAGGCGGGGCACTACCACCCACCAGGGCCGGCGTCGTCAGTGCCTTACGATTTCCAGGACGGCGTGTGGAGCATGGCTGTCGCCACGGTGAAGGAACTGGCCGCAATCGCAGCCGGAAACAACGCGACCGTGCTGCTGGAGCCGATCTATCGCAGCATCTTTGCCAGTGCCAAGCGCACGCGCCTGTTCCTGGAAGAAGTCGGCTCGCAGCACGTCCGCGCGTTGCTCGATCCCGCCAACCTTCTTGAAGTGAACGACCTCGAAGAGATGTTCGATCAACTCGGCAAATGGATCGGCTGCATTCACGCAAAAGACCGCAAGCTACACGTTACGGCGGGAGTGCCGGCGGGAAAAGGCGATCTGGATTATCCGAAACTGGTCAGGCTGGCCGCGGCTCGTACGCCACAAGCGCCGTTAATTGTGGAGTACGCGGGATTGAAGGATTACAAGCCGGCGCTGGCGCATTTGCGCGGAGCGATCCGGCAGGCTGGACTGGTTGAGGCGTAATTGGGGCTCAGGCCGCCATTCAAGAGGACATTGCCGGCGCCATAGTTTTAAAGTTGTGCGGCTGCTAACGTTTTATCGCGGAGTACGTCTGACTGTGCCTATGAATACACTGCTGCGGATTTCACTGTCTCTTACCCTGGCTGGGTCCGTTTTTGCGCAAGCTCCCGGTTTGACGCTCCCACCCAGTGGTAACAATCAGAAGGCCTCCGTTAGCCAGTACATCGGACCGGTCAAGGTCACAATCGAGTACTCGAGTCCGGCGGTGCATGGTCCAGACGGCAAAGATCGGCGCGGTCAGATCTGGGGCAAGCTTCTTCCGTATGGCATGTCGAACCTCGGGTTTGGGAATGGCAAGCCTTCGCCCTGGCGCACGCCGGCGCGAATGAAAACACGGTCTTCACAGTCTCTGATCCGGTGTTGATCGAGGGTAAAACGCTACCCGCGGGGCGCTACGGATTTCACGTCATTCCGGGTGCGGATGAGTGGACCCTGATCTTCTCCAGGAACTCGACTTCGTGGGGCAGCTTCTTCTATGAGGAAAGTGAAGACGCGCTGCGCGTCAAGGTGAAGCCGCGCAAGCACGACTATCGCGAGTGGTTGACCTACGAGTTCACGACACGGCGTCCAAGCGAGGCGACGGTCGAATTGCAATGGGAAGACCTCGCCGTTTGATGTCGAGATCGCTAATTCCCGGAAGACGCTGGAGCGGATACCGGAGGATAAGCTCGACTGGCGGCCACACCTGAAGTCGATGACTTGGGCGTTTGGCCGGGCATGTTGCGGAACTTTCCGGGTGGGCCACGGTCACAGTGCGCACCGATAAGCCAAGCGAGCCGCAGAAGCGCGGACGGCATTGGCGGAAACGAGCGATGAGCAATTCATGCAGCCCTGGTCGCTGGAATACGGAGGAAAGACCTTGTTCACCATGCCGCGGATAACGGTAATGCGCAGCATGATGATGAACCACATGATCCACCACCGTGCGCAATTGGGTGTTTATCTCAGGCTGAATGACGTGCCGGTACCGTCAATCTAGGGACCGTCAGCGGACGAGCGCAACTAGTTGCTGCCGACCTTGTTCTCTATGGTCGCAATTCCCTTGGCGAATTCGCCGGGGCTGGCGAAAGTTATCGTCTTGCCCTTCAGCTTGGCAACGGTGAGTTGAATGGAGTCCGGGAATTCGGCGCGGCGGAAGCCAGGGGGCTTCATTTGGAGGTAGAAGAACCGAGGGGCTTTGGAATTCGCACTGAGCGCGAACTCGGCTACTTTCTCGCTGTAGCGCGCGGTTGGACCGAAGAAGATGACCGTGTCCGGCGGGTCGGGCGCGAGCAGTTCGTTGTCGATCATTTTCGACAGCAGGGCAACGTGCCCGAGCCGGTTAAGGAGTACCCTGTAATCCACGCGCGCGATATTCAGATTGCGCATGGTGTCGGCCACACGGCGATAGGAATCCTTGTCGAGCACATCCTGGCGGAAAAGCTCTTTCTGTTGGTCAAGATTGAATACTACCAGGCGGACTGAGTGGGTGGAGAAATGCTCCAGTAGCGAAGCGAGCGCGCCCAGCAGCACGATTCGCTCGTAACCGCGGATCATGGTGGAGCGGGAATACAGCGGCGCGGCGTGCATAAGCACCGTAACGCGCGACCCGGCTTCCTGCGCGGGCGCCGCCGCGTTCCACTTCGGGAAGGAAAGGGCGGAAACAGTGTTGTCCGCAATCGCAACGTCTGCGTGTTTCTCAGTGTGTCCGAGCTTTGCTTCGACGTTCCAGTTCTGCCGGCAGACCCGGTTGTCATCGTCCATTAGAAGCCACTCGACCCGGTAGCGGCCGGTGCCCACCAGGTAACCGCCGCCGAACTCGAGCTGCATCTTAGGTTTCAGGCCGGAGGGCAAGTTCACGATACTGATGAGGTACTTCGTAGCCCCACCGCTGTGCGGCGTGATTCTGGCCAGCACTACCAGCTTGTGTTCGCGGCCGGAGTACTGTTGTGCCGGAAGGCTTACCACGTATCCGGTTTGAAACCGGAAACTGAAATCGAGCGTCGGCTTAACGGGATGCACGTGGCAATTCAGCTTCGTTTTGCCACTCTGGTTGCGGAATTCCTGCTCGGCGGGTCCAGTTAGGGAAGGGTCCAGGATCATCTGGCCGGATGCCCCCGCCACCGCCAGCCATAAACCCAGCAGCATCAACCGCATATTGAGCAATTGTGGCACATCTGCTGGAAGCAGCAACTACTTAGCTTTGAACAAACGGTTGTATGATTTTATGATAGTGTACGAGTTAGCCGGAGACTGCGATGAATGACTCGAATCGCGAAGCGAAAACTCGCCTCGATTCCGAGGATCTTGACGAGAAACAGGTGAAATCCCCCTCAGCCGGCTTTCCGGTCGTCGGGGTCGGGGCCTCAGCCGGTGGCCTGGAAGCGTTCAGCGAGTTACTGGACAGCATCCCTGCCGATTTGGACATGGCATTTGTCCTGGTCCAGCACCTGGATCCACACCATGCAAGCGTGCTGGCGGGACTGCTCGCGGCACACAGCAAGATGCCGGTCCTGGAGGTGGCTGAAGGAACAGTGGTGCGTCCGAATCACGTCTATGTGATTCCTCCCAACACCACCATGACGATAAAAAACGGTGTGTTGAAACTGGCTCCGCGTCCGGAGCAGGGCGGCCGCTACATGCCGATTGATGCGTTTCTATGCTCGCTGGCGGAAGATCGGGAATCCGGCGCAATTGGAGTTGTGCTTTCTGGCGCCGCAACCGACGGGACCTTGGGTCTGAAGGCCATCAAAGCTAACGGCGGGATTACGTTCTCGCAGGACCAGTCCGCAAAGTTTGATGGCATGCCGATGAGCGCTGTTACCGCGGGCGTCGTCGATTTTGTACTGCCGCCCGGCGAGATTGGCAGGGAACTGGCTGTCTATGCACGCAACCCTTTCCGGTCGGATGATAGAAAAGAGGTCCTTGAGCAAAAAGCGCCGGTGTTCCAAAGGATCTTGCGACTGCTGCGGACGGTCATTAAGCTGGATGTGACCCAGTATAAACAAGCTACTATTCGAAGGCGAATCGAGCGCCGGATATTTCTCACGCAATCCCTTAATCCAGAGAGTTACCTTGAGCTGTTAAAACAGGATTCAGTGGAACTGCGCGCTCTTGCAGATGACCTGCTGATCAACGTGACCGAGTTCTTCCGTGACCCCGACGCCTTCGACGCATTGAAAGCGACTGCCTTTCCTTCACTGGTAGCTGAGCGGGAGCCGGGAAAACCGATTCGGATCTGGGTGCCGGGGTGCGCGAGCGGCGAAGAGGTGTATTCCATCGCTATCTGCCTCACGGAATACCTGCAGGCGAACAGGATGGAATATCCGGTTCACATTTTCGGAACGGACATCAGTGCTGCGGCCATTGATAAGGCTCGTGCCGGAATCTACAATCAGAATGCGGTTTCGGTGATATCCGCGGATCGATTGGGGCGGTTCTTCACGAAGATCGATTCGGGGTACCAAATCAACCGGTCAATCCGGGAGAAGTGTGTCTTTGCATTGCAGAACGTTGCCGCGGATCCGCCATTCTCCCGCATGGACCTGATCAGTTGCCGCAATCTGCTGATTTATCTCGGCCCCGCGCTGCAGGATCGGGTAATGAACACCTTGTTCTACGCGTTGCAGCCGAAAGGGTGCCTGCTGCTGGGCAGTGCGGAGACCCCGGGGAGCCTGTCCGAGTACTTCGAACCTGTCAGCAAGGATCATAAGCTCTTCCGCAGAAAAGCCTGGTGCAACTCGCGCCGGATTCGAGTTGCCGGCGCGCATCGCTGAAGTGCCGGTTTTTCGGGAGGAAGATAGCATTGGGCCATCGTCGCTCCAACACCGTGATGAGGCAGGTTTCACGGCAGTCCAGAAACAGGTCGATCGCTTGCTGCTGTCGCAGTACGCGCCTGGTGGGGTGATTATCAACGACTCCTTCCGGATTGTGGAGTTCCGCGGTGAAGTGAGCCCGTATCTTGCTCCGGGGGCTGGCGCTGCGGATCTCGATCTGTTTCGAATGATCCGCGAGGATCTCTCTCTTCACCTGGGTGCAGCTATCGAAGATGCCCGCGAGAAAAACACAGGCATTCGTCTGGAAGGCGTTCACGTCGCCAGGCAGGGGTTATGTGCAGTCCGTGAACGTTGCGGTGACGCCCATTTCCGCCCCGGGTATGGATCGCTATTACGCGATCATGTTTGAGGATGCCACGGATTCGGCGCCACTTCTGAAGGAGCCCGAGCAGGCCGGAGCGGCGGAAGGTGGAGGCGAGGGGCGCGTCAGGCAACTGGAAGCGGAACTCGCATCAACGCGCCGTTACATGCAATCCGTTATCGAGGAGTTGCGTTCTTCCAATGAGGAAGCGCAATCGAGTAACGAAGAACTGCAAAGCGCAAACGAAGAACTGCAAACCGCAAAGGAGGAACTGCAAGCTACTAACGAAGAGCTGCACATTGTAAATGCAGAAATGGAGAGCCGCAATGCGGAATTGCGGCAGGTGAGCGATGACCTGGGGAATCTGCTAAGCAGTCTGCAGGTTCCGATACTTATGCTGGACGGCGGCTTGCATATCCGCGCATTTACGCATGCGTCGGAGAAGCTGTTGAATCTGTTGCCCACAGATATTGGCCGCCCAATCTCCGATTTGCGGCCCAGAATCGAAATCCCGAATCTTGAGAAGATCCTGCACGGCGTTATCGAGTCGCTGGTGCCCTATGAACAAGAGGTGCGGGGCGAAGACGGGCAGTGGTTCTCGCTGCGGGTGCGGCCATACCGAACGGGCGATAATCGGATCGCCGGCGTAGTGTTGCAACTGGTCGATATTGATCAGTTGAAGCGAAGCCTGGAACAGGTCCGGAGTGCGCGTGATTATGCCGATGCGATCACGCAGACAGTTCGCGAGCCACTAGTGGTCGTGGACCAAAAGTTCCGCATTCAGACTGTCAATCGGGCCTACCTGCAGGTTTTTCGGGCAGCGGAGCGGGAAGTTCTGGGCCACTCGTTCTTTGAAGTAGGGCAGGGTCAATTTGATATCCCTAAAATGCGCAAGCTTTTGGAAGACGTGCTTCATCGCGACGGGCCCGCGGAGGATGTGGAGATCGAACGTGAGTTCAGTCGGATCGGACAAAGAACCATTTCGATTACCGCACGGTGCATCGAACCCGAGGGCGGACCCGAACTGATTTTGCTCGCACTGGACGATGTTACGGACCGTAAGCTTACAGCGGAGGCGCGTTTCCGCAGACTCTTCGAAGCCGCCCAGGATGGCATGTTGATCGCTGATGCCGAGACCGGCGAGGTCTCTGACGTAAATCCTTATTTTGAATCGCTGTTTGGTTACCGTCGTGAAGAGTTGGTCGGCAAGAACTTGTGGGAAATCGAACCCTTGCGCGAAATTCCGGATGTGAAGGCGGTTCTGGAACGAATTCGCAATCAGGAATCGGCGCACTTTGACGACCTGCTGCTGAGATCAAAAAGCGGAAGGCGCGTCCATGTGGAAGTTGTGGCGAACGCGTACGAGGAGCAGGACCGGTGCGCCATTCAGTTCAACATTCGTGATATCACCGAGCGCAAAAAGTTTGATCGAAAGTTGCAGCACACACAGAAACTGGAAAGTCTGGGAGTGCTGGCCGGCGGCATCGCGCATGATTTCAACAATCTGCTGACCGGCATACTGGGCTATGCCAGCCTGTCCCTCTTGGAACTACCTGCCACCTCACCTGCGCGCAAGTATCTGCGCGAAATTGTCAGCGCCAGCCAGCGCGCGGCCGACCTGACTCGACAGATGTTGGCCTACGCGGGCAAGGGCCGCAACGTGGTCGATCTTATCGATCTTTCCAACCTGGTACGCGAGATTACTCCACTGATTCACACTTCGATTCCGAAGCTGGTCCAGATACAGCAGGAACTTGATTCAGACCTGCCGTTATTTGAAGCGGACCCTGCTCAGATTCAACAGCTTGTGATGAATCTGATTATTAACGGGGCCGAAGCAATCGGGGAAGACAGGCCTGGCACGGTGGTGGTGAAGACGGGCCAGCGAGTGCTCGAACAGGAAGAAATCAAGACGAGCTTTCCAAACGATGAGCTTTCGCCAGGACGGTTCGTGTACCTCGAGGTTAGTGACACCGGGGGCGGCATGGACGAGGCTACCAGGTCCCGAATCTTTGACCCCTTCTTCACGACTAAATTCCAGGGCCGGGGACTTGGGCTCGCTGCAGTCTCCGGAATTGTGCGGGCACAAAGGGGCACCATTCAGGTGTACTCCAATCCGGGCAAGGGTAGCGTGTTCGCTGTGCTGCTGCCAGTGAACACTACTGAAACTCGCAGGGAGGCTGGCGAAGGATTCAAACGCGCGGTGCCGACCCCTGGCTTCGTATTGTTTATCGATGATGAAGAATCGCTGCGCGGCATGGGTGAGGCCGTGCTGGCGCGCTATGGACACCGTGTTCTGCTGGCCGAAAACGGCGCGGAAGGCGTGCGGCTGTTCGAGGAAAACAAAAACGAAATTGACGTCGTGATTCTGGATATGACGATGCCGGTCATGGGCGGCGAGGAAACGCTGGACCGATTAAAGGCAATCCGGCAAACCGTGCCGGTGATTGTGTCGACCGGCTACGGCGAGACCGAAGCTACACGCCGTTTCGCTGGCAAGGAACTGGCTGGGTTTTTGCAGAAGCCCTACACGGTGACACATTTGGTGGATATGGTAGAAACCGTGCTCGGCAGAATTTAGCTGGTAAAGCCGCGCGAGTTTCAGTTACACTAATCTCACTCTGGGATGAGTGACGACTCCACTTTTGCGCTGCCTCACGCGCCGCGTTCTGCCGGCCGCTTTGTGCCCGCACGCATCGGCAATTACCGAATCATTGGACTGCTTGGCGAAGGCGGCATGGGTTCCGTCTATGAAGCCGAACAGGAGAATCCGAATCGCCGTGTTGCCCTCAAGGTAATCAAGCCCGGCCTGGCGGGCCCGGATCTGCTGCGGCGCTTCGAACAGGAAGCCCAGGCGCTCGGGCGGTTGCAGCACCCCGGTATCGCCCAGATCTACGAAGCCGGCACCGAGAACTCCGGCTTTGGCGAGCAGCCATTCTTCGCGATGGAGTTCATCGGCGGACGGACCCTGATCGATTTCTGCAACGAGGAAAAGCTTGATACCCGCAAGCGGCTGGAATTGATGGCGCGTGTCTGCGAGGCGGTCCAGCATGCCCACCAGCGCGGCATCATCCATCGCGATCTGAAGCCCGGTAACATACTGGTCGATCAGACGGGGCAGCCCAAGATTCTCGATTTCGGCGTTGCCCGGGTAACTGACTCCGACGCCCAGGCTACGCGCCAGACGGATCTTGGTCAATTGATTGGCACGCTGGCCTACATGAGCCCGGAGCAGGTCCTCGCCGATCCGCTCGAGATCGACACTCGCAGCGATGTCTATTCGCTGGGCGTAATACTTTACGAATTGCTCTCCGGCAACATGCCTTACCGCACAGATCGCAAGCATCTGCACGAAACGCATACAGGCGATTCGCGAAGAGGAACCTGCGCCGCTGCGCACGCTGAGTCGCGCATTCCGCGGCGATATCGAAACGATCGTCGGGAAAGCGCTCGAGAAGGACAAGCACCGGCGCTATGCCTCGGCTGCCGGGCTCGCAGGCGATATTCGTTGACATCTGAATGACGAGCCGATCATCGCCCGGCCCGCGACTGCCGCATATCACCTTCGCAAGTTCGCCCGGCGCAACAAAGCAGTTGCCTTCTCCGCCGCCGCTATAGTCGTTGTCCTGGTTGCGGGAATCTTCGTAAGCGCTCGCGCAGCCATGCGCGCCACGCGAGCCGAACAGTCCGCAATCGCTCAACGGGACAGAGCGCTGCGAGCGGAGAACTCAGCCAATCAAGAGCGCGACCGCGCCACAGGGGCGGAGATTCAGGCTCGTCGCGAACGGGACAACAGTGTAATCGCGCAACATCGCGCAGACAACGAAGCAGCCACGGCGACCGCGATTAATGACTTCCTGCGCTCTGATCTGCTCGCGCAAGCCAGCGCCGCCAACCAGGCTACACCGACTACCGCTGCGGACCCGGATATCAAAGTGCGTGCCGTGCTCGACCGCGCGGCTGGACGCATCACGGGTAAGTTCCCGGGCAAACCGCTTGTTGAAGCCGCTATCCGTGCAACGATCGGCGAGGCGTACACCGACCTTGGACTGTTTCCACAGGCCCTCCCGCACTTGCAGCAAGCGCTCGAATTGCGGCGTGCCGCGGCTGGTCCTGAAAACCCGGAGAGCCTGTCGTCCGCACGACAACTTGCTCTGCTATACCGCAGGCAGGGCAAACTCGCCGAAGCCGAAGTGCTGCTCACACGTACTCTCGAAGCGTGCCAGCGAACTGTCGGTGCTGAGCATCCTTTAACGCTCATGTGCATGGCCAGTCTGGGCGATGTCCTGCGCGATCGCGATAATTACGACAAAGCCGAGCCTTACTTCTCGCGAGTTCTCAAGACTCGCACCCGCACGTTGGGCCGCGGCCACCTGGACACCCTTTCTTCGATGCAGGACCTTTCGCTGCTGTATTGGTCGCAGCGGAAATTCGGACCGGCCGAAGCTCTACTTACTGAGGCGCTGAGTGGTGTCGAGCGCGCATTCGGCCCCGACCACCCGCGTACTCTTGAGGCCGTTGGCAATCTCGCAACGATTTACTGGGAGGCGGGCAAACTCGACCAGGCCGAACCTCTGTTCGCAAAGACGCTGGCCAGTCGACGAAGAATTTTTGGGCCGGATCACCCGGAAACACTTACTGCCATGAGTAACCTCGGCGCGCTGGAATATAAGACAGGCAAGTACCCGGAAGCCGAGTCGCTCTGGGCCAGCGCGCTGGAAACTTCACGCCGCATTAACGGTCCGGAGCATACGCAAACGCTGATCCTGGTGAATAATCTCGCGGAGATCAATCGCATTCAACGGCGTTACCCGGCCGCAGAAAAGCTGTATAAGCTCGCGCTCGAAGGTTTCGGGAAGTCCCTGGGCGCTGAAGATACGCGCACATTGATTGCAATGAAAAACCTCGCTCTGGTTTACCAGGATGAGCAGCGTTATAGCGAGGCGGAGCCGCTGCTTACACAGGTGGTGGAGGTTCGACTGCGGAAGTCGGGTCGCGTTCATGTCGACACCGCCATCGCGATGGGTTGGCTCGGACTGCTCCACCTTCAACAGCGTAATTACGTGCTTGCGGAACCCATTCTGCGCGATTGTGTCGCCATCTGGACGCAAGTCATGCCCGACGATTATCGTCGATTCCATGCCGAAAGCATGCTCGGAGCCAGCATTGCCGGTCAGTCGCGCTTTGCCGAAGCCGAACCCCTGCTGCTGTCTGGTTATGAAGGCTTGAAGCAGCGTGAGGCCAAGGTGCCGGCCTCCGCCAAATCCCAGATCAGTGAAGCCGGAGCCCGCCTTGCCCAAGCTGCTGAGTGGCGGGCCAAAGTCAGTTCAACCACCTCACCACGCTAATTAGTTGTTGCAATTGCCATTGTCAGACCTTATGCTCAACTAAGCTCCACGCGAACTTACTGGGAGATAGGAACCTACAGAGGAGAGCATTATGCCTGGGAACAGAAATGTGACTATACAGAACAACCCTTCACAAGGAACCACAGCAAGCCCCGATCCCGCGCCCATCTCGAAGAGCGGCAGTAACAGCCAACTAACCCAACTGACGTTTCAGGTCACTGCCGGCGACAGTAATACGTACACGCTCACTGGGCTTGATAGCGCGCTGTCTGGTGCACCCGCATCCGTTGATGTTAGCAGTGGCAATTCCGCCGGCCCTTACTCGGTGAATTCCTCTGTTAATCCAGCGGTAAACGGAACATCGTTCAACTACGGCATCGCCATAAAGACGGTTGAACCGTACGGTGTGGGTGGCGGCTCCGCCCAGATCATGGTTGACCCCTGATTGAAAAGGAGATTTCTGGATGACTGAACATAACAAACTAAACACCGATCCTGAGACCATGTCGAATGGCGGGGATGACAGCAATGACGGCAGTGCAACGGAAACGGAGGAAATTCCCCAGCCGTCCGGCGGCTCCGCACAGATTATCATCGATCCCTGATTCGCTGTACCTGGCGGAGGCCGCCCCGACTTCCGCCAGTCAATAAATAATGACAGAAACCATCGTAGAACAGCGCACAAGCCTCGACCGCTTCGCTGATTTCATTGTGCGGTTCGTGCCCGATGCGATCACGGCCAGCGTCGTCCTGCTGCTGGCGCTCGCGGCCTTTGCGCTTGCTCTCGGCAACACACCCATACAACTGGCGGATGCGTATTACAAGGGCTTCTGGTCGCTGTTGCCTTTCACGAGCCAGATGGCGATCAGCATCGTTCTGGGCGGCGCTCTGGCGGCAACGCCGTGGTTCCAACCAACTCGCCGAGCCCATTGCCGTGCCGCCCGTGGAAGCGAAGACGTTTTCCGAAAGACTTGAAACCAAGCCCTATTTTGCCTGGATGCTCTGCGCGGTATTCCCGATGTGGCTCTGGTACCACTTTTTCGCGAAATCGGCGGGGGCCAATATCAACTCGATGAACATTACCCTGCTGTTTCTCACGTTTCTGTTGCACGGCAACGTAATGAGCGTGAGCAGAGCTTTCGAAAGCGCGATCGTGTCTGCCTGGCCGATCCTGATCCTCTACCCTCGCTGGCCATCGGCGACCACATGGGCAACCTCATCTCGCCTTTTTGGTATGTGATCATCGCCGGCATGGCGCGCATCGATTTCCGCTCGTTTTTCGGCTATGGTCTTGTGTTTGCCGCCATTTGGTTTGTTGTCGGAATTATTGTTTTCACATTTGCGCCGTGCTGACGGCGGCTTGACAATTCCCGGTAGTCCTCCTAACCTCTAACTACAAGGGTTTCTTTCGGTTAGCCAACAAAGGGGTACGACAGTTATGGGAAAATGCTTTGTACTGGCGGCAGTTCTGCTCGCCACACACTCAGTTACAGCCTACGGACAAGCGTCCGCAATCAATGGTTCCATCAGCGGCACTGTTACAGACTCCACCGGCGCAGCCGTCGCTGGAGCAAAGGTCACGGCCGCAAACAGCAGCACGGGTTTCACGCAGAATACGGAGACTGAGACCAGCGGATTGTATCGCTTCAGCGTGTTACCGTTGGGGCGCTATGACATCCGTGTCGAGGTGGCCGGCTTTGCTCCCGTCAAGCAGACCGGAATCGAAGTCAACGCCGGCGCTAGTGTTACACAGAACGTTCGATTGGATGTGAAGGGTGTCACGACGGAAGTGGTGGTGACGGCTTCCGCGGCGGTGATCGATCCGAGCCGCACCGATACCGGCCGTAGCTTGTCATTGTATGTCATCGACAATCTGCCGCTGGTGTCGCGCAACCCTTATAACTTCATTCTGCAGCAGCCTAACGTAACGGGCCGCGGGAACACTGAATTTGGGGTGCCGCGCAAGGTCAATGCAAACGGATTCAACGGTCGCATCAATTACCAGTTGGATGGATCCAACAACACTGAGAGCGATCGCGCGGGCATTCGTCTGCTCCCGATTTCCAATGAGTGGATCGGTGAAGTTCAGACCGTGAGCAACGGCTTCGCGCCCGAGTTTGGCAACACCGTCGGCACCGTGTTTAACACGATCACTAAATCGGGCTCGAATGAATTCCACGGACAGGGCGGCTACACATTTCGCCGGACTTCTTTCAGTGCGCGGCCTGCGCTGCTGATCGAGAGCCGTCCGACTCCGGATGTGAACGTTGACGCCTGGAACGCGAGCGGCGGTGGGCGCATTGTAAAAGACAAGCTTTTCTTCTTCGGCTCCTATGAGCACGTGAACCGCGACCTGCCCCAGACGGTTTCACCGTCGCCCGCCACCATCGCGCAACTCGGATTGCCCGCGAGCTATGCCAACGCAATCCCGTTCAAGCAGAGCGTTACGTTTTTTCTGGCCAAGGTTGACTGGCAGTTGAATTCGGCCAACCGTCTCTCGGTGCGTTATAACGGGCATCGCAATGACTCGCCCTTCAACAACGGCGGCGGGCTGGTGCTGGTCTCGCAGACTTACGACTTCGTCGATCGCTCGCATGCTGGTGCCGTGCAGTTAGTCTCGACACTGTCGCCGAATGCTGTTAACGAACTGCGCGTACAGATTCCGAATCGTGCTCAGCAGCAAAACCAGTTCGAAGCCAACGTGCCAGGGCCGTCTATCACGGTTTCGGGAGTGGCCCAATTTGGCAACTCGCCAAACACGGGATTCCTCTATCAGGAGCGGACACCTGAGATCACTGAGAACTTAAGCTTCAACCGCGGTCGTCACTCGTTCAAGGTCGGCACCTCGCTGCGCTGGATTCGCGATATCCAGACGCAAGCGGTCGCTGCAACGTACACGTTCCCATCGATAGCCGCCTACCAGGCTGCCGTTTCCGGCGCGAACACAAAGGGCTACTCGTCATTCGCACAAACAGTCGGCGAGCCGTCACTAAATTACAACTCGCGCTTCGTCGGTTTTTACGGTCAGGATACGTGGAAGCCGTTCGCGAATGTCACGATCACTTACGGGCTGCGTTACGACGTATTCAGTCCGCCGGACGCGAATCCGAATTCGCCGTTCAGCTATTCCCAGAGTTTCCGTACCGACAAGAACAACTTCGCTCCGCGCCTGGGCGCCTCCATCGGACTAGGAGCGTGGGTGCTGCGTGCAAGCGGCGGCGTGTTCTATGACCCATTCCAGACGGATCAATATCGCAAGTCGATCCTGCAGAACGGCTCGCCAATTTTCTTCTCGATCAACGTGCCTCCGACGTCGTCGTTTGCTCCAGCGTTTCCGAACGTGTTCAGCGGAATCCCGACCGGGTTCGCGTTGTCCGCGCAGGACATCAACACGGTCTCGCCTGATTTCGCGAGCCTGTACTCTATCAACGGGAACGTCTCGGTCTCGCGCGACCTCGGGAAGGACATGGGTATCACCGCGACTTACCTTTACACGCGCGGTAACCGCTTGCCGATCTGGCGCAACATCAACCTGATTCCGAGCGGCGCCACTCTGGCGGATGGCCGTCCTATCTTCGGCACCACGCGCATCAATCCCGCGTTCAACAACATCATTGTGGCTGAGTCGGTGGGGCAGTCCGTGTATAACGGCTTGAACTTCACCTTCAACAAGCGCTTCTCACATGGCTTCGACGCGTTCGCCACCTGGACGTGGTCGCATTCGATTGACGATGCTCCGGAGCAGAACAACATCGATTCGGCTGCGTTCTATCTTTCAGATCCATCGAACCGCCGGCGGGATCGCGGGAACTCACTTACTGACCGTCGCCACGCGTTCAACGCAAACCTTGTGTGGAATACTTCGACCACGCTGTCATCGAAGGCGCTCAGTTACATTCTGAGCAACAATCGCATCGCACTGCTGTTCAATGCGCAGACCGGCGAGAACTTCAACATAGGCAGCAATAGGATTCTGAACGGCGATACTTCGTCGGGCACCGCTTATCAGCGCCCGCTGTTTATCGGTCGCAACACGATCACCGCACCGGCCACCCAGGAACTAAACATGCGCTATTCGCGCATCTTCCCGATCCGCGAACGCTTCAGGCCGGAGTTCTTCTTCGAGTCGACGAACATCCTGAATCACACGAATGTCACCGGCTTGAATTCAACGGCGAGCGTCGATGCGACCGGGGCAATTCTCACGCCTCCGTCGCTGGCCTGGACCACGGCGCTCGATCAGCGTCTGATCCAGTTTGGCATCAAGCTCGTGTTTTGATTAAAAGCATACGGGCCTGTGTAAACGCAGGCCCGTATGCAGGTTTTAGACTGTCAGCACCAGTTCGTTCCCAGTACCGATCTCCACGGCTTCCCGCAATATCAACCGCGTACGATCCTTGCCGCGCGTCACATCGCAAGCCAGACTCTGTTTGCCTAGCTTGGCGCTCGCAGCACCCGCGGCCGAGGCTTTCATCTCGACACTGCTCAGCGGCAAACTGCCCGCCATCACCGCAATCCGCAGACGCGTGCGACCACCCTGTGCGCTTTGACTGAACGTGCCCCAAGCGTTCGCAGTCGACCAGAACGAAGTGAACTCCGGGCCAGGCATCAGCGGTACTGCCGTGAAGACCTTGTCAGCGCCGTGATAATGAAATCCGCTCAAGGCCAGAACTCCTGACCAGGACGCCATCGCGCGCGCGTAATGATGTCCGCACTCGGCCTCATCCCAAGGACTGCGCCGCTCGCCGTCATAGCGCCGGCGTATGTTTTCGATGCATTCGACGCCTTGCTTGACCATGCCCATAAACAGCATCAGCGTGGCGGCCGAGTATTCGAAACCGGTCATGATCTCGGCGAAGTAGGGGAAGGGAATCCTCGGTCTTTGAGCTTTCCCGTAGTCGCAGATCACGAGCGCGCTCTCGTCGTTCAATGCAAAGATGCGCTGCACCGAATCGTGCTCCAGCAGATTGCGCTTGTAGTTATACCGATAGATAGCATCGAGCGCCTTGCGTATCTTCACCGGATCGGTCAGCGGACCGAGTCCGGAAAATGAAGCGACATATTGCCCGACCAGCTGATCCACCAGACAACCCTCGCCCACCTGGAAATCCGGCTTCTCCGTATTGTCCGATCCCATGCCGCTGACCAAGCCTTTGGCGATGCTATCGCGCGGCATACCCTTGACCTTCTGGACGTAGTACTCACCGTTGAATAAGTTGGCGTCGATCCACTTACTCCCGCTATCGAACAGCTTGCGGTAAGCCGCCGCTGCGCCTGTATCGCCGACAGCCTTGGCCATCTCCTCGCCGGCGCGTAGCGCGCCCAGGTAGTAGATACCGCACATCGGATTCGGGCCGAAGAATTCGACATCGTAAGTGTTATGCTGGACGCCTTCCATCACGCCGTCCTTGTCGGCATCCCAGCCGCCTGCGATCCAGCTGAATTCGAGCGTCTTCTTGACGTTCGGCCAGATCTTGCGCAACCACTCGGAGTCACCTGACAGGCGCCAGTCAAGGTAGGTCTTGATGATCTGCCCCATCGTGCCGTCCGCCGCAGTCGTCCCGCTGGTCTGTTTGCCAGGCGGAAGGTTGATGCGCATCGGCATCTGTCCATTCATCGCGCCCGATAGTTCGAACGCCGATTCGCGCATCGAGCGTGCAATCGACGGGAACAGGAAGTGTGTGGCGCTCTCATAATTCCAGACGTGCGTGCAACTGCCGTGGCAGCATCCGCGCTGATCGTTGCAGCCTTCGAACCCGTAGAACTTGCCGTCGGCGGTGCGGAAACAGGTCTGCGTAACCAGCGTGGAAAGATTCGACATCGCGGCCTCTTTCACAGGCGCAGGCAGCGTGGTCGCGCGCATCGCCGCAAGGAACTGGCGCATCTGCTTTTCGAGCGTGGGCAGCTTTTCCGATATATACTCGGCCGCATTCCAGGCACCCGCGAAGCGCGTCGAATAGTGATTTCCGACGACTGTGTTCTCATCGCCCTTCGGCGCGGACCAGCCAGATCGCCCGGACGTGCGATTGGGAAAGTGCCAGGCCAGTACGAATTCGAATTCAGCCGAGCCGCCCGCCGGAATCTCATGCTGCAGGCAGATCGAACCCACGGGACTCTTCGTCTCCGGTTCCGGCCCCAGATTGCCGTCTTCCGTGAAGTCATCCCAGAACAGCAGCGGACTCGCCCACCAGCGTGCTTTCGGCCATCCGCTCAAGTAAGTGAACTTGCCCTTTTCGGTGTTGCGCATGCACAGCGCGAATGAGCCGTGCATCGTATCGCTATCGGGCAGGCCCGGGTTCGTCATCAACAAACCGCGCAAGCCAGCGCCCTCATGATAATCGTTGACGGTCTTGTCGGTATTGGGCCGCGACACGCTACCACGATCCCCGCGCAACGGATTCTCCAGTGAATAGGCGATGGAAACTTTTGCGCTGACCGCACCCGGATTGGCAACGCGATAACGCAATATCGCGACTGGCAGTCCCGATTCCTCGGCATCGAGCGGGATGAACGGAGTGAACGCGTCGAGCGAAACTTTGACCGGCACGCCGGCGTCCACGAAGTCGATGTGCGCGAGCGGATACTCGCCCGTGAACTTCGCGCTCGACATCCGGCGCAAGCCCGGAGCGTTGTTCGAGCCGAGCCCGGAGGATGCTTCGAAGGGCGGCATGTAGCGCGCTTCGAGCACGCGTGCGACCGGCTTCTTGTTGCCTGCCTGCACCCAGATGCTGGGCAGTGCGTAGGCAGGCGAGCGGCCTTTGTCTGGCCGGTTGAAGATCTCCCAATCGCGCAACTGACCGCGTCCACCCAGGCTGATACTGCCTGCCGCAACACCACCCAACGGAAACGCAAGCATCGCCAGGTTCCGGCCGCTGAAGACGCGCGGATAGTCAACGGTGGCTTTCGCAGGTACGCCGGCGGGCTTGGTCGCAGCAGGTTGAACAGACTCGGCGGCCGGCGTTGCACCTTCCACGGAAGAGGCGCCACCGGCAACCGCAATCGTCTTCAGAAATCCTCGACGTCCCGTCTCTATCGTCTCGCTCATTGCCTCTGCTCCTGTTCCCATGTTGCCAGCGCGTGCTCGCCGTCGCGCCTGCCTTCCTCAATCCAACGCTCGATGTTCTCGCGTTTCCAATGCAGAGAATCGCGTGCCGTGCCAAGGCGTGCGCGCGGCGCGATCAACAACATCAACTCTTCAACGGATTGCGTGGGACGCCAAGATGATATCGCACGTACAGCGCTGACTCCCATTCGTATCGGCGCTGGCATTTTCGTGAGCGCATTCACGGCCACAATCCGCGTCGCACCCATCTCCACCGCAGCCCACAAAGGCAACGCGCCGAGCAGCCCGCCGTCAGAATACACACGTCCGTGCAGGCGCTGTTGCGGAAACACTCCGGGCACCGCGCACGAAGCCGCCAGATGCTGCCACGTGATTTCTTTGTCGCGAAAAAGCCGCGGGCGCAGCTTCAAAAGATCCGTCGCTACAATGCCGATCTCGGTGCGCGGATGAAAGCGTTGATGCAGATCTCGGATCAGCTCGTGAAGTCGTCGAGGGTCGAGCACGCCGTCCAAATGCGCGCGCGGAAAATGCCACCGATTTTCGAGGTTGAGATCGCGCCACAGCTCTATTAGCTCCTGCGGCGTGCAGCCACCCGCCAGCGCCCACGCGTTGAGCGATCCGATCGACGCGCCCACATAGAGATCGGGTTGCAGCGCCGGGGCGAGAGCGGTGCATACTCCAGCCTGGTAAGCGCCGAACATGCCGCCCGCCGAAAGTACCAACGCCGTTTTCTGCTTCATGGTCGCTACATTTCTAATATCCTATAAAGTTACTGGACCCATGCACTTAAACCGCCTCTCGCGTTTACTTTGGCCCGCACTGCTGCTGTTGCTCTGCACCGGCTTTTATTGGAAGCTGCTATTCACCACTCAGTACAGCTTCCTCGAAAGCGGCGACATGGCATACATGGAATTGCCGCGCTTTCAGTTCCAGGCGAGTGAGTGGCACCACTCGCGCTTCCCGCTATGGAATCCACATGAATGGTGCGGACAGCCATTTCTGGCGCAAGTGCTCGGGGCCGCCTATCCACCGAATTGGTTGCTATTCCTGCTGCCTTTCCGCGAAGGAAAAATCCGCATAGAGTTCGTGCATTGGTACTTCATGCTGATCCACTTCTTCGGCGCGCTCTTCTGTTATCTGCTTTGCCGCGATCTGAAACGCAGTCGTCCGGCCTCGCTGCTCGCTGGACTAGTCTTCACGCTCGGTGGCTTTCTTGGGACCACCGACTGGCCGCAAGTGCTCAACGGAGCCATCTGGGCGCCGCTGATGTTTCTGTTCCTGTTGCGCGCTGTGAGCGGTCGCGACGCTTACCGCAGCGCCGCATATTGCGGAACGTTTGTGGGGATCTCCTGGCTGAGCGGACACCACGAAGCACCGATTTATATCACGCTGGCCGCCGCTGTCACTGGGCTGTACTTCTTGATCGAGCGCCGTAAAGAACGTTGGATGATCTTGCGACTGGGCGTGCTCGCAGGACTTTTTGCCGTGCTGACCAGCGGGCTTCAAACGCTGCCCGCCTACGAGTACGCGAAGCTTGCCATGCGCTGGGTCGGGGTCGCGGAACCGGTGGCCTGGAACCAGCCCGTACCGTACACAGTGCATCAGAACTTTTCGTTCACGCCCACGTCATTGCTGGGCATTATCAGTCCCGGTCTTTTCGCACACGTGAATCCGTTCGTGGGTCTAGCGGCGTTCTCGCTGGCAGTGATTGGCGTTATCGCATGTTGGCGGCGCCATCCGGAGGCGCGTCTGTTTCTAGGCGTCACGCTCGGCGGACTGCTGCTGGCACTCGGAGGAAGCGACGTGTTCCACGGAATGCTTTATGCCGTGCTTCCTGTATTCAGCAAGGCCCGCGTTCCCGCACGCGCAATTGTCGTCTTCAGTTTCGGAATATCGATTCTGGTTGCCTTCGGGCTCGATGCATTGCGCAGCGAACAGTCGGCGGTGTGGCTTCGGCGTTCGACACAAGTGCTTGCTGTCGTGGGCGGCGCGTTAGTTGTCGTACAGTTCATCGCTTCGCGAGCCAGTGCATTCCATCCCAATGAGCACTTGATGCTGACCGGGTTGGTTGCACTTACGCTCGCCGCTTTATTTACCGCGTGGGGCAGGGGAACAGTCGGCGCAGGGTTGTTCTCGACCGCGCTGATCGCGCTCACGCTGATCGAGATCGGCAACGTTTCAACGACTAACTGGATTAACTTGGCAACCGCTCCCTCCACTGACCTGGCGCGGCTCACGCAGCACAACGATATTGCACAGTGGTTGAAGGCGCAGCCGCAGCC
Source organism: Bryobacteraceae bacterium (assembly GCA_963793625.1). Classification (GTDB taxonomy): domain Bacteria; phylum Acidobacteriota; class Terriglobia; order Bryobacterales; family Bryobacteraceae. The sequence goes on along the minus strand of CAWCAT010000047.1, from coordinate 26,393 downwards.
CGTGCGCGTGAGCGTCAACGATCAGGAGATTCCGTACAACTTTGGCGACTGGCACGGCATTAACACACTCAATGGGTACATGGCCGCAGTTACTACCAACATACTCGGAATCGAAACGCACACGCCGCGTACGCAGAGTCTTTTGGGGGTTGGCTACAGCCTTGATCGCAAGCCCTCGCGGCCGGATCAGGAACTTGTATTTCGCGGTGCGAGCGGAATTAACGTGTATAGGAATCCGAATGCGTTTCCGCGCGCCTGGGTAGTGCATCAAGCCACACAGGTTGCGACTCCTGGCCATCTACGGATAGCACTCCAGAATCCCGCGAACGATTTGCGCGTGAGTGCACCGATGCTGACTGCACCACCAACGAATTTGGAACAGTGCGCGGGCGATGAACCCGTCCGCATTACGGATATGAAAGCCGGTCGCGTGCGCCTGGAAGCCGACGTGCGCTGTCGCGGCATGCTGGTCCTGGCCGACACGGCATACCCAGGTTGGAAGGCTACCGTTGACGGACAACCTGCCCAAATCTATGAACCCTACGGTGCGCTCCGGGGAGTGGTGCTGGAACCTGGAACGCACCACATTGAAATGCTCTACCGGCCCACGTCCGCATTGTTGGGAGCAGCTATGACCGCAACCGGTTTACTAGCCGCCTGCGCCTTGGCGCTTTTTCGTCGTCGCCGCCCGAGCTAAACAGCCGACTCTTGCTTTGTCGGCGGTCTCGGACGTAAAATCCCTTATGTTTACGCTATCTCGGAGTTGCATCTTTGCTTTTCTCTCGCTACAGTTTCTGCTCGCCCAAAATGCATCGGTTTCCGGACGAATTATTGATTCATCCGAGGCCGCTGTTCCCAATGCCGAAATCACTCTGACAAACAAAAACACCAGCATCAGAGTGGCCACCACTTCGAACGGTGAAGGTTATTTCGTATTTCCGTCCCAGTCGCCGGGTCTCTACGAACTGGTCGCCAGCGCCGCGGGTTTCTCCGCTGCACGGCTGGATTCCATCTCTCTGGAAGTAGGTCAGTCCCGCGCTGTCACCGTCACGATGAAGCCGGGCGAGTTGAAGGAATCGATCACGATCACGGATACGGCTCCGCTGCTGACAACCGATCGCGCCGATCGCGGCACCGTCGTTGAAAACAAATTCGTCAGCAGCATCCCTCTCAATCTGCGGAATCCGCTGCTATTACTCACGCTCACCCCCGGTGTCACCACAGGACTCAATGCGGGAATTAATATCGCGAGTCAGTTGACCACGAACAACTTCCGCATCAATGGGGGCCGCGGTAATACGAGCGAAATCCTGATCGACGGTGCAGCCAACACGGGCACTTATAACAATCAGGCCTCGGCCATCCCGCAGGTGGATTCCGTTCAGGAGTTCAAGGTCAACACGAGCCCCTACGCCGCTGAATTCGGGCGCACCGGCGGCGGTGTCGTGAGCTTTGCAATCAAGTCCGGCACAAATTCTCTGCACGGAACGGTGCACGAATTTCTGCGCAACAGCGTACTCGATGCTAAGGGTTTCAACGCTAACCGCGCGGGCTCGGTCAAACCCAGTTTCAAACGGAACCAGTATGGCTTCACGTTAGGTGGTCCCGTGGTGCTGCCGAAGCTTTACAACGGTCGCAACAAGACATTCTTCTTCGTAGGATATGAAGGACTGCGCGAGCGAAGTTTCTCTCCCTTCACTGGCACCGTCCCTACAGATCTTGAACGCCGCGGCGATTTCTCGCAATCATTTGATACAGCCGGAACATTGATCACGATCTACGACCCGCGCACGACTCGCCTCGATCCGAATCGCCCCGCCGGCACGACGCGCTATATTCGTGACGCCTTTGCTGGCAATGCGATTCCCTCCGGGTTGCAGGGCGCCATCGGCCAGAATCTACTGAAGTATTACCCATTGCCCAATCAACCGGGCCGCGGCCGCAGCAATACTGACAACTTCTTTATCGCCGCAACAAACTCGCTCGATTCCGACAGGGTTGACCTTCGAATCGATCATCAGATCTCCTCGAAGCATCTCCTCTTCGGTCACTACGACTGGTTTGAAAACCTGAACGCGCAGCCTTTGGTTTACGGCAATTTCGCCTCGCCGGTACAAACGCCCAATCGCATTCCCGGCGTCAACTGGACCGTGAACCACAACTGGACCATCGCGCCTAGTACGATATTCGAACACCACTTGTCCTATGCGCGCAGCGAGACAAACCGTATCCCGCTCAGTCTCGGTTTCGATCAGTCCACGCTCGGACTCCCCAACTCCGTCACCGATGGACAGCGGCTAGAGTACTTCCCCGTTGTCAGTATTACCGGCGTTACCGGTCTCGGCCCCCAAGGCACCGCGGCCAATATCGTATCCTCGCGGACTTGGCAGTACAGTGCGGGAATTACGATCCTGCGAGGACGTCACACCATCAAGAGCGGTTTCGATTGGCGCCGCTTTCCCGTGCGGATCGACAATTCACCCGCGCTCAGCATCGCCTCGACCGCAAGTTTTACCGGTGGACCGAATCCGCAGGCGGCGGCCGCAGCATCGGGTCGTGGCCTGGCAGACTTGCTTCTGAATATCGGTACTGTCAGCTATACAACGCGGCCGCTTGAAGAGCACGTTCATCCGTATTACGCCGCCTTTGTGCAGGATGAGATCAAAGTGCGACCCGGTCTCACTCTCACGCTTGGACTCCGCTATAACCTGGAGCTTCCGCGCTCAGAGGCGAACAACGAGTACGTGTTTCTGGACCTGGAGAGCCCGTCACCGATACGCTCATCGGTGCCGTCCTTCCCAAACCTGAGCGGTGGTGTCGGCTTTGTCGGCGTCAACGGCGTCGGCCGCCGCACGCAACTCGCCGATCGCAATAACTGGGACCCTCGCATCGGTCTCTCGTGGCAAGTTAATGCGCTCACCGTTGTGCGCGGAGGTTTCGGAGTTTTTCATCACCCGCTTGTCCCGAACACAGACAACGCCCAGGGTTTCGATCGCCGCACAGTGAATCTGGTGGCCCAACCGGATGGCGTCACGCCGCTGTACAATCTGGCCGATCCTTTCCCGCAAGGAATCTTGAAGCCGACCGGCAATTCACTTGGCCTGAACACGCTGCTCGGGCAGTCGATCACCGGACCGTTGCGTGAGCAGCGCCTCCCTTATCAATCGCAGTGGTCGTTAGACGTGCAGCGCCAACTGCCATGGTCGCTGGTAGTGAACGCGGGCTATGCCGGCTCGGCCGCCGTTGCGCTGCCCTCTTCGGTGAACTACAACCAATTGCCCGCGGAAATGCTCTCACAGGGATCGACGCTCGCGCAGACTGTAGCGAATCCGTTTTTTGGAGTAATTACGGATTCCACTTCGCCGTTAAGTCAGGCAACCGTACAACGCGGGCAGTTATTACGCCCCCATCCCCAGTTCCTGAACATGAGCGCAAATCAGGTTCCAAGCGGACACTCCAGTTATCACGCGCTGCAACTTAAAGTAGAACGACGATTCTCGCAGGGGCTCGCCGTGCTGTTTGCTTACACTCACAGCAAAGAGATGGATAATACCTCTGAGTTAGGAAGCTTTCTTGGTCCGGCGCCCGGTTACAACAACAACTATTGTTTCTCCTGCGACCGGTCACTTTCTTACCAGCACATCCCTGATGTGTTGCGCGCGAGTTACCGCTACGAACTGCCGTTCGGAGTTGGCAAGCCGCGCCTGAACAAGGGAGTTATGGCTCGTATCCTTGGGGGCTGGGCTGTCGCCGGATTCATATCGGTCGATAATGGCAACCCCGTTACCGTGACATCCCCTGCCGACTTCTTTACTTACTTCGGCGGCGGCAACGGCCAGCGCCCGACGGCTACCGGCCAGTCCGCGCATCTCGATTCGCGGCAGTACGTTAACGGCGCGGCCTATTTCAATGCGGCGGCTTTCACCCGCACCGCGCCCTACACATTCGGCAACGTCAGCCGCAGTCTCCCTGACGTGCGCAACCCAGGCAATGTGAATTGGGACACGCTTATCGAAAAGCGCTTCTCTATCACCGAGCGGGTGGCTCTCGATTTCCGTACTGAATTGTTCAACGCTCTGAACCAGGTAATCTTCGGTGGACCTGTCACCAGTTTCACCTCCGCCGACTTCGGCAAGATTCGGCTAAACCAAGTAAACACCCCGCGCCAGATCCAGTTCGGCCTGCGCCTTAGTTTTTGAGTAAGCTGCCGGGGAACGCCCCCGCCCTCGGGGCGTTCCTTTCACTTCAAGTTGCCTGCCCGAAAAGCAGTAATGTATTGATATACTGCCCGCAGAGGGATTATGGGAACAAAACTGGCAACTGGGCAACCTACGCCCGAACAGATTCTTAAGGTCGGATTCGGGTTCTGGGCATCCAAAACACTCTTGAGTGCAATTGAACTCGAAGTCTTCACCGAACTGGCCAAACATCAGTTACCACTCGATGAATTGCGGGGCAGGTTGGGCCTGCATCCCCGATCTGCTCGCGATTTCTTCGATGCCTTAGTAGCTACTGGATTTCTCGAAAGAGATGGGAGCAATTACCGAAATACTCCGGCAACGGACCTGTATCTCGACAAGCACAAGCCGACTTACGTTGGCGGAATATTGGAGATGTGTAACCACCGCTTGTACTCGTATTGGTCACACCTCACGGAGGCGCTCCGCACGGGTCGGCCACAGAACGAAGCTCGCGACGGATCCATGTCATTGTTTGAGGCCCTCTATGCCGAGCCTGCGCGACTGAAGGAATTTCTTCGTGCAATGACAGGCCTGAGCCGAACTGCCAACCAGGCCATTGCCAGTCGGTTTCCCTGGGCCAAGTACCGAACATTTGCAGATATCGGAACTGCTCAAGGGGATCTCGCTGTCCAGATTGCGGCGCATAATGAGCACCTGAACGGTATCGGTTTTGACCTGCCTGAAATCGCCCCGATTTTCGAGGAATACGCGGAGCAAAACGGTGTTGGAAAGCGGCTACGCTTTCAATCTGGAGATTTCTTCCAGGGCCCGCTGCCGAAAGCCGACGTAATCACGATGGGCCACATCCTGCACGATTGGAATCTCGAAACCAAAGAGATGCTGATCCGGAAAGCGTATGATGCTTTGCCGGAAGGCGGCGCGCTGATTGTCTACGAGGCGATTATCGACGATGATCGGCGGCAGAATGCCTTCGGACTTCTGATGAGTCTCAACATGCTGATCGAAACTCACGATGGGTTCGACTACACTGGTGCGGATTGCAGCGGCTGGATGAAGAAGGCCGGCTTCCGCGAAACTCGCGTAGAAGCGCTTGTCGGGCCTGATTCGATGGTTATCGGAATCAAATAGACGGGCTTTGGAACCCGTTTGGTTTCGGCGTAAGATGGGCATACGAACCTATGTCAATCACGTTGCGCCGATTCAAACTGCGTTGGGTGCTGCCGATATTTGCGGCCGCCTGGATCGTCTATTTCGGCGGTCTCCACCCATGGTTCATGAACTGGGGTGCGACACCCGCCGAACAGCGGATGGTCTTACCCGGCGACGAACTGCTAGCCGATCCGTCATTCCGGTTCACGCGGGCCATTACGATCCATGCACCGGTGTCCGCAGTCTGGCGATGGGTGGTGCAGATCGGCCAGGACCGCGCTGGTTTCTATAGCAACACCTGGCTGGAGAATCTGACCGGCGCCAACATTCACAATGCCGAGACGATTCATGCAGAGTGGCAACAGCGTTCGATCGGAGACCGTGTCCTTCTCGCACGTCCCGATCTTTTTGGCGGGTTCTTTGCCGAAGGGGCGCAAACTCGCATCGTCGCTCTCGAACAGGAGCGGATGATCGCGAACATCCCGGGTCGCTTCGTACTTCAGCCTATCGACAGTGAAAGCACTCGGGTGTTCCTCCGTGAGTCGATCCCATCGACTTTCGCAGGACGGACCATCAATGCTCTCGTCTGGGACCCTATGCATTTCGTGATGCAGCAACGCATGCTTCGCGGAATCAAGGAGCGAGCCGAAGGGCACTCACTAGTCCCAGTTGAGGTGATGTGGATGGCGCGTATCGGTTGGGTACTCGCCGGCGCTGGACTAGTGGCTCTCTTTGTCGCCCGACGCCGCTGGAGGCCATGGATACTGCTACCACTGCTGATCGCGCTTCCCCTTTTATGGTGGACCGGTGACTGGAGCGCGGCATTGGCGGCCTTTATGACAATCAGCATCACCGTTCTGGGCGCGCTCGCATTCGACCGCAGTTGGTGGCCACCCTATATTCTGCTTGCGACAGCCGTCGCTCTAGTGTTGCTCCTATCTCCGGATGCGTACACTGCCTTCGGCTTCACTCTCGGCCTCGTCATGCTCGCCTTGCTGGCCGCACGATGCTTGTCGGCTAATGAAATACCAAGGTTTGGCCGATCATAGCTTCAATGGATCCAAAGCAATCGACTCCACTAAGTCGCCCGGTGCAGTTTGCACTCAGAGCGACTATTTTCATTTCCCTTGCTTCTGTAGCGCTTTGGACCGCTCTCTATTTTGTCCCGGGATTGGCGATTCTGCCGTTTATCGGCCGCGCTCGAAGCCCTTTTTGCTCTATTTCGAAAACTATTCACGATGCCCAGGTTAAGGTCAGGCAGAACGAACTGCAGCAAGAGATACACGCGACTACAAGGCTGATCCGAACCGAAAAGGGCTACAAGCTTTGGGCCACACCCAGCGGCGAGTTCTGGGTTCCGGACTCGAGCGACGCAATCATCGAGGTGCTGCTCGCACAGCAGAAGCGGAAGATCTACGGCGATGCGGAAAGCGGAGGCGTGAAGGCTGGGGACATCGTGCTGGACGCTGGCGCACACGTCGGAACCTACGTCAGAACCGCTCTTGATGCCGGAGCCGCCAAAGTGATAGCGATTGAACCCTCACCCGAAGCGCTCGAGTGCCTACGCCGCAACTTCGCGCGGGAGGTCGAGTCGGGTCGCGTCGTTATCTACCCGAAAGGCATCTGGGACGAAGAAAAACGCCTGGTGTTTTATTCGAACGGAAACGGCGCTGCAGGCGACAGCTTCATGGAACACTCAGCGGACTCGAAGATCATTGCCGATATTCCCGTAACCACCGTCGACAAGCTGGTTGCTGAACTCGCCCTGCCTCGCGTTGACCTCATCAAAGCCGATATAAAAGGTGCGGGGACTCGCATGATTTCCGGTGCCGTGAAGACCATCAACGCTTACCATCCGAGAATTGTCGTTTCGGTGGAAGAGGCCCCAGAGGACCCCGCATCCATTAAAGCGGCGGTTTTGCAGATTGCGCCGAATTACCAGTTCCGGTGTGGACCCTGCCTGTTTACTGGCGACGACATCCGCAACGATACAATCTTTTTCCAGTAGGCTGCTCCAAGTTCATCCGGACCTGCCAAGCCACCGGAACACCTGCTCGGCGAGCGTGCTCAGGCTGTTGGTCATTCTGTCAGTCTCGATGTGAAGCAGACTATCTTCGGACCGGCTGAGGCGGCTAAAATCCTCACGCAGGTTGGGCAGACTGTCAGGCCGGAGGGGAGCTCCACGAAAACTCTCAGCGAGGAAGTAGAGCACCTTTTCGGCGTCAGATGAAAAGGTTCGAAAGCCTTCGCTGGCGGGTGCGAATGGACCGGGCGTCAGTCCGGCTTCCACCGCCATCACCGAATGAATGAAGCGATGAGAGCTGGCAAGCATAGCATTGAGAATGGTCACTTGCGCAGCATCGACGTACGGCTCGGCGCTCAGGCGATCCACCGACGTCTCGACATTGGAGCGTGCTCGTCGCGCGTTCACGCGGAAGCGATCGAGTTCACGAGCAGCCACTCCGCGACCGTGGATGTAAGCGCGCGAGACCGCCCGAAAGTAGAGCCGATAAGCGTCGAGCATGCGCGCCATGGCCTGCGGTGTCTGGGTCCGCTCGCGTGTTGGCCAGACCCAGTAAATCGCAAGCGCGAGCGCGCCGCCAATGGTCGAGTTCAGCGCGCGGGCAGCGATCACGTCCTTAGGCTCTACGCCGGTCAGCGAGAACAGGAACACCACTAACGCGCTGATGATCGCAACGAGTAGGCCATAGTTCGCCACCCCAACTGAACGCAGGAGGAAAGCCAGTATGCCAATCCAGAAGACATGGACAGCTACAGCGGGTGAGACGAGATGGAAAAGCACCGTTGCCAGCAGTAGTCCGGCATAAGTACCCGCAAGCCGGAGAACGCCACGGCTGAAGGTCGCACCGAAATCGGGTTTGAGCACTAGTGCGATGGTGATGCCCAACCAGTACGATCGCGGGAGGGAGAAGCTGTGGGCAATCACGTCGCCGATCGCAATACAGATCGCAAGACGGATCGCGTGACGGCAGGCCGAGGAATCGAGCGACAGGTTTGCTCGCAACGTCGCCAGCCACCCACCGAAGCGTAAGTGCCAGGGTATGTGTACTTCACGCGCTGCGAAAGCGTCTTCACCGGCTGGCGTCGTATTCCTGGCAAGTTCGTGCGCCGCCCGCAATTGCCCGGCAAGCGCGTCCATTTGAAGCCGGGCCTCTGCTAGGTGGGGACGGTCTTCGTACAGGCGGAGAGCTTTGGCGGCGTCCTCCATTTCTTTTGGCCATGTGGGGGGCGAGTCAGACAGAGCTTCGCCTTGGAGGCAATGGCCGATAGACGCGAGCACGTTGGAGGCAAGTTCGAGGAACCGATCGATCCCGGCCGCGGCAAGTTCGCCGCCTTCTTCACGACGCACACGTACCTGGAAACGGCTCAATGCGAACATTGAGAGGCGGATACGTTCGGCCTGGCTGACCAGCATGAACAGGCGCTCGACTTCGATCCTGTGATAGCCGGACAGTGGTGCCAGCGCCTCGCGTGCCTCTGTACTCTGCTGGCTGGCTAGCGGTGCGCCGTAAGGGTTCGGCGGGATCGTGGCCGAGCGGGCTAGTTCCTGATACAACCTCCCGATCAGTTGCCGCTCCGGCTGAAACCCGCGAAGCGGCCACAGCGCGATCGAAAGCGCTGCTTGCAGCAGGCCACCACCAAGCGCGATTACTCCGGCCAGCGCGGCCTGAGGTGGAGTCATTGGTTCCGCGCTGAAGATGATAAAAACCACCAGGCTGATTGCACCTATGTCGGCCGCCGTGGCGCCAAGGCAAACAACTAACCCAGCTGCGAAGGCCCAGAGTTCCCGCGCGCCGATCAGCGTGAAATCATTCCGCGCCGAGAGAGCTCCCAAAAATACGGCCGTTGCGACAATCACGCTCGAAGCCAGCATTCGGGCCGCGCGGCTGCGGTACGAGTCCACCCCATCTGCTGCCGCGACGTTGAGTGCACCCGTAGCCGCCACAAGTCCGCTCCCAACGTGACCGAGATAAACGCCGACAGCCAGCGGCAGCGTAATGCCAAGAGCATTACGCAGGCCCCTCCAAAAGTTAATTCGCTTCCGGTCGAAATGAGTCAGCGCGCGCCAGAAGGCTTCGAGTGGGCGCGGATGCATAGCATTTACTATGGTGCGCTCGGAACTTGGCTCTCGTCCATGTAGAGCAGTTCCCAGATGTGCCCGTCAGGGTCCTGGAAGCTTCGACTGTACATCCAGCCGAGGTCTTGCGTATCTTTGTTTGCCGAGCCTCCGGACGCGAGCGCCTTGTCGGCGATCTGGTTTACCTTCTCCCTACTCTCCACTGATAGAGCGGTGAGAACCTCTGTGGTTTTCGAAGCGTCTGCGATTTCTTTGGTAATGAACGTTTTGAAGAAGTGTTCCACGATGAGCATGGCGTAGATGTTTTCGCCGATGATCATGCACGTCGCATTCTCGTCGGTGAATTTGGGATTGAAGCTGAAGCCCAGCCCAGTGAAGAATTCAACAGACCGCTTCAGATCCTTTACGCAAAGGTTTACGAAGATCTGTTTCGCCACAGGTGTTTGCATAAGGTTGAGGGTAATCCGGGGCGCGAACAGAATCAAGGGAGAGACAGGAGAAGAACCCCCGGCGTCAGCGAACGGCGCCGGGGGAGGGTTCGAGGGCGAGTTAGGCGAACTTCCAGCCCTTGCGGAATTTCGGCTTTAGGTATTGGTTCGCTTCTTTGTTGTTTGTGAACTGCTTTTTGTTGTCGTCCCAATCGAGCTTGCCTTCGAACTTCATGGCAATTACTCCAAGCAGCATCCACTGGACAAACGGCGCGGCCACGCTGAAGTTTGAGCAGGACGGTTCGCCACCCTTGCAGGCGCGCAGCCAGTCGGCGTAATGTCCGGGCGAGCGGGTGAGCACTTGCGCGGGCATCTTGTAATCCTTCATTTTGGCGTTGGGCATCAGCCGCGTGCTTTTCGCCATAGCAACCGGTCGTGACCATGCCCTTGTCGCCGATAAACAGACTGCCGTTTAAGTCGCTTGTCGCCGATCAATTCGCCGGCGGGTACGCCGTCAAACTTGAGCTGTTCCTTCAGGCTGTCGTACCAGAACACCTTTACGGCCGGCATCGCGCCGCGGGCAGGGAAGTCGAAGCGCATTACCGTCTGCTGCGGATACATGACTTTGCTGGGGCCGATTTTCTTGATACATTCCACGCTGGTTGGCCCACCAAGACGCATCGCCATATTGGGCGTTCCCATGATGTGGCAGGCCATGTCGCCGATCGCGCCGCATCCGAAATCGGGGTAGCCGCGCCACTTGCGCGGAAGGTATGCCGGGCTATAGGGCCGCGGCATCGCACCGCCGAGCCAGACATCCCAATCCAGCGTTGACGGAACAGCTGCTTCCGCCGGTACAACTTCCGGACTCTGCGGCCAATACTTGCCCGGCCGATCCGTCCACGCATGCACTTCCTTTACGTTTCCGATTTCGCCGCTCCAGATGATTTCGCAGCATTCGCGCGCACCAGTATTGGAGTAACCCTGGTTACCCATCTGGGTCGCCACCCCGAATTTCGCGGCGGCCTTTTCCATTTCCTGCGCTTCCCAAACGGTGCGAACCAGCGGCTTCTGACAGTAGACGTGCTTACCGCGGTTCATCGCCCAAAGTGACGGCGCTGCCGTGCATATGATCCGGGCACGCAACGATTACGGCGTCAATGTTCTTGGTTTCCTTATCGAACATGCGCCGGAAATCTTTGTACTTCGCGACCTTTGGATAAAGGTTATAAGTGCGTGCGGCCGTAGCGTCGTCCGGATCGGCGAAAGCGACGATATTCTCGGACTTGCAACCCGCGATATCCGACGCGCCTTTCCCGCCAGCACCAATCGCGGCAATATTCAGTTTCTCGTTGGGAGACTTATAACCGAGTCGCTTCAAGGACGATACGCTTCCAAACCCGGCCGTGGGCAGTGCGCCGGCCAGTAGCGTCCCATAGAAAAAATGCCTTCTAGAAAATCCGTCGTTCGCCATAGTTTGCGTTTGTACTTTCCAATCCCCGGAACTAGCATATCGGAACTTAAGACCTAACGGAACGGTTCCACTTGCATCACGTCGGTATTCGACGGATCGACTCGGACGCAGAGCAGATAGCGGCCGTCCTTTGAGAGTGAAAATGGACCGCTTCCGATGGGCAGCAGTGGCTCGGGATATTCCACGATCGGCTTGTCTTGCATCGTTGCGAAGTCGTGGAAATAAACGGTCTGTTTTTTGCGGGTGCCGCGATCGACTCCCAGGTAGTAGATTCCATTCGGGGCGGCGGCCCAGCAACTCGTGCAGTACGGGACCAGTCCGTCGAGCAGCTTCGAAGCCGCTCCGGTGGCCAGGTCAATCTGCCACAAACTGGTATCCGTTACTTCGCGCACAAAATAAATCGACTTCCCATCGACAGACATTCCCAGCGAGAGACCTTTGCCCTTCCATACGTCAGTGGGCGCTCCTCCGTTCACAGGAAGTCGAACAATGGCGTCATCCGCGGCGGCAAAGATCGACGCGCCGTCGCTGGAGAAAACGGGATGAATTCCAATGGCGCCGGTTTTGCGCACACTCCACTTCCCATCGCTGCCCGTGCTTCCGACGTAGATCTCGCGCGAACGCGATCCATTGAATACGATCGACTTTCCGTCTGGAGACCAGCGCCCCACCGAAGGCTTCTCGTCGCTGGTCACGCGCACCGCATTCGAACCATCGGCATCGCAAACCCAAAGGTTCTCCTCGCCGGACCTGTCGGATCGAAAACAAATCCTGCCGCCGTCCGCCGAGTATTGTGGAGATGCATCCTGTGCCGAAGAACTGACTACCCGCGTCCAACGGTCGAGCATATTCCCTTTGGCTGCAAGGTCCAGCCGCCAAATATTAAAGTCCTGCTGCAACACTGAATAGGCCAGCGCCGGAGCTTTTCGAGCCAGCGAAAACTGAATCGGAAAGTCTCCGTAGATCCCCGTCGAATGCTGCGACAGGCCCGAGGATTTCCAAAGCCGGAATTCGCCGGCGCGATTGGACGCGAACACCAGTGCACTCCCATCGGGCAGCCAGTCCTGACCGCTGACCTGCTTGTCATCCTTCGTAATCTGGCGCGGATTCCCGCCTTCGAATGGAATCGTGTACAACTCCTGCCATGCGCGGTGGAAAGCGCGGATGAACGAGATCGTCTTCCCGTCCGGCGAAAAGCGCGGGTCCAGATCGCCGACTATGAAGTCATCGGGCTGGGTCAGGCGTTTGCGCGTACCATCGGCTACCGAGGTCAGATAAATGCCAAATGGCTGGTTTGGCGATGTTGCATCGTCGATCGCGAGCGTTTTCCCGTCGGGCGACCAATCGAGATGCCGGTTTGGCAGCCCGAAGCGCGTCGGGAAGACTCGCCCGAGCACCCGTTCCGCGCCGCCATCCAGCGGGACGATCACGATTTCGCCGGACTCATTCTGGAATCTGAGGCACGCCAGAAACTTCCCGTCAGGCGACCAAGCCGGACTGCTATATTGGCCAGGCGTCGCGGTCAGCAGTCTCGGCGAACCCGCGCCAGGCGCTTGCAGCCAGATCTGCGCCGGCTTCGTGCCTTCCTGTTCCCAAACGAATGCGACCTGCGTTCCGTCGGGCGAGAGTGCAGGCTGAAACTCCTTGCCAGCCATGCGCGTTAAGGGGCGTATCTGGAAATTCTCCTGCTGGACGACGCCGCGCCTCGTGAGCCAGAAAGCTGTGCCGGCCAGGACGAGAATTCCCAGAACTACTGCGCCGATCCAGTATCGTGGCTTCGGTTTCACAGGCTCCACCACTTCAGGTAGAGGTACCGGCGCGTCGTTTCCGGAATCGACCGGACCCACGACCCTGTAGCCGCGACCTGCGAAAGTTTCGATGTAGCCCGGCTCGCCGCGTTCGACTCCCATAGCTCGCCGCACGACCGCGACGTTCTGCGTGAGATTAGCCTCATCCACAACGCGATCCTGCCAGACCGCACGAATGATCTCGTCCTTAGTAAGGACCTGGCCGGAGTTTTCGACAAGGACAAGCAGCGTCTCGACGGCTTTTCTGGCGAGGTGAAGCGGTTCGCCGTCCCTGGACAACACTTTTGCCGTTGCATCCAGACAAAATGGGCCAAATTTGTAAATTTGCCGCTTTTCCAATGACTTGCCGAGCATCTTAGATAAATTTTAGAAACATTTTAGCAGCAGCCCATTGCTGGATTGACGCCTGAAGTACATTCTTACCTATGTTAATCCATTCATCACTGTCTTGATGAGAAAGCGGTGGCCTTGAAGCCTTACCGAATTGTACTCCTCGCCTTAACCGCTGTTAGCCTTCTGGCCGCCGACCTGCACAAGTCCTTCCAGTCCCCTCCCGACGACAGCCGCATCATGATGCGCTGGTGGTGGTTCGGACCTTCCATCTCTAAGCCCGATATCGAGCGCGAACTCCGGCTCATGAAAGCGGGCGGTATGGGTGGAGTCGAAATCCAGTCCGTCTACCCGCTCGAACTCGACGGCAATATGCCGTTCCTTTCCGACCAATTCATCGACACGCTCAAGTTCGCGAATGAAAAAGGCCGCGAACTCGGGATGCGCGTCGACCTGACGCTTGGAAGCGGTTGGCCGTATGGCGGACCCAACATTCCTATTACCCAAGCCGCCGGACGCCTGCGCTGCGATCGTGTAACTATCCCGGCCGGTGCCACCCAGATCCCGCTACCGAAAATCGCTGAAGGCGAAAAGTTCGTTACAGCATTCGTCGGGATGCGCCAGATCAGCGAAGTGACCGACGGCTCACTCAAGCTGCCCGCTGATCTAAAAGGACCGGATGTCGCACTGGTCTTCATCTCAAGCCGCACACGAATGAAGGTGAAGCGTCCTTCCACCGGCGCGGAAGGCTGGGTGATCGACCACTACGATCGCAGCGCACTCGACAATCACTTGAAGGTGGTTGGCGACCGGTTGCTGCAGGCCTTCGCCGGAAAGCCGCCCTACGCGATCTTCTCTGACAGCCTGGAAGTCTTCGGCTCAGACTGGACCAACGACTTCCTCAACGAGTTCCGAAAACGGCGCGGCTATGACCTGCTGCCCTACCTGCCCGCGCTGGTTGGCGATATCGGCGAGAAGACTGGAGCGATCCGCAACGACTGGGCCAAGACGCTCGCCGAACTTTGCGAAGATCGCTTCCTGAAACCGATGACCGAGTATGCGCACCGCAACAACACGCTGTTCCGCTCGCAGACTTACGGCAACCCGCCGGTCACGCTTTCCAGCGCTCAGTACGTCGATCTTCCGGAAGGCGAACAGCCGCAGTGGCGCCACTTCACTCCTTCGCGCTGGGCATCTTCCGGCAGCCACCACTTTGGAAAGACCGTTACGTCTTCGGAGACCTGGACCTGGCTGCACTCACCCGCGTTCCGCGCGACACCGCTCGACATGAAGGCCGAAGCGGACCGCCATTTTCTCGAAGGCATCAACCAACTCATCGGACACGGCTGGCCGTATTCGCCCGAGCGCGCCGGCAAGCCCGGTTGGCGCTTCTACGCGTCGGCTGTATTCAACGCTGACAACCCGTGGTGGATTGTGATGCCGGACGTCACGCGCTACCTGCAGCGCGTCAGCTTCCTGATGCGGCAAGGCAAGCCGGCCAACGACGTCGCGCTCTACATTCCCAGCGCCGATGCACGCGCGCAGTTCACGATCGGGCGGCTTTCGATTGATCGCGCGATGGAAAAGACGCTCGGTCGCGACGCTGATCCCGCGCATTCTGGAATCCGGTTACGGCTTCGACTTTATCGACGACGGAACGATCGACAGGATCAGCGCATATCCGATTGTGGTGCTGCCCGCGGTCCAGCGCATTCCCGCCGAGACATATCGCAAGCTCGAAGCCTACGTGAAAAAGGGCGGCATCCTGATTGCCACCAAGCGCACGCCCTCGCTCTCACCCGGCATGATCGACGCCGAGAAGGAGACCAGCGAAGTGCGCGGTCTTTCGCAGCGTCTGTTCGCAGGCGCCAAGCCTCCGGCCCATCTGATCTCCGACGAAGACGAGAAGTTCGGGACTGCGCTGCGTACGCTGCACACTCCCGATGTCGCGCTCTCGCCCTCCGTGCCCGCGATCGGCTTCATCCATCGCAACGCCGATGCTAATCAGATCTACTTCATCGCCAACACCGGCAACAAGCCCGCCCGCACTCAGGCGACCTTCCGCACACGCGGGTTGAAGCCCGAGTGGTGGGATCCGTTCAGCGGCGAAAAGACGCCGGCGCGTGTGCTCCAAAACGGCAGCATCGCGCTTGATCTGGAACCTTATGGCTCACGCGTGCTCGTCTTTTCTAAAGATGCCTCGACTTATAAGGCTCCTGCCAGGTTGACAGCCGTCGCGCCGATCGAACTCACGGGCACGTGGAAGCTGTCCTTCGATGACATCAAGCGCTCCGTGACGCTGGACAAACTGCAGTCCTGGACTGAGAATCCAGAGACGCGTTACTACTCCGGCCAAGCCACTTACGAGAAGACCGCCACTGTCCCCGGCGCTGCGCTGAAATCCGGCACCAGCCTGTTCCTCGATTTCGGTGAAGCTGTCGAAACCGAAGATCAGGCGGAAGGCAAGCCCGGTATGCGCGCCGCGCTCGTTGGCCCGGTTCGTGAGGCAGCGGTCGTGTATATCAACGGCCAGCGCGCCGGTTCGGTCTGGAAACCGCCATATCAGGTGGAGGTCACAAAACTTTTGAAAGCCGGTTCGAACACGTTCCGGATTGTCGTTGCGAATACGGCCATCAACGCCTTGGCCAAGGGTCCGCTACCGGACTATAAAGCGCTGGAGAAGAAGTACGGATCCCGCTTCCAGCCACAGGACATGAACGATCTTAAGCCTTTGCCGGCAGGGTTATTGGGGCCTGTCCGGATTGTTTCAAATACCCAATAAGGGGTCATTCCACGTATGAATCGAAAGGAAACAGAGTGAAACTTCGCATTTTCTCGCTTTATGCGATTCTCGCCCTGATCGCCAGCTCAACAGGCTGGTCTCAGGATGTCCGCGGTACTATTCTCGGACGAGTTACAGACGCACAGGAAGCAACCATTGCTGGCGCTTCACTGAAAGTTACCAACACCGCCACTGGAGTCGGAGTGTCGGCAACCACCAATGAGCAGGGCAACTTCACCGCGCCCTTCCTGCTTATCGGAACTTATCGTATTGAAGCAACAGCCACGGGCTTCAAGAAAACCGTTCGTGAAGTTGAGCTCCGCGTCAATGATCGCCTTGAGGTCAACCTGATGCTGAGCATCGGCGATGTCACCGATACCGTTACCATCACGGCCGAAACACCGATGCTCGATACTGCCTCGGCTTCTGTAGCCTCAGTGGTCGATGCGCGCCGCGTTGCCGAACTTCCGGTCGCGCACGGTGAACCGTATGCGCTGATGGCGTTGAGCGGCGGCGTTTCATTCGCCGGCGATCCCGGCCTCGATCGCCCGTTTGAACCTTCGCATGTGGCCAACTACGCCATCGGCGGTTCGCGCGGTCTCAAGAATGAACTCACGCTCGATGGCGCGCCCAATGCAGCCTCCACCGGAGGCGCAGGCGAAGTGGCCGCATCTTATGTGCCACCCACCGACATTCTCGCCGAAATGAAAGTCCAGACCGCTGCCTTCGACGCCAGCGTCGGACAGACCGAAGGCGGCGCGGTGCAGTTGAGTTTAAAATCAGGCACCAACCAGTTCCACGGCACCGGTTACTACGTGAAAATGGCGCCGGAACTCTACGCCAACAACTTCTTCTCGAATCGCAACGGGCAGCCCAGAACCGATTTCGCCTATAACCGCTGGGGCGGATCCTTCCTGGGCCCGGTGTATATTCCCAAACTCTACAACGGCCGCAACCGCACGTTCTTCACGTACGGCTATGAGGGTATTCACGAAACCCGTCCACGTGGCGCCACGAACACCGTTCCGACGGCTGCCGAACGAACCGGCGACCTTTCGGCACTGCTGAAACTAGGCGCAAACTATCAGTTCTACGATCCTTTCACGCGGAAAGCGATCGCAGGCGGACGCTTTCAATCTGACCCTATCCCGGGCAACATCATCCCTGCATCGCGAATCAGCCCGATCGCGACCAACATCCTCAAGTACTACGCGCTGCCTAACGTTGCGGGCACCGTCGATGGACAGAACAACCTGTCGCAGCCCAACCTTCCGGAACAGGCCAAGTACTATACGCACACATGGCGCACGGACCACAACTTTAGCGAAAGGCATCGCGTGTTCGGCCGCGCTAACTGGTACAACCGCACCAGCACCTATAGCAACTTTTTCGATAACGTCTCCACCGGAGAATGGTTCTGGTTCCACTCCGTCGGTGCAGGCTTTGACGACGTTTATACCATCAGCCCGACGTTTATCATGAACGTCCGCTACGGCTACAACCGCTTCATCCGTCAGATCAACCGAAACCCGGAAGGCTATGGTTTCGACCTGACTTCGCTCGGACTGCCGAAAGCATATAACGACGCGATCCCGGCGGATGTGCGCCGCTTCCCTTACATCAACATTTCCGGCTTCTACGGCACCAACGGCGGCATCACATGGCGTCCTCAGGACACTCACTCCTGGGCAGCCACGTTCGACAAGATTCACCGCTCGCATGGCCTGAAGTTCGGCGCGGAGTACCGCATTTACCGCAAGAACGAGAGCAATCCCGGTGTGTCGGCCACAGGCCAGTTGGCCTTCAGCGACACCTACACCAAGGGACCGCTCGACAACGCAGCCAGCGCGCCCATCGGCGGCGGCCTGGCATCATTCCTGCTCGGCGTTCCCACGGGCGGCGGCGTCCTGCGCCCCACCACGTTCGCCGATCAATCGAACGTCTGGGCGCTGTTCGTCCAGGATGACTGGAAGGTTACGCGCAAACTCACATTGACCTTCGGTATGCGCTACGAAATGGAAGGCCCGCTGACCGAGCGCTGGAATCGCAGCGTGCGCGGATTCGATCCGACCGCATCGCTTGCTATCTCAGCCGCAGCCCAGGCCGCCTATGCCAAGAATCCCACTCCGGAAGTCGCCGCCAGCCAGTTCAAGGTTCAGGGCGGACTGCAGTTCGCCGGTGTGAACGGGCAATCCAACAACCTCTGGGATACCGACAAGAACAACTTCATGCCGCGTATCGGCGTGGCATACAACATCGTTCCCAAGACCGTGCTGCGCGCTGGCTACGGCATCTTTTACACGTCGATGGGCATCCGTCGCGGCGATGCGATCCAGACTGGTTTCAGTTCCACAACCAACCTGGTTCCCACGCTGGATAGCGGTTTGACCTTTATTGCTTCACTGGCAAATCCGTTCCCGGATGGGATCGCAACTCCTCCCGGATCTTCGCAGGGAGTGAACACCTTCGTCGGCCAGAACGTTTCGTTCTTCAACACCAAGCTGGCAACTCCGTACATGCAGCGCTGGCAGGCCAGCATGCAACGCGAACTGTCCAAGAAGATCGTGGTGGAAGCCATTTACGTTGGCAACCGCGGCACCAGTATGGAAGCCACACGCAATTTGAACGGCGTCCCGCTGCAGTACCTGAGCAAGCTGCCGACGCGCGACCAGGCGACCATCAATTACCTCACGACCAACGTGCCGAACCCGCTGGCTGGTCTTGTTCCCGGAACGGGAATGAACGGAGCTAACATTGGACGGCAATCCTTGCTGGTTCAATATCCGCAGTTCGGGAGCGTGACGACCACCACTAATCAGGGCTACTCCTGGTTCCACTCGCTCGAATTGAAAGCCGACAAGCGCTTCTCGCGCGGCTTCATGATTCAGGCTGCTTACACCTGGTCTAAGTTCATGGAAGCGACCACTTACTTGAACGCGGCTGATCCTATGCCGTACCGGACCATCTCCGATCAGGACTTCCCGCATCGAGTTGCCGTGAGCGGAATCTACGAAGTGCCGTTCGGCAAGGGCCGCCAGTTCTTCTCCGGCGCGTCGCGCCTGGTGAACGGGATCGTGGGCGGCTGGCAGGTTGCCGGCATCTACACATGGCAGAAGGGCGGGGCACTCGGTTTCGGTAACGCCCTGTTCTATGGGGACATCAAGAATGTTCCGCTTTCCAGGGATGAACGATCCGTTCAACCGCTGGTTCAATACCGCCGACTTCGAAAAAGTCAGCGGCAGGGCCCTGGCTAATAACGTGGTCGGCTTCCCGCTGCGATTCTCCGGAATCCGCGGCCCCAACATGAACAACTGGGATATGTCGCTGTTGAAGAATACCAAGATCGGCGACAAGGTCAACGCGCAGTTCCGTGGCGAATTCCTGAACACGATGAATCATCCGACGTTCGCCAATCCGAACCTGACGACGACCAGTTCGGCCTTCGGGACCATTACGGCGATCCGAGGTTATCAGCGCAGGGTTCAACTCGGCATCAAGGCGATTTTCTAGGCCTTGAGGAAGCAGCCGGCGCGTGGGGTGCGTGCCGGCTGCCTTGTTAGTTATGTTTTCCGCAGGTCTTCCCAGATCGGTTTGCAAACCATACTTTTGAGTTCGTTTCGCTGATTTTTTTATTATGGTGTGCATTGTTTCGCTCGTTGCCGGGGGATTTGGGTTTTGCCAATTGGTTGTTGCCCGCCGTTGTTTTCCATTGCTGTCATTCCTGTTCTTCTTCTGTGAGTAAGTGCTTCGTTCATCGAGCGGACGCAGTTCGGTGCACCCGCTGGAGAGTGTAGCAGTCAGGTTTGGGGTTGGAAGGTGGCGTGGTTCGTAAACTGTGGGAAATAGGGCGAAGATAAACTACGGCCCTCTGTCAACGGGCCCATGCCGCCCTTACGGGAGCGGCACAACGAGGGATGAAACGTTGACTTGCGGTTATTAACGTGGGTGGGTCCACTTGGCCGCCAATCCCGGACTGGCCGCGGCATTGTTCTGTTGATAGAGGATGAATGGGCGTTACACGGACATGATCCGGGGATTAACAGCCAGATGCCGACTTGAACGAAGCCGCTGGCGCGGCGGCCGACCGACCATTCGCGGTTGTTTGAGGGATACGGTTGTTACTGAGATAGGAGATCTCTGTGACAACACTCATTCAGCGGATGCGAGAAGAGCTCGTACGCCGCAACTACGCTGCCACCACGATTCACTCGTACCTGAAAGCCGTAGAACATTTCCGTACCCACGTTGATACGCCGATTGAGGAGGTCGGTCCCGATGACCTTCGGAGCTACCACGCGTACTTGCTCGGAACTCGGAAGCTGGCTGTCAACACCGTTGTCCTGAACATTTGCGCTCTCCGCTTCCTCTATATCAAAGTCCTCAAGCGGCGAGACATGAAGGAGGATCTGCCATATCCAAAACAGCGCCTGCGACTGCCGGTGATCCTCAGTCCGGATGAGGTCGCTCAGTTGATTGGCGCGGCGCGAAACCTCTACCACCGCACCATGTTGATGACCCTCTACTCGACTGGCCTGCGCCGCGCTGAGCTGTGCCGTCTCAAGGTCGCTGACGTTGACAGCAAGCGCATGATGCTTCGCGTTGTACAAGGCAAGGGCGGCATCGACCGGGAAGTTCCCCTGAGTAAAAAGCTGCTCGGCGCGCTGCGCGAATACTATCGTTGGATGCGGCCCGAGACCTACCTATTTCCCGGCACTGTGAACCACTCGCGCGCGGACAAACCGATAACCGAAAAGATCGTCTGGCAGGCCGTGCACGATGCCACCATCCGCGCTGGGATCAAAAAACGGGTAACGCCCCACACGCTACGCCACTGCTTCGCCACCCACCTTCTCGAATCTGGCGCCGACTTAAGGAGCATCCAGATGATGCTCGGCCATTCGGATCTGGAGGCGACTACCGTTTACCTGCATCTCTCGCGGCGCCACCTGCAAGCCGCGGCAAACCCGCTCGAACAGATCGTCATCCCGAATCCGGCGAACCTTGAGCTTTCCCGGAGATTGCGTAAACCGCAATGACGCGGCCGGCTGTGGAGTTGGCCGATCTACTCCGCAAGCAAGGCGACCGCTTCATGGACCAGAGCCCCTGGCTGAACTTTCCAGCAACTGAGCGTGCTCCGGGCAATCACTCGCTGCCGCACGGCGGCGCTTGGCGGTCACATCGATCAATGCCCCCAATGCGGTCATCAGGCCATCTCTTATAATTCCTGCCGAAACCGGCACTGTCCGAAGTGTCAGGCACAAGCTCGCCAACGCTGGCTCGCCGCGCGAGAGAAGGAACTCCTCGAAGTTCCATACTTCCACGTCGTATTCACTTTGCCACACGAGTTGAACCCTCTGTGTCAGCGTAACGCCCGGATTCTGTATGACCTGCTTTTCCGCGCCAGCGCTGATGCCATGCTCGAGGTTGCGGCCAACCCCAAACGGCTGGGCGCGCAGATTGGTTTCATCAGCATTCTGCACACATGGGGGCAAAATCTACTCCTTCATCCTCATGTACACTGCGTGGTTCCGGCGGGCGGACTCTCCGCCAGACCAGGAACGCTGGATTCACCCCAAGTACGCCTTCTTCTTGCCGGTCAACGTGCTGAGTTCCGTGTTTAGAGCCAAGTTCGTGGACGGCTTGCGAAAGGCGTTCCGAGAAGGGAAGCTCGTCTTTTCCGGTTCCACTGCCCAACTCGCGAACCCGAAGCGATTTGCCACTTTTGTCAATTCACTTTTCAGACAACGGTGGGTCGTATACGCCAAGCCGGCATTCGGCGCCCCAACCCTGGTGCTCCGCTATCTTGGCCGTTATACGCACCGCGTCGCCATCAGCAATCACCGTTTACTCGCTTTTGACGGAGAGCACGTCACCTTTCTCTGGAAAGATTACGCACATGGCAACAAACAGCGGAAGATGACCCTTGAAGCGACGGAGTTTCTGCGCCGCTTTACCCAGCACATTCTGCCGCGCGGCTTCGTCCGGATCCGGCAATTCGGATTTCTCACGAACACCCGGCGATCCACCCTATTGGCACTCGCCCGACACCTTCTCGCCACGGCGCCGAAGCTGCCCGAAGCTTCTCCAACAGGCACTGCCAAGAGTTCCACTTGGCAGTGCCCCCACTGCAATAGTGAAATGCGGATCGGACCAAATCTCTCCGCCCGCCAACTGGCTTCCCGGTGCAGGCTGCTCGACAGCTCGTAGATCATGGCAAATTCCTTGGCCAAATCACGTACCCTCGGGCGCGAGCGTATTTGTGTGTCTGCTTATCGGCTGAACTCCCACTCCGTCACTACGATTCCGACATGCCGACCATCTCCTGCTCGCCGCGACGTACTCAAAGGCCTCAAAAGCGGCTCTCCCGGCCTCCCTCATTGCGTACCAACCCGCGTAGCCAGCCTGAAAACCCCAATAACAAGCTAGCGGCTCCATAGCTCGGTCCGCCCCGCCAGCGGCTTCCTTCAAGTCGCCCCTATCGAAAGTGCCGCGGTCGAACCTTGTTCCCTTCCGCGAAGGATTTCCAGCCGCGGCACTCCCGATAGGGCGCTAACGACTTATCGTTCCTAATCCTGTCAACTTCCGGATTGTCGACGATTCTATCGGAACCGGGCAGACGCACTTCGGCGGTTAGGGTTTTCTCGTCCATTTGGCGACGGAGAGGTCTACGCTGGCCGGCTTCTGCTTCCCGTAATCCTGCCGACGGGCAGGCCGGCCCAGTGGACCAGCACCTCACCCCGTTATCGGGCTCCCGATGCTGTGAAGAACGCGATGAGAATCTTTGACAGGATCTGTTCCCCAAATTCGTTCGCGTGGACGCGGTCTCGATAAAGATGTGCGGGTGGACTTTTGCCGAATTCATATATTCTACCCACGGTGTAGTCATATCGAGGTATGCGCAGTGCTCCTCAACCGCGACCTGTTTCAGTTTCTGGCCGTATGCACCAGTGCCGGAATGGTGACCCTTCGCAAGGGTCTCGGCGTCACGCGGGTCGATGCTTCCGAAGGTTCCGCTTGCCAAGAGGATTTCCACGTCCGGCAAAGCGGCGCGCAGCGTTTTGATGCACTCGCGAATGAACTCGGTGTCGCGCTGGCTGATTCCGCCGATAAAGACCAGGTTGGGTTTCCGCGGCACGATATTCTTTGTGACACGATTTTCCTCGCGATAGTGCTGGCAGCCACCACCTCCGCGCACGTAAACCGTACCGCGTATTTTTGCCTTCGGAACGCTTCCCCAAGTTTCGCGAACCAAGCAGAGCGCATCGTGTCGGCCACGATACTGTCGCCAAACGCCAGCACGTGCAAGTCGCCGCCTTCCGTGAGAGTTCGCTTCGTACGCTGCAGGTACTTCCAATCAGGCTTCGGCGGAGTGAATTCGCCTTTCACCATCTCCGACTGGATTTTCGCAACCTGCTCGAGCGATCTCTGCGGCGTTTCGAAGATTGAATATTCAGGTTCTGGAACCTCGCGCTTCGTCGTAACATCCGGAGGATATTTTGAAGGCAGCGCGCCCTTTTCCGGGAACTTCACCGGCGAATCCTTCATCATGTCGGCCAGAGCAACGGCTCCCGTCAGTGACGAGAAAAGGATGATGGCGCAGGCGCAGGGAACGACAGCCAGCGTTCTGTATATGGCTCTCATGGGTCGTTTCATTCTCATTAGAAGACTATACGCGAACGCGAGCTAGCGAAAGCTAAGATAGACTGTCCAAGGGAATGGAAGGGACATCACCGTGCACATTCGGATCATAGCCGCAGCAGTTCTTTTATCCAGTCTTGCGCTTAAAGGACAAACGTTCGATTTCGCTCCACTGGAAAGCACGGTCAAAGAGGAGTTGGACGCCTCAAGACGCCTGGGGCGGCGGTGGCGATTGTGAAGGGCGATCAACTGTTATTCATAAAGGGATTCGGTATCGCCAATATCGAAACAGCAGAGCCGGTGCGGCCGGAGATGCTGTTCCGCCTCGGTTCCACAACCAAGATGCTGACCGCCGCTGCGCTGGTTGGCCTCGCTGTCGAGGGCAAGATCGATCTGAACGGTCCCATCGGCAAGCATGTCCAAGGGCTCCCGCCAAAGCTCTCGCGTGTGACCGCGAACGAACTCCTCAGTCATACCGCAGGTATCCACGACCAAGCTCCGATGCATGGACCCCACGACGAAAGCGCGCTCGGTGGCGGCATCAGAAATTGGACGGACGATTGGTTGTTCACTGATCCCGGCGGAATCTTTTCTCTCTCATCCCGGCTACTGGATGGCCGGTTATGTGCTGGAAGTGCTGAGTGGCAAGTCTTATGCGGATGCAATGGAGGGGCGTCTCTTGGCCCGATCGCATGGTTCACACGACCCTTCGTCCGCTTGTCGCGATGACCTGGCCTCTGGCGCAAGGCCACGCGGAGTCCCCTAACGCATCGCCCGCCGTGGTTCGTCCCGCTGCTCCCAACGCCGCGTCGTGGCCCGCGGGATCGGTCTTTCTGAACGTTCAGGATTTGTCCCGCTTCGTCATCGCGTTTCTGAACGGCGGAAAGCTCGATGGCAAGCAGGTGCTGGATCCCAAAGTGATTGCGCTGCTGTCGTCGCCGCACGCGCAGCTTCCGGGCTCGCAGACTCGTACGGATACGGATTGATATTGTCTTACTCTGCGGCATTCTGATGTCGGAGCACGGCGGCTCCCGAGCAGGCTACGGATCAACAATCCGCATGGCTCCGGATGAGCGCGTAGGGGTCATTGTCCTTGCAAATCGCAGCGGCGTAACCATGTCGGCTACAGCCATGAAGGCGCTAGAGATACTCCTGCCACTTTATCAGAGCTGCGGCTGCAATCAAGCCGGTGCTGGAGACCACCGCTGAAGACATCCGCCGTCACGTCGGTAACTATCGAAATGGGGACGAGCGGATTGAGATTAGCGTGAGCGAAGGAAGGTTGTTTGTAAAGCGAGGCGGGCGGACGCCACCGCTCGTCAAGCGCAGCGTTGTCCGTTATGAGGTGGAAAGCGGCAGCTCCTACGTGCTTGTCGAGGGTGACGACGGAAACACGCGTATGTCAATGCCGGCAGCCGCTCGTTTTCGCGGATCCGTTAGCATCCTGGCTTCACGGTTCACATCCCAGCGCGAACGTTCTTCTTGACACGAAGTTCTTTGATTATAAAGTCATGTTATGAGTGCAGCCGATCAGCCGTGGTTGCGATCTCCGCAGCGCCGATGGTGTCCGCCTGAGATGACGCGGCCGCCCCTTCTGGATCCCGCGATTCTCACGGGACCGATAAGCCGCGCTATGCGCTCCTTATTAATCCCTTCTACCCAAAAGATCCGAACGCGAGCTTCGGAAAGCACATGCTTACGCCGACACTCGCTTTGACCAGTTTCGCAGCGACGACACCAGAACACTGGCAGGTTCGGTATTGGGACGAGAACCTCCTCGACGGACGGCCACCTTTTGCAGTGATGCCCGAGGTGGTGGGGATCACGGTCCACCTGACCTTCGCGAGGCGGGCGTTCGAGCTGGCGCAATGGTACCGAAGTCGCGGAAGCAAGGTCGTGCTGGGCGGACTGCACGTGCTCTCGTGTCCCGAAGAGTGTGCGCCCCACGCGGACTCGCTTGCTTTGGCGATGGCGTGAGCTCTGGCCGCGGATTCTGGCGGATGTGGAAGCGGGCTGCCTGAGATCGAATACGCGGCGACCTACGAGACTGACTATCGCGAGGACCCGGCGCCCGGCGATCAATTCTCCCGCGAAGGAGCTTTCTCACGACCACGAGTCTGATTGCCACTCGCGGCTGTCACAACCGCTGCGGCTTTTGCTACTTGGCTACTGATGGCTTGCGTATGCCTATCGAATGCGAGATCCCGACCAGATCGCCTCGGAATTCCTGGAGGATAGGCAACCCTACGCCGTCTTCGTCGACAACTTGGGGATCCAACCCGGAATACCTGCGCAAGTTGTGTCATGCGCTGCGCCCCCTGAACAAGATTTGGAGCGCGGCGGTTTCGATCGATGTCAGCGACGATCCGAGTTTAATCCGCACAATGGCGCTCGCTGGATGTACGGGCGTATTCGTGGGATTTGAATCGCTCACGGATGAGAACCTCTCTGATGCAAGGAAGAAATCGCCGAAGACTGCCGAC
>CAWCAT010000046.1:0-16887 GCA_963793625.1 Bryobacteraceae bacterium | reverse complement strand
TGTCGTTCCTAGTGCTGTCAACTTCCAGATTGTTCCAACCACTCGATCGAAACCGGGCAGACGCACTTCGGCGGTTAGGGTTTTCTCGTCCATTTGGCGACGGAGAAAGTTTACGCTGGCCGGCTTCTCGTTCCTAATCCTGCCGACGGGCAGGCCGGCCCAGTGGACCAGCACCTCACCCCGTTATCGGGCTCCCGATGCTGTGAAGAACGCGATGAGAATCTTTGACAGGATCTGTTCGCCAAATTCGTTCGCGTGGACGCGGTCTCGATAGAAGATGTGCGGGTGGACTTTTGCCGAATTCATATATTCTACCCACGGTGTAGTCATATCGAGGTATGCGCAGTGCTCCTCAACCGCGACCTGTTTCAGTTTCTGGCCGTATGCACCAGTGCCGGAATGGTGACCCTTCGCAAGGGTCTCGGCGTCACGCGGTCGATGCTTCCGAAGGTTCCGCTTGCCAAGAGGATTTCCACGTCCGGCAAAGCGGCGCGCAGCGTTTTGATGCACTCGCGAATGAACTCGGTGTCGCGCTGGCTGATTTCGCCGATAAAGACCAGGTCGGGTTTGCGCGGCACGATATTCTTTGTGACACGATTTTCCTCGCGATAGTGCTGGCAGCCACCACCTCCGCGCACGTAAACCGTACCGCGTACTTTTGCCTTCGGATACGCTTCCCCAAGTTTCGCGAGCCAAGCAGAGCGCATCGTGTCGGCCACGATACTGTCGCCAAACGCCAGCACGTGCAAGTCGCCGCCTTCCGTGAGAGTTCGCTTCGTACGCTGCAGGTACTTCCAAGGCTTCGGCGGAGTGAATTCGCCCTTCACCATCTCCGACTGGATTTTCGCAATCTGCTCGAGCGATCTCTGCGGCGTTTCGAAGATTGAATATTCAGGTTCTGGAACCTCGCGCTTCGTCGTAACATCCGGAGGATGTTCTGAAGGCAGCGCGCCCTTTTCCGGGAACTTCACCGGCGAATCCTTCATCATGTTGGCCAGAGCAACGGCTCCCGTCAATGACGAGAAAAGGATGATGGCGCAGGCGCAGGGAACGACAGCCAGCGTTCTGTATATGGATCTCATGGGTCGTTTCATTCTCATTAGAAGACTATACGCGAACGCGAGCTAGCGAAAGCTAAGATAGACTGTCCAGGGAATGGAAGGGACATCACCGTGCACATTCGGATCATAGCCGCAGCAGTTCTTTTATCCAGTCTTGCGCTTAAAGGACAAACGTTCGATTTCGCTCCACTGGAAAGCACGGTCAAAGAGGAGTTGGCACGCCTCAAGACGCCTGGGCGGCGGTGGCGATTGTGAAGGGCGATCAACTGTTATTCATAAAGGGATTCGGTATCGCCAATATCGAAACAGCAGAGCCGGTGCGGCCGGAGATGCTGTTCCGCCTCGGTTCCACAACCAAGATGCTGACCGCCGCTGCGCTGGTTGGCCTCGCTGTCGAGGGCAAGATCGATCTGAACGGTCCCATCGGCAAGCATGTCCAGGGCTCCGCCAAAGCTCTCGCGTGTGACCGCGAACGAACTCCTCAGTCATACCGCAGGTATCCACGACCAAGCTCCGATGCATGGACCCCACGACGAAAGCGCGCTCGGTGGCGGCATCAGAAATTGGACGGACGATTGGTTGTTCACTGATCCCGGCGGAATCTTTTCGTACTCGAATCCCGGCTACTGGATGGCCGGTTATGTGCTGGAAGTGCTGAGTGGCAAGTCTTATGCGGATGCAATGGAGGGGCGTCTCTTTGGCCCGATCGGCATGGTTCACACGACCCTTCGTCCGCTTGTCGCGATGACCTGGCCTCTGGCGCAAGGCCACGCGGAGTCCCCTAACGGATCGCCCGCCGTGGTTCGTCCCGCTGCGGACAACGCCGCGTCGTGGCCCGCGGGATCGGTCTTTTCGAACGTTCAGGATTTGTCCCGCTTCGTCATCGCGTTTCTGAACGGCGGAAAGCTCGATGGCAAGCAGGTGCTGGATCCCAAAGTGATTGCGCTGCTGTCGTCGCCGCACGCGCAGCTTCCGGGCTCGACAGACTCGTACGGATACGGATTGATATTGTCGTACACCCGCGGCATTCGCATGTTGGAGCACGGCGGCTCCCGAGCAGGCTACGGATCAACAATCCGCATGGCTCCGGATGAGCGCGTAGGGGTCATTGTCCTTGCAAATCGCAGCGGCGTAACCATGTCGGCTACAGCCATGAAGGCGCTAGAGATACTCCTGCCACTTCAGCCAAGAGCTGCGGCTGCAATCAAGCCGGTGCTGGAGACCACCGCTGAAGACATCCGCCGTCACGTCGGTAACTATCGAAATGGGGACGAGCGGATTGAGATTAGCGTGAGCGAAGGAAGGTTGTTTGTAAAGCGAGGCGGGCGGACGGCACCGCTCGTCAAGCGCAGCGTTGTCCGTTATGAGGTGGAAAGCGGCAGCTCCTACGTGCTTGTCGAGGGTGACGACGGAAACACGCGATATGTCAATGCCGGCAGCCGCTCGTTTTCGCGGATCCGTTAGCATCCTGGCTTCACGGTTCACATCCCAGCGCGAACGTTCTTCTTGACATGAAGTTCTTTGCACTATAAAGTGATTTTATGAATGCAGCCGATCAGTCGTGGTTGTGGTCTCCGCAACGCCGATGGTGTCCGCCTGATATG
Source organism: Bryobacteraceae bacterium (assembly GCA_963793625.1). Taxonomy (GTDB): domain Bacteria; phylum Acidobacteriota; class Terriglobia; order Bryobacterales; family Bryobacteraceae. The sequence continues at coordinate 14,222 of CAWCAT010000046.1, read as the reverse complement.
ACGCGGCCGCCTCTGCTCGATCCCGCGATTCTCACGGGACCGATACAGCCGCGCTATGCGCTCCTGATTAACCCTTTCTACCCCAAGGATCCGAACGCGAGCTTCGGAAAGCACGTGCTCACGCCAACACTCGCTTTGACGAGTTTCGCGGCAACGACACCGGAGCACTGGCAGCTTCGGTATTGGGACGAGAACCTGCTCGATGGGCGGCCGCCTTTTGCACCGATGCCCGAGGTGGTGGGGATTACGGTCCACCTGACCTTCGCGCGGCGGGCGTTCGAGCTTGCTCAATGGTACCGAAGTCGCGGAAGCAAGGTCGTGCTGGGCGGCCTGCACGTGCTGTCGTGTCCTGAAGAGTGTGCGCCTCACGCGGACTCGCTTGCCTTGGGCGATGGCGTGCAGCTTTGGCCGCGGATTCTGGCGGACGTGGAAGCGGGCTGTTTGAAGCCGAAATACGCGGCCACCTACGAGACTGACTATCGCGAGGACCCGGCGCCCCGTCGATCAATTCTCCCGCGAAGGAGCTTTCTCACGACCACGAGTCTGATTGCCACGCGCGGCTGTCACAACCGCTGCGGCTTTTGCTATTTGGCTACCGATGGCTTGCGGATGCCATACCGAATGCGAGATCCCGAGCAGATCGCCTCGGAATTCCTGGAGGATAGGCAACCCTACGCCGTCTTCGTCAACAACAACCTGGGATCCAACCCGGAATACCTGCGCAAGTTGTGTCATGCGCTGCGCCCCCTGAACAAGATTTGGAGCGCGGCGGTTTCGATCGATGTCAGCGACGATCCGAGTTTAATCCGCACAATGGCGCTCGCTGGATGTACGGGCGTATTCGTGGGATTTGAATCGCTCACGGATGAGAACCTCTCTGATGCAAGGAAGAAATCGCCGAAGACTGCCGACTATTCACGCCGGGTGCGCATGCTGCACGATAACGGCATCCAGGTGAATGGTTCGTTCGTACTGGGATTCGATCACGACCGGAAAGACGTCTTCACGCGGACGGCCGAATGGATCGAGGCGAACCGTTTGGAGTGCGCGACGTTTCACATTCTTACCCCATATCCGGCGACGCCGCTGTTCCGCCAAATGGAGACAGAGGGTCGTTTACTGCACCGCGATTGGGCACTATACGACACGGGCCACGCGGTCTTCCGTCCGAAACACATGACGCCTGAGGAACTGGAACGAGGTTACGCCTGGATGTATCAGCGTCTTTTTTCGCATGCCTCGATCTGGCGGCGCAGGCCCGCAGACTGGCGCTCCGTCGCTCCGTATCTGGCGATGTCGTATTTGTATAAGCGCTCCAACCGGTTCTGGCGGTTGCTTATTAAGCACCATTTGGTGCATGGGGTGTGGCGACCGCTGGTTGAACTGACGCGGTTGCGGCATGTGCGATTTCGAGAGGAGTTGGGGGTAGGCGAAGGGGTGCAGCGGCCTGGGGTGAATGTTGTCGCTGGGGGCGTGTAGGCGCTGAAGGCAGTTTACGGCCGGGTGCGCTGGGCCACAACCGTTACTTGCATGTCACGCGCTAGCCGCACCACCTTGTGAATCAGGTTTCCGGCCGGAAAGCGCTGCAGACCTTCATACTTCGGTCGCGCGATAACAATCTGTGTGATTTTGTGAAGCCTGGCGAACTCGATCAACGAGGTTGCCAGGTCATCGCCGTGCAGCGTTTGCGTTTCGACATGCAGGTTGCGTGCGAAATTCAGGTGGCGTTCAATGGCCTTCCGGCGTTCCAGCGGTACATCCAGAAAATCGGGCTCACGGTGGACGAAGACCGCGTAACAACTGGCTTGAAGATAATCTGCTACACGCTTGCCTCGCCGGATCAACATTGCAGTGGATGGATCGGCTGTCAGCAGAATCAGAATACTCTCATGCGAGTGGCCGGTGTCATGCCGCGCTTCCACTTCGTGAGCGGTCTGACGCAAGGCCACTTCGCGCAAGGCCACCAGCGTCGATTCCTTGAAGAAATTCTCGATCGCCTGTTTCGCTTTGTCGGGCTGATAAACCACTCCGCGCCCAAGGCGATTCAACAATGCGCGCGGAGTTACGTCCACCATAATCACTTCATCCGCACGCTTCATGAGCCAGTCGGGAATCGTCTCCCGCACTCTCACGCCGCTAATCTGCCAGACCTGATCGTTGAGACTTTCCAGGTGCTGAATATTCATTGTTGTGAAAACATCGATGCCGGCATCCAACAGATCGAGCACATCCTGCCAGCGCTTCTCATGACGCAAGCCGGGAATGTTCGTGTGCGGCAACTCATCAACGACGCAAATGCCCGGCCGCCGCGCGAGTATGGCCTCCAGATCCATGTCTTCGAAAACGGAGCCGCGGTATTCCACCTTACGGCGAGGGATCAATTCCAGACCCTCGGCCTTCTCGATCGTGTCCTTGCGCCCGTGCGGTTCGAAATACCCGAGGATGATATCGATGCCCTTCGCCTTCAGTGCGTGCGCTTCCTCCAACATCTGATAGGTTTTGCCTACGCCGGCTGCGTAGCCCAGGAAGATCTTAAGCTTGCCAGGCATATCAATGCGGAAAGACGCGCACATCCATGCCGTGTGCGGCGCGGATGAGGCGGTCCACCGGTCCCCCGAAAATCTTGTCTCGCCAACCCTGGCGCAAAGTGTGGCCTATGAAGATCTGCGTGATGCCGTGCGAACGTGCAAACTGCATGATCCTGGCCACTGGATCTTCGCCTTCCAGAATCTCGATTTGTGCGCCGCACTCGCGTGCGTAGCGGAATTGCTCGTCAAGCGCTCGCTGGTCCTTCGGTTCGAGTTCCCCTTGCCGCACGTAGACGACGTAGAGGTCGCCGTGAAAACGATCCTTGTTGCGCTTGCCGCTCGCTATCATTGCCCGCGCGTTGGCGCGCGGAGTGATGCATACAGCGATGCGCTCCTGTGTGCCCCAGGACTCTTCGATACCGCTGTCCTGAAGGTAATCCTCCAACTGCTGATCGACCACTTCGGCTGCGAGCAGCAGGGCTATCTCACGCAATTCCGACAACTGCTGCCGCTTCGCTGAAGCAGCGTTCTCATCAGGCGGAGCATCGACAATCTCGATCTCATCAGCCCCCTGTAAAAACTCCTTGGGTACGGTCTCTGTGATCGGCTTGCCGGTGATTCGAAATACTTGCTCGCGTAGTTCTTCTATGTGGTGCAGATTGAGCGATGTGATTACTGAGATGCCGGCGTCAAGCAGTACCTCCACATCTTGCCAGCGCCTTGCCCGACGGCAACCGGTTGGGTTGTCGTAAGCAAGTCCATCGATCAGGCAGACCTCCGGACGCCGTTTGAGTATGGCTTCAATGTCGAGCACTTCCCCGCCCGGCAGTACCTTCAGCGGTATCACGGGCAGCTTCTGCAGCACCTGTTTGACGTCTGCGCCGAACTTCGGCTGAATGCCGCCAACCACGACATCTTCTCCGCGCTCTTTCCTGCGGCGGCCCTCATCCAACATGCGAAATGATTTGCCGACGCCGGATGAGTAACCCAGAAATACTTTCAGCTTCCCCCGCCGCTCCTTGCGCTCGGTGGCGTGGAGTTGCCTTAAGAGTTGTTCAGGATCAGGCCTGCGCGCGTTTTTCAATGGCAATCGGCCGGCACCCTTTCATCTTGAGTGTAAGCTCTAACTCTTGGGGCCGAAAGAGGCAACTATCCCAAGCAGCAGAGTGTCCTGGTTGTTGTGATTCGCAGTCTGGTTGCCTCGGTTGAAGTAAGGCTGGTCGGACCAGTCACAGCGATATTCCAGGCGAGACAGGATTCCCTTCTTCATTTTGAATTCCGCTGTCATCGTAAACTCTTTCAATTTCTGGACCGCTCCCGTGGTGAAGTCGTTATACCACTCCAGGCGCGGGCTAAGAGCAAACCAGTCGTTGGCCTGAAATCTCGCCGCGCCGGCGATGGCGACCCAGCGGTCACGCCCTTGTCCAATGCGTTTGTCAGTGCCGTAATCGAGATTCAGATAGGCCCTGGCTTTCTTGCCTGGTGTGAGCAGCATTGTTGTGTCGTAGAGTTGGCGCTTGCCTTCGTTCGTCTCGGGGCCAACCATGTAATTGTGTGTCCACGTCACTTTCGAACTGCTGAACGTGCCGCGTCCAGCGCGAGATTCAGCCGCAGAACATTGACACGCGGTTCGCCCAGGAAGCCGAGAGTGCGGTCTTCGGTGTGCGTTGCAATCAACTTACGGATCTCGTCCACGGAGACTCCGCGCGACTTCGCGACGCGCGCAGCTTGCGCATCGGCGGATGCCGGGCTGATCTCAGGATCCAGGCCGCTCGCCGAGGTGGTCAACGCATCCGCTGGAATCGGTCCTTGAAAATCCGGGTTCTCCGCACGGAACTTCACGACGGACTGCTTAACACGATCGAGCAGCTTAGGGTTTGTGGGCCCAAGATTGGATCCGCTGGACGCCGCAGCGTCATAGCCTTTCTCTCCGGCAGCCGACGGGCGCGGATGGAAGTACTCAGGCTTCGTGAAATCCTGTCCGATCAGCGACGATCCGATGACCCTGCCGTTCTCGACGATCAGGCTTCCCGAGGCCTGGTGCGGAAACGCCAGCTTCGCAATTCCGGTAACCAGGGCTGGGTAGAGCAATCCGGTAAGCACAGTCATCAGTAGCGTGATTCGGATAGCCGTTGAAATTCGTTGGAACATGATATCTCCTTACGCAAGCCCCAGTAAATGGACGATCTGATCGATCAGCCATATGCCGGGAAACGGCACGATGATGCCGCCCAGTCCGTAGATCAACAGATTGCGGCGCAGAAGGGCGTCGGCGCCGCCGGGTTTGTATTGAACGCCACGCAACGCCAGCGGAACCAGCGCAATAATGATCAGGGCGTTGAAAATCACAGCCGACAGAATCGCGCTCTGCGGGCTGTGCAACCCCATGATGTTCAGGTACCCAAGCGCCGGATAAGTCGCCATGAACATCGCCGGAATGATCGCGAAGTATTTCGCTACGTCGTTCGAGATCGAAAACGTGGTCAAGGCTCCGCGCGTGATCAGCAGTTGTTTGCCGATGGCAACAACTTCGATCAGCTTTGTCGGATTGCTGTCGAGATCGACCATGTTGCCGGCTTCTTTCGCAGCCATCGTACCCGTGTTCATGGCGAGACCCACATCGGCTTGTGCGAGCGCCGGCGCGTCGTTGGTTCCATCGCCCGTCATCGCCACCAATCGCCCAACCGCCTGCTCCTTGCGGATGTACTCCAGCTTGTCCTTCGGTGTCGCCTGCGCCAGAAAATCGTCAACGCCGGCTTCATTCGCGATCGCGGCGGCGGTAAGAGGATTGTCGCCCGTGATCATTACGCTACGAATACCCATGGCGCGCAACTGCGCAATACGGTCCTTCATACCACCCTTGACGATGTCTTTCAGGTGGACTACTCCCAATAACCGGTCGGCATCCGCGACGGCCAGCGGCGTACCGCCCGACCGCGAAATTTTGTCGGACATCTCCAGGAATCCTGCCGGCACGACGCCGCCTTCCTCTTCGACAAATTTCGCGATAGCGTCACTTGCGCCCTTGCGTAAACGACGTCCGTCGATATCGACGCCGCTCATGCGCGTGTAGGCAGAGAAAGGAATGAAGTGTGCTTCGTGGTCTGCGATCTGGCGCCCGCGGAGGCTGTACTTCTCCTTTGCCAGAATCACGATGGAACGGCCTTCAGGCGTCTCATCGGCCAGGCTTGAGAGTTGCGCCGCATCAGCCAGCGCGGCCTCGGTCACGCCGGCAACGGGAATGAACTCGACAGCCTGTCGGTTGCCCATCGTGATCGTGCCAGTCTTATCGAGCAACAGCGTGTTCACGTCGCCGGACGCCTCTACTGCTTTGCCGCTCATCGCGAGAACATTGTGCTGCATCACACGGTCCATGCCGGCGATGCCGATGGCTGAAAGCAAACCACCAATAGTGGTCGGAATCAGGCACACCAGCAAGGCCGTGAGCACAGGCACAGAGGGAACACTACCGGAGCCTGTTGAAGCAACGCCGAAAATCGCAAAGGGTTGCAGCGTCACAACGGCCAGCAGGAAGATCAGCGTCAGCCCTGCAATCAGGATATTGAGCGCGACCTCGTTCGGCGTCTTCTGCCGCTCCGCCCCTTCTACCAGCGCGATCATTCGATCGAGGAAGGTTTCCCCAGGGTTGGACGTGATCTTCACCCGGATCTGATCCGAGAGAACTCTGGTGCCTCCGGTGACGGCGCTCCGATCGCCTCCCGATTCGCGAATCACCGGAGCGCTCTCACCCGTGATCACGGATTCGTCAACGGTCGCGATGCCGTCGACCACATCACCATCTCCCGGGATGATGTCGCCCGCGTCACAGATCACGACGTTCCCCGCGCGCAGTTGCGATGCGGAAACCAATTCGAATTTCGTGCCGCTGCTGCCGAGCACGCGCTTTGCAGACGAGTCGCTCTTCGTCTTGCGGAGTGAATCCGCCTGGGCCTTCCCGCGCGCTTCCGCCATCGCCTCCGCGAAGTTGGCAAACAACACGGTAAACCACAGCCAGATTGAAATCTGAACGTTAAAGCCGAATCCTGGAGCTCCGGTGAAAACGCCGCGGAGGGTGAAGATTGTCGTCACCAGCGCCCCGACTTCCACTACGAAGATCACTGGATTCTTTGCCAGCGTCACCGGATTGAGCTTTCGGAAGGACTCCTTCAACGCGCGGCGCACGATCTCCGGGTCAAACAGCGGCCGTGCGTGCGCCAACTTCCTGGGAAGCAGCGTAGTAATGTCAATCTTAGGTTCCTGGATTAATGTCGCAGGCATACTTAGCTCCAGTTACTCGTCAACATCAGGAAGTGTTCCACAATCGGGCCCAGTGACAGTGCAGGAAAGTAAGTCAAGGCTCCGACAATGATGATTGTTCCGACCAGCAGGCCAACAAACAATACGCCATGCGTCGGAAGCGTCCCTGCGGTTTCGGGTATCTTCTTCTTGGTCGCCAGGCTACCGGCCGCAGCCAGCAACGGGATGATCATAAAGAATCGCCCCAGTAGCATCGCGAGCCCCATCGTGTAGTTGTACCAGGGTGTGTTTGTATTCAGACCCGCGAACGCGGAGCCGTTGTTCGCCACGGCGCTCGAATAGGCATAAAGGATTTCACTGAATCCGTGCGGTCCGCTGTTGTTCAGGTTCGCGACTGCCGGCCCAGGCGAATTCCAATAGCCGTCCTTCGGTAGGTCGATCACCGAAGATGCTGCAGCCAGCACCAGTACGCCAAACGCCATCGCGATCATCGCAATCATCGCCATCTTTACTTCCTTCTGCTCAATCTTCTTTCCCAGATACTCGGGTGTCCTGCCAACCATCAATCCGGCGATAAAGACGGCAAGAATTGCAAAGAGCAACATGCCGTACAGGCCGGCGCCCACCCCGCCGAAGATCACCTCTCCCAGATGCATGTTGAACAGCGGAACCAAGCCGCCGAGCGGCGTGAAGCTATCGTGCATGCCGATCACCGCGCCGCAGCTTGCAGCGGTCGTGATCGTAGCGAACAACGCCGTGGCTCCGATTCCGAAGCGCACCTCTTTACCTTCCATGTTGCCGCCGGGTTGCGTCGCCGTCGCTGATTGCTGAATGCCGAGCTTCGCGAGAATTGGATTTCCGCTCTGCTCAGCCACAGTACAAGCCAGCACGCCGGCGATAAACAAGACAGCCATTGCGGCCCACAGCGCCCAGCCCTGGCGCGTGTCGCCGACCATCTTCCCAAACGTGTAAGTGAGCCCCGAGGGGATCGCGAAGATCATAATCATTTGCACAAAGTTGGTAAGTGGGGATGGGTTCTCGAAAGGATGCGACGAATTTGCGTTAAAGAATCCGCCGCCGTTGGTGCCGAGCATCTTGATCGCTTCCTGCGACGCCACTGGACCCTGCGCGATGACTTGCGGCGCGCCTTCCAGGGTTGTCGCCTGCGTGTACGGATCCCAATTCTGGATCATCCCCTGCGAGACGAAAAACACTGCACCAATCAGCGAGAGCGGCAACAAAACGTAGAGCGTGGCGCGCGTCAGATCAACCCAGAAGTTGCCGAGGGTGTGCGCCTGCTGGCGTGCGAATCCCCGCACCACCGCAATCGCCACGGATATTCCCGCCGCGGCAGAAACGAAGTTCTGCACCGTCAGGCCGGCCATCTGCACCAGGTAGCTGAGTGTGCTTTCGCCGCCATACGACTGCCAGTTGGTGTTCGTCACAAAGCTGGCTGCCGTGTTGAAGGCCAGGTCGGGCGTCATGCCCGGCCCGAATCGCATGGGATTTAGCGGCAGCCATAATTGGAGTCGCTGCAACAGGTACAGCAGCGCGAGGCTGGTGAAGCTGAACGCAATCAATGAGGCTGCGTATTGTGTCCAGCGTTGCTCCATATCCGCGCGGATGCCGCACAGCCGATAGACCAGCCGCTCGACCGGCACGATCATGGGCGACACAAAACTTCTTTCGCCGGAAAAGACTCGTGCCATGTAGGCTCCGAGCGGTTTCGTCACTGCCAGAAGTAGAAGCAGATATGCGAGGAATTGGATAACAGTGAAGGTTGTCATAGACACTCCGTTAGAAACGCTCCGGTCGCAGCAGCGCATACAGTAAGTATGCGAATAGGCCTACGCTACACAGACCACCAATCATGTATTCCATTGCTGTTCTCCTACAGGCGGTCGCAGGCCTTGGTGAAAGCCCAAAGCACTCCGAAGAATCCGAGCGCGGTTAGTACATAAAACAGGTCGAGCATTGTAAACCCTCACTTTGCCGGCAGAAAGATGACGTGATGCAAGTTGCGCCGCAACTCGCGAGCTAACGAAGCGTCGCCGTTCAGCCACCAGCGCTCGCGCCCACACATCAGGACCAAAGCTTGTGGAGGCAGCGCACGATTCAGAGCCTGCGCCCTGTCGCGACAGATCAGGACGCGCACCTCAAGGTTGTCCGGCAATCCCTCCGCGAGTGTGCGAATCTTGTCTTCCAAAAATCGCGGTTGCACCTGAGGGCGGTTTAACGGCAGCGCAAACGGGATTACTTCAGGAATCAACACCACCAGCCTTGCGTCCAATTGGGAGGCCAGCTCGCGTGCGGCCCGCAGCGCTGTCGCCGTGGCGGATGCGGTAGTGAAGACAACATGTATGTCGAATCTCGACTTGCCGTCCAGGATTGAATCCGGAGTGCCCGTCCCTGTTTCCATTTGGTGGTTCATGGCTTCCTTCCAAACCCAGATTAGGGTGGAGGCCATAAAGAAGGCATAAAGAAGCGATCAGGATTTCGTCAGGGTGTTCGAAAGCGATATCCGACCCACGGCTCAGTCAGTATGTAGCGTGGATTGGAAGGCTCCGGCTCGATCTTTTTGCGAAGCTGATTTACGAACACGCGCAGGTACTCGACTTCATCGCCATAGTCGGGTCCCCAGACGGCCTGAAGCAAGCGTCCGTGCGGAATCGCTTCGTTCGGATTCGAGATGAAGTACTGCAACAGATCAAACTCTTTCGGTGTCAGGCGGGTGGATTTCCCTGCGTGCAGAACTACGCGCGCACTCAGATCGATGGTGACGTCCTCAAGCGTGAGGGACTGTCGTGCCGCATCTGCGGGAGCAGTGCGGCGCAGCGAGGCTCGAATTCGCGCCAGCAGCTCCGGCGTGCTGAACGGCTTTGTGACGTAATCGTCCGCGCCCGCATCCAACGCTTCCACTTTGTCTTTCTCCGCGCTACGAACGGACAGGATGATGATCGGCACATCCAGAGCATTACGGATCGCCCGGCACGCGGCCAGTCCACCCATCCCGGGCATGTTCATGTCGAGCAGAATCAGGTCGGGCTTCTCATCGCGCAGCTTGTCGAGGGCCTCCTCGCCACTCTTTGCATCACTCACTATATAACCGCGGCCGACCAGAGTAGTGCGCATCACGCGCCGGATCTGCGGTTCGTCGTCAACCACGAGAATCCTGGGATTGTTCAATGTGTTTCCCCGGCTTTCGCCAATGGCAGTGTGAACAGAAATTGCGCGCCTTCGCCCGGAATACTCACTACGCGAATCTCGCCGTGGTGTGCGCGCACAATCTCACGGGCAATTGCCAACCCCATGCCCGTGCCCGGTATCCGTTCGCGCATGTCGCGCCCGCGATAGAATTTGTCAAAAATACGCGCCTGCTCAGAGCTGGGGATACCACGGCCACAGTCGGCGACAGCAATCACCATCGCGTTCGCTTCCACATATGCGCTTATTGTTAATGGCGAACCGGGTGGTGAGTATTTCAGCGCATTGTCCAGCAATTGCCGGAAGACCAAACTGATGAATTCAGGATCAGCGCTGACCTGTGGAAGTGCCGCCGGGGCGATGACCTCGACCTTTCGCCCTTCCAACGCGCTTTGCATGTGGCGCAGCGGTGACTCGATTAGCTCGTTCACAGTCTGCGGCCGCTTTCGCAAACGCAACTCCCCCGCCTCGATTCGTACCATCTGCAAAGACTCGCTGACTAACGTATTCAGCCGGTCGGTTTCTTCATCGACAATCGAGAGCAGTTCGCGACGGGTGTTATCGAGTGAGCTATCGTCCAGCATCGCGCTCGTCGCAGCTTTGATCGACGTTAACGGCGTTTTGAATTCGTGCGCCATCGCGTCCAGCATTGTAGACTTGATCTCTTCATTCTGCCGGGATGCTTCCGCGCGCGCGGCAATTTCCTGTGCTCGTGATCGCTCCACGGCGACCGCAGACAGACTTGCAATCGCATGCAGCGCTGTATCGGAAACGTTGCCGCCAAACACACCCAGGCTCCCCGTGATTTGGCCCCCCAAACTGACGGGCAGAAACGCGAGACGCGCCTCGCTATCACGCAGCAGTGTTGCCTGCATTGCGGTATCGCGTAAGCGTTGCTCTGCAGTCTTCTACCTCCCACGAGCCAGCCGAAAATATACGATCGGCTGCATGATCGAAGAACGCAGCGCCGTCGAGGTCAAACGTCTGTAGCACTTGTTTGACGATATCGCTGGGTACTACGGACGCGGACGCGTCAATCAGCATCAACCCGCGGCTCAGCGTGTAGAGCCGCTCCACTTCCTGGCGGCGCTGCGTGGCTTCCATCGATCTGCGCTTTTCACTCGCTGAAAGATGGCTCGCAACGCTGGCAGTCATCACAAACGTCAAGAACGCAATCCAGTTTTGCGAGTCGTCAATCGTGAACGTGCCCTTTGGTGGAAGGAAGAAAAAGTTGAAGCAGAGCATCGCAAGGACGGAGGCGCTGAGCGATTCCACCAATCCCCAATGCGTGGCAATGCCGAGAATCGCCAGTAGGAACGTCAGCGCCACTGTCGTGCTGTTGACCGCCAGCAAGCGCGAGTAAATCAGGGTGATGGTGCTGATGACGAGCAGCGACGCCGCGACTCTCCAGACTCTCTTTGGTACAGTGATACCCACGACCCTGATTGTACAGAACGCTCGCGCGAATAAGTCAACGCAGGTGGATTTCGGGCGTGGGCGCACTAGACCTCCTTCCCCCGTGAGTCGTACGCACTCCCTTATAGTCGTGCCTCTGTTTACTGTTCTATCGCAGGGTGGAGTGCGCGACGTTGTTGAGGTCGAATTGAGTGTCAGAACGTGAACTGGAGAGACTGGAGCATCTGATCGAAAGCCTTGTCCACGTATTGGCGCTCGCTGTCAGGAGCGATGAGTACCAGATAGAAAATCCCGTTCGGGTGAGCGACGGTGACCAGTCTGTCCGATTCCGTCTGACCCTGAAAGATTGAGTCCGTGTACAGCGCGGTCACAATGGCGCTCTTACCGCCGACTCGGATTTCTTTCGGCATCTCGCTGCCGGCGCGCATTTTGGGATCGCCGGAACGAAGCTGTGAAATAAGTTCGTCGGTCGCCTGCCAAAGGCTGGCGTTGGCGATCTGGGGCCGATAGTAAGCCAGGATCGCCCCGTAACCCACGTTCGTACCGTTCTGGCCCTGTTCGACGCCTGAGGGCGGGGCGATTGTCACGCTCGATAAATCCTGGTTGGGTACGGTCCGCCAATTCTCGGGATAGGAAAGACGAAACTCCTTGCCTTGATACTGCTGCGTGCGACTGGAGGGCCTGCTATTTGAGAGCGACAGACCGGCTGGAGTAGTCGAATTTCCGCCCTGCGTCTGCCCTTGCGCCTGCGTTTGTGCTTGCGCCGGGAGCTTTTTCGGAGGCGCCAACCCGGCCACGAGGGTCTTCATCCTGGCTAACTGCCCGGAGCCGGCAGTGTAAGTCCTTTGGGGCAGCTGTGGAATCATATCTTCGATCGCTTTCATGCGATTGCCGGGGTTGGGGTGATCGGACAGGAACTGCGGCCCTCGAGAGCCTCCTTCGGCTTCCAGCTTCTGAAAAAAGCGAGCCATTTCAAGGGGGCTATAGCCGGCCTGAGCGGCAATCTGGGCACCGAGCAGGTCCGCCTGAGTCTCGGCCGTGCGCGAGAACTTCATCAGGACTGAGTTCGCTCCCAACCCGATTCCAAGTTGTCCAAGCTGGCCTAGAAGAGAGCCGCTACCGAGAACCTGGCCGGCCAGGAGCGCGGGCAACTGGATGAGGTTTGCCTTGCTGGCCTGATTTGTGCCGTGCCGCAGAGCTACATGCACAACTTCATGTGCGAGCACACCCGCCAACTGAGACTCGTTGTCCGCCGCCGCGATCAACCCGGTGTGCACATAAGCCGCCCCTCCAGGTAGCGCGAACGCGTTGATGCTCTTGTCATTAACCACTTTGAATGTGTAAGGATATTTGTCCGCCTGTGGTTGCGCGGCAAGCTTGCTCCCGATCGAATTGATGTAGGCGGTCAATTCCTGATTAGAGACCACCTCTACCTGCTTCTCGATTTCGGCCGCAGCCTCCTTGCCCAACTGGACGTCCTGTTCCTTCGAGAAGAGATTGAATCCAGGCTTGAACTGTGGCAATTGTGCCAGGCCCGGCGATACAGCGAACACAAACAGAGCCAACCCGCCCGCTATTTCTCGAATTCCTCGCATACTGATCAGCCTCCGCTGAACCAACATACCACCTGATGTCCGGCATGCACATCTTGTCTATCGTGAAGCGCAGATGTATTGTGAAAGAGCGCTCCCGCACTCCAAGGACCGCGCTCAGGAGGATAGACCATGAAACCAGGATTGCGATGTCTGATCCTGTCAACCGCCCTTGCGGTGGCACAGGCACAGGTCTCCGACCAGATTCGGCGCGCGACGATTAGCGGGATCGGGCGGCACTTCGGGAAAATGCACAATCGAGGTGCGGGTGGACATGTCGGCCGAAGTCGATGTATATGGCGACTCCGGGCGTCTGCGGACCCTCGCGGGACAACCCGCTTCCTGGACGCGGATGGATTGTTCCGCCCCACTGCCTTTCAACATGTCAGACTTCCGTTTCAAGGGAATCGATGGGCGCGGTAACGTCAAATTGGCGCAGGACCCACGTAACAATAACTCCATTGCCGTAATTCGTATCGACGACCCGAAAGCGGGTTCGGAAGGTTATACCTTCGACATCGCAGTGGAGCGGCGCCTCCGGCGGCGCCCCGACGGTGGCTTTGCGGCAGTGGATAGATCATCGGCCGCGCGGAACCTCCCGACAACAAGCTCACCCGTGGTCGGCAACCGCGGCGTGTTCTATCCCGGCCGCGCCAGGAATCGCAGCTTGTCCGCCGAGCGCGCGATTGATCTCTGCCGCACGGAATTGCGCGCGCGCGGTGAACGCGACTATGGTTTGCGAAACATCGATATCACCGCCGCCGCCGTTGACACCAATCAGGGCAGACGCGACTGGATCACCGGCACCTTTAATGATACGCTCAAGCGTAGTTCGACTCGCCGCCGCGCAGGCGGCAACAGCTACCGCTTCAACTGCGCCGTGGACTACAATTCCGGCCAGGTTCGCACCATCGAGATATCGCGCGCGGACGGCAGCGCGGTCCAGCCTCTGTCCGCGGCGGGCACGACGGCCACGAGCGCAACCGGGACGTACGACCAGAACCAGGCTTTCCGCGCCTGCCAGGACGCTGTCGTCGCACGCACCAATCGCGACGGCTACCAGAACGTGAACTTCAGCTCGACCGCGATCGACACGAATCGCAGCGGCCGGATCGCCGGCACCATCACCGCCAGCCGCGGGCCGGTGACTGACACCTTCGACTTCGGTTGCTCGATGGACCTTAGCGCCGCCCGCGTAAACAACGTGGAGTTGAATCGCCGGTAG
>CAWCAT010000045.1:0-65486 GCA_963793625.1 Bryobacteraceae bacterium | reverse complement strand
AGCTACCGCTCACGGACGCGAGCGTTCCGCGGACTTCACCTGCTGGAGCAGCGCTGTGAGTTCTTTCACTTTTTCCGGCATCTCCGACGCAAGGTCCTGGCGCTCGCCGGGATCCACTGTCACCCGATAAAGTTGAGGTGTTGGATTGCTGCCCGTTTCGGTGTTGGTGTTCACCTGAATCTTCTGTCCGGGACTGGCCTCAATCAGCTTGTACTCGCCTTTACGCATTGACAGGGCGCGTGCGTGCTCCACGATCCACTCGCGGCCAGTCTTGGATTCACCAAGCAGCGCGGGCAATACATTGAAGCTATCCGGCGCGACATCCTTCGTGAGCTTCTGGCCTGTAAGGCTGGCGAACGACGCGAAGAAGTCGTGCTGCCCCACGATTGCGTCTGAGACACCGGGTTTGATCCGATTCGGCCAGCGGGCAATCAACGGTACTCGGGTGCCGCCTTCAAAGTTGCTGTATTTACCCCCTCGCAGCCTTCCAGCCGGCTTATGGCTGCCCAATTTCTCCACAGCCTGGTCTTTGTAGCCGTCGTCCACCACGGGCCCGTTATCGCTCGAAAACAGCACCAGCGTGTTCTTCGTCAGTCCGAGCTTATCCAGGTGATCCATCAGTTTCCCAACAGTCCAATCGAGTTCGGCGATGGCATCGCCGCGCGGACCCATCGAAGTCTTCCCGGCGAACTGCGGATTCGGCAAACGCGGCACATGTATATCGTGCGTCGCGAAGTAGAGGAAGAAGGGCTGTTTCCCTTTCTGATTGAGGAAACTGATGCCATTATCAACGAAGGTCTGCGCCATCGTCTCATCGCGCCATAGCGCGGACTTGCCGCCCGTCATGTAGCCAATGCGGCTTACGCCATTCACAATCGCCATGTCGTGACCATGGCTCGGGTGCATCTTCAGCAGTTCAGGATTCTTTTTGCCGGTCGGCTCACTCCCGATCGGGTTCTGATAATCCACCTTAATCGGATCCTTGGGATCGAGCCCAACGATGCGACGATCTTTCATGTAAACGCACGGCACGCGGTCGCCTGTCGCTGGCATGATGAACGAAGAATCGAACCCAATCTCGAGCGGCCCCGGTTTAATCTCCGTGTTCCAATCGAGGTTCCCTGTGCCCAAACCCAGGTGCCACTTCCCGATTACGCCAGTGCGATACCCTGCATTCTGCAACATTCGCGGCAGCGTTGGACGGGCCGGGTCGATAATCAGGCGGGCATCGCCCGGCAGGACACCGGTTCCTTTTTTGCGCCACGCATATTCGCCTGTCAGCATCGAGTAGCGGCTCGGCGTACAAGTGGCCGAGGATGAATGCGCGTCCGTGAACCTCAGACCGCCCTCGGCCAGTTTGTCGATGTTCGGCGTCTTTACGGAAGTAGCACCGTAACAGCTCAGGTCACCGTAGCCGAGATCGTCGGCGTAGATCAAAACGATGTTGGGCCGCTCCGCTGCGGCACGCATCACGCCGGACGCCAACGCGCCGCCGGTCAGGGTCAGGAACGAACGTCGATTCATATAATCTCTCCTCCACCGAAATAACGAGTTTATACTCTGGTTATGCTTCGTGTAACCCTGCTCTCGCTTCTTGCGTTCGCCTCTGCGGCCGCCCAGCCCGGAGTGATGCCACAACCACTGAAGATGGTGCCCGGCGACGGCGCCTTCCAGCTGCGACCCGACACAGTTATTTTGTGCGCTGCAGCCGTGAACCTGGAAGCGCAGTTGCTCTCTCGCGCACTGTCGCCAGCCACAGGCTACAGCTTTCCTGTGATGACCGGGTCCAAACCCGGCGACAACGCGATCGAGCTCTCGATTGATCCCTCGCTAGCCCGGCTCGGCAACGAAGGCTATGTGCTGGAAGTCACGCCGAAGCGCGTTCCCCTGAGAGCGGCCAATACCGCGGGAGTGTTCTATGCAACACAATCGCTGCGCCAGTTGTTGCCGCCTGCGATCTTTGCCCCGGCCCGGCAGACCGGAGTTGCCTGGCGGATACCCGCAGTCACAATTGAGGACAGTCCACGCTTTGTGTGGCGCGGCGCCCTGATTGATAGTGCGCGTCACTTTATCCCGAAGGCCGCCATTCTTCGCATGATCGACTCGATGGCCGCACAGAAGCTGAACACACTGCACTTTCACCTCACCGATGATCAGGGATGGCGCATCGAAATCCGCAAGTATCCAAGGCTTACTGAAATCGGCAGCATGCGCAAGGAGACGCGCATCGGCCATGAGAACAAGAAGCTCGGTTTCGACTGCCGGCCGCACGGTGGCTTCTACACTCAGGACGACCTGCGTCAGATTGTCGCCTACGCACGCGAGCGGCACATCACCGTCGTTCCCGAGATCGAAATGCCAGGTCACGCGCAGGCCGCAATCGCGGCGTATCCGGAGCTTGGCAATACGAATGAAAAGCTCGAAGTCGGCACCACCTGGGGCGTTTATAAACACGTCTTCAATGCCAACGAGTTAACCATTCTCTTCCTGCAGGACGTACTCACAGAAGTGCTCGAGATCTTCCCTTCCCAGTTCATCCACGTCGGCGGCGACGAGGTACCCAAGGACGAATGGAAGGCCAGCGCTGCAGCCCAGGCGCGAATCAAGGAATTGGGGTTGAAGAATGAAGACGAATTGCAGAGCTACTTTATCCGCCGCATGGACAAGTTTCTGACTTCGAAAGGCAGGCGTTTGGTGGGCTGGGACGAGATCCTCGAAGGCGGCCTCGCGCCGGGCGCAACCGTGATGTCCTGGCGAGGTATCGAGGGCGGTATCCACGCCGCACGCGAGGGCCATGATGTCGTGATGACACCTGACGAAATTCACCTACTTCGATTACAACCAGTCCAAAAGATCCGCGGAACCGCCTGGTATAGGCGGGTTCTTGCCGCTGGAAACTGTGTACTCCTATGAACCGGTCCCCACTGAGTTGAAGGCGCAGGAAGGCAAACGCGTACTCGGCACGCAAGGCCAGTTGTGGTCCGAATACCTTCAGACACCCTATGCCATGGAGTACATGGCTTTCCCACGTTTGGCAGCGCTGGCCGAAGTCGCCTGGAGTGCGGCTGATCGAAAGAACTACACGTCTTTCACTGAGCGGCTTCGCACACAGGAACAACGCTGGCGCATGGCTGGCGTTAACTTCCGGCCCATGAACGGTAAGTGACATGCTGGACCTCAACGTGCATTTCCAGTCGTGTGATGACAATAAAAACAGCTTTACATGCAAAAAGTTCCCGAATCGTGTCGTTCTTGCTCCTTTTTGTACTCAGTTCCGTGATGTTGGTTGCAGATAACAAGCACGGGAAAGGGAAAGGCAATAAGCACTACGACAGAGATGAGCATCACTTCCGCTCGAATGACCGGGTAGTGATCATCAACAACTATCAGGCACGCCCGCTGCCTCCGGGACAGCAGAAGAAGCTTTACCGTAATGGTTATCTGCCGCGCGGTTGGGAAAGCAATTACCGCCCGTTCCCGGTCTATGTGGAACGCGAACTGCCGCCAGTGCCGTATGGCTGCCAGCGCGGATATTACGGTGGTTACGCAGTGGTACTCGATCCCAAAACCCGCCTGATCATCGACGTGATGGATGTGATCGCTGAGGCGCGGCGCTAGTCATTATTGAGAGCTCGAGGAGGTCAAGGTGGTAACGGCTGGTACCGAGCGCTCAGTGAAGTGGGATCTACGGCTTTACGTGGCCGGACAGACTCCAAGATCGCTTCAGGCGTTCGCAAATATCAAACGCATCTGCGAGCGATACCTCGCGGGGCGTTATGAAATCGAGGTGGTCGATTTGCTGAGAAATCCCCACCTGGCCAAAAGCAACGGGATTGTGGCCCTGCCAACTCTTGTTCGGGAATTCCCGGAACCTATCCGTAAGATTGTCGGTGATCTTTCCCATACCGATCGAGTGTTGATAGGACTGGACCTGCCTTGTGATCAGGCTCGATCCATCCAGTCAACAATTTCATAGACTTTGTCGTTGAGTTCTTTCATACCTTCCAGCAAGGGCTTGTAGCCTTCGTACTTGATAGTTACGATGCCCTTGTTGGAATCGCGATTCGACGGGTCCGTTGAAAGGTCCGCCGGGTCATTGTCCATGTACTTGAACCAGTGCCAGCCCACGCAAATCTTTGATTCCAGCATGGCCAGCAGGAAGTTCTGGTAGTACAGCGCGCGATCACGCTGCGTTTCGACCAGCCACCCGGCACCCGTAGTATTCGCAAACCCTGAATCGATTCCCTTGGCGTAAAACTCTGTGACAACCACGGGCTTACCCGCCTCTTTGCGCCACATCTCCAGCATGTCGGCCGCAGGGGTCCAATGCCAATACACGTTGACGGCAATCACATCGAGATACTTGCCGGCCGCCCGCATACTGGCAGGACTGCGCAGTGATTGCCCGTGCAGACGTGGACCGAGGCACATGTGATTCGGGTCGTACTTTCGCAACGCGCCGGTCGTGACCGCAAGATAGCGATCGTAAACAAACCCGCGGAATTCTTCGCGGTCTTCATCGTTGATATCTGCAATGTTGAGCTTGCCGCCTTTGCGTTTCCGCAACCAGTCTTCAGCAGCTTTGCGGCTGTGCACCAGCGCGGCATTGGTAGTATCAAGCTTCAGGTGCTTGTCGAGCCAGTTTTTCGGCGCCGGCAGTTCGTTATCCGAGAAATAGCCGAGCAGAAACGGATCATCTTTGGCATCCACCACGGACTTTGCGTATTCGTCGCAATACTTCTCAAATTCCGGATGAAACACAGGAATCGCGTCGTCGAGATAGCCGGTGTGCCCGGGTTGCTGATGCGTCAGGTGAAACTTCTTCCCGAACGTGCTCATGAAATTAGTTGAAACGGTGTAAGGCACGCGGTTCGCAGCGGTGCGCAATTGAGCGACATCAGACCACCCGCCCGTGCCGTTGAAACCGTTCTCGCGCAGCAGCTTTGCTGTTTCGGTCGCCCATTTCTCATCGGAGCCGAACTTTTCGGCGAAGGCCGCTTTCACTGCTTTTGACTTTCCGCGCGAAGTGGAACACACGCCGACATTGATATAAGCGCAACCTGAGGGATCGATCAACCACCAACGCCCTCCCTGCTTCACGGAATGGAAGAACCCGGTCGACTTCAGCTTGCGATCGGTCCGTCCGCCAAACTTGTTTCGAGGTGCAGATTTTACTCCGGGACGGAAGCCTTCCAATGCCGCGACGGTGCGCGTGGGGTATACAGTCCACTCGTCGGCTGGCTTGCGCTTCGCGTTGACGGAAATCAATTTGGCATCGGCGGCCGGCAGCGCCGCGACGGCACTGGCAGCCAGAAAACCACGGCGTGAGATAGCTAGCTTCATCTTGGGTAATAGTATCAAGAATGTGAGTCTTACCCAGCATGAGCAATCTGGTATAGTCATAGCATTTAGTACGTTCGGAATTGTTATGTCCAAACCTATTTAGCGCAGGAAAGGAGTGTCTGGTGAGTTCTTCTAAGAAGCCTGACATGCAAGACAAACCTAAGTCCGCTTTCTCTCGCCGTGGATTTATCCAGGGCATCGGAATCGGCGGCGGAGCGGTTGGAAGCGGAGTGCTGGAGCAGACTGCCGCGGCAGCGCCTGCGAACGTGATGGGGCCGGCAGCCGTACCGATCACTCTGCAAATCAACGGAAAACCGAAGAAGCTGCAGGTGGAGCCGCGCGTCACGCTTTTGGATGCACTCCGCGACCACCTGGACATGACCGGCGCAAAGCGCGTTTGCGATCGCGGCACGTGCGGCGCCTGCACCGTGATCATCAACGGGAAAGTTGCTTACGCCTGCAGTGTACTGGCCATCGATGCACAGGGCAAGGATATTCAAACCATCGAAGGTCTAAGTGCGGCAGGTAAGCTGCACCCGGTCTCGACGGCTTTCGTGAATCACGACGCGCAGCAATGCGGTTACTGCACGCCGGGCTTCGTGATGGCTGCCAAGAACTTCCTCGATAAGAACGCAAATCCGACGGCCGAACAGGTTAATCAGGGACTCGGCGGAAACCTGTGCCGCTGCGGCACCTACATGGGTGTTCGCCAGGCTGTGCTGGAAGCAGCACGCACCATGAAGGGAGGAAAGAATGCCTGACTATAAATGGCCAGACATGGAGAAGCGCCGCGTGATGGGCAAGCGGGTGAGCCGCTTGGACGGCCCCGTCAAATCAAGCGGACGCGCCAAGTATCCCTCTGACAAGAACGCACCCGGATTGCTCCACGGCGTCTTTTTGACTTCTCCTCACGCTCACGCCAAGATCACCGCGATCGACACGAGTGAGGCCCAGGGCATGAAGGGCGTGACTGCCGTTCGTGTGATGGCTCCGGCCGGCACCGAAGTGCAATGGGCCGGTTGGGAAATCGCGTCCTTGGCTGCGACGTCGGAAGATATCGCACGCGACGCGCTGAAGAAGATCAAAGTCACGTACGAAGTGCTTCCGCACGTGGTGCGCGAAGAGGATCCTTCAAAGGTCGGGGCCAGAGCTAAACCGGCTGGAGAACAGATCACCGGCGACCCGGATAAAGGCTTCAAAGAAGCAGGTGCCGTGAGTGAAGGCCAATACGGCATTCCGGTAATCACGCACTGCTGCCTTGAATCCCATGGATGCGTAGTTTCATGGAATGGCCAGCAACTCGAGTATTGGCCCTCGACGCAGTCGCTCTCAGACATCGGCGCCGACCTTGCGCGTGGACTCAAGATTCCGGCCACCCAGATCCATACACAGATGGATTACATGGGCGGCGGATTCGGTAGCAAGTTCCCTTCCGACAAGTGGGGAGTGGAAGCCGCCGAGTTGTCGAAGGCGAGCGGTGGACGTCCGGTCAAGCTGTTCCTTGATCGCGCCACTGATTTAACGATCGGTGGAGTGCGGCCATCGCATTTCGCGAAAATCAAAGTGGCAGGCCAAAAGGACGGCACGATTACAACATGGCAATCTGAATCGTGGTCGACCGGCGGCTTCGGCGGAGGCGGTATGGCTCCAGTGCCCTACGTCTTCACGAACATTCCTAACAAGCGCCTGAACCACATGTCGGTCTCGCTGAATGTCGGCGCGCAACGTGCCTGGCGCGCGCCGAACCATCCGCAAGCGTCATTTTTGACATGCTGCGCACTCGAAGATTTCGCCGCAACGCTCAAGATGGATCCGATGGAGGTGTTTGCAAAGAACCTCTCCTTGACGGCCCGTGCTCCCGTGTATGCCGCGCAACTGAAAAAGGCGGCGGAACTGAGCAACTGGAGCAAGCTATGGCATCCGCGCGGTGACTCTGGCTCCGGAAATATCAAACGCGGACTCGGTATCGGCATCAATACGTGGGGCGGCGCAGGTCACGCAAGCAAGGCGATCGCGAACATCAACCCGGACGGATCTGTCGAAATTGAAATCGGCAGTCAGGATCTGGGTACTGGCACGCGGACCATCATTGGTATGGTGGCGGCCGAGACGTTCGGTCTTCCGCTGAGCGGCGTGACGGTCAAAATCGGAGACAACAAATATCCGCAGTCCGGCGGGTCTGGCGGATCGACCACAGTTGGCGGCGTCTCTTCCTCGACTCGCAAAGCTGGGGTAAACGCATTGGCGAAGCTGTTCGAAAAAGTCGCACCTGCGCTCGAAGTTCCGGCCGATCAGCTGGAAGTGGTTGACGGCAAGGTGCGCGTGAAAGGCAATCCGGCCAAGAGTATGGCCTGGAAGGCTGCTTGCCAGAAACTCGGGACCAGCAAGATTTCCGAGATGGGCGAGAACGTGCCACGCGAAGCTGCCAAGGAAGGTCTGAACACCGGCGGAGTCGGCGGCATACAGGTGGCCGATGTGTCGGTTGACATCGAAACCGGCCTCGTGAAGATGAACAAACTGGTTGCCGTACAGGATTGCGGATTGATCATTAATCCAAAGACTGCGGAAAGCCAGATCTTCGGCGCATGCATCATGTCAATCTGTGCAGCGCTTAGCGAAGAGCGCATCATGGACCAGGCGAGCGGCCACGTGCTGAACTCCGACATGGAGTTCTACAAACTCGCCGGCATCGGGGATATCGGGGAAATCGTAGTGCATCTCGATATCACTCCTGAGAATGACAAACGCGGTGTGATCGGACT
The DNA here is from genome assembly GCA_963793625.1 of Bryobacteraceae bacterium. Lineage (GTDB taxonomy): Bacteria > Acidobacteriota > Terriglobia > Bryobacterales > Bryobacteraceae. Next base: position 57,381 of record CAWCAT010000045.1, on the reverse strand, counting down.
CGGAGAACCTCCGGCAATCGGCGGTGCGGCGGCAATTTCCAACGCAGTCGCAAACGCGATCGGCGTTCGGGTTTCGCGAGTGCCGTTGACCGCGAGACGCGTAATCGACGCCATCGAAAGGAGGAGCGCGTAATGAATAACTTTGAGTACGCAAGCCCGGCAACCATTCAGGAAGCCACAGCGCTCCTGGGCGCCAATTGGGGCGAGGCGGATGTGCTGGCAGGCGGCACGGATCTGCTCAGCCTGATGAAAGATGAAGTTCACGCGCCCAAGCGCGTAGTGAACATTAAGGGGATCAAAGAACTCGGCGGGATTGCCAAGACTGCCGCCGGAATCCGCATCGGCGCCACAGCTACGATGCAGGATGTGATGGATAGTGCGCTGCTGCGCACGGAGTTCCCTTCCCTGGTGCAGGCTGCACGCGGCATCCACAGTCCGCAAATTCGCAATATGGGCACCGTGGGCGGCGATCTCTGCCAACGCCCGCGCTGCTGGTATTTCCGGCATGGTCATGGATTGTTAGCGAAAGAAGTTGTTGACGGCCGCAATGAATTTCACGCGATCTTCAGCAACGGCGCCGCGCATTTCGTGAGTGCGTCGAGCCTGGGTCCGGCCCTCGTAGCACTTGGAGCGAAGATAAAGCTTGTTTCCGCTAAGGGTCCGCGCGAGGTCGAGGCGAGCAAGTTCTTTGTCGCTCCATCCGCGGAGGGTCAGCGTGAAATTGCGCTGATGTCCAACGAGATCCTGACCGAGATCGTGATTCCCGCAGCCGGCACACGCAACGCGACTTATGAAGTTCGGCAAAAAGAGGCGCTCGATTGGCCTCTGGCAACGGCTTCGGTTGCCTTAAAGATGAACGGCAATTCGATCGCGAGCGCGATGATTGTGTTGGGGCATGTCGCTCCGACACCGTTTGTCGCCGAGCAGGCGGCCAAACTCCTGGTGGGTAAAACCATCAACGAGACCATCGCGGAATCGGTGGGCAAGGCTGCCGTGATGACAGCAAAGCCGCTGAGCGAAAACGCCTACAAGGTGCGTCTCGCTTCAGTATCAGTGAAGCGGGCATTGCTCGAAGCGGCCCGCGGGAGGGCGTGAAATGGAACCGACGAGCCTGACCAATATCGACGACGATCGTTGCGCCGAGTTGCGATGGAAGGGTTTGTTTATCGATACAACGTGGGACCCCACGGTTCCACGCAGTAATGATCGAGCATTCTGGTGCCACAAAACGCAATCGTGCGTGGGTCCTGACGGGAAGCTGGTGGATGACTACGAGTGCAACGAGACTCGTAAGTGCTACGGAGCTTTCTAGAACTATTAGCCGCAGATCGGCGTGCATCGGCGTTGATCTGCGGCTAAGTTACTTATTTCACTTGCAGTTTCAAAATTGTCAGCGAGTGCTTCGGGAAGGTGTACGCGAAGCTGTTGTTGGCAATTGATGCGGTTACGGTTTTTGTCGTGGGCCGCACTTTCGTGTCCTGCCCAAACGTGTGCGTCGCCTTCAGATCCGAGTGGTTCATCTGCCAGACCCCGACTTCGGGCGCGACCTTTCCTACTACGTTTTCAATTCGCGAAGTGATGTCCATCTTCTCGCTGCGATTCAGCACGTTCACATAAACAAAGCCTGATTTCCGATCGTAAGTACTGGAGACATCCAGATAATTAAGGGGCGCGCCTGTGCCAATGCGATAGACCGGCGACGACACCAGCAGACTTAGGGCAGTGTTGCCGCGCTGCTTCCCGTACTCCGCAATCGGGAAATAGATGGGCTGCAGGAACATGCCTTCCTTGTTCGTGAAAATCGGAGCGATGCCGTTCACAAGCTGCGCAAGGTTCGTCATCTTGACGATGTTCGCGTGGCGGATAAACGAGTTGAAGAACATGCCCATCGCGAGCGCATCTTCGTAGTTGTAAATCTCTTCGAGCGTGTTGCCCATGTCCGCGCCGCGCGCGCGATACCAGACGTTCCATTCGTCGTACGCAATGTAAATGGGACGCGGATTCGCCTGCCCGGACTGCGCCGCTTTGATCAATCCTTCAACGACTTCGATGTAATGATCGACCTTCTGGCCGTTCCCGAGAAAGCGTTCCAGGTTGTTTTCGCGATTGCCGATGTAAGTGTGCAGCGAAATGTAGTCGGCCTCATTCTTAAGCGTCTCGAGCACCTTGCGATTCCAGCCGATCCAATCGGCATTTGCCCCGAAATTGCTCGACCCGGAAGCAATCAGCTTGATCTTGGGATCAACGCGGCGCATCGCTTTGGCTGCCTCGAGCGCGAACTTGGAATAATCTTCGGCGTTCTTGTGGCCGAGTTGCCAGGGTCCGTCGATTTCATTGCCGAGAGCCCAGTACTTCACGTTGTAAGGCTGCTCGCGGCCGTTCTTGCGGCGCTGATCGGCCCAATAGGTCTTGCGTGACTCGTTCGTGTATTCGACCCAGTTGCGTGCATCTTCGACGGTGCCTAACCCTGCATTGATGCAGATGTACGGCTCCGTGCCGACGCGCTCGCAATACTTCAGAAATTCGTCGGTGCCGAAGCGATTCGATTCGATGCCGCCCCAGGCGTGATCACCGCGCGCCGGACGTTGATCCTTGGGACCGATGCCGTCGCGCCATGTTGTATCCCGAGGCGAAGTTGCCGCCCGGCCAGCGCAGGATCGAGACGCCGAGTTGATCGACGGCCTTGAGCACGTCCTTACGAAAACCGTCCTTATCCGAAAGCGGGCTGTTCTCTTCGTAGATGCCTCCGTAAATCACGCGGCCCAGATGCTCCGCGAAATTGCCGAAGACGTGCGGATGGACTTCACCTATGGTTCGTTCCGTATCGATCTTGATTCGAGCTTGCGGCTGTTGCGCGGTCACGGTAGCAATGGAGAACGCAAGCACGCCGAACGCGCACAGGGCGTTTCTTCGAGTAAGACGCATACTGTTTTTGCTCCTGCAAACAAGCTATTTAGAAAGTGCTTTTGTAAGTATACGCTCGAAGGTGATCCGCTCGTAGGGTGCGCGCTCGCCGCGTTCGTACAACAAACCGGCCACTCCTCCCTTCAATTCCACGAGGCAGGAATAGGCCGAAGGACCGGCATGAACGGTTTTCGAAACATCCCAGGTCCTGCCGTCATCGCGACTTAGCCGGAGGGTCATGTTCATTCGCTTTGTGCTCGCCGGATTCGAGAACACTAACTGCTTTTTGCCGCTCTTGCCCAGGCGCAGCAGACTTGCCTGACAGACCGGCTCAACCAGCGCATCGTCCAGTACAGGCTCGCTCCAGGAAACTCCGCCATCGCGGCTCAGCGAAACCGCCCTGCGATTCTTGCCCTGATAGCTGCGCATGTTGAGCATCAACGTTCCATTATGCAATTCGGCCACTGTGGATTCGTTGCAGTTCGGTCCGGCACTGCCGCCGAGCTTCCACGTTCGGCCGGCATCATCGCTGTAGATTACATGCGAATAGCGCTTGTTGCCCTCTGTCGTGTTGTGGTCGCATGCGATAACGAATCGCCCACCACGCAACTGAATGCCGTTGCCGGGTCCGGTTGCGTACCAGGTCCAATCCGGTTTCTTCACGGATTCGGTGATGTCGACTGGCGCAGCCCACGTCAGTCCATCATCCTTACTGTGTGTCACCCAAACTGTCCGCGTCGGGCCTGAAATACCAGCCTGCGTTTTGTTTTCCGGAAGCTCGCCAGGATTGCGCGTCAGCAACAGCCAGACGATGCCGCTCTTGCGATCAACCACTGGCGCGGGATTACCGGCTGTGTCGGACGCAAAATCAACAATGCTGATTACCTTTGACCAGGTATGGCCACCATCCGTGCTGCGTTTCAACAGCAGGTCGATATCACCGGCATCGCGCGCACTGGCGCGGCGTCCTTCGCAAAACGCTAACAGCGTCCCTTTTCTGCTCTGCACAATCGCGGGAATGCGAAAAGTGTGATAGCCATCACTCCCCGAAACAAAGACATCGACCGGAGTTGTATTCGCAAACATTGCAGGGGCGAATACATTCTGCAGCACAGGGCTTGCAAGCAATCCTAAGCACTTACGACGATTCATGCTTTAAAGTACGTGGGATTCATCAATGAAGCAAGTTTTCGGTTGCGTGTACATGCATTTCGATGGATAAAAAGGTATGGCAAAGAGCCCACCAAATTATTTTGTCCCGGCGCTCGAAAAAGGTTTGGATGTCATAGAGACCCTTGCCACAGCGCCCACACCGCAAACCCTGACAGAGCTGTCGCGAACGCTGAACCGTTCGTCAAGTGTGCTGTTCCGGATTATTGACGCGTTGGAGAAGCGCGGTTACATTGTTCGAGATCCGATCTCTGGCGGCTACAAGCTGACGTTGCGGCTTTACGAACTCGCGCACACGCAATCGCCGGTTGATCAGATTCTGAGAGCGTCAACGCTGCCCATGCAGGAACTGTCGAATGCGATCCACGAGTCTTGCCATCTGGGTATTCTGAGCGGCGGCAAGTTTGTCGTCGTTGCGGAATCGCGGAGTCCGGATTCCGTGCGCATCTCGATGGATGTTGGCTCGCAGATGGCACCGCTGCTGACGGCATCCGGGCAATTGCTGGTTGCATTTCTGAGCCGTGAAGAACAGGAACTCGTGATCAACGCCGATGGGGAATACGGCCCCGATCACGGAAGACGCGAGGAGCTGCTCGCGCAACTGCAAAGGATCAGAGGGGACGGATACAGCTTGTCTGAGAGCAAGCTCCGGCAGGGCGTGGATCTCGCCGTACTCGTGGGAAATCCACTGGCGGGAATCGTGGCAGCGCTCGGGGTCGCCTGCCTGGCAGGCGGCCGCAATCACGGCAAAGAGGCATCGCTGCTGACTCCATTACGCGATTGTGCTGAAAAAATCACCAGGACTCTTGGCGTACGCATGCACGCTATCGGATCCCAGATGAGATAACTCACTCGTAGCGCAAAGCTTCGGTGGGGTTCAAACGCGAGGCGCGCACGGCCGGCAGGGTCCCGAAGATAAGCCCGACCAGCACGGAAACCGCCAGCGCCACGGCGATGGATGCGTAAGAAATCGGTACCTTTATATCCTCCGTCAGGAACTGAACGGAGAGCGGGATGGCTACTCCGATCAGCGTCCCAATGAGTCCGCCACCAAGACTGATCAGCACAGCCTCTGCAAGAAACTGCTGGAGGACGTCCTTACGGGCCGCACCCACGGCCATGCGCACGCCGATTTCGCGTGTACGCTCCGTAACTGTCACGAGCATGATATTCATGATCCCGATACCGGAAATGATCAGTGCGATCGCAGCAACCAGCACCAGCACCAGCGTGAGCACCAATGCAATTTGTTCCGCGGCATCGAGAATCGCCGTGAGGCTTTCCACTCGGTAGCGCGCACCAGTGCGGTGGCGGCTCTCGATGATCTGCCGCACCATTTCCGTTACGCGCGGAACATCCGCAGCAGCGCGCGTCTGCACGTAGAGCGGATCGATGCGTTCGGTAGGCGTGAAATAGCGGCTCACCGTGATCGGAATCAGCACGCTCTCGTCTGTGATTTCGGAAAGTCCATAGCTGGAAACGCGCTCCTTAAAGGTGCCGATCACCGTAAACTGAAGCCCGTAGAGTTTTACCAACTGACCTATCGCAGCGCTTTCGCTTCCGAAAAGCCGCTTAGCCAGACGCCCGGTCAGCAGCACCACTTTGGATCGCATTGCAACGTCAGTGCTGTCCAGAAAACGGCCGGATAGCAGGACGAGACTGCGCGCCGAAGCGTAGTATTCGTCAGTGCCATTAACTGAGATGTCCTCTTCCTTGCCGTTGACATACATGCGGTCATAGCTTGGAATCACACCCGTCGCCGCGACAATCAGGGGCTTCAGTTGCTCGCGCACGGCCTCCAGGTCAGCAAGTTTGATGAAGTCGGCATCGGCCTTCTTCGTACCTTGCGCGCCACCTTCGTAATAGGCGTAGACCATGTTTGAGCCGATGCTGCTGATCTGCTCAAGAATGTAATCGCGACTGGTCAGCGAGATGGTGACCACCAGGATAACCGAGGCGTTGCCAATCACCAGGCCAAGCGCTGTCAGGAACGTGCGCAGCTTGTTGGCAACAAGCGCGCGATAGCTGAAGCGCAAAGCCTCTGAAACGAACATACTTCCAGTTTACTTTGCTTGTTAGCGAAAGAGCAGCAAAGTCGAAACGGCTGTCAGTGCGACTACCAGGATTTCAAATACGCGGCCGGGAATACGGTCCACCAGCCAGCGTCCCGTGAGAGCTCCGGCGAGGACGGCGGGCGCCATCATCAGGTTGAACGTGAGTGATCTGGCGCTGATCAGGCCATGCCACAGGTAAATGGGGATTTTGCTCAGGTTGATGATGAAGAAAAACCATGCGCCCGTTGCGATGAATTCTTCTTTCGGCAATCGCTTGCTGAGCAGGTACAGGTTCATCACCGGACCTGCGGCATTCGCGACCGTGGTGGCGAATCCGGCGGTCACACCGTAAGTCCCAGCGTGGCTTGCGACTTCTCCGCCGCCCGCGACCTTGAAGCGTCGCCACAGATAGGCTCCGAGCATGATTACCACGATCACGCCTACGACGGGTCGCAGTACGCGTTCATCCAACCCGAGTGCCGCGGCACCCAATGCCATTCCACCGGCTACCCAGGGCGCCAGCGAGAAGAGTCGCGAAGCCGCCGCGTGTCTGCGCCAGTAGAACACAGCGAACAGATCAGCCATGCACAGGATCGGCAGCAGCCAGCCGGCAGATTGGCGCGCATCGCCGACGGCCAGCACCATCAATGGAACAACGAGAATTCCCAAACCCGGGACTCCGGTTTTGGCAACACCGACGAAAAATGCGCAGAGTGCGCCGAGCAGCCACTGCGTTAGGGAGAGTGTAGGCATTTAGAGGACTAAACCTTTGAAGATATCACGGGATGGTATCCTGAAGGCATTACTGGGTATTTTCACTCACTGGAGGTTCTGGGATGAAGACCATCGTTACACTTTTCCTGACTGGTACACTCGCCTGCGCGGCATCTCTTCCGAACGCCCGTCTGCACGGCGAATATGTGGAGGCGCGCACTGCGGACGTCTTCACCGGGCCCTGCTTCGCAAACTCCGAAGTCGGCCTCGTTGGAGATCTGGCCGTTATGGGCTGGAAGATCGACAAGGGCAGCTATGACGGAGTCAACCTCGACGGCATGAGCGTGGTCGGCGTTGTTAAGGCGAGTCACACTCTCGGCGATACGTTCCAGACTTCGTATCCCGTCAAAGCCGTACTGATTGTGGATGAGAAGGCCAACATCGAACAGCGCCTCGCGCTCAAGAAATTCGCACAACACATGACCGGCGACCTGCTCATGGACGTTGTGAAGATTTACGCGCAGCCGATTTCCTTCAGCGTCGATGGCAGCATTCACGATCGCAAAGCCACGCTGACAGCAGGTACGCTCGCGACAATCCAGACACGCGCGCTGGCCGATGGCGACAAGATCTGCCACAGCAATGAAGAGGTCTGGTATCAGCCGCTTGCCAAGCTGGATCACGCGATGGCCGCGTTCGCAATTTCGCACAAATACGCGGGCCAGGGCCTGAACACGACATGGAGCAGCCCGGATAAACGCAGTGCGTTCGTCGGCACGTTCCAGTTATCGAACTAAAGCGATAGCGGATTTTTCGAGGCCGTCACAGCAGATCACTCACCCGTTGCGCCATGGTAGGCTTTGTAGATCATGCGCAAACAAGGCAAGTTCCTGCTGTTCGATGGCACCGCAGATTTCTCAGTTTGGCTTGAGACAATTTCAGTAAGTCGGAGGGTAGTCCTGGTCCAGCACCACCATACCTGGATGCCGAACTACTCGACCTTCAAGGGCAATAACCACTTTGCACTCCTCCAGGCGATGGAGAACGCGCATCTGGAAAGAGGCTTCGCTGAAATCGCCCAGAACTTAACGACTTTCCCCGACGGCAGCATTGCAGTGTGCCGCGGACTCGATAAGATTCCGGCCGGGATCAAGGGCGCCAATACAGGTGGCATCTGTATCGAACACGTTGGAAACTTCGACGCGAATGGCGACCAGATGAGCGCAGCGCACCGCGAAACGATCATCGACCTTACCGCCAGGCTCTGTCATAAGTTCTCGCTGGAGCCCGGCACGGACAGCCTTGTATACCACCACTGGTACGATCTGAACACCGGTCAGCGTACCAATGGCACAGGTTCGACCAAGACCTGCCCCGGCAGCGCTTTCTTTGGCGGTAACAAAGTTCAGAATGCTGCGGCCAACTTCATCCCCCTGGTTGCTGCATCGCTCTCACTGCTCGAACCTGCCACGCTGCCAAAGCCTTTAGCTGCCGGTTCGTTCACGATTAACGCCAACACTCTAAACGTCCGTAAGGCTCCCGATGGTGCAGCTACGATTCTCAAGCACCTCTCGCGCGGAGTTCAGGTGGAGGTCTACGAATCGAACGGCGATTGGAGGCGCATTCATCCCACTGAGCAACAGTGGATCAGCAGCCGCTTTTTAGCGCCTCTGCACTAGGCTGCTGCAAGCGCATCGTGCGGATCCAGCACGAACTTCTTCGCTGCGCCCTTGTCAAAATCTTTATAGCCGCCAGGTGCCTGATCCAGCGTGATCACGGTCGCGCTTGGCCCATCCCAGGCCGAACCGCACGCGCAGATTGCCCTGCTTCGCTGCCGCATCTGACGGTCATAAGCGAGTTAAGAACCGCCGCCGGTGCCTCCTCGCTCTGATGAGTTCCCAGGCCGCGCGCCTCAAAGCCGACAGCGTCGATGGACGCGTCCACGTCGGGAACGCCGAGGATCTGTTCGATCAGGTCTTCCAGCCTATCGCTCTTTTGTTAGATCGACAGGTTCAAAACCAACAGATTTCACGTGGGCCAGGCGTTCCTGATTCATGTCGCCCACCATCACAACCGCCGCGCCAAGGATCTGAGCGGAAGCCGCCGCTGCCAGACCCACCGGACCAGCGCCAGCCACGTCAACGACAGACCCGACCCTCACGCCCGCCGTTACAGCCCCGTGGAAACCGGTTCGAAGGATGTCGCTCAGCATGGTCAAGTCCCGAATCTTCTCCATCGAGCCTTGTCCGGAAACTTGATCAGGTTGAAGTCGGCATACGGCACCATGGGAGGTCGCCGATGTCGATCGTCTCGACATCCAGGCCCTTCTCGATCACCTCGCCTGTGATCTCGTGTCCCACCACGATCCCCACGGGATCCGTCGTGCGACCTCGCACCATGTGCTGATCGGATCCGCTTTCCCTGGGCCTAGATAGACTACTCCACGGTTACTTGCCATAAGAGTCCTCCTTCCCGGAAAGAGCGTGTCTTAGAAAGCCGCCGCGCCGGCCTCGGCGACTGCCTGGTCCTGATCGCCGGAGCCGCCACTCACGCCGATGGCCCCGACGACCTTGCCATCACGCCGCAGGGGAATACCACCGGCGAAGATCATCACACGCCCGTGATTGGACGCGTGAATGCCGTAGAATTGGCCTCCCGGTTGCGAGTGCGTAGCCAGATCTTTCGTCGCTATATCGAACGCGCGAGCGGTGAAGGCTTTGTTAATTGAGATATCGACGCTTCCGAGCCAAGCGTCGTCCATACGGACGTGAGCAACAAGATTGCCACCCGCGTCGGCGACGGCGATGTTCATGGGCTGGCCAATTTCCATCGCCTTCTTCTGCGCAGCGGCAATCACGCGCTGCGCGTCTGCGAGTCGGAGCATGTTGGACCTCCTGTTATTTCGGCGGCCTGACGCCCTGATTGTAAAAAATTGGCCGAGCACTGTCAAACGGATTAAATACTTGCCTGTCGGATTTTATACTTGCCTATTTTGGTAAGAAACAGATATACTTTCTCCACGCTGTATGGGATCAGCGTGGGGAGATCGCTCAAATGTGCACCTCGTTGAAGTGCAGGCCCATGTCGGCCGCGCTGGCCGTGCTTGCCATGACCTTTTCATTTTGCGTAGTTTCTAAAGCGCAAAATCTCTACGGAACACTGACCGGAAACGTCACGGATTCCACCACCGCCGCAGTCCCCGGCGCAAAAGTAGAAGCTGTCAACAGTGAAACCGGTGTGGCGCGCGAAGTCATGACTGACGAACGCGGCATGTACAGCTTCAATGATCTGCAGACTGGCAATTACAAGGTCACGATTCGTACTCCCGCGTTTTCGAATTTCATGGCTGAAGGCTTACCCGTGGAAGCGGGGACCGTGCGCCGCCTGGACGCGCGCCTGCAGGTCGCCCAGATCAGCGAGAGCGTTACTGTTGACGCTGCGGCCATCACGCTGCAAACCGATCGGGGCGAAGTCATTGCGCAAATTGGGAAAGAAGAAATCGCCGACCTGCCAATGGATGGCGGGCGCAATTTCCAGAGCCTCTTGAAAGTGCTGCCAGGCCTTACGCCGCCGGAAGAACTGCATTCCGATGCCGGCAATCCGCAGCGCTCGATGGGCTCCAACGCCAACGGGGCATCGTACTCGAACAACAACACGCGCATCGACGGCGCAACAGTGAGTTATCCGTGGCTGCCGCACATTGTGGCCTACGTTCCGCCGGCCGAAGCCATCCAGACCGTCAGCGTGATCACGAACAGTTTCGACGCGGAACAGGGCATGGCCGGCGGCGCGGCAATGAACGTGACCATCAAGTCCGGCACCAATCAATTCCACGGCTCGGCCTGGGAGTACCACAACAACAGCGCATTGAAAGCCCGCAACTATTTCTACTGCCTGTACACCTGTTCCGGCGATCCGAATCAACCGGCAAAGAACCTTCAGAACCAGCCCGGTTTTACGCTCGGCGGCCCGATAAAGAAGAACAAGCTTTTCTTCTTCTCCAGTTGGGAAATGACCACTCGCCGCCTGAACGCTTCCGGCTTGAGAACGGTGCCGACCGATCCGTTGAAGCGCGGTGATTTCAGCCCTTACGGCGCGAATATCTACGATCCGCTGACCGGCAATCCGGACGGCACGGGCCGTTCGTTATTTCCAGACCGGCAGATTCCTACGGCGCGCATCGACCCGGCCGCCGCCACAATGTCGAGTCTGCTGCCGCAAGCGATCCTGCCCGGTGTCTCTAACGACTACTTTGCGAGCGCCAGCTACAAGTTCAACCGCTACAACTCGGATTTCAAGGTGAACTACAATCCGACGTCCAAGGCGACTGTCTTTGCGCGCTACGGCTTCTCGCCGAGTGATGTTTATGATCCGCAAGCCTTCGGCAAGGCGGGTGGGGACGCAATGAACGGCGGACAACCCGGTCGCGCCATCGGGCTGATCCAGAACGCCTCAGTGGGCGGCACTTACATGCTGAGCCCGCGCATCCTGGTCGATGCCAATATCGGTTTCACACGGCTGCGTCTGTCCGCGGAAAACGACGACATCGATTCGAACTACGGTCTGGACGTTCTAAAGATTCCTGGAACCAACGGCAGCGACCGCTTGCAGGGTGGCATTCCGCGCTTCACGATCGGCAGTTTCTCGAGCTTCGGAAATCCGAACGTATCGAACCCATTCCTGTTCCGCGACAACCAATATACTGGCGTGATGAGCCTGAGCTGGATCAAGGGCGCGCACTCGATCCGCTTCGGCGCTGAGTCCACTTACTATACGATCAACCACTTCCAGCCGCAGGTGAAGTACGGTCCGCGCGGCAGCTTCAACTTCACCGGCGGTAACACGGCGCTGAAAGGCGGAGCGTCTCCCAACCTCTATAACAATTGGGCGGACTTCCTGCTCGGCCTTCCTGCCGACATGGGCAAAGACGTACAGTACATAAATCCTGGGGCTGTGCGCATGCCCTCGTATGGCTTCTACATCCGCGACCAGTGGCAGGTGAACCGCAAGCTTACGCTCAGTTTCGGTACGCGCTACGAATACTATCCATTCGCTACGCGCGACCATCGCGGCGGCGAGCGTTATGATCCGGACACCGATAAGGTACTGATCGGCGGCGTGGGCGGCGTGCCGACTTCCACAGGCGTGGATGTGGGTCCAGGACAACTCGCTCCGCGCATCGGCGTGGCTTGGCGTGCCACAAATAAGACCGTAGTGCGCGGCGGCTTCGGAATCAGCATCGATCCGAATTCCTTCCGCTATCTGCGCGACGCGTATCCCGCGGTAATTTCGTTGCAGATCACAGCGCCCACCACTTACCAGTCGGCGGGCAGCCTGCGTACCGGACTTCCGCCAGTGATCGGTCCGGACCTGAGCACGGGAACCATCGTCCTGCCGAAGGATGTCGGCACCACCTCTTTCCCGAAGGACTATAACCGCGGCTACATCGAGTCCTTCAACGTCACAATTCAGCGTGAACTCGGCTGGGGCTTTCTCGGGCAGGCGGGCTATGTGGGAACGCGTGCCATCCGCCAGACTGCGCTGATCAACATTAATTCGTCTGATTCCGCAGGCACCGGACAGGCCGGCCGTTTGCTTAACATCAAGTACGGTCGCACGGCTGATATCAAGATGATGATTCCGTTCAATTCCGCAACCTACGACTCGCTGCAGACCCGCTTGACACGACGCCTCGCGGGCGGCTCATTTGGCGCTTCATTCACGTTTTCGAAGTCCATCAACTATGCCGATAACAGCGACTCCGCCGTGAGTTGGAATGGTCCTTCGATGTACGAGCGCAACAAGGCTCAGGCTGGCTTCAACCGGCCCAAGAACCTGCAGGTTTTCTTCGTGCAACCGCTGCCGTTTGGCCGTGGGCATCGATTCATGAGCGAGGGGATTCTCGCGCGCGTCACCGGCGGATGGCAATTGAACGGCATCTTTAGTGTCATGCAGGGCAGACCCTTCACAATCGGGACGAACGCCACGTCGGTGAACACTGTCGGCAATCTGCAGACAGCCGATCAGTTGAAAGAGTTCGTCGAATTCTATGGCGGCATCGGCCGTGGAGTATCGTATTTCGACCCCAACGCGTTTGGTCCGGTCAGTGACGTGCGCTTCGGCACCAGCGGCCGCAATATTCTGTTTGGCCCTGGCGTTAAGAATCTGGATGGCAGCGTCTTCCGCACATTCCGCATCCGCGAGCGTGTAAGCATGCAGTTCAAATGGGAAGTCTTCAACGTGAGCAATACGCCTGCGTTTGGGAATCCTGGTGCCACCGCTTCATCCGCCTCCAGAAATCCGGATGGCACGGTGAAGGCAACCAGCGGCTTCACAGAAGTCACTTCGGCATCAGCCACCGAACGGCGCATGCGATTCGCACTCAAGCTCGTCTTTTGATAAGCGCTACCTTTGTTGCGGTAAAATCTGGACTGTGTTGTCATTCTTCAAAACTGTTGCGCCCTTAGTTGTGTGCCTGAATCTGGCAAATGCCAGAATGGACGCTGCGGCTTCAGTTGACGCGTTGATGGAAATCGGGCATTGGAAACGCGCGCGCGAAATCGTTGATGCGAAATTGCGCGCGAATTCAAATGATGCGCAGGCGTACGCCTGGTCTTCCAAGATCAAGAGCAGTTTCGGAGATAACGAGGGCTCCTACAGCGCAGCCGAGCGCGCTGTCGCGCTCAATCCGAAGAACCCCGACTTTCACGGGCAACTAGCCGAGGCCTGCGCCATGCTGGCCGAAACTACCAACCCGTTGCGCGGCTTTAGCCTTGTCCGCCGAATGAAGAAAGAGATCGAAGCGGCGCTTGCATTGAACCCCAAACACGTCGATACGCTGCTGGTCAAAATGATGTTCTCCTGGAAGGCTCCGGCGCTGGCCGGCGGAGACAAAAAGGCGGCTCGCAGGATCGCGGATCAGATCGCAAGCATCGCGCCTGCATGGGGGTATCTGGCGCACGCGCGGCTTTTGCAGGATCAGGGCGTGGATGCGGAAACGGAAGGCTGGCTAAAGAAAGCAGTGCAGGCGGATCCGGCATTCTATCGCGCACGCGTTGCCCTGGCCCGTTTTTACTGCTGCACTTCTGTAAGCAAACGTCCGGATCTTGCGGAAAAAGCCGCGCGCGATGCCATTGCTGTCGATCCCACCGGCGAGGGAGCTTACAGCATTCTCGCCCGTGTGTACGCTATGCAACAGCGTTGGACGGAACTGGATGAAACCGTCGCGCATGCTGCAACTGCAGTGCCAGACGATTTTGGGTCCCTCTACGCGGCCTCGAAAGCTTTGCTGGAAGTCGGAAAGGATTTCCGCCGCGCCGAGAGTTACCTGAATCGCTATCTCAGTCAGGCCGCTGAAGGGCGCCAGCCCACACACGTCGAAGCACGCCGTCTTCTGGCGACACTACGACAAAAGGAGGGCCGTAAGTCAGACTAAATTACAGGTGCCGCAGCCAGCGTCAACGCAGTTCGGCGCGGGCTCGCACAAGTCGCGACTTAACAGCTGCTTCGCTCAACCCCAGTTCCTTGGCTACCAGTTCGAGCGGCAGTTCCTCAATCGAAAAAAGCCGCAGCGGCTCTCGATATGTTGGACTTAGCCGATCCATGTACGACATGGTAATCTGCGCGGCTTGCTTGCGCCAGCATTCATCTTCCGGATTCGGATCCTGGTGGCGAGGTTCCACCTGTAGCGCCCCGTCATTGATCGGAAGAAACTGTACGCGCGTGGTTCGGCGGAGTCTCATCAGGCATTGATTCACGACGATGCGCGTGAGCCAGGTCCGGAACTCCGACCTGACCTCAAATTGCTCCAGGTTACAGAACACCTTCAGAAACGTGTTCTGAACTTCGTCCTCCGCATCCTCATAGCGTCTAAGGATTGCTACTGCGGTCCGTAGCGCCGAGCCATGATGGCGTTCGACGAGTTCGCTGAAAGCCGCACCATCCTGCCGTTTGGCGCGGTCAACAAGTTCTTGATCAGACAGCTTGCTGTTCTGCTCGGTCCGAACTCGAACTCTTACTTTGAGCACGGGCAAGTTGGACACGTACGGAGTATAAGCTCGCTTGCCAGTTCTTACAATAGGAACTTTGGTTAATTAGCGGATCTGGCCAGGCAGCCAGTCGAAAATTCAGGAATGTGACCAGAGATGCATTTCTACTGCCGCCAGCAGCACCGGCCCGAAGCTGTGGATATCGTCGGTCTGCGTTGGCCGCTTGAGCCAATAGTCTAGTGAGGAGTTGGTACCGCCCTTCGTACCGATGCATGTCCCGTGCACCGCACCTTCCGCATCGACAGTTGCTGCCAGCCCTTGCCAGGCCCGCTGTGCCATCGGCCCGAACCGTTTCGGCAACCAACCCTCGCGTAGTCCCATCGCGTCAGCTTCGGCTTGGGGCCGGCAATGTAATGATCGCCAGCACGGCAGGCCACCCCCAGCGCTCCGCCGGCAGGAGGTTTTGCGGGAGCACCAGCCGCACACAAAGCGCCCAATGTTGAAGTTTGGAAAAACTGCCGTCGTGATTGCATCGAAACACGAGCATATAACTCCTGTTAGTGGACGAAGATCGCGTGCGTGGAAGCATCTGAGCCCGGCTTCCAGAATTCGACCTGTCCCGTTTCGGTTCCGAACAGAAGGAGGTGACCATCCGGCGTAAAAAGGATATTGCTCGAGGGGCGAGCGCTCTTCATCATCGTCTGAGAACCTGAGTCTGGATTCCAGATCCGCACTGGGCCACCCCGTGCGGCATAGGCGACTTCGCCGCGAGCTGGACTAAACACAATCGATTCCACCCATTCGCGATGGCGCGGCGGCAATCCCAGCACGCTCTGCTTCGCCAGACTCCAGACGATTATCCGTCCCTCCTGGTCGCCCACAAACACACGCCCACCTTTTGCGTCGAACGCAATCGGACCGAACGCCGGCTCACTGCGTGGCGCAGTGATCAGTCTCGCGATCAGCCTGCCATTCGTGGCATTCCAAAGCCTGGGTACGTGTCCGGCGTTTACGAACTGGAGTCCGTCGGGAGTAAACGCCACATCGCCGTAGATACTCGAGCAGCAGACATCAATCAGCATGTCGCGCGAGCGCACATCGACCACTTGCATCCTTCCCGCGCCTGTGACGGTCACAATAGAACGGCCATCAGGGCTGAACGACGCACTGCCGTAATTAGACGAGTCCTCGCGAAGAACGATGTTCTGCCCGTCGCCCGTTACGGGCCATAGGACCAGATTGCGATTGGCAACCGCCAACCACTTTCCATCTGGGCTGAACTGCAGATCATTAATCGCACCGGAACCCGCGGGGATGTGCTTCACAGACGTTGCCAAAGCGACCTTCACGATTGTAACCACACCCCCGGAGCTTCCGGCCGCAAGCCACTGCCCATCAGTGCTGATGGCAATCCGCACGATGCGAGGATCGGGGCGAACCGGATGGCAGTTCACCAGACCAAGAAGAACAAACGCCAACACAGGCCTCGTAAACATTGCTGTCTCTTGGACACCGCTCCGCCGAAGTAAGTTTCTTAGCCCCGGAACTGTGAGCCCAACGCCGGTGTCTATCTGCAGGTGATATTCATTTTGGCTTTTTTGCTGGTCGGCGCTGTCGGCTCCGCACAGTCGCTGCAAACGCTGATCGAGCAGGCGCATTCACGTAAGGACTTAGTCAAGGAAAGGGAGCTCTTGATCACGGCCGCAAGCACCGGCAGTGAGCGCGAGCGCGCGGACGCCGAGCGGCGCCTCGCCTGGTTGGACTGGCGCTTCTACAAAGACGACGATGCAGCTCGTACGCATTTCGAAAAAGCGGAACAGCTCAAAGCCGGTCTCTCTGAAACGCTAGCTGCTCGTTCACGCATGGAGACCGCACGGGATCGATTTGAACACGCACGTACATTCGCAAAACGTGCGCTGGAGTGCGCCGAAGACAATCGAACTCGTGATAATGCACGCATTGCTTTCGCCTCCGCCACCGTTGAGGAAGCGTTCAGGACTGGAGCCGCCAAAACATCCGCCGAGGCACTCGATGTAATTACGGAAGTCGTGCGTTCCGAACCGGGACGTTTTATCCCCTCACGACTGATGTACGCTCTCGCGATGTTGAGGCACGATACGGCCCGCGCCGATGAGGCGCTCCGCTCCTATCACTGGGACAGCAAGTTGCTCCCGCTATACCCCGAGGCGGGGCTTGCCGGAGGTCCCCCAGACGTCGTGACCTACTCGCGCTTCTGCCGGCGCGTCAAAGAAATCGCCGATGAGCATTACCGATTGCAGGCGCTCGGCAAAATCGAATGGGATGCGCTGCGTAAACCGGTGATCGATGAAGCACGCGGGTTCTGGCCGGAGCTAAAAACCGAGCAGGCCCTGTTCAGTTACCTGAGCGGCCACTTCGGCACTGAGATCGCGTTCTTCCGCTTCGGACTTGAATTCGGTCATCGCATCATCGACGAGGAACGCACCATCGAGCAATGGGGTCGCAAGGTGCGCGTCCGTCCAGTTGTCCTCGATTCGTTGGTATCTAACGGCTATGTGACCTGGTTCTCTGATGGCAAGGAATCGATCGGCGGCTGGGCCGCCGGCGGCAATCCGCCAGGTATGATTTCACTTCGCCGCGACGATGCACTGGGCGCCTGGGCAGGCTTGCACGATCCCGTCAACCTCGCCGGGTTTCAACCCAAACTTGCACAAGCCACCGCCGAGCAGGACGCTGCGGCGCGTAAGAACCCGTATGGCTACATCCGGGCGCTTGAAATCCGGATGTACCGCAGGGCGTCGGACGAGGTGCTGGCTGCGATGCAAGCGCGCGGGCTGAAGGGCAATGATCTGCGCATCGCGTTCCTCGGCGAGTACCAGCGCCGCTCGATTGCCTGTGTCGATGCGCACGAAGCCCGCCACATTATCGACACCAACGTAACCGGAGTCTTAAGCGAAATGTATGCTGCACTCTCGCAGGTGACCTTCGGTGGCCACCCGGTTCACTGCATGCGCGGAATGTTCGGCCCTGGAGTTGGACGCATGGACAACGGCACTGGTGAAGGCTACGGACGCATCATGAAGGGGCTCGTCACCTGGATGGAAGCGCATCGCGCCGAAATCAAAGGTTTCGACGCAACTCGTCCGACGCTGCCACAAGCCGATCTGCTAACCGAAAATCAGTTCCTCGCAGTTTTCCGCAGCATGGACCCGCTGGCGATTTCCAGGGAATAGACTGGAGTACACGATGCTGCAGATTTCCAATCTCACCAAGACCTACCTGCGCAAAGCTGTCGTGGACAAAGTGAGTTTCGCCATCGGGCCAGGAGAAGTGCTGGGCTATCTGGGACCGAATGGATCGGGCAAAAGCACCACGGTCAAAATGCTCACAGGACTGCTGGAACCGACCACCGGAGAGATCACCTACCAGGGCCGCGCGATCCGGGACGACCTAACCGGATACAAACGCAAATTTGGATACGTTCCCGAAGAGCCGCAATTGTATGGGAATGATCCTGAATCCGCGGGTGTGTTGCTTCCCGTGCCGCACTCCTGCGCTATATCTTTACAATTCCGGCGGACCTACGCGCCAACTGGCTGTTCCAGGCCGCAGGTATCAGCGACGTGCGCGACTACATCAGCGGCGTGCGCAAGGCGATGCTGGATCGCTTTCGTGCACGTGCTTTTTGGTGCTGTCGTTTCCTGGCTGTTGATGGACGGGCACTGTGGTTCCGGGCCGCGCGAATGTAAGACTCTTCTGGCCACTGTACCTGCTCGCGTTTATGTTCTACGTATTCGTGTTCGCGCGGTTCGACGCCTGGATTCTCATCCAGCCCACGCGAGTAATCTGGCTTTTCGTGTTCGCCGCAATCTGCCGGGCCGTGATGGCACACTACCGACGCAAGAGCGATAAAACCACCTTCGCCCCCATGTTTGACGATCAGGCTGAACCGTTAGTGACGGTGCTGAATATCTCTCAGTCCTGAGGGAAGAACTTCGCCAGATCCACATCCACGAACGCCGCGCGCTTGAAGCGCTCCTTCATGCGATACGGCACCGTGCAATCGAAGATCGTCTTGCAGGAAATACCATCCGACGGAATCGACGGGCTGAACTCCGGCGACTGCGAAGGATCCAGGGGATGACAACGCACGCCCGGAATAAACGCAGTGCTCACGTCGCCCTGATAGCGCGTCGTCATCGCCCAGAGAACATCGGTCGAGTCGTAGATGTTCACGTCTTCATCGACCAGCACGACATGCTTCAGTTCCGGGAATGCAGCAAACGCTGTGAGTGCGGCCTGGCGCTGACGGCCTTCATCACTGGCTGCAAACTTCTGGAACTGCAGCACCGCAAGGTATTTTCCGCCACCCGCGGAATGACAGTAAACGTTGCGCAACCGCCCGGGCATACTGTTCTCGACCAGCCTTAAAATGCTGGCTTCGGTGGGAATCCCGACCAGGTTCGTGTGCTCCTCGCCGGGGCCGATGATCGTCTGCAGAATCGGATTCGCGCGATGCGTCACAGCCTTGATGCGGATCATCGGCAGCGCAGGCTGCGCCTTGCCCAGATAGCCAGGAAACTCCGGCATGCAATACCCGGTGTTGGTCTGTGCGTCTTCGCGAATTCGTTCGCCCGGAACAATCTCGCCTTCCAGAACAATCTCCGCGCGCGCGATCGCCTTGGCCGCAACCGTGAGACAGTCAACCAGTTCCACCGGACGATGTCGCAAGCCTCCCGCAATCGTGAGTTCGTCCAAACCAAGCGGCGTCGTCGGAGGCTCAAAGCACGCGGCTAGATAAATCGCAGGATCGAGGCCCATGCTGATCGATACCGGCAACGCGCGCCCCATCTTCTCCGCCTTGATGCGGAACTGGTCGATGTGGCGGCCGGGCACAAAATAGACGCTGAGCAGATCCGGTCCTTGAATGCACAATCGGTGAATCGTGACGTCGGATTCGCCAGTCTCCGGATCTTCGGCGCGCAGTAAGCCCATGTTGAAATACGGACCCGCATCGAGGAGCGTGTTGGTCGGCGCTGGAATCAGCGTGCGCAGATCGAACGGCTGCCGGATCACTACCTGTTGGCACGGCGCATCGGCGCCAGCAATCACAACGGGCGCAAAGGGATGATTCAACGCGGCGAGCAAATCGAAAGGCAGGCGCTCGATGGTGCTGTTCATCATCAATGCCGTGCGCAAGCGACTCGCCAGAACACCGACGACTACGGGCATTCCGTAGCCCTTCACGTTTTCGAAGAGCATGGCAGGACCGCCGATGCGTGTCGGCGGTGCAACAGGCGTGCCCGCACCGATTAGCTTGTACACTCCAGCGAGTTCCGCGACGGGATCAACGGGTACGCTCGTCGAAATCAGTTGCCCCGGAATCGAAGCAAGAAACTGCAGTGCGCTGCGCAGGTCCACAATCTCAGTGGCTAAACGCACGGGGGATTCATCAACAACAGGCAAATTCGCCTCCACATTCCAAGCTACAACATGGGCGGCTATTCTGTATGCTTTGAAGTTGATGATCTCGCGCATATTCCTTCTGCTTGGCGTGGCGGTGTTGTCCGGCGCGGCAGCACTCGATACCTATCTGCCGTTCGAAGGCGGACCGGCTTATTACCGCAAATGGGCGAGAACTCCCCTCGGTAACGACGACTATTTCCCAATCAGTGTGTGGCTGCAGCCCGCGAAATCAGCCGCTGCGTACAAGGCGATCGGGGTCAACAACTTCGTCGGACTGTGGAAAGGTCCAACGGAAGAGCAACTGAAACTGCTGCAGGCCGCAGGCATGCCGGTGTTCGCGGGTCAAACCGCGTTCGGTCTTTCCAGTCCCGACAACGCGGTCATCCGAGGCTGGACGCAGATGGATGAACCCGACAACGCTCAGGCCAAACCGGGCGGCGGATATGGCTCGTGTGTGCTGCCGCCGGAGATCATTGCACGATACCAGAAGTTCCAGGCCGCCGATGCGAGCCGTCCCGTTCTGCTCAACCTTGGGCAGGGCGTGGTGAACGAGACTTACGTGGGGCGCGGCTCCGACTGCGCGCGGCATGACGAGCACTATCCGGAATACGCCAAAGGCGCGGATATACTCTCGTACGATGTCTATCCAGTGAACAGCAAGTACCCGATGTGGCACACAGGCGCCGGTGTGGATAGACTCCGCAAATGGGCCGGCTACAAGAAGCCCGTGTGGAACTGGATCGAGACGACATCGATTCACGGTGGCCCCAAGCCCACCCCCGCGCAGATCAAGTCGCAGGTGTGGATGTCGCTGATCCACGGCTCGATGGGCATCGGGTATTTCTGCCATCAGTTCAAGCCGACGCAAGACGAATCGGCGCCGCTGCACGATCCGGAGACCCGCGCGGCAATCGCTGCGATCAACAAGCAAGTCACCGAACTGGCGCGCCCGCTCAACACTGCTTCAATCGGCAACGGCGTTACTGTAATGTCCGAGCTACCGATCGACTACATGCTCAAACGTGTTGGCGGCGTGACTTATCTATTTGCGATGGGCGCACGGCCCGGCGGCGAAACCACGGCAACGTTCCGGCTGCGCGATGGAGGCAACGTGACCGCAACCGTACTCGGCGAATCAAGAAGCATCGCTGTCAAGAACGGCGTCTTCCGCGACCGCTTCGGTGAATACGAAGTTCACATCTACCGCTTAAAGCAATAGTCGATCGAGCCTGTGCTTTTCGTAGACGCTGTCCTCGCCCGGATAGCGCAGCTTGCCTTCGAAGCGGCCGGACTCCTTGGCTAGTGCCCAGAGCAGGCTCTCGCCGGCGGGCACGTTGTTCGGCTCACGCTGAAAAACTGGGTCCGCAAACGCTTGAGCCGCGTCGATTACGTTCCATCCGCGCTTCTGGAACATCGCGATCACATCGCCCAGGAACAGCGCGTTGATCTTGTTGTAGTGCAGCAGCAGGGTATGCGCGGCACTACGGCCCAGCAGGGCTTGCGAGAGTCCATCGTAATACTGCGCCCGCTCCCAAAGGTGCACCAGATACGGTTCCCGAAGGCGCGCTGTATCGAACTTAGGATCCGCACTCAGCCGCTCGCGCAAGCGCTGATTGAAGTACCAATCCGAGGCATCGATCGTGACCGCGCCGTTATGGTAGCCGTGCTGCTTCAGGAACGCGCGCACCTGATCGCGCGTCGCCGCAGTCGCGCCTTCTTTCAAGACCGGGAAGCGAAACAACTTCGTAAAATTCGAGTGCCGGCTCAATACGACTTCGTTCCGCAGAATGTCTTTCTGGAAAGTTTCGGCGCCGACTCGATCCACAGCCTGATGCAAGTAAGTGTGATTGCAAAGTAGATGCCCGGCCGCGTTCCAGCGCGACAGAATGCGTTGGCCTTCGACACTATCCACATTGCGGCCAGCCACGAACACGGCTGCCTGCCGCTTTCCGAGCGCCGCGAGCAAGCGCTCCCCGTCAACGCCCTGCCAGGCTACATCATCGAGCGTAATCGCCACTGACGGCCCAGTCTTCGCGAAGGCCGGCGCAGCAATCAAGGACAGCAAGCCTCGTCGCGAGAGCAGCGGACGATCTATACTGTCGTGATGCTGGGCATTCTTGTTCATGGGGATAATCATTTCATCGTACGCGGACCGCTGCCGGATCGCGCCGACGCATTGCGGCTCGTGCAGCACTGGTCCATCCAAAACCCCAGCGGATCTGGACCGCTGGCCGATCAGCACGCGCGAATTCCGCGTAGCGAGCGCGGCATTACCATCCACGAATACTAGGCCTGCGCGGGTATCGGCTCCGAGCCGGTTTTCGTCGAAACCTTGCGCCGTCGCAAACGCTGCTGCAGCGCTTCCATGTACAGGTAAATCACGGGCGTGATGTACAGCGTAAGGAACTGACTGACGATCAGGCCGCCCACAACCGCCAACCCGAGCGGTTGTCGCGCATCCGCGCCTTCCCCATAACCGAGTGCAATCGGCATTGTCCCGAACAGGGCCGCAACCGTCGTCATCATGATGGGCCGGAAACGCAGCAGACAACCTTGCCAGATTGCGTCATGCGGACTCTTGCCCTCATGCTGGGCGCCGATCGCAAAATCGATCATCATGATCGCGTTCTTCTTCACCACGCCGAACAGCATGATGATGCCGACGAAACCATACAAGTCGAGTTGCTTGTTGAACAGGATCAGCGTCAGCAGCGCGCCGAACACCGCGGAAGGCAAGCCCGAGAGAATCGTGATCGGATGGATGAAGCTTTCGTACAGGATTCCCAGCACGATGTAGATCACCAGAATCGCCACGATCAACAGAATCGAGAGGTTCTGGAAAGAGCGCTGGAATTCCTTCACCGTGCCCTGGAAATTCGCGCTAATGGTCGCGGGCATGCGCAACTGCCTGATGATTTCATCCACCTGCTGCGCCGCCTGGCCGAGTGAGAATCCGGGCGCCAGGTTGAACGAGATCGTGACCGCCGGCAATTGCCCGAAGTGGTTGATGTTGAGCGGACCCACGCTGCGAACCGTTCGAACAACCGTGTCGATGGGAACGAGCGTGCCCCTGCTGGAGCGCACGTAAAGCTTCGAAAGTGCATCAGGGTCGCGCTGGTATTGCTTCTCGACCTCCATGATCACGGAATACTGGTTCGTCGGGGCGTAGATGATCGAAACCTCGCGGCTTCCATACGCCGCAAACAACGCATTCTGAATCTGCTGTGGCGTGACGCCGAGTGCGAGCGCACGATCACGCTCAATCTCGACCTTGAGTTCGGGGCTTGCGATTTGCAAGTCCGTGTTGACGTCCAGGAATCCCGGCAACTGGCGCAGGCGCTCCATCAGTCGAGGCGTCCACTGATAGATCTCCTGCAGGTTCGAACTTTGTATTGTCAACTGATAGAGGCTCGAACCACCCTGTCCGCCGACGGTGATAGGCGGCGGGTTTTGCATGAAAGTCATCAGGCCCGGTAGCTTCGCGACTTGCGGACGAAGTTGACCGATGATCTGATCGACTGAGTTGGTTCGCTCTTCGCGCGGCTTCATACGCGAAAAAACAAATGCCTGGTTGCCGCCTGGCACGAAAGCCACTACGGAATCAATGTCCGGATGTTTACGGATGGTCTCGGCAACGGCCCTGTGATGGGTTGCCATCGACTCGAAGGAAATGTCCTGAGGTCCCTGCGTGACGGCAAACATGAAGCCGCTGTCCTGGCTGGGGATGAAGCCTGTCGGCATCGTGAAAAACATCCAACCCGTACCAACCAACATCAGCACCGCAATCATTAACGTGACGAAGCGATAGTGCATGGCGATGCGCAGAGTCGATTCGTACCAGCGTGCCAGCCTGTCAAAGCCAGCTTCGAGCAGGCGATACATGCGCCCGTGTTTAGCGGTATGACTCGTGCTGAGAAAACGGCTTCCGAGCATCGGCGTCAGACTCAGCGAGACGAAGCCGGAGATGAGAACCGCAGTGACGATGGTCACTGAGAATTCGTGCAGCAGGCGTCCGACGATCCCACCCAAAAACAGAACCGGAATGAACACGGCAACCAGCGAGATGGTCATGGAAATAATCGTGAACCCGATTTCGCGCGATGCAGCCAGGGCAGCTTCCATACGCGTCTTGCCCATCTCCATGTGGCGCACAATGTTTTCCAGCATCACGATTGCGTCGTCAACCACGAAGCCGACCGACAGGGTTAAAGCCATCAGCGAAAGGTTGTTGAGACTATAGCCGAGCAGGTACATGACAGCAAAGGTTCCGATGATGGAGAACGGAACCGCGCAGCCCGGTATGAGCGTAGCCGAGATATTGCGCAAGAACAGGAAAATCACGAGGACGACCAGACAGATGGTCAGCACTAGCGTGAACTCGACGTCGTGAATCGAGGCCCGGATGGAGCGCGAGGCGTCGAAGGCCACAGTAAGATTTACCGCGGGCGGAATCTCGCGACGGAATGACGGAAGCAGTTGATTGATCGCGTCAACCACTGCGACGGTGTTGGTGCCGGGCTGTCGCTGGATCGCGAGAATCACTCCGCGAATATTGTCGGACCACGCGATCACCTTGTCGTTTTCGACGCTGTCGATGACCTGCCCAAGCTGCTCCAGGCGAACGGGAGAACCGTTGCGCCACGCCACAATCACGGGCCGGTAGGCTGCGGCATTTTCGAGCATACCGGTGGATTGAATCGTGAAGGCCTGCTTCTCGCCCTGCAGTCTGCCCGTCGGCAGGTTGGTGTTGCTGGACTGAACGGCGCTCTGCACTTCGTCGATGCCGATGTTGAGCGCTGCCATGCGTTCCGGATCCACTTGCACGCGCACGGCGTACTTCTGCGCGCCATAGACGATCACGCGCGAAACGCCGCTGACCATGGAAATGCGCTGCGCGAGCAGCGTGTCCGCGTACTCATTCACTGTGTAGAGTGGCAGTGTTTCAGAGTTGAGCGCGAGGTAGAGAATCGGCTGCTCAGCCGGGTTCACCTTTTGATAGGAAGGCGGCCGCGGCATGTTGGGCGGCAAGCGGCCGCCTGCCTTTGAGATCGCGGCCTGCACATCCTGCGCGGCCTCGTCGATGGTGCGCTCGAGCGCGAACTGGATCGTGATCGATGTGTTGCTCTGCGAGTTCGACGAACTCATCGAATCAATGCCCGCGATAGTCGAAAACTCACGCTCGAGCGGGGTAGCGACGGAGGACGCCATCGTTTCGGGGTTCGCTCCGGGCAGTGATGCACTGACCTGGATTGTTGGATAGTCAACGCTTGGCAGCGCGGCTACCGGTAACACGCGGAATGCCACAACGCCGAACAGCAGAAAGGCGAAGCACACGAGCGCGGTCATGATCGGCCGCTCGATGAAAATACGCGAGAGGTTCATGGTTTCTCCGCTGTGCCCAGTTTGCCGGGATCGACCGCTTGGATACGTGCGCCCGGCGCTAATCGGAGCTGGCCGTCCGTGACAACCGTGTCGCCGGGCGCAAGGCCCTTCTCAATTACCATTTTGTTTGCGAAGCTGCGGCCCGCGCTGACCAGGCGCATTTCCACTGTGTGATCGGGTTTGACCAGATAAACGTACGTGCCTTTCTGGCCATTCTGCACGGCCTCGGCGGGGACTACAGTCGCGTTCTGAATTGCATCGAGGGTAAGTACGACGTTGACGAACTGTCCAGGCCAGAGCATTCCGTCGCGATTCTCGAAAACCGCTTTCAGGCGGATTGTTCCGGTGCTCGGATCAACAGTATTGTCGACCACAACGACGTGACCCTGCGAAGTCCGTTCCGGGTTGTCTTTCAGTGAAACGTTCACCGCCAGCTTGCGGTTTGCGCTCAGGCGGCGGATCGCGCCCAGATGCTGCTCCGGTACGTTGAAGCTTGAGAATATCGGCGAGACCTGGTGCAGAACTACGAGCGGCACATCATTCACTTTGACGAGGTTGCCCGCATTAACCAGCAGGTTGCCGGCGCGTCCTGAGATTGGGGCGCGAATGGTGGAATAGGCGATATCGAGTTTCGCTCTTTCGATTGCGGCGCGATCGCTTTCGAGTGCTGCCCGCACCGTCTCGATGTTCGCCTGCGAGGCCCGCGTGGATTCGCGGTACACGTCAGCCTGCGTGCTCACCTGGTCCGATTGCGCCTTGGCGATGATGCCGGCCTTGGAGAGTTCGTTATAGCGCGCCGCGTCCGCTTCCGCATTCTTGAGCTGGGCGGAGTCGCGTGCAAGCGTGGCTTCAGCCTGGCGCAATTGCGCGCGATCTTTAGCGAGCGCCGCCTCGGCCTGTCGCAACGCTTCTTTCGCCGGCCGAGCATCGATTTCGAAGAGTAGCGCGCCTTTCGCAACGCTCTGGCCTTCAGTGAAATGGACGCTCATCAGTTGACCGGCGACTTGCGATTTGACCTGCACCACCTCCGAAGCCTCTACGGTGCCGACCACACGCAGTTGTATTGGGATCGTTTCCTGCGATGCGCGCCCGACGGTTACCGGTACGGGCGGCGGTGCGGAGGCGGTTTGTGCCTTCTGTTGTTTGCAGGCCACCAATGAAAGCATGGCGAGCAGGGCCATAGTTATCGAGCGAAAAGGATAAAACACGTGTGCCTTCCTTGGAACCACCGAGTCCCGCTCAACGCCTCGAGCGGCTCATTCCCAGCAACACAACCCACAGTGACTAAATTTTACCAAAATAGAGACATGCGTACGATCATTCTTCAAAAACTGGTCGTTGTAAATACAGGACTTTTGGGTTCGTTCCGTCACTTTTGATGCATCTGACTAGTAGACGGCAAATCCTTGATTTGGGTTCGTTCTGCTATTTTGTTGCGCGGATGCAGCGCAGGGTTTTGATCGGGTGACCGGCTGGACTTCGGCTTCTCCCGAATGGGAGTGTAGCACTCGCGCCATGGGCCGGCGGTGCCAGGATGGGGTAAGTTGCTGTTGGGATTGGGTGAAATAAATTTGGCTGGTTGGTGATGAGAGAGAAAGGCGAGCGCCATGGCTGACGCCCGCGCGCCCGCATTAGGGCAGGTAGTGAATGCGGACCAGCTTCGCGAGTTCCGCCTTCAATTTCTCGGCAGGTGTGACAAATCGTCCTGTCGAGCCGGTGGGCCAGAGTGGTGTCTTGCCGGGATCGTTGGAAGGCGCACTGGACAGCTGCGGTGTGGTTGCCCCTGATGTATTCAGTGCAATTTTCGGGACGGATGTGATCGTCATGTTTTCTCCTCAGATTGGTTATCGAGGTACGCGGGGGGAAGGTTGTGTCAGCGATCAACTGTGATAGCCCTTTATAGATACAATGGCAGCGGTATTTCGGTTCAGCGTGAGGATGATGAAAACTAACGACCAGTTCAGCCGGCGAGATTTCTTTAAGATTGCCAATGCCGCGGCGATGATGGCTCCTGTTATTGTGCCTTCTGCGGTTTGGGGGGCGGAGACGGCGCCTAGTGATCGGATCACTATGGGGTTCATCGGGATGGGGAGCCAGAACCGCGGGTTATTGAATAAGTTCCTCGGCAAGAACACGCAGGTCGTTGCGGTGTGCGATGTGGACACTTCCCGGCGCGAGGCTGCCAAGCAGCGAGTCGAAGAGGAGTATGCGAAGAAGGCCGTTGCCGGTTACAAGGGCTGTGCCACTTACGTTGACTTCCGCGAGTTAATCGCACGCAAGGATATCGACGCTGTCTGCATTGCGACGCCGGATCACTGGCACGCCAGCAACGTCGTGATGGCGGCGAAGGCAAAGAAGGACATCTATTGTGAAAAGCCGCTTTCCCTCACGATTCCCGAAGCGCGGGCGATGGTGAAGGCTGTTCGCAAGCACAAGCGGATACTGCAAACCGGCAGTATGCAGCGCTCCTCCGCCGAGTTTTATAAGGCCTGCATGCTCGTGCGCAACGGGCGCATCGGGAAGATCAAACAGGTGATCGTGGACGTCGGACCCGCCTCCAAATGGTGCGACCTGCCGGAGGAGCAGATGGAGCCGGGATTGAATTGGGACCTATGGCTCGGGCCGGCGAAGAAGCGAGCGTACAACTCGATTCTTAGCCCGCGTGGTGTGCATAAGAATTTTCCACGGTGGCGCGATTACCGTGAATACTCGGGCGGCGGTATGACGGACTGGGGCGCGCATCATTTCGACATCACGCAATGGGGCCTGGGTATGGATGAGAGCGGTCCGGTGGAGATCATCCCGCCTGATGATCCGGCAGCGAAGATCGGCGTGAGGTTCCTCTACGCGAACGGAGTGGAGGTCATCCACGGCAAGAGCGGCGGCGTACGCTTTATCGGGACCGACGGCGAGATCTTTGTGAACCGCGGCAAGTTCCAAATCACTCCAGAGAGTCTGGGCGTTGATCCCATCCCGGAAAATGGTGTCCAGCTTTATAAGTGCAAAGACCACTTACAGGATTTTCTCGACAGCGTCAAGAGCCGCAAGAAGCCGATTTGCGACGTAGAGATCGGATGCCGCTCGGCGTCTGTGTGCCACCTGGGCAACCTGGCCTATTGGTATCACCGCAAGTTCCGTTGGGATCCTGCCAAGGAGCGTTTCATCGGCGACGCCGAAGCCAACAAATGGCTGGATCAGGAACACAGGGCGCCTTGGAATAAGCTTCGTGCGTGATTGAAATGTTCAGCCACAGCCAGCGTATCTTTCTTGCCGCTCGGCGCAAGTACATAGTGTGGACAAGATGCCTGACGATGGTCCGGCGAGGGGATGAGGCCGCTTTTCTGGCTCTCTACAACGCCCACCGGACGCCATTGTTCCGTTTCGCCTGGCGGCTCACAGGTTCCGTGCCGACATCTGAAGATGCAGTTCAGGAATGCTTCCTGGTGCTGCTTAAGGGTGCTTCGTTCGAGGCCGAGCAGGGTTCGCTGCGTGGGTATCTCTTCGGGATCGCGCGCAACTTAGCCTTCAAAACACTTCGCATCGCCGAGCGCGAGTCCGCAGAAATGGACATCACCGAGCATGAACTTGACCCACTCGAGGACGTGCTTTCCGCCGAGCGCTCTGAGGTGGTGGCGCGTGCGGTCGCGGCGCTTCCATTCGGACAACGGGAAGCGATTATCCTGTTCGAGTTTGAAGGGCTTGCGCTGGAAGAGATTGCCGGCTTGCTGAAGATAGAAACCGGCGCAGTAAAGGCTCGACTGCACAGGGCAAGGGAGACGCTCCGGCACCGGCTGGCTCCGCTGTTGTCGACCGCGGTTGAAAGGAGATTCTCTTGAAGGAAGACGATCCGCTGAGTTCAGTTCTTCGTGAGTGGGAGGCTCCGCAACCCTCCCCTGCCCTGGACGCTCGCGTAACCGCGTAATACAGAGCGACACACCGACGCTCCGTTTGGCGACGCCTCTGGTCTGCACACAGGGTACGTGACTCGACTGGAAGCAACTGGTTTTCAACCGTTGCAGAACGGTGCGACGCGCGTGATTCGATCCGGAGAAGTACAGCAATGAACGTAAGCATCCTGCTTCTATGCGCGGCTACCGCTTTCGCCCAGACCAGGTCGCCGAATGTTCTGAAAATATGGTTTGTTGACGGAACCGGCATCGAAATCTATAGTGAGTCAACGGGTGCGAACTGCCCGGTATCCCGTGGCGGTTCGGAAACCATACCGGCTGGATACGACGCTCATCGACTGGTGAAGGACAAGCAGGGCAAAATCCTGCTCGGCTACGACATTGAAGCGCGGAAAGTCGGCCAGGATGCGTTCACGGTCCAGATCAAGCCGCTAAAAAATAGGGAGAACATTCCGACATTGTCGAGTACCCGTGAATTTGCACTGCTGCGGGTAGCAGATTCAGTCCAGATTGACATCCTTCGCAACCCTTCGACAGGGGAGCGGATCTATGACGTACTGAAGATCCCCCCGGCCGGCCACCTTCACCAGGAGTCCCGAACCCGGAGCCCTCCAAAGTAGCGGGGGAAAGGTTTTTATTGGAATACGTTCGCGTCGTTTCCAACGGCAAGACGCTGCGTGAACCCCAGCACGGATGGAGGATGACTTGCGGGGCGTTGATGGTTCACTTACCGGGGCACGGCGACAATTACCTGACGATGGCACCCTCTATAAACATCTCGCTTCAGCCAGCCGGTTGGGTGGACCACAATGTATTACGATTCCACGCCGGCAGTGAGTTGGTGGAGTTAGTGGGCAAGGCGAATCTGCTCGAGCGGTCGGACTTCAGCACCATCTGGGTGTACCACGATCCGGACTCTGCCAGTCGCGCGGTTGCTGACGGACGGAGCGTCGAGTTCACCGCGGGAGACAGTGTGGAACAGCTGCTCGAGTTGCTGAAGGTACGGTGAGCCAGGGGCGTTTCATAGTATGATGCTTCCATCCCGCTTCAGGGATGGAGGTTCCATGTCGAATGCCCGTTTTCTGCGGCTCACTGCTGCTGTTTTTCTGCTTTCTTTTTCCGTACTGGCACAGGATGTGACCGGATCGGTGCAGGGCCTGGTGAGCGATCCTTCTGGCGCTCGGATGCCCAAGGTCAAAGTGGATCTGGTGAATGAGGGCACGAAGCTCGCGGTTACCCGTTCGACCAACAGCGAGGGCGAATTCGTCTTCAACATCGTGCCCCCTGGCCGGTACACCGTTACGGCCTCATTGGCAGGCTTCAAGACCGCAAGCGCGACGGGCATCGACGTTGGCGTGAACCGCAACACTCGCGTGGATCTGACACTGCAAGTGGGCGCGGTCTCCGAATCCGTGGAAGTTTCGGCGCAGTCCGTGCGAATCGATTCGGTCTCGGCGCAGGTCTCGACCAACGTGCCGCAAAAGATGGTGATTGACTTGCCATCGTCAACACGCAATGCGCTCTCCTATGCGGAAATGGCTCCGGGCGTCAGCATTAACAACGGCGCTTCGCAGGTCATGAACATTACCGGAACGTCGGCTAATGTGAATGGCAACCGGCAGGCGCGCAACGTATTCTACCTGGATGGCAGCGACAACACTGGCCCGTTCCGCAACACCGCGCTCCAGTTTCCGAATCCGGAAGCGGTAGCCGAAGTCAGCGTATCGACCTCCAACACTTCGGCGGAGTTCGGCAAACAACCGGGCGGCGTCTTCAACATCATCACGAAATCCGGCACCAACGCCCTGCATGGTTCGGCTTTCATGCACCTGCACAATGAGGCGCTGAACGCGAACACGTTCAACCGCAATCAAAGTGGTTCGGCCGCGCGCCGTCGACCGCTGCGGCAGTGGGGCGGCACGGCCGGCGGCCCGGTGATACGCAATAAGACGTTCTTCTTCGCCTCTTACATGGATTATCTACGAGCAGGCCGCGGGATTCCAGAACACCATCAAGTTCCCCACGGCTGCGATGGCGGGCGGCGATTTCTCGCAGTTTAAGTCCCCGCTATACGATCCCGATACGCACCAGCCGCTTGCCGGGAACATCGTCCCGCAACGCCTGCTCGACCCTGTGGCGCAGAATCTGATGAAGATGATTCCCACCGTGGCCAACTATGGCGACCGCTACATCTGGAGCTATACGGATCCTACCCAGAACCACGAACTGCTCGCGAAAGGCGATCACAATTTCAACGCCGGCGCATTCGCTGCAGGTGAGCTACTTCCACACCTGGGGCCATTTCGATCAGGCCAACACGAACGCCAACGGAAACATTCCCGCCTTCGGACCACAGGTGAACAAGAACCAGCAGCACACGGGCATCGCGCGCCATATCTGGGTGATCAGGCCGAACCTGATCCTGGAGAGCAAATTCGCCACGAGCCGCCTCGACGCGGATCGCGGCAATCCCAATGTGGGCCGCGACCTTTCCGATTTCGGCGCCAAGTGGCCGCTCGTCCAGGAGGGCGCGCGCAAGTACCTGCCCATGCTGCTCCTCGGGCGACGGCTTCTCCACGCGGCAGGGCAACCTCAGCATCTTCAACCAGAACAACCTGCGTTTCGGCTCCACGCTCTCATGGACGCGCAGCCGGCACAACCTCAAATTCGGATACGAGATCCAGCGTGACGGCGTGTTCCAGCACAACGATCAGGACAGCACCACGCTCAACTTCGACGGGCGCGCGTCTTCCACTGATCCGGCCGGAAAGCAGACCATTAACGTGTTCGGCTACACCTATGCCGACTTTCTGATGGGGCGCGTAAGCACGTTTCTCGACCGTCGGTATTCTGGACTACAACATCCACACGTGGTCCACGTTCTTCTTCGCGCAGGATGAATGGAAAGTGACTCCGCGCCTGACGCTTACGCCGGGATTGCGCTACGAGTTTTACCAGCCGGCGAAAGAGGACAACAATCGCGCCGATGCTTTCGTGCGCGGCCATCAGTCGGACCAGTATCCGAACGCACCACTGAACCTGGCCTTTGCCGGAGATCAAGGGCGTTCCCACCGGGTTCGCCAAAAACGACTTGACCAACTTCGCTCCCAGACTCGGAGCCGCTTATGATTTGAGCGGCGACTGGCAAGACCGTGATTAGCGCCGGCGCGGGCTTTTACTATTCGTATAACCCGCTGCAGATCCGGTTGTGGAGTGTCGAAGCTCCGCCATGGCGTCCGAGCGCCAACGGCGGCGATACGCGCAGCATGGTCGACATCTGGGGAACCAGCCGCTCCATCGTGTACACCAAGCCGCCGACGCCGTTCACCTCCGACGTCTCGAATTTCCCTTACCCGCCGCGGCTGAATAACATCGTCGGCTTCGAGCAGGATTTCCGCACGCCATACAGTCTCCAGTGGAACGTCACGTTTGAAAAGGAGCTTACTAAGTTCCTGAGCGCATCCGCCGGATACGTGGCCAACCGCGGCTTCAACATGCTGCAGATCCTGCCGGGAAACATGCCGCTGCCGGCCGCTAACGCCAGCCTGAGCAATATCGATGCACGCCGCCCGCTGACGAACTTCAGTCACGTGGGAATCGTGCAACACGCGCGCCCGGACCTGGTATGACTCGCTTCAGATGACGGGCGATATCCGTGCGGCGCGCGGTCTGACGGCGCGGTTCACTTATGTATATGGGCAGCTTCTACGACATCTGGAACGAAGACCCGACGGGCAACAGCAACATCCAAACGGCGAATCCGCTGAACTGGATGGCGAGCGCGCTCCCGACGGCAACCGCCAGCAGTTCCGCGCGTTCTACCTCTACGATCTGCCGTCGCTGCACAAGTCATCCGCTCTGGTTCGCGGAATCGCGGGAGGCTGGCAGCTTTCGGGATCCACCTCCATCACCAGTGGCGATTTCCTGAATGTCACGCTGGGTCAGGACTATAACTTCGACTCAGTCGCGGGCGACCGTCCGGATCTTGTAAGACCGATCACTTACACCAGCGGCACGCGCGACCAGAAGGCCGTTCGCTACTTCGATACCACCGCTGTTCGACAGCACCCGCGTCACGAACCGTATTCGGCACGCTGCCACGCAATGCACTCGTGGGACCGGCCACGTTGGAATGCAAGCCTTGCACTGCTCAAGAAGTTCCACATCAGGGAAGTAAGTTCCTGCAACTTCGCGGCGAAGCTTACAACTTCCTGAACCACAACAATCTGAACAATCCGAATGTGGCGATGAACTCGAGTGACTTCGGCAAGATCTTGAATCGCTCGGGTAATCGGGTTATTCAGGTGGGTGCGCGGTTGGTATTTTAATTTAATTGACAGGCGCGGATTCGGGTGAGCCGAGCAATTCGATCAGGCCGTTCGCCAGGGATCCGCGCCAGTTCAGCATCGAGTGGTCGCCATTGAATTCCGAGTATGTGATCTTGTAGCCACGCGTGCGGAGGACGTCGCGAAAGTGGCGGTTGGCTGCCAGTTGAGTTGGCCGTCCGTTAGGGAATTGCGAGTTCTCCATCAG
Source organism: Bryobacteraceae bacterium (assembly GCA_963793625.1). Taxonomy (GTDB): domain Bacteria; phylum Acidobacteriota; class Terriglobia; order Bryobacterales; family Bryobacteraceae. The sequence goes on along the minus strand of CAWCAT010000045.1, from coordinate 23,283 downwards.
CCCGACTTCGGCGTAGAATCGAACATCGCGACTGGGTTGCTCGGAGTACTGACGCGTTACCCATTCGAATTGGGAATCAGCGACGGGCTTCCACCAGTACGACCCGGATTGAGAGAGCACATTCCCGAATACGCCGGGATAACGCAACGCGGCGAACGAGGCGGCGAGCCCTCCGTAACTGGAACCACCAATGACTATACGGTGGGGGTCATGGCTTACTCGAAAGCGCTCGCGGATATGTGGGATAAGTTCCTCAGCGAGGAATCGGGCGAAGGCTTCGTTGCAGGTTAGTTCGCTACTGCGTTTGCCCATCACGTTGCCTATACCAACCGCGACTACTGGCGGCACGCGCTTTTCCGCAATCAGGTTATCCAGAACCGCAGAGCCTGGCGCGCCGGGTCTAACATAGCTTTCGCCATCGAATAACAGCACCAAGCCGTAAGTAATGTTCGTTTCCGCGTACTTAGCGGGCGCGTAGATCCAGATGGTCCGCTCGTATCCAAGGATCTTGCTCTGAATCTTTACTTCCGTAACAGTTCCGGCGGGCACGCCCGCACGTTTCTCGATCCAGGGCTGAGCCGGCGCGCCAGGCAAACTGACGATCGACATCGGCATGGCACCATTCGACCGGTTCGGATTCAGGGGATCGGGCTGCACGGTGGCGAAACGCTTTGCGAACTCCGCGGGCGGCAAGCTCATCAGTGGCGTGAGCGCGTCGTTTGGAGATAGCGAATAGTTGAAGCGAGCATCTCTTCGGTAGCGATAAGTGCGGTGCCAAACGTCGGTTCCTGTGAGCAGCGTCAGTTGATTGCTGCCTGGCTCGCCTGGAGTGCCATCCCCGAGTACCGCCACGTTGCGATCGCCGGGTCTTCCCTGCCACAGGTAAGTAACAAGCAGGTTGTTACTGTCTTGGTCTGGCTCTATCAATGGTGTGCCCTGTTGCTTCACCTCAGACCAAAACTGTTCGGTTGCACCGCTGACGTTGGCTTTCACTTTTCTTTCGAGAGCCGCGATGCGCGGGCTGACGAACTGCTCCGCCCGGCACGACAACACGGCCAGGCACACGAGCGGTATCCACTGCACTTTTCTCACGTTGTGGTAGACACCGAGGTGTTGTGATAGGTTCCTGCCAACACAGTTGCGTTCTGAATTAGAGTCTTACGGGTGTCTGCGCCAGTCGGGTTCTGAGAGCGTCGAACTGGGGGCTGTAGTCCGGGCAGTAGGTCCGTGACGGCAGTTTGGAGATTGCGTCCTGGACCACGCCAACCCTTCGATCCGCGGTATCGAAAGACGCTCGCGAATTCCTTGCATAACGCACCACGGCTTCTGGATTGAATCCGGTACGGGCCAGAATTTGAGTTGCTGCAAGGTCGGCCTCACTCTCGAACGATCGAGAGAAGAGCCACGTCTTCGGAATTCGTTGTGCGGGCGGGAGTGCTGATGATCGAGCTCCGGTGCGCATGAAGTGCCGCAGTGACACATGCGCGACGCCCCTGGCGAGCGCCGCCGAAAACTCGGCTTCATCAGTCGTTACCGCAAAAAGACTCAAAGGTACGACTATGATGCCGCCTGGTAGCGCATTTACTTGGTTCGTCTGCTTCAGTGAACCGAACCCCGGCACCTTCAGGCCCACATTATCGTCGTAGAGAATGAATCGGCATGGGAATGCGGTTGGTTGAGGAGTTGCATAGGCGAGGCGATTACCCAAAACCACCACGTACTGACTGGCTTCAGGATCGACCGTTTTGACGGCCTGCTGGCTTTCGAGTTGAGGCAGCGCCCTCTCGCGCCATTGTGCCTCAAGCGCAGTGAACGTAGGCTGTTGCGCCACGGCGCTCAACGCAAACGTGAGAAGAAGACCTAAGCGATAGCAGGTCATAACCTCAATTATGCTCCTATGGCAGACTCTGGTCGAGATAGGCTAGAAGGGCCGATATGAACTAGGCTTGGCAGCAGGACCGCCCCTGACCAGTTATCGATGATGCCGTCACCGCTGCCAACAGAATCGAAATGCGCGCCTACGATGATTTTGCGCGGATGCTCGCCCGCTGCGGGGACTGCACAAATCATGTTGGGCTCTTTCGAACCCTTGACGGCTTGCTCGCGCAAAAACTCGTCCTTGCAGCCGGATTCAGCAAAAAGATTTTTTAGACGTTTGTAGCGCTCCAAGTTAGTGGGGTGAGCAAGTCTCAGACGTTCCTCGAGGACACCTTCGGCCAAAGTCTTGTAGTGCACGTTTTCAGCAGCAGCAACGGCTGCCATCATTAGGGCGAGGAAGAGTAACATTAATTATTAGATTGTGACATTTTATTTTGACTAATGCAGAAGATATTCTACTCGGATTCACTTAATGGAGAATCAATATGCCGCCAAAAACCAATGGAATTCTGGAGTCCTCGCTTTACGTGACCGATGTTGCCGCTTCGGCTCAGTTCTACGCAAAGATCTTCGGCTTTCGGGTCATTAGCGATTTTGGTGGGCGCGGCTGCGCGATGGAAGCCGGTAACCGCCAGGTTTTGTTGCTGTTCAAAAAGGGCGCTTCGCTTGAGATCCAGTCGCCGCACGATGGGGACGGAGAGCTTCATCTCGCGTTCGCGATCCCTGCAGCGGAACTGGAGAAATGGGATACATGGCTGGCGGAAAATGGAATCGCTGTGGAAGAAAAGCGTGCGTGGGAACTCGGCGGCCACAGCGTTTATTTTCGGGATCCCGACCGGCATCTGGTCGAGATCGCTACTCCGGGAGTCTGGTCCATCTATTAAAGAGCCTCGGCCACGACAACCGTGAGATCATCTTCCTGCTCCCGCATCGATACGGTGTTGATCAGGGCATCAAGGAACGCCACAGGTTCCGAGTTCAACTGTGCGGCGACAAATTCGCGGAGACGGGCTGGACCGAACGGCTCACCATCCGAATAGGTTGCTTCCACGATACCGTCGGTGTAGAGCAACAGGCGGTCTCCCGGGCGGAAAGGTGCGCAGATAGTCGTGTAGGAAGCGTTACGGAACGGCCCTGAGAAACAGGCCGTTCTCTGCGAGTTCGATTAACTCACCAGAGGCTCGGCTTACCAGAATTGCCGGAGGGTGTCCGGCACCGGCGTAGGCTATGGTGTGCGCCTCGAGATCTATGTGGGCGCAGGCCGCTGTAACGAATTGGCCGTCCAGCATGCCGTTCAAAATGCCATTGAGTCCAAGAAGAATTGCCGCCGGATCCGACGCGTGCGAAGACTGCATTGCGAACGCAACTTTCACCATGGACGCAATCAGGGCCGCGGGAACACCATGCCCGGAGACGTCCGCAACGAGAACCGTAAGACGGCGCTCATCGATCTGAATGAAGTCATAGAAATCACCTGCAACCTCCGTCATGGGGCGATAGCATGCGGACAATCGAAGACCGGCAAGTTCCGGCATGGTGCGAGGGAGAATGGAAGCCTGGATACGCCGTGCGGTGGCGAGTTCGCTCTCGACTGCGGCGAGTTTCCGGTCGCGGTCCAGCGCGTGTTGCGCGGCAGAATAGGCAAGGCCGGCAATGAGAATCAGGAAGCCGAGAGGTTCTACGTCGCGTCTGGCGATGCGGAGGCCGAGATTCGTGGCAAGTGCGATCAGCAGGAAAGCGGAGATGGAATAGCGCAGTATCGCGGGCACTTTAGCGCGAACGCCGAAGAGCAGTGGCGCAAGCACGAGCACGCTACCCCCGACGATAAGAGAATTGTTGGCAATCCCCGTCCAAACTGAGTAGCCCGCAACGGGCCCTGCCAGGATGGCGATGGGCGCAAAGATCAACTGCAGCCAGAGCCAAATCTGGATAGAAGACTTCCAGCCGCTTCCGAACAGTTCGCGAAAAAAGAGCACGTATGGGATCGGAATCAGATACGTAACCACGTTGACGGGCACACTCATATTTGGTACGCCGAGGGCGATGCGAAGGAGGTCGTTTTCGCAGAACAGCCGGAGACCGTAGAGCGTGGCGAAGATGCCGATCCAGAGTAGCAGTTTATCGCGTGAACGCAGCAGCGACAGAGTAAGTGCGGCGAGCCCGGCCGCGAGGCAGATTGACGCAATGATGAGATAGGGCAGCCAGAACGCGAGCGCCACGCGTAGCTGATCATAAGGGACTGGAGGCATTGGTCAACTAGTCTGAAGTATAAACCGTGCGTCACAAGAAGAGTGGCTTCCCTGTTACCTATCGTGGGTTTATAATTCCGAAACAGGTGGCTAACATGCCTGCAAGTTCCAGTGCCGCGCGCGAGCGCGTGCTGGGCCGAATCCTGCCCCACGTTGAAACGGCTTGTGATCTGGCGTGCGGCACAGGAGCCACGGCACTGAATTTGGCGCACGAGGGGATCAGAATGTACGCTGTGGATCTATCCCCGCTGATGTGCCGGCTCACACGCGAGAAGGCTGCTCGCACCCGCTTACCCGTACGCGTGCTTCGGGCAGACATGCGGAACTTTCGCCTTCCGGAACCCGTCGATCTGATTACGTGCGAGTACGACGCGCTTAATCACGTGCCGCAACCAGCAGACCTGCGGACGGTCGCGAAGGTAGTGGCGCGAGCACTGCGGCCCGGCGGGTACTTTTACTTCGACGTCAATAACTCACTTGGATTCGAGCGGTACTGGTCGGGCAACTCTGGTACGAGACACGGAACGTCGCGGTAGTAATGCGCAACGGGCACAATCGCAAAGCCGATAGGGCCTGGTGCGATCTCGAATGGGGACGCGCCAATTCCTGTTTTCGGGCGGCATGCAGGATGCCTGCCGGCTATGGCTGCGCAGAAAGGCTGAGCGCCAGGAAAATCTGCCCGTAAAAAGCGCGGCCTCGTATTTGCGAAACAGCCATCTATTCGAATTCTCAGGCATGGGCATTGGCTAACGGCTAGCACTGTCAATACCTGCCCGCAGAGCCTTGTCCTTCAATTTCTCGACAACCCAGAACGACGGCCGGACGACGCATGTATGCGCGCACGCGATTGGAATGGGTGCTCAAGTGATCAGCCCGAGCACCCCGCAAGCGTTACCTCTTACCTTGGATTTGCTCCACGAGAATCTTTGTGAAGGCGTCAACGAAGGGACGGCCCCTGTTCAACAGGTTCTCTTTCGTCATGTAAGAAAGTTCAACATCGGGGATCGCACCGATGTTCTCCACGTATGACGCCGTTGGATATTGCGCGCAGGAGATTGGACCCTTTCGCACTACCAAGGTATTAGTGTTTGTAGCCGAGGATTCAGAATAGATGCCGACCGGCCAGCCACTAACTGAGCCGCCTCCGCCCGAACTCCGCATTCCTACCAGTTGACCGCGAATGTTGTCCTGCATCATCGAGGGGAAAATGTCCGCCGCCGAAACAGAGAACTCATCGATCAGCACAATCAGCGGCTTGGTGTAAACGATCTTCGCAGGCTGGTTATCCAGCAGCGGTGGTCCCACCTGACCCAACTGCGTACAGACTGGAACCGTGCCGGTCATACCGCGATTCTCCGAGTAGGCTTTTTCAAGGTGTCCCAGGTAGAAGTTATACAAATCGATAATCCATTGTTCGGACTTCGCTCGTTGAGCGGCATCAATGGCTGATTTCATGCTCTGAATCTGGGAGCGGGTCACTCGGATCTCTTCTCCGAAGAAATAGAACGGGTAAGGATTCAGGTGTGCCGCCAAATCGAGCATGTAACAGCCTCCACCCGAGTTGCGCATCACGTCTACCACCAGACCGTCTGTGTTTTTCTCCAGAAAGTCGATTTCCTTCTCGAGTTCCTGCACGACAGCACTGAGACTTGGCGGACTGAAGCTGGGAACCCGGATATATCCAATTTTCAGGTCGCCCGAGGTGTACGTTCCCGAATAGTGGAACTCGCTGGTTAGCTTGCCCAGGCGCTGGACGAAACTGGAAGGAAAGCCTCCGTTGAAGACCGGAGTTTTACTGCCCGAACCGAGATACCAGTTTTCTTTCCCGTCTTCCTGTGATGGGGTCCATGTTCGAAGTCGAGCGCCTTCGTCCTCAAACTTCCAGTTGCGCATCTCACTGAGCGGCTTTGCCCAGTCAGGTTCATCCTCTAGCTGCAGCAAGCCGTGGCTTGCGAGCGGATACGCCTGGGGTGGGTACAGGACCAACCCGGGTCAAAGGATAGCCGGCTTTGTTCCACGCAAGCCGGTACGTCTGCTCGTCGCCGTTCTGGCGACGGATCACAACAACCGCGTCATCGCCCAATTCTGCCGCCCTCGGATACGTGCTTTGGGTGCGGTATGTGATCCGGTCAGCTGACAGCCGCCGTGTGGATTGCGGGTTACCATAGCGGTGAAACCGTGAGAACTCGGTAATCCACTCCTCCGCAGTCTTTCCGTCTACCGATAAGATCTCGTCGCCGATCTGAAAAGGATATTCGGAGATGGGCAGCATCGTGCGGTTGACGGCTTCAATCAGCACTTTGCCGTCGTAGATATCCACGAACATGCCGAGATCGGCTGTGAAGTTGGAAGGCGTAGAAAAGTGGGAGTGGGTATCGTTTAAATTGGCTACGTACTCGTGACAGATCTCGTAGAATTCCAGATCGCTCCTGGCGCTGCGAATTCGTTCCAGCCATGGTTTCACTTCATACAAGTCAAAGCCGAAAACCTGCCGTTTCCATTCGTACGGAGCATAGCGCTTCGCATAGATTCCGGCGAGGTTTTGGAAATCGAGCACACGCTGGTCAACTGTTAGTTGTGCGAGCAGTTCACCGGGCGGGAAACTGCTAGCCAGAAAGAGGCAGAAAGCTGTCAATCTCATTCCAAGAGTTTAGAGTATTTAACTCTTGAATAGAAGGGTAATCATGCCGCCCCGGGGGGAGCGGCATGACCTTACGAACAGTGGCTCAGAAATTAACTCGCAGTGCGAACTGCATCACCCTTGGGTTGCGGGCTGCGCTGATCTGGCCTGTAAATGCGTTGGTGTTTTGACGAGCGGCATTGAATGTGAGTCCGGTGTTCACACTGGAAAACTGCGTGTGATTAAAGGTGTTGTAGCTTTCGGCGCGGAACTGGAACTTCAGGCGTTCCTTGATGACGAAGTTCTTGAAGAGCGAGGTGTTCCAGTTGTTAGTGCCTGGTCCACGAACTGCAAGACGCGGCATGTTGCCGTAGTTCAGCCAGGTAGGAGCATAAGAGGTTTGGCCCGGAGTGAGCGCCGTAGGTTCGGCGAACGCGTCGACATTGAAGAATCTGTCAAACGTGCGCTCGCTCTTTGGCAGTATAGGATTCGCGACCATGATCGGCCGCGCGCCATCACCGCCTCCGACGAAGTTCACGGAGGGCGAAGTCCCCATTGAAACGCCGAGCATCTGTCCGCTGATGAAGCTTGTTATATTCGAAACCTGCCAATTGTCGAAAGCTGCCTTTACAACGCGATTAGGCAGTACGCGGCCAAGCTTCGGGACGTCCCAGAGGAAGTGGAAAGTCAGAATATTCGGTCGGTCATAAGAGGCCAGGCCGTAGTTCCAATTCTTGCGGTCCTGATACCTGGCAACGTCCGGCGAGTAGCCAGCCGCGCCAGTGGGTGTGGCAAGACCGCCTCCGGTGCTATCGCCCTCGCCATAGTTCATCGCCTTGGAGAACGTATAGACCAAACCCATCTGCACGCCCTTGGCGAAGCGCCGGTCGACCTTCACTTGCAGCGAATGGTAGCTGGAGTTTCCGTCGAAAATCTGCTGCGGCACATTGTTATAGCCCGCGTAAGGCCGGAAGTAATTGTCGTTGAGCGGCGTGTTCGACTGCGGGTTCTGATTCTGTGGCAGGAACTGCGCGCCGTAAGGAACCATATTCAGTTGCTGGTTTTGACCGAGGTGCCGGCCGAAGGTTCCCACGTAGGCAACGTCAGCCACGGTCGCCCAGCCAAGACTGCGCTGGATTCCGAACGTCGCGTGATAATTCGTCACTGTTTTGGAATGCGGATCGAGGGTCCGCGAGAAAGAACTCGGCGACAGCAGTCCGGTGGTATTCGCTGCTGTTGCGACGGTTCCGTAGTATGCGGTCGGGGTGAAGATCAGCGGCGCATTGAAAGCGAGATTGCCGAGCGCGCCGGCGTCTGCGCGGGTGTTGTAAAAGATACCGCCGCCCAGGCGAATTGCAGTCTTGCCGGTGCCCAGCGGATCCCAGGCCAGGCCAAAGCGAGGACCAGGAAGAACGCCGTTGCTGTAGACCAGCGCAGTCGGGAAATCTTTGGTGCCGGAGACGACCACACCGTTGATGGGGTTGCCGGAATTCGGCACGATCAGTCCCGCGTAGATGTTAGGTACCACTACATTGGTGAGCGGGTTAATGGTCACATTCTGGTTATTCACCCGGGCTGGCCGGAAAAGCACAGGAGCCTGCGAGGCATTCCACATCCACGGAACAAAGTTGGCGGCTTGATTGTTGGCCGGGGTTTGGGGCCGGGCCCAACTGAAGCGTACGCCCACATCCAACGTGAAGCGCCGGCCTATCTTCCACGAGTCCTGAACATACCATTCAAAGATACGGGTGATGGGCGCGTAATCCACTCTGTTAGTAGCTTCCGCGTAAGTATCGTAATTACCGAGAAATGCATTAGAGTAAGCATACCCGCTATCGAGAGGATTGCTGGAGTTGGAAGCAAAGGAGAAGCTCCCAGGGAAGCTGTTGCCGCCAGCGTGGTGGTACTGGTTGTAACGGATATTCTGGATAGTTACGCCCGCCTTGAATCTGTGATTCCTCCAGATCTTGGTCAGGCCGTCGCTGAAGCTAAACGCCATAGAATCGTCCAGCATGGGGAAACGCCCGTCATAGCTGATCTGCGCGGGGCTCGAAACGCCGCCGAACGATGTGGCAGGCAGAAGGCCGAGTGGATTGTCCTGGGGATACGACTGGGGAATATTGATGCCGTAGGTGGCCCGCTGCAACGTTGCGAGCTGTTGTTCCGTGAGTATTTGCTTCTCTGTCCAGAGGTTGAGTCCGAAGGTTGCTTCGTTAATCAGAGTAGGCGTGACGATATAAGTCAACGTGCCGCCAAGGTTTGGCATCGTCTGAGCGTAATCCACCGGGGTCGGTCCCCACTGGTTATTGATCGCCGGGCTGGTAAGGCCCTTGTTGTGGCTGGCGAAGCCGGAGCCGCGCGCAAAGAACCGCACCTTATCGGTAACGTTGTAATCGACTCGGAGGACGGCTTGCTTCACCGGGATATCCGAGCTGCCGGCGATCTGGAAATTGTACGCGTATTTGGTGATGTCGGCGTTAGTCGCATTTGGCAGCGGGAAGACGCTCAAGAGCTTGCCTGAATTCGGATCCATGCGAGTAATCGGTACGACATTTCCGGCGAACGGCTGCCCGTTAGTGGGATCCTTGACCGCGAAGACCTGGCATAAAGATAGATTCGCCTGACTGGCACAATTCCTGTAGCTCTTAGAGAAGTCGCCCTTGCGTTCCAGTTCTGTCGGTACGGTATAATTCCGCAGGTTGTTCGGATTCTGGTTGGGCAAGATCTCCGTCGAAAAGAAAAAGAAGAGCTTCTGCCTATCGGCATTGAATCGCTTCGGCCAGTAGATGGGACCGCCGAGGTTGAGTCCGGTCGTGTTGTAACGGTAACGCTGGCGCGCTATGCTTTGGCGGTTGTTAAAAAACGAGTTCGCGTTGAATGCTTCGTTGCGGTTGTAGTAGTACGCGAGGCCGTGAAATTGCTGTCCACCGCCTTTAGTAACAATATTGATTACCGTTCCTGAGGCCGTTCCGTATTCGGCGGGATAGGAATTGGTCATGACCTTTACTTCCGCGATCGCGTCCATGTTGATGGGCGACTCGGCCGTTCGGCCACGTGCTGTGTTTCCGGAAATTCCGTCAATGTTGAGTGCGCTGTATGCTGAGCGAACTCCGCCCATGCTCGGAATATTGAACGCGCCGAGTGTTTCGTTACCTGTCGAGTCATCGACCGCACCTGGCAGCAGTTGCAGCAGGGCCATGACGTCGCGGCCTTTCGCCATGAGTTCGGTAATCTGGCGGGAATCGATGAGCGCCGAACGTTCACTGCTCTCGGTCTGGACCTGGGACCCAGCCGCGCTGACGATGATCGATTCGGTGACGGTGCCGACTTCCAGGCGCATGTCTCCGGTGGTCAGACGGTCCGACGGCGCAAGGTTTAGATTGCTCTTCTCGAGCCGCTTGAAGCCGGTAGCTACGACTGCGACGGTAAAGACGCCAGGCTGCACGTTGCTGAAGGTGAACTCGCCTTCAGCGCCGCTGATCAGTTTGCGGGTGTCCTTAGTCGCCTGGTTGATCAGTTGAACGTCGGCCCCCGCGACAGGGGCGCCAGATGGATCGAGCACACGACCGGTTAACGTACCGGAAGAACTCTGAGCGAACGCGGAGCCGGCGGCTAACAGCCAGGCGAATGCACACGCGATTGTAATGCGACAGACAAGCTTTTTCATGGGACCTTCCTCAGCGTACAAGCGAATTGAATATATAGGTGGCAGTTGGGGCATGTCAAGCAATAGTCGCAGAGTTCACATTCAACGCGAAATAGAAATATAGCCCCCAGTCCAGCCGGGCCCTATGCTGCTGCCCGTTCTGGGGGATGGTCTTTACGTCATCTATTCTGGTGAAGCTCCCGAGCAGTGGCGCATAGGTCTCAGTTTCGATATCGCAGGCTGGCGCCGACCCCGCCCACCTCGGCGAGCAGGGCCGCATCCTCGATGAGTCTGAACCGCGCCCCGGTTTGCCTGGCCTGCGCCAGGATGGTTTCGGACATCGTTGTCGCTCTCCTGCCGGTGGAGAGACGTGCTCAGGAGCACTTCCTCCACCTGACCTTTGGAAAGCGCGGCGAGCACATCGGGAACTCCCACCACCGCCAGCCCGCCCGACAGGTAGTCTCCGATCAGGTGCTCTACCTTTTCGGAATCATCCTTGGCATCTTGACGGCGCATGGCTGCCAGAGTAGCCTCCAGGACCTGGCGCTCGGGAGTGCGGATGTCCAGCCGCAGTACATCGATTACCTTGGCCGCGAGAAAGGGCGAAAGCTGCTTCTGGAGGAGTGGAATCACCACCTGGTCGCCGGCAAACACGATGTACTGAATCTCCTCCTTGCGCACCACGCGATCGAGAACTTCGAGTACCTCTTTGGCATGGTGCTGGTGATAGTTCTCCATATGCCGCTGATAGCGTGCCTGCGACCAGCCGCCGGTCTGGGTACGGCTCATCTTCGGGCTCTCGACGCGGTCTTCGGAGATGGTGCTGCTCAGGCCGAACACGAACAGGCGAGCGGAGTCCGTGTCCGCGACGACCGCCGCGTAGCGCGGGAACTGTTTGTGTGACGAGGGCCAACGTGTAAAGATGCGGCTGGCGATCGACGTAGATCTCGTGCCGTTCCAGCGGAGCGTTCAACTGCACCGCCTCGAAGAAGTCCTCCGCGCCGGCGCAGGCGAACAGCGCGAGGCCGTTCGTGGAGGGCCGCAACTCCGTCGCCAGGTACTTCTCGATCCGATCAACGTCTCTCACGAAACTGGCGTGTGCCGCCGACTGCGGCGCAAACGTTCTGGCTCTGGTGTGGAGTTCCTTCTTTATGAAGGAGGCAAAGTTGTCCCGGCCATGGTCGTCGGACTGGGTGTTCAGATAGAGGCTGATGACGGGCAGCTCAGTGGGAGTGAAAGCAGCCAGTGTATCGATTTGTTCGGCAAGTAAATTGGGCATGATGTGAATGTAGGGAGCACGAGACAGGCCAATTGCGTTCGGGTGGTCCTTAACGCCTCAGTATGAAGTCGGCTGGCGTCGCCGCGCGCTGGATGACGCCCGAGTCCACCGTTTTTCCAGTGCGCGAGATGGTCTGGAAGTGAAGCTCGTCGCCGGCGATTTCGACGAGCATGAAGGTGCGGTCCCGGTCGTAGCCGACGACGGTGAGGGCCGATTTCTTCAGGTTGCCAGCGCGCAACTGGCCTGAGGCACCTTCGGTGAAATAGTAGATGCCTTTTTGCGGCTTGACGCGCTCATAGACGTGTTCGTGCCCTGAGAAGACGACCTGTACCCCGTATTTTACAAAGAGTGGTTCCAGCACCAGGCGGAGCTCGGTTGCCGAGCCATGGAAGTTTCCGGAGGAATAGAGCGCGTGATGGAAATAGCAGACGATCCAACCCGCCCCTGCGTTCTGCAACTCCTTCTCGAGCCACGCGAGTTGCGGCGGGTTCATGTAATTGGTATCCAAAGCGAAGAAGCGGACGTTGCCCAGCTTGTAGGCGTAATACTGCTGCCCGTTCATGTTGAAAGGCTTGTAGAAGCGCTGGTTGGGTTTGTCGTGATTGCCGAGCGTCGCGTAAAATTTTACGCCTGCATCGAGCAAGGGCTTGTAGGGCCGCTCGAACTTGTGTTCGTAGTCGCGTGGTGCATCCCCGTCGTAGATGTTATCGCCGACCGTAATCACAAAATCAAAGGGGAATTTCTGACGATACTCAATCATCTTCGCGGCTGTTTCGTATTGCGGCTTATTGCCGGTCCCCATGTCGCCGATGACGGCGAAGCGTACAGAGCCAGGCTTCAGCGGGAGAGTCAGTTCCTGGGCGTGAAGCGACAAGCCCAAGGGAGCGAGGGCAAGAGAAGAGAAGGCTGCACGGCGCGTAAAAAGCATAGTAAGAATCTTCAAGGAATGGCGTTCGGGATGAGATCCACAATTAACCCGGCTTTGGTGTCCTTCAGTGCCAGGTCGCGCCCGACAATCTGATAGGTGAGGTCGCGGGGCAGTGGAGGCAGCTTACTCAATAATGTGGGCGGCATGGTGATCAAGGGCATGTCCTCCGGGTAAACGTCGTTTACACGCAGACCAACCACGACCTTGGATGGGTCGTCCGGGTGGATCGTCTTGCGCGCAAGTTGGGCGACAGGTCCCTTAAATTCGACGCGGATGATTTCGCGGAAATGCTGAGTCACCGTGGGAGTGAAGATGTCGCCCTGATGGGCTGCGCGGCGGGCCTGGGCAATTTTCGCGGCCAGCGAGTGCTGGTGATCCGTAATTTGGGCCACTTCTTTAGTCGGCTTGAGGGCCGGCAGCGAAGCTTCCATGTCTTTCCGCAGATTAACGTATTGCCGGACGCGGGCGTTAAAGATTTTGACGACACGCTCGCGCTCCTGCCTGCTGACCTGCGGCTCCGGCGACTGACCCGCAAACGCAAGCAGCGAAAGGCACGGCAGCATGACTGTGACGCAGATCCTGCATTTCATACAGACTCCTCCAGGGATTCTCCGACCATTTCCCTGACACGCTCCCGGACGGCTTCCTGCACCGCTTCCTTGATCGTTGCTTTCATTTCCTTCAGATCCAGGGTCGTGCCCTCCTTTCCCGACGCCACTTGTTCGACCGCTTCCTCGACGATGGGATTGAGCGGCGACAGCTCCTTGACCATGGTTTTCACCGCCCGCCTGGAGAGCCTGGTCTGGGATGGCCGCTGTCCGGCTTCTTCCCGTATCCCAATCCGCTTCAAACGTCCGAATCAATTTGTTCACCGATTTCGGTTCGTGAAAAATAACGCCGACTTCGCGCCGCGAATCCAGTTCGGCCCGGCGCAGGCTCTGGCTGCCCACGAAGGCCTGGCTGCGATCGCAGATGATGGTGCGCGTGTGCAAGCGCCGGTTAACGAGTTTGCGAACTTCCAGGCCAAGGCTTCTGCCGCTTACGCGACCGATGACTTTGATCTCCACCCCGGCCTTTGACCGCTCATTGAGAACACGCAGTATTTCCGGGTCGGCGATGCGCGGGTCGTAAATGAGTAGCTGCTTGCTGGCCTTGCGGATGAAGGCAGAGAGCACTTCGCGGGCGTTGGCGGGACTGACAACAAAGCTGTCGAGTTTGGGCGTATAGGGTTGTCGCGAGGTATCGGCCTCAAACAACCTGACCGCTTCGTGGACCAAGCTGACATCTCTGGTTACGACGCCAAAGGCGCGGCTGTGGTCAATATCCTGGTGGGTGAAGTTGAAGGACAACACGTAGAGTAGCCGGCGGTCGATGATCATCAGCTTGTCGTGATAGCGCAGCAGATCGCTGGCGGTCCGCGAAACCGCGACGCCCACTTCGAGCAGACGCATCTCGAGCTTGCGGAGGTTGATCTCGCCGCCCCGGTTGGTGTACGCGATCAGCGCACTCACCGAAACGCCGCGGGCGACGGCCGCCTTCAGCCCTGCCTCAAGCTCGGCGCGGTCGAAGCGGAAGATAACGATCTCAATGCTTTTCCTGGCGTTTCTGATTGCCCGAAAGCAGGGGCGCGATTCCATCTTCAGGTTGCATCAACAGATTCACAGGCGCTTCACCAAGAGGACGACCGGGCAAACCAAACGCATACTCCACCTCTGGACCTCGACTGCAACGGAGGTCAACAGCTTACAAGTGCAAGTTAAGGACCAGCACAGCGAGCAGTGGAATAGAAGCGCTGGGAACTGCGCCGGAAATTAAACCTGTGACCGCATTTGGTCACCTGACCGTATAGCGTTACAGGCCTGAGTCCGGCGCCGGCAGGACGCGTGAGGGTGTGAGCGGATTCTTCCAATGCCACGCACGTAGTAGCTGGAATGGTGCAGCTCGTGCACTAGCAATGAGGGCCTATGAGAGTTTCCACGAGCGTTTTCACGAGTTTTGCCGCGCTGATTCTGGCGTTGCCTGTTTGCGCGCAGCAGGCCGGGACAGGTGTCGCGCTGAGGCGAGACGCGATTTTGTGGCAAGACCGGGGCGACGTAGCGGCGCTGGACCTGCGGGACGGGCCAGGAGGAAAGAGTCGCGCGCCTGGGACCGACTTCAAATTCATCGAGGAGTCGAAGAGCGGGAGTTCGCCCAAATTCGTTGTTGAAGATGAAAACGGAGCCAGGTGGAAGGTGAAACTCGGCCCCGAGTCTAAGCCGGAGACCGCTGCGGCGCGGCTGTTGTGGGCTGCGGGTTACTTTGTCGATGAGGACTACTACCGGGCGCAGATCCGCGTGCAAGGGATGAAACCGCTCGCGCGGGGGAAGCAGTACCTCTCAGACCGCGGCATAGCCCGCGAGGCTCGTTTGGAGCGCACCGACAACGGGAAGAAGTCGAAAGACTGGAGTTGGTACGAAACCAACGACGCCGAAACGAGGGAGTTCAACGGGCTCAGAGTGATGATGGCATTGATCAACAACTGGGATCTGAAAGCGGACAATAACGCCGTTCATATCCAAGGCAACAGCGGGAAGCGTTACGTTGTGGCCGACCTGGGCGGCAGTCTCGGAAAAACCGGCAGCAGCTTCACGCGCAGCAAGGGCGTGCTGAAGGACTACGCGGGCAGCAAGTTTATCAAGAAGGTCACGCCCGAATACGTGGACTTCGTCATGAACGCGCGGCCCTTGTTCCTGCTGTATGTTTTCAGCCAAAACTACTATAGCCAGCGTGCGCGGATGGAGAGTATCACCAAGAAGATTCCCATCGCAGACGCGCGCTGGCTGGGCCACGTGCTGGGCCGTTATTCCAGCGCTCAGATCGGGGACTGCTTCCGCGCCGCCGGCTACTCGCCCGCCGAGGTCGAGGGCTATACCAAGGTTGTGATGCAGCGCATCGGCGCCTTGAGGAAGCTATAGCTTTGGCGTAGTGGGCGCCAGGCGTTCTTCCGTGCGGAACTGGATTTCGTGAAGCTCCGCATAGAGGCCACCCGCCGCCAATAGTTCGTCGTGGGTGCCACGCTCTGCGAGAGCATTGTCTTTCACAACAAAGATAACGTTGGCGCGGCGGACCGTCGCCAAGTGGTGCGCGATGACGATTGAAGTTCTGCCTTCCATCAAACGACCGAGGGCTTCAAACACAGCTTGCTCGGAGGCTGCGTCCAGTCCTGATGTCGGCTCGTCCAGAACAAGAATGGGAGCGTTACGAATCACCGCCCGCGCGATGGCGATGCGCTGGCGTTGGCCACCGGAAAGCGTGATGCCACGCTCGCCGACCATCGTGTCGTAACCCTCGGGCATTTGCTCAATAAACTCGTGGGCGTTGGCCAGTTTAGCGGCCTCGATAATCTCAGCGCGACTGGCTTCGGGGCGGCCATAGGCAATGTTCTCCCAGATGGGCGCGTGGAACAGCAGCGTCTCCTGCAAGACAAAACTAATCTGCTGGCGCAGCGATTTCATCGTGTAGTTGCGGATGTCAGTTCCGTCGATTCTGACTACCCCGGAACTGGGATCGTAGAATCGCGCAACCAGGCTGATGATGGTCGACTTGCCGCCGCCTGTCGGACCGACGAATGCCGCGACCTGTCCCGGCTTGATCTGGAAGCTTACATTCTGCAGGATCAGTTGGTCCTGGTTGTAGCCAAACGAGACGTTATCGAATTCGATATTGCCCTTGAAGTTCAGGGCGTTGCGCGCGTGGGGCAGGTCCCGAACACCGCTTTCGGTTTCCAGAACTTCGCGGATCCGCTCGAAGCCCACAAGCGCACTGGAGACCGTGTCTGTCATCTTGGCCAGGTCGCGCATGGGCTTGTACATCTTGCCCAGGTAAAGCAAAAAGACAACCAGCGCGCCTGGCGTGAGCTGGTCCGCGAGCACGAGTCGCGCTCCGTAAGCCAGCATCAGGCAGGTCCCGGTCGCAACGATAATCTCGACGACGGGCGAGAGCTTCATTTTGATGCTGCGCGCGATCAGTGCCGTCTCGACATTCTCCAGGCTCTGGCGCTCGAAGCGGCGCTCCTCGTAGTCCTCGCGGGCGAAGGCCTTGACAACGCGGATGGAGGAAAATACTTCCTCTACAAGGGAAACCAGCTCGCTCTGTTTTTTTCTTACGTCGCGCGAGGCTTGCTTGATGCGCCTGGTAAACAAATAGACAGTCAGGAAAAGCAAGGGCGCAATGGCTAGCGAGATGAGCGTAAAACGCCAGTTCAGGTAAAGCATGACCGCTACTATCCCGAGCAGGGTGAGGACGTTGGTCAGGATGCCCAACAGCGCGGAGGTGATAAACGACTGAACGGCTTCAATATCGCTCGTCACGCGGCCAATGAGGTCTCCGGTCCTTTTCTGGTCGTGCTCGGCCAGCGATAGACGGTGGATGTGATGATAGAGTGTACGCCGCAGATCGTGCATGACCCATTGGCCCACGCTGGTGGTGAGATATTTTTCCAGGTAGGAGCTGAGTGCACCAGCGACTGCGATCACAGCCACTGCCACCACAGCGAAATTGAGGACGGCCAGTTTGTCCGGCCCCATCCAGCTGACCCATCCGCTTAACCAAACGGGTAGCTCTTTGGACTGCAGCAGGTAATCGAGAACGATTTTCAATGGCCAGGGTTCGAGCAGTTCGGTTGCGATTTCGCACGCAACCGCCAGCAAAGCGAGCGTGAGAGCTTTCCAGTGGGGCCGTAGAAGGTCGATGATGTTGAGACCCTTTGGGTGTCTAGCTGGTTCTGGCGGCATTGATTCTTACACTTATCGACGCGAAATCTTCTTTTTGATATCCGGCCAGAACTCGGCGAGCACGTTCTTGCCAAAATCAAAGCCGAGGCGGGTAGAGCCGCCGACAAATCCATGACGCACGGTATTCAAGCGATCCGGGTACCACTGGTTTGCAATAAAGGATGCGCCGTATGCGCTGCCTACACGCCAGGTTGAGAATGTCTCGCCGCCGCTATCGGTGCGCGTAAGTATTGTTCCGCGCAGCGCGTGTTTGGTGCGAGGCCAGAAGCCAGCACTTTGCGATCGATAGTAGCGTGGATCCTGATGCAGCGCCGAATCCAGACCGAAAGCAAGGGCAGCACGGACTCCGGAGGAGGCAACCGAAGAACCGAAGCGCTTCATGTAGCCGCTGCTGCCTTGCCCCCATTCCCTGGGGCTGTCCGTCCACTGGTGATAGCCCGCACTCACGCCGGAAAAGGCGAACGAAGAAGGACTGAAGGACCTTCTGGCGTGATACTGCAGCTTGTCACTCACATCGAGCACTTCCGGACTCTGGGCGAGGCCGGCAACGGAAACCACACACGCTAAGACGATAATCACTAATGTTTTCACAACGAGACCTTTTCTTTAGTAATTTTGTAAGGGCACGTTTGTGGCCACCGAGGTCGTTCCGCGGTCTATGCCTTGCTTGCGTGTCAACGCAAAATAGAAACGTCCTATTCCGCGCGGTTAAGCTACCGTTTTGACAAGCGGAGCACTGCGCAATACAGGCTGGGAGCAAGCAGGTAATCGAAGTTACTGCCGCTCAGCCCGCGTTGCAATCGGAAACCGCAATGGTCGGCGACACCGTTAGTCAGAAGGAAGATTGGCTATATTCGTGAGGGCCAGTGCCTGTCAAGCAATCGTCGCGAAGTTCACAACTGCGGTGTAGTTGGCTCCCGTTCTGCTAAGACTAGTATTTTTGCTAGTTTCCTTCTTTCCTTCAGTAGACATAATCTAAGTCCGCACACGTAATTTAAGGTCTGAAAACGCTTTATTAAAACTGTGAGCGGGCCAGCGAATCCGCGCCGCTTTTCGGAATCGGAGTCAAGTGCGGTTTTCGGTTCAGGGCCGAAGACTGCCGAGTTGCATTCGCCGTCCGCCAGACTATTAAGAGATCCATGTCTTGAGATCCGAAAGGAAAACATGAACCGTAGACAATTCCTTCAAACCAGCGCGGGCGCTGCGGCTTTCTTTGCAACCGCTCGCCACGCTTTTCCATTTGCCCAGAGTCCCCAGTTGACAAAGTGGGCTCAAGCGATCCGCGGGGTCACCGATATCCCGATCTCTGCCCCTGCTGCGGATTCGCTTTCCGGGGTGGATCTTCACCAAGTCGAGATCGTCGAGTTCAGCGATCAACTTCATCCGCTGCTCGGTCCGACTAAGTTGTGGGGGTACAACCCGCTCAACCCGTTGGTGCCCACAGTTACGAAGCGCCACCTCGGCGGCATTATCGTGGCGGAGAAAAACAGGCCAGTGCGCCTCCGGGCCACCAATAAATTGACCACAGCTCTAGGGGCACCGCTGGCACCCCTGGTCCCGGTTGATCAGACCATTCCGGGTGCCAACCTGGGCGCAACCAGGACCGCAATCCATCTTCATGGTGGGCTCGTGCCATGGATCAGTGACGGCGGACCCTTCGACTGGTTCGGCCCGAGCGTGGGACCGAGTTTCCAGCACAGCGCGATACCTGGCGCTCCGAACGGCACCCCTACGGCAGATTATTACTACCCTAACAATCAAAGCGCACGCATGGTCTGGTATCACGATCACGCCTTCGGCATCACGCGCACGAACGCGTACTCTGGCATTGCATCCGCTTATCTGATCACTGATGCCATCGAGAAAGCCGCATTTGGTGGTGGTTTCCCAGCCTATCTCGGCATTCCCATTGTGTTTCAGGACAAGATTTTCGTAAACGTCAACAAAGGGAACCAAGTGATCGGCGATCCAACCTGGAGCCTGCGTGGCGAGACCGGACGTTCAAACCCCCGGCAGTCTCTGGTATGCCCATTTCTACGACCCGGGTTTGTACAAGCTGGTCAAGGCCAAAGCTGTCGCGCCGCCCGATCCCTCCTGTGTCCCTGAGTTTTTCGGCGACACAATGCTTGTGAATGGCACGGTCTACCCGGTTCTCACCCTCAAGCCGGGAACCCACCGCCTGCGCGTCCTGAACGCATGCAACGCCCGTTTCCTAAACCTAAACCTGTTTGTGGCGGACGCGACCAAGGATGGCATCACCCTGAATGCAATAAGCAATTTCCCGGTGAATCTTCCCGGTCCGGCTATGACCATGGTGGCAGCGGAAGCCGGTTGGTTGACGAAGCCGGTGAACTTCACGTCGCCTGTTCCGTTTAACCCGGTAACACTGACAGGGAATTTGCTTATGGGTCCGGCGGAACGCGCCGACATCCTCATCACTATTCCGGCCGCCGACAACGGCAAGTCGTATATCCTCTACAATGACTCCCCATCTCCGTTCCCGGGCGGCGCTCCGATCAATGATTTTTATCTGGGCAACCCTAAGAACCCGGTGCAGCCCAAGCCCGGCACGGGGCCCGACACACGGCAGATTCTGCGAATCAACGTTGATGCTACCAATGGAGTTGCAGCGCTGCCCACCCCGGTCCTGACCGGACTGGCCCCCGAACCGGCCTTGCCTGTGACGGTGACTCCGATGGCACCTGTCCGCTGCTTTGGCGGTGCCGACGGTTGGTCAAACGCTGAACGATGGCGCGAAGGTGGCGAAGATACGCGATTTGACACTGAACGAGGCGTTCGACCTTAACGGCAGATTAATGCAGTTGCTCGGGACGGCCACTTCGCTGAATGGCAACGGATTCGGCCGAGCCTATACGGATCCAGTCACTGAGGACAGTCCTACCACGGGACCTGGGAGGTTTGGAGGATCTTCAATCTGACGGCGGATACCCACCCGATGCACTTCCATTTGGTGAACGTTCAGATTCTTCAGCGGCAACCCTTCAACGTGGCCAAATTCGCTGGCGTGCCTGTACTTTACGGGGCCTGCTCGCGGGCCGGAGTTAGAGGAACTCTGCTGGAAAGAAACAGTGAAGTGCCATCCCGGCGAGTGCATCACACTGCTCATGAAGTTCGATCTTCCGAATGACCTGCCATTCTCCGTACCGGAGAGCAATAGAACCGGCGGTCACGAGTACGTCTGGCACTGTCACATCCTGGAGCATGAAGAACACGACATGATGCGGCCACTAGTTGTCATCTAGGCTATCCGTCTGCAATAAGCGCACGACAAATCCGGTCCGTGGCCGCGGATCGGATTCGTCACGCGCGAAAGGACCAACAACATGTCAACACCCGCAAGACTCGTCCTCAGCCTTCACTTTTGACGGGGGCCTTCCTCGCCGGTTATTTCACCCACCGGCGGGAGGCTCCCGACAAGCCTACTAATCCCTTAAATCAGGTGCTTTACTACACCTGTCCCATGCACCCCCATTACAAGTCCGATCGGTCACTGTTAGTAACTAGAACCCGAAACCGGATAGATCTATTGTTAGTCGCTGCGGACATCTTGACTTATTAATATACAGCTCTAAATGAAATAAAGTTGCCGAATAAAGATACTTTTCCTGATTTTTTCTTGATACTTTCTTGAGGAATTGTGTTGACACTGGCGGTCAAAATCCTTATTTCTATCTGTCAATTGACTTAACAAGGTCTTGAAGTGGCGTTGAGCGAAGGGGTATCCAATGCGATCACTTGAGTTCAAAACGACCATCCATGTGGTGCCCCGACCCGAAGCTGTCCGTGCCAATGCGGCAGTGCAACGAAGGTTCAATTCAAAAGAAAACAGGATGGAGTGGAGAACATGCACAGACACAAACTTTCAATCTTCATACCGTTGATCTGCGTAGTCGCTGCTCTTACTTTTCGAATCGAGCAGGCGCAGGCGCAAAACGGCAACCAAAACGTACCACCCGGGCAAGCGAAGAAACGGATCACGCAAGCCGATCGAAAAGCGGCGGCGAAACGCGCTAAAGCCAAGCGTGCCGCCGCGTTAGCCGCGGGAATTCAAGCTTGCCGCGTCGCCGATGCAAGGCGGAGTGCCGGACTATTTCGGTGATCTACCCTAACTGGGCGAACAGCCCACTTCCTAAGCGGCCTATTGATTGCTTTACGATCTACCGGAGGCAGCGGGTATATCAACCCAACTGCGACTGTCGCGGATTTCGGGACAGGAACGCCCGTGACCTCTTACAGTAGCAGCTGACTGGTGGCGTAATAACTGGCCTGTACGCTCCCAGCCGGGCACCTATACGTTGCCGCTCCCGTGATCACGATACTTGACACCGGCACACCTGCCGGCACAGGTGCCGAGGCAGTGCCGGCGATCTTGGGTAATAGTGTGACCGGCGGAATTCGCAAATTCGTTGACACGCTGCCTGGGCTTACGGTTGCCAGAAGCAAAAACCTCGGGCCAGTACATCCCCGTTGCGATTCCGGACACGATGTGACAGTACCCGGGATCGGATTACTACGAAATCGAACTCGGGGAGTACAACGAGACAAATGCATTCAAGTCCTTCCCCCCGACCAAACTGCGGGGCTATCGGCAGACCAACACCACAGACCCCACAGCAAGCCAGTCTTCCATTACCTGGGACCCGTCATCGTTGCGCAGAAGGACCGGCCGGTGCGCATCAAGTTCACCAACAAGCTCTTCCCACGGGTCCGGCGGGCAGCACTTCCTGCCAGTGGATCCGACCGTGATGGGGGCCGGGCCAGGGCCGGCCAGTGGCTGGATGGAAGCAGAAAGGCGATGCAATCTGCCCAAAGACCGGACCCACACCTCCAAGTTGCTATGCGGAAAACCGCGCAACCCTGCATCTGCATGGCGGCAAGACTCCGTGGATCAGCGATGGTACGCCCCATCAGTGGATCACTCCGGCGGGCGAAGCGACGAACTATGCCAAGGGCGTCAGCGTGTCAAACGTCCCCGACATGCCGGATCCGGGTCCCGGATCGCAAACCTTCTACTACACCAACCAGCAAAGCGCGCGGCTTGATGTTCTACCACGATCATGCTTTCGGCATCACGCGCCTCAACGTGTACGCCGGCGAAGCCGCCGGATACGTGATCACGGACCCGATGGAGCAGGCTCTGATCGATGGCGGATCCGCTGGCTGGGCGAACGTTCAATGCCGGAACGATCCCCGGCCCCGACTGACACGATTCCTCTGATCATTCAGGACAAAACGTTCGTGGACGCCACAAACGTTCTTGCCACGGATCCGACCTGGAATTGGGGGACGGGTACGGCAGCAATCGGCGGCATCGGCAGCCGAATACTGGCGACCTCTGGTGGCCCGCATGTTCTACATGCCGGCCCAGAACCCATACGACATTTCCGGCGTGGCTCCGATGGGCCGCTGGATGTATGGGCCCTGGTTCTGGCCGCCGACAAGCAATATTTTGTTCCCACCGGTCGCGAACCCGTACTACGTGGCCGGAGGGCCCGAGCCGCCTTGTAATACCCGGAACACCCAACGTATCCTGGGGGGCGGAAGCATTCCTGGACACTCCGGTCGTGAACGGTACCGTGTACCCGACTGTCACTGTGGACGCGAAGGCCTATCGCCTCCGGCGTGCTGAACGCGGCGCATGACCGGTTCTGGAATCTGCAACTCTACCAAGCAGACGCCGCAGTCCCGGTCACCACCCCGAGGTGGGCAGACCGAAGTCAAAATGGTCCTTGCGCCGGACGGACGGGAAGGCGGTGTGCCGGATCCACTCACGGCCGGTCCCGCTTTCATCCAGATTGGCACAGAGGGCGGCTTCCTGCCGAAACCGGTGGTGCGTCCCGAACCAGTTCGTCACTTGGAACACCAACCCGACAACCTTCAATTTCGGAAA
>CAWCAT010000044.1:0-16297 GCA_963793625.1 Bryobacteraceae bacterium | reverse complement strand
TATGCGCGTTAAGGTATTATGTTCGTGAATCAGTCTGGGATCCGGGGGTCTCCCCCGTTGTTG
Source organism: Bryobacteraceae bacterium (assembly GCA_963793625.1). GTDB lineage: Bacteria > Acidobacteriota > Terriglobia > Bryobacterales > Bryobacteraceae. The sequence goes on along the minus strand of CAWCAT010000044.1, from coordinate 16,234 downwards.
GCGTAGAGCCTTGTAAGTTATTGAAAACGTGGTGGGCCCGACAGAACTCGAATCTGTGACCTCCTGCGTGTCAAACACAAAAAGCGGTTTTCGCAAGTGACTGAAAAGCAAGCTTATGTCACTGCAATCCAAAGGCTTACGACACATCCGCATTACGCTGGTTTACGCTCGAATGCGGCTGTTTTTTGGATGCGGTCCCCACAATTTCCCCCACAGTCTAAAGACTGCAGCTGCGAGTAAGGTTACGGAGAAACTCGCAATAAGTATTAGCTTGATTGGCAGAGGCTCGGGCTACAATACGCACTGTCGCCCCGCAACGGTTCATGCTGGTCGCTGCCATGAACCCCACCCGTGCAGGTAACAACTGCAATCTTTCAAGGTAGTACCTGGCACCGGGTCGAATTACATAACGTCGGGTGTGCGCAGGTCAGCAATTGGGTTCCGGATGCAAGTGCGAGAGAGGCGGGTTGCAAGCCCGCCTTCCGCTGGGTTCTAGCAATCTGACACACAACGCAATGTCCTTAGACCAAGGGTATGTCGGCGGTTTGAATTATTGGACGTTACGGCATGAATGGGCTTGCCAGAAAACATTCGCCCTCAGTTAGCCGTTTGTATCTGGAAGTATATTTCGTTGCTTCGCGGGTAGACAATTTCTGGATATCGCGCGCCCTGGGAAACGCTGAACTCCTTGGCGTCGGTTTCAATATCCACAACCAGACCGGTAAATACTCCAGCGGTCCCGTCGGATCAGTTTCAGGTCGAGGCCGTGCGCCTAAACCTCAAAGACGGCGTCACCCGTAGAGGAAATGGTGAGAGTCTCCTTCGTGGCGCGGGCATCCACTGGAGACGACTTGGCCAGCCGGAACCAGCCGTTGCCGCCGTCTGGGGTTCTCCAGTACGCCGTAGCGGGAATGAACTGGCCGCCAGCGCCTCGCGTTCCGCTCGTTTCTTCGGCGCCGAGCATCAACGCCTCCCCGAACCACGCCGTCGCCAGGAGCCGCAGCCTACTGCCGATCACGCGCTCGACCTGACGTTCGCCCTGGAAAGACCTCAGATGCGGCAGCGCGTCGGGCGGTATCTTCGTGCCCACAATTGCCACGCACGCGCCCCACATGAAATCCTGCGAAGTGGTGCGGATCTCCGGCTCGCCCGGTTTCGGGAAAGGCGCGTACTCCCGTCCGAGAGACTCCCAAAACCACATTCCAGTAATACTGACGTAGTGCGGCATGTCCATGCCATAGGTGCGCGTGAACGGGCCAGACAGGTTTCGCAGCCCGGCATGGTAGAAGCGCGCGAGGTCACGCCACAGCGCCGCCTCCATCTCCGTACCGAGTTCCCGGAGACGGGCGATGGCGCCCGAGCGCGCCAAAGTGCCAGTGCCCAAAGATCGACGCCGTAATAGGTGGGGGCGTTAAATTCATTGAAGGTCTGGTTGACCTTAAAGAGCTCATAGACCTGCTCTGCCAGTTCTATTCCGCGACGAGTCCACTCGGGCCGCTTCAGCCGCGAGCCGGTGTAATCCAGCAAGAACGCATGCAGCAGCGCAATGTTGGTGTAGCTCGCCCCGAGACGCCCCTGCGCTCCTCGCCCGCCGCGGCTTTACTCAGGCTCTGCTCGATCCGGCTCACCAAAGGCTTGGGCAGGCGATCCTGGTACTCTTCCAGGACGATCGGGAATGTCGTGCCTGTCATCTGACGCCAATTTGCGTCATATTCCTGCTGGATTTTGGATTTCTCGTTTGGGCGCGGATCCTCCGGAGCGCGCGCGAACGTTCCGTGGTAATCCCTGCCGGGCTCGTCGAACTGGTTGTCTAGCACGGCGTTGAGTGCGCGGATGGCTCGCGGCAAGTCGCCCGGGCGGTCGCGCAGCAACAAGCCGACGGCATACCAAGCGGTTTCCCGGACCCCGTGCCTCTTACCGTAGGCCCGCGGAGTAGGTAACCAACACAGCCCCGCCCGTTCGTCCCACAATTCGTCTGTAAAGGCCATGGAGGTGAGGGCAAGGTCGCGTGCCGGCGAACTGAGGGAATCAGGTTTTTGCCCGCGGCGTCGGCGGTGCTCACCAGGCGCAAGTGAACAAAGTTAGCACAAGCGGATGCTTCAGGCTCAAATACCTAGACAGTTTGAAGTGCGCCATCCTGTATCTCATCTTTCTCAGTCGTACTTACCTAAACCACGGGAAAGGCCGCATACCCGGCAACCCGCATCCTAACCGGCCGGGCGCGCACGGCCTCCTCAGAGCCATTTGGCAAACCAACTGAATGCCTCATCCTGCATCTGAGGCGTGAACGAATGCGGCACGTCGTGAAAGGCGGCACGGAATCGCTCACCGGCTCCGGCCTTGGCATAGATGCGGGAAAGCTTCCCCACGCTCGACTCCATTGCCGCCGCCGGATACAGCTTGTCGCGCCGGCATTGCTGCACAAGAAGCGCGGATGGCGCCGATATCCCAACGATGTCCGGCAAATCGAGAGACCTGTAAAGACCAGGGACATACACCATCCAGGTGTGTCCGTGCAGGTGGTTTCGCATTTGACTGGCGAACTCCGTCATCCAGCCGGTCACACACGCCACCTTGATCCGCGGATCTGCTCCCGCCAAGTAGGCCGATCGCAATCCGCCGATCGACAGCCCAAGGCACCCGATCTGGGCAGAATCGACCTCCGGCCGGCTCACGAGGTAATCGAGCGCACGCCGGTCGTCCCAGACAAGGATCCCCGGCCAAGTTGCCCCTGCCGCGAATATGGTCTTCGCTGTGAGCCCTTCGTATTCCCAGCAAAGGCTGTTTACGGCCGCCATCGACTCGGAGGTTTGCGGTTTCATGGCGCGCAGCGCCTCCAGTCGGATGCGTATCGGAGCCGCTGCTGTGTTCGGGTCGATTTCTTCCGGCCGCAGCCGCCGCTCCCCGAAATAGAACGCATCGATCGCCAGGACGACATAGCCATTGCGGGCCAGTATCTCCGCGTACGGGCGGCCGTAAGCGGCACCCCGGAAATCGGCCAAGGCGCCACTTTCTTGCGGCTCGCTTACAACCTTTTGATGGCCCCAGACGTAGCGCCCACTGTGGCAATGCAGCGCCAGAATGCCCGGCCTCCGGCCGGCGCGAGGCCGCGGCAGCAGCAACCGCGCGGGAATATCGTACGCTTCGGTTCCGCTGATCCGGACCTTCTCGACATCAAAACCGTCACGCTCCGTTCTCTCGATCACGGCACCCACCAGCGGTTTAGCGAGTGGGGAGTAGTTCAGCCGCTGGAGATACAGCTCGCGAGCCGAACGTTTCCATTCCTCGAGCGACTTCCAGTGAGGAGACAGGAACGACATGGACTGCCGGTTCTGGGCGGCAACCCATCGCATGAAGCTGTCCAAGTTGGCCAGATCCGGTCCCAGTTCGACGTCGCCGCTATGCATTGCGGCGTGATGCGGGGTCAATGCAAGACCAGGCAGCGCGCCGGCGCCCAGGAGCTTTCGCCTCGTCATTTGTAATCCACCGTCCATGATGTCGCCACATTGGAATGGACCATCTCGTGTGTGCTGTTCAGAAATCGCGCCATTGCTTGTTGAGTCCTTTAGTCGTTTGAGGCCGAAGCTCCCGAGGCGGCCCGAACGACCAAATAATCGAATGCACCCAGGTGGAATTGCAGGCTCTTGCCCTCAACCGCAAGCCTGGATTGTTCGCCGGACAACAGAACGGCTGCCGCTGCGTATTTCGCAGGGGACACGTAAACGGCGCCGCCCGCGATCCGGTTAGTGACGTTGACCAGGACCAGAACCTCTTCTCCCGTGGTTCGCCGCACAAAGCTCACAACACTGTCGGGGCGGCTATTCTCGACCCAAACGACATCGCCGGCCGTCAGTGCCGGCTGCTGCTGCCGCAGCGTGAACAAGCGCTTGAACTTCGCCAGCTTCAATTTCTGCGGCCGGGCGAGCGTGGATCCACGCTGACCCTCGACATTGTCGAGCTCCCAGCGGATCGGCATTCGGGACTGGTGATCTGTGGCCGTCGTGTCCCCGAGCTCCTGCCCGTTGTACACGAACGGTATGCCGTCAAGCGTGAAGTTCAGGACCGAGGCCGCGTAGTCCCCTTTTTCTCCGTAAACGACTGCGGCGCGGTTCAGGTCATGACAATCGTTGTAGTGCAGCAGGCGCGCTCCACGCGGAAACGCCGCGTGTGTTTCCTCCCACTGCGCGCGGACCATAGTGGCCGGCTCCCCCTCGCGGAAGACGCGCTCCAACATCCGGTGATACTGGAAGTTGTAGCTGATGTCGAAGGCCATCCGTTGCTCCGCTGGCTTCTCCGATTCGGCCAGCATGATTGTCTCCGGATTCACCTTGTCCAGCACCTTGCGGGTCTGCTCCCAGAAATCCAGCGGAACGCTGCCAGCCACATCGCAGCGGAACCCGTCGATGCCGATGTCCCTAACCCAGTGAACCAGATTCGCAATTGCGAATTTCCGCAAGTCCGTCTTGCTCCAGTCCAGCACCGGGAGGCGCCAAGGCCCGAGCTGAATCTTGCCGTCGGGTGTGTACTTATACCATTCCGGATGCTTCGTGATAAGGACATTGTCGGGCGCAGTATGGAAATAGACGATGTCCATGATGACCTTCAGCTTGAGCCGGTGCGCCTCGATGACCAGCGCTCGCAGATCGTCTTCGCCGCCATATTCCGGGTCAACGCGATCGTAATCCTTGATCCGGTACGGGTTGGTGAACCCATTGAGCTGGGACATTTCCTGAATCGGGCTGAGATACACGATGGATGCGCCCAGATCCGCGATGTAGGGCAGTTTCCTAGCGACTGCGGCAAGCCTGCGCTCCGGTGTGAAGGACCTCATCCAAACCTGGTAGATGACGGCCCGGCTAAGGAAATCGGGTCCCCGACGGGCCTCCACTGAAGCGAGCGGCCGGTCCTGCGCCAGGCTGGAACTGGAGGCGAACGGCGTCAGAACGGCCGCAAACACCAATGCGGCGAATAGGTGTTCCCGGATCATAAGTTCTCATCTCCCTCACAACGCCGTTTCGACTCGAGTCTGACGCCCTGCGCCCCTGAACCGGATGGTGCGAACGCCGAAGCGCGGCATTGCCACCGCCACTTGGAAGCGGCCTCCCGCGGCCCGCTCTACCGGAAGGTCGCGAATCTTGCGGCCATCCAGTTCCACCAGTTCGGCGCCTGCCGGTTTGACGGGCAGTGAGACGGCGCACGGATTCTCGCCGCCTTCCGCGTTAAAGAGCCGCACCAGCAGATCTCTTCCCTCCACCACGACCGTCGGAACATCGAAACCCTTGCCGGACAACTTCACCAGCGAAGCGGCCGAGTCTTTCGCAGTTGGCTTGCCCATCATCAGTTGCGGAACGGGCGGCTCGCACCAGTTGCGACAGGCGCTCCACAATCCTGCCTCGTCCCATCGGCCGGCGTGAGGAACGATGGCGTATCCGGCTTCGTGCTCACCCTCCAGCGGAGAGTCGCCCCAGAATGGGGGCGCGTCCGAACCCCAGGCCAGCACCAGCGCGGGCGGGTAATCGGGACCGTGCACGTAAGTGGTGACGCGATCGGTGAACACTCCGAGCCCGGCCTTGCGCTCTTCGTCGAATACGTCGATCCAGTTCAGGATGACGTTGTGCTTCACCTCGTCCCAGCGCTGGTAGAACGTGTCGGTTAGTTGACTGCGGCAAACGTCAAAGGCAGCGTCTTTAAAGACGACACGACGCCGGAAGGCCACAGGAAAGAACGCTTGCAGTTTCCAGCGGTCGTCATGGTAGGAACGCCGCCGTTCGCTGCGCCCCTGCCCCGCCGGAACCTGCCACGGATCGCCGATGCGTGTGTCTGTCGGGAATCGGAACCGAGTCTGCAGGTCAATGGGCCGCTGGCCTTGCGCAACGGTCAACATCGTGCGGAACGGGCATGACCCGACTCTACCCGAAAGGATGAGGCGTGCGCGAACCGGACCGCTCTCCAGGATCTCGACGGTAACCGGCGAGTCCGTGCTGCTCAGCCAGGCCTTCTCCCTGATGAAGTAGCCGCGGAGCTCGTGAAAACGGCGCTCGGCGGAACTGTCCACAAGCTCGGCGTGAAGCCGCTTGTCAAACAGGCTGGCGAAGACGCCGCCGCGCCGCGCATCGAGGCGGATGCGATAGAGATCGGTCTCAACAGCGACTGTGCCATCCGAGCTTGCCTCCGCCTTGGCCCCTCCGGAAGCCGGGCTCGGGTCACCGGCTGGCTCGACGCGGTACGTGCGAAAGCCCAGTGATGGTAGCACGGCGGGAAATAACAGATGGCCGGCGTTGAAGCTTTCTCCCGGAAGCAACTCCATCGCCGGCGGGCTCGCCGGGTTGCCCGACATGCGCCACTGCTGGGTGGGCCGTACGCCCTCAGCCGGCGGGTGCACCGCACCCTTCCGAGTCAGGTCCTTCACCAAATCCGCTGGTAGATACTTGCGGGTAGTCACGAATTGAGAACCAATCTCACGGCCCTGATCGTCGATCACGCGGAAGCTCCGCGTTCCGATGTCGGCCGTGATGGGAAGCTCGACGATGGCGGTCCGCTCATCCGGCGAGGTGCTAAACACGCGAACGTTCCGCGTGCCGGCGGGCGTTGCGGCCGGCGCGCCCGTTCCGGCCGCCAGCGCCTCGCAAGAGTCGCCGATTACCTCGCTGCAGATCTGTTCCGCAATCCACGTCTGCGCGCCCACTTGCCAAGCCCAATTACGGCGGCCGCGGCCGGACTTTGCCACGACCCAGGCATCGTGATGCTGGGAATCGAGCGTGTTCTCCCAAGCCTCGGCCAGGCGTACTTCGGGGAAAGACAGGCCGCGCAGCGCGCAAGCCATTGCGGCTAGCTTTTCGGCCATCACGAGCCGGTTTTCAGCCGAGCGCATCTGCTCAGCGATCAGTTGCATAGTCGTCGCACCCCAGGGCAGGTTGCCGCGGACGTGCTCCTGCGAAGCGACGTAGTCCTTCTCCGGCTTCGGCGCGATGGCATCGAAATACTCGCGCCAAGTGGTAAAGCGCACATGTTCGCCGTTCACGCGGGGGTGGGCCATCCAACCGAGGTCCTGGTAAGCCATGCCGGACGGCTTCCTGATCCCGTTTGCCACGCAACGCCGCGCGTACTCTTCCGTGGCGCGTTCGGAATCCGTGGTCCACACCGCCAGCAACTGTTCCGAGGCATAGTGCGGCACGGCCGGAATAGCGCTCCCGTCTGGCCCGACCCAGCGGACCATGCCGGCGTCGATGCCCTCCATGTAGCCGGCGAATCCGGTGTTGTTCTTCAGCACGGCTCTCTTGAAGCCGAACGAGAGCAGTATCTGAGGCAGCGCGCTGGTGAAGCACGGCTCCTGAACGGAGTAGGTTTCCACCGTGGTCTTTGGGAAACACTCGCGCAGTACCTTGAGCCCGAGCGCAAACTGGCGAATGCAGCTTTCACCCCCGAACAGCCAAGAGAAGGGCTGCGCGTAAGTACCGGCGGTCAGTTCCATGCGCGCATTGGGCGAGGAATCCTCGAGATAGCGTTTAACCTCCTGGAACGCTTCGGGGTCGCGCCGGCGCAGGTAGCGGAACGATTCCGGCTCAATTTCGAGACTGACCTTCCAGTGTGGGGTCTCGCGCATCCGGTTCAGGATGTCGCGCCAACAGCCGAGCGGCATGTGTCCCCGGACGCCGCCGTGATAACCGTTAACGTAATAAACCGAAGGAACCGGCCCGGTCTGGTTCTGCGCGACCTTAAGGCTGGATAGCAGCACAACCCCGGTCTGGGTGAATCTGCGTCTATTCATGACCAAGCCTCCTGTGTGTCACGGCAAAAGACATCGAGTGGCCGGCGCCTCTGGCCGGTTCGCCGCGACGGGTCCCGTGAGCAGGCAGCAAACTCAGCTCGTCGGGAAGCCGGCTGAGATGGCGCATACGCCGAGCTTCACCGGCAAGTCGCTGGTTGACATAACTCAAAAGTCGATCTTCAATCCAAACTGGACGCTGCGGGCGAGCCCATTGACGGTACTGGTCACCATGCCGAAATTCGCATTGCCAACCGTCGTGGTCGGTGAGCCGAACTGCGGAGTGTTGGTGATGTTGAAGAACTCCCCTCGGAACTCCACCCGGGCCCGATCGCGGTAGCGGAAAGTCTTCATCATGGCCACGTCCGCGTGTTCGGTTTTGCCGCTTCGAAGCTCCGTCAAATTACGGGGCGCACTGCCGATGGTATATGGAGCAGGCGCCGAGAATGCGGCGGTGTTGAACCATCGCTCCGGCACACGGTTCTCCACCGCCAGATCACGGGCGCTGGTAATGTTGGGAAACTGCCCGCCAAAACCATACGCGCCAATGTTGCTTGGCGCGCTCGACCCTGCGATCAAACCGCTTTGGAATCGCGCGATGACCGCAACTCCCCACCCGCCGAGCAGAAAATCGGCGGCGGGGTGTAGATCGTTCCCGAACTTCCTGCCTTTGCCCAAGGGCAACTGACAGTCCACGGTGGTCACCCAACTGTGAGGTATATCCAGTGTGGAAATGGCTCGTTCAATGCTGATGTCCTCGTTGTTGCGAGCCGAAAGGTTTGATCCTATTGTACCGGCGGTCGCATTATCGATATTCTTAGACCACTGGTACGACGATATTAGGGAAAAGCCGGCCGAGAAGCGCTTCGTGACTTTGGCAACCATGGCGTTGTAGCTGGCGCTCAGGCCTGGGGTCATCCCAGAGCGGGTGACGGAACTGAAATGCGGGTAAGGCCGCAGCAGCCTGTGGAGGGGGACGGTGGGCCCGGCAAATACCCCGGACGTTATGAATCCATAGAAGGGATTCGCGACCTGTTTATCGAGACCAGTGCCCATACTCAACAGAGCGGAGCTGATCTGGTTGTCGTTCAAGCTAAGTCCGGAAAGCTTGCGGCTCTGATTGCCCGAGTAGCCCAGCTCGACGACGGTGTCCGCGTCAGCCTGGTATTGAAAATCCAAGCTGTAGTTCTGTATGTATGCGGACGGGAGGTTGCGTGGAGACGCGCCAACTCCCGCGCCTACGTCCTGCATGAGACCGAGGGTTCTGCCGACCGGCTGAATCAGTGAGTCTGGGAAAGGATTTCGCAAGAGGTCCTTCGGGTTCAAGCCATCTCCACCCACGCTGGCAATCCAGGGCGTATTGGACGAAAACCCGGACATGTTTCCTTCACCGAGGACGGCAGGGTAGAAGATGCCGTAGCCGGAGCGGACGACAAGCTTGTTGCTGATTTTGTAGGCAAGACTGACCCGGGGAGCGAAATCCAGCCAATCCGTATCCCAGGAATAGCGGTGGTTCTCGTCCAGATACACCAGCCCCCCGCGCAAGGGAAGCCCAACCTTTTGGCCGAGGGGGTTGGCCACATTGTAATCGAAGTTACTCCACCGGTTGTAACGTTCGGTCGGCGGCTTCTGCACTTCGTAGCGCAATCCGATGTTCAGGGTCAGCCGCCTGTTTAGCCGCCAGGAGTCCTGCAAATACCCGCCGTAATACGTCCTGGTGATGGCCCTCAGGGGTACGAGTTGCACGTTGCCGCCCGAGCCGGTGCCCAGCAGAAGGGAGGCCAAGCCATTCCCGGAAACTGTGCTGCTTGTGCTTGCCACAGGTCCGCTGGTCATGCCGCGGCTGAAGCTAAAGCTCCCCGAGTACCACGAGCCGCCGTTCATCCTCGCCACCTCGGCTGTGAATCCGAATTTGAGACTGTGCGCACCCGCCTCTTTGGTGACGTTGATCTGGAGGCTTTCCTGCCTTGAGGGTTGATCGAGGAGCAGGTTATTGCCCAGTGCCGCGTAGCCCTCTACCGCGAAAGACGGTAAAGTATGGGCCTGGAATTGACGCACTAGAGAAGCCGGCAGACCGACCTCGCTGCCGTCCATATCCCCGGAGTGCGACGAGTATTTTTCACGCCAGAACCCGTGTCCGAGCAGGATGTTGATCACCCAGGACGGATTCGGTACGATCGTATTCCCGATAGTGACGTGGCGGCGCGGCTCCGTGGTGTCCCGACCGGTGTTGGCCACTTTGTAGTAACGCGCAAAATAGCTGTTCTCCCTTGGCGCGGCAGAAAAGCGGGCGTAGAAGGTGTGCTTCTCGTTGTGTGCCCAGTCGGCGCGAATGTCGAACCGATCCGTGATCGAAACACGCTTGCCGCCGGCGTAATAGTTACGGGCATTGGTGATCGCGTCGCCGGGAACATTAGGTTGCTCGAACAGGGCCGCTACTTTCGCGCCCACCGGATCGAACATGCTCGCCGGGACCCGGTTCTCCGGAAACGCGTCACGAATGTAGCCGCTCCCGGCCGGGTTGGGTCGCGTACTGAACGGATTGTAGATCACGGCAAGCGTGCCGTTCGGGTTGAAAGTCCGGGAAAAATCACCCTGACGCTCGATCAAGGTTGGGACATTTGGGTTCGTGGATTCCGGTCTGCCCTGCCGCAGGGCTTCGTAGCCTGCGAAGAAAAAGAGCCGTTTCGACTTCCACAGGGGGCCGCCGAGATTACCGCCGAACTGGCTCCTTTGGAACATGGGGTTTGGCTGTCCGAGGCGATTACGGGACCAGGCATTGGCGTCCAGCTTGTTGTTCCTGAGGAATTCAAAAACCGTGCCGTGAAACTGGTCCGTCCCTCCCCTGGTTACCATGCTCACCACCCCTCCGCCAGTCTTGCCGAATTGAGCCTCGTAGGAGTTGCGGACCAAGTCTACCTCCTGCACCGAGTCAACCGAGGGTGCGTAGAACAGCCCGTTCCAAGTCATACCGGTGCTGGCCGACACTCCATCGATCATGACCAGAGAAGATGTTTCGCGTCCTCCGTTGATCCCAATGCGGTTGTGGTTCTGGTCTTCCGTGTTCTGAGCGATGCCGGTGCTCCTTGCGTAGATTCCTGCCGTCGCGTGGACCAGCACAAAGGGATTGCGGGCATTTGTGGGTAGATTCAACACCAGTTGCCTGTTCAGGGTCACGGATTGATTGGCCGTTTGGGAGTCCACTTGAACAGCCACGGCGCTGATTTCAACCTTCTGGGTCATCTCTCCGATTTCCAGGCTGGCATTCAAGCTGGCGGATTGGTTGGCCAGGAGTGTGAGGTTGCGCTGCACGAACATCTTGAACCCGGTCGCCTCGAAGGTTAGCTCGTAACCTCCGGGGAGCAACTGCGAGAAAGTGTAGCGGCCTTCTGGGCCCGTGTTCGTCTGGCGCGTCTCATTGGTCGCCGTGTTTCTGATCCTCACCGCTCCGCCGGCGATCGCCGCTCCGGAAGGGTCGGCAACCAGGCCCGTGATGTTGGCGGTGAATGCTTGTCCAAAGCACTCGATTGCAGCCGTCGTAGAGATGCAAATGGCGAGAATTGCGAAGATTATGAACCTGCGACTAACTCGCTGACCTGCAGTTCTTCCAGTGGTCATACATTCCTTCCTTGGCTATGGGTCCGATATGGTCTTCTCGTGCCTAGATGTCTAATTTCCGTTGTGTTCGTCTCGTACACAACGCTAAACCTGTTAACGATTGGTCTGGTTCCCATATCAGATGCAGTTTCAGCACCTTACAGTGAAGGGATTTAACGTGCCAAGCCCTGTTAAACCGAGTTGTCGGCGCCACCGTTTATGGCGCTTACAGGCTCCGAAAACCTTCTGTGGCTCGGGATACGGGAATTAACGCACCAGCCTCTGCGGCATTTCAATGGAACCAGCCGATCATTTCAACCGTGCGGTTCAGGGACGTCCGTTTGTCACTTCGATTGCGTTGACAAAGGCCCAGATCTTACCGCTAGAGGGAACGAAGGACAGCAGGAGCTTGGATTGAGCATTCGCTTTAAGGTCGGGAAAAACCCGGTCTACCGCGCGGTTCTCCCCACGTGCATCCTTGATTACGTCGAAGTTCTGTAATAACGCTTTCCCATTGCAGTAGATGTCGAAAACCCGATCCCCCCCACCGCCTTTCAGCGGGTTCGCAGGACCAAGGCTTGTTTCGGCAAAATGGAGCCGAAGATTGTACTTACCATCCGCCACGGGAATCGCGTACGTGAAATGGCCAAATCGTTCGGAGTTGTACAGCTGGGGGCTTGGAGCGCCCTGAACGGAGCGCCAGGTCTTCGAAAGCGCGCCTCCTCGGAAAAACCGGTCAGCTCCCCACAACTCACTACGTTCGTCGTATTGAGACTGCGAACTGGCGACGATGCGGACAGGCCGCATTTTTCCGGGGAGACCGGGAAGGATCTCGATGCCGTTGACAAGAGCCTTGTTTTTATTCCCGGTAAAGTTGAGGTGCAGGAATCCGTCTGAATCAGGGGAAATATCCGTAAATACTCGCTCATCGGCGGTGTCGGGACCGCCCGCATCAGGTACAATGTCGAAGTTGTCCAGCAGGGTCCGTTTACCGATTGAAACGCTGAATCTTCGGTCACCGGTGCCGTCGGACTCAGTTCCCTCCCGTAAAAAGTCTCGGCGAAATGCAGGTGAAGCTCGTAGACTCCCGGCTTTAAAGGGATATCATACCGAAAATCGCCGACACGCGCGGTTTCATAAAAAGCCTGATCCAGCGTTCGATAGATCCGCCTGTTCGGGCGGGACAGTATCGAACCTCCCGTGAAGTAGCCGTCTGAACGCCAGACACGGCCGAGGGGATCCATGTGTCTAGACCCCAAGAAACCTGCCCTAATCCGAATTTCAGGGCCATCTATCACTGACGATGACGGCAAATGAGACCCGAGTCCTCGATGCGTGGAAGCAGTGACCCCTAAGCGCCCCTCCAAAGTCAGAAGACCCAACGAGACGACTGTCATTGACGCCAAAACGAACAGTAGAACCGGCCTGCGCAAGCTGAAACGCGGCTTTCCGTCGGCCGGGCTCGTTTCCCAACTGCCATTGCTCCCCCCATTTGGCGACTCCCGTGAGGGCGCCGAGTCACAGACTGAAGCCGGCGCGGCCCTCACGAAACGCGGAACATATCCACCCTCCGGCATTTCGATACGAATCGGATGGTTTACGCTTTGGGTTCTGTAATATTGGGCCAGCCGCTTGCGCAGCCGTAAAGCCTCGACTCGGACGATGCTGTCTCTGCTGGGATCGAAGTTGGGGCCACGATTCAGCGCTTCGACTCCGACGTTGTATTCCTTGATGGAGTCACTTTGTCACGGAACACCATCTCACACACATATGTGAGGACGCTGCACAGGTTGGGGGCGCGGGCAAATGAGGCCGATTTCAACACGGCGCTGAGTTCGGCCTTTTCCTCTTTCCAGTCTCGGTCTCTATCTCCTTGGTGCATGCACGGACGATCTCCCGCCTTACGGCAGACACAGTATATCACCCCGTCCGCGTCGTCTTTCCACACAAAAAACACACACAAAAACACCCCATACCTCAACCTGGATGTTACAGCGGACCGCATAACTGATGTCTTCGTAAAGGCGATGAAGGTGACGATGAAAGTGATCTTGTGGATCCGGGCTTCACCCGCCGCCATAGATCCACGCGGTCTCCCAGCTTTGACCCGGGCGGCCGGCGAAACGACACTGACAATTGTGGGCGGGATGCGAATCGGCCTTCGCACGTCTTGGGCGCCACGTGCCGCTCAAAGCGGTTGGACGTTCCGGCTTTGAGTTCCTCGAGCGACAGCTGCACTACCGGCTGCCATCGGAAGAACCGGCGTGGGACGGACGCCTGCAGCAGCCCAAGCCCCGTGAAGGAAGTGCGATGCAATAGACAGGGGTTGACGTGGATGTGGAATTAGGCGAAGCCGCGGAGGACGATCCCGATTCCGGCACCGCCTCGGCCCGCACGGCGTTCAAGATCGATCGCGCGCTAGGTCGATGGGCGTCTGTTACTACGACTGCACAGCAGGCGCCGACATCCTGCTCGCAAACGCCGCCAGCCTGTTGCTCTGCTTCTCATCTAGTCCCCTTCAGAACGAGCAGCCAGTCTCCGATCCGCCGACGCGGTGAATTCGCACGGAAGAAACCGTTGCATGGCCGCTCGCGGCCGTCCGCTCGCCGGTTCTCGGGTTAAACCACTCGCCCGCGACGCGACCGCGCAGCGCTGCTGAACTGACGGCAATCATGCGGTCAACCGGAGTGTAAATGACGGTGAGATCTTTTTCCGGGGTCTGCGCCGCTGAGATGAACCGGCTCACCGCCTCTTCGCCAGGCTGCTTTGAGAGTATGCCGGGCGCCGGCCTCAACCGCCAATCTTCCATACTGAGGAAGAAACGAATCAAAAGGGTCATCTGTCCCGCCGCGGGCAGGTCCAGCATGGTCTTCCAGGCTGGCGGAGCTTTAGAGCCATGTCCGGGCACAGGGGAAGAACCATCGCTCCACGACCACACCCCTGAGGTACCGTAAGTGATACCTACGATGGGCGCGTTAAGGATAGACCAGTAGTGATTTCGGCGCGTCACGTAGCCCGCAGCCTGCGTCTGCCCCGGGCGCGGCCGGGATTCATACGGCGCCTCAAGGCTCAGCGAAGCTCGCGCGCGGTCCCGCTTCCAATATGTCGCCGGCTCGCCGGATGTGATCCAACGCGAGTTGCGTTCTGAATCGCCGTGGGCGCTCTGATAGCCAGAGATGCTCAGCCAGGATTCGTCCGCGAAACCGTCGATTACCCAGAGCAGGCCGCCGGGGTGGATCGCCACGGGCGCGTGCAAGATCTCCTGGAAGACGCCGCGGCCTATTGCGCGCCAGCGTGCGGCTTTCTCCTGGCGGTAATCCCCGTCGCCATTCAATAACCAAACAACCGAGTCCGCATTCCAGCGTGCGGTCATGTAACGCGCCAACAGAATCGCTTGCCGCTCCGGCAGCGACACCCCCGGATTCACGTCGTCTTCTGGGCCGCGGTTGATAGCCCACAGCATCACGGGTACGCTCAGCACGCCGGCTCGGATCAGTGCGTCGTGTTTCGTTTCAAGCTGGCGGAAAAAGTCCAGGTCGATAGTGATCGGCTCCCGTCCCGTGTACGCCAGGCGCTTCCGAGAGTCGCCTTGCGGCGCTCCGCGCCACTGGGTGGCAACCCATTGCACGGCGGTAAAGCCCTGTTCGCTCCGTCGTTTGATGTAGGAATCCCAGTCTTCCTGCGTCGCCCACAAGGCTCCGTTCCACGCCGTGTCGGCGAGCCAGAAGAATGGCGTTCCATCGGCATGCGTCAGGTGAAGGCCGTCGCTCGAAATCACGATTGGGCCATGCAAGTCAAAGCGGCTGCCGCTGGTGCGCGGCGGCCCGCAGACGAGGCTGCCGGAGACGTTGTGGAGTCCGACGTTGGCCTTGTCGGAGGCGAAACTCCGGTACGTCCACCGGCCGATTTCATCGGGCGTCAGGCGCACACGCCAGGTTCTCTCGCCGTCCCAGAAGCCATAAGCCGTACGTTTCGCGCCGGAGGGCGAGACGACTCCACCCGGAAGTCAACGTCCTGCACCGGGTTGGCATACGTCGAAGCGCTTTGAAACGCGCCTCGTAGCGCGTCCATTTCGGAACCGCCGGCTCTGCGGAAAACACCAGCGGCGCCAGAAAAAGCGTCTCAGCAATTAGCGTACTGATTCCGGCATGCCGCATATTGCGCTGTTTCATCCTCGATCC
This sequence comes from Bryobacteraceae bacterium, assembly GCA_963793625.1. Taxonomy (GTDB): domain Bacteria; phylum Acidobacteriota; class Terriglobia; order Bryobacterales; family Bryobacteraceae. The sequence continues at coordinate 691 of CAWCAT010000044.1, read as the reverse complement.
CTTGTGTAGAAGTCAACCGCGGGCACAACGATTATGTTGTGTTCGACTCTTTTTTCATCTCTTCGGCCATTATTGAGCCGCGCCGATCTTCTCTACCACAACGTTGTCCCGTCACCTCGCCGGCTCTTTGCCAATTGGTCTCTCCATCCTTTTCAGAGATCGAAATCGTAACTACTGATGGGCATCGCTGTAAACCGCTCGGAGTAACACGGCAACCAGCGCTTTCATCGTCTTCCTGACCGGCTTTGATACCTGAAACTTTCCAGTCGTCCAACGGCCAGAGTTTCAGCTTTGTACATTTCGTGCACAAGGCTAAACCTGTTAACTCTCGGCTAAATTTCCACATCACAAGCGGTGTCAGTACCTTACAGTTCAGAGATTTAACTTGCCAACCCTTGTTAATCGGGATTATTAGTGTAAAACGTTAAGCGGATTGACCTTTAATCAGCCCTGTGCTCCGCAAAAACTTCGTCCCAGCCCGAAATCGGGTCCCAGTAACCGTTCTTAACGTGGGATCCTGAGCGTTCATGCCAGCCTCATTGCCTTGTGTGCGGCTCTGCATCACTGCTGCCGGACTGCAACCGCAGCTCTGATCGATTTCGGCCAGTTCGTTCTGGCGTCCGCACGCTCCCGAACCATGCTGGCGCGGAAAACCTCTTCCTCCGAAAACAACTGGCGCTCTTCCAAGAAA
>CAWCAT010000043.1:0-27008 GCA_963793625.1 Bryobacteraceae bacterium | reverse complement strand
TGCGCTCGGTTCTCATGCTCGTGGGGATTGCCTCCGCGGGGATGTCTGTCAACTCGCAGGCCTGCAACGTGCCGGTTTTTCGTTACGCGATGGAAAGATGGCCTGCGGATGCTTACCAGATAGTGGTTTACCATCGGACCGGCCCGCAGGGGGCAGCATTCGAGTTACTGCAGAAGGCCGTGACGAAACGAGACGGCGCCGCCAATTACTCCCTGAAAGAAGTTGACGTCACGAAGGCGGAGGGGAAGGCCGTTGCGGAGCAGCGAAGCATTGTTGCATACCCCTGGGTCGAGATTTATTACCCCATTCACTCCCAAGCCCGCACCCCGATTTGGTCGGGGCCCCTCACTTTGGACAGCGCCAAGCGAATCCTGAATTCGCCCAGCCGATCCCGGCTGGCTCAAAGGCTCTTGAATGGTGAAGTTGCAGTCTGGATCCTGATAAGAAGCGGCCACGACCAGAAAGACCGTCGCGCGCTGGAGTCTCTCAGAACCCACCTGGATCGGGCATCGGCTACGCTCCGAATTCCTGAAACCGGTGTCGACGTGAACGGAAACCCGGTCGACATCACGGATTTCAAGACCTACCCCGTGCGTTTCGGCCTGATGGAAATAGCGCGTGACGACCCGAACGAAGATCTGCTGGTGAGGGCTCTCCTGAAGTCTGAGCCTGACCTCGCACGGTACGACGAACCGATGGCTTTTCCAGTCTTTGGCCGAGGCCGCGCTCTTTATGCGCTGGTCGGCAACGGGATTCAGGAGAAGACCATACGAGAAGCTTGCGCGTCGATGCTTGCCTGGTGTTCCTGCGAGATCAAGGCCCAGAGCCCTGGAACCGATCTGCTGATTTCCGCGGATTGGTCCCGGCCGTTTGGTGGCCGAATGGTGAAAGATCCGGAATTGCCCCTCACCGGGCTGAGTGGTTTTATTAGGGAGCAGAAGGCGGAAACCGCCGTGCCGCAGCCTGCCGCCGATCCCGTACTGCCGGGGGCCCAGTGCAAGATAGCGCCACCGGCGGGCCGTGCCGGCACCGCTTCCGTTGCCGCCCCGCCGCAAGCCCCGCGCCCGGGTGTTAGCCAGCTTGTGCGCAACGTGTTGTATCTGGGTGGGGCGGCCGGCTTGGTGCTCCTGGCTCTCTCCGCCTTCCTGACCGTGAAGGCAAAGAAACGAACGTCCCGCGGGTAAGTAACTATGAGCGTCTGGCAGTTGGTACTTAAGGAAATTGTCCGAAGGAAGGCGAACTTCGCCTCCGGCATGGTGGCCGTCACGTTGGCGGTCGCGGTCCTCACCGGGGCCATGACGCTCCTCAGGCTCCACGACTTGCGCACGGAAGTTATCGTGGCCCGCAAAGAGCAGGAGACACGGAAGCGAATGGCGTTGCTGGAAGACGACTACCGGAAGATCATGAAGAATTTGGGCTTCAACCTACTGATCATTCCGGGCAATCAGAAAATATCCGACTTCTACGCGGACGAAACCGTTTCCGCGTATATGCCGGACACGTACGCGACCCGGCTGGCCGAAGCGAAGATAGTGACCATCCGCCACCTCTTGCCGAGCCTGCAGGAGAAGATCCTGTGGCCGGAAAGGAAGCGCACCATCATGCTCATCGGGACGCGCGGCGAGGTCCCGTCTATGTTCCGCGATGCGAGAGAGCCCATCCTCGTCGCGGTAAAGAAGGGGCACGCCGTCGTCGGGCACGAGCTTGCCGAAAGTCTTGCGCTCAAGGCAGGGGACCGCATCGGCCTGTTCGGGCGAACGTTCACGGTTAGCCAGTGCAACGAGGAACGCGGCTCCAAGGACGATATCTCTATCTGGATCGATCTGGCCGAGGCGCAGGCAATACTGGGTAAACCCGGCCGGATCAATGCCATTTTGGCTCTCAAGTGCCTCTGTGCCGGGAACGAACTGGCCAATGTCCGGCGGGACGTAGCATCCGTTCTGCCAGGTGCTCAGGTAATCGAGGAAGGATCCAAAGTGCTCACCCGCGCCGAGGCCCGTGACCGCGCCTCGAAGGAGGCTAAAGACGCCCTGGCGGCCGAGGTGGGCAATCGGCGACAGCTCCGCGACGAGCAGGAGAAATTCTCTTCCATCCTGGTGCCGCTGGTGCTTTTGGCCAGTGCGCTCTGGGTCGGCCTGGTTTTTTACACCAATGTCCGGGAACGCCGCAGCGAGATCGGTATTTTGAGGGCCCTCGGCGCCAGGGCACGCACGATAATCCGCCTGTTCCTGACCAAAGCCCTGCTGATGGGCTGCGCCGGCGGGTTGGCAGGATACGTTCTGGGGACCTCGATCGGCGTGGCCCGGCAGGGGGAAGTCAGTGTTTCGTTTCTGGATCCGCGACTGTTCCTTCTGGTTTCCTGCACGGCCGTCGTTCTGTCGCTGGCCGCCAGTTGGGCGCCTGCGTATTACGCGGCGCAGCAGGAACCTGCGGACGTCTTGAGGGAAGAGTGACCGCAATGCTCGTGCTCGAGAGAGTAGTCAAAACCTATCCCAAGGGCGATCGGCTGATCACGGCCCTTGCGCCGATCGATCTGACAGTCCGCGCGGGTGAGTTTGTTGCCGTGCAAGGGCCCAGCGGCTGTGGCAAGACCACCTGTCTTCTGATCGCGGGCGGGCTGCTGCGCCCCGACTCGGGCAAGACCCTGCTCGACGGCCACGATCTACAAGCCATGACGCGAAACCAACTCGCCACTTTCCGGGCGCAAAACATCGGGTTCGTCTTTCAGCAATATCACCTCATACCTTATCTGAGCGTCCTGGAGAATATCCTCGCACCAGAAGCTGCTCAGGGACGGACTAACAAAGATGGCCGGGGCCGGGCGCTCGCCGTGCAGTTCGGCCTCGAGCATCGGCTCGACCACACGCCAGCCGAATTGAGCTCCGGAGAAAAGCAGCGCGCGGCGCTGGCGCGAGCCCTCCTGTTTCGACCGAAGATCCTGCTGGCCGACGAAATCACCGGGAACCTGGATCACGAGAACGCACAAATCGTGCTGGGTTATCTCAAGGAATATGTCTCCACGGGAGGGTCGGTCCTGCTGGTGACACACGATCGTGAAATCGCGAAGCATGCGGACCGCGTCGAGTATCTGCCCGACGCGCGAGAATTGGAGGCCCCGCGGTGAAGCTGTTCGTTGCTCTGGGAACATTGATCATTGCGGCTCTTTCGCCGCCGGTCGCGGCCAGCGACTGGCCCATGTGGCGCAATGACGCCGGACGGACGGCTTTCTCTCGGGAAGAACTGCCCGCCGAGCTTCATCCCCAATGGATCCGGCAGTATTCCCAACGGGAACCGGTCTGGGACGACGCCCTGAATCAGGACCTCATGCCGCTCGACCGGGTGTTCGAGCCTATCGTGCTGGGCGATACCCTGTACATCGGTTTCAATGACCGCGACAAAGTCGTGGCCCTGGACATACACACCGGGGTGGAGAAATGGACCTTCTTTGCCGACGGGCCGGTTCGCCTTCCGCTGGCCGGAGGGCGCAACCGCCTCTACTTCACCAGCGACGACGGTTATCTCTATTGCCTGGCTGCGGACACCGGCGCGCTGCGTTGGAAATTCCGGGGCGGGCCCACGGACCGGAAAATCCTGGGCAACAAGCGGCTGATTTCCACCTGGCCCGCACGGGGCGGCGTGGTCCTGTACGGGGATAAGGTGTATTTCGCCGCCAGCATATGGCCGTTAATGGGTACTTTCATTTACGCTCTGGACGCGGAGAACGGCTCGATTATCTGGCGCAACGAAGGCACCGGCGCGGATTACCAGACCCAGCCGCACAACTCTCCGGCCTTTGCCGGGGTAGCGCCCCAGGGCGCGATGGTAGCCCTTGCCGACCGGCTGCTCGTATCCGGCGGTCGGTCCGTGCCGGCCTGCTTCGACCGCCACACCGGAAAGCTCCTGTACTATCACCTGGCCACGAACAACAAGACCGGCGGTGCCTTCGTGGCAGCCGACGAGCGCCGCTTCTTCAATCACTACCGGGATCGCGACACAGACCTGTACGAAGTGCAAAGCGGCAAGATGGTGGCACGCCGAACCGGCAAGTACCCGGTTCTGGCTGGGGATGCCTACTACACGTCCGGCGACTCGATCGGCATCCTGGATGCGCGGGAGCCCGCGAAGCCGCAATTTACGTTGACGGTGGATGCGACGGGTGACCTGATCGGCGCCGGGTCGCGGCTCTACGCGGGAGGCGACGGACAGATCGCCGCCGTTGACCTTCTGTGGAATCCCGAATTGAAGACCCGCGGACTGAAGACGGCGTGGGTGCAGAAGGTGCAAGGCAAGGTCGAACGTCTGGTGGCGGCTAACGGCATGCTCTTCGCCGTGACGCTGGATGGCAAGCTGATCGCCTTCGGAAAGAAGCGCGTTTCCGTAAGGACCCACCCGGAGAGCGCCGGGGCTCCGCAAGTCGCAACGGGAGGCGACGGACAGGCACGCGCCATCCTCGAACAAACGGGGGCGAGAAACGGGTACGCGCTGGTGTACGGAGCCGGAAACGGAGATCTTCTGGCCTCCCTGGCACGGCTTTCGGACCTGGATATCGTGGCGGTGGAATCGGGGGCGGATAGGGTAGCGGAGTTGCGCCGCCAATTCGACAAGTGGGGGTTGCTCGGAAAGCGGGTCCACATTCTCGAGGGGACCCCAGATACGTTTGAAGCGCCCCCATACGTGGCCTCTCTCATCGTGATCGCGGAAGCAGACGATCGTTGGAAGGACGAGTCCATGAAGAAGTTGGTCCGGGCCGTGAGACCTTACGGGGGCAAGGTCTGGCTGCCAGCGAGCACCACGCGGCCAGCCTTCCTTGACCGGCTGCTTGCGAGCACCGACGGCCCGAAGCTGTCCGCCCGGCCATTGGCGTCCGGCGTGGTGGTGAGCAAAGACGGCCCACTACCCACGGCCGCCAACTGGACGCACCAGTACGGGAACGTCGCCAACACCGTGAAATCGGACGATGGGCTGGTCAAGCTCCCCCTCGGGGTGCTCTGGTTCGGGGGCGTCTCCAATGTCGATGTCCTGCCGCGCCATGGGCACGGCCCGCCGGAACAGATCGTGGATGGCCGATTGATCATAGAGGGCATCGATGCCATCAGCGCCCGGGATGTTTACACCGGCAGGATGCTGTGGAAAACGCCCCTGGACAAAACAAGTACGTCAGGCCAGTATTACGACGAGACGCATCAGATCCTCCCGTTGAAGGTCATTACTAACCAGCAGCACATCCCCGGGGCCAATACCCGCGGGACGAATTTCGTAGCCACCTCCGATTGGGTTTACATCCTTCAGGGAAGCCGTTGCCACGCCCTCGATATCACAACCGGGGAGACGAAAAAGTTTCTGGCTCTGCCTTCCGACAACGGCGCCGAGCCAGCCCGGTGGGGCTATATCGGCGTCTCGCGGGACAGGTTGATCGCGGGAAGGGACTTCGTGCCTTTCGCGAGCGCATTTCCGGAGACTGTCCCGATCCCGGAGAAGAAGGCGGCCACAGCCGACGGGGAAAAATCCGAACCGGCCGCAGCGACCCCGAAAAAGAAGGCGGCCGCGTCTGACGAGGAAAAATCCGGACCACAGGTATTTGACTATACTTCCAGCAGGTCGCTGGTGGTCATGGACCGTCACACTGGTGCGGTCAAATGGACCCTAAAGGCGCGCTACGGCTTCATTCATAACGCGATCACCGCGAGCGAGCAGGTCCTCTTCTGCCTCGACAAACTGCCGCCAGCGCTCGAAAAAAGGCTGCTGCGCCGCGGCCGGGAGACACCCTCGGACTATCGCATGCTGGCCCTGGACCTGGAGACCGGGCGCGTCCTGTGGGAGAAGAACACGGACGTCTTCGGAAGCTGGTTGAGCTATTCGCAGGATCGCGACCGAATATTGCAGGCGACCCGGCCTTCCCGCGACATGGTCACGGATGAGACCGGCGAACGCATGGCCGTCTATGTCGCATCGAGCGGAGCCCTCGTGTGGGACAGGCCGATCAAATACAACAACCCCCCGATTCTGCACCATGACGAGATCATCACCGACAACGCCGCCTACAAGCTGGCCACCGGGGAACCGAAGCTCAGTGCAGATCCCGTGACCGGCGAGAAGATGCCCTGGAGCTACGCGCGCGGGTATGGCTGCAACTATAACATCGCCAGCGAACACCTCCTGTCCTTCCGTTCCGCGGCCGCCGGGTTCTATGACCTGGCCTCCGAAGGCGGCACCGGGAACCTGGGCGGTTTCAAGTCAGGGTGCACCTCCAATCTCATTGCCGCCGCCGGCGTGCTGAATGCGCCGGATTACACCCGGACGTGCCAGTGCTCGTATCAGAACCAGACGTCGCTGGCGTTCATCCACATGCCCGAGCTGGAGTACTGGACCACGAACGATTTCAAGTGGAACAGCAAGCGTGTGCACAGGATTGGCATTAACCTAAATGCCCCCGGCGACCGGATTGCGCCCGATGGCGCACTCTGGTTGGATTTTCCCAGCGTGGGCGGAAAGTCGCCCGACCTTCCCATTAAGTTCGATCCGGCGAATACGCTCCCGATCCGCCGGCACGCGCTCACGTTGCAGCCGAACGGATATGAATGGGTGGCGGCCTCCGGGCTCGCCGGGCCGCTCAAACTCAGCATCACCCTATCCGGCGAACCTGCGGACACCGCCTTGTATACGGTAAAGCTGCATTTTGCCGAGCTGGAAAACAAGAAGCCGGGCGAGCGGCTCTTCAACGTCCGGCTTCAGGGCCGCGAGGTTCTGAGCGGGTTCGACATTGCCCAGGCGGCGGGCGGCGTCGACAAACCAGTCATCAAAACGTTTGCCAGGATCCCGGTGAAGGACGCTCTCACCGTCGAGTGCCTGCCTGTCTCCCCCGGGGTGGGAGCCCCGCCGTTGCTCTGTGGCATCGAGGTCATTCTGGAAAACTAGGACAACATCAAATAAATGCAATTTTCATCGCCCCTTCTGAGCCTTCGGGTGCGAGGCTTCGCCTTCCTCTGGGTATGTTTACTTTGTCTCGTTCCTGGCATTGCCCAGGAACCGGAGACCATCAGCCGCACTCTTGCCCCGGTCTATTCCCCGCTTTCCGTGCAGATTGTGGAAGAATTTGAGCTGCGGGAAAAACGGGGCACCGGCATCGATCTCGGCGGCGGTCCGGGCGACCTCATCATTGAGCTCTGCAAGAGAACCAAATGGATGCATTGGGTCAATGCTGACATCGATTCCACGGTGTTCGCAGGTTTTCTCCAGAGGGCGCAGGATGCGGGATTCCGGGGACGGGTCAGCGCCATCCTGGCTGACGCCCACGCTCTCCCCTTCCACGACGCCTTCGCCGAGGTTGTCGTCTCCCGGGGATCTTTTCCGTTCTGGAAAGACAAACACAAAGCCTTCAGCGAAGTCTATCGGGTCCTGAAACCAGGCGGGGTCGCTTTCATCGGGCGGGGGTTCTCTGAGAATCTCCCTCTCGAGGTGGCGCGCCAGGTCAGAGACAGGCAGCGGCGAAACGGGAAAGAGCCGGTTTACGATATCGAGAAGGCGGCGGCCGAACTTAGACAGATCATGCGGTCTCTGGAGATTGAGGATTACCGGATCCGCATCCCCAAGCGAGGCGACGTCAATTACGGGATCTGGCTGGAGCTCCGGAAGCCCGCCAAGGGCACAACAGTGCCCTCGCTGCTGGAAAGACCGGCCCGGGAATCAGTCGGGCTTGAGACTTCCACCACCGTTGTGGCGAAATCAGAGATTGCGGTGCAGAATGCACAGACGCTGGTGGACGCGCTGCAGTTCGTGCCGGGCGCCTGGATGGAGTCCCGGGGGCGAAAGGTAAAACAATTCCTTTCGTTCCGGGGTCAGAAATACCCCTACCCGGAGTACGCCATCGACGGCGTCCTCTTCCGCGAATTTCACGAAATTCCTTACTTCCTGTCCGCCGCCGAGATCGAACGCGTCGAGGTCATGCGCTCTGGCGGCGCCATGCTCGCCGGGAACGCGGGGCTGGTGGGACTCATCAACGTGGTCCCCAAACAGTATGAGGGGCGGGAAACCTCAGTGAAGATGGAGTACGGGAGCTTGGGTACCGCTCATGCGCGCGTTTCTCACGGGGGCAGGGCAGGGGACTTCTCCTACGGCCTGGGTGTCGATCAGTATCGCTCCAACGGTCCAGAAGAGCGGCACGGGGAGGAGAGAATGGCGAATTACTACGCCGGCTTGGGTTGGAAGCCGTCCGAAACGCTGTCCCTGTCGATGAATCTGTTTCATATCAGCGGCAGCAGAGGTCTGGCTCAGGCACTCCCTCCTGCCACCCGGGCACTTCAAACCGCGCTGGAGAAGTACGATCCCATTCAGACGACTTCCGGCACGCTGAATACGCTCTACCGGCCGAACAAGCGGCTGTCGACGCAAGTTGTGCTCGGATACAGCGACCGGCACAACACGGACGTGGCTAAGACCGCGTCAGGGACGACCGCCACACGCGATTGGGATCGCGAACTGACTACGGGCGTGACCCAGTCCATCGCCCTGACCGGAAAAAATGTTCTGAGGACTGGAGCCAATTTCAATCACTGGGTCGCGCCTTACGGGAAGAGGTTTTACACGGGCCGGCGTTGTGACCTGGAAACCTACTCGCTTGCTATTACGGACGAGCAGCGCCTGGGGGCTTTTGTTATCGACGGCGGACTGCGCTATCAAAGGGTCTACATCAACGAATTCGGGGCGTTCAACATCGACGAGACGGCCACCCCTTACCGAAACGTCCCTGCCGTCAAGAACCAATGGGATTCTCCGGCATGGTCCGCCACTCTGGGCGCCGCGTACTACTTCAGCGACCACCTCTCTCTACATGGGAATCTGGTCGACGGGACGGTCGAACCGAGGCGGGGCACCCTGGATGCGGACCTGCAGCAGCCGAAGAAAGAAGGGCGTTTCGTGGCGGACCTGGGATTCCGGCTCTCCAACCCTCGCGTCGGGACGGGGACCGTCTCGGCGTTCTTCGTGCAAAGAAGAAACGGGATTAACCTGAGCGGCCAAGTCAGGACCGTCAATGGACGCCTGATGGAACTCTATGTAAACCGTGACGAGGACACCAAAGGGGTGGAAATCGACCTTCGCTCGCGCCGCTTGAGAAACACGATCCAGGTATTTGTCAACCTCACCGCCATGACCGCGCGGATCGCAACCGGAAACATAATGAGGCGGGACACTGAGATTCCTCGCGCAATCGCCGGCGGTGGAATATCAGCCTCCAGATGGGGTTTCGATCTCAGCCTCTTCTGGAAATCCATCTCTTCGTACCAGAGCCTGCGTTTTGCCGATCCACCCGTCAATCAGCCGCTCGGCGGTTTCAACAACATCGACCTGAGCCTGGGGCGCCGCGTTGGAATCCGCAAGCAAACCCGCATCTACGCCGAAGTGAGGAACGCCGCCGACAAGGCCTACTCGACTGTAGTCGGGTACCCGGACTACGGGCGTCGCGCCCTCATAGGCCTCGACCACACGTTCTGACCGGACTCGCAAGAGTCCAGAGTCCTTTAACCTACACCAATTTCCACGGCTTCCGGTAACGGCGGGTCACCAGCTTATTGGCTTTTGAGCTATTGCTGATTCTCTCTTTGCTGTCGTCCCAGTAGATTCGCTCGCCCGTTCGGAAGGCGATGTTGCCCAGCAATCCGCCTTTATTCAGCCGGTGCGCGTACTCAACGTTGCACGTCGTTATTTGTCTGGACTTGATGGAGTCCAGGAATTCCCGAATGTGCCCTGGCGAATCTGGAATGCTCTGCGGCGGCCGCGTGAAGTTCTCTTCCTTCTTCCCCTTGACCCAGACTTCATGCTTCGAGTAGTTGGTCACAAGCGTAGCCTCACTCCCCTCGAAGATGACGCTGCTACCCATGTGTTCATAGCCTGGCCGACCGTTAGGGTGCAGCGTCCAACTCAGCACCAATCCAGGATATTCGTAGACGACTTCAAGTGTGTCAGGTGTCTCCGCGTTATCGTCGGCGGTCCAGCGCCCCCCAACCGCCGTGACGTTCTTCGGCGCCTGCAAATCCAGTGCCCAATAGGCAACGTCGGTGAAATGGCACCAGAAGTCAACGAATGCCCCGCCGGAATAATCCCAAAAGTACCGGTAGGTGAAATGCGAGCGGTTGGGATTGTAGGGACGCTTCGGGGCGGGGCCCAGCCAGAACTCGTAATCCAGTTCGGGAGGAGGCGTCGTGTCGGCGGGCTTTCCAATGCCTTTGGATCCCGTGTTAAGAGAGCAGTACACCCGATGGATCTTGCCGAGCATGCCGGACTTCACGACCTCTACCACCCGCCGGTAGTTCGGGAGATCGTTGTGAATGTGGTTCCCCATCTGAGTGATGCGTTTGTTTTTGAGGGCGGCCGTGACCATTGCGCGCCCTTCACCGATGGAGTAGCTCAGAGGCTTCTCTACGAAAGCATCCTTCCCTGCTTGGCAGGCTTGAATCACCGGCAATGCGTGCCAATGGTCTGGAGTTGCGACCATCACTGCATCGATATCCTTGCGCTCCAGAAGTTTTCTGAAGTCGTGATAGATTTCTGGCTTATGGCCCTGCGTCTTTTCCACCAGCGCAACTGCGCGTTCGACATGTTTCGTGTCGAGGTCGCAAACCGCCGCTGCGAATACGTCCTGATGCTTCATGAACTGCGTGAGGCGTCCCGTCCCCATACCCCCGAGTCCGATGAATCCGACGCGGATGCGATCGCTGGGCGCGACCCCGCTCAGGGCCATTGGGCGAGCGGCAGTGAAGGCCAGACCGGCGGCTGCGGTTTGGATGAAAGATCTTCGGCTAGGCTCGGATTGCGAGTTCGGACACTGTGGCATTGGTCCACCTTTCGTCCTGTACGATATCGCAATCAGAGGTGACTGCGCTGCTCAAGGCTGGGATATGAACTGAGTTGCGGGGAAGGGAAGCACCCTCGAAATGTTCCTACCCGCCTTGATCTTCTTGTATTCGGCATCCCGAAATAACATCTGCCGGACCTGGTCGCTGATTTCCTGCCAGGTGCGTATGAAGTAGCCGGCCTCTGTTCTGTTCATAACGGCCGAGCGCTTGCCTTCGAGGATTACGAGAATGGCTTCCGTTTCGGCGCGCCTGTCACCATGCTGATGAGTGGCAACTAATCGGAGTGCTCGCGCTACTCGATCAAACTCGTCGTTCACCCGAATTTTGATACTCTCGGCCCACTCCACCTGACTTTCGGTGCCGCTCATCGAAGTCAAATAAGTCGCGTTCATTCCCGTTCCATCCTTGCGTGGCGCCAGGCGAGTGCCGTTACTAGCGGGACCGCGCTCGCCACAGCCACAGCGCGCTGCCAGTCCTCCGAAAAGCTGAACACTGGCGCAAGCAACACACACACTCCGGACACAGCCGCAGCGAGCAGCCCCCCGATTAAGACCCACTTCACAACTTTGCCAAGCGCGAGGTTCCTCAGCCGTTCTTGCGCCCGGCCCTTTGTTACCCATGCCTGCCACACTGCTTCGTCGAGCGGCTTTTCCGGCAATTTAATTGAAGTAGACACGTCTAAACCTCCCCGCGCTCATGAACGATCTAACTAAAGCGCTTACCGAGCACTCTCGCTCTATCCAGCATTTCGCCAGTAGCATTCGTCGCAACGCCTGCCGCGGTTTCGATAGCATTCTTCGCTATGTTGCTGATGTCGCGCGCTGCGTCCTTGCCCTTCGCCAGTTCGCTGCCCACTCTGTCGTGGACCGCGTCCACCACAGTTTCGACTCGATTGGCTAACGCTTCAGCTTGTTCCTTCAAGTCGGCGCCAGCGTCATCAGCACGCTTTCGGATCCCTTTTCGGAAGTCTGCGCCGGAACAGGGCGCAAACAGTAACGCTGCAGCGGCACCTATGCCGATGCCTACGAGCAGTGTAGTAAGTCGATTATCTCTGTCCATTACATATCTCCTTTTCAGTGCGAATCCACGGTGAGCGGAAGGTTGACAAGATGTTCGGCAAGAAACCACACCTGTAATTCATTTAGCCTGAGTAAGTCGCTGACAAAAAGATCGCTGGTGCCCGGGTCACCGTTATCATCGACCGCCTTCGCCGCGGAGCGTGCGAATTTCATGATGATCTCGTGTGCTTCCAAAAGGCGGGCAAGTTGCATAGGCACTTCTTCGCGTCCCTTTGGCGGTCGATCAATCGTGGTCATCTCCGCGACATCTGCTGCCATTGCGATGCTTATGCCGCCCAGCAACTGAATCCTTTCCGCAATCGTATCCACTAAGTTAGACTGTTCCTGGAAGTGCTTGTCGAATAGAAGATGCAAAGGGTAGAAGGTTCGGCCGGAGACCTGCCAATGATGCTTCTTGTACAAATCTCTCAGCGTCATCGTATCTGCGAGAACCTGATTGAGGAGCTCAATCGATTGATCCCGAACTCTCTCCTTCAGCCCGATTGGCAAGTGAATAGATGTGCCGAATTCTTGAACTATCGGGCCGGACTGACTAACACTGGGCTCGGCGCCATTCGGGCTCTTGCCGGATGCTTCCGCGATCGTTCGCTTTAGTTGGTCTTTACGTTTGCTCATATAGTAACCTTGGTTTCAGGTGGCGCAGGGCGGGAACTGCGCCGCCTGAAAGTTCCCTCCGGCTAACGAGTACCCTGCGCGACCGTGCCAGTGCTGGGATGATCGGCGCTAGCCTCACCAGCCGACGAGATGTCTTGTGCGCCGGTGTGCTTGAGCACGTCCTTCGCACGGGCGATTTCTTCAGAACTGTCGCAGTGGACCGAGAGAAGAACGCCCCCTTCCTTGATTTTTCCTTCGTAGCGCTTCGCTTCGTACTCGGGAATCCCCATCCCGACGAGAGCGCCAATCAAACCACCCACCGCACCGCCTACTCCGAGACCCGCGAGGGCACCCATGATCGGGCCTGCAGCAATGAATGGGCCAACACCGGGAATCGCAAGCGCTCCAATTCCCGCGAGCAGACCGAGAGTTCCACCGATCGCTCCGCCGGCAGTTACGCCGGTTGTGGTTCCCTCTGGCGCTTTGGTGTTCTTCTCGTGAGCGAAATCTCTCGAGCTCTTGCTATCGGGCAGTAGCACTGAGATGGAGTCATTGCTAAACCCGGCAGTAACAAGACCTTCGACGGTATATTCCGCTTGATTGGCATTCTGGTAAAGACCGAACACCGCTGTGTTTTTTCCTGTCATTTTGGCTCTCCTTATAAGTCGCAGATATGGAGTCTTACTTCAGCGGATTCCGCTGACTCAGGCGCGTGCCGCCGCCAGAATACTGGTATTCACCGGATTGCACCAGATTTCCCTGAGTATTAACAACGCAAGAGTAAGTGAGATCTCTGGATTCGTTATTATTCTTGGCGCTGCCACGACCCTGGATCCGTTCCTGTCCCCGGACTTGATTCCGGCCCCGACCGTTGCCCTGGTTCTGGTTCAGATTCTGGCGATCCGCGAAGTTGTCAAAGTCGATGTAAGCCCCGCGGCCGTTCTGACGCGCGAAGCGCTGCCGCACCATGTCCTGGCAGGCCCGGACATCGTCAAAGAACGGTGCCGGAGCGTTCGTCACATTGCCTTCCGCGCGCCAAGTCACCTCGAACGCGTAATTATCGCCGCCACCTTGACGATCCTCAATCGCGATCATCGCAGTGTAGTTATTCGCACGGCTGGGATCTTGCGCCAGTTGGACCTGGCTGCGGCCAGCGATCTGGCGAATTTTAAAATCACGGACGGAGTTGAAAGGGAGCGATTGGCTGCACTCGCTGCCTTCGTCGCGGCCCTTTGCACCCTGGCGGGTTGTCACCCAGATTCTATCTCCGCGTAACCGTACTTCTGCCTGGTTATCCACCCAGACTCGGATCTGGCAATTGCCTTCGCGCTGTCGCAGATCCCATCCAGGCATTTGACGGGCGCGGAGCTGAATCTCAGATTGTCCGAAGCATACGCTGGCACCCAAAACAGCGGCGGCAGCGAGCAGAAGGCGATAATACGTGCTTTTTGACATAAACTTGTTTTCCCTACCCTGGGAGACCAGCCCCCCTGCCGGTCTCCCCGAAACGCGGTCCGATTATCTCGCCGCGGTTATCGTGCCGATTTGAGTTCCGATTACTTCGCCGGAAATCACTAATTCGACACGACGATTCTGTTGCCGGCCCTGCGCGTTGTCATTGGAAGCCACCGGCTGAGATTCGCCGAAGCCCTTCGAAGTGACCGAGCTCACCGGCATTCCCTGCTGAGTAAGGTAGTCGCGTACGGACCCGCCGCGTTGCTCTGAAAGCTGCTGATTGTAGTCATCCGCACCGACGCTGTCAGTGTGACCTTCTACGTCCAGCCGTAGCCCCGGATGTCCGGAGACGATACCAGCCACCTTGGCCAGTTTCTCACGCGCCAGAGGGCGCAATGTGAACTTTGCGGTGTCGAAGAGGACGTCCGACATGTTCACGATCAAACCACGCGCTGTGTCCCTGGTTTGAAGAATGGCGTTGAACTGCCTCAGTAGCTCGATTCGCAGTTCTGCCTTCTCTTTTTCCAACTGCGCCCTCTGCGCTGCCGCGGCGTCGAGTGCTGCCTGGCTAGCGGCCTTGTCTATGTCGTTCTGCCGTTTCAGACGGTCCGCGTCGGTTGCGGCAGCGGCCAGTCGCGCGTCATTCTCTCGTTTCAAACGATCAGCATCGTTTGCGGCAGCAGCCGTACGGGCGTCATTTTCCCGCTTCAGACGATCGGCTTCATTCAGAGCGGCCGCTGACTGCGCATTCTTCTCCGCCGTCAGGCGCTCAGATTCCGCCTGCGCCTTGAGCCGCGCCGCTTCGGCTTCGCGTGTGACGCGATCCGTCTCGGACTTAGCGCTTGCTTCGCGGTCCGCCGAGCGCTGGCGTTCGGCGTTCAGGGCATCTTCTTCCTGACGCTTGACGGCGATGGCCCGAGCGTCTTCGGCCGTCTGCACTGCTTCACGGGCAGTCATGGTTACGGGCTTTTTGCCAGCATTGCGTGACTGGTAAGCTTCGGCCTGGGCCAGGCTCTTCTCAGCCTTTACAAAGGTCTCAGTGGCGAAACGATCCGCACCCATGGAGCGCGCGATCTGAACGGCGTTGCGCGCTTCATAGAGTTCCAGCGGGGTTTTCTGATCCAGCTTCAGCACCAGCGGATTCGCGAGCTTGCTATACTGTCCGCGCTGCAGCAATTCGTACTTGGCGTCGATTTCCTCGATCTTCCCCGTCGTGTCCTTGCGTACCACGTTTTCCATCACAATCAGATCGCTGGGGCGCGTGACCGCATAGTAAGGTTCGGCCGTGACCAGCAACCCGAATACCTGCAGTTCGGTGGTTACGTTCAGCTTGCTCTTCGTTCCATTCAAGAGGACCTCACCCAGGTTGGAAGTGCGGCCTTCGGGCGTGATAGCCCACAACACATAAGTGAGGTATTCGGCTCCGTTTTTTGTAGCCGGCTGCAGGTCATCGAATTCCACCTCGATTTCGATGTAGCCCTGCTTGCTCTCAACTTTGGCCTCGCCGCGAGCCCCTGGGAGTAGGTCGGTTCCTTTGAAGTCGATCTTCGTCGCACCGCTGCGGTGCTTATAGTTGATGGCCTTTGCAGTCCGCGTGGTTACGGTCACACGGTAGATGGGCGCTGATCCCGCTGCCATCCTGACCGCATTCTCGTCTTGCTTCTGCAACTGCTGGGCTGATAGCGCTCCGCATACCGCGAGGCATGCGCCGATAAGCTTTATTTGAGTCACTTTAGGTTTCTTTCTCTCCAGATAATTGGCTGGATCCAGTTGACGTACTCGTGCGTTCTCGCTCCGAGTGCTTGTGAATTCCTGGCACCTGGGATTGCAACCACGAGAGAATTTCGGCGTGCACTTGGGCGTCGGAGTTCTCAGAGCTCATGGCAACGGCGGAGTCTTCGTCCGGCCGCTTTACAGGTTTGTCGTCATCTGCCATATCAACCTTTTAGGTACGCCCGCTGAGCCCCGTTGGGCCTTGCGACATGATTACTTAGTGCACGCGTCGCACCAAGTTCGTTTTTGTTGGGCTAATTCGACAGAGGCTGCGTTTTAGCGCTGGTTTGGGGAGACGAGGTGTTTAGTGAGTGACCACCAGTGGTCAAGTGACGGGGCGCGGTCAGAGACTTGTGCGCAACGGCCAGCGGCTCCGGGTCCCATATCCTCCACGCAACAAAGTTTAGGCAGGACTGAACCAGTCTCCAATCAAATTGGCCAGACTTTGAGTGGGTTAGGCGCGTTATCCGTTGGTCGGAGTGCATTATGGCAGCCCCGGCAGGCTCGCCTGCAATCTCTGACTTTCTCCGTGGGCCAGTGCACGGCCACAAACACCGCTCTCTGCTTCGCCCCCGCCAGGTCCTGATTGGCGGACCACCTCGTCAACTGATGCACAGATCACGTCTTCCACCCTCGCGCGGTCTGCATCAGGGATGTAGTGTTTCGGATAAAAGACGCCCGTGTCGGCGTGTTTGAAAAATCTGACTGATAGGCTCATAGTGAATCCTCCGCAAAGCACCACCGGACCGGGGGCAGGTAGATCCTCCGAAACCTGCCCCCTCAACAGATCGTTGTTCTTCAGGCTGAGTCACCCGACTCAGGACTTGAGAAATGCCAGCAAGTCGGCATTGAGTTGCTCCTTGTGAGTCTCGGTCAGGCCGTGGGGTGCGCCTGCATAGACCTTCAGCGTCGCGTTTTTGACGAGTTTCGCGGAGGCAAGAGCCGCGGCGCCGATCGGCACGATCTGGTCGTCGTCACCATGAATGATCAAGGTCGGCACGTCGAATTTCTTGAGGTCTTCGATAAAGTCGGTCTCGGAGAATGCCTTGATGCAATCAAACGTGTTCTTAAGGCCAGCCTGCATACCCTGGAACCAGAACCAGTCGATCATGCCCTGTGAGACCTTCGCGCCCGGCCGGTTGAAACCGAAGAACGGCCCGCTGGCGATGTCTTTGTAGAGTTGCGAACGGCCAGCCACCGAGCCGGCGCGGATCTCGTCGAAGACCGTCATTGGAAGTCCGCCGGGATTGGCCGTCGTCTTCAGCATCAACGGTGGTACTGCGGCGACCAGCGCTGTCTTGGCCACACGTGTCGTGCCGTGACGACCGACATAGCGGGCGACTTCACCACCTCCAGCGGAGAAGCCGACCAGAATCGCGTTTTTAAGATCGAGCGTTTCGATCAGAGTCGCGAGATCATCGGCGTAGGTATCCATGTCGTTGCCATTCCAGGGCTGGCTTGAGCGGCCATGGCCACGACGGTCATGGGCGATCGCGCGATAGCCGTGGGATGCCAGGAAGACCATCTGGGCCTCCCAACTATCGGCATTCAGTGGCCAGCCGTGGCTGAACACGACGGGCTCTCCCGTGCCCCAGTCCTTGTAATAAATCTGCGTGTCGTCTTTGGTTGTAATGAAACTCATGTTGATTCACAGGCAAGTGAGTCTTGCGATTACACTAAGTCCTTTATGACAGGGACATTTACAAAAATCACTTGGAATAGAGATATGGACGCCATGCTTGCAAGCTCCACAGCAAGTAACAGGTTGTCTTAAGCCGGATTTCATCAGGAACGCTTCCTGCTGATACCCGTCAGCGAGCGCCAGCCCCATGCGGCGCCCGCTTTCCCCTTTGTGTTGATCCCAGCAGTTGTCCATGAAGCCTCTTCCGACACTTCGATAGGTCTCTCCGTTCCCCTCGACCAGAGCGCTCAAGACATTCCTTCGTTTCATACCAGAAGCTATGCACACGAGAGACCAAAGTTCCTGGTCCAATCCCTGCTTTGCGACAAGCAGGGATCGTTGGATTCCTGCCCTGACCTTAATGCGTCACGTGACCATATATCGTTACCAGAGGGAAGGCCCGTTTGAGTATTCGAACGATAGCTACCGTTGGAATATTCCTTCCAGAGCCGTTCGGTCCTCCTCGTGCTCCAGATTATTACGTGCTCGTAATGGGCGCAGGAGGAAACTATGCTTTGGACACTTGTCGCGGTGATGCTGATTCTGTGGCTGCTGGGCTTTAGTTTTAACGTTGGCGGGAGCCTCATTCACTCACTTTTAGTCGTGGCTCTAGTGGTCTTCGTCATCAACCTGGTGAGCGGCCGCCGGGGCTCAATTTAGGATTAGCGGGCTGGCGCAGACCTACGGAAGTATCGACAGCGATACTTCCGTAGGTCTGCGTTTGCATTTGAATAGGAACTAATACCAAAGGAGATATTGATTGTCTGAACTAAACGCAGTGGTAGCTATTTATGGCACGCATGTCGAAGCAGAAGAAGCGGTCAAGGAGCTTCAGCGCTCGGGAATTGACATGCGCACCTTGTCGATCGTTGGCAAGGACACCCACACTGATGAACACGTGGTGGGTTACTACAATAACGGCGACCGGATGAAGTACTGGGGAAAGACCGGCGCTTTCTGGGGAGGCTTCTGGGGATTGATGTTTGGATCAGCCTTCTTTGCCATTCCCGGTATCGGGCCAGTGCTCGTGGCAGGCCCTGTGGTTGCGTCGATCGTGGCAGCTTTGGAAGGCGCGGCCGTATTTGGAGGATTGAGCGCCATCGGGGCGGGGCTCTTTGGCATGGGTATTCCGAAGGATAGTGTCGTTGAGTACGAGCTTGCGCTCAAGACGGACAAGTTCCTGTTAATGGTGCATGGGGGAACCCGCGACGTCGTAAGAGCGAGAGATATTATCGAAGGCACATGGCCAATCAATATAAGTGTGCACTCGGCCAAAGTGTTTGCAGCGCAGTAAAACTACCCAGGAGGACAAAGACAATGCTAACGAATACTGAGCAGTTAAAAGGGTTTGTGATCCGCGCGACGGATGGCGAGCTTGGAACTGTAGATCAGTTCTATTTCGACGATGAGACATGGGCCATTCGCTACCTCACGGTGGAAACCGGTGGTTGGCTTGGTGGCCGGCAAGTGCTGATCTCACCAATCTCCGTGATTCATACAGACTGGCAAGCCAGGCAATTGGATGTGGCGCTGACCAAGAAGCAGGTTGAGGACAGCCCCGACATCAGCACGCACCAGCCGATCTCGCGACAGCAGGAGAGGCCGCATACCTCGGGTATTACGGGTATCCCTCGTATTGGGGTGGTTCCGGTCTGTGGGGCCCCGATCCGGCGGGCCTGGCTCTTCCAGTAACTGCTCCTATTGAAGCGCTGGCGGACAGAATCCAAGGAGAGTCAACGGATTCGCATCTGCGCAGTACCGAAGCCGTTGCTGGATATTCTATTGAGGCGACTGATGGTGAGATCGGCCATCTGAACGGGTTTGTCGTGGACGATCAAGCCTGGGCTATACGCTACATCGAGGTGGCAACCCGGAATTGGTGGCCGGGCAAGAAGGTGTTGGTTTCGCCGGCTTGGATTGAACGGGTGAGTTGGACGGACTCCGCAGTTTACGTCGCCCTCTCCCGGAAAGCCATTCAGACCGGCCCGGAGTACGTCGAGTCCATACCGATCACTCGAGAGTATGAAGACCAACTCCACGTTCACTACGGCCGGCCGCCATATTGGCTGCACCAAGCCGAACACGAGCCTTCCGGTCGCTGAACGGAGTTTGATTCTAGAGTGTGGGCACCCGCTAAAACGGATGCCCACGTTTCGGGCGGTTAAAGATGTACAGAAGCAGATGAGGAAGTATTCGGCGGGTCAGGCCTGAACGGTGCAGCGCATTTGCCCCGTTCAGGCGTTACAGAAGCTTTACTGGCGGGAGAAGCGCTTGCGGCCAAATACGCCGAGACCTAAGAGCGCCGCGCCGACCAGGCTAAGTGTTGCCGGCTCGGGGACAGATGAGGAATCGAGATTTCCCTGAACCGTTGTTTGCCCAACATCTTCGCCGGAGTTGGGAGCGACGATTCTTGTCGTCGGTGTGGTTGAGAACGTTGTCGGGCCGAAACTGCCGGTCATTGCCCCATTCGTGCCCGGTCCGAGCTGCAGAGGTAACCAGTCAATCGTAATCTGGCTGGTATTGTGCCAGACGTTGCCCCCGCTCGATGTACCTACAAACTGCCCGGTAGCACCGTCGGTTACATCGGTTAGGACTATGTTAAACGTGAAAGCATTGAAAAACGAGCCCGGGCCGAGCTGTTGTGTCCCACACGTCAAGCACGCGAGCTTGAAAATTCCGAAATTGACGTTGGACGGTACGCCGTAAGTGGTGTTTGGTTGCGGTTCGAACGTCAAGCGTCGCGGCGACGCCCGACGTGTTGTTCAGTGTCAGGCCGCCGGCACCGCCGACGCCGAAACCTGTACCCGCTGCCTCCGTGTTGAAAGTGATGATCGCTGCGCTGGCGCTTGCAGCCATCATAAAGAATGCCACCCCTGTTATCGAGGCAGCATGGACTAAATTCTTAATTGTCATCATCTATCTTTCTCCAATTGGTTTTCATGTAACCCCCTCCTTGATAGGAAAGAGTTTCAGTTGTGGGAGAAGAAGAGCACGCGTATGCCCAAACGGCTGCAACCGTGCAGCATCGCAGGCGATCGTATTCACCCTTTTGGACTTTGTTGAGTGCGATTTGTCTACGGAATCGCAGCTGTTGCGTGCGAGCCAGCTGACGCTGGGTGGTCAAACGACCGTGGAAGGTCAAAATCACATGGAAGAGCGCGCTTTAGAAATCGTTGCGAGAGATGCCGAGCTTCCGCATCATGGCGTTCAGGGTCGTCCGGGGCAATCCGAGACGGGTAGCGGCCGTGCTGACCACCCCGCCGCTCTCCCGGAGCACCCGGATGATATGTTCCCGCTCCACTTGCTCGAGCGTGCCGCCGCCGGCGGCCGGCATGGCATCCGGCCGTATTTCGGCCAAAGGAGCACGGAGGCTGGACCCGCTGGAAAGTATGACCGCCCTTTCGATGAAGTTTTCGAGCTCTCGCACGTTGCCCGGCCATGACCAAGCTCACCAACGCCTCGCATCGTCTCCGACGGGATCTTGTCAATCTGCTTGTTCATTTCCCGGGCGTACTTTTGAGTGAAGTGCCGGGCGAGTATGGGTATATCCTCGGGGTGATCGCGCAGCGGAGGTGTCGTGATCGGGAAAACCTTCAGCCGGTAGTAGAGATCGCTGCGGAAGAGCTTGTCGCCCATCATCTGCGTCAAATTGCGATTGGTCGCGGCCACCAGCCGGACGTCAATAGGGATAGTTCGCGTGCCGCCCAGCCTCTCGAACGTCTTTCTCCTGCAGCGCGCGGAGCAATTTGGGCTGCAGATCCAAAGGGATGTCGCCGACCTCGTCCAGAAACAGAGTCCCCCGGTGGGCCATCTCAAAACGGCCGATCTTTTGCGACAAGGCGCCGGTGAAGGCTCCTCTTTCGTAGCCGAACAGCTCGCTTTCCAGAAGCCCGGTCGGAATGGCGGCGCAGTTCAAAGTGACGAAGGGCCGATCCCGGCGCGGACTCATTCGGTGGATGGCGCGCGCGACCAGTTCCTTCCCGGTGCCGGTTTCGCCCAGGATCAACACGGTCGCGTCGGTCGGCGCGACCACTTCCACCTGCCGCAGAACCCGCTTCAGAGCCGCGCTGCTGCCCGACCATCTCCTCGAAGTTCGTGTTTCGACCTCGACCTCTTCGTCCTCGACACTCTCCGACCTGGTCGCGCTCGCGCAGGTCCTGCACGAAAGTGATCCATCGGAACGGAGAGAGCTTCAACACCGCGGTAGCCACCAGAACCGGGACCCGCGTCCCATCCTTACGGATCAACTCCTTTTCAAAGGGCGTGCAGGCCCCGAACCTCAAGCCTTCCTCATGCGCCAGTTCATCCAGCGCAAAGTATTCCGGCGGAGTGAGATCGGGCCAGTTGCAGCCGGCCGGCCAGCAAATCCTCGCGGCTGTAGCCGACCAGTTCGAGAAACGCGTCGTTGGCTTCGGGAATTCGGTCGAACTCGCCGGAAACGATGCCGGCGATCGTCGCTTCCACCGGGAGGGGACGGCAAACGCGCCCGCGCTGCGCCGCAACTTCTCGATCCCGCTCGTGACGCTCGCTGAAGTCGCGCACGACTCTCGCAAAACCCTGCAGTTCCCCGTTTTCGTCCTTCAGGGCCATGGTGATGATATTGGCCCAGAATCGCGACCCGTCCTTTCTCATGCCCAGCCTTCGTTGCCGAAATGGCCTTCGGCGGCGGACCGCTTCAGCTCTTCCTGCAGCCTGACGCTGCAGAGTGTCTTCGGAGGGATAAAGCAAAGATACGTGTTGGCCGATGGCCTCTTCGCCGGTGTAGCCGTAAATGCGCTCGGCGCCTGAATACCAGGCCACCACATTTCCGTCCACGTCCAACAGGAAAAGCGCGTAGTCCTGCACCCATGCCGGAATGTCGCTCGCCGGCTGCCTCTACTGGCCCTTCCGTTTCCGCTGTGCGGTCTTGTCACGCAGGACCAGGAGGTGGCGCACCGGCAACACGTTTCCTTTGACGGTATACTCAACCTCCCGCGGGCTTCCATCCGGACCCAGCAGCCGGAGCGTTCCCTCCTGCTTCCCTCGCTCCAGAAAGTCCTTCCACAATTCGGGGATCCTGCGGCTTGAAGCCGGGCTCGACGAAGTCATCCAAACTTGCGCCCGATGATCTCTTCCCGTGAAAGCCCGAGCAGCTTGCCGGCGCCGAAACTGGCGTCGTGGTAATGCCGATCGTTGTCTGCGATCAGTATCGGTGCGGAAGGATGATAAACGATGGCGCGGAACAGCAGTTCCAGTTCCCTTGGACCGTTTTCCACAAGCCAGTTGGCCGCCTGCGACTGTGTACCTGCAGTAGACATAACGTTATTCTCTAGAGTCAATAATAGGTCGAGCCTCGATGGCGCGCTGTTCACTTTTGACCGCATACGGTCACAAACGACCGCCAGTGGTCACATTGCTAGACCACATCCGTTGGCGTGTCAGGAGTGGGCACTGGATTGCTCCAATCTGGTTGGAGCATTGAACATGCCTTTAGTGAATATTGTGATTGTGTTGATCGTGGTCGGCATAGTGTTATCGCTGATCAATCGCTACATCCCCATGGCTTCCAGCATCAAATCGATTCTGAACGTCGTGGTTGTCGTAGCAGTCGTAGTGTGGGTTTTGCAGGCCTTCGGCTTGTGGAGCGGCTTCAGCAGCTTCCGGGTGGGTTGATGAGTGTGGGAGGCTGACCGTATTAGGTCATGTGACTGCGTACGATCGTTTTGGACCGGTCGGTGGACAAACTGAAACGTCCACCGAGCTATTCTTAGGAGGGGGCACCGGGATCTGTTTGGACTGGTGCAGGTAGATGAATGAAATCGATACAGAAGAAAAAACTGCCATTTCGTGCTGGAAAGTTTCTCGCCGAGGTCGGCGTCGGGAGGACGATTGCGTCCGTCAATGAGAATTGTGTCGTCTTCGCCCAAGGCGATCCGGCGAATTCGATGTTTTACATCCAGAAAGGGAAGGTCAAGTTAACTGTCGTCTCCAAGGGCGGCAAAGAAGCAGTGATTGCCGTTCTGGGGCCGGGTGACTTCTTTGGTGAAGGATGCTTGTCGGCGCAACCACACCGAATGGCGACCGCTATCGCCATGATGGAATGTTCGATTATGCGACTGGACAGAGCGACCGTGGTAGCGGTGCTGAAAGAGGAGCCCGCCTTTTCAGAACTGCTGCTATCCTACATGCTCACGCGCACAATTCGGATTGAAGAGGATCTGGTGGATCAACTCTTCAATTCCAGCGAGAAAAGACTCGCGCGTACTCTGTTACTGCTCGCCAACTTCGGGAAAGAGGGCACGCCGGAGACGGTAATTCCCAGGATCAGCCAGGAGACGCTAGCGGAGATGGTCGGGACGACCCGTTCGAGAGTCAGCTTTTTCATGAACAAATTCCGCAAACTGGGATTTGTCAAATACAACGGCACCATCGAAGTTCACAGCTCACTGCTTAACGTCATTCTGCACGACTAAAACCTAGACGCCTGAAGGCAACAGCCGTCGTTGTTGCCTACGAACCATCCCCCCTCTAATCAACCTCAACGGCCAGCGAAGTGCTCCTTGTCAGGCGAAGGTTACCAACATGAAACGTATTCTAACAAGGGGATTCGTCAGCACGGCAGTTTTATTGTCACTATTAGGATCTGCTACTCCTGCTTACCCACAGAAGGGGCAACACGAGGAGGAGGGGAAGCCACGGAAGGAACAACGCGAAAAGGATGCGAAGCCCGCACAATCCCAAAAGGAGGAAAGACGGCAGACTCGTCCTGAACAGCAGCAATCACAGCGGGTTCAGGAGCAGCAGGAGGCCCGGCCGGCACAGCAGCAGCCACAGCGCGCTCAAGAGCAAAGGCAGGAGGCCCGGCCACAGCAGCAGGCGCGACCGGCGCAACAGCAGCCACAGCCGGCACAGCAGGTCCGGCCACAGCCGCAGGCGCGTCCCGCACAGCAGCAGGTCCAGCCCGCACAGCAATACCAGCCGCAGCGCACTCAACAACAGGCGCGCGGTTGGCAGCAACAGCGGGGCTGGGTAAAGCAAGGCGGCGGCTGGCAGGGGAGCAACTCCTGGCAGCAGAATCGCGCCCGCCAGTGGCAGGTCCAGCATCGCACTTGGGCGCAACGCGGCGGATATGGCGGTTATTACATTCCCAGGGATCGGTTCGCTCTCAGTTTCGGCAATCAACACTGGTTCCGCATCCACAGCCGTCCCGTTATCGTTTCAGGGTATCCGCGCTTTCAGTACGGCGGGTTCTGGTTCATGCTCGTTGACCCATGGCCAGAACGCTGGCAGGAAGACTGGTACGCCACCGACGACGTTTTCATCGACTATGATGACGGGTATTACCTGCATAACCGCAGGGATCCTGGGTTCAGCCTGGCGATCAGCGTCGTGCTCAACTAGCCTGCTTTTCTCACAAGCCCGCTAAACAAAAGCCGCCTTCTCCGGCACAACTGAGTTTCCAACAGTTAGTGCCAAAAGAGAGGCGGCTTTGCTATGACAGGGGCTGAGTTCCGCGCGGTGTCAGCGAGGAGCCTACTTACGGGGAGGTACACGGGGACGCGAGCCCGGCGCGCTCTTTTGGATGCCATGAGGGACGAGCCAGCCGATAGGATGATGAATCCTAAGCCAAACAGCGCAAACGTTCCGGGCTCGGGAACGGCCTGGACATCGATGGTGCCACCGCTGAAACCGCCGCTGCCGAAGTCGCTCCTACCGCTGCCATCGTTGAATGTACAGTCGTCTGAAATAACGTTTGTATCCATCGTGACCGCGCCGGTCTGCGCAAAGGCTCTGCCGCATAAGATTCTTGCGCTGGTATTCAGCGTGATGCTTTGGACTGCGAGAATATTCCCGGCAAAGGTTGTAGCGGTGCCGAGAGTCGCGGAACTGCCCACCTGCCAAAACAGACCGTTATTCGCGCCACCGTTGATCACCATGACATTCGAGCCGCTCGCTGTTGTGAGCGTGCTCCCAATCTGGAATAAAAACAGCGCGTCGGCGTTGCTTTGGGCGTCGAGAAAAAGTGTTCCCGTCAACTGAGCAGATGATGAAAAGCGATAGACACCCGGCGTAAGGGTTAGCCCGCCCAGATCTTGGCCGCTTAAATCAGTGGTGTAGGCCATGAGTGCGAGCGAATTGTACGCATTGGTCTCGTCAATCTGAGCCTGCAGCGCGACACCATCATTGTTGTGTGTCGTTGATGCCCCAACAAGAGTGATGCTCGCGGCGCCAGTGATCGAAGTACCCGGCCAGAGTCCAAGGTTGCCATTGATCGTAGTTGGGCCGGTGTTGGTCACCGTGGATGCTCCCAGAACAGCGAAGCTGTCTGCCGAACCCAGTATCGGCGCGGCCCATGCCAGCGAGGAGCCGCAGAGGGCGAACGGGAGCAGGATATTGAGACTGGCTCTTAATGAGCTTCTCAGGGGGTGTAACTTGTCATTCATATTGTGAGACCTCGAATAGTGATGAGCAGATTGCTGGCCGCTCCCTGGGATTGATTGGCAAAGCACAATTCTGATATTTGACACGTTGCTGATCGGCAACACGACGTTATTTGGTCACCTGACCCCACGGTGTCAGTCCCCGCATCAATGCTGTCCGGCCCGCAGTCCGCAGACTCGGCCAACACCGTTGCTTAAGTTACTGAGGAGACCCTATGGAAGCAATACATTGCAAGGCCTCTGGAGGCGACTTGGCGATGATGCCGGATTATCCCGCACCAATGGCCCCGAGAATGCTTTTATTCAGGACGTGAAGACCATCTCACACGAGTTTTGAAATTCAGGAGAAACGCAGTGAAACTATTCGGAGCAGCTTCAACAGTAATATGTATGGCGCTTTTGGGAACGATGTCTGTACCTGATGCAAAGGCGGATGAATGGAACAGGAAGACGGTGGTCACGTTCAGCGGTCCAGTCGAGATCCCGGGCGTCCATCTCGCCGGGTGGGGTGTTCTACCCGCCGGCACTTATGTATTCAAGATCCTGGATTCGCAGTCCGATCGTCACATCGTCCAGATCTTCAGTAAGGACGAGAAGACCGTCTACGCCACGGTTCTGGCCATCCCGAACTACCGGCTGAAAGCAACCGACAAGACCGTGATCACTTTTAGCGAGCGGCCGGCCGGCGAGCCGGAAGCATTGCGCGCCTGGTTCTACCCTGGCAAGAATTGGGGCGAGGAATTCGTTTACCCGAAGGCAAAGGCGATCGCGCTGGCAAAGGCCACCAACACGCCCGTCCTCTTTACCCCGGTTGAACTTCCTGTCGAAGTCTCTGAGCCGGTTAAGTTGGCGGAAGAGCCCGTGGTTGCGGAACTGAAACGCGCACCGATCATGGCGATCAAGCCGTCCGGAGAAGAGGTACAGCTCGCCGAAGTGGTCTCTGCACCTCCAGAGCCGATCGAAGTAGCAATGGCCGCACCGGTAGCTGAGAGCACGCTCCCAGCCACGGCGAGCCTGATGCCGCTGATGGCGTTGTTTGGGATCGTGGCACTGGCTGGCGCCTTTGCCATCCGTACAACATGTAATATCATCTTGCAAATAGATAAACTAAAGCGTTATCTTCAAGAATTTTAGAAGTGGTGACTAGTAAAGATAG
>CAWCAT010000042.1:0-5598 GCA_963793625.1 Bryobacteraceae bacterium | reverse complement strand
GGCGGTCACCCGCCGACCCCTGCCACACCACCGTGCGTACGGGTCCGTACACGGCGGTTCGAGTCGGTTACGCTAACACTCCTCGATCAATGACGGAAGCCCGAGCGATTTGAAGTACGCATTGGAAAGCCCCACAGAGAGGGCCTTGGCCCGCGCGAGGTACCAGGGGCCGAGCCCGCTGCCAGCGGTGTTGCTCGCCAGCCGCGGACGCACCCCGAGTTCCAACAGCGCTGCCCGGCGACGGCGCGGTGTTTTCCACTGCCGCCACAGAGCCGCCCTGAGTCGCAACCGGACCCAGCGGGTTAAGTCGATCAGCACCTCGGGCGTTTCGCAGAATCCGAAATAGCTGCGCCAGCCCCGCATATACGGAGCCAGTTCCTCCATCGTCGTCTCCATGCTGACGCCCTTTGCCCGTCGCGTGATCTCCCGGATTCGCTGCTTAAACCGATCCAGGGCCTTCGGCGCAATCACGCGCTTGACCTCCGGACCGGCCGTAAAGCTGAACCCGAGAAACTTCCGCTCCTGCGGTCGCGCCACCGCACTCTTCGCCTCATTCACCTTGAGCTTGAGCTTTTGCGTGATGAATCGCGTGACGCTCTCCATCACCCGTTGCCCCGCCCGCTCGCTGCGAACGTAGATATTGCAGTCGTCCGCGTATCGAACGAAGCGATGGCCCCGGCGCTCCAACTCCCGGTCGAGTTCGTCGAGCACGAGGTTGCTGAGCAGTGGCGAAAGTGGACCTCCTTGCGGAGTCCCTTCCACGCTCGGGCTGACCAACCCGTTCTCCATCACCCCGGCATTCAAGAATGCCCGGATGAGTTTCAGCAGCCGCTTGTCCTCGACCCGTTTGGCGATCTGACCCATCAGTTTGTCGTGATTGACTCGATCGAAGAATTTCTCCAAATCAAGATCAACGCACCCAGCCGTGGCCTTCGGCGATATACTGCTGCGCCTGTGCCACCGCCTGATGAGCCGACCGTCCCGGCCGGAACCCGTAGCTGTGATCGGAAAACGTCCGGTCCCACCGCCTCTGCAGAACCTGCATCACCGCCTGCTGGATAAATCGATCCAGCACCGTCGGGATGCCAAGCTTTCGCACCCCTCCGTCCGGCTTGGGGATTTCCACCCGCCTCACCGGCTTCGGCTCGTAGGTCCCGTTCAGCAGTTGTTCCCGGATGGCTGGCCAGTGCTGTTTCAGGTAGTCCTTGATGCCGCCGACGGTCATCCCGTCGACGCCCGGACTACCTTTATTGGCCTTCACCTGCCGCAATGCTGCCTTCAGGTTTTCTCGCTCACATACTTCCTCCATCAATCGATTCGTGCTGGCTGGGCTTTCGGTTCCATTCGTCGCCCCGGACGATTCAGTCCCTTCCCTTCCCGCCTCTCGGGCTTCACCCGTCAGCGCAGAAGAGAAGTCCAGTTCGATCTGGATGTTCTGCTGCTTGTCGTCCTTGAGACTCATGGCCTACTGGCCTCTCCTTCTCGTTCGGGCCTTCGGCCACCGTTCCCGGCTTGGCCTATCCATTGCTCCGCCTTTCGGCTTTCGGAGTGCCTCACTAGTGGTCTGCGGCGAGCAGATTAACCATTATCCAGCACGGCGCGGGCACGCTTGACCTTCTCCAGGATGTCGGCTGCTTTCGCTGTCCAGACGAAGGGCTTGGGGTTGTCGTTGTGCTTGTCTATGTAGTCGCCGATGGCCATGATCAATTCCTCGACATCTCGGAAGATGCCCCGGCGGAGCCGCTGCTCGGTGAGATCGCGGAAGAAGCGCTCGACCATGTTGAGCCAGGAACTGCTGGTGGGAGTAAAGTGCATGTGGAAGCGCGGATGGCGAGCCAGCCACTTCTGTACCTTGGGGTGCTTGTGCGTGGCGTAGTTATCGGCAATCAGGTGCAGTTGTTTGTCGGCCGGCGTCAGGTCATCGATCACGCGTAGGAATTTCAGCCACTCCTGATGCCGGTGCCGGTCGTCGCACATGCTGATCACGGAGCCATCCAGAGTGCTCATGGCCGCGAACAGAGTGGCGGTTCCGTTGCGCTTATAGTCGTGGGTCATGGTTCCGCAGCGACCCTTCTTCAGCGGCAGCCCAGGCTGCGTGCGGTCCAGCGCTTGGATCTGGCTCTTTTCATCGGCGCACAGCACGATGGCGTGTTCGGGCGGGTTGAGATAAAGCCCAACGATGGCTTCCAGTTTCTCGGCGAACTCCGGATCGTTGCTGACTTTGAACGTGCGCGACAGATGCGGCTTAAGGCCATGCTTGTGCCAGATGCGGCGCACGCTCTTCTCACTGAGGCCCGCCGCAGCGGCCATCGTGCGGGTGCTCCACTGGGTCGCGTTGGCGGGTTTCTCCTGCGTGGTCTTCCGCACCACCTCCTGCACTTTGGCAGGTGTAATGGTTGGTGTACGACCCGGCCGCGGCGCGTCCTTCTCTAAACCGGCCAAGCCCATTTTCAAGAACCGCTTCCTCCAGCGAGCCGCTTTCTGGTTGCTGATGCCGATCTCGGCGGCGATCTCCAGATCCTGCTTGCCGGCTGCTGCCAACAAGATGACGCGAGCGCGTTCGACCTGGCGCGCCGGCAGCGAACGGCCCCGCGCCCACTGCTGTAACGCTCGCTCCTGGTCTTCGGTTAGTACAACAGCGGGTGCGACACGCATGCGCTTCGTCTCCTGATTATAGAGGCGCTGCGTCGTCGTTAGTGGTTACTATTTAAGCCGCACTACACTAGCCTTGCCGACGTCATGACCTAATATGCCCTCTGCTGACTTCTGCCCCGCGGTCAGGCCACCTTTCGACAGCCTCAGTCGCCGAAGCGACACGGAGCAGATCTCCTGGGGTAAGCTCAGCCGCCTTCTGTGCACAGCCGCCGGATCTACGCTTCGCACCCTTGATGGATTTTGGACTTCGCGGTAAGTTGCCCGCTCGTCCGGCGCTGGCGCCTTGTATCCGGTTCTTGTCCATCGACTCGCACATTTGATCCATGCTTCTTTCAGACCCCGCCTCGCGGCGGTAGCCCTTGCATCATCACTAGACCTTCACCTCCATCAGGTTGGCCGGAGGACTTGCACCTCCAAGCTGCTGAGCATGCCCAGCACACAACGAAGCCGCTCGCGCGGCGGCCGACCGACCATTCGTGGTGGCTTGAGGGATACGGTTGTCAGTGAGACAGGAGATCTCTTTGACAACACTCATGCAGCGGATGCGGGAAGAGCTTGTACGCCGCAACTACGCTACCACCACGATTCACTCGTACCTGAAAGCGGTAGAACATTTCCGTAGCCACATCGATACGCCGACTCGATGAGGTCGGTCCCGATGACCTCCGGAGCTACCACGCATATCTTCTCGGGAACACGGAAACTGGCCGTCAACACGGTCGTGCTAAACATTTGCGCTCTCCGCTTCCTCTACATCAAAGTGCTTAAGCGGCGGGACATGAAAGAGGACCTGCCGTATCCGAAAGAACGCCTGCGCCTGCCGGTGATCCTCAGTCCCGAAGAAGTTGCCCAGTTGATCGGCGCGGCGCGCAACCTCTACCACCGCACTATATTGATGACTCTCTACTCGACGGGCTTGCGCCGCGCGGAGCTGTGCCGTCTCAAGGTCGCTGACATTGACAGCAAGCGCATGATGGTTCGAGTTGAACAAGGCAAGGGCGGCATCGACCGGGAAGTTCCCCTGAGTAAGAGGCTGCTCGTCGCGCTGCGTGAATACTACCGCTGGATGCGACCCGAGACGTACCTGTTTCCCGGTACCGTGAACCACTCGCGCGCGGACAAACCGATAAGCGAAAAGATCGTCTGGCAGGCCGTGCACGAGGCCACCATCCGCGCCGGCATCAAGAAACGTGTAACGCCCCACACGCTACGCCACTGCTTCGCCACCCACCTTCTCGAATCTGGCGCCGACTTAAGGAGCATCCAGATGATGCTCGGCCATTCGGATCTGGAGGCAACCACAGTTTACCTGCATCTCTCGCGGCGCCACCTGCAAGCCACGGCAAACCCCCTCGAACAGATCGTCATCCCGAATCCGGCGAATCTTGAACTTTCCCGGAGACTGCGTAAGACCGCAATGACCCGGCCTGCTGTGGAGGTGG
The DNA here is from genome assembly GCA_963793625.1 of Bryobacteraceae bacterium. Classification (GTDB taxonomy): domain Bacteria; phylum Acidobacteriota; class Terriglobia; order Bryobacterales; family Bryobacteraceae. The sequence continues at coordinate 1,501 of CAWCAT010000042.1, read as the reverse complement.
CCGATCTACTCCACCAGCGAGGCGACCGCTTCATGGACCAGAGCCCCTGGCTGGACTTCCAGCAACTGAGCGTGCTGCGGGCGATCACTCGCTGCCGCACCGCGGCGCTGGGAGGGCACATCGATCAATGCTCCCAATGCGGTCACCAGGCCATCTCTTATAACTCCTGCCGGAACCGGCACTGTCCGAAGTGTCAGGCACAAGCTCGCCAACGCTGGCTCGCCGCACGAGAGAAAGAACTCCTCCCCGTTCCTTACTTCCACGTCGTATTCACCTTGCCTCATGAGTTGAACCCTCTCTGTCTGCGCAACGCCAGGATTCTATATGACCTGCTTTTCCGCGCCAGCGCGGACACCATGCTCGAAGTGGCAGCCAATCCCAAACGGCTGGGTGCGCAGATTGGTTTCATCAGCATCCTGCACACCTGGGGGCAAAACCTGCTCTTGCATCCTCATGTGCACTGCGTCGTCCCGGCAGGCGGACTCGCCGCAGACCACGAGCGGTGGATTCACCCGAAGTACGCCTTCTTCTTGCCGGTGAACGTGCTCAGCTCCGTTTTTCGAGCCAAGTTCGTTGACGGATTGCGCAAGGCATTCCGAAAGGGGAAGCTCGTCTTTTCCGGTTCCATCGCCCAACTCGCAAACCCGAAGCGATTTGCCGCTTTTGTGAATTCACTGTTCAAGCCACAGTGGGTCGTATACGCCAAACCGGCATTCGGCGCCCCAACCCTAGTGCTCCGCTATCTTGGCCGCTATACCCACCGCGTCGCCATCAGCAATCACCGCTTGCTCGCTTTTGATGGAGAGCGCGTCACCTTCCGCTGGAAAGACTACGCACATGGCAACAAGCAGCGGAAGATGACGCTGGAAGCGACGGAGTTTCTGCGCCGCTTTACGCAGCACATTCTGCCGCGGGGCTTCGTCCGCATCCGGCAATTCGGATTCCTCACGAACACCCGGCGATCCACCCTACTGGCGCTCGCCAGACATCTTCTCACCGCCACGCCAAAGCCGCCCGAAGCTTGTCCGACGGGCACTGCCAAGAGTTCCACTTGGCAGTGTCCTCACTGCAATGGTGAAATGCGGATCGGACCGAATCTCTCCGCCCGCCAACTGGCTTCCCGGTGCAGGCCTCTCGACAGCTCGTAGATCATGGCAAATTCCGTGGCCCAAGCACGCGCCTTCGGGCGCGAGCGTACTTGTGTGTCCGCCTCTTGGCTGAACCCCTTCCACACCACTCCGGCTCCCTCGGGCCGACCGTTACCGGCTCGCCCCGACCTCTTCAAATGCCCCAAGAGCGGCCTGCCCTGAGGCCCTCGGTGCGTAGTTACCCACGTTGCCAGCCCCAAAACCCCAAGAACAAGCTAGCGGCTCCATAGCGCGGCCCGCCCCGCCAGCGGCTTCCTTCAAGTCGCCCCTATCGAAAGTGCCGCGGCCCGAACCTTGTTCCGTTCCGCGAGGAATTTCCAGCCGCGGCACTCCCGATAGGGCGCTAACGACTT
>CAWCAT010000041.1:0-21728 GCA_963793625.1 Bryobacteraceae bacterium | reverse complement strand
TTGCGGCGCCAAATCGAAAGTTCAAACAGCTTTGGAAACTCAGTGGGGCAGTATACGTTCAGCACTAACTGGACGAACCTGGGGACAGGACAGAGCGGAGGAGGGTGTAAAAAGAATTGTGTAAACAATGTTCTCCGGTAGCAAAATGAGGAGAACACGATGGCAATCGACCCGAAGTTGATTGATGAGTTGCTGGCTGAGCATGGAAAAAGGCCGGGGGACATAGCGGGCAAGAATGGCCTGCTGAAACAACTGACTAAGGCGATCCTGGAGCGTGCGCTGCAGGCGGAGCTGACGGAGATGCCGACAAACCGTCCAAGTGAAACGATCGTCCGCTGTTACAAGCCCGCTTATCGGTACTGATCCAGCGGAACGCGTTCTCAACATCGCTTAAAGTGCGCTTGGGGTCGTAGCGCTCCAATGAGAGTCGACGCTGTGATGGCTTCCACGGCGTTGGCAGGAATGGTCCAGTTGTAGGAGTCAGCTCCCACTTGAGTCCAGGTGATGTTGATCGGTTCAAATGTGGTTTCGGGCATAGTGATGTTTCCTTGAAGGTGTCTGCGCGCTTGTCCAGTGAGGCCGTACCTTCAGGCACGTAAACGATCACGGGCTTTCCTTGCGCGAGGGTAGCGGCGAGTTCAGAATCCTATCGCCACGCAGACCAAGTCTGAGCCCGTACCGATGACTGACTCTGACGGGAACGAGTAATTCAACCACACCTACTTCAACCACACCCAAGTGCCTCGCTATACCGGAGTGAGTGACTACATCATCTCCAAGTTGATGGAGTGCGCAATCGCTCCAGTGCTGGGAGCCTTCCCGCCCGCCGCTGTCGCTGCTCTGCAAGCCGAAGCGCAAGCGAAGGCCGCCGAAGCTGAGGCCGCGCGGCAAGCCGCCCTTTCCCAAGTTTTGATTCCGGCCTAAAGCTGGTTGAGTATTCAGCAAGGATAATAATGGAAAACACCAAGGTAGTAGACCATCAACTCACACCCGAAGAGCAGGACTTGCTCGCGAGCTTCCAACGTCGTTTCGTCGCGATTCAGGCGGAACTCCAGGCTCAATACAACGGAGTGCTACAAGGGCTCATCGTGGCACACAACCTGCCGAAGTGTGCTGGTGGGTATTCACTCTCTCCGGACGGCTCCAGGCTGCTCTCGGCTCCGGAGCCGGAGCAGGAGGAACAATCAGCACGCGCGAAAAGAGCACAGCCGAAGGAGTAACTCCACCGCCAAGGAGTACCCCGCCTAACTATCCGGATGCCGTCGCCCGCCGTGCCGTTCGAACAATGCCTGCTGCCGTCTGACGAACGAAGCCCCGGTATCCTAAGATTACCGGGAGCAGCCAGCGAGCGCCCGGGGACTCGCCTTTGTCGCGACTTTTTCGCGCTACTCCGAACATGTAGGCCAGGGACAATACGAAGATACCGCCCTGGGTCTTCATACCGCACCCGTTTCTCAGAAATAGCGGGCCGTGGCGCTGAGCCCGCTATTCACGAAAGATCGCCATCATGGTTTGCGTCGATCTTCACTATCCCGAAGCCCCGCGACTAGCGGCACAAATGGATGCCGAGATAATACTGGTGCCGTTCGCAGCTGATGGACGCCTGAAGGAGGACGGCTACGCGCGAGGTGCAGAGTACTCCGGCCGGGCCTTCGCGCTGGAAAACCGGATTCCAGTGATTTTCTCCGCCACGCTCGACCTGGAAGCCAAGGTCATTCAGGCCTGGACCGGCGAAGACTTCCACGCATTGCAGATCGTCGGGCGCCGGCCGGAGTTGTACAACGGACTCGGTGTGCACTGATTAAGCTGGCCTAAAGTCGCGGAGTCGAGGTGCCCGGACTTCCCGCTCCCATCGGGCTACTTTGGCTTTTAGATCCTGCGCAATGCCGGGCTCTGCCTCAAGCAGGTCGTCCTTCTCGGATTCGTCCCTGGCCAAGTTGAAAAGCAGCTCCTGCCCGGAATCATTGATGTACTTCCAGTCGCCGTGCCGGACGGCCTTGCGAACCTCCCCTGCGCGCTTGTACCTCCAGAACACAGTCCTTGGAACGGATACCCCGTCCTGCAATTGCGGAAGGAGGTTCATGCCGTCCAACGTCCGGCCTGCGGGTGCCTTGACGCCGGTTGCAGCCAGTATGGTCGGCAAAATGTCCATGCTCATACCGACTTGATCGATTGTCTTCCCGGCCGGCAACAACTTAGGCCAGCGCACGCAGCAGGGTACGCGAATACCGCCTTCAAAAACGCGGCTCTTGTTGCCTCGATAGGGAAGGTTGCGACCATTCGCGTCGGCGCCATTGTCACTCATAAAGAGCACCAGCGTGTCTTCTGCCCCAGGCATCGAGTCCAGTTGCCGGAGCACGTCGCCGATCCGCTGATCGAGACGGCTCATTACCTTCGCATAAACCGGTCTGTGCTTGTCGCGGACAGGTGCGGTACCGGTCTTGGGATCGAACTCATTCGGATCCTGAATTGGTGCGTGGGGAGCGTTGAAAGGCAAGTAGAGAAGGAACGGCCGGTCCCGGCGCGCCTTTAGCCAATCGATCGCCGCATCCGCAAATACGTCGGTGAGATAAGCCTTACGTGCGTCAGGCTTGCCGTTGTGCACCAATCGCGAGGATCCTCCGAGTTCCTGGTGAGTGAAGTAGTCGGCATTACCGCCCAGGATGCCCAGGTGCTCGTCGAACCCGTGCCGGTTGGGACTGAACTTCTCGTCATAGCCCAAATGCCATTTGCCGAAACAGGCGGTGTCGTAGCCGGAGTCTTTGAGGATGCGCGCAAACGACACTTCGCTGGAGGGCAGGCCGAGTTCGCCGCGTTTCTGAAGCCATTCCGCTTCGTCATAGCGGCCCACGTTATTGACGCCGATTGCGCACTCCAGACCGCCAACCCGGTGTTGATAACGGCCGGTCAGCAGCGAGCAGCGAGTCGGGGTGCATTCTGGCGCATTGGCATAGAACTGCGTAAAGCGCACGCCCTGGCTCGCGATACGGTCAATGTTTGGAGTCGCGATATCCGGGGCGCCGTTCATACCGGCATCGCCCCAGCCCATGTCATCCGCCAGAAGGATTACGACATTCGGACGTCGAGGAGCGGCGAAAGTCAGCTTCACGAGCGGCAGGCTCAAGGTCGAAAAAAACAGTCGGCGATTCATAATTAGAAATCAAGCGTCCTTTACGCGTGCAGAACGCGTCGTAGCTCAAGCCATTGTAGAACAGACCGGAAAAGATCAGCGTCAGATCATGGCCGCCGCCGGAGACCCACTTGGCTGGAATCCGGTAACCGTGAGTCTCGCAACATGAGAAGATCTCCTTTTTGAGGATTTAGCGTCCCGCGAAGCGCCATCCTCCAGGCGCAAGGGGCCGCATCCAACCGAATTCACACCATTCAAGCGCAAACACAGCCACGAGTTTCATGCGACACTTCGGATAGATGTTCCCCGTAGTCTCCCCCGTAATTCCTGGACGGATCCCCGACCCGTTCGATAATCTCAACTGGCTCTTCGAACTCAAGCTCGACGGCTTCCGCGGGCTCGCGTTTATTGAGCCCGGCGGAGCCCATCTGGTCAGCAAAAATGGCAATAGATTCCGCCGATTCGCACCGCTCTGCCTTTCCCTCGCCCAACTCGGAATTCACCCCATTCTCGACGGCGAAATTGCCTGCCTCGGACAGGACGGCTGCCCGCTGTTCTACAAGCTGATGCGACGCCGCGGAACTCCTGCGTTTTTCGCGTTTGATCTTCTTTGGCTTAACGGCCAGGAGTTGCGCCAGTTGCCGGAGACGTGCCGGCGCGATCTCGAGGGAATTGTGGCCAAGCCGCGCATGAGCCGGTACGGCGATAACTGGCTGAAGATCAAGAACCGGGCGTACTCGCAGAACGAGGGGCGGCGGAAGATGTTCGAACGGTTTCAGAAGGGGCAGGTGCAGGTGCCAGAGGCTTGTAAAGAGCATTAAAATGGCCGCCGACGTGGGAGAGCGGATAGCGCTCGGCGATGTCGTTCAAGGGGCTTCGTCCGGCTTGTACAAGACGAAATCATGAAGCATGGGAATTCGGACTGGAGAAAATACTATGCGCCGTTGATGGATCCCGGGATCCGAGAAGACACTTCAAGCACCGGCCGAACACGCGTGGCCACCCTGGGACAATCATCCGGATCCTGTTCGTGGCTGAAAAGGTACATCCATCCGTCGTTGAATTGGTCGCCACAGGTGAGAGTCCGGCCGATGCCCAACGCGACCTGGATCTTCGGTGCCGTGAGACCGCTGCGTTAGCGGCAACCAAGCTTGAGGCTGCCGGGATAGCGTGTGAATCGATAAGTCTGGAGGGCGACCCGAAGTCGGTCATCGTAGAAGAAGCACGGCGATGGAGCGCGAATTTAATAGCTGTTGGCTACAAAGGTCACTCGGGTGTCGCGCGATTACTGCTGGGAAGTGTCGCGCAAACCGTTGTCGCACACGCACACTGTTCTGTTTTGGTGATCCGACGCAACGACAAAACCGCCGGATGAGATCGCGGCCTTTAGCACCTCTGGGCGTATGGCCTCGACATTGTCCGACCAGGGTGCCTTCGCCGCACTGAAGACTTCGAAACGGCCGCCGACGCCTTGCCGAACAGGCCCTCCGCCCTCTAATTGCGGATTTCAGTCTGTGGCGGGAAAGCCAGCGGGCGCTGGAACTGGCCCCCCAAGCTGTCCAGATCAGCGCGCATCTGATCTGGAATTACCTTCGTGCGCGAGACTACCCGAACGCGATCAAGGCAAGGTTGCATACCCTGGATCTGGATCCTCATAGCGAACTTGCGTACCTGTTCTTGGCCTGGGCTCATGAAGATGCCGAACAGTGGAAAAAAAGCGATCCACCTCCCAACAGCCGATTCTTCAAAGACCTGGAGGCGTACCGGTCCCCCAGCGCCAAACCGGCGCTCACGGCACCGGCACAAGCGTAATCGCGTGTAGATTGAGCAGGCGCGTGCCTGGCAGGAGTTTCTCGGGCTTCAGTGCCAGTTCATGGAAGCCGGGCTTGAGTTCCACCGTGCCGAGCATGAAGCTGTCGAAGCGGTCGGCTCCGGTCGCTTCGACGCGCGCGTGCAGTGTGTGCGGGCCGGTGGCAACGAGGAATTCGTTCTTGCCGGATTCGGCGCTGTAAGTGACTACGACTTGGTAGGCTCCGGGTTTCACGACGCGGAAGTTCCAGCCCAGCCAAGTCGTGGGATCAGTCCAGCCTCCGACCAAGTCGTACTGCCGCTGAGACAGACTGCGGCCCTGGTAGCGGGCGTCCTTGCCGTGGATGACAGCGGAGGCCGCGCCGAAGACGTGCTTGCAGCCGGGTTGCCCGAACACGGCCTGTATGGTGTCGGTGGCAGGTTCGCCTTCGGTTTCCAGGACGATCACTGTATCGATGGCGTCCGGGGCTCGAGCCGGCAACGCAATCTCCAGATCTAGCGGGCCAACGCGTTGCGTCTGAAGTGCCTGGCGCTTGGGGCCGGCCAGCAGCGTTGCGCGCTGAATGATGTTGCGCAGACCCGGGACCAGCAGGCGGCCCTGGGCTGGCCATTCGAGGACGTGCAGGTAGAGCTTGCCGGGCTTGCCGGTGCAGTAACCCCAGGCCAGCGGTCCGAGAGGACAAGCCGTAGTCCCGTAAATGCTCTCCCCGTTGACCTCCATCCACTGGCCGACGCGGGTGAGGATTCGCACGGCCTCCGGCGGGAATTCCCCCTCCGCGGTCGGACCCACGTTCAGCAGGTAGTTGCCCCCCATGCTCGCAACTTGGACGAGATTGCGGATCACTACCGGCGCCGGTTTCCAATTGTGATCGTTCTTGTCAAAACCCCAGTGGTCGTTCAGGGTCATGTTGACTTCGAAGTCGCCCTTCACCGCTCGCCGGGGAATGAACTGCTCGGGGGTCGCGTGGTCTCCCAGGCCGTTACCGACACGATCGTTGATCACGCAATCGGGAACGGCTTTGCGGATGACGTTGACGAACCGCTGGCTTTGTTCCCGTGTAATCTGGCTGGGCACATCGAACCAGAGGATGCCTGGGTGATATTGATTGACGAGTTCGGCCACCTGAGGCAGGGACTTCGACCGCAGATAACGCTCGGGGTCCTTGTGTGCGGTATCCGGAAAATCCCAATAATTATCTTTGCCCAAAGCGTCGGGCTCGTGCCAGTCCCATATGTGGGAGTAATAGAAACCCAGCGGGATGCCTTCCCGCTTGCAGGCCTCGGTCAACTCGCGCATCGGATCGCGCCGGAAGGGCGTTGCGTCCAAAATATTGTACTTACTGGCCTCCGAGCGAAACATGGCGAAGCCGTCGCAGTGTTTGGCCGTGATCACCATGTAGCGCATGCCAGCTCGGTGGGCCAGGTCGGCCCAGGCGCGTGCATTGAACTTGACGGGGTTGAAGCGGCTGGCGAGCGACTCGTACTCGGCCACGGGGATGCGGGCACGGTACATAATCCACTCGGCCCACAGATCCATTTCTTTTTCCAGCCCGCGCCATTCATTGGCCGGTACCGCGTACACGCCCCAGTGCATGAACAGCCCGAAGCGCGCCTCGCGCCACCAAGCCATCCGCGTCTCCCGCGCTGGATCCTGCGCGCCCTGCGCCCGCTCCTGCGCTCCGGCAACGCCCACGCTAAGCAGCAGCAGCAGCGCACCAATAACGCCAAATCTCATGTCCGCCTCCATTAGAGCCGTGTTGGCCCGGCTCACTTTACTACAATTACGCGAGGGTCAGAACGACACGCACAACGCGAGCCGAATGGTCCGCCTGGGCGAGCGTATTGGCCGCGTAGGGCCTGGCCAAAACTACCGTCCAAGGCGAACGTCGCGATGGCGGGTTGGTCAGTGACTAGAGATTCGTGATCGTGACTTTACCCGCGTCTTTCATGATGACTCAAGATTAACAAAACTTCAGAACAGGTTAAATCACCTTAATACCTCAATCACCGGCAAGCGAGCACGCACTCACCGGCCGACGCTGGGCGGCAGCTTGCGACAGTCGGCTACCGCGATAGCTTGCGGCAGCGCGGCCCGAACCGAAGCGCACGCCCCACGCGCCAGCGCCCCGCACACAGCCGACGATCCCGACCAGGTGCAATGCGGCCGACGTTTTGCAGGAGTTGGAGAATACTCAGTTGTTAACGCCGCTTTCCCACGTTGCCACCGTGGAGTAATATGGGAAACCAGAGCAGTAGATTGAGTAGACGGTGTGAAGAAGTGCGCTGCCAATAGTATTTAATTCCGCTGTCTGTAACCACTGTCGACCGCCGTTCCCACCAAGCCGTAACAGCATCGGTTTCGGGAAAGCCGGTCATCGTTGTCAGGGCCCACCAATGGCGCTTCAGCAAGAGAGGATGCGCGGTCGGCTTGCGTTAGTTCGTTAAGGAAGCGGTTCCCGTTGTATTTGTCTCGTTGACGTTAAGAGCGCCGTATAGTTGACTGCAGGAAACATAATTGCTGTTATTCAGAAACCGGCAAAAGCGGCCGGCTCGCACAAGTGCGCCCTCCGGGTCTGATAACAGCCGTTTATGTAACCTGCCGGTCCATCCGTCCGCAGTCCTTAAGGCTTGCGGGGCGTGGCGAATTCATGAGCTCCTGAATCAACGCCGCGGAATCCGGGATCCGGTCCGCAATCTGCAACCGCCCCGCCTGCAGCTCTACTGCTACGGCCGCGACCAGGTCGCGCTTCGGCACGCGCAGCTCGCCGCCCGAATCCTGCACCTTATCGCCGCCAGTAATAACGCCTCGCCCAAGTTAAAGCCCAGCCCGGTTCCTTTTCCCATCACGATCTGCGCTACGACTTCACGAAAAAGAACGGGCAGATCGTCAGCATCTAGCACATAGAAACGGACCTGATCTTTGGCCTGTTGGACTAGGCATTGCAGAGACTTTCGAAGCACGCTTGCGACTTCGCTGGCCTCTTCCCGATCGCCGGAAACGGACTCACGATCGGTAGCTCCTGACTGACGGTGCTAAAATCCGGTTTCTATGACGCTGCGCAGTCCTTTGTTCCGAAAGCTGCTGTTTACCGGTTTCCTGTTGATCGTGGTGACGTTGGCCGGCATTGATTTTCTCTTAACCCGGTACACGGCGGATCGGGAGACGAAGCATGTAGAGAATGAATTGGACGTTAGCACCCGGATACTGGCAAGCGAACTGAGGGGAGTAGAGCCGGGCGAATTGGCGACGTGGACAAATCGGGCCGCTGAGCTTGCCAATGCGCGAGTCACAATTATCGATGGCAATGGTCTGGTGCTGGCCGATTCGCAGCACGGTCCAGAGTCGATGGAGAATCACGCGCAACGCCCCGAAGTTCGGGAGGCGATGGAGCGACGACGAGGCACGGCGATCCGCCATAGTCCGACGCTGGACACCGACTTCTACTACCTTGCTTTGCCGGCTGTGTACCAGGGGCAGGACGGCGCTATAGTTCGGCTGGCCGTACCGATGCAGCAGGTTCGCAAGTCCATTGCGGAGGTCCGCTGGCGCATATTGCGCATTTCGTTTTTCGGGGCTCTGCTGGCGCTCGCGGCCGCGTACCTTTTCTCACGAGCGCTTACGCGCCGGATCCGCAGAATCCAAGCGTTTGCCGAAGGCCAGCTACAGGCGCGATTCTCCGAGCCGCTCGAGCCGGAACCGGATGACGAAATTGGAGCGCTGGCCAGATCACTGCGTGAGATGTCGGAAAGACTGCAGGACATGCTTAATCGGCTTTCAGTCGAGTCAGCGCGTCGGGAAGCGATTCTGGCAAGCATGGTGGAGGGCGTGCTCGCAGTGGACAGTGAACTGCGGGTGACGTTCTGCAACGAATCGTTCGCCCACGCTGTCGGCGCCATAGCTCCCGTTCCGGAGCATCTGCCGCTGCTTCAATTGGTGCGGGACCCGGCATTCCTTTCGCTTCTGACGCGAGTTCTCACCACTGGGCACCCTGCACGCGAGCGGCTGGTGCTGGCGGCCGCGTCCGGAAAATCTTACGAGATCCAGACGGCGTTGTTAGGCGATAAACCGCGGCGCGGGGCAATCGCGATTCTGCACGACATCTCTGAGCTGGAGCGGTTGGAGAGGATCCGCAAAGATTTCGTGGCGAACGTTTCGCATGAACTGCGTACACCGCTTGCAGCGATTCAAGGTTACACGGAGACACTGCTCGACGGAGGGCTGGAGGATCCCGCGAACAGCCGCAGATTCGTGGAGATCATTAACGCCCAGGCCATCCGGCTGAACAGCCTGGCATCCGACCTTCTGGTTCTCTCGGAAGTGGAATCCGAAAGGGCAGCACCACCGCTGGAACGAATCTCGGTGCGCGACGCGGTAGCTTCAGCAATCCGCTCGGTGGAGCCTGAGGCCCTGGTGCGCGGTGTGCGCTTGATCGCCGCCGGCGTGAAGGACCTATACATCATGGGACACCGCTTCCGGATTGAGCAGGTGTTGGTGAATTTGTTGCAGAACGCGGTCAAGTTCAACCGATCTGGCGGCGAAGTCCGGGTGCGGGCGGGCAGCGAGCAGGGCAAGGTTCGCATCGTGGTGAGCGATACCGGAATCGGAATCCCATCAGAAGAACTGACTCGCATTTTTGAGCGCTTTTATCGGGTGGACAAAGCGCGATCCCGGGATGTCGGGGGCACCGGCCTCGGGCTCTCGATCGTGAAGCATCTTACGGAGAAGATGAACGGAACGGTGTCGGTGGAAAGCGAACTAGGGAAAGGATCGATTTTTGCTCTTCTATTTCCAGCCGTATAGGCTGTAACCATTTTGTAACCATGCAGCCATAGATCTGTAACGGCACGTTGATACGGTTGTCATGTGATTGCATTTTTTAAAGCCAGCGGCTGCGCTGCGGTACTAGCGATGCTGTGGGCGGGCCAGGCTGGCGCGCAAGTTTCTGACCAGGCTGATATCCGAGCCTTGCGTGAGCAGATTGCTGCGCAACAGGAACAGATTTTCAAGATGCAGGCTGCCTTGAATGCGCAGCGCGAGCTTCTAGACCGGTTGGCGGCGGGTTCGACCGCAGCTCCAGCTACTCAAGCCCCTAGCGGCAAGGAGACGGTCAGTCTCGCCGAAGTCACGAAGACTGCAAGCAACACAGCCAAAAACCTCGGCGGTTTCCGCTTCAGCGGCGACTTTCGATACCGGTTCGATTCGCAACTGCGCTCCGGCAATGACATTGCGGGCCCTCTGCAAAATGTGAGAAGCCGATACCGCTTCCGCTTTAATATCAATAAGGAACTTGATCCGCGCTTCAGCTTCCACGTGCAGCTTTCGACGGCGCCATTCACCAACGCGATCACCAACGACCAGGACATGGGAGCGACGGTCGCCAAGCACCCACTGTCAATCTCAGAAGCGTGGGTCGATTACCACCCTAATGCCAGATTTACCATGCGCGGCGGGCGTATCGAAGAGGTATTCGCCGATCACATGCGCTTCCTGTGGGATGACGATGTGCGCTTCAATGGCTTCCAGCAAACCTTGAAATTGGCTCTTGGCGCAAATGCGCTTGGCTTCAAAAGTTTAGAACTGCGTGCCGGGGAATACATTTTGAGCAACCCGGCAGTTTACATTCTTGCTCCGACTTCGCCTTATGTTGCGGCTGGCTATGAGCCAGGTCAGAAGGTGCGGAATGCCAATCTGTTCCATCCAGGATTTGTGCTGAAAGGTGATGCCGGAACACGCTGGGGTCAGCAGTTCGTCGGCTCCATTGAGTTGTACCGGAACGCAAATCAGATTCAACTTGCATCCACGGCGGCTGGCGCTGCCGCAGTCGTGAGCCCAGCGATCGGCATCGCTCTACCCGGCCCAATGGGCGGTGCCGGAAATGCCACAACTTCACCGGGAGGAGCAATCTACAGCGCTCCGCATTTCCAGATCGCGCACCTGGGTTATCGACTCGAACGGAAGGGCCTGAAACTGGGGAACCGGGAGATGCCGGCCTTTGTGGATTTCCAGGCTAGTCGGAACGTCGGGACAAGCAGACTGAGAAACGCTTTCATGGCGAGCGTGAACTTCGGCGCCACGCGGAATCCGGGTGACATGCGCTTCCTGTATCAATTCGCCATCAAGGATGCGAATTCAATGATTTCGCAGTTCACGGACGACGACCTGGGTACGGGTACCGGAGTGAATGTCCGCGTCCACGCATTCCGTTTCGATGTGGCCCTGACTCGCTTCCTGGCATTCGAAAACCTGTTGTTTGTTCAGGATCCGCGCTCCGGTAACGACCCAGCAAACCGCATTTTCGTTCCGCTTCCACGCGGCGCGAACACCACCTACCGTTACCTGGCTCAATTGGCTTTCTCATTTTAAAGACTTTGTTTTTGGATGTTCACGCCGTTGTAACCAAACTGAAACATTTATTTCCGACAATTGCAACTGGAGAAGAAAATTGAACAAACTGTTATGCGCAGTTTGCCTTACCGCTGTGACGGTGGGCGCCGCTTCCGCGCAGATTCTGGTAAATGGAGCTGGTGCGACGTTCCCGTATCCGATTTACGCGAAGTGGTTTGACGAGTATCACAAACTAAATCCCCAGGCCCAGATCAACTACCAATCGATTGGATCTGGTGGAGGAATTCGGCAGTTACTAGCCGGTACTGTGGATTTTGGGGCTTCCGACAGCCCAATGACGGATGAGCAGTTGAAGAATGCCAAGTTGCAGATTATGCACTTCCCGAGCGTTCTCGGGGCAGTGGTCCCCACATATAATGTTCCTGGCGTATCGCAGCAACTGAATTTCACGCCAGAGGCCCTGGCCGGCATACAACTTGGCAAAGTGAAGAAGTGGAACGACGGGGTACTCACGTCGGCTAACCCTGGAGTTAACCTACCAGCCAAAGACATCGTCGTTGTCCGCCGCTCCGACGGAAGCGGCACTACTTTCGTTTGGACCGATTACATGGCGAAGGTCAGCCCGGAGTGGAAGAGCAAAGTCGGAACAGGAAATTCCGTGAACTGGCCAGTTGGACTGGGCGCGAAGGGCAATGAAGGGGTCGCTGGCATGGTAAAGCAGACTCCCAACTCAATCGGGTACGTCGAACTGGTTTACGCGATCCAAAATAAAATGGCTTACGGTCGGGTTAAGAACTCCTCTGGCGCATTTGTGAAGGCCGACCTGAAGAGCGTAACCGCTGCCGCGGCTGCCGCTGCGGCGAACATGCCGGACTCCTTCCGCGTTTCTATAACAAACCCTTCCGGCAAGGATGCCTACCCGGTTTCGAGTTTCACGTGGCTACTGGTGCCGGCGAAAATCCAAGACCCCAAGAAGAAACAGATTCTGACGGATTTTCTGCGCTGGATGTTAACCAAGGGTCAGGCGATGGCCGCTCCGTTGGGCTACGCGCCTCTACCTTCGGCCGTTATTGCCAAAGAAACCAAAGCAATCGCGTCTATTCAGTAATATGACGACCCAAGTCGTTGAAGGCACACCCAAGCTGTCCAGTGGAGGGTTTTTCCGTGGGTTGGCTCGCCGTCTTAGGGACGGTGATCAGATCGCCCATCTCGTGGTCGTGACGTTTGCCGCACTGATCCTGCTGATCGCGATGTTGCTGGTGTTTGAACTGTGGAAAGGTTCGGAGCTCTCGCGCGAAAAGTTTGGTTTTCGAGTTTCTGTTCACGAGAACCTGGGATCCGGTGGCCGACCAGTTCGGTGCGTTGCCGTTCATTTACGGGACAGTGGTTACGTCACTGCTAGCCCTGATCATGGCTGTGCCCGCCGGACTTGGCGCGGCCATTTTTTTGTCTGAACTCGCGCCGCCGCGTATCTCTGACGCACTGACATTTGTTGTCGAGTTGCTGGCGGCGGTTCCCAGTGTCATCTACGGATTGCTGGCGGTTTTCGTCCTGGTCCCGATGATGCGCGAAACGGTGCAGCCGTTCCTGCAAACGCACTTCGGCTATCTCCCGCAGTTCCAAGGTCCGGCTTATGGAGTTGGAATGTTGACCGCAGGGATGATTCTGGCGATTATGATTCTGCCGTTCATCGTCTCGATCTCGCGTGAGGCGCTGATGGCTGTTCCACGCGAGCAGCGCGAAGCAGCGCTCGCTTTGGGCGCCACGCGCTGGGAATCCACATGGCAAGTGGTGGTGCCGTTCGCACGGTTGGGTATCCTGGGATCTGTCTTCATCGCACTGGCTCGAGCACTCGGAGAAACGATGGCCGTCACGATGGTGATCGGGAACGATCCGAAGATCAGCGCGTCGCTTTTCGATTCGGGCTACTCGATCGCCGCGGTCATCGCGAACGAATTCACTGAAGCCACGGGCGACATGCATGTCAGCGCCTTGATTCAACTCGGACTGGTGCTGTTCGCGCTTACCATTGTGATCTACGGTCTCGCCCGGCTCATGATCCTCGCAACCACTCGAAAAGGGAGCGCCTTGAAATGAGCTTCCACAGGATCTGGCGGAAATTCCTAAACGGCTTCATGCTCAGTCTGACCGGATTGTGCACGCTGGTGACCGTATCGATACTGCTGTTCATTCTCGGCTACCTGATCTGGAACGGCGCACGAGCGTTGAACTGGGATTTCTTTACGCAGTTGCCGAAACCGGTGGGGGAAGTGGGCGGGGGGATGGCGAACGCTTTATTGGGCAGCGCAAAGCTTTTGTTTCTGGCGACCTTGATCGGTGTGCCGATCGGCTTTATGGGTGGAGTTTATCTGGCTGAGTTCGGCGGGACGACGTTCCCGTTTCTGGTACGCTACACGGCCGACCTGCTGAACGGCGTCCCGTCCATTGTGATCGGGATCTTCGCATACGCGGTCGTGGTGTTGCCGATGAAGCACTTCTCGACTCTGGCAGGTGCGGTTGCACTCGGGATCATGGTGATTCCGATCACGATGCGCAGCACGGAACAGTTCCTGCGGGCTGTGCCCGAGGGACTTCGCGAGTCCGCACTGGCCTTGGGGGCCAGCAAATCGCGTACGGTGGCGACCGTCGTGATCCCAGCCGCGATCCGTGGAATCCTGACCGGTACGATTCTTGGCGTGGCGCGCGTTGCCGGAGAGACCGCGCCCTTGTTGTTTACGAGTTTCAGTAATCGCTACTGGGGAGAAGGGCTGAATCAACCCACGGCCTCCCTGCCCGTGATGATATTTACGTATGCAATCTCCCCTTATGAAGACTGGCATCGCCAGGCTTGGGCTGCGGGACTTGTCCTGCTGGCGCTGATGCTGGCGGCGAACATCTCGGCGCGGCTGATTCTTGCGCCGAGGGGAGCTGGAGGGAGTTGACGACCATGACTGTATCGGAACAACCATCAGGAATGCTGGAGCTACACCGGCAGGTTCCGCCAAATCCAGGACACTCGGGGAAACCGATTGAGTTCGTCCCTAAGATCCGCGTGTCCGGGCTGAATTTCTATTACGGCTCGCAGCAGATTCTGCACGACATCCAATTGACCGTTCCGTCGAATCAGGTGACGGCCTTGATCGGTCCCTCCGGCTGCGGCAAATCGACGTTCCTGCGCACTTTGAACCGCATGTACGAAACGGTGCGGAACGCTCGAGCAGTGGGAGAGGTTCTTCTGGACGGCGACAACACACTCACGATGGATGTTTCGCAATTGCGGCGCCGGGTCGGTATGGTCTTTCAAAAGTCCAATCCGTTCCCGAAATCGATTTTTGACAACGTCGCGTATGGCCTAAGGATAAATGGCGCGCTACAACAAGGCAGCCCTGCAGGAAGCGGTGGAAAAGAGCCTACGGAGGGCCGCACTGTGGGACGAGGTTAAAGACGTTCTGAACGAGTCCGCCTACGCGCTCTCTGGAGGGCAACAGCAGCGGCTGTGCATCGCACGCGCGCTGGCGGTTGATCCGGAAGTTCTGCTGCTGGATGAGCCGTGCTCGGCGCTCGATCCGATCGCAACGGCGAAGATCGAGGATCTGCTGTTCACGCTCAAGGATAGTTGCACGATCGTGATCGTGACTCACAACATGCAACAGGCGGCTCGGGTCGCGCAATATACGGGATTCTTTCTGCTTGGGAAACTTGGTGGAGTTCGGTCCACACGAAGGAGATCTTCACTAAGCCTTCAAGGAAAGAAACCGAGGATTACATCACAGGCCGATTCGGATAGACTGGCAGCGAGGGGTTGGAAGTTTGCGTCACTTTATTACAGAACTCGAAGACTTACAGAAACATCTGCTGGAGATGGGCGGCCTGGTGGAAGACGCGGTTCATACCAGTGTGCGCTCCCTGACCGAGCGCGACGAGGAACTCGCGCAGCAGGTGCTCAACAATGAAGCTCGCATCAACCAGATGGAAATGGACAACGACGACCTGACAGTGCGACTGCTGGCGCTGCATCAGCCGATGGCGACCGACCTCCGTTTTCTCACGGTGGCGATCAAAATCAACAACGACCTCGAGCGCATGGGAGACCTTGCGGTCAACATAGTCGAACGTTCCCTTTCGTTGATGAAGCAGCCGCTTGTGAAGCCGCTGATTGATATCCCGCGGATGGCACGCCTGGTCGAAGTGATGGTGCGTCAGAGTCTGGACTCGTTCGTAAAGCGGGATCCCGAACTGGCGCGAAACGTGTCTGCTCGCCGACGATGCGGTGGATCAGCTTCGCGATTCGATGTACGCCGAGCTAGTGGACTTCATGCAGCGCGATGGGTCAACTGTTTCCAGAGCTTTGGACCTGATCTTCGTCGCACGCAATCTGGAGAGAATCGCCGATCACGCCACCAACATCGCGGAAGACGTGCTGTTCCTGGTTAAGGGTGTGGATGTCAGGCACCATGCGGACGTTCGCGAGTATTAGGGCTCAGCGTATCTTATGGGTTGTCTGCCTGGCTATCCCGCGGAGCATGGCCCAATGGAACCTTTAGTGAATCCCCAATTGGCGTTGATCGTCGATGACGATCCGATAATTAGGACGTTCGTTAAGGTTGCGCACAATTATGCGACACTTGCGGGTAGATGTTCCCCGTAGTCTCCCCCGTAATTCCTCGACAGATCCCGAAACCGTTCGACAACCCCGACTGGCTCTTTGAACTGAAACTCGACGGCTTCCGCGGGCTCGCCTTTATCGAGCCAGGCGTAGCTCACTGCTGAAGTGGCTTGCGCACTTGCGATTTTGGGGGGCACGGAACGTGTGCTCGGCTGCTGGGCAGAAACCGGCCCAGTACAGCAGCACAGAAACTGGGCTTTGCCCAAGTTGCGATGCAAACGGCGTTTTGTGCTGATGTTGGTTGGAACCATGATCGCCGAAAGATTTCTCACTCGCGTAAACAGAGTACAACCCTAGCTGATCGGGCGGGGGCAAGCTGCCCGTTTTACCGATGTGGAAATTGGCCGGAATAGCGCACCATGAATCGAGGAGATTGATGATGGCTAGTTCCCTGGTTTCCCTTTCGAATGAGCTCGCGTCGGTCGTGGAGCGGTCTGCCGTTTCAGTCATAGCGGTCCATGCCCGTCCGCGCTTCAATTCGAGCGGCGTGCATTGGTCGCCGGGCCTCGTGGTTACCGCCGAGCACACCCTCCGTGACGACGAAAACGTTTTTGTTACCACCAGTACAGGCGAGAAGTTTGCGGCTGAGGTGGTGGGGCGAGATCCCGGTACGGACCTTGCCGTTCTGCGCATCAAAGATCTCACCATTCCCATCGCCGCGCGCGTTGAGGATGGCGGGTATCGTCCCGGCCACCTGGTCCTCGCGGTAGGACGCAACAAAGAGAGCGCCAATGCCGGTCTGGGTGTCATCGCCAGCATCGCCGGCCCTTCACAGACCCGGCGCGGCGGAAAGCTGGATGAGGTGATCCGGTTGGACCTCTCTCTCCACCCGGTGGCCTCAGGTGCCGCCATCGTGGATGCATGGGGTAAGCTCATCGGCATCGGAACCCCGGCGCTCTCGACAGCGGCCGTGTTTGCGGTTCCCCATCGGACAATCGAGCGTGTAGTGCAGGCTCTTGTGGCGCATGGAAAAATCCCTCAGGGATACCTGGGCGCGGGCTTACAACCAATCTCGCTGCCAGAACATCTAACCAAGAGTCTGGGACTGTCTGCTTCAGCTGGATTGATGACGGTGAGCGTGGATCAGGAGGCTCCGGCGGGGAAAGCCGGCCTTTTGATCGGAGATGTGCTGCTCGACTTGGGTGGTCCACCGGTTGACCGCCCCGAGAGTGTCCGGCCTTTGCTTGCAGATGCAGTCGGTAAGACGCTCTCGGCACGCATTCTCCGGGGAGGCGTACTTGTGAACCTCGAAGTCACCGTTGCGGAGCGGCAAGGGAGAAGTTGATATGGGAATCGGCGAAGTCGGAGAACTGCTCCGCCGGTTTACGGTTCACATCCGCAGTTTCAGCCGGCGAGGGCAGAGCGCGGGCTCCGGTGTGATCTGGGACGGCGACGGCACCGTCATTACCAATGCCCACGTTATGGGAAAAGGATCGCATTCGGTCGAGCTGTGGGATGGGCGAACGGTTCCCGCCGAATTGAAGAGTCGAGACGATCAACGTGACTTGGCGAAACTGAAGCTGCCAACGGCCGGTGTGTCCGGCATCAGTTTGCGGGAGTCTCCGGTTAAACCCGGCGAGTTGGTCGTTGCCGTGGGTAACCCTCTCGGTTCACGGGAGCGCTTACAACGGGAGTGGTCCACGCCGTTGGACCCGTGTCCGGCTTGGGCCGCAGGCGATGGGTGCAAGCGGCCATCCGGTTGGCGCCTGGAAACTCTGGCGGCCCACTTGCCGATGCGGCGGGAGGACTGGTCGGCATAAATACGATGATCGTCTCTGGAATTTCGCTAGCCATTCCAATCTCGGTCGTTCGGGATTTCGTGAGGAACGGAACCGGCCCCAGATTGGGCGTCACTGTTCAGCCCGTGAGTCTGGGTCAGCGAGGCCGCCTCGGTCTGCTGGTCTTAGACGTTGACAAAGGAAGCCCGGCGGAACATGCGTCACTGTTGATTGGCGACCTTTTGGTAGGCGCCAGCGGAACCGTATTCGATAGCCCCGCGGATCTCGCGGACGCCATTCGCGAGGCGGGCAGGAATGTTCTCAAAATTCGATTCATGCGGGGCGATCACACCCGCGAGCGCGAGGTGGCCATTTCGCTCCTGGATAGCGCAAACCGAGAGGCCGCGTGACTCGTGTCTGGATTGAGACGTCGTCCGCGGTCACCCGGGCGGGATTTAAATCCTTGCTCGAAAGCGACGAGAGAATTGACGTGGTGGACTCAGCGCTGGAGGCGGACGTCATCCTGCGCGAAGAACTTCCCGTCGCGCCGGAGACGCCGGGAGCTGTGCCCATCGTCGTTGTTTCGGATGGTCCCGTATCGCCACGCGCTTTCCAAGGTGCTGTGCGCGCGATTCTCTCCCGGGATGCGGCGCCGGAACAGATCGTTGCCGCACTGCAGGCGGTGTCTGCTGGATTAATCGCCCTGCCGGCGGAGTCCTCAGCGCTTGTGATGCGTGCCGGACCACTTGAAGCCGAGGTCGAGACGCTGACGCCGAGAGAGATGGATGCGTTGGAGATGCTCGCGGAAGGGCTAAGCAACAAACAGATCGCGGCGCGACTCAACATCTCCGAGCACACGGCGAAATTCCATGTAAATTCCATCCTCAGTAAACTGCATGCAGGAACCCGCACCGAAGCCGTGATTCGCGGAATCCGGTCGGAATTGGTGAAGGTCTAGAGTTGTGGGTGGGGGCGTCCAAACATTGTGCCGCAGCCGGTCGGAGGGATACGCGATGACGCGAAATCGAGCCTAATCTCAGAACTATGGAGAGGACGCACGCCGCAGCGAAGTAGATATCCATACACGCTGTCGAAGTCCACTGGCGCGCGAGTCAGATCGTCAGCCGATCCCATCGGAACGAAAATGACCATGCCCTTTCGAAAACGTGTAAGTAAGACGCGGTATTTGTTCTGAATTCTGGTTCGTGGATCATCAGCAGATGCTTGGGGGTCGCCCATCCCACCGACCACGCACCACTTCCTTCCCCTGAGGCTCCTTGCCACCACTTGCCCTTCTGGAAATACCAAGTCTCCGCCCCACAGGAGCCCCGCAACATCGACCTCAAGTCCTTGCATCTCAAACTCGCTCAACGCAACTTCGAGTTGATTGGACGACCTGTGATCACCGGCTGGTTCGAGGAACCACTTCACATAATCGATTCCTCCCAAAAACTTGAATGTTGGAGTCTCCACACCATCTGCGCGAAGTCTGGCTGCTCCAGAGCTAGCGACGAGTCCGGCACGACGGTTGCCCTTCGCTTTCGCGCGCAACCAGGATCGTGCGACTTGGATGTCGCGGGTCAGATGAACAGGTAACCCTTTGGCGGCCAGCGTGTTGGCTTCTTCCGCCCGACCATCGAGCACCGCGTTCACCCATGCAGCGGTTACGTCCGTTTCGTAAGACCGTTTCGATATCGCAAGGTGGAGGGCAGGCTCGCATTCGACTCTTGCCACTTCTGAGGAGCCTTCGCGGAAAAGTCGGGAACCCGCCACCGATGGCCCACCCAGCACCGCCTCCGGCGATGTGATTACCTCCCATTCAGGGTGCTTTGCGATCGCGTCGCCCCATGCCGCGAGTCCAGCTTCTCCGCCATGGATTTCCTGTCCCCCGCCAACTAATGCGACAATGACAGCCCATCCTTCGTGGCGGCCCATGATCTCAAGGACCATCTCGGGCTCGGAAACGTCACGCCCGAATTTCTTCAGATTTTTCGCCGCAGTCCACGCTCGTTGCGCTTCGTCAAAAACAATAAGTTTGTCTGCTGGGGCGCGGCTATCTCCATAGCTGTCTCGAACGAATCGATGTACCTCGCGAACTCGCGAGCGCACTGAACGTGCCACGCCCTTCTTGCGCGAGCCGATGCTGCGCTTCAGCGCCTCTTGAATAACTGCGACGAGGGGTCCATTTCCAGAAAGGAACGAAGCCTGCTCGACACCAAGGTCAAGTTCCTGCGCGAGTACTTGCACCGCATTAAGTCCCGCAAGGGTCTTACCCGCTCCAGGTACTCCGGTAATGACGAGCAGCTTCTTGACGCCGCGTAGCCTGGCGTCGCGCACCGATGTGGCTATCGCCTTCTGTGTCGTCTCAAGGTTGTCGGTGCCGGCACGAGAGTAGGCGAGGTCCTTCACATCGTGGTCACGGTAAATGGCAGAAGCCGCTTGAATGATCGTAGGAACGGGGAAGTAGCGAGAGTTGTTCCACTCGCTGGCTTCGATGAGTGTGCCCTTGCCGCCCCACCTTCTATGGCTCCGAACAATGGTGTCAGGAAACTCGCTGGGGGGAACCGCAGCACCCTGATGTTCAGACGTGACGTCCAACGGGATAGATGTCTTGAACGCGCCAACAGCGATTGGAATGGCAGTGCGGCTGCGGGAAGCCTCGTGGAAATCGACGAGGTTTAATGGCGTACTCCTGTGCTTGTTGAAGTGCCGCACGAGCGCTGGCTGAGCTTCCGCCCTTGTACTCGATCACATAGATCATGTCGTCAGCCAGGAGAACACAGTCCACGCGTTGGCCAACTATAGGCAGCACGTACTCGAAAAGGATTGGCCATCGGGCGGCGGAAGGCAGCAAGTCGAGCAGGTGGCGAAAGGCTTCCTGCAGTTCGGCGATTTCACGTTGCCACGAGAACGTAGTGAGCGCGGTCGTGTCAAACCCTTCCTTCGCAAGACCGCTGGTCAGCTTTCCGAGGAGCTGCTCGGGGTCGATATCGAGGAAACTCCGCAGCGGACCACCGTACAGGGCCGGCATTCCTCGATTCTTGCATTTCCGAAACTCGACTAGTGCCTGGTGAACCAGGCCTCCATGACTGCACCCGTGGTCAATGCACTTGGTTGCCTCCAAGTCTGAGTGTCCATACTCGCCGCGATCACGTCTGGATAACCACGGTCAGGTCTGAGCCACTATTGGGCGAAGCGACCGCTTTGATATCGAACGCCAGAATTCATGGCACGTAGTTCCGAACCAGCTTGCTTTACGGCCTCTTCCGTTCGTTAATCCAGATCTGTATGGGCGTGAAGTCTCCGGACCAGTTGGCCCCAAACAGGTCGGGATCGCCGTCGCCGTCCAGATCCGCCACTTGTATATCGTGCGAACCGGTGGTGGCGATCACCTGCTTTTCCCATTTGCCCCCACGGTTGAAGTAGACGCCTACTTCGTCGGGATCCTTACCCTGGTGCATCTCGGCGTAGACGATGTCCGGCCTCCCATCGCCGTCGATATCGGCGGCCTGAATGCCGTGTACCACGCACTCCACCGGCTCGGCCACCACGTGCTCGCGCCATGGTGCCGGCCTTCGGGTCGGCGGGGGCCTCCCACCAGGAGATCTTGTACTGTTGCTTGGCGAGTTCGGAGGGCGCCAGCACGACATCCGGGCGGCCGTCACCATTGAAGTCTCCGACGGCCACGGAGGCGCTCGGGTGCCACTCGCGCGAATCGATGAGCTACCCAGCGTACGGCGCCGGCATCGCGCACGGTCTCAAACCAGACGCCGCCGATCACTATGTCGGGGTCGCCGTCCTTGTCTATATCGGCGGCCACGATGCCTTCGCCGTGATCGCACGGGACGGTGACGCCCTGCCAACCTCCGCCGGCCGTTTGCAGCCACACGCGAATGCGGTCGCCCGCCTTGTACCCGAAGTCGGACTGGTTGCGGGTGGCGATATCCAGGCGTCCGTCGCGATTGAAGTCGGCAACGATGGCATCATGGGTGCGTTCGTCGGCCACGGTATGCATCTTCCACGCGCTGGCGGGCGCCGTCTTCAGCCCCCCAGGGTTTT
>CAWCAT010000040.1:0-24774 GCA_963793625.1 Bryobacteraceae bacterium | reverse complement strand
AAGGTGTGCGCCTGACGGGGATGAACAGAGTCGGCGTCTGTGTAACCCCGCCGAGTTTGACTGTCAGCGGAACTGCGTCGTTGTCCGGTACTGCGGGGACTACAACGTTGAATTGGTATAGCCCGGTGAGGTTAGGTGCCAGTCCGTAATAAGAAAGGGTCGCCGGAGTGGTTCCGAACAAAATCTCGCAAGTGGCCGCAATCGAATTCGCCTGGGAGACGACTGTGCCCGCCGGGATGCCGGGCGACACCGGGCCGAACCCAATGCCGTAAATTGTGATCGTTTCTCCCGGGCGGGCCGCGCGCGCAGCTAAACCCGGAATCGCGCCGGCCGGAAGTACGAAAGTCGTGCCATCGTTAAAGAGCGCTCCCACGTACTGCTTACCAGCGAGTTGAAACGCCGACGGAGCCAGCAGACCAGCCTGCGTTGCGTTCACGTTGACCGGATACTGATAGCTGGTGCCTCCCGATGTCGTCACTGTGAGAGTCTGCGGCCCAGTACCGATGTTGGAGGGGGCGAGCGCATTGACCTGCTCTTGGCTGATGTAGTACACGAATGCGGGCTGGCCGCCGATGGAGACATGGACGTCGTCTAGCACAGTGGGCGCATTCGCTCCGTTGAAATCCTTGCCCGTCCACATTCGGCCTTCCGCGTTGGTAGAAAGCTTCTTGCCGTAGATCTCGATCCAGGTGCCGGGAGCGATACTTGAAAAACCCCCGAAGGCGCTTGCTGTAACCACGCCGTTCTCTTTGATCGAGGGACGGGTGCCAGCGTTCGGATCGGAAAGGACAAAGGAGACATTGTCGGCGTAGCCGTCGTCGTAGGTGCCATCTGCTCGCGTCATCTGCAGTGTGACCTGAACCTGACGGGTTCCTGCCGGCAGGGTGCCGGACTGTGAGCGCAACAAGATCCCCGTAGCGTCCTTGCGGTCCGCAGCAGTTACGGGACCCAGTTTTGCGGTTCCAAGGACCTTTCCGCTCCAGTCCAAAAATTGTGCTGTCAAAGCAGCATTGTCCTCCTGCGATGACCATCCGCCGAGGTAAGCTGACACGGTGTATTTAATCCAACCGGCGTCGATTGGCTCCGCCGCGGCAGAGACGTCAAGATATTGATAGCCGGAAGAAGAGGCTGTTGCGGGCCCTCCGGAAAAATAGTTCTTGCCGCGGTCCGACGGCCCGGGCGAAGTCGGTGGAAAGTCTCCGTCCACCATGTAGGGAACGACTTCGAACTGTCCCGCTCGAGCCCAACCGGGAATGTCCGGTGTGATGAAGTTGCCTGTGACGCTATTCAGGCCTGTCCCGGATTCAGCGCCCGGATTCGCGATCAAGTTCGTGTCCAGAACGGAATCCGGAGATCCCGGCGCGCGCAGGACCAGGCTCAACCCGTCCGCCGAGGCGTAATTCCATTTCTGACTGCCGCCTGAGATGCGCTTCAGGTCCAACGTAAGACTAATCTTCCGAGTGGAGGCGGGTACCAATCCGATTTGGTGGCGCTGCATCAACCCATCCACATTCTGGTTCTCATTGCTGTTATCGACAGGCCCGATCGTGACGGACTTCAGGGTCTGGCCGCTGGCCGACTTGAATGCTGCTGTAAGAGTGGCCTGATCCTTCTCGGATGTGATCCCGCCGAGATACCCCGACAGCGTGAAAACCAGCGTACCGGTATCTATGGCGGACGCACCCGCGGAGACATCGACATCTTGAGACAACGAGCTCGCTGTATTGTTCGGCCCACCGTAGAAGTATTTTGCCCCGCGATTAAAAGGGGCTGGCTCGTCCAGCGAAAAGTAGCCATTGTCTCCGTACGGAACGACGTCGGCGTTACTCACGCGAGTCCAACCGGGGATACTTGCGACGGGCGGAGTCGCCCCGGAAGCTGGTCCGGCTTCTGCATCTCCATTCACTATAAGATTACGACCAACGAGTTGAGCGGAGAGGTTCGCGGAAGACAACAACCCAACGAGCATCAGAAAGCCTGAAACGTTATAGGAGTAAAATGTCTTCATATCCCGATTAGCTTAACACGGATAAAGTCGGGCATCCGTCAGTAAAAAAGTTTGGCTGCATAGCCGTCGGTAAATAGATAATGTCCGACAGGGCATCGGCGTTCACTTCGTAAAGAATACGCCAATGCCGGTCTTCTTTCAGATCGTATTCGGGCCGGAACTCCATTTATTTTAGTGCGGCACCGGAATCTGAATGCCGGCTTCCAGGTCCTTTCCACGGAATTTTCCTGCGAGGCCGCCATTGACATGGACCTCGTAAAGTCATCCGGTATTGCGTGACGAAACACTACACGCGGACTGCGGTTCCAACGAAACGGGCTGTCCAGACGAAACAGAATTCGTTCACCCTGAACGTCCGTGGCCGTTAGGTTCAGACCATTTACTCCGGCGCCTCGCTTCGCAGCAACGTCGAAAACAGCGTCGCCGAGAAAGTCTTGCTCGATCTCGACACCGGCCATCCCGCTACCGCTGCCCCAATGAAAACTGGAAACGCCGGCCTTGTTTCCAACGCCAGTGTGGGCCCAGTTTTCCGATGGCGAGACGGGAAACTGTGAGCGCAACGCTTCAACACCGCGCTCAAGATACTCAGCATCACCGGTCGCACGGTAGTAGTCGAGCAATACGTTCCCAGCCAGGCTTTGGCGCGCATCGGACCATTCCGCATCCGAGTTCTGGGTAGTGAATCCGCCGAGGAGCATAGCGCTTCCCGACAGTCCTTCCAGCGCAGGATTGGTCCAACTCTGCTGGTAAAGGAGAAGGTAGTCGAGAAGCGCTCTCCCCTTCGCCAGATACGAATGCTCTTGTGTGATGTGATAGGCCTTTAGATAGGCGTGCGCCGCATGGATCAGCGCGAGATTGTTCGCTGGCCACTGTCGCGACCGTTCATCGAAAACGTCCAGCCGCGGAGAACAGCTCCAGAACGTTTCGAAGTCGTACCACTGCCGGTTTGGAATGACGTTCTTGTCGAGAAATGCGAGACCTTTTCGCGCCGCGTCCAAGTACTCTTTGTTCGGACTGGCTTTGTACAACTCGAGCAGAAACAGAGCCACAGGCGCCGTTTCCGCTTTCACTGCCCTTGCCAACCCCTCTTGAACATCCCCATTGTCGCCGAAGCGCGTGGGAAGCATCCCATCCGGACCCTGTCTCGCAATGAGGAATTGCGCGAGGCGCGCGCACCGATCGAGAACGGCCTCCGCTCCTGGCAACTGCGCCTCGCGCCACTTCAGCATCCAATATCCGGTCCAGCTCATATCGAATCCGAGGAAGCCACTCGCCACGGAGGCGCCCGATCCGTCTCCGGCGGCCCATTTCACGGGAGCGCCATCTCCTTGAGGAACGGCAATGCACTTGAACGCTCCGTCCTTGCCCGGTGCGTTCAGCGCCACATTAAGAGTCTGCTCCGCAAGCTCCAGGACCTGTTTGTTCCCATTGCGTCTGGCGTATAGGGCCATGCCATAGGCCGTACGCATACTGTTGAACCACGCGCTAAGGTAAACCGAGGGCAATGGACGTCCCCATCGGACTGTGCGCACGGCTCCGCCAATCGCTCCGCCAGGCAGGGTGAACGACAACCACTGCTTCCGAGATTCCTCAAGCCAGACCGCACGCCGCCAGTCGTCCCACAGCCCACATTGCTTGTAGTCGGAGCCGGTGCCGGCCTGTCCGCTGGCGGCCTCCGGAATGGCCTTCCTTCCAAACTGGTTCCAGTGGAACCGTACGGCATCCCGGTAGGCTTCTCCGGGCTGGGAGTTGGCCGAGAGATACAGGAAATAGGAGTTCTCCACCGGTTCTTGCGCTGTCCACACCCTGTCGATGTCTTCGCGGTACACGGCATGAAACGACAGACGTGCGGGAATGAAACCCACAGACAGGAGCGGGCCCGCGGGCGCATCAAGGTCAATCGCGTGGTCGCATCTTTTCAAGATGTCCCGCGTGAGCGCGGAAACATTCGGCACAATCCCGAACGCTCGCCGGCCGGACTGAACGAGAATCAAGGGAGCTTTGTATTGGGCATCCGAATTAAAGCCCCCAATAGAAGGCGAGTATGACCAGTCGGGCGGCATCGAGGCTCGAAACCGGTCCGAGAAGGAATGTAGACTGACCGGAAGTCCGGTTTCCAGCCTGCTAGTCACCTTGAGCCAGGGTCCATCTCCAATCAGGCTCAGCGTGCGGCGGATTCCCAAGTCTCCAATCTTCAGGTTCTCAACCAGGGCATCGCGCCCAGCGGAAAGCACGATGTCGGTCCGCGGAGCACTCGCGCCTTCAATCGACAACGCTCCCAAAGATCTGCCGCTGCTCACTGCCACTTCAACCCAACCGGCGCCTTGCCTGGCGAAAAATCGTTCCTGGAGCTTGCCTCCCGCGACCACCGCTTCAACTCGTATGGCGGAGCCTGTCAGGACGGCACGATTTTGCGCTTGGGCGAAAAGCGCCGGAATGGCGAAAATCAAGCACGCAATGGAAACCCTCACTTCGATCCTCGTTTTCCCTTGTCATTCGAAAAAGTTGCAGTTCACCAACGAGCGCCCGCGCGGTAACGAATCGGACACCCGGAATTATGCTCGACTCCAGCATGCGTAACTTCCAGTTGTTTCACGCGGGAACGGACCAGCTGCGCTAGATCAAGACAACGTAATAAGCAGCCCGCTCTAGCGGACGTGCTTCTCGAAACCTGCTGCAATCTCGAGCAAGGCCATGGCTGACCGCTGCGGGTCTCTGTCGCAAAGCGCGTCCAACAGGCGCTTGTGCTTGCTGGATTCTTCCGCTAAGTCTATTGCAGCAGCTCCCTTGCTGCCAATCAGACCCGATGCAAAGAGGGATCCGAGCATGCTGTCCAGTAAACGGATTGCATACGGATTGTCGGCAGCCTCCCAGATCATGTTGTGGAAAATCACGTCTTCCTGGTAGAATTCCGGCAAATCGCGATTGTCGGCCGCGCTTTTGAGTCGCTCGAATTGATCGCGCAGAAGGGCGGCCCTCGCTTCAGTCATTCTCTCGGCCGCCCACTCCATCACCTTCGGTTCGAGCACCCTCCGCAACTCGCAGATGCGGACCGCGTCCTTGCGGCAGAGCTGAACCACTGTGCAACCGCGATTGTGCCGCCGGACAATCAGACCGCGATTCTCCAACTCCTGCAAAGCTTCGCGGACCGGGATCGAACTGACACCGAACCGGGCAGTCAGTTCCCGTTCCACCAAGCGCTGGCCCGGCTTGAACCGGCCCCCAATGATCTCACCCTGAAGAACCCTGGAAATTTCTTCACCGATTGATTTGGAGCGGATCGAATTGTCGTCGTCGGTGGCGGGAAATGATGCACTCACAGTGGATATTATATACAATTTGCGCCACAGGCAGAACAAAAAATCGAACGGGGCGCCGTGTAGCCAGAAAAATTTTGTTGACGATTTCAGTACATTATATATAATAAAGCAAGTGAAAGGTGAACCATGAATCGTTTCCTCACTTTAGTAGTTCTATTTCCTGCGCTCCTCGCGGCGCAATTGACGACGGGCCAATTTATAGGCACTGTCACCGACGGCCAGGGACTCGGCGTCCCCGGCGTTGCGGTTGCCATTCTTAATGAAGCAACCGGCCAGCGCTTCAAGGCGGCGACGGACGAGCGCGGCGACTACCAGGTCAGCGCTGTTCCGGTCGGCCGATATTCGGTTGCCGTGCAGCACCAGGGCTTCAAGCAGTACAACCGCGCCGGTATAGGGTTGATCGGCGGTCAGGTGGCGAGGCTGGACCTTGCGCTCGAAGTCGGCACGCTTGCGGAGTCGGTCACTGTCACGGCCGAACTGTCACCAGTGAACACGACCACAGGCACGCTCGGCGCGCTGATCGACGACAGGCGCCTGACCGACTTGCCCATGAACGGCCGCAACGTACTCGGACTCGCGTCGTTAACGCCGGGCGTGACGCGCGCCGCGATCGAAAACGGTGCGTCAGAGAACGGGCAACGCGTCAACGTCAACGGCAATCGTGCCTACGGAACAGCGCTCCTGCTCGATGGCGCTTCGATGCAGCACCATGCTCGCGGAGGGGGAATCACAGCGCCTCCGCCCGACGCCGTTCAGGAAGTACAGGTGATCACCAACGGACTTGCGGCAGAATACGGCCGAGGGTCGGCCGTAATCACAGCCGTCACCAAGAGCGGCACCAACCAGTATCATGGCGGGCTATGGGACTATTTCCGCAACGACAAACTCGACGCGCGCAGTTTCTTTGCGGGTAGTGTTCCCAAGTTGCGCTACAACCAGTTCGGTGGCGCGCTCGGAGGCCCCGTCCGCCGCGACAAGGCGTTCTTCTTCTTCTCCTATCAGGGTTTCCGAAACCGCTCCGATCAACTGCAAACCAGCGCGTTCCCGCCCACTGCGGCCGAACGTGCCGGAGAGTTCACCGGCTCCCGCGAAGCGGCCCCGGTTGATCCGCTCACCAAGCAACCCTTCCCCAACGCGCTCATCCCGTCCAGCCGCATGGATCCGGTTGCACTGAAGCTGCTCGAAGACTTCCCGCTGCCCAACCAGGCCAACGGCGGATACCGCGCCCAGATCTCGGCCGCGTCTTCCACCAACATGTACATGGGGCGCGGCGATTGGGATGTCACCTCGAAGGACCGTATCAGCTTTCGCTACTTCGGCGACACCCCGGCGGCCGACCAGCCCTTTGGCCGCGCCAATATCGACGGCTACGGCGCTGGCTTGGCCCGCGACCGCGGCCAGAACGGCACATTAACCCACACGCGTACGATCTCTCCCAGCCTGTTGTGGAGCGGTCGCGCAGGCTACACCTCCTACCGGTTCTCCGAGACAAACCTCAACCGCAAGACGCTTGCCGATTACGGCGCGAAATATGTCACAGGTGGCGGACCCGGCGGCCCCGCGACCATCAACATCTCCGGTCGTTTGAACGCCAACCCCTGGCGCGACGGACACTTCATGAGCGACACCTACGAAGGCAACGGCGACCTGAGTTACGTGGTGGGCCGCCATGAAATGAAGTTTGGCGGTGGAGCGCAGCGCAATCGCTATCGCATCAGCCTGAGCGGCCGAGCTTACGGCGAGTTTACTTTCAACGGCACTTTTACGCGCAACGCATTTGCTGATTTCCTGATCGGAAACGCCGCACAGTTGCGGCAGGAGGGCTTTCGCAACAACGATGCACACTACTGGATCACCTCTGCCTACGCCCAGGACCGCTGGCGCGCGACCCGCCGCCTGACTATCAACTTCGGCCTGCGGTATGAGATCTACACGCCCTACCGCGCCTATGACGGACAATTCTCGGCGCTGGTGCCCGGCGTACAATCCACCGTCTTTCCCACTGCACCTCTCGGCATGCAGTTCCAGAACGACGCAGCCTTCCCGCTTCAGACGGATTGGCTCGGCTTCGGCCCACGCGTGGGCTTCGCGTACGACCTGTTCGGCAACGGGAAGACCAGCATTCGTGGCGCGTACGGCATCAGTTACGTGCCGCTCATCGGCCAGCTAGCCGGCCAGAATTCTCCACCGTTCACCGCCGACGTCAATACAACCAACGTAGGGCCCTTGAGCGATCCACAGCGCAATATCACCGTGCCGTACGGCAAGCCGGTAGATCTTAAGAATCCGGTGTTCAACCTGCCTATCACGATGACCACCAGCTTCGCGCAGACAACTGTCACGCCTTACACGCAGAGCATCCATCTGACCGTCGAACAGCAGTTGTTTGGCGGCACAATGGTCCAGGCGAGCTACGTCGGCTCGCTCGAACGGCACGTCGCCACTTCACTCCAGCAGAACCCAGCCGTGTACCGTACGGGGGCCACGACCCAAAACACGGACGCACGCCGCATCTTCTACCCGTCGTTCGCTTCTGTGCAGTCCTACGCCACTGACGGCATTGCTAACTACCACGCCTTTCAAACGGGGTTGAATAAGCGCTTCTCACGCGGGTACCTGGTCTCAGTTTCTTACACGATCGGTAAAGCCATCGACGAGGCGAGCACCGCTGAACTGGCCGACTCATGGTATACGCAGAACCCCAACGACCGCCGCGGTTCGCGCGGTCTCGGCGATTTCGACGTGCGGCACCGGCTAGCCATCTCATGGCTTTGGGATATTCCCGTGCTGCGCGCACGCAAAGACATGTTCGGCAAGATATTTGGGGACTGGAAATTGGCGGGTATTGGCACCATTCGCGACGGCATGCCATTTAATGTGACTGCCGGACGTGACAATTCACTGCAAGGCGTCAACAAAGACCGGCCCGACGTCCTCGGCGACCCGCGGCTGCCCGCCGATCGTTCCAAAGACGAAATGCTGGCGCGCTACTTCGATACGAGCAAGTTTGTGATGAACCGTGAGGGAACCTTCGGCAGCGCCGGCCGCAATATCCTGATTGCGCCGGGACAGGTGAGTTTCGATCTTTCGCTGCACAAGAAGTTCGCCCTGTCCGGCGAGGGCCGTCACGTCGAATTGCGCTGGGATGCATTCAATGCATTCAACCGCGTAAACTTCAACGCGCCGGGCTCGTCTCTAGCCGGCGGCGCGTCATTCGGCCGCATCACCGGCGCGGGCTCCGGACGCGTGATGCAGCTTGCGCTGCGCCTTCAATTCTGAGAGAGGATAGATGACAGGCGCCCATCGATCCTGTCCGCTTACAGCCATCATGAAACGCAGAACATTTCTCAATCTCGCCGGCCTGGCCCCGATCGCCGGCCTGGCCGCTCCGCGCCGCCGCACTGCTGTCTCGATTCAGGCAGACCAGTTCTTCATCAACGGGAAGCCGACCTACGCTGGCCGATCCTACAAAGGGATGAAGATCGAAGGTCTGCTGATGAACAACCGCGCCGTGCAGGGCACCTTCGACGATCTCAACCCGGAAACCCGCGGGAAGTGGGCCTATCCGGATACAGGCAAGTGGGACCCCGACCGCAACACGCGGGAGTTCCTCGCGGCCATGCCGGAATGGCGCAAGCACGGCCTGCTGGCTTTCACGCTCAACCTGCAGGGCGGAAGCCCGGAAGGCTACTCCAAGAGCCAGCCGTGGGAAAACACTGCGATCGATCCGGAGGGCAATCTGCGCCCGGCCTACATGGCGCGGCTCACGAAAATCCTGGACCGCGCGGATGAGCTTGGCATGATTGCCATCCTCGGCTACTTCTACTTCGGCCAGGACCAGCGTGTGAAGGACGAAGCCGCCGTGAAGCGCGCTGTGGTCAACGCCACCAACTGGCTGCTCGAGCGTGACTACCGCAACGTGCTCGTGGAGATCGACAACGAGACCAACATCAAAGCGTACGACCACGAGATCCTCAAGCCGGCGCGTGTGCACGAGCTGATTGAACTTGCCAAAAGCACACAGAAGAACGGCCGGCGTCTGCTAGTCGGTACCAGCTATGGCGGCGGAACGCCGGCGACATCGAACGTCATCAAGTCCTCTGACTTCCTGCTGCTGCACGGCAACGGGCCCGACAACCCCGAGCGAATCCGCAAGATGATCCAGACGACGCGAAGCACCGAAGGCTACCGGCCGATGCCCATTCTGATCAACGAGGACGACCACTTCCGCTTCAATGAAGCCGACAATCACATGATGGCGGCGCTCGGGCTGTACGTCTCGTGGGGCTACTTCGAGCCGGGCAAGAGCGACTACGTGGACGGATACCAGTGCCCGCCGGTGAACTGGGGCATCAACACGGAGCGCAAGAAGCAGTTCTTCGGCTAGCTCAAAGAGGTGACCGGCGCGTGACGAAGACCTTTCCGGATCGCGCTTCTCCCCGGTGATGGCATCGGTCCGGATGTAACCGCGGAAGCTGTTCGCGTTCTACGAGCCGTGGAAGCAAGTATTCGCCGAACTGCGCCTGGAAACCGAGGAGTTTTCGATCGGCGCGGGCGAGTACCTGAAGAACGGCGATCCGTTGCCGGAGAGGTCTTCCGCGCGGTTGCCGGAGTTCCACGCGATCCTGCTCGGCGCAATGGGCCTGCCCGGCGTGCGCTGGCCCGATGGCGTGGAGATGACGCCGCAGCTTGATTTGCGCGAGCGGCTGGACCTCTATAACGGCCTGCGCCCAATCTATCTGTTCCATCCGGATGATTCGCCGCTGCGTGGGCGCGCGGCCGGCGACATCGACTTCGTCCTGGTCCGGGAAAGCACCGAAGGACTCTTCTCCACGCGCAAGGTGCCGCGTGATCCGGCAGCGGACCGCGCCACCGACACCATGCTGATTACGCGTGCCGGCTCGGAGCGTGTGATCCGCGCTGCATTCGAGCTCGCGGTGGGACGGCGCAAGCATGTCACGCTGGTCGACAA
Organism: Bryobacteraceae bacterium; assembly: GCA_963793625.1. Taxonomy (GTDB): domain Bacteria; phylum Acidobacteriota; class Terriglobia; order Bryobacterales; family Bryobacteraceae. Next base: position 14,474 of record CAWCAT010000040.1, on the reverse strand, counting down.
AGCGAACGTGCTGCCATCGATGGCGTTCTTCCGCCAAATCTTCGACGAGGTGGCCGGTGAATTCCCCGGCGTCGAGACAAATCGTGTCTATGTCGATGCGGCCGCGCTGTATCTCGTACAACGGCCGGAGATGTTCGATGTGATCGTCACGGAGAACATGTTCGGCGATATTCTCTCCGACCTAGCCGCGGCGCTGGTGGGCGGTATGGGCATGGCGCCATCAGCGGACATCGGCGAGCGCTACGCCGTATTTCAACCCTCGCACGGCTCTGCGCCCGACATCGCGGGACGGGGCATCGCCAACCCGGTGGCCACGATTCTCTCTGCCGCAATGATGCTCGAATGGCTGAACACGCCCGCCACGCGGCGCGGGGCGCGAATGATCCATCAAGCCGTGCGCGAAGTCTTCTCCGACAGGAAGGCCCGCACACGCGACATGGGAGGCGCGCTCTCCACCAGGGAGATGAGTGATGCGATCATCGCGGCGCTGCCGCGGGCAGCATACAAGGTACGACCCAATGAACCACGGATACCGCATCTTCGACACGCACACGCACATCGGCAAAGCGCGCCATAGCGGCCGCGTCTATTCAGCCGACGAACTGCTGCGCGACATGGACCGATTCGGAGTCGAGCGTTCGCTGGCGATCCCGTTCCCCGTGGTCGAGGACTGGCGCGCGGAGCATGAGCTGATCGGAAAGGCGGTCCGCGCACATCCCGACCGCCTGTGCGGCGCCGCGTGCATTTACCCCTATGTCGCGGAGTCCGTTTTCCGTGACGAAGTCAGGCGCTGCCGCGAAGAGTATGGCTTTTGCGCGCTGAAGCTGCAGCCGCAATACCATGGATTGAATCCTTTCTCGACGCAGAGTAACTTCCTGTTTGAGGCAGCGCTTGAAAACAAGATGGCGGTGGTTTGCCACACCGGCTCGGGCCTGCCGTTCTCTCTGCCGTCGCTGCTGATGATGCCGGCGCGCAGCTTTCCGGATCTGCGAATTATCGTCGCCCACTGCGGAGGCGGCATCTTCGTCCATGAGGCGATGCTAGCCGCCATCTTCTGCCCCAACGTCTTCCTGGAACTTTCCAGTCTCATGCCGCATCAGGTGCTGGAGGTCCTTGCCGAAGTGCCGAGCAACAGGCTGATGATCGGATCGGACCTGCCCGAGAACCTCGACATTGAGATGGGTAAGATTCTATCGCTCGGCATTTCTGAAGAGGATAAGCGCCACATCCTGAGTGGCACCGCCTGCCGTCTGTTTCTGGGAGCGTGCTAGTGAGTCTCTCCACAAGAGTTTCAAATCGCCCTACGGAACAGCACTCTGGCACGCGCCGATACGCTGTCGTGTTTGGACTGTTCGTCCTGTCGATGATCACTTACATCGATCGGGTCTGCATCTCGACGGCAAAGGATCCGATCGCGGCGGAGCTCTCGCTTATCCGACAGCGCCATGGGCCTGATTTTCAGCGCCTTCGCGCTGGGTATGCACTGGCACAGATCCCGTCGGGTTGGTTTGCGGACAAGGCTGGCCCGCGTATCGCCTTGACTGTCGTGGTGGGCGCCTGGAGCGCCTTGACGGCGCTGACCGGAGCCGCCTGGAACCTGGCATCGCTGGTCGTGATCCGGTTCCTCTTCGGGATTGGTGAAGCGGGCGCCTTTCCGGGCAGTGCGAGAGCGATCGTGAACTGGCTTCCGCCCGGCGAACGGGGCCGGGCCAACGGGGTATTGTTCTCCGGATCCAGGTTGGGTGCCGCGCTGGCGTTCCCCCTGCTCGCCTGGATGCTCGCACGCTGGTCCTGGCGGCCGTCATTTATAATCCTTGGAGGCCTCGGCATCCTATGGGCCGTGGTCTGGCTCGTCTGGTTTCGCGATCATCCGGTAGCTCCAAAAACAAGCAGTCACATCGGCGTCTCCGCTTCGGCCCCGCTTGGCAGTCTGTTACGCCAGTCCGGCATGGTGTTGGCGATGGCGCAGTATTTTGCCAGTAACTTCACCTTCTTTCTCTGTCTGTCATGGATGCTCCCGTATCTGAAAAAGCAGTACCAATTGAGCGACTCGCGGGCGGCAGTCTATGCCATGGTGCCGCTGCTGTTGGGGGCGACGTCGCAATGGCTGACCGGTTGGCTGGTGGACGCCCTGTACCGCTCCCCCTGGCGCGCCTGGTCGCGGCGTCTCCCCGCCATGCTCGGCTTCATTCTCTCGGCGGCGGCGCTGCTCGCTCTGACGCGCGCGGAAACGGCTGAGGGGGCAATCGTCTGCTTCACATTGGCCGCCTTTGGCGCGGACATGACCATCAGTCCCAGTTGGGTCTTCTGCACCGATATCGCCGGAGCCCGGGCGGGCAGTATGTCGGGGGCGATGAACATGCTCGGCAATTTCGGATCGTTCGTTAGCGCCAACGCGTTCCCATTTCTATTTGGCCTGACCGGCAGTGCCTCGGCCTATTTCATCGTCGCGGCGCTGATGAATGCCGGCGCCGCACTGTGCTGGTTCCGCATGAAGTCGCTGGAGCCTGAGGATATATAACGATGAGTGCAACTCCCCCACTGAAGGGCGTCGCCATGGGCGCCGGTTACTTCTCGCGATTTCAATACGAAGCCTGGACCCGAATTCCAGAGGTAAAGATCGCCGCGATCTACAACCGCACGGAATCGAAGGCGCGCGAGATGATGGCCGCCTACGGGGTGCCCTCGTACTATTCGGATTGGCGCGAAATGGTGGAGCGTGAGCAGCCGGACTTCGCTGACATCATCACGCCGCCCGAAACACACGAAGAGATCTGCGATTTCCTGGCGAGTCGCGGCGTTCACATCATCTGCCAGAAGCCCCTCGCGCCAACCTTGGAAGCCAGTAGCCGGATCGTGGAGACAGCGCAGTGCCGCCGGCGTCCGCTTCATGGTGCACGAAAACTTTCGCTGGCAGCCGTGGTATCGACAGATCAAGTCGATTCAGCAGGCCGGCGAAATCGGCGAGTTCACACACATTTACTTCCGCATGCGCATGGGCGATGGCTGGGGCGAGAGCGCCTATCTCGACCGACAGCCGTTTTTCCGCGACTACCCCCGGCTGCTGATCTATGAGACCGGCGTACATTTCGTCGACACTTTCCGCTATCTGCTGGGCGAGGTCGTGGAGGTGTATGCGAACTTGCGCCGCCTGAATCCAGTGATCAAAGGCGAGGAGACGGGTCAGGTGTTCTTCCGATTCGCAAACGGGGCCACCGCGATCTGGGATGCCAACCGCTACAACGAAGTCGAATCGCCATCGCCGCGTTTCACCTTTGGCGAATTGCGGATTGATGCGAGGCAGGGGCACCTCACGATGGACACGGAATCCAACATCCGCATCAAACGCCTGGGTGAGCCTGGGCGCGACGTCGACTACCCCCGAGAAAATGTGAACTTCGCAGGGGACTGCGTCTATGCCACGCAGCGCCACTTTGTCGATTGCTTCCTCTCCGGCACGGAGTTCGAGTCCAACGGCGAAGACTATCTCAGGACGTTGCAGGTAGTGGATGCCATTTACGAATCCGCTGCAAGCCAGAGCGCCATTCGCCTGCCAGTGGACAAGGAGCCGTGATGAACGAGCGAATTGAGCTTGTTGCGATTGCCCGGTCGCTGTATTCACGCGGCTACACGTTCGGCACCGCGGGCAACATCAGTGTGCGGATTGGCGACCGGGTCGTCATCAGTCCCACCAACAGCTCCTTCGGTGATCTCTTGCCGGACAGCCTGGCGGAGGTGACCTTGGACGGCGAATCGCTGGCCGGCCCGAAGCCCAGCAAAGAGGTCCCGTTTCACCTCGCAGCCTACCGCGCGCGCCCCGATGCCGGTGCCGTGGTGCATCTGCATTCCTGCTACGCCACTGCGCTGTCCTGTCTGGAGGACCTGGATACTGAGGACGCGATGCCGGTCTATACGCCCTACTACGCGATGCGACTTCCGTGTCTGCCTGTCGTGGACTACTTTCCGCCCGGAGACGCCGCGCTGGGGCCCGCCGTCGAAGAAGCCGCCGCCAAGAGCCCCGCCTTGCTACTGCGCAATCACGGCCCCATCACCATAGGGCGCACGCTCAAGGAAGCGGCGGCTTTGGCGGAGGAGATTGAGGAACAGGCGAAGCTCTGCTTCCTGCTCGGTTCGCGCGGCCGCGCGCTCACCGCCTCGCAGATTGCCGAATTGCGGCGGAGGTTTCTATGAGCCGGCCCGTTTTTTGTGCCGTTGCGGACGATGACACCGGCGCCACCGATCTTGCCGGGATGCTGCTCGGATGAAGGGTTGCGGACCGTGTTGGTGGTGGATGGCGATCCGGAGCGTTGGAGTGCGGGCTATGATGCCGTGATCCTCGGCACCGGTTCCCGGGCGCTTCCGGCCAGGGAAGCCTACTCGCGTACTCGAGATGCCACTCGAAAAGCTGCGCGCACTGGGCCCGCGTGTTATCGAGATCAAGTACTGCAGCACCTTCGACTCCACCACCGAAGGCAACATCGGGCCATCACTCGACGCGGCGATGGATGAACTCGGCGAGCCGTTCACCGTGGCGCTGCCGGCGCTGCCTGTCAATGGCCGCACAACGTACATGGGCCACCATTTCGTGCACCGGCAGTTGTTATCGGAATCGCCCATGCGCAACCACCCGTTGACGCCGATGCGTAACCCGGATCTGGTCAGCCATCTGCAAGCTCAGACCAGCCGGCGAGTAGGGCTGGCCACCTATCCTGTTACGCGCGCGAAGCTCGATTCGCTGCGCGGCGAAGGCGTGGAGATCGCGATACTCGACTGCATCAGCGACGCCGATCTGCGAGGACGTCTGCGAAGCTATCGCACATCTGCCGTTGATCAGCGGCAGTTCGGCTCCGGCCATGAAGCTCCCGGCCATCTGGCGGCGTGAAGGCTGGTGGGCGCCCGCCGAAAGCGAGATTTCGCCGTGCGCGCTCTGGCGGCCGCGGTTTCTTGTCGTGGCCGGCAGTTGCTCAGAGGCAACGCGCCGGCAGAATGAATGGTTTGAGAGCCAGGGCTGGCAGGAGCGTAGTTCTGGACCCGATCGCGCTGGCTTTCGGGCGGGCCTTTGGATCCATTCCTGCCGGCTGCGATTGCCTGATTCGGACTGCTTCATTGTCCGCCGACATCGAGCGTGTTGGGAAGTGGGCGCGCGAACAAGCCCTCAGTTCCGGCAGAGGCCGGGCTGAGAATCGCCTATGCTCTTGCACGACTCGTCTTGCGGGTCGTGAAGCAATGTCCGCCCGCAGGGACTCATCGTCGCCGGCGGAGAGACATCCAGTGCCATCTGCCGCACGCTCGAATTCGGCGCGCTGGAAGTCGGCCGCAACATCGAACCGGGTGTACCGCTCTGCTTTCCGCTTAGCGGTCTTGGCGCACCGGTGGTGCTCAAGAGCGGCAATTTCGGCAGCGCCAGGTTTCTACGGCAGAGCCATAGATGCGATCAAGCAGATTTAGTCCCATGAAAAATTCTCGGCAGTGTCGCCGTTGCGTCGTCACCTGCCGCGACAACAACCGTCTCGATCTAGGTCTTCTCTTCAACAACCACGTCGTGCCGGGCACATTCCCGGATGTAGTGCAGTCCAGGATTGACGCACTGGAAGGCGGTTGCAGACCTCCGTCTGCGCACCGGTTGGGGAGGGCCACACTCGCCGCCTCGGCCGCCAATGATGCTTTGTGGCAACGCTGGCTCCAGCGCCGGGTAGAGGTACTCGCCAGCTACCTGGCTCAAGGCCAAACAGCGGCGGTTATTACACGCGTGTGACGCGCATCGACCACAACGACAGCGCCAGCAGAGCCTCATTGTTGAATTTTGTGCTGTTGCGCGTTTTTGATAATGTCCCCAATAGCGCTCATTAGAAATGTCCCTTAGGCCGAAGGCCTCCTTATGAGGCCGTATTGGGGAGAAACAGCGATGAGCGAGCGGGAGTTGCGGCGGGCGGCGGTGCTGGAGCGGGGCCTGGACGCTCGTGGAAGCGGCCGAGCGAATGGAACTGAGCTATCGCCAAAGCAAGCGATTGTGGGAAGCGCTACCAGAAGCACGGCGCGGCGGGATTGGTGCATGGCAGCGCCGGGCGGGCGCAGGAAGATCGCCACGCATCCAGCGGTGAACCGATACCTGGAACAGGAATATTGCGACGATCACAACCGGCGCTTCGCCGTCGATGCTGCCTCAGCGGTGGACTATCATCTGCCCATGCCGGGAGCCAGGAAACTGCGCGAGATCTTCCGGTTGGAGACCGAGCGTGTGCTGGGTAACGATTGGGTGGTGCGGCATGACAATCGTTTCTATCAAGTGGAAGGGCAGAGCCGGAACTATGCGCCCGCGAAAAGCAAGGTGATGGTGTGCGAGTGGGAAGATGTGACGAAGGAGATTCACTACCGGGGGCGGAAGCTGACTTGGCATGAGATCCAGGAGCGGCCGCAGAAGCCGGAAGTGGTCACTGCGAAACGTCGGAGGCCCGTTGACGCCCGCTGAGGCACACATGCCGGATCACCCGTGGCGGAGAAGCTATAAAGACATGAAAGCGGCGGGTTCACCCAGGGCCGCCGAAGGCGCGCGGATTTCCGTGGCCTCGGCCACGGAAATCCAACTGGGTACTAAGAGAAGAACTGCATGGGGGACACTTCTAATGAACGAAGCATGGGGGCATTTCTAAAGACCGTTGACACTGGCGGGGGAACAACTGCAACAACTGCCAAAAAATGCTGCATACTCGATTCAAGGCGGAATCTCCTTCGGTTTGGATTTGGTTCTTGCGGAACCCAAAACCAACCACACCTTGTGATACAGTGTCGGCTTATGTTTGTCGAGTATCTACTTCACACCGGATTGGTGTGCCTGCTTTCGGCTGCCGGCGCGGAGATGCCGTTCACCCATCGAGTTGTGGACAGCGAAGGACCGGCTCGCCCGTGGGTCAAGATCGCAGCGGATCTGGACGGCGACGGCCTTACCGACCTTGTGGCCGGCGGGCAGAAGGGGCCGCTGGTGTGGTACCGCGCGCCGCGGTGGGAGAAGTTCCGGATCGCCGATGGCGGCTACAGCACCGTAACCGGCGATGCCGGCGATATGGACGGCGATGGCGACATCGACCTTGTGCTGGGCGGCACCGTATGGTTCGAAAACCCTGGGGGGCTGAAGACGGCGCCCGCCAGCGCGTGGAAAATGCATACCGTGGCCGACGAACGCACCCATGATGCCATCGTTGCCGACTTCAATCGCGACGGACGCCTGGATATCGCCACCCGCAACCAATCCGACTTCGGGTACAAGGCGGGCGACCGCATTCGCGTGTGGCTGCAAACGGCCGGCGGAGGTTGGCAGGGCGTCACCGTCCCGTGCGATCACGGCGAAGGCATCGTGGCCGCCGATATAGACAAGGACGGAGACCCCGACATAGTGATCGGCGGCGTCTGGTTTGAGACCGTGCGCGATGCCGGCGCCGTACGCTGGGTAGCTCATCGATTCGCGCAGTGGCACCCGAGCGCCTCCGTGGCCGTCGGAGACTTCAATGGTGACGGCCGCCCGGATGTCGTGCTGGCGCCCTCCGAACTCGCCAAGCAACAGTACAAGATCTCCTGGTGGGAGGCCCCCGCCAACCCGAAGGCCGGCCCATGGCGCGAGCACGTGGTGGATGAGCCGGTGGAGTGCGTGGTACACGGCATTCAGGCCGCCGATATCGACGGCGATGGGAGGCCGGACATCGTTTACGCCGAGATGCACCAGGGTAAGGATCCCGACGAAGTAGGCGTTTACTTCAACCGTGGGGGCAAATGGGAAAAGCAGGTGATCGCCACCACCGGTTCGCACGATATACAAGTGGCGGATCTGGACGGCGACGGCGATCCCGACCTGTTTGGGGCCAACTGGTCCGGAGACTTCACGCCCATACAGATCTGGATTAACGAACGGAAGAGGCCGTAAAGCAAGCTGGTTCGGAACTACGTGCCATGAATTCTGGCGTTCGATATCAAAGCGGTCGCTTCGCCCAATAGTGGCTCAGACCTGACCGTGGTTATCCAGACGTGATCGCGGCGAGTATGGACACTCAGCTTGGAGGCAACCAAGTGCATTGACCACGTGTGCAGCCATTAGGCCTTGGCCACGAGGTACAAGTCGAGTTTCGGAAATGCAACAATCGCGATATGCCGGCCCTATACATTGATCCGCTGAGAGAGTTCCTCGATATCAATCCTGAGCAGCTCCTCGGCAGGCTTACCAGCGGTCTGGCAAAGGAAGGGTTCGACACAACGACGCTCACGACGTTCTCGTGGCTGAAAGAAATTGCTGAACTGCAAACAGCATTTCGCGAACTGCGTGTCCTGCTGCCTTCCGCCACCCGATGGCCAATCCTTTTCGAGTACGTGCTACCTATAGTCGGCCAACGGGTGGACTGTGTTCTCTTGGCCGAGGACATGATATACGCGATCGAATACAAGGGCGGAAGCTCAGCCAGTGCTCGCTCGGCACTTCAACAGGCACAGGAGTACGCCTTGAACCTTGTAAACTTTCACGAGGCGTCCCGTCGCCGCACTGCTATTCCAATCGCTGTGGGCAGGTTCAAAACATCTATCCCGCTAGATATAACATCCGAACATCAGGGCGCCGCAATTTCTCCCGATGAGCTTCCCGATACCATTTTTCGGAGTCAAAGGACTTGGGGAGGTAAGGGCCCACTTATTGAGGCCGGCGAATGGAACAACTCTCGCTATTTCCCTGTTCCTACTATCGTTCAAGCAGCCTCTGCCATCTACCGCGACCACAATGTGAAAGAACTAGCACGCTCTCGGGCTGGCACTGACAATCTTGAGGCGACACAGAAGGCGGTGGCCGCATCGGTGCTGGACGCTAGGGTACGTGGCGTCAAAAAGCTGCTCGTCGTAACTGGAGTACCAGGAGCGGGTAAGACCCTGGCGGGACTCAATGCAGTGCAACTGCTAGCCCATGAACTTGATCTTGATGTCGAGCAAGCATCGTTCCTCTCTGGAAATGGACCCCTCGTAGCCGTCATTCAAGAGGCGTTGAAGAGGAGCATTGGCTCGCGAACGAGGGGCGCAGCCCGTTCTGTGCGTTCGAGAGTTCGTGAGGTACATCGATTTGTTCGAGACAGCTATGGGAATAGTGTCGCCCCGGCAGATAGGCTAATCGTGTTTGACGAGGCACAACGAGCATGGACTGCGGCGAAGAACCTTAAGAAGTTTGGGCGTGACGTTTCCGAGCCCGAGATGGTCCTCGAAATCATGGGCCGTCACGAAGGATGGGCTGTCATCGTCGCGTTAGTTGGCGGGGGCCAGGAAATCCATGGAGGAGAAGCAGGGCTTGCGGCTTGGGGCGACGCGATCGCAAAGCACCCTGAATGGGAGGTAGTCACGTCGCCGGAAGCGGTTTTGGGTGGTGCTTCGGTGGCGGGTTCCCGACTCTTTCGTGAAGGCTGCGCAGAGGTGCCAAGGGTGGAGCGCGACCCAGCTCTTCATCTGGCGATATCGAAACGGTCTTACGAAACGGACATAACGGCGGCGTGGGTAAACGCGAACTCGAAGGTCGGGCGGAAGAAGCCAACACGCTGGCATCGAGAGGACTGCCGATTCATGTGACCCGCGACGTCCAGATTGCGCGATCCTGGTTGCGCGCGAAAGCGAAGGGAAACCGGCGTGCCGGCCTCATCGCTAGCTCAGGAGCAGCCAGGCTTCGCGCAGATGGAGTGGAGACTCCGACGTTCAATTTCTTGGGCGGAATCGACTATGTGAAGTGGTTCCTAGAGCCCGCTGGTGATCACCGGTCGTCCAATCAACTCGAAGTTGCGCTGAGCGAGTTTGAAATGCAAGGACTTGAGATCGATGTTGCGGGGCTCCTGTGGGGCGGGGACTTGGTATTTCCCGACGGGCAGGTAGTGGCCAGGAACCTCAGGGGAAGGCAGTGGTGCGCGGTCGGTGGGAGCGGTGACCCGCAAGCATCTGCTGATGATCCGCGAACCAGAATTCAGAACAAATACCGCGTATTGCTTACGCGTTTTCGAAAGGGCATGGTCATTTTCGTTCCGATGGGATCAGCCGACGATCTGACTCGCGCGACACTGGACTTCGACGGCGTGTATGAATACTACTTCGCTGCGGCGTACGACCTCTCACATAGTTCTGAGACTAGGCTCGATTTCGCGTCATCGCGTATCCCTCCGAGCGGCTGCGGCACACTGTTTGGACGCCCCCACCCACAACCTTAGACCTTCACCAATCCCGACCGGATTCCGCGAATCACGGCTTCGGTGCGGGTTCCTGCATGCAGCTTACTGAGGATGGAATTTACATGGAATTTCGCCGTGTGATCGGAGATGTTGAGTCGCGCCGCGATCTGTTTGTTGCTTAGCCCTTCCGCGAGCATCTCCAACGCATCCATCTCTCTCGGCGTCAGCGTCTCGACCTCGGCTTCAAGTGGTCCGGCACGCATCACCAGCGCTGAGGACTCCGCCGGCAGGGCGATTAATCCAGCAGACACCGCCTGCAGTGCGGCAACGATCTGTTCCGGCGCCGCATCACGGGAGAGAATCGCGCGCACAGCACCTTGGAAAGCGCGTGGCGATACGGGACCATCCGAAACAACGACGATGGGCACAGCTCCCGGCGTTTCAGGCGCGACGGGAAGTTCTTCGCGCAGGATGACGTCCGCCTCCAGCGCTGAGTCCACCACGTCAATTCTCTCGTCGCTTTCGAGCAAGGATTTAAATCCCGCCCGGGTGACCGCGGACGACGTCTCAATCCAGACACGAGTCACGCGGCCTCTCGGTTTGCGCTATCCAGGAGCGAAATGGCCACCTCGCGCTCGCGGGTGTGATCGCCCCGCATGAATCGAATTTTGAGAACATTCCTGCCCGCCTCGCGAATGGCGTCCGCGAGATCCGCGGGGCTATCGAATACGGTTCCGCTGGCGCCTACCAAAAGGTCGCCAATCAACAGTGACGCATGTTCCGCCGGGCTTCCTTTGTCGACGTCTAAGACCAGCAGACCGAGGCGGCCTCGCTGACCCAGACTCACGGGCTGAACAGTGACGCCCAATCTGGGGCCGGTTCCGTTCCTCACGAAATCCCGAACGACCGAGACTGGAATGGCTAGCGAAATTCCAGAGACGATCATCGTATTTATGCCGACCAGTCCTCCCGCCGCATCGGCAAGTGGGCCGCCAGAGTTTCCAGGCGCCAACCGGATGGCCGCTTGCACCCATCGCCTGCGGCCCAAGCCGGACACGGGTCCAACGGCGTGGACCACTCCCGTTGTAAGCGCTCCCGTGAACCCGAGAGGGTTACCCACGGCAACGACCAACTCGCCGGGTTTAACCGGAGACTCCCGCAAACTGATGCCGGACACACCGGCCGTTGGCAGCTTCAGTTTCGCCAAGTCACGTTGATCGTCTCGACTCTTCAATTCGGCGGGAACCGTTCGCCCATCCCACAGCTCGACCGAATGCGATCCTTTTCCCATAACGTGGGCATTGGTGATGACGGTGCCGTCCCCGTCCCAGATCACACCGGAGCCCGCGTCTGCCCTCGCCGGCTGAAACTGCGGATGTGAACCGTAAACCGGCGGAGCAGTTCTCCGACTTCGCCGATTCCCATATCAACTTCTCCCTTGCCGCTCCGCAACGGTGACTTCGAGGTTCACAAGTACGCCTCCCCGGAGAATGCGTGCCGAGAGCGTCTTACCGACTGCATCTGCAAGCAAAGGCCGGACACTCTCGGGGCGGTCAACCGGTCGACCACCCAAGTCGAGCAGCACATCTCCGATCAAAAGGCCGGCTTTCCCCGCCGGAGCCTCCTGATCCACGCTCACCGTCATCAATCCAGCTGAAGCAGACAGTCCCAGACTCTTGGTTAGATGTTCTGGCAGCGAGATTGGTTGTAAGCCCGCACCCAAGTATCCCTGAGGGATTTTTCCATGCGCCACAAGAGCCTGCACTACACGCTCGATTGTCCGATGGGGAACCGCAAACACGGCCGCTGTCGAGAGCGCCGGGGTTCCGATGCCGATGAGCTTACCCCATGCATCCACGATGGCGGCACCTGAGGCCACCGGGTGGAGAGAGAGGTCCAACCGGATCACCTCATCCAGCTTTCCGCCGCGCCGGGTCTGTGAAGGGCCGGCGATGCTGGCGATGACACCCAGACCGGCATTGGCGCTCTCTTTGTTGCGTCCTACCGCGAGGACCAGGTGGCCGGGACGATACCCGCCATCCTCAACGCGCGCGGCGATGGGAATGGTGAGATCTTTGATGCGCAGAACGGCAAGGTCCGTCCGGGATCTCGCCCACCACCTCAGCCGCAAACTTCTCGCCTGTACTGGTGGTAACAAAAACGTTTTCGTCGTCACGGAGGGTGTGCTCGGCGGTAACCACGAGGCCCGGCGACCAATGCACGCCGCTCGAATTGAAGCGCGGACGGGCATGGACCGCTATGACTGAAACGGCAGACCGCTCCACGACCGACGCGAGCTCATTCGAAAGGGAAACCAGGGAACTAGCCATCATCAATCTCCTCGATTCATGGTGCGCTATTCCGGCCAATTTCCACATCGGTAAAACGGGCAGCTTGCCCCCGCCCGATCAGCTAGGGTTGTACTCTGTTTACGCGAGTGAGAAATCTTTCGGCGATCATGGTTCCAACCAACATCAGCACAAAACGCCGTTTGCATCGCAACTTGGGCAAAGCCCAGTTTCTGTGCTGCTGTACTGGGCCGGTTTCTGCCCAGCAGCCGAGCACACGTTCCGTGCCCCCCAAAATCGCAAGTGCGCAAGCCACTTCAGCAGTGAGCTACGCCTGGCTCGATAAAGGCGAGCCCGCGGAAGCCGTCGAGTTTCAGTTCAAAGAGCCAGTCGGGGTTGTCGAACGGTTTCGGGATCTGTCGAGGGATTACGGGGGAGACTACGGGGAACATCTACCCGCAAGTGTCGCATAATTGTGCGCAACCTTAACGAACGTCCTAATTATCGGATCGTCATCGACGATCAACGCCAATTGGGGATTCACTAAAGGTTCCATTGGGCCATGCTCCGCAGGATAGCCAGGCAGACAACCCATAAGATACGCTGAGCCCTAATACTCGCGAACGTCCGCATGGTGCCTGACATCCACGCCCTTCACCAGGAACAGCACGTCTTCCGCGACGTTAGTGGCGTGGTCGGCAATTCGCTCCAGGTTGCGGGCAACGAAAATCAGATCCAGGGCCCGGGAAACCGTCGATGATCCCGCTGCATAAAACCGACCAGTTCTTCGTACATCGTATCGCGCAAGCGGTCGACCGCATCGTCGGCCAGCAGGACACTCCGCGCCAGGTCGGCATCCCGTTTGACGAATGAATCCAGGCTCTGCCGCACCATCGATTCCACCAGTCTCGCCATGCGTGGAATATCGATCAAGGGTTTCACCAGTGGTTGTTTCATCAGCGATAGCGATCGCTCGACGATGTTCACCGCGAGATCGCCCATGCGCTCGAGGTCGTTGTTGATCTTGATTGCAACAGTGAGGAAGCGGAGGTCAGTCGCCATCGGCTGATGGAGTGCTATCAGGCGCACCGTCAGGTCGTCGTTGTCGATCTCCATCTGATTGATTCGGGCTTCACTGGTGAGCACACGCCGCGCGAGTTCTTCATCCCGCTCCCCAGCGAACGCACGCTGGTGTGGATGGCGTCTTCCACTAATCGCCCATCTCCAGCAGATGCTTTTGTAGTTCTTCGAGTTCAGTAATAAAGTGACGCAAACCGCAACCTCTCGCCTGTCAGTCTATCCGAAACGGCCCGTGATGTAATCTTCGGTTTCTTTCCGCGAAGGCTTGGTGAAAATTTGCTTCGTGTCGCCGAACTCCACCAAGTGGCCAAGCAGAAAAAACCCCGTGTACTGCGCAACGCGGGCGGCCTGCTGCATATTGTGAGTCACGATCACAATCGTGCAACTGTCCTTCAACGTGAACAGCAGATCCTCGATTTTCGCGGTCGCGATCGGGTCCAGCGCCGAACACGGCTCATCCAGCAACAGGACTTCCGGATCCACAGCCAATGCCCGTGCAATACACAGCCGCTGCTGTTGCCCCCAGAAAGCGCGTAGGCCGATTCGTGCAGCACGTCCTTCACTTCATCCCAAAGCGCGGCCCTGCGCAAACTCTTTTCCACGGCTTCCTGCAATACCGCCTTGCTGTAGCGCCATTTACCCTTAGGCCATACGCGACATTGTCGAAAATCGTTTTCGGGAACGGGTTGGATTTTTGAAAGACCATGCCGACGCGGCGGCGCAGTTTCGACACATCCATCCGCAGTGTGTTGTCGCCGTCCAGCAGAACATCTCCCACTGCGCGAGCGTTTCGCACCGTCTCGTACATCCGGTTCAACGTGCGCAGGAACGTGGATTTGCCGCAGCCGGACGGACCGATCAAAGCCGTTACCTGGTTTGCCGGAATGGTCAATTCGACGCCATAAGAATCTGCTGGGCGCCGTAAAAGAAATTC
>CAWCAT010000039.1:0-26429 GCA_963793625.1 Bryobacteraceae bacterium | reverse complement strand
GTCAACGGAATAATGCGGCATGTATTCCAGGACCTCCACCCGATACGGACCGCCGGCCACGGCATACGATCCTTGCTTGCCGATCACCAGCTCCTCGGGCTTATTCGGGTCTGTCCAGATGGACAACACACCGATCGCCTTTTGTTCCACAAGCTGTTTGAGCACCACCTCCGGTTGCTGTTGGCTTTCAGCTCGCGAATCGCCAATCCTCCGATGCTGGAGGTGATGGACCTGCGTTCCTGGGTATCGCCGACAAGATAGAGATGTTGCTGGAGATCCTTGCCCGCGACGGTTATGGACGCGATCGGTCCCCCTTCGGTGTTTTCGACGATTGTCTCCTGCCATACCAGGGCCGGGCAATACTGGATCAGGCGGATTTTGATCGGGGTCCCCACGATCGGCAGCACCGTCTGGAGCGGCTGGCCGCGATTCCCATCTTTAAGCGCAATGGGAAAGACCAGCCCTGACCCTTCCAGCCCCATCTTGACCAGCAGTTCCAGGGGCTCCTTGGGGTCCCGCTTGGCCATTGTGGGGTACGCCGACAACAGCCCGGGCGTCCCGGCCGACAGGATCGCCGCAATCATATAATACCGGAAACAAAATAGATGTGTTTTCATGACGGTCCTGCCGGAAGTGACTGAATCAGTTGGTTGGCCTTCAGGAGCAAGTCTTCGGTGTATTTCAAATTGTGGACGCCCCAGCTTCCGTCGGCTTCCACGGATTTCAGAATCGATCGGACCTGGGCAAGCGTCTGGGCATATCGCTGGGCATCCGTCGTTTTCAGCGCCGCTGCCTTCTGCTCGGCACCCACCGTTCGTTCGAGAACCTGGGCATAGAGCTTCTTGATATCGCCCTGCCAGAAGGGGATGTAGCGTTTTCCGGTCCCCGCCTCATGGCACCGGTCGCATGCCTCCGGCGTGGCCTTGGCCGCAGTCCCCAGGCTGTCCGCCATCCCGGCCGCCGGCGGGGAAAGGTCCACATGGCATCCCGTGCACTCAACATGCGTCAGGAACATGGGGCTGAGAATCTTCGGATTGTCCTGCCCCTCCGGCAGCGGATTGGCCGAGTAGATCATCTTCTGGATCCCGTGCGTGTTGAGGTGGCAATCGTTGCAGTTGAGCATGGCCACGGCCGAATGCGTTTTGTCCGGGCCGTGGTCGATCTGTCCGTGGCACTCGAAACACTCCACCTTCTCTTTGCCCGAGTGATACGCGTGAAGCGGTCCGGACCCTTCCTCGCCTCGGCCGAATTCGTGGCAATTCAGGCAGGCGATATCCGTCACCCGGCTGATATGCTCGATCTGTTTACGGTGGCACGAATTCTCGCAACTGGCATTATAGGCCACAAAATCCTGGTGATTGATCGTGACCGGCCCGCGCTCGATGATCCCCTGCGGGACCGTGTGGCAATCCAGGCACCGGCTCTGCGCCAGGCCCTTGCCCTTCTCCTGCAACTTGACGAAATGACAACTATAACAGGCGTCTTTGCTGACGGAAAAATGCTGGTTGCCCTGCGAGTGGTTGTGGCAGGTCCCACACGAAACCGCGATCCCGTCCAGCGTCACCCCGAGGTGTTTGTTGTGCGAAAACGAAACCTTGTTATTGAACTTGATGGAGTCCGAGTTGAGCGTCTCGGCATTGTGACAGGCCGACCGCAGGCAGGAGATATCCAGCACCGTCGCCTGCGCCCGGGTCCCGACCCGCCCGACGATGCAATCGACCGCCTGGGCCAGTCCGTTGATCTTGCCCTTGGCGTATCCCGTAAAACCGGGTTTCAGATGACAGCTCAGGCAACTGATGGTATTGTGCTTGGAGGCCTGCCAACTGGCATAGTAGTTGTTCATGATGTGGCAAGAATTGCAGAAGCCCGGCTGCGAAGTCACGGTGATCGCCACCGCCGAAAACAATGCCCCCAGCGCGATCAGCGCCACAAGAACCTTCAGGATGCTGATCCTTCGGAGAATCCCATAGATCGAACGATCTGTCTTTCGAATGGACGGCATGATTCCTCGTCATCCCCGCCAATGGCCGACGGACCCTGCGGGACCGTTGGTAAGGGATTGTTGGGATGGGTATGACACGATTTCGATCCGCCGCAGCGATCGTCGATGAAGCTCCAGGAAAAACACGATCGAGGACCCCGGCCGCCAGATTCCCAAGGAGGATTGCATATAGGATCCCTTCCGGAAAGAGACTTAAATTCCGGATCAGGATGGTTGTAATTCCGATAAAAATCCCGTACACCCATTTTCCGCCATGCGTGGTCGGGCTCGTCAGGGGGTCGGCGGCCACAAAGAAAGCCCCGAACAGCAGCCCCCCGGCAAACAGATGCCATTCCGCCGAGCCATACCGGCCGGGATCCAAACCGTGCAAGACAGCCTGGAGAGTAAACG
Source organism: Bryobacteraceae bacterium (assembly GCA_963793625.1). GTDB lineage: Bacteria > Acidobacteriota > Terriglobia > Bryobacterales > Bryobacteraceae. The sequence continues at coordinate 24,037 of CAWCAT010000039.1, read as the reverse complement.
CCGAACCCAGGATCGCGACGACCGTTCGCCAGTTGGCCACCCGTGTAATCACCAAAATCAAGCCCCCGAAAAGAATCATCGGTCCCGAGGTTTCTCCCGAGCTTCCCGGAACGCTGCCCAACACCAAGTGCGAAGTGTCCTCGAAATGCCCCTCTTTTGCGTGCATCAGGGGAGTCGCTTCGCATACGGCATCGGGTGTCGTGGAGGTGGCATACTGCAGCAGGCGTCCCGTCAATCCCTTTCCCGCCTCGGTCCAGCAGGTCCCCATCCACAACGGAAAGGCCACTGCCAGGATCAATCTCCCAACCATCGCAGGATGAAACATCGGCCGTCCAACGACGCGACAAACGATGTACCCGACAATGATTCCCGCTGAACAGCCCACCGCAGCGATCCAGAATGGAATTGCCGGCGGCAGCATCAATCCAAACAACAACCCCGTCACCAAAAAACCGTCGCTGATCCGTTGCTTTAAGAGGATCGCGCAAACAGCCTCGGTAACGCAGGCTGTCACACAAGACACGGCAAGCAACACCGGAACCCGCAAGCCGAAAAAATAGGTCCCCGCGACAACGCACGGCAACAGGGCAAGGAATGCGATCGCCATCATCCGCCGGACATGGATCGGATCCCGGCAATACGGAGGGTACGCCGTAACCGAATCCGAGGACCATACCCACTGCCCCACCGACTCCAGCAGCGGCCGAAATCTGGACAGCAATCTCCCCTCGTCGAAGAGGGGGCGGAATGTATCGATAAAGGATCGCACGCTGTTCATACGGCCCCCCGCACACCAACAGATGCCGATGGCAATATCTGCCGCTTTGCCTGTCCGAACCGGGCACTCAATTCGATCTTGGAGGGGCACACATAGGAGCAAAGCCCGCACCCGACGCACAGGTCAATGCGGTGGGCTTTGATGTCCTCGGAACGGTCCCGCTCGATCAGTCGATGCAGGTGATAAGGAACAATCCCCGCTGGGCAGACTTCACGGCAGAATCCGCAGGAAATGCAGGGACGGGAATATCCGCCGACGGCATTGGTGGGCTGATCCGGAAACGGGCGGCACAGCGAACTGACAAAACACGGGAAATACGATCGTCGATCAAAGACCGATTTTATCTTTTCGGATACAGATAGTGCCGTATGCTTACGAATCATCGTAATCCCGCCGCATTCGGAGCGAAGGCCCTTCAGGTCTGTGGGAAGAATGCGGCCGGTAAACAATCCGCCTTCAATCGCGATGCAATCCTCCTGCCGGTATTCTTTCATAAGCCGCTCGATCGGATACCCGGCCGTGAGCTTGAGGTGAAGCGGTCGGCTGGCCCCGGAGCCGGATATGGACACGACTCGCTCGACGCATGGCCGGGACAAATTCAGCGCCCCACCGACGGCCAGAACACCTTCCACGCGGAGGGCCCAGATGACGCCCTTGGAGGGCTTCAGGCCGATGCGCTGGGCCAGCAGGCGAAACTGGTCATACGGGTATCGGATCGGGATTTCGACCACGGTCACGCGATCCAGGTCGCGGCATAATTGTTTGATCTGCCGGGTGAGCTTGGATTTCACCCTCGGCAAGACGACATAGACCTTGGTGGATCCATACAGGGATTGCAGCGATCGAATACTCGCAATGAACTCCTCCAGCCGGTTGTGCAGCAGGATATCGCCCCGCGCTAAAAACGGTTCGTACCGAACCGTGGAAACGATCACCGCCTGGGGAACCGATGCCGGATCCGGTAGCCGCCCCGTCCAGGCGTCATAAACATATTCCCAGGCACCCAGCCGCAGCAACAATTTCCGCGAATCGACCCCGTCAGTCAGATTCTTTTCTTTATCTGCCTGATCCGTGCCGATCTGGGAATCTCGCAACAGATTCCGAAGAACAATATGCCCTTCAACGGAAGTCAGATCTGCAGTTCCCGAACAAGGAGACAGCAGTGGAATATCGAAATAATCGGGATCTTCCGCGACCGGCTCGCCAGCCCGCACTTTCTGACCGTTGGAAACAAGAATTTTTGTAAAAGAAAACCGATCCCCCTTTAGCGGCAAATACAAAATCTCCGGCAGGGCAAGTTCCTCGATCCGGTTGTCGGGCCTGCCGTCTAATAGCAAATTGTACCCACCGCGATAATTCACGGTAAAACCCCGCTTTGAAAGAGGAAGGGGAGGGAAAAGCCCACCATTAATCCCATTAACATCATTTATTGTACTACAGGGGAAAATTCAATTCAAGAAAAGAATCCCAAATATGAGCATATTAAATTCTATCGGATAACTTGAGGTTCTCATTAATGAGAATCCATTACCAAAAATGAAATAGGATCATATGTGTCGTAGTAGGCATATAATCAGCGTGCTGGCTCATCGTTCTCATCAGCTAAAGAATTGTGAATTTATCCAACTCGGATTGATGAGATAGGCCGTAAACTGAGAGGAAAATCCGGCTCAGTTCGAAGCCCGGTATTACCAGGAGCATCGACACGCGTGAAAACCTCCGCCCCACTGTCCACTATCCGTTTAGCACCACAATTCTCATCGATTTTTTCACCCTCGTCAGACAGCGCAAAAAACAGCGCTGTGAGTTGCGGAGAATTGTCGAAAAGTTGATGCGTGCTGTTTGGCCGGATTTGTCGTAAGTCATTATTTCTTCAGGAGTTTACGGGAAGTTTCGAGAACTCTCAATTCCCGACAAGATGGTATCGATTGGGCGTTATAGGATTTGAACCTATGACCTTACGGGTGTGATCCGTACGCTCTAACCAGCTGAGCTAAACGCCCGAAAAATGACTTATACCATAGAACCTTAGAATAGTCAATAGCCAAAAGGCAAGTCCAAAGGGGCCCACCCCGCTTGGATCACACCAGCGTCGCCTTGAGGCGATAGAGTTTGGCGAAGTCGCGAAGCTGGCGTTTGAAGTCGCCGTAGAAGAACAGTTGGTGGAAGCCCGGGAAGGTCAGGACATCCTGGTTGGAGTCGAACTTGGCCCGTACCGAGACCACGCAGCCGCCAGCCGGCGGGTACATCGAGGTTGTCCATGACGGTCCCCGCCGAGACCAGCAGCTCGGTCGGCGTTGTCCCCTCGCCGGGCAGGACATCGAGGCAGGTGATCCGCTGGCCGACCTTCCACAGTGTCCGCGGGACCGCATCGCGGTTGCCGTGGTGGTGCATCAGGTCAAACGGCTCTTCGGGACCATCAAAACCGCTCAGCTTCGTGGGGCAACTGCAATGGGCGCCGATGATCGCATCGCAGGTGGTGTCCGGCACCGGGTCCTGCTGAAAACCCGGCCGGTCGAACAGGGCCTGCACGAAGATGTGCGAGGCCAACGCGCCGAGGTCCGCTTCGCACGCGGCGGGGATACCGTCGTCGTTCATCCGCGACCAGGCGATGCACGGCAGCGAAATCTTCGACGCGCCGAGAGCGCCGAGGCAATCCATCGAGATCGCGTCGGCCCCTTCGCGCTGGAGGATGTTTTCGGCCACGCGATAGCTCTTGATGCCGTTGATCACATCCTGGCGGGTTGCGCCGCGGATCGAACGGGCCTTGCGCATGTAGGCGTCGGCCATGGCGACGACCTCGGCCGGCACGCCCATCTGCTCGTACTCGGCCATGAATGACGGCGCGGGGACATATTGCAGGGCGATGCCCAGCTCGGTGAGTTTGCCTTCGGTGCGGTCCTTGCCCTTGATGACCACGCAGCGGGTCCGGCGGATCTTGGCGCCGGCCGCCAGCATCTTCATGCCGTAGGCCGCCTGGTCAAATTCGCCCCGCGAGGAATAGATCACGCAGCCGGGCTTGACGGCCACGGGCTCAGTATTGGTCGTAAAGGCCGTACCCAGAGGGGTAAAATCACCGTCGGCAGGCCGCTGTCGGCGGCCTTGGCGGCCGTCGGCCAGGCGTGTTTCTGCCGGTCGTGCACGACCAGAAACAGGCCGTCGGTCTGGGCCTGTTTGGCCTCGGCGATCCAGGCGTCGGCCTCGGCCAGCGAGTAGATCGGCTCCGGCCGCAGGACGACCTTTGCCCCGATGGCCTTTGCCGGTCTTTTCGATGTCGGCCGATATAGCGGGCCTGTGCGGCCTTGCCGTCGTAGATATCCCCCGGCCACAGGATGCCGTAGTCCTCTTTGCGCCTGACGAACGCCGCATGGATAACGGGGGTATATTTCGACGCCGGACCGCACGGCCGAATCCGCGGACCTACGGCCGCTTGCGGGCTACTTGCACAGCCGCTCAGCAGCGCCGGGGCCAGGGCCACCCCGGCCGCCGCCTGCAAAAACCGTCGCCGATCCATTGAATGACAATGACCCTCACAACTCGCCGCGCAACGATTCCTCTTCATAGGTATCTCCCTTTGGGTTTCGGTTCGGCTCCATCCTATCACAGTTGTTCATAGAAATCGACCGGAAATCGGGTCAATCCTGTTTTCCGTCGCCGGCCTGGATCCAGGCCTCGTTGAAGGCGGCGTGTTTCATGCTCTTACCCTCAGCGACAAAGTAGCTATAGATGACATGGAGCGTCCCGTCTTTGCCCTGGATGATCGCGGGGTAATGATAGGAACCGCCGGGTTGGTTTTCGAGATGGCGGGTAAATTTCCAGGTGCGGCCCGATCCGGACGGCAGATATGTTTATAAGACCCAAATCCCCGCCGCCGGGCCATCGCATCCCGAACCTGAAATCCCCCGGATACCCCGCATTCCGATAATAAATATATTAAGATGTCATTCGTGAATAAACGAAATAAGGGATCCGTCCTGTTCGGGCTCTCTGATACCCGCGGGGGCTCAAATAGTTCTGAAAATCCCTTTATTCGCATTCCTTTTATGACGAAGAGTTCACCGGAAAACCCATCAGTGTGGGTAGATACTTTCACTTCGCTACATACGGAATAACGGATGCGTACATGGTAACGGAAATAGACACATTAGAATTAGGAAAAGGAGACAAAAAGATGGTGCACGCAAGAAGGTTACAGATCGTTCATTGTTTGGCGGCGCTGCAGTTGGCCCTTGTTGTCATTCTCGTTTCGGGATGTCACAACAATTACGGGCCGGTCACGAGAGGAGCAGATGAGCGTACCGAAATCCGGGATGCCCATTTTGAATTTTCCTCCATGGCCAACAAGTCCAATCTGCCGACGGAATATGTCAGCGAAGGCAAGATCGGCATTTCCAAAGTGGAAGCGGCTCTGGAAGCCGCCGACACCGGCGATATGCAGGCCCGGGCCGAAATGAACAAACAGGTAGCGGGAAACAACGCCAATCGTAAGGAAGTGGAAGCGTTTGTCTCCAAAACGCTCTCGGAAGCCGAATCGCTCCGGAAACGGTACAACCGGGAATTCAGCAAGGCCATCGCTCAAATCACGGCGCGGGAAACCGAACTCAATGCCCTCGTTGAACAGAAGGATGCCATCCTTGTTTCCTTAGACAAAGAAGGACAGAGCAAATACAATGATATGGTCGCCGCGCGCAGGGAAAGTACAACCTCGAAATGGCGCAGATCGAACAGACCAAAGAGATCCGTAATGCGCTGGAAACAGAGAGCAATGCCAACGATCCTCGAAATGACCGAAGCGGCCAAGGCCACGCGCGATCGCGCCGCCGCCACTGTCTCAGCGCTGGATGCAAGGGCCCTCGCAACGCAGAAGGAAACCGCGGCCCGTGTTGACGAATTGACCCAGCAGAAAGAATCCCTCCGGACCACGAAGAATTCGGAGATCGCCCTTCTGAAGACCACGCGTGAAACCCTGCTCAAGGATTCCGAATCGCGCGTCAAGGAACTGCGAACAAAGGCCGACACGATCCGGGCCAATCTGGCCGACCAGGAATATCTGTTCAAATTGACCAAGGCCGAGTCTCTCAAGTCGGAAACGCAGGCCAAAACACAGGAAAAATCCGCCAATGCCCCGACCCGTCTGGACAGAGCGATGGCGGAGATCGGACGCCTTCGCGCCGATACCCAGCATAATCAGGAAAAAGCCGTCGCGACATACGATTCCATGCTGGCGGAAATCCAGGCCAAATTGAATGATGAGATGAACGAAGTCGCGAAGATCCGCGTCTCCGCGGACCGAGCGGAACAGGTTGCACGGGCGGAATTCGTCAAGGCGGAAGCGTCTGCCATCGCCGAAGCCGCTCGCCAGACCGCGGTTCATGCCGAAGCCGTCGCCGAAGCGAAAAAACAAGAAATCATCGCGCAGGCGGAATCCGAGGCGAACCGGATCAAACAGGAAGTCCTGGATGAAATCGCCGCCAAGAAAGCGGCCGGTAAAGTGGAGATGAACAACTGGACCGCCACGGCCACGCCCCTTCCGGAAGACCTGCATCAGGTCCCGGCCGTACCTCAGGTCCAACCTGTTACCCCGCGGATCGAGCCGGACCATGTCGCGGCCTTCCGCACCGCTTTCGCCGAAGTCATGCGAAGCCGGGCACAGGCGGATGCTTACCAGATGGTTGCTGAAGCAACCTTCGCACAGGCCAAAACCGATATCGGAGCCGTCAAGGCCCAGCAGGATGCGATCGCGGTCGAACAGTTCGCCATCGCCGACGCCCTGGAGGCCCAGGCCCGTTCGCGTTTTGCTGAAATCGAGACCAAAACCGCCAAGGAAATGGATGTTGCGGAATCCAAATATCGCCAGAATGTCGTAGATGCCGAATCCTTCAAGAAGGAAATGGAAGCGGAAGCGATGGATTATGAGAGCACGGCCCTCGCGATGGACCAGATCACCAAAGCCCGCGCCCAGCAGCTTCTTGCCGAAGCCGAAACGGTCAACAATTGCCTCCTGAAAGACGTTGAGCAATTGGATGTCCAGCTTTGGGCCATCCAGCAGCGCGGCGATGCAGAGTATGCCAAGCTGACGACGGAATCCAAGAGTGTCGCCGATGCCCAGGAAGCTCTCGCGATGCAGATCGATGCCCAGATCACGGCTGCCGGAAATCGCTGGAAGCGGAACTGGCGAAGATCGAGAAGTCGATCCAGTCCGTCGACGCCATCGCCAAAGCCGATTATAAGGAAACGCTGACCCAGGCCGACGTGCTCAAGGAAAAAACAAATGCGGAGATCGACCGTACCAATGCTCAGTTTGCCCTGGAGCCGTCCACTCTGCAGGCCCAGATCGACGCGACAATCAACTGGCCTCCAGTCAGTTGCTCCGCAGCGAAGCCGCCTACGAGCGAATGGTGGCCAATGCCAACGCCAGCAAGACATGTGAAATCGCCGTCCTCGATTCCAAAAATGCAAGCGCCGAAGCCAACATGAACATCTTGTTGGCCGACAACACCGCCAAACGAGAAGCGGCCAATGCTTATCTGGATGCGGTCAAGTCGCGGTTTGCCTCACGCGTCGAGCAGGTCAAGTCCGAACGGGCTATTGACATGGCCGACAAGCAATATACGCTGGCGATGAAGCATACGGATCTGGAAACGCGATGGAGCAGGCACGAGTTGCACGGGAAGATCGAATCGCAAGCTGGCGGCTCTGCAGAAGAAGCAGGCCGAGATGCAGACGGCCTCACTTGGTCAACTGGTCCTCGAAGCTGGCCCAGGTCAAAGAAAGCTCAGTTTGATTACAAGCCGCTGCCGACGATGGCTGCCTCGCCGGAAAAAGACATAACGCCGGTCACAAAGAAAACGACCGGAAAAGACGATAAGGTAACCACGTTGCCGTCAGTACCGATGCAAAGTAACCTCTGAATTCCAAGATTTAAAACCATCGGCAGGACGAGTCAGAAATGATTCGTCCTGCTTTTTTATTGCCCGGACACCCAGGGAAACCGATGGACAGCGGGGCTTTTGAAAAAGCCTCACTGTCCATCGTTTTTAGTTATTGAATGGGGTTTGACATCGAATCCCGGCGATGATATGGTTTTGTTCGGTATTTGTCGGACGGATCCGAACGGACCGACACGCATGTTGTGGCCGCGTCGGGATGGTTCGCACCACATCAGGATAATCAATGACAAGGGAGACATCGCCATGAGTTGGATGGACAATCGTTCGAACATGCGGGGCAGTTGCTTTAATGGTTCTGGTTGCGGCCTTGGCCTCCGGGCAACCGAGCCAGGCAACGGGATTTCTTCGCACCCAGGGTCAAAACATGGTGGACGAAAGCGGGAAGACCGTTCTGCTCCGGGGCGTCGGGCTGGGCAACTGGTATTTGCCGGAAGGATACATGTGGAAGTTCGGCGATCAGGGCGACCGGCCCCGCAAGATCGAGGCCCTCGTCGCCGAGTTGATCGGCCCGGAGGCGGGCGAGAAATTCTGGCTGGCCTTCCGCCGCAACTACATCACCGAGGCCGACATCCGGCGAATCGCCGAACTGGGATTCAACTCCGTCCGGCCGGCCCTCAATGCGCGCCTCTTTCTCACCGAAGGCGACAACGCCGTCGAGGTGCCCGAAGGTTTCGAACTTCTCGATAATCTCATCGGCTGGTGCAAGAAGTACAATCTCTATGTCATCATCGACATGCACGGCGCTCCCGGCGGCCAGACGGGGACCAACATCGACGACAGCCCGCGCGACCAGGCGGAGTTGTTTTCCGACCCGAAGTTTCAGGACCGGCTCGAAGGCCTGTGGGTCAAGATCGCCGATCGCTACAAAAACGAATCGACCGTCGCGGGATACGACCTGCTCAATGAGCCGATGCCCAAGCGCACGGGCGCGTTCGACAAATACAAAGACCGGCTCGAGCCCTTGTATCGCCGCCTGACCAAGGCCATCCGCGCCGTGGACAAGCGGCACATGATCACGCTGGAAGGGGCCGACTGGGCCAACGAGTGGTCGATCTTCACCGAGAAATTCGACGACAACCTGTTCTACCAGTTCCATTTCTACTGCTGGGACCGGCCCGACAAGCTCAACGGCATCGACCAGTACCTCAAAAGACGCGACCAGCTCAACGCCCCCGTTTGGGTCGGCGAGACCGGCGAAAAGGACAACGCCATCTACTGGGGCACAATGCAGCTATTCGAGACCAACAACATCGGATGGTCCTTCTGGCCCTGGAAGAAAATGGACGCGACCAACGGGATCTACTCGGTCAAAAAGCCCGCCGGCTGGGATGAGATCGCCGCCTTTTCGCGCGGACGGGCCAAGCCCTCGAAGGAGTTGGCCCAGAAGGCATTCGATGAGCTGCTGGAAAATGTCAAGTTTGAGAATTGCGTCTTCTATCCCGATGTCGTCAATGCGATGTTCCGCCGGGTACCGGGCAAGGTCGAGGCGGAAAATTACGGCCACGAAGGAGCCGGCAAATCTTACTTTGTGAAAGACGCCTCGCAGAAGTCGAAGTTCTACCGGACCTCCGAGCCGGTCCCCGTCGAAATGCCCGCCGCACAAGGCGGGCCGCGGCCGTTCCGAACAGAGCATTCGCCTGCAGGCCGACGAATGGACCGCCTATACGATCCACAGTCTGTCGGCCAAAGACTACAAAGCAGTCGCACGAGTCAAGGCGGTTAGCGCGCCGGCCGAGTTCCAGTTCTCGATCGGGCAGCAGAAAAAGACCATTCCCGTCAATGGCACCGAGTGGACCGAAGTGGATCTGGGCAGCGCCAAACTGGCCGAAGGAGCCAATCGCTTCGAGGTTAAGGTCACCCAAGGTACGATCCAGATCGACTGGATTCGCTTCGAGTAAACTTACGATGATCGATCCGACAACCCGGAGTTTACCGGCTCAGTTTGATCCTCGCATAGCGAAGATTCGGATCATCGTCGGCAATGCCAAAGAGGTCCACCGTATCCGACGGCCGTGATCCGCCCCGCGTCGTCGCCGTAAAGAAGTTGTGGAACGGATGCTGCAATCCATCGGCCGAATTGCCTCGGCCGCGTTCGCCTCCGGATCCAGCAGGAAATTGCCGAACGCATCTTTGCCGCTCTTTCTGCATCCATCCGGCCGCAACGATCCACAGCTTGCCCGTCGGCATCCGTGTGAAACCGCCCGTACGACGGCCGTAGGCCCTCGCCCTTGTCCGTCCGCTGGGCCGCTGAACCAGGGCAAGTTTGATGCGTTCATAACTGCGCAAAAAGGCCTGGTGGCCGCACTCAAGAAGGCTGGCGTGAAGGTGGTGTTCCTCACGCCCGGATGCGTAGACCCGGACAAGAACGAGGCACTGGCGTTCTATAACGATACACTGGAGAAGTTCGCTAATGGCGTCAAGGACTTGGCGGCTCAAGAGAACATTCCCGTGTATGACATACATGCGCTGATGCTCGACGTGCAGACAAGGGGGAAGGCCGGCGACAAAGGTTTCACGATCGTACCTGATCTTCTTCGTGCACCCATCAGGCCCGGGCAGGCCATCATGGCCTACGGTCTTCTGAATGCGCTTGGAGCAAACGAGCAACCCTCCGGTCTGCGGATCGACGCCGCTTACGAGACGGCGCTGCCGGATCGCTGCTCGGTGAGGGATCTGAAAGTGACAGAAAGCTCGGTGGACTTCGTCCGAACGGATGAAGCTCTGCCGACACATTTCGACGCGGACTGCGCCGCCGTCTACAAATACCTGCCGATCGAGGAAGATGTGAACCAGTACCGCTTCTGTGTAACCGCACTCAAGGCGGGCATGTGGAAGCTAGTCGTTCAGGGACTTGAAGTAGGCATCTTCTCATCCCATGCTTTAGCCGGGGGAATCAATCTTGCGAGCTTGCCCGGTCCGTGGAAAAGACTCGGCGAGGACGTCAATCTGATGGCATCCCAGCAGGAGGACGCGGTACTTCTTCAAGTGGCGGCAGGCAGGCTTCTGTCCGGTTCCTAAGGAAGCTCAACCGGAACTGGGCGCACTTCAGGAACTTGACAAACTGATTGCCCGTCAGGAGGCCGCGCGTATACAGGCTGCCGTGAAGAACCGCACGTGGACCTGGTCACTCACACTGGACAAGAAATGGACCGTGGCAACTCCACGTGCCGTCTGAAGATCGGTCTAATTCCCAAAATGCACGACCGCGCGCTCTCACGGTCCTGATTGGAGCAGGAAATCTGCTGCCGGCGTCCGGCAATTACGTTCAAGGGGAGGCGGGACTTCGACTCCGCTCAGCCACCGGTCGCTGAGCGTAGTCGAAGCGTCAGCCCCGCCCTTGATGAACTCTTTCCCTTCCACATTCTCCAAGTCTTTCTGCGTAGTGGATTGGAAGTCGGCGCGGTAGAATGACTGGTCCTGCGGCGGGAGAGAACAAAGCCCGGCGTGGTGTCCAGAACGACAGCTCCATCTTTGAGAGTGCAATCCAATACGTGACCACCGCGTTTTCTGTCTGCAGTTATGAAGTGCATGTGGTAACCCGGCACGTTTACCCCCTTGACGAAGTAAGGACACCTGAAGCCGACGTATGGTACCTTTGATGTCCTCGAACTGAGCGACGGCTTGTTTCGCTGTCACCTCGACCAAGGGCATGTATGGCCTATCCTGCTGGAACACTCCTGGTCTTGATTCGCCTGAATAGACCGTCAATTCTGATCGCGTAGAACAAGTTCTTGGAAGGGCAGTAAGGCGTCCAGGTATGCCTGCAGCGCTGGAAGAGTCTTTTCTTGGCGGATGGTGGCGGTGATGTCTTTGTCGAAGAATGTGATCGCTGCAAAAGGTGAAGTACACTGCACGCAGCCTTGCGGGCGAAGCTGTCCGAGGTGATCTGGTAAATCGTATTGTCTACTACTATCATTTCGCCGTCGAGCCTGTCGAAAGTGCCAAGGCCGAAATCGCCATGCCCGGACAGTTGGGCAACGCCGATGTAGCCGTCGTAGCCCCCTGCCATCAGCGAGTTGATGGTTGAGATTGGTAAAGTCGTCCCGGCTCCGAGCCGCAGTTGCCGGAACAGTCAGAACCGCGACCAGGCCAACGACGGCGAGCAGGCGAACCGCCTGCCTAACGCCTTTACTTCGACTCTGCAACAACTCTGCTAGAGCTCCTATCACTATCATTGCTTCTGCACTTCCTCCTACGCCACAAGCTCGAACCTGTGCGGATGTCCCGACGCGTGTCCGATCGGCTATGGTTCATTATAGCATGGGCCAGCCAGCCCCGTCCGGCAAGGTACGTGGAGATGACGCGCCGTATCTGACCACCCTGCAGACTATCGCGCTTGGAAACCCTCATCCAACGTTGATTGACGGCTCCTGGGTAGCTCAGTATAATAAAGCAACTGCACATTTAGTGTTAAGGAGGCATAAATGCTTAGGACTTCAGCGATTCTGTTGCTCGTAGTATTTACAACTTTGACGGTCTCTGCTGCAAATGCGGCGACGAAGGCCAAGCCGAAACCCCAGCCCGCCAAACAGCTATCGACCGACAAAGCTCAGTTCGGCGTGACCCACAAGCTCGGCAAGGAATACCCGATAAACATCACCCTGGTAAGCGCTGAGTATACCGTGGGCACGTCACATTGGAGACAATACCTACTTCCCGAACAAGGACGAGAAACTCCTGGTCTCCACCTGGTCTACCACAACCTCAATACGGACGACTATCGTGCGATGGGACACTCTTGGCTTCACGGTGGTCGACCCCAAAGACCAGAACCACGAAGGCCTGAAGGGTCCTGGGGGCGGAGACCGATGAGGCCACTGTTCAGACGAATATGAGCCCGGCCAGGAGATCTATGTCTTCGCTCTGATGGTGGTTCCGGCCGCGGGCGAAATGCCCAAGCTGATCATCAAGCTAACGACGATAACGTCCTTCGCTATGACCTCAGGGGCAAGGTCAAAGGCCTGTCGCGCCGTTTGCCGACCCGGCAGACACTACAGGCGCTACGGCTCTTGCCAGCATTCCCGCTGTGGCAGGGACCAACTATCCGATAGGAATGTTTGACTTCAAGTTTGACGGCGCAGAATACAATTCAGCAGCACCTAGGAGATGCCGAGGCTAGACGAGAGTGAGAGATTCCTGATGGTCAAGTTCACTCTGAAAAACATTACCAAGTGCAGCAGTTCTTCAGATGGGACACATTTCAACAGGGTCGCTGACGTGGATGGTGTGAGCGCAGGAAGCGCCGGTGCTTTCTTCCAAGCCAGCCAGGACAAGTCATTCCAGAGCAACCTCCAGGCCGGCCAGGAGATCAAGCTCCGATACATCTATAAGGTCGCGAATGACGTAGACATGATCATTCGTGATCGGCTCCTGGGAAGAGGGGAGAAGATACGCTTTCTTTATATCTCGGGAACGAAATAGCCTCAGGCCAGGGTCTTTCGTGCGATTGCATAGCGGGAACGCCCCAGGCGTTCCCGCTATTTGCGTTCCGGGGCCCAACCCCGGCTCGTGGCGGGGCGGCGCGTGTACGTGTCGGATCATTTGGGAAACAGTTATGACCGTTGCTTGCGGGGTAATACGACATCGATATGCGCAATCATTGTCACAACCAACAACTTGTTGGCTCAACGCATCTCGTTATGCTTGCCGCTGCGCTGGGGAGCAAATTCTTCTGGGTCCTACTGGGCCAGCAGGACGGCCGCAGTGAGGCCCAGTATGCCCTGCTTCGGCATGTGGTTAAGGCTCTTTGCCATATCAGCCGTAGTCTGGTTCATGGCATCAAGCGAATCGTGCATCCGGGGAAGTGACTCAGCCAGGGGGCCGAGTGTCGCTACCGCAGCCGCGAGCTCAACATTCGTTTTGTCCAGGGTGTCGTTCATTCTCGGCAGCGTCTCCAGTTGCGAGTTCATGCAGACCAGCTGATCGCTCATGCCGTTTAGCCCGGCTTCCAGCCGACCAACCTGCTTCGTCGCCTCCCGCACGCTGGAGTTCGTCTCCTCCAGCAGGCCCAGCATCTTATCCATAGCAGACATCTGCGTTGTCATGTCCGTGAGCGACTGATGCATGCCCCACCAATACCGCTGCGGAGCTCGGCCAGGTTGCTGTTGGTCGTCTGCAGAGAGGCCCCCGTGGTGCAGATAAACGTGTTCATTTCGCAGACAATTCGGGCATCGAAGACGTCCAGCTTCTTGTTGCTTCAACGCCGCTCTTCAGGGCCTCATCACCAAAGGCAACAAGCTCAGGCATGTAGGTGCATATAGCCCTGCATCGCCGTCAGCTTCCTGTTGGTGTCTTCGAGGAGGCTAAGGCGTCCCGAGACGTGCCGTACCTCAGCGGTCATAGTGGTCAGTCCGTCAAGCTTGGCCGACATCCGTGTCAACTCGCCCGACATCGTCGACAGGAGGTGAATCGATATATCCGCCCACAAGAACGGCCCCCAGGATTCCGACGACGACCAGCGCCCGCATAGCGCGGCACCTCTGTTAAATGTGTGTCTCCGCATATCGGTAACTCCGCGCCGATCATCCCTCGGAGGACATGGGCCATGCCCAATGGCAGGACGTGCTGGCACGATTATTGTTCCATGTCAGCACGAAGCAGATAACCATTGGGAAAAACGGCAGTCGCGCTGTCCGGAGCGGCAAACGACGCTAGTGTCCCGGTAGCAGACCTTTCCCGTCATTCACAATGATACAAGACATACGTGGTCCGGCCCTCACCGCCGAAGCAGTGATGCGCACTTGTTCAGAATGGCTGTCTAGTTAGCGGGCGTCTCCGCATACATGGGAACGGTGTCTCTGCGTTCCATCATCACCATTATACCGGCCTTAAGAGTATTCAGGTTCTTCACATCAGCGGCAATCCACTGAACTCTTCGCTTGCCGCCCGGGCCCGCGACCGCGATCTTCCGCGCAGGGAGGTTGACCCACTGCACAGTTCCGGTGGTCGTGCTTGCCCCAACTGCGGTGAAGCCAGGCTTTGAACCTTTGGGGTTCGGCGTGATTGAGTAGGTCTGCTTGTGTGAGGGCTGGCTCTTGCCTCCCTTTTCCCTGGCCTTTACCCAGATCGAAACTCGGTCTACTTCCGTGCCCTTGACCAGATCGCCGGCCTGCAGTTGAGCAAGATTCTTGAACCTCTTGTCGGCTTTGAACGTAGTGAGCTCACCTTCGGGCGTCTTGAACTTGACCGTTCGCTTTACCTGGTCGACTTCAATGATCTCCACGGTTTTCGTGGTCGTCGTTACCGACACCACCGCAGGTTTCCCGGTCTGTTTGACCGTGCGCTCCGACGTGACGTCAGCAGCGAACGCGGACTGCGCGAAGATCGCGATCAGCCCTGCAAGCAATGTTCCGTAAAGCACCTTCTTCATGTACAATTCCTCCACGAAGCTTTCGTTTGTTGCACATCACCGGACCGGCAGTGACTGCGACTGTTTCTTGACCAGACCCGGCCGCCTGGCAAACCTGGTGCAGCGGATCACCCTCTTATCGCCTCCATCGAGATCGGCGCAACATATGTCCATATCTCTTCGCGGAACTATCGCCGACCGGCTGGCCGAACCAAGTAGCAAATCCACCACCAGAAGCCAGTAAAGTATAACAGATCAGTAGCAGGAGTGCATCACCGGAATATAGGGAGAAACTGGTGAAAACGGCATGCCATTCCCTACCTCTTCTCAAATGGGTAGATGATCTTCCAGTCTCTGCTTCATGTCGACAACTGTCCAGCCCTTTGCCTGGGCTTCGTCCAGGCCTTTAGCGAGACGGCCGATCGTGGACTCACGGTCGTACGCCCATTCGCGCGTGGCATCGGTATGGTGCACATAGAGCGCAAATCTCGGCCCCGGGCCTGCAGTGGTCCATTGCAGCATCTGCAGGTCACCGTCGGAATTGCCAAACGCCGCAATGGGGCGCAGGCCGATGTGCTGGTGGATGGCCACCGGCTTGCCCTCCCCATCGTTCATGAAGTTAAGTTCGGCAGCCGGACTAGCACGGGCGCGCCATCGCGCATCTCATACTTCGTCTTGATGCTGCTGCCCAGGACCTGTTCGGGTGGGATCCCGTATACCTGCTTCGTCCACGGGCGCATGAACTCGATGTCTCCACCGGAGACGATAAACGTCCGGAAACCGTTGGCCCGGAGGTAGGCAAGCAGCTCGAGCATCGGCTGATAGACCATCTCGGTATATGGGCGGTTGGTGGTCGGATGCTTTGCGGTGGCGATCCAGTCAGATACGATTTGCTCGAATTCGGCGGTGGTCATGCCCGGCATGACGGCCATTACAATTTCGAGTATCGCATGTTCGCCGCCGGCCATCACAGCTTTCACATCTCCCCGCAGCAAAGACGAGAACGGTTCGGTTTCCTTCCACTCAGGATGCTGCGCCGCCAGCGCCTTGATCCGGTCCAGCGTGAAGAGCAGTTGGAAATACATGGGCCGCTCGGGCCACAGCGTTCCGTCATTATCAAACGTCGCTATGCGCTCTGCAGGCGCCACGAAGTCGGGCGTCCCTTCCCTGGTTACCCTGGTCACAAACGCGATGATGGACCCTTTGGCCCACTCCCGTCATTCCAGGAGGAGCGGGTTGATGGTCTGCGAGCTCGCCGGGCCCGCTAGGGCCATAAGAAGCCCAAGGGTGATCAGCGTGATTAGAACTGTTTCCATGTTCGTTCCTCCGGTACTCCTCCGTCTATTGACACGCCATCGCGATGCGCACGCGCTCTTCGCCGGTGAGAATGTGATCCTGATCCAGCGCGGCCTTGTCTACATCAATCTCAACCCAGTTGATTTCACCGTTGAACGCGTTATCTTTCGGCCCATAGTCTGGTGTTACCGGTGAACCCGCTTCCATCCCTACGTCAGCCGTTTCATCAGCAGAAAAGGCGAAAGGCTGGGTCATCTCAACGCGACCTTCACCAACCTTTTTACCGTCAATAAAGAGCGACACTGTGCCGCCCTTAGCTAAGCCGCCACCATCGTAGGCAAATTCCATGCGCACCTGGTGCTTGCCGGGATGGAATCTCCTGCGTGCCTTCAACAAAGAAATGTTTCAGCCCCAGGAAGTTGTAGCAGTATTTGAGTTTTCCTTCTTTGGCGTAGAAGCTGAACCCGCCCGTGATTCCGCCATAGGCAAAAATGGCCCCTTTCGCCCCTGCTCCGGCACCACTATTTCCGCTGTCGATGCGACTGACTTGTTAGCGAAACAGACGATGGAATGCGGAGACAATGCGTCATCCCCCAAAAAGCATCTGCCGGTTACCGCGGATGAGCTGTGGCCTGCCGGAGATATCCGGGTTAAAACGCTCGGAGAGACGGTCATCGATCGGCAGCACCTTGTATTTGACCGCCTCAATCAGCCATAGACGCTGCAACTCGTGAAGCTTCTCCGGCATCTGCTTTGGAGAGATCATGCGCCTGGGTCCAGTCCTTACTCGTGTCGTACAACTCCCACACATCGTCGTCAAAGGGGACAGTTTTAATCTGGCCGGTGGTCCATGGCGTGCGGTGCTTGGTGACCGCAGTCCATCCTTTGTGATAGATGCCGCGGTTGCCGATAATCTCAAAATACTGCGTCTGGTGGCGCTCCGCTGCCTTGCTATCGTCGAAAGAGTAGAGCATGCTGAAGCCTTCATACGGCTTCTGTTGGATGCCATTAACAAAGGTCGGTTCAGGCAAACCCGCAGCTTCCAGGACCGTCGGTGCGATATCGATCACGTGACGGAATTGCGAGCGAATCTCTCCCTTGGCCTTGAAGCCATTGGGCCAGTGTAGAATCGTTCCATTGCGAGTACCGCCCCAGTGCGAGGCGATCTGCTTGGTCCACTGATACGGCGTATCCATTGCATCGCCCAACCGACCGCGTAATGGTTGTAGGCTTCGGGTGTGCCGAATTTGTCGATGTTCTTCTGCAAAAACTCCGGGGTTTCCAGTTGTCCAATCCGTTTAAAGGTATCATTTCGTTGAACGTGCCCTGGGAGTACCTTCTGCCGAGGCGCCGTTGTCGCCTAAGATGTAATAGATGAGCGTATCCTGGAGGACTTCCATATCGTCCAGCGCATTGATCAAAAGACCCACGTGATAGTCCGTGTGCTCTAGGAATCCGGCGTAGACTTCCATTTGCCGGGCCAGGACAGGCTTCATCTTCAGGTCAATGGTGTCCCACGCCGGTATCTCCGGATGGGCTTGGTCAGCTCACAATCTGGAGAAATAACGCCGAGTTTCTTTTGCCGTGCGAAAGTCTCCTCTCGTAATTTATCCCAGCCTTGGTCGAACTTGCCTTTGTACTTGTCCGCCCATTCTTTGGGAACGTGATGCGGAGCGTGGGTTGCCCCTGGTGCAAATACATAAAGAACGGCTTGTCAGGCATGAGTGACTTTTGCTGACGAACCCATTTGATGGCCTTATTTGTGAGGTCAATGGTAAAGTGGTACCCCTCTTCTGGTGTCTTATCCGGCTCCACCGGGGTCGTGCCTTCATAAATAGCGGGGTAGTACTGGTTTGATTCAGCACAGACAAAACCGTAGAAATACTCGAAGCCGCTTCCGGTAGGCCAGGTAAACGGTCCTGCGGGGCTGGTCTCCCACGGCGGTACTTCATGGCATTTGCCAAACTGGGCTGTTGAATAGCCGTTCAGCTTGAGTGTCTCGGCAAGCGGCGCACAACTCTTTGGACGCAGCGAGCAGTTACCCGGCGCCGAGTAGCCATTTCGGATGCCGCCCATGCCGACCGTATGGTGGTTGCGCCCGGTCAACAGCGCCTGCCGTGTCGGTGAACAGAGTGCACAGGTGTGAAAACGATTGTATTTCAAACCATTTTCGCGAGCTTTCCGCCGTGGGCGTGTTAACCGGGCCGCCGAAAGTGCTTGATGCACCAAAACCCACTCGTCTATCAGTACAATTAGCACGTTTGGTGCGCCCTTGGGCGGCCGTAGCGGCACAATCGGCGGGATACTTGGTATCCTGGTCTTTGGCATCGAATGTAACCAGACCCCTCCAATCCGTGTCCGGCATCGGTAGATGAGAACGATGTTTCCTGTTGTCGTGACTCATGGCCAGTTCTCCTTCGTGAGTTGGTTAATCAGAAACCATATCAGGTCTGCTTCTTTAGCCCACCGCCGGATCTGGCGCAGCTTTCATCTCCTTCCGAAGTCCATCGCGTTGTATCCTTGTCGACTTACGAGTCGGACCAACGCCGTTCTCGCTGCGCCAAGCACATGAATACTTACAGTTCTGGACAAAAAATCCTGCTTCTTTTTTGGGGGGCAGGATTCAGGCAACTCGTCTTGTCCTGGTTTGAACATGTATTCATGGTCACCGCCACAGATCCGTGCTCAGATATTTTAACCCGGAATCATTGGCGGTTATCACCGCCGTCTTGCCCGGATAGGATTCCCGGATCAGACGGAGCACCGCAGCCAGGTTCGCGCCGGTGGAGAAACCGGCGAATATACCTTCCTGTTTCGCAAGCATTCTGCAGGCATTAATCGCCTCGTCATCGCTCACCTGGACGTATCCATCGACATATTCGGACTTTACGAATATCAGGTCGGACATAGAATATCCACCGCCCTGGATGCGATGGTTTGGCCTTGTGACCGGACAGCCAGCCAGGACAGCCGCGCCCTCCGGTTCGACGACGAAACATTTGATGTCGGGGTTCGCTTCTTTCAGCGCAGCGGCGCAGCCCGCAAACGTTCCACCAGTCCCCACGAAGTCGCAGTACAGGTCAATCGGATAGGGCGATTGCTCAAGTATCTCGCGACCCGTGTGCAGATAGTGCGCCCTGAAATTGCCGATCAGCGCAAACTGGTCTGCTCGAAAGGCATTCCGTTCCTTCACGATCCGCCTGGTCTCCTCCTCAACTCGCTGAGATTCCCCTGACGGATACCTGCCCGGGCACGGATTCCGGCAGTTGGTCCACCAGTAAAACCTCGGCTCCCAAAGCAGCCATCATGCGGGCTCGTTCCGAAGAGTTTCCCTTGGACATAACTGCTACGAACGGGTATCCCTTCACCGCACACACTATCGCCAGCCCGGTGCCGGGCGTTTCCGCTGGTGAGTTCAACCACGGTTTGTCCGGGTTTCAAAATACCGTCGGTCTCCTGCGTTCCTCAATCATCTGCCGGGCGATCCGGTCCTTCTTGGAGTAACCCGGGGTTCAGATATTCGAGTTTGACAAGGACCCTGCCATCGATGCCCGGGGTTAACCTTGATAGTTCAACCATCGGAGTCATACCGATGGCTCCACCACGGACGTGCAGAACATATTCCGGTTCATTTCGAGCAGCTTTCGATATCCGCCGGGTATTCGCCAGACTTCCGTGTTGCGTTCGGCCGAACATCAGGAACGGACATCGGGAGTCCTCCCTGTTCGGCGGACTCCATTGCCACGATGACGGGAATCGCGGTCTCCGCCGCCTTATAGACATCCATCGCTATCGGCGCGCCGTTCAGAATTGACTGCACAAACGTGTAGATTGGATAGTAATCAATACTGCTGGTGCCCACTGCTCAGCGCGTCCATAATTGGCAGCATCCTGTCGTATTCCCAGTTGGTACGCCCAGTCCACCGCAGCCATGTCCATCTGCGAGTCCGCCAGGAACATTCTCCCCTGCTCGCCGCTTATCCGAGGGGTCTAACCATGCCCCTTTGTCCCCATTATATGGAACCAGTGGCGAATGCCCTCGGGTGTCGGGACGTTGAAGCCTGTGGCCTGGCGCAGGATGGTTCCTTTGGCGGTCCGCATCAGCGCAACCTCGATATCGCTTGATGGAAGCTCCGGAAAGACCGCGCTCTGCGGCTCGCTCATAAAGCACGAGACTTCCACGATTTTGTCATCCAACACCTTGAGCAGGGGGCTCAGGTTCGTGGCAACTGTAGTATATGCAGTGTGGAAAGTATCCCATATGCGCGACTTCTCGGGCATTTGGATTGTCTATCGTCTGTTCGTATGAGATTCGCTCTCCTGTAGCCTTGTCGTAGTAGAAATACACTGGAGAAAGGCCGTGGAGGGACCGGCCTTCGGCAAAGACGATTCTTCCGCTTTCCCTCCTTCACCATGTTCGTCCACGCGGTCACAAATGGTGCGAAGCGCAGTTGCTCCGCCATCTGGAACACCAGGCCGCTGCGTTCGACTCCAACAATCAGGTCCCAGCAGTCCTGCATAGTCTGGGCGAACGGCACCTCGATTATCACGTGCTTGCCGGCGTCCATGGCCACGGCGTCAGTTCGGAGAATTTTCGCTGGCTCGGTGCACACCACAACAGCATCTATCTCGTGCTCTTGAGCATCTCTTCATAGCTGAGGTAGCCCCTAATATCCGGAGTTCCGTATTCCTGCATCGTCTTGTTCAGGCGAGCTTCCAGCTTGTCGCAGATGGCGACCAGCCGTGCCTGCTTAACCGCGGATATGACTCGGCAGAAGTTCCACGACCGGGAACTTGCTCCTACGATTCCAAGCGGTACTTCATTCATGTCTGCACCTTCCATTGTTCCAATCTCTGAATACAAGTATCCGGGCGTTGCTTGTTCAAACTGCCATACTCACTGTCTTGTCCGGTCGCACGTCGAGCACCAGTGAGCGCGCCCCGACTCCTCCCCAGTTCACCTTGTTCAGCGTCCGCGCATTTCCATCCACCATCACCGATGCAACTCTTTCGGGCCACAAGACAGTCAGACCCTCTATCGCGCGAGGCCCGCTGAGTTTCCACGATTCGCCGTCTTTTGCGACCTCCACAGTTCGCCGTGCATCGTTAAAATCGCACCACTGCTGCCCGCTTACACTTGGCATACCAAGAGAACTAGCTGCCTCAAGCGTTGCCCTGTACCACTGAACGGTTCACACCGTAGGATTGCAGCCTGGTAGGATGAAAACAGACCTGGTAGACGCCATGAACACTTTTGGTAGACATCGTTCATCAGTTCCACGCCTGTTTCTATGGCCTGATCGATGGACTTGGCTGGTAGATCACATTTGTCCGTAATCATAACATCGTCGGCTGTACAAAGTGCACTGCTGGTAGAAGTCCAACAGGACACCGGTTTTGTCCATGAAGTCTACTGGCAGCGCGGACCCGGTCAGAAATCCGCATTGGACGTCCCGCGCGGGATATGGGTTGAGGTCCATGCGCACGCCGATGACATGCAACATGCGAGGTGTATCTATCCAACCCGGCGCAACGACGTAGTGGTTGCGCAGCGTGGAAGGTAGGTAGCCATACCGTGAGCGGAAAGCTTCGTGACACGTTCTCAGGCAATCACCAAATTCATCTATGCCCGGATTCGGCGAAAGCCACGGATGCGCGCCGAAATCATGCCCTTTGCTGCGTAGCTCAGACAGGTCACTGGGTGGCAGAACGTCAAAGTTCTCCGTCATCAGGTACAGAGTGTACTCGGCCCCAATTTTCCTGATGTACCGATGAAGTCAACATCACTGCGAGTACCTGGTAACGTCACCGACATGAATGCGACCGCCGGTTGTTCGTGCGGGAAATGCCATATCCTCGGTATCGGAGAAACCCTCTCCGTGGCCCAATAGATCATCTCCACGAACAGGTCTTGGAGCACATCGGCTTGGGGAATCATCTTGCAGCGGGGATCGAGATGGTTGATGAACAGGTTGTTCATCCGGAAAGCGCCGTCACCGTCGGTGTTGCGGTTTGGACCGTCACTGGCCTGATCTGATCTCCCCTGGTGTGATAGAACCACTGACCGGGTAAGGTCGAACGCAAAGCTGCCCGCCGCCCTCCGTTGGACTTCGTAACCGCGGGAAAGTGACTTAGGCCAGTCGAATTCAGGCTGCAGCGATGCGACCGCCTCAGCACCGGCAAGATTCAGCAGGCTGGCCGGGCCGTGATACTGCAGGACCGTTCCGTCCTGCATCCTTAGATAGCGATCGGACCACGCGTAGGGTTTACCTTCCGAATCCAGGCCAAACAGCCCCAGCAGATCGCCGTCGGATTCAGACAGATGATGTTCCCTCCGCGAAGCGCCAACTCTCCGGTCGCGGCACTGTTCATCCGTGAGAAAGACATCAAGGGACCACCACCAAGTCAAATCCTGTCGCTTACAGCGTCGATCAACTGGTAACAGAAACCTTCCGTTTCCAGTACTTCGGTTACGTACATGCAGAAGGGATTCAGGATGTTGCTTCCGGCCAGCACGCCTATCTGGGCCTTACCCTGCAGTTTCAACTACGGCCACCTCTATCGGTGCGTTCGCCTTGCGGAACTACTGCGTAGAGCCAGTTCCCGCCGAATTCCACCCTGAGCTCGCAGCTCGTATCCTCGCCGTCGCACAGTGCCCTGCACATCGCGCCGTCCGGAACGCGCTGTTTCACTATTATGCCCCCGAAGGATAGTCGCAAACTGTTTTGAACGAAATGGTCTGTCCATCAGCCTTGACACCTTTGATGCACGCCGCGGACCTGGGTATCCACCACTCGGCAAGCTGGTCGTTGCCCATGTGCAGCACCCGTGCTTTCTTTTTTTCGATATAGTCCAGCATCTCCTTCGTCAATTGCCTCGAGACAGCGAGGAAATCCGGCTATATACCCAGGATGGTAGAACATGTCCATCGTCATGTGGTAGTGGACCGCAGTGTCGATCGGCAGATAGACGTCGCTGATGGCCCTCAGTTTCTCTGTCAAGCAACGAACCACGATGACCTATCTCGTAGCATATAATGGGTTCCTCGATCACCTCTATACGCTCGTTGGCGTGATCGAAATCATCGTAGAAGAAGAATGGATAGGACGTCCCGAACCCAAAACCGTAGAACGGAGCATTAATTCAGAGGGTGACGAGCTTCATCATCGCTGCGAATGAGCGCATTGTCAGTGACGCTGCCGCTGAACGAATTGTCAGCCTTGATCCCACATTCGGCCATCCACCCGCGGGGCTCTGCCCAGCCCTTCCATCGCAGAACATCGAGAACCACTGTGATTGGGCGAGCGCCGAATCTCTTGAGGAAGGAGTCGCTCTGCCTCTTGAACCACTCGGGTCTAATACGCTTGTTTTCCGTTTCGAACACATAGGACGAGATCTCGTGCCCGTTGGCTTTGATATGCTGGACCTCTTCCGGGGTAATCGGGTGCATTTCCGCAACCATGTCGAGATGCACGCAAGCCTTTCTCTTTCATCCAGTCGGATGCATCGAGCGAGACCTGCGTCGGACCGGGTGACTCGTCCCCTCCCCAGGACAGCACCGCGTCAGGCATTACATCGCCATTGGGTGGAATCTGATACACCAACGGACATCCACTCTGTGCAACCATATTCTAGCAATACGTAATCGGCGCCTGCAATAACAAT
>CAWCAT010000038.1:0-77857 GCA_963793625.1 Bryobacteraceae bacterium | reverse complement strand
TTTGTAGCTTCCTGGTCGATTCTTCATGGCTCGGCGCTGGGCAAGATCGAGGAATCGGCCAAGTGACGCTCGATCTTACCAAGGGTACGAGAGAGTTCATCGAAAGGCTCGATGAGTATGGGCCGTACCGCTATTTCAGGTCTCGAATGTCGGGTTCGGGGCGGAGCTGGTGACGCTGGACCAGGCCGTATGGGAACTGCGCCGCTACTGCACCCTCGCCAGGGAACCGCGGGAGGCGAAGCTCCGGGATGGATCTCCAGCGCCGCGCGTACGCATCCCCGGCGGGACTCTGGAGAAGATCATGGACGACGTAAAAAACCAGGCGCGGAGCCGCTGCTCTGGCAGAACGGCTTCTTCGGGAAAAGGGCGAGGAGAACTGTCCGCTTAAGGAAATGGTTTCTGCGCATAACGCACCCCTCTATCTGAACCCGCAGATTCTCGAGGAGGTTCTGAAATACGTTTTCCTGCCGAGGAGCTGGCGGAGGGCTACCGGCGGCATACGAGGCAGTAAGATTGCGGTGTTTGCGTCTGCGGCAGGTCTGTCCTCAGTAAGTTAGTCTGAGGTTGAGTGTCGAAGCGGTGCACGCGCCAGCGTCGACGCTGACGCGACTGGCCCCTCGGAAGCAATCCAGATGAGCGAGAAGTAGTGGAAGCGCGGAAGTCGCTCCGGCCCCGGAATCGCAGCCAAAAGACGCGACGGAAGGAGCGCGCCCTGCTCATCGTCCGCGATGAGTTCCGGCCGGCTATTCCTCGATCGGGTTGCTCGCCAGCAGCGCCCGTCTCCGCTTCACCGGCAGCCCGATCTTAAAACATTGGACGAATCACAAGGAAGGATTTATCATTGAACGGTAACGGTTTTCCCTCGTGTCTCAACCAAGGGGTTCACCCCAACATCTGCGTTTATCCGCGTTCATCGGCCGCCCCAAAAACCGTTGACACTTTTCAAAAATCTATATCTACCCGCATTTCCAACAGCATAAGATTTCCATCCCCAAACTCCTAAAACCCGCCAGCTACAATCCCCACCAGGACTAACCATGTCCTTATCCAAATCCGAATCCGCGCGCATCAACGGAGCCAAATCACGCGGACCCAAGACTCCCGAAGGCAAAGCGAAGTCATCTCAAAACGCGATCAAGCACGGTATCTTCGCCCGGGTCGTCGTGCTAACGTCGAGAAATGATCGCGGCCGCTGGGTCAGACGTAGAAGCGCGGGTCTTCGGTGCGGACTCGGACCGCTGCCGAACGAAGATGCTGTCGGCTCGGTCGTAATAGTGTGTCCCTCTATATGGTCGCAGCGCGAAAGAGTTTACGGCATGTATGATCTTCACAGCCTTGGCTGGCACAGCTTCCAGCAACTGTGCCTCACAATTACCCGCGAAATCCTCGGTCAGACGGTCGAATGCTTCCTCGATACGGCGGACGGCGGGCGAGACGGCGCCTTCGCGGGAACATGGGGGCCAAAATCCGCAGAAGCGCTAACCGGTCGTTTTGTCGTCCAGTGCAAATTCACGCAAACGCCAAAAGAACCTCAGGGCGGAGGATCTTCGCGACGAATTCAAAAAAGCCAAAAGGCTCGTCAAATTGGGACGCTGCGACAGTTACATCCTGATCACCAATGCCCGGCGTTTCCGATACGACTGCCGAAGAGATCGAGGCGATGTTCAGCAAAGCCGGGGTAAAGCATCTCGCGATTTTCGGGAGCACCTGGATTTGCGATCAGATTCGCGAGAGCAAGCGGCTCCGCATGCTCGTGCCCCGCGTGTACGGTCTTGGCGATCTCAGCCAGATTCTCGATGAGCGCGCTTACCTTCAGGCCAGAGCCCTACTTTCGACGCTGAGGGAAGACCTGTCTAAAGTCGTCGTCACCCCGCCTACCGGCGCGCCGCCGAAGCTCTCGACCGAACGGCTTCGTGCTCCTGATCGGCGAACCCGCGGCGGGCAAGACCACCATCGCATCCATGCTGGCAATGGCGGCGCTGGACCAGTGGGGCGGCTCGACGCTGAAACTGGATGATCCCCGCAAGGTCGTGGAACATTGGAATCCGGACGAGCCGTCGCAGTTTTCTGGGTTCGACGACGCGTTCGGCGTGACGCAATACGAGTCCTTTCTCGTCCACTGGGTGGAACCACAGGCTTCCGCAGATCAAGGCGATGCTCCGTAACGGAGCCAAGATCGTAATGACATTCTCGCGACTATATTTACAGCCGCGCCCGGAATGACTTGAAGGAAGGGGCGTTTCCGCTGCTGCGCGAGAGCCAGGTCGTGATCGACGTGCATGACCTGCGCCGGACGAGCGCCAGCAGATTCTCTACAATCACCTCAAGCTGGGACGCCAGACCCGCGAATTCCGGGCGGATATTAAGCCTCATCTGGGCTTCATTGCGGCGCATCTGAGGTTCATCCCGGAAACTGCCCGGCGCCTGGCCGATCCGCTGTTCACAGGCGGCTTGGAGATTGACCGCTACCACTTGAGCCAGTTCGTCGAAAAACAGGAACAACTCATTCAGGAGGTGATCGGCGGCCTCGATGAGCACAGCAAGGCTGCCCTTGCGCTCATTTATATGCAGCAACGGTCCTTGAAAGCCCTGTCGAACTGCAGGATTCGGAGCGCGCCGAAGCGATTACGGCTGGGAAGCAATCTCGGCGGGTGCATCACCGCGCTCGACTGCCTGAAGGGCAGCCTTGTCCAGCATGCGCAATGGAAGGCGCGGCGCTGTGGCGCTTCAAGCATCCCACGGTCGGCGACGCTTTAGCCGCTCTCCTGCTGAAGAATCCCGAATTGCTCGGCATCTACGTGCGCGGGAGTTCCGTCGAAAGCCTGATGCGGCAGATTACCTGCGGTGATGTCGGCCTTGAACATGCCGTCGCCTTGCCGAACCCGCTCTTTCGGCTCGTGGTCAGGCGGCTGGGCGAATTTCCTCAACCGCGTACAAGAGTTCTGTTTTGTCCATCTGGAACAGGCGGACCGGGTCGTTTCACCGATTCTTAAGCAATCGCTGCTCGAAAGAGTTCCTGGCCGAATACATCAAGCTGCATCCCATGTCCTCGACAGAGTGTCTGATCCCGGCCTAATGTTAAGTGCATCGTCAGAAGTGGACTTGGCTATCCGACTTCATGAGTTCGGCTTGCTGCCGGAAAAGCACCGGCGGAAATTCGTTTCGAAGGTCAGGTCCTATACTTTCGAGGGCGACGATTTATACGCCATCGAAAGCCGGGATATCCAGAGTGTTCGCGCCAGCGGAACTCGCAGAATTCCGCCAGCGATGGCGGGACGAACTGCTGCCGAAGCTAGGGGACATCCGGCGGAACTGGCAAGGCAACCATGACCCGACTCTCCGGAGGATCACATGCAGCCGCTTATCGATTCCCTCGAAGCCTTAAAAAGCGAATTTGCCGGCGAGCTGTCGGTCTGTTTTCGCGCCCTCGAGAGAGAGATCAAGGATGCCGAGGAATGGATTGCGGAGAAACTCGCGGAGGACGGACTGCCGCAGAGCCGCCACCGCGCATGTTCAACGACATTGATGGGCATGACCAACCCTCGTCTGACGCCAGCATTTTCGACGATATAGACGAATAACGGCTGACGCTTCGGAAATTCGCTCACTATTGCAAGTTCGGGTAAACACATGCCGGGACATGACGGGGGTGGGCAGCAGTGGCCGGTCGAGACTAATCGGTGGCGTACGCCAATGGCGGCCCCGCGCCATCGGTATTTATATCGCGCTTACCATCGTCGATTCTACTCGGCTGGTAAGTAGTCGTCGTCTCGGAGATATGGTTTCATCAGGACGTCATGAATCGAGCTATGAGCTGCGAGCATTTGGCGTGAAGTCGGCGGCAGGCGAGACTCGTAGCCCCTTCACGCGGCATCTTCCACCGCAACCATAAAGCGCTTTCCCAGCGCCTCCAGGGCGGCCTGAATCCTTTTCGGCTTCGTTGCGTGATCCGGATCTAGCATCCTTCGAACAACGGTTTCACGCAGACCGAGCCTTCGCGCCAGTTCACTGTTATTCACGCCGCGCTCCCGCATGGCCCAGAACAAAGCGATATTCGGCGCGATCCAAAGCGGCGCTGGCACCATCCTTTGCCCGCGTTTCGGCCGGGACGGTATGGAATCTCTTCTCTGTCGGCCAACCGGAAAACGACGGCGCTTCCCAGACAATCCTGAGCTTCGTCAGAAGCTTCAGCCATATCCTTCCCGTCCGTATGAGCCTCTTTCAAATCCGGGAAGCTGACGACCAGACGTCCGCCCTCGTCCTTTTTGAAAATAGCGGGATAGATGTTGCCAACCCTCGCCATGAAAAAAACATCCGTGTTTATTGGCGTTTATCGGCGGCCACAAAACTCCGTCGCCACTTTTCAAAAATCTATATCCACCCACATTTCCAACAACTTAAGATTTTCCAGCCCCGAAAACCCGCAAACAACACCAGCTACAATTCCCGCAGGAGTACACATGTCACTCAGCAAATCCGAATCCGCGCGCATCAATGGAGCCAAATCACGCGGGCCCAAGACTCCCGAAGGCAAAGCGAAGTCCTCCCAGAACGCGATCAAGCACGGCATTTTCGCCCAGGTCGTCGTGCTAAAAACCGAGAGCGCCGATATCTTCGAGGAACTCACCCAGGACTTCATGCAGCGCTTTGAGCCCCGTGACGGTGTCGAACAGGCCATCGTCGAGCAGATGATCGCGGCCACCTGGCGTCTCTCGCGCTGCTGGGAGATGCAGACGCAAACCATGAACCTCGAAATGGCAAGGGACCCGGACCCCGATGGCGAAAACCTCAAAGCCCGCAGTTTCCACGCGGCCATCGGCAACAGCCCCGCCATGCAACTCCTCCACCGCTTCGAAGCCAGTTACGAACGCATCATCAACCGCGCCATCCGCACCCTCGCCAACATTCGCAAGAATTTCCCCCTGCCGGACACCGATCAGCAAAAACGCGAAAACGAACCCAAGCCCCCGTCCGATGAGCCAAAAGTTGAGTCCAAGACTAACAAATCAACCAGTGATCCGATAATTCAATCACCAATTCCCAATGGCTCAATGGCACGATCACTCAATGACTTTGGCGGATTATCAGAAGGTTTCGGGAGCCTCCCCGGAATTCGCTCCGACCGAGTGGAGACTGGCATTGATGTATGAAGCAATGGGCAACGTGGATCAGGCGCGACGGCATTTCGCGTTGTATCGCAAGTTGGAATCCAATCCAGCAGGTCAACTGGAAGCGGATCTCCAAGGCTGCCCCAAAACTAAGTTTTCGTTGTATCATACGGAAATCTCACATTGGAGGCATGCTGTGCTACGAAACATAGGTGCTGTGCTGGCTGGATACATTTCCATCGGCGTGCTGGTAGTTGCCACCGATACGCTGTTGATGTCGTTGAACCCCGGGAGCCACGTCGAAGGGCAGACTCCTCCCGTGTTCTATTTCGTGGTTAGTTTATTCACTGCGCCGCTGTATTCCGTTGTCGGCGGCTACATCACTGCCTGGCTTGGCAAAGCGCAGGCGCGAACTTGCGTGATTGGACTGGCTATATTCGGCGAGCTGATGGGGATTGTTTCCACCGTAATGTTTTGGGGCAAGCAGCCGCTGTGGTACGCAATTGCACTGCTCGTACTCTTCCCGCCGGCGGTACTGCTCGGTGGGTGGCTGCGCACGCACAAACGCGAACGCATGGTCGCGGCCTGAACCGGGTATTACTGCTCGGATTCTTCCAGCGCGAGCTGCAGACGCTCGGCGAAATTCTCGCCGGATTCTGAGATCAACTGCCTGCGCTCGGCCTTGAGCGTGTGATCGAGGTCGTGTGCCAGCTTGAGCAGGCTGCGTACGTTGGATTGCACGATGCGGGCGCTGCCTTGCAAATCCGGGTCGGGCAGGAAGCGGAAGTCCGGTCCACAATCGATGCGCAGGTGCTCTTCGCCGCCTTCCTCGAAGTCCGGTCCCATGCAAGCGATGGAAACCCGCGCTGGAGCTACGCTCCAGTCTTTCTCGTACTGCCAGAGGTCCCAGAAAGTCTCGAGTTCGTAGGCACAGTCGGAGTGTTGGAACTCGCCTGCGGCGGCCAGGATTTTCTCGGGATCGGGCACCGGATCCAGCGCCATTTCGAAAATCAGCGGTTCTGAAAACGACACGGCATAGATCCGGAACATGCTCGCGGCCTTGGAAAGTCGCGAGTACGGGAACTTCTGCAACGCCTTTCCGAAATGGCGCAACATGTTGTTTTCCGTGAAGCCGCGCAGCTTGTATGAGAGATAAAGTTGATCCGCCACACTTAAGGATGGCAGTCAGGGAACAGATTGCGCAAGCAGAGCGTCTACACTGGTTACATGATTACTGATCTGGTACAGATCAAGCGGCTGGGAGAGCAAGCGCGCGCTGAGAATGAAAAGTTCCGCCGCTTCATGAAGACCCATGCCGTAAACGATAAGAAATTCAGGCACATAGCTGACGAGATCGAAGGCAAGATTGACTGCATGGAATGTGCCAATTGCTGCCGCGTGGCGACGGTGGAATTGCAGGAACGGGATATTGAAAAGCTGGCGAAGTTCTTTCGGCTGTCGATTTCCAAGTTTATGAAGCAGTACACCACAGTCAGCGAGGAAGAGGGCGTGATCCTGCAGCGCACCGAAGAGCAAGGTTGTGTCTTTTTGAGCGGGAACGAGTGTACGGTATATGAAGCGCGCCCAAGTACTTGCGTGGATTTCCCGCACGTTGTGCGAGGTCGGGGATCGCTCCAGAGCAGAATGTGGCAATTCATTGACCGGGCCGTCTATTGCCCGATCGTGTACAACTCGTTGGAGGCGTTCAAAGACGAGTCGAAGTTTCGCAAGTAGCTTGGCAGTATAGCCTTTTGTTCGGCGCACTTGCGCGGTATAGTTGAACTGAAATGGGGAGGCCGGAATGGTTTCCAGAAACTTAGCAGTTTTGTTCACCGCTGCCGTTGCCTTTGTGGCGGCGCAGCCAACAGGCGGATTGCCTGACAAGTCCTCGAAGCTGGTGGATACGCGTTCCGATAAAGAGCGTATGTTGCCACCGCAGGACGCTAAGCCGGTCCTCACGCCGGAAGCTCGTGGCGACATCTACATGGCACGTAAGATGTATCGCGAGGCGATTGACGTGTATCGCCAGGCTCCTCAGGATAGCGCCATCATCTGGAACAAGATCGGTATCGCGTATCATCAAATGCTTGAATTGGGCCCTGCCAAACGGCACTATGAAAAGGCCATCAAGATGAATCCTAAGTACTCGGAAGCGATCAACAATCTGGGTACGATCTACTACGCTCAGAAGAACTACAAGCGCGCCGTCTCACAGTATCAGAAGGCGCTGAAGCTGGCTCCTAACTCAGCTTCCATTCACAGCAATCTGGGTACTGCGCACTTCGCTCGCAAGAAGTACAAGGAAGCGTTTGAAGAATATCAGCTGGCGCTGCAGTTAGACGCGGAAGTATTCGAGCATCGCGGTGCGTATGGCGTGCTGCTGCAGGAACGCACAGTAACCGAACGGGCCCGGTTCCATTTTTACCTCGCCAAGACTTACGCGAAAGCGGGACAGAACGATCGTGCATTGCTTTATATTCGAAAGGCGCTGGAAGAAGGCTTCAAGGAGAAGGACAAGTTCCGTGAAGATCCGGACTTCAAGACTCTCCGTGAATTGCCTGAGTTCCAGGAAATCCTCGCTCTGGAGCCGCGTGTTCTCTAGTCCTCGGTGTGTTGCTTTATTAACACTTCTGGTTGTCAGTTTCATGCTGGCCGGATGCTCCAGGAAGCAGGAGGCCGGAGTTGCGCGCGTTGCCATTCCACCCTTTGAAAATCTTTCCGGCAATCCTGTAAATGATTGGGTTAGTGTGGCGCTGCAGGATGTGGTGACGTCCGACCTTACCGGCACTCCCACGCTACAGCCTCTTGCGGTCCGGTCTGCACGTGAGGTCCCGGCAGCGGGCGCGAAACAGACGATTGCGGGCTATTTCACAATCCAGGGCGATACGCTGACCGTGAATGCCACGTTGCGTGATCTGGCGTCAGAGAAGTCGATTTCCAGCTACACTATTTCCCGGAATTTGCGCGGCGGAGTGCTGCCTGCGGGCAATGAACTCGCGAAAAAAGTGAACTCCAACGCCCGAACGTACGGCGCTGCCAGCGATGATGTGTTGCGCATGTATGCCGAGGCGAAACTGAAAGGCTCCCCGGCCGAAGCAGCTCAACACCTGGAAAAGACAGTGGCCGCCGATGCCGCATTCGGTGAGGCCTGGGTCGCACTTGTGCAGGCCTGGAGCACGGCAGGACAACCCGCCAAGGCGAAAGACGCACTTGATCGCAGTCGCAACGCAGGAGAAAAAATCCGACCGATTGAACGTGCCCGGCTGAACTTCCTTTCGGCAACGCTGAACGGTGATGCCGCGGGCCAGGTCCAGTCCCTGGAAGCTCTTCAGCGGCTGGTCCCTGCGGACGGATCCTTGCCGGCGACTTTAGCGCAGGCCGAATTCAACTTGCGGCATTTCGCGAAATCAGCCGAATGGTATCGGCAGGCAGCTATGCTGGAGCCGGCCAACGGCCAGTTCTGGAACATGGCAATGTACGCGAATGCCTTTGCCGGCAACTTCGATTCGGTCAAAACCGCGTTCGAGGAGTATCGGAAATCGACACCCGGCAACCCGAACACGTTCGATTCGCTCGGTGAAGCTGCATTTGCCCTGGGACGCTTCGATGAAGCCGAAAAGGCTTTCCTGGAAGCGCATCAGGTGGCTCCGACATTCCTGGATGGCTGGACGCTGGTGAAAGCCGCACAAGCACGACTGATGCGCGGAGATAAACCGGGTGCAAACAAGCTGTTCCAGGATTTTCTGGAAGCGCGCAAGAAGGCCAACGATGGACGTGTTGATTATCAGCAGGCGCGTTGGGAGTATGCGACGGGCGATCAGAAGGCTGCGACACGAAGACTCGAGTCATGGATCCAGACGAACCCGAACGGCGACGCGGCAGCTATGGCCAGAGCTCGTCTGGCGGCGTGGAAGTTGCAAGCTGGCGATGCTGCTGCTGCCCGGGAATTGTCCGCGATGGCTTTGAAGCAGGCTGCTAATCCCGGAATTCGTCTGCAGGCGTTCCTGTGCCAGTTCGCCGCGCAACCAAAAAACGATGTGGCCGGTTTGAACGCACAGGCACAGCGAATGCTGCCAGCCCCGGCGCAAGCTGGTGTGCGAAACATGGCACTCGGCTATGCGCTGCTGTTCTCAAAGGAATTTAACGCGGCTGCGGGTGTATGGAAAACCATTTACGAGTCCACACCGCCCACGGTCGCCGGGGAACCTGCAGTATTGTTGGCGTGGGCGTATGCGGAATCCGGAAGACCGGAGCTGGCAAAGCCGCTGCTGGAACGTTTTCCGATTCCAAATCCAGCCAACGAGCGTGTTTTCGACTTCCTGGAATACCCACGCGTTCTGCAATTGCGCGAAAAACTCGGGTTGAAGTAACAGCCGCGTACCGCGCGTCGTCCCTCTAGGATAAGATCGAAGTGGAATCCTACTCATGAGAGTCTTACGTCTTTTTTTGATCGGAGTGTTGCTGACCGTGTTGTCGGGCTGCAATCGCAAACCCGTTGTTCAGGCCAAGCAGGAGACCGGACCCGTCTCCATCCGTGCGGCAGCCGTCACCGCCAAGCAAATCAACCGAAAAGTGGAAACGGTTGGCACACTGTTTCCGATTGACGAAGTGATCGTCAGCGCAGAGATCGACGGTCGAATCGATCTGGTGAAAATCGACCTTGGTGACGCAGTGAAGCAGGGGCAATTGCTCGTGCAGATCAATGACGAGGAACAGCGCTACCTGCTCTCGCAGAACGAAGCGCAGTTGCGGCAATCGCTGGAGCGGCTGGGCTTGCGCAGTGAGAAAGAGCGAGTCGCCGACATTAAGCAGACGCCAGAGGTGCGGCGCGCCCAGGCAGATATGGTCGATGCGGAGCAGCGCTTCAATCGGTCGCGCAGTCTGGTGGATCAGGGAATTGCATCACAGGCGGATCTGGATCAGGCCGTGGCCCGCTACAAGGCTATGCAGGCCGCATACGATACGGCGTTGAATTCCACGCGCAATCTGATTCAGGAAGTGGAGCGCTTCAAAGCCGCTTTGGAACTGCAGCGCAAGAAGTTGCGCGACACGAGTGTGCGCGCGCCGTTTAATGGCTTCGTGAAAGAGCGGCAGGCTACGCTCGGCCAGTACGTGCGGCCGAACACTCCGCTACTGACGTTAGTGAAGGTGGACCCCATCCGGCTGCGCCTGGAGATTCCGGAGCGCATGGCTCCCTGGATCCGAAACGGTCAGCTTGTGGACGTGTGGGTGGAAGCATTCGATGAGCGTACGTTTAAGGGTAAGATCTGGCGCATCTCTCCGACTGTGGATCAGAGCAAGCGCACCTTTATTGCAGAAGCGCTGATCGATAATCCAAGGGGCGAATTGAAAGCGGGTTCATACGCCCACGCTCGCATCCCTTCCGACAAGTCGGAACGGATCCTGCTGGTGCCGGTGAGAGCCGTTAATTATGTGCTTGGATCAAACAAGATCTATGTCGTCAAGGGTGACAGCGTCGAATCCCGCGATGTGAAGCTTGGCGACCGCTTCGAGGGTGATGTCGAGATCCTGGAGGGCGTGGAAGAGGGCGATCAGGTTGCGACCTCGCAAATGACTCGTCTGGAGTCCGGCGCCAAGGTGAGGGTCGTCAACTCGAACGAAGAGAAGAACGCCGCTAAGCAGAGCGAAGAGAAGAACGCCGTCAAGCAAAGCAACTGAGATGAGACGCGTAGCCGGCTTGCTACTTTTGTTGAGCTGCCTTGTACACGCTTCGACAACGCTGGTGGTATCGGTAGTGGAACAGAAGAGCGGTAAGCCGGTTACCGGGCTCAAGGCGGAGGACTTCGGCGTCATCGAGGATAAGACTCCGCTTAGCGTTGAATCCGTTCAATTTAAGACAGGCCTGCTGGACGTGATGATGTTGCTCGACACCAGCCTGGTGGGTGCATCCGTACAGCCTGTGGCCGCCAGCATTATCGGCCAGTTGCAACCGAGAGAGCAGATGTCTATCGTGGCGTTTCATTCCTCGGCAGACCTGATCCAGGATTTTACCGCCAGCAAAGATCTGTTGCTGCGGGCACTGTCGAATGTAAAGTATGGTAATTCGCCGCGTGTGCTGGATGCGCTTTACGCATCTATCGATGGCGGGTTCAACACAACCAGATTCCGCAAAGTAATTCTGCTTTTGACGACGGGGTTCGAAGCGCCGAGCCGCACCACGGAAAGAGAAGTCGTTCGAATGGCGCGGCGCAATGGTGTGTCGATTTACCCGGTTTTCGTGGGCGGTACTGCGAAGCGTCTGTTCGAGAACCTGGCGGAGCAGACTGGGGGAGCGAGCTTTTCGCTACGCGATATGCAAAAGACAGAGCGCGGACAACCCGGTCCGCGAATTTTTGAGGTCTTGCGCGGAGTCTATCATGTGGTGGTTTCCACGAACTCCGCCATCGGTAGCAAGTTGAAGGTCGAGGTCAAAAGGGCGGGGAAGTTTGCTGTTTCCGCTATGCCCCTCGATGAAATGCCTTAGGCTGTGGCCAACTGGTACTCTTCATAAGCGCCCTTGAAGTCCTCGATTTTACCGTGGTCGAAATGCCAGATACGCGTGGCGACTTCTTCAACAAGATCGTGATCGTGCGTGACCAGGAACACCGTGCCCGGATACTTCTGCAAGGCGATGTTGAGTGCGTTGATGGCTTCGAGATCAAGGTGGTTCGTCGGCTCGTCCAGCACCAATACGTTGGGCTGTTCCAGCATTAGTTTGCAGAACAGCAGGCGTGCTGTCTCGCCGCCCGAAAGCGCGTCGGTTATCTTCAGACCTTCTTCGCCGCTGAACAGCATCTTACCGAGTAGGCCGCGTAGTTCTTCGTTGCCGGCTTGCGGTGAAATCGCCTGTAGCCAATCGAAAACTGTTATACCGCGTGTGATCGAAGTATTATTGTCCTGGCCGAAGTAGCCGATCGAAACCTCATGACCCCATTCCGCTGAACCGCTATCGACAGGAAAGTTCTCACCTTCCACGACGCCGGAAATCAGCGAACGGATCAGAGTGGTTTTACCCGCACCGTTGCGGCCCATAAGCCCGATCTTTTCGCCGCGCGCGACACTGGCAGTGAAATTCGAGAAGATCTGCTTGTCGTCGTAGGCTTTCGAGAGGCCTTTCACTTCGAGCGCGTGACGCCCTGAAGGGCGCTTCATGTCGAAGCGGATGTAAGGACGTGCGATGTTAGACTTCGCAAGATCGCTGGTCTGCAACCGCTCGACTTCCTTCTTGCGCGATGTCACCTGACTGGAACGCGTACCGGCCGAAAAGCGCTGAATGAATTCGTTGAGTTGCGCGATCTTCTTTTCGCGTTGCGCGTTCTCGGATTCAATGCGCGAGCGCACCTGCGTCTTGGCGAGCACCATGTCGTCATAACCGCCGGTGTAGGTGATGATCGTTTGATAATCGATGTCGGCGATATGCGTACAGACGCTGTTCAGAAAGTGGCGATCATGCGAAATTACGATGACCGAGCCTTGGTAACGGCTCAGGAAATGCTGCAGCCAGTGAATTGAATCAAGATCGAGGTGGTTTGTAGGTTCATCGAGCAGCAGCGCTTCGGGACTGCCGAAGAGCGCTTGTGCGAGTAGTACGCGCACCTTCTGACCGCCCTGCAACTCACTCATCTTGCGATCGTGGAATTCTTCGGGGATGTCGAGACCGTCAAGCAACACGGCAGCATCGCTCTCGGCGGTGTAGCCGTCGTTCTCCGCTACGATGCCTTCCAGTTCACCAAGGCGCATTCCGTCTTCATCGGTCATGTCGGGCTTGGCGTAGATCTCGTCGCGCTCAGCAAGCACGTTCCAGAGCGTGCGGTTGCCCATGATGACCGTGTCGATCACGCGGAAGGCGTCGTACGCAAATTGATCCTGGCTCAAAACGCCGAGGCGTTTCGGGCGCACAACCGATCCTTTTTCGGGGTCGAGTTCTCCGGTGAGGATCTTCACGAAGGTAGATTTTCCAGAGCCGTTGGGCCCCGTAAGTCCGTAGCGGCGTCCATCCAGGAAGGCTGTGGACACATCTTCGAACAGGATTTTGGCGCCGAAGCGCATAGATACATTGCTTATGGAAATCACGGCGGGTTGACTTTCAGTATAGCAGGGCGCGGTCTTCTGCATGTAGGTTAGACTCAAGTCAGGCTGGGAGGGGAGTCTGTTGCGCAAAAGCGTCCTGGTATGTTTGTTGCTCGCGCAAATCATTCTGTGGGGCCAGTATGTGCATCCGGTGACCGGCCGTAAGGTCGCCGCGGTGATGGGAATCGGCGGCGCGGATTGGTTGGTGCGGCCGGAGCGCGAAGCCGAGGAGGCGCCCGACGTGGCGCTCGATGCGATCGGTATCGCCAAGGGCTCTACGGTTGCCGATGTCGGCGCCGGGGCTGGTTACTTTACGTGGCGCATGGCGCAGCGCGTGGGTCCGCAGGGCAAGGTCTATGCAAACGATATTCAGCCGCGCATGCTGGAGCTATTGCGTAAGAACATGGCGCAGCGCAAGCTCACGAATGTCGAGACGGTGCTCGGCGCCGAAGATGATCCCAAACTGCCAATCGGCCAGATCGACATGGTGCTTCTGACGGACGTTTATCACGAGTTCTCGAGCCCGCAGAAAATGCTGCAGGGCATGCGCGCCGCACTGAAGGCCGACGGGCGGCTCGTGCTGATCGAGTACCGCAAGGAAGATGCATCCGTGCCGATCCGGCCCGAGCACAAGATGAGCGTGGCTGAAGTGAAGGCCGAAGTCGAACCCGAAGGCTTCCGCCTGGAGCGTGTGCTGAAAGACCTGCCTCGTCAGCACATCCTGATCTTCAAAAAGTTTTCAAACTAAGCCTGCGCCGCCTTCGGAGACGTGCGCAGCGGCAGCCTGCGACTGGAGAGCGACTCGACCAGGTGCTCGTGGATATCCTCATCGAGCAGGTAGTAGCGCTTGCCGTCCTCTTCGATTACGGTAGCCGCGCCCTTGCCCGCTACCAGGATGCAGAAGTGGCGTTCTCCAGGCGTAAGTATTGCCATCTCGACGCGCGCCATGCCCTTGCTATCCGGTTCCAGCTTGCGCAGAAAGTCGCGCACGAAAAGCTGTACATCGGTATTGTCGAGTGATGCGGCTGCCGCACACCACCGCTCCTCGGCGGCTCCGAAGAAGTACGGGCCGGAGGCTAAGGCCAGCAGAAACACAATCACGTCGATAAAAGCTGCCAGCAGAAACGCGAAGATGTGACGGGAAGTGGGCGCAGTGACCAGCTCCTGAAACGCAAGCATCATGTCCTCTTGTCCGGTCACGGTCTTGTCGATGTGGTCGGAGTAGACGGGCACTGGGGGCTTTTCAAAACTCGCAGCATGCAGATTCTGTTCGACATCGTTCCACGGGATGGTGTCGTAAACCTCGCGGTACTTGCGGATCTGCTGTTCGGATGGGTCGAGTGGTTTTAGTTGTGCTCGGAAGGCGGCGAGCGCTCGCTGCGACGCTTGGATTCTATCGACAGACTGCTGCGTCAGTTTTCCATAACGGTCGAATGCCGTATAGCGTAGTCCGTCACCGGAGCCTTCCTTATAACTGCTATTGAATGTTTGAGCTTCACGCGCCACCGACTCGCGAATGTGCGCGAGGTACGGATCAGAATCCTGGGCACGAGAGATGTAGCCGTGTGACTTCTCCGCTGACGTCATTTCATCGAGCGCGAGCACATGCTTTTGGCCTTCCGAACCTGCGCCTGCGAGCAATTGCTCGGCCTTTCCGGCCGAGGCTGTGATTGTATCGTAAAGCTGCCGCTCGACCTGTGCGGGTCTCTCTCGTGCTGCAAACCATGTGTACAGGCTCACGTAAGAGAACGCAATCGAGACGACGGCGGTGATGGCGTAAACGGTCATTAGAAGGGCTCGACGCGACTTCGTGAACCCTACCAGCCATGCGACCAATACCAGTGCGGATTGTACGCCTAGCGAAGCCAGAACTGAAAACCATGCGCTTAAGTACAGAGCCATGCCTTGCTGTGTCGTGTAAAAGGACACGATCGAAAGCAGACAGGTGGATGCAAACAAAGCTTTTACCATCGGCCGACTAGCGGTGACGGAGGCCTGATTCCCCTCGGAGAAACTGTGAATCATTGCACACTCCTAGCTATCAGAGTGGAACGGATTCAGGCTAAAAAAGTTCCAATACTTTTTGCCGGAAATCACGGCTTCAGATATTTGGCCAGGAACTTCCAGGCGATGTCGCCGCGCCATTTTAGCCGATCATTTTCTTGAAACGGAGGAGAGACCCCTGCCGCTCGATGTCGTCGATGTATCGAGAAAACTGGCGGTAGTTTTCGTCGCGGTACGGACGCGACAATTGCAGGTCCTCTTCGTAGAGCGAGGATTGAGCGACGAGAACTGTGGAGAGGAACACTGCTGCCGCGAGAAGTCGCATACGGAATAGCATACGCGAACACGAGGCAGCTAGGGCTTCAACTCTCTTATTTGGATGTTGCGATACGAGACTGGCGTGCCGTGGTCCTGGAAGCCGATATAGCCTTCCCGAGCGAAGTCCTTCAATGGCTTCTTGAATTTGTTTTTCGAGCCGTCGGGATTTTTGCCCGCCTCTGCATATTGGTCGAGGTCGGCTTCGCTGACGGTCTCCCCGTTCAGTTGCACGGAGATTTTGCTGCCCTGGCACGTGATCACCATTTGATTCCAGGCCTCGGGTTTGAACATGTTCTTCTTCGGAGCGGCCAGATCATAAATGCCAGCCACGCTGCCCCTGGTGAGCGGCCTTGCGGGGTCATGGCTCGCAACCTGAATTTCCATTCCCGTCTGCACAGGATCTTTGAGATTCGTAGTGCGGATGAACACACCGCTATTGGTGCCCGGTGAGGCCTTGAACTCCAGGCTGAGGACAAAATCTTTGTAGGGCTTTGCCGTCCAGAGATAATTGGCATCTATCTGTTTGTGGTCGGTGCGGTCCTTTAGCGTAAGTGCGCCGTCCTTTTCGATCACCCAAGGTCCGGGTGACGGCTGGAACGCTTTCAGGTTCTTGCCGTTGAACAGGTTCGTCGTCTTTTGGGCACCCAGCAGGCTGAGCGGAAGCAGGATAAGCGTTAACAATAGTGTGAATTTCATGTGTTTTCTCATAACGACCAACCCTGTCGATAGGGTGGATTAACCAGCAGATTGGCCTCCGCATTGTTCGCGATTCGACCCTGTTCCGAATCCCACTCCAGGTAGGCGCCGGTCCTCTGGGCGATCACGCCTAGCAGTGCAGTCTCTGTCAGAAGGCTACCGAAACCGAACTCGCAATTAGCAGGCTTTCCACCTTTTGCTGCATCAATCCACTCTGTGTAATGGCCGGAACTCCTGATCAAGGTTTTGGGCGGAGCTGTGAACGACTGGCGCTGTGCCTCTGTGACCAGGCGCGGCCCACCGCTGAACCCGCTGAGCAGCACTCCCTTATCGCCGACAAACATGAGCCCGTCGCCGCCGAGTATTTTGCCTGGCTGCATGCCCGTGGGACTGGGAGGTCTCAATCCTCCGTCGTACCAGTTCACTCTTACTGGCGGAAGACCCTCGCGAGCAGGGAATTCCCAGGTCACGATCGATGAGTGCGGAAAAGTTTCCGGATAAACTGCTTTGCGTGTTCCTTGACGTGCGGCGCCCGCAGCGGTAGCCCATTCCTGCACGACTGTCGTGCTTGCCTGGGCACTGGACGGGTAACCTAGCTTCAGTGCCCGAAAGATCACATGCAAGGTGTGGCATGCCATGTCACCCAGAGCACCGGTCCCAAAGTCGTACCAACCTCGAAATCTGAAGGGATGGTATAGCGGGTGATACGGACGCTGCGGCGCCGGGCCAAGCCAGAGGTCCCAATCGAGAGTCGATGGGACGGCCGGCGACGCGGTCGGTCGCAGCAATCCCTGCGGCCAGATTGGTCTGTCGGACCACACGTGCACCTCGCGTACCGGCCCGATCACCCCGGACAGCACCCATTCGGCCGTTGAGCACGCACCTTCCGATGCGCATGACTGCACGCTCATTTGCGTCGCGACCTTCGCCTCGCGAGCAGCTTTTGCCATTGCGCGCGCTTCGTGGATGGTCCGGGTCATCGGTTTGGCGCAATAGACGTGCTTGCCCTGTTTGATCGCGGCCATCGAAATGACTGCGTGGGTGTGGTCTGGGGTGCCAACAATTACTGCATCGATGCCTTTTTCCTTTTCCAGCATCACTCGGTAATCGCGATAGACTTTCGCGTTAGGGTATTTCGCGAATGTCTTTGCGGCGTACGCGTGGTCAACGTCACAGAGTGCGACGATGTTCTCGTTTTCGCACCCCCTGAGGTAACCCGCGCCCATGCCACCGACTCCCACCCCGGCTATGTTCAGCTTGTCGCTGGGCGCCGGGGCCTGAGTTCCGCCCAATACATGACGCGGCATGATCGTGAATGCCAACCCGGATCCAACAGCCGGTAGCAACAGCCGTCTTGTGATTCCATCGTCTTTCTTGGGGGTAGTCATAGTGAACCACTTCACTTTTCGGATGCTAGACGAGCGGCGAATTTGCGCCATGCGACCATCGAGCGCCTCAGGTTGTCTTCCCGGTCGCCCGGAACCAGATAACACTGCAATCCGACAGGACCCTTGTATCCAAGGGTGTGCAGTTTTTTGAGTAGACCGAACACATCGAACTCGCCGCGATCGAGCGGCTGAATCAAGCGATTCCACTCGCCTTCGTGGTCCGCACCATTGATGCTGACCATTTCGAGGTACGGCAGAGCGTCTTTTAAACGCTGGTCCAGGTTGGGTTCGTCCTTGGCCGCGAGAAAATGAGCCAGATTGAACGTGACTCCGACATTGGGACGATCGACCAGCTTTCGTATGCGTAATGCATCTTCGATGGTGGCCACGTAGAAACCGACATGGGGGTAAAGTACAACGCGTACCCCGGAAGCGGCAGCCATCTCGGCGATTTCGCGAACGATTGCTGTAGCCCGAGCTTCACCGTCCGTGGAGCGCCCCTGAACAGTCAGCCAGAGCACGGTTCCGTGACCTTTCAACTGCTGCAGGGCCTGCGGCAGACCCGGATCGTAACTCGGCTTGTCACGGTCGACGCGTGCCGCGACATAAATGCTGAAGAGTTTGAGTCCACGGCTTTCGAGCGCTTCAAGCATCTCCGGGATGCGTTGCGTGCCGGTATAGCCGATACCCGCGTAACCGGTTCTCTTGACCAGTTCCGCCTGTTCGGAGAGCGGCAATTTGTCATCACGGCCGGTGCCGTTGTCGAAAGCAAAAAACGGATTGTTCAGTCCCTGTGCTGCTCCCAAAGGCGACAGGAGCAACAGCGCTCAGCAATATGCTTCTCATGCGCGCTTCGGCCCCAGGATCGGCTTCGATAGATATGCGTTGGCCGCAGCGCTGTTCGTGAATTTCTCTTTAGCGGGATCCCACTGCAGCTTGCCACCGACATGCACAGCGATGTTCGCCAGATGACACAGCGACATCGTGCGATGACCGACCTCGGCATCTTCCAGGGTCTGACCACGCGATTTGATTGCGTCGATGAAATCCTGCTTGTCGGATTTGAATGGGAAATGAAGCTCGTCTTCGCGGATTTTCGAATCGAGGATTGCGGCTGGTTGCGCCTGCAGGGGCTTGCCGAACTCCGCCATAATCCATCCGTCTGAGCCTTCGAAGCGGACGTAAGGCTTTTCGCTCTTGTAGAACATCCGGACGCCGTTTGCGTAACGATATTCGGCTTCAAAGCTCAGCATCACGTTCCAGAAACTGTCAGCCGGTGGAAACGTTCCGCGCGCCTCGACTTCGATGGGTCCGGTTCGTTCCGTGTTGTTGCCCCACTGTGCGATGTCATTCAGGTGCGCGCCCCAGTTCGTTACCATTCCGTCGCAATAGAACTGGTGGCGCATCCAGCCCGGGCGATCATACGACTTCGGTGTGTGAACGCGCTTTTCGGTGTAGGGCGCGCGCGGAGCCGGCCCCTGCCAGCGCTCATAATCGAGATCGGACGGAACTGGCATGTTCGGTTGCGGTGGGCATCCGACGTCAGATTGCGGCACGCCGGAGCGAATCGTGTGCAGCTTGCCGATCCTGCCATTGCGTACCAGTTCGACGGCGCGATGAAAATTCTGCAGCGAACGGAACTCGCTGTCGTTGCGAAAGACGCGCTTGTGTTTCGTCGCAAGATCGCTCAACTGGCGTCCTTCGGCGATGAAGCGCGTGAGCGGCTTTTCACAGGCAACGTCCTTGCCGGCCTTGATCGCTTCGATCGACATTGGAACGTGCCAGTGATCGGGGGTCCCGATCATGACCGCGTCGATGCTCTTGTCCTGCAGCAGTTCGCGGAAATCCTTATAGGTCTTGCAGCCCTTATAGGCTGCGGATGCGGACTGCTTGGCGTACGCCTCCTCCACCTGCTGCTTTGCCTTGTCAACGCGCCAGGCATCCACGTCGCAGACGGCTACGACCTGCACATCGGGCATCGCCAGAAACTGCTTCAGGTTGACGATAACGGTCTGCCGGCCCACCCCGATCATGCCTACGCTGATGCGGTTGCCGGGTGCTGCCTTGCCTATCAGGCAAGCAGCAGCGCTGCTGCCGAGAACAAAACTTCTTCGTGTGAGTTTCATGACTGCTTCGTGTATTCTATCGCTTCAATCCAGCCCATGGAACCAAAGCCGCCGATGTAATAGGCGCTGTCGATCTCAAGCCGGTAAAAGGCGAAGTCACCAAAGTTGACCCACTGTTCGGCTTCGGGATGAGCTGCCAGGTAAAGACTGCGCACTTCGGGTACCTCTTTTTCCGAAACTGCCGTAATGCGTCCGAGAATGTTGACGCGTGCCGCGCTGAGCGCGTCGCCTTCCGGCGATTGCTGTGCTACGAATAAACTTACAAGCGGATCAACCTGAATGTTATCCGTGTGCATAGCCATGTAACTCAGGAGTAACAGCGGGCTTCCACGGCCGTCAACAGCGTAGGGAGTTACAGATCCAAAGGGATAACCAGGTTTGAGATGTGAGTTGGTACATAGGACACCCGAACGCGCGCTCTCCACGAGCTCCCGGGCTTCTTTGGCCAGATCGGCAGGCATAGTAGGTTCCTCGTGAACATTGTACGCCGGGAGTTTGCCAGTAAGTCGATTACAGACAAATTAATCTCAAGTACCTGTAAACAAAAACTGTTCTGCCGGCGTCATTACTTTGACCTATCCAGGAGGATACTTCATGTTCAAGGCTGTACTCTCAGCTTTCTTGTTCGTCCCCTTCCTCATGTGCGCGCAGGAACCCGCAATACCAGGCTGCCAGACCACCGAAGGTGACTTCTTCTCCAGCCAGGCACGCATTCTGACCTCGAGGAGCACGGGGCGGGCGCCCGAAACAGTTATTGCGGAATTCAAAGAGCGCGCTGATAAGGC
This sequence comes from Bryobacteraceae bacterium, assembly GCA_963793625.1. Classification (GTDB taxonomy): domain Bacteria; phylum Acidobacteriota; class Terriglobia; order Bryobacterales; family Bryobacteraceae. Next base: position 57,362 of record CAWCAT010000038.1, on the reverse strand, counting down.
GCCAAATGACAGCGTCGCCCAGTATCTATATGCGCTGTCGTTGATGGGAAGTCGGACCCCGGAGTCCATCAAGATCCTGACTGAAATCACCGGCAAGGAGCCGAAGTTCGCCTGGCCATTCGCTAAACTGGCCGACATCTATGCGTACCCAGCCTTTCGTGACGACACTAAATTTGAAGTGAATGCGCGGGCTTACGTAAATCTTTGCCCGGAGAATGTGGACGCCTACACTCGTTTGTCGCGTTTGCCAAACTCGGAGTACTTGAGGGAGGCCACAGCCCGTTTTCGCACTCTGCTAACTGGCCGCACGGACGTGACCGTACTCAGCGCGTGGCCCGCGTTGTGGCGTTTGGAGTTTAAGGTTACGCCTGTTCCCGGGCACAACAAACTGCGCGAGCAGGTTGCCAAGGACCTCGAATCATTGAAAGCTCTCGATCCGAAAGTGAACAAGCTGGCGGTATTTGCTTTGCGAGAGGGTTACAAGATCATCGGCGACAAGGAAGGCGAGAAGGCTATTTCGGCCTCGGATGGAAGCTCTGGTTCAGGAAATTCAAAAGTGTTTCAAGCGATGAATGATTGGAACAAGAAGAATCCTTACCCAAAGACGGGCGATCCCCAGGTGAATTATGGGGAGAAGTATAAGGAGCGGGAGGAGGCTCGGCTGAAGGTCTCGGATGAATGGATTGCACTTGGCAACGGGGAGCCTTATTTTTACCTTCAGAAAGCACAGATACTCGCAAATCTTGAAAACCATCCGGATAGCGAGTTTCTGGCAGCGATCGACCAGTATTTCGAAGCCTTGAAGAGCCGAAAGAATTCCGTTATTAGCACTCCTTCCAGCTCAACCCAGATTGCTTCCATGTATGTCCGGCGCAATCTGCGTCTGGATCAGGTTCCGGGTCTGGTGAAAGAAGGGCTAATCGAGTTATCGAAAAGATACGGGAATCAGGAAAACGATCTGATGATGAGCGCCGATCGCAAAGAACAACAGGAAATTTCGGTGTGGCGCGAGAAGACTATGGGTTGGGGATTGCTGGCAGACGCATATCTAAAACAGAAAAAGCTGGACGAGGTCAGAAAGACGCTGATCGAAATGGACAGTGGCCTGCGCGAATTCAAGCGCAAGACTGTGGAATGGGAGAAAAGAATTGCGGAGACTCCGAAAGACAAGCCGCCGGCTATGAGTACAAGTTCGATTCAGTCTGCAATCCGAATGTTGCCGGGTGATGAATCGCGCTATTACGACTACATGGCGAGGCTGGCTGTCGAAGAGGGCCGTAAACTGGACGCAGTTACCTACTATGGATCTGCCGCACGTGCGTGGAAAACAACATTCCCCAGCGGCACTCCGACACGGTTAACCAGACCCGCTGAGGCGATCTGGAAGGAACTCGGCGGAACCAATGAAGGCTGGCAGCATTGGCTGGATCAGTTGAGTGCCGCTCCTTCGTCGGGCAGCAATGCTCTCCCACAACCGGGTCAGTGGACCAAGCTGGAACGTCCGCTGCCGGAATTTGAAATCACCGATTTGCAGGGTAAGACCTGGAAGAAAGCGAGTCTGAACGGCAAGACGGCCTTCATCAATCTCTGGGCGACATGGTGTGGACCTTGCCGTGAGGAGTTGCCGCACTTTCAAAAGCTTTATGATCGGGCGAAGGAGCGCGAGGATGTGATTATCCTTACGTTTAACGTGGATGACACTATCGGAGCGGTCGAGCCGTTCATGAAAGAAAACAAGTACACTTTCCCGGTTTTATTTGCCAAGGATGTTGTGGATCGTTATCTGGGCGGGTTCAGCATTCCTCGCAATTGGGTGGTGGATCGCGCAGGCTTGTTGCGCTTTGAGCAGGTCGGATTTGGCTCGTCTAATGATGCAGAATGGATCAAGAAAATGCTGGATCAGATCGAAGTCGTAAGGGGCTTTTAGAAAGGTGAATGTCCGGACCGGGCAGCAAAACTGACCGGTCCGGGCATTTAGAGGTTACCAGCGGGATTGCCGTGGTGAAAAACCGCCGGACGCACGGCTGTTAAACGTGCGTTCGCCTTTCGGGCGGGCTTCGTTCACGTTCAGGACCCTGCCTTCCAGTTCGGCGCCATTGAGCGCGGCAATCGCCTTCTCTGCTTCGGAGTCGTTTGTCATTTCGACGAATCCGAACCCCCTCAGTTGCCCGGTGTCTCTATCCGTCACCAGACTGACGCGATCCACTGTTCCATACTTCTCAAAGAGCGAACGTACAGTGTCTTCGCTAGATCTAAAACTCAGATTCCCAACAAAAATGTTCTTCACGATTCTATGTCCTTTCGATCTCACGGCAGGCCTCCGTTAGAACACTCCACCATGGTCGACCGGCAACCCTTGCCGGCTTCACCGGGATTACTCCCGGGCCTCCGGAAGCCTGCAAGGGCTCACCGCAAAAACCATGGGTAGGAGCTGGGCCGTGTCGGTTCCACACAGTCCGCCGCGATCCTTCCAAACCACATCAGGGAGTGGTACTCCACACGATTGTGTGGGCTTCAGATTGTGGTCGCGTCTTCTATCTACCGCTAGACAGACAGTAACAAAGTTTTGTCGAACGGAATACTAGCAAAGTTACTAGGTCCTAGGTTGACAGAATGCCATGCTTGATAGCATAATGCGTCAACTCCGCAGTGGTGCGTAATCCGAGTTGCCGCATAATTCCGTATTTGTGGAATTCGACGGTTCTTGAAGACAAGTGCAGGATTCCTGCGATCTCCTTCACAGGGCGCCCCTCCGCGACTAACTGGAGGACTTCGCGCTGGCGGGCGGTCAGGACGCCGGGCTTGCGCTGGGAGCCCGCCAGGCCGTCTCTGAGGGCACCTTCCAGCGGCAGGGCTATCGAAGGGGTGACATAACAGCGCCCATCAAGAGCTTCGCGGATCGCTGTTACCAGTTCGGACCCGGCGGAGCTCTTAAGTACATACCCGGAACTGCCAGCTTCCAATGCTTCCGTGATGTAAGTCACGTCAGGATGCATTGTCAAAAAAATAATGTGTATTCGCTTTTGGGCGCTCTTTATCTGGCGAGCCGCTTCGACTCCGTTGAGTAATGGCATCGAAATGTCGGCGACAATCACGTCGGGGTTAAGCCTTGCAGCAGCGGCTACAAGGGCGCGGCCGTCCGGCACGGTACCGACAATATCGAATTCGGGGTCAAGGATGCGGCGCAATCCCTCAATCACCACCTCATGATCGTCAGCAAGCAATACTGTCGGGCGGTTCATTCCTGATCCTTCTGTAAAGGAATCCGGACATGGATCTCCGTCCCTTTACCCGGCTGGGACTGAATTGAAAACGATCCCTTGACGAGTCTGACGCGCTCTTCCATACTGACGAGCCCGAGTCCGCCTTTTCCCTTGGCGCTCGTGAAATCAAAGCCGCTGCCGTCATCCAGGATCGAGAGTTCCACGTTTTCTGAATCGGCGCTGATGCTGACCCGAACTTCAGCGGAATGTCCGTGTTTGGCGGCATTACGCAGGCTTTCCTGGGCAACACGATACAAGCACAAGGCTACATCTTCCGGCAGCTTCCTGGGAACCCGCTCAGAGTTGAACGGGACGGAAATGCTGTTCTGCTGAGCGAACGCCAGACACTCGTTTTTGAGCGCGGCCGTGAGGCCCAGATCATCCAGAATGGCGGGATGCAGCCGCCTGGAAATCTGGTGGATATCGGTAGCCAGCGATCCAACCTTATCAACGAGTAACCTGAGACGGCGGTTCAATTCGCCGGCCTTTTCAGCAGGCCACTGCTGCAGTTCCGTGATCTCCATGCACAAAACGGCCAGCCTCTGGCTGAAAACGTCGTGCAACTCGCGAGCCAAATGCTTGCTTTCGGACTCCTGAACCGATATGAGCTTCGCCGTCAGACCCTGCAAAGCTTCCTGGTAACCGAACAGTGCCGCCTCGTTTTCTTTGCGCTTGGTGATGTCAACAATGAATCTGACTACGAGCGTGCCGTCTTCCGTTTCGATCGAACTGACAGTAACCTCGGCAGGGAAGAGCGTCGCCCCTTTTCGGAGCCCTACTGTCTCTCGAGCGCCATCGCGCGACTGAGCCTCGCTGGTGTTCGTTTCCTCGGGCAACAGCGCTGCCACAGGTTGGCCCAGCAATTCTTCCCTGGTGTAGCCAAAAATAGTCTCGGCCATCCGGTTCGCCACGCGGATGCAGCCGTTCGCGTCTGCTGCGATAATTGCGCGCGGAGCGGATTCCAGGAGCGAACGAATTGCGGACTCGCTTTTGCGTAACGCTTCTTCGGCCTTCTTGCGATCCGTTATGTCCCGGGCAGCCAGCAGGATCATTCCCGTGCCGAGGCCCGCCTGCTGAATTTGACGTGCATCGAGCAACATGTACCTGCGTCCAACGGCAGGCAACTCGAACTCAACCTCAAAATCTTCAATCCATTGGTCCACAGGCAGCCAGTCTTCGAGGAATTCGCGCAGCCGTGGAATATTCCATTGACCCCTCCCCAATTCGAAAATGTGACTGCCGATGGTCTGGTCTGCGGAAATCTGGAATTTCTCGTAAAACCTGTTATTCGCCGTCAAAACTTTTAAATCTGCGTCCAGAACCAAAAGTGGTTCCCTGATGGTTTCAACAATCGCTTCAGCGTATTCGCGAGCCTGGCGGATCTGTTCGAGGCTGCGCTTCACCATGTTCAGCAGAAGCTCCACAGTGAAGGGCTTGGGCAGGAAATTCCAGTCTGGTTCCAGGCTGTCTTCCGGAGTATATCCGGACATCAGCAGGATCTTCGTCTCGGGTCGTAGCTTGCGAATCTCCTTGGCGAGTTCAGATCCGGTCATCTCCGGCATTCTGATGTCCGAGAGCAAAAGATCAATTTCACCTTTATGCTCACGCGCCATCTCCAGCGCCTGACTCCCACCGGTGGCATTCAGCACATGGAAGCCGCAGGAACTGAGCGCCGCTGCGATAAACGCTCCGACAGCCTGCTCGTCTTCGGCCAGCAGAATAGTAGTCTGCCGCTCAGTCTCATTCGGAGTCATCAGCCTATCCTCTTGTTCGCGACTTCGCTCCCGGGTGATGTTTTCGGGGCCGACTCGATGGTCTGCCTTACTTTTTCTGAGAGCGCGTGTGGAGCATATGGTTTTTGAATAAACCCTGAGACGGGCAGGCCCTTGAAGGATTGCATGGCTACATCTTCGCTGTAGCCGCTCGTCACCAAAACCTTGGTATCAGGACGTATTTTAAGCATTTTGGGAAGGATTTCATTTCCTCCCTCTTTTGGCAAGCTCAGATCCAGTAAGACGAGCGCGATCTCACCTGGCGCTCTCTCGAATAACTCAAGTGCGGCCGGGCCGGTGTCAGCGACCATGACTCTGAACCCGGAGTGTTCGAGCAGGGCCTTTGCTACCATGCGCACCGTTGCTTCGTCATCCACCACCAGAACCGTCCCCTTCCCCTTGGCGGGTTCCTTCGCGGGCTTGGACGTAATCGTGATCGTATGGGCGGAAGCCCTTAGCAGGACCTTGAAGCAACTGCCCTTGCCTGGCGCACTCGTCACGTTGATTGCACCCTTATGCCCGCGGACGATTCCGCTAGCGGCGGCCAGACCCAGTCCGCGCCCCAAAAACTTAGTCGAGAAGAACGGATCGAAAATCTTTCGCATCGTTTCCGGGTCCATGCCGCTGCCTGTGTCGCTGATCTCAAGATACACGTATTTCCCGGAGTGCAGGTCCGCGTAAGTCTCTGGCAGATACTTGCGTTGGCTGTCGCCTATATCCTGCACGCCCGTCTTGATGGATACAACCCCTGTGTCGTTGCCAATCGCCTCCGAAGCATTGATCGCGAGGTTCATCACAATCTGTTGAATCTGGCCGCGATCTGCTTCGATCAGTGGGAGATTTGCCTGAAGGTCCAGACGGAGTTCAATCCTCTTCGAAATAGAAGGCTGCAGGACCTCAACAATTTCACGAACAAGGTTCGACAAATTAAATCGTTCTGTAACGAAACGGCCTTTTCCGGCATAGGCCAGCAACTGGCGAGTCAGGTGGGCGGCCTGCTCGCCGGACTTGAGTATCAGATCCAGCAATTCAAATGTGCGGGTGCCGGGTGGTACCGTCATCTGGGCCAGACTTGCGCTGCCAATCACGCCAACCAGAAGGTTGTTGAAGTCGTGCGCGATTCCACCAGCAAGCATTCCAATACTCTCGAGCTTCTGTGTTTCCCGCAAACGCTTTTCGATCTGTTTACGCGCTGTGATATCAATGAAAGCCCCGACTGCGCCGCGAGTCTGACCAAGGTCGTCAAACAGGGGATTCGCGCTGCCTAACAGGTTGCGGACTGTCCCGTCATCATAAACGAAGTCAAGCTCGCAATCCTGCACGGGGACGCCTGTGCGCGCGGCGGTCTGCAGCGGTAGTTCCTCAGGCAGCAGTCTTCGCCCCTCTCGCTCTGCGTGGAAATTCTTTGGACGTTCCTCCTCGCTGGCTGATTGGGACACATTCTTACCGTGCTGGACGCGCAGGAACTCCGAGGTCATGGTGTTGCCGACCATTTCCTTACATTCAGGGTCGCGCGCGATAAAGATTGCGGCTGGGGCGGCTTCCATCAGGGCCTGCAATTCGGCTGCTCGCCGGCGCTCGCGTGCTTCGCTGTCCCGCAGTGTGGCTTCGATGCGCTTCAATTCAGTGATGTTGGTGAGCGATACGATGCAGCCGAGCAACTCGAGATTGGAGCTGGAGAGGGGCGCAGCATTGATAAGCACCTCCATGTTACCTGCGGTCGCCTGCATGCCTTCAATGTTTTCCCTGCGCCCGGCCGCGGAGAGAATCTCGCCCAATGGTAGTGTCTCAAAGACTTCGTCAAACTTGCGCCATAGTACGGGCTTTTCTGCAAATCGCTCGGCGGCTTTACTCGCGTGCGTGATCCTGCCAGCCGCGTCCAGCACGAAAATTGGCTCGGCCGACTGGTCGAGAATGGAACGCGCAAGCATCCCGGCGGCGACGGTTTCTTCGTTGCGTTTCTGCTCCGTCAAATCGGTGACGGTGAGGCAGGCACATTCGCCGTCCAGGAGCGCCAGGCGTTTTATCGATGCATACACGGGTAGCAGAACGCCCTGGGCAGTCCTCAGCCGCATTTCGGCCTTGGAGATGGACCGCATGCCACTTCTGAGCAAGGCTTCGAATTGATCCGGGTCATCAGGAACGAAGCTGCGTATGTCGGAACCGATCACGTGCTCCAGCGAGACCCCGAGCATTGCAGCGAATTGCTCGTTTGCGAAGAGCACGAGCCCCTGTGGCGTAAGCGTCGCAGCGCCTTCGGCCATCTGCTCCACGAAAAGCCGGTATGCCGTATCTGCGCCGGTCAGTGTGTAAATTTTGTCACTGGCGGCACCCGCTCCGACTACCGCATCAACTTCACCGCTTCTGATTGCATCGAGCGTGGCTTCGGCTTCGTTAAGACGGCTCTGGAGCTGTCGGATCTGTTCAATTAAGTTTTCGCGGCTTTCGCGTGGCATCGCTGGCCTCTTTGGACCGCAGATCTAGCGCTTCGTGCTATGGGGTTGTATGTCCAGCCCCACCAGTACTCGCTCTGTATTCGATAAATCACCGATCAGTTTCCTTACCGGTAATGGTAACTGTTTAACCAGAGTTGGCGTAACCACGATCTGTTCAGCGCTAATTCCGTCTGGATGTTGATATATGTCTATTACATCCAGTTCGTAACGGCCATGCAGTTTCTCTTCGCAAATGGCCCGGATGTTCTGAATCGCCCGCACGGACCTGGGCGTGCTGCCTGTCACATACAGGCGCAGGATATAAGTTACATCTGGTTCAGGACTCTCCAGGGCAGCTTCAAAGGCTTTTGCGTCGTCGATCGAATTTTTCCTTTTCGCGGTCATTCCTTCCCTTTCAACTGCGCGGACGCAGGTCCAACCCAACCAGCACTCGTTCCGTATCGGAGAGATCACCAATGATCTTCCGGACCGGTTCAGGCAGCTTCCGGACGAGGGTTGGGAGGGCCAAAATTTGATCGCCCTTGGCCAACTGAGGATTCCTCAGCAAGTCAACGACCTCAATGTTGTAGCGCCCCGTGAGGTGCTCGTCGCAGATCCGTTTTAGGTTTGCGAACGCCTGGAGCGATCTTGGAGTCTGCCCAGCCACGTAAAGTCGTAGATCCCACTTAGCTTCCGGTTTTTCACGATCCTGAGCGATGGGGCCCCGCTTCGTTCCCGATGTCATTTTGACCTCCTCAAATTCTCAGCATGGTCAGGTTGAATCGCTAACCCGTGGCTAGTCAAGCGGAAAGCCCGGAGCTGGTTAGAATTCGGGAGCCCTCGCGCTTTGAGTACAGAAAGGCCGTGGGTCCGCTCGCCACCGTTTTCAAAATCGCGCAGCAAAATCCAGGCATCCGCAAGAGAAGATACATTGATTTCGGACTGTTCCAAAGCATGCTCACCGCCGGTAAGTGAGGTCAGGAAGGCGGTGATCCGCCTCTCCTTCAGGTTGTCTATCAAGCGCAAAATCATACTTCTGGTTTCAGCCATGGTGCCGGCATGGAGTAGTCCCGTGATGGGATCCACTACTACGTTCGCAGCCTGGAAGTCTGTGATCAGCTTATGTATTTTCACCAGGTGCAGCTCCAGCCCGTATGTGGTAGGCCGTGCAGAATGAAAGCGCAATAGGTCTTTTTTCGACCACTGCTGCAGATCGATCCCGAGGGATTGCATGTTTCGGAAGAGCTGGTCGGCGGATTCCTCAAAAGAGAAAAACAGGCAGCGTTCGCCCCTGCGGCATGCAGCATCCACAAAATGTGCAGCAAGGCTCGTTTTGCCCGTACCCGCGGTTCCGGTGACTAGAATGCTGCTGCCCCTGTAAAAGCCCTTTCCGCCGAACATATCGTCGAGCGCGGGCAGGCCCGTCGAGACTTGTTCCCTGGAAACCGTATGGTCCAGATTGGCTGAAGTAATTGGCAGGACTGAAATTCCGTCGTTATCAATTAAGAATGGATATTCACCGGTTCCGTGGGTGGATCCACGATACTTGAGTACGCGCAGGCGACGCGTGTAAACGGTTTCAGTCACACGGTGATCGAGTACGATGACGCAGTCGGAGATATACTCCTCGAGGCCGTGACGGGTCAACGTTCCCTCGCCACGCTCGCCGGTGATTATTGTGGTCACCCCTTTATCTTTTAACCAGCGAAAGAGGCGACGGAGTTCGGCGCGCAAAATCGCTTCGTTGGGAAGACCAGCAAACAGAGACTCGATGGTATCCAGCAGTATTCGTTTTGCGCCAATGGAATCGATGGCATAATTCAAGCGCAAAAACAGCGCTTCCAGATCGAAATCGCCTGTTTCTTCAACAAGGCTTCGTTCTACGAAGACGTAGTCGATTGCGAGCTTCTTCTCTTCGATTAAGCGGTTGGCATCGAACCCGAGGGAGGCTACGTTGATCGCGAGTTCTGCGGCGTTCTCTTCAAAGCTGAGGCAGACGCCTGGTTCGTCGTACTCAGTTGCGCCCCGAATGAGGAACTCCATGCCCAGCAGGGTCTTACCGCAACCTGGACCACCACAAACGAGCGTGGGGCGGCCCTGCGGAAGTCCTCCGTAGGTGATTTCATCCAAGCCCGCAATTCCGGTGGGGCACTTAGGCAGCGTCTCTTCTGAGCGCTTAGCACTCTTATGCTTGACAGCAGGGCGTCGACTAACCACGTAGACCTCCTGAAATACTGATTCTAGAAGAATTGGTTAAAGAATTGCAACGTAAGTAGCTAACTAATTATCTGCTGATTTTAAATCACTTAAAAGAATACTACGGTGTACGCTTGTTCTTATTTGGCCCTGCTCGTCCAGGGACATATTGGTTCCGAAGTTAATTATTCGTCCTATTCCCCAGCCAAGCGCTACTCCGATTATGCCCCCAATCGTTCTCCAGAACCGTCATGCTTGGAATTAAATTGAAAGATTGGAATACAATTCCCACGTCGCGCAGGCGGTAATTGGCGAGATCTTTTCGCGACAGTTTCGCTAAATCTTTTCCGTTGATTATTACTGATCCGCCGGTTGGCCGATCGATGCCGGCAATCAGATTCAACAACCGCACGGACGATGTTTTCGCCCATCTTGTAATGCCGCGTGATTTCTTCCGTGCAAATCGCGCAGGTGGTTGGTTCGAAAAGCATGTGCGCTTATTACAACATGTTTCGACGGGCAGGCTCATCGAAAATCGTTTGCGCTGACATATACTTATGTAGTCGCCACACTCTGGGAGGTGTTGCCTGATCACACGCTCGATTTTCGCCGGTTCGTTGTGTTGTTTCAGCGTCGCGGCAGCTCCGCTTTCATTTAATCGCGACGTGCGTCCAATTCTTTCTGATAAATGTTACGCATGCCATGGTCCGGATAGCGCGAGTCGCAAAAGCAAACTACGGCTGGACCACGAGGAGGATGCGAAGGCCGATCTGGGGAAGTCCCGCTTTGGATTCGTGCCTGGAGATCCGGCGCGCAGCGAAGTTTATAAGCGAATTGCATCCACGAACAAGGGTATGCGCATGCCGCCCGCGTATCTTGGCCACGAACCGCTGAGTCCAGCGCAGATCGATATCGTCCGGCGCTGGATCGAGGAGGGCGCGCGCTATGAGGCGCATTGGTCGCTTGTCCCTCCGCAGCGTCCAGCATTGCCAGAACGTAACAATTCGTGGGCGAAGAATCCTATAGATAACTTCGTGCTGGCGAAGCTGACGAAAGAAGGACTGCGCCCTTCGCCTGAAGCTGCGCGGGAGACTTTACTGCGGCGTCTGACCTTTGACCTGACCGGCTTGCCTCCGACGCCTCAGGAAGCCGCAGCATATTTGAATGATCGTTCGGCGAACGCCTATGAAAAGGTAGTGGACCGCTTGCTCGCTTCGCCACGTTATGGCGAACGTATGGCCGTGCGCTGGTTGGAGGCTGCTCGCTATGCCGACAGCAATGGTTATCAGAGCGATGGTCCGCGCGACATGTATCGCTGGCGCGATTGGGTGATCAACGCGTTTCAGAAAAACATGCGCTTCGATCAATTCACCATCGAGCAAATTGCGGGAGATCTGCTGCCGAAACCGACTCTCGATCAGCGCATCGCGACAGCGTTCAATCGCAACCACTCGACCTCTGCCGAGGGCGGGATCGTCGATGAAGAGTTTCGCGTGCAGTATGTTGCGGATCGAGTCGAGACCACCTCGACAGTTTGGATGGGCATGACGGTCGGCTGTGCGCGCTGCCACGACCACAAATACGATCCCATTAAGCAGAAGGATTTCTACCAGCTCTTCGCGTTCTTCAACAATGTTCCGGAGCGTGGCTTCGTGTATAACTTCGGAAATGAGGAGCCGTACATCAAGGCTCCGCTTCCGGACCAGCAGGCTAAGCTTGACGTGTTCGATCGCGACCTCGCTGCTGCTTCGCGCAAAGTCGAAGACTTCGAGCCTGCACTGATTCGAGCGCAGAGGCAGTGGGAACGCTCAGTCAGCAAACAGGAGCAGGATTGGACCATCACGGCGGGTCGCACGTTCCGATCGACCCCCGAGCAGGCCGGACGTTTTGATGGCAAGCGCGAGGTTGACGCGGGTAAAGACGTGCCGCACATCAACTACCGCGACCCGTTCACGTTCGCGGCCTGGATTAAACCTGAAACCGGCAAAGGCGCGATCATGTCGCGTGGCGAAGACTATTTTGAAGGAGCCGGGCACTTTCTGCATCTGGTCGATGGCAAGATCAGACTGCACGCGACCTTTCGCTGGTCAGATCTTGCGATGCGTCTGGAAACGGTGAAGCCTGTCGAACTCAACAAATGGCAGCACGTGACCGTGACTTATGACGGCAGCATGCACGCTTCTCACGTCCGCATCTACGTGAACGGGGAACCGCAGGAAATCAAGATTCTGTTCGATCAACCGATCTGGCCGATGGACAAGAAAGCAGCCACTGCGAATCGGCGCGGGCGGCGGCTTGCGCTTCCAGGGCGAGATCGACGATGTGCGGATTTACGGTACGGAACTGACGCCGCGCGAAGCTGCTGTGCTTCCGTTGCGAAATACTGTCGGCCAAATCGCAGCACTGCCTCCCGCTAAACGTACGAAGGCGCAAGCGGATAAATTACGCTTCTGCTTCCTGGAGAAATTTGCTCCGGCGGAGATTCGGGATGCGCGGGCCGCTCTTGTAAAGCTCCAGGCTGATCGGCAGAAATACCTCGATGCGGTGCCCACCGTGATGGTGATGGTGGAAAGCGAAAAACCTCGTGACGCGTTTCTATTGAAGCGCGGCGCGTACGACGCGCCGGGCGAAAAGGTGGAGGCTGATGTGCCGTCCTTTCTGCCGCGCATGAAGCCGGAGTGGCCGCGCAACCGCCTCGGGCTGGCGCGATGGCTGGTCGATCGTTCGAATCCGCTTGACCGCTCGTGTGACAGTGAATCGCTTCTGGCAAATGTTCTTCGGAACGGGACTGATCAAGACGGTGGAGGATTTCGGTTCGCAGGGCGAGTGGCCGATCCATCAGGAATTGCTGGACTGGCTGGCAGTGGACTTCGTTGAGAGCGGTTGGGACGTGAAACATGTGCTCAAGACAATCGTCAGCAGCGCAACATACCGGCAGTCCTCGCGCGTGACTCCGGAGCTGCTTCAAAAAGATCCGGAAAATCGCATGTTCGCGCGTGGGCCGCGTTATCGTCTGCCCTCCGAAATGATCCGCGATCAGGCGCTGGCCGTTTCCGGGTTGCTCGTGGAAAAGACTGGCGGTCCATCGGTGCGTCCATATCAGCCGGCCGGCTTGTGGCAGGAACTGCAAGGCGGCAAAGGGTATGAGCCGGACAAAGGCGAGGGTCTGTGGCGGCGTAGTCTGTATAGCTACTGGCGGCGCACGGTGGCTCCGCCGAACATGATCAACTTCGACTCGCCGACGCGCGAAACCTGCGCTGTGCGCGAGAGCCGTACGAACACTCCGCTGCAGGCCCTTAACCTGATGAACGATGTCGTATTCGTGGAGGCTGCGCGTAAACTGGCAGAGCGGATGATGCAGTCGGAACGTCCGATCGCACTCGGGTATCGCTCCGTGCTCACGCGCGAGCCGGCGCCCGCCGAGTACGAGGCATTCGATCAGGCCTATCAAAAATTCGTTGCGTATTATCGCGAGCATCCGCAGGCTGCCGAAAAGTTCCTGGCCCACGGCGAATCGCCGCGCGACAAGAAACTGGATACCACGCAACTCGCGGCCTACACAGCGGTGGCAAGCATGATCCTGAACCTGGACGAGGCAGTCACGAAGGAGTGACATGGGCGCCATCACACGACGACAATTCTTCGGAAGAACGGCGACCGGCCTCGGGACTGCGGCGCTCGCGCATTTGCTTGGCAGCGACGCGCAGGCCGGCGGATTGCCCGGATTGCCGCACTACGCAGCCTAAAGCCAAACGGATAATTTATCTGTTCCAATCGGGCGGGCCGTCGCAGATGGAAATGTTCGACTATAAGCCGCGACTGGTCGATTTGCAGGGACAGGAGTTGCCAGAGTCAGTGCGCACAGGCCAGCGTTTGACGACCATGTCTTCGCCAGCAGCCGAGCTTTCCGATGGTGCCGTCGCGCTACAGCTTCGCGCAGCACGGAAAATCCGGCGCGTGGATCAGCGAGTTGCTGCCGCATACGGCAAAGATCGCGGACGATCTGACGTTCGTCAAGTCGCTGCACACCGAACCGATCAACCACGATCCGGCGGTCACGTTTTTTCAGACGGGCTTCCAAATTGCGGGTCGGCCGAGCATGGGATCGTGGGTCGGCTATGGCTTGGGCGCAGAGACGCAGGACCTGCCGGCCTTTGTGGTGATGATTTCGCCGGGGGCCGGCGGTGGCGGGCAACCGCTGTATGACCGCTTGTGGGGTAGTGGCTTCCTTCCCACGCGTTATCAAGGCGTAAAATTTCGCTCGATCGGGGATCCGGTGCTGTATCTTTCGAACCCCGATGGATTCCCCGCTGAAAACCGGCGCGTGTTCCTCGATGGCGTCAATAAGGTCAACGGAATGAAGTTGGCCGACTACGGCGATCCGGAGATCTCGACGCGCATTGCACAGTATGAGATGGCATTCCGCATGCAGAGCTCTGTGCCGGAGTTGACCGACCTCTCAAAAGAGCCGTCGAGCGTACTGGATATGTATGGTCCGGATGCGCGCAAGCCCGGGACGTTTGCCTACAACTGCCTGCTCGCGCGCCGCCTGGCCGAGCGCGGCGTGCGCTTTATCCAGCTCTATCATCGCGATTGGGATCATCACGCCGGGCTGCCAAAAGGGATTCCGAAGCGCTGCCAGGAAACCGACCAGCCTGCGGCCGCGTTGATCAAGGATCTGAAACAGCGAGGGATGCTGGATTCGACGCTGGTCGTTTGGGGCGGGGAATTCGGGCGTACAGTTTACTGCCAGGGCCGATTGACAAAAGACGATTACGGGCGCGATCATCACCCGCGCTGCTTTACTGTGTGGATGGCGGGCGGCGGTGTAAAGCCCGGCATTTCATACGGCGCGACAGACGAGTATTCGTACAACATTACGGAAAATCCAGTGCATGTTCACGACCTGCAGGCAACCATCCTGCACTGTCTTGGAATTGATCACACGCGGCTGACGTACCAGTTTCAGGGTCGCCATTTCCGGCTCACCGATGTGGGCGGAAAAGTTGTGAAAGACCTGCTCTCCGCTTGACCGCGGTAAGTAGGCCGGTTGATAATCGTTGCAAACATAAGAGAGGGCTGTGTGCGTACTGGCTTACTAAAACTGACGTTGTGGCTGTGCTGCGCCCCGTTCGCTTCGGCACAAACGAAGCCGGTGGATTTCGCGCGCGAGATTCGTCCGATCATTTCCGATAACTGCTTCGCGTGCCATGGGCCGGACCCGACGACGCGCATGGCGGGCCTGCGCCTGGATCGCAAAGAGACGGTGCTGGAAGTGCGCAAGCGCGGCGCTGCAGTGGTTCCCGGAAAATCTGAAGAGAGCCTGCTTTACAAACGCATCAGCGAAAAGATTGCGGGCAAACGGATGCCGCCCGAATATTCGCACAAGACCTTGACCGCTCAGCAAATCGCTCTGCTGAAACGCTGGATCGATCAGGGCGCGAACTGGCAGGAGCACTGGGCCTTCAAGGCGCCGATTTCACGCTCGGCTGGCCCTGTTCGCAATGCCGCGTGGGTACAGAATCCGATCGACCGATTTATTCTTGCGAAGCTCGAAGAGAAGAACCTAACGCCCGCACCGGTTGCGAATCGTCGCGTGCTGATTCGACGCGTGGCGCTCGACGTGACCGGTCTTCCGCCTAAGCCCTCTGAAATTGAAATCTTTCTTAAGGACACCGCTCCCGGCGCATATGAGCGCATGCTCGATCGGTATTTGGCTTCGCCGCATTATGGCGAGCATCGCGGACGCTACTGGTTGGACGCGGCGCGCTATGGCGACACACACGGACTGCATTTTGACAACTACCGCGAGATGTGGCCCTATCGCGATTGGGTGATCCAGGCGTTCAACAAGAACACGCCGTTCGATCAATTTACGATCGAGCAACTCGCCGGCGATTTGTTGCCGAACCCGACGCTCGATCAACGCATCGCTACAGGTTTTCAACGTTGCAACGTGACTACGAATGAAGCCGGCATTATCGAAGACGAGTACAAAGAGATCTATGCCAAGGATCGTGCCGACACCACGGGTGCTGTGTGGCTCGGCCTGACAGTGGGCTGCGCGACTTGCCACGATCACAAATTCGATCCAATCCTGCAAAAGGACTTCTACGCGCTGGGTGCGTTCTTCCGCAACACCAGCCAGAAGGTGATGGACGGGAATATTGCTGATCCGATGCCGGTCCTGGTCGTCCCGCGGCAGGAGGATCGCGCGAAGTTGGAGAAGACCAATGCGCGGCTCCGCGCGATCGGGAAAGAGATGGTGAGTGCGCGCGAAGCTGCGGCGGATCCCTTTCAACGTTGGCTACGGGAGCGCGTAAAGATAACCGCGGTGCATCCTTTCGAAAAAGCCGATGAGTTGTTTCAACTCGCGAAGAACGCGACCAGTCCCGTGAAAGATGCTCCCAAACTCGATGCGGGCAAGCCATTTTCCATCAACGTCGAATTCCTGTTTCCCAAGACGGGAAAGAATCACGTGATTGCCGCGCACCAGAATGCTAAGGACAAAAATCGCGGATGGGTGCTGGATACGACTGCGCAAGCGGTGGGTCTGCGACTGATCGGCGACAACGGAAAAGCGATCGAAGTTCGCGCGGCAATGCATGAGCAATTGGAGCCAGGCAACTCGTATCAGGTGACGGTCTCTTACGATGGGTCACGCAATCAGGCGGGATTGAGCCTATACGTAAACGGTCGTGCAGTGGCTACGCAGGCGCGCGGCAATGTAAGTCCTGAACTGCCGGGTTCGATCAGCGTTGACGATCCGTTGACGCTTGGCAAGACGCCGGGCGAGGGTGTTGTTCGTGATCTCCGCATCTTCAACCGCACATTGAATATGAGCGAGGCTGCGCTGTTGAACGAGTGGCCGAAGATCGAGCCGGCGTTAATGAAAGCGTCCGGTGATCTCGATGCGGCCGACAAGAAAGCACTGCTCAGCTATTACCTGGCACGGCACGACGATAAGTACCGTGGTCTTGCCGCCGAGCAGGACACGCTTAGTCAGGAAGCGGCTGCGATCGCGCGCCGTGGCGCAGTGACGCACGTGATGCAGGAACTGGTCGATTCGAAACCGATTGCGCACCTGCTCCATCGCGGCGCTTACGATCAGAAGCGTGACCTCGTCGAGGCGAACACTCCTTCGGTGCTGCCGCCCATGACTTCTGACCTGCCGAAAAACCGGCTGGGCTTTGCGAAGTGGTTGTTCAGCGCCGAGCATCCGCTGACTGCGCGCGTAACCGTGAATCGCATGTGGCAGGAAATTTTCGGAAACGGCATTGTGAAGACCGCGGACGATTTTGGTAGCCAGGGCGAACCGCCCACGCATCCTGAATTACTCGATTGGCTCGCCGTTGATTTCCGTGCACATAACTGGGACGTGAAACGTTTTTACAAGCAGGTCCTGATGTCGGCGACGTATCGCCAAGCCGCGCTACTCACTCCGGAGAAGCTTGCGAAAGATCCAGAGAATCGTTTGATGAGTCGAGGGCCGCGCTTCCGCATGGACGCTGAAGTCGTTCGTGATTACGCGCTGGCCGCAAGTGGACTGCTGGCGCCGCAGATTGGCGGCCCGAGCGCGAAGCCTTATCAACCGGATGGCGTGTGGGACGCTGTCGCCATGCTGGGCTCGAACACGCGCTTCTATAAGGCCGATACTGGCGATGGCTTGTATCGCCGCTCGGTTTATACCTTCTGGAAGCGCGCGGCTCCGCCTGCTTCCATGGACATCTTCAACGGGCCATCTCGCGAATCGTGCGTAGTACGCCGCGAGCGCACGAATACTCCGTTGCAGGCTTTGGTGACGATGAACGACGTACAGTTCGTCGAGACCGCGCGAGTGCTTGCGAGCAATGCGCTTCAGTCCGTTGCGGAGTTCGATGCGCGTCTGGATTTCCTGTCCACGCGCGTGTTGGCGCGCACGCTCAGCGTGCAGGAACGCCGTATTGCGCGCAAGGTTTTCGATGATTTCCAAACCTATTACAAGGCTCATGTCGACGATGCCAACAAGTTGCTGGCGTTGGGCGAACGGAAGGCTGACCCTGGTTTGTCCGCTGCGGAATACGCGGCCTTTACGATGCTGACGAACCAACTGTTGAATCTGGATGAGGTACTGAATAAATGAGCGACTCACGAAGAATTCTTCTGCCGGATGACGAAGGACATTTCTCACAAGCCGCGCAGGACCTGGATCGAGCGTCGCACCAACAATTCGCCCCAGGCCAACATCCTATCGATCATCTCGCGCGCGAATTCGGAAAGGAAGAATCTCGGCGTAGATTTTTCGCACGTGGCGCGCAGGGCATTGGCGGATTGGCGTTGGCTGCGCTTTTGGGCGGCAAAGAACTCAATGCGAAACCGGCATCAGCGAAATCGTTCGGAGCGCTTCCGGGATTGCCGCATTTCGCGCCCAAGGCCAAGCGCTGCATTTATCTTCATCTGGTGGGCGCGCCGCCGCAGATCGAGACCTACGACTACAAGCCGAAGATGAACGACTGGTTCGACAAGGATCTTCCCGAGTCGATTCGCAAAGGCCAGCGGCTCACCACGATGACGAGCGGGCAGACGCGCTTTCCGATCGCTCCATCGATTTTCAAATTTGCGCAGCATGGCAAAGGCGGCGCATGGATTTCCGAACTGCTGCCGTACACCGCGAAGATGGCGGACGATATCGCGATCATTCGCAGCATGCACACGGATGCCATCAACCATGAGCCTGCGATCACATTCTTCCAAACCGGTTTCATGAGCGCCGGTCGGCCTTGCATCGGGTCCTGGATGCATTACGGCTTGGGCAGCATGAATCAGGATCTACCTACGTTCGTCGTGTTGCAGGCCAAGCACTATCATCCGAAAGCCAACGTGCAGGCGATCTCGGCGCGGCTGTGGAGCGCGGGATTTTTGTCAGGACAATACTCCGGCGTCGGCCTGCGCAGTTCGGGCGATCCGGTGTTGTTCATCAACAATCCGGACGGCGTGCCTGCGCAGGTGCGGCGGCGCATGCTCGATGCTTTGGGCGAGATGAACCAGCTCACGTTCCAGAAGCTGGGCGATCCGGAAACAAAGACGCGCATCGCGCAGTATGAGATGGCGTTCCGTATGCAGGCGTCCGTGCCTGAACTTACCGACGTCAGCAAGGAATCTGCGAGCACCTGGGAGATGTACGGTGCGGATGCGCGCAAGCCCGGATCGTTTGCGCAATCGTGCCTGATGGCGCGTCGCCTGGCGGAACGCGGCGTGCGCTTCGTGCAGGTCTATCACCGCGGTTGGGATGTCCACGGCAACCTGCCGGAGGTGCTGCCCAGCCAGTGCAAAGAGATCGACCAGCCTTGCTACGCGCTGGTACAAGATCTGAAGCAGCGCGGCATGCTTGATGACACGCTCGTGATCGTGGCCGGTGAATTTGGTCGTACGATCTACTCTCAGGGCACTCTCACCAAAACGAACTACGGTCGCGATCACCATCCACGTTGCTTCAGTTTGTGGATGGCGGGCGGCGGCATTAAAGGCGGCGTCGTGCACGGCGAGACTGACGATTTCAGCTACAACATCACGCAAGACCCGGTGCATGTGCGCGACTTCCAGGCGACGATCCTGCACCTGTTCGGCATCGATCACGCGCGCTTCACGTACAAGTATCAAGGCCTCGACATGAAACTAACCGGCGTCGAGAAGGCCGAGGTGGTCAAAGCGATTCTCGCGTGATTAATGCGTGCGCTTCCACTGCGCCGGTTTGCCGTTTTGGAAGCGCACTTCGAAGACGCGTCCATTCGTGAATGTGATCCGCGCGGCAGCGGGATCATTGTCTAGCGTTTCCACAGATTTCAGCGGATCAGCTGCGCCCTTAGGCGCAGGCGCGAGCACATACAACATCTGCATCGTTTTTGCGCGCGCTGTGTAGATGCCGACCGGCGCGGGCCGCACACTGCTGATGCTCTTCGTGAGCCAACCCTGCACCGGATCCTCCTGGCCTTCGACAATCTTCAGACTCATACGGGCATCCGGACCGGACGGCCAAAGTCATGTTTGGCTCATCGGGATTCTGCGTGACTAAGCGCAAACCGTCGCTCTTCACTTTCGAATCGAAGTGGAACAGCGCGTCGTAGGTGTGCTCCTTGCCGTCCTTGGCTGAGAGTGTATCGAGCACTACCCAGAAATCCGGTTTGATGAACAGAATCGCGCGAGTGTGCGAGACGCCGCGCTTGACCTCTCCGCCGAAGTTTTCATCGAAGGTTGCTTCGACGTAGT
This sequence comes from Bryobacteraceae bacterium, assembly GCA_963793625.1. Classification (GTDB taxonomy): domain Bacteria; phylum Acidobacteriota; class Terriglobia; order Bryobacterales; family Bryobacteraceae. The sequence goes on along the minus strand of CAWCAT010000038.1, from coordinate 37,451 downwards.
CCGACCCCGGCCCGCTCGACCAGACGTGCGGCAACGGTTCTTTCACCACATAGCTATCGCGTGGTTGACCGCGACGGCGCTGCGGTTGACCATCGACCAGGACCACGTTGTGGCTCGGCGAATCGATGAAATATGAGCGCCACTTGGAACGCTCATACGTGTAGATGCCGGGATCCATCAGAAACGTTTTGCCGTAAGCTGCGACGATGATCTGGAGTTTGTCTTCGTGTTGATGGCCGTAGCCGAACGGGCCGCCATCGAACAACAACCAGCGCGCGTCGGGTTCCCAACCAGAGCGCATCACAAAATATCCGGCATACGGAAACGCGTGGCTCTTTTCAGAGGGAGCTTGTCCGGACTTGCCGTCGGTGCCGTACCAGAGAAAATCCTTGCGGGCAGGGAAGAGGTCGGCGGCTTCGCGCAAAGCTTTGCGCACGTCGTAATACCCTCCGTCCTGAACGCCCGGCAGACGCCTGTCCGGCATCGCGCCGAACACATCAAAGTCGTACATCTTTTCCAGGCGTTTGAGAAAGTCCGCAGGCAGCGGAATACTGTTCAGCCTGGCGATTTTGTATACATCCAGGAAATTGCCGAGGCTGACATGGTGATAGCCGCTCGCCAATTCGATTTGTACGCCGTCCGGGTAAACCTGATTGTTCAACTCGGCGTAGATCCATTTCTCCGCTGTGCTACGCCATGCCGCGGCCGCCTTGAATTCTGGGAAGAGCGCGCCCACGTGATATAGACCGTTGCCTTCCATTGCCAGCCAGTTTCCTGTCGTGTGCCAGGACATCAGATGATGGGCATGATCGATGTAGGCCTTAAGGAATGTGATGAGGGCGTCGTCGCTCATTGAAGGCGAAGGCACGAATCGATACCAGAGCTCAGGCCAGATTGCAGATGCGCGGATTCCTGTTTCAATGGTGCGCCACGCAGAGCGCGGAACGTTCCCGGCATTTTCGGGCATCGGGCAATCACGCGCCCAGGCAGTCATTTGCGCCACGAATTCACGCGCGAATTTCTCGTCGGACGTGTCGCTATACGCGCGGGCCAATGCGCGCCATTCGGGATGTCGATTGAGTTGCCACGTCCACTCATTATTAGGTGAGTACTTGCTGCCGGGCTCCGCAGTCTTGTCGAAGTGCCAGTCGATCACGGGCCCGAAAGTATGCGGATAGCCGATGCTCTCGAACTGATGTTTTATGGCGCGCTCTGCTCGCTCGACATCGGGATGAGCGGGTTTAGGGTTCGTCTTTTCGCCAAGAGCAATGTAATAGAGCGGCTTGCTGCGATGGCGGTAATACTCAGCGAGCGCATGTTTGGCGGCCTTCTGGTCGCCCTTGGCAATCGCGGCCGCGACGGCTTCGAGTCCTGGCCTTGCGAGGTCCAACTCGGTAAACAAATTATCGTCGGTCATGCGCGGACCGACAAGCTTCGTGTCCTGGGCGGCGCAGGCTGTGGCTATCAGAGCTAAGCAGATAAGTAGAAATTTTGGGTTCATGGAGCGGAGGCTTTGGCGACTTCTACTGCGAAGGTGTATGTGGCGCCGAACATATTAGATCGAAATATAACCCACTTCTGATCTGGTGTGAAGCTGACGTTGGGTTCCAGGCGGTACTGGTGCTTTGACATGTTGACGAGGCGTTCCGCACGCAGAACTCCGGGGTTGACGAAGTTCTTGTCAACGATACCGCGATTTGAAAGCGCTTCTGGTCGGAAGAGATAAATCCACTTGCCATCCTTCGCGCGAGCCACTTGTCCTTGGTCACCGCCATCGCCGCAGAACAGCTTGCCATCGTTCGTCACATTGAAATGGATGGACCACTCGTCGCGCTGCAGGTGATACCAGGTTCGCTCATGGGTTTCGACGTTGTAGCCCGCGAGCCAGAAAACTTCACCACGCGGAGTCTGCAGGTCATACCAGATTGTCTTGCCATCGGCACTCCAGAATTCATGTCCCCAAATTTCCATCGCCATGGTGCGAGTGTGAATCTTCGTAAGTTGGGTGCCATCACTCCGAATCGTCCAGAGGCGATCGACTTTGTGCCACGGACCTTCGTGACAGAGCATCATAAGCGCTGGGATCTGTCGGCGAGAATTCCAGATGATTGAGCCAGTCCGTGGCGCGGTGAATCACCTTGAGTTCACCCGACTTCACATTCACAGTGAAGAGCGCCATCGGCAGACGGGCTGCCAGTCGGTCCTCCATCATCTGCCCTTTGTTGCGGGGCTGGTCGAGTGTTTGCGGCTGTTGAGGCCGATTGGGATTGTAATCGGTTCCGGTGCTTTCTATATACGTTCCACCGAGTAGCGTCTCATCCGCGTTGACTGTGGAGATGGAACCGCGTGGCGGCAGCTTTGCGATCTCACGCATCACGCCGGTATCAACGTCAGTCGAGCAGACGACTCCGTCCTTGATGTAATAAACGTTCTGCGTCTTGCGGCCCGTGACGATCACGCGAACTGGACCCGCGACCACGGCTTTGGTGGCATAGGTCTTGAGATCAAGTACAGAGATTCCGGCAGGCGTGGTGAAGACCATTTTCTTGCCGTCGGCCGTATATCCGTTTTGATTGAAGTATAGGCTGGCGCTGCCGGGTTCGTCAGTCAGACGAACAACGCGGTGGCCGGTATCGGGATCAATCCAGGTCTTGGGTGGCTGTTGCGCCGCGGCCATACTGAGGGCCGCGGCGCAAATCATCAGGTGTGCAGAAAGGTGTTGCATCTAGAAAAAGAACTTCAAACCGAACTGGATGTAACGAGCCTGCCCGTTCGGAATGTAAAGCGACGTGGTCAGCAGAGACTGCCGCAAGCGGTAGTTCCTGAAGCCCTGCAGCGTCGTGATATCGAACGAATTCGCGGTCTTGCCGAAGAAATTCTCAGGCGGTGCGACGCTGAAGAAATCTACAGGCAATGCGTTCTTGGAATTTCGCGCTCCGTTCACGGCCGCGACTGACTGAGCCAGCAAGGCTGCACCCTCAGGCGTATTCTGCTGGGGCTTTCCATTGGCGATTGCCCATGCGTTGTACTCCGCCGTGGATACGTTGGCCTGCGACGGTGCGGAATATACGTCCGTTCCGCTGCCCGCATTCGGATACACCTTCCTGATGAAGTGGTTGAAGGCATTCAGAGCGTCCACACGGAATTGCAGACGGCGCTTTCCGCTCTCACCGAACTTGAAAGTCTTCTGCAGCGACGCATCGAAGTACTGCTGCCACGGTCCGCGAAGGCCGTCGAGCGTACGCGGCGAGTTCCCATATTCACCCAGCGGTGGCCGCGTGAATGCGGACGGGTTTGTGTAAGGCTGACAGGTTGCGCCAACGCACCCCGAATCATATAGCGGATTGATGACTGGCACTCCGGGAACGATATTCGGGCGCGCGGTATGCGTTAGGGCAACATCGCCGAGTTGGTTTGAATCAGAGAGCGTGACTACTTGTGGCGTGCCGCTCATTGCGCGGAAAACACCCGACGCGGTCCAATTGTTGGCAAGCATTTCAAGCGGCTTCCAGGCGTGATTCAAAAGCCTGCGCCCGCGGCCAAACGGCAGATCATAAATGAAGGTTGAGTTCCAAACGTACTTCTGGTCAAAAATCGAAACCGAGCGATCGAGTGTGCGCGCCGATCCGAAAGCGGCCTGACCGTCCACACGGCCAGTTCCCAGGACGTTTTTGTCCACACCTGAATCGGACGAATCGTCGAGGGATTTGCCCATCGTGAAGTTCGATGTAAACGTGAGGCCGCGGCTGACGCGGTGGATAACACTGACATATCCGGCATGGCGGATGCTGTTGGCCGATGCGTCATAGAACATATTCAAACTATTGAAGCCCAGATAGGGACTGGCCAGCGTGGAATTTGCCACCTGCAACACCGCGCCGGTCGAGCTCTTACGGCCCAGCGGGTCGGCAATGTTGGTTGTGGTGCTCACATTATTCGCGTTGAGGTATTCCAGGTAGTCGAGGTCTTTGCCGTTGATGTTCTGGCGCGGCATGAACAGGTGCGTTCCTTTGTTTCCGACGTAGGCAATTTCCAACGTGGTCGTGCGATTAGCCTGCCAGGCAACAGTCATGTTCCAGCTCTGCGAATACGGGGTCTTCACATTCTGAGAAATGGCGTACGCGATTCCTTGATAGTTCAGGCTGCCGGAGTAGTCTATACCATCGCCTTGAATGCCGAGCAATTGGTCAACAGTCTGGTTGATGATCTTGGGCGGGTTCGATCCGAGGCGCATGATGTAGGCCGGATTCACTTGTCCCGTTGTCGGGCCGTAGGCCGTGCTGACTGCGCCGAAATCGGGGTTGGGCAAACGAGCTGCGCCCGTCACCGGAGCGTGCGAAAGTCCGTACCCCCCTCGCAATGTTACGCGGTGATCGGCAAGAAATCGCGGGCTCCATGCAAAACCGAAGCGAGGTTCGAACTGGCGGTAATCAGCCGGGTAAAGAGACCGAGTGCGGCCGCCGCGTCCGACCCAGCCGAACGGCGGGACGACTACAGAGCTAATCACTTTGCCATTGGCGAGAGTCAGCGGCTTGTCGAGTGGAAATGTCTTGGCTAGTTCCGGCAGGAAGACACCCTGATGATCGTATTTTTCGGTGCGGGGCATCTGCAGCGAATAGCGCAGACCTAAGTTTAATGTGAGTGTCGGCTTCACTTTCCAATCGTTCTGAACAAACCCGGCGAAGCTGTTCCAGCGATAGTAATAAGGAACCAGCGTGTTGCGCAGGGTAACGCGGAACGGGACACCGATCATGAAGTCGGCAAACGAATTGCCTCCAGTGCCATTGCTTGCGCCATTGGAATCTGTGTTGTAATTGCGGAATTCGTAGTTGCCGCCGGACGCGCCATAGAGCGGCTTCACATTCTGAAACGCCTTTGAAACTTCGCCGCCGAACTTGAAGCTCATTTTTCCGCGGTTGATATAGAGAATGTCATTCAGCGTGTAGCGGTACTCATGGTTTACACCCTCAGTCGAGCCGCCGGAGCCGATGAACGGCAGCATCGGTGCGCCGCCGGGGGTGATGTTCGGAAGCCCGAGTTCCGTGTTCAGATTCTCGCCTGTGAACGGTTCCCACTGCGGGGCCTTGGTCGCGCTGAAATTACCGGTAGTGACGTTGACGCGCAGATCATTCACGATGTTCGGCGAGAAAGTGTGGGTATCGGAAAGCATGTACTGCTTGGCGAAGTTGTAATCACCCGCGTTCGAGGTAGGGCTGCTTGGCGTAAACTGCGTCTTCACGATCGGAGTGTCCGTATAACGGAAACTCAGCCGGTTCATCGCCGACACGGTGTGGTCGATCTTGATCGTGTAGCGTTTCTCGTCCTGCCGCAGCAGGCGCGGATTGAACAAGTTCGCCGGGTTGCCGTTCGAACCGGAGTACCAGTTGCCGGCTGGCGTGATGTATTTGAGCGCCTTGAGCGCCGTGGAATCAAGCCAGCTCTTCGGGATGATGTTGCCGGGGAAAGGCAGGTAGGTCTGGCCGGCCGCCGGAGTGGGGTTCTGCGACGAACTGATTATTGTTGACCAGGCTGAAGACCTGATAGATGGTGGCGTCGCCGGTCGAGGGAAGGTTGTATCTCTGCGCCACGTTGACCGGGATAATGCCGGCCGCCGTGTTGATCATGTTGCTGTAATCGCCATTGCGCATGGCTTCGGTAGGTTGTACAGAATCCTGCGCCAGGGAATCGCGACGGTAGCGCGGCTCGATGGCTCCGAAGAAGAACGTCTTGTTCTTGCCGTTGTACACCTTGGGTATATAGACTGGACCGCCGCCTGCGAGCGAGAACTGATTGTACTTGAGCGTCGGCTGGGGGCGGTTGGCGCTGGCGTTTGACCATGGCGCTGCAGCGAAGGCTGGGTTACGGACAAACCACAGAGCGGTTCCGCTGTACTGATTGGTGCCTGACTTGGTGGTGGTGTTAATAATGCCGCCGCCCGACTGGCTGTATTCGGCCGAATAGGCTGTGGTCTGGACTGTAAATTCCTGCACTGTCTCAGGTGAGAAGCTGACCATTGTCCGCCCCAGGCTGACGCCGGTGTTGTTCGCGCCGTCGGCCATCATCAATGTGCTGCCCGGACGTCCGCCGTTGACGCTCAGGTTGAAGCCGGGAACCGCGGAGCCCGCCGTCAGTCCAGGGTCTTCGCTGCCGGCTGCACCCATGACGTTGGGTTGCGTCATCGCAAGATCCAGCACGCTGCGATTGACCAACGGAATGTCCTGAATCTGACGCTCATTCACGGTGGTGCTCGTGGTGCCGGATTCCGTATTGACCTGCGCCACTTCCGCTTGCACGGTGACCTCAGTGGATACGGAGCCAGCCTCCAGTGAGACGTTAACCGTCGCAATCGTCGCGGTGTCGACCTTGATCTGATCGACAACTTCCTTTTTGAAACCCTCGACCGAGACCGTGACCCTGTAGGTCACAGGGTCCAGGGAAAGTACGCTATACGTCCCTGCTTCTGATGTTTTTGTGCGGGATTCCAGGTTTGTGCCAAGATTTTTGACGATTACGGATGCATTGGGCACAACCGCGCCCGATCCGTCGAAAATCGTTCCGCTGATACCTCCACGATTAGTTTGTGCGAGGACACTTCCTGCGCACAAAAGAAATACAACTCCAGCTAACCTCATGAGCAACTCTCCCTAAACCCGTAATGATTATGCAGTGTCAGCGCTTACAATACAAGACTTTCCGATCAAAAAACAGAATGATTTTTGCCGTACAATGATCGAGTGTCGCAATTATTGCTGCGTTGTCTGGTATCTGTGCTGCTTGCCGGTGCCGCGTGCGGGGAGGTCAGTCTGCCCCGTTTGCTTTCCGATCACATGGTGCTCCAATCGGGCCGGCCGGTCCGCATCTGGGGGTGGGCTGATCCAGGCGAAGCGGTGACGGTGGAGTTCCAAGGCCAGCATTCTGCGGCTGTTACCTCCGCCAACGGTCGTTGGGAATTGCACCTGAAACCGTTGAAAGCGGGAGCGTCGGGCGAGATGACGGTGCGCGGTCGCAACACTATTGTGCTTCAGGATGTCCTGGTGGGCGAGGTCTGGGTTGCCTCCGGACAATCCAATATGCAACTGAAACTCAGCCAGGCGAAGGACAGCAAGCAAACCGCCGCTGCTGCGAAATTCCCGTTAATCCGGTTCTTTCGCGTAAAATTCCATTTGGCGATGTATCCGCAGGAAGACGTTGGCGGCGAGTGGACGATTTGTTCACCCGAATCCGCACCACAATTCTCAGCCGTTGCCTATTACTACGCGCGCGATTTGCACCAACACAAGAATGTGCCGGTTGGCATTCTTGAGGCTGCCTGGGGCGGCACGAAGGCGCAGGCCTGGACGAGTCGCGAGACGCTCGCAGACGACCCGGCACTGCGCTTTGTTTTTGACGATTACGCAAAAACGCTGGACACATTCTCCGAGGCGAAAGCGAAGTACGATTCGCAATACGAGCGCTGGAAGACTGAATCTGAACTGGCGCGGCGTACTGGAAAGCCCGAGCCATCCCCTCTGTACTTTGGCGGCGCGCCTGGTTCTCAAAATAATTTGAGCCAGCTTTATAACGGGATGATCCAGCCTCTGACGCCCTACGCCATCCGCGGCGCGATCTGGTATCAGGGCGAATCGAATTCCGATCGGGCCGGCGCTTACCCTTATCGCTGGCTGTTTCGTTCCATGATTACGGATTGGCGCAGGGCCTGGGGTCAGGGAGATTTCCCGTTCCTGTTCGTGCAGCTTCCAAACTATAGCGGCAGGAACTGGCCGATTCTGCGCGAATCGCAAATGCACGCGCTTGCGCTGAGGAATACCGCGATGACTGTGGCGATCGATGTGGGCGATCTTAAAGACATTCATCCTACGGATAAGGAACCGGTGGGGCAGCGTCTTGCGCTTGCGGCGCGGGCAGTCGCATACAAAGAACCTGTGGAGTATTCCGGTCCGCTGTTCCGCACATTTTCGATCGAGGGGAAGAATGTACGTTTGTTTTTCGATCATGCGGCGAGCGGTGTGATGGCGCGTGGCGGCGGCAACCTGGCAGGCTTTGTGGTGGCCGGTGCGGATCGCAAATTTGTCGCGGCGGATGCAGCGGTAGAGGGCGACACTGTTGTGGTCTCGGCGGGCGGAATCGACGAGCCCGCAGCTGTGCGTTATGCCTGGGAGCCGAATCCTGTCTGCAATCTGGTAGGCAAGAGCGGGTTACCCGCTTCGCCATTTCGCACGGACAATTGGGAGCCCCGTGAGAAGGTATCCGCGCCGCTGACGAAGACGCTGATTATTGTTGCGGCTGATGGTTCCGGCGATTTCCGTAGCGTGCAGGATGCGGTCGATGCCGTGCCTCCCGGCAATGCGGCGCGCATCGTATTACAAATAAAGCCAGGCACTTATCGCGGACGCGTGTGGGTTCCGAAAGACAAGCTGCTGACTTTCCGCGGTGAGGCCGGCGGCACAACTCTGCTGACGTTTTTCCAGGCGGCGGATGCGTCGCAGGGGGAGCGATCGTCTGGTAGTTCCACTGTCGTACTGGCGGACGGATTCGAAGCCGAAAATATCACCTTTGAAAATACTTACGGCATCGGCGCGCAGGCGCTTGCGATGTACATCAGCGGTGATAAGGGCGTGTTTCGAAACTGCCGATTTCTGGGCGGGCAGGGCACGCTGTTTGCCAGTAGTGGCCGCCAGTATTTCAAAAACTGCTACATCGAAGGCTGGGTTGATTTCATTTACTCGAATGGAACCGCCGTTTTCGAAAAATGCGAGATTCACAGCAAGGGCGCGGGCTACCTTACTGCGCAAACACGCAAGAATTCGAAGGACAGCAACGGTTTCGTCTTCATTGATTGCCGATTGACCGCGGAGCCGGGACTTGAGCGCAAAGTCTATCTCGGAAGACCATCAGCCAAGGCAGCGCGAGTAGTTTTTCTGAATTGTGAAATGGCCTCCCACATACTTCCTGAGGGGTGGCACAACGGGGACAAGCCCGAGCGCGAGCAGGCCGCATTTTACGCTGAGTACCGTACGAGCGGAGCGGGCGCGAACGCAAAGGCGCGCGTGGCCTGGTCCCGTCAGCTTAGTGTTGAAGAGGCTCGGCAGTTTTCCAGCGCAGAGTTTTTGAAAGGCGCTGATGGCTGGAACCCTGCGCAGGAGAAGTGATTTGGTGCATGATGTTTAAACATATGAGATTCGTTTTGATCTGTTTTATGGCCGCAATGGCCGCGCACGCTCAGGAAATACCTCAGGTGGTTCCACTATGGAACAGCGATGCTCCTGGCGCATTGGGGAGTGAGGATCGGGACAAGCCCACGATCACGATTTACTTGCCGTACGGCAAATCGGCAACGCCAGTTTCCGCTGTGGTCGTGTGTCCGGGCGGCGGATACGGTGGTCTGGCCGTTATCCATGAAGGCCGCCAGATTGCCAACTTTCTCAACTCACACGGCGTTGCGGCATTCGTGCTGAAATATCGGCTCGGCCCAAAATATCATCATCCGGTGGAACTCGGCGATGCGCAGCGCGCCATTCGCCTGGTGCGCGCGCGCGCCAAAGACTTCAATGTCGATGCCGATCGTGTCGGTATCATGGGCTTCTCCGCGGGCGGCCACCTCGCCTCGACCGCGGGTACGCACTTCGATGCAGGGAATGCGCAGGCGCAGGACGCGGTCGATCGGCTCAGCAGCCGTCCCGACTTTCTGATTCTGGGTTATCCCGTGATTTCCTTCACTACCCAATTCGTCCATAAAGGCTCGATGAGAAACTTGCTGGGTGAGAACCCCGATCCCAAGCTTGTTGAGAATCTCTCGAACGAATTGCAGGTCACTCCACAGACTCCTCCGACCTTCCTGTTTCACACAAACGCCGATACCGGTGTGCCACCTGAGAACAGCGTGCTGTTCTATATGGCTTTGCGAAAAGCCGGTGTGCCAGCTGAAATGCACATTTTCGAAAAGGGACCGCACGGGGTCGGCCTTGGCAATACGGATCCAGCGTTGAGCGAGTGGCCCATTCTGCTCGGCAAATGGCTGCGCACGCGCGGACTTGCGAAATGAAAATATTGATCGCGCTTTGTTTCACAGTTATCGCTGCGGCGCAGAGTCGAGGCCCCAAGGATCTGCAACTGTTCTTGCTGATCGGGCAATCCAACATGGCCGGGCGGGGAATAGTGGAAGCGCAGGACCGCGCTGAAGTGCCGCGCATTCTCATGCTCAATAAGACTCTCGAATGGGTTCCGGCCGTGGATCCGCTGCACTTCGATAAACCTACTATCGCCGGAGTCGGCTTGGGGCGCACGTTCGCGAAAACTTTGGCGGTAGAAAATCCTGCGGTTTCCATCGGGCTGATTCCGTGTGCATTTGGCGGCACCAGTCTCGATCAATGGAAGCGCGGCGGCGAACTGTATAAGAGTGCTCTCGAGCGCACACGTCACGCGATGAAGTCCGGGCGTCTGCGCGGGATTCTGTGGCATCAGGGCGAATCGGACTCAGGGAAAGAGGAAACCGCAAAGAGCTACGGCGCGCGTTTCGCGGGATTCATACGCAACTTGCGCGATGATCTGAATGCGCCTGACGTTCCGGTTGTCGTGGGACAACTCGGCGTGTTTCACAGTTCGAATTTTTCCGCGTTGGTGAATGAACAACTGGCGCTGGTGTCCCTGAACGTGCCACATGCAGCATTCGTTTCATCTGCCGGCTTGGTGCACAAGGGCGATAATGTCCACTTCGATGCAGCGTCTCAACGCGAATTCGGCAGGCGCTATGCGCATGTGTTTCTGAGCCTTGATGGGAGTTGGAAAGGCACTCGCTGACCGCTGGGATCAGCGAGTGCTTATGTCAGCGACTCTGTGACGAGGAACCGCTCCTGCTTACTTTCTTTCGCTTACTCTCCGTGCCTTGCGGGGTCGCTTCAAGATTGACATCGCCCCCCATCTCGTCGAGCGCGGCCTGCTGCAGCAGGGGTTTGGCGATCTCAGTCAGCAGGAAATCTGTGCTCTCCTCTTCGCCAAGTGTACGCGACAGTAGGGTCGCTACATCTATGAATCCCAGCTGCCGAGCCAAGGTGCGAGCAGTTCCGTACCCTGAAATCTCGTAATGCTCCACCTTCTGGGCCGCGGTGATCAAAGCTAGATCCGAGGCCAAAGCCTCCTTCTGTTTACCTTCCTGAATAGTCTCTTGACCTTCTTCGATCAAACCAATCATTCCTTTGCAGGGTTTCGGTTCAGCTTTCTCGTCCAGCAACTCGAAGGACTGTTTGAGTCTCTCAACTTGTACTTGGGTCTGTTGCAAGTGTTTTTCGAAAGCTTCTTTTAGTTTGGGATGATGCGCAGCTTGCACCATTTTGGGCAGGGCTCCCGTCAATTGGGTTTCCGCATGAAGAAGATCCTGCATTTCCTCAACGAGCAATTCTTTGAGCTGTGGCATATTCTTTCGACCGTTCCTCCGTTATTGATTTCGACTCGGCAGATCAGCGGCGTATCGAGTGCCCTTAATGAAAGAATCAAACTCCTGGAAGGCTGGCGCGTCCACAATTTCCCACTCGCCACCCGTATTCCAGGGTCCCTGTAAATCTTTCTCACCGCGGTCGCCAGTACCCGTAGAGTCATTAAAATACTGATCCACCAAGTCCGGCGTGGGCGGGATCGCACCAATTGAAAACGCCGGCTTGCCCAAGCTCTCCAGGGCAGCGGCAAACGCTTTCATGTGGGTGATCTCGCGAGTCATTAGAAACTGGAGCACATCAATGGTATCCGGATCATTAGTGAAGTTGATCAGACGCTCATACACGATCTTGGCCCTGGCCTCCGCGGCAATGTTACTCCGCAGATCCACATCGAGTTCCCCAGTGATCTTCAGATAATCCGCAGTCCAGGCACTCCCCATGGAGTTGTACAGATTGACGCCGCCGCCACCGGCAACGGCAATCAGCGGATCCGCGTGAGCGGCGTCTCTGTCATTTTTAAGGGGTTTAAGGTGCATCCGCGCCAAGGTTCCAACCACTTCCAAGTGGCTCAGTTCCTCTGTGCCGATGTCCATCAGCAGATCCTTGCGCTCTGGATCGTCGCAATTCAGTCCCTGGACGCTGTACTGCATGGCAGCGGCGAGTTCGCCGTTCGCCCCGCCGAATTGTTCCAGCAACATATTGCCAAATCTGGGATCCGGCACGCCGATCCGTACTGTATACATCAATTGCTTAACGTGGTGGTACATTCAGCCTCCAAGAGTTAGCTGGAAAGATTTGGTGTTTCTCCAGCCCTCTTGGGGAACACGACAGCACGTGAATCTCCAAGGAAGATCCGTCCTACACGTCCAACGAGCAAGAGTCCCAAATTACAAGGGGTTGTTTAGGTCGAAAAGTTAGGCTCGGTCATTTCTGCTGTGCGAACTTGGTAATCCGTGATCTAGGGATGAGCCGTGTACCAGAACCCGAGCTTCCCGATCTCGCGAAAGCCGGCCTGTTCGATACATACGATATCCGGCATTAGTTGCGATCAGGAACACGTCAATCGCCCCTTTTCCTTGGCGATCGCGCACGCCTGGCGAACGAGCGCGCGGCCGATGCCCTGTTTGCGGTGGCGCTCCAAAACGCCAACATCGAAAATACCCGCGTGCTGGGCACCGACGAACAATGTGCAGATGCCTGACCGGTTCATCGCCCAGAATAAGCTGCAATTTCCCAGGATCTTCGTGGCATACATGCAGTTAGCTGGATTTGACATATTCAGGCCGAAGCGCCTGATGGATGTCGAGATGCGGCCCATCGAGGGATGCTCCAATCGCCGGAAAATGCTGTAATCCGATACTGTTTCAAATCGGATGGGTACACGGGCCTGAGTATCCGGCAGTGCTCTCGTGAGATCGCAATACATTCCCGGATAGTACTTCCGGCAATGGATTTCGTGCGCTTTTAAGAGTGCGGTCAGATTGTGCGGCTCCGACTTGGAGCTCACCCAGAACGCCGCACCACTTCCGTTCAAGCCATAGCGCGCAAGCATCTGCCTGATCCGCCGGTCCGCGCCCGCTTAGAAAGCCGGATGTTTATAGCGCAGTTGCTCCACGCCGATGCCGGACTGACTTTCCACGAAACATCCGGATCGCAGTGAACTTCAAGGCCCGGGACACGCGCAAGATGATGGAACCACTCGGTGTGTACTGATTCAAGCGCTTCCATCATCAGGGTTTCAGATACAAGTCACCATCGGCGGCCTGCAACGTGTGTGACTTCGAGGCAGAACCCGTGGCAACGCTCTTTCTTGCTTGCGGGAATTCAATTGTTCGGCTCTCATTGCCCATCGGATTATAAACGACGATGCCATTCTCGAACTCGCGCCGGATTGTTCCGTCCTGCTGCTTCACACCCTTCGCGAGCGGTTTGCCCGAGCGACTTACTCCAGAACGGATACCAGTTATGTAGATGGTCGGGTTTTGGCAGGTCGTTCGGATCGGAAAAGAGTGCGTAACCGTCAGATAGCGTTAGTGACAACGTAGTCGCAGCGCGCATCAGGTTCAGGTCTTCGCGCGAATTGTGATACCAGGTTTCCAGGCAGTTGATACGGGGTGCGCGCAGGTTCGCCTCCGCCCATTCCAGCGTTTCAGCGATGCGATTCCAGTCCTTGATGGTGCGGCTGCGGTAGCACTCCATGAAGAAACCATTCACATAGGCGGCAGTCTGCGGAGTCTTCCGATCGTTAGCGTTCACCAGAATCAGTGCATTTTCTCCGATGGCTGCGCGGATCACCTTGATCAACGCAAGCCGGTCTGCGTCGTCCTTCCACCAATCGAGCATGATGCCGTCAACTACCCCCGTCTGCACCACTGCTCGCGCCTGCGCAGCTACGTGTTTTTGAAATTCGGGATTGGCGACATCAAACTGGAGCATCTTGCCTTCTTCCCAGCCTTTCACGACGTTTCCCGTGGCGTCCCGTTTCCACCAGGCATGATCCGCCGGAAGGTAGTTGGGGGCGGCATCACGATAGCGGATCTCCGCGATCAAGATCGTCCGCGGATTTCTCTCGAGGATGTCTTTGCGGATCTGCAAGCCGATCTGTATGCTAGCGGGCACGATTTCCGTGGCGAGTCCGATTGGCGTGCCCTTCCAGCGCAGCCCAAAGAAACCCGGGCCATGAAACACCAGATCGTGTCTGGCAAGGCTGGTTTTCTTGTCCTCGCCAGGGAGATTGTCTATTGGCGACCAGGCCTGAAATATGGAAGGGTAGGTACGTCCGTTGATCCGGTCGGCGATCGGCATTTCCTGTGCGGCGACAACGGCCGCGCAGGCCAAAAGCAGTGCGGTTTTCATCTTGATTAATGGTGTAATGCGAGTGGATCCAGTATACGGTGAGCCGCGTACTTGTAGGACAACAAATTATCGCTGGTGCTGGCACAGCGGACCACCACCTGATAGGCAGGCGGGAAAGTGCTTTGCCCTTCGGCGCGAAATTTCTCAAGCAATTCTTTCAGGCTGGTGGGGGCCGCGAAATACTCCATCGCCCCATTGCTGCCTGCCGAACTGGTGCCCGAAAGGATCACCGTGCGATGATGCCCACCCGCGCTATCATCACTCGGCAGTACAGTTAGCAGCCCGTAAGCGACGTCCACGGAACCCTTGTCGGTGCGGGTGGGCAGAAATTCGCGGCCTGGCTTGCCATCCGCCATCGAGTCTTCGATTACAGCCAAATCCCTGATTTTCTCGTTGTACGAAATCGTGAATAGCGCTTTGTCCAGCATATTTCGCGCTACACCGCTGAATTCCGGAGTTCCGAGCAGGATCAGGTTGCGTCCGACAAATACGGGCAAGTGAATGGAACGGGTCGTGACAATTTCGGCTTGCGCCCCAGCGGCTCCGAGTACACGCGAGGCTTTTGCCATTGCGAAGGCTTCGCCGAAGCGTGTGGCCGTTTCCGTGAACTCCATATAAAGGTCGGAGTTCTTCCAGCGCGGATGAACTCTACCGAAGCGAGTGCGCAGATCTGATGACTCGGGGAGGGGAACATACCAGGACGGTGCAATGCCGCTTTCCAGAGGCCTCACTACAAGCTGTGCGGGGTTGCTGATGCACAGCAGCACGGAAGCGTTCGGCTCCACCAGCGGTCCCCATGCCTGTCGAATCACAGGATCGACAGTCGACGGGGTCGTCCTTAACATCGCCATAACGCCCACAGTGGCGCAGATGCCGAGCAGTAAACTGCCAGCGGCGACTAGAATGAGTCTCCAAGTGCGATCAGGCTTTGGCCCGGGAGCAAGTAGCGCTATGGGCTCATCGACTGAACACGGCACTTCCACCTGCACAAAACGTGGAATGTAGCTGCCTTTATGCAATTCAACGCGGAGTTCGGAGTCCAGGGACTCGCGATCGTAAACCTCGATCAACTTCTGCCGAAGTAAATGTGCACGGGTGCGGACCGTGGAATCCTCTGATGGCGAGAATCCGACGGGTCGATTCAGTGCGTTGACGCCGATCGTATACTCAGATATTTCCGAGCCCCGTCCCGAGATCTCCAGTTCACCTACGTAACGTAGAAAGCTTCTCAATTGCTCTGAGCGGGAGAAGGTCGCGCTGTGGAGCACTGCCTCCAGCGCCGCTCGGCGCGGATCGGCAAGTCCATCCTCGCGAATTTCTACACGGCCTGGCGAACTCATGACAAAAGGTATGTTATCACTACGTTGGGCTTTAATAAAGCACCTGTCATGACGTTACCGAATGTGGTGTAACGTTCATAAACTTGCGGAGTATTCGGATGAGGAATAGATTAAACGCGGGAGATGTTGCTTTAGTGGTACAGATTGCCAACCCGCTGTGTGCCATTTTCCTTTTCAATCAGCGTCTCCCACGGCAATTCATTCACGAGGAATAAATGAATAGAAGGCATTTTGTATCTGCGGCCAGTATCACCGCCGCTTCGTACTCGCGCATTTTGGGAGCCAACGACAAGGTGAATCTGGGGATCATCGGATCCGGTGGCCAGGGTCGTGGCGATTGGGGCCGGTTCCTAAAACAGCCGGATGTTAATCCGGTCGCGATCTGCGATGTTTACAAGCCCAACATGGCGAAGGCTCTGGATATGGCTGGCGGAAAGGCAAAGACCTACGCAGATTTCCGAAAACTGCTAGAGCAGAAGGACATCGATGCCGTCATCGTAGCCACGCCGGACCACTGGCACGCGCTGCCCACAGTGATGGCTTGCCAGGCCGGTAAGGATGTGTATGTCGAGAAGCCTTTGGCCCTGACCATCCGTGAAGGCCGGGTCATGGTGCAGGCCGCCCGGAAGTACAACCGCGTGGTGCAGGTCGGCAGCCAGCAACGCTCCGGCGCGCATTATGCACGTGCGGTCGAAGTTGTGCGTAGTGGCAAGTTGGGCAAAGTGCCGCATGTGCTTGCCGGACACATCCGCAATTCCATGCCGGGTTTCGGCAAACCACCAGATGGACCGCCGCCAGCCGAATTAGATTGGGATATGTGGTTGGGACCGGCACCCAAACGCCAGTACAACCCGTTGCGCTGTCTGTATAACTTCCGCTGGTTCTGGGATTACTCGGGTGGCCAGATGACCAACTGGGGCGCACACAACCTGGACATCGCGCGCTGGGTCATGAACGTGAAATCTCCACTCTCCGTATCGGCTTACGGTGGTCGCTACGCTCTCGAGGACGGTGGCGAAACTCCTGATGTGCAGGAAGTCATCTACAACTTCCCAGGATTCGTCCTGACCTGGTCAGTCCGCGAAATGAACGGAATGAGCAAGGGCGGATTTGAGTTCCACGGCACAAAAGGCAACCTGTCCTCTCCAGGAGTGGCTTCAAAGTCACTGCCGAGAACATGGGCGAGACCGGTGAAGATGGCGAAAAGAAGAAAAAAGGCGAGAAGAAAAAGGCAATCGACGAGTTCAGCGACGACGGATCTGAGCAGCCGATTGCGCACGCCCGAAACTTCCTGGATTGCGTAAAGAGTCGTAAGCGCCCCAACGCAGACGTCGAAGAAGGTCACTTATCGGCGGTGCTCTGCCACCTTGGCAACATCGCGACGCGCCTGGGACGCTCCCTGAAGTGGGACGCCGAAAAAGAATTAATTGTTGGCGATGCGGAAGCAAATCGCTGGCTTAGCAAGGAATATCGCAAGCCTTGGGAACTACCGAAGATTTCGTAATCACTCAGCGGGATACGAGGAAAACGAATGAAAATACGCACCCATTTCACTACGTTGGCGCTGCTAATGCTTGCCGTGGCAGCCACGGCGCAAACTCCAACAGCCACTTTAGTCGGGCGAATCACAGATGCAACCGGAGCAGTGGTGCCGGAAGCGAACATCATCGTCAGAAATGTGGACACAAACTGGACCCGCAAGGTTTCCAGCCCGTTGAACGGCGAGTACTCCGTGCCACAACTTGAACGGGGGTCTTACGAGATCACAGTTGAGAAGCAGGGTTTCCGCAAGATGAGTCGGACGGGCATCGTCCTCGAAGCGTCGCAAGTGGCGCGTATCGATGTTGAGATGCAGGTTGGTGCAGTAGCGGATTCAATTAGCGTTATGGCTGATGCTCCCCCGCTCAACACTGAAAATGGATCGAAGGGCGATGTTGTCGTAAGCCAGGAGATTCACGAGATGCCGTTGCCCGGTCGCGATTTTTCGGATCTTGCGTACCTGGTAGCCGGCGTCGATCGCCGGCAGGATAGCGGGCAAGGCTCGAGTTTTGTAATTAATGGTGCGCGCGGCGACAACACCAACTTCCTGGTGGATGGATTCACCAGCCGCAGCGTACGTGACGCTAATATCCAGATGCGTCCGTCACTGGACGCGTTGCAGGAGTTCAAAATCCAGACCAGCGGTTACTCCGCGGAGTACGGAAAGCTGGCTGGCGGCGTCATGAGCATGGTGCTCAAGTCCGGCGGAAACCGCCTGCACGGCGTTTTCTCCGAGTATCTGCGTAATGATGTTTTCGACGCCCGCAACTTCTTCGATCCCGACAAATCCAAGCTACGCCAAAACCAGTTCGGCGCTACTTTGGACGGTCCTGTCTTCATTCCGAAAGTCTATGACGGCCGGAACAAGACCTTCTTCCTCTATAGCTGGGAAAGCTATCGGACCACGAGCGGTGATAGCCGCCGCGGTCGCGTGCCAACTGCTATCGAACGCGCGGGCGATTTTACCCAAACGCTCGATTCCACGCTCACCAAGGTGGTGACCACGATCGACCCTCTGAATAAGGTGCCGTTCCCCGGAAACAAGATTCCTGTTGCCCGCTTCAGTCCGGTAACCGTGAAATTGCTGCCGTACTACCCGGCCGCGAACTATGCCGACGGCGTTTACAATTACCGCGGCTACGTCGGCGACGACCGTGATGCGTGGGACAGCTACTCGGCCAAAATCGACCAGCGTATCAGCGACAAGGACACCCTTTCAGGTCGCTACCTGATGCGCGACACACGAAACAAGAGCCCGTTCGATGGCAATGATATGGGCACCTTCGGAAGCCGTCAGCAAACCCGCTCTACCCTGGTTGGCCTGCGCTACACGCACATGTTTTCGCCTTCTGTGATCAACGAATTCCGTGCCGGCCTGTCGCGCAGTTCGACTATCAGCGAGAGTATCTTTGCTGGCAAGAATTGGGCGCAAGAGTTGGGGATCCCAGGCATCTCGCCCGATGCTTCCACGGCCGGGTTCCCGCGCTTTAATATCGGTAGCCTGCTGCTATCGCTTGGACCGAGCAATGGGCTGCCAAAAGCGAACGTCGTCAATAACTACGAGTACGCCGATTCCGTCACCTGGGTGAAATCAAAACATCTGATTAAGTTCGGCGGAGACGTGTTGCGGACGCAATTCTTCCAGCCCTTCAACGGCAAGATAAACGGCAACTTCGATTTCAAGGGCAACTATGCCGGCGACACGTGGGGCGATTTTCTGCTCGGTTTACCAAGCGGCGCGGACCGCCTGCTCGGCTCGAATCGCGGCTACTTTTTCCTCACATCCTACGGTTTCTACCTTCAGGACGATTACAAGGTTAGGCCGAACCTGACCTTCAATATCGGCCTGCGTTATGAAATCCAAAAGCCGCCCGTGGATAAATATGACCGGCTCTCCAATTTCATTCCCGAACTCGGCAAGCTGATCATCGCCGACGACCGCAACACCCCTGATCTGGCAAAGAATATCGCAGATGCGGGTCTCACGGGGCTGGTTGGTCTGGCGCGTGACTACGACCTGCCGCGCTCACTTGTCTACACGAACTACAAAAACTTCGCTCCACGCTTCGGCTTTGCGTGGAGGCCCTCCGGCCACGGACGCGCGGTGGTGCGCGGCGGCTACGGCATCTACTATGCCGGAATGATGCTCGACGGCGTAAAGCAGGATATGGGCGAGATCTTCCCATTCTCGCTTTCTGAAACCTACTCCGCAAAGAACTATCCTGCCGGATTCATGAGCCTCTCGAACCCCTTCCCGTCCGGCGGCAAGATCACCGGCGACGGTATCAGCAATTCGCGCGCATTTGAGTACAAACCCAAGCCTGCCTACATGCAGAGTTGGAACCTGACCACGGAACGAGAGATCGGCAAGGGATCGGCGGTCGAAGTTTCCTATGTCGGATCAGTCGGCAGGCACCTCAGCCGGCGCTATGACTGGAATCAGCCCTGGCGCGAACCGCAGTACATGAAACCTGACGGTACATTTCCAAAGTTTGTCCCGCAGTTAAAGGGCATCAATATGTACGGCTTCGGAACCAACTCCAGCTATAACGCCGGGATGGTCTCCTTCCGCAAGCGCTTCAGCAAGGGTTTCTTCTACCGCGCCAACTACACGTTCTCGAAATCGATCGATGAGGCATCCCAGATGTCCGGACGTTCGAAGGGCGGGTTTGAGGGCGGTCAGAATATGCGCAACCTGAAGGCCGATCGCGGCCGCTCAGATTGGGATCAGGGCCACTCTTTCAACATGCTCTTCTCTTATGAGACGGCATCGACGCTACCGCGCGGCCTTCGTGGTTGGCAGCTTTCGGGCAACGCGCGCGCCTACACCGGCCAGCCCTTTACGCCGCGCGTAACGGGCGTGGATGGAAACGCCGGGGAACCCACTCGTCCGGATCGGCTGGCTAATGGCCGCCTGGAAGAGCGTACCCGCGATCGGTGGTTTGACCTATCTTCTTTCAAGCAGATCCCCAAACCGGAATATCGTTACGGAAACTCCGGCCGCAATATTCTGGACGGACCGGGATCGTATGGGGTCAACCTGGCAGTCGCCAAGCGCTTCCGCATCGTTGAAAAGCACTCCTTGCAGTTCCGATGGGAGATGTTCAATGCAACCAATCACACCAACTTCCGTATCCCGGAAACGGCTGTGAATGACATACTCGGTGGAACCATCAATAGTGCTTCCGGTGAGCGTACGATGCAGATCGCGCTCAAGTATCAATTCTGAGAATTGTCAGTGTTGTTGAAGTGTGATCGCGGCTGCAGCCATTGGGGTTGCAGCCGCAACCTGCAGTAGAGCCGCCCCGCTCATCAATTAGCATCGCGCGCTGCGCTTTTGTGTTAAGACAGTAGAACCATGCTGATACTGACCGGTTCTTTGCTAGGCTTAGCCGCCTGGTTCCTCATCCGCTGCGCACTGCTTGGTATCTATACCGTAGATCAGAACGAGCGCGCAGTCAAAACAGTCCTGGGACGAGCCCAACGCGTTTCCGGCGGGAAGAGCACACTTGATGACCCCATAGCCGAGCACCTGCGTCCTGAAGAGAAAGAACGCTACAACTACCCACAGGTTCGCGTGATACCGCCGGGCGGTCCGTATTTCCGGATGCCCTGGGAGAAAATCCATAAAATATCGATCGCAACCAACACTGTGAACATGGCGCTCGATCTCGAGGACCCGTCCGCGAATAGCGGCGGCAGGCTGCTCGAAGCGGTAACAAAAGATCAGCTCAATACAGGGCTAACCGGCCAGATACGCTATCGTGTAAGCGAAGCCAATCTTTATGCATTTTTCTTCGGCATCAAGCGCCCCATCGTCCATGTGATGGCGTACTTCGTCTCGGTTCTGAGACAGAAGATCGCGAACTTCGAGGCCAAGAACGCCGTGGAGCCCACGGGCGCTGCGCAGACACTCGGTGGTGATGTGATCAACATTTCGATCAATGATCTGCGCAAGAATCTGCGCGACTTGAACGACTACATGGATCAGGAGTGTCTCTCGACGATGGCGCGTTACGGCATTGTGTTTGACGCATCGCTGATCACGGAGATTGATCCGCCGCCGGAAGTCGAATCCGCACTGGCGGCAATCAATACTGCGCACAACCAGGTGTCGAGCGATATCAGTCTCGCGCAGGCGGCTGCGGACCAGAAGATCGTGCAATCGCGGCGCGCCGTCGAGATCGAAACGCTGCGAGCGCAAGCGGAGGTGGCGCCGATCCGCATGATGGCCAAGGAACTCGCCGACCTTAAACGGCAAGGACCAAACGTGCTTACTTCCTATCTGCGCAACGTGAAACTGGCGTTGCACAGTAAAGCCAGCCAAATCTTCCTGGAGGTGTCGCGATGAGTGATGGGTTGATTGCCGCTCTGATCGTATTCCTGGGGATGTTTGTCGCGGAATTTGTACTACTGGGCCTCGCGCGGATGCTCGGCTTGTATGCGATCGTGCAGGAGCGTACCTGCCGCGTGTATGTTCTATTCGGCAAGGTGATCGGGTCGATTGACGAACCTGGTTTGCATATATTGCCGTTCGTTTTGGGCCCCGCCGCGTTCATCGTTAATATTTTTGGAACGTGTTACGTGCTGGACTTGCGCCTCGACCAGGAGTACTTGCGCAGCCAGCCCGTAAACTCCGAAGAGGGCGCGCCAATGGGAATCGGAATCTGGTACGAGATGCAGATCAGCGATCCTGTGGCGTACCTCTTCAAGAACACGGATCCGCGCGGATCACTGCGCGCCAATGTCAGCAACGCGACAGTGCGTTGTTTGAGCAACATGCCTCTCGCTGAGATGCTCGAAACGCGCCATAAGATGAGCCAGACGGTGCGGACGGAAGTCTCGGCGAAGTCGCGCGTGTGGGGTTATCAACTGGGCTCCGTTTACATTCGTAAGGTGCATTTTCGCGATAACGGCATGATTCGCCAGATCGAGGAGAAGGTGGTGAATCGCCTGCGTCAGGTGACGTCCGCGATTCGGCAGGATGGCGCCAATCAGGTCAGCATTATCACGAACTCCGCAGAGCGCGAAGCGGCGGTCGAGTTTTCCAAGGCGGCCGTGATCCGCCCCAATATGATTGGTGCGGCACTACGCGACATTTCAGAAGATGCGGAAGTCGCCAGCACACTATTCGAGATTTGGGAGACGCAGAAAATACTGGAGAACAAAGGGCGGCTTACCCTGTTGCTTGGTGGCTCAAAGACCAGATTGCTAACGGACCTGCTGGCAGGACAGAACGGCAGCGCAGCGCCGAATTCGGACTCTGTTGTAGCACCATGAGGAGCCATGACATTCCATGAGACGATGTCCACGCTGGAGTCATTAGGCACCGAGCAGAATCGCAAAATCTACAAGCGTCACGGCGCTGGTGACGTTCTGTTCGGCGTGAGTTTTGCCAATTTTGGCAAATTTAAAAAGCAGATCAAAACCGATCATTCCCTGGCTTCGCAACTGTGGAGCAGCGGGAATGCGGATGCGCGCATTCTGGCAACCATGATTGCGGATCCGCAGGCTGCCACGAGTGCGGAACTCAATGTCTGGGTTCACGACATTCAGCACTACGGACTGGGGGATTTGTTCGCTACTTACGTGGCGAAAACGCCTCTCGCGGGCGCGAAAATGCGCGAATGGATTCACTCGCCGGACTAGCCGCGGCAAGCGATACCAGCACGCCTGACGATTATTGGGAGGAGCGTCTGGGAACAATTGAACGCGAAATCCACACTGCCGCAAACCGGGTTCGATATTCCATGAATGCCGCGCTGATTGCGATCGCACTGCGAAATCCAGTTTTGAAGAAGAAAGCTCTATCAGCCGCAAAACGGATCGGCAAGGTTGTCGTGGACCACGGCGAGACGGGCTGCAAAACACCCGACGCGGCGGAATACGTGGAGCGCGCGGAACTGCACGCCAGAAAACGCGAGCTTACTTGTTGATAAATCAGGAGGAACTCAGCCCCCCGAAATACTCGAACTTTATTGAGACTTTTGCGTGATTCTCTTCGTCCTTATCTTCATGAAGGACTCAGCAGGAGAGATGCGGTGGCAGTACGATTGCCTGCGAGCGGCTTACGATGCTGCGTTCAGGGAATTATGTGTACAAGTCAGGGCTGGTAACGACACGTGTAAGGCGCTCGAAGCGTACTGGGAATCGCGCGACCGCCTTGCGAATTTCTTAATGGAGGAAGGGGCAGAGAAGCTTTTCCACTCCACTGCCCGGTGCTGTGCGTAGTCACGGTTTCGCGCCGAATCGTATTTTCCAATTCACATCGCGGTTAGCCGGAGATTGAATCGTCACGCGGAGGAGTTCCGGTTCTTCTTTCAGGCTTGCAGAAACGCCAGCGGCGCGATCCGCCGCTGAAATTTGAACACCTGCGGATTTCCAGTTGCCGCGGGCCGATCCCGTAACGATGCGCAACTCATAGGGGTCTCCGCCGACCACCTTGCCGCTTCCGGAAAGCTCGGCAGTTTTGGCATTCCAGTTCTCCGCCGTGACATCGACCATGCCCTGCATAATGTGTCGCGATGTGCTGATTAGCTGCGGATGCTGAGAAACGGGTCGGACCGAGAGTATTGTGCTGGAAGAGGCCGCCATGGCTGTTTTGAGCATTCCGCGGAACGGTTTCAGCAACGTGTTGGTCCACAGGTCGAATGCGACGTATTCACTGGCGGGAGCGAGGCCTATGCGATCGAGTGGATACTCGATCTGTGCCGGCGTAGTCTCCCAGTTAAATAGCCCGATTACATCGCGTCGCGGTCCACCCAAACTTCCATGCGCGTGCCAGATGCGCGGCATATCGTGCTCGAAAAGGTCCACCGGACGCGCTTCGAAATTGTGCGAAGGCATCGTGCGACGCAGCAGGTCCAGACGCTCAGGCGGCAGTTCCGCAAAGTCATCGCTGCTGACACTGAGCTGTCCGGAGACCGTCACCCACGCGGAGACGAGCCGCGCCTGCTCGAGGGCTAATTTCGTGCGGACATAAAGAGGGTCGGGGTCGTTGTACCAAACTCGGTTGTGCAGAAAATAATTGCGCGCGCCGTATCTGGGGCCACGAATCAGCGCAGCCCAGGTGATTCCGTTATCCGGACCGATGCGCATCGCATCCACCAGACCGAAAGAACCGCCGTAGGTACGCATGTTCTGCTGCGTATTGCAGCCCAGAAAAAACACATCTTTACCGGCCGCTTCGCGAACCAGCTTAAGACCATCGCGGTACGCTTCGATGTTGGTTTTATCCGGGTTAAACAACGTCGCGTTGCCGATGAAATCGTCCTTGTACGCATCATTCACATAGCGCATTTCGGTCGCGGAACCTGTCCAGAGGCCATCCATTTTGAAATACTTATAGCCCCACTCTTTTGATAAGCGGCGCGCGATACCGCTGACGTATTCGCGAGCCCCGGGGTGCGTCATGTCGAGACTCGTGCCGCCCCAAAACACGTCATAGGGTGTGCCGTCTGCGCGCTTGGGGAACCAGTCCTGATGATCCTTGAACCAAGGGTCGTTATACGTTCCAGCAAACGGCATGAACCAGATGCCGGGTACGAATCCCTGCGCACGAATATTGTCGGCCGTGGCTTTCATTCCGGTTGGATACGGGCCCTTGGGATCAACCTGCGTGAAGTTCTTCTTCGGCCCGTTGGCTTTCACGCCGTCCTGCCAACCGTCATCGATTTGCACGAATCCGAATCCGTAAGGCTTCAGATTCTTTGCGGCGAATGCAGTCTGAATCGCCAACTTGGCGTCGGTAGATGCGCGCGCGTGATACCAGGTGCAGTACCCGAGCGGTTGCGGCGGCAGTTTGATTTCATGCACCTTCGCGACTGCATCGGCCCACGCTTCGAGTCCGAAACGTGCATCCGCGAAATAGCCCAGCGCGAATGTTTCCAGATTCTCCGTCTGGCCTGGCTTCACGCGGAGTTTGCCGTAATCAATCTGCGCATCCACCCGGAGCGTGCCGTCCTTCAGTTCCGGAAAGAGCACGCCGCTGCCGCGATAGCTCGTCAGCCATGCCGCGACAATCCCGTTGCGTGTCTGTGGATTTGCGATGGCCACCCACATGTAACTGCCCGGCGCTTTTGCTGATGCCGCAAGTCCGCCAGTGCCGAGCACGTTCAATGCACCAGGCGCGACTCCCAGGTCAACAGCGAAGCCGAGGGGACGAATTCTGTCCGTGATGCTGATCTCTGAGCCGGTGTTTTTTAGTGTCGAGCGGAAAAGGACGAACGGGAGCTTCGGGTACACCTGAAGTTGGGTGTTGTTGCCGCTGGGATGAATAATCTCGATCGCCTGACCCTTGCCAAAAAACTTGTCCGTCGCAGCAACAATCCGTGCTTTTCCGCCTGTCTCGCGCAGACTCCCCGCGCGCACAATCGGTTTTGACTGACCTATCGCGGTAAGCGAGAACGAGTTCGCGGATGCGTCAACGCGTAGTTGCAGGCTCTCGTTGCGAATCGATAACTCGGCTGCGCTGAGGCTGCCCGAAATTGTCAGCAGAAGGCCAATACTGGTAAGCAGTTTCATGAGAAGAGTCATTATGACACCACTTCACGCAGAGTGGGACTGTATAATCGTGAACTGTAGCGGTTACTCCAGGAGAGTGTTTGCTGTGAAGAAAATTGGATTCGCGGGAATGGCGCTGCTGGCGCTATCGGGAGCAGGTGTCGCAGGTGAACCGCTTTCCTTGTGGTACAAAGCAGCCGCGACGAAGTGGGTTGAGGCGCTACCCGTCGGCAATGGCCGAGTAGGCGCGATGGTCTTCGGCGGTGTTGCCTCCGAGCGCATCCAGTTTAATGAACACACTGTGTGGGAAGGCGGCCCCCATGAGTACCAGCATCCCGGCGCTTACAAGCACCTTGCCGCAATCCGCGCACTTCTTTTTCAAGGCAAACAGAAGGAAGCTGAAGCGCTGGCGAACAAGGAATTCATGAGCATTCCCCTGAGACAGAAAGCTTATCAGGCGTTCGGCGATCTCATGCTGGAGTTTCCTAAAGTTCAGGAAAAGGACGTCACAGAGTACCGGCGCGACCTCAATCTGGATACCGCAACTGCCAACGTCGAGTACTCGCACGCGGGCGTAGGCTATCGCCGCGAGGTCTTAGCCAGTTGGCCCGCGCAGGTGATTGTCGTGCGCCTTACTGCGACGAAGCCGGGCAGTCTCGATTTCAAGGCCTCGCTGAAGAGCGCCCATGTCGGCGAAACGATCAAGGCACTATCGAAGAGCGAATTGTCGATGAGCGGCAAGGTGGATAATTCTGATATTCGCTTCGAAGCACGCCTGCTAGTGATCGTAGATAGCGGGACGCAGGAGAGTCGCGGTGGTGGGATCGCTGTGACCGGAGCGAACTCGGTGACTTTGATTCTCTCCGGCGCAACAAATTTCAAAACCTATAATGACGCCTCCGCCGATCCGGTCAAAAAGAATAACGACACACTTGCAGGCGTGCGCGGAAAGAGTTTCGCCAGTTTGCGCGCGGCACACGTTGCGGACCACCAGAAACTGTTTCGGCGCGTTTCTCTCGATCTGGGGACTTCGGATTCGAGCGCTCTTCCGACGAACGAGCGCATCGCTGCTTTCGGTCAAGGGAAAGATCCGCAACTAGTGACGCTGTTGTTTCAGTACGGACGTTATCTGCTGATCGGCTCCAGTCGCAAAGGCGGGCAGCCAGCCAATTTGCAGGGTCTGTGGAACGAGTCTAATCGACCGCCGTGGGACAGTAAGTACACATGCAATATCAACGTACAGATGAATTACTGGCCGACTGAGGTGACCAATCTTTCCGAGTGCCATGAGCCGCTGTTCACTGCGATGAAGGAGCTTGCGGCTTCAGGCGCAAAGACTGCAAAAGAGCACTACGACGCGGGTGGTTGGGTGTTGCATCATAACTTCGACCTGTGGCGCGGGACCGCTCCCATCAATGCATCGAACCACGGTATTTGGCCGACCGGCGGCGCTTGGCTATCGCATCACTTGTGGGATCACTACCTGTTCACGGGCGACAAGGAGTTCTTGCGCGCGACAGCGTATCCGCTGATGAAAGGTGCCGCGCAGTTCTTCGTTGATACGCTCGTGAAGCATCCACAAAAAGGCTGGCTCATTTCGGGCCCGAGTAACTCGCCAGAGCAGGGCGGACTCGTTATGGGTCCCACGATGGACCACCAGATCATTCGCAGTCTGTTCGGTCAAGTCGCGGCCGCAAGCAAGTTGCTGGATGTCGATCCGGTACTGCGCGCCAAGCTTCTCGATTTGCGCAAGCAGATCGCGCCGAACCAAATTGGCCAGTACGGCCAGTTACAGGAGTGGCTCGAAGATAAGGACGATCCCAAGAACAACCACCGCCACGTATCGCATCTGTGGGGCGTCTATCCCGGCGCGGACATCACGCCGTGGGGCAGCCCGGATCTGTTTGCTGCCGCGAAGAAATCGCTTGAGTTTCGTGGTGATGCGGCGACCGGCTGGTCGATGGGCTGGAAAGTAAATCTGTGGGCACGCTTTTTGGACGGCCCGCATGCTTACGTCATCCTGCGGAA
Source organism: Bryobacteraceae bacterium (assembly GCA_963793625.1). Classification (GTDB taxonomy): domain Bacteria; phylum Acidobacteriota; class Terriglobia; order Bryobacterales; family Bryobacteraceae. The sequence goes on along the minus strand of CAWCAT010000038.1, from coordinate 9,757 downwards.
TCTGCTGCGTCCGGTGGGCTCTGAACGAATGCAGGGCGGTGTGTATCCGAACCTCTTCGATGCTCACCCGCCATTCCAGATCGACGGCAATTTCGGAGCAACCGCCGGAATCGCAGAGATGTTGCTGCAGAGCCAGGATCCATACGCGAAGCCGACGGACACCACTGAAATCCAGTCGGGGCAATCCGCCATCGTGCATCTGTTACCCGCTCTGCCGACTGTTCTGGCCAACGGAAAAGTTACGGGACTCCGTGCCCGTGGCGGTTTTGAAGTGGACATCACCTGGCAGGCAGGCAAGCTGCAGAAGGCGCTGATCCGTTCGAAGGAGTCGAAGCCGCTCAAGGTGCGCTACGCGGGTAAGGAAATTCAAGTGCAGGCCAAAGCCGGCGGATCGTATGAACTCAACGGAGCGCTTGCGGTCTCGAAGTAAGTGATAGGCCGTGCGCTTTCGCTTGCAAGCAGGAACGCGCCTGCCACGTGGTGTCCACCGTTTCGGACCTGCGCCCTGCACGACGACTGCTGGGCTTCAGCGCCGCCTCCAAAGCCGAATCGCGGCCGGCGAAAAACTGCGGGGCGGTTTGCAGGACGTGGACATCGGGCTGAAGACGATCGCCGTTTACGCTGAGGTCACTGAAGTACGGCCGCAGTTCTGGCGGGTCGCGGCGTGAGTAGCTGTGGTACCTGTTGGAGTAGTGAACCGTGAGCTTCGAATTGGGCAGGACGACGTTACTGCCTTCTGCCCAAAAATCAAGCCAGTCGCCGGCAGGCTCGCCAATAAATGTCGAGCGCGTCTTCTCGCGAAGTTGGCATGCGTGAAAGATGCCCGCCGAGAAAGTCGCGCGCCCGATAATAACGACGAGTTGGCCCGGCCCATGGAAACGATCGAGTGCGGCAATGTCGCGATAGAACTGGGCGGCGATTCCGCCATCGCCGCCGGTGTTGAACCGCAAGTCCACCACAAATCTCTCGACGGACGGCGAGGCAAGCGTTTCGAGCAGGCGCTTTGCGAAATCCCCGAAGCGCTCACTGTTCGGCATCTGCTGCGAGCGGTTGTGCTGGAAGTAGATCGTACGGTCGCGGTCGAGTGGCTCGAACCAGTAGTGCGTGGAAGGACGGCGCAGATAAAGCGGCGTCTCGACTTCGAGCGCGGAAACCCATTCCGCGCCAGGCGGAGATGGTCCGGCCGGGGCCAAGTCCCACCATGCTTCTACCGGTGCTGTGCTCTTGAGAAGCGGAAGCGGGCGAAGCGTGCGTGTGACAGCCCGGCCGCCGCAATCGAAGACGAACTCTGGCATCTCCATGTCCTTCACCAGCCCGAGTCCGAACAGGATTTCCGGGCTGGTAAGGTAGTAGACGCTCTTGTAGTCGCGCCACGACTCGTTTCCGGCGAATAGCCCTGCCACGGCTCTGCGAGCCGTGGCAGGGTCGGTCTTGCCGATTCGCGTGACGCGGCAGCGAAGCAGGTCGCGGTATTCTGGCGTGGCCCTCACCACCCAAAGGCTGTGATCGGCTTTCGCCCCTTGGCGAGGGTCGTCGAACCAGTGGATGCGGATAGGCAGTCGCCGCAGCTCTGTGCGATTGCGTAGAAGGTAAACCGCTTGTGCATTGCCACCGATAGCGATGGCGCGGGCCAGTGCCACGATCACCTGCTGGTCGTTCAGGTGCGGCAGTGCCTTCCGCATGTCTGCCAGTGTGCGATTGAGCCGTTGGCGGGCGGCCGGTGAAAAGCTGCGGTCGAGCGTCGTTAGCGTTAACAGGGTCTTATCGAGGTCCTGCTGCCAAGCGGCGAGCCGCGTTGCGTCATTGGGGGCTGGGCCAAGGCCAGCATCGCAATGGCCAGTAGCAGTATCATGCCACGACGAATCATGCCGACGTGATCGATCTCGGCGAACTCGTCATCGGTCGAATTATCCCGTGGTATCCCGTTCGTAGGGTTGGGTCCGGAGGCCATGGTCATTGACAAGCCGCACCAATCCGCCCGCCCGGACTCGGTCACGAGCCGGACCTATGGTGCAGCAAAGTGAGCCGCCGGAACCTTTAGCTCCGGCAGCTCATAAACGAGATCACAGGCGCTGGTGGACGCTTTCCCGCGGCGAGCTCGATTCTTCCACCGCTGAGAGGCTGACCACACGCACCTTCTGCCCCGGGGGTAGTTCTTGTAGCGACGCCTGACGTCCGTTCGAGAACATCACACCATCTCGGTGGGTGTTCTCCAGTGCAGATGTCTGGATGAAGGTCGCCGTTTCAACGCTCTGCAGATCCCAACGGTGCTGCAAGTGTTCAGGAATGTTGCTGAACAGCAGGCGCGCGCCCGGAGGGATGCACACAGCACAGACTGGTGGGCGATCCAGTACACCAACTATGCGTTTCCAGATGCCCTTGAGGCTCCACGGCTCCCTGCTGTGGAGGGTCAGTACTGGTTCGAGATCCGCTGGGGAGGCGAATCCAATTGTGCCGCTCGAGAAGCGGTACGACACGAGTTTCTCATCCGCAACCGCGAGCCGGTTGGGTAAAGACATGAGAGAGTAATCGCACATAGCAGCCTCCGTAAGACTTCGAGGGCGTAGGGGCGCTGGCAATTGCGAAGCTCCAGCGACTCCCGCCTCTCACATAAGATCGAGAATCGGCAATTTGGTTACACAAATCATGAAGATCCATGAAGAACAGTCCGACCAGCAGTGTTTTAAAGGGCGATTGGCAGTGCAGCAATAAGGTTGAAGGGGCCGAGGCCATAACGGCAACCAGGCCCGATGCCCACAACCTGCGAAGTAGAAGCACAGTTCCACTGTGGATAAGACCTGTACCGGGAACGTGGCCTTCGTGGAACTTCTCATAGTATTCGAAAACTTTAATTCCCAAAAAAGATGTTGCCCAGGACTATGGTCGTCAGCAGAAAAGCCACGTTGCGGTCCCAGCGATCTTAGCTACTGTCCAGTAGAGGCGGAAATCGGCGAATTGTTACACCGACTTCACGGGGCCACGATAGTCTGAATTTCGAAACGATGTGGGGACGGCTGATTCATCTCACTCAAGCGTTTAGTGAGCGCTTGGAACTGCTTCTGCATCTCTGCAACTGCAGGTTTGAGCCTGTAATAGCTTTCCACTAGTCCGCTGTAATAGCCGAGGCTGCTGGCATTCGATTGCTTCAGCTTGTCGATGAAAGCAGCTATCGCTTCTTTGACTTTCGGATCATCGAGCGAAATGTCACGACGTCTGATAATGGTCTCTTCCACCTTTACCACGTCGCGTAACGAGACCGCCAACTTGCGCCGTTCTTCGTTCAATGCAGAGATCTTTTGAGCCTGGATGTACTGAGGCGTCCGCGCCTCGAAGGCCAGATTCACGCCTCGCCGGAGCGCCTCGTGAGAATATTCGTCTATCTGGTTGCCATCGATCAGCAATCGGTAGCGTCCGACTGGCGCAGCTGCGAGCGTTAGCACCTGTTGATTCAGTTGTGTTTCGATTGACACTAGCGCCAGAGCAGCTCTGGAAGACTCTTCGACAGGGAAGGGCAGTGAGGATTCGGTGACATCAACTGCCCAGGTCCCTTCTTTCCGGGTTATCGTGGAGAGCTGGCAGCGAATACATTCGCCGGCTCCGTCCTTCGCCGGCAACGTGATTTTCGAAACGATCGCAGGCGCGTCCTGCGACTTTAGAAACAGGTAAGACATCACCAGCACGCCTGGATCCAGCGGGTGCACGCGATCGGTTCCGATCAGCGTGTAGGCAGGGTCCTTCTTCTGCTGCTCCAAATTCAGCTCTGTCATCGGAGCCTGGAATTCGGCGAGGGTGCCGCCTGTGCGCACGGCGAGTTCATGCAGGACAGCGCGGGTCTGGCGTAAAGCATCATTCACGCCGGGAAGGTTCGTTGTAGCAATGCGCGCTGTGTCGTCGAACGGCGAAGAAGTGACGAACACGAATCGCTTGATACAGTTGTTCGAGAGTTTTTCGACCAACTGGGTCATGCTCGTCTTGTACTGATCGAGCGCTTTACGGCGGGCCGCAAGATTCTCCTCGCTGGCCGATCCCTCCGCGTATAGGTTGCGGCTGACATCGTTCATGCCGAGCATGATTACGGCCACATTTGGCTTTCCTGGAAGAATGTCATGGTCTAAACGCCGCACTGCTCCACCGGCGCTGTCACCGGAAAGGCCTGCGTTCAGGAATTGAATCTGCTTCTCGGGGAAGCGGGTCAGGTAATAGTCGGAGACGTACTTGTGCCACTTGCGAGAATGCGTGATGCTGTCGCCGATGAACGTGACTACATCGCCGTCCTGGAACGGAGGAACCACAGTGACGGGGTCCTGAAGCGTGTGCTTCAGAATGAACTGAATGATTGGCGTGGGATCATCAAGGCCGTGTTTGTGGCCAATACCGTTTTTGATGATTACTGAGATGTCTCCCCCGAGTGCTTTGTAGCGCTGTTCGATAACAGCCGTGTTCTCTTCAAGCGGAACAACGAAATCCGCGTTGCCCGTTACGTGAAGCAGCGGAACCTTTGCTTTTGCGAGCGGTTCCAGCAGGTCAACCGGATTGCGTTTGTATTCGCGCGCCTCGGCTTCGTTCTGAAAACCAAAGGCGCTAACCACCATCTTCCACCCGCCCGGATCGACCTTGCCAGAACGCAGAGCCAAGGGCCAACTCTTGATGTCACAGACCGGGGCATCGGCATACATGCAAGCGACCTTCTCAGGATTTGCTGAAGCCCACGAATAAATGTACAACCCGCCACGGCTCATGCCCTCAAGCGCCGGCCTTTTCGCAAGACCATGATCTTCGGTTAAAAGTTTGTAGAAGCTGTCCCAGTGGGCCACCGCTTTGCTGTTACCGAGCATCTCGGCAACATCCATGTAAGCGACGTGGAAGCCCTTGTCCAGTAGCGCGAGATCGACCTCCGGACGATGTCCCCAAAACCGCGCACGCCAAATCCAGGGCCGGCCGGCTGCTTCTTTCTTCGGCTCGACTACATAACACTGACGGCCTTCATGCTGAAACACGTGCCGCTGATAACCGTTCCAAAGGTCCTTCGTGCCAGGGTATTCGGCAGCGGACAGGGTCGTTGATAGGATCAATAATCCGAGTGCAATTATGTTCTTCATTGGGGTGAGATGGTCCAATAATCGCCGTCGCGTTGGGCTGAAACTTGTTTGCCGTTCAATGTGAATGTGCTGGCTGCGCTAGCACGTAGGCGGATTTTTTGGGTGAGTGGTTCCGAGGTGCTGAGATTCACGGTCCTGCCATCGCTGGACCAGTTGACTTGCAAAGCGATCGGCTTCTCGAACTCAACCAGGGCGTGCCGGGTAACCCCTGACACAATCAGACGCGCGGGCTTCCCACCGAGCTTCTGGTAGAGGCTGAACTTGCCTGCTTCAAGAGAGATTTCGTCGGTCTTGTTAGCGGCTTCAATAACAAATGAATTCGGCGATGACTTGCGCAGAGAGCGGATCAGCGGCTGGGTTGTGTACGGCTCATAGAGCGCAATAAAGTGCGCCTCCGTGCCTCGCCTGCGTGCCATCACGAACGGCACCGGTACTCGAAGATCGGGACCAAGACCCTGGCCAGAGAGCACCGTAGTCCCCGGCTCTCCGATCATTTGAAATCGTACATTGGCTTCCTCTTGCGCAAATGTCGCTTGCCAGGAATCGGCCGTGTGCACAGCCGCAGCTTCGGTGAGGTGTTGATAGCCGCTGGCCCTCGGCAGATCAGCGTAAGGCGCAAACTCTAGCGCAGAAGAGAGCTTGCCATAGTTGTGATACAGCCAATCGAAATGATGCGGCTTTAAATCAGTGGAACGCGCGTTGAAAATGTCCAGCGTGTAGCCGGCTGTGTGGACGATGGTCCGTTCGAGTTCGACGCCTGGGTAGGCGGGACCCGCCGAGAGCCGGATCATTGTAGCTGACGGGAGTGGAGTCCAATCAAGCAAACGACCGGTCGATTCAACCTGCGTATGCTCATCGACTGTGATCGTATTATGCGCAACGGTCAGTTTGTCCCAGGTGGCGTGTGATTTTGCGGCGTACGCCTGCGTGCCGGGATCGGCAGCGAGATGCTTGCCGTTCGCAAAGCTGACAAACGAGAGCTTATCGAAGTGGCCGTGGCCGCCCCCATGTGGACCGAACTTTATGGCGAGCGTGTGGTCGCTCTCGCGAACTCGCAGCGTGGCGATACCCGCGGCAGGCAAGAGTTCGCTGCCGAGTTTCGGAGACTCCGCAGCCGCCAGTGACGGTGCTCCCCAGAGCATCGAATCCAACGAACGCTTGGATCCGCGAACTACCGCGAGATAACGCGGCTCTTTGAAAAGTCGATAGCCGATGTCGTAATGCCGCGCCGATCCGGCGAGGCGCACGATGTTGGAGTCGTTGAAATTCGGCAGTGTGCCATCGGGGAAGACACTGCGCAGCGGCGCGTCCAGCATGCGTTTCAGGGCAGCGGACTCAGGTACTGCGACACCCGCGCGCTGGGCCATCTCAAGAGTCAGCATCAGTGGCTCGAATGCGAAGAAGTGATAACCCCAGGCGCCTTCGTACCAGGGGCCGTCCGGCGTAATGCTCTCGCGCAACTGAGATTTGAACCCACCCGGACCATCGATAGCCTTGTTGATGAGATCTCGATCGGCGACCGTCACACCGACAGCCAGCAATGCCGCATTGTGCCAACTTTGCCAATTACTCTTGCCTGCGTTGTGGCGCGAAATCACAGCAGCCGCATTGCGTAGCACGTCTGTTTCGAAGCGCGCCCGCTCGGCAGAAGTCATGGTTTCGCGTACCAGGTCGTACGCAAACACAAGCGGTACAAGCCATGAGGCTTCGGAAAGAGTTTGCGACATGATTCGCGCGCCAGTGCGCGTGTCGATTCGATTCGTGTTGTCGTGGATTGGCAGCGTCGGATAAATCGCGGAATAGGCGTTGAGGATGCGCCGCGCTTTCTCGGCGTAGACCGGCTTGCCAGTGAGCTGCCATGCCAGCCCCAAATCGCGCGAGGCCCGTGCGTTGTCGCCGTTGCGCTGCATATACACGACGTGGTCTACAGGCCAGCCGTGATAATCCTTGCCATCAACTGGACAGAGATTTTTCCCGGCCTTCTGCGTGAGACGCATACCGTGTTCCGGACACACATACGCGTGCGACCAGCCGGCTCCTTCTTTGGGAAGCGCCCACTCGCTGAGTCCGAATTCGCGAACGTGCGGGGCGGGCCATTGGTCGGCTCGTTGAATCAGGTCGTTGCGGATTTCCGCAGCCCACGTTTCCTTGGAAGCAAGTGCCTGGATGCGAACGACGTCACTTTTATCGAGCAGTAAATGCGGCTGCGCACACAACGGGAGCGCCAACGCGAGCAATGCAAAACGCATCCCTACAGCTTATCGCGCTTATTAGGATGCGGATTTCCGAAGTGCGGCAATGCGAGGCGCGCGGCTCTTCGGACTGTCGAGACTGAAGGATCGAGCGTCGCCGAGGTCGGTGCGGATGTACGCTTCTGTCTGTGCAACTGCTTGCTCCAGAGCTTTGTCGGCACTGCCGAATGTCTTGTACGCAATCGATTCGGTCTCGGTGTCGTATTCCCAGAGACCAACCAGCCTGCCGCGATCGAATATCGCGTGGCTTGGCAAGTCAGAAAGGCGGCCTACCTCCTGTTTAAGATCCGCTTCCGCCAAAACACTTATTAAGTCGCGTCTCAGCAGCAGCAAGGCGTCCAAACTGCTCACGAGTGCATACTGAGGGGTCTTGGATGCTTTAAAAGTCTGGAAGTCTTCGAGGTCATCGCGGAACATCAGAAGATCGCTTTCCTCCTCGACCGGCACAAGATCCAGCGGTTCGATAGCCAGCTTGGCTGCCTTGACGCCGAGTCCAGAAAACCATTGAAAGTGCGCCGGACTCGCCGGTCCAGTCCAGCGGAAGTAGCGGCGAGCGAGTTCCACATACGCCTCGTCTGCAGTCAGTCTGAACTTCTCCAGCGGGTTCGGACGCCACAAAGTGTAGCTGTAGCGCTGCTGATCGAGTCGGCCATTTACGGGCACGCGCCGGATTTCGCCTTCGGACTGTAACCTGCCGAGCGCAAGCGGAAGCGTGGTCGTGAGTCCTTTCTTCTTGCCTTCCTCGCCGAGGCTGCGTGCGGCGCCGCCAGTGGCCTCACGCAATGCGTCGGGTGCAAGTGGACCTTTCGCGAGCGCATCAACGACGGCGGTGCACAGCTTGTAAATCTCCGTTGAAGTCACGCCGAGCTTGAGTGCGACCTTCATGTCGCCGCCGCTGAATGCCTGACCAGCGCGCAAACCCAACGCGTAGTCGCACGCCGGCAGCACATAAGTGCAGCCGCGGGCACTGGGCAGTTCATGAATTTCAAGTTTGGCCACTGCACTATCTATCAACGCTCGGCTGAAGCCGCCGCGTGCGAACAGCGTGAGGTAAGGGCCCGCACCAGCAACGGATCGCGCCCAGCCTGTCGTTGTCAACAACTCCGCAGGTGTCTGCCCTGCGGAGTTTCCATCGAGCGCCTGTTTGTGCCACCACCAGGCTCGTAGTTTGCTTGCGTCCATGATGAATGTGCGGCTAGCGCCCCATCGCGCGGAGGCGCTTCAGGCTCTGCTCGATGCCGTCGAGTCCGGGGTAGGCGAGACTCTCTTCTTCGATGATGTACCACTCCGTGCCGCCAACTCCCTCGCACGCTTCAAGCACCTCCGGCCACTTCACTGCGCCGTCGCCAATCAGCGCATCCTTCTTATTTGCGTTGTACTCCTTCACATGAACCGTCTTCGCCCTGCCTGGGTAGCGCTTCATCACCGCAACAGGATCTCCGCCGGCGTGCACGCAATGTCCGATGTCAAGTTGCATGACGACATCCTTATTGGTCTTGCCGAAGAAGATGTCCCACGGGATCTCACCATCAAGCAGCTGAAATTCGATCGAGTGATTGTGGTACCCAACGCGCATTCCGAGTGGCTTTGCCTTCTCGGAGGCCTCGTTGAATATCTTCACCGTCTCGCGCCATGCGTCGGCGGTCTTGCGGTATTTCTCCGGCAAGCCGGGAACGATCAAGTTGCGGTTTCCGATGACCTTGTTGAATTCCATGGTCTGAGCGAGCTTGTCGCCAATCAGATTGTCAATGCCAATGTGTGTGCCGCAGCATTTCAGGTTGTTGTCATCGAGCATCTTGCGCAATTCGGGCGCGGTGCGATCGTAATAGCCCGCAAACTCAACACCCTGGAAGCCAATCTTGGCGACCCCAGCGAGTGTTCCTGGAAGATCCGCCGCACACAGCTTGCGAACGGAATATAGTTGCACGCCGATCGGTATCTTGCCTGCAGCCTGCAGGAGGCTGGCGAGACCCGCACCGGCGAGGTAGCCAAAAGTACGTCTGGAAATTGTGTTCATAGAGACATCCCAATACATTCTTACAATTTTCGCTGTGCCCGTGATAGCATCGCGAGAGTGCGCTCTGTCTTCATATTTCTTCTAACATCTGCGATGTGGGCTGCTGCCGAGCCAACGGCCGCAATAAAGGTGGATCAGGCTGGTTACCTTTCGCAAGCACGGAAGCTTGCTGTTGTTGTTTCCAGCAATCCTTCGGAGCGCTTCTCATTGAAACGAGGTAGTGATGGTAAGGCTGTCTATTCCGGAACGTTGAGCGCGCCGATGCAAGATTCGAATTCTGGAGATCGAGTTCAGCTGGCCGACTTCAGCGAATTCCGCGAGGCTGGAAATATTTCCTTGATGTGCCAGGTGACGCCGCAGCTATACATTCGAGGTCGGTGCGGACGTTT
>CAWCAT010000037.1:0-1048795 GCA_963793625.1 Bryobacteraceae bacterium | reverse complement strand
GGCGTCGCCGCTGGGCCAGTTGATCGCATATGGCAACACCTCATCCGCTGGAGCTTGAGCCATTGAGGGAGCGGGCGCCGCGAGCAACAGCGCAATCAAAAGAAGAGGGTAAATCATGGTCTTAATGCGGAAATCGGATGGACGGGATGGGGTACGGCGTGTCCGTTGCCCGCGACCTCGTAGTAAACTTCCAGTGTCCTTTTCGCCGACTTCGTCCAACTGAACTGGGCCGCACGCTGGACGCCGAGGCGTTCCATCCGCAGTCTTAACTCCGAGTCTAGCAGCAGATCCAACATTGCACGCGTCATCTGGTCGAGTGAGTACGGATCGAACAGAATCGCCGCGCCGTCCGCCACTTCGCGCATGGCTGAAGTATGGGAACAGGCCACGGCGCGCCCGCACGCCATCGCTTCCAGAATCGGGATTCCGAAGCCCTCGTAAAATGACGCGAACACGAACAGGTCGCAGGCTCCGTAGAGCTGCATCAGATCCTCGTCACTGACGAATCCCGTGTAGTGGACACGCGCCCGATTCCGGCTTTCTCAGCGGCGGCCTGCACCTGAGCGGTGTAACCTGTCTGCTTGCCAACCAGCACGAGGTCATGCGGCAACTCCGGGTGCGCGCGCAGCATTGCTGCGAACGACTCAACCAGGCCGACCTGATTCTTCCTGAGTTGCAGGTCGCCCACCATCATGACGTACGGTCCTGGAATACCGAAGCGCGTTCGGATCAGACCTTGCGCTGCTTCTCGCGCGATTGGACGAAAAGCCGGCGAGACGGCATTCGGAATGGCAATTACGCGTTCAGGTGGCAACTGGTAACAGCGGATGATGGCGTCGCGCGAAAACTCGCTGGGAGTCAGTACTTTTGCCGCGTTCCTGACCGTGCGCTCTACTGTGCATTTCAACTGAATGCGGCGCGGCCAACTGAAGAATTCAGGATGCTCGATGAAGCTCACGTCGTGAACGCTCACCACGACCGGTACGGGACAGCCGAGCGGAGCTGTGTATTGCACGTGCAGCAGGTCTGGACGGTCCTCGCGCACGTGCCGCGTGATGTCCCGTCCAAGCCGCAAAAACGGGTTGTCCGCGACGTGCTTCACGGTGAAATCTTTGGGAACCCAAGTCGATGCGCCGTTCACTGACAGGTAGGCGATAAACTCCGAGCTTTGGTCTAGAGACGCGAACCCGTTCAACAGGTTTCGTATGTAGACCTCGTTCCCCGTCAAGTGCCGCCCAATAGCGTGAGCGTCAACCGAAAAGCGCATGCAGTCTTTATAGTATAGAGGTTTACGGGAGATTGCAGCTAATCAAATCAGCTCAGATACCAGCTTGTTCCAAGTGTTTCCAGGCGGTCTGCCAAGTGTAGTGTTGCTCATAGAAAAGACGTCCGGCAGCGCCAAGTTTTCGGCACCGCAGCGGAGATTCGAGCAGGTCGAATACGTGTGACGCGAATACCGCTGGTTCGTCAGCAATCAGCAGATGCTCGCCGTTTACGGTACCCAATCCTTCGGCGCCAAAACTCGTCGAAACCACCGGCACGCCTGCCGCCCACATCTCAAGGATTTTCAGCCGGGTACCGCTGCCGGACAGTATCGGAACGACCGCGACCTTGCCGCGTGCCAATTCTGCGATTGCATTGTCGACCGCACCGGTCACTTCGATCCTGCTGTCGCCGCCGATAATCCGCCCGACCGCGTGCGGATTCTTGCCCACCAGGAGCCAGCGAAGCCCCGGACGCCGTTCGGACAAAATTGGCCAGATTTTCGAATAAAAATATTGGACGGCGTGAATATTGGGCAAATATTCCAGATTGCCCGAAAATACGATCACGTCGTCTTTGCCGTGCGGCGGTTCGATGACGTATGGAATGGTATTCGGGCAGAAATTGGCGAGCACACCGGGAGCGATTGCAGCCACTTGCTTAATATCCGCGGACGAAGACGCCAGCACGCAGGAATACTTTGGAAGCCAGATACGTTCCATCTCAAGAGCCTTCGCGCCGAAACGGCGCAGCATGGCGGCGAGCGCCCAAGGCTCACTCTGGGCGCAGCAGGCGTGCCAGTCGGATTCAATGTTGTGCAGATCCAGCACCGTGCGCCGGCAAACGGCTGACAGCTGGTCCAGATACGGCGCGCACCAGAAGTGTTCGACCATGCCCACCTCGTATTCGTGGCCGCGAACAAAAGCTTCGACCTCAGCGCCGTATCCCGAAAAACGGTCAATTAGTGGCGGCGCGCCACGCACTAATCTGCCGATATTGCGCTGGGCCCGGGCAAACGGATGCCGCGCGTGCTGAGTAAGATCGATCACATGCAGGCGGGCCGCAGGCGGGCATAGCGGAATATTTTGATGCTGTTGCCGGAACAGAATTACGTTGACTTCGTATTTGCCTGCCAGGTATTCGAGCACCGACGCCGAGCGCAAGGCTCCGCCGCCTATCGTGGGGTAGGGCGCTTCCGGAGCTAGAAACAGCGCACGCTGCTTAGGCAAAGCGACGCACCGCCTCTTCATAGACCTGGTGCGTCAGGCGCGCGGTGCGCTCCCAGTTGAAATCACGCGCCCGCATTTGGCTGCGTTGGCGCAGGTTCGAAATCCATTCTGTATCTGTAGCTGCGCGCAGCAGTGCTCGCACCCAGCCGGTTTTGTCGTCAGCGTCGACCTGCTCGGCAGCGCCGCCCGCGACTTCCGTAATCGCCGCATCGCGCGACGTAATCACTGCCGCACCGCACTGCATCGCTTCCAGCACAGGCAACCCGAAGCCTTCATAAAGCGAGGGATACACGCAGGCAAGCGCGCCGGAGTATAACGCCGGGAGTTCGCGCTCAGCGACTTCGCCGAGCACGCGCAGGCCTGGCTCGGAAGGCAATGCAGCAAAATCCTCACGGCGACGGCCGGCGAGCACAAGTTCCACGTCGTGTTTCTTACACACAGCGCGCCAGGCTTCGACCAGCAGCGGCAGATTCTTGCGCGGCTCCAGCGTACCGACATAAAGCAAGTAGTTTCCGCGCGGGACTTCCACTGGCTGAAGATTCGGAGCAGCGGCTTCCGGAACAGCAACGACGCGCGCCGGCGAAACGTGAAATTGCTCAATCACTTCACCACGAATGGCCTCGCTAGGCGTAATGATCATGGTGGCAATTCCCAATCCCGCGAGCAACGGCGCACGCTGGCGGACGCGCTTCGCGGCGAAGTGCCAGGCCGGATTCTTCCAAGGCGAGAGATCGTGAATCGTCATCACACTCGGGCGCAGTGGTAGATAAGGCACGGAAAAGTCGGTGCCGTGGAACAGATCGGCGCCGATCCGCTGCATTTCACGTTGTGCGCCAAAGAGCCACCAGCGGCGGTCAATCCAGTTTCTTGGCAAGGGCGTGGTTCGGCCTTCGAAGGCCTGATCGGAAATGAGCGTATAGCTATTCTGCGGGAATTCGGCAACCAACGCGCGATGGAGTTCCGCCGTATAACGCGCAATTCCCCCGACACCCGCGGTAAGCGGAGTTGCATCGAGCGCTACCTTCATCCAGTGATCCGATCAGTCATTGCGCGAAAGCCGAAGCGTAACCCTGCCCAGCAACCTAAGTCAAGGCTGCCATATAATAGGCCTGAAATGCTGGAACCCCTGGCACTGGCATTCCTACTAACTATGACCTTATCCGCAGCAGTAAAAATCGAAAAAACCGCCTATGCAGGCTGGCAGAATTGTTACCGTGTTTCGAACGGAGAAGTGGAATTGATCGTTACGGGCGATGTTGGCCCGCGCGTGATCCGCTTCGGGTTCGTCGGCGGACAGAATCTCTTCAAAGAATTCAAAGCGGAATTGGGCAAGAGCGGCGAGACGACGTGGATGCCGCGCGGCGGCCACCGCCTTTGGGTGGGCCCGGAAGATGAGAAGGTAAGCTACGCGCTCGACAACGGACCCATAGCAATCGCAGTGCGTAATGGTGAACTGGAAGCCACGCAACCCGTTGAAAAAGAGACCGGGATGCAGAAGATCCATGCTCGTGCGTCTGGCGCCCTCTGGCACCAGCGTTGAAGTGATCCATCGCATCAAAAACACCACGCTGTTTCCGATAGAACTCGCACCCTGGGCACTGACGATGATGGCCGAAAGCGGACAGGCGATCTTTGGATTCCCGCCGCGCGGCAAGCACCCGGAAGCGCTGCTGCCGACGCATCCGCTAGTCATGTGGGCCTATACCAATTTTGGCGATCCGCGTTGGAGTTTCAGCCTCAAGTATATGGGCCTGAAGCAGGACCCCAAAGCCACGGACGCACAGAAGACGGCGTTCTTCAACGTGCACACGTGGGGCGCGTACCTGCTGAAAAACGAACTCTTCATCAAACGCTACACCGCGGACCCGAGCAAGACCTACCCGGATATGGGCGTATCCATGGAGACGTTCACGAACGCCGACATTCTGGAACTGGAGACGATCGGACCGATCACGAAAGTGCTACCCGGCGCGTCAGTGGAACACGCCGAACGCTGGAGTCTGCACAAAGACGTAAAATTGTCCGGCTGGTCCGACGCGGAAATTGATCGCGCTGTTAAGCCGCTGCTTTAGGGCCGCTCACTTGAAAATGCCTGCGGGGGCGAGTGGCAACCGCAGGCAGAACTTCGCCCCACCCTGGCTTTCCGCTACCCACATTTCCCCACCGTGATCGAGCACCGTCTGTCTTGACAACGCCAGGCCCAAACCCATCCCCGTCTTTTTGCCGTAAGTCACGAAAGGCTGAAAAAGCTGCCCGTGGATTTCCTTGGAAATGCCCGGGCCCGAATCTTGTATTTCAACGAGTATCGCGCCTTCCAGGATGCGCGCTGCGATTTGGATCTCGCCGCCTTCAGGCATCACTTCCAGCGCGTTGTCCAGCAGGTTCAAGAACACACGCTCAATGCGCGCGCGCTCCAGGGGAACTTCGATCTGTTCGGGTAGATCCACATTGATGCGAACATGCTGTTGTTCGGCCACGGCGGAAACGCTATCGACTGCCGCCATGACGACCTCGCGCATCCGGCAGAGTTCCGTCCCTCCAGCCTTGCTGCGCGATACGTTCACCAAGGCTTGCAGCATATCCTGAATGCGTCGCGACGCCCTGTATATATTGCCTGCAACGCGTTTCATCTGCGCTTCGCTAAGATCGGTATCCACCATCATTTCGGAACCGCCGTAGATCGCCGCGAGCGGATTCCGCAAATCGTGCACCATCGAACTTGCAAGCCGTCCAATTGTGGAAATGCGCTCCTGCCGGATCAGTTCCGCGCGCGCGAGTTGCAGATTGCTGCACATGGAATTGAACGTGGAGGCAAGGCGCCCCAACTCATCCTCGCCGACGACACTCACCCGGTAATCGTAATTCTGGCGTCCGACTTCCGCAGCCGCACGATCTAGTTCTTTAACCGGCTGAACGATCCGGCGCGCCAGCAGCCACGTCATCGCAAGGCCGAGCCCGCTTGCCGCAAGCCAAATAAGGATCACATTACGGCGCAATTCAGCCACGCGCTGCCGTGCGCCCTCGAACGAGCGGAAAATACCGACGCGTCCGGCCGGCTTGCCGTCTATACCGATCAGATCCTTAACAAGAGGCAGGTATTCGGAAACGCCATCGCTCACGACACTACGGCTGGGTGGAGATTGTAAACTTCCGATCAGCACATTCGTCGCACGAGGGTTGAGCGTTGAGGCGAATACCTTGCCACCGGCCTCAAACACAAACTCGCTTCCTCCGGTCGAAGCCTTCAAGCGCTGTACAACCTCGTGATTGACGCTGTAGCCCGCCACCAGCACGTTGATCAGTGCCTGGCCACCGGCCGCGTCAACATACACCGGTGTCAACACCAACTGGTACAACTCTCCGTCGCGCACGAAGAATCCTGCGGCCTGTGTGGGAAAGCTGGCACGAACAGTTCGTACGATCGGCCATGTGCCCGGCACTTTGGCGCGCACCCCGGAATCGAGTGAAGCGATGGTATTCCCATTCGGGTCTGTGACCTGGAAAAACGCTGTTTCGCGCAGATCTTCGGACACCTTGGCCCAGACCTCACCCGCTGAGTCCTGAATAGTAGCCTGATCGCGCGTGCCGAATGCCGCGCGTACGTTTGGCATGCTGCTCAGAATTGCAGCGACGGACCTAAGCGCTTCCGCGCGCGTTTTCCAAACCGATTCGTATGCCTGGAAGCTCGCGTTTGCTTCCTCTTCCAGACTGCGGAAGGTCATATCGAGAACATTGTTTTGCAGCAGCAATCCCGTGATCATCAGGATTGCGGTCAACGAGACAGAGGTAGAGAGCCAGATCTTCCAAAACAACGAAAGACGGCGAAAGCTCATTTTCGCGCTCCCGGATAGACAGTTTGATCGGGGACACTGGGCGGATACTCGTGGCCGTACTTGTTGCTGTGCGGCACTTCCAGGTAGCCCGATTCAGAAATAGCGATCGGATCAAGAGCCAGCCCTTCCTCACCGACGCGAACACGGCGTACAAGTCCTTTCAGCGTCGCTTCCGGCGCGCGCTCGTGCCAGACTTTCAACGTGTATTCGCCCGGAGTGATCCCCTCGATACGAAAGCTGCCGTCGGGCTTGGTCATCGTCAACCAGGGTGTTCGGACCACAACGATCACGGCACTCATAGTCGAGTGGATGTTGCAGAACACTCGCACAACGCCCTCTCGGTGAAATTTCACGATGTGCGAACTGCCCGGCGGATAGAGCCCCGTGTCGAAGGGTTGCCCGGCAAAGTTTGAGAAGGCGTTGTGAAAAATCGGATCGAAGTTTGGAAAATCTACCGTCGCGCCCACCGGAATCGCGAGCACATGCGGAATAAACTTCTTCCCTTTCTGTGACATCGTGTGTTTTTTTGATGGGGGCAGCGCGACGCTGGCACCCACAGGTTCCAGCCAAACGACCACGCCTGAATACTCCTTGCGTGCGCGGACACTCTGTTCGCGCGAATCCACCAGGGTCACACGTCCGCTCACAGCAGCATGTTGAGCGTCGGCCAACTGCAATAACAGCAGTCCGCTAAAAAAGATACGCAACGGCCAGGTCATAACGATTATTGAGACGGAGCCCCCGCTCCAGGTAGGTAGTGCGCAATTGAAGTGCTTCAAAACTGACAATCACGTTCGGAGCCAGACGGTACATTGCGTTTCCGCCCCACGTGAGATTCTTAGCGAGGCCGCGCGAAGTCAAGTCCGCGTTGCGATCGTCCTGTTGCCCATTGAGCAGGTTGAATGAGAGCTTGCTCGTCGCAAGAAACGTGAGCTGGCCCCAACCGCCGATTCCGCGTACGGGGATGATGCGGCCGTCGGGCAGGAACGTGAAGCCCTGGCGCGTAGCTCCGAAATGAGCCACATTTTCCCCCGCAAAGAACGCGCCGCTAAACTGCACGCGCCTGATTGGATTAGCAAACCAATCGAGTGAAAACAGCTGCGATGGGATGCCTGTCCCGTTCACGTGCGAACTGCTGTAATGGAAGCCCGGAGCGATCTCGATGCGACGCTCCTCATCAATCCTGTGGGCAATTTCAAAGCGCCCCTGCCAACCCGGACGCCTGCGCTCAACGATCGTACCCGCCGGATTCGCAGCGCCCGGATAATCCTCCCCGGTCTGCATGACACCGAATTGCGCACGCAACTCGGTTGCCCGCGCAAGCTTCAGCTTTTGTTCCAGGCGGACCTGCGGCATCCAGCGCCAGAGATTGCCGGAACCGGTCAGCGGCGAAATCCCGACTTGCGAGAGCGAAGTTGGTTCGCGCGGGGCGAACATCGGCTTTTCCAATCCAACAAGCAGGCTGCGTGACTTCCAATCGACCTCAATGGACGCGGTTCTTACGCGCGCATAACTGTAGAAGTCTTCCAGCGGAGAGTTGTAGAAATCCATGAAAAACGATCCGCGCACTTTGCCGCCGAAAATCGTTACGGGCCCGTGATACTCCAGGCCGATTACGGATTGCCGGAAGGTCGCGCCTGCTCGCGCACTGCCGGACGTCGTGGATGCCGTGGTCGGATTTTCTGAATTCCCCGAATTTGTTCCGCTGTGATAGGCGTTAAAGAGCGCCATGCCAGTGATGCGGATGGGGAACTTCTGCGAAGTCTCGACCTTGGTCTGGGCCAGTTCTTCCACGCGCCGTTCCTGCACATCGAGACGCTCGGAATTGGTCTGTGAAGTGGTAGGCTGTCCAGGCGCACCAGGCGGAGCGCCGCGCAGAACCGAGACCTCGTCCCGCAACTGTCGCACCTCACCGCGGAGTGACTTATTCTCCTGCTCCAACCGGTCCAGCCGCTCGAGCACGGCGTTGAGATCACCGGGGGCCTGGGCCGCCGCAACCCCTGCGGCGACCAGAAAAATGACAAGGGAACTACTAACGCTCTTCATGGAGTAATCGCTCCAGCTTATCCCGAACGAGGGAAGGCGAGAATGGTTTTGCGAAGAAGGCGTCGGCTCCGGCCTTGCAGGCGCGCTCGCCCACACCCAGATCCGTCCCCGCACTGACCGCAATAATTGGCAGTTTCAGGCGGCGTGGGTCCGAGCGGAGTTTTTCGATCAGGGCAAAGCCGTCGACCCGCGGCATGTTGAGATCGGTAATCAGCGCGCAGACGCCGTTCTCCGCCTCGGCAAGGATACGTAACGCGTCCGCCCCGTCGCGTGCCCAGCGCGTTTCGACTTCATCCAGGCGCGCAAGGGCCACCTCCAGAGTAAGCACGGTCTGATCGGAATCATCGACGATAAGCACAACGCGTTTCATCCGCACCCCTTACTCTCATTCTGATCGAAATGCGTGCCCAGTGCGTGGAAACGCTTGTAAACTCAGGGCAGGAAGCGGTAGCCGACACCATGAACGGTGAGAAAATGACGAGGAGCATTGGGATCGCGCTCCAGCTTCTGGCGTAACTTCACAACGTGGGCGTCAACCGTGCGCGTATTCGGGAAGGAATCGTAACCCCAGACGGAGTTCAGAATCATGTCGCGCGTCAACGGACGATCCGGATTCTGCAGGAAGTACACAAGCAGGTTGTACTCCGCCGGTGTGAATTTCACTTCTTCGCCCTTGCGCTGTACCACGCGGCGCTCCAGGTGCACCTCGACGTCTTCAAATTGCAGCACTTTGGGAATGTCGGGCGCGGTGCGCCGCAAGACTGCTCGAATGCGCGCGAGCAACTCGCGCCGGCCGAAAGGCTTTACGACGTAGTCATCTGCGCCGATCTCAAGCAACAGCACCTTATCGAGTTCGTCGGCGGCAGCGCTCAGGACGATGATCGGAGTTTTATCCTGAGCAGCGCGCAGACGCTTGCAGATGTCGATGCCGCTCATCCCGGGCAGGCGCAGATCCACGAGCAACAAGTCCGGCTTGAGCGTGAAAACGCTGTTCAGGCCTTCCGTGCCGTCGCCACAGAGCACCACGCGAAACGACTCCTGTTCCAGCATGACGCCGATGGTGTCACGCAAGCTTTCGTCGTCGTCAACAACCAGAATCGTCTGCATCGCGGTCTGTTTGATTGTATATCTGTTTAGTGCCCCTCGGACTCAAGGAAGCGTTCCGCTTCAATGGCGGCCATGCAACCTGCGCCTGAAGCAGTGATCGCCTGGCGATAGGTGCGATCCTGCACGTCGCCCGCATGGAACACGCCTTTCACGTTTGTACGCGCGCCGCCGTGCGAAAGGATATAGCCGTCCGGATCGAGGTCGAGTTGACCCTTGAAAATCTTGGTGTTGGGAATGTGTCCGATGGCAACGAAGAAGCCATCCACTTCGCGATCAGTGACTTCGTCAGTTTTCAGATTGCGCAAGCGAACGCCGGTGACGACACCCTGGCTGACATCGAAGATCTCGTCAACAACAGTATTGAGCAGCATCGTGACCTTGGGATTCGCACGCACGCGGTCGATCATGATCTTTGAAGCGCGGAACTCATCGCGACGATGGACCAACGCGACCTCAGAACCGAAACGCGTGAGGAAGTTGGCTTCCTCCATCGCGGAGTCGCCGCCGCCGATCACCATAATCTTTTTGCCGCGATAAAAGAACCCGTCGCAGGTGGCGCAGGAACTAACGCCATGTCCAACGAGTTTCTGTTCGGATTCAAGACCCAGCCAGCGCGCCGAAGCGCCGGACGCCACAATCAAGGTCAGTGTCTCAATCCATTCGCCATCGACATTCAAACGGAACGGGCGCTTGGACAAATCCGCCTCAATTACCGAACCATGCAGATACTCCGCGCCGAAATTCTCGGCCTGTTTCTTCATGTTCTCGACGAGGTCCGGGCCGTTGATGCCTTCCGGAAAGCCGGGGAAATTTTCCACGAGCGTGGTTAAGGACAGTTGACCGCCGGGTTCGTGTCCACCAATTACGAGGGGATTCAGGGAGGCGCGTGCCGTGTAAATCGCTGCTGTGTTTCCGGCGCAACCGGAGCCGATGATCACTACGTTTCGCATGATGAGAGTTGGGTCGGACGACCCAATCCCAATGCTAGCACGGTGGATCGGGTCTATTCGCGCTAAGCGCGACGACGGCGCAGTAAACCGAGTCCGAGCAGGCCGGCACCAATTGTCAGCCAGGTGCCGGTTCCGGCACAGAGGCTATGCGAGCATCGATGATATCGTTGGCGCAGGTGGCCGCGGCAAAATGAACTGAAAGGTTGTTGTTCATCAGCGCTTGCATGAAGGCCGAGTCCGGAACGAATGCGATGCGAATCAGTAGTTCAGGATCGTTCGGAATTCCCGGATTTGCCCTTACCACCGTGACCGGATCAAGAACGGCATCCTGCAGCCTGGTCACGCTTCCATTGCCGCTGTTCCAGAGCCAGACCTTCTCATCCGGGCGGTAGCAATCCAGGCAGGAATTGCCCAGAACCTCGTGCGCCGATAGCACACCACCCACATTGATCTGATAGAAAGCACCAGCCAGGATATTGAAACCACCTGAATTGTAGGCCGATGCTGCGTTGGGAGAATTGCTATGGGTCTGCAAGGCAACGCCATACTTGTACTCGGAGCCCACCTTGAACAGCAGATCACCCGGATTCATCAAGTCCCCGCCAACCTGGAACTGACCGAGGTCAAGGTCACCGCCATCGTAGTTCAGATCGATTTCCGCCTGAATCAGGGTTGCATCCAGTTGCAGAAAACTGATTTGCCGGATGTCAAATCTGCTAATTCGCCGATTACGTCGCCGTTGGTGCCCGGGTATGGGTCTCCAATTACGAAAGGTGTTGCCGTTGCTGCAAAAGACAATGCAAGCAAGGCAAGCGAGAAAACAAAAGCTTTGTCTCATCGAAGGTGGCCCAAATTGTCTAGGGTATTTACCCTAGACTATCGTATTCTACGAAATTTGTATGAAAAAGAAAAGGCCTAGGGGTACCGGTACTCAGCCGAATATCCGGCTAACCAGTTGGAAGGAGAGGAAAGCGCCCACATACGCGAGTAGGCCCATGTAGGTAAATTGCAGTACTGGCCACTTCCAGCCGCCGGTCTCGCGGCGCACTACGGCAATGGTCGACATGCACTGCATGGCGAAAGCGAAAAAAATCAGTAGCGCGACGGCACCCGCCGGCGTGAGTTCGCGCTGGAGGGCTTTCTGGATGCCTTCCGACTGGCCGCCCTCAATTCCGTAAATAGTGCCCGAGCGTTCCGACAATAACCTCACGCGCGGCTAACGAAGTGATCAACCCGATCCCGATCTTCCAGTTGAACCCGAGCGGTTTGATCACTGGTTCCACGGTGCGTCCGATTGTACCGGCAAGGCTCTGCTCAATCGGCGGAATCTTACCGTTTTGCAGAGGCAGGTGCGCCAGGCACCACAGCACCAATGCTACTGGGCAGAATTACGGTTCCGGCGCGCCTCAGGAAAACACTCGCGCGATCGATCAAGCGCAAAGCCGAGCGAACGCAAGCGTTGGACGGCGGTAGGCCGGCATCTCAAGCACGAACGGCATGCGGTCGCTTTTCAAGATGGAAGACTTCAGCAGCCTGGCAGTCATGAATGCAGCGACGAACCCAAGCACGTAAAGTCCTAGCATCGCGCCAGCCTGCGTACCCAGAAACGGTCCCACCAGCGGGCGATCCGGAATGAAACGCCGCGATGATCAGAGTATAGACCGGCAGGCGTGCCGAACACGTCATGAAGGGCGCAATCAGAATGGTTGCTATGCGGTCGCGCTTGTTCTCGATGGTTCTCGTCGAGAGAATCGCCGGCACCGCGCAGGCGTACGCCGAAAGCAGTGGAATAAACGATTTTCCCTGCAATCCGACTCGCGCCATGGTGCGGTCCGCAATCAGGGCCGCGCGCGCCAGATAACCGGAATCTTCCAGCACGCCAATGAACAGGAAACAGCAGCAGAATTTGCGGCAGAAACACCAGAATTGCGCCGACGCCCGACCATGCGCCCTCGATCACAAGCGATTTCAGGAGCGCATTGGGTATCAGCGCCCCATCCAGCCGCCCGACCAGGTGATCAGCTCTTGCAGCGCCGTTCATCAGCGGTTTGGCGCCCGTGAAGATCGTCTGGAATACGGCGACCACCACGACGACGAAAATCGATCGGTCCCATAATCGGGTGCAGGAAGACGGAGTCCAGCCGGCGCGTCCAGACCGGCGGCG
This sequence comes from Bryobacteraceae bacterium, assembly GCA_963793625.1. GTDB lineage: Bacteria > Acidobacteriota > Terriglobia > Bryobacterales > Bryobacteraceae. Next base: position 1,036,203 of record CAWCAT010000037.1, on the reverse strand, counting down.
CGGGAGGCAGATACTCGGCGTGCGATGCCCATTTTTGCGGCCCACGCCCGGCACTTCGGGACATCCTGCAAAACCGGCAGTTCCACCGGCAGCGGCGCAGGAGCGCGACTCATTAGGAAAGTCGTGATGACATCGACGTTTTCGCCTGTCACGGCGCTGACCAGGACCACCGGTGCGCCCAATTGATGCGCGAGCGCCTCGGTATTCAGTTCGCCCCCGCGACTGCGCAGGTCGTCAGCCATGTTGAGGATGACGAGCGTCGGAAGACCCAGGCTGAGGATAGGTGCAGCCAGCACCAGATGGCGCGCCAGATTCGTCGAATCGAGCACCAGCAACACGGCATCGGGTTGCGGCACGTCTTTCATTTGGCCGAGCAGAACGTCGTAAGTGACGCGTTCGTCTTCGGAGCGGGGGACCAGCGAGTAAACTCCAGGCAGATCGATCAGAGTGACTTCGCGACTGCCACCCAACTTCGCGCGTCCGACGCGTTGCTCCACGGTAACGCCGGGGAAGTTAGCTACTTTTTGACGGAGTCCGGTGAGGCGATTGAAGAGGGTTGATTTGCCCGCATTGGGCGGACCCACGACTGCGACCGTCTGTGTTGTGAAGGTCGTACTGTGGGATGCGACCGTTCCAGTTGAAGAACAACTGGAGCAGTCATGGCAATCACTCATGAGTGCGTCGAATGCTCGGTATTAAGCCGAAGATACAGGTGCGACGAGGTTTCTCTGCGCAAGGCAATCTCTGACCCATCCACACGAAAAACCGTGGGATCGCCGCCTGGCGCACAGTGTGCTGCCACAATCCGGGTGCCCGGAAGAAATCCGAGTTCCATCAGACGCCGCGACATATCCTCAGGGAGCTCAAGCCGGTCTAGAATCCCGAATTCGCCCCGCTTCAAATCCTTCAGGCTGCGCTGATGTTCGCGGGTTTTGCGGCCCGTCGGCGCTGACCCGCTATTGACACTCAGTTGCATTACGCTCCAGTATCCTATGTACTGGAAGTCCAAGTCAAGCACACCTGCAGGACTGCAGCTACTCCGAAATCTTCGTAAACACAAGTTTTTTGCTACAATTCTCGCGTGAAGAGCCCGATGGCGAAGCAGACCTACTCGCGCGAGGAAGTTTGCCGGCTTGTGGGTGTTTCCGAACGCCAATTGAAAGGTTGGGAAAAGCGGGAGTTTCTCCTGTTTTCAAACACTTACGGATTCTCTGACCTGATCGCACTGCGCACGCTGGTCGGCCTGAAAACAGGCGGAGTTTCGCCAGTGCACATACGCAAGGCTCTCACTTCCCTGCGCCTTAAGCTAAAAGACGTTGCAAATCCGCTTAAGGAACTCAAAGTTTACTCAGACGGAAAGAAGATCGGCGTCCACGTGGCCGGGCAACGCATGGAGCCGATCACGGGGCAGTTGTTGTTCGATTTCGATTCCGACTACCTGAAAAAGTTGCTGTCGTTTAAGAACAAGTCCAAGGCAGCGCCAGATTCGGCAAAGCAGGTCCAGTCACGGCACGAAGCCGAATCGTGGTTTCAGCGCGGCCTGGATCTGGAACAAACTGGAGCGCCGATCGAAGAAGCGATTGAAGCCTACAAGCGCGCGGTGGAGTTTGATGCCCACTCCGGCGGCGCGCTCGTTAATCTGGGCACCATCTATTTCAAGAAGAAGGCCTGGAAAGAGGCGGAGAAACATTATCGCCTGGCAATTGAGGCTGATCCGAGCTACGCGTTGGCGCACTTCAATCTGGGCAACCTGTTTGATGAAAAGGGCGACAGCACGCAGGCATTGGAACACTATCAGGCCGCAGTCGCGCTGCAGCCGGACTATGCCGACGCACATTACAATATGGCGCTGCTGTTCCAGGGCATCGGGCCAAGCCATGAAAGCGCTCAAGCACTGGCAGGCATATCTCAAACTTGATCCCGGCAGCAGTTGGGCCGCGATCGCCCGACGCGAGATGCAAGCCCTGCGTCAGTCCACCGTCGTTCCCAACCGCCGCAGCGCGGAATAATCCGCCTAGCGTTGTATCCTGAAAGATTGGGGGACACCGTTGTCACGTATTTCACTTGCATTCAGTAGCTTCTTCGGGATCCTGTTCCGCGGGGAGCTTCCGCTCCACGTTGCGCAGGCTTTCGGCTATACGAAAGTGGCGAAACCGGCCGAAGCACCCAAGACGGCTGCGGCTGCCGCGCCCGTTGCTAAACCGGCGGATGGCGCAGTCCAGATGCTGGCCGTCCTGCAGCGCGATTCGCGATTGATCGACTTCCTGATGGAAGACATTTCTGCTTACAGCGATGACCAGGTGGGCGCGGCCGTGCGCAGCATGCACGAACAAAGCAGCCAGGTGCTGAAGCGTTACGTCAAGCTGACGCCGGTGATCGACGGGGTCGAAGGCACGTACACCAAGCTTGGGGCCGAAGCCAAGGACCCGGCCGTGGTCAAGCTGCTCGGCAATGTTCCGGCCGACGGCAAGGCCACAGGCGGCACGCTTCGGCACAAGGGTTGGCGCGCGGAGAAAGTTGATTTGCCGGCGCTGAACCCGCGCCAGAACCTCTCCGTCATCGCTCCCGCGGAAATCGAAATTGAGTAGGAGTGCTTTGCACACACAATACGTCATCGGCATTGATCTCGGGACCACGAACAGCGGCGTCGCATGCTCGCAACCAGGCGCAGCGACAGACCCGCACGAGTTGCCTCCGGTTTCCCTGTTTGACGTCCCGCAACTGATAAACCCTTCAGAACTGCGCGAAGAAACGCTGCTGCCTTCGTCGTTGTACATTCCCGGTTCAGCCGATTTTCCGGCGGGCTCGATTGCGTTGCCGTGGGATGAAAAGCCGGCTTACGTGGTTGGCTCGCTGGCGCGCAAACGCGGCGTCGAAAGCGTCGGCCGGCTGGTCTCGTCGGCCAAATCCTGGCTGAGCCATGCCGGAGTCGACCGCACTTCGGCGATTCTGCCGCCAAACGCGCCCGATGGCATCCGCAAGATTTCGCCCGTGACTGCTTCGCGCGTTTATCTGGAACACATCCGGCACGCCTGGAATTACAAACAACCCGATGCTGAGTTCACTGAACAACAGGTGATCCTGACCGTTCCGGCATCTTTTGATGCCGTGGCCCGTGATCTGACGCAGAAGGCCGCCGAAGAGGCCGGCTACAAGAACTTCATCCTGTTGGAAGAACCGCAGGCCGCTTTTTACGCATGGATCGAGCGGCATCCGGACTGGCGCGAGCGCGTCACGGTCGGCGACCTGATTCTGGTAGTTGATATCGGCGGAGGCACAACCGACTTCACGCTGATCGCTGTCACTGAAGAAGCAGGCGAATTGCGTCTGGACCGCGTCGCTGTCGGCGATCACATCCTGCTGGGCGGCGACAATATCGATCTCGCTCTGGCGCGCCTGATTGAGCAGGAGCTCGCGGCGAAGAACAACAAGCTCGATACGATGCAGTTGCACGCGCTCTGGCAGCGCTGCCGCGTGGCTAAAGAAACGTTGCTCGAAGAGGGCAACACCGATACCGAGCAGGCAGTCACGATTCTGGGCCGCGGCACTGGTCTGATCGGCGGTACGATCCGCGCACAGTTGCGCCGCGCGGACCTGGAAAAGGTGCTGCTCGACGGCTTTCTTCCCAGTGGTTCCGAGCGATGAGATGCCGCAGCGTCCACGCCGCACCGGCTTGCAGGAAATCGGCCTGCCGTATGCAGCCGACGCCGCGATCACGCGGCACATGGCGCGCTTCCTGCGCCAACAGGCCGCGCACAATGAAAGAGCGTCCGTCGCGGACCCAGCGGGCTGGCCTGCCCCACGCACATTCTGTTCAACGGCGGCGTGTTGCGCGCCGGCCTGGTGCGCGACCGCATTCTGGACGTGCTCAATAGCTGGCTGGCGGCCGAAGGCATGCAGCCCGTTCAGCCGTTGCTGGGCGAAGACCTGATGCACGCCGTCGCACGCGGCGCGGCTTATTACGGACTGGCGCGGCAAGGCCGAGGCGTGCGCATTCGCGGCGGCATTCCGAAAACGTATTACGTCGGAATCGAGACCGCAATGCCTGCAGTGCCGGGCATGCCCGCTCCGCTGAAGGCGCTTGCTGTCGCGCCGTTCGGCATGGAAGAAGGCACGGACCTGCGTATTCCCGATCGCGAGTTTGGCTTGGTTGTCGGCGAGCCTGCCGAGTTCCGCTTCTTCTGCTCAGGCACGCGCAAGAACGACGAACCGGGCACGATGATCGAAGACCTCGGCGGTGACCTCGAAGAACTGTCGCCTGTCGAAGTGCTGCTGCCTGCGGACGGCGACGCCGGACAAATGGTACCGGTCGGGTTTGAAACCCTCGTAACCGAGACCGGGATGCTGCAACTCTGGTGTGTCGCGCGCGACGGCCGCCGCTGGAAACTGGAATTCAACGTAAGAGAGACAACTAGTCACCGCTCATGAAAGTCGGAATCGACCTCGGCACTACCAACTCGGCGCTCGCCTATATTGATCCTGTGGAGGCGGAGGATTCGGATTTTCCGCCCGTCCACGTTTTCCCGATCCCGCAGCTAGTGGCGCCCGGCCGCGTCGAATCGCAGCGCACTCTTCCGTCATTCCTGTATTTGGATCCCGAACCGGTGTGCGGCGCTTACGCGCGCGAGCAGGGCGCACTGGTGCCGACGCGTTCCGTGCACTCCGCGAAATCGTGGCTCTCAAACGCCGATGTGGATCGCACTGCAAAGATTCTGCCGTGGGACGCGCAGGAGGGTGGCCGCGTACTCTCGCCGGTCGATGTCTCGGCGAACATTCTGGCGCATATGCGTGACGCATGGGACAAAACGCATGCGGAACCGCTGGCCAATCAGGAGATCGTAGTCACTGTACCGGCTTCGTTCGACGAAGAAGCGCGCGAGTTGACCGTTCAGGCCGCGCGTGAGGCCGGGCTCGAAAACATCACGCTGATCGAAGAACCCGCGGCTGCTTTTTATTCATGGATTGCGAATCACCTCGCGCAGTCGCGCAAGCATCTGCAGGATGGCCAGACCGTACTCGTGTGCGACGTCGGCGGCGGCACCAGTGACTTTACGCTGATCCGCATTGGCCGTCAGAACGATCGCATCGAATTCACGCGCACCGCAGTGGGGAAGCACCTGCTGCTGGGCGGCGACAATCTGGATCTGACGCTCGGCTGGCTGGTCGAAAGTAAGCTGGGCGTTTCGCTCTCATTACGACAGCGCAGTGCGTTACGTCGGCAGTGTGCGGCGGCGAAGGAAAAACTGCTGGCGGATCCGACGTTGCAGAGCGTCGAGATCACGGTGCTTGGCGCAGGTTCGTCGCTGATTGGCGGCACACTGAAAACCGAGATCCTGCGAGAAGAAGCGCTGGAATTGTGCCTGGAAGGCTTTCTGCCTGTCTGCGGACTCGATGAGCGCCCGCAGGAAGAGAAGCGCAGCCTGTTTCGCGAACTCGGGTTGCCGTACGTTTCTGACCCGGCCATCACGCGTCACCTCGCGGCCTTTCTGAGCAGTTCCGGCTCAGCCCGCGCCTGACGCCATTCTTTTCAACGGCGGCTTTTTTATCCCCGAAATCTGCCGCGAGCGCGTGGCCGATGTCGTCGAGCAGTGGTACGGCAAGCGCCCGATGATCTTCGAGAACCACGACCTCGATCTCGCTGTGGCTGTCGGCGCTGCGTATTACTCGTATGTGCGCTCGACCGGAGCTGGTCTGCTGGTCCGTGGCGGACTACCGCGCGCCTACTTCATAGGCATCGACGGCGACGATGAGAAGCTACGTACGGTGTGCCTGGTGCCGCGCGGAACCGAAGATGGTTCATCGATCGAATTGGATCGCGAAGGGCTTCAGCTACTCGCCAACAGGCCCGTGTCTTTCAAGCTTTACAGCTCGCTCACGCGCACGGAAGACCAACTTGGTGACGTGGTAGAGTTTTCGCGCGACGAAGCCGCACAGGGCCTGCATCAGCACGCTCCGTTAAATGCCGTGATCCGCTTTGGCAAGCGCACCGAAGAGCGGCTGATTCCGGTCAAGCTCGGGGTCAAGCTCACCGAAGTGGGTACGCTCGAAATCTGGGCCGAATCCAAGCTCAGCGAGAACCGCTGGCGCCTGCAGTTCGAGTTGCGCAAGGCTGCCGCTGCCGCGAGTGCCAGTACGCGAAAAGTCGGCGCGGTGATCAGTGATGAACACGTCGCAAAAGCTGAGAATTTGATCCAGCAGGTGTTTGCTACCGGGGAAATGACGCCCGAAGAACTTCCGGCGCGCTTGGAACAGGCTCTGGGACTGGGACGCAATTCCTGGCCATTGAGCGTGATCCGGCGGCTGACGGATGAATTTCTCGAATTGTCGGATGGGCGCAAGCGCAATCAGGCCTCTGAAGTGCGCTGGTTGAATTTATGCGGTTTCTGCCTGCGGCCGGGCTTTGGCTTCCCTGGCGACGAATTCCGCATGGAAAAAGCGCGGCGCATTTACGCTTCCGGTCTGCAGTTTCCGAACCAGGTTCAGAACGAAATTGACTGGTGGATATTCTGGGGCCGCGTAGCGGGCGGGTTGAATCGCAACCAGCAGGTGGATATGTTCCAGCGCCTGTCGCCGACGCTGTTGCCGCGTGCGAACAAGAAAGTGCGCGTGAATTCGAGCCTGCTGCGCGAGATGTGGCGCGCGGCTTCGAGCCTGGAATTGCTGCCGGTGGGCACAAAGACAGACCTGGGTGAAGGTCTGATGAAGCGCATCGCCGCAAAGGACTACCGCGAGAGCGAACTGTGGTGCCTGTCACGCCTGGGCGCACGGCAACTGTTCTACGGCCCGATCAATCTGGTGTTGCCGGCCGGCTACCGTGGCGCGCTGGGTCGAAAAGATCGTCAAGCTGATACCCGAGTGGCCGCAAGCGGCCGAGGCGGCAGCCGCGATGGCCCGCCGCACCGGAGATGCCACACGCGATCTGCCGCCTGCCACCATTGAAATGGTGCGCCGCAGCCTGGCTGCCCATCCGGATGCACAGAAGCTCCAGGCAATCCTCGAAGGCGAGGAATTGGCTGATCAGGCCCTCGGGCGGATCTTCGGCGAAGATCTACCCTCAGGACTACGCTTCGGCGCTACCGAACAGACTGCTACGGAAACTACAACTTGAAATCAAAGCTCAAGCCGGCGACCGCCTTCGATGCTTTCCCGCCTGACATTACCGGCGTGAATTTCCATTTTTTGACAGCGGCCGCGGCCGCATTCGTCAGCATCGGATTCCCGGCTACGCCTTCGGTCTTTTCCACGCGACCCTCTTCGTCGATATAGACATCCAACTGGACACGCCCGCTAAGACGTAACTGCCGCGCCATCGGCGGATATTCAGGATCGACCCGATTCACCACCGCTTTCTTGGCATCCGCTTCCGTCATGCGAACCGCTTGCGCCTGCGCCGAGCCCGTCACAACAAAAAGAAACGCCGCCAACACTGCTAGCCAATGTTTATTCATTCTCTGCCTCCCTGCATGAGTTGTTGCTTTCAACTGACTCATCGACCCGAAAGACAGAACTTTGAACAAAATCGACCGCGATGTTGGCGGCGTTTCGCCTTAGCTTACTTACTACTAGTCACTATGGAGCGACCAACCACCGATTCGCAGTAGCGCGGGTTACGCTGCGATTAGGTACCCGCGGCGCAGAGCCGCATACGAAAGGAGTTGGTCGCAATGTCTAAAATACGGTTTCTTGGCTTGGATGTCCACGCCGACACCATCGCAGTGGCGGTGGCCGAACAGGGCGGAGAAGTTCGTTCGCACGGGGTCATTCCGAACCGTCTGGAATCGCTACGCAAATTGGTTCACAAGCTCGGACCGGTCCAGCATTTACGCGCCTGCTATGAGGCTGGACCGACCGGGTACGTTGTGTATTGGCAGCTTAGCAACTCGGGGTCGCTTGTGAAGTGATCGCTCCGAGTCTGGTGCCGAGCAAAGCCGGCGATCGAGTGAAGACCGATCGCCGCGATGCCGAGAAACACCGCTAAAAAAAAAAAAAAAAAAAAAAAAAAAAAAAAAAAAAAAAAAAAAAAAAAAAAAAAAAAAAAAAAAAAAAAAAAAAAAAAAAAAAAAAAAAAAAAAAAAAAAAAAAAAAAAAAAAACGCCATGGCCGCCGGCCGGAAGGGCTGAAAGCCTGGACCAAGCAGTATCTGGACTGGATCAAGTCGCACGTGCATTTTGACCAGCCCGCGTTGGAAGTCACGCTGGCCGATTACCTGGAGGAAGTGGATCACGTCCGGCCCGCATTGTGAAACTGGAGAAGGCCATTGACGAGGCGGTGCGGCAGGCGCCGCCCGAAATCAGAACGGTGATCGAAGCCTTGCAGGCACTCCGCGGCGTAGCGCAAACGACGGCGGCTACGATCGTTTCCGAGCTGGGCTCGCTGTCCCGTTTCCAGAGCCCGAGGCAACTGATGGGGTATAGCGGCCTGGTGGCGCGCGAACACTCCAGCGGGAATCGCGTCCAGAGAGGTTCGATCACAAAGACGGGCAATGCTCATCTCAGACGAGTACTCGTGGAAGCTGCATGGGCTTACCAACATCGGCCGAATGTACGGGATTCCTGCTGCGAAGGCAGAAGTCTGGCTTTGAGTGATGAAGTCAAACAGATCGCTGGAAAGCACAGCACCGACTGCATAAACGGTACAAGACGTTCAAAAAAAAAAAAAAAAAAAAAAAAAAAAAAAAAAAAAAAAAAAAAAAAAAAAAAAAAAAAAAAAAAAAAAAAAAAAAAAAAAAAAAAAAAAAAAAAAAAAAAAAAAAAAAAAAAAAAAAAAAAAAAAAATCTCCGCACGCTTCTATGCGGAACGGTTTCCGAACCCAACCCGCGCGTCTAGTCCGAGGCAGCTCCCGACGGGTCATGTCCATGCGGTTCCGACCCGCGAATATCAGAGTGATCAATCGTCGCGTTTGCTCCTGGGCTGTCATCGGCCCTGCTGTCCAAACCAGAAATACTCAGGGCTCACCAGCAGGAACGTGTTCCCGCTACGCCGCAGGTCGCAGCCTCAGGGGAATGCCAGAACGGTGCTCGGCGTCAAGGGTTCGCTGCGCCGCGCCGAATGCCGGCGCGCCCTTGCCGCCTGTGCGCCGTTCTGGCCAAAGCAATCTTGCGACGGGCGGCTCCGGCGGGAACACTTCACGGTCTGCTTAGGCAAAGCTCAAAAAAAGGCCGACTTCCCTCCTTGCGGAGGAAAGTCGGCCAGATTCGAAAACACACTGTCAGACCTCGTAGGGCTTGACAGGGTCGCTCCATATCAGAAGCGGTACGATGCGCCGAACTGAACGATGCGGCGACCGTAAAAAGTACTCGTAATGCGTCCGAAACTCGTGGACGAAATCGTCTGATCGCTGATGAACCAGGTCGGATGATTGAAGATGTTGGTAGAATCCATCCTGATTTCAAGCGACTGCCGTTCGGTTATGGCTATCTTCTTGTTTACCGAGAAATCCAGTGTCCACACAGAAGGAGCCGAGAACATGCGGCGCTGAGTCGAACCGAGTTCACCCGCGCCTGGCTGGAAGAACAACTGGCCGTCGAACGAAGCTGTTCCATCTGGAGCAACTGCGCGATTGTCAGCCGGGTTCAGAGCCGATTGCCTTACGTAGTATGGGCCATTACCGGTCATGCGGAAATCAAAAACGGTCCGCAACTGGTCCATGGTATAGACCGTGTTGGCAGTGTTGTTGGCCGATCGCGCACCGCGGTTGAACGTGCCTCGTCCGGATAATACGGAGAACGGGGTCCCGGATTGATAGATGAAGTTGCCCGCCGTAGACCAACCACCAAGCACGCGGCCCAAGCCACGCACGTTGAACTTGTGGCCCTTGCCCATCGGGAGTTCATAAATCGTATTGATCTTAACCTGATGATTCAGATCATTGATGGTCCGTGCGCGCTCGATAGCGGCGTTGTTCATGTCCAGGAAAGGCTCAAAGCGGTTGGATCCATCTCCGCCCGTGTCGCTCAACACCTTGGACCATACGTAGTTGCCCTGGAAGTACAGGCCGACTCTGGTCTGCTTGCGAATATCAATCTGCAGCGCATCATAACGAGCATTGCTGTAATTGCTCATCACGTTCAATCCCAGCGCGAGCGGGTTGTTAAAGAAGTTCACGCTGCCGTTCAGACGATCGGTCTGATAGTTCTGCGCAAGCGTTCCCACCTGCTGGGTCTGAATGTTGCTGATGTTGGTAGCGTTAGTCAGCCGGCCCCCGTCAACCAGCTTGTCGAATACCGGGAGCGGTTGGCTGCCCGCGATGGCGGGGTTGTAGGCCGGACGGAACGCTCCGGTAGCTTTCTGCGCGAGTAGCCCGTTATTGTAGGCGCGCTTGAAATCGTCGAGGAATCCATTTTCCTTGATGACGACCTGGTTGAAATCGAACGCGCGCCATTGTTTGGTCGCGTGGTTGCCCACGTAGCGAACTTCCACGATGGCACCCTTTACGTTCTGCTGAATGCCGAAGCTCCACTGCTGCACATACGGGGTAACCAGATTCGGATCGGGAAGGCCGAACGCGCTGCTCGAATTGAGCGCATAGTTCTCGGCGAACGTGCGCGGCACCTTGTACGCGGGTACCGTGACGGCCGGGGGCGCCTTCAACGTGCCGGTCAAACCGGTCTTGGTGGAGACTGCCGACAAACCGGCATTTGTGGCGACGTTATTGTTGATGCCGGGAATCAGTTCGTCATTCACATAGCTAATGCTGTAAGCTCCGCGAATACTGGTCTTTCCGTTTCCGAAGACGTCGTAAGCGAACCCGAGGTTAGGAGCGAAATTATTCAGATCCTTCTTGTACCAGGGGCGGCCGACGGCGTTTCCGGCGAAATCGAGTGTGGCGTTCGACAACAGCGTGTTGATCGGATTACCATCCTTCATAATGGGCAGCAGGGCGAGTGCGTCGCGCTCATCCACCGGGCTGAAGTAGTCATAGCGCACACCCAGGTTCAGCGTGAGGCGCTGGCGAATTTTCCAGTTGTCCTGAAGATATCCAGCGTAGTTGTTCAGGATGAAGTTGCGGTTTTGGCCAGCGCCGTTCACGAAGCCGTCCTTGCGGTTGGCAACGTTGAATGTCTGAGTATAGGAAGTCACGTAACCGGCCAGGTTGGAGAGCAGCGCATTGGCTGAGGCGAGGTCGCTGGCGCCGATACCGGGCAACTGCGCCGCGACCAGACCGGTGTTACCCGTTCCAATCCCCATCGAATAGGCCGGGATCGTCCCAGCGTCGTCGAAAGGCGCAACGCGCGTCATTTGGCCCTGGAAGCCAAACTGGATATTGTGGCGGCCACGCGTGTAGCTGGCGTTGTCCTGCAGGCTATATGTATCGGTGTAGCGGCCCTGACTGCGCTGCAGGTTCATCGGATTGTCGAAAACCAGGCTGGCATTGGCAACCAGCAGGCTTCCGAAATTCTCCGAGGACACAAAGCGTGTTGGCGAGAAGTTGAAACCGCCGCGCAATTCATTCGTGATCGACGGGGTGGGGTTCCAGCGCCAGGTACCGGAAAAGAACGGACGGGTCGAATTTGTTGTTACTTTGGGTGCCGTCGAGAAGTCGTTCGACAAGTCCGGGCGGTCAACCAAATCGCGATTCCATGAAAATGTAGCGGAAAACACGTTTTTGGTGGAGAGGATGTAATCGCCCTTGCCAAGCACGTTATCACGCGTGCGATTGTTTCTGGTGTTGAAAGAGTAACCGGCTGAGTTCCTGAGAAGTGCTTCGCTGCTGTCGCCTACTCGAAAATTGTTGTAGGCGGTCGGAACCTTTGCGATCATTGCGGCCATCACTGGGATCGGCCTGCACGCCCGCAGCCTGAAGCAGGTTTACTTTTCGGATCTGGCCGCCGGAATCGCGGTAAGTGAACAGACCGGCGCGCGCATCCGGAGTCAATACGTAACGGTTGGCCGTGGTCTGTTGCCTGAGGCGAAACGCTTCATAGTTGCCGTAATAGAACAACTTGTTCTTGATGATTGCGCCACCGAGTCGCGCCGCCGAGTTGGTTCTGGTTGAGGAATGGCTTGGCAACTTTATCCCGGTTGTTGAACCAGGTATTTGCAGCTAGCGCGCTGTTGCGATTCGACCAGTAAAGTCCGCCGTGCAACGCGTTCTCGCCGGAGGGCGTCGGAGAAGATCACTTGCGAGGAACCGCCGCCGTTGGCTGCGCTGGCATTCGAAGTGGCCACCGTAACCTCAGCTACCTGATCGAGCAACAGCAGATTGGGCAAAAAGTCCAGAGCATTATCACGCAGGAAGTTGTCCTGGATATTCACGCCATCGAGCGTGACGTTACTGAAAGACGTTCGCTGTCCGTTGATGATCGTGTTCGCGCGGCCGTTGGTGACGCCAGCTTGTGTGCGCACCAGCGCTAGCGGACTGCGATCCAGCGAAGGCAGGCGACGGATCTGATCCATCGTGATCGTGGTGGAAACTTCCACGTTGGCCGTCTGACCCTTGCGCCGACGCTGTAACTTCGACCATTTCAGTCCGCGAGCCTATTTCCAGCTTCATCGCAGGAATGGATGACTTCGCGACCCGGATCGACTTTCACATCCCGCAGCGTTTGCTTGGTGAACCCCTTCGACTCCACTACGAATGTTGTAGTTTTCCGGACGGATGCCCGCAAAGAAGTAGGCACCTTCGGATGTGGTCGTGGTCGAAGCCGTGAGACCGCCGCTGGCAAGAACAAGTTGGACTGCTGCGCCGGGTATTGCGGCTCCGGTCGAATCAACCACGGTACCTGAGTCCCGGCCCGTGTTCTGCGCGTGCATTGGACTCAGCACCGACGCTAGCAAACAAGCGAGAATGAAAATTCTGGACATTTTAACCTTTCCCCAAAACATAATCTGATTGTCAGAATGTAGCACAGATGACAGAAAATCAAATAATTTCAATTTTGCGGCAACGCGCGCAAGGAACAGCACGCGGCTTGATTCTCGGCATTGGCGACGACTGCGCTATTTACCGCACACGGGGCAGTAAAGAGGACTTAGTCTTCACCACCGACATGGTGATCGAAGACGTTCATTTTCGCACATCGACGCATCGTCCTGCTGAAATTGGCTGGAAAACATTGGCTCGCGGGTTAAGCGATATCGCCGCAATGGGTGCTGAGGCGCGCTTTTGCCTGCTCTCGCTGGCGCTGCCCGAATGGGCCGATAAGAAGTGGATTTCCCGTTTTTACGATGGATTATTGGCGCTTGCCGAACAACACGGAGTCATTCTTGCCGGAGGCGATCTGGCGCGTACGAATAAAGTCACCTGCGACATCGTGGTCTGCGGAGCCGTTCCCAAAAGCGGCGCACTCCTGCGCAGCGGCGCGCATCCGGGTGATTCCATTTACGTTTCCGGGGAGTTGGGCGCTTCCGCCCTTGGGCTCGCCTCCCAACGCGGAGCTGCCTGGCGCCGCCACAAGAAGCCGGAACCGCGGCTGGAATTGGGCCGTTTTCTACGCGAGAAGCTGCACGCGACGGCAGCAATGGACCTGAGTGACGGTCTATCGCTCGACCTGCACCGGCTCTGCGTGGAATCGAAAGTCTCGGCCGAACTCAACGAACCGATTCCGGTATTTCATGGGGCCAGCATCGAGCAGGCGCTGCACGGCGGGGAAGACTACGAATTGCTTTTTACGGTCTCGAAGACCGCCAAGGTGCCTCAGGAACACAAAGGAGTGCCGCTCACCCGCATCGGCGCGATTGGCCGAGGGCAACCCGGAGCCGTGTCGCTGTTCGGAACGCCCTTGCCTGCCCTGGGATACGACCACCTACGAAAATCATGAACAAACCGGATGCCGCCCCTGTTTTCGAACTGATCGACGCCTATCGCCGGTCGCAGACTATGTTCACCGCCGCCGGCTTCGGCCTCTTCGACCGGCTGGCGCTGGGAGCAACGGCAGACTGCGCGACGCTGGCAGTCGAACTGGCCGCAAATCCGAGTGGGCTGGAGCGCCTGCTCGATACCTGCGTGGGGCTCGGACTGCTGACGAGAAACGCGGGTGGTTATACCAACTCAGCGCTGGCGGACACCTATCTGTATCGCCAGAGTCCAGATTCGATGCTGGGTTACGTGCTTTATTCCAAGAACGCGCTGTACCCTATGTGGGCGCATCTGACGGAGGCGATCCAGGAAGGCTCGCATCGCTGGACGCAAACTTTCGGTATCGAAGGGCCGCTCTTTTCGCATTTCTTTCGCACGGAAGAAGCGATGCAGGCATTCCTGATGGGAATGCATGGCTACGGAATGCAGAGTTCGCCGCTGATCGTCAGCGCGTTCGACCTGTCCCGTTTCCGCTGCATGGCGGATCTTGGCGGCGCCACGGGACATCTTGCGCTGGCAGCGTGCGAATACTACCCGAACATGCGAGGCATTGTGTTTGACCTGCCGCCCGTTATCCGCTTCGCGAAGCAGCGTGTGGAGCATCCGCGCCTGGAGTTTGTGGCAGGGGATTTCTTTGCCGACCCGCTGCCCAATGCCGACCTTTACGCCATCGGGCGCATCCTGCACGACTGGAACGAGCACAAGATTCGTACCCTGCTCAAAAAGATTTACGAGCAACTGCCCGCCGGCGGAGGCCTGCTAATCGGCGAAAAGCTGCTATTAGAAGACGGAACTGGACCGCTTCCAGCGCAGTTAATGTCTTTGAATATGCTGATTTGCACGGAAGGCCGCGAGCGCCGTCCTTCCGAATACGAAGCGCTGCTGCGCGAAACCGGCTTCTCGACAATTCGCCATAAATGGACCGGATCAGTGCTGGACGTAGTGCTTGCCGAGAAATAAAAATAATAATACTTTTGGGTATTAATCCCTACTGTTCTATCATGTAGGAGAGATGAGACGTAAGGAAATTCTCCGTTGGCTTCAGGACCCCACTCCGGCGGAACTGATGTCGTTGTACCGGCACGCCGACACCGTGCGCCGGACCAACATGGATGAGGCCGTCTATCTGAACGGCTTGATCGAGATCTCAAACAATTGCCAGCGGGACTGCGCTTATTGTGGTCTGCGCTCCGGCCGCGAAAACCTGAAACGTTTCCGGATGACCGAAAACGAAGTGGTCGCCTGCGCCCGCAAAGCGGTACTGTTCGGCTGTAGCGGCGTCATGCTGCAATCCGGCGATGATCTTGAACTATCCCGCGAGTGGGTGGCGGACCTGATACGCCGCGTGAAAGCTGAAACCTCGCTCGCGATTACGCTCAGCCTGGGCGAGCGGCCGGAAAAAGATTTTCGCGCGTGGAGGGAAGCGGGCGCGGAGCGCTACATGCTTCGCTTTGAAACCTCTGACGCGGAGCTTTTTCAGCGCATCCATCCGGCCATAAACGAAAAACGCGTCAACCGCATCAGCACGCTCAAGAAACTAGCTGATTGCGGCTTCAAAGTCGGTAGCGGCATCATGATCGGCATTCCCGGGCAAAGTTATGAGAGCGTGGCGCGCGACATCGAACTGCTGGGTGAACTGCACCTCGATATGATTGGATCGGGGCCTTACATCCCGCACCCCGATACAGCGCTCGGCTGCGGGCAGTCTGTGCAAGCCCTGCCTGAAGGCGAGCAGATTCCCGCCAGCGAGGATATGGTCTATCGAGTTACGGCGCTCTCACGGCGTCTGAATCCGAGGGTCCACATTCCGGTCACAGCCGCATTGGCAACACTGAATCCGAAAAATGGGCGTGAACTGGGATTGATGCGCGGCGCCAATATGGTGCTGACCAACGTGACGCCGCTGAAATACCGCAGGCTCTACGAAGTCTATCCCAATCGGATCTGCCTGCGCGAACCGGCGGATGGCGCTTCGGAGTTGTTGCGCGGCCGCATTCGTGCAATCGGGCGGCGTGTCGCCGCAAGTTCCACGACCAAACCACGGGTCTCGATCATTCCCACTTTGCTACTCTAGCCGCATGCGGAAAATTCTCGGCGGTGCTGGCCTCCTGCTAAGCGCAACGGCGCTGCTGCGTGCCGAACAGGTGATCTTTGACACCGATTCCGGGATTTTCGGCGACGATGGCGCGGCGCTCGTAATGTTGTTGCAGAGCCCGCAGAGTGCGCAAATTCTGGGCATTACGGTTGTACCCGGAAACGAGTGGACGCAGCAGGGTGTGGCGTACATGCTCCACATTCTGAAGCTATCCAAGAGCACCGGCGTTGCGGTTTACGCAGGCGCACACGCTCCGCTGATCCACACACCTGCGATGGCAGACGTGGAGCATCAGCGATTTCGGTCCTGTGGAGTATCGCGGCGCTTTCGAAAAAACGTTTCCTGCTCCTCGCAATCAGAAACAGGACGGGATCCGCTTCATTATCGATTCCATCCAGAAACAGCCGGGACAGGTAACGATTCTCGCGCTGGGTCCGATGACCAACATTGCGATCGTGTTGCGCCTGCGTCCGGACCTTGAGACCAAGATCAAGCGCATCATCTGGATGGGCGGCAACCTGCGCGTACCTGGCAATTCGACTGCGGCTGCGGAATTCAATCTCTGGTTTGATCCCGAAGCGGCGCAGATCGTATTCCGCTCGCGCATTCCAGAAAAGGTCATGTTCGGCCTGGACGCTTGCAACAAGGCGCTGTTGAACAAGGCGCGTTTCGACTCAATTGTCGCGGTGCCGACCCCGGTTACTGAATTGTTCCGCCAGGATTTCGGCGAACGGTATCCGGGTTTTCTTAAGAATCCGACCGCGGAGATTTCAATGTGGGACGCGCTGGTTTCGGCGTATGTGATCGATCCCAAGGTCATGACGAAATCCGAAACGCTGTTCCTGGATGTCGATACGCGCTTCGGGAAAACCTATGGTGCAGTGCTACCACTGGATCGCAGACTTGCGCCGCAGGCGACACCAGTGCAGATGGTGGTAGATGTGGATGACGCCCGCGCTTGGGAGTTGTACCGCACACTGCTAACGCATTAGTACTCAGGGCTTCAGCGCCGCCACCGCGCCCTGAATCTGAGGATCGCGCTGCGCTTCCACTTCGTCGCCCTTTTCCACACCGAGCGCCTGATTGTAGATTTCCTGTTTCAAGCGACTGCGGATCCAGTCGCTATCGGTCAACCATTCGCCGACGCCGGGCCGGATGTCGCGTTCCGCCAGATAACGCTGAAACGCATCGAGCTGCACCCCGGTAACGTCGAACTTATCATCGACGTTCTTATGGCTGCGCAGAAATTCCGTGGCGTAAGTGGCGAATATGCCGGATCCATCGAAGAATGCGCGCAGGCGCGAGTAGCCTTCCGGCAGAACAGAAACGTCGGGATGGATGCCGAAGTTTTTATCGAAGGCCGACACAGTATTTTCGATCTGCGATCCGGTCAGCGGGCGCTGAATCGACTTGCCGCTCGGCGTGTAATAGAACGCCGTCGTTAGCGCGATAGCTGTGCCCTGCGAGAGCGGCATGACGCTTTGCACCAGGCCTTTGCCGTATGTCGTTTCTCCGACAATGCTGCCACGATGATTGTCCTGAATCGATCCGGCGACAATCTCCGAAGCGCTGGCGCTCTTGCCGTTCACGATCACAGACACGGGAAAGGTGTAGGGCTTTGCCTTGTCCGGCACCTTAACTTCTTCGCCCTTCACACTGCGTCCGCGCACACTCAAAATGGATTGCCCGGGCTTGAGAAACAGCGCCGCAGTATCAAGCGCTGAGGTGAGCACGCCGCCCGGATTGTTGCGGAGATCCAGCACCAGCCCTGTGAGATTTGCTCCGCCGAGTTTCTCGATGGCCTCCTGAATCTGCTTGCCTGTCTTATCGTCGAAGCTTGCCACGCGCAGATACCCGATGCCCGGACGCACAGAAGAATGCACGTTCGACGCTCGGCGACTGCATCTCCTCGGGCGTCATCACAAATTGTAAGATGCGCATGTTGCCGGGGCGCCGCACCGCCAGGGTTGCCTGACGCTGCCTGGATTCGCCCAGCACCTGCACCAACTGCTCGACGTCCAGCATGTCGAGCCGGATATTGTTCACCGCAACGATCTCGTCACCCGGAGCGATGCCGGATTTCGCCGACGGCGTTCCGGGCAATGTCTGCAGAATGATGACTCGGCCGGGCAACACGGAAACGACACTGCCAAAGCCCTTGCTCGTCGATTTTTCCATGCGCTGCAACTGCTCGAATTGGATCGGATCGAAGAACACCGAGTGCGGATCGAGCTTGCGCATCAAGCCCGGAATCGCTCCTTCGTAGATGGCCTTGGCCGGCTGAACAGGATCAGCGGCCTGACTTTGCACAGTCGCCAGCACATCTACGAAGCGTTTGATCTCCGTGCCGATCGTGTCTTCGGCGAACAGCAGAAATGCGAATAGAAACGGAAACATCTTAGAGTGTGTAGCGGGTCGCTTTCCGGGCTTCGTGCCGTTCCAGCGCCAGTTCAATCAGACGGTCCAGAAGCTGTGCATACGGAATGCCGCTGTACTCCCACATTTTCGGAAACATGCTGATGGATGTGAAGCCGGGAATGGTGTTGATCTCGTTGATATACGAGCTGGCCTGACGCCTCTTCGATCAGGAAATCGACGCGCGCCAGGCCCTCGCAACCCACGGCCTGATAGCACTCGACGGCCAGTCGCTGCACTTCTGCGGTTTGTTCCGGTGTGATGTCGGCGGGCAGTTTGAACTGCGCCTTATCCAGCAGATACTTGTCTTCGTAATCGTAGAAATCTCGCGATGGAGATTACTTCGCAAGGTGCCGAAGCGATCGGCTTGTCGTTGCCCAGAACCGCGCACTCGAGTTCCTTGCCGATGATGGCGCGTTCGACAATCACCTTGCGATCGAACTGCGCAGCGAAAGCCAGAGCCTGCTTCAGTTCCTCGCAATTGTTCACCTTGCTGATGCCCACGGAAGACCCCAGATTCGCGGGTTTCACGAACATGGGAAACGTAATTCGGCGCACACTGCGGCGGCGTTCAAATCCTCGCGATAGACTGTGACGTACTCGACGACCGGCAGTCCGCGCTCGCGGCAGACCCGCTTCATCACTTCCTTGTCCATCGCAACGGATGAGGCCAGCACGCCGGGTCCGACATACGGCAGGTCCGCCAATTCGAGCAGACCCTGCACTGTACCGTCTTCGCCAAAGGTGCCGTGCAGCGCCGGGAAAACCACGTCGATTTCGGGATTGCCGTGCCGGTTCAGGAACGATCGGGCCGCGGACGCCACTTGCCTTCCTTCGAAATGAAATACTCGATCACCCGGTACTTCTCCGGATCAAGCGACTTCATGATGGACTGCGCGCGATCGCACCGAAATCTCGTGCTCTCCGCTACGTCCGCCGTAAATAATTGCTACGCGTCTTCTCAAAGAATCCTCTTCCCCATGGCCGACAACACCAGTTCTACCGCCAATTCCGCCGTCCGGTTCACCTCATCCATCACCGGGTTCACTTCGACAACTTCCATCGAAAGCATGCCGCCCGCTATCGCACAAGATCTCCATCGCCAGGTGCGCTTCGCGGTACGTAAGCCGCCCTTCACCGGCGTACCGACGCCCGGCGCGTATTGCGGGTCCAGCGCATCCATGTCGAGTGAAAGTGGAAACCAGCGGTGCCTGCCGAAGCGATCTCGATCGCCTCTTGCATCACGGCGCGCAGTCCGCGCTCATCGATGTCGCGCATCGTGAACGCGCGCACGCCGGACTTGCGCACGATTCGGCGCTCCATGATATCGACGTCGCGAATGCCGACCAGGGCTACATTTTTCGCATCCACTTTCGGCGCGAAATCGTAAGATGCCAGTCAGCTCCTTCGGCCCGTGCCCGACGATGCAGGCCAGCGGCATTCCATGCACGTTGCCGCTCGGCGACTGTCTGCGGCGTGTTCATATCCGCATGCGCATCGATCCAGATCAATCCGAGCCTCTGGCGCTGCTTGCGAAGATGCTTCGCCATGCCGGATAACGTGCCGATCGCCACCGAATGATCGCCGCCCAGCACCAGCGGTATCTTGCCCTGCCCGCGCGCCTTCAACACCGTCCCGCCAAGTTCCTCGCAAGTCCGCGTGATCTGCGGTAAAAACTTCGCACGCCTCGGACCGCTCGGAAAGACTCTCAGGCTGCTCCACCGGAATATTTCCGAGATCGTTAACCTCGTAGCCCAGCGTCTTCAGGCGCTGATTCAAATTGGCGACGCGAACCGCCGAGGGGCCCATATCGACGCCCCGGCGGCCCGCGCCCATATCCAGCGGCGCGCCGATCATCAGCGATCGTGGATTTGACGCATTTTCACCTTTTTACGGCCTCGTGCGATACAGCATGCGCGGAAATGCGATGGTTTCGCGCACGTGATCCAGACCACAGATCCAGGACACGCAACGCTCCACGCCCATGCCGAAACCGCCATGCGGCACGGAGCCGAAACGTCGCAGATCCAGATACCAGTCGAAGGCCTCCTTCGGCAAATTGTGCTCTGCCAGGCGCTTCTCGAGCAATTCCAGATCGTGTATGCGCTGCCCGCCGCCGATGATTTCGCCGTAGCCTTCCGGCGCGAGCACATCGACGCCGAGCGCCACTTCGGGCCGCTCCGGATCAGGCTCGAAATAGAACGCCTTGATCTCCGCCGGGATAGCGGTCCACCATCAGCGGACGGTCGAAATCCTCGCCGAGCAGCGTCTCGTCGGTGCCGCCGAAATCGCCGCCCCACTGAATCTCGCTGCCCTTCTTCTTCGAGCACCTTCACCGCATCGTCGTAGCTCATGCGCGGGAACGGCGCCTTGACTGCTTCGAGCTTGGTGATGTCGCGCTCCAGCACCTGCAGTTCCGCGCGCCTGTTTTCCAGCACGCGCCGGACCACGAAGACGACCAACTCTTCCGCCACGCGCTTCACGTCTTCGAGCGTGGCGTAGGCCATCTCCGGCTCCACCATCCAGAACTCCGTCAGGTGGCGGCGCGTCTTCGATTTTTCCGCGCGGAACGTCGGCCCGAAGCAATAGCCCTTGCCGAACGCCATCGCGGTCGCTTCGTTGTAAAGCTGGCCCGATTGCGTCAGATAGACCTTTTCTTCGTCGAAGTAATTCACCTCGAACAGCGTTGTGGTGCCTTCGCAGGCCGCCGGCGTGAAGATCGGCGTATCCACCAGCGTGAAGCCGTTCGAATCGAAGTAGTCGCGGATGGCCTTGATGATTTCGTGGCGCACCCGGATGATCGCATGCTGGCGCCGGCTGCGCAGCCACAGATGGCGATGATCCATCAGGAACTCGATGCCGTGATCCTTGGGCGTGATCGGATAAGGGTCCGATTCGGGCACGCGCTGGAGGATCTCCGCGCCTTCCACATCCAGCTCAAATCCGCCCGTGCGCGCGCTGCTCCGCCCGCAGCTTCCCGGAAATAATCAGCGAAGATTCCTGGGTCAGATTCTTGAGCGATTCGAAAACCTCTTCCGGCAGCGCGCTCTTCACCGCGACGCACTGCATGATGCCCGATCCATCGCGCAACTGCGGAAAAACGATCTTGCCGGACTTGCGCAGGTTGTACAGCCAGCCTGCGATCTCAACCGACTCGCCGGCGTGGTTCGCGGCATCGGCAATTCTAATTCGGGGTACCGGACTCATCAAAGGTTCTCCAGTTTCTCAAAAACTTCGCGCCGTCTTCTTCCAGCGGGTGCTGCAACTCCGGCACCTCTCTCAATTCCAGCAGCAGCGGGACACTGATCGTCGCAGGAGCGCAGCAAACGGCATACTCTTCTGCCAATCGATGGTGCCGCCAGCGGCCAGCAAGCGGAAACAGGTGACTGTCGTCCTTGCCGTTGTTGTCATGGACGTGCGTGGAACGAATGCGGCTCTTCATGATATTGAATTCGTCTTCGACGCCTTCGCCCATGTGGGCGTGGCCGATGTCGAAGCAGTAGCCCAGCTTGAGGTGCGTCTCGCGCAGAAATGACTCGAGCCGCTCGGCGCTCGAAAACTCGATTCGGAGTATTTTCGAGCAGCATCTCGACGCCGCGCTGCCGGGCAAAACATTGATCTCTTCCAGTGCCGTAAACGCTGCTTCCACCTTGCGCTGATCGTATTCCTCTTCGCCGACCCCGATGTGCTGGATCAGGTAGCGGAACGGGATCGTCTCGGCGATCTCGATGGCCCGCTTGATCTCATCGACCATCACGATGCGCTTGGCTTTCGTGGGCTCCGTGATGTTGATGACAGCATGCGGCCCGGAGCGGCCCCACACATCGTCTGTGTACATTGGCGCGTGCAATCCGAATGCAAGTGTCGAGCCGGGAATCGCGAAACCATGCGGCGAGATCCTGCAACTGCGCGCGATCAGCCCAGTCCAAATGCTGCCGTGCGCAGAAGATCTCGACGGCGGAGATCCCGCCTGCCAAATTCTATCGAGCCACACGGTGGTGAGCCGGTGATTCACGAAGAGATGTGTCGATAATGATGTGGTTCATCAGTTTGTATTGCCGCTTTAATACCCGAGGGCGTTGCCTTCCACGCGATTGTCCGCCGCTCCCTGCAACCAACCGCCGTCAATCAGAATGGCCGAAATTTCGCACATGTTAGTCACGCGCTCGATCGTGTGCCCGCGCGCGTGAGCAGCGCCTCGGTATCGGGCGAAAAGCCCGGCTCCATGTAGAGCTTGTCGGGTTTCCATTGATGATGAAAACGCGGGCGATTGACCGCATCCTGTATGTTCATTCCGAAATCGAGCACGTTCAGCATGACTTGGAACACGTTGCTGATAATTCGCGACCCGCCCGGCGTCCCGACCACCATATAAAGCTTGTTGTCGCGCAGCACGATCGTGGGCGTCATCGAGGAAAGCGGGCGCTTTCCGGGCTGAATCGCATTCGCCTCGCCCTGGATCAGACCGAACATATTCGGCACGCCGGGCTTCACGCTGAAGTCGTCCATCTCATTGTTCATGAGTACGCCGATCCCGGGCACAGTCACGCCGGAGCCATAACCGCCGTTCAGCGTGTAGGTCACGGCTACAGCATTGCCCTCGGCATCGACGATCGAATAATGCGTCGTCTCCTGGCTTTCATAGCTCGTCAGGTTGCCCGGCCGCAGCGCATCGCTCGAGGTCGCCTTGTCGCGATCGATCGACCGCGCGCGACTGACCGATGTAGTCCTTATTGAGCATCGCACTGACAGGCACCTTGAAGAAATCCGGATCCGCCAGATACTCGCTGCGATCGGCATAGTAGCGCCGCATGGTTTCGACGACGTAGTGGACTGTACGCTGCAGAACCGGCTCCTGATTTCTCATAGCCGCTGTTCTCCAGAATGCCCAACATTTGCAGAATGCCAACACCACCTGAACTCGGCGGCGGCGCGGCGATGATGTGGAAGCCCTTGTATTTGCCTTCGAGCGTCTTGCGCTCTCTGACGCTGTAGTTTTTCAGGTCTTCGAGCGTGATGACGCCGCCGTTCGCGGCCATTTCCTTCGCCAAAATGCGAGCGGTTTCGCCCTCGTAGAAATCCTTTGCGCCCTGCTTCTGAATACGTTCCAGTGTGCGGCCCAGATCCGACTGTACAAGCAGTTCGCCCATTTCGAAGAACTTCCCGTCACGCTGAAAAATGCGCCTCGATTCCGGGAAGCGCGCAAGATTTCTGCTGTTGCGCAGGCCGTTCGACGTCCCAAAGGAAAGTGGAAAGCCCTTTGCTGCCAGTTGCACAGCGGGGTTCACCAGATCTGTCCATTGCGCTTTACCGTATTTCTTGTGCGCGTACTCGAAGCCTCGGACGCTACCGGGCACGCCGGGCGCGCGCCAGCCGCTGACGCTGGCCTCGGTCGGATTGCCGCTGTCATCCAAATACATGTTGCGCGTCGCTTTGCCCGGTGCGCGCTCGCGGAAATCGAGGAACGTGCTGCGGCCATCGGCGAAGCGGATCAGCATGAAGCCGCCTCCGCCCAGGTTTCCAGCCGAAGGGTGCGTTACCGCCAGCGCAAAACCGACCGCAACTGCCGCATCAACTGCATTGCCGCCAGCTTTGAGCACGTTCAAACCGGCCTGGGTCGCGTTTGGCTCGCGCGACACCACCATCGCGTGACGAGCACGCACCGGTTGAGCAGCAATCAGGGTACAGGAGAGTGAAACAGCCGACAGCAGGAGTGGCGCGATGCGCATGACATTGATTTTACTATTTCACAGCGCTGCGGCGTTTCCATTCGAATAAAACAATTCCCGCCGCCACCGACACGTTTAATGACGGAATGCGCCCGGCAAGCGGGATGCTCACCAGAAAGTCGCAGTGTTTCTGGACTTGCTGATGTATGCCGGAGCCTTCGCCCCCGAAGACCAGAACGGTGGGCTGGGCGTATTCGATTTCGTCGTAGCTGTGGGTGCCGCGCTCATCCAGACCGTAAATCCAATAGCCCTGCTTCTTGAGCTTTTCCAGAGTCAGGCTGACGTTTCCGATCCGCACGATTGGGGTATATTCGAGCGCACCCGCCGCCGCTTTGGACACGGTATCGGTGAGCCCCGCGGCGCGCCGTTCAGGAATACACACAGCATCTGCACCCGCGCCGTTGGCCGTTCTGACGATCGCGCCGAGGTTGTGTGGGTCTTCCACGCCGTCCAGAACTACTATCAGCTTCGATTTTTGAACAAAATCCTCAAGGTTCTGGTAGGCTTTGGCCGCGCCGATCGCGACAACACCCTGGTGGACGCCCCCGCCACTGAGACGCTCGAGCGCCTCGCGCGGTTCGAAACGAACCGGCACCTTGGCTTTGCGGCACAGCTCGATAATCTCCTGAAGCTTGGCTCCGCCGGCGCCACGAGCGATTACGACGCGTTCTATCGTGCGCCCGGTCTTGAGGGCCTCGGTTACGGGATGGACACCACTTATTACACTCACTTACACACGATGGTAGCGCGTGTGAACCATTGGTTGCGAAAAAGAGGCGCAATCGCATGAAAAATCGGATAATAATAATCGTGGGAGCACATGCGGAGCGATAAATGGTGAAAGCGGCGGAAGCAGTCAGTGCGCCAGTCATCCCTAATAAGCTCTACTTCCGCATCGGCGAGGTGAGCAAGCTAGCAGGAGTGAAGCCGTACGTTCTGCGCTTCTGGGAGACGGAGTTTCCAGGACTGGCTCCGAAAAAATCCGGCACCGGGCACCGGCTCTACAGGCGTAAAGAAGTCGAGCTGATCCTGGAGATCCGGCGCCTCTTATACGATAATCGTTTTACAATTGAAGGAGCTCGCAAAACCTTAGAGACAAAGGGTTTGGCGGAACCTCCCGCGCCTGTCTCGAAGGCCGATCAGGCGCAGTTATTTGACCCGGGCTCGCAGTTGCTGGACGATGTACGCAGCGAACTGAGAGCGCTTCTGGATCTGCTGAAGTAGTCAGGTCAGACACACCCGGACACTGCCGGCAAAGTGCCGCAGCAGCCGCACCTGAACTTCCGAAATACCTACCTGACGCCGTAATTGCCCGGCGATTGCCCCCAGCACCTCGACTTGCTCGGCGTGGGCCGGAGGCAGCAAGTCCATAAGATGCGCCAGATTTTCCACGCGGTCCAGGCCTTCGCGCAGCCTCGACCGGCTACCCGTCTCCATTGCCCGAAGAATCTCCTCTGCGAGTTCTGCCGCCTCAAAAGACGAATTCATAGAACGATGTTCCCTCCTGAAACTCACTCATCGTCGCGCTTTCGAATCATTTGAGCTAATCCTTTTGGAAATGAACCGATGAGTGATGCAGGACCCCTTTTATGATCCAGATAACGAGACTGAACCACGTTCCGCTGGTTCTGAATTCCGACCTGATCGAGTATGTCGAAGTGACTCCGGACACAGTCATCACATTGACCACCGGCCAGAAGATTGTGGTGCGCGAATCCGTCGAGCAGGTGGTCCGCGAAATCGTCGAGTTCCGCCGCAACATTTTGCGTGGCGTGCAGGAGTGTCCACTCGCCGGCCGATCGCACAGCACCGGCGCGAAAGTAGAAGGTAGCGAGACACATGCCTGAGAAATCTTCGAGGTCCGGGCGCATGCGCCCCGATTTCGCCACACTGCTGGGGCTGGTGGTCGCGCTGGGTGGAATTTTGCGTGGACTCTTCATAGAAGGCGGCAACTGGAACGATCTCAAGGGAGTTTCCGCCGCAATGATCGTTTTCGGAGGCACTTTAGGCGCGGTAATGGTTACCACGCCAATGGACGTGATGTGGCGCGCCACCAAGCGGTTGAAGCTGATCTTTTTCGAGCCTGCGGACGAATGTCCGGCGATCATCGAGGAGATTATCGGCTACGCGACAAAAGCGCGGAAACACGGGATTGTCGCGCTGGAGAACGATGCCGAAGCGATCGCCGACCCTTTTCTGAAGAAAGCCCTCAGCCTGGCCGTCAACGGCACGGATTTGCAGGATTTGCGCCGAATGATGGAGCTGGAGATCGAAGTAGAGGAGATGCGAGGGGAGGCGGAAGTGCGGGTATATGAGTCGGCGGGGGGCTATGCGCCGACTATCGGAATCATTGGAGCGGTGCTGGGCCTGATTCAGGTGATGAAGCACATCGAAGACACCAAGGAAGTAGGCGCCGGAATCGCCGTAGCCTTTATCGCCACGGTTTACGGCGTCGCTTCTGCGAACCTGCTCTTCCTTCCCGGGGCCAACAAGATCAAGGCACGTTTGCAGCGCAGCCTCGAAACCCGGCAGCTCATTCTGGAAGGCGTAATCGGGATCGTGGAAGGGCTAAATCCCAAGCTGATTCGTTGCAAGCTCGAGGCCTACACGGATCGCGCACAGGCTGGTAAAAAAAGCAGAAAGCAATCCGCGGCGAGCGACGGAGCGGCGCAACCGGCGCCTGTACAATCTTGAGAAGAAAGAAACACGCACCCGAGAATCATGAACGCTGGCTGATTTCGTACGCCGATTTCATGACGCTGCTCTTCGCGTTTTTTGTGGTCATGTATGCCTCTTCGCAGGCCGACCGCAGCCGTGCCCGCGAGATCTCTCAATCCGTTCGCGAAGCACTCGAACGTCCGATGTTGGCCAGCCTGCTGGGGGGCACTGTCAATGAGAAAGGCGAAGGTAATGCCATGCGCAACGGACCTGGCGGCGCACAGGAGGCCACGCCCAAGCTGACTGAAAACGGAATTCTGGCCGAGTTGGTGCCCTCGATGAATGTGCTGGAAAGCGAACTGAAGAATGAGATCGCAGCCGGAAAGATGAAAGTCACGCTGGAAGGACGCGGGCTGGTGGTCAGCCTGCGCGAGGCTGCCTTTTTCCCCTCAGCGGAAGATTCTGTCCTGCCCATCGCTTTCCCAAGTCTTCAGAAGGTGGCAGAAGCCATTCGCAAGCTGCCCAACCCGGTGCGACTGGAAGGGCATACCGACGCGGTACCGATTCACAACTCGCGTTTCCACAGTAATTGGGAACTCTCAGCAGCTCGAAGCATTGCCATGCTGGAGCTGTTTACCGGTCGGTTCGCGCTACCGCACACACGGTTTGCGGTGGCTGGCTATGCCGATACGGCGCCAATCGCGGGCAACGAAAAGGAAGAGGGACGCGCTCGCAATCGCCGGGTAAACATCGTCATCCTGAACAAGGCCGGCCTGGCGGGCGAACCTAATCATTGAGTCATTGAGACATCGGGTGATTGGGTCATTGCAGTGAGCCTTAGCGATTCAATGAGTTTCCGGGCTGCCGATTGTCCGGCGCTTTTCTTGGAGTAGCCTTCGGCTTGCGCGCTCCATTCCTTGCCGAGCCGCACTTCCACTGTGAATGTCTTGGCGTGGCCGGGACCGGCTTCATTCACAGTGACGTACTTAGGGGGCGGCAGTTTCATCGACAGGGCTAATTCCTGCAGCGCTGTTTTGTGATCCACCGCAAGATCGCTCGCCGCCTGGATCGGGTCGAATGCGCCAATAATATGTTCCGTGACAAAGCGGCTTGCCGCGTCCAATCCGCCATCCAGGTACAACGCCGCAATTATCGCTTCCACAACGTCGGAGAGCAAGGCCCTCTTGGTGCGGCCTCCGCTCGATTCCTCACCACGTCCGAGCACGAGGTATTCGCCAAAAGACAACGTCCGTGCTACCTCATGCAAATGGGAAGCGCGCACCAGATGAGCTTTCCAGCGTGTGAGTTGGCCTTCTGTGCAGTTGGGGAAACGGCGAACGAGGTAGTCACTTACGAGAAACCCGAGCACGGAGTCACCGAGAAACTCCATCTGCTCGTTGTCGCGAAGCGCATGGGATACGTCTCCGGCTATAGGATGCTCTTCGACCCACGAACTGTGAGTCAGCGCGCGAACCAGCAGGCTCGGATCACGAAAGGAGTATCCGAGCCGTGCTGAAAGAGCTTCCAAGGCCGCGCGCATCTAATCAACCACTTACGGCTTGGGTGCCGCTGCAGGGGCAGGCGGAGCGGCAGGCGCTTTGGGAGCCGCCGCTCCAGGCGCTGCGGACCTGGCCTTCAACTGTCCGGATTTTACCTTTTCCGCCTGCGCAAACTGCTTGATCGCGGGGTGAAGTTCGGGCATGGCCAGAACCTTATCCAGCAAAGCGATTGCGTCATCGGGTTTATTGCTCAAATTGTACACATTCGCGAGCCGGACCATGGTGGCCGGATCAGGCTGGCTGGATGTTTCGAGTGCAGCCTTCATGTTCGTAATCGCAACATCATATTTCTTGCGTGCCAACGCAATCATACCGAGCGCTTCCAGTGCCCGCCCGTTGAACTCTTTCTTGGCCCCATTCCACTGCTCATCGGTTACTTGCGGCTGCGGACGCGGGGCAGTCTTGATCTCCTGCTGAGCCTGGATTGCCAACTTCTCGGCGCGGCCTAGCTTCTCTTCCTTGTCAAGATCGAATTCGCGTGTACGAGCTGCCAGCACGTTTGCGATTTCAATCATGGCGCCGAAGTTTTTCGGATCCACCTTTAGCACTTCCTCATAGGCGGCCATCATGTTTTCCTGATCGTTCTTTTGCTGGTAGCCCATGGCGATCATGGTGTAAGCCAGCGTCTTGAACTCGGTGTCTGCAAACTGAGTAAGCAGGTTTTTGGCGGCGGCGATGCGGCCATCCGGGTCCTTGGCCGCAAACATAGCTTGAAGCGCGTCCACTTCCTTCTGTGATTTCGGTCTTGGCTGCTTGGCAACGGGACTGCCACCCGCCGGGGGAGGAGCTGCGGGCTGCTGCCCAAACATCAAGCCCACACTGGCGCAAGCCAGCAACATTAGTTTTGAAAATCGAAGTGTCATTAGAATTCCTTTCTAACTACTAGAAAACAGGTGGAGGTGATCTGTTGTCCATTCGTGTGGTCGAAGAAAACCCATGGACAATTCGGCCAATAATGATCGCGACGGGCCCCTTGGATGGTCACCATTGTGAGTTCCGAGGTAAGCAGAATGATACAGGCTTTTCCGTTCTTCGTCCAGCCAACTTAAAGACGCGCGACTTTTCCGCTAGATCCACTTGGGCCCATTTGCAAGCTGAGAATTCACCGCGCCAACATCCAGTATGGTAGCCGAAACCCAAAACTGGCTGCAAGTCCCTGACCAAGCTTGAACATACATTGGCATTCGTCGTGCATGGGAATTCAGCGGGGCACTCTCGTGCGGGGATGGATTGAAAATGTTGGACTTGGGCTCGGGCGGTTCGAAACGCGGCAAGTTCGTAAACCCCGGCTTGGAACCGCCACTTTACGTACTCACGTTCAGAACGTATAAGAAAGTCCGACCAGCGGCACAACTCTTGCGCGCAGGCCGGCGTCGTTCATTTTGAAAATTAGATTGGCGCTCAGTAGCATTCTGCCGGTAAGGTTTATTTTTGTACCAATCGACCCGTCGAACAATGTTTAGGGAGTCTTTTTCTACCCTGATGTCCGGAATGGACTGGCCAAGCGCGTCGGTGTAGGTGCTGCGAACTACCCGCTGCGTGTTGAACACTCTCTGGCCGAGCACGTCGAAGGCTACTGTTACTCTTCTGGCTACGCCTACATCAACTCCGGCGGCATAGACGAAAATTCCTGGCATGTGGCTCTTCCTGCCGGTTGTGATGTCGCCGGCAAGAACGGAATTTCCGTTGTACTCGTAGCCTATGTTGGCGTGAGGCGCAATCCTGTTCTTACGATACGAGGCTGCGAAGAAGGGCTTGATGCCCCATGATCCCGTGCCCAGGAAATTCCAGGCATCGCCAGTCGGAGTACGAACATCAGTCGCAAACGCGAGCGCTGCACTTTCGCCCTGCCAAACGGTTCCTTTGAAACGGAACGTCACATCGCCTATACCGCTGGCGTTGCCGCCGTCGGCAAAGATCTGGCGCGTGCTGTTTTGCGGATCCGTAGGATTGAAAAAGTGTGCCTGGCCGAACACGGGATCCGGAGGCGCAATGCGAACGATACGCGAATCCGAGGTTACTCCCATGTGCACGTTCACGATCGGAATTGCGACGGATACGTCGATCCGATCTGTAAGGCCGACAGTTCCACTTATAGTGAATTGATTGATCTTCAGGTTAATCGAATTGTTGGTTTGGACGTAATCCTTCTCGTACGCAGCTCCAGTGGCCTGTTCGTGACGGAAGACAACCGGTAAGTCTTTCAACTCTTCGCCATCGAGAGTGGTGAAGCTGAAGTATTGATACGATCCCGCCAGGTACGCGCGGTGCTTTCCGATAGTTTCCGCGCGCTCTGTCAGAATTGGTCCAAAGCTTTCAGCGCTTCGACTGTACACACCCAGCGATGGATCAAACCTGTAGCAACGAACCCCGACGCGGGAGAGGCGAGCGGCAGTAAGCTTAACTGTCTGGCAACCGTAGTATTCAAAGGCGTGAAACTCGACTGAAAATCGCTCTGAAAGTGAGCGGAATGAAATGGGTTAGGCAGTACAAGGCCGTTGGGCCCATGAAGGTGCGGTATCATATACGCGAGTTTTTCGTTGGAACTCTGCGCTAAGCTGATAGCGCAATTTGTGGCGAATAGCAGGGCAAGGAACACAACTCCTCGTCGCTTCATGTGGTCCCCCTTGTTTGACATTCAGTCAGACCAATCTGACATCGGGCAGTAAAGTGACGCCGGATGCCGGATCCGCAATAGTTATTCCGAATTACTCCCAGGATAGGACGGCTATCCTAAGATATATATCAGAGATACTTAATCGCGTCAATGACCCACTTACTATTCTTTTTTACTAAACCGATGAGCACAGTACTCTGGTTGACGTGTGGTCCATTTCTATCAACAGACTCTGCAATAAGCCGGCACTTAACGCTAGCCCTATCTCCAGAAATCTCGGGATCGGCAACCTGACGGAATTCGACGGATACTGAGCGAAAGTTCTTGAAGGCGTCTTCAATGGCCTTCAGCGAATCCCTCGGAATGCCTGGCCACACGCTCTTCAGCAGATCTCGGTCCTTACCTCGATACGCTTCCTCGTAGCGTTTCAGGACATTCGCGATCGCATCCCGATCCGCCGCCGCGAGAAGCTTTTCCGCAGTGCGCTTCTTCTGTAACTCAATTTCCCGATCGATCCTCGCGATCTCGTCCCTGGCCTGTTGCGCGAATTTGCCATCGCGGTACTTCACCGCAAATCGCTCCAGCGCTCCGCGATCGGTCTTTGGGACCATTTCGAATTCGAGCTGTTCGAGTCGGCTCCTGGCTGCCTGGGCATTGCGGCCGTTCGGATGAGCTTTGAGGAAATTTTCCAGATCGGCCGGAGACTTGGTATTCCTGACGGCCTGCCACGCCTGATTCTCGATCGCTATTGGATCGGGCTTGGGAACACTCGGGACCTCGACTTTGGGAGGACGAGGCTCTTCTTTTTTGGGCGGAGGTGGGATAGCGACGAATTGTATATCCTGTTTTCCTAAAGCCAGCGTGTCGCCAGGTGCAATGGCGCGGGCTATCAAGACTGGGAAGAAACCGTCCTTGCTCAATTCAATCTTGTGTTCCCCGGGTGTAACTTTTCTCATCCGAAAGGTCCCATCGGCTCCGACGATTTCAGCCAGTCTTCCATCGAATGTAACCTTGGTACCCAGCGGCAGGTCTGAGATTGCAAGTGTTGCGTCTTTAGGTTCCAGACGGAAGCGCGCACTTACTTGAGCACCGCTCTTGACCTGCACGCGGAGACTATTAGGTTTGGCATCATAGCCGGGCTTTTCGACCCGCACCGTGTACGACTTCGGCGCGAGCGAAAGCTCCAGTGGCGTACCCTTGGCCTGACGGTCCAGCGGCTTCCCGTCTATGAGTACTGTTGCTGTCTCCGCGCCCGTATCTACAATCAGCGAGCCGCTGCTGCTGTCGGGTGTTTTCTGCTCGGGCAACTCCGCACGTTCGACAGGTACAGGCTTTGGAGTCAACGTGGTTTCCAGTTTGGATCCGGTCATGCGCGGCTCCAGACTGATCGCTTCGACCTTTGTCTCGAAGCCTTCCTTCGCGATTTCCACGTTGTACTGTCCGGGCGCAAGCGGAAGACGGCAATCGGGAGTAATGCAGGATTTATTGCCGACTCGAACGGCGGCACCGGACGGAGTTGAAAGTATTTCAAGCACGATATCGGGTTGCACAGTGTGACCAGACCGATACGCGAAGTAGCCGATGACTCCCACCACAACAATCAATCCTGCCAGAGCCGGTAACAAAAACTCCCTGGGCTGTCGCGGGGGTGGTTCGTGTATCGAAGGCGGCTCTGGTGGCGTCGGTGGAGCAGTGAACGTGTGGCTGGGTTCGGGAATTATTACTTCGTCGGTGACCGCCTGAGTGGTCTGTGAAATGGCAGGAAGCGCTCGCGTGCGCTTCAATTCGGCTTCCCAATCCGCTCTCGCGGCAAGAACCGTCTCGCGCAATTGAGTCAGCCTGAATTCTCCGGAATGCTTTTGCAGAGCCTGCTCGACTTCGCGTTCCGCCGCGTTGAAGTCCTTCGCTTCGATGTAAAGACGGGTCTCACGACAGAGCTTTTCGACTGTCTCGGCCTCCACGGCTTCCACGGCAGGTACTTCCCGGACCTGTCTCTCGCGTTCCCAATCCGCCTTGGCAACCAGCACGGTTTCCCGCAGTTTTGTTAGCGCGTCTTGTCCACCGTAAGTCTGCAGCGCCTTCTCTACCACTTGCTCCGCGTCATCAAACTCTCTGGCCTCGATATGCAGACGCGTTTCCCGGCAGACGTTCTCAACTTCGACTTCCTTCCGGTGTAGGGCAACGGCTTGCTGCGCACGTGCAAGCGCGGCTGCCAATTCCGGATCATCGTTATACTGCGCCGCAGCGGCCTGCAGCAGCGACAAAGCTTTCCCCGGCTGCCCGCGAGCCATCAGATCGTCCGCGCCATGCACTGCTCGAAGAATCGCGTCGGCGCGCTGATGACGCTCCCAGTCAGATTTCAACCGTTGCTGTGCCTCAATCAATGCAGGATCACGGCCATACTTACGAAGGGCCGTCTCGATCGCACCCAGAGCTTCATGGAAGCGCTCCGTCGCCGCGAGTGCGACGCATCGCCGGAGCGTCTCTTGAATAGCCTCCTCACGCTGGCATTTCGCCTTGCTTTCCAGGGCAGCCAATTTGAGTTGGGTAAGTCTGCTCTCGCCCGGATAAGTCGATAACCCGGCCTCAAGCAATTTTATAGACTGGTCGAATTCACCTGCCTCAAGATGCCTGACGCTCTCGGCACACAAAGAATCGATTGCTTTGGCTTTGATCGCAGCTTGAGTGCGTGCCTCTTCCTCGCGTTTGTGCGCTTCCCACGCAGCTTGGATCTCATGCTTCTTCGCAGAGAGGCCGGCGTCTTCGCCCCAGATCCGCGAACACGCATCGATGGCCTCGATTGCCTCGGCAAAACGCTTGCTCGCTACGAGTGATACAGAATGTTGCAATACAGTGCGAATTTCCTGAGCGCGCTGCCATGCGGTGTTTCTGGCATGTACGCTTTCCTTGTACTGCGTGAGGCGGTTGTCGTCTGGATAGCGATTCAGCGCCTCATCCACCAACTCAATAGCGCGATCGAATGCGTTGCGTTCAAGCTGCTCCTGCGCCGCGTTGCAGACCTGATCGATCACCTTACGTTTCTCAGCCTCACGCGCTCGGGCAAGTGCATCGGCGAGTTCCGTTTGCCCCGCATACTGGGCGGCAGCCGATTGCAGCAGCGCGACAGCTCTCTCGGGCTGACCCTTGTCAACTCGTTCATCTGCATCTTTGATCGCACGCGCCAGGGCATCCAGGCGCTGCTGTTTGCGCCACGCGAGTTCGACCAGCCGACGCTGCTCAGAGAGCGCGGCATCCGTTCCGACTTTCTTTGCGCAGAGATCGAGTGTTTGAAGAGACTTTTCAAACAGCTTTTGTGAGCAGAACGCCTCTGCTTCTCGCAAGGCCTCTTGAATCGCCTGCTCGCGTGAAATGAATACCTTTAGCTCAAGCAGTCGCTTGTCACCTGGGTAGGCCTTGAGCCCACCGTCCAGCACCCGGAGCGCGTCGTCGAATGATTTGGTGAGGGCGTGTTGCCGAGCCGAAGCACACAGCGATTCTACGGCTTTGTTCCTGGCTAACTCCTGCGCCCGCACAATCGCGGTGGCCAGATCAGGCTCTCCTGGATAGCGCGCATTCGCATCGGTAAGCAATTCCACCGCTTGTCCGGGTGCCCCGTCGCGAATCAGAGCGTCTGCCTGTTGCAACAATGCGCGCACTGCTTCATTCGTCTGCTCGCGTGTGACGATAGTTTTCAACTCGAGCAGTCGCTTATCAGCCGCATAGGTCCTGAGTCCCTCATCCAGCAAGCTGAGCGCGTTCTCAAAAGCCTTCGCCTGGCCCTGTTGGCGTACCGCAGCACACAACGAGTCGATGGTCTTGTTCCTGACGGCTTCCTCGGCCCGCGCGAACGCGCTGGCCAGATCCGCTTCTCCGGGATAGCGAGAATTTGCGTCGGTCAGCAGTTCCGCGGCATGCTCGGGATCGCCACTGCGGATCATAGCGTCAGCCTGTTGCACCAGTTCGCGGATTGCTTCCGCGCGTGCGATTTCGATCCGTCGCCGCTGCTCCGCCAGGGCTGGGTTCGTTCCGACTTTTTGCGCGCAGGCTTCGAGCACCTTCAGCGCTTTCTCGAAAAGCTTCTGTGAACAGAGCGCTTCAGACTCCTGTAGCGCCTTTTGGATCGCCTGCTCGCGCGCGGTAGCAGCCTTCAACTCGAGCAGTCGCTTGTCGCCCGCGTAGATTCTCAGTCCCTCTTCCAACAAGGTGAGCGCCGCTTCGAATGACTTCGCCTGGGCCTTTTGCCCCGCCGCAGCACACAACGATTCGATGGCCTTGTTCCTGACGGCTTCCTGGGCTCGCGCAAACGCGCTGGCAAGATCCGCTTCTCCGGGATAGCGCGCGTTGGCATCGGTGAGCAGTTCCACCGCATGTTCGGGTTCACCATCACCAATCGAAGCGTCAGCCTGTTGCACCAGTTCGCGGATTGCTTCCGCGCGCTTGCGTTCGATCCGTCGCCGCTGCTCCGCCAAGGCTGGGTTCGTTCCGACTTTTTGCGCGCAGGTTTCGATCACATGCAGAGCTTGTTTGAAGAGCTTTTGTGAACAGAGAGCTTCGGACTCTCGCAATGCCTCTTGGATCGCTTGCGCGTCCTGCGCGCGCGAAAGCGCACTCGCCAGATCCGGTTCTCCCGGATAGCGCGCATTCGCATCGGTGAGGAATTCCACTGCATGCTCAGGTTCACCTTCACGAATCAGAGCGTCAGCCTGTTGCACCAATTCGCGCAATGCATCAGCGCGCATGCGTTCGATCCGTTGCCGCTGCTCGGCTAACGCCGCTTTCGCGCCAACCTTTTGGGCGCAGGTTTCGATCACCTGCAGAGCTTGTTTGAAGAGCTTTTGTGAACAGAGAGCTTCGGACTCTCGCAATGCCTCTTGGATCGCTTGCGCGTCCTGCGCGCGCGAAAGCGCACTGGCCAGATCCGGTTCTCCCGGATAGCGCGCGTTGGCATTGGTCAGCAATTCCACGGCCCGTGCGGGTTCGCCGTCACGGATCAGAGCGCCAGCCTGATGCACCAATTCGCGCACTTCTTCCGCGCGCGCGATTTCGATTCGTTGCCGTTGCTCCGCCAAGGCTGGGTTCGTTCCGACTATTTCTACGCAGGCGTCGATCACCAGCAAGGCTTGTTTAAATAGCTTCTGTGAACAGAGGACCTCGGAGTCTCTAAGCGCTTCCTGAATCGTCTTCAGTTCGATCAGCTGGTTATCATCCGGATAGGTCCGGAGACCCTCGTCAAGCACTCCGATTGCCTGGTCGAAGGATTTCGCCTGAGCGTGTTGCCTCGATACAGCACACAGCGATTCGATTGCCTTGTTCCTGACTGCGTCCTGCACCCGTGCAATCGCGCTGGCCAGATCCGCCTCGCCGGGATAGCGGGCATTCGCACCGGTGAGCAAATCCACCGCACGTTCGGGCTCTCCATCGCGAATCCAAGCATCGGCCTGTTGAACTGCCTCGCGCACTGCCCATGAACGCTGCAGGTCATTCCGCAATTCGAGCAGGTCGGTCTCACCGGGATACTCACCTAGCAGCGTCTCGATGTCCTCGATGGCTTCGGCGAACCGATTCTCTGCCGCGAGGGCAGCGCAGCGAAGCTTGGTGTTTCTGATCGCTTCTTCCCTGACTGCATGGGCGGCCTGCGCAATCTCAGACCGTAACTCAGTTTCCGCAGAGTGTTTAGTCGCCGCCTCATTCAGCAGGTGAAGCGCTCTCTTCGGTTGTGCCGTGCGCAACAGCTCTTGAGCGATCTGAACGGCTTGGCGCAGGGCTTCGGACCGCCGCCAAGCCGCCTCCGCTCGCCGGACTTCCTCCCGTAAGGACAAAGCAATACTCTCGTTCGGATACCGCGCCAAAGCATCGTCAATCAGCTTTATTGCGGACTCAAACTCGAGTGCGGCGATGCACGCCCGCACATCCTGATCCAGCTTCTGCAGTGCCTCGGCTTTCTGGCGCGCACGCAACTCGTTCCGCGCGTACTGTAGCAATTTCGGAATCTGCTGTTCCTCTGGGAACTCCCGCTGAAGCTGTTCCAATTGCTGGATCGACTCTTCGTGCCGGCCATCCTGCAACAGCGCGCCGACTCTCTCCATGGCGGCCATCAGTTGCTGCCGCCGTTCGAACTCCACTTTCTTCTCGCGAATGCGGGCGACCAGATCCTGCACGTCCTGACGATTTCGGAAATCGGGTTCCAGTGTATTCAGTAGGGCAGTCGCTTTGTCGAACGCTTCCTGGCGTAGTAGGTCGCCTGCCTCGCGAATCTTTTCCTGAAGAACCTTCAGCTTTTCGCGACGTTCGACCTCGGCCTGCACGACACCGACGAATTGCCGTGCCTCAGCGTAGTCCGGATCGAGATCGAGAGCATCCTGCAACTTGCACGCAGCGGCCTGCAGATCCTGTTTTGCGAAGTCGGTCCGAGCTTCAGCTACCAACCGAATTACTTTCTTGTTCCGGTTGACTACTCCACGGATATGATCGAGCCGGCCTTGGAGGACGGAGTTCGTGCGATCCAACCGAAATGCCGCTTCCACGCTATCGAGAGATTCACTGAAGCGGCGCTGCGTCAGTGCTTCCTCGGCTTTCGAGAGCAGCGCGTCAATGCGGGGCTGCAGCAATCGTCGCGTCAGGCGGTTCTGAATAGTTTCGCGGAGGTGGCGGGCTTCGCGATTGGCGGGATCGAGTGCAAGCGCTTCTCCCACAACTGCCTGTGCCGTTTCAAGCTGCTCAGTGTCGAAAAGCTCCTTCGCTTCTACAAGTCGCGCGGTGGCCTGCTCCTGGCGGAGTTCCATCAGGATCGGCTCGCTATCGAACTGAACGTCGCGGAAACTCTGGTAGCGCAACTCCCGTTCCTTGTGAAGCGCCCGGCGCACAATCTGCTCCAGAGCTTCCGGGCACTCGGGCGCGAGACTCCGGATCGGCTCGGGATCCTCGGCTGTGATCTTGAAAAACACGGCGCGCGGATCGGCAGCCTGGAACGGATGCTTTCCCGTCAGGAACTCGTAATAAGTGGTGCCGTAGGCGAATATGTCGCAAAGGAAATCGACGTCGGAACCCATAACTTGTTCCGGCGCCATATACATAAGCGTGCCGATCACGTGTCCCTGCCGGGTGAGACGTGTGGCAATTGCATCGCCCAGCAGCCGCGCGATGCCAAAATCCATAATCTTCACAGAGCCATCAGGGAGCAAACGAATATTGCCCGGCTTCACATCGCGATGCACAACTCCGTTGCTATGAGCACAGTACAGGCCGTCGGCGACC
This sequence comes from Bryobacteraceae bacterium, assembly GCA_963793625.1. Classification (GTDB taxonomy): domain Bacteria; phylum Acidobacteriota; class Terriglobia; order Bryobacterales; family Bryobacteraceae. Next base: position 998,078 of record CAWCAT010000037.1, on the reverse strand, counting down.
TGCGTCATAATGTTTACTTTTTGCAGCAGCGGAACGGGTTTTTGCGTAGAGATAACGTGCTGAAGGTCTTCGCCTTCGAGAAACTCCATGACGAGATAGGGAAGGCCGTTGTGGTCGCCGAAATCGTAGATAGTTACGATGTTCTTGTGGCGGAGATTGCCGGCGGCCGCAGCTTCATTGCGGAATCGGGTAAGTAGATCCTTGTTGCCTTCCGCGGTAAGGACCTTGATTGCAACGAGTCTGCCGACACTTGGGTCGTAGGCTCGGTAGACCTTACCGAAACCGCCACGGCCTAGCTCGGCCCGGATTTCGTACTTTCCGATCCGGCGAATAGAGGCTTCCGGCATGCAATGGCCCTAACCTCGTGTCAGTTCGTCGAGCAAGTGTAGAGCAAGGTTATTCTTTAGCCCAGTTTTGTTCCCAGATCGCGGGGTTAGCGAACCCGCTTCTACATATATAACAGCTAATCTCCCACTCGCCAATGAGCTTCTGCGGGCATTTAAAGTTTTTTCGCTGTCATCCAGATTTTGTATTGCCTGCCACCTCCGCACGTGTTTAGATTTAACTACCAGAGGATTGAGCAGTCACAGCTTGCCCACGATTACTTATCGGGGAGTTTCATGCTTAGTTACCACGCGATCTCCGATCCAGGCTGTTTAAGGGAAGAAAACGAAGACCGGGTACTTGCGGATCCTGCACTCGGACTATTCATCGCCGCGGACGGAATGGGGGGCCACCGGCACGGCGAACTGGCAGCCGAGCTGGCGATCTCCACCATGAAGTACTTTTTGGTGTCGTCGTTTAATCGGTGTGACGTCACGTGGCCGTTCGGATACAACTTCGAGCTTTCGCTCGATGCAAATCGACTTGTCACCTGCATCCGTCTCGCTAACCGGCAAGTTTGGAAGCGCTCAGAAGATGCTCCTGAGTACGCGGGCATGGGGACTACGATCGCGGCGGTCCTCGTCAGTGATAACGCAGCAGCGATCGCAAATGTAGGGGACAGCCGGGTTTACCTCTTCCGGCTCGGACAATTGAAGCAGTTGACAGTGGACGATACATGGCTCAACACGGTCCTGCAGAAGGGGGCGCTTGATCGAGATGCGCTGTTGAACCACCCGATGCGGAATGTGCTCACGCAAGCCGCTGGATCGCAGCACGATATTGAGGTGCATACAAAGGACATCGATCTGCAGAACGGCGATCTTCTCCTGCTTTCCACCGATGGGTTGCACGAAGTGGTTCCTGACGAAACACTTCGATCCATACTGTCCTCTGACGCGAACGTTCGGGATCTGGCTGTCCGCCTGAAGGACTCCGCCAGAGCGGAAGGCGGACCCGACAACATTTCCTGCGTTGTGTTTAAGTACGGAGTCTGACGTAGCAACTCGCCGTCATTTCCTTCGATAAGTGAAGGTATAGGGAAAGTACCCTGCAATGGATCCCCGGATTGTACTTACGCACAGCAAATCCAGCAAAGCCGGGACGATAGAAGAGTTTCCAATTGAGAATGAGCGTGAGCTAACCGTTGGGCGCGATCCGTCCGCATCCATCAGATACGATAGCGACCGCGACGACCTGGTTAGCAGACGGCACCTGAAGATTACTGTCAAGAGCACAAATCCCCCTGAGTTTTTGATCGCCGATCTCGGCAGTCGCAATGGTACCTTCGTCAACAAGCAGCGCGTGTTTGGTACGACTCCGCTCCAACCTGGGGACATCGTTCAGGTGGGTGCCGGAGGTCCGGAATTCGAGTTCGATGTCAGCCCACGTGCCTCTGACGATTTGACTCGGACGAGAACCGCGAACGGACTCGGGACCGCGGAATTCACGCCTGAAGTGTTGGCAAATCCGGAACCGGTGTACGCCGATATCCCAGTTGCTCCCGCGCCGCCTAAACCTGCGGCCGCAAAACCGCCAAAGCCGCGAAAAAACAGAGCTGCGCTATTGGTCGTGGTACTGTGTGTGATGGTAATTGCGGCGTTGTCCGTTGGGGGAGTTTTGCTTTGGCGCAGCGGTCTTGCCGATCGGGGCATAAATCTGGTCGAGGGCGCCGTGAAACAGGGTCTGATGTGGTGGCGCACGCAGAAACCGGCGGTCGCCAGCGACATCGCTCCTGTGAATAGAGACTCCGTTGGCTTGGTCGAGGTCAGCTGGAAACTCGAGGAAGCCGCTACTGGACGTCAACTCTTTCAGGTATATGCGCCAAATCAAAGGCAGGCTGAGGGAAGTAGCGGGACGCCACTGGTACCGGGTGCCGGACCGCAGTTGCCGGTTTTCGTTCTGTTGGAATCGAATCGAATCGAACCTGTGCTGACGACCGATCCGGGAATGGGCAGGCCTATTCGCGGAAGGTCGTCAGGCTCAGGCTTTGCCATCGATCCGAATGGTTCCGTGATTACGGTTCGGCATCTCGCGGAGCCGTGGCGAGCGTCGTATGCCTGGCCGTCCGACAATTTAGCTGGCATCCTGCTCCATTTCAGCGAAAACGATAACCTCGGGCAGGCCGTGATCTCGACGGCTCAATTTCCGCAGTGGATTCCAAGCGAGGCCAAATTCGTCCTGGCGGGATCGCTTGATAAACCCGGTAATGCTTCAATGAAAGTCGATGGCAAGGTCGATTCTTTTGAGGTCACATTTCAGGGCTCAGCGAGCAAGTCGCCTGCCCGACTGATTCGCGTCCTGGACCCGGATGACATCGCGGTGATCGGGGTTGATTCCGCCCAGCCGCTTCCGGCCCTGAAGATGAATCACGAGCCATTGCATGCCGGCGATCCTGCGACAGTGATCAGTTACTCTGCCGGCGTCACCCGGACAACCGTAGCGAGCGAGAGGTTGGCACAAGGCCATGTGCTTTCCGCCGGACCGACGGATGCTACCGCCAGTGGCGCACCAGTTCTTGACAAGCAAGGACGCGTGATCGCTGTCTACAAACTCGCCATCGACGAAGAGCTTCCTGTTCCAACCGCTGTTCCGTTACGTTCGTTTTGATACTTAGCGAAGGAGGCTGCCCATGAATGCCCCTTGTTCCTACGAGGTTTCGGCGCACGTGATGACGGACGTCGGTTGCCGACGCGAAGCTAATGAAGATTGCGGGCAAGTGATTCACCCGTCCGATCCAGCGATCCTTGATCGAAGGGGTGTGCTCGTCATGGTTGCGGATGGCATGGGTGGGCATCGGGCCGGAGAGGTGGCCAGTCTTCTGGCTGTGGAAGTAATAGGCAGAGATTACTACGAAAGCGGCGATGCTCCACACGCCGCGCTTGAATCCGCTTTCCAGAAGGCGAACCGTGAAATTCGCAGCTTTTCCGAAAGTCAGGATTCCTTCCGTGGCATGGGAAGCACCTGCACCGCGATGGTGATCCACGATGGATCGGCCTATGCCGCACACGTGGGTGACACGCGTCTGTATCTGATCCGCGGAGGCGAGATTCAGTGCAAGACAGAGGACCATTCAGCGGTGATGGAAATGTTGAAGCAGGGGCTGCTCACAGAAAAACAGGCTCGCAATCACACAGACAAAAATGTGATCTTGCGGGCGCTGGGCGGCAAGGATGAAGTGGAAGTGGCGACATGGAAGGAACCTCTTCGCGTCGAACCCGGTGATCGCTTTCTGCTGTGCACAGATGGGTTACACGATCTGGTTACGGATGAGGAGATCAGGGACGTGGCCCTCTTAAGTACAGATCCACCTAACGCCTGCGAGCAGCTGATTTCGTTAGCGAAGCGGCGCGGCGGTCACGACAACATAACCGTAGCGCTCGTAAATGTTTCCTAACGCGCGTCGGTAGCGCAACGGCAGCCGATGGCTGCAACCTCCGAAGCGCTGATCGTGGGCACGTGCGATCCGCGCCAGGATGGCGACAGACCAGCGGGCAGCAACGCAAAGCTGCCTCCTCGAACCACCTTGCGCCCGGCATCGTAATCGTCTGCCACCCACTCCTGAACGTTCCCGGCCATATCTCGCACACCAAAAGGACTGGCGTCGGCCCGAAACTGGCCCACTTGCGCAGGCCCTTTCCCATTTAGGTTCGCTAGTCCGGCAACCGTCCAGTTAGCCCAAACCTGACTCAGCGGGCCCGCCGCCGCCGCTTCCCATTCCGCTTCGGAGGGCAGCCGCTTCCCTGAGAACTCACAAAATGCCCTGGCGTCGTCCCATGAGATGTTGACGACGGGAAGCCGCGGTTTCGTGAAGTGATCCGGGTCCCAGGCCGGAGCTGGCGGATAGGAGCGTTTAGTCTTGTCGCAGAAGGACTTATAGAGACTATTAGTAACTTCAAACTGATCGAGATAAAAGGCGGGCAATTTGCCGGCCGGGATGAGAACCATTAGGCCGGATGGAGTTACCACTCTGCCGGGAGTGACGCCGGATGAAATGGCATTCGCAGGTTTTCCCAGAGCGCCGGTGACACGGGCTACAAGGCCTTGTACTCTTTCTTTCAAGTCAGGGAACTGAAGAATCCACCATGCCGCTCCGGCCCCAAGCATCAGCATGATCGCGAGCACACTGAGGAGCATAACTTTGCGGCGGGAACGTTTGGGTTGCGGGGCAGGCGCAAGACTCGCCAGCGCCAGTTCTTGCGTATCCTCAAGCCGCACTCCGAGTTTCCCCAGTTCCGCCTCAACTTCCTCAAACGTGCGAATTCGCGTCGCTGGATTCTTGTCGAGCATACGTTGAATCAGTACGGCGAGTACGCGAGGGCAGGATGGCAATACCTCGGCGATCGGGCGAACCTGCTTCGCGGTGTCCGCATGCCAACTCATCCAGCCGAAGCCGCTCTGGGCCTGTTCGAGGCTGGCGAACTGCCGATCAAATTCCTTCCGGCCAACCAGAATTTCATAGAATAAAAAGCCGAGCACATAGATATCCCCGCAGATGTGAGCGTCCTCGTCCGGAACCGTTTGAGCGAGACAAAACTCTGGCGCGGTGTACTTGGGTTCGCTGATGATCAGGGTCGCGTTGGGCGAGGACGGCATCTCTGCATCAATCTCAACGGAGGCCCCTTCCGTGATCCAAATCTTGCGCGGCGACAGCTCCGAATGAGATTGACCTGATTCATGAATTCCGCGCAAGCGCTTGATGATGCTTAAAAAGACGGGTACCAGTTTTTCGGGATCCTGGAATTGATCTGAAATTAGCGTCGTAGCGGGTCGCCGGATCGGCATCGCAGCAATTTGCTCTCTCACCTGAGCCATCGCGTGAATCACTTCCTTAGCGCTGCGAAAACGCTTCGCAGGTTCGGGCTCAAGGCACTTCTCAATGACCCTGCAGAAGCTGGCCGGCACGTCTGGTGCTTCCGAAGACAGCGAACGCGGCGGTGCAGTGCACCGTTCCAGAAGCGATTCATCACGGTGCGGAAGTCTGCCGGAAAGTGCCTCAAAGCTCAGCACGCCCAATGAATAGATGTCCGTCGCTGTAGACAGTGAGCGGCCCAGAATCTGTTCCGGCGCAACGTAATCACGCGAACCGACCGGGCCAGTGATTGTCGCCTGGCGCGGGTCTGGCGAGACACAGCAAGCCACGAGTTTGACGGTGAGATCAGGCGTGACCGTGACATTCGACGGGTTCAATGCACGGTGAACAAGTTTTTGCGAGTGAAGACAGGCCAAGGCTTCGCAGAGCTGATTGAAAATAGGCAGGAACTCCGGTGCGGGAATTCGTCTTACCTGCTTACGGTAATCCGCCCAGGCAGTTCCAACAACCAGGTCGGTAACGATGTAGAAAAATCCCTGGAAGTCACCGAAGCGAAGAACCCGCACCAGGTTTCGATGCGTAACAGAGCTAAGTATTTTGAGTTCGCGCCTGAATGCCGCGAGTGCGAGTGGGCTCTGGAGCACTGAGGGTCTAACGATTCTAAGAGCAACGGGTTGTTGCGTTTGGCGGTCAGTTGCCCGGTAGACAGTGTCGGTGTCGCCCGAACTCAACCGCTCCAAGACCTCATACTGGTCGGCGACCATATGGCCTTGGCGAAGTTCCGGCTCGAGCAACTTAGGCTGACCAGATGACATGAGGCTTCTAATCGGGCTTATCGTACGCGGAGGAAAAATGTTGCTACCGGTCAAACGCTAACTGGTAATTATCCTAGTTGTTGTTCCAGTGGTTGCGCTGTACAAAAGATTATCTGGGACACCGCGACTAACACTCTGGGGGGTGCTTTATGCTGCCCGATTCGAGTGGTGCCGGGATCGGCACCAAACCTTCCCTTAAGCCTGACCTTAACAGGCTCATTGAGACGTACCGTTCTTATGCTCACGCACTTGCCGCAGAGGTGCTCCGGACCCTGCCGCCAACTGTAGATAAAGATGATGTCCGCGGGGCGGCGGAGCTGGGCTTAGTCGAGGCGGCGAACAGCTTCGATCCATCTCGTGGCGTCCTGTTCAAAACCTTTGCTTACTATCGGATTCGAGGAGCTGTCTACGATGCTCTTCGCAAAATGGGATGGTTCCGAAAGGAGTCAACCAAACTTCAGTTCGAGGCATCGGCGAACGAGTACATGAAGGACTATACAACGGGTGCGACCTCACACGATCCTTCACCCACAAACCCTCTTGAAGAGTTAAACCAAATCAGCGGTTCAGTACTAACATCATTCATGTTGTCGCTGGAGAGTCTCCCGCAAGAATCATTTGAGCAAGCCGGCCGTTCACCGGAAGAAAGCTACAGTGACAACGAACAGATGGACAAACTCCATAAGTCGTTGGCGCGGCTGCCCGCGAAAAATCGCGAAGTTCTCGAACAATATTATTTCCAGGACCAAACACTAGAGGACATTGGTAGCAGGCTTGGGCTCTCGAAATCGTGGGTCTGCCGCCTCCATGCCAAGAGTTTGGATATGCTGCGGCAAATTTTGGAGGAGTCCGGCATCAACAGCGTTGAACTTACCAGAGGCGGTGCGAGATAGATCGAACCTCCGCAACTTTCCGCTGTGCCTTCCGATAACTAGGAGCGAATGTCAAATCCAATCGTCGGTAAGGTCGGAGCGAAGGCTGTTACCCAGATTCGCGAACTTCAGCAGCAGGGAGCAGGCAACAAGCTAAGTCTCTCTAAATTCGAAAAAATCCGCACGGAGCTGAACCAACAGATCGAGGCAAGCTTGAAGCTACCGCCGCCCGTAACGGAAGTTTCGGCACAACAGCGAAAGACTTTGGAGAACGACCTTCGCAAGAGACTCAGGCAAAGCGATGTCCGGACCGTCGAAGACGTCTTCAAAGTCCAGATGAAATCCGCACAGGGTGGCATTGAAGAATTAAACCGCACGGTAGCCGCGATGCCAAAGCTGGGGGCGCTGGAGCCTTTGAAGCAGCGGCTCAAAGATATTGAATCTCAATTCAACGCCTCAGGAACTGCGCTTCATCGCGTAAATCTGAATGATCCTGGGTCCTTACTGCAGCTACAGGTTCAGATCTACCAGGTGTCCCAGAATGTCGAAGTCATGTCCAAAGTAGTGGACCACGTCTCATCGGGTATCAAAACGATATTACAGACTCAGGTCTAGCAACTATGAAATCTGCGCGGATGCTTCTTCTGCTCGTCGCGTCACTGATGCTTTCCTCCTGTCTCACGAAGGAGTTACAATCCGGGCTCACCGAGCAGGACGCCCAGGAAATTATCGTCGTGCTTCAGGAGAACGGCATCGAGGCGGTTCGACAACGTGAAGCGGCGGCGGACAAGAATGCGCCGCCGACCTGGGGCGTCAAGGTAAAAGGTGGCGACCAGAATCTCGTAGTTGCCTGGAGGGTGCTGCAGGAACACGGACTGCCCCGACAGAAGGGAAAAGGTCTGGAAGAGGTCTTCTCAAGCACTGGGATGATTCCAACCGCGAGTGAAGAGAAGGCGCGGCTGCTGATGGCGCTTTCCGGTGAACTTGCGCGTACTATCAAGACCGTCGCAGGAGTGGTTGACGCGCGAGTGCAAGTAGTGCTGCCAGAGAATAGTCCGCTGCTCGACAAAACCCAGTGGAGCCCAACTACGGCGTCGGTGTTGGTGAGGTATCAGGGTTCTCAACCGCCGCTCGCCGAAGACGAAATCAAGAAACTGGTCGCGCGCGGCGTGGAAGGACTGCAACCGGACAACGTCGGTGTGGTGTACAAGCGCGTCGAACCGGTCCGGCAGCCAAGAGACGTGGGTTGGTACCTCGGCAATCAACAACTATTATTAATCTCGCTCGGCTTGCTAGTGATCGCCAGCCTCGGCTCGCTCGTACTGCTTTATCGACTGCGGCGCCAGCGGTTAATCATTGGGGAGTTGCAGAAGAAGGTGGCAGGCGTTTCGGAGCAGCCGCATTTTGTGACCGAGAGCGCGGCGAGTCGCGGAGCCGCGTGATATGCAGGGCGATTCGCGGGACTTGGTCTTTTGTAACTTCGGACTGCTGCGGACTCCGGATCGCCTCGACGAAATCGTGCGACTGCTGCCTGAAGCGCGGCAAGCCGAAATGCGCAAGCTGATCGAGAACTCAAAAGGTGTTTCGGCCGGGGAGTTGAAAGAGCGCTTACATCAATGCCGCGTCGCCTCAATCTCTGATGCCCTGGAACGGGCGTCCAAAACGATGAACGGCAGGATTGAACGTGCGCCAGCCGCGTTGCAGCGCTGGATTGTAGCGCTCAACCAAGAACAGCATGGAAGAGAAAATCATTAAAGCGCGGTTAGCAGCGGAAGCAGGATCGGCCGTCGCTCCCGCTTCGAAGCTGGTTGTAAAGAAGGACGTCTTCGAAGCCGGCCAGGAAGCGCGGACAATCATCGAAGCCGCGGAAGCGCAAGCCCGGGCAATCCTGGCAACCGCCGAGCGGGCCCGTGCAGCGACATTCGATACAGCCCGAAAGGAAGGCTACGAACAGGGGCTTTCCTTGTGGAACGACGCGTTGATTGCCTCTCAGAAAGCCCGTGATGCGATGGCTGCCGAATACGAGTCGGAGTTGGTTCGCCTGAGCGTTAAAATTTCGGAAAAGATTATCGGTGAGGAACTACTGACCCGGCCGGAGACGATTCTAAGCATCGTTCGTGAAGCGCTGCATAGCATTCGGCACGAGCGCAGCCTCACCATCCAAGTCAATCCACAGGAAGTCGAGGAAGTTCGCCGCCACATGAACCGGCTGCAGGAAGTGCTGGGACCCGGACGTCAGCTTCAGGTGGTTGCGGATCCGTCTGTGACGCGCGGCGGATGCCTGGTGGAAAGCGAACTGGGCGTGATTGACGCGCGGCTCGAAACTCAATTGAAATGCCTGGAAGACGCTCTCTCTCGAGCGGCTAGAAAGTAAACGCATGCCGGCTAGCGTGATAGATTTCAGCCGCTACTTTCGAGAAGTCGAACGGGTTTCCCCGGTGTTGGTCAAGGGCCGTGTGAAAGAAGTTATCGGGCTCGTTCTTCGCGCAACTTTATCGCACGCCTTCGTTGGCGAACTCTGCCACATCTACAATCCTCGTTCGCGAGTTCCCGTCAAAGCCGAGGTCGTGGGCTTTCAATCCGGGGACGTCTTGCTGATGCCGATCGGCGAGCTTACGAATATCGGACCGCAGAGCGATGTCGTGGGAACCGGAAACTGTCTGACGGTGAAGGTCGGCAATGAACTCCTGGGCCGCGTCTTGAATGGGTTGGGCGAGCCGATCGACGCCGACCGGTATGGGCCGCTGACGTGCGAGCGCGAGTACCCGGTTTACGCGCCGCCGCCCGACCCACTGCGGCGCGAGCGCGTGACCAAGCCGATTTCTATTGGTGTTCGTGCGATCGACGCCTTGCTGACATGCGGCGAAGGACAACGTATCGGATTGTTTGCCGCAGCGGGTGTCGGCAAAAGTACGTTGCTCGGTATGATCGCGCGGAATGCTGCGGCGGAAGTGAACGTCATTACGCTGGTTGGTGAACGCGGCCGCGAGGTGCGGGATTTTCTTGAGCATGATCTTGGTCCCGAAGGACTGAAGCGATCGGTGGTTGTCTGCGCTACTTCGAACGAACCGTCGCTGGTTCGTTTGAAGGCCGCGTACGTGGGCACAGCCATAGCCGAATATTTCCGCGACCAGGGTCGCAAGGTAATGCTCATGATGGATTCAGTGACGCGCTTTGCCCGTGCTCAGAGGGAAGTGGGTCTGGCCTGCGGCGAACCGCCTGCGCGCGCTGGATATACACCGTCGGTTTTTTCGGAGTTGCCTAAATTACTAGAGCGTGCGGGTAACTCGGACAAGGGCTCTATTACTGCCTTCTATACGGTTCTGGTGGCCGGCGACGACATGAATGAACCTGTTGCGGATGAGGTGCGATCCATTCTGGATGGTCACATCATACTGTCGCGCGATCTCGCCGCGCAGGGGCACTATCCGGCAATCAACGTGCTCGAGAGCGTTAGCCGCGTGATGAGCACAGTAACCGAGAAGAGCCATCAGACTGCGGCGATGCGCATGCGAGAAGTCCTGTTGACCTACGAAAAGCAGAAGGATTTGATCCTCATCGGTGCATACGAAAAGGGCTCCGATCCGCGGGTGGAGTATGCGATCCGAATGATCGACAAGGTCAACGGATTTCTAAAACAGGATACGCAGGAAAAGACCGGCATGGCAGAAACCGTTGCCGGATTGCAGCAGATGTTCGCGAATTGAGGTCGTGGTGGCGGAGTTCAAATACAGACTCCAGGTGCTGCTCGATCAGAAACTCGAGGCGCAGGAGGAGGCGCAGCGAAAGCTCGCGGAACGTCAGAAGGAACTTGCTGCGGAACAGAAGGCGTTTGACGATCTGACTACGGCACAGCAGCGAATTGAGGAAGCAATGGCGCGCACCCGGCAGACGCTGCTGACGCCAGGCTGCGAAGTTCAGGGCATTTTGTTCCGCCGGGATTACCTGCGGGGTTTGAAGACTGATCTCGAATCCGCAAAGGATGCGGTCTTATTGCAGCGCGTGCGTGTTCAGGATTTCGAGCAGCGTGTTTCGGAAGCACGCCAGGAACTTGCTGAGTGTTCGCGTCAGGTTGAGATCTTGAAGAAACACCGCGAACGGTTGGCGAAACGTTTCGCTCGGGAGCAGGAAGCGCAAGAGGCGAAAGAACAGGACGAAATGGGTAACCTCATTTATCTCCGTCGGAGGCAAACCTAATGAAAGTAGAAGGGGACAAGAGCGCGGCTCAAGTGGCGCCCAAGGAAGTTCCTTCTCCAGATGCCAGACCTGGACCCAAGTCCAAAACCTTCTCAAAAGTTCTGGGCGAAAAAGTAGAGAAGAAGAAGGGGCCCGGTGAGACACTGGAACCCGCAGATGAAGTCGTGCTGGCAACCGGGCTGACGACTGGGCTGACCGCCACAGTGCTCCCAGCACCACAGCAGTTTCCCGCGGAGATTAGGGAGTCGCAGGTAGCCCGACCCGGGCTCGATTCTGCATTGGTGCGGGACCTCGTTCAGGAGATCGTGGTTGTCACCCAGCCGACCGGCGCGCAAGCAGTCGATGTGCAGTTCAATTCGCGCACTCTACAGAATCTCAATGTGCGGATCAGTAAAGATGGAGAGAACATCTCGATTCGCTTTGCCGCCCCGAATGAGGCGATCTCACAGTTGCTGACGAGAAACGTGGACCAGTTGTCCACGGCGCTGGCGGCGAGGGGTGTTCCCGCAGTCATCAACATCCAGACCGGTCCAGCACCCGTTCCCGTTGCAGATGACAGCCGAGGCACACCCGGCGAACACCGCCGAGACCAGAGGCAAGACCGGCAGCAGAAGCGACAACGATGAGCCCAAATCTCCAGGCGATCGCCGCCGGCAACTACAGGCCATTCGTGTTTGAGGGCCTGCCATCTTACTCTCATCAGGACGTTGCATTGTGGAACTGGTACTGTCGGGCTTTCCCGGGCACACAAGGCTGGAAGACCTGGATACTGGAAGGAATCGGCGATCTGCTTGAGACTCCCGCGGGGATCGAAATTTCGCTGACTCAGAAACATGCTGTTGACACGCACGAGCAGCAACGTACCTTTACCAGCAGCCAGGCAGAAATTGTAATAGGCCGGGATGCGGCGAATGAGATTCCACTAACTACGCATACCGCAGGCAAGCGGCACGCCCGCATTGTCCTTGAAAAAGGCGTGTATTTGATCGAGGATCTCGGGTCCACGCTGGGCACGTATCTGAACGAGAAGCGACTGCCGGCGCATCAATCGAGAGTTCTGAAAAGCGGTGACCAGTTCGCGGTTTTCCCTTACGTCTTCACGGTGGAACTGCGGCAACTGTGGTCCCGGCGAAACGATATCGAAGTCTGGGCCGGAGACGTACAGCCGGCCTCCTGGCGGACATTCCACGTGAACGCTCCACGGAATCGGACGACGTTTGCGATCAACGTCCATCCCATTCGCGCAGCAATCTGTCTGGAGGCGGATCGCTCATTTCTCATAGCGTTGCTGCAGAAAATCCTTCTGCCGCTCGGTCTGGAACGTCCGGCTCCGCTGTTGACGCAAGCTGATAGCGGTTTCCTCGAATTCCTTGTACTTTCATTCCTGGAACGGGCGAACCGGGATCTGGCGTTCCCGTATCAATTCGATTGCGCTCCATTCGGATCTCTATCGGAACTGGATCCGGAGGCGCGCGGCTTGTCGATTGCTTTCTCTCTGCGAGCGCACAGTATGACCGGAGCGTTCCGCGCGTTTCTGCCATTCTCCACGCTCGCCGCAGTCCAGCCCTCAGCGCAGGCGCGTCCCGAGACACTGTTGCCTTCTTCGATTACCTGGGCATTTCCAGTGGTTGACGGATACGTCAACCTCACGCCTGCGGAGCTTTCGATGATCGAGCGCGACGATGTCCTGCTGCTGGAGCGCGAGGCAGCGCTGTTATTCCCCGGGAATCCTCAACGCGGCTGGTCTATTTCGCTGATTACAGAAAACTCTTCCGATGACCGCAACATCCGCCGAGCCAGAGTCGATAACTACTTCGAGAGGGATCTATTGACGAAGCACGACGAATCAGTTTCTGGGGCGCAGCCAACGCAGGACATGGCAGCGCCATCTCTGGATAAACTCCCTCTCCGCATTCAAATTATTGTCGGCGAGAAGGAACTAACTCTGGCCGAAGCAAATGGATTAGTCAGTGGGACGATACTCGAGCTCCCCACCGGGAAAGCCGATCCAGTGAGTATCGCGGTTAACGGAAAGACGATCGGCAAGGGTCAACTCGTAGAAATAGACGGCCGTTTGGGTGTGAGGATTCTGGCTTGGAAAGGAGCCTGATGCTTGCGTTCTGGCTTGCGCAGGCGCGCATCACGGAGAGCGAGGTCAGTTCAGTCAACAACGAGATCTTCGATTACCTCAAGATGATCGTGGTTCTCGCCGGGATACTCGTTCTGGCTTTCCTCGTGCTCCGCTTTTGGCTTCCGAGGATGACGGGATTGCAGGGGCTCTCTTCCGGGCCCATTCGGATTGCTGCGCGTTTTCCGCTGGAGCCGAGAAAAAACCTCTACATCGTTGAAACGGGCTCGGAGTATTTTCTCGTGGGCACGTCGGAGTCGGGGATTCACTTTCTGACTGCGCTCGATTCAGCGCGGTCAGAAGCAGCGTTGGAGGAGGCCAGAAAGCCGAAGCCAGATGCTGACTTCTCCAAATTCGTTCGAGCCTTCAAGCGTACGCCAGGTTCACCGTAAGGGGCTTTCAATGAAGCGTTATCTGCTGGCAATTGCTTTTCTGGGAATCCAAATTCCGGCGTGGGCGCAAGCCGGCCAGGGCGGCGGCTCGCTTCCTAATCCGGTCGTGATGGTTATCGTCCTTGCCGGTTTGGCCCTGGCCCCGTTTGTTTTCATGATGCTGACTTCATTCCTGAAAATCTCCGTAGTCCTCTCGATTCTGCGCAATGCCCTCGGTACCCAGCAGGTACCGCCAAACCCGATCGTAACTGGTCTCGCATTCATCCTTTCGATTTTCATCATGGTTCCTGTCGGCCGCCAGATGTACGATTCGGCGGGCACCATTCCTAACACACGCGACATGTTTTCGGAGGCCAGCGTTAAGTCGCTCTACGACGCGTCACAAAAAGGCAAGGAGCCGCTGCGCAAATTCCTGTCCCGTCACAGTCATCCTCAAGACCGGTTGTTGTTTATGGAACTCGCGGCGCGACTCGACCGCGGCAACGGCCAACCGAACCCCCAGATCGACAAGGAAGATTTTCACGTGCTCATTCCGTCATTTGTCACCAGCCAGCTCAAGGAAGCATTTCAAATCGGCTTCCTCGTCTTCGTTCCGTTTCTCATCATCGACATGGTTGTCGCCAACATTCTTCTATCGATGGGCATGGCTATGCTGTCCCCCGTCGTAATCTCGCTGCCGTTTAAACTGCTGCTCTTTGTACTTGTTGATGGCTGGTTTCTGATCGTCAGGGGACTCGTCCTCAGTTACGCATAGAGAAAGAGGGAAGTGATGAATGCTGAACTCATTATCCGCATCACCCGGGAAGCGCTGGTCCTGGTTCTGCTTTTGTCTGCTGGGCCAATGCTGGCCAGTATGCTGGTCGGTTTCGTTGTGAGTGTTTTGCAGGCGACAACGCAAATTCAGGAACAGACGTTAAGCTATGTGCCTAAGCTCGTCGCCGTGTTCGTAACACTCATGATCCTGGGCCCCTGGATGTTGGCGCAGCTTGTGAAGTTTTCCAAACTCATTCTCGATAGCATTCAAATGGTCAGGTGACCCGGCCCGATGGGACTCCTCGACGCACTCCAGCGCATACTAACGCATCTCGGGATTCAGGTTGACCTTGCGGGATTCCTGATTGCCTTCGGCCTAGCCATCGCGCGCATCGGCACCGCAATTTCACTAGCTCCGTTTTTTGGCGGCAAGACCGTAACCACCGGCATCAAGCTCGGCCTCGCGGTGATGGTCGCCGCAGTGCTGATGCCTGGGCTTCAGTTTGATGCAGCATCCACAGCACTCAGCCCGCTCACGTTTACGGCTTTGCTGGTGAAGGAGGTCGTGATCGGGGCAGTCATCGGCTTCCTTGCGCAGACCATATTCTACGCGGTGCAAATGGCAGGTGCCATGATCGACGCTGGTCGCGGTATGGACCAGCCTGGTCTCTTCGCGCCGCAATTACAAGGGAATGTTTCTGTGCTCGCCCAACTCAAGTTTCAGGTCGCAATCGTTATCTTCCTTTTCATGAACGGACACCTGATCTATCTCCGCGCGCTGGCTCGAAGTTTTCAGCAATTGCCGCTTTTCACTTTCCCGCCGATGAGCGCCGGAAGCAGCGGCATGGCCGAGCAGATAGCGCGATTGACCGGAGAGACCTTCGTCATTGCCATCCAGATCAGCGGCCCCGTGCTGATAACGCTGTTCCTGGTGGATGTCTGCTTTGGAGCAATCGGGAGGGCTGCCTCGCAGATCCATCTTCATCAGGAGAGCCAACCCGTGAAATCCTTCTTTGGTTTGCTCGTTCTTACCATCGCGATCGGGTTCATTATCACGCGGATGCAAAGTGTCCTGGGGCGCATCATCGCGAACATCTACTCGGCCATTTCCGGCCTCGCCTGATACAAAGCAACACTCCGGGGATTGTCGCGATAACTGTGTAGGCGTAGTGCGTCGTGGCTGAAGAAAAGACCGAACAACCAACTGCGAAGAAGCTCAAAGACTCCCGGAAAAAAGGGCAGGTGTCGAAGAGCGCCGACCTCACCGGGGCGCTGCTCCTGCTGGCTGCGCTCGGGGTTCTTTCGGTAGGCGGTGCTGCGTACGTCGCCGAATTGAAAAAGCTGATGGTCGATTCATTTCGCGCCAGTTCACTCACCGGGCTGTTGCAGCCCGACGAGATCATGCACCGCTTCGGTTACGCCTGGGGCAGAGCGCTCCTGCTACTGGCTCCACTGCTGGGGGTTCTGTTTATCGTCTCCGGATCAATCGGATTGCTTCAGGTGCAGTTCCTGTTCGCACCCGAGGCTATCAAACCCAAATTCGACAAACTGAACCCTCTCAAGGGGTTTCAAAACATCTTCTTCAAGCCCCGCACTTATCTGGAAATGGTCAAGCACCTGGCGAAGTTTGCCATCGTTTTAGCGCTTGCTTACTTTGTAATCCGCCATTCTCTTCGCGATATCGTCTTGAGTGCTCGTGCCGACCCGCCGGTTCTAGCGCAACTCGCCTCGACACTGATGTTCAGCCTGCTCTTCAAGGTGGGAGGCGTGTTCCTTTTCCTCGGTGCGCTCGACTTCATGTTGCAGAAAAAGCTCTATATCAAGGAGCTGAAGATGAGCAAATACGAGGTGCAGAAGGAGTTCAAAGAAGAGGAAGGCGACCCGCACGTCAAGCACATGCGCAAGCAACTGCATCACCAATTGCTCTCGCAAGGAATGATCGAGAGCGTGCCCAAGGCGGATGTGGTGGTCGTGAATCCCACGCATCTCGCAATCGCGCTGCAGTACGACGAGGGCTCCATGAACGCGCCCACTGTAACGGCAAAAGGTCGGGAGTTGCTGGCAGAGAAGATCAAAGAGCTCGCAAAGAAGCACCACATTCCGATCGTGACAAATGTTTCCCTGGCTCACGGGCTTTACGAGTTGGAAGTAGGCCGGGAGATTTCGGAAGAGCTCTACGAAACAGTCGCAGAAGTTCTGAACTGGGTTTATCAGCTGAGACAGGCTGAGGAGGATAAGTAGTCGAATGAGAGTGCAATACACTCTGCCGGGGTTCGTACCGGCATCAACACCGGAGAAAACGGAATCTGGCGGGGCATCGTTCCGCACAAGACTTCGCGCGTTAGAGACACCACATTGGCGGAACTGGGCCAGCGTGTTGCGGTTGAATGTGCCGCCCGCCAGCGGTGCCGCCATCGGTCCTCCGCCGAAGCCGCCTGAGACGGATTTTTCGGAGCCTGCTGCCCAGCGGCTGCGTTGGAAGCAGATGCTGGATCGTCACAGCGCCGCAATCTCCAGCGACGGCGGTTCGAATACCCGGGCCGCACAACGTATGCTGATTCTGCTTCGCAACTATCAAGGGCTTGAGGACGCTGTGGTTGCGCGTCATCTTTCGGAATCGCGGGGGTAGCGTGCCGAATCTGGACTGGACTGCCGACGAAATCTACATGGTTGCCGAGCGAGCGCACTCGCTCTACATGCAAGGGCGGTTGCGGGAAGCGGCCATCCTCTTCGAGGGCCTGGTCGCTGTCGATCCGGAAAACGTCTATTGCCGTAACGCGCTTGCGGCCGTATACCTTGCTCTCGACGAACCGCAACACGCGCTGGATCAGTTGAAAGTTGCCGTGCGGCTGGACTCGGGGGACATGCAGTCGCGACAGCGGCGATGTGAAGCTCTGCTGCAAATTGGAGAAATCGCTGCAGCCGCGGCTGAACTCGAATATCTAAAGCGCATTCTCCCATTCAGCGAAACACGCAGACTGCAGTTGCGACTGGAGGCGGCCAAAAACACGGCGTAGAGTGTTGAGGCAACTATATTTCAACCAGTTCGATAACTCGGAAGAGAGGATAAACCATGGCTGACGCCGAACGTGTTGCCGGTATTCAGGAAAAGACTGCGTCGTTCTCTCTGAATGCGCTGTTTGGCCTGAGCCGCAAAGAACTGAATGCTATTGAGGTCCTGGGATTTCAACTCTACCAGCAGGGAAAGGTTAATGACGCTGAGGCGATTTTCCGTGGCCTGATCGCACTCGACAACAAGCAGTATCGCGGTTTCGCCGGTCTCGGTGCGCTGGCTCTCGCTGAGCAAAAGCTTGAAGAAGCAGCCAACTGGCTGAGCCAGGCGATCGAACGCGATCCGAACGATCCCACTGTCCACGCGAATCTCGGAGAAACATTGCTGCGCCTCGGCAAGTTTGACGCCGCAGCGAAGGAATTTGAAATGTCGCTCGCTCTCGATCCGGAACAGCGGGACCCAGGTGCAAACCGCGCTCGCGCGATTATCTCCGGAATGAAGATAGTGATGGAAGAACTGGAAAGGATGCAGCCTCCATCTTAGTAAGTCATGCGATCCGCAAATTCCCGCAACTTTCAGCCGCGAATTCCGATAACTGGATCAGATTGGCATAGCCAATAGAAACTTACTGGAAAGAAGATTTGGAGGATAGGAAAAACATATGGATGCATTAGGAAGTATTGCCGGTGCAATGTTGGGCGGCCCGATTGGTAGCGTCGTAGGCAGCATTGCTTCGGATGTAGTGGGAAGCGTCGCGAAAGGCCTCACCGGCGGCGGATCTGGAGACATATTCGGCGCCGTGCTCGGCCCTCTGAAGAACGCATTTGGCTCACTGTTTGGCGCAGCCAACCCCCTAAAACAACTCGGCGCGTCGCCGTTGCCGTTACCGTTCTCACCAATGAATATGGTCTCGGAGTTGTTCAACCCGGGTAATCTGTTCAAGTCCTTGAGCAGCGTGGTCAACAGTGTCGGAGGTACATCGGGCCTGGACGCGAAAATGGCGGCTGCCGAAAAACTGATGCAGTCTGATTCAGTCGAGAGCCAGATCCAGGGCATGAAGGACTTCATGAAGGTCCAACAAATGGTACAGACGATCATCACCATGACCCAGACGAAGGGCAAGTTGGCGATGGAAGCCATCAAGTCCGCATCGATTTCCTGAGGAGAGACGACAATGCCAGAACAGAATGCTCAATCCAACACCGGTGTGAACCGCGTATTTGCCCTCAATAACGAACAGATCGCTGCGATCGCGACCCTCGGTTTCCAGCTCTATGAGCAGGGGAAAACCAGGGATGCCGAATCGATCTTCAATGGCTTGGTCGCACTCGACGGCAGCAATTACTATGGCTACGCCGGACTAGGTGCGATGGCTCTCGCGGAGCAGAAGCTCGATGAAGCTATCACCCTGCTCCGGAAGGCGGTGCAACTAAATCCTAATGATCCAACGGTCCATGCCAATCTGGCTGAGGCCCTGCTGCGACAAGCGAAATTCGAGGAGTCCGCTAACGAATTTACGCGGGCGCTCGAACTCGATCCGCAGGAACGCGATCCAGGTGCGAACAGGGCTCGTGCGATCGTCAGTGGAGTTCAAATCGTAGTGGATGAAATCCAGCGGATGCATGCAGGGGCAGGTCGCTAAGCAATACCAACAACCAATTTCGTGCGCCGGACGTATCAGGTTTTGCAGGCCTGAAGTCCGGCGCCGAATCTTTTTCAAAAGTGATTGAAAACTTCCAAAACCGAGTTCGGGGAATAAAGAGGGAAATCCTCGCGGGCAACCTCACGGGCGTGCTCACCAGGTTTAGCGACTTGATTCTGGTCGCTTGCATAGGAGCCATGGTGGGCATGATGATTATCCCACTTCCCACCTGGCTACTCGACATTCTGCTGACCGTAAATATCACAGTCGCGGTCACCATCCTGATGGTCTCGATCTACATCTCGAGCGGGACCCAACTGGCCTCTTACCCCACGCTGCTGCTCATTACAACGCTCTATAGACTCGCGCTCGATATCAGTGCCACGCGACTGATACTTTTGCAGGCCGACGCCGGCGAAGTCATCCAGGCATTTGGAATGTTCGTGGTTGGTGGCAACTTTGTGGTCGGCGCCGTGATCTTTCTCATCCTCACCCTCGTCCAGTTCATCGTCATCACCAAAGGTGCGGAGCGCGTTGCTGAGGTCGCGGCCCGCTTCACTCTCGACGCGATGCCGGGCAAGCAGATGAGCATCGACGCAGACCTACGCGCAGGAATTGTCGACTTCAAAGAAGCCCGCGCGCGTCGTGACGGGCTTGCCCGTGAATCGCAATTTTACGGCGCGATGGACGGCGCAATGAAGTTCGTGAAAGGCGATGCGATCGCGAGCATCGTCATCACACTCATCAACATCATCGGCGGACTCGTTATCGGCGTCGCGATGCGCGACATGTCCTTCATGCAGGCGCTGCAAACCTACTCGATCCTGACGATTGGTAACGGCCTGGTCGCCCAGATTCCGGCGTTGCTGATTTCCATCTCCGCAGGTATGGTGGTCACGCGCGTTGCTTCCGAACATGAAGACACGAATATTGGCAGGGATGTTGCCACTCAGATTCTTGCGCAGCCAAAGGCGATCGCAGTCGCATCTGGAATTCTGTTTCTTATGGCACTCGTCCCAGGCTTGCCGAAGATTCCGTTCTTTATCCTGGCGGCGCTCACTGGCTCGGTATCCTACGGCCTTTTTCACGCAATCGCAATTAATAAGTCACGCCAAGATCAGGTACACGAAAGCGCTGAACAAAGCGCCGAACCGGACTTGACCATCACCGTTCCGCTCGTGCTCGAAGTAGGCGAGGACCTCACGCGCTACGTAGATATAGCAACTCCCGAGGGACAACAGCTCTACGCGATTTTGGTAGAAGTCCGCAAGAGTCTGTACTACGAGCTCGGCGTGATCTTCCCGCCCATGCAGGTTAGCGGCAATAATCCATACGGTCCCGGCGTCTACAAGATCTGGCTGAACGAAGTGCCGGTGGTCACGAGTCAGTTGCGCACGGATGTGGTCATGGTGAACGATGCGGCGAAGAATCTCTTCATTTATGGGATGAGAGCGGAAGAAACGAAGAATCCGGCGAACGGTAAACCTGCGGCCTGGCTCGCCCGCGATCAACGGGAACGAGCTCTGGCTATCGGCCTCCAGGTTTGGGACACCCACGAAATTCTGGCCATGCACGCGACGTATTTTCTTAAGAAGCATGCGAAGGATTTCCTCGGGCTGCAAGAGGTGCACTGGATGGTTCAGCGTCTGCGAGAGTTTTACCCAACGCTGGTGGATGAAGTGGTTCCGAAGCCCATTTCACTCCAGCAACTCACGGAGATCCTGCAACGGCTTGTTGAAGAGGGCGTCTCAATTCGTGATCTGAAATCGATTTTCCAGTCGCTGAGCCGGTGGGCTTCCAGCAGTCGTGAAACGGCCGCGTTGACCGAACATGTCCGGGGCGCGCTGAAAGAGAAAATCTGTTATCAGCTTTCAGCCGGCCAATCCGCACTGTACGTGTACCAGCTTGATCCCGAAATCGAGGAGATGATCCGGAATTCCATTCGTGCGGACGGTGCGGCGTCCTACCTTTCCATGGAGCCTGGAATGATCCAACAGATCATCGACGCTGCTTACGCACAAATCGGGCAACTCCCGGTTACGGCGCAAAAGCCAGTGATCCTCACGGACAACGATATTCGCCGTTTCGTCAAACGCCTGCTGGATTTCAGTTTTCCAGATCTCTCTGTGATCAGCTACGATCAGCTCTCAACTGAAGTGAGTACGTATCCACTGGGAGTGATTGCCCTGGCTCAGACGGGAAGTCTGGCTGGAGAAAGGCAAGCACAACTGGGCGCTGGCACCTAGCCGGCAAGCCTGAGCATCAAGCCTTTGGTGCGCCGGACTGTATGGAAGCCAGCCTGACTGAGGAGTTCATGAACGGCACCTCCGGGAAGAACATCGTAGGCACAAAAGGGAGCGGTGTAGCCGTGTACCGAGAGTGCTTTCAGCAGCGCCTGGCCGGCGTCTCTCGACTCAGGCTTGTACTGCAGATCGAGAATAGCGGTCTGTCCCGGCCAACGGCCAGCGACGATGTAAGCTTGCGTGTGTCCGTTCCGCTGCGCCGTCAGGACCGGCAGCAGTGCTCCCGCCGCGATCAGGAAACGTCGACGTGTTTTCCACGATCGGAATGGAGGCTCGCTTTCCATCCAGTCGGAAAACAGCTGTTCGGTCGAAAGCGACAGCACGTCGTACATATCACTTCTGACGTCAATCGGCGTGGAATCCGACTCCATGTCCACGAGTTCGCGGATGACCTCGTAACCCAGACCGCGGCAAAAGGCGAGAATAATCGGCGACAGCGTATCGGCATACGTTTTCAGATATGCTTCGCGGCGCACCTGGTTGAGGTACGTGAGCATCAACTCCCTGAATACTCCCTGCTTTCGGAATTCCGGGAGGATTCCGGAGTAAAACGAGTATGCCTCCCGTTGCGCCGAATCGACTGTATTCAGAATCACGCCGGCCGCTTGTCCGTCTATGTACGCAAGATAGGAATGCGCGTACGAGATCTGCCACAACCTGGAGATTGCGAGAAATCCCATCAAATCGAGGTTGAAGCGCAGCGGTGCGTCGTGGGAAGACGACACATTGATCAGGCGCACCACGTCATTCAGATTTTGAACGCCGATTGGCCTCAGTTCGCAAGGCATGGAGTAGTTCGAGCTTAACATCACCTCAACAAGGGAGAAAGAGAATAATGCCTAAGAACGTTAGTGGAACAGCACAGGCTCCGGAGACTTACTGGCGGAGCTTCCCCTTCTTTGAAACTGCTCTTAGCTCGGAGCGGCCGCCCGTCATGGAACAAATCGAAAGCACCTGCCGCAAGCTGGATGCAGTGATTAAGGACGGCTCGCCTCAGGAGCAGGCGCGTGCCCGATCAGCGATGGCCGCCTACGCCCGGACTCTGGAATTGTACAGGCAGTTGGTCGAGATCCGCGATAGGGCGGTGGAGGGTAAGTAGCAACCGGGTGGTAGTCATGTCCGATAACTAGTACAGAAGCGAGGTACAGATCATGAGTGTTACGGGGCCTACTCCAACCACTCCGAACTACGGACTGGATGACATTCTAAAACTTACAAATCCCAGCACATCTCCAACTGCAGGCATTCAGACCGGCGTAGGAGGGTTCCGCAGAGTTCTGGGGTCGGTTGTCGGTGGCATAGGAAATGTTTTAATGCCTGGCATCGGCAGTGTAATCGGGAACGCAATTGGCGGAAGCGCGCTTGGCGGGGTGATGCCGACGCTCGGAAGTGAGACGACGCAGTATTTGGCTTTGCAGCAGCAAATTCAGCGGGAAACGCTTGCATTCACAACAGCGTCCACGATTATGAAGGAACGCCACACGATGGCGATGGACGCCGTTCGCAATATGAAGTCGTAACTAAGGAGTCGATCCAATGGGTTGGAATGTCGCACCTTCGAACGACGAGATCGGCCTGTTGATGGAGGCCGGCTATATCTATCGCGACTCTAATAAGTTTCAGGAATCCCGCGAGGTTTTCAGCGGTGCGGGCGCACTCTTCCCGCAAAGCGAGATTCCTGAAATCGCACTCGGTACCGTGGATTTCGCAGCGAGCGATTTCGACGGGGCCATTGGCCACTACAAACGCGCTTTGCAGATGAACCCTCGCAGCGCTTACGCGTACGTCCACATGGGTGAAGCGGCGATCTTCCAGATGGATAAGGAATCGGCGCGTTCACACCTGAAGAAGGCGATTGAACTTGATCCTCGGGGAGAGTACGGTAAAGCTGCACGTTCTCTGTTGAAGTTTGCTGACTTAGTTAAATTTAAATAAGTAAAGAGAATGGTACAGAATATGGATATCAAACCCAGCGGCGTGGGCGGTCCCCCTTTTCCGTCGATAACGGATTCTCGGGAAAAAATTGAGCATGTTCGACCGCCAGTGAACGATGCAATTGGGACGTTGAGCGATCAGACGCA
This sequence comes from Bryobacteraceae bacterium, assembly GCA_963793625.1. Classification (GTDB taxonomy): domain Bacteria; phylum Acidobacteriota; class Terriglobia; order Bryobacterales; family Bryobacteraceae. Next base: position 974,688 of record CAWCAT010000037.1, on the reverse strand, counting down.
AACGAGCGAGGCGCTCAGGACGATCTCGACTCAGTTCCAGAAATCAGATCTAAAAGACCCCGTCAAAGTGGAGAACATGGTCTCCCAACTCGTGAGCGAATTGGTCGATTCGGCGGCCGTCCGGACGAGCCAGCCCCTGTTGGAAGATGACAAAACGTTTCTCCGAAGTTGGATGAGTAACGATCCGATCATTCGGGGCAAGGTAATGAACTGTTTGGAACAGGCGTTGAAATAGCTTGGAAACCGTACTCACCTTTCACTCGAAAATCGATGGAGCGGTGCAGGAACTCCGCTGCCCCGCGAATGAGCGTGTGGTGCTGGGCCGCGGACCAGATAGCCCCATATTGCTTGACGGAACGGGAATCTCTCGCGACCACATAGCAATTCAAGTTGAAGAGGAGAATCTGTTTATCACAGATCTCAGCAGCAACGGAACATGGATTAACGGTGAGCGGATTCCCAAGGGTCAGAGGTGCCGGGTCAGAGAAAGCGATCTCATCGAACTTCCCGGCTACGAGGTGCACTTCAAGCCCCGGATTACTGAGGCAGCAAGTGCGGCTGGAACCGTGTCAGCCAAGCCCTCCGTTCAAGCTATGCCCGCGCTTGCGAAAGAAAGAACTCAACCACAATCCCGTCTGCGCCCTATCTCTGAATTTGCCCGTTCGTTCACTTCCATGGAGCGCTTTCTCGCCCTCGTCGCATTCACATCCCTCGCACTCAGCATCGTCTATCTGATCGACTAAGAAATAGTTTTGCCAAGGCTCATGCAGAACGCATACATGTTCGACAATTAGGGGAAATCCCTAGTGGCCATGAGTAGGCAGCTTGCCCTAGAATCTCGTTTTAGGTGCTGTATCTCGCTTAGACATACCTTCAGCATGATCTTTTTAGTAAGTCAACAATAGAGGATCCAACGGAAAATCCTATGAAGATATGCATTCTGGGAACCGGCTATGTTGGTTTGACAACCGGGGCATGTCTGGCATACCTCAGACATCAAGTTACCTGCGTTGACGTGAACGAAGAAAAGATTGCGCTCCTGCAGAAAGGTGTTGTGACGTTTCACGAACCAGGCCTTCCGGAACTTCTGCAACTCAGCTCGAATCGGATCGATTTTACGACGGATTTCAACCAGGGCCTATCGGGCGCCGATGTTGTATTCATCGCAGTCGGCACCCCAAGTCTCCCAGACGGGAATCCGGACCTTCGGTTTGTCCGCTCCGCCGCCGAACAGGTTGGAAATCATGTCCGCGAGCACTTTACGGTGGTAGTCAACAAATCCACCGTGCCCGTCGGTTCCGCTAATTGGGTGGAAGCTGTCATCCGCGACGCCTACGAAGACCGGCACCACTCGCGGGCGAACGGAACGTTCAGCGTGGCATCTAATCCGGAGTTCCTTCGGGAGGGGTCGGCTATTCGCGACAGCCTCTATCCGGACCGCATCGTAATCGGGTCGAGGGATTCTAAGGCTTTGGAGATTTTGCATGCGCTCTATCGCCCGATTCTCGAACAAAGCTTCCCGGCGCCAGACTTCGCGCCGCGGCCTGAAGGGCTTGGTGCGGTTCCCCTGGTCACCGCAAGTCCGACGTCAGCCGAATTGATCAAGTACGCAGCGAACGCATTTCTTGCTGTCAAAATCGGCTTCGCGAACGAGATCGGTCACCTGGCCGAAGGGGTCGGGGCCGATATCTCTGAAGTCACCCGCGGCATTGGACTCGATTACCGCATCGGGAACAGTTTTTTGCAGGCCGGGTTGGGCTGGGGCGGATCATGTTTTGGCAAAGACACTGCCGCATTGGTAGCCACAGCGCGTGAGTATGGCCTCTGCATGCGAATTGTGCAATCCGCACGAGACGTGAATTACGGCCAGCGTGAGCGAGTGGTCGAAAAACTCCTCAGGGAACTCAAAATCCTAAAAGGGGCGACCATTGGCATTCTTGGGCTGGCGTTCAAGCCGAACACTGATGACCTTCGAGACGCTCCGGCTCTCGACGTCGCAGCGCGCTTGCTGCAACGGGGCGCGAAAGTGCGCGCCCACGACCCAGTCGCGCTGGACCGGGCCCGCCGTGAGTATCCCGAGTCCGGCATCGAGTTCTGTGACTCGTTGGAATGCCTCGCCGATGATGCTGATGCGTTGATTCTGACCTCAGAATGGCCTCAATACCAAATGGTGCGATGGGACGTTTTGGCCGGAGCGATGCGCACGCCATTGATGCTCGACGCGAGGAACTTCTTTGACCGCGCCAAAATGAAGGAATCCGGATTTCAATACGTCGGGATGGGGAACTGACCTGTTCAGCTCAGTTATTGATCTTTTTTGAAACCGCGCTGGAGCCCCTGCTGCGCTGCTTCCCGCGCAGTTTTCGACGCTTCCGCAATTGCCAGAACGGCCTGATAGTGCCCGGTCGCCTGAGCACGATCTCCAGCGACATCCGCCAGGCGGCCAAGGTACAAGTGCGTCATCGCCTTAGTCTGCGAATCCGGATTCAACTCCAACGTACGTTGAAACATCTTCTCCGCAAGCTCGGGATTCTTCTCGAGCGCCGCGATTCGCGCCAGTCCGTAATACGACTTTGCATGCGCCGATTTCTCTTCAGTCTGCTGCAGAACCTTGAGATACGCCTCGCGCGCGCGGCCATATTCTTTCGAGCGGTAATAGCTTTCGGCCTCGTCGAGCGCCTTTTCCACATTCGATTTAACGACCGGAGGCGGCGCAACCGCCTGCTTGGCAGTCCGCAATACACGCTCGCGAGCAAATTCAACCTTGTCCAGCCGCTGTGTTTCTTTCTTTAGGTCAATCGCCGCAATCATGTCGGGGTAGAAAAGCCGCATCGTCTGCTCATTCTTCTCATAGATCGGTAGCTGTTCTGAGAAGAACGGCGCCAGGATGTAGCCTTCCTTTAAAGCCTCATCCACCATGGCTGCACGTTTCGCAGCTGGCGCGAGCCGCGCTTCCACGGCCTTAATGAGCGATTCAGTAACCAGCAGCAGGAAGTCGTTCTTATAGCTCTCGTCGAGCGCCGGTGCGCCGAGCGCGAAATCTACGAGCGATTTCTTCTTGAGCGTTTGTTCGCCGTACTTGATGGAAAGCGGATCGAGCAGAAAGTGGAAATACGAGTGCCGTATGTAGTCAACCTGCGGTTCCGGAGAAGGCGTTACTACTACAAAAAAATCGTCCCCGTAGCTCCGCGAGAAAACCTGATTCGGCGCGCCCAGAAGATCGACATAAATCTGAAAGCGCCGCCCCAGGTATCCGCTGGTTGCATTGCGCAAGTAAGCATTCACTTCCAGCACGGCGCGCGTGACGGGCTCGTGATAGCGCACCAGTATCGCTTCAAACTCAGGTTGTGCGAGCCGGTAGAGTTCGTCAATTCGGGCTTCCTGGTGGAAGCGAGTCATCAGCTTCTGGAAGCCTTCCAGAGCCTGCACATCGGGCGGCAGCAGATAATCCTTAAAACGAAACTGGAAGTTGGGCGGACCCTCTGTAGCGAGCGCAAAAGACATGTACTGGCTTAGCTCGGCAGTACCGGTCTTTTGTTTGTGTTCGCGGAAAAATCGTTTCAAATCACCAAGACAGGCAGGCGGGTTTGCAGCCAGATGAGCGCGCATTTTCGCACGCAAGGGACTATTCGAAGGCGAATCGACATCGGCGTCGTAGCCGACGGCATTTATGGCAGCCAGTACGCTGAAGAGCGCGGGGCTGGAGTCGAGTTGTCCCTGCTCTGCTGCGCCGCTTAGGCCGGCGGTTGCCAGTAACAGGCATAGAATGAGGATCAAACGAAGCAAGGAAACCTGCCTAACTGATTCCAGTTTAACCTACTTGCGCCCTGACCAAAGTATGTACTGCACACCGATAATCACGGCTCGTCCAGGCATTACGACACCCGGAATCTCCTGGTAAGATGCGTTGCTGATGTTGGTCAGTTGCAGAAAAGGATTCAAGCGGCCGGCCGTGCGCGCCAAATACAGGTCCCAGATCGCGTAAGGGTCACGTTCTACACGCCGCAGTGCACCGATCCGCGTCCGCGCCATGAAGCCGCGATGTGTTCCCTGCCACCCGATCATTCCGGTGTGCGATGGGTAGTTGAAAACATATTTCGTCTGCACTCCAACGGGCAGATCGTGGACGCCTTTCAACCCCGTGTAGCGAAAATCGACCTTCTGGTTGGTCGAAAGTCGGTTGTCACCGACGCTTCCACGCCCGTGAACTGCAGGCTTTGAAAGTTCGTCGCACGCCAGATGTCGGTCGGATTATTGCGGACGTAATCGATCACATCCCGCTCTCGGCGGTTAAATACCGTAAGATCGCCACGCACTCGTCCGGCGCTATTCCAGTCGAGGCCGCCTTCGTAACTCCAGGCCTTTTCGGGCCGAAGGAAGGGCGAACCGATATTGGCGGGGTCGTGATAATACAGGTCCGTATAGGTCGGAAGGCGGAATGCCCGACTCGCACCCGCACGCAATTTGAAGCGCTGGCTCAGCCAGTAGCCCGCGCTGACCGAGGGGCTCAGTTCGTGATTGAACGACCCGTAGATTTCGTCGCGCAATCCGGCGGTGAACGAGAAGCGTTTAAAGGCGCGCGCATCAAAGGAGATATAGCCTGCACCGCGAGCCCGCGAATGACTGCCGAGATTGTTTGACTCTATCGTATCGGCCGTAACTTCCGCACCGTAAAACAGACGGGTGTTCGTGGAAAGCTCTTCTCGCCTGCGCACTGCGCCCTGGTAGCTTTCGACTGCATGGCGATTTGTGAACACCTGGGGACGGTCGCGATAGAGGACGAACAAATCGGTATGCCGGCGGAATGCGAATGACGCTTCGGTCTTCTCATTCACACGCTGGCGGGCCGAGGCGAACCACGTCTTTGTGCGCTCCCACGAGTTGTAGTTTCCGTAGAACTGATCCGCGCCGAACGGGCGATCACTCAGCGCAAGCGTAATATTGCTGCCGCGCCAGTTCGTGGTGGAGGCAAGAGCCAGGCTGCGGTAATCGCGATTTTCTCGGAATCCGGACGTGAAATCGCGCGAGAAGCTGAGCTGCTGTGAAAGCTTTCCGAGAACGCCGCTCATGGAACCGCTCTGCTGGTTGACGCCGAAATTTCCGACGGCTGCGCGGAGTCGAATTCCTGAGAACTTCGGCGGCTCCGTGATCATATTGACCACCCCGCCGACTGCATCCGATCCATAAAGCGTGGAACCCTGCGCCGCGCATGACCTCGACTCGACTCATCGATTCCAGGGGAAGCGGCAGATCCATGTTGTGGTGTCCGGATTGCGCATCGTTCATGCGCAGTCCATTCACAAGAACCAGGGTCTGCCCGAACGTACTGCCACGAATCGAGAGATCCGCCTGCACGCCACCCGGCGCGCGTTGGCGCACATCGATCGAAGGATCAAGTTTCAGAAAATCGATGATCGAACCGGAAGCGAGTGCGTTGTCCTTCACATCGAAGAGGCGCACGGCGCGATCGGCCTCCTCTAATGGAATCGGCTCATAACTTCCCGTGACAACCACGACCTCGCGCCGGGGAACCTGAGCGAACAAGCCAAAACACACGAATAGCACAGCAAAATAACGCATTTGAACCTTTAGGATAACATTGCGTCGCTAGAACTTCGGCGTTGTCATTGCTCCCTGCGCCGCGGAACCGACCAACGAAATATACTTTGCGAAAACTCCCGTTTTATACTTCGGCTCGGGAGCAGTCCATTTCGTCAGGCGTGCCGCTATCGTTTCAGCCGGCACGTCGAGATTGATCGTACGATTCTGGATGTCGATGGTCACCGGATCGCCCTCTTCGACAACGGCGATCGGTCCGCCGACCGCCGCTTCGGGCGCGACGTGACCGACCATGAACCCGCGTGTCGCGCCGCTGAAACGACCGTCCGTAATCAGCGCGACGCTGTCGCCGAGCCCCGCGCCCATGATCGCGCCGGTGACGCCGAGCATCTCGCGCATGCCGGGTCCGCCCTTCGGCCCTTCATAGCGAATCACGAGAACATCGCCGGCCTTGACACGGCCACCGGTGACCGCCGCCATGGCATCCTCTTCGCAGTCAAACACGCGCGCCGGACCGGAGTGCACTTTGCGCTCAATGCCAGTCACCTTGATCACGCAACCGGACGGCGAAAGCGAACCGCGCAGAATCACGAGTCCGCCGCTGGCTTTGATCGGATTCGAGAGCGCGTGAATCACTTCCTGCCCGGGAGTTTCCATCGCCTCCGCGGCTTCTTCGGCCAGCGTTCTTCCGGTAACCGTCATGGCGGAGCCGTCGGCGTAGCCGCCCTCCACCAGCCGCTTGCGCGATCACGCCGATACCGCCCGCCTTGTGCACGTCGACCGCGACGAACTTGCCGGCAGGCTTCAGATCGACCAAGCAGCGGCGTACGTGCGCTGACGGTCTGGAAATCGTCGATGGTAGAGTTCCACGCCCGCTTCGTGCGCGATCGCCAGCAGGTGCAGCACGGCATTGGTCGAGCCGCCGGTCGCCGCCACGGACGCGATCGCGTTCTCGAGCGCTTTGCGGGTCACAATGTCGCGCGGCTTGATGTCGCGCCGGACCGCATCCATGATCACCTGGCCGCAGCGGAAAGCCACGGCGTCCTTGGCCGGATCGACCTGCGGCACCGCGGCGGTGTTCATCGGCGAAAGGCCGATCGACCTCCATCACAGTCGCCATCGTGTTGGCGGTGAACTGGCCGCCGCAGGCGCCCGCGCCCGGACAAGCAGCGTTCTTCGATCGCGAGCAATTCCGCGTCCGAGATTTTACCGGCCGCGTTGGCGCCGACGGCTTCGAAGACGTCCTGAACCGTCAGATCGCGGCCCTTGTAATTGCCCGGCAGAATCGAACCGCCGTAGAGAATCACGCCGGGAACGTTCAGCCGCAGCAGCGCCATCGCGGCGCCGGGAATCGTTTTGTCGCAGGCCACCAGCGCCACGATGCCGTCGAACATGTGGCCGCGCGCGACCAGTTCGATGGAATCGGCGATCACTTCGCGGCTGACCAGCGAGGCTTTCATGCCTTCGGTGCCCATGGTGACGCCGTCGCTGATAGCGATGGTGTTGAATTCCATCGGCGTGCCGCCCGCGGCGCGAATGCCTTCTTTCACCTTGACGGCCAGTTCGCGCAAGTTGTAATTGCACGGCATGGTCTCGATCCAGGTGTTCGCGACGCCGATGATCGGCTTGCGCAAATCCTCGTCGGTGAAGCCGATCGCTTTGAGCATGGAGCGCGCCGGAGCGCGGTCCCGTCCCTGAGTGATGGTGTAGCTTTTGAGTCCCATTGGTTATCTGAGTTTACCGAGAATTTCCGCGCTGGGGTAGAATACGTGCCATGACCGATCTCAGCAGGCGTAGTTTTGCAGATGATTATGGCGGCGGCTCCCGCACTTGCGGCGGGCACGATTCCAACCCGCCGTCTGGGCAAAATCAACTTTCAGGCGGGCATGTTCGGCATCGGCGCGCAGCACCTGGGCGACAACGGTGTCGAGCAGAGCAACGTCGATCGCGTTGTGGGCGAAGCGATCGATAGCGGCGTGAATTATTTCGATACCGCGCCGCCCTACAACCTTTCCGAAGAGCGTCTGGGCAAGGCGCTCAAAGGCAAGCGCGACAAGGTCTTTCTGGTATCGAAAGTCGAGACCAACGCCAAAGGCGACGCGCTTTATCAGATCCGCGACAGCCTGCGTAAGCTGCAAACCGATCACCTGGATTGCTGCCACATCCACAACATCAGCCGTGATGATCGCTACCCGAAACTCGAACAGGCGCTGGCCGCCAACGGCACGCTGGGCGCGCTGCTGGAAGCCAGAAAGCAGGGCATGATCAAGCACATCGGCGTCACCAGCCACCTGCGTCCGGCGCGCGTGATTCCCGCGCTGGAAACGGGCGAAGTCGAATTGCTGATGTGCACCGTGAACCACGTAGAGCGCCACATTTACGGCTACGAGGAAAAGGTTCTGCCGGAGTGCCGCAAGCGCAACGTCGGCGTGATTGCGATGAAGGTTCTGGGCGGTCCCATGAAGGCCGGCGCGCGCCTGATCACGGATCAGGAGTATGAGGACACGCTGCGGTACGTGTGGGGCGTGCAAGGTGTATCAGTGGCGATCATCGGCGTTCGCACCGTGGAAGAATTGCGCAAAGGCCTTGCAGCAGCGCGTGCATACAAGCCGCTGACCGAAAAAGAAATGACCGGCGTTACGGAACGGGGCAAAGTGCTCGCCGCCCAGTGGGGACCTTTGCGCGGGCCCGTGGCCTAGAACAATCCGCCCTGGAAGGGAGCCTGCTCGCGCGCGGCATCCTTACGGGCAGCTTTGCGTCCGATCTCATCGAGCGCATCGAACACGGTTCCGGTGACGCCCTTATCGCTCCAACTCGGTCCCTTAACGGACCATGCGATGCGTCGACCGGCCGCCAGCGGCACGATATCGAAACGAATTCTGAGGCCTTGCGAAGCTCCAGCCCAGTGGCCGGTTTCGGCGACTTCCTGCGTGATGTGTGCCCGCTTGAGCGGCCCGAACAACTCCGATTCCATGAGTCTCGATGATAGCTGATATAGTGCGGGCATGACTCGACGCAGCTTGTTTCCGTGCCTGGCAGCTTTTGCCGCCGGCGTGGCCCTCCCGCAGCAGCAGCCACTCTACTTCGTGCAGCTGTCCGACCCGCAGTTCGGCATGTTTTCAAACAATAAAGAATTCCAGCAGGAAACCGCGAATTTTGAGTTTGCCGTGTCCGCGGTGAACCGGTTGAAGCCGGCTTTCGTCGTGATCACCGGAGATCTGGTGAACAAGTCGGGCGATCTTGCGCAGATTGCTGAATACAAGCGCATCGTTGCCAAAATCGACCCGTCGATTCCGGTCTATCATGTAGCCGGGAATCACGATGTCGGCAATGCCCCGACGCCCGAGACGCTGGCCGCTTTCAGAAAAAACATCGGTCGCGATTATTACAGTTTCCGTAACGGGCAGGTGTATGGCATCGTGGTGAACTCCGTCATCCTGCACACACCCAAAGACGTCCTCCCGGAGCTGGCGGCTCAAGAGGCCTGGCTGAAGAAGGAACTGGTTGCGGCCAAGTCGTCAGGCGCAAAACACATTATTATTTTTCAGCACCATCCGTTCTTTATCAAGGACGGGGCGGAACCCGACGTATACGAAAACATTCCACGTGAGCGCCGCGGCAAGTATCTCGACCTGCTGCGCAGTTACGGCGTGCGCTACGTGTTCGCGGGGCATTTCCATCAGAACGCAATCGCCAAAGATGGTGATCTGGAAATGATTACAACGGGAGCCGTGGGTAAACCGTTGCGCGGAAGCCGATCTGGAATCCGCGTCGTTGCCGTCGGTGAAAACAGCGTAACGCACGAATTCCGCGAGTTCGGATTTTTACCGGAAAAGCTTGCGCCGCCGGTTAGTGCCGGAAGTGCCGCACGCCCGTAAACACCATGGCCAACCCAAGCCGGTTAGCCGTGTCGATCACTTCCTGATCGCGCACGGATCCGCCAGGCTGAATGACTGCGGTGATGCCATGTTTGGCTGCTTCTTCCACCCCATCAGGAAACGGGAAGAAGGCGTCTGACGCGACGATCGTGCCTTCAAGCGGCAGCACCGCTTTGCTCGCGCCGAACTTCACGGAATCAACGCGGCTCATCTGACCGGCCCCGGCGCTGATGCTCTGGCCCGCGCGCGCGTACACAATCGCGTTGGATTTCACGTGTTTGCAGACTTTCCAGCCAAACTGCAACGCGATCCACTCGTCTTCGCTGGGAGCACGGCTGGTGACCACTTTGCAATCGGCGCGGTCCAGGCGATGTGTGTCCGCGGTCTGCACCAGGTAGCCGCCGCTGATCGATTTCACCACCGGTTCGTCCGTGACCGAACGTGTCACACGCAAAAGACGCAGGTTTTTCTTGCCGACCAGGATACCCATGGCTTCGGGCGTGTAGTCGGGTGCCGCAATCGCTTCGATAAACGTCTTCGAAACCTCACGTGCGGTCTCTTCATCCAGTGGGCGATTGAACGCCAGCACGCCGCCGAATGCCGAAATCGGATCAGCCTCGAAGGCCTTGCGATAGCTCTCGACGAGGCTCCCCTGCTCGGCGCAACCGCACGGATTGGTGTGCTTGATGATCGCCGACGCGGGCCCTTCGAATTCCGAGATCAACTGCCAGGCTGCATCCAGATCAACCAGATTATTGTAGGAAAGCTCTTTGCCCTGCAACTGCGTGGCACCCGCGATTCCAGCATTCTGGTTCGAATAAAGCGCGGCCGATTGATGCGGGTTTTCGCCGTAGCGCAGTGAAAGCGCGAGAGGCGCACGCACGTCCAGCAACTGCGGCAGCACAGGCTTCTCGTCGTGGAACGCGTTGTCCTGCATGCTGATCTGTGACAAACGGGCGCTGATCGCGCGATCGTATTTCGCGGTGAGTCGAAAACGCCTTCACTGCAAGACTCCAGTGCGTGGCCAAAGCCAACGATCCGTCCGAAGCGCCCAGTTCGTCGAGCAGCGAAGTGTAGTCTTCTGGCGCGACGACGACAGCGACGTCCTGATAGTTCTTGGCAGCGGCGCGGATCATGGTGGGGCCGCCGATGTCGATGTTCTCGATCAGTTCCGGAACCGTGACGCCCGGCTTCGCTGCGAACTTTTCGAACGCATAGAGGTTGACGACGACCATGTCGATCGTGGGAATCTCGTGTTCGCTCAATGCTTTCATGTGCTCCGCATTCGAGCGGATGCCCAGTATGCCGCCCGCAATCCGCGGATGGATCGTTTTCAGACGGCCATCGAGCATTTCCGGAAAATTCGTAATTTCCGAAACGTCTTTTAAAGTGACGCCGCCTTCGCGAAGTGTCTTGGCTGTGCCGCCTGTCGAGAGAATTTCAATGCCCAGGCCTTGCAGGCCCTGTGCGAATTCCAGGATTCCGGTCTTGTCGGTAACGCTGAGGAGTGCTCTTTGAATTCGTGCCATGGAGGTTGTGTGATTGAATTTCCATTTTCCCACACTGACGGAAAGCTACAATGTGTAGGTGGCATATCCAGTTACTCTTATTCCCGGCGACGGCATTGGACCAGAGGTAGCCGACGCGACCGTTCACGCACTTGAAGCGACAGGCGTTAAGTTCGTCTGGGAGCGCGTGGAACTCAATGCGAAGATCATCAGCGAGGCGGGAAAAGAGCTCCCTGCAGCGGTGTTGGATTCGTTAGCACGCACGCACCTTGGCCTGAAGGGCCCTGTGACTACACCAGTCGCAGGCGGCTTTCAAAGCGTCAACGTGGCACTCAGAAAAAAGCTCGACCTATTCGCGAACGTACGCCCGGTGAAGAATTTGGCGGGCCTGAACACGCGTTTTCAAGACGTCGATATCGACATGGTGATCTTTCGCGAGAACACCGAGGATTTGTATTCGGGTCTGGAACACGAAGTCGTTAAGGATGTCGTCACCAGCCTGAAGGTGATCACTAAGACAGCTTCGATGAATATTGCGAAATACGCCTTCGAGTTCACGCGCAAAGTGGGCCGCAAGAAGGTGACCGCCATCCATAAGGCGAATATCATGAAGCTCGCCGACGGCTTGTTTCTGCGTTGCTGCCGCGAAGTCGCCAAGGATTTTCCGGAAATTGATTATACAGAGCTGATCGTCGATAACGCCGCGATGCAGCTTGTAATGCGTCCCGAGACGTTTGATGTGCTGTTGCTGCCAAATTTGTACGGCGATATCGTCTCGGATCTGGCTGCAGGACTGGTTGGCGGCTTAGGCGTCGTGCCTGGCGCAAACATGGGCGAACTCGACGCGGTATTCGAAGCCGTGCATGGGAGCGCCCCGGACATTGCCGGCAAAGGCATCGCCAATCCGACCGCGCTGATGCTCTCGGGTTGCATGATGCTGACCCACCTGGGCGAACTGGAAGCCGCAAAACGGCTGCAATCAGCAATCGTCAAAGTCTATCGGGATGGAATTGTCAGAACCGGGGACACGGGCGGAAAAGCGGGCACTGCGGAGTTTACAGAAGCAGTAGTCAAGGCAATCGGCTAAAACAAATCGGGCGATCGGGTGATTGTACTGAAAATCACCCGATCACTCAATCGCTAAATAATTACAGACCCTTGTTTGCGAGGAAGCCAACCAGGTCGACCACGCGGCAGGAGTAGCCCCACTCGTTGTCGTACCAGGCAACAACCTTCGCCAGCGTGCCGCCGATGACTTTCGTCAAGCCTGCGTCCACGATGGAGCTGTTCGGGTTGTGCAGCATGTCGGAGGAGACCACGGGGTCTTCCGTGTAACCCAGAATGCCCTTCAGATCGTTTTCAGAGGCGCACTTCAACGCGGCGTTGATTTCCTCAGCGGTGGTGGCAGTCTTCAACACGACGACGAAATCCACGACCGAAACATTAGGTGTGGGAACGCGCATCGAGTAACCGTCCAGCTTGCCCTTGAGTTCCGGAACAACCAGGCCGATCGCCTTTGCAGCGCCGGTGGAGGTCGGGATCATGTTAATCGCAGCAGCGCGGGCGCGGCGGAGATCTTTGTGCGGGAAGTCCAGAACGGGCTGATCGTTGGTGTAGCTGTGGATGGTCGTCATCGAACCATGCTCGATGCCGAACTTCGCTTGCAGAACTTTCACGACAGGTGCCAGGCAGTTCGTCGTGCAGGACGCATTCGAAATCACGTTGTGCTTTGAAGCGTCGTAGGCAGCGTCGTTGACGCCGAGCACGAGGGTAACGTCTTCATTCTTCGCCGGGGCGGAGATGATGACCTTCTTCACGGTGCCACGCAGATGCTTTGAAGCGTCTGCCTTGTCCGTGAAGCGACCGGTGGATTCCACCACGATCTCTGCGCCAACGCTCGACCAGTCGATCTCGGCCGGATCCTTGATCGCGAAGATCTTGATTTTCTTGCCGTTGATTACGATGCCATCAGCTTCGGCTTTGACTTCCGCATCCAACTGACCGAGGGTCGAGTCGTACTTGAGCAAGTGAGCCAGAGTCTTGGTGTCGGTCAAGTCGTTGGCCGCCACAAATTCGATGTTCGGATTATTCAAACCAGCGCGCACAACATTGCGGCCAATACGTCCAAACCCGTTAATACCTACCTTAATTGCCATTCCAGAGTATCTCCTTCTCGTATCAAATATTCCTTTTTATTGTATCAGAGGCTCTTTCATCAATCCAATTCAGATGTTAATATCTTAATTTCCCCGGCTCGAAGTGGGTTGCGGGGGTTCGGTATACTGGTTGTTCATGCTTCGAGTTCGTTTTGCCCCCTCTCCAACCGGATACCTGCATATCGGCAGCGCCAGAACCTTCATTTTCAATTGGCTCTACGCGCGTCGAAATAACGGCACCATGATTCTGCGTATCGACGACACGGACGTCGAGCGCAACACACAGGCCTCCCTCGATTCGATTTTCGACGGCCTCAACTGGCTCGGTCTCACGTGGGACGAGTTTTACCGCCAATCCGAACGCCTGGACCTGCATCGGCAGCTGGCTGAGGCGATTTTTCAGAAGGGTTGCGCCTACCGCGACTTCACCCCCGCCCAGGCCGACATCGAAGAGAAGTCGTTCGCTGGTGGTCCGTGGCTGTTCAACCCAGGGGCACGCGAAGTGAGTCCGGAAGAGAGCGATCGCCGCGCCGCTGCCGGTGAGCCGTTTGTGCTGCGCTTCCGCGTGCCGCGTGGGGAAGGCCGCGCGATCAAGTTCAAGGATCTGGTTTACGGCGAGCAATCCAAAGAAGCCGACGATGTTGAGGATTTTGCGCTGCTGCGCAGCAACGGCATGCCGACGTATCACATGGCTTCCTGCGCTGATGACGCCGACCTGAAAATTTCGCACATCGTGCGCGGCCAGGATCACCTTTCGAACACCTTCAAGCACATCCTGATCTTCGAAGCGCTCGGCCAGGGCATTCCTGAGTTTGCTCATCTTCCGTTGCTGATCGCTCCGGATGGCGCGAAACTGTCCAAGCGCAAGCACGGTCCGGTGGTTAGCGTTACGACGTATCGCGATGCCGGTTTCCTGCCGCATTCCTACGTGAACTTCCTCTGCCTGCTGGGCTGGTCGCCGAAAGACAACCGCGAGCAGATGTCACGCCAGGAACTGATCGACGTGTTCTCGTTTGAAGGCGTCAACCGCAGCAACGCGGTGGTCAACTTCACGGAAGAAGATCCGATCGATCCGAAAGCGATGTGGCTCAATTCGCAGCATCTGCGCACGATGCCAATCGCGGAACTTGTACCCTACGTCAAAGCGGAGATCGAAAAAACAGGGCTCCCAATCCCGTACGGCGAAGATTGGTTTGCACAGACGGTCGATTTGATTCGGTCGCGATTCGTCACGCTGCACGATTTTCCGACCAAGGGCCGCGCCTATTTCGCTGACGATTTCGAAATTCAACCCGAAGCACTGGCGAAGCTCGATCAACCGGGTGCGCGTGAGTTGCTGCGCGAACTGGCTGAGCGGCTGGAACAATCGGAAGAGTTTACCGAAGCGAGCGTGGAGGCGACCCTGCGCGGTCTGGCGACCGAGCGCGGCGTGAAAGCTGGACTTCTGATCAACGGTTCGCGCGCAATCCTCACGGGCCAGGCGGTTGGCCCCAGCGCGTTTCATCTATTCATTGCAGTGGGTCGAGATCGAGTGATTGCTCGCCTGAAGAAAGCCTAAGTAGTTCGCGGAAAAAGACATGATCATTTTAGGAATTGGCGCGATCCTCAAAGATGCCGCTTGTGCAATTTTGAAGGATGGCAAGTTGGTAGCGGCCATCGAGCAGTCGAAGGTAGCGCGTGAGATCCGTCCGGGTCAGATCCCTGAAGAGGCGATTGCCGCTTGCTTAAAGCTGGCAAAAATTTCGGAAGGTGACGTTGACATCGTCGCTATCGTACGGCCGCTGCCCGACGAATCCGAAAGCTCACTGCATCTGAACATTCGCTCGCGTTTTGCCAACAGCCGCATCGCGTTGGTGGAGCATCATCTGGCGCACGCAGCCTCGGCCTATTACACGTCTCCGTTTGACGAAGCTACCGTACTGACGCTGGATCGCTCAGGCGATTTCAGTTGCGGCGCCTTGTGGAAGGCGTCGGGTACAAAGCTGACGCTCGACAAAGAAGCGTATTTTCCGGATTCGCTGGGTGAACTATATAGCCGCGTGACGGACCTGATCGGGTTCAGTGCGAATGCGGACGAGCACAAGCTGCAATGGCTTTCCACCGGAGGCGATGATCGCTTCGTGGATCTGTTCCTGGAAATTCTGGGCAATTCCGAGGATGGCTGGCCACGTCCGGACCGCGCCTTTTTCCATGGCGAACGGATGAGCCGTGGAGGATTCAGCTCGAAACTCTATGCCCGTCTGGAACTGGAAGACGGCGCAGAGGTTCCGGAATCGATGCGCCCGGTGATTGGCGCAGGCGTGCAGCGCGCGATCGAAAAAACGGTCCTGCGCATGGCAGGCGCCGGCGAGAACCTCTGCCTGGGCGGCGGTCTCGCAATGAATGTTTTGCTCGTGGCAGCGCTCGAGAATTCGGGATGCTGGAAGAACGTGTACGTGCAGCCCGCGGCCGGCAATTCCGGCACGGCGATCGGAGCGGTTTATCACGCCTGGCACACCGTTTGCCATCAGAGTGAGCGTAGTTCCATCGGCAATTTGTGCCTGGGCCCCAATTACACGCCCGAAGATATCAAGAAGGTTCTGGAAAACTGCAAACTACGCTTCCGTTATTTGCTGACGACGGAGGAGTTGATCGACGCGGCCGTAGCCCAACTGGGTGACGACAAGATTGTGGCCTGGATGCACGGGCATGCCGAATTCGGTCCGCGCGCGCTGGGGAACCGCAGCATTCTGGCTTCGCCGCTCGATCCGTATTCGAGCGAAAACCTGAATATTTATATCAAGCACCGCGAGCCGTTCCGCAAATTCGCAGCGTCAGTACCTGCGGAATTGGCATCGAAGTATTTCGAAGTCGGGCCGAACGCCCGCTATATTGCGACTGTGGGCCGTGTGCGCCCGGAGCATCGGAAAACCTTCGAACCCGCTGTGCTAGGTGAGGACTTCGTCCGCGTGCACGCCGTCTCTCGCGAAGATAATCCGATCTTCTGGCGTCTGCTGATGGCCTCCGGCGAGAAGACGGGACTCCCGGTTCTCTACAACACGTCGTTCAACCTGTTCGGCGATCCGCTGGTGTGTTCGCCTCGCGATGCCGTGCGCAGTTTCTATTCGTCCGGAATTGATTCGCTATTCGTGGGCCACTTCCTGCTGGAAAAATAACGAATGACGGAGATGGTGCTGGCGTGGGTGTTGACGTACGGCTACACCGCAATTTTCTTTTTGCTCGTACTCGGCATCGCAGGGCTGCCTGTGCCCGATGAGACTCTGCTGACTTTCACCGGATACCTGATTTACAAGGGCACTCTGAGCGCAGTTCCAGCGATTGCGACCGCATACTTCGGCAGCATGTGCGGCATTACTCTCAGCTACGTGCTGGGGCGTACGATTGGACTGTCTCTGCTGCATCGCTATGGCAAGTACATCCATCTGACAGACGATCGGCTGGCGATGGTGCACAACTGGTTCGAACGCTATGGCCGCTGGACTTTGTTCTTCGGTTATTACGTTCCCGGTGTACGCCATTTCACAGCCTATGTCGCCGGCGCGTCATGGCTGGAGTATCACCATTTTGCGCTGGCAGCCTACAGCGGCGCTTTGCTGTGGTCCATGAGCTTTATCACACTGGGCTATTTTGTCGGCGAGCAGTGGAGCCACATCTCTGAAGAAATTCACGGCTACCTGGGCACGTTTGCCGTGGTGCTTGTGGTCGCTGTGGCCGTGTTCTTTCTGGTGCGCAAACTGAGGCGCGCGCGTGAGCAAGCGCGTTCTTAGGAAAACGCGAAGCCACCATCCGCATTCAAACCCGCGCGGATCGCCGTGACTTTTCCTCCGTCTGCCATCCGCTCCAGAATCTGACGCGAAATCTCGGGCAGCATGGAGTTCGTCAAGATGTGATCGACGTTACGTGCCCCGCCTTCCACTTCCATCGATCGCAATGCAACGTGTTCCACCAGTGCATCGTCCCAATCGAATTCAATATGGTGATTGGCATGCAACCGCTCGCGGATTTTCCCGAGCTTCAGGATTACGATCTTGCGGAGCGCTTCGTCGCGCACAGGTGCGTACGGTACCATCACGAGGAGATTTAGAAATGCCGGTTTAAACAACGTGCGCACGGTTTCGACAGCCGCGTTCGAAGTCAGCAGAACGACGATATTGCGGAAATCGATCTCACGGCCTTTGCCATCTTCCATCACGCCTTTATCGAGTACCTGAATGAACAATTCAAGCACGTCGGGGTGTGCTTTCTCGACCTCATCCAGCAGCACCACTGAGTACGGTTGACGGCGCACAGCCTCCGTGAGAATTCCGCCTTCATCGAAACCGACGTAGCCGGGGGGCGCGCCCTTCAGCACGGAAACCGTGTGCGCTTCCTGGAACTCCGACATACTGAGCGAAAACAGATTTCGTTCGCCGCCGTATAACAGGTCGGCGAGTGCCAGCGCTGTTTCGGTTTTGCCGACACCGCTAGGGCCCACGAGCAGAAAAGCGCCAACGGGTTTATTCGGATCTTCCAGGCGTGCACGCGAAGTGCGAATGCGGCGTGCGATGGCCTGGAGCGCGTCCGGTTGACCAACGACACGCTGCGCGAGTTCGCCTTCCAGATCGAGCACTGCGCGCAGTTGATCCTTCAACATGTTGCCAACCGGAATCCCGGTCCATTGCGAAATGATTTCGCTAACGAGCTGACTATCGACACACACATGCAACAGCGGCTGGTCGCCCTGCAGCTTGTCGAGTTCGGCGTTAAGGCGCACCAACTCCGTACGCAATGACGCGGCGGCCTGCGTTGATGCGGCTCCGTTTTCGAGTTGTGCGCGCAACTCGCGAATTTTTCCGACGCGCTTGCGCACTTCATCAAAGCGTGTGCGGAGCGCGGTAAGTGAAGTCTGCAGTTGCGCTTTGTTGCGGCACACAGCCGCGAGGAGTTCCCCATGATCGGCGCCGGCGGCGGATTCACGTTGCAGCGAGCGCTCCTGAGAAGCGAGATCGTCGAGCTGACGCTCGGCATCTTCGAGTGGTGCGGGCAAAGAGTTCTGGCTGAGCGAAATCCGCGCACAGGCTGTGTCGAGCACGCTGACAGCTTTGTCCGGCAACTGCCGTCCTGAAAGATAGCGATGCGAGAGACGCACGGCAGCCTCGGCCGCTTCGCCGAGAATGCGCACGCCGTGATGCTTTTCAAGCGCCGCCGCCACGCCTCGCATCATCACCAGGCACTGCGCCTCAGTGGGCTCTTCGACCTTCACCACCTGAAAGCGGCGCGCGAGCGCGGCATCACGTTCGAAGTAGCGCTTGTACTCAGACCACGTGGTGGCAGCAACGGTGCGCAGCTCACCGCGCGCCAGTGCAGGCTTAAGGATGTTAGCGGCATCGCTCTGCCCCGCGGCGCCACCTGCGCCAATCATCGTGTGCGCTTCGTCGATGAACAGGATGATGGGAACCGCGGACGATTTCACTTCTTCAATCAGGTTCTTCAAACGATTTTCGAATTCGCCCTTGATGCCCGCGCCGGCCTGCAAGAGCGTGAGATCGAGTGCGCGCACCGACACTTTGCGCAGGGACGGCGGCACGTCACCATGCGCGATACGCAGCGCGAAACCCTCCATAATGGCCGTCTTGCCGACACCGGCCTCGCCGGTGAGAATCGGATTGTTCTGACGCCGCCGCATCAGGATATCGATCACCTGGCGTATCTCAGCGTCGCGGCCGAGCACTCTATCAATCTTGCCGCTCCGTGCATTTTCGGTAACGTTGATTGTGTACAGATCGAGGTTCGGCGTCTGCGTTGCGGCAGCCACGGCAGTCAGGCGCGGGGCTATCACGGCAACCGCATTCTCACGCGAGCCCGCGACGATATCGGCGAATTCCGCACTCAGCTTTTCGGCACTGATTCGAGATAGTTCGCCGCTCACATCGCGAAACATGCGCGCCAGTTCTTCGTCAGCGATCAGCGCCAGAACGGTGTGGCCCGTCCGCAATTGCGGCGCTTCGAATTCAAGCGACGAGACCATCCAGGCCTGCTGCAGCATGCGCACCAGCGTCGGACTGAATGCGGGCGTGCGCGAGTTCCCGGTCTTCAGATTATCGAGACTTTTGCCGAGTTCAGCCGCGAGACGCACTTCATCAACGCCGAAGTAACGGAATATGCGGCGGGCATCGCAATCGGGCGCATCGAGCAAACGAAGCAGGTAATGCTCGACCTCGACGTTGTAGTGCGTGCGTGCGAAACACAGTGCGGCTGCGCTCTCCAGCGCGCCCCTGCCGGCATCATTGAGTTTGCCGATCAGGGTCTTCAGTTTGATGTTCATTATGGCGGTCTGATTGTAGCGTACTGCATCTGCGCAGGTACTCGATCCACTTCTGTTCGCGGCCTGGCGCGTCAAACTTGTTCCGCCAGTAGCTCCGGAACTGTTCCCTGAGATTTGCTTGACGCTCATCAAGCCAGAACTGAAATCTACGATCGCGAACGAGGCCGCGGGCGCTCGAACAATCGTTTATTTCGCCGAGCGCAGTTTGCGCGTGTTTCAGTTCACGTAAGAGCTCATCAAGCTCCGGCCCATACAGCGGGCGGAAGAGTTCGAGTGTGTAGCGCACGCGCTTGCCGCGTAGGCGAAATTGATGCAGCGTTTTCGGATCTTCGTGCGAGAGTACGTCGCGGCCCGCAGCGTAGAACTTCGAGAGCAGCTTGGTAAGCTTCATGCGACTGGCAACTCCAGTGCCGCCCGCCAGTGGACAGCTTCGTTGTCCTTGATCCAACGCTCGAGTTCAGCGACGAGCTCACCCGCGGCAACATCACGCTCTTTTTGAACAGCTTTGATCGGAGCCTCAAGTTTGGCTTCGGTTAACAGATCAAGCGTAATGTCGCGATTGCGGACCTCGCCCGCGAGATCCATGATGTTCCGCAGTTGTTTGCGTGCCCGCTTTGCGGCGCTGCGCGGAATGTATTCCGAAAACACGCGCAGACTCTGACCGAAACGGCGGATGGTAACGCGTAAGTCGTGAACGGCATCAGCATCGTGGACTTGCTGAGTGCGATCGATTTCTCGTTCCAACCGGTCTAGTAAGGCCGCGATTTGCTCGATAGCATAGGCCCGCACACTAATAAGCGTAGCAACCGGTATATGCTGTTGAGTGTCAAGATTCCTACTGCTTCTGATTCTCCCCGCGCTGCTCGGCGCGCAAGATGCCGCCACGATCGAGATTGATGCTTCTCACAAAGCAGCCTATGTGATTCCACGTACGATTTACGGAACGTTTCTGGAACCGATTGGCAATTCCATTTACGGAGGCCTGTGGGCGCAACTGCTGGAGAATCCCAGTTTCGAGGACAACCTGTGGAGCGCCGACGGTATCCGCCGCAAACTGGAACGCGAACCCGCACTGGCACGGTCATCGCGGATGGGTCTGCCGCTGCCGTGGGAACCGCTGAAGTACGCGCAGGGCTGGCGCTTCGAGCCGCGTTGGGGCGACGCCGGCAACTCATATCGATCACTGCTGTTGATGGGTTTGCCCGACGCGGAGGTCGGTGTGCGGCAGCAGGTGTATCTGCCCGTTCATCGCGCGCTTCGCTACACCGGAAGCATTTTCGTAAAGGCATCGAGCGCGAGTTCTATTCGCGTTTCTCTGCGCAAGCGCAACAACGCGGACGATGTGCTGGCGACCAGCAACGTTGCGCTGCAGGCTGGTGCATGGCGCAAATACGAATTCGCGCTCGAACTGAAGCCGGGCCAACTCGCGAGGCTCGAGGCTGCTGACTTTGTAGTGTCGGTTCCGGGCGAAGAACGATTGCTGATTGACCAGGTGCTGCTGTTCCCCGCCGACAACATCGACGGCATGGACCCCGAGATGATCTCGATGTCGAAGGCGCTTGAAGACACCCGTAATTCGCTACGGCGGAAATTTCACATCGGGCTATCACTGGCCCGATGGCGTAGGCCCAATGGATAAGCGCGTCAGCATGCTCAATCAATCCTGGGGCATGCCGGAGTACAACCATTTCGGCACCGATGAATTTCTGAAGTTCTGCAGACATGTTGGCGCTGTCCCGCAGATCTGCCTCAACCTGGGGAGCGGAACACCCGATGAGGCCGCCGGTTGGGTGCGCTACGTCAACCAGCAATGGAACGGCGGCAAAGGCGGTCTGCTCTGGGAACTTGGCAACGAACTCTGGGGCGACTTCCAGATCGGCTATCCGACACAGAAGCGTGTGAGTGCTCGCACTAAACTCTTCAGCGATGCCGTTCGTAAAACCGATGCTCGGGCGCAATTGATCGCGACGGGACAGGATCCCGATCACTTTCGTGAATGGAACGCCGCACAGCTCGGCCTGCCTTCCGAAACGTTTCAATACCTGGCGACGCACTTCGTTGTGGGCACTTCGAATGTGAAGCAAACAAAACCGACGCCGGAGTTCGTCGCTGAGAGTGCATTCGCATTGCCGGTCGGCCTGGAGCGACGCCTGCGCGAGATGAAGAAACAAATTGACGAGCATCCTGCCGGTCGCAATAATGTGAAGCTCGCATTTACCGAGTGGTTGTTTCACGGCGCAAACCGTTCGCCGCGTTTCGACACGATGGGTGGAGCAGTCTGCACGGCGGGTTTTCTGAACACGTTGATGCGAGTCGCGGATTTTGTTCCGATCTCCGACATGACCGGGCTGATCGAGTTCGGCGGCGTCTGGAAGAAGAAGGGCCAGGTGTACGGAGTGCCCGCCTACTGGGCCTTCCGCATGTATTCGAACGCCGACGCAACGGTTCCGGTGGAAGCGCGCACGACTGGCGCGCACTATGACATCGATAACGGCAACAACCGGATTCCACAGATCCACGACGTTCCATATCTGGATGTCGTGGCGGCACTGAATCAGTCCGGCGATAAGCTCACACTGTTCTGTGTAAACCGCCGCCAATCGCAATCGACAGCTACGCGGATTCGAATCGCAGGTTTCAGCGCTGGACCCGATGTGCGTGTCCAATCCTTGAGCGCCGCGGATATCTATGTGGGTAATAACGAGGAGCAGCCGGACAAAGTGAAGCCAGTGGAAAGCAGCGTCAAAACCAACGCCGACGAATTGCGATTCACGTTTCCGCCGGCTAGCGTGACGGTGCTGGAACTCAGACGCAAACTTCGCTGACTGTGGTGAGCTTGCCGCCAGCAGCTTCAAAATTCTGCAGGAATTTAGCAGCTGCGCTTTCGTCGAGACTCTTCACCGCGTCGGTGACAAGTTCGACCTGCTTGCCTGTTTTCATTAAACCGAGCGCGGCGAACTGTACGCAGATCTCCGTGACGACGCCGTAGACGACATAGCGCTCTGCAGCCAACTCCTCAAGCAACCCAGGCAACTGCGGAGCGAGAAAACAGTTGGTCGTCGTCTTTTCCAGAATTCGTTGTCCGGCGACCAGCGTCGCCTGCGGCTTATGTTGTCCCAGTGTGCCGGCGACACAATGTGCTGGCCAACTGCTGAACTCCGGGTCGTTCTCGGCGTGGGCATCCATCGTGGAAACTACGGCGATACCATGCGCGGCGGCGTATTGATTGAGCGACGCGATTGCCGGAACTATGAGTTCCGCGCCGGGTACATACAAAGCGCCCGCGGGAAGCATAAAATCGATCTGCGTATCGACATCGAAGAAGACCGTTTTCATACCGTCACTCCTGGGAAGCTGCGCTTGGTCTGCTCCATCAATGCCTTCAACTCCGCAGTATATTTCACCGGATAGGCATCTTCCATCGTGAACAGACTAAGACACGCTTTGGGCAATTCACGCAGGCTCTGACTCGCGTATTCGCGCGCGGCGTGCACGTCCTGCAACGGCGCCACTGATTTACCTGCGCGCATGATCGGCTTCAGCAGCGGTCGTCCGCCTGGGCCCGGTTGTTCCGCGGCAGAGGCGATTTCGTCGTGACGCTTGTAGCGGAACACCTGCTTCACTCCCGGCATGGTGTGCTTCTCCGGACTGAATTTTGCAGTGACGCGCTTCACTCCGTTTACTTCCATTTCCACCATTTTGTAAATAGCGCCCAGGCTTGGCGCGTCGGCGGAAACGGCGAGTTCGGTACCGACGCCAAACGCATCGATCGGAACGCGGGCGGCGATCAGTTCGAGAATCTTGTATTCGTTCAGATCTCCGGTCGCCATAATCTTGGCATCCCTCAATCCGGCCTCGTTCAGAATGGTCCGCACCGCGCGAGACAATTCGAACAGGTTGCCGCTGTCCAGGCGCACGCCCCAGATCGGACGGCCGAGCGAGGCGGCGCGGCGCGCGCCTTCTTCTGTGTCGTAAGTGTCGATCAGATAAACAGTCGACTCGCCCAGCAGTGCCTGCAATTGACGGTACGATTCCATCTCGCTTTCAAATGAGAGCACCCACGAGTGCGCCGCTGTTCCGAACACTGGAATGCCGAAGCGAAAGCCCGTTTCCACGTTGCTGGTTCCGACGCATCCGCCGATGTAGGCCGCGCGTCCGGCGTACATTCCAGATTCCGGACCATGCGCGCGGCGCGTACCGAATTCCACGACCGCGCGGCCGTTGGCAGCTTCCGCCATGCGCGCCGCTTTGGTCGCAATCATCGACTGAAAATTGATGGTGGAGAGCAGATACGTTTCCGGAATCTGCGCTTCGATGATGGGCGCGCGGACCGGAGTGATCGGCTCGCCTTCGAAGACGGGAGTACCTTCCGGAACGGCATCGACGTCGCCGGTAAAACGCAATTGGCCGCAGAGACTAAAGAACTCGTTGGGCGCGCGCGCAAACTGCGGCAGACCGCGCAGATAATCAATCTCTTCATCCGTGAACGAGAAGTTCAACAAGTAATCGACGGCCTGCTGCAATCCAGCCGCGACGATGAAATTGCGGCTCTGCGGCAGACGCCGCACAAAGAACTCAAACGTGGCCACCTCACGGCTTTTGCCGGCCTGAAAATAGCCGGCAGCCATGGTGAGCTGATAGAGGTCCGTGTAGAAGACCGTTCATCTTATTAAGCTACTTCTTTTTTGCATCTTTTGGTGCCGGCGCCGGCTTTACGTCGCCGAGCGCCTTGCGCAACTCTTCGAGCGATCTTGCCTTCGAGTTCGTAGACCGCCGGCTCGCCGTCGCGCTTGGCGAATGTCTTGCCGCCTGACCGCGGCAACAAAACTTTCTCCGTGTTCTTGCCGTATGAGACCGTGACACCTCGAAACATGGGTCGGGAAGCCTTGCTCCGCAAATTTCACGGCGGCTGCTTCACGCAGTTTGTCGATCAACGCCTGCACGCCGACAACATCCATCTCCTGGCCGCCCGACAACCACTTTTCGCCGGACTTCAAAAACTGCACGTTCCTCGGGGCGTCACGAATCTCAAGCTTCGTCACATCGTTAAAGCCGAATTCGAAGAGCTTGCGATTGCGGAAGTCGTCAGGCTTCTTGTCGAGGCCCGTGCCAAGCTCCGCAGATACCTTGGAGACGCCCTCCTGAGCACGCTACCGCGCGCGTAGTAATCTTCCTTGTTCTTTCGGACTTCGATGGTCTGTACGCCATCTGGTCCGGTCAGTTTCGCCATGGCCACGAACCGGCGCCATTGGCGAATGCAGCCGCAGCCTTCCTGGCGTCTTCCGGAGAAGCGGACAAATCCGCGCGCGCATCGATCAACTTGCGGACAAGTTCGTCCACCTGCATGCCGTCGGCGCGCATGGGCCTGGGTTTCACAATCGCCCAATCGCCCTTACCTGTCTTGTTGAACTCCGTGGTCTGGCCTTTTGCGGTCAACTCCACTTTCGCGATCTTGTCGGCCTGAAAGATGACCAGGCGCTTGTCGCGCAGATCGCTGGTTGGCTTGTCGAGCGAAGCTTTGGTCGAGCTGCAGGATCGTGTAAACCCTCGGATCGTCCTGCGCTTTCACGAACGTTCCGCCGCCGGTGGGCATTTCGTCACCCACCAGAATTTTCGATGCTTGCCGTCTTTCTTCATCATCGTGAACTCAACCGCCGGATTGCTGAAACCGAATTGCGCAAGGTCCGTGGGCTTCTCATCCACCAGCTTGTCTGATGGCAGTGATGCGAGTAAGTTCACGAGGCGCTGGCCGCCTCACGATCCGTGCGCAACGGACGCGGCGCTGTGATGGTCCACTCGCCTGCTTTGTCGCGCTCCAGGACACGGCGGTCTCGCCATCCCGGCGTTTGATCTCCACTTTCTGGAGATCCGCCGGTTCGATCTTAACGTATGCTCGTGCCCTCAGCGGCAGGCTTCTTCGCGTCGTTTTTCTCTTTCTGGTTCGACCAGTACAGAGCGCCGGCCAAGCCGCCAGAACAATGGCGGCTACGATCAAACCTTTGAAGCGCATAGGTGTTATCTCCTGCGCCACCAGACGCCGATTCCGGCCGCAATGATGAGCAGAGGCACGAAAAGAACGCTGCCATAGAACAGGGAAGCCATTTGACGGCTGGTCAGATTCAAGCGGCGATCTTCCGGATCTTTCGGACGAATCGAAATGAGATCTTCATCGGCCGAAAGCCAGTTCAGCATGTTCAACGCCAGGTCGCGGTTGCCATTGAAACGGAAGATTCCGTTGGCGACCCAACCCGAGGACCCCACGACGACGGCGCGACCCTGAGTGGCCGGCGTGCCCGTGTTGAACGTAATCGCGGCGCCAAGAGTCAGTGGACCCTTCTTATCGTTGGGACTCTGCTTGATTTCCGGCGTGCTCAGATTCGTAGTCGCAAAACTGTTTTCCGATGTAGCAAAGAGCTTTTCCGCAGTCGCTTTTCCGGCCGATTTCACTTCCATCGAACGCGCGAGTGGATACGCCGAAGCCGTTTCCTTCATGTCGCGCACGATCGGGTGCTGTCTCGTAAGAAACCACCAGCGGCACGGCGGCGCTGAGTCCGAAAATCTGTCCGATGCCGCTTGTATCGAGCACCAGATTCTTGTTCAGCGTCACGCCCCAGCTTTCCAGCATCTTGCCAAGTGCGGCGTTCTCGTCGATCTCTTCACGACCCAGGCGCAACGGTGGATCCAGAAAGAATGCCGCATGTCCGCCGTTCTCAACGTAGCTGCGCAGCGCCTCGACGGCTGGCGGCAGGTAATCACGTTTCGGACCGCCCACCACGACGATCGTGCAATCCTTGGGCACTTCCGGCTTCTCCAGCAGTGAGATCGCGAGCGTCTTGTAATTGCTGCGCTCGACGGCTTGCTTGAACTGGGCAGTAGCCTTCGCGGCCGGGATCGTCGAGATTGTGTTCGCCGCTGCCCTTGACGAAGCAGACGGTGCGCTCGCCGCTCTTGATGGAGCGGATGATTGCGCTGGTGACTTCCTCTTCGGTCAGGCTGCGCGCTTCTTCGCGCTTCTGGCCGGATTCCACGCGAATCGTTCCTTCCGTACGCACATCCGCCGCTTTGGCAGCTTGGGGATTTTTGTACGGATCCATGTAGTTGACCTTCAGTTTGCTCGAGAGATTTGCGTAGCGATCCAGCAAATCCTTGGCAGGCTGAAAGCGGCTGGACGCATCGATAGTAGTTGATTTTGACGTCCTGCTTCAGGTTCTTGACGATCTTCTCGGTCTGTGGCGAGAGGCTGAAGCGCTTGTTCGTAGTCGAGTCGAATGACTTGTTGTGGCGGTTGCCGAGGTAATTCGCCAGGGCCAGCGCAGCCACGACAATCAGAATATAGACCGTTGCGTAGGCCGTGTACTTGGTTTGTCTTGCCTTGATCCAATCAGTGTTCATTACGACCTCCAGCGCAGCGATTCAAGCGACCGCGCAGTCAAAAACAAACCGAGAACAATCATCGAGACGTAATAGATCACGTCCTTGGTGTCGATGACACCCTTCGCAAACGGCTCAAAATGCGCCACCACGGAAAGGTACGCCATCACCTTCGCCCATGTGGCCTGTTCGTAGCTCACCCAATCGAAAACCCATAGAAGCAGGCATGCGGCAAATGTCGCGGTGCCGGCGATGATCTGATTCTTGCGTGGTAGTCGAGATGAACGTGCCGATCGCCAGCAGGCATCCGCCTTGCAGCAGCAGACCCAGGTAGCCGATCAGGATCGGCTTCCAATCGGGCTTGCCATAGAGAAACAGCAGGCTCAGATCGAACGCCGAAATCGCCAAAATGCACGAATACATCAACAAGGCCGCGAGCCACTTGCCCATGATGATCTCGATGTCCTTGACAGGCGATGTGACCAGCAGCTCTATGGTGCCGGTGCGTTTTTCTTCGGCAAACAGACGCATCGTGATCATCGGCACCAGAAACAGACCGATGACGCTGACGTTCGAAAGAAAGCCGCGCACCACCCACTCGTTTACATCCATCGGCATTCCGCGGCCCATCATCTGGGCTTCCATGCCGCGCTGGACGAAGACTGCGGTGATGACGTAGAAGAAATATCCGGCGATCACGGCGAAGACGGCCATCAGCCCGTATGCGATCGGCGAGGCAAAATAGCTTTTCAGCTCTTTGCGACAAATAACCAGAATGTTTTTCACTGTTTGACTCCCTCGGGCATGGCTGGCATCGCTTGCGGTAAGTTGCAGGAAGACGTCTTCGAGACTGAAGCCGACGGCGCGCAGTTCGGTCAGGTTCCAGCCTGCTTCGACAACGGCGCGGGCGACTTCGGCGCGCACGCTTTTGCCCTGCAAACTTTCCACCTCGAACTGGTGACGGCTAAGCCGGGTCTCTTTGAAAATGACGCGACTGACGCCGGACACCTGCTCGAGCTTGCGCTGTATGACACTGGTGTCGAGTTCCGCGCCGCGCCCTTCCACCTCAACAGAAACGGCTTCGGCTCCGCGCAGGCGATTGGTCAGGTTCTGCACGGAATCCGTGGCCACCAGCTTGCCTTTGGAGATGATGACGACCCGCTCACAGGTCTGTTCGACTTCCGGAAGAATGTGCGTGCTCAGAATGATTGTGTGACTGCCGGAAAGCTCTTTGATCAACTGGCGTGTCTCGATGATCTGCTTGGGATCGAGTCCGGCGGTAGGCTCATCCAGAATCAGCACGTCGGGGTTGTGGATGATCGCTTGTGCCAACCCCACACGTTGACGATATCCTTTGAGAGCCTGCCGATCAGCTTTTTGCTGACATCGGCAACGGAGCAGCGCTCGGAGACTTCAGCCACGCGGCGTGCCAGATCGGCCCGCGGAATGCCTTTGAGCTGGCCAACGAACTCCAGGTACTCGCAGACTTCCATTTCCGGATAAACCGGTGGAGTCTCAGGAAGATACCCGATACGCTTCTTCACTTCCATCGGGTTCTTCAGGACATCGTAGCCCGCCACGGTTGCGCCGCCTGCACTGGGCGGCAGAAAACAGGTAAGGACGCGCATGGTCGTCGTTTTTCCTGCGCCATTCGGGCCCAGGAAACCGACAATTTGCCCCTTCTCGACTTCGAAGGAGATATTGTCGACCGCGAGGTTGCGCGCGTATCGCTTGGAAAGACCTTCGACCTTGATCATAGATAGTCTCGGAACATGAATAGACGTTTGGAACTCCCGATCCGGTGCGCCTCTCGCGCTGGAGGAAGCATTAGATTACAGCATTTTCATGATAAAGATGCGGATTGCCCCTGTCAATTACAGACGCAGGCTGCGGAAACTGATGTAGAATGCATTCAGAGTTCCTTCAGCGAACTATTTGGAGTACCAGAAGTCCCTTGCGCGCCAAAACTGTAGTCCCCATCTCTCTCCTGCTGATTGCGGGATCCATCATTTCTTGCGGCAGTGCCAGTCATGGCGCAGCCGAAAAAGTCACTACACCGAACACTCCTGCGCCGTTTGCCAGCGTCGCAAAGAATCGCTACGTCGATGATGTCGGCCGGTTTCTGGGCGGACTGCCGGGCACCGAAGGCAGCCCATTCAAGGAGCAGGAGGCCGACGAGGCCTGGAAATTGCACGCGAGCGCACTCAACACCTCCTGGCACGACGTAGAGGCCAAACGCCTGCCGCCTATGCGTGAGTTCTACAAGACTGAGTTGAGTGGTAAGCCAGTCGACAGTTCCGTCATGTTCTACCCGTTCAGCGGGCCTGATGTGCTGACGCCATCAGTCTTCTTCCCCAACAACCAGACTTATGTTTTTGTGGCGATGGAGCCTGCAGGCACGCTGCCCACGAAGAAGGAACTTGCCAGAAAGTTCTCCGGCGCGCAGTTGGCGCAGGTACGCGAAACCCTCGGCGACGTGATGCAGCGCAGCTTTTTCATCACCCGTCAGATGGACAAGCAGTTCCGCGGGCAGGTGAGCGACGGACTGCTACCGGCGATACTGGTACTGCTGGCGCGCACACAGCACACGGTGCTGGGCATGCGCTACGTGCGCATCGACGATAACGGACGATTAGTGGAGCGCGCGTCTGATTACAGAGCGCCCGGCCGTATCGGCAACAAGGGCGTCGAAATCGATTTTCAGACAGATGCCGACAAGTCTGCACACAAACTGTTCTACTTCTCAGTCAATCTGGACGATGCACATCTGGCCGAAAACAAGCAGTTTCAGACTTATCTGGCCAGCCTGGGCGACGTGACAACTTTCTTCAAATCTACGTCTTACATGCTGCACCGCCCGGAATTCTCGAAAATCCGCGAAATCGTGACTCAGAAGAGCGCGACCGTTTTGCAGGATGACTCGGGCATACCGTTCAAGTACTTCGAACCGGCCAGGTGGAACGTGCAGCTCTATGGGGATTACGATAAACCGTACGGCAGCTTCCGCTACCTGCAGCAACTCGATTTGAAGAAGGCTTACGCCGACGGCGGAGCTAAACAGATCGGTTTCCGGATTGGCTACGGCTATTCCAAAGCGCCGTCTAACCTGCTCCTGGCCAAACGCAAGCAACTAAACTAACTAAACACGACCATGAATCCTGGAATCGAAGATATCCGCAAGCGCGGCAGCCGCATTCTAAAAGATGGCGCAAAGATGTTGCCGGCTGCGTCCCTGATGATTGCCGAGGGCGTGATCAAGAGCCTCGACGACCTGCCGAAGCCTTTCGTCACGATCATCAATTCTTATACGACGCAAATTCCCGGGCACGCTCATCTGGATAAGATCGGCGCAGTGCTGAAGGAAGAACTCGAATCGCTCGGGTTCAATGTCTGGTACACGAATATCGGCGGCGCAATCTGCGACGGCATCGCGATGGGGCACTTCGGCATGAAGTACTCGCTGCCGTCCCGCGAACTGATTGCGGACCAAATCGAAACCATCATTGGCGCGCATCCGTGCGACGCCTGGATCGGCATCGGCAATTGCGACAAGATCGTGCCGGCCATGTACAACGCGATGGTGCGCATCAATATCCCTTCGGTTTATGTCAGTGGCGGGCCGATGCTGGCCGGGCGCGACAAGACGGATTTGATTTCGGTGTTTGAAGGCGTGGGCAAGCACAGCGTTGGCAAGATGTCCGACGAAAGCCTGCGTGATCTCGCGGAAAAAGCATGCCCGAGCTGCGGTAGCTGCTCCGGCATGTTTACTGCGAATTCAATGAACTGCCTGGGCGAAGTAATCGGTCTCGCACTGCCTGGCACCGGCACGATTACGGCAGCAAGCTGGGTGGATGGCACTTCCTGCCAGACGGAGATCAACCCCGAACGCATTGCCCTGGTGCGCAAGGCCGCACACGCGTTGAAGTGCTGCCTGGAGCAGGACCTGCGCCCGCTCGACATCGTCACAAAGCGCGCAATGGATAACGCATTTATTCTGGATGTCGCGATGGGCGGTTCCACGAATACGGTTTTGCATGGATTGGCACTGGCGCATTCCGCTGGAATCCAATACGATCTCAACCGCCTGAATGAGCTTTCTGCGGGCACGCCAAACATTTGTAAAGTGTCCCCAAGCCGCCCCGACGTGCACATCGAAGACGTGCACCGCTGCGGCGGTATCGGCACGATTCTGAAAGAACTGGCCAAGAACGGCAACACGGAACTTAACCTGGATGTGAAGACCGTGGCTGGTTCGCTGGCGGATTACGTCAACGGTTCACCGGACGCGGACGGCGAGATCATCCGGCGTGTCGATAATGCTTTTTCGCAGACCGGCGGCCTCGCCGTTCTGTTCGGCAATCTGGCCCCACGCGGCTCTGTTGTGAAGGTCGCGGGCGTGGATGCGGACATGATGGAGTACGAGGGTCCTGCCAAAGTTTACGAATCGCAGGAAGCCGCGCTCACCGGAATTTTGGACGGCGAAGTGAAGAGTGGCGACGTGGTTGTGATCCGATATGAAGGTCCGCGCGGTGGCCCTGGCATGCAGGAAATGCTATCGCCCACTGCCGCGATTGTCGGTGCCGGCATTAAGGCCGCGCTCATTACCGATGGACGCTTTTCCGGTGGCACGCGCGGGCTGTGTATTGGCCATGTGGCTCCCGAAGCCGCGGCCGGCGGACCGATCGGTGCCGTTCGCAATGGCGATCTGATTTACATCAACTCAAAAACGCGCACGCTGGAGTTGAAAGTCAGCGACGAAGAAATTCAGAGCCGTCTGGCAGCGCTGCCGCCATTTGAACCCAAGGTCAAACGCGGCTGGCTTGCGCGGTATTTGTTGCATGTGAACAGCGCTGACACGGGTGCGGTGTTCGATATTTAGCCCCCTGGAGCACGCGCTTACTCACGTGCGCGCCTCTGCGTGAACAGAGGCGCGACCGGTAAGGGAGTGCGTACTACTGCAACCGGTTGTACTTTTTAAGCACTTCACGAAGGCCATCGTGGGGTAGGGCGGTAACAGTGTGGCCGTCGACTCCGGTCATAGTTTCGGCGCCGATCATGGCGTTGACGATGGCTTCTTCCGTGGCTTGCACCGCAGCTTCGAATAAAGGGTTCAAATCTGTCGTTGGGCACCATGGCGACATTCGCGGTCTGGGTGGCCGCGGCGGCCTGTGGATTGCCGGTGGAGAAGGCGATAAAGATATCTCCCGATCCGTTGCCGGAAGTGGCACCAGTACGCGCCAGCCCCATTGTTGCGCGACGGGCCAGGCGCTTGGTCTGGTGTGGCAGCAGCGGTGCGTCGGTCGCCACCACGATGATGATGGAACCCGTGTCCTCATGATATGGACGGCCCAGGCTGGCGATGGGTGGGTTGGCTGCCAGTTCCTGGCCTACCGGCAGGCCGCCGATCCGTAGCTGGCGCGGCTTCCACAATTGCACTGCACCATCGCTCCGACCGTGTACCCACCCTGCGCAGCCGCGAGCTTGCGCGACGACGTGCCGATGCCGCCCTTGAAGCCATAGCACACCATACCGGTGCCGCCGCCTACATTGCCTTCGGGCACGGGACCGGACGCCGCCGACTCCAGCGCCGCCGCCACATCTTCGGGCTTCACATGGAAGCCGTTGATGTCGTTCAGGTAGCCATCGTATGTTTCGGCCACGATAGGGTAGGTGTAGAAGCCGCCCGGGAAGACGTTGGTGCCGGGCTTGCGCTTGTTCTTTACCAGCCAGGCCAGATAGGCATCGCGAACCACGCCAACGCTATGCGTGTTGGTGATCAGCACCGGCCCATCCAGGAAACCCGATTCCTCCAGCCAGTGCGTGCCTGTCATGTCGCCGTTGCCGTTCTGGGAGAAGAAGCCGCCGAAAACCGCCGTCGCTGGAAGCCTTGCCGCGAGGCCAGACGGCCGTCACTCCGGTGCGAACGGACATGCCGGAGATCAGAGTCCGGTGTCCCACTTCCACACCGGGAACATCGGTGATCGTGTTAAGCGGCCCCGGCGTGCCCTCCAGAGGCACGCCCAGCTCGCGGGCGCGAGGGTTGGTTTGGGCGGCGAGAACCGCCATGGTGAGCACGAGAACCAGTGTGCGAAACATATGGCATTAAACCACAATTTCCACGATCCGACCTACAGGTGTGGCAAACTATCGTCGCTTTTTCAGAGCTGTGCGGATGGCATCCAGGCGGGTTGTCTTCTCGGATAGCGTTGGCACCAGCCAGCCGCCTTCGTCGTTCTCGTTCCACGCATAGATCAGCGCCGCATGTGCCCGGGTTGCAGCGGGGTTGTTTTCGATCCACTGCAGCGCTTGTCCGACGTGCGCGGCCAGTTCTTTCGGGGAAGGCGCCGCATAATAGAGTTCGATTCCAACTCCGGGCTTCTGCCGGTGCGCTTCCCACGGCACTGGATGCACGACTCGCGGTCGCCGATCCCAACCGGACATGATGATCGGCACGACTTGCGCTCCAGTAGCCTTGCAGCGCTCCCAAAAGCGTTCCGCCGCGGTTGTAAGTTGCTGGTACGGCGCCGCCTTGCCGCCATCTGAGGTGGCATACGAACTGATTGCGTCGAATCCCAACGCTGAAGCGCGGCGACTCCCTCGTGCGGCATCGAAGTCCATCAACACGAGATAGGGATTGCGTTGAACCGGATTTGATTACCGCCGCGCGCAACTCGTCGATTGCCGTCCGGAATTCCGCTTCCGTGCCCCAGTTGCGCCGCGTCGTTTCGTCGTCGATGAACCCGAGATAAAACAGCGGCCGGCCGTCGAGAACCGTCTGGTAGTTTGTCTCGCCCATCAATTGCACGATGCGGTCGATTCCGGCTTTGTGATTGCTTCGCGTGCCCCAACGCGATTGCTCGGTAATCAGGCAGAAACGAATGTGGTTACGATGACGGCTGGACAGGTAATATTTTAGCCCGAGGCTCATCGGGTCTGCGGGATCATAGGCCAGAAAGGCCCAATAATCGAGCCCTGCACGTTTCGCGAAGGCGATTTCGCGATCCATGATCTGCTGCGAATCGCCTTCGATGCGTACCTCGGCAGGGGAGAGAATACGGGCGAAGAAGGGAAGCCGGTGATGCCACTCGGTTGGTCCCAGGGACTTCTCCATAGCCTTGCCGGGAACACCTTTTTGCCCGTGCCAGGCATCCCAGCGGATCGCGCCCACAACCGTTCGGGTCTGTGCCTGAACGCCTGCCAGGCACAAAGCGAACAGGAGTAGAATCCGCGCCATGCTACATGCCGATAATCTGGAATCCGGCATCTACGTAAATTACGTTACCTGTGACACCACGGCCGAGATCACTGGCCAGAAAAACGGCGGTATCGGCAACTTCAGCCGGGTCCGTGTTGCGGCGCAAGGGCGCGCGGCTGGCGACGATATCCAGCACCGATGAAAAATCCTTGATACCACGTGCGGAAGCGGTTTTGACCGGACCGGCGGAAATCGCATTGACCCGGATATTCGTGGGCCCCAGATCACTCGCGAGATAGCGCACAGAGGCTTCCAGTGCGGCCTTGGCAACACCCATGACGTTATAATTCGGAACCACGCGGATCGCGCCCAAATAGCTCAGCGTCATTAGCGAACCGCCTTCGGCCATGAGCGGAGCCATGGCGCGCGCGACGGCCACCAGCGAGTACGAACTGACTTCCTGCGCGAGCAGATAGCCCTCGCGTGACGTTTCGACGAAGGAACGGCTAAGATCTTCACGATTCGCGAAAGCGATGCTGTGGACTACTGAATTTACGCGGCCGTACTCGGCTTTCAACAGCTCAGTAAGCGAGTTGAGCTCGATTTCCTGCGTAACGTCGCAGGAAATTA
Source organism: Bryobacteraceae bacterium (assembly GCA_963793625.1). Lineage (GTDB taxonomy): Bacteria > Acidobacteriota > Terriglobia > Bryobacterales > Bryobacteraceae. The sequence goes on along the minus strand of CAWCAT010000037.1, from coordinate 940,087 downwards.
CGCGATCCGCACCGAGTTCGACGCCCAGTTCTTCGACAGTCAGGCGCTGCCGTTCACCTTGATAGGTAATTACCAGCTTCGCCCCTTCCCGCACAAAAGCCTGCGCAATGGAGAACGCAAGGCTCCAACGATTAGCCACACCTAGAACGAGCGCGGTCTGATTTTCCAGAAGTTTTGCCATGGATTATTTCTATTTTAGCGCAGCTTCATCGGCTGTCCGCCCGCTGCTTTACTGCGTTGTGCCGCGTCAAGAAACGCAAAAAGCTCCATTGTTTCTTCATTCGGAACTGCCGGCACTTTGGTTTCGAAGAATTTCACGATTTCGCGCAGCATCGGCGTGTAATTCACTTTCAATTTCTCAGGCGTGCGCACTGTAGTCTTTTCACGGAACACCAAAGCGCCGTAATCACCGTACGGACGCAGCGTCTGGACCGTGCCAACGCGACCGTCTTTCCAGCGGCCCGTAATCACATCGGAATTCTTGGAAACTGTACGCGTCACCTCTTCACAGCCCGGCCCCATGATCGTGAATAACATCTCCACTGGATGTATTCCGTACCAGGAAAGATCGAGCTGGTGGTGTTCCTCTTCAGGACCAGGTCCCCACGTAATCACCGCTTTTGTGTCGGGAAACTTCATCGCCGAGACATCGCTGTAACGGAGGCTCGAGGTGCTGAACCACGGCACACCGGCTTCCTTCGCAAGTCGCGCAATCTCGCGCGCATCTTCCAGCGTTGACGCCAGCGGCTTGTCGATAAACATCGGCTTACGCGCTTTTATGATCTGGCGCGCCTGCTCCAGGTGCGTGCGGCCATCCACGCTTTCCAGCATTACGACGTTGACTTTGCTGCACAACGTCGCAATGTCGGGCACTATTTCGACGCCATACTTCGTACGCAAATCCTCGGCGTATTTTTCCACACGGCTGATGCTGCTTTCCACATCTTTGCTGCCGCCCTTGTAGGCTGCGACGACGCGCACGCCTGGAATATGATCCGCCGAAGTGGCGTCGTTGAAGGTTCTGGTGAACACCCCGGCGTGCGATGTATCTGTGCCGACTATGCCAACGCGGATCTCCGCGGACGCACAAAAGGCGAAGAGAAAAGAACAAAAAATCAAGCTGCGCATGAGCCCCATTGTAAACTAAGGGTTTCGTGGATCTCTCAACCCCATTGATGTATGTGAAAGGCGTCGGACCGGCTCGCGCCAAAATGCTGGAAGCCAAAGGTCTGCAAACAGTTGACGATCTGCTCACTTATACGCCGTTCCGCTACGAAGACCGCAGCAACGTCAAAACAGTTTCGCAGCTCGCACCCGGCGAGATGGCAACCGTGATTGCCGAACTGCGGTCCGTGAAACTTGCTGGATTTCAGCCGCGCTCTATGGGGATGTTTATCGCCACTTTTCGCGACAAGTCGCACGTTCCGCTGCTGGGCAAGTGGTTTCACGGCACATACCTGCAAAACGTGCTCGTACCCGGTATGAAAGTCGCGCTCTACGGCAAAATCGAGTTCGATACGTTCACCGGCGAATTGCAGATGCTTCACCCGGAGTTTGAAATCCTGAGCGACGACGAGGACGGCGAGGGCTCACTGCATTCGGGCCGCACGGTTCCGATCTATGAAGCTGCGGGCAAAGTCACGACCCGCGTTTTTCGTTCGATTGTGCATCGCGTGCTCACCACAATTACGCCGCTGACAGATCCGCTGCCCGGCACCGTGCTCGAAAGTTTGAAGTTGCCCGATCTGTGGAGCTCGATCCGCGAAGTTCATTTCCCTGCGCCCGAAACCGATATAAGGCTGCTCAACAATTTCCGTGCACCCGCGCAATATCGGCTAATTTTCGAAGAATTCTTCTGGTTGGAATGCGGGCTCGCGCTCAAGCGCAGCAAGGCGCGCCAGGAACTCGGAATACGCTTCGATCTGAATGAGCGTGTGCGCGAAAAGATAAAAGCCATGCTGCCGTTTAAGCCAACCGGTGCGCAGAAGCGAGTTTTGAAAGAAATCGCCGACGACATGGCCAGCGGACATCCGATGCATCGTCTGTTGCAGGGCGACGTCGGCAGCGGAAAAACGCTGGTGGCTGCGGAGGCGGCCATTATAGCCATCGAAAACGGCTATCAGATGGCCGTGCTGGCGCCCACGGAAATTCTGGCTGCACAGCACTACATTTATTTTAAAAACCTGCTCACCAAGCTGGGCTACGTTGTTGTGCTGCTCACCGGATCCGCCACACAGAAGGACAAGAAGTCGTACAAGAAACTGGTCGCAAGCGGGCTGGTACACGCCGTGGTGGGCACACACGCAATTCTCGAACCCGACGTTGCATTCCACAAGCTCGGCCTGGTGGTGGTCGATGAACAGCACCGCTTCGGAGTGATGCAGCGTCTGAAGCTGATGGAGAAGGGCACGAACCCCGACGTGCTGGTAATGACGGCTACGCCGATCCCGCGCACCCTGGCGTTGACGATTTATGGCGACCTGGATACGTCGGTGATCGATGAGATGCCGCCCGGCCGCAAACCGATCATCACGAAGCAGGTTCCCGAAGATCAGGTTGACTTTGTGTATAACTTCATTCAGCGCGAGGTCGAAGCCGGGCAGCAGGCCTACGTCGTTTATCCGGTGATTGAAGAATCCGAAACCAAAGCGATGAAGGCTGCGCAAAAGATGTACGAGCATCTCTCGCAGGAAGTTTTTCCTCAGTTTGCGGTGGGGCTGCTGCATGGCAAACTGGCCCCCGATGAAAAAGAACGCGTCATGAATGCGTTCAAGCAGGGCGACATACGAATCCTGGTAGCGACCACGGTGGTCGAGGTGGGCGTAGATGTGCCGAATGCTACCGTAATGGTCATCGAGCAGGCTGAGCGCTTCGGCCTTGCGCAACTGCACCAGCTGCGCGGACGTGTCGGGCGCGGTGCGCAGCAAAGCTATTGCATGTTAGTTACGGGTAAGCTCAACGATACTGCGAAGGAACGAATACGCACGCTGGTGGACTCGAACGACGGTTTTTACATCGCGGAAATGGATTTAAGGTTGCGCGGACCGGGCGAGTTTTTCGGCACCAAACAGTCCGGACTACCGGCGCTGCGCATTGCTAACATCCTGCGCGACACGGAGATTCTGGAAATCGCGCGCAGTGAAGCTACGTCGTTTATTGAGAAGCCTCCTTCGGAAGAAGAGCTGCGGCGTGCAGTTCGGTACATCCGCGAACATTGGCAAAGGCGCTACGGTTTAGTACAGGTAGGGTGAGCGTATGCGAATTATCGGAGGAGAGTTTCGCAGCAGGAAGTTGAAGAGCATGCCAGGCGCCGACGTTCGTCCAACCCCGGACCGGCTGCGCGAGACGCTTTTCGATGTCCTGGCACCCCGAATTGCGGGGACAACGTTTGTCGATGCCTACGCTGGTACCGGTGCTGTGGGCATCGAGGCACTCAGCCGGGGCGCTGGACGAGCTATTTTTTTGGAACGGGCGCGTAGTGCCGCCGACCTGATTCAGGAGAACCTGCGCGCTCTTAGCCTGCAGAAGCGTGCGAACGTGATGGTCGGCAAGGCGGCCAACCTGCTTGCGCGCGTCAAAGCCGATATCGTTTTCCTGGATCCACCGTATCCGCGCGAAGTAGAATATTCGCTGGCGCTGTTCGCGCTTGGGGAAGCACCACCCCCGCTCGTAATCGCCCAGCACTCCTGCCATTTCGAATTGAAAGACGAATACGGACAGCTACAGCGCTACCGTATTCTCAGGCAAGGCGATAATGTCCTGAGTTTCTACGCGCCAAAAGAGTGAAAAGCGCCCGGCGCGCGTGTTATCATCAAAGCTGTTGTTGGGAGGTCGTCTAACGGTAAGACTGCAGCCTCTGGAGCTGCGTATCGGGGTTCGAATCCCTGCCTCCCAGCCACACTTTCCTGTCTTTCCCCCCTCAATTCCAGTCCGTTCGCAGGCAAAAAGTGACCGAAGCGGAACAGACTATCCGTGAAGCACTGGCCAGTGTTCCAGCGACTCTTGCCAGCCGACTGGGGGCTGTAGCGTTCGAGCTGCGAGCCAGCGAAGAGGAAATTGCATCGCGTTGGCATTGGGTCAGTGCCGGCTTGCATGTGGAACTGAATCCGAACGAAACCACACCCCACGACTGCGCCCTGGAGTTACTGACCTGCATGGGCCAGGCGCTCTGGAATTCCGCAGCGGCTGAGGAGCGGCGTGCATGGCTAACATTGCTGCGGGACGAAATTGAGGCCAAGGTTGAAGGCGAAATCGATGAGCCGGCCTTGCGCGAAAAGCGAGCGATGCTGTCGAGCCGTATTCTCGCAACGAGCCCCAGGAGGATGGAGCGGTATGCGGAGGCTTCTTTTGCAGGCACCGTTGCTGAGTACGTGCATACCCTGTGGCATGAGGTGACCGTGCAAACCGGACCTGACTACCTCCCCGTGCCCTGGCTGCATCGCCGATTTGCGTTATTGTCGCGATGGTTTCCAGCAGAAAAGTCTGCCTCGCCGCGCCTCTTCCCTCACCGTTGCGCTCACTTTCGGCGGAACCGTAGCTCGTAGATCTGTTGGCTATCCCGTTTGAGTGTCCTTAGCGGCGAACCATCAGTCGATACTCCCAGAGAGCGCGTGAACCCGCCAGCCTCTTCCGTCTTTGAGTTCGTAACTGTTTCGGCTTTTCGCGTCTCTATCCGGTATCTCATCAGGGCATCACCGGTTTGAAAGAGAATCGAACGAGTGTCCGGTGTCCAGGTTGGCCAGTCTATCTTCAACCCGGGAACCTCTTCCCAGCGTTCGGGAACATAGCAGTGAACGGCAAACTGGTCAGCTGAATCGGCTTACCTCCGTCAGTTTGCCGCACCCACAATGATCGTTGTGGATACGTGACATAAACTACACGCTGACCATCTCTCGAGTATTCCGCGGATTCTGTGGAGATTCCATCAAGCACGGGCATCCACTTCTCCGAGCGGCTGTTGTAACGCTGCAATTCAGCCAGCCGATCGGTGCCGATAGCGTAAAAGAAGTCTGCGCGCCGCAGCCGTACCGAGCTACTAAAATCCGGGGCGTCGGTTAGCATCTGATCCGGTTGGCCAGCATTTCGCGCCAGGGATACGCGCGCTTGCGGACTAGTCCAGAACGTACCCTGAGCCGCAAAGAGTCCAAACCGGTCGTTCCACGGTCCAGCCGATTGGCACGTTGTTGGTGGTCCAATTGGCAAAGACAGGCCGCAAGCCATCTCCGTCGCTCCGGATCTCCCACGACGAGGCACTGCGGGACAGTGGATCGCGACGCGCAAAGCGGATTCGAGCGCCATCAGGGGACCAGTGCACGGAATCAACGTGACTGTCCTTCAGTTCCAATATCTTGCGCGGATCCGAGCCGTTTTGGTTGGCTACCCACAAAATACTCTCTGCGGAATAGGCGATGAGGGGCGCGTTCGGGGCATAGGAGGCGGACGTCGCATTGATTCCCCTGAGCCGCCGCGCTGTGCCATCCGCAACCCGAAGCGTCCAGAGCGGTCTGACCCGTGTACCGCGATTGAAGCTCGCGGCGGCAGTCAAAAGTAGTTCCTGGCCGTCCCGCGAAATGTCCTGCAACGCGCAATATGGGCAGGGCAGAGTGATCGGCAGCCTGGTGGGATGCCCACCTTCTGGCGATACCTGAGCGATAAACTGTTCCCCTGAGTATCCGGCCAGGAAATAGATCCGCGTGCCGTCGCTCAATGCCGGCGCGATCTTGTCATAGTTATCCGTGGTGAGCTTACGCCACCTCAGGTCGGGCACCCGGGGCGGCAGGAAGAGCCAGACACCGCCAGCAATCAGGGCGATCAGGGCGAGAGCGGCAACACCGATGAGAATCGCTCGGCGATTCCAGACAGGCGGAGCGGTCATGTTGTCGGTCGGAGGTGCTGTTTGAATCGGGCCGATATAGCGATAGCCGCGGCCCGGCAATGTCTCCACGAAACGTGGATTAGAGGCGCTGTCACCGAGTACTTCCCGCAACTTGCCCACGGTCCGGTTCAGTCTTTGCTCAAGATCCCCAAATGCCTCTCCCGGCCAGACCAGCTCTCTCAGTTCCTCAACTTGTTGGCTGAGGACAGGGGCGCATTGCTCGCTGATCTTGCCTCGGCGTTGGTCGAGCAGGAGAAACTCGATGAGGCTGAGTCGATGTACCAGAAATCGCTGGCGCTTTTTGAGCGGAACCCACGGCGGGAGTTTCGTGAGCGCACCGCCACAACTCTGAGCAATTTATCGACAATCGCTATAAAAAGGAAGCGCTTCGAAGAAGCGCTGGGCTACTCTGATCGCGCACGTGCGGTACTTGACGCCTTGGAGGATCCACCGGCGGTGCTAGTGATCAAAACGCTGGCAAACGCTGCAACGCTCGCGGTCCTGGCTGGCAGGCCGGAACAGGCCGAAGCGCTATTTCAATCCACGATGGCTGAGTGCGAACGCGCTTTTGGCCCGGACCACTTCCTGCTCGGGAATGTACTGGTCAACTATTCGGAGTTCCTTCGCAAGTCCAAGCGGAAGTCCGCTGCCGCCAGCGTTGGTAAACGAGCCAAAGCAATCCTAAGCAGGTTTAGCAAAGAAAACCTGCTGGGTCATACTATTGACGCGAGGACGCTGAAGCAATCCGCCGTCGATGGCCGGCGCTAATGCTCAAGCCATAGTCCGTTGCGGACTGCCGCTGCGCGGTCGGAACCGGGCTGGTGCGCGACCGGTAGAACTTATGCCGGCGCCAAGCTGCGCACTAAACGCACCATCTCAGCTTCTGACGTCACGATCAGTCCGTCTTCGAGCATGGACTCAATCGCATCCGCGGCAGCCGTGATCTTTTCCGGACTGTTGACCACACAGATCATGATTGGTAAATCGCGCGAAACATGGAGAAGGCTTTTCTTGTGCTCATGGCCTTTCGCACCATAGCCCTGAATGCCTCGATATACTGTGGCTCCCGCGATGCCAAGCATGCGCAACTTCTTGACGATGGCTTCATGGAGAGGTTCATCGTGCCACTTATCAGCTTCCCCGATAAACACGCGCAGGAGCTTCGCTTTGCTTTCCGTGCGTTCGTGGTGCGGTTGCAGTTCGGTTTGCGCCGGAGTCTGCGTGACTCTGACGACAGTGGTGTCCTGTACTTCGATCAGGCCGTCTGTGACCATCTCATAGAGAGTCGGAAGAAGCTCTTCCGCCTTCATGGGTGACTCCACAAACTCAATGCGCACCGGAAGATGTTCGGCCGCAACTTCGATCCTGGTAGTATGCAAAACCTGGTGCGATCCGAAACCGGAAGAGGCGTGGGTTACGGTCGCTCCCGAAACGCCTTTCTGCATCAGGAACGCCATGATGGCATCATGCAGCGCGGTCTTGTGGTGTTGCGTATCTTCGTTGATGTAGATCGTGACTTTCTTCGCTGGACCGGTATTCAACATGCCGCCTCCTATGGACAACGACACGACCATAGTGTAATCCCGCTTGATCCGCTTTGCTACCGTGAATCATGAGCGAGTATAGCCTCACAATTACCTGGACTGGAAATCTGGGCACAGGCACTTCGGGATACCGCGAGTACAGCCGCAATCATGAGGTCAGCGCGGCGGGTAAGCCGGTGCTGCCCGGGTCGTCTGATCCGCATTATCGCGGAGACGCTTCGCGCTACAATCCTGAGGAATTGCTGGTCGCTTCGTTGTCGGCGTGTCACATGCTATGGGTGCTGCATTTCTGCGCTGATGCCGGAATCACTGTGATCGAGTACACCGATACTGCGATCGGCACTATGCGCGAAAGGAGCGATGGTTCGGGAGAATTCACGCGCGTGCTGCTGCGACCGCATATGATGATCACGGACGCGGCGCAACTGGAAATCGCTAAATCGCTGCACGCCAAAGCGCACCAGATGTGCTTTATCGCGCGATCTGTGAATTTCCCTGTGGAGCATGAGCCGGTGGTGACATTGTTCGTAGTAACCTGAATCGTTTAGGAGAATACAAAATGAAGAATCTCAGGCAGCGTGTGCAGCAGGGTGAAACCATCTTTGGCTGTTTCCTCGGCCTCGGATGCCCGCTGGCTGCGGAGATCATGGGCGCTGCCGGCTACGACTGGGCGTTGATTGATCTGGAGCACGGCGCAGGCGGTGAACAGGAAGCGCTGCAGCAGTTGCAGGCCCTGGAACATACGTCCGCTGCGACAGTGGTTCGCGTGGAATCCAATGCGCGTCAGCGTGCGCACCGCGTGCTGGACCTGGGCGCGCACGGCGTCATGTTTCCGCGCATTGATTGCGCCGCCGACGCGATCGCGGCTGTCGCGGCCATGCGATATCCTCCACAAGGTGTGCGCGGCGTGGCCTTCTCAAATCGAGCCTGCGAATTTGGCGCTTCCTTTCGGACGTATCTCTCGGAGGCGAACTCTTCGCTACTCTGCATCGTGCAGATCGAGACAGAACTGAGCGTGCAGAACGTTGAAGAAATCGCCGCAGTTGAAGGCGCGGACGTTCTGTTCATCGGCCCATCCGATCTCTCACAGAGCCTCGGAATCTTCGGACAGTTTGATCACCCACGATTCATCGACGCGATTCAGCGCACGGCGGCTGCTGCAGCCAAACACAACAAAGCGACTGGCATTCTGTTACCGAAACCCGATGATTTTGCGCACTATCACGACCTCGGTTACCGCTTCATCGCGAGCGGTTCCGACGGAGTATTGCTGAGCAACGCAGCACGCAATCTCGTCAAGACACTGCAGGCCGCGCGAGGTTAGGCCAGCCATACACCGGAATGTCCATCAAGTTAGTATAGATTTTTCTTGACCGCCTGTCAGGCCTCGTTTACACTGGTTTTTATGACGGGGCCTTTGCCAGTTATTTCCCACCCTCGCTGTTGTTGCTGATCTCCCCATAGCGACTTTCCCAAACACGGACACCCAGTTAAACGCCACACGTGTCCGCGGACCCAGGTTGTGAAACAGTACAGGAGATTTTCAAGAAATGTCTATTATTTTCAGGTTCTTAGCTTTCGGATTATTGATTGCTCAGACTTGGGCGCAGAGCGGTTCCGGGGTCATTACCGGGACCATCAAGGACTCGAACGACGTGCCGGTTTCCGGCTTGTTAGTCAGGGTTGTGGATCTGAACACGGAAGGGCGTTTCGATGCGGTAACCGACAATCTGGGGGCATTCCGGATCACGGCTTTGGCGCCGGGAAGCTATAGCGTTCAGGCAGAACGCCAGGGGGCGCGCCTCGACTTTAAATTCGAGGTTGAGCAAGCAGGCCAGTTGGTTGACGTTGGCGTGCTGGTATTGACGGCATCCCCGCAGGCTAGCGCCGGGCAGCAACCCATTCCACAGGTCTATGAACAGGTGACCGTAACCTCTCGGCGTGTCGAGGAGGAAGCTCAGGCGGTTCCTATTCCGGTGTCGGTGCTGAGCGGGGCCAAGACTGGGGCCTTCAACGTGAACCGTTTGAAAGAGCTGATCCCAACGGTCCAATTTTATTCCTCCAATCCGCGCAACTCGGCAATCAACATCCGCGGCCTGGGCTCGCCCTTTGGTCTCAACAATGACGGAATCGAGCCTGGCGTGGGTTTCTATGTTGACGGCGTCTTCTTCGCCCGTCCCGCTGCGGCCACGCTCGACTTCCTTGACTTGGAAAGGATCGAAGTTCTGCGCGGACGGCAGGGAACACTTTTCGGCAAGAATACGACCGCCGGCGCCATCAACGTGGCGACGCGCAGGCCTAGCCTTACGCCGGAAACCAACTTCGAGCTTAGTTACGGCAACCTTGGCTTCCTTCAGGCGAAAGGCTCTATCTCCGGCCCTCTCGGCAAAAAGCTCGCAGGACGGCTGTCCTTCTCTGGGACCCAGCGTGATGGCATGCTCTACAACGTCAAGACACATGACGACGTGAACGACCTTAACAACCAGGGCATCAGGGGACAGTTGATGTTCATCCCAACCGACAAGCTTTTGATCATGGCGGCGGTCGACTACACGCACCAGCGCCCCGAGGGCTATGCTCAGGTTGTAGCAGGCGTCGCGCCAACAGTGCGCACTGCGAACCGGCAGTACCCACAGATCGCTGCCGACCTCGGTTATACCCCGCCGAGCTTTAACGCCTTCGACCGGCTGATCGACACGGACACGCCATGGCGGTCCGACCAGGATCTCGGCGGCGCCTCGTTGACCATCGACTGGAATCGCGGGCCGGGCCAACTTACTTCGATCACCGCCTGGCGCTACTGGGATTGGAAGCCCTCAAACGACCGGGATTTCATTGGCATTCCCGTGACCACAGCCTCAGCCGCCCCATCGAAACAGAAGCAATGGACGCAGGAGGTCCGCTACGCCGGTAAGATAGCTTTTCTGGTCAGATGAGACCGGCTTCAAGTCGGTCGGCCTCAACCTTGGCGGCGTGCCCAGCGACGCCGCGGGCCAGCCGATCCCTCTCCGCTGCAACAGTAAGGCCCGAGGACGTGCGCCACATCTAGATTGGCCTTAAGAGCCAGACCGCTTCCGGGCGTCACGGCGAACATAACCGCTTTTAACACAGGGGTCAAGGACTTCCAGACCCAGGTCGTCAACGCTCAGGTGGGGGTGCTTCGCGGCTACCTCGCCAACGCCGAAAAGGTGCGCGTGCGCGGCGTCGAGTTCGACGGTAACACCAAGGTGAACGACAATCTCTCGCTTTACGGTAGCGTGGCCTTGACGGACGGCAGGTACGTTTGCTTCCGGGATGCGCCGCCCACGCTGGAGGATACCGGCGGGCCGCAGGCCAAGGATATCTCGGGCTCCGTCCTCCCTGGCATCTCAAAATGGGCGGCCTCCTACGGCGGCGAGTACGCCAAACCGGGGAGACTCCTTGGCCGGACTGGGGAGTGGAGATCGCAGAACCTTCGGTGTGACCCTGAGCCGGACCTTCTCTCAAAAGGAATGCGGTCGCCAAACCAGTTCACCTTCTGAGCCAGAACGTCGCTAATCGCGGCGTCCTTCGCCCGAATTCAACATTTCCAACTGCAGCGTCTCTTTTGCGCGTGCCTGGAAAGAGACGCTTTTCCCTTTCGCCTTCGAAGGCCTGCAGGAAATCGGGGTCCTGATACACACCGTCTTCGATCTCGTTCCAGGCGAACGCCTTGTAGTCACCGGGCGTAATACCCTTCACGAGAAACGCCCGTTCTGATCTGCGACGCCGGTTCGGAAAAAGCGGCCTCAGGGTGCGACGCAGTTCCGTCGGGAACCAGCACCACGATCGCACCGGGCGCCGGTTGCTGCTCTTTCATCACCATGCCTTCGAGCTGTGATGTGCCAGGCGCGACAACGATATCCAGGGATCCGGAAACTCCTCCGCTTAGATCGACTGGCACTTCCGTGAGATCAATGTCGCCCAGCTTTATCGACTTGATGTAAAAGTCATCCGGCAATCCCATGACGTTCAGGATGTACGAGTCATACGCAAGGTTCTGAACAGTGAATGTGCCGTCTGCTTTTGCTGTGGCGAACCCGACGCCCATGCCGGTTCCGCCATCTGCGTTCTGCAGGAACAGGCGCAGATTGGCGGGTTTGAACGGTGCATCGCCCTCGGCGCGAACACGGCCTTGCAGTGACGGCAATGGCGCGAGCAGCAAGTTGATCCCGTCGATGGTAGAAGAACCCAGTTCCATAGGCACGCGGGCGGATTGCCTGTTGTTTTGATCGAACAGATCCGCAGTCAGCAGATAAGAGCCGGGCGTTACGCCACGAATCTCAAACTCGCCTTTCTCATCGACTTGCGCACCGTGGCGTCCCACATAGCCCAGGTAGGTCGCATTACGCGGAATCAGGGCAACCATGGGGCGCTGCCCGGTTTCGGGACCGTCCCACTTCACGCGGCCACGCACGCGTACTGTGCGAGTCGGCACAAGGTTGAAATCGATACTGCGCAGGTCGGCACCCGGCGGCACCTCGATGGCGCTGGCGCGCGCCGGATCAAACGATCCAGGATAGTACAGAGGTGCGTAGCTCTCTTCGGAAGCTGCGTCCACCTTCTGCTGGCACCTTGCGCGGTCGGTTGTCATGTTTGTGTACGGCGAGGTGTAATGTGCGGACAAAAAGTAGCGTCCGGGCAGCGAGACCGAAAATGCGATATTCGCCGAGATCGTTGGTGGTCGCCATACCTGCGCTCATCCACTGTTTGCGGCCCTGCGAATAGACCTGGCGCAGTGCCTGCACGCGGACATAGGCCAGACGTTCGCTCGCTTCGTTTACTGCGCGTCCGGAAATCGCACCAGCCTGCATCATGCGGAGCGAGACATCCTGAATATGCTGTTTGGCGGTGACGCTGATAGGCGTGCCGGGCTTTCCGTACGACTTCTGCCCATATTCCGCGGTAAGGAATCCGTTGCGGTTGGCCCATAAGCGGTATTGGCCCGGCGCAACGCCCTTTATCGCAAAGCGTCCATCAACCGCGGTTGTCGCGGCTAGTGGCGCGCCGCTACGTGCGTCCACTTTGCGGAAGGTCACCATCACGCGACTGAGAGGCTCGCCAGAATCGGCACGAACTACTTGACCTGCAATCGAGCCGGCCTCGTCCGCCCCAGGCGCAGTTTGAGCAAATGCGCTGAGTGCGATGAAAAACAAATAACAGAAACGCATTAAGCTTCGTCCAAGTCCCTATACTGTTGACGCCGAAAACGGCAAGCGGGTTTTAATGCGAATGATAGAATTAAATCAAATGTTGAAGTTCTCTGCTCTCAATCATTTTGTCCGTGGCGCCAATTTGCTGTTAGCCCAACAGGCTCCCGCGGACTTGTTTGACAAAGCCCCGCCAGCGGTCGAGGAAGCTCTCAAATCCCGGGTAACTGCCTTCTTTGAAGCGCAGATGGCGAAAAAATTCCGCGTTGCGGACCAGTATGTGGCCGAGGATGCGAAAGATGCGTTTTTTGGAGCCGATAAGGCCGCATGCCGGAGTTTCAACTGGGTCAAGGCGGTGTATGAGGAGAACTTCACCAAGGCACGCGCGCTGACTCAGTGCGAAATCATGTTCTCCCAACTCGGGACGCGCATACCAGTGACTATGCCGCTTACGAGCTACTGGAAACTTGTGGAGGGACAATGGTTCTGGTATGTGCCGCCGGATACCGATTCCCACGTAACGCCCTTCGGAGTCCTCAAAGCAGGGCCTGAAACAACCAAGACCGCGCCTGCCTTACGAATCCCTAAGCCTGAAGAGATTTTCAGCTCAGGTAAGCTCGGCAAGGCCTCCGCCGAGTTGGATGCGATGAAGGTCTCGACTGACCAGGTGCCAGTAACGAACAATACACCGGGCACGATCAACCTGTCCGTGCAGAACAGTCCATTTCCTGGCTTTTCCGCGAAACTGGATAAGCAAGAGCTGAAACCAGGTGAGACAGCGCTGGTTAAGATCGACTACAAGCCATCCAGCCAGATGAAGCCGTCAGTAACTCTGGAGGTGCGTGTGGATCCGTTCGGCTATAATTTGCCCGTTCCAGTGAATTTCAAAATGCCGGTGCTGACCCCGCAACCGAAGAAGTAAGTTTGGCTACTACTTTGCAGAGGACTATCCGTGTTGGCGCGCTTTGCGGACCGAAATTGCCGGTTTTTGACAAGGAATTGTCGGCACTGACAGCATTTCGGCACACTCCGCGCCAGAAAGCGGCACATGTCCTACGTAAGCGTAAACAGTTTCACGGAATACGATCCGATCAATCGAACCTTCCGGCAGAACGGTATCGAACGGCCTGCAGGGTTTTCTGCCCTGGCCTTCACGTTCCTTGATGAGGTCCAGCAGCAACTCGGTACTACGGCCATGAAGATTGCTCCGGAAGCAAGTAGCGAGACCCCCTGGTGCGCTTCCGCCGGAGATCGCGATCCTCGCGACGCAGCGCCGATCGGTGGTGGACAGGTGTGCCAGTCTGGTGCACCAAAAATTATTCTAAACGCGACCGCCGCCCAGAATCAGTACAGCTACGTTGGGCCCGCCGCTGCAAACCCATACTTTACGACCCCGAGCAATCCGCTGCGGGAGGGATATGTGCGAGGGTTCGAAAACTGGTTCGAAGACGTTCAGGTCGAAAATACTGATCCTGCTGGAGCATCGTACCGCATGAATCCGCTGTTATGCGCAACGCAGGAAGGTGCGGAGGAGGCTCTGCGGCTCGTGCAGCAGTTTGAACCCGCTGCGCGACTGAGCTTGTCGGTTTTTGGAGCGTCGGGCGGTCCGTTTGTTGCGAATAACGCCGTGCGGGAGATCACGATGCCCGATGGTGCCGTACTCAACGCCGGTGGCATTTTGAGCCGCTATTACTGGGGCGGGCAGGGCTGCACCGTGAGTTCGGATGCGAATTTGAGCTGGGCTTTGGAAATAGCTTCGCGGCAGGCAAACCTGGCCACTTAACGCAGAAATGGGCGCGAGAGTCGAAACTCTCGCGCCCATTTGCAGACTGATACTACTGGATTGAGGCTATGTTCGACGTGTTGCTGAACACACGCCCATTCGGGCCGTCAACGCCTATCGACAGGTTACGCTGACCCGTGGCGGTGGTCGAGTTCAACTGGAAGCTGATCTCATAAACACCCACCATGCTGGTGGAGAGCGTAGTCGTAACTGTCGCTTCCAGACCTTCGTTGTTCACACCGACAATCAGCGGAGCAATCAGGTTCTGGTTTGCGACGCCGACACGGTTGGTGCCGGTATTCGGGGTCAGTTGGCCGAGGCCGGTTGCAAAAATCTTCAACCGCTCGTTGCGGCGAGCCGGGTTCTCCGGGCTCACGAAGCTGCCATCGGGCCGCAGTACGATTGCGGACCGCCGTCCCTGAGCATCGGTGCTTTCGAAGATGCCGGGGCTAAGCGACTGTACGGCGACGTTATTCAACGTGGTGGAACCGCCGCTCACGCTGACTCTGAGAGTGGTCTGCGAGCTTGCGGGGAGTTCCCATGGTACCTGAACGCTGATCGATTCCTTGCCGTCGATGTTCGCGACGGAGAGAATCGGGGCGGCGATACCGCCAAAGCTGACTTCGACATCATTCAGCTTCGTTGGCAGGGCGCCGATGCCGAGCGTATTGGCCACAACTGCGCCCTTCAGCCCAGGAGCGAGACCGGCAGCGTAAATGGTGACGAGCGCTCCAGGTGCAATACCGCGCTGGAAGCCCGCTGCATTGAAGATCTGCGTTTCATCCAGCAGTGGTCCTGGGAGCCGTGCAGTAAGGTTGAATCTCACTGGATTCTGACCGGAAACGGAAGCCTGAATCACGATCGGGCCCGGAGTGGCACCTGCTGTAACTGTCAGGGAAGCCTGTCCGTTGCTGTCTGTTTTGGCAGTTGCAGCCGGCAGAGTAGCAGAGCCACTGATCACAGCGTAGGACACATCGATATTGGATAGTCCCTGACCTTGTGCGTTCGTCACTCTGACCGCAAGGGGTTGGCCGAATGCCTGATTCACTACCGCAATCTGACCTTCGCCTGAAACGTATGCGATACCAGCCACCGAGACCCTGACGGTTAACGTGAAGGGCAGAACGGCAGTGCCGGCACGCAGGTTCACTGTAACAGGACCCGGAGTGCTGCCCAGTGTTACGAATGTTGAGACGCGGCCAAAGTTGTCGGCTGTGCTGATGGTGTTCGTGAGCGTTGCAGAACCAGCTACAGGAACTTCCCAGGTGACGTTGGCGGCCTGGACTGCGTTTCCGGAGGCATCGACGACCTCAGCTACTAAAGGCAATGCCAGTCTCTGGCCAGCCAGGCCTTCCTGGTTGCTTCCGGAGACGTTGCGGAACCCTGCTGGATCGCCTGGTGTAGCCGTGAGCGTAATCGGAGTTTCGATCGTAGATCCGATCTTTACCTTCAAAGTGCTTTCACCAACTACTCCGGAGACCCTCAGGTCGCAAGACGCGAAGCCGTTCACGTCAGTGAGAATGATGCCTGCAGTGCAAAGGCTACTCGGACCGGTTAGACCGTCACCCTCGAAAACGCGAATACCGACGCCCGGCAGCGGTGTCGAACCGTTTGCCGTAATTTGCACTTGAATGGCTCCCGGAATCGTCTCACCAACTTTCCCGTTTATCCGCTGGTCGGTCGGCTTGCGGAGGTTGATGCCGATGAAGCCCTGCGTACCACCCTGAAGCGGTGCAAGCGTGATGATAGTGAATGTTACGACCTCACTACCTGTGCTGGCTATGACAGAGGAGCGTCCGAAAGGCTGCTGAAAACCGCCGCCTACAACCTGACTGGCGATAAAATTCGCTTCAGCGAAGCCGGCTACGTCGGTCAGGCTGGTCGCGCGATCGAGATAACCCGCTGTTCCCACCTGGTCGTTCACGGACCAGCTGATTGCAACTCCTGGGACGCCGTTTCCGGCTGCGTCAAGAACGCGTACTTTGAGCGGTTCCTGCGTCACGCTGCTCTGGAACTGCGTCAGAACTTCACCCTGTCCGGAATAGATCTGTAGTCCGGCTGTCGAACCGCCGCCACCCGAACCGCCGCCTGTGCCGCCGCCAGTACCGCTGGACGTGACATTCAGGTTGAACGAAGTAGCGAGAGAGGACCCCTCGGTCGTTGCGATGACACCATACTGACCACCAGTGATTGGTGCGACAACCGTGGTACCCGCAACGCCATCGATACCAGTCAGGACGCTCGGGGTTTGAATCGTTAAACCAGCAGCTGAAGTGGTGAAGTTGATGCGGGCTCCGCTGCTCGGACGTCCAATGTAATCCGTAACCTTTACGAGTAGAGGCAAGCTCACGCTGCCGGGATTTACTGACTGATTCGCATTAAATGGCAACAGTACGGAGATTGTACCCTGGTTGGCCGGTACCGCAAATGAAAGATCACCGGCGGTATTTCCGGCGATTCCGAGGACGCCGGATACCTGATTCACGGACAGATCAATTCGGTAAACGTTAGAGCCGGACGAGACAAAAAGATATCGTGCGAGTGGCGCCTCGTGCGTGATCGCGATATCGCGAACCGAGGTAAAGCTTCCGATTCCAAGAAAGCTTGCTTCCTGAAAGAGCGCGAGATTCGAGAAAGAAAACTGATAGAGCTTGCTGTTTTGTGTGGCGATGGCGAAAAACCGGCCATTGTCCGCAGTTACGACTTTGCTAAACGACAAACTGGAGATCGGAACCTGTCCGGAAAGCTGTCGTGTCGCGAGATCCAGAACGAAGATCGCAGTGCCGGACCCGGCGATGCCGGTGTTGACCGCAACTGCCTTGCTTCCGTCTGGAGTGAAGGACAATTTGCCGGGTGTCCCGGTAAGGCTGAATTGACCGCGCAGTGCCAGGTTCAAGCTGTTCGGGTCATATTGGTATTCATATACAGACTGCTGGGCACTGACATAAATAAGGCCATTCGGCCCGGCGGCAACACCGGTTGAAGTACCGGAGATAGTGGTCGGTGTGCCGACCTGCGTATTCGAGATAAGGTCAATCGTGCTGAGGCGCTGCGAGGCGGAACTCAGTACGAAGGCACGCCTGGAATCGAAACTGAATGCGACATCGGTGGGACTGATAACGTCCGAAAACGTGATCGGTACCTCGAGATCGGTACTGGTGTCATATACCTTCAGACCACCAGCCAAAATCACGATTCTCCTGCCGTCGGGCGAGACACCGCCGCCGGTCGCGGGCGCACCCAGATCGAATTTGCGAATGAACGCCATATTCGCATCGACGACTACTACCGTGTTGAGGGCGTTCTTACTTACCAGATAGAAGCGTGGGCCAGCCGGCAACGCCAAAAAGAAATTGGGAGCGCCAATCACTGATGCAGGACCCGTGAACGGATCCTCCTTGAACGAGTGGACGACTGAACTGACGTTATCGCCCGAACTGACAAATAGATTTTGCCCAAAAGCAGATGTGCTGAGGATGGCTCCAAGCAGTACCGCAAGCAAAAAAATTCGTTTTGACATATCACCTCTGGAGGATTTGGCCGTGTCGTGAGACAGCCTGAGCGCACTGATGGCGCCTCGGACGCGGGAACTACATTCCGAGTGTATCACCAAAGCTCGAAAAATGGACAACAAGACCGTTTAAATTCAATGGCAAGCGGGGAGGAATTTTGTGGAAATTACCCTGGAAATAGAAAAAGGGGAGGCTTGCGCCTCCCCTTTTCCGGACTACTACTTCTACTAGTTGTTCAGTTGCTCTGCAGCGGATGCTGTGTTGCTGCGGAAGAACGCACCACCATCCATGACCAGGGCCAAGTAACCGTGAGCGGTCTTGTTGTTGCCGAAGTCACTGATGAACGCAAATCCATGAGCAAACTGGAACGAGCAACGAGCGATGATGTAACCCTGGAAGCCAGGATTGCCAGTCACGCCGAGGTTTCCACCGGTTGCCAGCCCGAAGATCAGCTGAGAACCCTGCGTCACGACCTGGGAGGTTTCCTTGGTCTTAGCAGTCGCGGAACCACTCGGGCCCGTGCCAAAGTAGTTGATGTCGCAAGTACCAGCCTGAGCGGCAGTACCGAAGATATCCACAGAAGTGTTGGAGATCGCGATACCGGTGTCAAAGCCGGCCTGGTTGGACACGAACGGGAACAGAAGGTTGGTCACGCAGATGCGGACCGTGAACGCGCTCGCGCTGATTCCCGTGTCAACGAAACGGGCGATCGGCAGAGTTGCGCTCTGGGTGGTACCCGTCGGGGAAGCATAGAACGGACCGAAGCTGCCGAGAACAGTGGCAGTGCCGATACCGGGCTGATTGCTGGCCGTGCGGGCGATGTAGGCAACGGAGATCGGGAAAATGGCTACTTCAGACGCGTTCGCGTTCGAAGCAGTGACTTCCCAAACGGCAGTTGCGGCACCATTGACGACCGGGATCTGGGCCATCGCAGGAGTCGCGCCACCGCAAGCAGCCCAGTTACCCAGGGATGTTGCGGCGAGTCCGCCGACGCCATTCGGGTCAGAACCAGCCTGGAGTGTTGCAACCAGAGAGGCCGAACCGAGGGCAGTACCGCTGACGCTGTTGTTGATGGCAGCGTAGATTTTCACCGTATCAGGGATATTGGTGAAGCGGGCGACCAGCTTGGTGCCGTTGGTGGCAACGCCGGTCTCAGCGCCGAGGGCGGATGTATTCACATAGCCGCTCTCGCTGCTGTACACAGTACCCGGGACCGAAGGATCCTGGCCTGCTACGATACGCGGCTTGAAGGCCGTTGCGAAGTTCTCCTGGAAGCGCAATGTCGTCGGGGTCGACGGTACGGCGAAGGTCCCACCGATATTGCCATTGAAGATATCAGAGTTGGTGCTGGTGCACTGGTTGAACGCGATGTTCGCGCCGCCGCCCGTGTTGGCGCAGTTGCGGAGGTCAAAGGTAAGACCAGTCTGGACATAACCAACAACCTGCTGCGGATTGTTCACCGGGATAGCTGTGCTGCCAGAGATCGAGATGTACATAATGACCTGAGGCGGAATCAGCTGGCTCGCGGAGCCGGGGGGCAGGAGCTGCGAAGCGTTCGCACGGACGTTAGTGATACGGACGATGCGCGTCGCGGTGCCCGGAGGCGTGAACGGTACACCAAGCCAAACGATCGAATTCTCACCGGAAGCCTTCACGCCACGGAAAGCGTTCGGGGCCGTACCGGTAAGAGTCGGGGTCGTTGGCTCGTCGATGAGGATCAGAGCTTCAGAAGCGCCGCCACCAGAGGACAGAAGCCTGCTGGTGATGTTGGTGTTCAGATAGATCTGAAAATTGGCCAGGAACGGCTGGGCCGGGTTGCCGCCGGTGCAATTCAGCACCACGTCGCCAACCAGTTCAGTCATACCTTCTGCCCTTAGTGTGGGCGGAACGCCGGCATTCCCACTACAAAGTAGCGCCGACTGGGCATTGGCGGAAAGTGCGAAGCCCATCATTAGGGCTACGACAGCCAACACCGAAAACAACTTGCGAAAATCTGCCATTTCCTTCTCCTTGTGGAAATCTTGAATTGAATTGATGGAAGGTTCTTTTACCCTGAGCTCGCACGTGATATCACTACTGGAACGATGGCGTGTCATTTTTACTGCTGCCGCCTTTTCTGTTCCTTGCAATGTCCACTCATATCCGCCACGAAGCTCATACCTGCCCGAAATCTCGAAGTCGTTTTACTGTACTCGCGGGATTCACGCGTATCGAATGCCGCTATATATACCAATTGCGGTCAAATCATACATAACATTACGGCCCGAAGGCCGTCAAGCCAAAAACAGCACCGCTTGGTATTCGCCAAGTTTACGTACTACCGCTACAGCTTACAAGTTAACCATAGCCTTTAAACCCAAGTCAACAATTAAGAGTCTTGAAACTCTTTTACTGAATGGAAATTAATACTGTATTGCTTGCCGTTTCGCCCTGCCGCAGTAGCAGCGGCGTATCCAGGGCCGGCGGTAAATTGACAGGAACGGCAAGATTCACCTGGTACAGTCCGATAAATTGCGGCGTTAATCCCGCAAAGGACGGCTTTAGCTCTGTGCCCTGCAGGACTCCGGTTACCTCGGTGCGCGCCACCTGTAGTACGCCCTGCGCTGCAACCGCGCCCAGTCCAGTACAGTAGATTACAATCGTCTGGCCGCGCGGCACGGGGTTCAGCGCCGAATTTAAAACGCCATTTTGATTGACCACCGCGCCTTGCGCGTTCCCCATAACAAAAATTGCGGGCGCCACGGAGTTCACGTTAAGTGATTGCATCTGAGTTCCGTAAGGCGATCGGACGGTTACGTCCTGATTTCCCGGTTGTGCATCGAGCGGAATCTGGACATTTATCTGAAATGGGGTCGCAGCGACAACTCTTGCCGCTTTTCCACCGATATTTACGCTCGTCGTGGAACCCGTACGCGCGAGTCCTGTGCCAAAAATTGCCATTAAACCGCCTGGCGAAACGCCAGGTTCAAAGGTCGCGGCGTTCACCATCGAAGCAGTGCTGAAAGTGGTCTCCTGCGCGGACACAATCCACGCCGATGTTACCTTTGCCACTTTGAAAGCTGCGTCGCCTCCACCTGACAAATCCAAGCGATTAGTCGGATTGCCGAGATCGGTCAATGTCAGGCGATGCTGCTCGCGTGCTGAGGAATCCAGCTCATAGACAGGCTGCAAACCATCGCAATGCAGGATGCGAAGTATATCCGGTGTGGCAACCAGGGGAACACCGGGCACGGCCGCCACCGGCAAACTTTCCATAATGTTGCCACAGGAACCGGCGGTCGAGCGTACCATTATCGGGGGCGTTAGGCGATACGACCAGGAATCCGGCGCTGGCCGGGGCGACTGCGACAAACCGCACGACCGACGCCAAGGTTGCCTTGTACAACTGCGATCCGGATGAGAACCCATCTAAATATTCGCTCAAGCTGTTGCGAGCAAAAACCGGACTCGGATCCTGAATGCGAATTGCTCCATCCGCCGCAATACCGATTCCTGCTACATAATGTGAACCGAGCGCCACGCCATCCACTGTGAGCGACAAACCAATCAAGACGGGCGAACCCAAGCCGAGCGCATCACGCAGCGCTGCCTGCTCCACTTTCTCCACCACTATCCCGAGATTGTTGCCGAACAATCCCCCGATCCGCCAGAAATTGACGATGCGCTCCGGGGAATTCGGGGCAGGAGTCAGATACCCGTCGCAGAGCTGGTTACCCTGCGCATCAATCGCACAGAATTTACTCAGATATTGATTCAGCGAGGCTGGATCGATGAGTCCCACGGACGACACGAGATCGCCGCGGTCCTGCATATATCGCAGAATCGACGCAGTGGCTGTAACCATCGCGCCTTGATTTAGCATGGTTCCGGTGCCGTCGCCCACAGGCGTTTCGCCGCTCTGCAGGAATTTCGGAAAATTATTCACCGTTGAGTCCGCAACGCGCGCGCTAAAGGTTACCGGAGCTGAGCCGGAAACGCGCGCTGTCGCCAGCACAACGCCTTCGCTGGCAGCAAGCCGCAGGATTGCCGAAGCCTCACCATTCACATCTGTATTCTGCGAGGAGGAGAGAATTTGCGAGCCCGGAGAAGCCTCGAAGCTGACCGGAATGCCCAAAATCGCATTTCCCGCGTCGTCGCGAACGGCGACTTTCAGCGATTTCGCGAGCACACCACCGGCGACGCCCACCTGATTATCACCTTCAAGCTTAACCACGTGCGGCCGCGCTTCAGCCACCGACCGAACCAGATATGACCCTTGCGCACTCGTACTGCCGTTCATCTGCGTGGCTTTGACGGTCACCGTTGCACCCGTGGCGTTGGCTGGCACATATGCTTCCCAGGAGTAAGAGCCGGTTTTTGTATTTACGACAAAATCGGGCTGACCACTAATCGAAATGCGCAGGCTGGACTGATCGGCAAAGCCGCTCACCGCAAGCCGCACTCTGGAACCAGCGGGAACAATGTCGGGCGTCGCATCGACGACCGGCTTGCGATCCCGCAAGGTGATTTCGACGGGCAATCCTGGCCAATACTCGGCGATTCCGCCTTCGAATTCCTGACGCCGCCGTCCGTCGCGCGTGAACTCGTCCGTCCACGGTGCACCCAGATTGCCGGAGGGTCCGCCGAGCTCAGCATAGCGCGCCAGGATCACACCCGAAACCAGAAAGGTTTTGCCGGCTGACGAACCGGTTTGAATCGAATAAAAAGTGCCTGCAGAGAAGGGCTGCAGCAGACCGGCAGCTGCGCCGAATGTGAGAAACTTCGATGTCTCGCCGATCGGTGAGCCGGCCGCACCAGTTTCATAGCTCAGCGTGGCCCACTTACTCAGGATCGAACCGGTCACCAGGCGCACAGGATCGCCGGCAAGCGCTCCGTTTTGGAATAGCTGCCGTCCGGTTGCCGTGGGATCAGCCGCCGGATAGCCCATTGAACCCGCGGGGCCACCCATTTGCGTGTAAGCATTCAGGATTTGCCCGGTCACGAGCCACGCCACCGCACTGTTATCGGAAAGCGCCAGCAGATAGCGTTGATCACCGGAAGCGGCTGTAAAATCCTGGACATACCCACTGCCTGCCCGGCGCACCGGATTCTGTGTGGGCAATTGGAACACTAGCCTGTTGCGTGTCGCAGCGTCGACAAACGACTGCTGCATGGACACGCTAGGCGCGCCCTCGCCAATCTGACAGCACACGCCGCTGACAATCACCTGAAGTGGCGGGCTCGCTTTTCCGTCCGCGACGGCGGTCACGCTTGCGGAACCTTGCCCTACAGCCTTCAATGTGACGGTTGCGCCGTTGGCCTGAAGCGATACGACACGTCCGTTGGATGAGGTCCAGTTCACGACACGGTCGGTCAACAACTCGCCATTCGCGGCGTACACAGAGGCTGTGTACGTGGACGTCTCACCGACATTCAGTTTGAGCGTTCCTGTATTCGTGGTTATTACGACATTCTTAACGCCAGGACGCAGAACCGCCCCTCCGTTTGTGGGATCGTAATCGATCGCTCCACCCTCGAAACTCTGGCGTCGATTGCCGTTCGGCAGCACCAACTCTTCGCCGGAAGGGTATCCGAGAAAACCGGCGTGGCCGCCGTTTTGCGAAAACACATAAAAGATGGGAGCGCGCACAGCGAGAATTCGTCCGCTCAGCGTTCCGGCAGTAATGTTGTAGATTGCTCCACTGCTGAAGCTCTGCATGGTAGCTGCGGCGTTGCTCACGAAGGACGTGACTGCAGTTTCGACATTGTCGGCAGCGCCCATTCGGGTAATCCCGCCTGCCGCCGCCCATTTCGTGTAGTAGGGATCGCGAGTTACAAACACCTGGCCATTCGCATTCGCGCGAGCGTACGCAAACACTGCGTAGTTTTTATCGAATGTTTGGAAGATGCAGGATAAATCGCCCGCATAGAAGCAAGGCGTCGAATCACTCAGAGGATAGCCGTAAGTGCCGACCGCGCCCTTGTAGCTGGCGTAAATGCCGGGATAAACCTGAAAAACGTCGATGGCCTCATCCACAACCGTAGAACTCTGAGTTGCTTTCACCAATGCATAGCGGGTTCCGCCAGTATTTGTGACGTCTGAGAATTCCTGGCTCAATCCCGTCGTGCCGAATTTCACGACAGCGGTCGTGGGCGCGACAACCAGCGTCGAAAATCCGTTACGGTAATAGCTGCTGATCCAGCGTAAACGGATCGCTTCGGACGGAGCCCCTGCGCCGACTTCAGTTTGCGCAAAGCAGGCGGAAGCCAGGGCGAGGGTACACAAAAGGCGCAGTTTCATGCAGAGAGATCCACGAAAGTTAAACACGGCCCGCAGCAGCGAGTTTCGCGCGCGGGCCGTGCCACTTATCTTACTCTCTTACGATCTTCTGCAGTTTACGTAACCCTTTTTTCAATTCCTCAGTTGCTTCAGCCATTTGATTGGTGTCGTAAATGACGCGCGGCGTCATGAAAATAATCAGTTCCGTCCGGTCTTTGGAGTAATTCTTGCTTCCAAAGGCTCCCCCGATAAACGGAATTCGGTGCAAAACCGGGATCCCTCCGCTAGAAAGCGTCATATTCTCATTGATGATGCCGGCTATGGCGATCGTGTCGCCGTCCTGCACAGTCACCTGCGTCTGAACGGTGCGCTTTGAGAACGAAGGAGAATTAATCGCGCCCGCCGCGGCGGGAATTGGCGCGCTGACTTCCTGATTGATCACCATCGTGACAATGCCGCTGGGATTTACGCGCGCCAGGACACTGAGCGTCACACCGCTGTTTCGATTGGAGATCTGGTTCGTGAATTGGGAACTGCCCCCCACGGTAACATCGCTAACAGCTTGAGATGTCAGCGTGGGAACTTCCGTACCAACGTTGATGCTCGCTGGAATGCTGTCTGTGGCAATGATGCTCGGCGCGGAGACGACCTTGGTGCGCCCGGCATTCTCGGACAGATTCAAAAACAGAAGCAATTCGCGACTGGCGCCAACCAGCATGCCCGCTGAGAGCGATGTGGTCGCACCTACCAGGCTGGCTGTTTGCGGGATCGGAGGCCGCGTGCTGCTTCCCTGCGGTGCGCCGGACGCTTGTCCTCGATTACTCAGGAAAGCTGAAACGCCGCTCGAAAAGGCGCCGGTCAGAGTGACTTCGTAAATCTTGGCGTCGATCAGAACCTGGCGCGGCGGCACATCCAGATCGCGCAACAGTTTGAGAATGCCTTCATACTCCTGAGGCGTACCTTGAATCAGCAGACTGTTATCTAACGGATTTGGGATGACGCGCGGCACACGCTGCATCGGGCCACCCATGCCGGCCGCACCCATATACATACCGGTCCTATCCCCGGTTGACGTGGTGCCGGGCTGTGATGTTCCGGTACCGGTAGTCAGGCCCTGGCCAAGTCCGGGCACTGGTACCGCCATCGGACTCGTGGTTGCACCGGGGTAACCGCCCCCGTAGCCACCACCATAGCCGCCGTAGCCTCCGCCGCCATACATGCCAGCGCCCATGCCTCCGCCGTACATACCTCCGCCGCCCCCATAACCGCCACCCATACCACCCATACCGCCACCGTACATGCCGCCACCCATACCCATGCCCAAGCCCATGCCGCCGTACATGCCCATACCACCGCCGTAAAGCATCGATATACCTGCGGCAAGCGCTTGAGATTGGCCGTATTTGACGCGGTAAACATAATTGTCGATCGAGCCTGCCGTAACCTTCACGGCCACGTCGAGCTTCGTGATCCACTTTTCCACTTCGCCGAACACGTTCGGATTGGAAGCCACCGCGATGACAGTATTAATGCGGTCCAGACCCATAAACTTGATTGGTGAATTCTTGTCGCTGAGCGAAATGGATTTGAAGACATTATCGAGTTCTTTGGCGAGATCCGAAGGCCTGCTATTTTTCACCTCGAACAAACGGACGCGTTGAGCCGTGAATGTTTCGTTATCGAATAGCGCGATCAGTTCCATCGTACGCCGCATGCTCCGGTTGCTATCGAGAATCAGCAACAGGTTCGCGGGAGTATAGGTGTACATCTTGGCAAATTCGCCCAGGAATGGATCGAGCAGCTTTGAGAGCTCATCGACCGTTGCGTACTTCAGGAAAATCAAGTTGAGCGAGGTCCGCTCGTCTTCCGGGATTCCGGTCGGATTGATTTGCGGCGTCAGAGGCAGACGCGAAACGTCGCTGAGCGGCACGATCCGATACACATCACCCACCTGGATCATACCGAAGCCGTTGATACGCAGAATCAGGTCGAGCAACTGGCGCGTGTTGACATCCTTGAGATCTCCATAAGTGTTGAGGAACACGCCGCCCTTTACGCGCGGATCGAGAATGTAGTTAATCTTCAACTGGCGCGCAAGAATATCAATTACCTCTGTGAGTGAGGCATTCTGCAGGTTCAGCCCGCCTGATGAAACGGCTGGAGGCGCTTGCGCTGTCGTCGCTGCGGGCGGAGCAGCCTGCGTCCCAGGCGCTTGAGCGGCAGGTTGTTGACCAGCCGGCGGCTGACTCGGCGGAGGCGCGACCTGTGCCGGCCTCTGCAACGGCGGCGCCTCAGGCGATCTGGACTCTGGCGGGCGCGGTCCGAATCCCGGCGGCACTGCTTGTGCATACAGTGACCCAATCAAGATAACTGACAGCAGCAGCGCGGTACACTTCTGGATCCGAATCATAGCGAGAAGGCTTTCATTGTCATTTCGTCTTCAACTCTTCACTTCACCGGTTCCCACCGGCAAATTTTCCCACCGAAGGGACTTTCACTCACGATTTTTCGCATGCCGTCCTGCACCGTACCATTGGGCGCACTGTCACCCGGAGCGCAGGCTCGAATGGTTCCGCCCACATCAATTCCAGGTCCGCTGGCCGCGTTACTCAAAGCCGTACTCGCGGGTGGCGGCGGTGGAGGGGCAGCCGCAGTGGCTGGCGCACTGGGAGCTACTGGCGGCGGAGCGCTCTTTGCGCCCTCCTCCAATGACTCCTGCAGACTGCGTTTTACTCTTTTGCCATCCCATTCGAACTCGATCTCTTTGTTATTGACGGCTACGAGCTTGAAATCGCCGATTGTCTGGCCGGGATTGTAGCCTTTATGCGGAGAAGTAGCATTTACGCTCAGGATCACGGTGGGCGTATCGCCGAAGAGAAATACGCCGTGCGCAATTGGCAGCGGCGGCATCACTTTGACAGGAGGCGCGACCACTTCCACATTCGGGTTGCGCTCTTTCGAGAACAGCATCTTTTGAGCAACATCGATGTAATTGTTGGCCTGCACGCGGCGGAGGCGTTACCAGCGGTGTTACGGGCGGCGCCGGAGCGGCTTTCAACTGCTGCGATAAGAGCTGCTTTTCACGGGCCTGCTCTTCCAGCCACTTCATTCGCACAAACCAGCCGAGTGCCACGATCAGCCCCAATAGCAAAATGTTCAAGAGAACCAGTTTCCGCGTCAAAACGTGTTCGGTCCCCTTCTTCTGCGGAAGCAGTTTCTTCGAGACGACGCCGGACACCGTCAGCCGCACCGGTACGTTCTTTTCACGGCCGTTCGCGGAGCCGATGCGGATTTCGCTGGTGGCGATCAGTTCCGGCTGCGCCGTAATGTCGGCCAAAAGATTGACCAGTTGATCGATGCGGCACTCAAGATTGACCGACACGGAAACCTCGGCGTATTCTTCCCGAAACTTTTCACCTGCCCGATTTCGTTCCCGCGCAGATCGATCGGTTGACCCTGGGCCTTGCCCTATCCGGCGCAGAATCTGAATCAATTGCGCCTGCGCCTGCGCCGCGGTTTCGGCCTGAATCATGCCTTTTTCGCGCGCGGCCAGTTCCGCCAGCATCTTCTTGTTCACTTCTTCTTTGCCGGGCACGGTCGCGGCAATCTGCCGCATTCTCGCGAGGCGCTTTTCGGCAGCCTCAACGTAGTTTCCCGTCGTTACGACTTTCGCTGAGCCGTCCGAAACCGGCCAGAAGTACACCGCCATCGCGATCACGGCGGCGCCACCCAACAGCATCAACGCCCGTTTGTCTCTATCCTGAAGCGTCACCGCGCCGGGCCCTCCTTGGCCACACCCTCGCGGCTCGCACGAATCCGAAACGCCTCGCCGTTAGCCACACGGGCAATCGGCATGGTGAATTCGGAGTTTTCAAAAAGCTTGGAATTGTCGATCTGCTTGATGAGTGGCGCGGCTTGGTCCGCCTCGCCGCCGATCCCAATCGAATTTCGTGAAATGTCGAGTTGCGTAACCCACGCCGGGGGCGCCAAAAGATTTGTCAGCTCACTGAGGGCGTCCATATCTTCCTTGGAACGCCGGCGGAAATCGTCCAACACTTTCGATTTTGCGCGGGCGAACTCGACCGACTTATCCAGCGCGGCGGCGCGATTTGCAATGGGTTCCAGGCGCTTGATCTCGGAGTTTATAGTCTCCAGGTAGCGACTGCGGTAATAGGAATTTTGGACGGCGACGAGCACCAGCAGCACACCCAGCACCGTCGCCAGCACTACCGTGGGTACAAAAATCAGCCGCGATCCCGTGCTGCGCAATTCAACGGGAAGAAGATTTGCGGAGAGGCCCAGACGCGGGCAGGCGCCCGCCAGAGCAGTGGCATACGGCAGCGCCCGTTCAGCAAGGGCCGCATGATACTCTTCGTTGTCGCGCGCGGCGTCCTTCGGATACGGCAGCACATCCACAAGCGCCGTGGGTTCATACTCAGGGGGCAAGCGCAATTCACCGGCAGCCAGGCCGCGAGCCCGCTCCGACGACCCCGTAAACATTGCTGAAAAAATCGGCTTTGATTCGCTCTCTCCATAAACTTCCACGCCCTCCGCTGTTTGCTGGAGGGCGAGGAAGCCATTTGCGGGAGGAAGTGTTACCAGTCGCAAAGCGGAATAAATGGCTGCCGCGGAGAAGGTAAACGACGCCACTTTGATTCCGGCTTCGGTGAACAGGTTGAGGTACTGGTCCAAGGTTTGTCTACGCGTGATGCCGACCAGAACCGTGGAAGTCCTGCCAACACGCACTGCGGAGTAGAACCGCTTCATCTTCCGCATATGGATGCAAAGAATCAATCTGATAACGAATCGCTGCCTGCAGATCCTTGTTGGAAACGCCAGGCAGGTTTAACTGGCGCACAATCACTTCCTCGCGAGGCAGCAGTACCGTCGCGGGAAGGTGTCCAGCACCCTGTTTTTTTACGACGCTAATGAAATTCGCACCCCACTCGGTAGCAGGGCGGGCGCGAAAATCTTCAATGGTGGCGGCAGTGAGCAGATTGGCGCCCGAAGGCCGCACCTTGACCACCATCACATGCAGATCCGCGCCGCGGATCTCCACGCCAATTCCGGTACCGAATGCCAGCCATTTGCGCAGTTCGCCTGCGTTCATTGCGGCCCCCGGTCATCCACCCACACGTTGTCATACCAGCGCAGTACCCGAAACGGGGTCATGTCTTCCTTGGGATCGTTCATTCTGATCAATGCCGCCGCGGAGCGACGGATATCTGACATTGTCCCATCCTGCAGCCGTACACTGGCAGTGGCGCGTAGCGTGAACATGCTACCGCCCCCCAAACGCAGCCTGGCGGCAGCCGGACCGCACATCTGGATAACGGCCGTCATTTGTTCGGGCGTCCGGATCGGACTACGGCGGCGCATTTCGAGCAGGTTCGCCAGTGCTTCCGGGGGTATTCCGATTGCGGCTAACAGCGCCGGCTGGGCGGTATTGACATCAAAGGCACTGGTTCCGCCATAAATCGAGACGCAATCTTTCAGCGCGCCCTGGGGATACAGTCTGCCCTCAGCGTCCCGTCCATAGCTTCCGTGATAGATATCCGCTGTCATTCCCTTAACAAACAACAATTCTTCAATCTCAACAAAAGACGCGTGCCGCGCCCGAAAAGACGAGGGCAGCGACAGATAAAATTGATCAAAAGGTCCAAACGCTCCGGGCGGCAGTGGCGTGCGCCAGTCCATAATGGCCGCTGTGAGTTCCTGCGCACGGTCGGGGGGCACGCTCAACGCGAGCAACAGACGCAACAAATCCTCGGGGCTGGCGCTATTCAGATTCAGCTTCGAAGACTCCGGGATCACCTCGACACGCGCTTCGCCGGTCGGAAAAACCATGCGCAGAAGCGGGACGCCTGGTTCGTAGAACCTCGGCGAGCCATCGGGATTGCGATACCCGGCGCCCCAACCCATCCAAAGCATTGTGCGCTCGATGGCGCCGGTGGCCAGATATTGCGCGCGCACCCCATCGACTGCGGTCGCGGTGCGTTCAATTTCGCCACGAACAGTGGTGGCAACCGAGAACGCAATCGCAGACAGCGCTGCCGACAGCCACAAGACGGCCAGCAACGCGCCCCCGCGCTTAGTAGACGTTCTCATAAGTCACCAACGGGTCTTTTGTCGCGCGGATTGGCACGGTAACGGGCAAGAGTTGCAGGCGTGAACTGTCGGTCCCGAGCGGAGCCATGTCCACGCGCACAGCGGAGGGCCACTCGAATTGCGAGACCCACATAGGCAGCCATTTTTCCGGTTGCGGAGGGTTCGGCTTTTCCCTGTAAGCGAAGCGGCAGAAAGCCAGTTTATCCGCCAGGACGAATGATGCAGGACCAACCTCGACGGGGCGAAAACGCGGCGCGGGCACGTTGAGAACCGGGTGCGGCAAGATGCCCAGGCAAGTAACGCCGGCAGCCCGCGGGCCGGTGTAGGGCCGCTCATTCACAACCAGGCGCACGCCCTTGCCGTCGTCGCCCGGGATGATCTGGTATTCGACAATCTGCGGAACGCCGCGACTCGCTTCCTGAATCGAATACGTTGTAACAAAACGCATGGATTCCGGCTCGCCCTGGAAGAACTTTATCGGAGAAGGCGCTTGGTTGGGCGCACTGATGCAATCGGCGGTCGCTGGCAGAAAACCTGCGAGTTGCTGCTCGAGAATTCGCTGCGCGCCAATCACGCGCCTGTTCCCCATCAGCTTGGTGTTGGTGCGGTCCATCGCGATGAAGCCGACACGCATTGCCGTGAGAATGCCGACCGAGACCAGCGTCACCAGCGTGATCGCGATCAATAACTCCAGCAAGGTTACGCCCGATTGCGAGGAAACGCGCTCCCTTAGAGGCGCGACCGTGAGGGAGTGCGTACTCATTGCGCAGCTCCGGCGGTCATGTCCTGCGGCAACAGCAGACCACGCCGGAAGCCCTCGATCGTGTAGGTCCGGCGGCGATCATCCGGCCCCCACCAGACATCCAGTTGAATGCGTTCCAGCGCCTCGGTATTGGGCCCGGCTCCGGGTGCATACTCGAATGCCGAGACCCGCGCGCGCCAACCAGCCGGTTGTCCGCCTGTCAGTGCCGGTGGCCAATAGCCATCGAAAGGCGCGTTACGTGGCAGACGCGTTTCGAGCAGGAGTTCATCCATCTTCTGCTTGGCCAGCATCGCGTAACGATCGGCATCGGAAAGCCGGGCTGCGTTGCGCAACGAGGTGCTCAGGCTGCTCAGCAGGCCTGTGATCGCAATCGCCATAATCATTGTGGCGACGAGCACTTCGAGCAGTGTGAAACCGCGACGCATTACTTCACTTCCTGGCCTGCAGCCAAGCGCTCCACGTTCGGAACTCCAGTGGTCGGATCGATTCGCACCAGGCGGCGGTCGTTTCTGCGATTCACAAGCTCGATTCCAATGCGCGGCGGCGTACCGCCGGGATACAGAAAAATATGGCGGGGCAATTCGGGCTCGGCGGCGTTCACTGGATGCACAGCCGCAATACTGATTCCGTCTGGAATCGCAAGCGTGCGCTGGAAACCTGCATCCTGGCTGCGCACCACGATCGTGTTGTCCTGCTTCGAAATACTCACTTCCACAACCTGCTGCCTGCGATCGGCACGATTCAAACCAGCATTCAGAAAACTGACAATCGAATCCGACGCCGAATTCAGCCGCAAGCTATCGATACCCGAAGTAACGGAAGGGAAGGAGAGTCCAGCCAGCAGATGAAATCAGCGTGACCACGACGAGCATCTCCATTAAGGTGATACCCGCGTCAAGTGATCGGGTTATGCCCGATGTCTTCATTGCATCTTCCAGCTCACGACGTCCGCATTAATTCCTTCGCCACCGGGTTGTCCATCGGCGCCGTAGCAAATCAGGTCAGGCTCATCGCCATGCTCGCCCGGGAACTTGTAGATGTACGGGTGTTGCCACGGATCGGTCGGGATTTCAGCCTGCAGATAAGGCCCGTTCCAACTGGTGAGGTTTTGCTGGGCGCTCGCGCAAAGCCTGCAGTCCCATTTCGGTGGTGGGGAAATTTCCCGTATCCAGCTTATACGCGCCCAGCGCCGTCATGAAGCCGTTCATTTGTACGCGCGCCGCGGTCACACGAGCCGAATCGGTACGCTTCAACATCTTAGGAGCAACAATCGCTGCGAAAAGCGCGATGATCGTCACCACGACCAGCATTTCGATCAGCGTGATACCGGCCTGCGGACTTCTACGCCTGTTTCTCATAAATCTTTCTCCCTACACCGCCACATCGTTGATGCTCGTGATCGCCAGCAGCATGCTGAGAATCAACGCACCGACCATGATACCCATCACAAGGATGATCAAGGGTTCAAACAATGCCGTGAAGCGCTTGATTGCGGCACGCGTATCGGTGTCATAAATGTCGGCCATGCGATTGAACATCGCATCCAGCCGCCCTGTCTCTTCTCCGACTGCCAGCAGGTGTCCCGCGAGCGGCGGAAACTGACCGGTCTTGCGGAGCGGAGCAGCAATACCTTCACCGCGTTTGACGCCCTGCGCAACAGCATCGAGCGAGTCGGCAATCAAGCGGTTGCTCAGGATGGCGCGCGCGATGCCAAGGCTCTGCACCAGCGGCACGTTGTTGCTAACCAGCGTTCCCATGGCGCGCGCGAAGCGTGCCGTCTCAGCTTTGCGCAACGCCTCACCGAGCACTGGAATCTTCAAGCGAAAACCGTCCCACCACATGCGTCCGTTTATTGTGCGGATATAGAGATTCAGAAGCACGACGAAAACAGCAGTCCCGGTCATTCCAATCCAGCCCCAGGCACGCACGAAGGCGCTGATCTCGAGCATGATTTTGGTCGGCAGCGGCATTGCCATGTGCGAATCCTGGAACACCGCTGCGAAGCGCGGCACGACGAAATACATCAGCACCAGGATGGAAGCCAGACCGACGGTCGCGAGCAGCGCCGGATAGATCATCGATGAGACGATGTAGCCGCGCAGTTCATCACGCTGGCGTTCAAAGTCGGCGAGTTTCTCGAACACCTGGCCAAGCGAACCGCTCGCCTCACCGGCGCGCACCATGTTGACGTAAAGATTGGAGAAGTATTCCGGATGCGTGCCCAGGCTGTCCGCGAGCGATTTGCCGCCTTTCAGCACTCGCAGCACATCCATTACGATGACGCGGAATTCCTGCTTCTCGGTGAGTTCAGTAGCGATGTTAAGAGCGCGGTCGAGCGGCACTCCGGCATTCAGCAGCGTGGAAAGCTCTTGCGTAAAGAAGAGCACATCTCGACGCCGTCCGCCGCCAAATACGGGCATCTTCAAATTGACATTGCGCTTCTTGTCGAGGCCCACATATACAGGCACAAGGCCTTGCCGGCGCAACTCCTGCGCGACGAGCTTTTCCGATTCCGCGGTGAGCACACCGGTGCGCATATTGCCGTCGCTTGCCACCGCTTTGAAATGGAAGGTCGTCATCAGAATTCCTGGGTGACGCGCAGAACCTCTTCGGCTGTTGTGACGCCGTCGCGGACTTTCGCCCAGCCATCTTCACGCAATGTGCGCATACCGGTGCGTCGTGCAGCCGCGGTAATGTCCGCGGCATCGGAGTTCTTCATAATCAGGTGACGGAGTTCGTCGTTCAACTCCATCATCTCGAAAATTCCGAGGCGACCGGTGTACCCGCCGCCGAAACAGCGCTCGCAACCCGTGCCTTTGAAGCATTCGATCGTATCGCCGAACGGCGTAATGCGTGTGCCCGCATTCTTTTTGCAGAACGGACAAATCACGCGAACCAGGCGCTGCGCCAACACGGCAACGAGCGAAGAAGTAATCAGGTAATTCTCAACGCCCATGTCAGTGAGACGCGTTATCGCGCTGGGCGCGTCGTTGGTGTGCAGCGTCGAATAGACAAAGTGTCCGGTGAGCGCGGAACGAATTGCGATGTCGGCCGTTTCGCGATCGCGAATTTCGCCGACCATGATTACGTCCGGATCCTGACGGACGATGTGGCGCAGACCGGCTGCGAAAGGTAAGACCGATCTGCGGATTAACGTGGATCTGGTTGATCCCATCCATCTGGTATTCCACAGGATCTTCGATCGTAATGATTTTTTTGTCGGGCAAATTGATACGTTTCAGCGCGGAATACAGCGTTGTGGATTTGCCGCTGCCAGTAGGGCCGGTAACAAGGAAAATGCCGTGCGGCATCGTGGTGTAGTGCTGCATGCGCCCTAACATGCGTTCGTCGAATCCGAGGCTTTGCAGATCGTAGAAGTCGCCGGCCGAGCGATCAAGCAAACGCATCACGACGCTTTCGCCGTACAAGGTCGGCAACGTGGAAACGCGCAGATCGACTTCGCGCCCCAGCGTCTTAACCTTAATACGGCCATCCTGCGGAAGTCGGCGCTCTGCAATATTCAACTTCGCCATCAACTTGACGCGCGAAATGATTGCGGCCTTCAGTTCGCGCGGCGGAGATTCCTGATTGTAGAGCACGCCATCGATACGATAGCGGATGCGGAACTCTTTCTCGAATGGCTCGATGTGAATATCGCTTGCGCGCTTCTCAACAGCCTGCGCGACCATCGTGTTCACCAGGCGAATAACGGGAGCCTCGCTCGCCATGTCGCGCAGGTGTTCGAGGTCTTCGGCCGAGTGCCCGCCCGCTTCGTCCAGGCCGCCATCGACTTTGTCACTCTGTCCGAAATACTTGTCGACAGCGTCGATCACTTCCTGTTCCGCGGCGAGCAGCGGTTCCACTTTCAATCCAGTGAAGCCACGAACCGCGGAAATCGTTTCGAAATCGAGCGGATCGGCCATCGCCAGCTTCAGCGTCGAGCCATCCATGGAAACCGGGATGCAGCGGCACTGCCGCAGAAAGCGGGCGGAGAGCCCTTCGGTCTCAGGCATCGACGGGGGGGCCCATCGATCGTAACCAGCGGAATAGCAAGCTGATCTGAGAGCGCGGCCAACACATCGCGCAGGGCAATGAAGCCGAGGTCGATAAGAATTTTCCCAATTTTCTCACCGCGCTCTTTCTGGATCTCGAGCGCACGGTCGAGATCTTCGGCGGAGATGAAGACCCCGCTGGATCAGCATTTCTCCCAGACGCATTGTTAGTATTCCCGAACCTTAAGCGCCACAGTCAGTGTTTCCAGCTTAGTCGTACTTGTTGAATTCTTGTATTCCACGAGTGCTTTTCGAGGAGCCTGGATAATGATCTGAGCCGGCAATCCGGTCGTGTCTTCCCAATTCTTGTGAAGCAGCGTGATCGCAATGGCGACCTGCTCGTCTGGGCCAATCTTATCGAGCTTTGCAGCGGCATCAATGAGCATTTCGCGCGCGATTTCTTTGATTTTCACCACGCGTTCCAGCTTTTTGGCTCGGACCTTGGCTTTCTCTTCCTTAGTGAAAGTTGGATGGAAGGGAGAGATGGCGGCAGTCGGCAGCAGGTCGATGTCAGCAGCTGAACAACATCCCGAAGCCTTCCAGGTAAATCCCGCGGGTTGCCCCTAGAAGATAGAGCGGTTCGTCAACACTGAATCGCTGTATGCGGGCGTCGAAGTTGTTCTCGATGTCCGTGATTGCAGCTCGCGGAACGGGCTGCGCGGCTTGGGAAGTAAAACTGATCGCCATCACGGCAACTGCAAGCAAAACTCTCGTCTTCATCAATTTTGTCCTCTTTCGGCACGCGCAAGTTGGACCGTGGTGACGTCCAAGCGCCTCTTCAGATATTTGACTTCTTCCTGGAATGCGACCAGATCGGCGCGCCGTTCAAAGCTCAAGCGCTTTTCAGTTTCACTTATCACTTTGGTGATCTTGTCACTCTGTTGCTCGACAGCCTTGTCGACCGCAGCCGGCAACCGCTTCGACAATTCGTCAGCAACGCGAGCATCGATCTCCCTCTGGTTAAAAGCAACAGCGGTCTGCACCGGCGCCGTTTTCACGGCGGGCTGCATCCACCCATGCGCCAGAATCGCAGCCGCCAGGACCAACGCGGAAGCGAATCCGAGGCGCGGTCCGGAGTTCCACAGCGACTGCCACCACGTTCGGCTCGAACACCTTGTCAGAGACGAAGGCGATGCGGCGCGGCGGATCCTCATCGCGCATCGTCGCGAGAGCGGCCTGCGTGACGGTCAACCGCTCCAACTCTTCCCGGCACGTCGCGCAGGAAGCGATATGTTGGTCCACCGCTTTCCGCTGCACTGCGGAGAGTTCCCCGAAAACGTAATCCTTGAGATCAAACTGTGAGCATTTCATTCCATACCCCGCAAATTGGCAGGCGCCAGAGCGTCTTTCAGTAGATCGAGCGCCGTGTACACTCTGGATTTCACGGTGGAAACCGGACAATCCAGAATCACGGCCATCTCGTCAAACTTGAAACCTTGATAGATCTTCAACAGTACGGCTTCCTTCTGGTCCGGCGACAACTGCGCCAGCGCGCTTTCCACCGCCAGGCTGACCTCGATGGGCAACATACGAGGGCTGTGCGGTCGGACTGGGAGGTTCAATCAACTCCACCTCCGGTCTGTTCTTCCTGAGCAGGGAGTACGCCTCGTTGTGCGCGATGCGGTACAGCCACGGCGCAAATCGCGAGGGGTCGTCCAACTTCCCCAGGTTCTGGTAAGCCTTCAGGAACACATCCTGTGCCAGGTCGAGCGCATCCTCGCGGTTCGAAACCAACCGGTAGAGATAGTTGAAAATGCGCTTTTCCCAACGGGAAATCAGAAGATTGAAGGCGTCCACGCCACCGCGGCGCGCCTTGGCGATTAAATCGCGATCCTCAATTTCCCGAAAGATCAACTCTTCGGCTCCATTCGTAAAGACGCCGCTGTGACAAAAAAAGTCTGAACTGCCATTCGCGGCCGGAATACCTATAGAATAGGACACGTTCAAAGTTGTAGGATAGGGCAGACTCTCCGACGGGCCAACTTTACGCCGCGTTGCAGTCGAGGGACGGACAGGCCAAGCCCGCTTTGTACATGACGAACGAGACGTAAATGTTTGTTCGCTATTTGCTTACTTTCTGTTCCTGTTGCCGCTGTTGGCTGTCGCCGCAATCAGGATTCCCGGCTGGCACAACGCTGGACGTCCGTCAAAACACGGCGATGGGCACCCGCCAGTCGCGCCCCGGAAGCCCTGTTCAAGCCACTCTGATTGCGCCTGTAGTCCTGGATGGACAAACCGTCATTCCCGCGGGCGCACGGCTGAACGGCAGTGTCACCATGGTCAGGAAACTGGGGCTCGGCATTAAACACCACAACGCCAGCATGGAGTTGCGCTTCAATTCATTGACGCTTGCAAGTGGCGAGAGCCTGCCGATCGAAACGCGTCTGGTCGATGTCGATACGGCCCGCGAGTCGGTCGATCAGGACGGACGCATTATCGGAATTCGTCCCACAGCTAACGTATTCAGCAGTCTGGCTACCTTCGCGTGGAGATTCCTGCTGGTGAATCCGCACGTGGGGGTTCCTCTTTGGTTGGGAAAACTGGCTTTTGTGCGGACGCCGGATCCGGAGTTGAATTTTCCAGCCGGGACGGAACTGCGCCTGCAGTTGACCAGGCAGCTCGACATCGAGTCCGCAGCGGTACCAGCGCACGCACCCACCGAGTGCTCGCAAGCCGATCACGCCGAGGAGTTCAGGCAAATCATCGCAGAAACTCCCGGAGCAACATGCAAGAAGAATGTCGGGCGAGGCTTCAGATCTGATCAATGTCATCGTCATCGGATCAGCGGACGAGATTCAGCGTGCCTTTCTTGCGGCAGGCTGGACCAAGCTCGACCGCAAATGCCGCAGGGTCCTTCGTCCGCACATATTTTTCGATTGTTGAGCGTCGAGGATACCGCACTGCGCCGATGGGGACAATGCAACTGGACGGCGCCATCCCTGAACTCACGTTTCAGAAAAACCTCAACAGCTTCTCGAAACGGCACCATCTGCGCCTCTGGAAGCGCGCGCAACAGTGGAACGGACAGGACGTCTGGCTCAGCACCGCCACGGAAGACATCTCGATAGGCTTTTCCAGCCATGCCGCGAGCTTTACACACTTATTGACGAGAATATCGACCTGGAACGAACGAAGGTAGTGAATGATCTTCTGTTTACCGGCTGCGTCGATTCGGCTGGACTGGTGGAGCGCGGCGATTCAAAATGGGCAGCAAAACCGAGAATTCACGTAGCGACCGACGGACGCGTGGCAATCAGTGCAGTTGAGCGCACTGCCTCAAGCCGACAAATGTCCCGGCCAGATGGTTGACGCACGTCCCTGCCGGGTCGCGCGTACTGCGAGCGTTCGGCCATGTCGGCAAGGACATGTTCCGCTCGAATTTCGTCATGCTTGGCTATCACTTGACTCGGCTCACAACAGCGGTAAAAGGATTTGTGATCAGCAAGCCAATCCGATGCACGCCCCGGTCTGAACATGAACGAGCAACAATCCGAATGGCTGAGCACGCCATCCGCACCGGGCCGAGTTCGGTGCCAATGGCGTTGCGGCGCCCGCCGCGGACGAGTTGGATCCCGAGGATTTCACCCCTGCCCTATCGTTAGACGTCTGCTAATCTGATGTTCTGATGCGCATTTCGACGTTCTCGCTCCTATTCCTGGCTGTTCTTGCCACCCAGAGCTATGCACAGACGCGCCAGGCACGCGTGGCAAGTGCGGCCGAAGCGCTGCAGACTTCACTGGTGACGCAGCGTCGCGACTTCCACATGAACCCCGAACTCTCCAATCGGGAAGAGCGCACCTCAAAGGTGATCGCCGCGCGTTTGAAGGAACTGGGTTTCGACGAAGTCCGTACGGGAGTCAGCCGCTACGGCATTGTCGCGCTGCTCAAGGGCGGCAAGCCTGGCGGTGTCGTAGCGTTACGCGCGGACATGGATGCACTGCCCATTGAAGAGACCATGGACGTTCCTTACAAGTCCAGGAACAAGGGTGTGAAGCACGCCTGTGGGCACGACGTGCATATGACCGTGGCGCTGGGAGTGGCGGAAATACTCAGTAAAATGCGCGCTGACGTTCCTGGCACGGTGAAATTCATTTTCCAGCCCGCGGAAGAGGAAGCACCGGACGGCGAAGAGAGCGGCGCGGCGCAGATGATTAAGGAAGGCGCGCTTGAGAACCCGAAGCCTTCCGTGATTTTCGGATTGCACACGAATCCCTCGCTTGAGGTCGGCAAGGTGGGCGTAGTATCCGGCACCATGCTGGCATCCAGCGACAAGTTTATATTGAGGGTGATTGGCAAAAAGGCGCATGCTGCCTGGCCGCACCTTGGCGTGGATCCAATTGTGATCTCTGCGCAAGTGATTGAGGCATTGCAAACCATTCGCAGCCGTAGGATCGACCCTGTGGAGCCGCTCGTGCTGACAATCGGCTCCATCCATGGCGGTAATCGCTACAACATCATCGCTGACGAAGTCACGATGGAAGGCACGCTGCGCACACACAACGAAGCGGTGCGCGAGAAAGCAATGACGCTCATCCGACAGATCGCCACCGAATCGCAGTAGCGAACGAGGCGAAGGCGGATGTGCAATGGAATCCCCACAGCTACCCTGTGACTTACAATCCTCCTGAACTCTTGAAAAGGTGTTGCCTCATTACGTTTGACGCTTGGGCCGGAGAACGTTGTACGGTTGCGCCCGTAATGGGCGGCTGAAGATTTTGCCTATTTCCAAAAAGTGGTTCCCGGCTTCTATTACTGGCTGGAGTGCGCAACGAGAAGCGCGGAATCACGGGCGGCCTGCATACGGCCGAATACGATGCCGACGAAGCCAGTCTGGTGGTCGGCGTGAAGGCTATGACGAACCTGGTTCTGGATTTTCTGGATGGTATTCGTAAGTGAACCGTCTCTTGCTGCTGGCAGCGGCAGTCCTTTTTTCAACCGGCGGCGCGGCTATCAAGGCTGCACACACTGACAGGTTGGCAGATTGCCAGCTTCCGCTCAGCCATCGCTGCCATTGCGCTGTTGTTGCTGGTTCCCGATGCACGCCGTGGCTGGAGCCGGCGCGTCTGGCTGGCCGGCATCGCTTACGCTGGAACGCTTGTTCTATTCGTGCTTCGACCCGCCTGACGACTGCAGCTAACACGATCTTTCTGCAATCGACTGCGCCATTGTACTTGTTACTGCTGAGCCCGTGGTTGCTGAAAGAGCATATCCGGCGGGGCGACCTGCTGTTAATGCTGGCCGTAGCGGTCGGGGATGTCATTGTTCTTCATTGGCTTCGAAGCGCCCGTAAAAACCGCGCCGAATCCGGCTTTGGGAAACATTCTTGCGCTGGCGTCGGGCGTGACGTGGGCGTTCACGGTGCTGGGATTACGACTGATGGGACGCACTTCCTCCGAGGCGAACAGCGCGACTACGACGGTGGTGGCGGGCAACATTCTGGCGTGCCTGATCGCACTGCCGATGGCGCTTCCGGTGAGTTCCATCAGCACCGGCGATGTATGGGTGTTGCTGTACCTTGGGGTCTTCCAGATCGGCCTGGCCTACGTTTTCTTCACGCGCGCAATCCGCGAAGTACCGGCGTTTGAGGCTTCGACGCTTTTGCTGCTGGAACCCGCGCTAAATCCGATCTGGGCGTGGTTGGTACACGGAGAACGTCCCAGCGGACTCGCGATCACGGGCGGCGCAATCATCATCAGCTCAACGTTGCTAAGCACGTGGTGGCACAACCGCGTTAGAATCGAAAGAGTACCTGCAAGGGGCGCGTAGCTCAGTTGGTTAGAGCACCTCGTTTACACCGAGGGGGTCCGGGGTTCGAATCCCTGCGCGCCCACCACTTCCCCAAATAAATTATTAATCTGTAGTACGCTGGACTTCGTGAATTGCCCTCTCTGCGGTAGGGATATTCTTGACCCGAAGAGCGATTGTCCTCAGTGCGGTTATGCGGACTCCGACATTTCGGTTGCACCCGGTACCCGCCCCCAAACTGTCGTGCAGGCCACTAAGCTTTTAGCTGGAGCGTTCGGCCTCAGCGTGCTCGTCTTCCTGATCGCCTTTCTGCAGTTCGGACTGTGGCGGATCATGCCAAGCCGAGGTTGGTGGATACTGCTTTGTGTCTGGGCGCTCCATGCGGCGTTCATAGCATTGATTTGGTACGGAGTCTCCTGGGCTCGTAAGATGTTCTTGTTTGTCGTTGGATGCTTAGCGGCCCCTCTGATATGGAGTTTTGTTTTCGCACTCTCGACCGGACGCGTGTTTGCGTTCTTCTCCGGCTTTTTCTCCGGCATGTCGTGGGTCAATCTCACCGTCGCCTTGTATGTGGGTTATCTTCTGTTCCAGACGGAGAGCAAACACTGGTTCGAGCAGTGACATATACTTTTTAGTAGTGAAACTCCGCCGTAGGAGTTAGACAGCCATGTCTCGCTCTCATCAAAGTAGAACGCGCTTGCTGACGCGCGCGCCTCTGTTTGCTGCTCTGATCGCAGTGTCGTTGTTTGCCGATCCGCAGCCGCAGCCACGCGTTACCTTGCTGCTCCAGTTCGAAAACGAGCGTTCGGAACAGTCCGTTGAGGCAATGAAACGCGAGGTCGTCAAAATCCTGAAGGATGCGGATATCTCTTTCGATTTTCGCGTGATGTCGGAACTGGGACCGGACGATACCTTCTCAGATCTGATCGTGGTCAAGTTCAAGGGCACCTGCAAGATGGAGACCTACCTGGCTCCGCCCGATGAACGCGGTCCGCTGGCCTGGACGCACACGACCAGCACAGAGGTTCAGCCGTTCAGTGAAGTGCAGTGCGACAAAGTGCGCGTTTCTGTCCGCTCGGCAATGTGGGCCGGAGACGTGAAGCGTGGCGACGAATTACTAGGCCGCGCACTCGGGCGCGTGCTGGCACATGAGATTTATCACATCATGGCGGGGGCCCGCGGACATGGCTCAAAGGGCGTTGCGAAAACCGCTATCTCCGGCGCGCAACTGATCTCCAACAGCCTTGATATGCACCCTGACGAGCTCGGAAAAATCAAAGAGCTGCGCGGGCGTTCGCTGGCATTCCGCTCGATTAGATAAACTGCGTTTATCGCCCCCATTCAATATTTATTGTTGACAACACAGCCGCATAGGCGTAAAGTTGTCGCTAAGGTTAGTACCCGCTTACTTCGTTACCCGTCAACGTAAGCGATCCCACAAGAGCTTTTCTCGCTCCTGGTCCTGAGCACCCAATCAAAATCCAAAAAATGAAGTCTTCAAGGGGAGGATTCCGTGCGAATTCGTCAATCAGGAAGCCGTTCACTTATTGCGGCGCTCGCTGTCTGCATTCCGGCTTCAAGCCTGTGGGCACAATCGTATCAGGGAGGCCTGCGTGGCCGGGTGCTGGATCCGGCGGGCGCAGTGATCGGCACCGCCAAGGTGACGCTCATCGATGCCGCAACACACGTCTCCCGCGCCACCATCAGCAATGCGGACGGCGAATTTGTGTTCAATGCGGTCAACCCCGCGTCCTATTCGGTCATAGCGGAAGCGCCCGGGTTCAAGAAAGTGGAACGCAAGGCAACCGTCAGCACTCAACAATTTCTCACATTCGACATGACTCTAGAACTCGGCGACGTGAGTCAAAGTGTTCAGGTCACTGAAGAAGTGCCGCTGATGGAAATCTCTAACGCCTCGACCGGACAGGTTATCGACCGCCAGAAGCTGATCGACCTGCCGAATCTCGGGCGCAACCCGTTCATGATGTCGAAGATCGCGCAGAACGTCACGCCGGTCGGCAACCCGAACTTCAATCGCATGCAGGATCAGAGCGGCTCTTCGCAGATCAGCATCGCGGGCGGTCCGGTGCGCGGCAATAACTACCTGCTGGACGGCGTGCCGATCACGGACTCCGTAAATCGCGCGGTGATCATTCCGACCATTGAGTCGGTGCAGGAAGTGAAGGTTCAAGCCAACACGTTCGACGCTGAGATGGGTCGCACCGGTGGCGGCATGTTCAACACGTACATGAAGTCCGGAACCAACCAGTTGCACGGCAGTGCCTTCGGCTACATGCGCCAGACCGACTGGGTGGCCAACACATTCTTCAACAATCGCGCGGGCATTCCGGTAAAGGAACAGCCATTCCGCAACTACGGCGGTTCATTCGGCGGGCCCATCTGGATTCCGAAAGTCTATAACGGCAAGAACAAGACGTTCTTCTTTATCGGCGCGGAAGCCTATCGGCAGACTTCGTCCGTGTCGAATTCCTTCGCGGTTCCCACGGCGGCGGAAATCAACGGCGACTTTTCAAACAGCTTCGCGCGCACGGGCGGTCTGCAGCAGATTTTCGATCCGCTGACCACGGTATCGAACGGGGCCGGTGGCTTCACACGAACCATGTTTCCGGGCAATGTCATTCCGGCCAATCGCCTGAATGCGACTGGGTTGGCAATCGCCAAAACCTATCCAACCGGCGCAGTTCCGGCATACTTTGGACAGAACAACATCAGCGTCGCGACATCGCAGTACGATCGCGCCGATCAGATGACCGGCAAGTTCGATCACCGCATGTTCAACTGGTGGCAGGCCAATTTCTCCTATCTGCACTACGGCAGCCGGGAGCCTGGTGAGAACTGGTTCTCAACCGTGTCCAGTCCGACTCAGTGGTTGCTCGGACGCAAGGTGGATGCGACTCAGTTCAACAACACCATTACGGTGAACCCTACGACGGTATTGACCGTGCGCTACGGCTTCAATCGATTTCCGAATGACAATTACCAACGCAGTCTGGGCTTCAATCTCTCGACCCTGGGCTTTTCACCAAATTATCTGAAAGATATTCAGCGCCCCACATTTCCGTACATCGCAATGGAAGGATTCAGCGCACTGGGCTCGGATAACAGCAACGACTTCACTGTCTATGCATCCAAGAACCTGATGGTGAGCGCCGCAAAGTTCATCGGACGGCACAGCCTGAAGGCGGGCTTCGATTATCGCCGCATTCACATCGACGGCATCACCTACAAAAACAACGCCGGCTCTTTCAACTTCACTGACGTTTTCACCCGCGCAACTCCTTCGGCTCGCACTGCAGGTACAGGCAGCGATCTCGCCAGCCTGCTGATGGGGAACCCGGCGGACATGAGCAGCGACGTCGGCTCGAAGTTGAAGCAGTACCTCAGCTACTATGCCGGATACATCCACGACGATCTCCGCATCACCCCGAAACTCACGTTGAACATGGGTATTCGCTATGAGTTTGAAACCGGACTCAAGGCCGTGGACAACTCACTAGTGGTCGGCTTCGATCGCAGCGTAGCAAGCCCGATCACTGGCTTGACCGGCGGCGTGATGTACGCCGGCGTGAATGGTTATCCGACACAGACCGGCAATCTCAACAACAACAAGTTCGCTCCGCGCATCGGCGCGGCTTACGCGCTCAACAGCAAGACTACAGTGCGCGGCGGCTACGGTATCTTCTGGGCTCCAGTGCCCTACAGCCTCCAGACGCCGATCGGCTACACGCAGAACAATTCCACGCTGGGCTCGCTTGATAACAACGCAACCCCTTCGATCAATCTCTCCGACCCATTCCCTGGCGGTCTGCGCCTGCCTTCCGGCAACTCGGCTGGTTTACTCGCCGGCGTCGGCAGCAGCGTCACCGTAATCGATCAGACACACCGTTCGCCGATCATTCACCAGTACTCCTTCGATCTGCAGCGTGAAATCGGATGGGGCATTACGATGGGCGCCGGATATGTTGGCAGCGCCGGTCGTCACCTGGTCATGAACAATGTGCTCAGCGGCGCAGGCGTCAACATCAATCAGCTTGATCCGCAGTACCTGGCGC
Organism: Bryobacteraceae bacterium; assembly: GCA_963793625.1. GTDB lineage: Bacteria > Acidobacteriota > Terriglobia > Bryobacterales > Bryobacteraceae. Next base: position 895,205 of record CAWCAT010000037.1, on the reverse strand, counting down.
TTGGCAGCGCGCTGAATGAGTCTGTTACCAATCCGTTCTATCAGGCCGGCGGCCCCGGACTTGTCGGCTCCAGGACAATCACCAGGGCGCGCGCACTGCGACCCTTCCCACAGTTCGACGTAGTGTCGCTGCTCAATGTGGACCAGAGCAATTCGCGCTACGACGCTTTCGTGCTCAAAGCGCAGAAGCGTGCGAGCAACGGACTCGGGTTCGTCACGACGTGGACCTGGTCCCGTCTGACCGACGGCGCGTTCGGCGGCCCAGGCAACAACCTCAATACGAACGGTGGTTTGCAGAATGGATACGACCTCGACGCCGAATACTCCCGGTCGCTTGTGGACACGCCCCATCGCCTCGCAACCGGCATCACCTACGAAATGCCGTTTGGCAAAGGCAAGAAGATGCTCTCCAGCAGCAAATGGCTGGACTACGCAGTGGGTGGCTGGACAGTGAATACCCTCGCTGTCTTCCAGAGCGGTTATCCGCTGGCGGTACGCCAGCAGAGCAACAACAACAGCACCATTGGAGGCCTCAACCAGAGGCCGAACGCGACAGGAATCTCCCCAGTGGTGGATGCTTCCTTCGCAGCCCGTCTGGACGGCTGGCTGAATCCAGCAGCCTTCAAAGACGCCCCGGCTTATACGTTCGGCAACGTCAGCCGCACAATCAGCCTGCGCAGCCCTGGAATGGCGAACTTCGACATGTCGCTGTTCAAGAGCTTCAGCATCATGGAGAAAATCAAAGCCCAGTTCCGCCTGGAGGCTTTGAATGCGATGAACACCCCGCTTTTCCGCAGTCCGGAGACGCGTGTCGGCAACGCCAACTTTGGCAAGATCACTTCGCAAGCGAACTTCCCAAGAATGCTGCAGTTGGGCCTTCGCTTCTCTTTTTAGATTGCAGCCGCACCTAACCAGGAGATTGAAAATGACGAACCAGATTACAAAAGAAGCGACACAGGACTTACTCAAGCGCGGATTCTCCAGAAGGAGTTTCGGGCGCATCGCGACGCTGCTGGGAGCTGGAGCAGCGACGATTCCTTTCTACAATGAACCTGCGTTGGCGCAACTATCGATGGTGGGACCGATGCCCGCGGACGCGGTCAAAATCAATGCGAACGAGAATCCTTTGGGCCCGTGCCAGGAGGCCGTGGAAGCAATTTACAGCGTCGTAACGAAAGGCGGCCGCTATATGTACGAAGAGACTTTTGGCTTCGCGCAGACATTGGCGGATGCCGAGGGGCTGAAACCGGATTACGTAATGCCGTTTGCCGGATCGAGCGACCCGCTGCATCGCGCCGTGCTGGCCTTCACCTCTCCTACCAGGAGCATGGTGATGGGCGATCCCGGTTACGAAGCCGGCGAGCGCGCCGCAAACTTTATCAGCGCAAAAGTCATCAAGGTGCCGCTGACCAAGACGTACTCGCACGACGTGAAGGCGATGGCCAAGGCCGACCCCAATGCGGGTCTGATCTACATCTGCAATCCCGAACAATCCGACCGGCACCCTTACCCCGCGCGCCGATATCGAATGGATGTTGAAGAACAAACCCGCGGGCAGCATCCTGCTACTGGACGAAGCATACATCCACTTGTCTGCTGATTCGCCGGCCTCGGATCTGGTCGCCGCCGACAAGGACATCATCATCCTGAGAACATTTTCCAAGCTCTACGGGATGGCGGGCCTACGTGCAGGCGCGGCCTTGGGACGGCCCGACCTGCTTTCAAAACTGAGGGGCTACGGCGCCGGAGCGCTGCCGGTCACCGGCATGGTTGGCGCCGCCGCCAGCCTGAAGGTAAAGACACTAGTTAAAGAACGCAAGAAGATCGTCAAGGATATTCGCGAGGATACATTCGCATTTTTGGACAAACACAAATTTGAGTACGTTCGCAGCGATAGCAACAAATTCATGATGAACGTGAAGCGGCCCGGTGGTGAAGTCGTTCGCGCCATGGCTGCCCAAAAGGTGTTCATCGGACGTGTTTGGCCGGCCTGGCCGACACACGTTCGCGTCTCGATCGGCACCATGGACGAGATGGCAAAGTTCCAGACCGCGCTGTTAAAAGTGATGTCAGCTTAGTCGCTAACACTCCCCTTCGCGCGCGCCTCTGCTCGCAGCAGAACAGAGGCGCGGCGCATACAAACCCGCATCAATACCGGGAGGATAATTTGCTTCGTCGTATCCGCCAATATAACGGGACGCTTTTTATGGGCGATCTCGCCGGGGGGCTCATTGCGGCGTTGATCGCACTGCCCTACGGCTTGGCAATGGCTTCTTTGATGGGGCTGCCCCCAGCCATGGGCCTGTTTACGTCAATCTTGACTGCACCGATTACTGCCCTGCTAGGGCGCAATGCGGTCATGATCGGAGGAACCTCGAGCGTGACGGTGCCGTTCATCGCGGCTGCCGTCGCTGCTCAAGGTGTCGGGGGTGCGGCAAAGGTTTCGATCGTGGCCGCAATCCTGATGATGACCTTCTGCGTACTCCGCCTGGGCCGCTATGTATCCAAGGTCCCGCTCACGGTTGTATCGGGCTTCTCCTGCGGCATCGGTGCTTTGATGGTCATCTCGCAGTTGAAAACGGTGATGGGTGTTGCGATCCCGAACGGACTCTCGGCAATGGGTTCACTATTCGAGGCGATCTCCCGAATCGGCGATATCAAGCCTGCGCCGTTTGCTTTGAGTGCCATCGTGATTGTTGCGGCGACTTTATCCGGGCGCCTGTTTCCGAAGGCTCCGGCCCCGCTGCTGGCCGTAGTTGCCGCTGTGGTGCTCGGCAACATACTCGGGCTGCACGATAAAGAGCTTGGTAAGCTTCCGATGGAGATCCCGCCGCTGGCCGGTTTCTCCTGGACCCCGACAGACGTCATCAGCGTACTGCCGCAGGCCTTCGCCCTGGCCTTCGTCTCATCTGTGAATCTGTTGATCACGTCGCGAGTCGTGGAGCACTTCCGCGGCAAACACGCCCATATCAAAGCTGCGGACGCTGATCGCGAACTCGGCGCTTACAGCATCGCAAACCTGGCGGCGGGCGTATTCGGCGCACCGATGAGTGTCGGTATCCCGGCCCGTAGTCTGGCCAACGTGCGCTGCGGCGGCAACAGCCGGATGTCGAATATCTTTCACGCGCTCTTCCTGATTCTGTTTCTCTATGTCGGTTCGGACTTCATCGCACACATTCCGGTTCCCGCACTCGGGCGGCGTGATCGTCTGGATGGGCTTCTGCCTGCTTGACTGGAGCACCTGGCGGCGCCTTCACAAGATGCGTTACACCGATGCCGCAGCCTTCATCGTAACGGCGGTATCGGTGCTTCTGGTCAACGCTGTTGCGGCGGTATCGTTTGGCTGCCTGATTTACATGGGCCAATCCGCACTACTCCGGTTAGCCGCTTACCTCGAGAACTTGAAGCCGCGCTATGTCGCGGACATGATCGAATAGCGTGCTTACAAATCGCCGTAGCGCATCAGTTCCACTCCGGATTCCTGCAGGGCGTTGCGGACTTGCGGACTAACTAGCGCTTCCAATTCCTGCACGCGGCTTTCTTTCAGTCGCGTGCGGGCCGCTTTCAATTCCTCTCCGCAAAACCCGGGATGACACATGAATTCGGTTGAGCCGGTGGGCAACTGTCGGATCAGTCGGACCAACTCGGCGGGACCGAAACGGCCTGTGAGCTGGAACCCCGCGAAGTAGTCGGTCGTCCGGCAGCCGTGTAGATCAAGCACGTCGTGAAAATGACTACGCAGGAATCCGAGGCCGTTGCTGATAACGCGCTTGCTCCACGGAACGCCCTGAGGGTTGATCGGAAAGTCGAACGGACGCCGGACCCAGCGAATACCGTACTTCTGCGACAAGCGTGCGACTGCTTTCAGCACAGGTGGGAACAGATGCGTGTGCTTGTGTGTGTCGAGATGCGTGGGCCTCAGGCCTGTCGCGACGACCTTGCGGATCTGTTCATCCAGTTCGCGATATGGATCCAGCCGCCCCATCGCAATCGCTCGCAGCATTTCCGCAACGCTCGACGGGAGAGCGCGCCCGGGATCGATCAGCGACTGTCCGCTGACCAGCACCAGATGAACGCCGATATCAAGCGTGGGATTCTCGCCGGCCAGTTTCAGCGCATGCTCGAACGCCTGACCGTTGGCCATCAGCGTAGTAGCTGTGAGAATGCCGTGGCGGTGCGCCTCGACAATACCCTCATTTACGTCGGCAGTGAAACCGAAATCATCCGCATTGACGACGAGGCGCTTCAAAACAGTTTGAGTTGGATCTGCAAGAACTTCTTCGGATTGGCGCGAAAATCTTTCATCAAGCTGTTCATCTCTCTGCTCGCGCCATTGAGGTTGTCGTAGAGCTGTGGATTCACAAGCAACTGCCCGATCGTGCCCTGGCCGGAATTCATGCGGTCCAGCATCGAATCCAGCTTGCCGATCGTCCCGGAAATCTGCTTGTGCAACTCATCAGACTTCATTATCTTTCCGACGGTGCCTTTACCCGCGTTCACGTCCGCAAGCAGCACGCGCACTTCGTTGACGCTCTTGCGCGTGTCGTCATAAAGCGCCGGATCTTTGAGCAGCTTGCCCGCTGAACCCTTGCCTTCCTGCAGATCCGCCAGCAGGACATCGACGCGGCTCAGAGTCCCGCGCAGGTCGCGATAAAGCTGATCATCATAAATCAACTTTCCGACCGTACCTTGATTCGATCCGAGCGCTGTCGTAAGTTTTTGCGTCTCCGCCAAAATTGCGTTTGCCCGATTGTAAAACTCCTCATCGACCAGAAAGCGCCCGATACTGCCTTTGCCCGCTTCAACAATGCTAACGATGCCATCCATGCGCTTTAGCATCGCCTGCGCGGAAGTGAGCAGCGCGTAGCCGCTCTGCACCACTTCGTCGAATTCACGCGTGTCCAGACTGGGAACAGTACCACCCGGCTGGATTGTTGCGCTGCTGCGGCCTTTTCTAATGTTGATGAACTTGGTGCCGAGCACGTTCTCCGCGCTGATGGATGCCTGCGAATCCGCAGGAATCAAGGGCAGGTACTTGCTGTCCACTTCCATATCGAGGCGAACAATGCGGTTCGGCGTAATCTCTCCGGAAAGCGCCACCTTCGTGACCCTGCCAACCACCACGCCATTCAACCGGACGGCGGAGCCGACCGTGAGTGCCGCAGAATCATCCAGGTAGGTGTAGACAGTATCTTTCTTGGCGAAGAGACTCTTGCTGCCGGTCAGCAGAAAGATCAGGACACTGAGTAGCACCAGTGCCACGATTGCCATGATCCCCACCCGTAACTGCGCCCATGAAACTTTTTTTGCGCTCGGCATGCTCTTTTCTCAGCGTCTCACAAATTTGGACACATATGGATCCTTGGAGGCCTCCAGTTCGGTCTGAGTGCCTTCGAATACCAGCCTCCCATCCTTCATCACCATAAATAAAGTGTGCAGGTTAACACGTCGCGCCCTGCCTGAAATATCCTCGATCTGGTCTGTCTTTGGGTCAATTCGGAAGTTAGCCAACAAATGTCCGTCCTGGTATCGATGCGTCACCACAATTGACGTGGTGTTGGCTGTGTCACGTTCCCTGATGATCAGAGCAATGATTGTATTAGCCGTTATCGGATCGAGACCCGCCGTCGGAGAATCGTAGAGCGCAAGGATTGGGCTGGTTACGTTTGCGCGCGCGATGCCGACCCGCCGCCGCATACCTCCGGACAACTCGCTGGGAAATTTCTCAAGCGTATGATCGAGTTCCACTACAGTAAGCGATTCCTGGACTTTAGGACGTACTTCGTCGGCAGACTGACGGCGTCCACGCTGGTTTAGCAATGGGTAGGCGACGTTCTCTTCAATCGTCAGGGAGTCGAACAGACCGCCTTCCTGAAACAAAATACCGACACGGCTGCGGGGTTCGAACAGTTCGTCCTCGCTCATCTGAGTGATGTCTTTGCCGAAAAGAAAAATTTTGCCTGAATCGGGGCGTACGAGTCCCACGGCAGCCTTCAGTAAAGTTGTTTTTCCGCTTCCGGCTGCTCCCAGAAGCACGCGGGTCTCTCCGGGCCGGACGTCGAAAGACACATCGTCCAGCGCAGGCGTTTCGTCGAAACGCAGGCTTACGTGCTCAAAGCACAGGATGGATTGGCTGGTATCTTCCGCCATGCTCACCAAACAGCCGAGCTTATACTAACGAACACCTTTGTAATGATAAAGGTCAAAACGAAAATCCAGACGCTTGCGACGACCACGGCCTGCGTCGTCGCGCGCCCTACGCCTTGCGTGCCGCCGCTCGTGCGCATTCCATAGAAGCAGCCAACCAGCGCAATCACGATCGCAAACACGAATGGTTTCAGCAGACCCTGCGCGATATCGTTGTATTCCAGCGATCGCCAGGCGTTATTCCAGTATTGGCTGCCCGTGGTCAAATTCAACATCGGCACTGCGACCAGATATCCGCCGACCAATCCGACGAAGTCCGAAATTATCGTGAGCAGTGGCAGCACAACAGCGGTGGCGATCAGACGCGGCGTCACAAGCTTCTGAACCGGATCAGTACCTAACGCGCGCATCGCATCGATCTGTTCAGTCACCTTCATGGAACCGAGTTCACTCGCGATACCCGAAGCGTTACGCCCCGCCACCAGCAACGCAGTCAGCACCGGACCAAGTTCACGGACGAGAGTGATCGCAACGATCTGTCCAACTTGACCTGTCGCTCCATACTGCGCCAGGGCACGCGACATCTGCAGCGCCATAACGCCCCCGCTGAAAAAGCCGGTCAAGATCACAATCCCGAGACTGCCGACGCCGATAATATCCATCTGCAGCAGGATGTCGTCTTTGTAGTGCGGGCTGCGGAAGATGTTTGCGGTAGCTCTCGCTGCCAGTACATGAAACTCCTGGAAGGACAGCACTGGCTGTTTCAGAATGTCGAGCAAACGTCGAGTTCCTCGTTATTTTCGATGCTACCATACGAGTGGAATGAAGGGCCTGACAGACATCGCAGGTATTCGAGTAGGCCATGCTTCGGACTACGATGCGCTGACGGGTTGCACTGTGATTGTGTGCGAAACCGGCGCAGTTGCCGGCTACGATATCCGCGGATCCGCCACCGGCACCCAGGAATTCGAGGCGATGAATCCGCTGCATGTCACTGAAACGATCCACGCTGTGGTTTTCGCGGGCGGTAGCGCTTTCGGCCTGGAAGCAGCCTCCGGCGTGCGCCGGTATCTGGAGCAGAAAGGCATCGGTTTCGACACGGGAATCGCGAAAGTGCCGCTCGTTCCGGGCGCCATCCTGTTCGATCTTGCGATCGGCAAAGCCGGCGTGCGCCCTACCCGCGAGATGGGCGAAAGCGCTGCGGCGGCGGCCAGTACTGACCCCGTAAAAGAAGGCGCGGTGGGTGCGGGCACAGGCGCCACAGTCGGCAAAATGTTCGGCATGAGCCGGGCCATGAAAGGCGGCGTCGGTTGCGCTACCGTCGCGCTGGAAGGCCCCTTGGCCGGCGTGCTTGTTTCCGCTTTGGCTGTAGTAAACGCACTCGGTGATGTGATGGATCCGGAAACCGGGAAGCTGATCGCTGGCGCACGCGTTTCCGCCGATAGCAGGGAACTCGCAGGCTCCGCCAAAGCGATGAAGAGCGGCGCGATCTGGCGGTTTTCCGAAAGGCAACACGACGCTGGTTGCTGTCGCCACAAACGCGCGGCTGAACAAGGTCGGCGCGACGAAGCTAGCCCAGATGGCGAACGCCGGAATGGCGCGCGTAATTGCTCCGGTCTGGACAATGTCGGACGGCGATCTGGTAATCGCGCTTTCTGTAGGGGACAAGCATGCCAATATGAACAGCCTGGGGGTTGCTGCGGCGGAAGCGGTGGCGCAAGCGATTGTGCGCGCGGTACGGATGGCACCAACACTGGGCGGCGTTCCGGGCCTGAAGGGTTAGCTCCAGACCCGGATACCGGGTTTTCTCAGTTAGACTTCGTACGGACCCATGGGACCGTGCATCGGCTTCTTGGTGCGGCCGCCCTGACCTTGGCCCTTGCGGGGCGCCCGGGTTGACGATCCACCGCTGCGTTTGGTTGTCGGAGGACCTGAGCGCTTCTTACGCGCTGCCGGGGCCTTCTTCGGCTTCGGCTCGGGCTCCATCATAGAAGGCTGGCCTTCCACAAAGGGCTGCTTCTCTTCCTCTTCTTCCTCTTCTTCTGTCTGCGGCACGATTTCGGCGATAGGTGCGGCCGGAGGATAGAACTCGGCGCCCAGATAAACGGTCATGCCCTTCTCTTCGTCGGGCTCCATGCGGACAACCAGCTTGTCCTGCGCATAGTTGAGGAACTCGTTGAATTCCTGGAAACCGTACGCCTTGTTGTCGAACGCCGGCTGCTCAACCTGCATCCAGTTGGCAAGTTCGTCGGCAGGGCAACCGCTCTCCATTTCGAGACGATGGGTTTCGAGCACGTCACGCAGACCTGGCAACGCATCCTGCGGGTTGAGTGCGGCGCGTTCGGCCGCAACACCAAGGCCCTTCTTGCGGATTGTGTAACGGCCTTCGGTGCCACTGACTTCCACGAAATCCGACTTCTTCATCTTGTCAACGAAATCCGAGAAGCTGCTGGCGCCGTATGCTTTTTCACTGAACGCCGAATCCAGTTGCAGCATTGTCGATTTCAACAAACCGAGCTGCGGCTGCACACCGCGACGTTCGAGAGCTTGCAGTGCACGTTCGACCAACGGCATGGCCTGCGCGAGATCGAGCGGAGCAGGGCGCTGCCGATGCTGCTGGTGTGATGTCTGCTGCTGTGGCCCTTGCGATTGCGGACTCTGCTGTTGCTGCGGCTGATCCTGACGACGTTCGTGCTGCTGACGCGGCTGCGAACGATCGCTTTGCTGGCGGCTGGATTGCTGTTTCTGCTGCGGTTCATCGAGCAGCGATTCATAGCTGATGAATTCGTGGCAGTTCTGCTGCAGGATAGTGCTCGTGAAGGCTTTTCCGCCGACCACATAAATGGTCTTGCCGAATTCCCTCAGTTTGTTCACCAGTGGGATAAAGTCGCTGTCGCCGCTGATGATGGCGAAGGCGTTGACGTGACTATGCGTGAAGGCCATTTCGAGGGCATCCAGCGCCAGGTTGATATCCGCTCCGTTTTTGTCGCCGCGCGGGGAAGGAATGCGTTGCACCATCTGCACCGCATTTTCCGCCATCTGACGCGTTGCGCCTTCCTGGCGGCTCCAGTTGGCATACGCGAACTTTGCCACGATATCGCCGCGCTCTTTGAGCGCATCCAGCGTCAGGGCAACGTCGAACTCGCGGCGGAGCGTGGACTTCACGCCGATCTCGATGTTGTCGTAATCGACAAACACCGCAATATTCTGTTTCTCTTGCATCGATTCTCTTTTCATTGGTGTCCGCCTACCTACGCGAGCGGCTTGCCAGCCGCGTTCACGGCAGACCTGATAAACCGGACGATCTCCTCAAACGAGGCACCCGGCTGAAAAACGGCGGCCACTCCGCCCTTCTTCAAGCGTTCGGCATCGTCGTCCGGGACGGTGCCACCTACTATTACCACTACATCTTCCATCTGCTTCTCCCGCAGCAACTGCGTGACGCGCGGGACAATCGCGTTATGGGCTCCCGATAGAATCGATAGCCCGATGACCTGCACGTCTTCCTGCAGAGCAGCGTTCACAATCATTTCGGGCGTCTGCCGAAGCCCGGTATAGATTACTTCCATGCCGGCATCCCGCAGAGCGCGAGCAATCACTTTTGCTCCGCGGTCGTGGCCGTCAAGACCAGGTTTTGCAACCAGAACCCGGATGGGTATTTCCATGTTTGTCCCCCCGGGGAGAAACCCCGGGACGCATAGCACATCTGCAATTATAGAACGGCGCGCTCCTGCCATGAACCGAACACTTCCCGGAACGCGTCGCAGATCTCGCCGAGCGTGGCGTAAGCGCGCACCGCGTCGAGGATGAATGGCATGGTGTTCTCATCACCTGCGGCAGCCTGTTTCAGCCTCGCGAGTGTGCTCGCAACACGCGCAGAATCACGTCTCTGGCGCAGTGCCTTCAACTTTTCGATTTGTTTCTGTTGCGAGCTTTCATCGATCTGCAGAATCTCCAGCGGACGCTCATTCTCTTCCGTGAAGCGATTCACGCCCACGATGATCTGCTCGCCGCTTTCGATTTCTTTCTGATATTCGAAACTCGCATCGGCAATCTCGCCCTGAGGAAATCCATTTTCGATCGCCGGGATCATTCCGCCCATCTCGTCGATGCGGCGCATGTAATCATACGCGGCCTGCTCCATTTGCAGCGTGAGCGACTCCAGAAAATAACTGCCGCCCAGCGGATCGGCAGTCCCGGTCACGTGGCTTTCATGCGCCAGTAACTGCTGGGTGCGCAATGCAAGCGTAACAGCCTGCTCGCTCGGCAGCGCATACGCTTCGTCCAGCGAATTCGTGTGCAACGATTGCGCGCCACCCAATACTGCTGCGAGCGCCTGCACGGTCGTGCGCACCACGTTGTTATAGGGCTGCTGCCAGGTGAGCGAACAGCCGGCCGTTTGCGCGTGGAAGCGAAGCTTGAGGCTGCGCTCGTCCTTCGCGCCAAAACGATTTCGCATGACGGTTGCCCAGATCTTACGGGCCGCGCGATACTTCGCAATCTCTTCGAAGAAATCGCTGTGAGCGTTGAAGAAGAAGCTGAGGCGTGGCGCAAATTCGTCCACCGACATGCCGCGTGCCAGCGCCCATTCGACATATTCGATTCCATCGCGCAGCGTGAAAGCCAACTCCTGAACCGCCGTGGATCCGGCCTCGCGAATGTGATAACCGCTGATCGAGATCGGATTGAAGCGAGGCACGTGCTTCGCGGAAAATTCGATTACATCAGTAACCAGGCGCATCGACGGACGCGGGGGATAAATAAATTCCTTCTGTGCGATGTACTCTTTCAGGATGTCGTTCTGCAGCGTGCCGGAGATCTTCGACCATGATGCGCCCTGTTGTTCGGCGACGGCCAGATACATCGCCCACACGATCGGCGCAGGCGAATTGATCGTCATCGAAACCGAGACGTCACAAAGCGGGATATCGCGAAACAACGTTTCCATGTCTTCGAGTGAAGAGATTGAGACGCCGCACTTTCCCACCTCGCCAAGCGCGGTCGGGTGGTCGGCGTCATAGCCCATCAGCGCCGGAAGATCGAAAGCGACCGACAATCCATGCTGTCCCTGCTGCAACAGGTAGCGATAGCGGCTATTGGTTTCTTCAGGTGTCGCGAAGCCCGCAAACTGGCGCATCGTCCAGAGTTTGCCGCGGTACATATCTGGATGTATGCCACGTGTGTACGGAAATTCACCAGGATTCGCAAGGTCGACGGTAGGATCGAAATTCGCCAGATGGTCTGGGCCGTAGTTTGGTTCGATAGGAATGCCGCTGAGAGTCTTACGTGGTCGTTTCGCGCTCACACCCAGGAGCTTGGCCATTTGGCTTCATTGTAGCGCGGCTTGAGGAGCCCGCATTTCTGGCATATTGGAATTGATGGGACGCTTTCTAACACTCCTGCTCTGCAGCACCAGTTTGTTCGCGCAAGACGTTTCCGGACAACGCATCCGAGCGCATACAAAGTTTCTTTCGAGCGACCTGATGGAAGGCCGCGGCGTCGGCACGCGCGGTGGTGACTTGGCCACCGAGTACATCGCGACGCAGTTCGCACTCGCCGGATTGAAGCCCGCTGGTGACAACGGCACTTATTTTCAGCGTGTGCCGCTGGTCGGCGTTCTGCCGCAGCCGGAATCGAAGCTCTCGGCTGCAAAGGGCGGCCAGTCTGTCTCGTTCCACTGGCTGAATGACTTCGTTGGTGTGACCCAAACGCAGAAGCCGGAGGTTGATTTCGAGGCCGAAGCGATCTTCGTCGGCCACGGCATCGTGGCTCCAGAATTCCGCTGGGACGATTTCAAAGGCGTGGATGTGCGTGGGAAAGTTCTGGTGCTGTTCACGAATGAGCCGACGTCCCAGGACCCTAAGTTTTTCGGGGGCCGTGCGCTCACCTACTACGGCCGCTGGAGTTACAAATACGAAGAGGCAGCGCGCAGGGGCGCACTCGCGGTCATCATCATTCACACGACCCCGACTGCCGGTTACGGTTGGGAAGTAGTGCGCAACTCGTGGTCGATCGAGAGTCCGCAAGTACGGCTGGAACCGGCTGCACATGCACTCTCGCTGGCTGGGTGGTTGACGCAAGAGGCCGGTGCGAAATTGCTCGGCATGGCCGGCAAGACCGTTGATGAGTTGCTCAAGGCGACGGAATCGCGCGATTTCCGCCCGATACCGCTCGGCATCAAAGTGCGTGGTCATCTGCCGAACAAGCTTCGTCAAATCGAGACGCGCAACGTCGCAGGAATCGTGCCCGGCAGCGATCCGGCGCTCGCGGCCGAAGCGGTTCTGTTCAGCGCGCACTGGGATCACCTGGGCATCGGCACTCCGGTGAACGGCGATAACATTTACAACGGCGCGATGGACAATGCGACCGGCTGCGGAGTGCTGCTTGAAATGGCACGCGCCTGGGGCGCACTGGAAAAGAAGCCGCGTCGCTCCGCGCTTTTCATTTCGGTCACCGCGGAAGAGAGCGGCCTGATCGGATCCGAGTATTATTCGCGGCATCCGTTGATTGCTCCCGGCAAGACCGCGATCGCATTGAATTACGACGGACTGCACCCGCTGGGCCGCACCACCGACGTGACCGTCGCCGGAGCCGAACGCACTACAGCTTGGCCAGTTGTGAAGGATGCGGCCGCGCGCTTCCGGCTGGAAATCACGCCCGATCCGAGACCCGAGCAGGGCAGCTATTACCGCTCTGATCACTTCCCGTTCGCCAAGACAGGCATTCCCGCATTCAGCGTGAAACTAGGCAGCAAGTTCGCCGGAAAGCCCGCGAACTTTGGGGCGGAGAGCTTTAAGGAATTCAACGCAAAACACTACCATCAGCCCTCAGACGAATTTGATGAAACCTGGGATTTTTCCGGCATTGAACTGATTTCGAAGTTCGGTTTCAGCATCGGGCTCGACGCGGCGAACATGGATAAACTTGCGACCTGGAACGCCGGCGACGAGTTCCTGGCTGCGCGCGTGAAGAGCCTGCAGAGCGCCCGGTGAAGAAGCGTGCGCCTAAACGTTTTCTGATGCGCTTCGTCCGGTGGGCGCTGCTCTGCGTGGTCGCGCTGTATGCATTCTTCGCACTAGGTCTGCTGGCTTTGCGTTGGATTAATCCAATCACGACGGGAGTTCAGGCGCAACGCCGTGTCGAATCCTGGCTCGACCACAAGAAGTATCAAAAGCACTACACGTTTCTGCCGCTCGAGCGTATCGGCACTCAGATGCAGCATGCAGTGATTGCAGCCGAAGACGGACGCTTTTTTCAGCATCGCGGCATTGATTGGAAGGAGGTCGAGAAGGTGATGGATGACTCGCTAGAGGATGGGAAAATTAACCGCGGTGCGTTGACCATTACACAGCAGTTGGTAAAGAATCTGTTCTTCACGACGCACCGCTCGGCAATACGCAAGGTGATTGAATTCACGCTCGCGCCGATTTGCGAAGCACTGCTATCCAAGCAACGCATTTTGGAGTTGTACCTCAACACCGCGGAATGGGGACCGGGAGTCTTCGGGGCAGAGGCTGCGGCTAAGTTCCATTACGGTGTCTCGGCCAAACAGCTCAGCCGTGAACAGGCCGCCCGCTTAGCTGCCTGCCTACCTGCCCCGCGCCGCCGCAAACCACAGCGCATGGACAATTACAGCGAGAGTATATTGGGCCGCATGACTCAGACGGGCTGGTGATTGCGTGAACGCACTTGCTGACGCGCGTGCCTCTGTCGCGAACATGTTCGGAAACGGAGGCGCGACCGTAAGGGAGCGCGTACTAATTACGCCGTCGCGTTGAGCGCGTCGTAGCTGCGCTGCAGATCGATCCGCACGTGGCCCGGCGCTTCTTCTTCGAACAACGCCGCGGTTTGTGGATGGCAGGTGAAAAGCAGCACCTGATTCGCTGTCGAGAACTCTGCTAACAGACGTGCCACTGCGCGGGAGCGGGTCGGATCGAAATTCACCAGCAGGTCATCCATCACGACAGGCAGTGTGCAGCCGCGGCGTGCGAATTCGCCTGCGAATGCGAGCCTCAGACACAGGTACAGCTGCTCGGCCGTGCCGCGGCTCAGTTCGCTCAACTGGCGCTTGTCACCGCTACTCATCTGGACGAGCAATGTTTCGCCGTCATCCTGTGGCAGCAAGTGCGTATAACGACCCGCCGTGATGGATGCGAAGGCCTGCCCTGCTTCCGTGATCACCGCCGGTTGTCGAGTGCGTTGAAATTCCCCGAGCGTCTCCTGCAACAGCGCGCTCGCCAGCGTGCTCGTGCGCCACTCACGAACACTCGATTCCAGTTGCATGCGCAGCGTTTCCACTTGCGTTTCGAGGGACGCGATATCGCTCGATTGCTCAAGCCCTGTTCTGCGCCTGCGTGCTGCGTCGTGTTCGCGAACGGCCTGGTCACGCTCGGAAGTCATTTCGCCCAGCGCAAGATCCAACTGCGCTAGCGCATCGCGCCACTCCTGCAAACGGCCTTCTGACAAGGTTTCACGGAATGAATCGAGATTTGCACTTTCGCCTACGCGCGTGCGGATTGCATTGTCATAACCCGCGATCTGCTGCTGCAGGGAACGGCGCTCTTCGTAAGCGGAAAGCTTGCGATGAAACTCAGATTCGTTCTCAACGCCTGCTTCTTCGAAGAGCAATTGCAGGTCAGCCTGATAACGCGCCAGAGCAGCCGCCGCCGCATCACGCTGCCGCATGATTCCTTCCGATTCCTGCTCGATCGCGATCAGCGTTCGCTGCAATTCGATCTGCTCTACGCAACTGCGCTGCAGTTCCCCGAATCTCGAGAGCTGTGCGTCGCCCGATGCGGAAAGGTCGCGTTCGCGCCCAGCCAAAACAAACTGCGCCCGCGCACGATCTTCCCAGGCCTCGATCTCACGACGTGTTTCCTGTTCCGCGGCGAAGCGCTGATCGCGGCTGCGCAACAGATCGCGGGCGCGATCAATCTCATTGCAAAACTGCAGCAGGCTCGCTGGCGACATGGCCTCATTCACACCGAGTTCCAGCCTGCGCCGCTGCCAATTTGCCTCCGCGGCTTCGAGTGCATCGCATTCCTGCGTAGCCGCATGTTGAGCGGAACGGCACTCCAGGTCCAATTCGGCGCAGGCCTGCACGGCTTCGCGAATCGCATCGTCCAAACGCTGCCATTCGACACGCTCGCTCTTTTGCCGTTCGACCTCCACGGCTTTGTTCTCGAGCCCATCCGCCGAAATCATTAACGGCAATCCGAGGACATCAGAATCCTTGCGCGCGGAGCCAACAATCGCCGTGACTTCGGCAGCTGCACTTATCCTCCGCAGCCACCAGTTCGTCGAGCTCCTGTTCAAATCGTGCAGTGTTCTCAGCGCGCGCTTGTACTGTTTCCTCGCCGCGCTTCGCGGAAGCTGCCAGCGCGAGTGCGGCCATTAGAAAGACGAGACCAGTCGCGATCACGACACCACCCGTCATGGCCGAACCGCTCAGAGCCTGCCATGCGCCGAACGCAAGCACCAGCACGCCGGCAACGCAGAGCAACACAGGCAACCAGCGCGGAGCCGCACCGCCGTTATCGCCGCGCCTGTCCTCCTCGCGTCGTTCATCGAGTGCCGCCTCGCGTTCGCGAACTCTAGCCGAAAGCGCCTCCAATCGCGCCTGCTGCACATAAAGATTGTTGAGCGTGACACGTAGCCGCCGGATCGTTTTGTCGGCGTTCGCAATGACTTCCGCGTCCGCCGGTTTCAACGTGTCCCGCTTCTGGCGAATTCGTTCGGCCTCGCGCTGCTTCTGTTCCAGTTCGCGACTTAATTGTTCGGCTCTGCGCTGTGCGGCATCAGCACTCTCATGCGCCTTATCAAGCACTTCGCCAAACTGCCGCAATTCCTCGCGGCGCGGAATAGAAACGTCGAACGCCTGAACGCGAACTTCGTCCCAGCCCGGACCCAGTTCCGATGATTTTCTGATCGAGTGCTCTGCTGCGCTTCTTCGATCGCGCGCACCTGCGACAATTGTTCGCGCAGATTATTGCGCTGCAACGTCAGGCTCTGCGCCAGTTCGTTGACGTCTGCCGCGAGCGCCAGCAATGCCGGTTGCAATCTGGCGAACACTTCATCACGGCGCTGCTCGCGGACGGCAAGTTCGGCATCCTGAGTTTCGACGCGTTCACGCGAACTTGCGATCCGATTCGAAGCCTCGGCCATGCGCACTTCCGCTTGCGGTGGAAAGGAATCAGCCACCGGAAGGTCCGCTAATCGAAGTTTCGCATCGACGCGCTGCGACCATATCGGCCACAGTTCGACCAGGTGCTCAAACCGCACCTTACCGCAATCGCGCTTCGTCCGCACTTACTGACAACCGCTCCATACGCGCGGACTGAGTTTCTTCTTCCAGGAGCAATTCGGTATAACGACCCGCCTCCAGTCGCGCAACTGTGAGCTGCTGCTTCAGATGCTCAAGGTCGATCAGCGCCTTATTGATCAGCGCAGATTGCGCGCGCGGCTTGAAGAGCGTGTCGGCGGATTCTGTAAGTTGCTTGATCGCCTCGCGCGCGGAGCGGCCCGCGCCGGCAACACCAGCTGAAAAAATTCGATCGCTCACGCCGCTCGTGGAAAGTGTTTTGAAGTCCTGCAATTCACTCAGGCTCACTGCAAAGACGTTGCGGAAGAGTGTGTCATCAGCCTGGCGGAGGTGTTGCTGCAATTCGGCATCAGAGCCGTCAGGGCGGCCATCCGCATAGATCAGTCGCACCGCTGTATTGCGTTCGGCAAAACGCTCGACCGTGATCGAGGCCGTCTTCAGTCGAAATGAACAGCCGGCCGCCATGACGAAGACCCTGCGGGGCAGCGTAGCTGGAGGGCCTACCGCGCTTCATGGGAAATCCGAACAGAACGCCGCGCATGAACTCCAGCAGCGTACTCTTACCCGCTTCATTGGGACCGACGAAAATATTCAAGTCCGCTGCCCAGATTCGTTGCGTGACGCCGCGCAGCGCACCGAAGCCTTCAATCGACCAGCCTTCGATTCTCATGACCCGGGCTCCTGCTCCATGCGATCGAGAATCATTTCGAGCGCTTTGCGTTGCGCGTCACGCAACAACTCCGTTCGTTCTGTCGCGTCGACATTCGGCAGCCATCTTCGTGAGCAGATGCGCCTTGGCGTGGGTCCAGGATTGGCCGGCGAAATCCTCCAGCGCTGAGCTGTCCAGTTCCAGTGCGTCGACGCGCGTGACGAGTTCCGCCGCAAAGTCGCCACGCCCGCGCAGCGCTGAGACATTTATATCGGCGCGGGTTTCATTGCCGAGCGAAGCCCAATGCAGAAATCCCTCATCGCCTTCGGACTGCTGGCGCAATTCGGTGAGCAGCGCCGCGATCCGTTCCGAATTACTCAAGTCGCGATGCAATGTGCCGCGCCCGCGTGAGAGTCGCGCGCACCATCAGATCGCGGCCATCGGCGTTGTTGCGCAGCGCTTGCGCTTTTTGCTCCAGCGCGTCAGATAGCGCGCCCCAGTCTTCCAGTTTTGCAATGTCGAGTCTGGAACTCGGCGAAGCGCACCTGATCGATCGCTTCGAAACGCGTATCAATA
Source organism: Bryobacteraceae bacterium (assembly GCA_963793625.1). Classification (GTDB taxonomy): domain Bacteria; phylum Acidobacteriota; class Terriglobia; order Bryobacterales; family Bryobacteraceae. The sequence goes on along the minus strand of CAWCAT010000037.1, from coordinate 877,513 downwards.
ATTCCGGTCTCGCTCGCTGTGACGACAAGCGCGCCTTTGGGACCCTGTTCGCTTGGCTTGAAACTGCGCCCCTGCGTACTGCCGGGATACGCGGCCAGCGCGCTTCCTGCCTGAAAGATGCGCCGGATGTGAATGTGACCGAGCGCCCAATAGTCCATGCCCGCGCGCGCCAGGTCATCAGCCGTGCATGGACTGTAGCGCGCATGTTCGTCCGCACCACCAGCTTTGCAGTGCAGCAGGCCGATGTGCAGACCTTCGCCCTGTTCACGATGAAAGCGCACGGCGAGATTTTCGCTGATATCGCGCGTTCCATAGCTAATGCCGTAGATGTTCGCGATGCGTTTTCCCTCGCGCATGACGGCTTTGGTTTCAACAGCGGATGAAGAGAACAGCGTCACGTTCTCCGGCCAGTTGCGGATCGCACTCCAGCCATCCAGCGGATCATGATTACCGTGTACCAGAAAAACGGGGATCTGCTTGTCCGCCAGGCGCTTCATGGCGTCTCGAAATCGAAACTGCGCTCGAATCCCGCGCTCCGCTCCATCGTAGATATCACCGGCCAGCAACAGGAATGCCGCATCCCGCCGGATAGTCAGATCGACAAGCTTTTCAAGAGTGGTGAGCGATGCATCACGAAGCCGTTCGGCAAGCTCCGGCGCCGTCGCCCCGACACCTTGAAACGGTGTGTCCAGATGAAGATCCGCCGCGTGAACAAAACAAAAGTGCATGAAAATGTCAGCCGCTTTCCTATTAGACCAAAATGGCTAAGATACAGGTGAATGGCAAATGAACTCGGTGATAATACTCCGGCACGGCAGCGTGCGAGGCAGTTGGCAGAAAAGGCGCAGCGCGAAGGCACACCCTACGCCTGGTTTGAACATCTGTACGAAGAAGCGCAGGGCGATGCCGCGGCGCTTCCGTGGGGCGACATGTGCGTGAATCCGAATCTCACGGATTGGCTGGAAGAAAATCCGATGCCCGGAGGCGGACGCAAATGCCTTGTTATCGGCTGCGGTCTCGGCGATGATGCCGAGGCTCTGGCGGCGCTGGGCTTCGACGTAACTGCCTTCGATGTCGCACCAACCGCAATCGAGTGGTGCCGCGAACGGTTTCCCGATAGCAAAGTGAATTACCTGGTGGCCGATGCGCTCCATCCGCCGAAAGAGTGGCGCAGGCATTTCGATTTTGTTTTCGAAGCCTACACGCTGCAGGCTCTGCCGCCCGAGTTGCGGACCGCGGCCATGCAAGCGATCGCCTCGCTCGTTGCGCGTGGCGGAACACTGCTCGTGATCTGTCGCGGATGTGATCCACAGGATGAACGCCCGATGATTCCATGGCCGCTGACACTCGATGAACTGCTTACTTTCGAGCAGTCGGGACTGAAGTCGGAATGCTTTGAGGATTTCATGGACGAGCACGGTGAAGCACCTGTGCGGCGCTTCCGCATTCTCTACCGGGCCTGATCACCTTCCAGGCACGTTATTTGTTAGTATCACGAGTGTGAGATTGTTGCTACGAATTAGTGCCGCCCTGCTACTAGGCACCGGCATCTACGCGCAGACCGAACTGCCTGTGCATTACGAAAGCGTCGTAATCACCGCGTCGCCTGTGATGCCAACTCTCGACAATCGCAAGGAAGAGGTTTTTCGTCAAACGCTGTCCTCGCGTGACGATCATATCTTCCATCTGCTCGCAGCCGGCATCAACGCCGGACAACACGAGGGCGGAGGAAAATCTATCGAAGTCCGGCGCTTCGGATTCAACCTGGATCATGGTGGCGTGAACGGCGGCCTGAAAGTGCTGGTCGATAATATTCAGCAGAATCAGGGCACGCAGGGACACGGCCAGGGCTATCTGGGCGCGCTCAAGAGTCTGAGCCCTGAGTTGGTGCAGGAAGTTAATATCATCAACGGACCATTCAGCGCGGAGTACGGCGATTTCAGCGGGCTCGGCGTAGTGCACATACGCCTTCGCGATTCGCTAGCGAATGAATGGACCGCGCGCATTCAGAGCGGATCGTTCCACACGATGCGAGGCTTTCTCGCGTTCAGCCCGGGGATTCGGAATGGCGACTTCTTCATTGCGTACGAAGGTTCCAGCACGGATGGGCCGTTTCAAAAGGCGCTCGGCTATCGACGCGACAATGTCACTGGTAATCTACTGAGGCGCTTCTCCGCAAACCGCAGTTTCGGAGTGAAGTGGAATGGCGGGCTCAATCGCTTTAACTCTTCCGGGCAATTGCCTTTGGATGAAGTGGCGGCTGGCCGGCTAGATCGCTTCGGCTATCTCGATCCAGGCGACGGCGGCAAGGGTATGGCAGGCACGCTCGGCGCGTATTTCCGGAAGGAAGAAGCAAATGGCGCAGTCTGGAAACTCGATGGCTTTGTGAATCGGTCGCTACTGGATCTATATGCAAATTTCACATTCTTTCTGAATGATCCGGTGTATGGTGACGCGTTTCAGCAACACGATTCGCGACTGCAGCAGGGCGCGAACCTGCAGTACACGCGACCTCAAAAATTCTCAGGCGTCACCGCGCTCCTGACTGCAGGCGCGAATTTCCATGCGAATCAGATCAACGTGGGCTTGTACCCACGGGTGGACCGCACGCATATCGGAGTCACGACGCGCGCACAAGCCGACGTTACCAACGGTGCGGGGTATGTGCAGGAAAACTTCAGCTTCTTCCACAACAGATTGCAGGCTGGCGCCGGCTTGCGCTACGACGTATTTCGTTTCGATATCGACCGCGCCAGCAACTCCGGCAGCTTTCAGCCGAAACTGAATCTCGCCTTCACTCCGTCGCAACGCATTCCGATGACGGTGTATTTGAACTACGGGCGCGGCATTTCCTCGATGGATGCGCGCGGTGTCGTGCAGACGCCCAGCTCGCGTCATCTCTCGACTACAGACTTCTACCAGGTGGGCAGCTCGCATCACTTCGGAAGATTTTCTGTCACAACGGATTTGTTCTGGATTGATCGGTCGAATGAATTGATCTATGTGCCTGACGACGGCTCGCTGGAGTTCGCCGGGCCGACGCGCGCGTATGGATTCGAAACGAAGACCTCAGTTCGAATCACGCGGCGCTTAAGCCTAAATGGCGGTTTGACGAAGGTCTTCAACGCGTTTTATTGCGGCACGCAACCGCGCGAGTATGTTGATCGGGCGCCGCACATGGTCGCCAATGGCGCGTTGACGTTGGCGGATTGGCACGGCTGGAGCGGCTCGTTTCGCGTGCGCGCCATCAATCATTACCGGCTGGATCCACTCGACCCATCGATCGCCGCAATCGGCAACACCGTGATGGATCTGGGCGCATCGCGGCGCATCCGCCGGGGTGTCGAGTTCAACTTCGCAATCGACAACGTCGCGGATCGGCGCTACTTTGAGACGCAGAATTATTTCGAATCGAGATTGGCCGGCCAGGCGCCGCGTTTCCGCATACACGCGACGCCCGGTTATCCGGTCACTGTCACGGCGGGCCTCACTTTTCGCTTCCGCGGGAAGTGAAGCTGGCTAGGCGGCTCCGTATTTCTTAAACCACGCGAGCATGCGTTTCCAGGCATCCTGCCCACATTGAAGCCGTGCTGCGCGTTGGGATAAACGATGATCTCGGAAGGATTCCCGGCAGCTTTCAGCGTGGACGCGATATCGATGGGATGCTTCGGATTCATCTCACTGGCCTGACCGACCAGGCAGCCATACCACGCCGCACCGGCTTTAACTTTTGGGTTGTGCGCGCAGTAGAGTCACGTAATTCGTCAGCCCCAGCAAAAGCCCGTTACTCCAAGGCGCGATGTATCGCCCTTCGATTTGGCCGCCCAGGCAGCGGCCGCGTCCAGGTCTGACATCACCTGCGAATCCGGCACCTTCGAGACCACTTTAGAAATCACTTCCTGAATGTTGGTCAACTTTGAAACATCGCCCTGGCGGACCACAAGCACGACCGGAAATTTGGTGCCCTTGGCCGGCATCGCGCGATATGCCGGAATGCTTCCGTCGCTAACCGGAATTTTTACTTCACCTGCTTCGAGCCCTTCGGAATCGGTTGTGATGGTTTGAGCGGTGATCGGAAGGACTGCCGCCGCAAAGCCAGCCGCGAGTTTCGTCACCAGGAACTCACGGCGATCCTGATCCATTGCCTGCGGCTGCAGACTAAGTATGTCTTCATTCATTCTTGTTCCCAGGTTGAATTTGAAATAATTGTAGCCGATGAAACGCATTGCCGCAGCCCTCATTCTGTTTGGTGTTTCATTTGGCTACGTCGAAGCCGCAATTGTGGTCTACTTGCGCACGCTGTATGATCCATTGCGCGCGCAGCTCTATCCCGGTGCGCAGCGCAATGAATTATTCCCGCTGATCCGACTCGATCAGCTCAAAGCCGCAGGCCCGCAGCATGCAAAATTATTGGCGATCGAGGTAGGCAGGGAAGCCGCCACGCTGGCGATGCTGGCGGCCGCCGGACTCGCGATTTCCAAGAGCAACGGTCAGTGGCTCGCAGGTTTCGCGATAGCATTCGGTGTCTGGGACATCGCTTTTTATGCTTTCCTGAAATTACTGATCAACTGGCCCGCCTCACTTTTGACGTGGGATCTGCTGTTCCTCATCCCTGTGCCGTGGGCCGGACCGGTACTGGCGCCGCTCATAGTATCGGCAACCATGATTGTCTGCGGACTTATGTATCTGAAGCGGCCGCTAACGCGACGCACGCATTGGAGTGACTGGGTGGGAGTTTGCGCCGGCGGCCTGATCGTGATTCTCTCGTTCACACTCGATTATCACGATCTGATGGCCGGCGGCACACCGGACGCATTCGCCTGGTGGCTATTCGCAGCAGGCGAAGCGCTCGGTTTATTGGCATTTGCACGCGTCCTGCGACGCGCTTAGCGGATGACGACTTTCTCGACTGCCTGATTATCGAAATCATCCGAGACGCGCACCGCAATCGTGTGCTCGCCTTTCGAAAGATTAGAAAGCAAAAGGTCGTAATCGAGTTCCTTGGAATCGGTCAGCTTGGAAACAGGCTCAGCCAGCAGCCACTCGCCGCCATCGACGGAGTACTCGGCCTTGCCGATCAGATTGAGAGCATCCTGCGCGTGCCACCGCACAGAGACTGCACCATTGGATAGAGCGCCGCTCAGCGCGCTGAGGCGCGGCGGAGTGTTGTCGATCAGAATCGGATCGCTTTCGACCGTGTTGGTCAGAGCGCTAACGGGAGGGTTGCTGGGCGAATCCGATGCGGTTACGCGCAACTGATATTCGCCATCCGGAAACGTGCTGGAATCCCAAGTATAATTGCGTTCCCGCAATTTCTCTTTCAACAGCTTCCATTCCGTTTCCTTAACGCCCCTGATCTCCAATTTGAAATTCAAGGAGTCGCCATTCTCGTCACTGGCCAGCCAGCGCGCACCGACGAAGCCACGCGCGTACTGCATCGATTGTGATCCGCCTGTGTCCAGCGAGAGCAGCGATGAAGAATCGCGCCGCTCTGCGGCCCATGGATGGCAACGAAATAGTTGGCGGTGTTGCGGAAGTGGAGATCGTCGCCGCCGGGAACTTGTAGTTGGCTGGCGTCGCTTCGATTTCCTCCACCAGCGGAGCAACGTTTTTCGGAAGATAGGCGACATCAACCGAATCTAGTTCTGGGGAATCTCCGGAATTTCCGGCTTTGACCGTGAGCTTGTACTGCAGGAAACGCGAAGCTGGTGAAGTCACGCGACCACCGTCGCCAGACAGGACAACGGGCGCCCATGGGCTCCAGTTCTTTTGCGGTCTGTCGAGATTGCCGCTGCGCGACTGAAACTCGATGTTGCCTTGTGAAGGCCGGCCCTGATAAGACAAGCGGCCCCATACTGAGAACGAACCTGCATCCATGACCTCGCCTTCGAGGTAGCCGTCCTTTTCCAGATCCGGACCAAGCTGAAGCACTTTGCCGATGTTTCCGGTGGCGAGAAAAGTGCGGCCATCACGTCCATTGCAGAACCCCAGCACCTGCGTGGGCTGGGAGTTAACGAGCAGTGTATAGAGTGGGTATCGATCCAGGCGATAAATGTGGCCTTTGTTGCCCGTGCCGATCAGCAACCGCCCGGCGCGATCGAACGAGAGCGCATAGACTACTTCCTGCCCATCGCTCCAAGCCTTGCGCGGCGACCCATCAGCAGCGATGCGCCATACTTCCGATCCGCCCGTGAGCGAAGTAGAGGATGGTCCAAATGTGCCCGGAAGCGCCGAGATTGTGCGTCCGGCCGGCGCAGGTTGCGGACCAGATTGGCCGACCTGCGACGAAACAGGAATCGGAGCGGGCGAAGATACAACCGGCGCAGATTGCACTTTGCCTCCCACCGCCGCCGCATAGACGGACCCATCCGCGGCGACCGCGACGGCTGTGACTTCACGCTTGGATGCCTGATGCAGCACGAAGCCTTCACCCGCCGTTGAGACGCGCAGGATAAGACCGCCCGGCTCGGTGCCGACAATCAGGTTGTCCTGCTTGTCGATTGCGAGCGAACGCACGTGTACTTCTTCCGTCTTGGCGAACACCGAGCCTTTGCCGTCCGGTGTCACCTTATGGATTTCGCCGCCGTCACCGGTGGCGACAAACAGGTTGCCCTTGCTATCAAACGCAAGCGCCCAAATGTATTTGGCTTTAGGGTCGTAAAATACTTCCGGCTTGCCTGCGGAAGCGATGCGATAGACTTTGCCGTCGGGGGCCGTGGAAGCGAAGACGCGATCTTTTTTGTCGATCGCGATCGCGTGAATCTCCATGCCTTCGATTTCGGCGAAGACTTTGCTTTTGCCCTTGGAATCCACCTGGAACAGCTTTACCGCAGTGCCGCCTGAGCCGCCGCCCGCGGTGTAGAGGTTTCCTTTGGAATCTTCAGAAAGCGCCCACAGATACGGGGCGGAAGAATCGAACAGTTCGGAAAAACGGGGGGCCAGCGTAACGCGTCCATCGCTACGAATGGAAAGACGTTTTACGTCGGCCTTCTCGTAATCTGCTTGCGAACCATGCGACCAGGTCTTTGTTTCGACGGCCAGCACTGTCAGTGGCAGCGCGGCCATTACTAGCGGGAACAATTTAATTCTGGACATTGAATAGTGCTCTATCTAACGATTACTTTCAGGGAGTAGCTGCCACTCACCATATAGTCAAAGGGCAGGCTTGCGAGTTCTTGCGCGGTCTCGGCGGAGGTAACGTAGGGTCTTCCCGGCGAGCGCCCACTCTGCATCACGTTCAGCACGGAGGCAGGCAGGCTCGGCATGGTCTTGTCGTCGGCGAACAATGTCGGACGGCTCTGAATAAGAGAAATGTATAGCTTGTCGTTGCTGCGTTCCTGATTAATCAGGGATACGGTTTGCGGCACGTCGATAAATCTGTTGACGTGGCCGGCTGAGGCCTGAACGCGGTTCATCGTTTCGGCATCGCTCAGCAGCAGACGGTACTCTCCATGCGGCAGGCCTTCGGGCAACTTGATTTTGAAGCTGCGCTCGATGCGTTCGCCGCGATATGGCCGCAGGAATACCTTTACGGCCGTTTCTTTGCCGGGCAGGAGTTCGGGTTGGTCCACCCAGGCATTCTCGACACTTGCAACACGGCGTTCCGGCAGCAGATCAACCGCTACGTTGACGCTCTTGAGATTGGGGGTGGTGACGGCGTTCTGGAAGAGGCGGCTGAATTTATCGCCCCACCATCCGGCCAGCACCATGGGTGCGGGGATCGGTACTTCGCTCTGGGCCTGAATCGTGGAGATCGAGAACTTCTGCTGTCCGTCAAGTTCCACCTGCCCGCTAAGGCGATAGGTGGCTTCGTCGCTAAAGTCGTTCAGCCCTGAAATGGAATTGAAGAGGGTGAACATCATCAGGTAAGGCGTCCACTTCTGCTGCACGCAGACGTTGAAGTGGAAGTCCTTTTCCTTGCGGACCGCGTTCTTTTCGTCGAAGGAGCGAACTTTGACGGTCACAGGAATCATCTTGGCCTGTTCGCCGAGCACGCCCATGATGCCGCTGTGACGATCCTGCTTGAGTGCGCCAACAATCTCGGTAGCGTTGGCGAATTTGTTGGGTTGATATTGCGAGGACAGCACCATGATTACTTCACCCTTGCTCATCGGCATTTCTACCGGACCAAGATTGAAGAACGGGTGTCCGAAGGCGAGCACGCGACTGCCGTCGTTGGATGTCACGGTGCCGAGTCCAGTGACGCTCATATCACCGGAGACGAGAACGCCCGCTACCGCGTCGCCGGGTTGCAGCGAACTTTGCCAGCCGGGTCCGGGCTTGGAACCACTCAGCGCGCCCGAAGCGCCGCCCTGTACGGCGGTCATTCCGAGTTGCTGAAAGATTGGGGCAAATTCACGCAGCACGTTCTCCTGAAAACCGGAAAACGCCAGTGGTGTTTCAATCGGAACCATCAGGGGTTGTTGCCGCAACAGGTTCGGTGATGCACCCGCCGCGACAGCCTGGCTCAACATATCGCCAGGAATCGCGAGCCCAGCGCGTGCCTGAATTTTGTCGGGAGTGCGTGCATCGGTAGGGCGCGATTTATCGAAATCTTTAATTTCCATCATCAATTCGATGGGCGTTATGCCGCAAATGGCATCCGGTGAAAACACGCTCATGCGAAGCGAGATGGCTCCTGCGAGTTTGCCGTCGATATAAACGGGACTACCGCTCATGCCTCCGGCGACGTTAGTACGTTCGGCTTTGCCGCCGAGTTTACCAATGATGATGTCTTGCTTGGGGCCCCAGGCATTCTTCCAAAGTCCGATGATTTCCACCGGAACAGGCTCAGGCACATTGCCAGAAAATACGGTCCATGCCGTGCCCTTCATGCCGGGTTTCAATTCTGAGAGTTTCAGGATTTCAACTTTTCCGGATTTCGGGCGCGCGGACGAAACGGCCTCTGAAAAGGCGGGGCAGCACAAAGCCACGGCTAGCAAAGCCGCGGCAATCGGCTTGGTCATAGAGAACTTCCTTGATATACAGATGCAGATCGCTCCCAGATTTTGTGGTGCGACTCTCCATCTATTATGAACGAGAATTCACAATTTGGTAAAAGGGGTTTTTTCGGCGCGCTGGTCACGTAGAATAGTAGTTCCCCATGCAAAAGAAGATATCTCCCGCTAAGTCCATTTCCGGCGCGGTGCGCCTGCCCGGCGACAAGTCGATTTCACATCGCTACGCCATGCTTGCAGCCATTGCGGAGGGCACGTCCAAGCTCGAAAACTATTCGACCGGGGCGGATTGCCATTCGACGCTTGGATGCCTTCAGACGATGGGCGTCACGGTCCGCGAAGAGGGCAGCACGGTCTATGTCGAAGGCGTCGGACTCGACGGCTTAAAGGCACCCGGAAAAACACTGGACGCGGGAAACTCGGGTTCCACCATCCGTATGATGTCCGGGATTCTGGCAGCGCAGCGGTTCGCGAGTGAGATCGCGGGCGACGAATCACTCTCCCGCAGGCCGATGGCCCGCATTATGAAACCGCTTGCGGAAATGGGCGCTGCGATCACGGCGCGTGATGGCCAATACCCGCCCCTGCAGATCACGGGAAAGCCGCTGAAAGCCATCGAATACGCGTTGCCGGTCCCCAGCGCGCAGGTCAAAACGTGCGTTCTGCTAGCCGGATTGTATGCGCAAGGGAAAACGATTGTTCGCGAACCTATTCGCACGCGCGATCACACTGAACTAGCATTGCGCGAGTTTGGGGCAGAGCTTGTCATACAAGGCAGAGAGATTCATCTGCAGAATCGCCCGCGCCTGAAGGCTCGCGAACTGACCGTTCCAGGAGACCTGTCTTCCGCCGCATTCTTCCTTGTCGCCGCCCTGCTTGTGCCGGAATCGAACCTTGTAATTACAAACGTAGGACTCAATCCGACGCGCTCATCTCTGCTTGATTTTCTAACTTCCATGGGAGCGCAAGTCAGCGTGCTCAATTTGGGGCAGTCCGGAGGCGAGTTGGTCGGTGACATCCTGGTGCGCAAATCCAGACTCATCGGTGGCGTAATCGAAAAGGCTTTGACCGCCTCGCTGATTGACGAGATCCCGGTACTAGCGGTGCTTGGAGCTGTTAGCGAGGAAGGGCTCACTGTGCGCGATGCGGCCGAGTTGCGCATCAAGGAAACAGACCGGATCGCAACGGTTGCAGAGAATTTTCAGCGCATGGGCGTAACGATGGAAGTGACTCCGGATGGCTTCCATGTGCCTGGAAAACAAAGACTTATGGCCGCGACCACCGACTCATTCGGTGATCATCGAATTGCGATGGCTTTCGCTGTGGCGGGGTTAGCGGCGGACGGGGAATGCACCGTCAACGGAGCCGAAGCGGCCTCGGTATCATTCCCCGAATTTTTTGAGCTTCTTGAGCAGATAGCAGACTAGCAAGTTCCGCAACTAAGCTGTTGCGCTGATGTGATGCGGTGTCCGGGTTTGAACACCCACTGCACGGCGCGCCTGCCGTTTTTGGGACTTCCAGTGCAACCAGGCGAGACTGATAACGCGTACTACCTCTGATTTCTCGAAGGGCTGGGGAAGAACATCATAGCCGCCGAGATTGAGCACTTCTGCCCACAATGCTTCGTCGGCCTGCCTTGACGTGACAATGAGAACTGGAGGATCAGGTATATTGTCCAGGTGCGAGAGCAGGTCGGTCCACACGCCATCTGGCAGGTCTCGCGCGCACACTACAACAGGTACCCGATTGTTCCTCAGAAAATTAAGGGCCTCTGAGCAAAATCGAACAGCGTACATCTTCCAGTTGGAGCGGTCGAAAATCTCGCCCAACCCGGCGAGTTCGTGTTGAGAATCGGTAACAGCCAGAACGGAGACGATTCTCTCCGGCTGAGAAACTTCGTTGTTTGGAGCTTGAGGTCCGGGCATGAACAATATCCCTTCCCGGTTCGGTTAAAACTCAGGCAATGGTCTGAATTCTCCGACCTGTAGTTAGGGTGCAACGCTTAGCTTGAACTGTCAAGACCCGAACTTCCATGACACTGTATGCAAATGAGAAATAATTTTAATCTTTGATCTCCCACGCGCGAGTGGGGGAAAAATACTCACGACTCTTAAAACTACAAGGGAATCAACGCGCTTTACCCTGCACGCCATCGACCACCACGTAGGGAGCGAATTTCAGCGTTTCACGAGCTCCAAAGATCCTCTCGCTGGCCTTGCCGCGTTCTGATATCACAATTCCGAAGCCGTGGCCTGCGGCCAGCGCTTCGATGAATTGCGGCGCGAGTTTTACCTCGACCCAGCCCTCAGGCAGCGCAGTGACAGGAAACGAGAGCATGCGCTTGGGCGGACTCAGGCGCCAGGCAGGCGCCGTCTCACGCCATTGATCATTGAGGATTGCGATATCGAGGCGACTCGGAGGGCGACCCGCGTCTTGATGCAGCAGCAGTATCGCGCCTTGCAATTTCCAGCCCACGATATGGCTTGTGCGGAAATTAAGCAGTAACACCTTCTTTGTTCCGAAAAGCACGAGTTCGCGGCCCAGCCCATTGAGCGGTGCCGCACCCTGGGCCTGTGCGACTAACCAGGCGTCCCCGCTACATTCCAGAACCGCCGTTTCTGCACGCAACAAAGGAGCGCAGGTTGCGGCTAACAAACAGGTCCCCAGCAGCAGCCTCGATTGGCAGCGTAAATGACGGCGAAATCGCATCTGGATCACCCCGGCAGACTTATGGGCCCGCCTCACACTAAAATTGTACTTGCCCACGAGTCGGTTTCGTCGGACACTTGGAGTTTTGGAGGGGTATTGAATCTTAAGATCTCGGAGAACGCCGCTGTCCGTGAACCATCGGATCGCTGGAGCATGCAGGACGCTTCAGAGCTTTACGATGTCGCCAGCTGGGGCAAGGGATATTTCTCGGTCGGCGGTAATGGACATCTCTGGGTTCACCCGGAGAAAGATCCCGCACGCGGCATCGACCTGAAGGATCTGGTCGATTCGCTGGTCTTGCGCGGCATCTCACCGCCGATCCTGATCCGTTTTGCCGGCATTCTCAAGCACCGCCTTGGCGAGATTCATGACGCCTTCCATTCCGCGATCGCCGAGCATGGCTTCCAGGGCGGGTACTGCTGTGTGTACCCGATCAAGGTGAACCAGCAGCGCCAGGTTGTCGAAGAGGTGTTCCAGTTCGGGCGGCCGTACGGCTTTGGTCTCGAAGCCGGCTCAAAGCCGGAGTTGCTGGCGGTTGCCGCAATCGCGGACAACAATACGCCGATCATGTGTAACGGTTTCAAAGACGACGAGTACATTGAGTTGGTCATGCTCGCCAAGAAGATCGGGCGGCAGATCATCCCCGTCATCGAAAAGTACACGGAACTGGATCTGATCCTGAAATATGCCGAGAAGGTCGGTGTTCGGCCTACGATCGGCGTGCGTGTCAAACTGGCAAGTCGCGGTTCAGGTCGCTGGAAGTCCTCTGGTGGCTACCGCTCGAAATTCGGCCTCACTGTGAGTGAAGCAATTAGGGTGCTTGAGCGACTGAAAGCGCTCGGCATGGAAGACTGTTTACAGTTGCTGCACTTCCACCTGGGCAGCCAAATTACGAACATTCGCCAGATCAAGGGCGCGGTCACGGAAGCAGTTCGCATCTACACCGACCTCAGCAAATCCGGCGCCGGTTTGAAATACCTGGATGTCGGGGGCGGGCTCGGCATCGATTACGACGGCTCCCAAACCGATTTCGAATCGAGCGTCAATTACACGTTGCAGGAATACGCCAACGACGTAATCTATCACGTACAAAGCGTTTGCGACGAGTGCGAGGTGCCGCATCCGACGATCATCACTGAGAGCGGTCGCGCGGTCGCGGCGTATCATAGCCTGCTGATCTTTAATGTTCTGGGCGTCAGTGGTCTCGGCGAACAGGACGTCTTGATGGAGTTGCCGGAAGATCCCGAACAGCCGCTGATCGATCTTCTGGAAACTTTGAAGTCGCTCAGCCAGAAGAATTTGCTCGAAGCGTTCCACGATGCACAGCAGGCGCTCGATTCCGCGCTGAATCTCTTCAGTCTGGGCTATCTGTCACTACAGCAGCGCAGCATGGCGGAGAATTTTTATTGGGCGATCTGCCGGCGCGTACTGAAGATGGCCAAGGACCTGGAGTACTTCCCGGAAGAACTCGAGGGTCTTGAAGCGCTGCTCTCAGATACCTATTTCTGCAACTTCTCACTGTTCCAGAGCATGCCCGATAGTTGGGCCGTAAAGCAGTTGTTCCCGCTTATGCCGATTCATCGTCTGGACGAAGCTCCGACCAGGGCCGGCGTGCTCGGCGATATTTCGTGCGATTCCGACGGCAAGATTGATCAATTTATCGATCGGCGCGATGTGAAGAAGACGCTGCCGCTGCATCAGTTCGAGGGTGGCGACAAGCCGTATTACCTCGGTGTGTTTCTGGTGGGCGCGTACCAGGAAATCCTGGGCGATCTGCACAACCTGTTCGGCGATACCAACGCGGTGCACGTGGGGCTGAGCGATGCGGGAGAAACGATCCTGGAAGCTGTCATTCAGGGCGATACCGTGCGCGAGGTTTTGAATTACGTGCAGTTCAGTGCAAACGCGCTGCTGGAACAGTTTCGCAGAGATGCGGAAACGGCACTGCGCGAAGGGCGTATAGGCTACGAAGAACTAGGGCGCATGCTCAAGTTTTTCGAAGAGGGCCTGAACGGTTACACGTACCTGGAAGACGCACACGAACAGTAAAACACGCCCTTACTTACGTGCGCGCCTCCGTTCGATCTGAGGCGCGCACGTGAGTAAGCACATTCGCACCGTAATCTCTGAAAACACAAAAAGCTGGCGTCTTTATATAATTGGGACAGTAAAGGTTCTGGTTTCCTTATGTCCACAATTGAAGTGACCCCAGTCTCGTCACATTCTGGTGATGTCAGGGAACACATTGTTAACGACTTCAGCATCCAGGTTGCCACTGTAAACGGCTCTGGGAGTCAAACCGCGAACACTGTGTTGATGCGTTCTCTTTTCCAGATGGGTATCCCCGTCTCCGGAAAAAATCTCTTCCCCTCGAATATCGCCGGTCTGCCAACGTGGTTTACAATCCGCGCCAGTAAGCATGGCTGGATTGGCCGTAAGAAGGAAATTGACCTTCTTATCGCGATGAATGCTGAAACTGCACGCGAGGACGTCCTGGGTTTGAACGCCGGCGCGGCAGTGATCTACGACGAGCCGTTGAAGCTCAACGAACTCCGCTCAGATCTGCACTTTTATCCCGTACCGTTCGACAAGCTTGTTGGGCCGGTGTGCCCGGAAGCAAAGCTCCGCAAGCTAGTGCGGAACATGATTTACGACGGTGTGGTTGCCCATCTGCTCGATATCGATCTCGAAGAGATGCAGAAGGCTCTGGTAAAACAGTTCGGTCCGAAAAAGGCGAAAGCCGCGGAAATGAACTGGAATGCAGTGAAGGCCGGCAAGGAATTCGCGACTGCCTCCCTGACAAAGACCGATCCGTTCCGGGTCTCTCGCATGGATAAGACTGCTGGCAAGATCATCATCGACGGAAATGCCGCCAGCGCACTGGGTTGTATGTTCGCCGGTGTGACCGTGGTGACGTGGTATCCAATCACGCCATCGACATCGATGATCGAGTCGCTGATCGGCTACATGAAGCGCTTCCGTATCGACCCGGAAACAGGCAAGGCCACGTTCGCAATCGCACAGGCGGAAGACGAACTGGCAGCCATTGGCATGGTGATCGGCGCAGCCTGGGCCGGCGCGCGCTCCATGACCGCGACCTCCGGACCGGGAATTTCGCTGATGTCCGAGTTCGTCGGACTGGCCTACTACACCGACATCCCTGCCGTGATTTTTGACGTCCAGCGCGTCGGGCCATCGACAGGGTTGCCAACACGCACGATGCAGGGCGACATTATGAGCAATGCACTGCTCTCGCATGGTGACACCAGGCATCCAGTGCTGTTCCCCTCTTCTCCGGAAGAGTGCTTCAACATGGCCGGCGTCGCGTTCGATATCGCCGAAAGGTTTCAGACTCCGGTTTTTGTTAATACCGACCTCGACCTGGGCATGAACAACTGGATGGCGGACGCATTCGAGTATCCGACCGAACCGATCAACCGCGGCAAAGTTCTTTCCAAAGAAGATCTCGACAGGCTCGGAAGCTTTGCGCGCTACCAGGACATCGACGGCGACGGCGTCGGCTATCGCACACTGCCTGGCACGAATCATCCTGCCGCGGCGTACTTCACGCGTGGCAGCGGGCATAACGAAAAGGCGCAGTACACAGAACGCCCGGACGATTACGTCAACAACATGGACCGGCTCGTGCGTAAGTTCGAGCATATTCGGCAGCACGCGCCGAAACCGCAGATCATCATAAATCCCAACGCGAAGATCGGGATCGTGTGCTGCGGAACTTCGCGCTACGCGGGCGAAGAGTCTCTGGATCAACTCAAAAATGAGTATGGTCTTGTGGCGAGCTACATGCGCCTGAAGGCATATCCGTTCGCCGATGAATTGAAGGCATTCATCGAACAGCACGACCGCGTGTACGTCATCGATCAAAATCGTGACGGGCAGTTGCGCGGCATGATGCGGCTGGATCTGGAACCCGAACTCCTGATCAAATTGCGTAGTGTGTTGCACTACGACGGCATGCCGATCGATGCACGCACCGTTACCGACAACATTGTAAAGCAGGAGGGAATATGAGCACGACGACAACGACGCCTCCCCCAAAGAAGGTGAACCGGATCGGGCTCGATCTGCTGCCTTACAAGGGCGGCAAGACCACGCTCTGTGCCGGATGCGGACACAACGCCATCACAGAACGCATCATTGAAGCGTTCTTCGAAATGAACGTCGAGCCGCACACGGTTGCCAAGTTTTCCGGCATAGGCTGCTCTTCCAAGTCCCCCGCCTATTTCCTGAGTGCCTCGCACGGTTTCAATAGCGTTCACGGACGCGCGCCGGCTATCGGTACAGGTGCACTGCTCGCGAATCACACGATGCGCGGCATCATCGTATCCGGCGACGGCGACACCGCCTCGATCGGGCTTGGGCAATTCATGCACATGCTGCGCCGCAATTTCCCGTTGATCTATATCATCGAGGACAACGGCGTTTACGGGCTGACCAAGGGCCAGTTCTCGGCGACGGCGGATGTCGGTTCGAAGACCAAGACCGGCATCATCAACGACCTTCCGCCAATCGATTGCTGCCTGGCCGGCATTGAACTGGGCGCTACGCTCGTCGCGCGCTCGTTCTCTGGCGACAAGCGGCAATTGAACAGCATTCTCAAAGCCAGCATCGCCCATAAGGGCTTGTCGGTGATCGACATTATCTCTCCTTGCGTGACTTTCAATGACCACGTCGGCTCCACCAAGAGCTACTCGTACATGAAGGATCACGAAGAGCCGCTGCACGAACTCGACTTCGTACCCTCGTATGAAAACATCGACGTAGAAATTGAAGACGGCGCCGTGCAGGAAGTTTCGCTGCACGATGGTTCCAGCATCCGCATCAAAAAAGTGGGCCGCGATTACGATCCCACCGACAAGCTGGGTGCCATCAAGATGCTTCATGAATCAGCGGACGCCGGTGAAGTGCTGACAGGTTTGCTTTACGTTGACACCAACAAGCCGACCTTCATCGACCTGCTGGATCTTGGCACAGAACCGTTGGGCACACTGCCTGAATCCAAGACCAGGCCGTCCAAAGAAGCGCTCGACGCCATCATGGAAGAGTTGCGCTAGCATTGTCTTCAGTTGTGTTGGACCAGGGCCGCTTGAAAGTGGTCCTGGTCTCCCCCAGAAACCCGCTCAACATCGGCGCCGCCGCGCGTGCGATGAGCAACTTCGGATTCTTCGATCTCCGCCTTGTTAATTCCTACGACGTCGCCTACCGTGAGGCGCGCTCTGCTGTAAATGCTTCCGCAGTTATGGAAAGCGCGCGCGAGTTTGCGACAGTTGCCGAGGCTGTGGCCGATTGCAGCTTAGTGGTAGGCACCACGGCGCTGGGACATCGCGAATTGCAGCATCCACTGCGCCGCCTGGAATATGGTGGACGGCTGATTCGCAAGCACGCCGCATCAGAAAATGTCGCTCTGATGTTCGGCTCGGAGAAATTTGGACTGTCGAACGATGACATGGCGTTCTGCCACTGGCTGGTGCGGATCCCCACGCGCGAAGGCCACCAGTCGATGAACCTCGGGCAGGCGGTCGCGATCTGCCTGTATGAGCTGATTCGCAATCCGCGCGCAGCAGCACGAGAGCCGATGCCGAATCAAACCCGCACAAGGGGAACAGCTCGAACGGCTTTCGCAAATGCTGCACACGACGTTGGAGGAATCGGGCTACATGAATCCCACGACGCAGGTTTCGAGCGAAGCCAAACTGCGCCGCTTGGTACGCCGCATGAAGCCATCGGTGCGAGATGCCGATGTATGGCTCGGCATGATTCGCCAGATCCTTTGGAAGGTCCGCCACTAAGCGGGAATGGTATGCTGAATTTCCAATGACGAAAGTTCAAGCCAGGTTCGAACTCACAAGACCGCTCGATGATGATTTCGCGTGCATTGGCAAGGCGCACGGCGTGTATGGCATCAATCGCGTGACGGTGGACCCCTCGCAGCACGCGATCACGGTCGATTACGACGCATCGCGCTTGACGCTTGGTGATTTGCGCTCGGAGCTTGTCAGGTCAGGCGTCCCGGTGAAGATGACGCCTGCAGTCTGAACGCACTCCCTGACGGTCGCGCCTCTACGCCCACAATTCATTTATCGGGCCGTACACGTCTTTGTCGGAATCCGGCACCAGATAAAACCCGCGCCCAAATGGATCGTCGTAACGCACGTTTGTCCAGTTAATCCCCATCGCCGAATAGATGGTTGCCTCGATGTCTTCCGGCTTGATCGCACGCTGGCGGCTCCAGCCGGAATCGATTGTACGCGCGCCAGTGACATCGGTTTCGCCGATTGCCCGTCCGCCTCTCACACCTGCACCCGCAAACATGCAGAACTGCTGCAGGAAGTGATCGCGACCGCCCTGCGCGGAAAGCCTGCCAACCGTGCGTCCGAACTCGCCCATCATCACGATCAACGTGTCGTTCAACATGCCGCTGGCGTTGAGATCAGCAAGCAGTTCACCAAGGCCGTCATCGAGTGTCTTCCCAACAGTGAATATATTCGTACCGCGTGCATTGGCGGTGCCGTAGATATCGTTGTGCATATCCCAGCCACCGAGCGTAATCTGAATGAAACGCGTGCCCTGATCCGCCGCCAGCACTTGCTTGGCTACCAGGCAGGCGTTTCCGAAGCTGGTGTTGCCGTAACGCAGGCTTTCCGCCGCAGTGTATTTGAACGCCGAATCCACCACGGGGTTATACATCAATCCGCGCGCCGCTTTGTAGAACAGGTCAAAATTTTCGACGTCTTTCCCGAGCGGTGAATTGGTTCTTAGGTCGCCGTCGAGCGACTGCAGCACGCTCCACTTATCCTGAAAGCGTGTGACCCCATCGGAGTTCGTCACGTTCGACAAGCCGGCCGTCGAGGGTGCGATCTTGAAAGGCGCGTAGTTAGCGGAAAGATAGCCCGATCCCACCGCAGCATTGGAATTCAACCCGAGGAATGACGGGAACACCTGAGTGGGCTTGCGCTCCGCCGCTTTCTCGATCGATATGATGCTCCCGATGTTCGGCGCGATGTCGCCGAGTGCGGCGGTCGGATTGCGGCCGATCTGCAGCCACGTCTGAGCTAGTGAATGCTGCAGGTTCCAGGAAGTGACTGAGCGTACGATCGCCATGTGAGGCAGTTGCGTGGCCAGCTTTGGCAAAACACCCGTGGGCCAGCGCACGCCGTCAATCGTCGTGGCGCGCCATACTGGCTGGCGTTGTGCCGGCAACTTCTTTCAGATCGAACGTATCGGTGTGGCTGGCAGCCCCGGCCAACAGAATGAAGATTACGTTCTTCGCTTTGTTGATCGGAGTAACTTGAGATTGGGCGGCGATGTCCTGCGCGCCCAACCTCCCCCCGAGGAACGAAGCTGTGATTCCGGCTCCCGCCAGACTGAAGAAATTACGCCGGCTAAGGTGCGGTCGCTCAAAAAAATTGCGATGCGGCTGCGGGTACTTCTCCACGAATTTGTCGAATTTGTTCTGCCCGTTCATGCCAGCCCCCTAGTAATTGAAGATGAAATCAACCTTGTTGTAGAGCGACCACAACAGGTTCTCGGCCTTCTGAGAGCGAACGCCGGTCTTCAGGCTCGCTAAAGCTGCACTTTTTTCCGCATCCGTCGGATTGCGCGAAAGCACCGTGAGGTAGAGATTCGACCACCAGCGTCTCGTCATTCGTATTCAGGTACTTCGCCAACAGACTTGCCGTAGCGCCGCTACCGCTGGATTTGGTTCGCGACATAACAAAACTGTCGTTCATCAGACTGAGCGCCTGGGAGGGCGAACCCTCAGAGCGGCGGTCGTCATCCTCACGATTTCCGCGCAGGAAGCTGTCGAGAAAAACTCCGGCTGCGCCGCCCGGTAATCCGCGCGGTTCCGGCAGTTGCATCGCATACCTGACGGTCCAGCCGCTCGGCATGTTGATGTTATAGGTCGGCAGGATATTGCTGGCCATCGCGATCGAATCGTGAATCTCTTCGGCCCACAAACGCCGGACCAGTTTGCGGGCATACAGTTTTTCCCACGCCGGATTCCACTCCCCGCTGTAGCGCGACGAAAGCTGGTAAGCCTGCGAGTTCGCCATCTGACGCATCAGCGCTTTAAATCGTAGCCGCTGTTGATGAAGTCCTGCGCGAGTGCATTCAGCAGTCGTGGATTCGAGGGCTGCAGAGTCCATGGATCCGGCGGAGGATTGTCCGGATCGAGCCGCGCCAGATCAAACTGATTCACCGGTTCCACAAGACCAACCGTGAAGAATTCCTTCCAGATGTAGTTGACCGTGGCGCGCGCGAACTGGAAGTCTTTGGTAACTTCACGAGCCAGCACGTCGCGATATTTTTCGCCCGGCTTCGCCGCAACTCCGCTGAATGGATAGACCGGAGTGCATTACGCTGACGGTGCCGATGGGCGCGCGCGCAGGACGGTTGCCGGTGGTCGTATTCAGTCGGTAGTCGATCGCGCGCGGATCCATATTATCGCGCACGGCCCAGTAATAAGGCTGCGTTTGCCCGGCGACCGAAGGCGTACGCGTCTGAGTAGTGTGCGAGTAGAACGCAGCCAGATTCCAGGCAGAGGTACGCGTTGCGGATTTGCCCCACAGGCTCAGCAGATCCAGGTGGCCGCGCCCGTTGTGACACATGATGCAATTCATGTGCGCCATGCCCAGAAAAGTCTCGGCTACGTTGGCAGCCTGCTGGTCATAAATATCCTGTGCCGGACCGCCCTGCACAATTCCGCCGACTGTCCAGTTAGATCGCGCCCTGCGCGTCTTCCCAGCTATTCTCGCCTTTGGCGCCGATGACTTCGCGAACCAATTGATCGTAGGGCTTATTGGCTGCCAGCGAGGCCTTCGTCCAGTTATAGAATGCGTTGCGGCCCTGAAAGTAGCGCTGCCACGCTCTGCGAATCAATGCGGTCCGTATTCCTTAGCAGGTCGCCGAAGTACATTGTCCATTTGTCAACCCACTCGGGTGATTGCAGCAGTTCGTCGATCAGCTTTGCGCGCTTATCCGAGGAGGTGTCCGCGACGAAGCTAAGCAGCTTGTCCTGGGTCGGGATGCGCCCTGTGAGGTCCAGCGTGATGCGCCGCATGAACTCGAAATCATTGGCCGAATCGGCTGGGCCGCACGCCGGCATCTTCCATTGCGCCAAACAGGAACTTATCGATTGTTCCCATTTGGTTGAGTTGCTGATAAGAGTTTGTGCGACTGCCACCCGGGACAGAGGAGGAATTACCGTAGGAGTTACGAACCGGAATTGAGCGACCACCGACATCGTCATGGCGCTCGCGCTGTAACGGTTTCGCGGTTCCTTCAATCCGGTGTTTGTGAATTTTTCGCGCTGCGGCCCGAAAATTGTGCATTCGGCGTGATCAGACGTTTAACTCGTCGTTGTCTGCCGCGTGTACGTTTGCAGATTCCACAGACCGGCTCCGGTCAACGTCATCGCCGACACAGCAACTAACCCAGCAAATATCGTGGAATTCGCCTTTTTCGCCCCATGCCCAGTTCCCCTTTTTTCGATGCTACCGTAGAAACCCCTGTTTTGTATGCAGAGTTGCGTACTTAAATCGCCTTAGGTACGCTCTTCGTGGTACTATTAAATGCTTTTAATTACGTCAGAGCATGATGACTACAATGACGTCATGAAGTACACACTGGCATTGGGGTGCCTGGCACTGTTTGCCGTCAGCTTGAATGGTCAGCTTTTGGATAATAAGTCGCTGAACGGAAAGTATTTCTTGCGGCATGTGCTGCTGGTTGACAACGGCTCAGGCGGTCTGTCCGACGCCAGCAGTCTGGCTGGATTCGCTAGTCTTCGACGGCAATGGCGGCTTTACTTATAACGGCACGCAGACCAGCGGACCCGGCGATGTGAAGAGCATCAACGGCAGTGGAAATACACGGTCGGCTCCGGCGGGATCGTCAGCATGACCAATCCGCAGCGAAACGGCTGTGGTGATCAATGCACGACTCGGCAATGGCGCGCTCGTCGGATCGAGCACGGAAACCGCCGGCATTGCCGATTTCCTGATCGCTGTACCGGCCCCGACCGGAGGCGTATCTGACGCTTCCATGAGTGGAGTCTGGTACGGATCGACCACTCGATTTCCCGCAGGCCAACGCTGTCGGTGGTGCGCGGCGCATCGGTTCGCATGACTCCAGATGGGCAGGGTGCGTTCGGCGAAGTCAGGGTCAATGGACATGCTGCGAATCTGGGCGACCAACCGCTGGCGCAGACGGTGCAAGGCGCGACGTATGCACTTTTTGCGGACGGAACGGGGCGACTCGATCTTCCAATTCCGCCCAGCGTGGCTTCCCAATCGCAACTGATCAGCGGCACAAAATCGGTATTTCTCTCAGCGGATGGCAACCTGCTGATCGGCGGTTCCGTTGCGGGCGGCGGTCACGATATTTTCATCGCGACGAAGGCGCTCACGGGCACGCAATCGTCCAACGCATTCAATGGGCGATTCTGGGGCGCGGGTCTGAAGCTGGAGCGCGGGCGTCTGAGCTCCTTCGCCGGTTCGGCCAGTTCGAATGGAAACGGCGCATTGGTCTGGAGCCGTCGCGTGCGTGCGCCGGAAGGTGTTCTCGGATTTCACCGGACTCAACAATTACGCGCTTTCGAGCAACAGCCCCGGAGTGCTGCAAGGCGAACTGCTTGCGCTCAGCGCGAACGGGCAGGCCTTCTCCGCGGTAATGTGCTGCAGTTCGATTCGGATAATTATGAACTGCTGTTCGGCATACGCATGCCGGCTGTGAACGGCTACGGGCGTGTTCCTCAATCCGCAGGGCATTGTGAATGCGGCCAGCTTCGCTCCGGCCGGCGCTCCGCTATCGCCGGGTTCGTTTATCACGTTGTTCGGTAATGGACTCGCGCCCAGACAGGAAGTCGCTGCATCGCTGCCGTTCCCGAAAAGCCTTTCCGGAGTGCAGGTGCTGGTGAACGAAATCCCCTCCGCGCTTTATCTGGTTTCCGGCACGCAGATAAGCGCGCTTGATCCCGTTTGCCGCAGACGGGCTCGACAGCCACCATCGTCGTCAACAATAATGGTGTGCGTTCCAACGCCGTAGTGCTGCCGCTTGCGAAAACGTCTCCAGGCGTTTTTACAGTGCCTCCCGCGGGTATCGGCCCCGGCGCGATTCTGCATTCGAACTTTTCACTGGTAAGTGCAACCGCACCGGCAAAACGCGGGGAAGCGGTGCAGATCTTTCTCACCGGACTCGGTGCGGTGACCCCAGCCGTTGCCGACGGAGCATCCGCGCCATCGTCAACGCTCAGCGTTCTGCAGTCGCCTGCGAACGTATATATCGGCGGCAGGAAAGCGGATGTATTTTTTCAGGGGTTGGCGCCGGGCCTGGCGGGGTTGTATCAACTCAACGTCTTCGTCCCTAAGGACGCCCCCACGGGAGCGGGTATTGCGCTGGCCGTGGAAACCGTTGATGGCTTCCACGACCAGGTGGATATTGCAGTGGCGCCGTAACTACTTCGTGTACTGCTTGTACAGATCGGCAATATTGGCTGCGGCTGTATCGCCTGAATGAATCACGACACGATAGCGGAAGCGCAGGCTCTTGCCGGGATCCAGCGTCATGCTGCCATCCTTTGTCTTGTCGTTCAGGAAATCATGCATGCCCCAGATATTTGCGGCGAACAGGCCGTAGCTGCGCGCGTGCCAGTGTGTGGGCGCATTCGGATTTGCGGGATTATCGAATATTGCCACGCCGACGGTCTGCCATCGAGCTGGCCGACATAATCGACCCACGGAAAAGCTTTGCCCCAAATCTGTTTTTCCCCAACTGCGCCGTCAGAGCTCACCATCTTGCCGGTGTGTTTTTCATCCATCGGCGTGGCCAGACGAATCGCGAAGCAGCCTTCCTTCGTGTCACCGAATTTCACGGGAGTAACCGCGGTCAGCTTCACATCGATATCGATAGTGCGCAGTTTCGGATCGGAGTAGAAAGTCATCACGCGATCTTCGGTAAGCAGCGTCTTTCCGTCGGGTTCGTTCCAGTTGAACGTCGCGTTGATCGAACCTGACTTCTGGCCGCTCTTTACGCCATTGAGCTTCTTGAGGACAATCTTCCCCAGTTTCGGTTTCTTGTAGGAACTCTCATTGGCCCAAAAGTCGATGCCGTTCACGTCGCCGTGGCTGAACCACAAGCCGCGGTGGTGCGGGTGATCATAGACTTCACCTTCCACCTTTTCCATTGGGAAATGGCGCGTGACGATTGTTCCGGTAGCACTACGCAGTGGGTGCAGATAGGGCTTGTTGGCCGCGCTATCGCCCATGAAGAAGTCGGTATAAGGCTTACCATCGATTTCGACCTTAACGACGTTGCCGCTCTGCGTTATTTTGACCTGCGCGGCAAGCGGAAGCGCCAGCGCGAAGGCGAGCAGGAATTGCATTTTCATGTTGAGCAGTACATCACAAACGGAGCGGAGGCGGCAAGCATTCTGGAATTTCGGCGTGGGAAATTTCTATTTGACTTTCTTAACTTCCATGTTAGATTTCCTTAACGGAGTGCCTCATGAGCAAATTGCTGGTTTCCACCTTGCTTATTTTTGCCGCTTCATTCTGTCTAGACCTTGTGGCGGATGAGAAAACTTCTAAAACATTTGTGTTCCCCAACCCGGCGGGAGCGCTCGGCACCTTCACTACAAATGGCTCGTTAGACTTGACCGGCCCGTTTTTTCAGAGGCTTGGCACAAACGGGCGCTCGTGTGGTTCGTGTCACCAACCCGGCGAGGCCTGGAGTATCGCGCCGCCTGAAATCAAGCAGCGTTTTGAAGTGAGCAGCGGACGTGACCCATTGTTCCGCACCAACGACGGCTCCAACTGCGCGGAAGCTGATGTGTCGTCGCTGAATAAGGCCCGCGCTGCCTACAGCCTGCTCCTGAACAAGGGTCTGATTCGTGTCCAGTTGCCGATCCCGGCGAACGCCGAATACACGTTGCTCTCCATTGATGATCCGTACAATTGCGCGCCCATTCCAGGCCAACTCTCGGTGTATAGACGGGTACTGCCGTCTTGGCAGTTCCTATGAAACGCGCTTCCAGCTTGGCCTGAGCGAGAGGGACAAGGCAGATCTGGTCGCGTTTCTTAGCGCGCTATGACATCGACACCAATGGCGTCGTGATCCGAGAGCGGTTCGGGACGCTTTTCACGCACGTCGTGGATCACGATCGGATTACGGCACGCGAGTTCGCGCGCGGCGAACCAGTCCAGCTTCAAGGGGACACTTGTTATCGTGATCGCGCAAGGCCCAGTGTATGAACGGGAAGCACCAATCGGGCACCCACTCACGCAGGTTTTGATCCGGTCCGGCCTCGTCCATGTCGTACCAGGTGGTACGTTCGCCCATGATTTGCTGTTGCGGAAATCGAAAGCGCGCGCTTCGAGCAGTTGAAATAATTCCCGTTCGAAATGCTTCTCCGGATGCAGGTAGTGGTTTCGGATCACGTGATCGACGCCCATGAGGACGCGCAGCCAGAAGCCGCAGATGGCATAGAAAGCGTGTGAGGAATCATACGTGCTCGTGTTCCAATCGCCACCCAATATTGCGGGACCGCCGGGTGCAATCTTGTCGAGAATTTGTCGCATCTGGGCAGCGCGATGCTTCTGCGTCGATTGCGCGTCCAGGTGCACCGACACTGCAGTCAGCGGCAGGTTCGGCAACGCAATATCGGCGGCAAGCACAGCTTGTGTGCCCAGACGTTTTTCGCGGCCCCTCATTTTGTCGCGCCCGTTCTTCAGCCGGATGGGGTGAAGGTGGGTCATCGGATAGCGGCTCAGAATTGCGTTGCCATGCAGTCCAAGATCGTTTTCGCCTTCGGTGAAATACTCAACTCCGGAACCTTTCACCAAGCTCAGATAGCACGGCACGAATGCATACGTCATGCCGAGTTCGCGCGCAAATTCCTTCACCACGTTGCGATTGCCAGACCGCACCATACCGATATCGGCCTCAGTCAGCAGCAAGATGTCGGCGTCTTTGATGTACGGATGATGGCGGAAAACTTCAAGCTGTCCCGTGAATTCATTACCGCGCTCAATGTTCCACGCGACGATGCGATAGCGCTCTTTCGCGGGAGCTTCGATCAGCCGGTAATCGCCCGTTTCGGCGGTATTAAGGACCGTGTCTACATGGGGCTTAAGCGACTGATATAGCGATAGCTGCTCCAGTTCGGCGGTTGAATTACAACGGAGAAATTCTGGATACGCGGGCATTAGCTCGCGGCGGACAAGTTCGTGGGTGGGCATCCTCTGTTTCTTTGATACTAACAGAGGCACGCCGCGTAAGCAAGTGCGCACTTGCTTACGCGCGTGCCTCTCTTTGCCGGATTAGGCAGTTACTGGCTGTTCGAACTCGACACCGCGCATGTCGCCGCTCCTGATGAACTGTTCGTGCATCTTGAATGCCGAACCCAGCGTCTGGGGCGTGTGGCCGCCGACCACCATCGACAGGTAGGCGCGCAATTGCTCGCGGAATTCGGGGTGCGCGCAATTGTTGATGATCAATTCGGCGCGTTCGAGCGGCGCACGGCCGCGCAGGTCGGCGACGCCATGCTCGGTGGCGACAATCTGCACCGAGTGTTCGCTGTGATCCATGTGGCTCACCAGCGGCACGATGGTGCTGATCTTGCCGCCCTTGGCCGTTGACGGGCAGGTGAAGACCGACAGGTAAGCGTTGCGCGTGAAGTCGCCCGAACCGCCGATGCCGTTCATCATCTGGCGTCCCATGACGTGCGTCGAATTCACGTTGCCGAAGATATCGACTTCGATCGCGGTGTTGATCGAAACGATGCCGAGGCGGCGCACGACTTCGGGATGATTCGAGATCTCCTGCGGGCGCAGCAGGATGCGTTTGCGGAACCATTCCAGGTTGTCGTAGACCGCCTTGAGCTGCGTCCTTGCTGACGGTCAGCGAGCAACTCGACGCAAACGTGACGCGCCCGTTCTGCATCAGCTTGACGACGGAATCCTGCAGCACTTCGGTGTACATCTCGAACGCGGAATTCCGGGATGCGCGCCGAGCGCGCCGAGCACGGCGTTGGCGATGTTGCCCACGCCGGATTGCATCGGCAGGAACTCTTCGGAATGCGGCCGGCTGTGATTTCGTTCGGCCAGAAACTCGGCGACGTTATTGCCGATCGTATCGGTGGTGGGGTCGGCTGCGTCGAAGCCGCCGGTTTCGTCGTCCAGATCCGTCTCGACGACGCCGACGATCTTTGCCGGATCCACCTTGATCAGCGGCGAGCCGATGCGGTCCGAAGGCGCGTAGATCGGGATCTTCGCGGCGGTCCGGCGGGCTGGCGGGTTCATAGATGTCGTGCATGCCGAGCAGCGTCGGGGGATGCTTCGTGTTCAGCTCGATGACGATCTTGTCGGCCTTCTGGCAGAATGTGGGCGCCGCGCCGACCGAGGAGGTCAGCACGATGCCGCCGCCCGCCGTGATGTCGGATGCTTCCACCACGGCCCAGTGCACGGGACCCAGGAAGCCGTAGCGCACGGCCTGCGGCAGCATCGACAGGTGCATGTCGAAGAAGCGCGTCTCGCCGGCGTTGATGCGCTTGCGCAGGACGGGGTTGGACTGGTACGGCGTGCGGAAACTGATCGCCTCGGCCTTGGCCAGCGCGCCATCCAGCGATAGGTCCGGTGGAGGCGCCGGTCAGCACGCCGATCTGGAATTCGCGGCCGGCTTCGTGCTCCGCCATGGCGCGTGTCCGCGATAGCGCAGCGGAATCGCCTTCGGCGCGCCGGCGGGCGTGAATCCGCTGAAGCCGACGGTCTGGCCGTGCTGAATCATGGCTGGCGGCTTCTTCAGCGGTCAGACGTGGAAAAGGAATTGATCATGTTGTTCTCCCTGTAGTAATGGTCAGTAATCGTTCGCGCGGCCCGAAATGAACTGATGCGGCCCTCGAGCACGTCCTCTTCAAACTTGGGCAGGGCTGCGGCACACTTCGCGATTGCTGCGAAACCGCTCTTCAGCCCGTGCTCAATCACTTCGTGCATCCACTGCTTCACCTGGCGGCGCGCGGATCTTTTCAAAGAATCCGTGTGCCTCGAGCAGGCTGTTGATGCTCCAGCACGCATCCCAGATGCGCGCGATGCCTTCGCCGTGCGCGCCGAACAGGTCACCACGCGCGGCGTCCAGCCCGTCGGGCTGGGCGGGAAACAGATGCAGCGCGTTGGCGTATTCGCGACTGGCGCGCGCTCGGCCTGCGGTCCTGGTTGTCGCCGTCGGCCTTGTTGATCGCGATCAGATCGGTCATCTCCATGATGCCGCGCTTGATGCCCTGCAGTTCGTCGCCGGCGCCGGCCAGCATCAGCAGCAGAAAGAAATCGACCATGGAGCGCACAGTCGTCTCAGACTGCCCGACGCCCACCGTCTCCACGATCATGTTTCGATAGCCCGCGGCTTCGCACAGCAGCATCGTCTCGCGCGTGCGCCGCGCCACACCGCCGAGAGAGCCGCTCGATGGCGAGGGCCGGATGAACGCCTTCTCGTCGCTGGACAGCCGCTCCATGCGGGTCTTGTCGCCGAGGATGCGAGCCGCCCGAGAGCTGGCTGACTGGGATCGACGGCCAGCACCGCGACCTTCTCGCCGCGCTCGCGCGTGAGGTACATGCCCGAGCGCGTCGATGAAGGTGCTCTTGCCGGCCCCGGGCACACCGGTGATGCCGACGCGCACGGACTTGCCCGTATGCGGCAGGCAGTGCTTCCAGAATTCCTGGGCCAGTTCGGTGTCATCCGAGCGCGAGCTCTCGATCACCGTGATGGCCCGCGCCAGAATCGCGCGGTCGCCGCTCAGCACTCCGTCAACGTATTCGGAAGCGTGCAGGCGCGGGCGGCGGCGTGAACGCGCTATGACTCCGGCCGGGGCCTTGCACCTGCTCCACTCCTTTCTGCACGGAGAGTGCGTCCTTCCAGGTCTAGTGGCAATTCTGACAACCAAGCGCATTGTGAGGCGAGCGAGTCGCTCCAGCCTTAATTACGCCTTCTACGCACGTTCACCGGTGAGGATCTGCAGGATCTGCTGGCGCACACCGGGATCACGGTGCCCGGGCCGATAGACTCCGCCGCGCCGGCATCGTACAGGAACTCGTAATCCTGCGGCGGAATGACGCCGCCGACGATGACCAGGATGTCCTCGCGGCCCAGCGCCTTCAGCTCCGCGATCACTTCCGGCACCAGGGTCTTGTGCCCGGCGGCCAGCGAGATACGCCCACCACGTGGACGTCGTTCTCCACCGCCATGCGCGCCACTTCCCTCGGGGTCTGGAACAGCGGACCGATATCGACGTCGAAGCCCAGGTCGGCGAACGCCGTGGCGACCACCTTCGCGCCGCGGTCGTGGCCGTCCTGGCCCATCTTGGCGATCAGGATGCGCGGACGGCGGCCTTCCGCTGCGCGAACTCGTCGGCCAGCTTGCGCGCCTTCTGGAAGTTCTCGTCCTTGGCGTTCTCGGCCGAATATACGCCGGAGATCGAACGGATCACGGCCTGATAGCGCCCGTAGACCTTTTCGAGCGCAGCGGAAATCTCGCCCAGGGTGGCGCGCTTCCGCGCCGCCTCCACAGCCAGCTCCAGCAGGTTGCCTTCGCCCGTCTCGGCGGCACCTGGTCAGCGCGTCCAGCGCGGCTTGCACCGTCGCCGATTGCGCGTCGGCGCACTCTGTCCAAGCCGCCCGATCTGCGACTCGCGCACGGCAGTGTTGTCGACCTCGAGCACATCGATCGGCGTCTTCGCTTCCAGCCTGTACTTGTTCACGCCGACGATCATGTCCTTGCCCGAATCGATGCGCGCCTGCTTGCGGGCGGCGGCCTCTTCGATGCGCATCTTCGGCAAGCCGGTCTCGATGGCCTTCGCCATGCCGCCGAGCTCTTCGACTTCCTCGATCAGCTGCCAGGCGCGTGTGCATCAGCTCATGCGTCAGCTCTCGACGTAGTAGGAGCCGGCCCACGGATCGACCACGTGCGTGATGCCGGTCTCTTCCTGGAGGTAGATCTGCGTGTTGCGCGCGATGCGCGCCGAGAAATCCGTGGGCAGCGCGATCGCTTCGTCGAGCGCGTTGGTGTGCAGCGACTGGGTGTGGCCCAGCGCCGCCGCCATCGCTTCGATGCACGTCCGCGCCACGTTGTTGAACGGATCCTGCGCCGTCAGGCTCCAGCCGGAAGTCTGCGAATGCGTGCGCAGCGCCATCGATTTCGGGTTCTTCGGATTGAACTGCTTCACGATCTTCGCCCACAGCAAGCGGGCGGCGCGCATCTTGGCGATCTCCATGAAGTGGTTCATGCCGATGTCCCAGAAGAAGGACGAGGCGCGGCGCGAAACTCGTCGACGCTCAGCCCGGACTTGATGCCCGTGCGCAGATACTCCAGCCCGTCGGCCAGCGTGTAGGCCAGCTCGATGTCGGCCGTCGCGCCCGCTTCCTGCATGTGATAGCCGCTGATGCTGATGCAGTTGAACTTCGGCATGTTCTCCGAGCAGTACCGGAAGATGTCGCCGATGATCCGCATCGAGGGCATCGGCGGATAGATGTACGTGTTGCGGACCATGAACTCTTTCAGAATGTCGTTCTGAATGGTTCCGCTGAGCTTCTCGGCGGCACGCCCTGCTCTTCCGCCGCCACGATGTAGAACGCCATGACCGGCAGCACCGCGCCGTTCATGGTCATCGACACCGACATCTGGTCGAGCGGGATCTGGTCGAAGAGCATCTTCATGTCCAGCACGGAGTCGATCGCGACGCCGGCCTTGCCGACGTCGCCCGCCACGCGCTCGTGGTCGGAATCGTAGCCGCGGTGCGTTGCCAGGTCGAACGCGACCGAGAGGCCCTTCTGCCCGGCCGCCAGATTGCGGCGGTAGAAGGCGTTGGATTCCTCGGCGGTCGAGAACCCGGCGTACTGCCGGACGGTCCAGGGCTGCATCACGTACATCGTGGAATACGGTCCGCGCAGGATACGGCGCAACGCCGGCGGCGTACTCCAGGTGCTCCATGTCGGCCAGCTCTTCTCTGGTGTAGTAGGGCTGAAGGCAATGTGTTCCGGAGCCAGCCACTCGCCTTCCGGCTTGCGCCGCGGTCCCGCTTACTTCGGGTTTGTAATCGATTTTCGTGAAATCTGGACGCATGGCTATCCTTTCACCCCCAGCTTTTGCTGCCAGGCAATCAGCGTCTCGGCGGCGTTGCTGCGGACGTGTACGAAATCCGCCACGCCATCCTTCTTCAACTGCTCGATCGCGTCCTTCGGATATCCGGCGACGATCACGGGAACGCCAGCCTGGCTGACCAGCGGCCCGGCAAGCGCCGGGTACTCTTCGTCGGAACTGCACAGCACGACAGCGTCGGCGGCCAATCTTGGCTGCTTTCGCCGCCTGCTCCGCGCTTTCAAAGCTGCGCGAAACAATCTCAAATCCGGCGCAACCGAAGAAGTTGGTGACGAAACCGGCGCGCGCCTTGCGCATTTTCAGATCGCCGATCTGGGCCAGCAGGAACATCGGGGTCTTGCCACCGGCGGCCGCGTGACGCTCGGTGCGCAGGCGAATCGCCTCGAATACTTCAGCGCCGCGCTCGGAGTACCCTCGGCAGGAGTGCGCTTGATCTCCGGCAGCATTTTCTCCTTCAGGTTCGGATACTGGTTGGTGCCCAGATGGTGCGCCGGCGCGTTGCGACCGCGGCTTCCTTCGCGGCACGCGACTTCTTCGATCTCCTCGGCGATAAACTCCGCCGCCTTTGACGAACCCGCCCTTTGCTTCGACCTCCTGGAACAGCTTCCAGGCTTCGCGCGCCATGGAATCCGTGAGCACTTCGACGTAGTAGGAACCCGCTGCCGGGTCTGCCACGCGATCGAGCCACGCTTCTTTCTTCAGGATGATCTGCGTGTTGCGCGCCAGCTGCCTGCTGAACTCGTCCGGCTGCCGGTAGGTTTCTCGAACGAGCCCACCGCCAGCGAATCACAGCCGCCCAATGCGGCCGACATCGCTTCCGTGGTCGCGCGCAGCATGTTCACGTAGGGTCGTAGATCGTCTTGTTCCAGCGCGAGGTGCGCGAGTGGATCGCGGCTTTCGCCGACGCTTCGTTCTTCGGTTGGAAGCGACTGACGGCCTTGCGCCCACAACAGCCGCGCGGCGCGCAGCTTCGCGATCTCGAAAAAGTAATTCGAACCCACGGCGAAACGGAAGAAGAACTTCGGTGCCGCCGATCGACGTCGAGTCCGGCTTCGGTCAGTGCCGCCAGTGCTTCGACGCCGGCGGCAAGAGCAAAGCCCAGTTCCTGCACAGAGGTCGCGCCCGCTTCGTGGAAATGTGCCGCCTGCAAGAGCGAACGGCCTGGAAGCCGGCCGGAAGCGGCTTTCGCGAATTCCACGGCCTGCGCCGGATTCGCCAGCGGATCGTAATCGATGGAGCCGCTGAGCGGCTTCGTCTTCATATGCTCGATCAGCGCGGCGAGCACAGCGGGAGCATCCGCGCCGGCGATGAAATGCACGGCAATCGGATCCAAACCGCCCAGCAACGTTGCGCAGATCCGTATCAGCTTTCACGCCTACGTACGCGATCTCTTCCGCGCCCTTTGCGATGGCGCGCTTGCGCGCTGCGTTGGCCGTCAGCGGCATCGTCCACTTCGATCTCTTCGCGGATCTTCCAGTCAGCCGAAGCGCCCGTGCCGCGCGTGTAAGGGATACTGGCCCGGAGCGGTGCCCAGATACTCGAGCCCGTTCAGGTCTTCGCTGCGGTAGTACGGCTTTGACAGTGATGCCTTCGTCGGTCTGCCAGTGCAGCCGCTTGGCGTAATCGGCGCCTTTTAGGTCCTTTTGGATGACAGCTTCCCACTCGGCGGTCGAGACCGGAGGAAATTCCGCCAGAAGTCTGGTTTCTTTCTCGCTCATAGTCTTCTCTTATGCCTCGCTTGGATCCTCGACCACTTCGAGCAGCACGCCGAACGGGGTGTCCGGGCGCGACTTCGGGTGGACGAAAAAGACCGTTGTGCCGCGTGAGCCCTTGCGTGGCGCCGTGTCGATGATTGAAAACCCGGCGTCCTTCATATAGTCGAAAGCCGCCTGCGCGTTCTTCACGCGAAATGCCGATGTGCGCGAATGTAGTCGCGGCCGCCGCTGCTTTTCCAAGCCCTTCGCACCGGGCGATTCCGGGGTCAGCGGTTCCAGCAACTGAACCAGGTTCGGGTCCGCCGCCGATCTTCAGCAACGCTTCCCGCACCTGATCTTTCACCGAGCACTTCCTCACGATGGATTTCCTGAAAACCCAGCAGTTCGTACGCCTTCACCTGGGCATCCAGTTCGCCCTGCTTCACCGCGATTGCGATGTGATCAACGAACAGGAATCCAGGAACCTTCGCCAGCTCTTCCTGAGACATATAGTAAGCCTTTCTTACAACTTACCGGCGCTACAAAAAAGAAACCTGGCAGCCCGCCACCCGCGCCAGCATCACCCGGTGCGCGGGCTGCGCTTTATGAAATTTACTCGAATTCCACCATAACGGTGCCGGACTTGCACGGCATCGCCGACGGCGACGTTGATCGCCTTGATCTTGCCGGCCACGGGTGCAGTGATGTTGGTTTCCATCTTCATGGCTTCCAGCACCAGTATCGGGTCGTTGACCTGATCTGCTGACCCGCCTGCGCGTTGATGCGCGCCACGAGGCCGGCAATCGGGCTGCGGCAGACTTTCCCTCGTCACATGCCCGTTCGAACCGGGAGCGCCGCCCGCGACAGGCAGCGGCGGAGGCGCTGATGCGACAGAGGTGGGCGATGCGGAGTAGTAGGGCACTGGACCCAAAGAAGGTCCGCGATCGTCTTCGGTTACTTCCACATCGACTTCGTAAGATTTGCCATCAATAGTAATATTGAGTTTCAAAATCGACTCCTTATGAATATGTGGAACGCCGCGTTCGAACGGATCCTGACCTTTCGGCAAGGTCCGCTCCGCGGCATCTAATTAACGCGGCCGGTGTGGCAGGCTATGCGAAGCCTGCACGAACACGCGACCTTGCTGCGCCCAGGCGCTTGCGCCGAGCGGACGCAGCATCGCGCGCACTGCGGACTCGCGCTTTCTTCCCGAGAAACGCGGCCACCGCGGCCGACAAGACCATCAGGATTTCAGGCGTAACTTCGTCCGTGGCGGCGGCGCAGGCGCCGCACCGCTTCCGTTTTCACGGGTGCGGACGGCGCTGCGGCTGCGGCCGCCGCGGGTGTGACGACAGCAACGGGCACAGGCGCGGTCGGCGCCTGCAATCCAGCAACCATCGTTTTGAGATCGTCGATTTCACGGCGCGTACGGCGCGACGTGACTGCTCCGGCGAGATAGCCCGCCAGAATCGAGAGAGGCAGTAATAAGTAATGCGGGTCCCAAGGCTAATTCCTCCATGCCGGCTGGTTCGTTTCCATTTCCGATCCATTCTTAGAGTGGAATCAGTCCGTGCTTCTTTGGCGGCCGAAGTTCGCGTTTGGTGTGCAGTGCTTCGAGCGCGTGCGCCACGTACTTGCGGGTGTCGGCCGGCTCGATCATGTCGTCCACCAGGCGGCGTGCGCGCAGCCACATATGGCGTCGAGAAAGCGCTGCGGTACATCTCGATCATCTCTTTGCGCTTGCCAACCTTGTCTTCGGCTTCGCTGATTTCCTTGCGGAATACGATCTCGGCGGCGCCTTCCGCGCCCATGACGGCGACTTCAGCCGTCGGGAATGCGATCGTGCGGTCCGCGCCAAGATCCTTCGAGCACATGGCGATGTAAGCGCCGCCGTAAGCTTTGCGGACGATAATCGTGATCTTCGGAACCGTTGCGGCCGAGTAAGCAAACAGCATCTTCGCGCCGTGGCGGATAATTCCGCCGTATTCCTGCTGCACGCCCGGCATAAAGCCCGGAACGTCCACGAACGTCAGCAGCGGAATGTTGAACGCGTTGCAGAAGCGAATGAAGCGCGATGATTTGTCGGAAGCGTTGATGTCGATCGCGCCCGCCATTACGTTAGGCTGATTCGCAACGATGCCGACCGGACGTCCAGCGACGCGGCCGAAGCCCACGATCATGTTCTGCGCGTAGTTCGGCTGCACTTCCAGGAAATCGGCGTGATCAAGCACGCGCACAATCACATTGCGCATGTCATAGGCCTTCTTGCCGTCTTCCGGAACGATATCGTTCATTGCCGGATCAGGCATGCAGCGCTTCGTCGAACGGCTGTCGGGGCGGATCTTCCAGGTTGTTCGACGGCAGAAAGCTCAGCAGGCGCTTGCAGGTGTACACGGCTTCTTCGTCGTTCTCCGCGACGAAATGAACCACGCCCGAGTAATTCATCTGCGCGCCGGGTCCGCCCAGCTGTTCGCCCGTGACGATTTCGCCAGTCACCTGCTTGATCACCGACGGCCCCGTGATGAACATCTGCGCGCCCTTGGTCTGAATGATGAAGTCAGTCAGCGCCGGGCTGTAAGCCGCACCGCCCGCGCACGGTCCGCAGATCAGCGAAATCTGCGGCACTGCGCCTGACAGCATGGTGTTGTTGTAAAAAATCCGCGCGTAGCCGCCGAGTGCGTCGATACCTTCCTGCACGCGCGCCCCGCCCGAATCGTTGATCAGCACGAAAGGCGATCCAGTCTTGAGTGACATTTTCATCATCTCAACGACCTTGTCGGCGTGCACTTCGCCCACCGACCCGCCGCCCGCTGTGAAGTCCTGGCTGGCCAGGTGGATCAAACGTCCATCCACCGTCGCCGCGCCGGTGATCACGCCGTCAGCCGCGAATTCCTTGCCCGCCATGCCGAAGTTGACAGCGCGATGCTCTGCGAACAGTCCAACTTCCTGGAAGCTGTCCGCATCCACAAGCGTTTCGACGCGATCGCGGGCAGTCATTTTCCCGCTCTTGCGTTGTTTTTCCAGCTTGTCTTTTCCGCCACCGTTTTTCAGATGGCCGCGTTTCTTTTCGAGTTGTTTGATCTTCTCTTCAATAGCCATTGTATTTTTGTAGAGCGCCGCGTTGCCGCGGCGCGCTGGTTATAAATGCGTTCTAGCATGAAAAAAGCTACTCCGCTGGGGCCACAGTCACGGTGTGCGACTTGCCGCCAACCGTCACCACATAAGAGACCGGCTCGGTGATCGCACCCTGTCCGCTGTTGGCGGGCTTCGCCGTCGTAGCGGCATCCGCCGCAGCGGCTGCGCTTATCCTTGGCCGGGTCTTTGCCCACGTTCTTCGGGCCTTCGTGGCGAGTGGCGAAGAACTTGGTGGCAACCGGCGGGAACATGGCGTACGTGAGTACATCCTCGTCCGAACCGTTGCACCCTTTGACCGCCAACGCCTGAGCGCGCAACTCATCCCATTCCGGCTTCAACAGATCCGCCGGACGGCCCGAAATCGGATTTTTCTTAGCGTGCTGGATGCAGCGCTGAACCACTTCCTGGCTTTTTACGCCAAGCGTCGTGCCGTAATAGCCCAGCATCAGGTCGGCGAACTCGCCGGTCACCACCTTATAGCGGCCCATCAGGACGTTGAATACAGCCTGCGTGCCCACAATCTGGCTGGAGGGCGTGACCAGCGGCGGATAACCGGCATCCTTACGGACTCTGGGGACCTCTTCGAGCACCTCGCGGACCTTGTCGCCCGCACCCTGCTGCTTGAGTTGGCTCTCCATGTTGGAGATCATGCCGCCCGGAATCTGGCTCTGGAAGATTTGCGCCTCGACACCGTTGAAGTTGGTGAGGTACTCGGCATAGCGCGGACGAATGCCATCGAAGTATTCCTTCACCTTCATCACACGAGCTAGGTCGACTTCCGTCTTGTAGCCGGTGCCTTCCAGCATTTCGATCAACGCTTCGGTCGGGTTGTGTCCTGGTCCAAGGCTCAGGCTGCTGATCGCGGTGTCCACGATGTCGCAGCCGGCCTCGATGGCCTTCATCAGGCTCACCAACGTCACGCCGGTGGTCGCGTGCGTGTGCACGTGAACCAGTGTCTCTTCACCGCAGGCCCGCTTGATCCCCTTCACCAGATCATAGGCAGGCGCGGGCTTGAGCAGTCCGGCCATGTCCTTGATGCAGATCGAATTGGAACCCATGTCGACCAAGCTGCTCTGCCATTTCGACAAAGTCTTTGATCGTGTGTTCCGGACTGATGGTGTAGCAGATCGTGCCCTGCGCGTGCTTTCCGGTCTTGCGGACAGCCTTCAGAGCCGTTTTAAGATTGCGAATATCATTCAGTGCGTCGAAAACGCGGAAAACGTCCATGCCGTTTTCGGCGGCCTTGGCTACAAAGCGCTCCACCACGCCGTCTTCATAATGGCGGTAACCCAAAATATTCTGCCCGCGCAGCAGCATCTGCAGGCGCGATTTGGGCATCAGCTTGCGGAATGTGCGCAGCCGCTCCCAGGGATCTTCGTTGAGAAATCGGATGCAGGAATCAAACGTTGCTCCGCCCCAGCACTCGATCGACCAAAAACCCGCATTATCGAGATCCTCGCAAGCGGGGATCATCTCCTCGGTCAACATGCGGGTGGCCATCAGACTCTGGTGTGCGTCGCGAAGAATGAGCTCCGTAACTTGGACGGTTCGCTCAGCCATGGTACCTCCCTTGGTATGTACTTCCTAAAAGATAACTGTGTATTAAATTCCTCTTTTATTATAGAACCTTATAATGGCTCCGTGGGGAGCCGTCGGCTCCAGATCGATGGATTTCTCCACAACTTTTAGCTCAAAAAACGCCAAACTTGTTAAACTTCATGCATTTTTTACGCTGTTAGATGCTCTTGGATCGTTTAAACTTTAGAACGTAATGCCACTACTCGATCTCGTGCAAAAAGACCTCGTGCTAGCCATGAAGGCAAAAGACGAAGCGCGCCTCAGCGCCATCCGGATGATCAAAACCGCGCTCAAAAAGCACGAGGTTGATTCCATGAAGCCGCTGGATGAAGCGAGCGAACTGCAGATCCTGAATTCTCTGATTAAGCAGCGACGCGAATCGGCGGAAATGTTTCGCAAAGGAAACCGCCCCGAGCTGGCCGAAAAAGAGGATCAGGAAGCGCGACTGATCGAGACCTACATGCCCGCAGCCGCCACTGAAGAAGAAGTCGAAGCCGCCATTGCGGCCGCCATGGCCGAAACCGGCATTACTGCCGCGAAGCAAATGGGTCAGGTGATGAACGCTGTAAAAGCTAAACTGACCGGCAAGCGCGTGGATGGAAGAATGCTTAGCGAGAAGGTGAAGTCGCGGCTGAGCTGACACGCTCAAGCGCGCCGCGTAGTTGCTGGATCTTCTCCGCCAGCACGTCGGGCGTGTAGAAGTAACCCTGTTCCCACTCATAGCCCAGACGCGAGTCGCGTAATTGAGTTTCGCGCGCGGCCTGAGTTCGTGCAAGTTCATCCTTAAGGATTGCCGTCATGCGCTGAACGGTCAGGGCGCGATCCGAAGCCGCTGAACCGGTTGCCAGTTTCAGCCGCAGGTCTTCGAATTCGAGGATCGCCTGATCGCTGCGCATCATGCGTTGCAGTTGTTCGGCGAGTAGAACCTCGCGGAACGCGCTGATCTGCTTCTCCGCAGAAGCTTTCAAGGCGGCCTGGCGATAGCTTTCGAGGCCGCGTTCCATCTCATCTGCGGCAAGCAGCAGGTACTTGTTGAACACTGGCAGGCTGAACGGCTTGGCGTAATTGGCCGCGGCGTTGGTTCGATTGCTGAAATCGGGAACCAGAATTACGCGGCTGGGCGCATATGGCCAGAGCCGTAGCTCCAGCTTTCCATGGTGCCGTTGATCCCATATTTCTCCAAGGCTTGATAGCGTGCATGCCACTGCTGCGGAAATGGCAAGTAGGGAAAAGTGCCGAACTGCCAGCTCGCGAAGGTGTCGGCCTTGGCATAGATCTTCATGCCGCGCTTGCGCGCCGCTTCGATCTGCGCCGCAGCGACCTCAGCCGGCCCCACTTCATTGATCGCGTAGTCTTTCAGGAAGCCCGTCTCGCCGTCGCGCTGGAAGCTTTTGCCGTTCTCCCAGGTAATCAGCGGAGTCACGGCCTGAGGGTAACGCTCGATGACATAGCGCTTCACATCTGCGGCGCTTGCACGGAATTCGATATTGTAATCCCACGGCAGGACCTCAATGGCGGGATTGATCTTGTGCATTTCCTCGGTCGCGATAGCGACGCCGCGCGTCCAGTTGTCGATCCAGTCGCGCAGCTTTTTACGATCTTCGTCGGTAGCGTTGTCGCCCAACCGCTTGGGCCAGCTACCGTAATCGAAGCCCTCGATCAGCAGCACGTAGCCGCGGATTGTCGGAAATTCGGTCACGTTATCGCGAACCAGCTTCCGCAGTGCCGCTTCGTTCTCGGGCGTTCCGTCCAGGTGATGCATGATCGGGCAATAGACGTCGATGCCAAAGCGCGCCGCGCGCCGGATCAGGTCGTGCATACGAGCGGGGTTCTGGCGCTTGATGGTTCCGTTATCCCAGTTGGAGGGAGCACCGTTGGGGTTGGCGTAAACCGAGGCGTAGATGGAATCGAAGCCGTAATGCGCGATGGCGGCCAGATAACGGTCAGGCCATTCCATCCAGCCTAAACCCGAGAGCGTCATGCGCGCCTGGACCAGGCTGCGCCGCACCGTGTTGAGCTCACGCGGCAGAAAGGGTGCTTCACGCAGGTTCATTCGGGCCTCAAGATTGTAGAGACCATACATGGCGCCACGCTCATCGAAGCCACAAACAGTGATGCTGTCGGGCGTGACGACAAGCTGGTAGTCCTTACGCGCACGCATTTCTGCGCTACAGCCAGGGATCTGTTCGCGCGTGCCGGCCACGATTGCCTTAGGCGTCGTTTTCAGCACAGGCATCGCAGCGAGCGCCGCTGTTACCTGGCTTGTGCCGGGATCACTATGCTCCAGCCCTTCGGATCAATAGACATCTCGGGGCGCGCAAGGCCTGCCCGCCGCAAACAAGCGCGAGCAGGCTCAACGAAACGCCGATGATGATCTGCATTTTCAGAATTGAATCTTTACGCTCATCTGGGCGATGCGCGGCGAGGCGGCGCCAGAGATAATGCCGAAGCTTGCCGGCGAACTCTGATTGATGCCCGGATTGTTTAGGCGAACGTTGTTCAAGGTATTGAAGAATTCGCCGCGGAACTGCAGGCGCCAGCGTTCCGTAAAGCGGAAGTTCTTGTGCACGCCGGAATCGAGATTGAAATAGCGAACACCGCGCAGCAGGTTGCGCGGAGCGTTTCCGAAAGTGCCAAGCGCGTTTGTGGTGACCAGGCTCTGATCGAAATATTTCCTGATGATGTCCTTACGCGGACGATCGCTGGGCAACGCGGGGTCGCCGAGGATGTCGGCGCGGTCGAGGCCTATGCCGCTGAGCGAGTTGTCGCGTCCGGAGGTCAGACTGAAAGGCAGTCCGCTGCGCCAGTCCAGGATCTGAGTGATGGTCCAGCCGCCGAGAACGCCGCGCAGGTAGCGGTTGGCGCGGCTAAGACGCGGCAGATCGTAAATGCCAGTGGCGCGGAAGTTGTGCGGCACGTCGAAATCGGAGAGCCCACGATTGAATCTCGGATTGTAGGGGTTCGGGTTTGCGACCGTGAACTGCGCGTTAATCGACTCGTCGTCAATCGATTTGGACCAGGTGTAGAACGTGAGGAATGAGAAGTTACGCGAGAAGCGGCGCTCGAGCGTAAGCTGCAGCGAATGGTACTGCGAGTTGCCGTCGGCGACCATTTCGACGATCGAGGCGTAGTTGGGATAAAGCGGGCGACGAGCATCTATGTTGCTGAGAGTCGCGCCTGTGCGATAGACGGCGGAATTGCGCTCGCGGAAGGTCTGCAGGTGCGTGCCCTTGTTGCCCACGTATGCCGCGCGCGCCAGCATGCTGCGAGTGAGTTGCTGTTCAATGGTAAAGTTCCAGGCTTGTGAATAACCCGGGTTCCAGGTCTGGCGGAAATAGGTGAGTCCCGTGGGCAACACGAACGTCACATCTTTTCCCAGAGGCACCGGAGAGAATGGCGGAAACGGATTCTTCACGCCAGCCGAGCCGTAGGGATCCATGATATCGACGCCGAAAAGCGTGACCGTGGGACTGAATGGCGCGTTCTCGACGAAGTTATTGTACAGGCGCGGGAAGGGGCGCACAAAGAAAAGTCCGAAGCCGCCGCGGACTGTGAGCGGATGGTTGCCGCGAACGGGACTCCAGGCAAAGCCAAAACGCGGCGCGAAATTGTTCCAGTCGTTGTTCATGCCTCCCTCGGGATAGCCGGGGTCGCCCGCATATATTGAGCCGACAGGCGCGTTCGGGAAGCGCTGAGAGTGGTAGCCAGGCTCATAGCCGGTGACCTGTCCGAGGGCGTCGTGATAAGGCAGGAAGGGGTCCCAACGCATACCCAGGTTGAGAACCAGTGACGGGAGG
Organism: Bryobacteraceae bacterium; assembly: GCA_963793625.1. Lineage (GTDB taxonomy): Bacteria > Acidobacteriota > Terriglobia > Bryobacterales > Bryobacteraceae. The sequence continues at coordinate 836,479 of CAWCAT010000037.1, read as the reverse complement.
ACGTGAAACTTATCGTCAATGAATGCGCTGATCTGTTTGCCTCGGGTGCGCTTATATTTGCCAGCACTCTGTTTGAAGGTGGAAACTTTACCGAGCAGCAGGTCGGCGATGCCAACACCTGTAGTCTGGCCGGAGAAAGTGAACTGTCCGCTCTGATTGAAGTTCGTTGTGGAATCGAACTTGGTGTACGGAGTGAACTCCATTCCGACACTGATGGAATGTTTGCCGCGAGTATAGTTCAGCGTGTCTGAGATTTCATAGGTATTGCGAATCCACTGGCCGGGAGGCGAGTTCGACACACTGCCCCAGCCGCTGGAACCGGTAACCGAGAGTTCAAGCTCGGCCGCATCTTTGCCCGGCATCGCAATCTTCACGGGTCCGAAATCCTGAATGTTGAAGAGCGACGTACGAGTGTTATACGACTGCAGCACCAGCGCCGAGACCACGATAGTGTTGAGCAGGTTGGGACGCAGGGTGAAGACGTCCTGGAATTTGCCGCTCTTGGTGGTCTGCACCTGTCCGATCTGCGCTGTCAAGAGGGTTCCACCGCCATCCCAACCGGGATCGGAGAACTTGTTGTAGAACATACTGCCTGAGAACATGTGCCGGCCAGTGTTGTAGTCAACTTTGCCGATGACCTGATTGCGGTCCGATCGGAATGGTCGGCCATAGATCAGCGTGCCGCCGCTTGTGTTTCCTGGAACTTTGTCGAGAATGTTCGTGGCAATCGGGAGAATGCGGCTCGGCGGGATGATCTTGTTCGGGAAAGGCTGGTTGGTCAGCGGGTCGTAATGGTCTTCGCGGAAGCGGCTGTGAAATCCCCATTCCGCTGCGCTGTGGGAACAAACGCCACGTTGGCGTAATTAGTGCTGCGACTGGGCGTGCCCTGATAGCTTGCGAAGAAAAAGAGCTTGTTGCGGATGATGGGTCCGCCGAAGCTGCCGCCGAACTGGTTGCGCTTGAGTGTACCGCGCTGGGTTGCGAAGAAGTTACGCGCATTGAGTGTGTCGTTGCGAAGAAAATCAAAGAAAGACCCACGATAGCGATTGGTACCCGAACGGGTAACCATGCTCACTACGGCGCCAGAGGCGGTACCAAACTGCGCACTGAAGTTGCTGGTCTGCACGCTGAATTCGGCTATCGCGTCGGGATTTGGGTAGGCTGCGTTCAGATTCGTGACATTGTCAACGTGCGTTGCGCCATCGAGTTTGTAATTCACCTCATTGCCGCGCGCGCCGTTTGCCGAAACCGCGATGGTCTCGTCGCTGTTGGCGTATCCGGCTGTCGTGGTATTCACGCCGGACACGGTGCCAGGAACCATGAACACGAGCGAGGCGGCGTTGCGACCGTTTAGCGGGAGATCTGAGATGTAACGCTCGCCGATCACCTGGCTGAGGGTGCCGGATTCGGTAGTGACCATGGCGGCGTCGGCCGAGACAGTCACCTGTTCGGTGAGGGCACCTACAGCGAGCTTGAGTGTCACGTGCCGAGCGCTATCTACCTCGACACGGATTCCGGTCTGTTCCAGGGCGGAGAATCCCGCAGCCGTGGCCCGCACAGAATAGACACCGATCGGCAGCATCCGAAAGGCGAAGCGGCCTTCGGGTCCGGTCTGGGTCGTCTTTAACGGCCTGCGTGCCGATGTTTGTTAGGGTTATGGTGGCTGCGGCAACAGTAGCGTCCGAAGCATCTTTAACATCGCCAACGAGGGAACCGACAGGGGCAACCTGCGCGAAGGAGATGCCCATGCACATAAGAACAATAAGTAACGCATGCGGAGAGTCTATCGTACTTACATCACATGTTGGATTTCAGCAAAATTAACGTTTTCAGCCGCCTCCTTGCTATGATGATCGACTTGTGAGGATTGTTTAATGAGCGAACAACGCCACCGTCCCTACGTGCCGGTAACCAACAACATGGCCGAATTTACCCTTCGGGCCGTGCTTCTTGGATTGATCATGACTATTGTCCTCGGTGCAGCCAACGCCTACCTCGGTTTGCGCGCCGGACAGACCATCGCCGCTACTTATCCAGCGGCGGTTATCGGAATGGCCGTCCTGCGTATTTTTAAAGGAACCATTCTAGAAGAAAACATCGCTCGAACCGTTGGTTCCATCGGTGAATCCGTTGCCGCCGGAGCCATTTTTACCATCCCCGCCTTTGTCATCGTCAAGGCCTGGCCGTCCTTCGACAGTCCCGAAGCTTACTGGCAATCGACAGCACTTATGCTCGTCGGCGGAACGCTTGGCATTCTGTTTGTAACGCTGCTGCGGCGCGTCATGGTCGAAGATCCTGACCTGCCATATCCCGAATCCGCCGCCGCCGCTGAAATTCACAAAGCCGGACAGCATGGCAGCGATGCCGCAAAAACGCTATTCCAGGCGATGGGCTTCGGTGGTGTGTTGTTCCTTCTTGGTGAATTCCGTTTCTTCTCGGCCTCGCGCGAGTTCTTCATGCAGGTCGGCGAAATCGGCAAGAGTGTTGTTAGATTAGGCGGGTCAATCGCAATTCCGGTCGGCGGCATTACCAAAATGTCGCTGCCAGCGGTAAGTCCGGCCTATCTCGGTGTCGGCTTCATTATTGGCCCGCGTCTGGGCGCGCTCAACTTCGCAGGCGGCTTGCTGGCGTGGGGATTGATGGTTCCACTGCTGATTTACTTCCTGGGACCTGAACTGTCCAAGACGCTGCCACCCGGATCCGGCGAAGCAGCCTGGGACGTGCTGGCGAATCAGGTCTGGCGCAACATTGTAAGACCGATCGCGGTGGGCGGTATGCTTGTCGGCGCCAGCTACACGATGTTCAAGATGCGCGCAAATCTCGCATCGGGCATCATGCGCGCCGTAGCCGACTTACGCAAAGCCGGAGCGAAGTCTGAAGCCACATCGCGTATCGATCGCGATATCAGCTTCAAGGTTGTTTTCCTCGGCCTGGGCGCAACGTTCTTTGCGATGATTGCGCTGTATAACTTCTTCGCGGGTTCGATTCTGGGCGCGGTGGTCGCGGCTACCGTCATGATCGTGCTCGGCTTCTTCTTTGCCGCGGTTTCGGGCAACCTCGTCGGCATCATTGGTTCGTCCAACAATCCGATTTCGGGCCTGACGCTTTCCACCCTGATCATCGCCGCGCTGCTGATGGTAGCAATCGGCGTTAAGGGTGCGGCCGGCGTCGCTGCGGTGCTCGGTGTTGCCGCCGTTGTCTGTGTTTCCTCGGCGGTTGCCGGCGAAATGCTGCAGGATCTCAAGGTGGGACACATCCTGGGCGGCACGCCCCGCAGCATGCAGATTGGCGATTTTATCGGCATTCTGGTCTCGAGCCTTGTGTTGTACTTCCCGCTGCTGCTGCTGCATCAGGGCAATATCAAGGAAGGCGGCATCGGTTTTGGTGACGCCAAGCTTTCCGCACCGCAGGCTGGCCTAATGGCTTCTCTTTCACAAGGCATCGTGGGCGGGGAAATGCCGTGGCCGCTGATCGTGGTCGGAATCGCGATGGGTTTCGCGCTGATCCTGCTGCAGGTCAAGAGCCCGATGCTATTCTCGGTCGGCATGTACCTGCCGCTCGAAACAACAGCCGCCATCTTCACGGGCGGCGTCATCCGCTGGCTGATGGAACGCGCGCGCGACAAGCGCGGCTTCAATGTTGCGCAGAAGGCCAGGGTTGAGAACTCAGCAGTGCTAATTGCCTCGGGGTTGATTGCGGGAGAGGCACTGATGGGCATGGTCAAGGCGGGCTTCAGTCTGGCCGACCTGCCACTTTCGAAAATCTTCAGCCTGTTCCATGAACCGCCTCTGGTCGCCGGCCTTGTCGTGCTGGCGATACTCGCACTGGTTATGATCCGCTGGCCGCTCACGAAAGCCGGAGATCCAAACGAACCCGCTCCGCCAGTGGCGATGATGTAGCTGAATTGTGAAACACGTCTTCTCATAGCTGCGTCTTGTGCAGTGAGGGAAGAAAAGCGACCGCCAGTGCTGATTATTTCAGGGCTGGCGGTTTGCCGCATTAGCGCTGTTGGCTGGCGGTAGCTTACCATCTAATTTGCCGCGAATTTCTTCATCCACGAGCGGGCAATCGCCCCGCTGGCCCCAAGTTTATCTTGGTGTCGCCCTCACAACTCTCGCCACGTTAATCCTGGAGCTCTCTTTAACCAGGATTTTTTCGGTGGTTTTCTATTATCACTTCGCCTTTCTTGCGATCTCTATCGCATTGTTCGGATTGGGCGCCGGGGGTGTCTTCTCCTACGTCGTCGCCGGCTGGAAAGACAGTCTATTCAGCAAACTGGGCAAGCTCTCTGCTCTAAACAGCGTTGTGGTGGTCGGTTCTCTCGTCTTCATCCTCACACGCAAAGGTGAGCTCGATAACCTGACTCTCGCGTTCGTTTATTTCGCAAGCGCTCTGCCGTTTTTTCTGGCTGGAGCGATTGTTTCGTTAGCGATCAGCGAGACAATTGAACGTGTCGATCGGGTTCTACTTCTACGACCTGCTCGGCGCTTCCGCCGGATGTCTGCTGCTGATTCCGTTTCTGAACTCGTTTGGCGGACCCAATACCGTAATCACCGCAGGCGTGCTCTTCGCCGTTGCCTCGGCAATCTGGCACAACATCGACCGCCGCAGCATGGGACGCGCGCTTGGCGCCGGACTCGCTTTGCTGCTGGCCACTCTCGTCGTCGTGAACATGAAGAAGCCGCTGATCGACGTGCGGTATGCCAAGGGCGGCACCCTGGCCGACGAGCGTTTCGTCAAGTGGAACAGCTTTTCACGGATCGCGATTGCACCAGAACAGGGCTCCAACATGCTCAGCATCGTGATCGATGCGGATGCAGCGACCGGCATCGCCAGTTTCGACATTGACCGCCTGACGGCCGAAGATCGTAAGACCCTGCTGCGTCAGGGACCTGGTTTCGCTTACGCTGTGCGTTCCGCACCCAAGACGCTGATTATTGGGCCTGGAGGTGGTTGGGACGTAACGCGCGCTCTGGCTTCGGGTAGCCGTGACATCACCGGTGTCGAGATAAACCCGATCATCGCCCGCACCATTATGCAGGAGAAGTTTCCTGAGTTGAGCCGGAATCTGTACGCGCGGCCCGAAGTTCACATTTTTGTTGAGGATGGACGCAGTTTTGTCCGCCGCAGCAACGAGAAGTATCAGGTGATTCAGGCTACGCTTGTCGATACCTGGGCCTCAACTGCTGCCGGGGCGTTCGCGCTTTCTGAAAACAATCTCTACACGACCGACGCGTTTTACGATTACCTTTCACACCTGAGTGATGACGGTATTCTGGCGTTTACACGCTGGGGTTTTGATCCGCCGCGCGAATCGTTGCGCGTACTTACGCTGGCTCGAAGTGCCTTGGAAAAACTTGGTGAAAAGGAAGCCTGGCGGCACGTAATCGTGGTTCGCGAAGATGCGCAGAAACTCGCAGGCTGGGGCGCGATGGACACCGTGCTGATCTCGCGCAAGCCGTTCTCTCCGCAGGACCTGGACACGCGCAAACCTGGCGGTCTCCGAAAGCCGCATGCAGCCAATCTATGTTCCAGGCGGCAGTTTCGATAATCCCTTCTCGCAATTGCTCAAGACTCCGGATCCGGTCAAATTCGCCCAGAACTATCAATACGATGTCTCGCCCGTCAGCGATGACCGGCCGTTCTTTTTCTACACTGTACAGCCGCAAGATCTTTGGAATTTTCTGACCACGTCGTACAAAGGCAGTGCGGATTACAAGATAAATCGGGCGGTTCCGTTGCTTTACAGCCTGTTGCTGGTAAGTCTCGTCGCAACGATCGTTATTCTCGCTCTGCCGCCGATGGTTTTAGGCACACGTCTTCCACGCGAAAAGGGTGTGCGCAGCTTTTTGATGTATTTTATCTGCATCGGTGCCGGTTACATTCTGATCCAGGTGGCGCTCATTCAGAAATTCGTGCTTTTTCTGGGACATCCGACTTACGCTCTGACGGTGATTGTCTTCTCGATGTTGTTATTTAGCGGCCTGGGCAGCTACTGGAGCCGCCGCGTGGTGGAGAGTTCCGAATCGAAGCTGCAGAAGGTGCTGGCAGCTGTAGCGGCGTGCGTAACGCTGCTCGCGCTAATTTCGGCTCCGGTAACCACTGCGCTTGTAGGCTTGCCGTTGCCGCTTAAAGCATTGATCACGGCCCTGCTGATCGCCCCTGCCGGTTTCCTGATGGGTATGCCGTTCCCGACAGGCATGAGCAGGCTGGAACGCTTCCACAAGCCGTCTGTGCGTTGGGCGTGGTCCTTGAACGCAGCATCAAGCGTACTTGGTTCCGCTAGCGCAATCTTTTTTGCGATCTACTTCGGCCTGCGGGCTACCCTGCTACTGGGTGGCTTTCTGTACCTGCTGGCGTTGATCTCTGTACGAATCAGTGCGCGGGCACAGCAATCCAGTGCGAGCAACGCTATTCCTTCGGGAAGATTAGCGAGCTAAGGTCCTCTTCGTTCTGCTTTGGGCGCGATTCCATCCACGCGCCCACTGCGGCTGAAATAAGAACGCAGATCACTACCCCGATTGCCACGTAATCGCGCCAGGATACCCACAAAGCGGCCAGCATGGCAGCCAGGACCCTAAACATCCAGGTGGCAAGCTGGGGCATGCGCGCGGTTCCACGATACACACGCAATCCCATTCGCCCTGTCGCATAGGCGAAAGCCACGGCCAGCGCACCGAGCGTCAGCCGGGTTATGAGAATTGACGTCGGCATACCTTCAATGTAGCCCAGGCGGTTCTGAAAATGTTCACCTGGGCTTCTGGAAAATATCGAACCTGCCGATAAGCGAGTAGCGGAATACATGATGATTTCATGACTCTTATAAATGTGTGAAACGATGAGGGGGTAACCAACATCCATTTAGGTGAGTGATATCCTGAGTTTGGGCCCAGGAAAGGGGCTGGTTTTGGAAGATCGATTACGAAACTTGATGCAGGAGCTGGGAAATGCGATCAACGAGTCGCTTTCCGACTCCGATCGAATCGCCGCCGCCATCGGAGAGATCAAGCGGGCAGGCTACGATGTCTTCCTGGTGCTGGAAGCAACAATCGGCTTCAACAAGCGCGAAGATGGCGCTGAAGACGACGAAGAAGGCGTTTTGGGCGAGGCAGAAATCGAGATTGAAGAACATATCGAACCGCCGGTTCGGCCAAGATTTCAATCGGCTGGTACTGTGAAATGGACTTCGCAGGATCATAAATTCCTGCGGGCATTGAAGATCTCGACCGAGGACGATGGCGGCTAGACCAAAAGCTCGTTGTACACTGTCCATGTTTTTTCGACGGCTAGCGGCCAGCTAAAAGATTTCGCTCTTTTCCGCCCGGCAGCAGCCAGGGAAGTTCTTTGAATCGCATCTGCAGTCAATCTCTGCAGGCAACCCACCACTGATTCCAGACGGTAGGGGTCCGCCAGGAGAGCTGCGTCTCCAGCCGCCTCGGGTAAAGCCGAGCGGTTTGACGTAACTACTGGCAAGCCCCAAGCCATCGCTTCGAGCACTGGAATGCCAAATCCTTCATCGAGCGATGGGAATGCAAAGACTCGCGCTTTCTCATAGAGTGCGTTCAGCTCAGTCTGCGGCAAGTAGCCTGTCAGCTGAATTCGATCAACCGCGGGACTCTGCTTTATCCGCTCCAGAATCTCAGCCGCGCCATAGCCCGCACTTCCTGCGAGCACCAGTTTCCAATCCGAAGACAATTGCTCGAATGCCGCAACGAGCACGCTGATGTTCTTGCGCTGTTGCACTGCGCCTACATGCAGCACGATGTTCTCACGTTCGGAATCTCGGCGCAACCTTCTCAGGCATCGCAACTCCGTGATGGATCACGCGCAAGCGCGACGCATCCACGCTTGAGCAGTTCTTGCACCTGCTGAGCCGTAAACGCCGAGACCGCGATGATCAGATCGGCGCGTTCAGCAGCATCACGCGCCTGTTGCGCGAAGCGCTGCCGAAACTCCGGAGTAGAATATTCGCCCGTCAACACAAACAGGTCATGAAACGTACACACGGTCCGCTTCATGCGCCGCCGCGGCAGGCGTTGGTTCAAGCCGTGAAAAATATCCGCTGAGAAAGTGGGAAAAGCTGTCGAGCAACAATCGCCGCCTCGCATTCGCAGGCACATCTCCTCGAATGATCGGCGGAAGCGATGCGGGCGGTAACAGAATGCGAAATCGGCCTCAGGGTGAGCGCCGGCCACACCATGCAGTATCTCAGCGCAATACCGTCGCCGACTCCGGAAAGTTCCTTGCCGATGCTGTAGGTGGCGTCGAGTGCAATCTTCAAGCGCCAATTCTAGCAGCAGCGGTCGCGGCTCGTCTGCGCATTTTGAGTGCGCCCGTTCTGCGCGTCGCCAGCAACTCTTCCCACTGCTGGTCGCCGCTTTCGCGCAACGATGCCGAACCGAATATCACTTCTGGCGGATACTTGCCGCCTCGTCGCGAGCCAGGTCACGGAAGCCGGCGCGCAGTTTTCGCAGGACGCCCGCGCTGGCTGTGCCGGTGCCGAGCGTAGCGACTGCGAACGCGTTCGTCATCAAGGCGGCCCACAATATCGGTCTCAGCGACAGGATTCGCGCATCGTCTCAGCGGCATCCATCAGCATCATGCGGCGTTCGCTGCGTCCGTACGTTTCCTGAATACGATCCAGTCCGTCCAGCGACACGACCACTAGCTGCAGATCGCAGCCGAGCTGTTTTGCGAGCCGGAAGTCGCGCAGCCCCAGAGACTGAAACGCAAAGCGGTTGTAAAGCCCTGTTTCGCTGTCCTGATAACTTGCCGAGCGCGCCGCTGCCGTCAGGCGTTGCCGCTCAATCGCATGCCGTAGCGCGCGTGCCAGAGGCGCACATTCCAGTTCAGATTTGACCAGATAATCCTGAGCGCCTTCACGGACGGCACTCACGGCCAGCGCCTCATCGTCCTCGTCAGCGAGCATGATGATCGACATCTCCGGCGCCATGCCTTTCAAACGCAGGAAGGCGTGCAGGGAGTGGCTGTCGGGTAAAACAACATCGAGCAGCGTGACATCAAAGCGCTCGTCACTAAGCACCTCTACGGCGTCGCTCAGGCGTTCTACGTGCACTGGTTGGAAGATCGGACTCCATGGACGCCCGAACTGGCGCTCTTCGATCTCCATCAGCGCCTCCTTCAACAGCATGGCCGCTTCAGGATCGGGTTCCACCAACAGTAATTTGAGGCGTTTGTCTTCCATGCGGATCCGTCACGAACGTAGTGCGTGATCCGCGGGAATCTTCTCAGGAAGGATTTTTAGGCTAGTCCATACTCTTTGAGCTTGCGGTAGAGTGTGGTTCGGCCTATACCGAGCAGATGGGACGCCATCACCCGATCGCCCTTGGTGTACTCAAGGGCATTGAGAATCGCACGCTTCTCCACTTCCATCAACGGCAACACTGGCATAGCCTGAGGTAGGGCAGCCGGGCTCGCGAAGCTTTCCATTGGCTGCGGCGCAATGGTCACCTCCGTGCCACCCTGAGCGCCAGCCGCCATCGCGAAACACATAGAGCGCGAGGCGGCGATGTGATTCTGAATGCTGGAGGGTAAACCCGAGGCCTGAATTAGCGGACCGGAATTGAGCGCCACGGTATGCTGCACGCAGTTTTCCAGTTCGCGAACATTGCCCGGCCAGTCGTAATCGAGCATCGCCTGCAGCGATTCCTGCGTCAGCGTGTGATCGTGGCCGTAGCGCTTCATGAAGTGCGCGATCAACGCCGGAATGTCTTCTTTGCGTTCGCGCAGCGGAGCCAGGCGGACATTGACTACGTTCAAACGGTAATAGAGGTCGCGTCGGAAGGTGCCGCGCTCGACTTCGCGGGCCAAGTCGCGATTGGTTGCAGCGATAATGCGGAAATCCGAACGTCGTGCCGTGAGTGAGCCGACCGGGCGGAACTCCTTCTGCTGTAATACTCGAAGGAGTTTCGCCTGTAGGTCTAGCGGGAGCTCTCCGATTTCGTCGAAGAAAGCCGTACCACCGTTGGCCGCTTCAATCAGGCCGATCTTTGTTGCCACAGCGCCCGTGAACGAGCCCTTTACGTGGCCGAACAGTTCGCTTTCCATCAGCGGCCCCACCATGGAGGAGCAGTCGATGGTTACGAACGGTCCCGAACCCTCTACATTGTGAATCGCGTGCGCTACTACTTCCTTGCCGGTTCCGGTATCGCCCAACAGCAATACGGGCCAGCGGCAGCGTCCCAATTTCGCCACAAGACGCAGCACCTGACGAATTCGCGCTGACTGCCCAACAAGGATCGGGGTTCGATCCCCGGCCTCTGGCGTCCGTGTGGACTGCCCGAATTGTCCCGACGTCGTCAACATGATCTCTGCGCTCCTACTCGGGGAAGGCCCCTTCTGATGTAGTGCGCTGACCTCTTCTAAACTCTACTGTTGATTTCACCTTAGAACAAGATCCACAAAGGGTCTTTACGCGAAGTCTATTACGGGTATCAGAATACCCTCAAGCTGGGGGTACTATGCTCCCTTTACCTAATCAATCCAAACGGACGACAAACGCCGCTGGTTCCTCGCTACGCAACTTTTCCGCGAGTGCCAGCGCCGCTTCTTCACTCGCTTCGGACCCTACCACGACCCGCCACACCGTCTGCGCGCCCTCACGTTGGATCAATTGGGCCGAACCGTGGTTCTTCTCCATCGCTTTCCTGATGCGCTCAGCGTTGCCCTTGTCCTGAAAGGCGCCCACCTGAACACCAAACAGGTTCGATGCGACGACTCGCTCGGGAGGACGAATCACTTCGATGCGTACCTTCGCGAGGCCCGGACCGCAACATGTCGATGTCCCGCGCCGCTGCTTTCGAAAGATCGATGATGCGTCCGCGTATAAACGGACCGCGATCCGTGATGCGCACATCAATCTTCTTTCCATTGTCGAGATCATGGACACGCACCCATGTATCGAAGGGAAGCGTACGATGGGCGGCCGTCAGCTTCTCCATGTCATAGATCTCGCCGTTCGCGGCGCGTCGGCCATGATAAGGAATTCCGTACCAGCTCGCGATGCCGTTCTCTTTTTGTCCGATGCGCGGGGCCTTAGGTGTGGCAACTTTCTTCTTCTTTGCGCAACCGCCCACGAGCAGCAGTAAGAGGAGCGTTGCAACGAAAAAACAGACGCTGCGATGACTCTTCGGCATTAAAACATATCCTTCTTTTTTTGTTTGATTCTGTCTGACATCACCATCGTAACCTTGCATGCTTTGCGTCGATCACTTTTTTTCTTGACATTATCTTCAAACGACTTTATATATGAATCACACTGCGGTCTACAGATGGATCGCAAATTTTGATGTTAGGGAGAATCAATCGATGAAAAACGCAACCAAGAAAGCTGCCAAGGCCCCCGCGAAGAAGAAAGCGCCGGCAAAAAAGGGAAAGAAGTAAGATCCCTTCGGCCCAGTCGTGGGCTGCAGCAATAAGCCAAATTATCGGCCCCGAGCAATCGGGGCCGATTTTATTTGGTACATGCCTTTTTGAGCAGCAGTGTCCGAAACGTTTCACCCATTCCATAAAGCAGTGTCTTCAACTGGAGCCGTCTGCGCACGCGCTCCGCTTCGTTCCCGACCTCGATCACAGAAGCAAAGTTGTCCTTCTCGCCGGCACGCAAGAGCGCTAGTGAAAGCGTCTCAAAAACTTCCTTCTTCAAACCGTGCAGCGCGGCGTGTGCTTCGAGCGCGCTGAAATGTACATGCGCCGTGATGTCTCTTTCTCCAGGCTCGCGCAATACATCATCAGACGCCACATGGCGGCGATAGCTCATCAACGTTCCTTGCGGAAAGCGTACCAACTCGCGAGTCGTATAGCCGTAGTCAATCGCGAACACATAGCCACATTCCAAGCTCAGCGCGATCCGCTCCAGCCAGCGCAACGCTTCCAGATGCACTTCACGCAGCGCGCCTTCTTCATCCGTATCCGCGTACTTTGCCAGATACTCCGCTGCTCCGGCACTTACCGCATCGCCTTCAACCCAGCAGAACTGTCCGTTCTTCCAGTCGACGCGCATCTGATGAAAGCCACTCGCGCGGCGCACGGCCACATCGACGGGCAGCGCATCGAAGAATTCGTTAGCAAAAACCACGCCACGAAAGCGCTCCGGCAGTTCGCCGCGCCCGACATCGACGGGGATGTAGCGGAACTCCCTAAGGTATTCGCCCATCTCTTCGCGGCCGGCACCGAGTTCCACGACGGTGAAGTCTTCAGGTGAGCCCATTTTTTGTTTGAGCTCGCGCACGTACTGCGCGATCAATGTTCCGAACGCAGGTTGCAGTTGTTCCGCCGTGTAGAAATCACCGCCCTTGCCGAAGGGATCGCGCGCCCTTCGATAGTAGCCGCTGCCTGGATGGTACAAAGCGACTTCCATGAAACGCCGGAACGGTATCGGGCCCGTCGCATCGATTTCGGCAATCAGCGTTTCATTAATGTCGTTGGCGCCCATTGGTAAATTATGGCGCAGTAAGCTTGACCCACGCGCCGCACTCATGGCCGTATTGTACGATGGCTGTGTAGATCATCCTTATGCTTCGACGTACATTTCTCCAAACATCTGGCGCGGCGCTTGCCGCTTCTGTCCCCGCGGTTGCCGCTCCTGCTTCAGGGCTGCGCCTCGGCTATGATACTTACTCGCTGCGCGCCTGGCGTTGGAAGGCAATGGAGCATCTGGAGTACGCCGGCAAGCTGAAGCTCGATGCAATCCAGCTATCTGGTGTTGGCGACTTCGAGAGTCTCGAGCCTGCTCATCTGGCAAAGGTTAAGCAACGCGCCAAGGAGTTGAAGATCACGCTGGATGGCGGCACGGGTTGCATCTGCCCGAGTTCCAAGGCGTGGAGTCCCAAGAACGGAGATCCCGTCGAGTATCTGGTGCAGGGAATGCAGGTGGCTAAGGCCATCGGGTCCACCTCTGTCCGCTGTTTCATGGGCAGCTTTGCCGATCGCCTGGGCAGCGTCCCGATCGAAGCGCACATGGAGAACACGATCAAGGTGTTCAAAGCGGCTCGTTCTCGCGCATTGGACCTCGGAGTCAAGATCGCTCTCGAAAATCACGCCGGCGACATGCAGGCCTGGGAGGTTAAGGTCATCATCGAAGAGTCCGGCAAGGACTATGTCGCTGCCTGCCTCGATGCCGGTAATCCGATCTGGGTGCTGGAAGATCCCATCGTCACCATGGAGGTCCTGGGACCGTACACCGTAACGACTCACATTCGGGACAGTGTGGTCTATGAACATCCGCGCGGTGCGGCGGCGCAGTGGACCGCGGTCGGTGATGGCGTTGTCGATTTCAAGAAGTTCCTCGAATTGCAGCGCAAGCTCTGCCCGCAGGCATCGGTGCAGCTGGAAATCATTACAGGACGTCCGCCGCAGGTGCTGCCGTACCTGGAACCTGATTTCTGGAAAGCGTTACCGAAAGCGAAAGCCTCCGAGTTCGCGCGCTTTGTTGAGTTAGCGAAGCGCGGGCGGCCCTTTGGCGGCGCGATGATCATCGCCGACGTGCCCGGCAACAAACCAGCCGAGTATCAGGCCGCACTCAAGGAACAACAGAAAGTAGACCTGGAGCGCAGCCTGGAATACGCGAAGAAGACGCTTGGCGTTGGTATCAACTGGCGTACTTAGCTATTTGCGTAAATGCCGGTTGAAGAAGCTTATTGTCTTCGACCAGGCATCGCACGCCGCAACGGCATCGTAACGCGGGCTCGTGTCATTGTGGAACGCGTGGTTCGCGCCTTCGTAGATGTTGAGCCCGTACGTCTTGCGTTTATCATTCAGAGCGGTGAGGACCGCTGGAACGCGTCCGGAGAAGCCGCGGTCCAGTTCCGCGTAATTCAATAGCACCGGACCGTTTAGGTTATCCAGCAGTTCCACGGCCGGCGGAGCACCATAGAAGACCACTGCAGCTTTGATGTCGGGACTGCCCACCGCGATGTTCCAGCAGTTCCCGCCGCCTGCGCAGAACCCGATCGCACCGATTCGTTCTCCGTTCACGAACCCCACCCGTTTCAGGAATTCAAGCGAAGAGAGCATGTCTTCCAGATGGCCCTGACTGCTCAACGAAGCGTACGCGCGCTGCGCGTCAGCGGGATCGGGGTAATTCTGAGTTCCACCGTAACGCGATAGCAGGTTGAACGCCCAGCCCGATGAAGCCCGCGCGCGCTATCCGGCGCGTAACGTCCTTGATGTGCGCGGTCAGCCCTGCATTCTCGTGAATCACCAGCACGGCGGGATGTGTGACGTCCATCATCAGGTCGCGGCGGCGCGAGAGATAGGCAAGGACTGTACTGGCCTGGCCGGGGTACATGACGACCTCGGATTCCAGATCCTCGGCGTCCTCTGGCACACGCACGTCGGCAAGGCACGAAGCTTGCTGTGCATCAGCCGGGACCGCCATGGCGTCCATCATGACGGCAGCCGAGGCGAGGCTGCCAGTGTATTTCGCAACCCGCCGTATCAGGTCGCGCCGGTTAAACGCGCCGTCCTCGTACAGGTGAACCAGTTGATCCACAGGATTCTTGCTGTTTTCGAAGTCCACGTTACCCCTCCAGAGGTCTTTTGAACATAGTCTAAACTGGTTTCGAGCAGGCTGCATGTTAAATCCGGACACAATTCGAGTGAAGATCAGTTCGGAAGCGGCGGAATCCATTGCGCTCACACCCGTTGTTGCGCAGGATATGAGCTTTTCGGAACTGCTCGAGCAGATTGTTTCCGTAACCGGTAAAGATGTGCCACGGATTCGCGAGTTGCTACTGCGCGGCAGCATGGTGATCGGCTCCTCCCGGTTTCGCTGGACTGGCGTCAGCGTGGATGACGAGAACGTTCAAGCGGCGCTGCGTGCGTTTCCCGATCCCGATCCTGCGTTGCCATTCCGACCATCCGCCTGCACGCGCGTCGTGCTGCGCTGTGCGGTCGGACAAATTATCATCCAGCGCGAAGCGGGCGAAAAGCGCCGGTTGTTGCAGCGCCGCAGTTTCTGGGACGCACTCATCGAAGCCGCGGGCGCCGGAGTGAGCTACGGCGGTTACTCGTACCGCGATCGCGCCGATCATTATCGTTTGGAGATCCCGGTGGCGCTCGCCAGCACGCTGCATCAGGCCGGCGAGTTGATCGCATACTCGACACTCTCCAACCAGGTGCGTAGCGCAACCATTCTCAGCGCGGATTTCTATGTCATGCGGGAAACGGGATCGAAGTAGTCGATGGGCCGCGCAGGCAAGAAACTCTCCAGGCTCGGCTTGCAGGCCGGCCAATCCAGTACGCTGCTTCCCGATTCGTTCGACGTAGAGGATCCCGAAGCCTCCTACGCCGCTTGTGTTCCGCTGGCACACAGGAAAAGATACGCCCAGTTCTTCACGCCGGAGCCGATCGCCCGCCTGATGGCTGAATGGATTTCAGAGATCAATCCCAGCAACGTTCTCGATCCAGCCTGTGGCCCCGGAATTCTTCTGCGTGTGATGTGCGAGCTGATCCCGAGAGTGAAACTTACTGCCATCGATATCGATGCTGTTGCCCTGGAAGCGTGCCGCCAGACATTGGAGGGCGAGGCGCACCTCGACCTCTTGCATGCCGATTTTCTGCTCTGGGAGAAGAGCAGCAAGTTCGATGGCATCATCGCCAATCCTCCGTACCTGCGCCACCATGACCTGCAATATCCCTTCGACATCTTCGATGCGTTGGGCTCACGTCATGCAGTCAAGCTTTCCCGGCTGACAAACATCTATGTGATGTTCATCCTGGAGATCTGCCGCAGGCTGAGTCCGGGCGGGCGTGCAGCAGTGATCGTTCCCGGCGAATGGACGAACGCGAACTTTGGAAGTGCGTTGAAGCAGTTCCTGCTTTCCCGCGGACTGCTCCATTCACTGCTCTACTTTTCACATCTGGGTTCCCATTTTGAGGACGCACTCACGACCGCCGCAGTACTCCTGCTGGAAAAACCCAAGGCAAGAGTCCGGCGCAAGAGCTTTAGATCCCTGTATATCGAAGAAAGCTTTTCCATGAGCGAACTGGCAGCAACGCTCGCCGGTTGCCATATTAAGCCGCGCGGCATTATTGAGCAGCAACTCGACGCCGCTGAGATGCTCCTCGCACCGAAGTGGGACCGGATTCTGCAGGACGGACATCAAGTGTTTAACCCCGGGTTCGTGCCGCTGTCCGCGTTGGCATCCAGCAAGCGCGGCATCGCGACAGGCGCCAACAAGTTTTTTCACCTGACGAATGAGACCGTTTGTGAATTCCAGATTCGGCGTGAGAACCTGCGTCCCTGTATCGGCAGGGCGGCGGACGTGAAAGGATTCGTATTCTCCAGTAGTGATTTTGAGAATCTTGCCGCTGCGAATCGACGTTGCTTTCTGTTCGATCTACAGACCAAACCGAATGCTCACGAGAGACGTTATCTGGATTTGGGCGTACAGCAGCGTCTCGAGTCGCGGTATCTGTTGGCACAGCGCAGCCCGTGGTATGCGATGGAACAGCGCAAACCAGCGCCGATCTGGGCGGCCGTGTTCGGAAGGCAGTCGCTTCGGTTTGTCCTGAACAGGGCTGGGCTCTCGAACCTGACCACGTTTCATTGTTTGTATCCGAAGATTGCGGACCCGCAGTTCGCGGCAGCACTCACAGCGTGCCTCAACAGTCGCCTGGTGCAACGGACGGCGAATCATCAACTCCGGGTTTATGGTGGGGGTCTTCTGAAATTTGAGCCCCGGGACTTGCTCTCAATCCAAGTACCAGATCTTCGGCTTGTTCCTCCGAGTACGCTAAAACTCCTCAGCGGTGTGCTCGACAGGATAGACCGATGCTGTAAAAACGGAACCCTGAATCCGGATGGACTATTCGAGGAACTTGACGGTCTTGTGCTCCGAGCGGCAAATCAAGCAGCTAATATTTCCTGAGGAACGCAGTTGCGAAGCAATTTAGGCTAAACAGGACTTTAAGTGTCATTGATGTTAACGTGTATGCAAGAATGTCGAGAGCCGGAACGTTCGTTGCTTGTGTCCTCCTGTTTGTCGCGGTTGGCATTTCGCCTGGTTAACCTCACGACCTTTGATCCATTGTTGGACGAGACGATCACGAAGGGCGTAGTAGAGAACATATTAGAGGGCGACCTTACCAACAACTGGAAATTCGCCGACATTCCTCCTGATTTTCGAATTGATCTCTATAACTTTAGTTCCTACATGTACGCCGATGCTTTGTTCGTTGCAGTGGCACATCCAATCATTTCGCGCATCCCCCTGGTTCGGACAGACTCTTGGGTTTTCCCTCACCGGCTGTTCTCCGCTTTGGCCGGCACGCTGGCTCTCTGCCTGTTTTACCTGGTGGCGCTGAAATGGTTTGGCCAGGTAGTGGCGATTGTGTCGCTTGCGTTCATGGCCGTCGCCCCTCTGCTGGTCCAGGAAGCTCACTATGCCCGCCCCGAGGCCTTCGTCATCTTACTGGTTGGACTTGCATACCTTCTGTTGAGCATGATGGCGGAAGGAAGACGGCCAATCATAGCGCTGGCGGCGGCAAGTGCTATCTTGGGGTTCCTGGCGGCTAGTAAGTTCTCGCTGGCGCCAATGGCTCTGCTGCCCTTGGTCTTCGTCCCAGTCCATCTACTTCGGGATCGCCGCGTCATGCCGTGGATTGCGCTGATCTGCGGAGGGAGTTGGGTACTGGGGATGTACCTGGGTGTGCCGGATGGGTTCCAAAATCCGAAGGCCTATTGGAGCGGCGTCCAGTTTTTGACCCGCCACTATGCCGGCGTACACCGTCCTCACGGACAATTAGCGGATGCGAATAGCTTCGGACTCATCGTTACGTACTTCTGGCAGACTCTTGGGCCGGTGATGTGCTTACTTGGACTCGCAGGCACATTAACACTGGCATGGAGACGGCGAATTTTCCATCTCGCATCGATTTTCCTTCCCATCGCCTTCTATATTGCCGTGTTCTCAACGCAGCGGACATTTTTTGAGAGGAACTTAAGCCACATACTGCCGCTGATGCTTGTGCTGTGCGCTGTCGGTCTTGGATGGATATTGGAGCGTCTTCGCTCCGGTACGAGTTCGCGCTGGATACCGCCGGCCTTCGCGGCCTCGCTGTTTCTGGCCGCCGTTCTTCCTCCGGCTGTTCTTTCGGGCAAACTTGTATCAATTGGAATGGTCTACAGTACGGAAGACCGTGCCAAGAGCTATGAAGACGCGTTGTTGCGCAAGAGCGGCTACAAGATCGCTGAGGTGAGTTCGTTATTGGGTGACGAGCGAGTCGAGCACTTCACGCGTCTTGCCGAAGACAGTGACGCCGCCCTGCTGGTCCGTATTCTGGACTATAACGACCCCTTCACCGTTCACTGGATGGCGGAATTATCTCGACGGGTGCGCCTGGAGCAGCTTGGATACTTTCCAAGTCTGTTTCCCAACCTATCGCCGAGTACCCTCATCGTTTACCACTCTCCGGCCTTGCGCTATCTCCTCCTGGCTCCGAAGCCGGGCATTACCACAATCGACGGTTGGAAGTTCGTCCGGTTCAACGAGGCGGCGGGAGCCCTCCGATATGGCGGTCTGGAGACAGATACCTGGTCCGCAAACGGTGTTTTTCCTGCGACGGGTACTCCCGCTCCGATGGGCGCTCCTCCGGCCCAGTTCTTCGGGTCCTGGGCCAAGGGTGGAGATGCAAACGTGGGAACGCTCCGAATGAGCCTGTTAGACCCAGAGGGGAGTAGTACGATTGGAATTCCCGTAGTCACAGGACCAGTGACTCGGGGCCTATCGATCGTGGTGAGGGACCACAGCACTGGCGCAGATTTGGCCCGGATGGATCCGCCGCCTGTCCTGACGCGATGGAAACTGTGGCGAGTGGATCTGCCGCCAAACCCCAGACTCGTGATTGACATCGTCGCAACCGATCATGGCTCCGATTGGGGCCAGTGGTTGGCAGTTGGCGTGCCAACGCGACTTCGGTAGTCCACTGCACGTTTGAAGGACTTCCACTGGGTCCAAGTAGTATACTGGTGCGCGTTTCAGCTCTCTGACAAAAGGTGTTTGCATGCTGCCTGACTACATTACAAAAACTACTCCGAACCCATCGACGAACCGCGCGCCGTGGTACACCAATACCGCGCCGACATATGCGGGCATCTTCCTGTGGGTTGTCTTCTACATGAACCTTGCGGACGGAACCATCAACCGCGCAGGCCTCGGCCTCTGCCTCCTGGCCCTGCTGGTCGCCGGCGTACTCTGCTACAAGCTGTACTACTACGTGCCGGCCATGCTCGGCATGAAGACCGGCTACCCGCTGTATGTAGTCGGGAGTTCGACATTTGGCACCACCGGCGGCTTTCTGATGCCGGGCCTGCTGATGGGCCTGCTGCAGGTCGGCTGGTTCTCCGTAGGAACGTTTGTCGCGACCAAGTTCATTCTGGCGGGCATCGGCTCGAAGGACGGTCCCGGCACGATGTCGTTCGCCATCGTCGCGATTCTATGGGGCTACATCATGGCCTTCATCGGCGTGAAGGGCATTCGGCTATGTGGCACGCGTCGCGCTGTATCTGAATATGATTCCCGCGGTCGTGCTGCTTGTCGTGCTGTACAACACCTGGGGCGGCATCGCGCTCTACACGCCGACCAAGAGCGAACCGTAGGCCGCATTCAGCCTGCTGCTCGCCGCGGTCATCGGCTTCTTCGCAACGGCGGGCGCGGCCGGTGCGGACTTCGGCATGAACAGCCGTGACCAGAAGGACGTCAAATGGGGCGGCTTCGTCGGTATCGTGCTTGCCGTGGTTTTCGCCGGCGGTTTGCCGCTGCTTTCGGTGGCCGGCGCGCACGGGCTGAATCCCCGATGACCAGCTTCAGCTACGACGCGGTCATTGGCGCAATGGGCGGCTTCCTCGCTCCCGCGATGTTCTTCCTGTTCGCCATCGCCTCGATCCCTTCGGCTTGCTTCTGCGCCTTCATTGCCGGTAACAGCTTTTCGACGATGCTGCCCGGCGTGCCGCGCATGGGCTCCACCATGGTGGGCATGACCGTCGCGATCCTCCTCGCGGTCACGGGCAAGGCCGCCGATCTGATCGGCTTCTTCTCGATCGTGGGCGCGTCCTTCGGACCGATCTGCGGCGCGATGGCGGCCGACTACCTGCTCTCCGGAAAGAAGTGGGCCGGACCGCGCCAGGGCATCAACTGGGCCGGCTACGGCGCATGGGCGCTCGGCTTCATCGTCGGCATCCTGCCGTTCCTGCCGCTGCCTGAAGATGTGAAGGGCTACACGCAACCCGCAGTGCTCTACAGCTTCATCGTAGGCTTCGTAGTTTATGCTGCGCTCGCAAAGGCCGGTCTCGAGCCGGTCGTCGTACCGATCAACGCATCCGCGAAGACTGCCAAGGCCTAAAAAGTAAAAGCCGCGAAGGAACGCAAGACATCTCGCGTTCCTTCGCGGCCTGTAATCAAATCTTCCTACCTGTGTGAGGGCGTCTTAACCTTCACCACGATCGGCGTGCTGTGAAATCCGAACTGCTTCCTCAACTTGTTGATCAAGAATCGTTCCACTGAAAAGTGCAGCGGCTTCTTCTTGTCGGTGAACATCACAAACGTCGGGCGGACGGATGGAAGCCTGCGTGATGTACTTCACCTTCACGTCGGTCTCGAACGTGAGATTCTCCACGAAGCGGTTCAACTCGCCCGTCGTAACGCGCTTCGAAGCTGATTCGTAAGCTCGTGAATCAGTTTGAATAGCTGATCCACTCCGGTTCCCGTGTGGGCGCAGGTGTAGATCACCGGCGCGTAATCCAGAAACTTGAACTGGTCGCGGACCGACTGGTCGTAAACCGTCTGCTTCTTTTCCTTGGACAGGTCCCACTTATTGACGCAGATGATCAGCGCGCGCCCGTCCTCATGCGCGTAGCCGGCCACTGTGGCGTCCGTGCCGGTCACGCCCTCTTCGGCGTCTGTCACCAGCACGACGACATGCGCCATGCGGATCTGCCGCCGCGCCATCACGACGCTCAGCTTCTCAGGCATCAGCTTCGTCTTGCCTTTGCGGCGAATGCCCGCCGTATCGACAAACTGGAACTTCACGCCTTCGCGTTCGATGGTCTCATCGACAGAATCGCGGGTAGTGCCTGCAATCGGAGAGACTATAGCTCGCTCCGCGCCTACGAGCGCATTGAGCAGCGTTGATTTGCCTACGTTCGGACGCCCGATGATCGCGATCTTGATGACGCGCTCTTCCGGCTCTGGCTCGGCCTCGTCGTTATCCCTTTGAACCGGGAAGTCCCTCGTGACGTGGTCCACGCAGTTCGCCGATGCCATGACGATGCTCAGACGAAACCGCGAACACGTCCTTGAATCCCAGTTCGTGGAATTCATACACGAGGTTCTGGCGCGCTTCCGCGTCGATCTTGTTGACAGCTAGCGTGACGGGTTTTCCAACCTGCCGCAACATCTTCGCGAGATCGCGGTCCGCACCGGTGATTTCCGTGCGGCCGTCGATCACGAAGATGATCTGGGATGCCATTTCAAGCGCAACCCGCGCCTGTTTGAGAATGTTCGACGGGATCAACTCATCATCGTTTTCGATGATGCCGCCCGTGTCGATCAACTCGAAACGGCGGCCTTCATACTCGACGTCAAAGTGGATACGGTCGCGCGTGATCCCAGGCTCATCGCCAACAATGGCTTTGCGCTGTCTGGTGATCGCGTTAAAAAGCGTGGATTTTCCTACGTTTGGCCTGCCCACGATTACTACTACAGGCAACCCTTCAAGCTGCGGCATGTTTCTTTAATGATAGCAGTAAGCACACCGAGGACATTCCGAACACATTGCAAAGACAGATAGTTCAATCACAAAACCTTACAGACCGCCTACGTAACACCGCCTCTACCGGACCGCGTCTTGAATATAGGTGAGGGGGATGAGTCGTAAAATCCAGTACGTCGGGTTCACCATTCTGGGAGCCACCAGCCTGCTGCTGTGGGGCTGGACGCGCGGGCGCAATAATGTCGATTATCAGACGGCTCGCGTGACTAAAGGCGCACTGGAAGCCTCCATTTCCGCCACGGGCACGTGCAATGCAGTCGTGACGGTTCAGGTGGGCAGTCAGGTTTCCGGCAACATCAAGGAACTTTACGCGGACTTCAACACCAAAGTTGAGAAGGGCCAGCTTGTAGCCCTGATCGACCCGGAGTTGTTCCAGGCCCGCGTGAGCCAGGCGCAAGCGAATGTGGACGCCGCACGGGCCGCGGTGGTCAGCGCTGAGGCCGGGGTGCGGCGTGCGCAAGCCGACGTCGCGAGCGCTCGGGCGAACACTGAGAACCAAAAGGCAGCAATCGCGAGGGCCAAAGTTGCGGTACTCGATGCAAAAAGCAAACTGGCCCGCCGGGTAGAACTGTTCGAGCAAGGTATTCTGTCTTCTGAGGAACGTGACACGGCGCAGGCTGCTTACGATTCTGCGGTGGCCGAACAGCGCTCGGCACAAGCCATGTACGACGCCTCGCTCCAGGTGGCACAAGCCGCGCAGGCACAGGTGGATGTGGCACGCACCCAACTCTCGACGGCTCAGGCGCAGGTGAAACAGACTTCCGCCAGCCTGCATCAGGCACAGGTCGATCTCGAGCACACGCGCATTGAGGCCCCCGTCGATGGCACCGTAGTTGCGCGTAGGATGGACGTGGGCCAAACCGTTGCCGCGTCGTTCCAGGCTCCAACGATCTTTGAAATCGCGCAGGACCTCACAAAGATGCAGGTCGATACCAGCGTTGATGAAGCTGATATCGGCAGGGTGGTGATGGGGCAGAACGCGACATTTGATGTGGATGCTTATCCTGGGCAGAAATTCAGCGGGCAGGTTGTGCAGATTCGAAAGGCTCCGATTAACGTGCAGAACGTGGTCACGTATGACGCCGTGGTTGCTGTGCCAAACCCCGACCTGAAACTCTTTCCAGGCATGACGGCAAACGTCCGAATTCTCACCGACAGACACGACAATGTGCTCAAGGTACCGAACAGTGCGCTGCGCGTGAGGCTGGGCGCTACTGCCGAGGCGCAGCCAGCACAACAACGGGGCGGCGCTGGTGGCCGTCCAGGAGCAGCACGCCGGCAACAGCCCGGTAGCACGATTTATGTACTGAGGGACGGCAAGCCGGCCCCGGCACAGGTACAACTTGGGATCAGCGACGGACAATTCACCGAAGTATCGGGTGAGATCAGCGAAGGTGACGTGATCGTCGTCGGAGTGAATCAGAAGAATCAATCTGCGTCAACGGCCCGCCCGGCTCAACAGCAACCACGTCGCGGGCCGGGGTTCTAGTTATGCAGGATTTATCGCCCACTATCAAAATCGCATTCGACGCACTGCGCGCGAACCGTTTCCGTTCTGCGCTCACGATGCTGGGGATTATCATCGGCGTCGCTGCCGTTATCGCAATGGTAGCGGTGGGCAGCGGAGCGACAGCCCGCATTCAGGAACAGATCGCCAGCATTGGCAGCAACGTGATTATGGTACTTTCGGGCAGCATTACGAGTTCAGGTATCCGGCTTGGAGCCGGCCAGGCTGTCTCGCTGACTTCGGACGATGCAAAAGCAATTGAAACGGAGTGCTCAGCCGTGGCGTACGCTGCGCCCGCCAGTCGCGGCGGCGCACAGGTGGTCTTCGGCAACAACAACTGGGCGACCATGATTCAGGGGACAACTCCGGAGTATCTCGAAATCCGCGATCTTCAGATTGCCCAGGGCCGCGCTTTCACCGACCAGGACGTGAATGGCTCCACCAATGTCGCGCTGCTTGGCAAGACGGTTGCAGACATGCTGTTCACCGGCGCTGACCCGGTGGGTCAAATAATCAGGGTCAAAAAAGTCCCTTTCACTGTCATAGGCACTCTGGTCCCAAAGGGACAGTCGCCTACCGGGCAGGATCAGGACGACGTAATCATAATGCCGCTGACCACCGCGAAAAAGAAAGTACTCGGCTCGACGCAGGCAAATCTGGGATCCGTGGGATCAATCATGGTGCAGGCTGTCGGACCGGCTCGGATGCAGGAAGCCGAACAGCAAATTCGCGACCTGCTCAGGCAGCGTCACCGTCTTCAGCCATCGCAAGAGGATGACTTCACCGTCCGCAATCTGGAAGAGGTCTTCTCCGCGCAGGAAACCTCCGCACGCGTAATGTCGATTCTGCTCGCGGCGATTGCGTCCGTATCGCTCATCGTAGGCGGCATCGGCATCATGAACATCATGATGGTGTCGGTGACCGAACGGACGCGCGAGATCGGCATACGTCAGGCGATAGGCGCCCGGCGCAAGGATATACTCACTCAGTTCCTGATAGAAGCCGTAACGCTGTCTGTGCTCGGCGGGATCATAGGGATTATCATCGGGCTCACGGCTTCGTACCTGATTTCGTACTTCGCCGATTGGTCAACGATGGTCAGCCCGGCATCTGTCGCGCTGGCGTTTGTCTTTTCGGGGCTGGTCGGAGTCTTCTTCGGCTACTATCCGGCGCGCAAAGCCGCGATGCTTGATCCCATAGAGGCCTTGCGCTACGAATAGAAACAGTCGTTATCGCGCTGGCAGTTCAGGCTTCCGCAACTCCGCCGCGGACGTTGCTGTAAGCGGGTTGCGCAAGTTGCGTTCCGCGAAATAGCCAGGGCGTACGCGCTCCACAATTTGTGCGGCCGGACGTTCGAGAACCTCGAAGTACGGCTTTGGGGCAAGGCCAATCCAGAAAACCAGGACCACCAGTGGCGCGAACACCGCAATCTCACGCCATGAGAGATCCTTCAAGTTCTGGTTCTTTTCTGCCAGTTCGCCAAACATCGTGCGCTGAAAGAGCCAGATCAAATATGCAGCGCCCAACAGAATTCCCACCGCGCCCCAGAAAGCCCAGTTGAAGGACATTTCATAGGCGCCCTGCAGGATGCTGATTTCACCGATGAACCCATTCAACGGCGGCATACCCATGGAACTCAGCGCCGTAATGAGGAAGATAATCGTGAAAACAGGCATTACTTTGAGCAGGCCACCGTATTCCGAGATCTTACGCGTGTGCCGGCGCTCATAAACGATGCCGACAATCAGGAAGAGCATCCCGGTCGAAATTCCGTGGTTGATCTGCTGCAGAATCGAGCCCGCGATACCGGCCGGATTCAGCGAGAAAATGCCCAGCGTGCAGAAGCCAAGGTGGCTCACGGACGAATACGCCACCAGTTTTTTCCAATCCGTCTGCATCAGGCTGACAAGCGCGCCATAGACGATACCGATAATCGACAGAATCGCGACGATGTTGATCACCAGCGGATCCTTCGCGGCATCGGGCAGCAGCGGAAGAGAGAAGCGCAGGAAGCCGTACGTGCCCATCTTCAGCAGTACGCCTGCCAGAATCACGGAACCGGCGGTCGGCGCCTCTGTATGTGCGTCCGGCAGCCAGGTGTGGAACGGGAACATCGGCACCTTCACGGCAAATCCGAGGAATAGTGCCCAGAAGACCCACCACTGCATGCCAGACGACATTTGGGTGCGAATCAAATCATTGATATTGAAGCTGTACACCTGCGTCTGCAGAAAGTGCTGATAATACATCGTCAGGATGCCAAGCAGCATCAGGATCGACCCCACCAGCGTGTAGATCATGAACTTGATCGCGGCATACATGCGCCGCTCGCCACCCCAGATGCCGATGATCAGATACATCGGGACCAGAACGAGTTCCCAGAAAACAAAGAACAGCAGGAAATCGAGTGACATAAACACGCCGAGCATGCCTAGCTGCAGTAGCAGAAAGTACGCGTAGTATTCCTTGAGGCGGGTCTGAATCGAGTTCCAGCTGCATAGGACCGAGATGAACCCAAGCAGTCCCGTGAGCAGGACCAGCAACAGGCTGTAGCCGTCTATCCCGAGATGGTAAGAGGCGCCAATCGATGGGATCCAGTCGGCCTTCTCCACGAACTGGAAATCCCTGGACTTATCGAATTGAAAAGCCAGGGGAAGGCAAACCAGAAAACCAATGAATGATGCCACGTTGGCCCACAGCTTTATTGCCTGGGGCTTGGAAGATGGGATCAGGAGAAGAACGAGCAAGCCCGCAAGCGGGGTGAACAGTACGATCGATAAAATATGATCCATGGGACAGCCGACCTGATAGTCGAACCTTCTATCTTATAAAAGCCGGACGTGCCCTGACAATGTTTGTCAGATTGCCCGACCGGTCTTTATGAGCCAATCACGCGCCATCGCAGCGCAATCCCGCACGTAAGAATTGTTTTCCAGCTCTTCCACCTGGAACGCCATCTTGTTGCGCCAATTAGGATATTCGGCTGTTGTTCCCGGTAAATTCTGCTGGTTCGGTTGCTTGAAAAGATCTTCCTGATTGATCGCCAACAATTCTGAACTTGTCAGGGCCAGAAATCCGATAATCGCGCTGTGCAGGTCACCGGTGAGTTCCGGAACATCCGAGGCCAGCCTCGGGAACCACTCTGGCAGAAGCTTCAGCTTATGCAGCGCATCGAGCATTTTCTGCCGATCGACAGCCCGCTCTTTGTGCTGGCGACGTGCGGCGTCGTCGGGCAAAACTCCCACGCGCCGCCGCACTTCGATGTCATGCCCGGTCCAAAAACCGGCTAGCGTCGGAAGATCGTGCGTGGATGCCGAGACCAGCGCGTGTTTTGGATAATCCTTGGGCGGCTTCACCTCGCCATCTCGCGATTTCTCGAAGAAAAACAGCCGATAGCTGAGAATCCCGAACTTCTCGAGCGATTCGCGGATGAAATCGGCCACGGTACCAAGATCCTCACCAATGACCATGAACTTTCCGCGCACGCTCTCCAGCGCAAGCACGCGGATCAGATCTTCATGGTGGTCCATGACGTAAGCGCCATGCATAGCGCTCATGCCATCGGGGATCCAGAAGAGGTGGAAGAAGCGCATGACGTGATCGATACGTAGCGCGCCGCCGTGCCGTGCATTCTTGCGAATGGACTCGCTAAAGAGTCGATAGCCGTCTTCGTGATGACGCTCGGTGTTAGGGGGCGGAAAAGCCCAATCCTGGCCCGTCGGTGAGAAATCATCCGGAGGCGCACCCACTCGGCATCCGCCTACATAAAAATCGCGGTTGGCCCACAGGTCGCAGCCAAATCGGTCAGTCGCCAGTGCGAGGTCGTGATAAAGCCCGATCGGGAGCCCGGCGTTTTGGGCGTACTGCTGCTCTTCCGCAAGCTGCAGATCGAGCTGCCACTGTATGTACTTGAAAAAGAGCACGCTGCGCTCGTGGGAGGTTACAAAACGCAGTACGCCGTCGGAGGTGGGATCCTGCAATTCCGCCGGCCAATCGCACCATAGCCAAACGTCCGGGTTGCGCCTGTGAATGCAGTCGTCGATCGCCATGTAAGCGGCATAGCGGTGCAGCGACACACCCTCGTCCTCCATGAATCTCAAGAACTGCTGAGCGCGTTCGGTTCGTTTTCTATATTCGCGCTGCAGAAAACTGCGAAAGCACAGCTTGAGAAAGCGCAGTTTCAGCCTGCTGACGCGCTCGTATTCCACAAATTCGGCGTTTCGCAAAGCGTGAATTTCGCGCTGCACTGACTCGGCTGCGAGGAACTGCGGTCCGCAGGCCGCCTCGAAATCCGGAATGCGTTCGACGTCCAAATAAATGTGATTGCGGTACAAACTGCAGGCTGGGAGGTACGGACTCGTGTTATAGGGTTGCCGATTAGCCAGCGCGTGCAGCGGATTCAGCGCTACAAATGCACCACGCACATCGCGCGCCACCCAATCCGAAAAGCCGCGTAGATCGGTAAAGTCGCCACAGCCCCAGTTTCGCTGCGAGCGCAGTCCATAAAGCGAGACCGCGACGCCTGCGGCGCGCCGTTCCTTGCCAAGAAACGGAGGCCGGTACACACGATCCGGGCAAACGATGAACCGGGTGCTGCTCGAAGTCCCGGACGAAAGTCGCACATTGATCTGGTGATAACCAAGTTTCAATCGGGCTTGAATCGGTATTTGCTTACGAACAAAGCGCTTCCCGCGAATTTCAGCTTGCGAATCGACGGAAACGCGATCCAGCGAGAGTTCCCAACGGTCGATTGTGCCGGACTCGCAGCGGATTTCCAACCAACAGCGTCCAGCCTGCTCAGCCTCACTCAGATTGAGCGCAAGCATCTTCGAACTTTCGCTGATCACCAGCGTCGCTGGCGTCAGACGGGACCATTCGTCATAGAGACGCTGTTCGACAGCGGCATCCAGAGCCTCGCGTGTGCAGGCCGCAACTCCTAGTGACTCGAGGATCTTACTTTGTACGTCGGCGGGAATCACATGGTGTTTGCCCCAGATATCCCAATACTCGGGCTCCACACCCCAGAGTGTGGCGGCGCGGCGTAACGCCTCTTCGTAAGAAGTTGTGGGATAAAAGGAAACGGAAGATGCAGGCATGCCTACTCAAATTCTAGCGTGCTCGTGGGATAATTAAGTTAACGCCATGGAAAACACCCTGACTCTGGGACAACCCGCCGACCTGTTTACGCGCGTGGACAATGACGGTTATGCCGGACTGGCCGACGGTCTGATAATGACCTCAGTTGGGCATGCGATCAATTGGGCGCGCAAGAACTCCATGTGGCCGATGACCTTCGGTCTGGCCTGTTGCGCTATCGAGATGATGGCGATGACCGGGTCGCGTTTCGATGTGTCCCGTTTCGGCGCCGAAGTGTTTCGTGGATCGCCGCGGCAATCCGATCTGATGATTATCGCTGGCCGCGTTTCCACCAAGATGGCGCCCGTGATTCGGCACCTGTACCAGCAGATGCCTGAGCCCAAATGGGTAATCTCGATGGGCGCGTGCGCCACTTCGACAGGCGTGTTCAGCAACTACGCTCTGATTCCGGTTAACCAGGTAATCCCGGTTGATGTATTCGTGCCTGGATGCCCTCCGCGGCCCGAGCAGCTGATTTTCGCTTTGATGACCCTGCAGAAAAAGATTCAGGCGGAATCCGGCACGCTCGCCAAGGTTTTGAACATCGACTGAAGTCCTCCCAACAAAAAGTTAAGACAAAGCCGTTTGCGTTCGATGAGCTCAATGCGGAGCAGTTTCCGCTCAGGAGTTCACAATGGAAATCGGTTCGATTCAGAACGTAGCGGCGCTGTCTTCCGCAATGACACAAGCAGCAATGCCTGAGAACCACACTGAGCAACGAGAGCTGGTGAAGGCTGTCCGCTCTCTGAATGCAGCCGAGGTGTTCGGAGAAAGTCGCGAACTCGCTTTTGCGGTCGACCGGGAGACTCGTCGCACTGTGATTCGGATTGTAGACCGCGAATCGCGCGAAGTGATCCAGCAGATCCCAGCCGAGTACGCGTTGCGCATGGCGCAGGATTTCCGCAGCCGGCAAGCCTGGTAAGACGGCACCTGCTTCCGCGTGGGTTCTCGGCCATTGTTTACGGGTGCCCGCATGATCATCGCTGATCACCAACTCCTCTATGTGGAGTCGACGTTACCGCAACTGCACCATCGGATCGCAGGGGTTCGCACAGCAGTACATCGACGGGCTGGAACGGCGCATCCGGAAACTCGTGCGGGAGCATCCCGATGAGTCGCTGTTTGATTCTTAATGCCAGCGCCCGCACCGCGCACTGGTGCGACTTTCTCTTCTCGCGCGGGTGTCGATGAGGTGCTCCGACCGCGAATGGTGCCCGTGGAAGAATCTGCGGCTCCGTCGTCGGCCAGCTTGAACCAATGCAGCACCTGCGGACAATACGACCGCCTTACGCCGCTCGTCGATAGGTCGAGCAACGAGTCCGCGTTCGCCGGGATCGCTCTTGGAGCCCAACGAGTGGAACGTTGCGCAATAGCCGGCGGCGGTCGGCGAATGGACCGGCAACAGCACTAGCTCTCATACGTGGCCTTCGCATAGCGGAATTGAAAAGTTCTAGCTTTCGCTACTTTGGCCGATACGAGGCAGTGTGAGGGAAAGCAATGCTGAATAGCGAGTATTACCGGCACAGCCTGGAATCGGAAGTTCTCTCGGCGAGCCCCGTTGAGTTGATCCGTATTCTCTACCGTGCCGCGATTGATTCGGTTGTGCAGGCGCGCGTATATCTGCGGGACGGTGAGATTGAAGGCCGCAGCCGCTCAATCAGCAAGGCATCGGCGATCATTACGGAGTTGGCGACCTCACTCGATACTAGTGCAGGTGGCGACGTGGGCCGCTCACTGGCGGAACTTTACGATTACCTGCAGCGCAGCTTAACCGAAGCTAATCTGAAGCAAGCCGATGAGCCTCTCGCTGAGTGCGAGATACTGCTCTCTACACTTCTGGACGGCTGGATGCAATGCTCGTTGGAAGCGGGAGCCGAGGAGTTGGACATCCCCTTGCCTGCCTACGCAGAAGCCGCCGAGTACGCACCAGTTGCTTACAGCTACTGAGGATCCTTGGGCGTCATGCCTCGCACGACCAGATTAGCCAGACCCATTCCGCCGTTGGCCGCCATCACTTGCGCGAATTGCTGCTCTGCCATCTCGAGGATTGCGGTTGCGGACTGATCACCAGGTTCAAGGCTGTTCGATTCACGCACCTGCCTGAGCATCTGGCCGATCAACAATGATTCAAATTGCTTCGCGGCGTCACGCACTTTGGCGGGATCGGACTTGGGAGCGGGGGTGGCGTCGGATCCAACCGTGAGGCCGGGGAGAATCGGAGAGAGCGACATCAGATTACCTCCAGTTCAGCGTCGAGCGCGCCCGCCGCTCGCAAAGTCTGCAGAATCGCGATCACGTCGCGCGGCGTCGAACCGATCGCCATCAATGCGCGCACCAGGTCTTCCACGCTGGCGCCCGGCTTCAAAGAAATACTGCGGGCCTTCTCTTCTTTGACCGTGACACCTACCTGCGGGGTCACGGCGGTTTCACCGCTCGAGAGCGGTCCTGGCTGCGACACGTTGATGGTGGTCTGAATTTCCACAGTCAGAGCCCCATGCATTACTGCGACCGGGTTAATGCGCACTTCTTTCCCTAGCACGATGCTGCCCGTGCGCTCGTTCACGACGATACGTGCGCGCTGATCGGAGTCCACTTGGAGCGCTTCAACTTCTGCGATGAACTCGACTGGACGACTGGCAAACGCTGACGGTAAATCCACACTCACCAATGCCGCGTTCTCTGCCTGCGCCACCACCTTCGCTTCCGTTGCGAATTTACGGTTGATGGTTTGGGCGACCCGCGCCGCGGTCGTGAAATCCGCGCGGTTCAGTTGCAGTTTGAGCTTCTGGCCGGGAGCTTGAGAGGGAGGCTTGCGCTCCACAATCGCGCCGCTTGGAACACGTGCAGTAGTAGGGTGGTTCACTGTTTGTTTGTTGCCCCCGCCGCCCGCACTGAAGCCGCCAGTCAGGAGCGGTCCCTGCGCAACTGCATAGACCTGACCGTCCGCAGCCTTCAGCGGAGCAATGATCAAGAGGCCACCCTGCAGGTTGGCGGAGTCGCCAATCGCCGCCACCGTGACGTCGATCCTGGTGCCTGGCTGCGCGAATGGAGGCAGGGTCGCTGTAATCATCACGGCTGCTGTGTTCCGCACCAGAATGGCCGATGGCTGCACCACAACCCCCATCCGCTCCAGCATGTTCGCGAGGCTCTGCGCGGAAAACACGGTCTGTCGCTTATCGCCCGTCCCGGCTAATCCAACCACGAGTCCGTAACCAAGCAGTTGATTGTCACGCACGCCCTCGAGCGAAACCAATTCCTTGAGCCTCACGGCTGCAGTCAACTCCAACGCAAGCAGGAGGGCAGCGATCAGCAGCATGTAGCGACGTTTCATAGATTCTCAGAAGGGCAGAATGCCCAGTAGCAGACGATACAGAATAAACGGCCGGCGCACGGCATCGCTCACAACGCCTTTGCCGCTCACGCGCACTTCCATCTGGGCGAGGCGATCGGAACGCACCTGATTTCCCGGCCCGATGTCGGTGGGCCTGGCTACGCCGCGCACCGTAACGATTTGCTGCTCGGAGTTTACCGACACCTGCTTGCGCCCTTCGATCACGAAGTAGCCGTTAGGCAGCACATGCGTGACACGCCCGGTTAGCGTGGTTGTCAGATTGTTCTCACGGCTCGTCTCGCCTTGTCCCTGGAGTTGAGTTTCGCCGTTTGCGCTCGCCAGATTCGCAAGCGGACCCAGGGGATTCGTTTTCCCGAAGATCGAACCTACGGATTGCTTCGTATCTGACTTGCGCGAGGTGTTGGTGCCGCCCTTCGACACAGCCGAAGCGCGATCCGAGACCAGGATCGTGACGATATCATCCACGTTACGAATCCTCTGATCGCTGGCGACGTCACCCAAGGGCGATACAGCGGAATAGAGCGAACCCGATGAATCATTTGTCGATCTGGCCGGCGCGCGCGACATGGCTTCCTGCACATACTGGTCCAGCGCCGAAGCGGGTGGCTCAGATGGCTTTCGCGCGGCCTGCATCGCTAGCGCTCGCACAGCAGCAGAACCCCAAGATAATTAGTGACGCGCATTGCTCTTCCTTTCGGTGTTGACTGACACTTTTCCCTTACCCTCGACCTGCGCGGCGAATCGCTGTCCATTTTCCGGGTTCTTCACCATTACGCGATCACCTTGCCTGCCACCAGATTCCGCAGTGCCTTGGAAATTGAGTCGCGCAGCCCCGCTTTCCACCTCGACCTCGACAGTGTCACCACGCTGTACTTCTCTCGGCAGCGCCAACAAGGCAAGCCGGACAGTCTCTCCGCGCCGTAGTGATCTGCGCGGCACTTTGCCGGCAACTTCTTCAATCGTGCCCGCGCAAGGCTCACCGAACGGGAACTCGGGGGCCTGCTCCAATTGCAGTTGCTCTGCCTGGATCGGCTGCCCGATGGGAAGATCGTGGATGGCCGTCACTCTCTTGCGATCGGCGCTCATTGTCAGCTTCACCCAGACAGAAACGCTACGAGTCGGCGAATACATGAGCCGCCCACGCCAGATTACCGGCACATCAACCTGAGCCCCGCGCGGCACCACCAAGTCCCGAGCGGCGAAATTCCAACTTGCCCCGCGGCACGGGCATTCTGCTGAAGTCCAGCAGGCGAAATTCAGCGCCGGTCCCAGCGAGAGCCTCCGCCAAGGCGCTTTCGAGTTGGGCACGCTCCAACACAGCGCTGCCTCGTTCCACACAGATGTCCTCCGCTGCCTGGAGCGTTATACCGAGCCGCGAGGCTATGCGGTCCAGCTCCACGCGACGGAAAACGCGCTGCTGCCCCGGTGCCGGTGCCAGACCCGCAACGGCAGCCGGGTCGGCTTTGAAGAATGCAGGAATTCGGGCTGCCAAAGCTGAGGCGAGGATTTGATCCTGCTCCACAACCAGGCAGGAACCAGCCGCCGTAAGGACGGCCGGCACAAGCAGACACAGCAGGAGAGAGACTTTCATCGGGTGAGGTTATTGACCTGTTGATACATTTCGTCAGCCGCCTTGACGACCTTCGAATTGGCCTCGTAAGCGCGCTGGCTGACGATCATGCTGATGAACTCCTCCACCACGCTCACGTTGGATTGTTCGACGTAGCCTTGCATCAGCGTGCCGAGCCCCTCCTGTCCACCAGGGTTTCCCACGGTAGGTTCACCAGAGGCATCGGTTGGTGTGTAGAGATTGCGTCCAATGCTGTTCAAGCCGGCAGGGTTCGCGAAATTCGCCAACTGAATCTGGCCGGCCACCTGCGCAGCGCTTTGTCCGGGTAGCGCGAAACTGACCGTTCCGTCTGCCGCGATCGTAATGGATTGTGCCTCTGCAGGCACTGTGATCTGTGGCTCGAGTGATTCTCCGTCGGCCGTCACCATATTTCCGTCGCGATCCAGATGGAAAGCGCCAGCGCGCGAATAGGATAGTTCGCCAGAGGCTCTGCGCACCTGAAAAAACCCTCGACCCTGAATCACGACGTCGAGAGGATTATTGGTTGACGAGAAATCACCCTGCGCGAAACTGATTTCGTTTGCCACTGGCTTCGTCCCTAATCCAAGTTGCAACCCGCTCGGGACCACGCTTTGCGATCCGGCCGCTGCACCAGGCTGAATGATCGTTTGGTAGAGCAAGTCCTGAAACTGCGTGCGGCGCATTTTGAAGCCAATCGTGTTGGCGTTGGCAAGATTGTGCGCTATATTATCGACGTTCATCTGTTGCGCCGTCATGCCGCTGCCGGCACTATAAAGAGCTCTGATCATGAAATATCCTCTTTCTGCTTACGCTGCGACCTTGGCTACTTCTTCAATGCTGCGGCGATTCATCTCTCCGCCAATCGTGATCGCGCGTTGCAGCATTTCGAACTGGCGCATCACGCCCACCAAACGAACCGCCGTTTCGGCAGTGCCGACGTTTGCGGCCTCCAGCTTGCCTTGCAGCACTTCAGCGGTTGCACTGCGGGAAGGCGTGCGCGGATCGATCAACTGGAAGTAATTCCCTTCACGCTTCTGCAGGGCCGATTGTTTTTCGAAGTCCGCGAGTTCCATGCGGGCGATTTCCTGTCCGTTCTGGTGCACCGAACCGTCGCTCGAAATTTCAAAAGAGGACGCGGGGTCCAGCGTGAGCTTCCCACCGCCCTGCACGCGCACCGGAAAACCCTCCTGTGTTTGCAGCTCACCATTGCGCGCCAGACGAAAGTTTCCGTTGCGTGTATAGAGAGGTCCGTTGCGGCCCTCCACGACAAAGAAACCCTTGCCCGAGATAGCTAAATCCAGAAGGTTGCCTGTCGGTGTCAGGGTGCCCTGCGAATGATCGGTCCAGGGCTGTTCTGTCACAGGCATAGTGGCCTGAGCATCTTCAGCAGCATAAAGGTTATAAAACTCTCGATCTGCCTTATAACCAGATGTTGCAGCGTTTGCCAGGTTATTGGCCAGCATATCGAGCGCTTCCATACGCGCCCGCATTCCGCTGGCTGCCATGCTTGTCAGTTGGTCCATTGTGAACTCCGATTGTGTTCATTGCAATTTGCTAGCCGCGAGAAAAAACATTCGAATATTTCGAAATTCAGGCGATGAGCTTAAGTGAAAGCTCTTGCTCGAAGTGGCAAAGAGTTGTCTCCTGTCTGAAATTGACAAATTGATGGCGCAAGCTGTCCGCCCAATTCGTTGAAATCGTGCGCCGAAAAGTTTGGCGCATGAACTGCATTACATGCCGGTGTGATCAGCGCCTGCATCCCAAACCTTTCGGATAGCTTAATAACACCTCTCCCGGTTCTTTCGGATGGTACGGCCGCGTTGCTGGCGGCCGAGGGTGTGCAGGCTGATCCCTTTCTCTCTCTGTTGGGGGAGTTGCTGATAAATGACAATGAATCGGCGACTCCCTCGCTCCCTGATGAACTTTTGGCGCCATCCACAGACAGAAGTGAGGAGCCTGAACCCAAAGAAGACAAAAAGAAGACCGTTCCAATCTGGAGCACCACACTGTTCGAAGTGCGGCCCATTCCGGAATGGACGCTGAGCATTCCGGTGCCTGTGCCGGCCTGTGCCTGTGCCTGTACCTGTGCCAACGCTTGCAGCGCTCCCCGTAAGTGTTCCGGATATTCCGACAGCGCCCATCGAACCATCTGAACCGCCTCCAGCAGTCCGCATGGCGCCCGAGCCCATAGAACACGAGGTCATGAAACTGGGGCGGACTCCGCAACCTGAAGTCGCGTTCGGGCTGCGCCTGCAGCAAGTGGATCAGGTAGAGCTGTCGCAGCCTCAGCCGCAGAACCCGGCCGAGAACACGACTGAGCCCTTGAATAAGGATGCAACTCCAACCAGAGGCGCGCGCGTAAGCGAGCGCGTTCTATCACCAGTGACACCGGAGACACCGCAGCCGGCGCCCAGGAGCAAGGCTCTGGCTGATTCCGGATCAGAACAACACGACCCGAAAGATCGGCCCCCCGAACACCACAAGAGAGCCGAGAATATTGAAACTCCCTTGCGAGTCCCCGCACCCGCCCACGTGGAAGCGCCTGTACCTAACGTTGTCCAGACCGCCCCAAAGATTCGCCATGCCGAGATCCCGCAAGCCCAACCCACCGCCGAGCCCCGTCGAGTGGAGATAGTCGAGAAACCCGCTCCACCGCTCGCCCCTGTGGCCCGCGAAATTTCGCTCCGTCTGACACAGGATCAGAGCAAGCCCGTTGATGTGCGTGTCGTCGAAAAACTGGGGCGCGTAGAGGTTGCGGTTCGCACTCCCGATGTGGAGCTCACTTCATCCCTACGCCGTGATCTAGGTGAACTAGTCGGGAACCTGGAGCGAGAGGGCTATCGTACGGAGGCCTGGCATCCCGCAGGCACGCACATCGCTACGCAAACGCCGGATCAGGATATGACGGGAAGCGAGGCTTTCCCGCAATCGTCGCCCCGAGAAAATCCGCAGCAGCACTCGGGTGGCGGAAGACAGCAGCGCGAAGAGCAACGGCGGCCCGAATGGATGGAAGAGCTGGACGACAGTCTTGCTCAGAAAGATAGCAGTGCAAAAAAGGAGAACATGCGATGAGCAGCGTGCAGGGCTGGGCTCCGGTTTCCGCCAGTGGAAGCGAGCCGCAGAAAACCCCCGTGGTAGCAAGCAATGGCGACGTGGCAACGAAGGATACATTTCTCAAACTGCTGGTTGCGCAATTGAAGAACCAGAATCCGCTCGAACCAACTGACGGAACGCAGTTCCTCACGCAGTTGGCGCAGTTCACTCAGCTGGAACAAACGATGGGCATGCGTCAGGATCTCAGCGCGATCCGAGAAGCGGTCCAGACGCCGGCCACCACAACGAAGGGAACTAAGAAGGAGCAATTATGTTCACATCATTTTCAACAGCATTATCGGCATTGAGCGCGCATTCGATTGCCGTTGACGTAACCGGAAACAACCTAGCCAACCTGAATACACCGGGTTTCAAAGGCAGCTCCGTCTCGTTTTATGATCTTGTCACGCAGTCGCTGGGAGCGGGGCTTGGAGAAACTCAAGTCGGTTTCGGCGTCGGCCGTCCTGTGACGCTGAGACAGTTTTCGCAAGGCGCTATTCAATCGAGCAGCCGGCCGTTGGACGCTGCAATTCAGGGAGATGGATTTCTTGTCACAAGAAATTCCGCGGGCGCGATGCTCTACACACGCGGCGGCAATCTGCAGGTTGACAGTGCCGGCAATCTGCTCACCGCGACCGGAGAAAAAGTCCAGGGTTGGACGTCGGATGCGAGCGGACAGGTCAACACCATTGGGGCAGTCGGCGACATTGTCATTCCTGTCGGATCGCTCAAGCAGCCCCGCGCCAGCACTCAATTTTCGTTTGATTTGAACTTGAACGCTGCCGGACCGGTCGGCGACAAGTTTAATTCTTCAATCACGGTCTATGACTCCCTGGGTGCCTCCCATGAGGTTTCGGTGGCTTATGAAAAGACCGATGCGAATGAGTGGGCGTACACAATGTCGATCCCAAGCACGGACGTGGAACCACCCGCGACGCAGGAGATCACCGGCACACTCGAATTTGACGACAACGGAAATCTCAAGACTCCAGACCCTGCGGCAGCCGCGCCGACTTTAAGCGTTACCGGCCTGAAGAGTGGTGCGCAGAAGCTCGATCTGTCCTGGCAGCTTTACAACAACGGGGCGCCGCGACTGACGCAATACGCACAGCAATCCGCACCTTCCGCAAACGCACAGGACGGGTCGCCGGCTGCACAACTGAACAAAGTGGGGCTTGCGGATGGCGGCAAAATCCTCGCGCAGTTTTCAGACGGGCAGCAGATCATCGTCGGCCAGTTAGCCATGGCATCCATACGGAATCCGGAATCGCTGATCGCGGTCGGGAATAACAGCTATCAATTGAGTGCGCGCTCAGCGCTGCCGGCCGTCGGCATGCCATCGACAGGCGGACGCGGCACCATTCTCGGAGGATCGGTCGAGTCGTCCAATGTGGATATCGCGCGCGAATTCACAAATCTGATCGTGCTGCAGCGCGGGTACCAGGCCAATTCAAAAGTCATCACGACGGTGGACGAATTGAGCCAGGAAACGATTAACCTGAAGCGTTAACACCATGGCCGAAGACATCACCCATTTCAACGACATCCCCTTGAAGGTCGATGTCGAGCTCGATCGAAAAACACTGACGGTGCTCGACATTCTGAACCTCGACGTCGGCAGTGTATTCAAAATGACCCGCTCGGCAGGCGAGAACATCGACATTCACATTGGCGGCGCACTGGTGGGATTCGGGGAAATCGTGATCATCGAGGACATGATGGGCGTCCGCATCACGGACTTCAACGGTGAGGATTAATGGAGCTGATACCGCAATTTTTCGCGATCTTGTTTGTTCTGGCGCTGCTCGCTGCGGCGATCTGGTTGCTCCGGCGCAGGAGTCTGCTGCAGTTTAACCTGCCTGGGCGAGCCGGGCAGTCGCCCAGGCAGATCAATGCAGTAGAGCGCTTGAGCCTGACGCCGCAGCACAGCGTACACCTACTGCGAGTCGGTGAGCGCGCGGTGCTGCTCTCCACACATCCGTCCGGATGCACACTGCTGGAGAGCCGTCCGTGGCAGGAGTTTAAGCGCATGAAGAGATCCGCCTACTGCCTCGCTTTTCTACTCTGTTTGTGCAGCATTCTCTCCGCAGCGGCCGCGAAGTCTTCCGGTACTTTGCTGGGTGTGAATTTGTCGGGCGATAAGGGCGGCGTTGGCTTGGGCGTGCCGATGCAGATCGTCGCGTTGCTCACGGCACTTACGCTATTGCCGGCGATTGTGATGTGCATCACGCCCTTTCTTCGGATCACGATTGTTTTACATTTTCTGCGTCAGGCGCTCGGGACGCAGACCACACCGTCGAACCAGGTACTCGTCGGCCTGGCGCTGTTTCTCACGCTCCTGATCGTGCAGCCGATCGTGTCCGAGATCCACACCAAAGCTTGGGAGCCGATGGAAAAAGGCGAGATCACCTCGCGGCAGGCGTATGAAGAAGGTTCGCGGCCACTCAAGAATGTTCCTGCTCAAATTCGCACGGGAGAAAGATCTGCGCCTGATGCTGGAGATATCCAAAACGCAACCGCCCCGCACGCCCGCCGAGCTCGATCTGCGGATACTGATACCGTCCTACATTCTGTCCGAACTGCGCACGGGATTCCAGATCGGAGCCGTGTTATTCCTGCCATTCCTGATCATCGATCTGGTGGTCGCGTCCGTGACCTTTCGATCGGCATGGTCCAATTGCCGCCGGTGATGCTTTCGGCTCCATTCAAGATCATGCTCTTCGTTCTGGTCGATGGGTGGAATCTCGTGATCGGGTCGCTGGTCAAGAGTTTCTACTGAGGCACGCATGAACACAAGCATGGTTGTCGACCTTTTACGGCAGGCCCTTATGACCACGTTCTGGATCTCTTTGCCGATCCTGACCATCGGACTGCTGGCGGGAATCGTGATGAGCCTGGTTCAGATTGTCACCTCGATGCAAGACAGCGCATTCTCCACCGTGCCCCGCTTGATCGCATTCCTTTTTGGATTGCTGCTCCTGCTGCCGTGGATGCTGAGCCGCATGATCTCCTATACCACTGCGCTGTTAGGTGACCTAAGCCGCTATGCACGCTAGCCTGCCGATCACAATTCCGATGTTCGGCTTCCTCGCAGTGCTCACGCGCGTTTCGGGGGCGTTGGTCTTCATTCCAATTCCAGGCGCACGCACCGGTCCCGATGTGGCGCGCGTTGTGCTCTCGCTCGGAATCACAATGGCACTTTATCCTGTCTGGCCTGCGC
The DNA here is from genome assembly GCA_963793625.1 of Bryobacteraceae bacterium. Lineage (GTDB taxonomy): Bacteria > Acidobacteriota > Terriglobia > Bryobacterales > Bryobacteraceae. The sequence goes on along the minus strand of CAWCAT010000037.1, from coordinate 796,788 downwards.
TGTCTCCCGCAAGTCTCACGTTAGGCCAATTGGCGCTGCTGGTCATTGCCGAAGCGGCCTTCGGAATCACAGCCGGACTTGCGGTGGCGTTCCTGCTGGAAGGCTTCGTGCTCGCGGCGCAGGTCCTGGGACTGCAGGCAGGCTTCTCTTACTCATCGACTATCGACCCCTCCAGCCAGGCCGATTCCACAGTTTTGCAGGTCCTCGTACAACTCGTAAGTTCATTGCTATTCTTCGCACTTGGCATCCACCACCACGTGATTCGGGCCTTCGCGACGAGTTTAGAAACGATTGCTCCCGGCGCGTTTCTGATCAGCGGAGGCGTTGTTGAAATGGTGTCAAAGCTCGGTTCCGGAATGTTTCAGCTGGGCCTTCGATTGGCCTTGCCCGTGATTGCGCTGTTGCTGCTGGTGGATGTCGTGCTGGCCCTTACTGGTCGAATCAACGCCCAACTGCAATTGCTCAATCTGGCATTTCCAGCGAAGATGCTGGCTGGACTGTTGCTGTTGGCCGCGCTCGCACCACTCATGCCGACACTCTTCGAAAGCAGCGCGAGTCGCACGGTCCAGGCGATCAACAGGCTGGCGACTGGGCGCTGATGTCGGATCGTTCCAGCCAAACCGAAAAAGCAACGCCGCGACGCCTTGAAAAAGCGCGTGAGGATGGCCGTTTTGCTGTCAGCCGCGAGTTTGTCTCTGGCCTGCAATTTCTCGTCTTTGTCGCGCTGCTGGTGAATTACGCAAGTGCCTGCACAAGCGGCGCGCGGCATTTGACCAGAACACTTCTGCGCTGTGCGTTCCGTGCCGATTTTTCGGTGCAAAGCCTGATGGATTTATTGCGCGGAATCATCGCTCCCGCGCTAACACCGCTGCTGCTCGCAGGCTCTGCCTTGACGCTGGTCAGCGTTGCCTCTCACCTGGCAGTCACGCAGTTGGGCTTCGTACCGAACAAACTCGCGCCGGATTTCAATCGGCTCAATCCCATGTCGCGCCTCGGTGGATTGCCCCGGCAAAATGCACGCATGCTGCTGGAGGCCATGGTGCTGCTGCCGCTCTTTATTCTTCTGCTCTGGTTCATCGTGAAGGACAACCTGAGCCAGTTTTTGGCGCTCCCGCTGTACGGACTGGAAGCGGGCCTGGGACGTGTAGCAAGTTCCTTTGAAAGCCTGCTTTGGAAAGCGGGCGGTCTCTTTTTGATCTTCGGCTGCGTCGATCTATTCCGGCAGAAGCGCCGCCATGCGAGCGAACTGCGCATGAGCAAGCAGGAAATCCGCGAAGAGATGAAAGAGGCGGAAGGCAATCCGCAGATTAGAATGCAGATCCGGCGCATCCAGCGTGATCTGCTGCGGCGCCAAATGATGAAGCAGGTGCCGACGGCTACGGCCGTGATCGTGAATCCGACGCACTTCGCCGTCGCAATCAAGTACGACGTGGGCTCAATGGCCGCTCCGCTCGTCGTCGCGAAGGGCAAGAACTATCTGGCGCTGCGGATCAAGCAGAAGGCGATCGACAATCAGGTCCCGATCATCGAGAATCCGCCGCTCGCTCAATCGCTTTACAAGTCAGTCGAAGTCGGCCAGGAAATTCCGCCGCACCTATATCGCGCAGTGGCAGAGATTCTCGCTTACATATTCCGCCTAATGAACGGCCGCATGCCGGGTCCGGGAGGACTTTAAACAGCCATGGCAACAGCAACGACACAAGTGACCGCAAGCACCGGAGCGCTTCTGAATAACACAGCAAGCACGCCGCCGAAAGGTAAACAGGCGCGGCCTCACGCGCCCACCTCATCGGGCGGTGCACCGATGGCCGCGTTTATGAACCTGCCGTGGCAGGAAATGGCGGTGCCGCTTGGCGTGCTCGGCATCGTGCTGTCCATGATCATGCCGCTCCCGTCGTTCCTGGTGGATGTGCTGATCAGCGCCAACATTACGATTTCCGTGATCGTGCTGCTGGTTGCGATGTACATCACGAAGCCCGTGGAGTTCAGCGTCTTTCCGACCACGCTGTTGCTGTTGACACTGTTTCGCCTCGCGCTGAATATTTCTTCGTCTCGCCTGATCCTGCTGAACGGAAATTCCGGAACCTCAGCAGCAGGAGATGTAATTGAGGCGTTCGGGAACTTTGTGGTCGGCGGCAACTACGTGATTGGCGTCGTGATTTTTCTCGTGCTGATCGCGATTCAGTATGTGGTCATCAACCACGGCGCGGTGCGCATTTCAGAAGTCACGGCGAGGTTCGCGCTGGATGCGTTGCCGGGCAAGCAGATGTCGATTGACTCCGATCTGAACGCCGGACTGATCGACGAAGTGGAAGCCCGCCAACGCCGCAAACAACTCGCGGCCGAAGCTGAATTTTACGGCGCGATGGACGGCGCATCGCGATTCACGCAACGCGACGCGCTCGCCAGCATTCTGATCACTGCGATCAACATCATTGCGGGATTTCTGATCGGCGTCCTGCAACACGGAATGGAGTTACGCCGCGCGCTCGCAACCTATACGGTGCTGACGATTGGCGATGGACTGGTGACCGTCATCCCCGCGCTGATGATTTCGATTTCCGGTGCCTTGATTGTCACGCGGGCTGGTTCCGATGCGCAGCTCGGCGCGGAAGTCAGCAAGCAGTTTTTTAGTAAATCGCAGCCGTTGTTGCTCGCCTCGGGCGTACTCGTCGCCATGGCACTGTTTCCGGGGCTGCCGAAAATTCCGTTCTTGATCATGGGCGCTTCAGTGGGGGCACTCGGATGGCGTCTGCGACAAGAAAGTGCCAGTGTCGAACAAGTGGCGACGCGCACGCCACCGATCCCCGCAAGAGAAAACGTCGAGAGCCTGCTGCGCGTAGAACCGCTCGCAGTCGAAGTGGGTCTGGGCCTGGTGCGCTTCGTCGAGGGCGGACAAAACTCTCCGCTGCTGCGCCGCATCGGCAGCATCCGCCGCCAGATGGCGCTCGATCTCGGGTTCCTGCTTCCACCAGTGCGAGTCACCGACAATCTTTCGCTGCGCGCGCGTGAGTATGTCCTGCTGCTGAAAGGCGTTGAAATCGCGCGTTATGAACTGCTTCAGGGCTGTGATCTCGCGATCCCGCCCGCGCGCGTCACCACGCCGATTGAAGGTAAGCCCACAAAGGAGCCGGCTTTCGGGATCTCGGCGCTTTGGATCCCGTCAGATTCCGTGGATAAGGCGCGTAGCGCGGGATACACCGTAGTGGATGCACTCAGCGTAATGGGTACGCATTTGGCGGAGTTAATTCGCAGGCATTCGCACGAATTACTGTCTCGGCAGGACGCCAAAAAGCTGTTGGATCGCGTCGCGGAAGAGAATCCGAAGGTGATTGAGGATCTGGTGCCTAAATTGCTTTCGCTAGTGGTAGTGCAACGAGTTTTACAGAATTTGTTACGAGAACGTGTTTCAATCCGGGACGCCGTTTCCATTTTGGAAGCGTTGGGCGAAGCGGCACAGGTCACGAGGAATCCGATCCTGCTGACTGAGTATGTGCGTCAGTCCATTCGACGCATGGTTGTGAAGCCTTATTTGAATGCGTCTGGAGATCTGCCTGCATATTTCCTCGATCCCTCGCTCGAGCAGTCGATCGAAGCAGCGGTGGAACACGGCGAGCAGACCAGCCATTTGAATTTGCCTCCGCAACAGATTCGTCAGGTGCTGGACCGCCTCACTAAAGGAGTGGGCGCGCCGGAGTCACCAGTGGTTGTTCTAGCCGGCTCTGGCTCACGCCATTTCCTCCGGCAACTGGTGGAGTCCTCGCTCAGCAACCTGCAAGTGATTTCGCATAGCGAAGTACCGGCGGGCGTAAAAGTCGTTTCACTCGGAGTTCTGCAATAGAAAGACAGAGGAGTTCACCTTGAGGCTGAAGTCATATTTCGCGGGAACTGTAGAGGCGGCGATGAGCCTGGCCAGCAGAGAGCTGGGACCGGAGGCGATGCTGCTTGGGTCACGACTGGCGCCACTGGAGGCTTGTCGTCCAGGAGAGTATGAGGTCACGTTCGTGGTTCCGCCGCAAACCGAAACCGCGCTCATTGCGACTGAAGCAACGCCGGCGTCCGGGCCGCAGCCATGGGACAAGATCAGCAGGGAACTCGCAGATCTCCGCAAGCACGTCGAGCGCACGGCGGAAAGCGTGAATCGCTCGCAAGCAATCTCCGCGGGCTTCGCAAGTCATCCGGAAACGGCAGAGTATCTCTCAATCCTTCTTGAAGCAGGCCTCTCGATGGATGTGGCGCGGATGCTCGTCGAGCGTGTGCGCGGCCGTTTGGGCAAGTTTGCGAATCCGTGGGATCGAAAGTCTGGCTTTAACACCGGAATCGATCGCGAGCGCTTCTCCACGACTATTCGCGGAGAGCTCGAATCGATGATCGCGATCGACAGCACGTTAGGCAAGCCCGGCGCGGAACAACAGGTTGTCGCGCTAGTCGGGCCTCCGGGCGCAGGAAAGACCAGCACACTCGTGAAGCTGGCGGCCACATACGGGCTGAAAGCACGCCGCCCCATTCACATACTGTCGCTCGACACCTATCGCATTGCGGCCGCAGAGCAACTACGCTGCTACGCATCCATCCTCGGAGTGAGTTTCCAGGTTGCCGAAACTCCACGCGCGATATCCCAGTCGTTGGAGGAACTCAAGAGCAAGGAGATGATCCTGATCGATACCCCGGGTTTCGGCCGCGCTGAGTCCGACATCGCCAGGGACATTAGCTCGGTGTTCGCCACGAACCCTAACATCGACGTGCATGCAATCTTACCCGCGACGATGAAGCCGGCCGACGTGCAACGTTTTTCGCAGCTCTACGCGGAGATCGGCGCACGCAAGCTGCTGTTCACGAGAATCGATGAATCGGTGTCGCTGGGGTCGGTGGTCAGCGAGGCGATACGCGCGGAGTTACCGGTGTCCTTTTTGTGCGATGGCCAGGAGATTCCTGAGGATCTTCACGAGGCCAGCGCCGCCCGGTTACTGGAGAATCTGTTTTCGCGTACGGAGGCCGGCGCTGTTGCTGCCGCTTAACATGCAACAAACACTTGAGGCTTATGGAGCAGCTGCGATGGCGTACACGTATCCGGTGACTGAAGAGACGAGAGCCGTGGATCGGGAGCAACTGATTCTCGACCACCTGCCGCAAGTCAGACTGATTGCGCGGAAGATCCACGAGCGTCTGCCGGAGAGTGTAGTCCTGGACGATCTTGTTTCGACCGGCATCATCGGCTTGATCTCGGCAATCGATAATTTCGATCCCGGCCACAACGTTAAGTTGAAGACCTACGCGGAGTACAAGATCCGCGGAGCCATTCTCGATAGTCTGCGCGGTCTCGACTGGGCGCCACGCCAGCAGCGCAAACGCTCGAAGATGATCGAATCGGCGATCTCCTCGGCGGAACAGAAACTGCACCGCATGCCGACCGAACCCGAGATCGCAGCTGAGCTCAATCTAACGATAGAGGGCTACCACGAATGGCTGGTAGAAATACGCGGCCTCAATCTCGGCAGCTTGGAATCCTCTTCACAGAACGACGACGGCAGCAATCTGTTGAAGTACGTTTCGGACAACGAGGAGAACTGGCCCTCACGCCTGCTGGAACGCTCCGAATTGGAACGCCTGCTGGCACAGGCAATCGAAAAGATGCCGCAAATGGAACGCACGGTGTTGAGTCTCTACTACCACGAGGAGATGACGCTGCGAGAGATTTCCAAGATTGTGAAGCTGCATGAGTCGCGAGTCTCGCAACTTAAGTCGCAAGCCATTCTACGCCTGAGATCGTACATTGAGAAGCGCTGGCCGTGCCCGCGCGGACACTAAATGCTTATGTCTGAGCAAAACGAACCCAGGAAATGGCTGATCGCTGAGTGGGCACAACGCTTCGAGCAGGCGTTCGAGGCTATGACCGGCGAGAAGCTGACGATGTCCCGCAAAGACGAGCAGTCCACGACGGGCGACTCCATGCTCGGATGGGAGCAGCCGGTCGATGCCGGCGCGGATTGCACGCTCTGGGTGGGTGCCAGCGAGGCTACGTGGCAAGAGGTCGGAGCGGTGGCGCTGCGGGCCGCTGGAATAGATGAGCCCGAACCTTCGGACGTTAAGAGCACATGGCTGGAACTGGTTGGGCAGGCGAATTCGGTAACAGCACAAAGCTTGGGTGCCCGACTCGGCAGGGAAGTAAATGCCGGCGTAGGCTGCGAGAACGCCAACTCACAGGCAGGCAGTCAGGTCGCCAGCTTTGTCGTGCAGGTGGCAAGCAAGACAGGATTCGCCGTTCAGTTTGGACTCAGTCCCGCGTTGGAAGCGCTGCTCGATGCCGGTAAATCGGACAAGGAGCACGGCGAGGCGAAACAGATCGCAAAGCCTGTCAGCGCCGGACCCAAGACTCTCGATCTGCTGCTCGAAGTGGAACTTCCGGTCGCGATTTCCTTTGGGCGCACGGAATTGCTATTGAAGGACGTCTTGAAACTCACGACGGGCTCAATCGTGGAATTGAATCGCTCGATCATCGAGCCTGTCGAGATCATCGTTAACAATTGCGTGATTGCGCGTGGCGAAGTTGTCGTTGTCGAAGGCAACTACGGTGTGCGCATCACGGAAGTCATCAGCCGCCAGGAGCGGCTTCGTACACTCCACTAAGGAATTTGATCATGCGAATGGAATGGATTCTGCACCCCCTGACAAACTACGCGCTGCTGACGGCCGGAATCGGGCTTTGCCTTTGGCTGTACTTCCACTGCGAACGCGGCATCGCCCTGGTGAAGTCACGCCTGAGAAGTGATCGCGATCTTAATGAGCTTCAGAGTCAGCGGTCTCCTCGCAGAATTAGGCCTGATGCGAAAAAAGCTGGAAGAGATGGAACAGCAACTTTCGGCTGGACCGACGCCCGTTGCGCCGCATGCGGGAATGAACATTACGAGGAGAACTCAGGTGCTGCGGATGCAGCGTCGGGGGGAGCGGCCGGAACAGATTGCTGCAGCTCTCAACCTCCCGCAGTCTGAGGTGGAGCTCCTTTTGAAGCTCCACCTGGCTGTGCTAGAGGTTGCTTAAGCGCGATGCCATTACTGATGAGCGCTGACAGAACGACCGCGCGGCGCCTTAGGAGGCGTAGGTGGGGTCGGGGCGTTGGGCGCGACTTGCGCTCCTCCTCAACCGTAACGTTCACGCTCGTTTCCCGCTTTTCGCGCACCAGCGTAAGGGGAAAGGTACGCTGTGTTTTCTGGGCCCTGACGAGGTTGGAAATGTCCCTGGGCGAAGCGACCTTCTGGCCATCAACTTTGGTAATTACATCGCCGGCTTTGAGCCCAGCCTTCTCGGCGGCGGAGCCCTTCACTACCGAACGCACGAGCACGCCTTCCTTCACACCGAAGAATTCCGCGAGCTGCGTATCGAGTGACTCAGTTTCGATGCCGATGGTTGAACTCCTCCAGCCCATGACCGGACGCGGAATATCGGGAATACGGATCTCGGGCATTTCGAAGCGATACTTGAAATCGTCGTTGTTGAACACCCTGGTTGTCTTGCGGGGGGCTGTCGTGGCGATTACTGACTGTGTGGCGCCGCCACGACTGACTGTAAGTTTGACAGGGCGCCCGACTGGCGTTTCGCGCACCAGGCGCATGAATTGTTCGAGGCCCTCGACCCGCTGGCCGTTATACTCGAGTACCGCGTCACCCTTTTGGAGTCCAGCCTTCTCGGCAGGGCTATCTTTTTCCACTTGCGTGATCTCAACGCCCCGTTCTTCCTTCAAGTTCAGCGCCTTGGCCCGCTCGTTATCGATCTCGGCTACTCCGATACCGAGATAGCTGGCGCCAGCCGCCCACATCATGCGAAAGACTTGCGGGGGAGGAACTGGTGGAACTGGCGCAACGGGTGCGGAGGGAGCAGCCTGATCGCCTTGCAGAGCCTCAGGGTCCGGATCAACTGGCGCCGCTGCCAGCGTGCCAGCAAGTAGCAGCACGCCGGCGCACGGCAACGCGAAATTTGAAAATCTATGTTTCAGAAATTTCATGGATCAACCTCTCGTATATTTATTTCTGACGGCGTAGATAAATGGATCCGTTCGAAGTGGAGATACGCAGCAAAGGCCCACCGCCGTTGATGGCGCCTTCAGCTACTGCCATATTCAACGACGCCGGACTCACGCGAATCTCGGGAAATTCGGATACGATTTTCGCGGCCCGACTTCCAGATTGGTTATTCGCTCTCACCGTCACTGAAATGTTAGACGGGATCAAAACAGTTATGTCACCACTGCCCGTCGCAAGTACCGACTCCAGCGCACGATTGCTCGCGAATTCCGCAAAGATGTTGCCTACGGCTGTAGTTGCGTTCAAAGCGCCGCTCGCGCTACGCACTCGAATCGTGCCCGCGCTCGATTCGCACTGGACTCCGTTTGCGGAAACCACGTGTATTCCGCCGCCTGAGTTTTGCGCAGTCACGGTGCCAGCCGCTTCCTGCACTTCGATCACTCCACCGGCCGTCTGAGCCGTTACCGTGGAACCCGCACGCTCGACGCTGATATTGCCGCCGCCGCTGGCCATGAATAGCGGACCACCCACTTCGCGCACCGTAATGTCGCCGCCGCCTGTTTCAATACGAGTCTCACCCGCAGCCTTATCAACGCGGATTGGACCGCCGGCCGAAAGCGCGCGAACCGTCCCTTTTACGGTTCCGATATGTGTCTCACCGCCGCCACTGCGCGCAGCCAAACTCTTGCCGATCCGATCGACCCGCAGCAGACCGCCGCGAGTTTCCGCTTCCAGTTCGCCATCGATATCGTAAACTTCCAAGTTGCCCCAATTGGTGTGGATGTGCGCCTGCCGCAGCCCTCGCGGAACAATCACTTCCAGATTCAGCACCGGCTGGGTGCGGCGCGGAACTTCGACGCCCAGACGGACCGCATCGGCGATGGTCCGGGTCTTCAAGACTATGTCTTTCAGCTGATTCTGCGCCTCAGCCTCAGAATTGGCACGAACACGTTTTCGCAGTCGATATGTGATCTGTGAGGTAATGTCTCCGCGCACGATGACGGCGCCGTACGTCTCAAGCTGGAGCCGGCCTTTGGGCAGCGAAGCAACCGACCCCGTGGTGGTCTGAACCCAGTACTGACCCTCACGCTGGATGGCCGAGTTGGATTGCGCGTAACAGGCAACCACCACAACCGGCAGTAACCATAAACCTTTCATTTAGAAGGTCTCCACTGACGCGTTCATCTCACGCAACGCTTTTTGGCTGCGGAGCCGAACATAATTGTTGTCTTCCTTCTTCAGAACTTCCTGAAGGACGCCCACCATATCCGCCTGCTTGTTCTGCATCAGAACGTCGATGGCCTGTGTGCGCACACCCGGATTGTCGTCGGAGAGCAATACCTGCGAGAGCACCTTGCGCGTCTCGGGGTCGCCGCCGAACGTTCGCAGCCCCTCAATTGCCTTAAGCCGCACACCGGGATTTGGATCGTGCTGCAGCGCTGCCAGCAGCGCCTTGCGGATTTCAACCGACTGCGGACGCCCCGTCAGTAGTTCTACAGACTCAACGCGCAAGCCCGGGTCTGACGGATCCTTAGCCGCGGAAAGCAGCAACTGCCGGATCTGCTCGTCATCCAGCCTGCCGCGCATGACGTGCTGCCGGGTCTCTTCGACAACGAGTTGAATGCCTCCACCCTCTGACGATTGAATGGTGCGGACGCGAGTGGAAGCCGGCTCGGCCTGCATTGTTGCCGAACCGCTGGATACCGGGAGCGTATTCGATGTGGTGGTCAGCCGTGCGGAAACGAACCCAAGCGTCAAGAGCGCAAGCGCTCCGGCAGGTTTCAGCCAGCTTGCCGAAGGAATGAACCAGCCTCGGACAGATTGCCAAAGATTCAGCCCGGCTGGCGATGCAGCTTTCATCGATGCGGCCGTATCGCGCAAACCATAGCGCAGTTCGCGGCGGCACTGGTTCAGCAGATTTGCCGGCAGTTCGGCTTCTTCGCGGTCCAGTTCCTGGTGCAGCGCGCGCTGCACATTCAGTTCGTTCCGGCAGCCTCCGCACGCATCCATGTGCTGCTCGAGCGTCTCTTCCTGGTCGAAGGTGAGCTCGCCATAGACATACAGTGCTAATTGAAGTTTTACGTCTTCACAGTTCATACGAAATCTCCCAGAGCCACCCTCATTTTTTGTGTGGCACGGAAAAGGCAGTTCTTAGCGGCCTCTTCGGTAGTACCGAGCGTTTCCCCGATCGCTTTCAGGCGCAGCCCCTGATAGTGGCGGAGTTCGAAAACCATCCGCTCACGAGGCGTTAACTCGTTCAATACTTCGCCGATACGCGCTTTCAGCTCTTCACTCAGCAGCTTGCGCTGCGGATTGCCTTCGGCTCGTTCCTCAGCCCAGTTATCCGTGCGGTCCAGCGGACCCTCCGCTGTCTCGATGACGGTAGGCTCCTCGCGGCGCGATTTCCTCTTTCGCAGATGGTCCACGCACAAGTTCGAGACAATCCGGTACAACCACGTGTGGAAGCTACAGTCAAAGCGAAATGACTGCAAGTTCTTGTAAACACGCAAGAACGCCTCCTGATAAACATCCGCAGCGTCTTCCTGCGAACGAAGCAGGTTGTAAGCAAGACGCAACACGTTTTGGTCATAGGTATGCACCAGCCGCTCAAAGGCGAGCTGATCGCCCGCCTGCGCAGCTCGTAATAAGCGCCGCTTCGTCCATGGATGGACTCGATTGTAAACCTATTGCCAAGGTTGAGCCATTATTGCCGTCAATGAGATAGACGCAGGGAAGGGAAAAAGGTACCGAAGGAGGGAGATGGGCAGGCGCCGATGCCTGCCCGGAACGACTTATTTTGCGAATTCGATTTCGATCTTCTTGGTCGGCGGATCGATGGAGACGATTTTGAAGCTGCAGATCTGGCCGGAGCGCAGCTGATCCGGACTACTACCCGTTTCCATGCCCGGACCGCTCTTCCAGCGTTTGGAGAGCATTGCAGTGAGTGAGGAAAGATCGGCCGCATTGCTGGGCGCTTCAACCGCGGCCTTCGCCTTGGGTTCTTTACGCTCGATCGGGCACCAGCAGAATACGCCGTCGCCTAATTCGACCTTCGCGCGGTTGCCCGAAACATCGACCAGACGTCCTGAAACTACCTCACCGGGTTGGTGCTCGGCAATGTACTCGTCGGCGCTCGTGGGCTCCAACTGCTTCATTCCCAACCGGATACGGCGCTTACCGCGTTCCAGTTCGAGGACCTGGGCCTTCACCTTCTGACCGACAGTGAGCATTTCATTGGGGTGGTTCAGACGCTTTTCGCGGCTGATGTCACCAATGTGGATCATGCCCTCGACGCCTTCGGCGAGTTCGACAAACGCACCAAACTTCTGAATGCTGGTCACGGGGGCTTCGACGATTGTACCTACAGCGAACTTCGTGTCGGCCTCCGCCCACGGATCGCCAAGGGTCTGCTTCAGGCCTAAGGCGATGCGTTTCTCACCGGCGTTGACGCTAAGTACAACCACGTCCACAACTTCGCCGGCCTTCAACATCTCGCTGGGCTTGCGCTGTTTCTTGCTCCAGGACATCTCAGAGACGTGAATCAAGCCGTCCACGCCCGGTTCCAGTTCCACGAAAGCGCCAAAGTCGGCGATACGGGAAACCTTGCCGCGGACGCGATCGCCCTGCTTGAACTTCTCTGCCGCCGCTACCCAGGGTTCGGGCGTTAACTGCTTCATGTCCAAGCGAAATTTTGCGAGTGCCCGGATTGACCTTGAGGATTTTGACGTCGATCTGGTCGCCCGTCTTGAGGACGTCGGACAGGCTTGCCGATGCGATTCCAGGAGATGTCGCCGACATGCAGCAACCCGTCCACTCCGCCCAGGTCCACAAACGCGCCGAAGTCCGTCAGGTTGCGAACGGTGCCCTTGAGCACAGTCCCTTCCTGCAGGGCTGCGAAGGCTTCCTGTTTGGCCGCTTTCTCTTCCTCTTCCACGATGGCGCGGCGATCGACTACGACATCTTCTTCAGCCGTATCGAGCTTGATGACGCGGCACTGGATATCCCTGCCGATCAACGCTTCCATTTCGGCCTGGTCGCGCGTGCCGCTGCGGGAAGCCGGCATAAACGCGGGAACGCCAACGTCGACGCGGAACCCGCCCTTCACCATTTCAGTGACCTTGCCGCCGATTGCACGCTTTTCAGCGAAGGCGCTTTCGAGCGAAGACCAGTCTTTTGGCCGCGCCACCTTGATGGTGGAGAGTGTATAAAGACCTTCCTGGTTGATGCCCGTGATGGACACCAGCATCTTGTCGGCTTTTTGGATGGTCAGTTCGCCGGTTTTATCGCGAAAATCGGACAACCGGCAGAATGCCTTCCATTTTCCGACCGATATCCACAAACACGGATTCGTCAGAAATTGCGACAACGACGCCCTCGAGGGTTTGGCCCTTGGCTGAGTGATGTTCCTTTTCAAATTGGAAAAGGATGTCACCGAATGAGCTCTCTGCAGCTGCAATGGGCTCTTCGGACGGTGTGACTGAAGGATTGGGGTTGTTCATGCTACTTACGGGAGAACTAAGCCACCATTGTTGCATAAACACAGCTAAGATGGCAGCGTGACCAGTCTTACCCCCGAAGTCAGGAATCCGAGCGAGGCTGCTCCGGCCAGAAGACGCCATCTGGATCGTGCTTTTCGGAGCCATGATGTTTTTCAGTCCGGACCCCACTCCGGCTGAGTACATTTTCGTTCCATGCCTCGCTCTGCTGCAGATTCTGGAGCCGAAGATTGCGTTCTTCTCGACCCGCCGAGGCGTGCTCACGTCCATCTTCCTGAAGCTCACGCTGGGCTATCTGCTCGTGGGATTCACCGGAGCGGTGAACAGCAACTACTATCTCGTGTTTATTCTGCCTGTGGTCACGGCTGCGACGGCCTTCGGTCCTTTGGGTACGATCGGCTTCACGCTTTTGGCCAGCTGCGCTTATCTCTCATTCCTGCTGTTTATCGATTGGACCCGCTACACCATCGAGCAGAGCGACCTGCACCGGCTCTGTCTCCAGTTGACCTTCATCGCACTCGTGGGCTATCTCACGCACCGACTGGCTGAGGCGAGCCGTGTGGAAGAGCGCAAATATCAGGTCGCCGCGAGCCAGTTGCAGGAGGCTGAGGCGGCTGTGCGCCGGTCCGAACGTCTCGTGGCTCTCGGGCAGCTTACCGCAGGACTCGCGCACGAATTGCGGAATCCGCTCGGCACCATGAAGGCTTCCGCCGAAATGCTGAGCAAAAACCTTCCGCCCGATAATCCTCTGGCGCTGGAAATGGCTGGGTTCATTTCGACCGAGGTGGACCGTACGAACTCGCTGATCACGCGCTTTTTGGAATTTGCGCGGCCTACTCCACTTCGCCTGAAAAAGACCGATATCGGCGAGGTGATCGATCGGGCGGTATCGCAACTCGTGCGCCTGCGGCCAAATTCTGGTGTTACGGTATATAAAAACTATTCGCCGGACATACGGCCCTTTCCCATCGACGGCGAGATCATTGAACGTGTGATCTACAATCTTTTATTGAATGCCGTGCAGGCCACGCAGCCCGGCGGCGCCGTCACGGTCAAGACCCGACAGGTAGAGAATGAAGTTGAGATTGCGGTCATTGATCGCGGTGCCGGCATTCAAGCCAAAACACCTCGAGAGCATTTTCAATCCATTTTTTACAACCAAGCCGGATGGAGTTGGCCTGGGCCTCGCGATCGTCTCCAAACTGGTTGACGAGCACGGAGGAAGAATCGTCGTAGAAAGCGATCCGGGTAAAGGCAGCGTTTTCATCGTCCGACTGCCATTTACGGAATAATAAGAAGACAACCCTGATGAAGCCTCGCATCCTTGTGGTCGAAGACGAAGACAAACTGCGCCGAGTTATCGAACTGCAGCTCCATTCCGGTGGTTATGAAGTGGAGCAGGCACGCACGGCCGAAGAAGCAATACCTATGCTGGACCGTGCGAATCTGGTTCTCACCGATTTGCGCCTGCCCGGCATGGACGGTCTGGAATTGCTCTTCCATATTCATCGCCAGAACACGCAAATGCCAGTCGTTATGATGACTGCGTTCGGCACGATCGAAAACGCCGTCGAGGCGATGAAAGCCGGTGCTGCGGATTTTCTGCTTAAGCCGTTTTCACTCGACCATTTGATGGCGGTGGTCAGCAAGGCCCTGGAAGTGAGCGCGTTGCGCGATGAGAATCGCAAGCTGAAAGAAGAGCTCGGGCACCGCTACCAGTTTGCCAATATTGTTGGACGTAGCCAGTCCATGCAGGAGATTTTCGGAACCATAATCCGCGTGGCCGCGACGCGCGCAACAGTATTGCTGTGTGGCGAAAGCGGAGTCGGCAAGGATCTGATCGCACGAGCGATTCACTTTCATTCGCCCCGCAAGGATCGTCCATTCGTTAAGATCAACTGCACTGCGATTCCCGAAAACCTCATGGAAAGCGAACTCTTCGGCTATGAGAAGGGTGCGTTCACCGGCGCAAGCGGTACCAAGCTCGGAAAGTTTGAGCAGGCCGACGGCGGAACGGTTTTTCTAGACGAGATTGGCGATGTGCCAGCGTCGATTCAGGTCAAACTACTACGCATTTTGCAGGAGCGCGAGTTCGAGCGCCTGGGCAGCAACAAGACGCGCCAGATCGATGTGCGCGTTGTCGCTGCGACGAATGTGGATCTGCGCGCCGCGCTGGAACAGGGGACGTTTCGCGAAGATTTGTACTACCGGCTCAACGTGGTTCCCATCAACATACCTCCATTGCGTGAACGCAAAGAGGATATACCGTTTCTGGCCGAGCATTTCGTGCAGAAGCTCGGACCCGATCTGCGGGGGGAAGAATGTACGATCACCGAGGCTGCGATACAGAAGTTACTTACGTATCCCTGGCCGGGTAACGTGCGCGAACTGGAAAACGTAATCGAGCGCAGCCTCGTGCTGTGTCATGGCAAACAGTTACAACCTGCGGACATCAAGCTGGATACAGCACCGCATGCGCGGAACTCAGATTCGCCGCAGTTTTTGCCCGAAGGTTACACGCTGGACCAGTTCGAGCAGGCCATTCTGAAGGAAGCGCTGCAGCGCGCAAACGGCAACAAGAGCCATGCTGCGCGGTTGTTGGGATTGACGCGCAATGCATTACGCTATCGCCTGTCGCAGATGGGGTTGGAGTAGTTCGTGATCGCCCCAAAATAAAGGAACCCCGCGCTGGGACGCGGGGTTTCACTCAGAGGGGCTGGCGACGAGCTGGGACTCGTCGCCGGGGATGCTATAAGTCAATGACGACCTATGTTAGTGTCTTTTCTAGGTGCAACTTACCAGCCAAATCACCAAATCTGTAAGTTATTGAAAAATATAATTCGGACCTGAATGTCCACTTCTAGGGGTGGGTGATTTTCACCAATATTGGGGAATTTCACTCAGCGGCCAACGCCAACCTTCTGTTCCAGGATCGCGTCGATGTCGCGAGTAACTTCCGCGGCACTTCTATTTCCATCGATGCGATAGTAGTTACCGCCCGCGTAGTGACCGCCCACTACCTTCGTCAATTCCTCGAAGCTTTTAAGCCGCTCACGGATCACGTCCTCCTGGTCATCTTTGCGGCGCGTGAGCCGGGCACCGTCATCATCGCAAATCTCATCGAATCTCGGCTTATTGTGCAGCAGATTGTAAATGCGCCCACAAACGGGACAGAGCCGGCGCGACGAGATCCGGGAGATCAGGATTTCCGAGGGTACATCCAGATGAATCACGAGAGGTTTGCCGAGTCCACGCTCTTCGAGCAGGTTGTCGAGAAAATGAGCTTGCGGCAGGGTGCGGGGATAGCCATCGAGCAGGAAGCCACGGGCGCAGTCGGGTTGGTCTAAGCGCTTGAGAAGCATGCGATTCACCAAATCGTCGCCCACCAGCCCGCCAGCCGCAAGAATGGCCGCCGCAGTCTTCCCTAGCTCACTGCCGGCTTCAGCTTCGGCGCGCAGCAGGTCACCGGTCGAGATTGAAGGAATGCCTAGCTTTCGTACTATAAACGCAGCTTGCGTTCCTTTGCCGCTGCCCGGCGGCCCAAAAAGCAACAGAACCACAAATCCCCCTCACCCTTGTCAGCGAACTCCCGATTTTAGCATGGACCCCCTGTTATTCTCACAGCATTTCTGATACAAGTGTGGCGTGAGCACTAACCAGCTAATACATGAATTCCTGGAACGGAAAAGCTTCGCGATGGTCGGCGTGTCGCGCAATCCGAAGGATTTCAGCCGGACGCTGTTCCGAACACTCGTGGAGCGTGGACACGATGTCTCACCCGTGAACCCCGCAGTGCAGGAGATCGAGGGCCGCCGCTGCTATGCCCGGATGCAGGATGTTCCGGACGTGAAGGCCGCCCTGCTAATG
Organism: Bryobacteraceae bacterium; assembly: GCA_963793625.1. Lineage (GTDB taxonomy): Bacteria > Acidobacteriota > Terriglobia > Bryobacterales > Bryobacteraceae. The sequence continues at coordinate 780,407 of CAWCAT010000037.1, read as the reverse complement.
ACTCCACCCAAGCTGACCGAGGCTGTTGTAAAAGACTGTGCCGATGCAGGCTTGGAAGTGGTTTGGATGTACCGGGCCGTCGGACACGGCGCAGTTAGCCCGACTGCAATGGAATTCTGTGAGTCGCGCGGAATCAAGGTAATTGAAGGGCACTGCCCGTTCATGTTTCTGCCGAATCCGGGCTTCCCGCACAATTTCCATGGCTTCCTGCTGAAGCTGACCGGACACTACCCGGCGTGACCCTGTAACGCTGAGTAGAGGAATACGATCAGGCCGATGACAACTGCGAGTATCACGCTGTGCTTAAGCGTGAAGCGGAACAGTTTGGCTTCGTCGGACGTCTTCATTCCCGTTGCCGCGGCGGCTACGGCGATGCTCTGCAGGCTGATCATTTTGCCCATCACGCCACCGCTTGAGTTCGATGCGGCCATTAATACCGGGTCGAGGCCGAGGCGTCCAGCGGTGACCACCTGCAGGTTGCCGAACAAGGCGTTCGCGGACGTATCGCTTCCGGTAAGAAAGACACCGAGCCACCCCAATAGCGCACTGAAGAACGGGAACATCGTTCCGGTTGCGGCGAAGGCCAGTCCGAGCGTCGCAGTGGCTCCGGAATAATTCATCAGGAACGCGAGGCCGAGCACCGACGCGATCGTCAAAATTGAGAGGGCCAACTGCCGCAGAGAGGTGAGCATTACCCTGCCCAAACGGCCTGGTCCCACGCGCAATAGTAGCGCCGATAGCAGGACCGCAATCAGGCAGGCCGTCCCCGACGCCGTCAGAATGTTCAGCGTGTAAGTTGCTGCGTAAGGGGCGGGCTTGACCACGACCGGCGGCACGCGCTCGATCAGGTTGTGCAGCGCCGGCCAAAAGAATTTAAACGTGGCGGCTTCGAGCGGCTTCTTGACCCAGTCCTGACCCCACAGAAAGACCAGCACAACGAGCAGGAAGTAAGGCATCCAGGCTATGATGACCTGCCTGGTTGGATGGCGTTTCGGTGTGTGCGCCGTGTAGTCGCCTTCAAGCTGGAAGCTGTCCTTCGGCTTCCAGACCTGCAGCAACAACATCAGCGAACCGATTGCCGCCAATGAACTCAGGATGTCGGTCAGCGCCGGCCCCATGTAGTTCGACACAGCGAATTGGGTACCTGCGAAAGCGATTCCGCACACCGTCACCGCCGGCCACACGCCGCGCAAAGCAGGGAAACCGCCCATCACCATAATTAAGTAAGCCGGGATAAATACGGATACGGGAGCGCAGATGCGGCCCACCCAGGCACTCAGTTCCAAGAGCGGCAGTCCTGTAATACCCGCAAGCGTGATCACCGGGATGCCGATGGAGCCAAATGCCACGGGAGCCGTATTCGCCAGCAGGCAAATTCCAGCAGCGTAGAACGGAGAGAAGCCCAGACCGGTCAACATCGCAGCAGCTACCGCGACCGGAGCGCCGAAACCGGCCGCGCCTTCAATGAATGCACCGAACGCGAAAGCAATGAGCAGAGCCTGCACACGGCGATCTTCCGTGAGCCCCCCAACCGAGTCTTTGAGAATCTCGAAATTGCCCGTTTCGAGCGTGAGGCGATAGAGCACGATCGCCCAGAACAGGATCCAGCAAATCGGGAATACCCCGAACGCCGCACCGTAGCCTATCGCGCTGAGCGCAGTGCCAGCGGGCATGCCATAGACAAATAAAGCGACCAGTGTGGCCGTGCCGAGTCCGCAAAGCGCGGCCATCCACGCCGGTTTGCGCAGCACCCCAAGCAACAACAACAAAACGAAAATCGGAAGTGCGGCGACGATAGCCGAAACACCCAGGCTACCGGCAAGAGGCGTGTAGTTGTGCTGCCACATGGTTCAGACAGTCATATCTAAGGGCGATAGGCCGTGTCAACCAGAGCCCTCGGCGGTCACGAACTCCATGTCCTTGACAGCACGCTTCAGTTCGTCCCGCCTGGCCGCAAACTGATTCAGTTCACCCTCGCTCAGACCTGCCAAAAAATTGTAACTGTCCTCGATAAGATTCCGGGCGTCATCGATCTGCCGGCATGCATCCTGTCGCTCACCGTTACGATAGGCATTGCCCGCCGCGCGAACCAGCGCGAACCCAGCTTCGAGATCAGCTATGAGGAAATGCCGCCGAATCAGGCGGTGTGCTTTCACGAACCTGATTGCCTCGCCCATATGCCCCCCTTTGACCATAAGTCTAGGCAAAAATCCAGCCCGCATGTTGGTAGAGATTATCAAAGGAAAATCATTGACAGAGGCGCAACACTTGCCTTAAATTAAGCGTGTCCTGAGGAAGCTAGGATTTGTCCTGAGGAGAGCGTAATGAGCTCCGCAGCTAGATTGAGAAGCCGCATGGAGTTCTTCCGAAGCCGGTGCGCCGAGTGCGGATTAGCCAATACGCACCAGCGGCAAGTGCTCTACCGTGCACTCGCGGAATCTGACGAGCACCTTAGCCCTGAAGCACTCTACGAAAAGGTAAAAAGCGAGATTCCAGCGATTTCGCTAGCGACCGTTTACCGCAACGTTAAAATTTTCAAAAAGTACGGGATCCTGGAGGAAGTCACACCACTCCACGAGTCGTACCGGCTGGATCCAAACCTCACAGATCATCACCATCTAGTCTGCCGTACCTGCCAATCGATTCTGGACATTCCGGCCGACGATATCGAACCAATCCGCTTTCGAAAAGGCCTGCCTGCCGGATTCCAGGTCGAACGCTACGAGATTCTGGGCCTTTGCTCCGACTGTGCACTGAAAAACCAAAAAAGGAGAACTGTTCATGCCAAAAGTAGCCAGGCAAATGGTTGAGCAAGCGGGCATTGATGTGAATGTCCTGCTGGATAAACTGGTGCGTGCGGCGGGCGCCGAATTCACCACGTTTTACTACTACACCATCCTTCGAGTGAATTCAATTGGATTCGAGGGAGAGGGTCTGAAAGAGATTATCGAAGACGCCCGCATTGAAGATCGAAACCACTTCGAAGCACTTACGCCGCGCATCTACGAACTCGGCGGAGCACTTCCCCGCGACATCCGTCAGTTTGCCGATATCGCCGGATGTCCCGATGCCTTCCTTCCGGCGAATCCGCGCGACATGAATGCCATGTTGAACGTACTGGTTGAGGCTGAGCGATGCGCGGTACGAACATACACCGACATCTGCAACTTCACAGTTGGAAAAGATCACCGCACGTACGAACTGGCTCTCGCCATCCTGAATGAGGAAGTCGAGCACGAGTCATGGTTTTCCGAATATCTCAGCGAAGGGCCGTCCGGTCACTTCCGCCGCGGCGCTCCGGGAACCTCCCCATACGTGCGCCGATTCATGTCAGCGGATTTTGGTGGCTAACAGTGCCTTTAGTTCGACTGGGCCGGGCGGACGAGATTCCGCCTGGCCGCACGGCATACTTTTGCCCTGAATCGAAACCAATTCTGATCGCGAATGTGGAAGGGCAGTTCTTCGCGGTGCATGGGATCTGCCCACATCGCAACAACCCGCTGGAAGGCGCCACCCTGATTGGAGCTCTTGTGGATTGCCCGTGGCATCATTTTCAGTACGACATCCGCACGGGCGAAAACCATTTTCCACGCAACGTCTATCCTTCGGACATGCCTCAACTGCAGGCGCAATTACGTCCGCTGCGGACGTATCAGGTTGAAGTGAGAAATCAGGAAATATGGGTGAACCTCGATGACTGAACTGGCTCGCAAACACTGCACGCCCTGCCGGGGCGGGGTCCCTCCGCTTTCAGGTCCAGCCCTGGATACGCTGCGGGAAGGACTGCCTTTCTGGAAGCTGATCGCTGACCATCATCTTGCCAAATCCTTCTTGTTCCCGGATTTCAAATCCGCCCTTAACTTCGTTGATCGCATCGGTGCTGTCGCCGAGGAGGAGGGCCACCATCCGAATTTGTGCCTCTCCTGGGGCAAGGTCGACATTGAGATCTACACACACAAGATCGACGGGCTCAGTGAAAACGATTTTATTCTCGCGGCCAAAATTGACGAGATCTTTTTCGCACGCTGATCACTCCAGCGATATACTTCATCTGGCTATCCGATGCAAACCCGCAGATCTGTCCTAAAGAGCGCGTTGAGCGCGCCTCTGCTCTCCACGCCGCATTTCGCCGCAAATGCAACGCGGATCAGACAAATCGATATCATTCATCACTCGCACACCGATGTCGGGTTCACCGACCTGCCTTCAGTAACTCGCGAATTGCAGATGCGCTTTCTGGACACGGCACTGGACTCGTGCCTGAAGGACCGGCGTTTCCGCTGGACGTGCGAAGCCATGCTGACTGTCGACGACTGGTGGAAGGCCGCCAGCGCGACTCGTCGCGCCGAGCTATTGCGAGCGCTACGCGCGGGGCAGATGGACATCATGGCGCTGCCATTCAATCAAGCGCCGTTCATGAACGCGGAGCAATGGAATCAGGCGTTCCAGTGGATTCCGGATTCGCTCTGGCGCGATCTGAATCCGCAGGTCGCGATGCAGAATGATGTGAACGGCTTTCCGCGCGCGGGCGCCATCCGGTTGCTCGATCGCGGTATCAAGCATCTGCTGATGGGGATCAACGCAGACAGCGGCGGGCCTCCGTTCCAGCGCCCAACCGCGTTCTGGTGGAAGATGCCCGACGGCAGAAAGCTGTTCGTCTGGCTGGGCGATCACTACGGCACGGCCTACTCGTTCTTCGAGCCGAAGAACTGGATACATGGTCAACCTAAGGGTGCGGACACGACCCAGCGTGCGCCGCGCGCCGGTGACTTTCTCCGCACCGACGAAGCGTCATTGCGCGCCGCTGCAGCGCAGATGCGCAAGCGCCTGGATGGTCTCGAAGCCGGGGGCTATCCGTTCGAGCGACTGATTCTCTCGTTCACGAATCAGTGGCGCTATGACAACGATCCGCCCTTTCCGCCGCTGCCAGCGTTTGTGGAAGCCTGGAACAAACTTGGTTTGCAGCCGGTGTTGCGGCTTGTCACTTCCACGGTTGCGGTACACGAAATGGAGCGACTGGTAGGGGCAACCGTTCCCACTCGCGAAGGTGAGTGGACCGACTGGTGGGCCAACGGGGATGCGTCAGGACCGCGCGAGGTGGCTGCCAGTCGCTTCGCCAAACGCTACGTCAGCGCGGCACTGTCGCCAGTTTGGGGCGACATGAACGCGGCGCATCGCACGAGACTGCAAGCGATTCTGAAAGACCTTTGCCTGTTCGATGAACATACGTGGGGCGCCAACGTCAGCATCGGCAAGCCCGATGGTCTGGACACCATCGGTCAATATACGGAGAAGAGCCTGCTGGCCTACCGTCCCATGGCGCATGCGGAATTGCTGCTTTCCGATCGCGTGCGAACCCGGCTTGCGGATCAACCCGCGGGCGTCTATGTCACGAATACTGCGCGCACGCCATACACGGGTTGGGTTGCGTTTCCTGCCGCCGGACTGCGCGGGGAGTTTGCCTCGCTGCAAAATTCAACGAGCAAATTGCCGCTGGAATTCGTGGACGGAAAACGAACGGTCAGATTCTGGGTGCGGGATCTTGTCGCCCGCTTCCACTCTGGCGCTGCGGCTGAATGCGCAGAAACTGGAGCCTGCTGTCGGCCGCGCCTCGACCAGCAATCGAGAGCGACGCGAACGGCTGGCCTTCAGCAATCGCGTGGCCTTCCATGAAGAAGCCCCTCTTTAATCGCGGGACGGGCGATTTTGTTGCGATGATTACGAAGCCGCCCGCGAATCGCGGAACTATCGCGCAAATGCACAAGACTGCGGACGCGGCCAAGCGTGAGGAAATGCGCAAGCGCGCATTCGAGCAGGTGAGTGCGAGTTACGGCAACGCCGCGCTCGAAGACAATCCGAATACTCTTGTGTTTCGCCAGCCGATCAATCATCCGCGCCTCGAAAAAGCCGTGCGTGTTCTGGAGGTCTGGAAACGGGAACCACGCGCCCGGCTGACGCTGCGTTTTGAGCGCGTCTCTTCGATAGCCCCGGAAGTCCTCTACATCAACTCTGCTTTTCCAGTGGAAGGAACACTGCCGAAGTTCTCTAATGGCGGCGTGCCGTTCGTGCCTTATCGCGATCAACTCGAAGGCAGTTGCCGCGACTACTTCGCCATCGATGGCTGGGCGCACTACAACACGCCCGACGGCGATTGGCTGTGGGTCAGTCGCGATGCTCCGCTGGTCAGCGTAGGCGGTCCGCACACTGTCGAGCGTCACACGCAGCAACCTGCCGACACGCACCGGCTGATGGCGATGGTTTTCGACAACTGCTGGCACACGAACTTTGTCGCCAACAGCCACGGCGAGATGGAGTTTCAGTTCGACCTGCTCTGGAGTGAGAAGCTAACGGACCCGGCGCGGGTGGCAGACACACTGGTCAGTGAGCCTGTCGTGCTGGTGAATGTATAAATGGAATTAGCGCGAACTGCGTCGGGTTAACATCAAATTAAACGGATGATTGAACTCACGCAGGTTTCCAAGCGATTTGACGGTAAGCGTCAGGTCACGGCACTTGAAAACGTCAGCCTCAAAATCGAGCGTGGCGAGATGGTGTCGATTGTTGGGCCTTCGGGTTCGGGCAAATCTACATTGCTCAATCTGATTGGCGGGCTTGACACTCCGACGAGCGGTAGCCTGCGCATTGACGGCGCGTTGCTGAGCGGCATTTCCGATGACGAACTCACGCGCGTGCGCCGCGACAAGATCGGTTTCATTTTCCAGTTTTTCAACCTGCTGCCGACGCTGAGCTGTCTGGAAAACGTATCGCTTCCGCTGCATTTGCGCGGTTGGGCTCGCAAGAAGATCGATGACCGCGCGCGTGAGTTGCTGGCGCTCGTCCATCTTGGTCATCGTTTGGAGCACCTGCCAGAAGAGCTCTCCGGTGGCGAACGGCAGCGGGTTGCGATCGCACGTGCGCTCTCGATCTATCCTCCGATTCTGCTGGCCGATGAGCCGACGGGCAATCTCGACACGCATACCGGCGCGGAGATTCTGAATCTTATTCAGGACCTGCATCAACGGCTTGGCGCTACGGTCCTGATGGTGACCCACGATAAAACCGTCGCCGATAGCTGTCCGCGCAGTGTTGTTTTGCGTGACGGGCAGATCGTTGAGGATGTGCGCCGATGAGGCTGCTGTTCCTGCTGACTTTGCCGTACGTGCGCAAGCACTTGCTGCGATCCTTGCTCACGACCGTAGGCATCGTGCTCGGCGTCGCGGTCTTCGTGGGCATGCACACGGCCAATCAATCGGTGTTGAAGGGCTTCGAACACACGGTCGACAGGATCGCCGGCGCGACTCAGTTGCAGGTTTCCGCGGGCGATACGGGCTTCGATGAAGAGCGTGCTCGAGAAGGTGCAGAGCGTGCCGGGTGTGCGCGTTGCCGTTCCGGTGATCGAAGCCGTCGTCGATTCGGGAATACCAGGGCAAGGCAATCTGCTGATTCTTGGCGTCGACATGCTCGGCGACCGCAGTCTGCGCGATTACGATCTGGAAAACGGCGACGAAGAGGTCATGGAAGACCCGCTCGTTTTTCTTGCCCAACCCGATTCGCTGATCGTGACGCGTCCGTTCGCGCAGGCCACCGGTCTGCACATCAACAGCAAATTGAAGATGCGCACCATGGATGGCGAAAAGCAGTTCACCGTACGCGGCATCATGAAGGCCGGCGGGCTGAGCAGCGCGTTCGGCGGCAATCTCGCGGTGATGGATGTGTATTCCGCGCAGAAGGTTTTCGGGCGCGGTCTGCGTTTCGATCACATTGACCTGGCAGTAAATGAGGGCGTTTCGGTTGACGATGTGAAGAGCCGGATTCAAGCATTGCTCGGCTCAGGGTACGAGGTGGAACCGCCATCTGCGCGCGGGCAGCACTTCGAGGAAATGGCACGGAATTTTTCCATATCGATCAACTTCTCCAGCATCTTCGCGCTGTTGATCGGGATGTTCATCATCTACAACTCTTTCGCGATTGCGGTTACGCAGCGCCGTTCGGAAATTGGCATCGTGCGCGCGCTGGGCGCCACGCAAACCCAGATTCGTTCGCTCTTCCTGGCAGAGGGCGCCATCGCGGGTGTATTCGGATCCATCGTGGGGTGCTCTTTGGCATCCTGCTCGCGCGCGGAATCGCGGCGTACGTCAGCGGATTGCTCGGACAAGTTTACGGAGTCGCGCAGAAGGCGGAAGAGCTTTCGACACAGCCGAAACTGCTGGCTGGCGCGATGTTGATCGGGATCGTGACCAGCGTTATCGCGGCCTGGATTCCGGCGCGCAATGCGGCGCGGGTTGATCCGGTGCGGGCCCTGCAGAAGGGTCGCTATCAGGTGCTCTCCGCAGGCGAGAGTCGCGTGCGAGGGATTCTTGCGATTGTGTGCGCCTGTATTGCTGCCGCGTCGCTGCTGTTCGCCCAGGTTCCCATCGTGTTCTACACAGGGTACGTGTTGTTGATTGTCGCGGCGCTGTTACTCGCACCTGCGATGGCATTGTGGCTCGCGCGAATGTTGCGTCCGGTGATGCGCTGGATACGACCGGTGGAAGGCGCACTCGCGGCCGACAGTCTGATTCAATCGCCGCGCCGCACTTCTGCCACAGTGGCCGCGCTGATGCTCTCGCTCGCATTGGCCATCGGCTTCGCCGGTATCGCGCGCTCCAGTTTCAGTTCGATTGTCGAGTGGGTAGATTCCGCACTGAATCCGGATCTGTTTGTGAGCACGTCCGACACTTTTACAACGCGAAGTTTCCGCTTTTCACCAGAGTTGAACGCCGGACTGCGCCAGGTGGAAGGTGTCGATGAAGTGCAGATGGTGCGCAGTCCGCGCGTGCTCTATGGTGGAACTCCCATCATGCTGGTGGCGGTAGAAATTGAAAGCATGGCGCGGCGTGTTCGGCGCAAACCGATCGCGGGCGACGAGCGTACGATGTATCGATTGGCCGCTGAGGGCAAAGGTGTGATCGCATCCGATAACCTCGCGATCATGCGCAAACTCAAGCTCGGCGACACGATCGAAATTCCTGCGCCGAATGGCGTGCTGCGCCTGCCAATCGTGGGCATCACGGTCGACTATTCCGACCAGCAAGGCAGCATCCTTCTGGACCGCTCCGTGTATCTCAAGTATTGGAACGACCCCTCCGTGAATGTCTTCCGCGTGTACTTGAAAAAGGGAGCATCGGAAACGGATGTGAAGCGGCGCATTCTTGAAAAGTTCGGCGCGGAGCAGCGTCTGTTCGTTTTCACGAATCATCAATTGCGCTCGTTCATTCTGGATATCACGAACCAGTGGTTCGGCCTCACGTACATTCAACTTGGCGTCGCGGTGCTGGTTGCGATTCTCGGAATTGTGAACACGCTGACCGTCTCGATTACGGATCGCCGTCGCGAGTTGGGCGTGCTGCAGGCCGTTGGTGGATTGCGCCGCCAGATCCGGCGCACCATCTGGATGGAGGCGTCGGCCATTGGGGTGATCGGTCTAATTCTGGGGCTCGGCTTCGGCGCGCTGAATCTCTATTACAGCCTTACGCTGGTGCGGCAGCACGTTGGCGGATTCCGATTGCACTACGAATACCCGATCGAAATTGCGGCCGTGCTGATTCCTGTAATCCTGGTCTCGGCATTTGTTTCGGCTTTGGGACCGGCCGAGTCGGCAGTGCGCGGATCGTTGGTGGAGGCACTCGAATATGAATAGGCTCGTGTTCGCGTTTTTGATTGCGGCCGCAGTGCTTCCGGCTCAGGATGCGCGACAGATCGTCGACGAGGCGCAACGCCGCAGTCGCGCCAGTTCGCAGCGTTACGAAGGCACGCTGAAGGTGATCGATGCCAAAGGCAGGACGACCGAGAAGCGTTGGCGCTATGATCGCATCGGTTCCGCGGGCGAGAGCAAAGTGGTGTTGCGCTTCACTGCACCAGCAGAAGTGAAGGGTGTCGCGCTGCTGATTTTCAATCATCCCGACCGCGCCTCTGATCAATGGATGTGGCGACCCGCGATCGCGCGCGATCAGCGCATTGCACTGCAGGATCGCTCGACGCGTTTCTTCGGCACCGATTTCACATTCGAAGATCTGGAAGAGCGCGATGTGGATCAGTACGAATACAAGCTGCTCGGATCCGACAAGATCGATGGCGAGGATTGCTGGAAAATCGAATCGCGCCCCAGGCAGAGCAAGTCATCGCAATACACCTACTCGTACGTCTGGATCCGCAAGGGCAATTACACCTTTGCGCAAATCGAGAGCTTCAAAAAGGACGGACTTGCGCGGCGCTTGAAGTACAGCGATGTCGCCAACGTGCAGGGCATCTGGACTGCGCGCCTATTGGAAATGCACGACCTGCAACGCAACAGCCGCACCATTCTGCGCACGGACAAACTGCAATATAACGTTCCCATGAAAGATGAGGACTTCACGTTGCAAGCGCTGCGGCGCGAACTGTGATGCGGTGCTGCGTTCTCATTCTTCTCGCATCGAGTTGTTACGCTCAGAGCTTTACGCAGCGTGGGTTTATCGATACGAGGTTGACGCTGTATCCGGAGATTGCGCCCAACGACAGCGGGCGCGCGATTTCAGAATCCTTGTTGCGCTATGAGCCCACGTTAAAAGCTGCGCCGTGGGTGCGCTTCTATGGAGCCTTCGATACGCGCTTCGATACGCACCAGCAGGTGGAACGCAGCGCTCGGCTGGATTACTGGGACCGCAGCATTCGCCGCCCTGCGGTTTCGATTCGACGACTGAGCGCAACGCTCAACAAGGGTCCGCTGACTCTTGAACTTGGCAAGCAGTTTATCCGCTGGGGCAAGGCAGACATTCTCAATCCCACGGATCGGTTTGCGCCCCGCGATTTTCTCGAGCGTCGTGACGAATGATTTTCTGGCGGTGACGGCGGCCCGCGCCATAGTCGAGTATTCGAAGGACACGATCGATCTCGTCTGGCAGATGCGCTTTACGCCGAGCCGCACGCCGCTGCTCAATCAGCGCTGGGCTGTGTTTCCGGATGTGCTGAACAATGTGTCGATCACGGATGCGGGCGCGCGTTATCCGGGCGGCTCGCAATTCGGCGCACGCTGGAATCATACGGGCCAGGGCTACGAATACTCGCTCTCGTTCTTTGACGGCCAGAATCATCTGCCATTGTTCGATGCGCGCTTGATCCCGTCCCCGTTGAGCGTTTCGCTGCAACGCTTCTTTCCGCAGATGCGCATGTATGGCGCTGATGCGGCAGTGCCGCTGCGCTGGCTCACCGTGAAGAGCGAGACAGCGTACTTCACCTCGACGACACCACAGGCCGAAGAGTACTTTCAGTACGTCGTGCAATTGGAACGGCAGTCCGGCGAGTGGTCGCTCGTCGGCGGATACTCCGGCGAGTATGTCAGCCGCAGGAACCCTGTCGCGGGTTTCGCGCCAGATCGTGGATTAACGCGCGCGTTTCTTGGCCGCGCCGGCTACACAATCGACACGAATCGCAGTGTTGCCGTCGAGACTGCTGTGCGTACGAATGGCGAGGGCGCGTGGCTGCGCGGTGAATACACGCAATCGTTCGGGCAGCACTGGCGCGCGACCGCAGGCTTCACTTTGATACGGGGCAGCGCACCGGATTTCCTCGGACAATACCACCGCAATTCGCACGTCCTGCTGGGGATGCGCTACAGCTTTTAGTGGTCGCCGTAGCGCAACTCGCCGGCTTCGATGCGCACAGCCAAACGATTCTGCGGCATCGGCAGTGGACAAGTCGCATACGGCGTAAAGGCGCACGGCGGATTGTAGGCCTTGTTGAAATCGAGGATGATTTTGCCGTTTTTCGGAGCGTCCGCATAGAGGAACCGTCCCGCACCATAGGTATCGTGCGTGCTGGTCTGATCTTTGAAAACGAAGAAGAGTTCTCTGTCTTCCAGCACTGGTTCGAGCCGGTACTCTTTGCCATGGAGAGTGAAGGCCGCGTAGCCCGGCGCTTTCTCCTCGGTTTTTCCGCCGAGCACGTCTGGCACAATTACAGACTTCGGTGGATTGTAAGAAACCCACTTCGCCTCGAAGCGATACTGCTCTTTCACCGGGTACCACTTTCGACCAGTGAAGTTCCGCCGGTACTCGCTGTTCTTGTCCTTCAATCGAATGCCGATGCGCTGTCCACGCTGGATCACGAAAACGGAAACGCTGCCGCGCGTTATAACGGTTGGCGCGCCGCTGGTGTCTGGTTTCATCTCGACCGGAGCGCCCCCTTCGGCAGGTTGAAATGTAACTTTACCCGCGCGCAGCTCAAACACTCCGAGCTTCGGAGTACCCGGCGGCGTTTCGATTTCGTTGCGGCCTTCTTTCAACCAACTCAGGCCTGCAACCGTCAGCCAGCCAGTGTCGGATTTCAGCGAAGCTTCCCGCTCCGCGCGCCACTTCTCGATGGACTGCTTGTACTCCGGATTAATCGCGAACAACATAAGTAAGAAAAATGGAAGCATCAATTAACTCTCTAACACGGACAGTGCCCAGATGTAATAGCAGTTGTGCGGACTCCAATACTCCGTGGTGCGCCAGTCGAAGCCGTACTCCATATCAAGCACGGGTTCGTCCTTCACGTTACCCGCGATTCCGTTCATGATGCCACCGATGATCAGGCCCTGATAACGCGAGTGCGGATACGGATTGCGCATGCCCTCACCCGTCATCAGACAAGCCGCAAAGGGGTTTGCACCCATGACCCATTCCAGTTGGCGGTACGCGAGTTGCCTGTACTCAGGCTTGTTGAAAAACTTGCCTGCCTGCGCCAGCAACAGTGCGTGCGATTCCAGATGCGACGTTGTACCCAGCCACCAGAACTGTTTCCGCACCGGAAGGAAGTAGCGATACGTGAGTTCCCCTGCCAGCGGCCGGTATTGTTCCTGCGTCGGCGAGCCCTTGAACGCGCCGAGCGGCATAATCCCATATGGCGACAGAGCGCTGAGCGGCGCTACATATTCGTCGATGTGCAACTTCACAGCATCGCGCCAACGACCTGCGTCGGCGTGTTTGGGAAATGCCATTGCGAGTTCGAGCAGAGCGAAGCCGGGAATGCCGGAGTTCACCGCGTCAACAAACGGTGACCCATCTTTCAGATTAGTGAGGAAGTAGCCGCGTACTTTTTTCTGCGAACCTTCAAATTCGACATTCTGTAGACCGAGCAGTTGTCGGCCCTGAGCAGCAGCCGCCTCCTGAAATTCAGCGCGACCTGTCGCATGCTGCATCTCGATCGCGGCCAAAGTCCACCAACCCAGATCAAGCACGCCGCCGGTGTGTTTGTTCGCAGCCCAGCAGCGCTCGGCCGCAGTCAGACAGCGTTGTGCGTATGGCTTATCCGTATTGCGGAAAACTTGATACATCAATGCTTGCAGCAGTACGAACATCGACTGATTACGTCCGCCCTTGGCAGGATTGAGATAGCGATCATCAGCCGTGCCGGTCTTGTTGTCGGTCCAGTGATTGTCGCTGTTATCTCCGTTCAAGCCGCCGGCGACATCGGCCCAAACGCGCCCGTCCGCATCCTGCATTTTCAGGAAATAGCGATTGCCCCACTCGACCTCTTCGCGAATCGGCGCGAGTCCGGATCCGGCCAGATCCCACTTCTCGCCCAGGTTCCGCGCCATGTAAAGCAGCCCGAGGCCGTTCATCATCGTGGCGCTCATCCACTTTCGCAGATCGCCTGCATCGTGCCAGCCGCCGGTCGTATCGACGCGCTCGCCAGTGTCGCGACGGCGCGCGTCATCGAGATGACAGACCGCGTGCATGTTCGGAATCTCGACCCCGCAGCGCTGCTGCTTGTGATAGCTGACAGCCTTGGGGAGCGTGCGCCGCCAGACATCCGGGCGGATGAAGAACGGCACCGAGCGTTCCTCGCCGATGCTGACCTGATACATGCCCTCGCGCGTGACCTCGTTGAAATCACCCGTGAGAAAGTCGCCTAGGTCACTGGACACTTTGGTCAATGGGCGACGTAGGCTGAACGGCTTCGGTGGACTGCCGATATCGCGCAACACAAATTCGCCAGGAGTTGTCTGGCCGCTCAACCGGAAGACGACCGGTTTGCGTGCGCTCGGCACAAACCCGAGGTGGTTCAAAGCGATCGCATGAGTGGACGGCGCGGTGAGGCTTTCAATGCGCTCCTCCCGTGGCGGACCCTGCTGGGCAGACAGGGCGGCCGGCGTGGCTACGGCCGTGCGGAGAAAATTTCGACGGTTCATTCCGAATCGATTATTTCACGCCGCGGGCAGCGCGCCGTAGCGGCGTTCACGATGTCGAAAATCTTGGAGTGCGCGTTCGAGGTCCTGACGCCCGAAATCAGGCCAGTGCGTTTGCGTGAAATGCATTTCCGCATAGGCGCATTCCCAGAGTAGAAAATCGCTCAGGCGCTGCTCGCCGCTCGTGCGGATGACCAGATCTACATCGGGACCCAGGCGCTTCGACATCTTCTCACGCGAGATACCGCGCTCGGCAGCTTTTAGAATCGCGTCGCGAGAAGAGTAATCGACGGCGATGCGCAGGTGCAACCGGCGGCAGTGCGCGGTTGCAGCTTCGGCATTCGCAATCAGAGAGGGAAGCGGTTCAGGCAGGCGATCGCGCCGGCCGATCACGGAAAGGCGCACACCGTTTTCGCGACAGCGTGACACCTCCTTCTGCAGGAAGCTCTGAAACAGGTGCATCAGCGCGTGGACCTCCTGCGCGGGGCGCTTCCAGTTATCGGCGGAGAAGGCGTACAGCGTAATGATTCGAATCCCAAGCTCTGGTGCTGCTTCCACAACACGGCGCACGGTTTCGGCGCCGGCGCGGTGTCCAGCGATGCGCGGTAGGTTGCGGCTCGTCGCCCAGCGCCCGTTTCCGTCCATAATCAAAGCAATGTGTAATCCATTAGAAGTGCTTTGCATTGTAAAGTAAACCTCCAAAAAAATGCGCGCTCAGCGCTCGCGCATAGCGTGAATGATTGCTTCCATGTGATCCAGGTAGCGCTCCAGGGCACGCCGTCCGTCCTTCGTCAGGCGATACTCGGTCTTCGGCAGCCGGTTCTCGAAACTCTTTTCGCACTCGATGTAGCCAGCCTCTTCCAGCTTGCGTGCGTGCACGCTGAGGTTGCCATCCGTCGTGTCGAGCAGTTTCTTCAAGTCGTTGAACGTAAGCGACTGGTTGGCGGCCAGCGCACTGATGATCCCGAGCCGGATCCGCTCATGAATCAGGCGGTCGAGATCCGGGAATCCCTTGGCCACTGGTTTTACGGGCGCGGCAGGAGTTGCTTTTGGAAGAGCGTTATTTCTAGCCACCATACCTCCTTGCGATCAGAACACCGAAAATCATGTGCATCAGGCCGAAGCCCGCAACGAGAAAAAAGTTGCCCCACGTGGCCGGCGTAAATAGCGCGACGGATCCCAGAGCCATGAAACACAGGCCCATGACGGGGACAACCTTAACTGAGAACGCACCACCCGTAACGATCCCGGCGCCATAGAGCAACAGCCAGATTCCGGGGATCGCGTCCATGCGTCCTGTTTGATACAGGGCCACGGTCAGCAGTCCAGCAGCGACGATTGGGGGCGCGAAGCTCAGCGCGAATTTGCGGGCAGGCGCCGAGAAGAACGGCAGCCCTGCGGCTCTCGATTTGGCGAGCACCGACATCATGCCCAGCAGTACGGCCGCGAACCCTTCGGCCAACCATACACCCAGCCAGCCCTCGATGGTCGTCTGGCGCGCCGCGACATAGCCAGCCACCAGCGCCGTGAGACCCATGGCGAATCCGCCCCAGCCTGGGACCATCGTGAACGCTCCGGCGCGCTCCATCGTTTCTCGGATGAAACGCAGATTGTCGATGGCGTGGGCCGAGATCGGTACGGGCTTTGATCGGACTGGCTCCGGCGGCATGTTTGAGAATAAACGAAGCGCTTTGCAATGTAAAGTGAAAAGTTGTCACCCGCGACGGGATTGGAAAAATTCCTGCAGCAGTGTCAGGCAATCGGCAGCGCAGACGCCTTCGACTATTTCGATCTGGTGGTTCAATAGGTCCGAATCAGCAACTCGGAATTTACTGCGCACGCCCCCGAAGCGCAAATCTCGCGCGCCGAAAACCAGCCGCTTAATTCGTGCAGTCACGAGCGCGCCCGCGCACATTACGCACGGCTCCAACGTCACATAAATCGTCGCGTCTTCAAGACGATAGTTGCTCAATGTGGCCGAGGCCTGGCGCAGCGCCAGAATCTCCGCATGTGCGGTGGCGTCGTTAGTACGAATTGGTTGATTGAATCCCTGGCCGATAACTCCGCCGCCGCTCACGATTACTGCGCCGACGGGTACTTCTCCGGCATCCGCAGCCTCACGCGCGAGGGCCAGCGCCGCGCGCATGTATTGCTCGTCAATGGCTTGGGGCGATTCAGCTTCCGAATCAGACAACTTTCAGGCTAGCCTATAATTGAGTAAATATGGTCCGATACCTTCCTCTCGTAGTGAAGAACAGCCTTCGGAACCGCCGTCGGAGCCTTTTGACGATCCTCAGCATCGCGGCTTCCCTCTGCCTGCTAGGCGTTCTGATGGCGATGTATCACGCGTTCTACTTCAGCGAACCTACGGCTACTTCAGCCCTGCGCTTAATCACGCGCAACCGCATTTCGCTTGCGAATCCGATGCCAGCATCGTATAAAGAACGTATTCGACAGGTGCCCGGTGTGCGTGAGGTCATGATTACGCAATGGTTCGGCGGCATCTATAAGGACAACGATTTCAAGAATTTCTTCGCTCGCTTCGCTGTCGAACCGGACAAGGTATTTACGATCTATCCCGAGTATCAGGTGCCAGACGATCAGAAGAAAGCGTTCCGAAGTGAACGTACCGCCGCCATGGTTGGACGCCCCTTAATGGAGCGCTATGGCTGGAAGATCGGTGATCGCGTGACTATCATCGGCGATATTTTCCCCGTTAATCTGGAGTTTACAATTCGCGCAATTTACGACGCGCCGCGCGACAACGAAAACTTCATGTTCCATTACGAATACTTACGCGAGAGCCTTTCGGCCGGTCGCAAGGATGCCGTCGGTACCTTTGCGATTCTTGCCGAAAATCCCGACGTGGTACCGAGCATCGCCGCCGCGGTCGACCAGATCTTCCGGAATTCTCCGGAGCAGACCAAGACCGAAACTGAGAAGGCCTTCGAACTCAGTTTCCTGGGCTATCTGGGCAACGTGAAGATGTTCCTGCTGGGCATCTGTGGCGCAGTGACCTTCACACTGCTGCTGGTGTCGGGTAACACTATGGCGATGTCGGTGCGTGAGCGAGTCCGCGAAATTGGAATTCTGAAAACTTTGGGCTTCACGCCCGGGAACATTCTTGGAATTATTCTGAGCGAATCGATCGTGATTGCCCTGATCGGCGCCGTGCTTGGATTGGCAATCGCGGTGGGCCTTTGCGCGTTCATCCGTCAAGGCCCGATCACCTTTGTGGACCTCAAGGCACTCCATCTGCCGGCCTCCGTACATGGGCTCGGACTTGCACTCGCGGTACTCATCGGCATCTCCAGTTCCATCGTGCCGGCCTGGAACGCCTCACGCAGATCGATCATCGATTGTCTGAAGTTCTCCGACTAGGAGCGAGCCATGGCCATCCCGATCAGCTACAACATACGCAATCTGGCGGTACGCAAAACCACAACGATCATGACGGCGCTCGGCATCGCATTGACTGTTGCGGTGCTGCTCGCAATTCTCGCCCTGGTTAACGGACTGCGCACATCGCTCGCGGCCACAGGCAATCCGCTGCAAGTGCTCGTCATGCGCAAGGGCGCGACGTCGGAATTGACCAGCAACTTTAGCCGTGCCGCGTATCAGGATCTCAAGTTCAAACCGGGAATCGCGCGCTCGAAATCCGGCGAACCAATGGCATCACTTGAGATGGTTACCGTGATCATGCTTGAAAGTCCCGACAAACCCGAAGGCATTAACATCACGCTGCGCGGCCTGCTGCCGATCGGCTTCGAGATGCGCGACAGCTTCAAGCTGGCCGAGGGGCGCATGTTCGCCACCGGGAAGAGGGAAGTGATCGTGGGCAAGGGAATTGCGGATCGCTATCCTATGGCGCGCATCGGACAGACACTGCACTTTGGGCGTGGTGACTGGACCGTGGTCGGTGTCTTTGATGCGGGCCGCTCTGCCGCGAACAGCGAGCTTTTCGCGGACCTGAACCAGGTTTCCGCGGATTACAATCGCTCGGAAGTGCTGAGTTCCGCGCTGTTACGCGCCACAGATGAGGTCGCCGCGCAGGCCCTCATCAACGACCTGCAAAGCGATCGCCGCTTCAATGTGAACGCGATCACCGAAAGCGCATACTACGCGCAACAGACCAGTTCTGCGGCGCCGATCCAAGCGATGGGATTTTTCGTCGCAATCATCATGGCGGTCGGTTCCAGCTTTGCGGCGATGAACACGATGTATGCCGCAGTTGCGAGACGTTCCGCGGAGATCGGAACGCTGCGCGTGCTCGGGTTCTCAAAAGGTGGCATCCTGTTCAGCTTTTTCCTGGAATCGATCTTTCTTTCGTTGCTGGGCGGATTGCTGGGTTGTCTGCTGGTGCTGCCCTTGAACAATTTGCAGACTGGCATTGGCAGCTTTATTACCTTTAGCGAACTTACATTCGGTTTTCGCGTCAGCCCGCAAATCATGCTGGCGGGCGTCGGCTTTGCAGTGCTGATGGGCGCAATCGGTGGACTCTTTCCCGCACGCATGGCGGCGAACAAGGAAATACTTACGGCGCTGCGCGAGGGTTAAGCGCGACCCGCACATACTCATGGAAGCTGAACTCAAGAATTTACGAATCGATCGATCGCAGAAGCGCTCGAAAGAACCTTCGCGCTGGGCCTCGCGCTGGATTATTTCCGGCGTGGCCATCCTGCTTCTGTTGGGCCTGGCGAATTTCATCTATGGCTGGATGAACAAAGCGACCGAGGTCGATATCGTACGAGTGCAGTCGGCAGCCGCGGGCAACGCGTCGCAGCAGGGCGGCACCGTGATTCTAAACGCGACCGGATACATCATCGCTGCGCACAAGATTCAGGTTGCATCGAAGGTGCTCGGGCGCGTGGCCTGGATTGGAGTCGACAAGGGCGACAAGGTCAAAGAAGGACAGGTGCTCGCGCGGTTGGAAGACGAGGACTATCGCGCGCAGTTGATGCAGGCCAGAGGTCAGTTGATGAGCCTTGAAGCGCGATTGCAGGAATTGCTGAACGGTTCGCGTCCCGAAGAAACGGCGCGCGCGAAAGCGGATGTCGATCAGGCCGCGGCCGATGTAGCCAACGCGAAAGTTACGTTGGATCGAACGCGTGGATTGGTCACACAGGGCATTCTGGCGAAGCAGTCGCTCGATGATGCGCAGGCGCGCTATGACTCGGCGGTCGCTCGGCAGCGTTCGCTGGAGCGGACTTACGACCTGGCGAGGATTGGTCCGCGAAAAGAGCAGATCGATTCGATGCGCGGGCAGATCGAACAGGCTAAAGGCTCGGTTGCGTTCTATGAAACGCAGCTCGCGAACACCATCATTCGTGCACCCGTAACGGGCACGATTCTGGAACGCGCGGTGGAGAAAGGCGAGTTTGTTACCACGAGCTTCGTAGGCGAGCGCGGCGCGAAAGGCTATGTCGTATCACTGGCCGATCTCAACGATCTGCGTGTGGAACTCGACATCAATCAGAACGACTTCGCCAAGCTGGCGCCAAAGCAGCGCGGTGTGATTACAATCGATGCGTTTCCGGACCGTCGATACGAAGGCGTGATTGAAGAGATTTCACCGGAAGCAAACCGGCAGAAGGCGACCGTGCAGGTGAAGGTGCGTGTGCTGAAACCGGATGAGTATCTGCGTCCTGAGATGAATGCCAGTGTTGCGTTTATCAGCGATGAGAAGAAGGACAGCGGCGCAGTCGCCGCGAAGGCCGTTGTGACTGTTCCCACTGGGGCCGTCCGCGATGGGGCGGTGTTTGTGATGCTGAACGGGCGCGCCGTGCGGCGTTCTGTGAAGGTTGCAGGCAGTACTAATCAGGGACTCCGCATTGAAGAGGGTTTGATCGGAGGCGAAGATCTGATCGTGAATCCTCCGGCTGAATTAAAGGACGGCGACAAAGTGAAAAGGAAGGGTGCGTAATGCCCGAGACCGTAATTCAGACAAACAAGTTGAGCAAGGAATTCGTGCGCGACGAGTTTCACGTACAGGCCTTGCGCGAGGTTGACATCGAAATTCACAAGGGTGATTTCGTGGCATTGATGGGGCCGTCCGGCTCCGGCAAATCCACACTGCTGCATCTGATCGCCGCCATGGATCGACCCACGGCCGGCCAGATTCTGGTGCTCAACGAAGACCTGCGCGCGTTATCTGAGAGCGCGATCGCGCATTGGCGGAATGTGCACATCGGTTTTATCTTTCAGAGCTTCAATTTGATCCCCGTGCTGACTGCGCTCGAGAACGTCGAACTGCCGCTCAAGCTGACCAACCTCTCGAAGAAGGAGCGCCTGGAGCACGCCGAGACTGCGTTGAAACTTGTTGGCCTTGGCGATCGATTGTCGCATTTCCCGCGTCAACTCTCCGGCGGACAAGAGCAGCGCGTCGCGATCGCGCGCGCCATCGTGACCGACCCCGACCTGATTCTGGCCGATGAGCCGACCGGTAACCTGGACTCCAGTTCCGCAGCCGAGGTTCTCTCGATGCTTTCGAAGCTGAATAAGGAATACGGCAAGACGGTCGTGATGGTGACGCACGATCCACACGCAGCCCGGACGGCAAGCCGCATTCGTTATCTGGAAAAAGGCGAACTGCTCCCCGAGGGCCGCGTGCCGGAGGACTGGGCAATGCCGACCGGTCGCTGAAGGTTCCTTAATCGAAACATACGCACGCGCGCTGGGTTCCTCACGTTACGGACCTGTTTGTCCGATATGTAACGGGAGGTATTGTGGCGATGCGCCGCTTCAGTCAGGTATCCGCTCAATGTTGTACTCTGTTGTTCGCCCTACTGCCAGGCCCCGCGACTGCGCAGGCTGTGCGCTTTTCCGCTAGCGGTTACACGCTGCATGGCGATTGGACGACGGACGCCTCGGTCAATCCGTCTGCCTGGAGTCCGGGCAACACGCTGCAGGTCAATGTCAGCCTGACTGTGACGGATGCTCATCTGGCTAGCCTGGCGAAAACTGGTGTCAAAGCGGACGGTTTCTGCCTACTGGTGACAGCCGAGCGCACTTTCGATGCAAATGGTTGGCTGCGCCTTCCCAGCGACGAACGTATGTCCACGCTGATTACGCCGACTGGGCTGCCGATCGAAGGTGGAGTGCAAGGCGCGGTTACCAATCGCTATGGCTACGGTTTCCGCACGCCAGTGGATCAATTCGTGAAGGCGCCACTTGCCTCGGCGCAATCGATCAACGGCAAAAAGCAGGTTTCATTTCAGGCTACGCAGGTGCTGCCGGCTGATCTGCCGCCAGGCATTTACCGTGTCCGACTGGATTACGGCGTCACTGTCGGCAACCGTTTGTACAGCATGAATGGCGAGACCTTCGCGAACCGGCCGAACTTTAAGGGACGCCCGACAGAATCGAATCTATATTCGCCGCCGATCCACGCGAACGGACGCCATGCGCAGGGGAACATGGTCGATGCCAGTGCGATTCAGCCGAAATTGCCCTGGGTGCTGCTGGGCAACTACAATTCCAACGGTTACAGGGGTGTCGTTGCCAACGAGGATCGCGAGCGCTTCGGAATCTCCGGCCGGAACCTGATTCAGGACGATGCAATACTGCCGCTCTACGACGCGAACGGGAATAAGATTTCCTATTCGCTTGAGCCGCAGTTTCCCACTGACACAATCGAAGCTCGCTCGAATATCCCGTGGGATTTCTCCAAAGGTGAAATCACGGTAGACGTGACCGGACCGGACGGCAAGACCCTGCACTTGGGGACTATTCCTTTTGTTGGACAACAGGGTCAGTGGCCCACCACACGCAAGGCCGCTTTAACCGCGTGGAAGCCGGCTGCGTATGGGCTGTATAAGGTCAAGGCGAATGGTTGGCTTTCCGACATCTGGGGAAATCGCTATGAAGGCGGCGGAACGTATCAGTTTTGGATCGCCAACCGAATGACGATGGCGACGGCAACATTTCAGGGTATGCCGTACCCGGTGGGCACGAGGTATGGTCGCGACATAGGATTCGCTCCGGCGGTGCCGGCGGACGTAACGGTGACGGCCAGGCTGTTCGTGAACTCGGACCCGAACAATTCGCGGAGTGACACATGGCGCGGCAAGGCCACCGCTGGTGGCTCGTTTGGAAGTGCGCAGGGAGGGAAGACTTTGCTCTTCGATTCGCCGGGTGAGTATAGCGCGCACGTTCTAGCCACCTACACAGACCAGAAAGGAACGCTGTGGGTCTGCAGCATGCGCCATGCCGGCATTGTGTACAACGATGCCAGTCCGATTGTGGCTCGCGGCAAGAAGCTTGCGGTCGGCGGAAAATACCTGGAGCGCGGCAACACGAGTTTCGAGGGTTGGGTTGACACGGCTACCGACGAAGCGCATCTGGCACATATTAACTATCCCTGGAGGTCCGGCGATGTTCTGCTGATTGCCAGCGAAGGGCAGGGTGCGAATAAAATCGAGCCGGTGCTCACCTGGGAGGCCAAAGAGAATCCCAAGCCGTACGACACGAAACTGAACGGGATCGGGATCACGAATCTGCAGTTGAAGACTTCAAACGGCTACTCTCCGCATCTTTTCCCGGAATACATCACGGACTGGGCCTATTACTACGCCGGAGCGCCGCGTCCAGGCTTCATGTCGCGCTTTATTGTGGCCGAAAACGGCACGCGCGCACCTTATTGGCCAACGAGCCCAAACGCTTTCGGCGGTCAGGTCAACGCGTCCAATAACGGTGACATGCCGGGCGATATATACCGTCTGATCGGCGGTGTCGTCCTGCGCAACAAGGACCAGGAACCAGCCTATGCCGGCTATCTTTCGAGTGCATTCCTGCTACCCAAGGGTTCGAAGAACAACCGTGTGATTTCCCCAGGTTCAGAAGAACTTATCGGTTCCACAGGACAGAAGGCGCGTGTGTTTCTGGTGGGGACTCGTCCGGGACTTCTTTACGACACCGAGGCAACCTTTGCGCCAGCCGTTCAGATCGACCCGGTACTTCCGGTGGACATCAGTTTCAACTTGTACTACCCCGACGGTCGCCGCCTCACTGCAAATGGTACTGCCGACAAGTTCGGAACATTCGTTGGCAAAGACCGCTGGCCGCTCGACGTGCCTGGCGTGTATCGCTACACGCTCGATGGTGAATGGGAGGGCCACCGTGCAATCATGCCGGGACTGCCAGCGATGGGCGGGGAGTTCTACGTTGTGGAAAAGAAGAAGGCGGTTGACGCACCGGAACTTAATCTTTACCTGCCAGCCGAATCCACGTTCGATCCGCTCAGCGGCATTCACATCAACGGTGCCAGCGCGGCGAAACAGGTCTATTTTGCCGCGGTGATTCCAGGAGCAGTGATCGATCAAGGCTATCTGCCGGTCACCAACGGCCGCTTTGAGTATTTCTTTAATCCCACAGCCATCAATGCCAGAACGCCGACCTATGATGTGGCCAATCGTGTCAGCGGACGGGCTGAAATCGGCGATGTGGTCCATC
Organism: Bryobacteraceae bacterium; assembly: GCA_963793625.1. Taxonomy (GTDB): domain Bacteria; phylum Acidobacteriota; class Terriglobia; order Bryobacterales; family Bryobacteraceae. The sequence goes on along the minus strand of CAWCAT010000037.1, from coordinate 756,769 downwards.
TGACGTTCTTTTCTGAAGAAAGCTCCGTCTCACATTCCTTCGCTCGCGTGATCATCCGCGGGACAAAGGTGATTTACACGAAATAGCTGGAAACTGTAACCGCGGTCACTGAACCAGAGCACCTTTTGCCTGATGATCAGGGTAGAGGGTGGCCTGTGAAACCGTCAGAAACTTCGCTACAAGCACTGCCGGAAGCCTGGCGTGAGGCTTACCGCTCGGACGCCGCCGGGCTGAAACCGCTGCTTTCGGATCCTTTGCCGGAGCGCCGCATCGCGAGGCTGCTCGGCGCGTTCATTGCCGCGGGATTGGTGTTTCTGGTGCTACCCGGAACCCTGCTCGGGGTCTGGAACCTGATTACAATCTCTGCGCAGCGCCAGCCCGATGCCACGTCCGCTGCCTGGATTCAGGCGCACGGGCACGCGCAGCTGTTCGGCTGGGTGGGCGCGTTCATCGTGGGGATTTCACTCTACGCTTTGCCCAAGTTTCGCGGCGGAACGCTCCGCTCGCTGCCGGTGGGTTGGGCGATGTTCGCCATGTGGACGGTCGGCGTCGCCGCGCGCTGGATATCAGGTGTGCGAGCCTGTCACTGGCAGGTGCTATGGCCTTTGAGCGGAGTGTTGGAATTCGCGGTTGCTGTGTTGTTGCTATGGCAGTGCACTGGACGGGGCACAGAAAGACGCCACGGCGACGTCTGGGAACCTTTTGTATTCACAGGTTTCGCTGGGTTCGTTCTGACGTTTGGACTGCAGTTGATTCTGCTGCTGCGGCCCTTGCCGGCACCAATGATTCCTGCCAGCGGCAATCTGCTGCTGATCACGCTGGCGCTGTGGGCGTTCTGCCTACCCATCGTGTTCGGTTTCAGTGCGCGCTTTCTGCCTTCATTCCTCGGACTGCAACGCCCCGGAACTACTTCGGCGTACGTTTCGATTGGTGGCATCGTGCTGGCTGCGGCATCGCACATAGCTGGGCAAGGGGGACCTGCCGCCGCAGCGACCCTCGCGGCCGTCCTGGCTGGATGCTGGAGCCTGCGGGTCTTTCACCCCACGCAGAGTCCCCCGAAACTGATCGGAGTCGATCCACTCTATCCGTGGTTCGTCAGGCTTGCCTACGTCTGGCTGATCGTGTCCGCACTGCTCGGATTTGCTGCCGACGCGCCTGGCATCCTGGGCGCCTCGCGCCACGCCTTTACGGTCGGCTTCCTGGCAACCATGATCTTCGCCATCGGCCCACGCATCCTACCTTCTTTCCTGAATAGCCGGGAGCTGTGGAGCATCAAGCTGATGCGTAGTTCACTGATTCTGCTGACAATAGGCTGCACGCTGCGGGTTGCCTCGGAACCGCTGGCGTATGCGGGCATCCTCACGAGTGCCTGGCAACTGCTGCCTGTGTCTGCCGTCATTGAACTGACCGCCGTCGTGCTTTTCGGAATAAATATCGGAAAGACGCTAGCCACTCCGGTTCCTTCCTGGTTCGGGCGGGAGCAGGTGCGCGACTCTATGAGCCTCTACTGGTACATTGCGAGTTATCCCGCAACCCGCAAGCTGTTGATCCAGAGCGGCTTGAAGACGCTGGCCAGGGTCAGCCAAATCCCGCTTTCATTGACGGTGCGTCAGGCGGCTGAAGCCGACGGCATCGATCCAGAGTTCGTTGTGCAGCGCTTGGGTGAGTTTTTTGACTCCCGCCTGACACCCACTGCGCGCAAGACAGTGCTCGCCCGGCGTTCAAAATCCAGCTAGGATTTTGGCATCCGAAATGCATATTCAAAGGTGCGCTCTCCTCTGGATAATGGATTAATTATGGCAAAAGGCTCTGTTTCTATTTTCGTAGAACGGTGTAAGGGATGCGGCTTTTGTGTGGAGTTTTGCCCCACCAAGGTGCTTTCACTCTCCTCCGCGTTCAACTCTAAGGGCTACCACCCCCCGCACATGATTGCAGCCGAAAAGTGTAGTGGCTGTGACCTTTGCGGGATGTACTGCCCCGATTTCGCAATTTTTGGTTACAAACAAAAGGAGGCCAGCCATGACAGCTGACCCGGCCGGCGTCTTAACCGGCGCACACTTCATTGATGGCGACCAAGCTTGTACCGAAGGTTGCCTGGCAGCTGGGTCAAGGTTCTCAGCTGGCTACCCGATTACACCCTCTACCGAAATAGTAGAGCGATTTGCCGCACGTATCCCAACTGTTGGGGGCATATTCATTCAAATGGAGGATGAACTCGCTGCCTCCATCGCGATTCTTGGCGCAGTTTGGGGTGGGGCCAAGGCCTTCACCGTCACTTCCGGCCCTGGCTTCTCCTTGATGATGGAGCACATTGGTTATGCCGCAATGACGGAAACCCCCTGTGTTTTCGTGAACGTACAGCGTGGCGGACCCTCCACGGGATTACCGACCCTGCCCGCGCAGGCCGACATGATGCAGGCACGCTGGGGTTCGCATGGGGACTATTACATCATCGCCTTATGCCCCAGTTCACCTCAGGAGTGCTTCGATCTTACGATCACGGCCTTCAACCTCTCCGAAGAGTTCCGCGTCCCAGTGATGCTGATGATGGACGAGTGTGTGGGCCATATGACGGAGAAAGTTGTGATCCCGCCGGCCGACAAGCTCCAGGTCAGCCCGCGTCGGCATACGACGCTGCCTCCCGGTGAGTACAAGCCCTACGCAACCGGTGAGGACCTCGTGCCCGACATGGTCAAGGCCGGCGAAGGCCACAAGTTCCACATCACCGGGCTGACTCACGATGAGCGCGGCTATCCGGCGATGAATACTCAGAACCAGGACAAGCTGGTCAATCGCCTGAAGGACAAGCTCACCAAGGGCATGGATCGCATTTCGATCCTTGAAGAGGAAGGCACTGAGGACGCCGACGTCATTGTCGTCTCCTACGGCATTACGGCCCGAGTCGCGGAGCGCGCGATCGGGATGGCTCGCGAGATGGGCGCCAAAGTTGGCAAACTTAGGCTGATCACGGTATGGCCGTTCCCCGAAGCGCGCCTGCGCGAATTGGCCGGCAAGACCAAAGCTTTTGTCGTGCCCGAACTGAATATGGGCCAGGTTGTACTGGAAGTGGAACGCGTCGCGGGCGGAAAATGCAAAACGATTTCCATCCCCCACGCAGGCGGTTCCGTCCACAGGCCTGAAGACATTTTGAAAGTGATACTGGAGGCGGCACGATGAGCGACCTGGCTGTTCTGAATCCCTCGGAAGCATTGCTGCGTACCGACCGCATGCCGCACATCTGGTGTCCGGGTTGCGGTATCGGCACCACGGTGAACTGTTTCACGCGCGCCTTGATCGATTCCGGCGCAAATCAAAAGAAAACCGCGATCGTTTCTGGAATCGGCTGCACCGGACGCGTCGCGGGCTATGTAAATCTCGATTCGTTCCACACCACGCACGGCCGCGCGATTCCTTTCGCCACCGGGCTTAAGCTGGCTAATCCCGATCTGCAAGTCATTGTTTATACGGGAGATGGCGATCTTTCGGCGATCGGCGGCAATCACTTCATCCACGCCGCTCGCCGCAATATGGACATCAAGGTGGTCTGCGTAAATAACCTGACCTATTCGATGACCGGTGGACAGGCAGCACCGACTACGCCGCTGGATTCCATCACGACGACATCGCCCTACGGCGCTTACGAGCCAGCATTCAGTCTGCCCGCGCTCGCGGAAGCCGCAGGTGCGTCGTACATCGCGCGCTGGACAACTTTCCATGTGCGCCAGATCGCCCGCTCCATGCAGGAGATGCTCGCGAAAAAGGGCTTCGCGTTCCTCGAAATCATTTCGCCATGTCCGACGCTCTTCCAGCGCCGTAACAAGCTGGGCGACGGGCTCGACACGATGAAGATGTACAAGGAAATGAGCAAGACCCGGAACGGCGTTTCTACACGGGACATCGACCTCTCGCTGCACGGCGAAATTATCGTCGGCAAGTTTGTGGACCGGGAGCGCCCGGACTATCTCGAAACCATGAAAGCGCAGATGCGTGCGCGGCTGGGGGAACGCTACATCGACCCGAAGACGCGCATTGTTGAGGAGGGTTGCGAATGCGGATGACGGAATTGCGAGTTGCAGGCTTCGGCGGACAGGGCGTGATCCTGTCGGCCATGATCATTGGCAAAGCGGCTTCGATTTTTGAAGACGGCTATGCCACATTGACACAGAATTTCGGACCGGAAGCGCGTGGCAGTGCTTGCTCCGCGCAGGTGATTCTGTCCGACGAACCGATTCTGTACCCCTACATCACCAGACCTAATATTCTGATCGCGATGTCGCAGGACTCCTTCAACAAGTTCGCGCCAGAGATTCAGGACGGCGGGATTCTGCTGGTGGAAGAGGACCTTGTGCGCGTCAGTAATCTGCGCGCTGGCATACGGCTGTTCGCTGTTCCAGCTACGCGCCTGGCCGAAGAACTCGGCAAGAAGATGGTGCTTAACATCGTTATGATCGGATTCTTTGCGGCTGTCAGCGGCTTGCTCGATCCCGAAGCGTTGCGTAAAGCCGTCGCCGATTCCGTGCCCGAAGCCTTCATTGACCTCAACCTGAAGGCATTCGACAAGGGCTTCAATTACGGCCTGAGCCGTTCTCCGCTCGGGACCGAAGAAGATATTGTCTCGCTGGAATCAGAGTAATTCACGCATTTTTTGAACCCGCTCGGGAAACATCGCCGCAAGGTTGTCGTTCTCGAGCGGGTCATTTTCCAGATCGAACAGTAAATCCGTCTCGCCGAATCCTGTAATCAGTTTGTAGCGTCCATCCCAGGCCAATCGCCACTTATTCAACCCCGAGCGCACATGGCTGCGATGTGAGTGCGCCCTTGCCTCGAGCACTGGACGTATGGAACGGCTGTCCATTTCCTTGGGTGTCGCGACGCCGCCGTAATCCAGAAAAGTCGCAGCAAGATCCATGATGCTGACGAGCGCATTGCTGATTGCACCAGCCTTTACGCCGGGGCCCGCCACGTACAACGGAACTCCCACGGAAGCCTGATAGGGAAGGGTTTTACCCCAACGGCCATGGTCCCCCAACATCTCGCCGTGGTCGCTCGAAAACACGACCAGCGTGTTGTGCAGTTCGCCGCGCCTGCGCAGTTCTTCCATGAACAGCCCGACCCAGCGGTCGATGTTCTCCACCATCGCGGTGTAGTTCTGGCGGATGGCGACATGCGTTTCGGGTGGAAAGTCGGTGCTGCCGTTCGGCTGCGGGAAATCGATGCCGCGGGCGCGCTTCTCCATGCGGGCGGTGATGTCCATTGGATTGTGCGGGCCCGTGAAATTCACCTGCATGTGCCAGGGTTTGTCTTTTGGGGCGCGCGCCAGCAGATCGAAGCCGTTCTTTGATAGCCAGTTGTCGCAGTAGGCGTCTTCCGGCAGCGGAGTCGGGAAGGTTGCGGCATAATTCCTGCGCTTGTGAAAGTCCTGCACGTGCGCCTCCGCCAGCCCCCGCTTGTGCAGATAGGCCATGTATGGATCCAGCGGCTTGACTCTGCCCACGAGAGCATCGTGCTTGCCGGCGTTGTTGACACCGTCGGAGAAGCCCCATTCTTTCAACAGACGCTTACCGTCAAGCCCCCAATCGCGTGTTTTCTTGTGCAAGTCGATCTTGCCGCACGCCATCACGTGATAACCGCTGTCGCGCAGCAGTTGATAGTACGTTGTCTGGTCGAGCGGATAATCCGTAGCGTTGTTAGGCACACGACAACGCTCATACTCTTTTCCCGCTGCAAGGCAACCGCGTGAAGGCGCGCATAGTGGCGAGGCGACCACCGCACGGGTGAAGCGTGTGCCGCGTTTCGCGAGTGCATCCAGATTCGGGGTGCGCACATTAAGGCCGCGCGTCGCACTGGTCCAGTCGTAACGCCACTGATCGGGGAAAAGCAGCAGAATATTCGGGCGCTTCTGCGGCGCAGGGACGAGGGCCAACGCGCTGGCTTTTGCCAGGAAGTCACGGCGAGTTTCAGAATGCATGTTTATCTTGTACCCTGCTTGCCCAGTACAGCGCCAGAACCAATCACAGCATATATGGGGCAATGTTGTTCTCGATCGTTCGAAATTCGACGTCGGATAGAGGTAGTTGCCGAAATGCTGCCCAGGCTTCTCGTGGCGTATTGCCCTTGCTAGAACCATCTGAGCCGTAGAGGATGCGACCGACGCCGAGTTGGCGAATCCGTTTAGCGATGAGACTCGCTTTATTGGCCCATTGACCGAGCCCGGCAACGCCCGACACGTCAAAGTAAACGTGTGCCATACGCCTGTCCCGCTTCGCGATCGCGTTAACGAACACTCCAATTGCTTGATCGACCAACGGGTCGTCGTATCCCCCCGCCCCGGCAAGATGCGCGATCTGAATCGGGATGTCGGGAGCCGCTGGAAGGACCTCATTCAAGAAAATCCGAGCCTGTTTCGCGCCGTACGGCCGCTGTCGCGTTACTGAGGACCGCATGTGAATAATGATCGCCATCCGGTGCACGTTCGCGGCGCGAAACACCCGAAGGAGTTGCTTAATGTGCTGTGGGTTTTCCAGGTCAACATCAGAATTCCCGAAGTGCAGCTTGAGTCCGAAATGGAGTTGCGGGTCTTTGGCGCAACGCGCGAGTTCTTTTATCGCATAGTCTTTGAGCGGATTGATGCCGCAGAAGCCGCGCAGCCGGTCCTGATATTGCGCCACTTGTTGGCTGGTCCAGTATTCTCGGCCGTGATTGACCATACAGCGATGCAAACGGGAACATAGCGAGCGCACAACACAGGATTCCGATCCCCATACGCAATGATACGCACGGCATCGGATTATATTGCAGCGCGGCGCAGTGCACTGAGAAAATCCTCCAGTGACAACGGAGTGCGTAGTTTCGGGATGTTCATGGCTTTGCCAATGGGCAACGCGGTGTAAATCCAGTCTGGATGCGCTGCCTCCGGCGTCAGGTTGACCATTTCCAATGCAATGCCGATTACCTGGCCTGTCGCGTTGAAAACGGGGCTTCCGCTCGATCCAGGCGCGAAGAATTGCTCGCCGGTGATGCTGATTTCTGGCGCGGTGGACGAGACTCGTCCCGTGCTGCAGTAGGCGCCGAAGAGGGTCCGGAACCCGAATACTTGATCTCCGGCACGCGCCGCCGGGCCAAGCGATGGAACCTTGACCTTCACCCACCCAAGCCGCACTCGCCCTATGACAACGTCTAGATTGCGCGACGATGCCGTGATTCTTTCCAGCGGACACTCCACGCCATCTACTCCAACTGTCACGCGGGTGGCATGCGGCGATTCTTCGAAAAGATGCCGCGCGGTGACGAACGTGCCGTCCTTGGAAAGGAAGAAGCCTGCTCCAAAGCCTCGTGGACCTAGCCTGATTCGGTAAACGTGCTCACGCAGCTCCGCACAGTCCGGTTGCTGCGCAAAAGCGCTGCTGGCCAACAGCAGAATAAGCATCATTCGACGCACGATTCTTATCCTAACCGTTACAATCAAATAATGTCCCTTGTCGTGGTTGGCTCTGTAGCCTATGATGGCGTTGAAACGCCGCATGGCAAAGTCGAGCGTATGCTCGGCGGCGCCTGCACTTATATTTCTCTCTCTGCGAGTTACTTTACGAATGTGAATATTGTGGCCGTGGTTGGCGACGATTTCGATCAGGTGGATGTGGATCTGCTCGCATCGCGCGGCATCGATCTAACCGGGTTGGAACGCGTTCCTGGCAAAACATTCTTCTGGGCCGGCGTTTATTCCGCTGACATGAATGACCGCACTACGCTGCGAACGGATCTCAACGTATTCGCGGACTTCCAGCCGAAATTGCCGGAAACGTATGCCAATCACCCGTTCTTGTTGCTCGGCAACATTCAACCGGAATTACAGCGTAGCGTGCTCTCGCAGATGACGAAGCCGAAGCTGGCCGGCGGCGACACGATGAACTTCTGGATTTCGGATTTCCGCGAGCAACTGCTCGAGACTATCCGCGGCTGGGACTTCCTGCTTATTAACGACGGCGAAGCGCGTATGCTCTCCGGCGAAAGCAATCTAAGAAAGGCTGCCGATAAGATCCTCGACATGGGGCCGAGCACGTTGGTTATCAAGCGCGGCGAGTATGGCGCTATGCTTTTCCGGCGCAATAGCTACTTCGTCGTGCCCGGATATCTGCTCGATTCCGTGTTCGATCCCACCGGCGCGGGCGATTGCTTTGCCGGCGGTTTCATCGGCTATCTGGCCTCCAAGGGATTGAGCGCGGCTGATTTCGACACGGATCCAATGGAAGTTCGGCGCGCCGTGATTTACGGTTCCGTGATGGGCAGCTTCTGCTGTGAGAAATTTGGCGTGGACCGTTTCCGGTCCCTGACGCGCGCGGAGATTGATGCCCGTTTCCAAGAGTTCAAAGCCGCGACCGAATTCTAAGCCTGTGGCGCGAAGCAAGGGCGGCGCATCACGGGGTGGCGCAAAGTCACCCCCCGTGCCAGGTTCGGCTTGGCCCGTCGCCGCTATCGCTGTGCTGTTGGTAGCGATTTCAGCGGCTGCGGCGTGGTTCTTCTATTCGCATGGCTACCTGCTGTATTACGGCGATGCGGCGGCGCATCTCAACATCGCGCGCCGCATCGTGGATACGCGCATCTACACCTGGAAGTTGATCGGCACCGTCTGGCTTCCGTTGCCGCACCTTCTGATGCTGCCGTTTGTAACGAATGACCAATGGTGGCGCACTGGCCTCGCAGCAACCTTTCCCATGGCGACCTGCTTCGTCATCGCTGGCACATTTCTGTTCGCAGCCGCACGACGCATTCTGGGCAGTGGGCTCGCTGCGCTGTGGTGGTGCTCGCCTTCGCACTGAATCCAAATCTGCTCTACCTGCAATCGACTGCAATGACGGAGGCGGTGTTTTTTGCGGCACTGTGTGGAGCGCTCTACTTCACTGTCGCCTACCAGCAGAACGCGTCATGGGGATTCGTGATCGGGGCGGCGATATTCGTCAACTTCGCGGCGTTAACGCGCTACGAAGGCTGGTTCCTGATCCCGTTCTTCACGCTGTTTTTCCTGATCGCCGCCCCCGCACAACGCTTCCAGACGGCCGTGGTTTTTGGCTCCATCGCCAGCCTCGGAGCACTCTGGTGGTTTGGTCACAACTGGTGGTACTTCGGCGATCCATTGGAATTTTATCGCGGCCAATGGTCGGCAATCGGAATCTACAAGCATCAGCTCTCGTTAGGAATGAAGCCGTATCTGGGTGATCACGATTGGGGCAAAGCCTGGCTATATTTTCGCTCTGCCGCACAGCTTTGTAGTGGCGCCCCGCTGTTCTGGCTAGGGCTGGTGGGCTTGCTCGCGGCTCTCTGGAAGCGCGCCTTCTGGCCGGTGCTACTGTTCACGCTCCCGCCGGCTTTTTACGTCATGAGCCTGTACTCTTCAGGTACGCCGATTTTTGTTCCGCAATTGTGGCCGCACTCCTGGTACAACACACGCTACGGACTTGCCGCGCTGCCGCTGCTGGCTTTAGGCGCAGGCGCACTGGTTGCTATCTTTCCAGCCAAGATTCGGGGCTTTGCGGCAGTCGGCGTGTTGACCATTACGCTGGCACCCTGGCTCGCTTATCCACGCGCGGAGAACTGGATTTGCTGGAAAGAGTCCCAGGTGAACTCAGCTGCGCGCCGGGCCTGGACTGCACAAGCTGCCGATTTTTTCCGTAAGAATTACCGCCCGAGCGACGGCATTTTCTATAGCTTCGGTGATCTAACCGGCGTGCTGACCGAAGCCGGAATCCCGCTGCGCGAGACGCTGCATGACGGCATCGAGCCGGTCTGGCACGCCGCGCTCGCACGTCCGGATCTGTTTGCGCGCGAGACCTGGGCAATCGCGATTTCGGGCGATGCGGTTTCTGGCGCGATCCAGAAAGCGCGCCGTCCCTCGGGGTTTGAGCGTGTCCACACAATCGTTGTGAAAGACTCCGCGCCAATCGAAATCTACAGAAGGAAAAGATGAACATTCCATTCACGAAGGCGCATGGCGCCAGAAACGATTTTCTGTTGTCGTGGGTTCAACAGGCTCCGCTGGAAGACTATGCTCCCGCGGCTCGCGCAATCTGCGATCGCCACATTGGTGTCGGTGCCGACGGCTGGCTGATTGTCGGACGCGATTCGGAAATGCCGTGGATTCGCCTGTTCAATTCGGATGGCTCTGAACCGGAGCTTTCCGGCAACGGCACGCGCTGTGCGGCCGCGTTCCTGATCGACGCCGGTGCAGCTACTGACCACGTGCAGATCCGCACGGGCGCTGGTGTGAAGCACCTGAAGTTGATTCAGCGCGACGGCAACGGGTTCATGTTTGAAATGAACATGGGCAAGCCGGAAGTGAAACCCCAGGATCTGCGCTATCAGTTGCAGTTGGCCGATGGGAGCGTTGACGCCACTATCCTCTACGTCGGCAATCCGCAATGCGCAGTGTTCGTCCCGGACTTCTCGCTCGACTGGCGCAAAATCGGCGCTGAGATTGAAAGCCATCCGCATTTTCCGAATCGCACGAACGTTTCGTTCATCGCGCCGGTCAACAAACACACGATTGACGTGCGTTTTTTTGAGCGCGGTGTGGGCGAGACCATGAGTTCCGGAACTGGATCGACCGGTGCGGCTGTTGCTGCTATACTCCGAGAGATTGTGACCAGCCCCGTGCGAGTTCTGACTCCAGCGGGTCCATTGGATTTGCGCTGGGAAAGTGAAGACGTCCACATGGTTGGTCCCGCGGAGATTATTGCCGGAGGAGAATTTTACTTCAATGAGTAAGAAGGTTGCGAAGATTCCGTCGCCAGCCGCCGCGCTGTCAGCGAAAATCAAGAACAAGACTGCAAAAGTCGGCATCGTTGGCCTGGGATATGTCGGTCTGCCCCTGGCTGTGGAGTTCGCGCAGGCTGGCTTCGAAGTCACCGGCATTGACGTTCAGGAATCGAAAACGATCAGCATCAACGCGGGCGTGTCCTACATTCAAGACGTTCCTTCGAGCGTTTTGAAGGAGCTCGTGGACAGCGGCAAGCTGCGCGCCACGACTGATTTCTCCGCGATCGCAGAACTCGACACAATCAACATCTGCGTTCCCACGCCGCTGCGAAAAACAAAAGACCCGGACATGAGCTTCATTGTGTCCGCGAGTGAAGAAATCGCGAAATTCTTCCGTCCGGGGACACTTGTGATTCTGGAGTCTACGACTTATCCGGGCACCACCGACGAATTGATTCTGCCGATGCTGGCGAACGAGACACTGCAGGTGGGGCGCGATTTCTTCCTGTGCTTCTCGCCGGAGCGCGTCGATCCGGGCAACCCGACTTACCAGACCGTGAACATTCCGAAGGTGGTGGGTGGCGTCACAAAGACCTGCACCGAGATGGGCGCGCTGTTCTACTCACAGGCTCTCGAAAAAGTAGTACCAGTCGCCTCGACGCAAGTCGCCGAAATGGTGAAACTGCTCGAGAACACGTTCCGCATGATCAACATCGGCCTTGTAAATGAAATGGCGCTGATGTGCGATCGCATGGGCATCGACGTTTGGGAAGTGATCGACGCCGCGGCCACCAAGCCGTTCGGTTTCATGCCCTTCTATCCCGGCCCCGGACTCGGCGGACATTGCATTCCGATCGATCCGTTTTATCTTTCCTGGAAAACAAAGCAGGCCGGCATTGAGGCGCGTTTCATTGAACTCGCGGGCTACATCAATGGCCAGATGCCACACTTTGTGGTGGAGAAAGTGCAGAACGCGCTGAACGATTACAGCAAACCGCTGCGCGGTTCGCACGTTCACATTCTGGGCGTCGCCTACAAGCGCGATATCGACGACGTGCGCGAATCGCCGGCGCTCGACATCATGCACCTGCTCGCCAAGCAGGGCGCAAAAGTTACCTACAGCGATCCGTATGTCTCCAGTCTGCGCATCGACGGACTTCAGCTCTGTTCGCAGAATCTCAACAAGAACGTGGCGGATGCCGATTGCGTCGTGGTTGTCACCGACCACAAGGCGTTCAGCTATCCGGGCATCGTGAAGAAGGCCAAGCTGATTGTCGATACACGCAATGCGCTGAAAGGAATCGTTTCACCGAAGATTGTGAGGTTGTAAGTGCGCCTGGTTCTTCTCGGAGTCGCCTGTCTGACCGCGACGGCGTTCGCGGCTGACACGATCGAAGCCTTCGGTCTCCGTTGGAAAGCGCCCATCGCTGCTGACTGGAAGCTGGAGGACGTGAAGGGCGTGCCTACGCTTAGTCTGCTGGTTCCACGTCCTTCGACGCAGCCGCGCAGGCCAACCCAATTCCTGGTCGCGCAAACGCCGGATTACACCCGCGTGACTGTCGAACTGGAGATGAAGCAGGAGCCCGCCGCCCAACGCAATCGGCACACGTCACTCATGATTGCGTACGCCTGGCAGGACGAGAATCACTTCAACTACGCGCACATGTCAGTCGATGCGGCCAGCGCCGCAAACGTCCACAACGGAATTTTCAACGTCAACGGCGGAGATCGCGTCCGGATCAGCAGCCTGGAAGGCCCGGGCTCGCTAACGCACGAAGATTGGCACAAAGTGAAGCTGGTTTACGACGGGACCACGGGTAAGGTCGAAATCTGGGTTGACGGCCAGACCTCGCCTTCGCTGAGCGTGGTGGATAAGACCTACGGCGCAGGCAAGGTCGGCATCGGCAGTTTCTTTGACCTGGGCCAGTTTCGCAACGTAAAAATCAGCGGCGAAACGCGCTAGTTAGCCGGCCGGGAACTCGAGTTCCGTTGCGTGACGCCAGAGCCTGTCCAGCTCGTAATAGTCACGCGCCGTCTCTGAAAAAATGTGGATCAGGCAATCGCCGTAATCCATCAGGATCCATTCGGAGTTGCCGTACCCTTCGATATTGTTCGGCATTTCTCCGATCTTCTTCAATTCCTGTCCGATTCCATCGCTGATTGCTTGAATCTGGCGTGGGTTCGTTCCGGAGCAAATGACGAAATAGTCAGCAAAGGTAGTCACTTCGCGCAGATCGAGTACGCGAATGTTTACTGGCCTGTTTCTCTTGTGCCGCCTGGACTGCTGTCAGCCAGATGGGGCCGGGCTCGGCCTGCTTCTTTGCCCTTTTGGTAACTGCGCGCGGCTTTTTTTCCACTCGTGGGTGAACCTTGCTCCTGTGTCGATCGTACTACAATAAAGAAATCTGATGCGCTTCTTGCCTGTAATCGCGGCGTTCCTGTGCGGCGTGCTATTCGCACAGGCTCAGGAATCCACTGCCCGTGCGGACGACTGCGACCCGAACAAGCCCAGTGCGGCAATGTTGCGCGCCCGCGCCGAAGCCGAACACATTCGCAAACTTGTCGAAGCCGGAGCCCTGCCCCGCCTAAAACTGGAAGAGGCCGAGCAGGCGCTCGCCAGGCTTAAGGACGAAGAAATTCTGCAGCGGACTCTCTACGGGTCGTTGACCGTTGAAGATCTGACCGAAGTCCAGACGCAGGAGATGGTCGAGGCCGCCCGCCGCCAACTGCGATTATCAACGGCAGCGTCTGGATGCAGCCAAGAAACTGGCGGACGAGGGCGTTGCGGCGCGCACGCCATTACGCCGGTGCTGGAAGATTTCGATCGCAGCGGCCGCACCGTCGATCTCGCTGAATCCGCGGGCGCGCCTGTTCCAGGAACTCGCGGCGATGGCGCGCAGCGGAAGAGGAACTGGCCGCCTCGCTTGAGAACGAATCCGAAGACAGCGCGCAAGATCGCCGAACGCTTCGATGGAAGCGGCAACTTCACGCAGTTTCAGTTGGCCGTAATTCTTGGCGCATATGCGCATGAGTTCGCGAAACCGCTGCCGGTGAGCGCTCAAGGTTCCACGGCCTTCCACCGCAGTCTGGGTTTTGATCATCGCGGACGCGTCGATGTTGCAGTTCATCCCGATCAAAAAGAAGGCTGTGTGGTTGCGCCATTTTCTGGAAGCACAGAAGATCCCGTATTTCGCGTTTCGCAAATCCATCCCCGGTAAGGCAACGGCAGCGCACATTCACATTGGGCCGCCCAGCACCCGCTACCACGTCGCCGACTGATCACCATATGCCCGATTCCAAAGTTCGAGTTTTCATCACTGCGGAACAGATCCGCACCCGCATTCAGGAACTGGCCGCGCAGATTGACAAAGACTACGCCGGCGAGGAACCTATTCACATGATCGCGATTCTCAAAGGCGCGTTTATTTTTCTGGCCGACATCTCGCGAGCTGTGCAGACTCCCGCCCGCATCGATTTCATGGGCATCTCGAGTTACGGACGTGGCAAGACAAGTTCGGGTGAAGTGAAGGTGACCAAGGATCTGGATGTCTCGATCGAAGGGTCGAACGTTCTGATCGTGGAAGATATCGTTGACAGTGGCGTGACGCTCACGTACCTCTGCCACCTGCTGGAACAGCGCAAGCCGAAATCGATTCGAATCGCGGCACTGCTCGATAAGCCAGACCGCCGTTTGCGTCCGGTGAAGGTGGATTATGTGGGATTTTCGATTCCCGATGAGTTCGTGATTGGCTACGGCCTGGACTACGCAGAAGATTATCGCAACCTGGCTGATATCTGCATTCTGGAAGCGTAATACGCGCTCTCTCACGGTCGCGCCTCTGTTCGATCAGAGGTGAGCTTCAGACTACGGCCTCGGTTTCGGTTCCGGAAGGTCCAGCGCCTGGCACTGCGAGATAAAACCCTTGCGGTTGTGGCTACCATCGCAGAACGGTTTCTTCTCCGAAAAACCGCAGCGGCACAGTGAAATCACCGATCTTCCACCCAGCCCGTATTCTTTCCCCTCAGCATCCTGAATCGTCATTTCCCCTTCAATGCGCAAGGGTCCGTTATTAAACACAGTGATCTTGACTGACATCTTGCGATGGTAGCAAAAGGGGCGAGTATAATACGTGGTGATGCGGTTGGCGCTATGCCTGCTCTGGTTTGCCGTGATTTGCGCCGCTCAGGAACTTTCTCCCGAGTCATTGATGCTCGCGCGCATCAAAGTCCGGATGGCTGAGAATCTGAAGCGCCTGCCCAATTACACCTGCCTGCAAACCATCGAGCGCTCCACTCGAAGTTCCGCCACGCAACGCTATCGTCCCATGGACATTCTTCGGATGGAGGTCGCCCTCGTCGGCGGCAAAGAACTGTTCGCCTGGCCCGGCGAGCAGAATTTCCAGGAACGCGAGTTCCGCGAGATCGCGACCAGCGGCGCAATGGGAAACGGAAATTTTGCCTTGCATGCGCGCAGCGTATTCCTTTCCAACGTGCCCACGTTCAAATACGCTGGACGGGAAACGCGAGACGGGACGTGAGATGGTTAGCTACGAATACAAGGTGCCGCAATTTCGGAGCGGATTCCAGCTTCGTTCCGGGAATGCCAGCGCCATAGTCGCGTTATCACGGAAAGTTCTGGGTCGATGCGCGTACGCTCGACCTGATCCGGCTGCAAGTGGAAGTCGAAAACATTCCGCCCGACCCTACCGATCGCGGCAGCGAGCGATGTGATGGAGTATCGGCGTATGAAAATTGGCGACGCTGATTTTCTGCTGCCGGAATCCTCCGAACTCATCATGGTGGATACGTTAGGCACTGAGAATCGCAACCGCACGCGCTTCAGTGGCTGCCGTCAGTACGCGGGCGAATCTGTGGTGTCCTTCGGTGATCCGCCGCCGAATCTGGATTCACTGCCCGTCGCACCCAACTATAGAAGTATGGATGTGCCACCCGGCTTGCGCATCGAGTAGCGCTCAAGACTCCGGTCCAATTCGGCAAGTCGGCTGTTGGCGATGTCGTGACTGCGGTAGCGCTGGAGAAAGTAAACATAACGGAAAAGTGATTATCCCAAAGGGCGCGATCGTTTCAGGGCGCGTCAGCAGTCTGGAAAAGGCGTCTGGTGGGGATGTCTATATCGTGGGCTCGACTTCCGTCTCGCGGAATTTCCCGGCACCCGGGCGCAGCTTCACGCAGTGATTCAGCGAGCTGGCCGGATTGCGCCGAACCCGCAACTGGACGTCGTGATGCGTCCCATGGACGGTCAGGAAGGTGTTAAATTTTTGTGCAGTCGCCGCGTGGGCCGATGATCCTTCCAACCGGGTATCTGGTGTTGTTGCGCACAGTGCAGTCTAATAGTACAGAGGACAAGGATAAGCCGTGATCCAGTTTGACGTCGAAAATGATCGCTCTCTCTTCGAAGATACTTTTCGGTTTGCCGAGCGACAGGTGAAATCGCTAGTAGAGCGCCACCCTGATTTTTATCCGATGTACACGAAGGCCGGGAAGTGGAAACACGAGAGCCCCGTCTGGACGCGTTGGTGCGATGGCTTTCTGCCTGGCATGATGTGGGTGTTTCACAAGCACAGCGGTAACGGCAGCGAAGATGCTAAGTTCTGGCTGGACAATGCCATTCGCTACACGAAGCCATTGGAGCCACGCAAACTCGACAGCGAGGCCCACGATCTCGGCTTCCTCTTTATGTCGTCCTACTATCGCTGGCTGTTGTTCAAGAAGGACGTCTCGCTGCATGAAACGTTAGTGCAAGCCGGCAAGACGCTGGCTGAACGCTTTCAGGAAAAGGGCGGCTATATACGTTCATTCGTTGCCGACGATTCGCTGTTCATCGATGTGATGATGAACGTCGGTCTGGTCTTTTATGCCGCACGCGAATCCGGTGACAAGAAGCTGCGAGAGATCGCCCTGCGGCATTGCCTCACCACTCGCCGAACTTTGGTTCGCGGCGATGGCTCAGTTGCACAGGAAGGAATATTCGACGTTGAGACTGGCGAGTTTTTGCGCCAGACCACGCATCAGGGCTACCGCGGTGATTCGTGCTGGTCGCGCGGGCTCGCTTGGGCGCTGTACGGTTTCGGCGCGTGCTATGAGTTTTCGCGCGATCCCCGTTTCCTCGAGACCGCCGAATCGTGCGCCGATTATTACATCACGCACACCCCTAACAACGGCGTTCCGCCGTGGGATTACAATGCACCGAGCGAGAGTCGCAAAATGGTCGATACGTCTGCGGCGGCGATCGCGGCATCTGGATTCCTGCGGCTATCGAGGGTGATGCCGGATCCGGTTAAGGGTCACTTCTACTGGTGCACCGGGATCAAGATTCTGCGCACGCTGTGTGAGAACTACTCCGCCGCTCACGATCCGAATTGGGAAGGCACGCTGAAGGGCGGCCTGTACCATCTCAACAAGAATCTTGGTGTTGGCGAATCAGTGATGTGGGGCGAGTACTTCTTCGTCGAGGCGCTGGAGCACGCCCTGCGCGCGTAGTGGCGCACGCGCTTACTTACGTGCGCGCCTCCTTCATGGTTTCTAAATGCTGGTAAGTACCACCTTCGCAAAACGCCTCCGGTCAACGTAGGCCGTGCCGGCCTTGCATGATTGCGACGAATGATCCGGTGCGAAGTTCTTCTACAGACAGACCGGTTAGCGCCGGTCCGTCTTCTTCCTGAATTGCACCGCAGTTGATCGCGCGCAGGAAGAAATTTAATAAACCCTGGCCGCTGGCTGCGTCGTCGAAAACTTCGCGAACCATTGTTGCCTGGCCGGCCTTTTCCATGAAGTTGCGCAGGCGCTCGGAAGCCTCGTCCATGCTACTCAGAAAAAACGAATACACCGCCGCGTAGCGTGTCGGAAATTGCGCGGGATGCAAATCCCAGCCCTGATAGAAGCCGTTGCGCAGTGCGTGCCTGACATTGTCGAAGTGCACGCGCCAGGCCTCATGTACGGTGCGTCGATTCTCTGTGCGCTGTTCTTCGTTCACTGGATTACGGTGGATCGGCATGGGCATCACATTGGTGGGTCCATCGGAAAGGAACACGCCGGTGCCGCCAAGTGCGGTCTGCATCATGGTGCGCGCGAAGTCGCAGGCCGGATGGCGCAAATCCTGATACTTCGACGTGATGCCGCAGCTCGATGTGTAATCGAAGGGGCCGAGGTGTGCACCCGTGCAGCGCCCGCGCGTCGCATCGACCAGCGCTCGAATCCCGCACTCGCCGCGCTCGTTCAGAATCACCTGCGTGGATTCGATCATGAGTTCCAGCCGCAAGCTTCCAGCCGCAAGCCCACGCCTGAATTCGAGTTCATCGCACAGATCAGCGAGCACCGCAGGCTCGGTCGGCGTCGTGATTTTCGGCAGCGTGATGACAAAATTCTGTGGCAGCACACCACCCGATTTTTCGAGTAGCGCCGTCAGGAATAGATCGAAAGTGCGAATGGCGCGCTCTTGCAGAGCGGGCGTCAATGGCTTAATGCGGAACCCCGAGAACGGCGGCAGTTTACACGCGGCCAGCGCGTCAGCGACAGCGCCTCCGGCGGCGATGGCGTGCTTGTCTTCCTCATTGTCTGGCCGGACGCCATAGCCGTCTTCGAAATCGACGCGAAAATCCTCCACGGCCTCGCGCTGCAGCTTTTCGACGACGCGCGCGTAAACCTGCTCGGCTAGTGCACCCTGCGATTCCATGCCGATGGCTGCGGCAAACGTCGCAGCATCCGGAGCGTACGCATTCAATTCGCGGAGTGCAATCTTGCCAAGCTTTTCAATCGTGTCGGCCTTGAATAACTGCGCGCCGCCATAGACAACGTGGACTGGTTGGCGCTGTCCTGTTTCGCCCGGATAGAGCGCTGCGAAATCCGCTGCGGCTTCATCCAGACGCGCTTTTGCTGCACTGATTGCGTTCTTGCCTAAGCTCGTTTTCATGCTTGAATTCTCAGGCTAGCATGCAGCGCTGTTCGCGCTTTGATATTCATAGAACGTGCCCCACGCATCGCGACGTAATTTCCTGCAGGCAGCGGCGTTATCCGCTGTTCCGTTCACTGCGGCACAGGCTGTCGAGCCTGCCCTGTCCCATCCCTCTCTGGAACTTTCGCTCGACGGCGCCTGGCAGTTTCGCATCGATGCAAAGCAGGAGTGGTTTACCGTGCAGGTACCGCATACCTGGCAGACGACGCAAGCCACTGCGGATTACCTCGGAATGGCCTGGTACAAGCGCAGTTTCTTCGCGCCTGCCGCATGGAAGGGCAAGACCGTACGCGTTGAGTTTGAGGCCGTTTATCACACGGCCGTCGTCACACTAAACGGCAAGCCTTTGGGCGAGCACAAGGGCAAGGGCTACACCGCGTTCGAATTCGACATCACGAATGCCATCAAGTGGAACGCGGAAAACGAGATTCAGGTCAAGGCGGACAACTCGTTTTTCGACGCGATGCTGCCGCGCGGCAAGAGCTACGACTGGACTCCGGACGGCGGCATCTACCGGCCTGTGCGTCTGCTCGTCACGCCCCGCGTTTACATCGACCGTGTAGAGGTAGATGCAATTCCGGACCTCGCGACAGGCAAAGCGCAGCTTGCGATTCGCGCCATCGTGCGCGGCGGAACCAAGCCAGTGACTTGCAGCATTCTTGAAGAGCAGAGCGGCAGAATTGTTGCCTCACTCGCGTTGAAAAACGGCGAGGGCAGCGTGACGATCGACAAGGCCAAGCTCTGGCACTTCGATCATCCCAATCTCTATCGCGTGGTCGCCTCGACCGGCGAGCACAGCGTCGAATCGACGTTCGGCATTCGCAAGATCGAAGTGCGCGCGATGGCGGACTTTATCTCAATGGCGAGCGCGTCTGGCTGCACGGTGTGGAGCGCATGGCGGGCAGTCATCCGCAGTACGGCATGGCGGAACCGGCGAGTTGGATCGATCACGATCACGCCGACATGAAAGAGCTGAACTGCGTTTTCACGCGCGTACATTGGCCGCAGGACCGGCGCGTGCTCGATTACTGCGATCGTAACGGCATCCTGATTCAGACAGAAGTTCCGACCTGGGGCGGCGACACGTTCAAGGGTATGAAAGACGAGCCCTCGGCGGAGATCATGAACAACGCGCTCGAGCAGCTGCGGGAGATGGTCGCGCGCGATCGCAATCATCCCTCGATCTACGCATGGGGCCTGTGCAATGAAGTCAATGGGCAGAACCCGGCCGCGAAGCAGTTCGTGCGTCGAATGTTTAAAGAGGCGCGCAAGCTGGATCCGGGCCGTCTGCTGACCTACGCGTCAAATTCGCTGCAAACAACACCGGAACGCGATGTGGCCGGAGAACTCGATTTCATCTCATGGAACGAATACTACGAGAGCTGGTACAAGGGCGATGTGAATAGCGTTCGCAAGAACGTCGAAGCGCTTCAGAAGGCATTCCCCGGAAAGATGATCGTGGTATCGGAATACGGCTACTGCGAGTGCGCTCCGGGCCGCGATGGCGGAGACCCAAAGCGTATCGATATTTTGCGCGAGCACAACGCCGTCTATCGCGAATTCCCGAATGTGGGCGGGCTGATCTTTTTCTGCTACAACGATTACCGCACGCACATTGGCGACAAAGGCCTGGGCGTGATGAAACAGCGCGTGCACGGAGTGGTGGATTTGTATGGAGTCCGCAAGCCGTCCTTCGATCAACTGCGCCGCGAGTCGAGTCCGGTCGAGGCAATCGATGCTAGTCGCGCAAACTGGCAATTTCGTCGCCACAGTTCGCACGCGCAAAGCTCATTCCCGCGCACACGCTACGTGATTACAAACTGCGCTGCACCGTCTATGGGTTCGACGACCTGCCGATGGAGCAGCGCGAACAGAACCTGCCGGTTCTGACTCCGGGCGAACGGGCGACCGTCAATTTCAAGATCGAAACAAAAGACGCGCGGCGTGTGCAGTTTGACGTCATGAGGCCCACCGGCTTCTCTGCGTTTACGATCATGCAGAAGGTGTGACAATAGGGGTGTGCCCTCCGACGATACCGCTTACAATGAGCCAAACCTCGCCCTGAATCGCATTTACACCAAGGGCGGCGACAAGGGCCAGACCAGTCTGGTTGGTGGCCAGCGCGTGGCCAAGGACAGCCTGCGCATCGAATGCTACGGCACTGTTGATGAGCTGAATTCGTTCATCGGAATGGCCTGCGCCACGGCGGAAGAAGCTGTCGCCGCGCATCCCGGCCTTGTGCCGATGATTTCGATTTTGCGACGTGTGCAGCACGAGCTCTTCAACCTTGGTTCAATCCTGGCGACGCTTCCGGCCGACGTTCATCCCAAGCAACCTCGCGTGACCGAAGACGATGTCAAACAGCTCGAACGCGAAATCGACGCCGCCAATGACGAACTCCCGGCGCTGCGCTCATTTGTGCTGCCGGGCGGTAGCCGCCTCAATGCGGAACTGCACGCCTGCCGTACGATTTGCCGCCGCGCGGAGCGAATCTGCGTGGGGCTTGCCAGGCAGGAAGAAGCCCCGGAGGCTGCGATTCGTTACTTGAATCGTCTGAGTGACGCGCTATTTGTTTGGAGCCGGTGGGTCAACCACATTCTGGCGTTGCCCGAAGTGTTGTGGAGCCCCAACAAAGCTGCCTCGCAACTTGGCAAGCAGACTTCGTAGCAGAGCGAAACATCATTCGCGCAATAAACACGAACGCGAGCAGGAACACACCTACGAGCACCAGCATTACGATCGGATGCTGCACGGCCAGCCATGTCCCGCCGAATGCGAGGCCGTCTTCGATAAAGCTCAGTCCTATGTTGGAAAACGGCTCGGGGCTGTGGTTCACCATGACGCGCGTGCCGGCCTTCGTGGCATGGCTGCTCAGCGCGATTCCGCCCGTGGCAAGGAAGACCAACACCTGATAAACAGGGTCATGTTTCCGGCTGCCGCGAGTCCGATGAGTCCCGCGCCCAACAGGTCGGATTACGGTGTGAAACGAATCCCACATGCTGTCGATGAGCGGGATTTTGTCAGCGAGAAATTCGAGCGTCATCGCGACACCCGCAGCAACGAGATGCGCCAATCGGAAAGCACCGTAGATGAGCCAGATCGTCCGGCAGAGTGAACCAATTGAACCTATCGCCAGACCCAGGGCCAGCACGCTGGCATACAAACGCAAGCCCGCCACCAGGCCGAGACCCGTCGCCGTCCCCAAGCAGCGTGAGTGTATCCATCTCGAACTCCGACTTGCTACTTTAGATCTTCAACACCCGGACCCGGCGCTTGCGAACGATCGGTCCGGGCGCGAATGCTTCTTCGATCAGTTCGGCCTGTTCCTCCTGGTGGCGCTTCGACGAACCTGCCGCTGTGCTTGCGCTCTCGGGACGTCCGGCATAGCGCAATTCCCGCCGCGGCGATTCGAGCAGCGGCTCCATCTTTTCACTCACGAAGCGCCACGGCCCCATGTTGCGCGGCTCTTCCTGCACCCAGACCAACTCCGCGCTCAACGGATAGCGCATCAGCACGATCGCGCATCTCCTCCTGCGGAAATGGATAAAACTGTTCCAGGCGGACAATGGCAACGTTCTCACGCCTTGCGCTCTTCGCGCGCCGCGATCAGGTCGTAATAGACTTTGCCGGAGCACAGTCAGCATTCGCGTCACGCGATCCGGCTGCGGCAATTGCCAGATCGTTCAGGACTTCCTGGAAGCCGCCCGTCGTGAACTCATCGAGCGCTCGAAACTGCCTTGTGCATGGCGCAACAAGCTCTTCGGAGTGAACACAACCAGCGGTTTGCGGACGCCGCGCCGGTCCTGCCCGCCGTGCATCTGGCGGCGCAGCAGATGGAAGTATTGCGCCGGCGTCGTGCAGTTGCAGACTTGCATGTTGTTCTCCGCGCACAACGTGAGGAAGCGCTCGATGCGCGCGCTGGAATGCTCCGGACCCTGGCCTTCATAGCCATGCGGCAGCAGCAGCACCAGCCCGCTCGGCTGGCCCCATTTCGACTCCGCCGAGCGAAATAACTGGTCGATCATGATCTGCGCGCCGTTGACGAAATCGCCGAACTGCGCTTCCCACAGCACCAGTGTCAGCGGGTCGGCCACGCTGTAGCCGAACTCGAAGCCCATCACGGCGTACTCGCTCAACGAACTGTCCCAGACTTCGAAGCGCGCCTGCTCTGGCGAGAGGTGCTTCATCGGCACGTACGAGCTGCCGTCCTCGTAATCGACATATTCCAGGTGGCGCTGGCTAGAACGTTCCGCGGCCGCTGTCCTGGCCGCTGAATCGCACCGGAGTGCCTTCGAGCACCAGGCTGCCGAAAGCCAGCGACTCGCCCATCGCCCAATCGATTGGCGCGCTCCTGCGAGTACCTGTCTTGCGCTTGTCGATAAAGCCGCTGCAATTTCGGATGCAGGTGAAACGTTTCCGGAAACGTCGTGATGCCGTTCAACGATGCGATCCGACCGTTTCGCGGCTGATCGCGGTGTTCGGACTCGCCGGCGGATAGCGGTTCCGCGGCCACGCGCGCTCAGTTCCTGATACTCGTAGCGTTCCGCAGCTTTTCTTGACGTCGTCGAACGCCTCGGCCAGCGCGCGCGACGATCCGCTTGCGCAGCGCCTCGCGCTCTTCCTCGTGATCGCCTTCTCGCGCACCAGACGCTCGCCGTAGATGCGCCGCGACCGAGGGCTGCTGCTTGATCTTGCGATACATGATCGGCTGCGTGTAGCTCGGGTCGTCCGCCTCGTTGTGGCCGTGGCGCGCGGTAGCAGAACATGTCGATGACGACGTCCTTCTTGAACGTCTGACGGTAGTCGAATGCCATCTGCGCCACGCGGATCGCCGCGTCCGGATCGTCGCCGTTGACGTGGAAAATCGGCGCTTGCACCATGCGCGCGACATCCGTGGAATAGGGCGAGGAGCGCGCTTCCGCGGGTCCAGTGGTGAAACCGATCTGGTTGTTGATGATCAGGTGGATCGTGCCGCCCGTGCTATAGCCGTCGAGTTGCGAAAGGTTCAACGTTTCCGCCACCACGCCCTGTCCCGCGAAAGCCGCGTCTCCATGCACCAGCACTGGAATCACTCGCTCGCGCTCGGTATCGCCGAGACGATCCTGCTTGGGCGCGCACGATGCCTTCCACCACCGGATTGACCGCTTCCAGATGGCTCGGATTCGGCGAGAGCGAAACCACGATCTCGTGGCTCGACGCGCGAGCGGTGCACACCGGTCGCGCCCAAGATGGTATTTCACGTCGCCCGACCCTTGCCACGTGCCCGGATCGTTTGCCTTCGAATTCGGCAAAGATCTGGTTCAGCGCTTGCCGACCACGTTCGCCAGCACGTTCAGCCGGCCGCGGTGCGCCATGCCGATCACGATCTCATGCACGTTCGTGTCGGCCGACGGCTCCAGCAGGTGATCGAGAATCGCCATCGCGGTCTCGCGCGCCTTCGAGCGAGAACCGTTTGTGCCCGACGAAGCGCGCATGCAGGAAGTGCTCGAATTCCTCGGCTGTCGATCAGCCGCTCCAGAATCTCCTTGGCGCTTTTCGACCCGCAGGCTCGCGTTGCGCGCTGCCGGCTCCATGTGTTCCTGTATCCAGCGCTTCTGCTCCGGATGCTGGATGTTCATGTACTCGCAGCCGATCTTGCCGCAGTAGGCCTGGCGTAGAGTTTCCAGAATTTCGCGCAGCGTCGCGACCGCTGCGGAGGCCTTCGCCCAGCGCGGCTCCCAGCGGACCGGTGAGGAACTCGCGATCGAGATCCCAGATGGTCAAGCCGTATGTGGAAGGATCGAGTTCGGGATGGTAGCCCGGTTCGAACCCAGCGGATCGAGATCCGCAATCAGGTGTCCGCGCACGCGATACGCATTGATCAATTGAAATACGGCCGCCATTTTTGGCGGCGTCGGCGAAGCCGGCTTCATCGCCCGATGCTACGGAACTCGCGCCGGTCCGCGCTCCCAGCGCACGGGCTGGTGCGGCATTTTCAGGTCCGCAAAAATCCGTTCGTAGAAACCGTCGCCGCCCTGCAGCAGCTCCTGCACTTTGGCCAGGAACATGCCGGATTCCGCGCCTTGAATGATGCGGTGATCGTAAGTGCACGTCATCGTCATCACTTTGCTCAGGCCGAGCGTGGCGCGGATCTCCGGCGTGACGCCCTGATACTCCGCCGGATAACCGATCGCGCCGGTCGCGATGATGCGACCTTGTCCCGGCATCAGTCGCGGAACCGATGCCAACGGTGCCCACCGTGCCCGGATTTGTCAGCGAAATCAGTGGTGCCCTGGAAGTCCGGCGAGCGTCAGCTTGCCCTTGCGCGCGCGCTCGACGACGTCATCGAAGGCGGCAAGGTACTCGTGAAAGTCAGCGAGCCGGCGTTCTTCAAGTTCGGGACCATCAGCGCGCGGTTGCCGTCCTTGCCGGCGACATCCACCGCAACGCCGAGGTTGATCTGGTTACGCACCAGGCGAATGCCTCGCCGTCTTTTTCGGCGATAGGCGTGATTGAGCGAGGGGTTGGATTTCAACGCCTGGACAATCGCCCAGCCAATAATGTGCGTGTAAGAAATCTTACCCTTGCCGTCAGGGTCCGGTGCTGATTTATGATCTGGCCGATTCTCGTCGATGACCTTTACCGGAATCGTGCGCTGCGAAGTCGCGACAGGAATGCTGAGGCTGGCTGACATATTTTCAGCCAAACGCATTGCCGCGCCGCGCAAGGGAACAAGCTGCTCCGCAGGTCCGACATCTATGGCGGGCGTGCTCGGGGCGACTGCCTTGACGGGCGTGGGAGCAGGGGCCACGATGGCAACTGACGCTGGGGGTTGGGCCTCAAAAATACCCTTCCAATCCGCGTCTACTGCTTTGCGGTCATGCAGATACTGTTGATACAGCTCGTCTTCGAGCCAGCTGTTTACGCCAAGTTTCGGATCAATCGTTGATGCCATGGAGGCAGGAATCCCCTATATCTTTATGATAGCTGAGGATGCGGGCAGAAATAAAAAAAGCCCCACGGTTTAATCCGCGGGGCTCTTTGTGAAAGGGAGAAACTACTTTTTGCTGGCGCGGCGGCGCGTGAGGGATGCCAAGCCGAGCAATCCGCAGCCGAGCATCAGGAAGGTAGATGGCTCGGGGGCGGCGAATTGAAGGTTTTCCATTTCGTACGTCTCAACACCTGTCGTCTGTGTGCCACCGTTGAAGCGAACCGTCGTGAAGGGTGTGTCAGAAGTAAAACCCCAGAACGTTCCAGCCGTCGATGAGGGGATTTCCGTGCCGAGCAAAGTGCTGCCATCCAAGGTCACCTTTATGCCTATGCCTTCGCCGCCCGGGCCGGCCAAATCGAAAAAGGCGCCAAAAGCGACCATCGGCGAGGAAAAGGTGAATACCGTAAAGGCCGAAGGGGTCGGCCGGTCGTGCATTACAAGCTGCCCGGAGAAGGCATAGGATGCGGTGTACGGGTAAGCGAACTCAGGGGCTGTTGACGTGATTGAGGCAAGGCGAGGGGCAAGCGTTGAGTCATTGAAGTCCTCAACTGTGTAATCGGGCACGGCGGCCGCGAAGGCTGCTTGGCTCGTGTAGTAGATCACTCCGGCATTCGCGGCGATCGGACTCAACGCGAGTGCAAGAAAAACAACCATTGCCAAGTTCTTAGTAAGACTAATCGACCTTAAAATCATGATTGGCTCCGGGGCCGATGTTACTTCTTTGAAGCTTGTAATGTCAACGTATGTTCGTGTACGAAAACGGACAGTTTATCTACGGTTTATGAGGAAAGCAGACTTATTCTTACGGACAAACCAAACGTTGCAATCTGTCAAACATCATCGAGTTTATTGTCGGACGATGGGGCCACCGGCAAAATTAACTTGTAGTAGTTCCTGAGTTTTGCCACACTCGATAGCACCGTGGGTTTCTGGGAAACGGACGTCTAGGGGACGTCTGTCGCTTCGCCCACGAAAAATTGAGGGGAGCAGTCAATGAAGTTAAGCCGAGTCGCTATCCTTCTGTTTCTGGCCACCACAGCGGTTTCCACCGCTTGGGGACAACAGACCACAGCAACCTTATTGGGCTCGATTGTTGACGCCTCAGGCGCCGCGATGCCCGGAGTTAACATCAAGGCCACCAACCTTGCCACAAACCTTGCTCGCGAAACTGTCAGCGACCAGGCGGGTAACTATACCCTTCCTTCGCTGCCGGCAGGCACATACAAAGTGACTGCCACACAACAAGGTTTTCAGATTCAGCAGGTGGATTCGTTCACACTCCAGGTCGAGCAGTCCGCGCGCGTGGACTTCAACATGAAAGTCGGGAATGTCACCGAAACGGTTAGCGTTAGCGCTAGTGCAGTGTTGATGCAAACCGAAAACGCCACGGTCGGTACGGTTATCGAAGGTAGCAAGATTTCCGACCTGCCGCTCAATGGACGCAACTTCATCCAACTCGCCCAGCTCATTCCGGGTGTTCAGGCGGGCACTCCAGGATCCATCACCGTACGCCGCGGCCGCGGTTCGGTTGGTCAGACCGATTCCGGTTATGGATCAACGGCGGCATCCGCGAACGGTTCGCGTGACACAGCCAATCGCTTCTATCTTGATGGCGTTGAAATGATGGACTACGACGCCATGACTTATAGCTTTTCGCCATCAGTGGATTCGCTCTCGGAGTTCAAGGTACAGACCAGCACGTACTCCGGCGAGTACGGCGGCGCACCCGGCGGGCAGGTCAACATCCTGACCAAGAGCGGCAGCAATAGCCTGCGCGGTACGCTCTGGGAGTTTAACCGCAACGACCAATTCACTCAGACCTATGACGCGATTGCGGGTAAGAGCGTATCATCGCCGCGCCTCAACCGCAACCAGTTCGGGGCCAATATCGGTGGGCCGGTGCGGATTCCCAAGTTCTACAACGGCACAGACAAAACGTTCTTCTTCTTCAATTGGGAATCGGGCTACGCCGCGCAAGGTGCAGCGGCCGCCTACCGCATCGTTCCCAATGACGCGGCACGCACTGGCGATTTCGGCGGACTGGTCAACGCGCGCACCGGCGCTCCGATTGTGCTGAATGATCCGCTCAATGTCGGCATCGTCGGCAACCAAATCCCCAAATCGCTGCTGAGCCCTCAGGCGCTGACCTTCCTGCAGTTCCAGCCCGCCGCGAATACGAGCAACGGCGCATTCAACTTCGTTTCCACGGCCGCCAGCGCCGTCTCGCAGCAGAAGAACTACACCGCTCGTATCGATCACAGCTTCTCCAGCAAGGACAACGTTTCTGGCCGCTACACCTTTAACGACACGTATGAAGCCGGTATTCCGTTCTGGGGCCACGACGAGCGCAACAACCTGGGCCGCACCCAGAACGTCTCCATTTCCTGGACCCGCACCATCAGCAACGCCATCGTCAATGACCTGCGGGGCGGCTGGCATCGCTTCAACGAAGCGGAAGTATTCGGCACCACCAACGATGCGAACTATGACGTCGTGGGCAAGATGAATCTGCCGCTGGTCTCACGGCTGCCCGAAGAATACGGCCCGCCGACGATCACCGTCAGCGGTCCCGATGGCGCTTTCTCGATGTACGACCTGCAACGGCAGATCGGTCCGCGCATTCGCTCCAACTCGATTGTGCCCATCACCGACACGCTGTCCTGGCAGAAAGGCCGGCACTTCCTGAAGTTCGGCGCTGAATTCGACCGCCGTGGCGTCACCTTCGGCCAGGCCCGCGCACCTCGCGGCTCTTTCGGCTTTGACGGCACCTACACCGGTTCCGCACTCGCCGACTTCATGCTGGGCTATGTCAAGACCGCCAGCGTCAACCCGGTCCGCACCCGCACCGACCTGTCCAATCTACTGGCAGGCTTACTTCGTCAATGACGACTGGAAGGTTACGCCGCGGCTCAACGTCACGCTCGGCCTGCGCTATGACTTCTTTGGCCGCTACACGCAGTCTGACGACAAGATGGTCAACATCACGCAGCGTGGCTTCGTCATCGGTGACCTGGTGGACACCAAGACCTCACCGTACGGCCGCACGCTGATGGCAAACGATTCCAACAACTTCGGCCCACGCATCGGCTTTGCCTGGCGGCCTCCGATCTCCGGAGAGACGGTAGTTCGCGGCGGCTACGGGATCTATTACACTCCGCAGATCTCCAACGCCATCTTCGCGATGGCTGAAGGCGCGCAAGCGACAGCCGGGGCCAGCGTGATCGGCAATCTGACGGGTGCGCCCAACATTTTCTTCAACAACCCGTTCGCAACCGCGGTCACGACCGGCGCGCTGAACTTCGCTGTCAGCAACGACCCGGAAATGCGCGACAGCTACATCCAGCAGTGGAACTTCAACATCCAGCGCAAGCTGCCGGGCAACATCGTATTCGACGTCGGTTACGTGGGTTCCAAGGGGACAAGGTTAATCGTCACGATCGAAGACCTGAACCGTCCCATCGTTGTGGTTGACCCGCGCACGCCTGGCCTGCCTTCGCTCAACTCACGCCGTCCGAATCAGGCATGGCAGCGCAACGTGCGTTCCGACAAGTCCATCGGCAACTCCATCTACCACTCGCTGCAGATGAAGGCCGAGCGGCGCATGGCTGCCGGCCTCACGTTCCTCACCGCGTACACCTTTGCCAAGTCCATTTCCGGACCGAACGACATCGGCGGACAGGTGGGCGGCGGTAATTTCATCGGCTCACCGCAGGATATTTACAACCTGAACGGAGAACGTGGACTCTCCGGCTTCGATCTTCGGCACCGCTTTGTCGAAACCTTGCTCTATGAGTTGCCGTTTACCCGCAATCTCAAGGGTCCTGCAAAGTACATCCTTGATGGTTGGCAGGTATCGGCAATCGGCACGTTCCAGAGCGGTTTCCCGGCCCCCATCGATTTTGGCGTGGACACCACCGGTACGGGCATCGGTTCCCGCCCCG
Organism: Bryobacteraceae bacterium; assembly: GCA_963793625.1. Classification (GTDB taxonomy): domain Bacteria; phylum Acidobacteriota; class Terriglobia; order Bryobacterales; family Bryobacteraceae. The sequence goes on along the minus strand of CAWCAT010000037.1, from coordinate 727,137 downwards.
ACCTGGTTGCCGGACAGCAGGCAATCCTCCCGGGCGGTGAACGCACCTGGAAGCGCTGGTTCAATACCGCCGCTTTCGCCCAAACCCCGTTCGGCCGCTTCGGCACCGCGCCTCGCACCGCAGCAGTTCGTTTGCCTGGCATCACGAACATCGATTTCTCGGTGAACAAGCACTTCCGTCTCGGTGAGCGGCGCAACATTGAGTTCCGCACCGAGGTCTTCAACTTGTTTAACAATTACAATCCGGACCCGGCGACTCTCGACCGCAACATCCGTTCGGCCACTTTTGGAGCCGTCGGCGGTGGCGTGTCAGGGCTCACAACGCGCGTTATTCAGTTAGGTGCCAAGCTGAATTTCTAGCAATACCCGTTCGCGGATCACGGTTCTTTTTATTCGGCCGTGATCCGCGCCTCGTAAGCCGTAATTCTGGCCTTCAGCGCTTCCGCCATTCCACGATTGTTCCGCTGCACTGCAATCGAAAGCGCTCTGCGTGCGATCTTCGCAGCTTCCTTGTAGTGACCCGCCTCGGCATAGACTGCACTTAAGACGTCGAGAATGGCAGGTTCACGTCCGCCCGACAACTTCACTGCCTCTTCCAGGGCCGCAATCCCAGCGTCAAACTTTCCAGTCATCGCGAGAGCAACGCCAAGATTATTGCGGGCGTCGGCGCTGCCTGGATTTAGATCGACGGCCTTCTGCAAATGCGGAATGGCTTCGGCGATCTTCCCCTGTTGCGCGAGCATCGACCCAAGATTCGAGCGAGCGTTCACGTTCTCAGGATTCAGTTCCACAGCTTTCTCGAAATGCGGGAGCGCCTCATTCGGCTTTTTCGCTGCGAGCAATATGTTGCCAAGGTTGTTGTGCGCCTCTGAATGCCCTGGACTAAGCTCGAGCGCCTTTTCGTAATGCGGGATGGCTTCGGTACCTTTGCCTATCGCAACGAGTGCATTCGCCAGATTGAAATGGGCCAGCGCTTCGCTGGGACTGAGTGCAATCGCCTTGTTCCATTGGGCTATCGCAGCTTCGTACTCGCCTTTCTTCACGAGTTCTGAGGCGACGTTCACCACCCTGTAGTACTCGGTGGCCGGCGCATCGATTTTCAGCAGCCCGTCCTGGGGCACGTTGATGAACTCAGGAATGTTCACAGCACGATTCGAGGCTGTGGAGTTCTCAATCAGAATCGCCGGACTATCATTGCCCGATTCGTCCAAATGTGTCAGGAACATCTGCGTGTAAGGAGAACGGCTCTTGGACGAAAAGACCAGCCAGCGTCCGTTCGGTGAAAAGCTGTGCCACGAATTCATCAATGGCGTATTACAGTTCATGCGCCTGGCTGGGCCACCTTCCACCGGCACGATAAACAACTGGCTATCGGGCCGCATCAGCTGGCCGTTTTTGGCTTCCACGAAAACGATCCAACGGCCATCTGGTGAAACTTTCGGGAATGAGTTGCTCATCCCATTGCGCGAGGCTCCGGCGATCGGCTCCGCACGGCCACCTTTACCGTCGTTGAAGGGTATCCGGTACAGGTCATATTGGATACGGGTTTCGCCCGGATCATTCGCATATTCGGCCAGCTTGGCGCCCACCGGATAGGGATCCCGCGCTTCGGCTCGTGCGAAGACCAGAAATTTGCCATCAGGACTCCACACAGCGTTCGTGTGCACGTAGCGCGGGTCGTCCGCGCCGGGCAGCGGTTGCAGTTTATCAGTGCTCCGGTTGTACCAGGCCAGAATCCCGCGTGTCGGGTAGAAAACCTGCAGGAAACGGTAGTCTGTGAAATTTGCCACGTAGTAATTCTGCGCGAGGTCCTGCGGATTCCTGCGGCGCTCATAGTCAGACTGATTTACTGCGGGATCGTTGATTGTGGTCACAACGTGCTGTCCGTCCGGCGAAACCTGCGACATGAAGCCGACCCGCAGCTTGCTGCCCAGCTTGCCTTGAAAACTGCTCCAGGCGATCACGTCTTCATTGCGGATTGTGGTCTGCGGCTTGATCGAAACAAGCGCATACAGCCCCTTGTCGTTCAGCGGACCATCGACATCCATCCCGAGAGTCTTACCGTCGCGCGACACGGAATGGCAGTTGGCGCAGGAGTGTATGCCTTCCATCAAGACACGACTGCTGGTCTCTGCGACATTACGCAAGCGCCACGCGATCAGCGGCACCGCACCCGCCGCAAGCGGCTTGATCACACCCTTCTCGGTTTTCGAAGGCATCAGCGGCACGTCGCGATAAAAAATCGGGGCGCCGACGGGGTCCGTCGAAATCTGGATCGAGACCTGCCCGCGTGAGACAACCTGCCTGAGACTGGCAGAGTAACCGATGATGGACACGATCGCGGAGGGGTGTTTCTTGATGGACGCCCAAACTGTGGGATCCGGAGTCCATGTGTGTGCGGCAGCCTGCTGGGGAGTCAGTTTCGGCGGTTTGTTCGTCGGCCCAACGCAGCGCGGATCAATTGGTCCGATGCGCATGCGCTCGCCGCGCGCGTTCACGCGAATACTGGGTGAGCCGTCAGCAAAACTGACATTGACCACCCAGGACGTAACGCTCTTCGCAGAATCGCGCCACAGGAATGTCGGTGCCGGAAACTCTGGCGGGAAAACTGATCCTTCAGAAGGGTAATCGATGGTGATTGCTGCCGTATTGGCGGCCAACAGCGAGGACGCAAGGAGAAGAGTGACTACGGCAAACACACCGGGATTTAAGCGAAACAAAGAGGTCTCCGATATGGAGAGGGCGTGATCGCAGGACCTTCGGTTACAGATCACTCCCAAAAACTACCCAGGATCAGCTGACCGCCGAAAAATAGTCTTGGACGCGGCGCGCGGCGGCTGCTCCAACCACAGCCTGTAGCTCTTCACCGGTCGCCGCTTTGACCCGCTCTACACTGCCGAAGTGCTTCAGCAGCTTGCCCACAGTCAGCGGACCGACGCCGCGCACATCGCCCAACTCCGAGGTCAACCGGGTTGCGTTCCGTTGAGTGCGGTGGAACGTGATCGCAAACCGATGCGCTTCATCGCGAATGGTCTGCACCAAATGGAGCACGGGTGAGAATCGATCCAGTCTGATGGGATCGTCCTCCTGTCCGAAGACGTAGATCGTCTCCTCGCGCTTGGCGATCGAGGCCAGTGGTTGGTTGATCAGGCCCAGCGATTCCAGCGCCTCAGCTGCCGAATGTAGCTGGCCCAGACCGCCATCGATGAGGACCAACCCCGGCATCGGCGTCCCCTCTTCCTTGAGCCGCGCGTAGCGGCGGGTCACCACTTCGCGGATTGACGCAAAATCATCATTTCCGATCACCGTCCTGATGTGAAACTTGCGGTAATCGGCTTTCTTCATGCGGCCGTTTTCCCAGACCACCATACTGGCGACCTTGTCAGTGCCCTGTATGTGGGAAATATCGAAACACTCGATACGGGATGGCGCTTCCGGCAGGTTCAGCGCATCCTGCAGCGCGTCCTGAATCGCGCGTGAAGAGGGTTTCATAACGCGGAAGCGTGCATCAAAGCTATGCTTGGCATTGGTTTCCACCAGGCTCAGCATTGCCTTGCGATGGCCGCGCTGGGGTGTGTGAATCTCCACCTTGCGGCCGCGCTTCTCGGAAAGCACTTCCTCGAGGGCCGCACGGTCCTCAAATTCCGCGGGAACGTGGATCAGCGCAGGCACATATTTCTGGTCCAGATAGACCTGCTTGAGCAATGCCGACATCAGCTCGGACTGGTCAAACTCCAGCATGTCCTCCCAGAAGAACTCGCGGCGATCCACAATCCGGCCCTTGCGCAAGTGGAACAGGTTGACGGCGACCAGCGGCGGTTCCGCGTAGCACGCGAAGATATCGATGTCCTCATCGGCGGCCGTTGACATCTTCTGCTTTTCGGCCATCTCTTCGACCGTCACGATCAGGTCGCGCAACGCCGCAGCGCGTTCGAACTGCATTTCGAGGGAAGCCTCAGACATCTGCTCGCGGATCTGCGCCACCAGATCGTGGTGCCGCCCTTCGAGGAATAACCTCACCTCGAGCACCGCCTTGGCATACGCCTCATCGGTTGTCAGACCGCTGACGCACGGGCCCAGACAGCGGTGGATGTGGAACTCCAGACAAGGATGCGTGTGCTTCCGGTTGAAGTCAACCTTGCACGACGGCACCAGAAAATGCCGGTGAATGAAGTGGACTAGCCGGTGCGCCAGGCTGGCCGGCAGGTACGGTCCGAAGTATTGTGCCCCGTCTTTCAGCAGCCGCCTTGTGACATACACTCGCGGAAACTTCTCGTTGGTCAGCTTGATGTAGGGGAATGTCTTATCGTCGCGCAGCAGAACGTTGAAACGCGGCTTGTACTGCTTGATCAGATTGTTTTCAAGCGCCAGCGCCTCTTTCTCGTTGTCCACGAGAATGTAGTCGATCTCGCTCGCTTCACGGATCAGGCTGCCGGTTTTCGAATCGGCGAGACGGTCTTCGTTGAAGTAGCTCCGGACACGACTGCGTAGTTGCTTGGCTTTGCCGACATACAGAACGGTCCCATGTGCATCTTTGTAGAGATACACTCCGGGATTGAGGGGTAGTGTCGCAGCTTTTTCACGGAGGTCCATCGGACGTTATACTTTTATTGTGGCATGCTTGACCGGAAATAGAACGCGATTGCTCACGCTCGCGCCTCTGATTATCGCCTTCTTTCTGACCCTGGCGTTTTCGCAGGAGAAACCCAAAGAGGCGGAGCCGCCCGAAGAAGACGAAACACTGCTCAAGCAGAAGGCCAAAAAGGAGTACTCCTTTAACCCGCTGCAGGCGACAAAGGAAATGCAGGTGGGTTCGTACTACATGCGCAAGGGTGCGTTCAAATCCGCCATGTTGCGCTTCCAGGAAGCCACGAACTGGAATCCAGGACTCCCCGAAGCATGGCTACGGCTGGCGGAGGCTCAGGACAAGCTCAAAGACGACAAGGCAGCGCGCGCAGCCTATAGCAAGTACCTCGAACTTGCGCCGGACGCCAAGAACGCGGACGCCATCCGCAAGCGGCTAGCCAGCAAGAAGTAGCGGGCGGTCGCGGCGTTCACGCGCTTGTTTTTTGATCACCGACGTCACCTTGCGCACGCCCTTGTTCCAGTCTGGAAAGAGATCCACGTATTGCAGGTGGTTCGCAATGCGCTGCGGCACGGGGCAATCATCAAGACGCACGGGGATCAGGAACACGTCGTCGAGTGGAACGCGCGCCGCGCATTCCAGCGCATAACGCAGTTCGGATTGAAATTGCCCCCGCTTGCAGATGGCTCGTTTGGAAAAGCAGGCCACGAAGAAATCCGAAATCCCAATCGCTCGTTCAATGGCACGCGGCCAGTTCTGCCCGGGCATGAGCTTTTTGCGGTCGAGCCATGGACTGCAACTCGCAGCCTGCAGATCTTCATACAAGCGCAGCGCTCGTTCGCATTCTTCATCGGCATAGGCAATGAATACGCGCGGTTGCGAGTCCGGCAGGAAATCAAAACTGCCATCCTTACGGGGGCGGAATGTGCCCAGTCCGTCGATTTCGACGACTTTGCCCTCATCGAGACAACGCCGGACAACGCGCGCGACATCTTCGCTCGAGGGGTAAATGGGGGCGTCCATACTACGTCTTCTTCTCTCTGCGAGCCGGGTGGATGGTTCCGAGCCCAGGCAACAGCGCAGGTTGGCCTTTTCTGAGTTTACGGACGAGGTCCGCGACGACTCGATCAACCAGGTCAGCGGCGGCGGGCTGGCTCAAACAGGCGTCTTTAGCGAGCCGTTTGGCAAAAGCTTCTTTCTTCATACGGGCAGATAGTACCAGACAGGATGCACAAATCCGATGTGGGGCTGAGTGGAAATCAATCCTAAGCAGTTGAAAACAGGGCGGAGTAAACATATTTTTGCTGGTTGTCAACCATTCAAAACAAGTATGTATGATGAAGCGATTTTAATTCGCTCTTAAGAGCAGGTTCATGTGGACCTGTGAAACTAGGTTCTGTTGACGGTCATTGATCGTCAAGCTAGCAAAACTAAGGAGAAACAATACTATGAAGAAACTTATGTCCGTTCTGCTTGGCCTGTCGCTCATGCTCGGCGCCGCCACCATCACCTTCGCTGCCGACGAAACCAAGAAGGAAGAAGGCAAAAAGAAGAAGGGTGGCAAGAAGAAAGCCGCCGACTCCAAGGAAGCCGCCAAGGAAGCTCCGAAAAAGTAGTTTTTCGCAATCTTTGAGTTTCATCGCCGCGCAGTTCGCTCCGTTTACGGGTGCGACGCGCGGCGATAGCTTTTTCGGGCCTTGAATTCGGAAAATGTCTGAATTTTAATGCTGTCTTAAGAACCTCTTCATATACACCTGTGAAACTTGCACCTGTTGACGGTCCCGGAATGATCGTCAAGCTGGCAAAACCAAGGAGAAACTGAATGAAGAAACTGATGTCCGTTCTGCTCGGCCTGTCGCTCATGCTCGGCGCCGCCACGGTGTCCTTCGCCGCTGACAAGGACGCCCCTGTCAAGAAGGAAAAGAAAAAGAAAGTAAAGAAGGGCAAGAAGGACGAGAAGCCCCCGGCAGCAGCCGCGAAGAAGTAGCTCTTCCCAGAATTTTATCTATCGCCGCGCAGTTCGCCCCGTTTCAGGTGCGACGCGCGGCGATAAACTTTTTGGGGTTGACAAAACAGCCTGAAACTTAGTTTTGCTTTGAGGGTTTATTCATCTGCCACCTGTGACACTAGCTGGCAAAACCAAGGAGAAATCACATGAAGAAACTGATGTCTGTCCTGCTCGGCATGTCCCTCTTACTCGGCGCTGCCACCGTGTCCTTTGCCGCTGGCGGTAAGGGCAATAAGAGCGAAAAAAAGATGAAGAAAGAACAACGGAAGGCCAAGAAGGCCGCCAGGGCAGCAAAAGCCCCGAAATAAAGCACGACCCGAGTTTAATCGCCGCGCAGTTCGCACCTTTTTCAGGCAACGCGCGGCGATACTCCTTGCAAATCTATTGAATCAGGCTGTACGTGACGTAAGCAAAACGCTTGGCGTCCGGCGACCATGAGTTTACGTTTATTGTCCCCTGGCCTCCAAAGAGCGTCGCCAGTTCGGTAATCTTCCCGCCAGTCATTGGCATTTTTCGTAATACGACGTTTTGATTCGCTGGATGTCCCTTGGTTCCCTTCGCAAACGAGATGAACACAAGCCATTTGCCGTCTGGCGAAGGATGCGGAAACCAGTCTTCCCAATCATCGGAAGTGATGCGTTCGGCCTTCACGTCGTCGGGACCAGCGCCGTCCGCCGGAATCCGCCAGATATCCCAACTGCCCGAACGATCGGAGTTGAAGTAGATCCAACGCCCATCTGGCGAGTAATCCGGGCCATCGTCGTAGTTGGCGTGAACCGTAAGCCGTTTTTCCTCACCGCCATTCACAGAAATGCTGTAGAGATCGAAATTGTCACCCCGCTTTGCGCAGTAAGCCATTGTCTTGCCGTCTGGTGACCAGCCATGCCAATAGCTCGGAGTCTGTGAAGTTACCTGACGCGGTTCGCCCCCCTCGTAAGGCAGCACGTAAATCTGTCCCGCCGAAATCGCAAGCCATTTTCCGTCCGGGGAAATCCCGTGATCGTTATTGATGCCCTTTACCGCTCCGGTTGGAATCTGCTGCAACTCGCCGCCGGTCACAGGCAATCGCCAGAGCTTGCCTTCCGAGTTCAGGATCAGGTGCTTGCCGTCGCGCGACCAGTTCGGTGCTTCGACTTTGCGGTCCACGGAAAAAATCTCCTTGGCGCCTTTGCCATCGATGCCCATGATATGGACGTGGCTGCGCACCGCAGGAGCTTTGGTGGCCTGAGGCCAGGCGACTGTCGTGCACAGCGTCCATGAAACAACTGATAAGAGTCGAACTGCGCGGTAAGTCATTACGTCATTATAAAGACATGAAGTTTATTTTTGGCATTCTTGTTTTTTCATCGCTGGCATTTGCACAGGCTGGACATTGGGAAGGTAATATACAACTTCCCAATCGTGAACTTCCGATCACGCTTGACGTTACAAAAGACGCAAACGGCCAGTGGGCCGCAGCCGTTGGTTTCCCATCGCAGAACGCGACCGACATTGCTGTCAGCAAACTGTCCGTTGAAGCAAAAACAATCAAGTTCAAGATTGATTCGCTTCCCAATCAGCCGGAATTTGAAGCGAAGGTTGGTGAGGATGGGGTTATGAAGGGCTTCATGCGAGCCAGCACGGGCGAAGTTCCCACGGAACTCAAGCGAACCGGTGAGGGCAAGATTGCGGCGCCGATCCTAAGTCCAGCTGTCGCCAAAGAGTTTGAGGGTGACTGGGAAGGCTCGCTCCAAATCCCCAGCGGCACTCTGCGCGTTCTATTGCATTTGCAGAACCAGCCTGACAAGACAGTAAAGGGATCGTTTGAAAGCCCTGATCAGAGCACGCAGCGAATGCCGGTCGTCGCGGTGTTGCAGAAAGAATCCAGCCTGGAATTCAAGGTTCGTATGGTTTCCGGTGGCTTCAAAGGCACACTCAACAAGCAAGGCACCGAAATCGCGGGCACCTGGACTCAGGGCCCTAAGGACTTGCCGCTCACATTCAAAAAGACTGACGCGAAGTAATCTGGGGTATCTTGGATAGCGATGCACGCTACTGGGATTCCGCAGTTTACACTTGCGCAGTACGAGAATGACTTTCAGGGCCGCCACCGGCTACATGATGTAGTCGCCTGGTGGGCCGCGCGCAGGCCGAACGAGCCCGCGGTGATCAACCATGATCGAAAGCAGACCCTCACCTGGGCTGCTTTCGATGCGCACAGCGCAGAAATCGCGAGACGCTTGCTCGGTCTTGGCTTCCACAAGGGCGACTTCTTCGCAACCGCACTCCCGTTCTTCACAGAGCATATTCTGCTGGAGTACGCGTTCTTCCGAATCGGCGTAATCGTAGTCCCACTAGATCTGCGATTGCGGCCCGCCGAAGTGACCGCGTGCATCAGCATGGTTCACGCCAAAGGCTTCGCCGGACTGCCTGAATTGTGCGAACTCGTGCGAAACGAATGCACGTTTGTCGAACACGTTTTCCCGCTGCTGCCCGGCGCTGAAGTGCCTGGTGAAGCAGTAGCTGAAGACGAACTGCTGCGTGCCGCTGCGCACGTCACGCCCGCTGACGGTGCTCTTGTGATCTTCACGACAGGATCCACGGGCAGCCCCAAGCCCGCGCTGCTCTCGCATCGCAGCATCACGTGCCAGAACCTATGCCTGGGTGGCGGATTTGGCTTTTACGAAGGCATGCGAATGCTCACGAACTTGCCTGCATCGCACGTCGGTGGACAGACCGAAGCGTTGATGACTCCACTTTTCTGGGGCGGGACTGCCGTCGTATTAGAGGTGTTCGATGCGGGGCGTTCATTGGCAGCCATTAGCGAGCACAAGGTAAACATACTTGGCCAAATTCCGGCGATGTTCCACTTCGAGTGGCGCCATGCCGATTATCCAGCCACGGATTTGTCCAGCCTGGAAATTGTGCTCTATGGCGGGCAACAGGTATCAACTCAGTTTCTGGAACGCATGGCCACGATGGCACCGCAGATCTGCACCGGACTCGGACTCACCGAGGCGTCCGGTTTCTGTACCTACACGCCGCGTACTGCGAAGCTTGCGGAAACGGCGACGAGTCTCGGCCATGATATGCCGATCTATCCCATGTCGATTCGCGAACCAATGCGCGACGACGGCAGCGCCGGGGGTGAACTGGCTGCCGGTGAGATCGGGAACGTCTGCTTCCGCGGGCCGCAAACATTCCTTGGTTATGTAAATGATCCCGCAGCTACTGCGCGCGCGATTTCTTCGGATGGCTTCTTGTATACCGGCGATCTTGGCTTCGTTAATGAGACCGGGTTGCACTTGTCCGGGCGGGTCAAATGGGTCATCAAACCGGCGGGCTATCAGGTTTTCCCGGGTGATGTCGAAAGTCATTTCGCAAAGCTGGAAGGGGTAGCAAACTGCGGAGCGGTCGGCGGCGAACATCGCACGCTGAGTGAAGCCGTCGTGGCGTTCATCGAATGCAAGCCCGGCGCGGAGCTTACAGTTCAGCAGTTGAAAGCACACGCGCGCAGCATGGCTTCGTACATGCGCCCGCTGCATTACGTGCTGCTGGAACAGGGACAAATTCCGCTGAATCGCGCGATCAAAACAGACTACGTCCGCCTGTCGCAAATGGCCAAAGAGGAAATCGAAAAGCTGCGCGCAGGCGGACGTTGGGATAGCTAGGCGCCCCGGGCGAGGCCCGTCACCACTGTATGTGGACTGTTCGGAACAGGGTGTGCCTGGATGTGATCGAAGCCCGCCTCGCGGTGCATCGCTTCCAATTCGCTGAAGGTGTAGGCATCGCCGGATGCTGTCGAGATCAGCATCGTGAGGCTGAAGCCGGCTGCCATGGGCGGTGATACGCGATCTTCATTCGGCACGAACTCAAGCGTCGCCGAGATTCCGCCTGGCTTAAGCGCGGACCGCACTTTCTTGAGCAGGCCGACGCAGGTAGGCACATCGAAGTGATGCAGAAAATTGGTTAAGAGCACGGCATCGTACGGGCCGCCGTACTCCACGTCAAAAGCGCTGCCGGGCAAACGCTCAAAGCGATCGGCCACTCCGGCCTTCTGCGCGTTCTCCTGCGCGACGTCGAGAACACGAGCCCAATCCAGCGCCACGATCTGTGCCTGCGGATTTTGTTTGGCGATTTCGATACCGAATAAGCCATGTCCTGCGGCGATGTCGAGGACGCGCATGGGCCCAGTGCGGCCGTGCAGGACGATCTGACCGAGCGGTCCTGCCATCGGTGCCATCATCGGCGCCATGCCATGCGCAAAATCCACCCAGACGGGATTGTCCGGCTCGACCGTACCATCCCCCGGCAACACCGTGCGACCGCTGCGAACGATATCCGCAAGCTTTTCATAGGTCGCGGTCATTTCCGCCAAGCCCAGAAAGCGGACCGCCGAATGCAGCGATGTGGGCGAGTGCGGATCGAGAAACATGGCGCTGGTCGGAGTGTGGCTGTAGACGCTATCCTTTTTCGAAAGCAGCCCGATGATGGTCAAAAAGTCACACAGGATGCGCGTCCCGCGCTCCGAAGCGGAGCAGCGCTTCGCGAGGGTAGCGGCGTCTGCCGGACCTTCGCCTAACGCGTGGAAAAGATTCAGTTCGATGGCCGCCCTGAGCGCAGCGGAGCGCTGATGGGCCATCAGGTTTTCAAAGACAAGCGCCGGGTTTGGCGCGGGATCAGCAGCAATCCCAGGTTGCATGTCGAACCTCCAGTATACGAGCGAGGATAACACGGCGGAAGGCATTTCGAGGGTGGAAAGCGCTGTTGCAGCGATAAATAATGCTGCGCTAAGATGGTGGACGGTCGGCAGTTCACCAAGGCGTCGCCGCCCCGAGAGGGGAGCTAAACCTGCCGGATGTTTCCAATCGACTGACACCTTATCCCGTGCCTGGTCGGAAGACGGCGGCCCCGACAATCCGAAATCGGATGGCACGTTCTTCCGAGAGGATAAGCGATGTCTAAAACGTTAATACCTTTTTCCGCATGCGATATTTCCGCTTTGGCGCGTGCGTTACGCAATCAACTCGCTGAGTGTGACCACACGCCCGGCCATCTCGAACTCTTGAATATGCTCGCGCGGTCAACAGGCCACCGGAACTTTCAGAGTCTCCGGGCGCAGGCTATCGCCCATGAGCATCTCGAGACTCCCAAGCCTGCGGCCGAGCCAGTTGACTTTACAAAAGTTCAACGGCTGGCGCGGTATTTCGACGCCCAAGGACGGCTCTCAAGCTGGCCGGCGAAATCCAGTCTGCAGACAGTCTGTCTCTGGATTCTTTGGTCGAAACTCCCACCGAGGCTAACCCTCACTGAAAATGAGCTCAACCAGCAGATCCGTGCCAATCATCTGTTCGGTGATCACGCCCTGCTGCGGCGAGAACTCTGCAATCACGGTCTTGTGACAAGAACCGCGGATGGACGGGAATACAGGCGCGTGGAGCGCCAGCCCTCCGCTGAGGCCCTTGCCTTGATTCGGTATCTGTCTTCGGGGGCACAGTGAAGCCCGCACAAAACCAAAGATTCGGTCCAGAGCCCGCCCCGACTATTATTGAAACGCGGAGAGGGCGTGTCGAGTGCGCCGAATCCGGCGTTGGACCCGCAGTTCTCCTGCTTCACGGAGCCATTGGCGGCCACGATCAGGGTATGTTGCTGGGACGAGCCGCCGTGGGCTGGGCCGGTTTCCGGTTCATTTCGATTTCTCGTCCGGGATATCTTGGGACGCCGCTCGCCCTTGGACAAACGCCGCAGGAGCAGGCGGATTTATGTGCGGACGTGCTCGATGCGCTTGGCGTCAAACAGGCGGCTGTCATCGCAGTTTCCGCCGGCGGTCAGACTGCCCTGCAATTCGCTCTGCGTTACCCAAAGCGCTGCTGGGGCCTGATCATGGTGTCAGCGTGCAGTGCGCAGTTGAGCGTGCGGCTACCTATTATGTTTCACCTTATGAAGGTGATGGCGCACATGCCGGGGCTACTTGCGTTGACTCGCAGGGAGTCCGCACACCAGGCGCGCAGCCTGAGCGATCCGATAGCGGGGCGACTGCTGCAAGCGCTGAACCTGAGCACAATGGACCGAATGGCGCAGCGGCTACCCGGGACAGAGAACGACATTACGCAATCCCGACAGTATTTCGCCTATCCACTCGATCGGATCGCCGCTCCCGTGTTGATCGTGCATGGCACGGCTGATGAAGCCGTGCCGTACGAGCAAGCCAGTTCTCTGGCGAGCAAGGTTCCAAAGTCGGAACTGCTTACCATTCAGGGCGGTGAACATTTGGCGCTGTTCACGAACCGCCGGCAAATTCAGCAGCGGGTAATGCACTTCCTGCTCGCTAATACGCCGGGAGGTTAGGAAATTCTCAGCTCACGTCCAGACCCAGATATTGCCGGGCATTGCCGTAACAAATATTCTGAATCATCGGGCCCACCATGCTTTCGTCGTCGGGAATCGCACCGCTTTCAATGTCGGTCCCGAGCAGATTGCACAGTACGCGACGGAAGTATTCGTGCCTCGGATAAGACATGAATGAGCGCGAATCCGTCAGCATGCCCACAAAGCGCGAAAGCAGGCCGGCATTCGAGAGCGCGTTCATCTGCCACTCCATGCACTCTTTCTGATCGAGGAACCACCAGCCGCTGCCGAACTGCATCTTGCCGGCGATCTTGCCGTCCTGGAAGTTGCCGACCATGGTGGCCAGCGTGTAGTTGTCTTTCGGATGAAGGTTGTAAACGATCGTCTTGGGCAGCGCGTCTTCCTGATTGAGGCGATCGAGGTAGGCCGCGAGTGCTTCCGCCTGTGCCCAGTCTCCGATGGAATCGAACCCTGTATCCGGCCCAATCTTTGCGACCATGCTGGTGTTGGCGCTGCGCAGCGCACCCAGGTGCATCTGCTTGGTCCAGCCCTTTTCCGCATCAAGGTGCCCAAAAAAAAGCATCAGGTACGATGCGAATTGCGAGTGCTCCTGCGGTCCGGCAGCCTGACCCTTGCGGGCCTTTTCGAAGATGGCCCCGGCAACGGCATCAGAACAGAAATCCGCGAAGCAATGATTGATGCCGTGATCGGAGAGGCGTCCGCCCATGCTGTGGAAGAAATCATGACGGCTGCGCAACGCGTCGAGCAAATCATTGAGCGTCGCAATGTCGCGATTTGAGATTGCCGCAAGTTTGTTGACCCAGGGATTGAACGCCTGCGGCTGGTGGACGTTAAAGGCCTTGTCCGGGCGGAAGGTGGGGAAGACGCGCGTGGCGAGACCGGAAGCCGCGATCTGCTTGTGGTAGGCGAGATCATCGATCGGATCGTCAGTAGTACAGACCGCTTTCACCTTGAATTTTTTCAGAATGCCGTGTGCTGTCAGATCATCGGTCGCAAGCAGCGCATTGGCGCATTCCCAAACCGCTGGTGCGGTCTTTTCGTTTAGCAGTTCTTCGATGCCGAAATAGCGCTTCAGCTCCAGATGGGTCCAGTGATAAAGCGGGTTACGCAGCGTGTGCGGGACAGTGCTGGCCCAGGCATTGAACTTCTCGCGGGTGTAGCAGCGCCGGTGCAGAGACTCTCGTCGGTGCCATTGGCACGCATCGCGCGCCATTTGTAATGATCGCCTTCCAGCCAGATCTCGAACAGGTTGGCGAAGCGCCGGTTTTCGGCCACATCCTTTGGAGGCAGGTGGCAATGGTAATCCAGAATCGGCTGTTCGGCGGCGTACGTGTGATAAAGCTGGCGCGCCGTCTTCGTTGCTAGTAGGAAATCATCATGGATAAAAGGCATTTTGGGATTCCATTAGCAGTATACCCCGATCATCTTTTACCATGATTGTCATGGTAAGGCTCTCTATAAGCTCGCTGCTGCTTGCGGTTTGTCTGTTGCAGGCGGCTCAGGCGCAAGACCGCGAGTACTTCAAGCTGCGCGGCGGTTTAAAGAATTCGTTCGCGCGTTTCGAGCAAGGCGGTTCCGCGCGAGTTGCTTTTCTGGGTGGCTCAATCACACAGGGCAAAGGCTGGCGGGATCTGGTCTGCAGCCATTTGGAAACGCGTTTTCCGAAGACGAAGTTTGATTGCGTTAACGCCGGAATTTCTTCCACCGGTTCGACGCCCGGAGCGTTTCGCCTGGTGCGTGATGTGTTCAGCCGAGGCCCTGTTGATCTGCTCTTCGAAGAGGCGGCTGTTAACGACGACACGAACGGCTTCGGTGCTCGCGAGCAGTTGCGCGGCATGGAAGGAATTGTGCGGCACGCGCGCGAAATCAATCCCAACCTGGACATCGTCCTGCTGCACTTTGTTGATCCAGGCAAGATCAAGTTAATTCGTGGGGGCAAGACTCCTGAAGTGATCGCGATGCACGAAAAGGTCGCCGAGCGCTACGCCCTTCCCTCGATCGATCTCGCGCGCGAAGTAACGGAGCGCATCGATCGCGGCGAGTTCACGTGGGAGAAGGACTTTGTCGGCCTGCATCCGTCTCCCTTCGGGCATGGCTTGTATCTGCGCTCGATTGTTCGTCTGTTCGATGCTGGCGCGAAAGCGCCTGGCGCTCCCAAACCACACACGCTACCCACTGTCCTTGATGCAAAGAGCTATTCGCGTGGGAGGCTTGTGCAGATTGAAGAAGCTGTCCGTGGGGAAGGCTGGGAAATCATTCCGGATTGGGCGCCAACAGAACGCATAAGCACGCGTGCGGGTTTCGTGCACGTACCGATGCTCGCGTTGACAACATCGGGTTCCAGCTTTCGGTTTACATTCGAAGGGACCGCCGTAGGAATCTTCGTAGCCGCCGGGCCCGACGCCGGAATCGTCGAATACAGCATTGACGGCAAGCCCTTCCGCAAGCAGGACCTGTTCACGCAATGGAGCAAGAGCCTGCATATTCCGTGGGCCTACGTGCTGGATGCAGACCTTGAGCCGGGCCGTCACGAACTGACAGTTCGTGTTGCGGCAGAAGCGAACACCGCGAGCACAGGGCACGCGGTGCGCATAGTCAATCTGCTTGCGAACTGATCCCTAGAATGTAGCGCGCAATCCCAACTGGATCTGGCGGGGATAGCCCGATGTGTCGGTCACCTGGCCGAATGCGCGGCTGAATTGGTCGGTGTTCGGATTTTTGAAACGTGCGTGGTTGAGGGCGTTCAGGAACTCGCCGCGGAATTGCACGGTCAGCTTTTCTGTCACACGGAATCGCTTAATGGCCGAGAGATCGACATTGTTCGTGAAATCGCCGCGCAGCGTGTTGAAGCGCAGCGGCCAGGTGCGGTAGTGGTAGGACGGTCGCGTAGTCGAGCTAGTCGTGAACCCGGCTTGGGTGTTGAACCACTG
Source organism: Bryobacteraceae bacterium (assembly GCA_963793625.1). Lineage (GTDB taxonomy): Bacteria > Acidobacteriota > Terriglobia > Bryobacterales > Bryobacteraceae. The sequence continues at coordinate 711,267 of CAWCAT010000037.1, read as the reverse complement.
GTCGATGTTGCGACCGCTCTTGAGTATGTCCTCTCCTTTGCCGTAGAAGATCGCGTCGCCCCATGTGAGCGCGGAGCCACTCTGGAAAGTGTAAATACCCTGCACCTGCCAGCCACCCACCGCGGCATCAACAAGACGCGGGGCAGAGGTCATGAATTTCTTGCCTCGACCGAAAGGCAGCTCATAAATCGAACTTGCGGTGAAACGGTGCGGACGGTCTTGCGGTGACAGCGAGCGATAAGGAACCGCGTCGCCGGCGTTCAGGAATTCGTAGCCTTCCATGAAACGCGACCAGGTATAGCCGAGCGTCAGACTCATGCCCTTGGTGAAGCGCTTTTGCGCGCGGGCTTGCAGGGAGTGATACCAGGAATAGCCTTCGTTGGTCGTGGTGGTCACCTTGCCGAATTGCGAGTACGGCTTCAACAATGCCTCGCGTAGAGCTTGGCGTTCCCGCCTATCGCACCCATGTTCTCCAGTCCGTAATAGGGATTATTCTGCGTCGCGGTCAGGTAGTTCACGCGAGTCTGATCGAACTCCGACATCTTCGATAAGTACTGGTTGCCGAGCGTGTTCAGATCGCGATCCAGCTCAATGTGCGTTCCGCGGTTACCCACGTAGGCGACCTCCATCATCAGGTTTCTGGTGAGTTGCCGCTGAACACTGGCCTGCCAGCGCTGCATGTACGATGCGAGAGGCTGTTGGTTAAATGCTTCGATGTCGTTTCCAAGTTCGGTCTGCGATCCGCCAGCCAGGCCAAGCGGTTCGAGAATGCCGTTTGGATAGGGATTGGAAAGCGTGCTGCTGAAAGTCACATTGTCGATCGTTGGGATGAACGCAGTCTTGCGGCTGAATCCCGACTGGATGACGTCAGTGCGGCGCTCGCCCAGAAAGCCGAAGTAAATGCCGTAACCGCCACGGAGAATAGTCTTGCTGTCGAGCGAATAGGCGAGGCCAATGCGTGGCATGAAGTTGTTACCATCGCGATTCCACAACTCGCGGGACTCGCCGTTCACACCGGCAAACACCAGTCCGCCTTTGACCTTGAAACGATCCGGCGGCATTTCCGGAGTCGGGGTGGTCAGCCCAGGTTGTGGCATATACGGCCTTAGCTGCCGCTTCATGCGGGATCGCGGCGTTTGGATCGAACCTGTTGATGCTGCGGTTGTAACGCTCGGTAAGCGGACCTTCGAGTTCATAACGAATTCCAAGCGTTATGTTGAGCTTGCGGCTCACGCGCCACGTGTCCATAGCGTAGCCGCACCATACCGTGGACTGCTCCGCGAAACTGCTGTTGCGCAGCAGGTAGCTACTCTTGTTTGGCAGTCCGAGTAGAAAGCTTGCGAACGCCTGGCCGATTGGGGCAGTGGGTGAGTTGTCGAGCGGGCCGCGCGTAAAGGTTGCATCGAACTCGTAGTCACTGCTTGGCGCGTACTCATGACGTAATTGTTGCTGCGATAGGCGCGGAATTCGCCTCCGAACTCCAGCGTGTGAGAGCCTGTCACCTTCGTGAAGGCTGCGACGAAAGAATGCGTGTCCACGCTGCGTTGTTCGCCTGTATTGATGGTGCCGAACATCCCGGAAATGTTGAAGAACGGAAACTCGCGCAACGCTGGCGCAACAGCATCATTCATGTACTTTGGGAAACCAAGTGAGGTGAAATCGAAATTACGCCCACGCAGGGGCTTGCTGACCCGAATGTAGCGATTGTAGCCGTAGCGCACATTAGCGATGAAGGTGGGCGTCAGCGTGTATACGTCGTCCATTGAGGCGCGGCGCGAAAGGAACTGTTGATCGACACCGGTAGCCTGGCTCTGAAAGTAGTCAGACAGCGCACTGGCCCGCTTGTAGAAAGCTACGCTGCCGGAAACGCGATTCTTTTCGCTGATCGTGTGGTCCAGTCGAATCGTGTGCGAGTAGTAGCGCGTGGATTCGGGATCGTTCGGCAGCGGCAGATTGTTGAGGTGATCCGCTGTGGTTCCGTTATTCACCGGTTTGGAGATAAAGCCCAGCACGTTCTTGGCGATCGGGTTGATGAGGCTGGCGGGAATGATGTTGTTGGGGAATGGGTCCGATTGATAACGCGAACTGGAAATCGCGCGCCGCGTGAACGGATTGTAAATCTGATAGTTCGCGCCTACGCCGAGCAATTCAGAGAAGTTTCCGTCGCGCTGCTCCAGCGTGGGAACAGTCAGTGTGCGCCCGCGTGGACGCGTGTCACGCAATCCCTCATAAGCCCACATGTAGAACGTGCGGTTCTTGCCGTTGTAAATTTTCGGTAGAACGACTGGTCCGTTCAGTGATCCACCCCAGCGGTCATATAGAAATTCGCCACGCGGCAGTCCGGCGCGATTCGCAAAGAAATCGTTCGCCATCATCGAGGGCGACATTTTGGACCAGTAAGCCGCACCATGAAGCTTGTTAGTCCCTGATTTCAGGCTTATGTTGACCACGCCGCCCGAAGACTGGCCGACCTTCGCATCAAACGGAGTCGTCTGTACTTTAAACTCACCGACGGCGTTAACAGGAGGCACATAAGATGCCGTTACGGATCCATTGCTGCCGGCGCTGTTGGATGTTCCATCAAGTGTAATGTCGCTGGTGTTCGCGCGCGTGCCGTTCATTGCGAAACCCACGATGTGCGTAGGCTCGTAGGGACGATTCAGCTTGGGGTCGCCTTCGAACGAACTCCCCGGAGACAGCGCGATGAGCGCGTACGGGTCCCCGTGCGCGATGGGCAAGTCTTCGACTTCTTTCCCACTGATCACCTGGCCCATGGAAGCGTCACTGGCCTCCAGCAGCGGTGCGCCTTCCGTGACTGTGATGCTTTGCGATGTCTCTCCAATCTCCAGAGTGATATCGACCTGCATGCGTTCGTTCACGCTAAGCTCGATGCCCTCACGCACGAACCGCTTGAAGCCGGGATGCTCGGCGGCCAGTTTGTAATTCCCTAGTAACAGGAGCGGTGCAACGAAGCTGCCGCTGTCGTTAGTGATGAGCGTGACCGCTTGTCCGGTATCCACGTTGGAGATAACGACATTCACTTTTGGTATGACGGATCCGCCAGCATCGGTCACCTGTCCTGAAATGGAGCCACGGGATTCCTGCGCGAGCGCAGAATTAGTGAAAAGTGCGAAACCAAGAGCAAAGACGAGTATGCGCATTAAGTGCCTCCTGAATGAACCATTAGAAGCTATCAGATAGTAAGGTGTGAAAACAAATGTGGAGACACCGGTATACTCACAAAAGCCACATGTCCCGGACCCTATTAATTTTTTTCGCGTGTCTAAACCTGCTCTCAGCAGCCGATTCAGCATCTCGCCAGATGGCGCGCGAGTACCTTAAGGAGTTGATCGAAATCGATACGACAGACGCTCACGGGGACGTGACGCGTGCTGCGAATGCTGCCGCACAGCGACTGAGAGATGCAGGTTTTCCGGCCAGCGATGTGACAGTTATTGGGTCTGCGCCGAACAGAGCCAACGTAATTGCCCGTTTGCACGGAACAGGCAAGGGCAGGCCGGTCCTGTTTCTCGCGCACCTCGACGTCGTGGAAGCACGCCGGACGGACTGGAGCACGGACCCATTCAAGCTTGTAGAAAGGGACGGGTATTTTTATGGGCGGGGAACCACGGATGACAAAGGTGGTGCGGCGCTGTTTGCGGCTGCATTCGCCCAGCTCAAGCGTGAAAACTATCGCCCTCAGCGCGATCTGATTCTGGCGCTGACAGCCGGCGAGGAATCCGGCGACGGTAATGGTGTCGAATGGTTGCTCGCAAATCGTCGCGCGCTGATTGATGCCGAGTACTGTATTAATGCCGACGCGGGTGGTGGGCAAAGCAAGGACGGGAAAAAGATCGCATACACGATTCAAGCATCCGAAAAGGGCTATATCACTTTCCGAATGACTGCAAAGAATTCCGGCGGCCATAGTTCGCTACCGGTTCGCGATAATGCAATTTATGTTTTGGCGGATGCCTTGGCGCAGATCCGAGACGTCCAGTTTCCTGTATTTCTGAATCCGGTTAGTCGCACCTACTTTGAGCGCATGAGCGCCACCGAAACCGCTCAACGAGCTTCAGATATGCTTGCAGTGCTTAGGGACCCCCCAGATCCGGCAGCGTCCAAGCGGCTTTCGAGTGTGCCTTATTTCAACGCCCAGCTTCGCACTACATGCGTAGCTACACAGCTAAGCGGAGGGCACGCGGAGAACGCGCTGCCCCAATCAGCAGAAGCAATTGTGAATTGCCGCTTGTTGCCGGGAGAAAGCACGGCTCGGGTGCTGGACGTCCTACGAAAATCCGTGTCCGCGTATCCGGTGGAACTTACTTTCCTGCGGAAGCAACGCGGTAATTCCGCCTCTGCGTCCCCATGGCCGCCCGTGTTTATTACACAAGTAGAAAAAATTGCGAGTACGCTATGGCCAAGGTTACCGGTTACTCCGGAAATGGACACTGGAGGCACTGATGGAAAGCCGCTGCGCCTAGCCGGAATTCCAACCTATGGAATGCTTCCGTTTTTCCTGGATGTTGACGATAACCGCATGCATGGAAAAGACGAACGCATCGGCGTTGAGTCTTTTTACGAAGGTCTGGATTTTAATCTTCTACTGATTAAAGCACTCGCGGAACGCTAGCGCGCACGCGAGACTCTAGAGTACATGAATCGCGTTGTCTCTGGTCCTCATCGACTAGACAGATTCTGCCGTATGGATCCTAGTTCGTTTCGTAATCTTTTCAATAACTTAAAGGCCTCGCGAGGTGTGCGTACCGCCAGCTTGGCCGTATCGCTCATTCTGCTCGCAGGTCTTACCGTGTTCGCCGGTCTGTGGATTGAGGTCGGAACGAGGCTCACCCAAGGCGTATTTCACGACACCGCAAACCTCTATGCTGCTCCGGAAATTATTTCTGTAGGAGAATCCGCGAGTTCGGCCGACCTTGTTTCTCAATTGCGCCAGGCCGGTTATCGCGAAGACGTCTCCAGCCCTGTGGGGTATTTTCGACGGGTTGGCGATGTCATCGAGATACATCCAGGCAAAGATTCTTATTTCCGGCCGGAGCCGGCTCGAGTCACGTTCCGCGGCGGCAAGATCGCGGAAATGGAGGCGCTTGCGACTCACGCAAAGCTAACTCAATACTCCCTGGAGCCGCAGTTGATTGCCAATCTCGCTGGTGAGAGCCGGGAGCGGCGGCGACTGTTGCGCTACGCCGATATTCCGACTGTCCTGGTGAAGGCCGTGCTATCGGCGGAGGACAAGCACTTCTTTTCCCATTTTGGTTTCGACTCGCTGCGCATTTTGAAGGCTACGTACGTGAATGTGAAAAGCAGCCGAAGGGAGCAGGGCGGTTCGACACTGACCATGCAGCTGGCGAGAAATCTGTGGCTGGATCAGGAAAAAACCTGGCGCAGAAAAATCACGGAAGTACTGATCACCTCAATTCTGGAGCTCAGACTTCCGAAGCAGAAGATCTTCGAGCACTACGCCAATGAGGTCTATCTGGGTCAGCATGAAACCTTCGCGATTCACGGCTTCGGTCAGGCTGCCTGGACTTATTTCAACAAAGACGTGAGCAAGCTTACCCTTCCTGAAGCGGCGCTGCTCGCAGGCATCATCCAACGACCCAGTTATTTCGACCCGATCCGAAATCCCGAGCAGGCCACAGCCCGCCGTAATCTCGTTCTGAGTCTGATGCAGCGCAACGGGTTTATTTCAGCCGTCGAACAGGAGCAGGCAGCCGCAGCACCGCTTGGGCTTTCGCCTCGAGGGGCCGATCCAGGCGACGCACCTTATTTCATCGCGCTTGCCAGGGATGAGTTGCAGAACCGCCTCGGGGACAATGTCGATTCGGAAGCGCCCTCGAAAGTTTATACGACTCTGGATCAGCATCTGCAGCGAATAGCGGTTGAATCGGTACGGTCAGGCATGGAGAGTCTGGATAAGTTCATCCGTCGTAAGGTGGGAAACAAGCAGGACGGCAAAGCTCCGCCGCAAGTCGCCTTGATTGCTCTTGATCCGCATACGGGAGAAGTCAAAGCTGCCGTGGGTGGGCGCAAGTATACTGCCAGCCAGCTCAATCGAATTTTGGCCAGGCGGCAACCCGGGTTCCGCTTTCAAACCCTTTGTCTATGCCGCCGCGCTGGAGGCGCAAAAGAGCAAAAACTCTCGCTCACTCAGTCTTGCCAGCACCGTTCCGGATGAACCCACAACTTTTCGTTACGGCACCCAGACATATACGCCTACCAATTTTGGCGAGGTTTACCTGGGTAGGCCGACGTTGCGCAGGGCTCTAGCCAAATCGCTTAATGTGGCGACCGTGAGTCTGGCGGAAGAAGTCGGCTTTGATCGCGTGGTAAACCTCGCCAGGCGCGCAGGATTCAATGCCGGTCTGCAACCCACGCCCGCCGTTGCGTTGGGTGCCTATGAAACGACGCCACTGGAAATGGCCGGCGCTTATACCGTATTTGCGAATGAGGGCGAGCGGGTCGATCCGACGTTCCTGGCGAATGTGCGATCCGCGAGTGGCAAAACAATCATTCGCAGTGACCCCAAGCCTCGAACGGTGCTGGACCCAAAGGTCGCGTTTCTCATGCTGGACCTGCTGCAGGAAGTGATGCGCAGCGGCACGGCAGCTGGCGCGCGATCGAAAGGGTTTACTGTGCCGGCTGCAGGAAAGACCGGAACGTCGCGGGATGGCTGGTTCGCGGGATTTACTTCAGACCTGCTATGTATTGTTTGGGTGGGTTATGATGATAACCGCGAATTGCCGGTCGAAGCCGCGGATTCGGCACTACCGATCTGGACGGAGTTCATGAAGCAGGCGCTCAAACATGGCGATTATGCGCAACCGTTTGGGCGGCCGCCAGCAGGTATCAGGAGTGTGCAAATCGACGCGGATACGGGAATGCTGGCTGGGCCGAACTGCACTTCTACGCGCTACGAGTATTTCATTGCCGGCACTGAAGTCCGCAGCGAGTGCAACGGACATGAGGAAGAACCGCAGACTGTTGTTTAACAGACCTGACGGTTGTGGCGCCAACCGCATTCGCAACAACGCCTTAAGTGGAGATCCTATGCATCGTGTAGCCGCTGTCTTTTTCTTAACGGCCCTGTGTCTTTCGGCATGGCAGGCATCAGATAAACCCTCCCCGATTCCGTCGAAACCGAAACGACCGTCGGCGATGGTGAAGCGAAATCCGGATCCGACTCCCACACAGACCACCCCTTCCAAGCCGCGGGATAAGGCAGCCGACGCTAAATTGGTCCCAGTGGAAGGTGCAACTGCTGACACGGGGAAAGCGATGTTCTACGCCTCCGACTTCAATGGAAAGGCTACCGCCAGCGGAGAGCTTCTCGATAATAGCGCGATGACTGCGGCGCATCCGAGCCTTCCGATGGGCTCACGGGTGAAGGTGACGAATGTCGCCAACGGCAAGAGCGTGGTCGTAAAGATTAATGATCGTTTCGCCGCCAACGCCGGCAGGGTAATTAGCGTCACCGAACATGCAGCTCAGGAATTGGACTTCCTAAAGGCCGGTTCCGCGCAGGTAAGGGTGGAACTGGTGGCCGAGCCTAAACCGAAGGCCGAACCTAAACCGAAGCCGTAAGGCGTTTGTACAAATCCGCAAGCTGCTCAATCGAAAGCTGTTCCGCACGCAGGCGGGTCTCCGGTTGGGCTTCTATACTACCGTTATAAAAACCAGCAAGATTGTTGCGCAGATTCTTGCGCTTCTGGCGGAAGCACTTGGCCGCGAAAGCCAGGAACGCGGGGAGGTCCGGCACCGGAGGCGGCTTCGGTATCATCCGCACGACGGCCGATTCAACTTTCGGCGGAGGCGCAAAGGCTCCGGGGGGCACCTTGAAGAGATATTCTACATTTGCAGAACACTGTGTGGCGACCGAGAGGTAGCCGTAGTCCCGAGTGCCAGGTTGAGCTGCCAGGCGCAATGCCACTTCTTTTTGCACGAGAAAAACAGCACGGATCAGCAACGGACCAAGGGTCAGCACCTTCTCGATGATCGGTGAGGCGATGTAGTAGGGCAAGTTGCCCGCGACCACGACCGGACCCCACTGCGCCAGATCAGTCTCCAGGACGTCAGCGTTGATCACCGTAAGCTTAGGGTCGAGGTGTTCTAGGTGAGCGGCGAGGTCGCTATCCAGTTCGACGGCTATGAGTCGCTCTGCGTTAGGCAACAGCTGCTCTGTTAGCGCACCTTTACCTGGCCCGATTTCCAGCACGAGTGGTTCCGGTTGGGGACACGCAGCTTTGGCAATGCGTCTGAGTGCGGATGCACTTCTTAAGAAATGCTGGCCGAACGGACGGCCCATTCGCGGCGGGCCTTAGCCCTTCACTTCGATGTGAAGCTTCCGGAAAGAGAGTTTCACTTTGCCGGAGATAGGTTGGCCGAACGTCGTTGCCGGATTGAAGCGTGTAATCAACAGGTTCCCCTCGATCGTGCGCCTCAGGGTTGGATTTCCCATCACGCTGGGGGGCAGGGTGTAGTTTACCACACGGCCCTGTTCGTCGACATTAAGTTCCACTTCCACATCGTCGGTATAGAACAGCGGACCCGTGCTGCGGACACTGGCTTCGGTGTAGAAAACGATTGGAATATCATTATCGTCGATGCGGGCCGGATGAATGAAGCTCGGCATGAGAATTCCGAACAGCATCAGCGTGGAAACCAGTCCCCCGGCAACCGGAAGAGCAAAAGGCCGCATCAGGTTGTTCATCCAAACGCGAGCACTGGAGCGCCAGTCGGAGAGCATGGCCGCGACGGTGACTCTTGAATTCCGACGAGCCAATTCACGCGATGCCAGAACGCGCAAAGCGGTGTTCAGTTGAGCAGGCGGATTTACGGTGGGAAGGGCCTGAAGACTGCGACGTAGCTGATAGACCTGTTCACTACGCAGGGCGCAGGAAGGGCATTGGGCGAGATGCATTAGCATCACCTGACGGTCGAGTCCACTGAGTTCGCCATCTACGTGGGCTGACAAGTTGTTTTCAATACTTCGACAGCTTCTACCCGGCATACCAGCTCCTACTCCGCTGACTGGGGCGTCCAACACGGAGCCCCGGCCTGCTCCAGTTTTTCCACCAGAGCCCTTCTCAAAGCCTCTCGACCACGCAGTATGCGCGACTTTACAGTGCCCAGTGACAACTGTAAGATGTCCGCAATTTCCTCGTAGCTAAAATCTTCGATATCCCGCAGCACGACGGCTGAACGGAACGTCGGATTCATTTCATTGAGAGCTTCGCCGATTAGCGCTTGCGTCTCATGGTTAAGCACCACTTCGAAGGGCGACCGGCCAGGATCCGGAAGTCTTTCCTGATATGTCCTTGTGCCTTCTTCTTCGCACTCCAGACCGACTTCCTGTTTCCGATGGCGGCTGAACCAGCGCCGGTGATTGTGCGCCTCATTGACCGCGATTCGGTAAATCCAGGTCTTGAGACTGCTCTGCCCGCGGAAGGAGCCAACATTGCGGAAGACCTTTAAAAAGACTTCCTGGACGACATCGCAGGCGTCGGATTGGTCATTCAGAAGTCGAAAGACCAGGCTATATACCGGTTGTTGAAAGCGCGAGATTAAGATCTCGTAGGCTTCCTCCGTGCCAGCACGAAGGCCTTCCAGTAAAGAATCATGCTCCTCAACCAGTTGGGCATCGCCCGCCGGAAGGTCACACGCCCCAACGGGACTCTCGAGATTGAAGCCGATCGTAGTATCAGCCACGGCAGTACCTTAAAGAGCTATTTTACTCCCAAACTGCCGGCAATGTTTCTACCGTTCATACATTTAGACGCCAGCTTTGTTCAAAAGTTCCCCGGACTGGGTATCGATGAACAAAGACGCGCGTGGATGTTGACGGAGAATGGTCGCCGGACATGCTGCGGAAATGGGCGCATTCAGTGTATCGAACACTGCCTGACGCTTCGTTACGCCGGGCACCATCACGAAAACTATCGGTATTCCAACAAGTTGCGGGACCGTAAGGGTAAAGGCATGGGTCGGAACATCGGCCATCGAGACGAAGCATCCGTCGTTCACCTGCTGCCGCCGGCAGGCCTCATCGAGGCGAACCACTTTCATGCAAACCGGATCGTCAAAATCGCAGACCGGCGGGTCATTGAACGCAATATGTCCGTTTTCCCCGATCCCAAGCAGGCCCAAATCCGGCGGAAATGCGCGCAGAAGGTGCGCATAGCGGGCAATCTCGCCTTCCAAATCGCTCGATTCGCCGCGGATGAAGTAGAAATCACGCATTTTGACGCGGCTCAGAACGCGTTCCTTTTGGAATTTTCGAAACGATGACGGGTGGTCCTCGGCAAGTCCGATGTACTCGTCCATGTGGAACGCGGTCACACGCCCCCATTCGATACCGGGCTGTGCGAGCAGTGCGTCAAGGGTTTCGTTCTGGGAAGGCGCCGAGGCAAAAAGCACAGTGGCCTCCCCCTTTTCGGCGAGAACCCGGCGCAGTTCAGCGGCAATTCGGGCTGCGGCAGTTACACCCAGATCCTGGCGCGAACGGCACAGCGAAACTTCCAATTTTCCGACAGTAAAGGTATTCAGGATTGCGTCGGTTTCCAGCATTTTGACCTCAGGTTATGATAACGACAAGTACAAATGAGACTCTATCGCATTCTAGCTATCCACGCCCACCCGGACGATCTTGAAATTCTTGCCGGTGGAACGCTGGCGCTGCTCGCTGAGCAGGGGCACACGATTCGCATTGTGACCATGACGCCAGGGGATTGTGGTTCGCGTGAATTCAGCCCTGAAGAAACCGCGACTGTTCGCCGTCGCGAAGCGTCCGAGGCAGCCGCACTGATCAAGGCGGAGTACAGTTGCGTGGAATTCCGCGACCTGGCCGTTTTCAACGATGACGATTCGCGCAGGCGCGTCACGGAAGTTCTACGCGAAGCGCAGCCTGAGATCGTGATTACCGCGCCGCCGCTGGATTATCACTGCGATCACGAAAGCGCCAGTGTGCTTGTGCGTGATGCCTGTTTTGCTGCTCCCGCGCCCAATTACAAGACACGCGGATCAGCCGCCCCAATAGACCACATACCGCATCTTTACTTCACGCAACCGGCCGGCGGAGTGGATCGCGAGGATCGGCCCATGCTGCCGGATTTCGTGGTTGACGTGGCCTCCACGTTCGAAGTGAAGAAGGCCATGCTGGCACGCCACGAGAGCCAGCGCAACTGGCTGCGCGCGCATCACGGCGTGGATGAATATCTCGACATGATGGAGGGTTGGACGCGTGACTGCGGCAAGCTCGCGGAACTCGATTTCGGCGAGGGCTTTCGGCGCTACAAGGGGCAGCCTTATCCGCAGACGCCCGTGCTGGAAGAGTTACTTGGCAGCCGCGTTCGGTTCTGCGGCAACCGCTAATACGATCTTCCAAAGCAGCTCGACGCCGTTGCGCAGATTGTCTGTAGAGATGCGCTCATCGTTGCCGTGCGCACGACTGCCGGGTTCGCGACCGAAAATGGGCGCACCATATACAGCCACGCCTCGCGGGCGCAGGAAGGCGCCGTCTGTTGCCCCGCGGGACATCAGGGGAACGACGGTGGACTGCAGCGCTGTCCCCGAGAAAATGCGTTCCATCGCGAGATAGAGCGGGGTTGCGAGCGAACTTGGCTCGGTGGCTACGATGCGTTGCCCTGGCAGAAGCGTAATCTCGACAGCCGGGTCGTTCACCTGTCGCCGCATGCGCTCGACTACTTCGGCGCCCGTCTCCGTAGGAAGACGGCGCACATCAACCTGCGCGACAGCAGTGTTCGGAATCACGTTAATCTTGATTCCGGCCTCCAGCATCGTGGGGCTGATCGAGGTGCGTAACATCGCGTCCAGCTCGGGATCACGCAATCGAATTTTAGCCGCCGCGTGAAAGGCTTCGGGTTCAGATTCGAGTGCGGGGAGCAGGCTGGAGAGCCATTCATAATCAGGCAACCGAGCCAACGATCTCAAGTATCGCCGAGTAGTGCTGTTCAGATGCACGGGCTGATCGGCGTCCGCCAGTCGGGTGATGGCTCGGGAAAGATGAACAACAGCGTTATCAGCACGGGGCAGCGCACCATGACCGGAACCGCCACGAGCCGTCAACTTCACGCGGGTGGGAACTTTCTCCGCGGTCTGGATCTGAAAGATGCGCCGGCCTGAGGCGGTTGTGAACCAGGAGCCCCCTTCATTGATGGCAAACTCCGCCGAGATTTTTGGCCAGGCATTTTGAATCAGCCATTGAATGCCCGTCGAACGCAGCTTCCTCATCGGCCTCAGCAAGCAAAATCACATCGCGTTTCAGCTTGATGCCGCGGCGCTTCAGTTCCAGAAAGACGGCCAGTTCGGCCGCGAGCAGGCTCTTGTCGTCGAGGGCTCCGCGTCCCCAAATAAATCCATCACGCGAGAGGCCAGCAAATGGCGGGACTGTCCAGAGGGCGCGATCAGCAGGGACCACGTCGCTGTGAGCCATTAGCAGCAGCGGTCCCGCGGCGCCGGAACCCTTAAGGCGCGCTACGAAGTTCAGGCGCTTGGGTTCGCCGCCCAGCAACTCGCAGGCTATGCCATTGCTGGTTGCAATGCTTTTGAGATATTCGGCAACACGGGTTTCGTTGCCGGGCGGATTAGTTGTGTCGAGCTGAATCAGCTCTGTGAGAAATCTTACAGTCTGAGTACCGAGCGAAGCGGGCGCCTGGCCCCACAGGGCAGGGATACCTATCAAGCAGACCGCAACCCCCCACAGCCGCATGGCGACATCTTAGCACTGCAGCTTGCCGTAAGTACTAAAAATAAAAGCGTAGCTTCACGCCCGCAGTGCGCGGCTGCAGCATATCGCGATATCGGTGATGGTGCGAGGACGCACGCGCGGCGGGTCAGAAGCGAGGTCAACATAGGGCAGCAGCGCCCTGTAATCGGGATCCGCCGCGACCACTGCGGGGTCCGACGGATTCGAGACCAGGCCGCTGTCGTAGCGCATCGATAGACTGGCCCATAGCGCTTTGGTCATGTTGTACTGTACGACTCCGTGCACTCCGAATTTCTGATCGTAATCGATGACGAAAGGTCCGGAGTTCAGCAAGTCAACAGCCGTGCTGCCCAGAAATAAGCCTCCGGTAAACGGTGGCGTGACCACGACGTGATAGTGCGTGAAGCTCAACGAGCCAGAGACGCCACGCAGCGGCACGAGCGTTAAACGTCCTTCCAGACCGTTGACGCGCGATTGCTTGAGCGAGGTGGGGAAGATAATCCCGGTGTTGAAAAAAGCGCCGGCAACATGTACAGCGGCTTCGTGCAGGACGTTCTGCACTGGCAGCGCTTCACTTTCTCATTGGGCCTGCGCTATGACAATTACCGTTTCCTGGTGAACGGGAACCAATTTCCGGTCGGAGAACTGGAACGGTCTACCGCCGCGGCTGAGATCGTAATCCACAAAGGTCGGGATGAAGGTGTCCGAACCCGGTCGATTTGAAGTTTGGATCGGTCACGCCGAACGTGAAATTCTCACTCACCGGGAAGTGCTGAAAGTCGAAACCGGCTCGAAAGTTATGGCGGCCGTGCAGCCAGTTGATGCGATTCGCCGTCGTGACGGTTGTTAGATGGCGCTCCTGCGATGGCGTCACTGGCGTGTCGCCAGGGTTCGAAAACAATTGCGCCGTAAGTTCGAAAGACGAGCGGCCGGCAAGCAGGTTGGCACGCAATTGATCTCTCGGGGTGAGTTGATAGTCGAAACGCGAGAATGCGCGTTCGGAGTTGCCGCCATTGTGGAAATTCTCAGATGAGACCTGGTCAAGAAAACGATTGCTCTTGACCGTGTTAGCGGACGCTAAGTAGCCCAACTTACCCACTGTGCCGGCCGCCTGCGTGAGTTGACTAAGCGTATCCCCGAAACCTGTGTAGATCCTGAGAATTTGCGCGGCGTGCCCGCACCTGCGCGCGTCGTGATCACGGCAACACCCGACACCTTGCTGCCGAATTCAGCAGGCCTGGCTGGGCATCTTTGCAAATGCTGAGGCGCTGAGTTCCGTGCGCGTGCCCGGTGGATTCAGGCTCGACCAGCGTCGCCGAATCTGTCTCGCTCACATCCATGCGTGTCGCTTGTCCCGCAAGTCTGAGTTGGATTGCCTGTGAGACCGGCACGTTTGAGCGCCGTCGGCTTGCGAACGGGTTTGCATCCGCGATTGCCGCGCCATTTGGATCTAGCACCTGCGGCGAAAAACTAGGAGTCGATTGCGCCAGTAGTGTGGACACAGTTAGAGCGGTCAGAGAAAAAGTGGAACCCAGCGCATTGACTCGATTATAGCGAGGTTAACTTGCAGACGCGCGGCGCAGGCGGTCCGCGATCGCCGCCCATTGCGGTTCATTGGGTACAGATTCTATAGCGATCCAGTCAAAGCCCTCCGCATCCAGTTCATGCAGCACACCGTAAATTGCCGCTGCGTACGCTTCGGGTTCGTTTGGCATCGCAATAGCTTTCGCCGCCGATGCTGGTTGCGACAACCAGAGATATGCGCCGCGTCCGGCTAACGGAAGTTGCCCTTCGCTGACGAGCTTTACAGGCGTCCGCGGGCTGTAATGCTTGTGGTGCATTCCGGGTGCAGCGTGCGCAGTTCCCGCACTTACGGGAACATCGCCAAAAACGTCAATGGGGCCGATGACAGCCTCGATCATGGCCTGCGAAATCATGCCGGGCCGCAGCAGCAGCGGCTCGCCTGCGGCGAGCGAGAGCACGGTGGATTCGATGCCCACTGGCGTGGGGCCGCCGTCCAGAATCAGGTCGACGGCTTCGCCGAGAGATGCGCGGACGTGCTCGGCTGTGGTGGGCGAGACACCCGTGAAGCGGTTCGCGCTGGGCGCGGCGATCGGCACGCCGGCGGCGCGAATCAGCGCCAGCGCCATCGGATGCGCGGGCATGCGCAGGCCGACCGTGGCCAGCCCCGCCGTGACCTCGTCGGGAATCTGTGGGTCCTTCGGCAGCACGAGCGTGAGCGGACCCGGCCAGATTGCGCCGCCAGCTGCTCGGCGCTGTCGGGCCACTCGGCGCACCAGCGTTCGCGCCATCGCGATCGAATCGACGTGGACGATCAGCGGGCTGGTGGCGGGGCGGCCTTTGGCGGCGAAGATCCGGCGCACGGCGCGCGCGTCGAGCGCATTGGCGCCCAGGCCGTAGACGGTCTCGGTGGGAAACGCCACCAGCCGGCCCGCGCGGATGAGTGCGGCCGCGCGTTCCAGATAGTTCGGGAGCAATCATGACTACTCGGGCAGGTCGTCCTTGCCGTCGCCGACGATCTTGCCGGTCTTCTTGCCAGACGAGATAGGCGTGGATCAGCGATCGATTCGCCGTCGAGCACGCGGTCCACGTCGCCGATCGGCGAGCTTGGTGCGATGGTCCTTGATCAGGCGGTAGGGCGCGAGGACGTAGCTGCGGATCTGGCTGCCGAAGTTGATTTCGAGCTTGGAGTCCTCCAGCTTTCGCTCCGTCGCGCGCGCTTCTTGTCCATCTCGTATTCGTAGAGCCGGGCGCGCAGCTGCTTCATGGCGCTGGCGCGGTTCTTGTGCTGCGAGCGCTCGTTCTGGCACTGCACCACGATGCCGGTGGGCATGTGCGTCATGCGCACGGCGGATTCGGTGCGGTTGACGTGCTGGCCGCCGGCGCCGGAGGCGCGGAAGACGTCGATGCGCAGGTCTTCGGGCTTGATGTCGATCTTGACGTCGTCGTCGATCTGCGGGATAGACGAACACGCGAGGCGAACGAGGTGTGGCGGCGGGCGTTGGCGTCGAACGGCGAGATGCGGACCAGGCGGTGGACGCCGATCTCGCTCTGCAGCAGGCCGAAGACGTTCTCGCCGTTGATTTCGAAGGTGGCGGACTTGATGCCCGCGCCCTCGCCTTCCAGCCGATCTGTGACCATCGGCTTCGAAGCCGTTGCGCTCCGCCCAGCGCAGGTACATGCGGAGCAGCATTTCGGCCCAGTCCTGGCTCTCGGTGCCGCCGGCGCCGGGGTGGATGGTGACGATGGCGTCGCGAGCGTCGTTCTCGCCGTAGAGCAGCATGCCGGTTTCGAGCTTCTCGACCGTCTCGGCGAAGTCTTCATCTCGCGTTCCAGATCGCCGCGCGACGTCCTCGCCTTCGCGTGCCGAGTTCGAAGAGCGTATCGAGGTCGGAGACGTGCAGCCGGAGATCTGGCGTGCGTCGGCAGATGCTCTGCTCCAGGCGCTTGCGGTCCTGCATGATCTTCTGGCTTTTTTCCGGGTTGTTCCAGAAGTCGGGAGCAGAGATCTGCTCTTCAGTCTTGGCTAGTTGGGCTTGTTTTGCAGGCGCGTCAAAGATAGCTCCGCACAGCTTCAGCCTGCTGGCGGAGCGTAACATACTCGCGTTCGAGTTCTTCGAGGGTCATACCCATAGTTTAACAATCTTACCCTGGATGACAAAGTGTTGATAGAATCCGAGGTTCATGACCAGACGAATCTTTCTTGGTTCGACGGCAGCGGCCAGCACCGCCGCAACCGCAAAAGCCTCCGCAACGCAGGCGACCGGACCCTGGACTCCCACCTCCGCACAGTTCGCGATTCCGCGCTGGCGCGGCTTCAACCTGCTCGATATGTTCCAGGCCTTTTCGAAACAGCGCCCGGTCACCAGCGAAGACGAGTTCCGTTGGATTCGTGATTGGGGCTTTAACTTTGTTCGGGTTCCGATGGATTATTGGCTGTGGATCGATTCGGACTGGCAGAAGACGCGCAAACTGAATCCGGAATCGATGTATAACTTCAAATCCCCCGCTTTCGATGAAATCGATCGCATAGTCGAACTGGGCCGTAAGTACGGCCAGCACGTAAGCTTAAACTTCCATCGTGCACCGGGCTATTGCATCAACGCGGCCGATCGCGAGCCGTTTGTATTGTGGTCAGACCCGCGCGCGGAAGCAGCCTTCGCGCATCACTGGGCGGTGCTGGCCCAACGCTATCGCGGTATCTCCGAACTGCATCTCAGCTTCAATTTGCTCAACGAAGCGCCCAGTCCGAAAGAGGGCTATATGAGCCGCGCGGACTATCAGCGTGTCATGACGCGAGCTGTCGATGAGATCCGCCGCGTTAGTCCGAATCGCCTGATCCTTATTGATGGCCTGAGTGTCGGTAACTCCGTAGTCGATGAAATGATACCCACCGGCGTCGCGCAAAGCGTGCATGCCTATTCGCCAGGCGGCATCAGCCACTATCGCGCGAGTTGGGTGGATAAGAACTCCAGCTTTCCTACCCCGACCTGGCCATTGATGAAAGACGGCACTGTTAACTGGGGACGCGAGCGGCTTGAGAAAATATATGCCCCATGGGCGGAACTGGCAAAGAAAGGCATTGGCGTACACTGCGGTGAGTGCGGTTGTTATCAGTAAGACTCCGCATGATGTTTTCCTGGCCTGGTTCACTGATGTGATGGATATCCTGGCGAGCCACGGCATTGGTTATGCCCTCTGGAACCTGAGCGGCTCCTTCGGAGTCCTCAATTCCGGACGCGCCGACGTTCAGTACGAGGATTGGTACGGCACTAAGTTGGACCGCAAGCTACTTACGGTACTTCAGAAGTTCTAGAGTTCGAGTAGATACCCGCGCTTGCCGGCATTTACGGCGGTGGTCTTGCCGATCTTCGTGACCACACCTTCGGCCTCGTGGATATGTCCGCAGAAGAACCAGGCCGGTTGATACTGATCGATAAAGCCTCGCACAGCACTGCTGCCGCAATGCAGTCCCTCGCGCACGCGATCGAGCGCTGTATCTTTTGGCGGAGCGTGGCAGATTAGTGTTAGCGGCGAAAGTTCCTTGAATGGCGCCAGGCGCGCAGCCAGTTCAGCTTCAGAGTACTCGCCCGGAGTACCGAAGGGAGTTGGACTGGAGTAGCCCAGGCCTGCGATCTTCCATCCGTCAACGTCCAAGCACCTGACCGTGGAAGTTATGTAGCCCATAGGTTTCTGGCAGAACGCGGCTATGTTGGATTCTGACTCGTGATTACCCGGTAGAACATACATCCTTTCAGCCCGGCGCTGAAGAATCGGACCGACCTTTTCCAGCCCGCGCGCCCACAGTAGCCAGATCCCCGGCGGCGAAGTAATAGTCTGCCTCGGTGTCCATCAGACGCTACAGCGCGCGCAGATCACCGTGAATGTCTAGAGAATACGAGTGCTCTCATTTAACGATATTTTACCAGCCACTGTTAGAATCTTCACAACTTACCTGTAACATTTCAGTTAGTTTGCGTCATACTTAGGGAGTATGCCAACGCAGAAGCTCAATACCGAAATACTGAACGCTGCGATCGAAGGGCTGGAAGCCCAGAAGAGCCGCATAGAGGCGAACATCGCCGAGATCCGACAGATGTTGCGCGGCAAACCGAAGCCGGCGGCCGCCGCTGCCCGCTGGCCAGTCCCGCGACCAAATCCTCCTCTAAGCGGACAATGAGTGCCGCCGGCCGGGCAGCAATCGCCGCAAGCCCAAAGGAAACGCTGGGCGGCTTTTATAAGAAGAAAGCGGCTAAATAAGCACGTGCTTTCTCCATCCGACGAGATGAGCGGAACGAGGGCGAATATCGTCTTTTCACTCTCTGTTGTTGTTCTTACGTGGCACCCTTCGCCGCAGTTCGTCGTTGAAGTTTGAAATCAACATCAGTGTTGCCGTCGGCTTCGACATCTCCTTGCTGGCGAGCATTAAAAACTGCTTGCCGTCAGGTGTGACGTCGAAGCCGAACCTTTACAATGGCCCCTCAATCGGTACGACGGCTACACCGCTTGTCCCTTCGTGACCGAATACGGCAAGGTGCTGATGGCTGAATTCGGCTACGACAAGAAGCCCTCGCCCACGCTGCCCTTCCTGGATCCGGGCCGCGAGCACAGGGCCGGCTTGATGCTCAAGCGATACCTGCTTAAGCCGATGTACTTCGACATGATGCTGAGCGGCCGCGTGTAGTTTCTCTCTCAGCGTGATCGAAACGTTGTGACCGAGTTGTTGAGGACCGTGTATTCGAGGACACCGCCGGAGCGTACTCGCCGGCAGACCTGTAGCTCTCATCGAGCGACGTTCGAAACGAGGCGAAGCGTGCGGCTTTTGTCCCCGCGATCATGATCCTGGCGCGCTTAACTTCCTGACTCTGGTTGATCACGATGAAAGCATCGGGGTGGGTCGTGCCGTTTGACGAGAATGCAATCATCGTCAATCCAGCGCCGCTCTCAACGTGTGCCACTCGCATGCCGGCTTGGCCCACGTGCGACACCTGTTTGAAATAGTGATAACCGGGCAGTACCTGATAGCAGCCGCGCTCTTCCACTACCCGAATCGCTGCACCTGGATTAGGATCGCCACCGACCCATTTGCTGGTCTGTACCGTTGCCCAGTGGGATCACGCCGTTGACCTTTACGTCGTAGATCTGGCGGCGGATGTCCTCCACGAACGCGGTGTCCATCTTGCCACAGATCATCTAATAAGTGGTCCAGGCAAGGAGTTCGGGTCGTTTCTGACGGAGCAAATCCACACCGCCGGACTCGTGGCCGCCGTACCACTGGTTCTGGCCGCCCGTGATCGTGTGTGCTGTGGCCACCCGACGCGCCGCCTGTTGCCAAACGTCGAGAACATTTTGACCAGGCTCGGCTTGTGTCCGTCGTCGCCGAAAATGCGGTCGAACAGCTCTTGCCGTTTCGCCTCGGAAAGTGTGCTCCGCCCGCCGTATTCCTGCGGATTTGTTTTGTAATTGCGGGTCTGTGGCACCTCGACCAATTCACGCCGAAGCCGTCCCACGCGTGGAGTTTGCGCTCGAAGTCGATCTTGAGAACGGCTTGCGCATTCAGAACCGGCGCCGCGATCGTCCTCAGTGTAGGTAAATTTAGAAGATGCGCTATCTTCTTTTGTTCGCCGCGATACCTCTTATTGCGGCGGACCACCACTACGATCTTGCAGTCTATGGCGCGACCCCGGCAGGCATCGCCTCAGCCGTCGTAGCGGCCCGTCAGGGGCATAAGGTGGCATTGATTGAACCGTCGCCTTACATAGGCGGCCTGCTGACGGGCGGCCTTTCTTATACGGACTTTCGCACGCAGGAATCAGTCACCGGCTTCTTCCGTGAGACATGACACGCGTGCTCGCTCATTACGAAGCGAAGTACGGGAAAGACTCGCGACAAGTACGCGAATGCTTCGAAGGCGCGCATGCCGAACCGCACGTCTCCTCGCAAATATTGAATAGCCTGATCGCTGAACAGAAATCCCTCACCGTCTTCAAGTCCTGGCGACTGAGTACAACCTCCACAAAGGCTCAGCCGAAAGGACAGCGGAGCATCGTGGCCGCTACCTTTGACTCGCCAAACGGTGTTCAACAGATGCAGGCTGCTTTCTGGATTGACGGAACCTATGAAGGTGATCTTGCCGCCAGTGCCGGCGTGCCGTATCTCCTGGGGCGCGAATCCACTCGTGAGTACGGCGAACATTTCGCCGGAGTCCTCTACTTCGACCAGGGCAAAATTCTGCCTGGGTCAACCGGCGAAGCCGACGACAGTGTTCAGTGTTCCAATTTCCGCATCATCATGACGGAGGATCCAGCGCTGCGAGTATCGGTCCCGAGGCCGGCAACGTATAGTCGCGACGAGTTTACGCACTTGCTGCCTTACTTTACCAGCGGCAAGATCACGCAGGTTTACTCCGAAAACACGAGCGGAATTCTTCGTCTTCAGAGAATTCCCAACGGCAAGGCGGACATGAACGATATCAAGCAGGCGCCCATTCGGCTTGCCCTGCCTGGGGAAAATCAAGCATGGCCGGAAGGCGACTGGGCGATTCGCGAGAAGATCGCTCAACGTCATCTCGACTACGCGATGGGCTTGCTGTACTTTCTCCAGAACGACCCCGATGTGCCCTCCGCCATCCGCGACAAGGCCAAGGCCTGGGGCTTGTCGAAGGATGAGTTCACCGACAACCGCCATTTGCCAACCGCGCTCTACATCCGGGAAGGACGGCGCATCGAAGGGCTATACACGTTTACCGAACACGACACACAACCTGCAGCCAACTCTGTCCGCACACGTCTGCATCAGGATTCCATCGCAATCGGTGATTACGCGCTGAACTCCCATGGCCAGCATCCGCCGGGACCACTCTATCCAACACTGGTCGAGGGCGACTTTGGCTTTACCACCGCACCGTTCCAGATCCCGTACGGCGTGATCGTCCCCAAGAACATGAGCAATCTGCTGGTGCCCGTGGCCATCAGCGCATCGCACGTTGGTTACTCGGCGCTACGCCTGGAGCCCACGTGGACCGCGCTGGGACATGCAGCCGGCTTAGCTGCGCACCTGTCACTTGCGAATAAATTTGCGGTGGGCGCACTCCAATCGATGCTTCATGCGCAAGGTCAAGCGACAACTTACGTTACGGACGTTTCACCATCCCATCAGCAGTTCAAAATGGTTCAATGGGCGGGGTTGAATGGATTTCTCTCCGATGTCGTCGATTACCGCACTGCCAAGCTGGAGCCCCTGCGTCATCGGCACGGGTTGCAGTATTCCCATGCATCGCCGTTGTATCAAGCCGATCTGAATACGCCGATGGACGCAAGGCTTACCGAGGCATGGCGCAAACGGCTCCCGTGCGCCGCCGGGGTTAGCGCTTCGACGCGCGGCGAATTCCTTCAGAAGGCTCAAAAGCTATGCGTACGGTGATTGCGCCTTAGGCAGCCGTCACAGGCGATCGGCTCTCTTCGGCCGCAGATGCAGGGTCGCTCAGAATAGAACGAGTGACCCAGATCGAAAGTAGTTGTAGTATCCCAATCACCAGCAGTGCATACCGCAGTGCCAGCACATCGGAACCGTAGAACCGCCATCGCGATAAAGAGGCCGCAGCCGAATAAACGGCCGGCGTACAGCCCGAACTCGTGGTTGACGATATATGCGAACTGATTGCGCTTCTCGATTGCGGAGACGACGTCAATCACTCGCATCTGGATTGGGAAATACGCCACGTCCAGGAGTGGTTTCGCCAGCAGCAGGCAGAGCATGAACAGCAGGACTCCAGACGAATTGAAGAGCGCTGCGTTGAACACGGCTCCGAGCGCGAATAGCCCCAATCCGGCTATGAAAACATAGATTCGATGCTTTGGCTGAGCGAGCCGCCCGATTCCGTATAGCACCACCGAGGACACGATCGCGCCAGCGGACTGCAGCGTTCCTAATGCGCCTTCCTCACCAAGCATCTTCATCACGAGCATCGCGGGTGCCGTGACGATGTAACCCTGTGCCAGCCCCTTCAGCAATGCGAGTCCGAGCAGCTTGTTCCAGAGCGGGTGGTATCGAAAGAATACGAAACGTGCTCGCAGCGGATTCTCGAATCGACCCCTGTTCACGACAACCGAAGCGATGATGGTCAAGACTAAGCACACGCGGTCACGATGCGGTAAGCGTTTCGGCTGCCAGCCCGGAGGTTTGTTGAACCAGCCGATCGCGGGTGGAACGATGACGAATGTGATCGTGTAGAAAGCGGTTTCCAATCCATAGAAGTAATTCCGATTCCCGTCCTCTGTGGTCGAAAGCGCAAGAAATCCGCGATTCGCCCAGAAGAATCCTTGCGCAACACCCATCAATAGTCCAGCCGCCGCGATACCGACTTGATTCAGTTCAGGCACGAACGTCATCACCAGCATGGAGAAACCGCTGAGCATCATTCCGAGTGAATAGAGCGCGCGAATTCGGACGTGATTCGAAGAGGAACCCGTTGATTAAGAAGGTAAACGGGATGCCCGTGTAAACCGTGAGCTGGTAAGTTACTACCATGCTGACTAACTGCGAGTTACGCATAATGTATGCCGCGACAAAGATGTCGATGACCGGCAAGACAAACGCGTAAACCATGTTGGTGACCAGCAACACGCGCATGTCGCGCGGGATGTGACAGAAAATGCCGGTACTCTTTCGCAAGCTTGTTCATATGGCTAGATTCCCAGCAATTCAGAACTTCGCGGATCGAAAACCTGGCGGCGCAGATCACGCTATCGGACGCGCCGTAATAGATGGTCAACTGATCACCATCGACAAGATGTCCGTTCGTGAAAATTACGTTTCCGAAAAAACCAGTGAGTTCATAAGGTGCGGCCGGCTCCATGATCGGTTCTACTGAGCGAGCGATGACCTTCCACGGTTCGTCGAGATCCAGCAGCAGGGCGCCAAGGCAGTATCGATTTTCTTTCGTGGCTCCGTGATAGATCTCAAGCCAACCCTTCTCGGTCCGAATGGGCGAGGCTCCTGCACCAACCCGAGCGCTGTCCCACATTCCAGGACGGCTATGTGCAATGCAGCGGTGGTTGCCCCAATGCGTCAGATCTGGTGATTCGGCAATCCAGATGTAATTCCCGCCGAGTTCGGGACTGCTTGGCCGGTGCAGAGCGTAATACATGCCCCCGATCTTCTCTTCGAAGAGGGCGCAATCCTTGTTATGCGGTGAGATGATCATCCCAAGACTGCGAATGTCCTTCCAGTCGCGCGTCGATTTCAGCCCTACGCCGACGCCATTTTGAGACACCTGCGTGAAGGTGAGCCAATACTCGTCCTCGATCCGTGCGACTCTGCAGTCCTCAATTCCGAAGGTCTCGAGCTCGCCTTGTCCAAACAGCGGGCAATGTCCCGCCGGTTCTGTGAAGTGTATGCCATCATCACTGCACACGAGACGCAGATGCGACATGGTGGTCAGGTAGTTCGCGCCGCGATAGTTGATAACCCGCGGATCGGAAAGATCGAGAGCCGGATCCGAGTTGTCGAATTCCAGAATTTCGATTTTGCCTGCGCTGTTAAAAACCGGGAAGGCCGTCTTCCCAGGTTTCTGTTCCGGCCTCTCGGCGACACGGAGCAGAAGCCACGTACGGCCCTCGAACCGAAACACGCCAGGATTTAGAAGGCACTCTATCTTCATTCCCTCCATGCTCGGTCGAATGCTCGACGGGGTCAGAAGCGGATTTTGTTCGAATCGATTTGCGAGTTGCATACACGATTCTGTAATGTATCACGCAGCCTACTCAGGTGGGACCGAAGCGCGACGTTTCACTTCTTCTACCATGCGGGCCCAGTGCTCGCTCAAGAAGGGCGGATTCTTCATGCTGTCCAGGATGTACGAACGGTCCGCACGAGAGAGATCGAGTACGGAAGTGATCATCTCTTCCTGGTAGAAGCCAGCCTCGGCCAGCGGAATGCCGTTTGGTTCGCGAATGAACGAAGCACCGCTGGAGGTCTGCTTGCCGTCCGGTGATTGCCCCACCGTATTGGCGACGCAGTGGAACATCTTCGAGTTCGGGCCAACGGGTTGCTGCGCACGTCCGGAGGTTCGCTTCCAGGCCACTGCTTCAATTTCGTCGGAGCTGCACGAGGGCTGGAATAGAATCTGAGCACCGGCCATAGCCGGCAGCCTGTACAGCTCCGGATGACGACCGTCGCGGCAAATTACTATTGTGCAGAGAATGCCATCGATTTCGAAAAGCGAGAGCTTATTGCCTCCGCGGCAATAGAGCAGTTCGTCGCGACCAGCCATATTTACTTTGGCGTACTCGTGGACAATCGTGCCGTCGGGTGAGATCACGTGCGCCAGGTTCAGGTGGCGATCGTGCGTTTTGCGGATTGTGCCCGCGATCACCCAGATTTTATTTTCGTGCGCGGCCCGGCAAGTGGCATTCAGCGCGTCTTGCACTTTGGCCGGGTCTAATGTGACCACGTACGGGAAGTAATAGCTGGTGAGGTTAGCTTCCGGCAACACCACCACACGGCTTCCGCATGCGGCTGCGGCACGTATGTGATCCAAAGATTTCGCCAGATTCTCTTCGAGCGATCTCGCCCAGTGCATTTGCACGCATGAAACCTGTAGAACGGACATTTCAACTCCTATTAGAATGCATCCACGAATCCACTTCGTCGTAGCCCGGAATCCCTGTGACCGCGCCGATGTTCTGCACGGTCTGTGCCGCGACTGCATTCCCAAAACAACCCGCTTCCGAAAGAGTGGCGCCACGCAAGCTCGCTGCCAGAAACCCGGCGACGAAGCAATCTCCCGCACCAGTAGTGTCCTTCACATCGACTTCGAACGCCGGGCAGATTACCTCGCGATCATTATTAGTGTAAATGGTGCAACCGCGGGGACCCAACTTCATCACCGCAGTCCTGACTCCATGGCTTAATACGTTCGCGGCAGCAACTTGTGGATCACTCGAGCCGGTCAACATGCGCGCTCGTCTTCGTTGAGAAAGAGAACATCCACATGGGCAGACAGGGCGCCAGGTCCTGCATCCAGCGTCCTTGCGCATCCCAGTTTGTGTCAAGCGATGTGCTCAACCCTGCTTGCCGTGCGCGCCGCAATGTCTCTGGCGCATGCGCGCGAAAGCTCGGCAATACGAACAGGCTTGCCGAGTGATAGTGTGCGACGCCCGCGAGCAACTCCGGCGTAAATTCGATTGCGTCCGGGAACGCGTACGCACTGGCCCCGAGCCGGTGCAGAAACTTTCTGTCGCCCGTGCTGCTGACGATAACTATGGTGGCTGCAGTTGCAGCCTCTACTGTGAGGACGTGGCTGATGTCCACATTGGCGGCTCGCAGCGCCTTGAGAACGAAGCGTGCCTGGTCATCCCTTCCAATCGCGCCGAGCAATCGAACCGGCACGCCGAGAATAGCCAGCGCAATGGAACTGTTCGCGCCGTTGCCGCCGACATGGTATTCGATCGATTCGACAAAACTGGTTGTGCCCCAGCAGGACTCATCACCCGGTCGAACCAGGGTGTCATAAACGATACTGCCGGAGCACAGAACTCCTGGTTGCGTCTTCATGCGAGCGCGTCCCTGAGCGCTTCAATACCCAACCGTGGACTCGCGAGGACGGGCACGCTCAGGCGTCCTTCGAGCGCGGGCACAAGCCTTGCCATGCTGCCCTGTGCGAGCGCGATCACGTCATTCTCCTGTGCCGCGCGTTCTATGCTCGCCAGAACGAGGCGGTCGTGTTCAGCCGGACTGCCGCTCATCAATGCATCGAAGGCTCCGTCGACCACGTAGCGGTGAATCACAATTTGCTTACAGGACTGGGCGGCCTTCGCTTCGATAAGACGGCTGGTTGGATCGAGCGTTGTGGCCACGGTCGCGACGACTCCTATCCGCTTTCCCTGACGAACCGTTTCGCTGGCCATACGGTCGTCAATTTTGACAACCGGGATTTCGATCAAACTGGCGAGAACATCTGCGGCCTCGCCCACGGAGGAACAGCAGTTGAAGATTGCGTCCGCACCCGAGGACTGCGCGAGCATGCCGTAGCCAACGAGTCGCCGCGTAACCGCTGTGGTCAGATGGCCCGCTGCCCGAACGTCAGCAAGCAGGCTGTCATCGACCATGTTCACAACGCGCACTCCCGGCAGAACCTCCTGAAAAAGTGGCTTCAAGGGTTCCACCAATGCAAAGCCGGTATGCAAGGCAAAAACTGTCTTTTGTATCAATTCTGTTTGTCCTTTATCGGCGGGTCGCTCAATGCGCGGATTGCAGCGATCGCCCTCTGATAAAAATCCGGGTTGCCGAAATTGCCTGACTTGAGCACCACGGGACATTGCCGCGCACCCATGGCAACACACAGCGGCACGCCGGGTTCGATGTTCGCTCCGACCCTCAGCGCTCCGAAACCGAGCGTTCGGGCAATCGCTCCGGAGGTCTCGCCGCCAGCGACGATCAGCCCTTCTGGCTCCACTTCATCGACAATCCGTTTCGCGAGCGCCGCAAATGTGAAGGCAATTCTGCAGCCCGCGTCCGTGTCGCTCAAGTTAGCCTCGCGTACCCAGCGGTGAACTCGCGCGACGTCGCCATCTCCGTTTAGCGTTCGCAGCAAGCACGTGCGACCAGCGGCAAGTTCTTGAATGGCAAGGCGAGTCGACTGCTCAACACTTATGCCTCTGGCGAGGTCAAGCGGGTCCACCAAGGCGGAGACAATCCCGGAGCGCTCCGACCATTCGTTCTGCTCTCGGGTAGCGCGGGAGCAACTTCCTGCGGCGATCAGAATGCCGCGCCCGTCGCGTGTGCCGGGATCCAGCAGCGGAGCCTGCGGACGTGGTTGCCAGCCCGACTTCAGCCACACGGGAGGCAGTGCAAGAGCCGGCGCGGAACTACCGCTAATCAGTGGAAGATCGTGAATCGCTTCACCGATGGTCGCGAGATCCGCATCCTGAAGACAATCAATCAGCGCGATCTGCACGCCTTCTCGGCGTAGTTGTGCGAGATGGTCGCGCAAACGATTCGCCCCGGCACTGACCACGGGATAAGGCGCGAGGCCGACACGGCGGGCGGTCTGACTCTGCAGGTGCTCCACCAGATTCGAGTTCGTCATCGGCGTGAGCGGATGATTCCGCATGGGCGAATCCGACAGCAGTTGCTGGTGCACGAAGTGGTGGCCCATGTAAGTGGTGCGCCCATTCACCGGGAGCGCCGGCAGCGCGACTGTGAATGTCTCGCCGGTCTCATCCATCGCTGCATCGATCGATTGTCCGATGTTGCCATCGGCTGTGGAATCGAAGGTGCTGCAGTGTTTCACCTGAAGAGTCCGCGGACGCAATGTTGCGAGCAGGCGAACGCCGGCCCGCATGCGCGCATAGGCATCAGCGGGTGAGACCGCCCGCGACCCAACGCCGAGAACAATCGCGTCGCAGTCCGCTGCCCATTCGGCTAAGCGCTGCTCTGATACGTGGTCGATCAGGAGCACGCAGCGCAAGCCATGCCCCGCCAGCATCCCGGCAAGGTCCGTCGCGCCCGTGTCGTCATCGGCCACCGCTGCAAAAATGATGCTCATGTTTTCAGCGAAACCTCCTGCGCAATTCCAGCACCTGATCCGGTGTCAGCGGCAGGCCACGATCTCCGAGCAGCAGATACAGCCGCGCGGCTTCCTCGATCTCTTCCGCCAGTGTCACGGCATCTCGCAACGTCTTGCCGATCGCCACAGAGCCGTGATTGCGCAGCAGCATTGCCGGAGTCGTACAGGCCCGTTGTTCCACTTCTGCTGCAAGTTGCAGATCGCCCGGCGGTAGATACGGCACGACGGGGAGAGCCGGAATGCGCATCGCGTAATAGGGAGTTAACACCGGTAGCGCATCGTTCAAATCCAGATCACGCAAACAGGAGATAGCGGTGGCGTAAGTGGAGTGAAGATGGACGACGGCGCGACTATCGGGCAACGCACGGTAAGCGGCCAGATGGAAATGCAATTCTTTGGTCGGCTTGCTCGCACCAAGCACCGTGCCATCCATGCTGGTGACCGCTATGGATTCCTCAGTGAGACTGCCCATCGATGAACCGGTCGGCGTGGAGAAAACGCGGTCTCCAATCCGGAGACTGATGTTACCCGAAGTGCCGAAACAGTAGCCGCGCTCGAACAGACTGCGGGCGCAGGCCACTAACTCTTCAACTTCACTCATGAGCGAATAACTCCTTCTTCCATTCCACCTCTTTTACCGGGCCAACACTAACCCCCAAAGTCCTGCCCCAGTAAGCGCAAGCACTGCGGCTGCGACGAATGCGAGTGGAAACGAGTTTGTCCGTTCCACCAGCACTCCGGTCAGCCAGAATGCGGCGATGCCGGAGAGGTTGCCGATGCCATTCTGGAGACTGGTCCAGCGGCCCGCGGCCATAGGTCCGGCGAGTGTCTGCGTAATCGCCCAATGATTCGAAGTATAAGTACCGAATGCGATGCAAGCCAGGAATAACAATGCCACTGACACGGTGCGGTCATCGACGAATGCGACCGGCAAAATGATCGTGGAAAACACAAGACCTCCGGTGACGATGGTCTTGCGTACCTTAGTCGGTGTCGCGCCCGACGCAATCCAGCGATCGGAAATCCAGCCCGCCAGCACGGTCGCGCTCGCGATGGCCAGGAAAGCAATCGAGCCGATCTGCGCCATGCTCTCGATAGAGAAGTGACGCTCTTTGATGAGATAGCTGGGCAACCAGGTGATCAGGAAAAACCAAAAGTAATTACCGCAGAAATGGCCCAGGAACGCCCCCACGCAGAGCGGCAACGCAGGATGTCAAGCGTAGACGGACCGCCAGTGCGCTTCGCCTGAGTAGCCATTTTCGGACGTGGCATCCAACGCATCCACGGGATCAACCAGAGCAGGCTCAGTACTCCGAGCACGACGAAGAACGGCCGCCAGCCGATGCGGCTCAGCAGCAGGCCGCCCGCGAGAGTACCTAGTGCCGGCCCCAACTTTGAGCCGGCGTCGAGAAGCGCGTTCGCCAGACCGCGATGGCTCGCAGGAATGTCCTCTGTGAGGATCCGCCACCCAACCGGCCACTCCCACTAATTGCAGCAGCGCATACGTCCAGAAGAACGCCGAGAACAGCAGTCCCATTTTCGCGGGTGAGAGCGCAAACTCACTTTCGATCAGCGGCGCGGCAACTGAGAGCTTAGTGAGGTCGATATAGTTCAGGAAGATCGAGACAATGAGGAGGATCAACACTCCCCATTGGGCAAACGTCATCTTGTTCGCTCGGTCTCCAGTCATTTGTCAAATGCTTCCCCGGACATGCCATGGAGTCGCGGCCCGCAGGCACTCATTCACTGCTTGCATGTTGCTTTCACCACAATTCGCCAGCCACTGCGAAAGCGCGTTAACGACGCCGCGCGCATACTCCGCCACGCCCAATTGCCAATTGGCCCGGCCGCACAGCACGCCGGAAAAGCGAGCGCCGATTCCGCAGCCATTCGCAGCGAGGCAGTAAAGTTCGCACTAGTGACGCCTGCGCTGAGATAAATGTAAGGCCGCTGCGCCACAGCATCGGCTGCGCGAAACCAATCCAAGGCCTCTTGCATGGAGTACGCCGACTGGCCGCGATAAGTCTCGCTGCCTTCCACGTACGCCGCAGTGACCGGGAATTCCACTTTCAGCACGTCCACTCTATAAACCGGTTTAGAGAACTCTTCCATGGTCTGAACGACCATGCCAGGCTTCAACTTAGCGAATTCCAGGCCGGTGGGATCAGTACCCGCAGGATAGTAACTCACTGGCTCAAGAAAGAACGGCAAATCGAGGGCGTCACATTCTGCGCCGAACCGTGCGAACCTGATCGAATTGGTCAAGGCCGTGTACGTTGACGACACTGCAACGATGGACCGCTTCCGCCGCCACGGCGCGCGGGCCGGTGCTGAGTTGCTCGCCGACGCATATGACACGGCCTTTCTGCTGGCCGAATGAAGTACTGTTCGCCTAAAAGTCGAAGCGCGTACCTAGCTGGACAGTGCGATTGCCAGTTACTGTCGAGACCTGGCCAAATGATGGGCTGGTCACGTTCGTGATGATGCCCCCGAGATTGTGCCTGTTGAGGACATTCAGGAACTCAGCACGAAGCTGGAACTTGAGGCGCTCGCCCAAGAATTTGTGATTCTTCTGAAGGCCAATGTCCTCGTTGATCGTTCCGAAATTTCTCGCCTGTGTGTACTTGAACGCACTCGTGCCGAGTGTAAGCGGAGCCGGATCCGAGAACTTGCTGCGGTCCAGGTATGTGTTTCCGGCTGAGTTGATGTTTGAAAGAGAAAACTTCGATTTGTCAAAGTCAGAAACCGTCAGATCGCCCGGCCCAACATTGGCTCGATTGACCGCGCCGTTCCAGCCGGTGGCCAGGGGGAACGATCCCGCGAATGACAAGGGCGTGCCGCTGAAGTAATTTGTGATCACCGATACGGACCAACCTGCGATAACGGCGTTCACAACTCTGGGAGCGGCCTTCAAGTAATTGCGCCCACGACCGACGGGGAGCTGATAAGTGACCAGTCCCTTGAACATATGTGGAAGGTCGTATTCCGCGATCGCCTTCTCGATTTTGAGGTTGTAGTAGTCGATGGGTCTTCCGGCGTTGACCAACGGATCGGATGATTCAGTATTCGTCATGGTTTTGGACCAGACGTAGTTGGCGTATACGGTAAGCCCCTTCGAGAACTGCCGGTTCACCGTAACCTGGAGTCCATTGTAGGTGGAGAAACCCAGAGGGCTGCCGTACTCGCCGACGGTGGAGTTTCCAAATAGCTGCGGAAATGGCCGCAGGGCGCTCGCCACAGTTCCCGTGAAGCCGGGATATGGATAGGGCACCCCGTTTGCCGCGGCATCGGCCGCGTTGCGAATCGTGTTGTTGAGATTGCGACCGTACTGCGTGAGCGCGGAGGCTGGAATCTGCCCTATCCTCGCCAGACCTCCTTGCCGGAGCGCCGTTGCCTTGCGACCAACATAGCCAATGTCCACCACGATCTTGGAGAACAACTGTCGCTGGAGGTTCAGGTTCCAGGCCTGAATGTACGGAGTGCGACCGTATTCCGGGTCTGTCCCATAGGTGACATTCTTGTTCGAGAACGACGGATCTTTCTTTGATGGCGTATATCTGTTCATCGGGAAACCATTGTCCCAATTGAAGACACCGCGCCATGGCTCGATCGCCGCTGCGGCGAGATTGAAGGTTCCGCCGTATCCGCCTCCCATGCCGCCGGGGACCACGCCGTAGAGACCATTGAATGTGTCGGCCTCATACATGATGCCGTAAGCGCCGCGCACCACCCACTTGGAATAAGGACGCCAGGCAAAGCCGATCCGAGGGCCGAAATTGTTCCAATCGTTCTTTCCGAACGACCGCTTGCCGGAACACTCCTGGCAATTGCCGGCGTACTCGGTAGCGCCCGGCAGACCGCTGATCGGATCGATCTTGGTGTAACTGAAATTGCTCATGCGGTCGGCAGCCTCGGTTGTCGGCGGCTGCAGTTCCCAGCGAACGCCGATGTTAAGAGTGAGGTTCCGGCTTACCTTGAAATCATCCTGCAGAAATGCCGCGTAATAGGATCGGCGTCCGCCGAGTCCGATCGGTTCACTGAAGCTGCCGTTGTTGATGATTCCGAGCAGATAGGAAGCAAATGAGTAACCTGTCAAATTGCCTGAAAATGTTTCGCCTGGAATCGCCGTGGCGGTCGCGTTGAAGGTAAACGAGCCGCCCGGACCGCCTCGGCTATTAAGATGATTGCCACGTATATCGAACCCGGCTTTGATGAAGTGCCGCCCTTTGCTCCAGCTCAGGGTATCCTGCACGCCCCAGGAGAAGCTTGCGAGGAGTGAATACTGCGGATCGCCTACATTCTGAAGGGTGACGAGTGGACCGCCGCCCCAGTTCACCTGCGGCACTCCGATGGTGGAGAAGTCCTTAATTCCCAGGAGTGCGCCGCCATCCACATCTGCATGGACGCTGTTATTCGGGTTCAAAAGACGGTTTGCAGATAACCCAACGTGATTGAGCAAGGTGGGCGACAAGGTCCAGTCATGCGCAAGTCGGATCAAGTGCGAGTGCATTAGTTGTTTGCGGGCTTTCGAGAGAACGCCGCCTTCAGGGTCCTCGATATCCCACATCCCACCTTGATCCAGCAGCAGCTTGGGCCGCGTGTTGTACGAATATGACCCCGAGACCTTTTGGCTCGAATTGATGTTCTGGTCCGCCTTGATCGAGAACTGGTGCTGATCAAACTGTGGAGTGCTGCTGTTCGGGAACGTAGCGTTGTTTGTCAGGGGGATGTTACCGGCCGCATCGCGGGCCGTCGGCAGGTAGTGCGCCTTCGCGATGGCATTGAGCCGCTGCGAAACCTGGCTGAATCGAGAAACGGGGATCCGGTTTCCGGGAAACATTTCGCCGATCCATCTGGTGCTGTTTGGCAACCGGCTGAACGTGGCAGGGTCGTAGATTGCGCCCCGGTACACTGCGTTTCCAAGTGCATCGACCTGACCCGTCGCAGCTCCAAGTAGTCTGCTGAAGTTACCATCGTAGAAATCAGGCAGGGGCACTGTCCGGTCAGGAGCCCGGAACCCACCTATACGCTGCCGAAATCGCTCGTAGGTGACATAAAAGAAAGTCTGGTTCCGTCCGTTGTGGACTTTGGGTATGTAAACGGGCCCGCCGAAGCTGAAAGCATAGTTTTGTTTTCGTTCCGCCGCTCGCGGAACGTTCTTTGCCTTGTTGACGAAAGTGTTTGCGTTCAGAACTTCATTCCGAAGGGCACCATAGGCGCTGCCATGAATCTTGTTTGTGCCCGACTTCATGACGAAGTTAAAGACCCCGCCTTGCGTACGCCCGTACTCAGCGGACATTCCGCTACTCTGGACCTTTAACTCCTGAAGACTCTCGACCGACGTGGACATCTGGCCGAAATCACCGGAGCGAAAAGTCGTGACCGATGCGCCATCGAGCAGCGTCTCCTTGGAGAAGCCGGTAGATCCGTTGATATGGCTCGTGTAGGCGTCGCCGGAGACGCCCGGGGAGAGTTTGTACGCGAAGTCCTCCGCAACGCGTGCATTGTTGAAAGTAAGGGGCATCTCCAGAAGCTGGTTTGCATTGATGCTGGTTCCGACTTCAGGCGTTTCTGTCTGCAGCCGTGGAGTCTCCGCCGTTACCTCGATGGAGTCGGCAACTGATCCGACTTCCATGATCGCGTCGATGCGAACAACCTGCGTGGCGCCAAGCGTCACCTTTTCGCGAATCAATTTCTTGAATCCCTGCGTTTCGAAGGTGATTTCGTAATCGGCGGCAGGAAGGTTCGCCGCAGTGTACTGGCCGGCTCCTGTGGACTGCACGGGGTATACTGCGCCGGTCCCGATGTTCCGTACCATGATTTGCACACCGGGTATGACAGCACCGGTCTTATCACTAACCGTACCGGTCAATGAACCACGATCAAGCTGGGCACACAAGGGGGCAACAACCAATAGAGCAATAAGTACTCGTGGCAAGAATTGCATTCAGTTCGTCCTCTCAAAAAGCAAAAATCTAAAACGAAATCCTAAGTCCGAACTGCACGTTGCGCGCTGGTGAGGCGTTGGCAATCAGTCCGTAGTTGGCGTTACTCAGGTCGTAACTCTGCGCGCCAAGGTAGTTGACGTGGTTCATAGCGTTATAGGCCTCGGCGCGGAACTGCGCGCGGAAGCGCTCGCGAAATTTGAAGTCGCGGAACAACGAAAAATTGAAGTTTATATAACCCGGCGTGGTCGCGGTGTTACGGCCCAGGTTGCCGATGCCGATGTTGCTGGACCTGACGAAAGGAAAGCCCGGGTCCGTGGATGCAATCAGCCAGCGCCGCGAAGAGCCGGCAAACACCGTTTCGTCAAGGCGTCCGCTGAGGTTCGATGGATCAGCCACGTTTGGGCGTTGTTCGGACAGAATCGTATTCGTCTTGTTCTGGATGATGGTGGCCGGCATGCCGTCGGCAGCCTTGGCGATCCCGTTGAACTGAAATCCGCCAAGCAAAGTCGTGATCACGCGGTTGCTGGGAAACAGCCACTTGCCCTTGCCGAAGGGCAATTCGTAAACCCACCCCACGGACAGCATACGACCTCTGTGCATGCTGGAGAGCGCACGCTCGATTTCCGGAAACTGCCAGGGAATCTGGAAGGAGTCGCGCGACGACGAGACGGTGTCCATGTTTTTGGAGAACGTGAATGATGTAGTCAGGCTGAAGCCCTTATGGAACCGCCGGTCGGCACGCACCTGCAGGGAATGGTAGTCCGAACGTCCGTCATTGAAAACGGCGCGGGGCGATCCAAGATTCGGGAAGGGCCGAAGCTGCTGAATGGCCACTTTGTCGATGACCGCGCGGGGCGCCAGGTCTAAAGTGGGGTTGTTCATGCCGATGGTACGCGCGAGGTTGCGACCGGCGCTGGCCACGTAGGCGATCTCGGCGCTCAACCGTTTTGGAAGCGCCCGCTGAATCGTGAAATTCCATTGATGACTGTTAGGGAGAGGCATGTCATCGGGATAGCTCTGCGCCAGATTTGAGAGCGGCTTTGCCGGAGTAGCCTCACTGAACATTTGTAACGGATCCGGGACATCAAGAAGTCCGGCTAGTGGAAATCCCTCGCTGAGACGAAATGCCTGCGCTTTCCCGAGGCCGGGGTCGGGGAAAGATTGGGTGCGCGTCCAACCGGGATACGCCGGGTAGATCCCAAACATGGCGGCACTGATCCAGTACGTTGCATAGAACATGCCGTATCCGCCACGAACGACGGTTTTCGGAGTGAGCGTGTAGGCAGCGCCGAATCGAGGTCCGAAGTTGAGGTAGTCTGTGTCCGTGTTGAGATTCCGCGAAGCATTTCTGCCGGCTACCAGCAGTTGGCCGGTATTCAGATCGATGCGGGAGTACACGTTGTTTTTGACGATCGGCTGCGTGTCAAACTCATACCGCAGGCCGGCGCTTAACGTGAGCTTGCTGGTAGCCTTCCAGCTTTCATCGATGTAAACGGAGTAGTTGTAGTTCATCCGGTTCACCGGAATCTGCGGGACTGGCGCTGTCGCCGTCTTCACAGCCCCAAGGAGAACATCCGCAAGCGCGTTGGCCGGATTGCCGCTCCCGCCGCTACCGAGGCCGGTGATCTCGCCGTTGAAGTTGTACTGTCCTGCCATGTTGCCCGAACTGATGTACCAGACCTGGTTCTGGAGCACTTGTACGCCGGTCCGCAACGTGTGGCGGCCCTTTAGCCAGGTGACCTTGTCGGAAATGCCAGCCGGCTGCTGAATTCCGTTTTCCCAATTGCTGTTGCCGTATGTCCCATAGCCGCCGCCAATGCTGATCACAGGCATGGCTGGGACTATCCAGCGCTGGATCCCAAGCGCCTGCGTGACGTCGAGGTCGTCCCTTACCGGTCGGGTGAAACGCGGGTCCCGCTGGGCGTAAAGTGTGAGTTCATTGGTAAGGTTCGGGCGGATGAAACGCGTGTACCCTATGCTCAGGCGCGTCATGTTCCGAAGGCGCGGACCATTGTAGGTTGTGAGCAGGTTCTCAAAATCGTGGCCCTCATCTCGCGGAAACTCGTGTATCAGCGAGAAGGTGACGAACAGTTTGTCCTTATCCGAGGGGTTGTAATCTGTTCGGGTCACCAGGAACTTGCCTGGATTCCGTGTGGCTGTAGGGCGTACCCAGTTGTTCGTCCAGATGCCGTAGCGCGTATTCAATGTTCCCGTCGAGTTAGGCTCGGGGAAGTAGCTCATCAATTTCACCCCTGCTGGGTCGAGGCGCGACGCCGGGATGATGTTGCCGGGGAACGGGGTGCGCGCGATCGGATCGTTGATGATGCTGGGCAAGCGGCTGAAGTTACCGCCGCGCAAGTCCATCTCGGGAATGGTGCGGGTCCTTGTGACGGGAGTGCGATCTGCCGTGGCTTCGTAACTGGCGAAGAAGAACATGCGGTTCCGCGTGTGTGGAACGCGGCCCCCAAAGGTGGCCCCGTACTCGTGCCTCGCGCGAGTGGTCCGGCCGATGCCGCGCGCGTTGTTGGCCCAGTTGTTCGCGTTGAACGCGCTGTTGCGATGAAACTCGTAAACGCTGCCATGGTACTGGCGTGTTCCGGATTTCACCTGAAATGCCACGGCCGCCCCCGAGTTGCGTCCGAACTCCGAGGAGTATGCGTGGGAATATAGCTTGAACTCGGAGAGCGCCTCGATGGAGCCAACGCGTTCGCCGTAGCCCTGTGGATGCGAGATGGAGCCGCCGTCCACGCTGAAAGTAGTGCCGCCGCGGCGGCTGCCGTTCACGGTCGCATCGATGTTGAACGCCATGTCGCTGGGGTCGTCGCCAGTGGCCGTCACGCCGGGGGCCAGGTCCAGCAGCGAATATGGATTGCGGTTGTTGATCGGCAGGCTTTCGATTTCTTTCGCGACGAATGTTGAGCTGAGCTCAGCGCTTTCCTGCTGAAGCGGTGTCGCGCTGGCCTCCACCTCGACGCTCTCTTTCACTTCGCCAACTTCCAAGACGCCATTGAGGCGCATTTCCTGGCCGGTCTGGAGAACGATACCTGTGATGGTACGCTTCTTGAATCCGCCGCTTTCGAAAGTCACGGTATACCTGCCCGGATTGAGTGAGGGTGCCGTGTACACTCCGGACTCGTTCGTTCGGGTGCGGTGGACGATGCCGGTTTCGGTATTATTTATGACAATTTCGCAACCTGGAATGGCGGCGCCGGAGGGATCACCGACTATGCCGGTAAGGCCGGCAACGCCGGTCTGTGCCGTGAGAACGCTCGTTAACCAGAGCAAAACGCAAACAAGGCGCATCGTGAGCGATATTGTTCCTGAATCCGTTTGATTGTCAACAACCGAACGAGGGAAAATCGCGCGTCCCGCATTGTGGGACATACGCGCGGGACAGACGAATATCGCCGCGCCAAGTGCCGCATTCCGGGATGCGATTCTCTGACCGAATCGCCAGAGGCGCGGCTGAGCCTTTGCCGGAGGATTCCCGCAGAAAATTGGCGTGATTGCCTTCGGGCAACCGTTCCGGCACTTCGTTCCACGATGCGGGACGCACGTGAATTTCAGGAGGTTGTCTTGTGCAAGCCTTCCGTTTGGCGGTACACGTTGCTTTGCGACGCCGCCACCGATTTCCAGACTGGACAACACTCATGACGAGACGAGAATACCTGGCCGTGACAGGATCAGCGCTGCTGGCGCAGCCCAAACCGCCGCGCCCGAACATCGTTCTGATCTACGCCGACGACCTCGATGCGGATGAGATCGGGTGCACCCACGATTCCCCAGCCTTCCCTTCCTACACCCGGCGGAAGAGACTCGGGATGCCCTCTCTTCGTCCGTACGACGACCCGCGCATGCTCACGCCGAATATCGACGGACTGGCGAGGGACGGCGCGACGTTCACCCGGTTGTACATCGCGTCGCCGCTCTGCACACCTAGCCGCTACTCGATTCTGACAGGGCGCCACGCGAGCCGTAGCGCTGAGTTCCAGCGGGTCTTCCCACCCGGAGGGCCGAGCAGCATCGTCTTCAACACCTCGCTTGGGCCGGAGGAGACGAATGTTGCCAAGTCGCTGCGGGAGTTGGGATACGCAACCGGCGTGGTCGGGAAGTGGCACAACTTCCTGAAGGGGCCGCTTACGGACGAGGTGGACAGGGAGATCCCGGAAAATGCCGACATCCGGGACCCGGGCGTCGCACGCCGGGTGCGTGAGCGATATGAACTCGCCTTGAAAACGATTCGCGAAGGGTACGGCTTCGATTTCGTCGATCGAATCAACCTCGGCAACACGGAGCGTTACAACCCAGCGTCCATCCGCGGACAGAACATGGAATGGCACCTGGAAGGCGCGCTGAACTTCCTGAAGCAGCATCATAAACAGCCGTTCTTCCTGTATTTCCCGCTTCCGGTTCCGCACGGGCAATACTTCGACCTGCGCCAATTGAACCCACTGGCCACAATGGCGGGAATGCTCGACAAGGCACCCGAGGTGCAACCGTCGCGTGAGAGCATTTTTAAGCGTCTGGATGCGGCCGGCATCAAGGATCCTCGCAACGCCATGGCCACCTGGATGGACGATTCGGTGGGCGAGTTGCTGAAGGCGCTCGATGCATACAAAGTGGCGGACAACACGATCGTCTTCTTCATCAGCGATAACCCGTCGCGAGGCAAGAACAGCCTCTACGAAGGCGCGCGGGTGCCGGCGCTGGTTCGCTGGCCCGGCGTCGTCAAACCCGGCACCACCGTGGACAGCCTGTGTACCAACATGGACTTACCCGCCACCCTGATCGAGGCGGCGGGTGGCCGCGCCCCCGCCGACATGCGGCAGGACGGCCGCAGTTTCCTCCCGCAGATGACGGGGCGGCGGGAGCCATCGGACTGGCGCAAGGAAGTCTTGCTGGAGGTGCACAACACCCGCGGAGTGGTAAACCGACGCTGGAAATACATCGCGAACCGGGCGCCCGAGCCCGTACTTCAGCGGATGAAAGAGGACGCGGAGAAAGCTGCGGCGGAGGGCCGACCACGAACGGTGGGCTGGAGCGGCGGCCGCATGCACTTTAACGCCCTGATCGATTTCCCCGGATACTTCGCCCCCGACCAGCTTTACGACCTCGAGAACGATCTGTACGAGCAACGCAACCTGGCCGGTGACAAGCGCCACGCCGCGACGCTTGCTGCGATGCGGAAAAGCCTGAGCCGGGCGCTTGCACCGTTGCCTCACACGTTCGGGGAGTTCAAGAAGACGTAGGCTGAGCGGCGACGAATTGGCCAAAGGAATCGAACCATGTCCGTTCCGACAAGAGAAAATCTGACCGTCCCGCATTGTGGAACACGTACGCGGAAGGGGATGCGCCTTCAAGCCTGCGTGCCGCTTTGCGGAATGTGGTCTGCCACAAAGCTGGCGGGTGTGCGTCCAAGCCTCAGCAGAAGGGTTCCGGGAGAAGTAAATCGCCGCTGCTGCGGGATTGCATCCGTTCCGGCGGTTTGTTCCACAATGTGGGACCATTTTAAGTTTTGCGTGGTTGTCTTGCGAAATTCTTCCGGGTGGCGGTACATGATATCAGTGCTGTCGAAACTGTTCACGATTGGGCCCACGATGCGGGTCGAAGGCTATTTTGTGTTCCACATTGCGGGACGTCCGCTGATATGATGAGCCGGATGCCAGACCAACCCCGAGACGAACTGATTCACGCTGTGCTCAAAGCCTGCGAGATACTCCGGGCCTTTCACTATGAGGGCGAGTCGCTGCGCTTGCGAGATCTGGTGGAACGCACTGGCTTGGGGAAATCGACTACTCACCGTCTAATTCGTTCGCTGGAGAAGGGCGGACTGCTGAAACGGGTCGGGGCGGAAAGCTATGTCCCCGCACTGCAGCCGATACGTCGGGTCCGCCCACGGATCGGACTTGCGACGCAAATGTCGGATTCGACCTTTTCGCACACGGTCACGGAGAGCATCCGTCAGGTTGCCGCGACACAGGATCTGGATTTGTTGGTAGTCAACAATCGCTATAGCCCGAAGGTGGCTTTGCGCAACGCCGAGCACCTCATCCGCGAACGCGTGCAACTCGTCCTGGAGTTTCAGACTTACGAAAATATAGCTCCGATCATCGCGGCGCGTTTCGCCGAAGCGGGGATTCCGCTGATCGCCATCGAAATTCCCCATCCGGGCGCGATTTACTTCGGGGCCAATAACTATCAGGCGGGGCTGATCGGCGGGCGGGCGCTCGGCCGCTGGGCTACACAGCACTGGGACGGCAAGGTTGACGAAGTCCTCTTGCTCGAAGAACGCGTCGCAGGGCCGCTACCGCGCTCACGTGTTACGGGCATGATTGCCGGAGTGCGCGAGGTGGTCCCCGACATTGAGCGCATACCCGTAACCACATACAACGGACGCGGGCAGTTTCTTCATTCGATGGAAGTCGTTCGCCAACACCTGAAAAGGTCGCCCCGAAGGCGCGTGCTGGTAGCGGCAAACAACGATCCCAGCGCTCTCGGCGCTTTGCGGGGTTTCGAAGAATTCGGACGCGAACAGCAGTGCGCCGTCATGGGACAAAACGCGATCCTCGAAGCGCGGGAGGAGATGCGCCGCAAAGGCACGCGGTTGATCGGAAGCGTCGCGTACTATCCCGAGCGATATGGTGATGAATTGATCCCGCTTGCGCTGTCCGTTATAGACGGCAAGCCGACGCCGCCGGCGGTTTACGTCAAGCACCTTCTTGTCACCCCCGCAAATGTGGACCAGGTTTATCCTCTAGACGGACATGATCCCAGAGGATCGAGAGGACTCGACTGACATGAGGCGACGAGAATTCCTGGCCGTAACAAGCGCGCCTACGCTGCTGAGTGCAGCCAATCCGGACAGCACCGCGCCAGTCGATTTCCGGTACGCGCCATTGGCGGGACAGACTGCTATCTGCTTTCCGGACGATCCGCACAAGTCGCTCGTCGGAGAGAACGGGGAGCTTCGATACAGATACTCGAGAGGCAGCCTGACGGCATTCGGCGTCGCGGTGGCGTTTTCATTGCGAGGCATGGAGAAGGACGCCGTCATGAAGCAATGGCTGGAAGCACCCGGAACGCCGATTGTACACACACGGATTGAGCGGCCCACGTGTACTCTCGAACTGATTGCGTTTGCCACTGACCGGCCAGGCGAGGGCCGAGTGGACAACGTCATCGCAGAGGTGCGGCCGCGGTCCGCGAAGGAGTTACGGGCGTCTCTGGAAATCACCTTACGCACCCGATCCAGGGTCGCGGCGAAGAGCGTCGAAGCCACCACGCCGCTGGAAGTTGACGGGCAGCCATTCGGTGTTGCGGACTGCAAGCTCTCACGGCCCGCCGATGTAGGTTCAGGCTGGAGTTTTACGACTCCCCCAGCCGTGGCGACGAGCACCCGCCCACTTCGACACCTGTTCAGGTTTCCGCAAGCGGGCCAACCCACAACAACATTGCCCGCAGCGGAACAGCTCCTCTCGGAAGCGCGTGAATATTGGCGCCGCTGGAAACCATTCGCTGGCCCGGTGAAATGGAGTGTTCCCGGGCGCTACGCCGAGTTTTTGACGGCATGCGCGCGCAACATTGTGCAGGCGCGCGAAATGCGCAACGGCCGGCTCACTTTTCAGGTGGGTCCCACGGTTTATCGCGGCCTATGGGTGGTGGACGGACATTTCATTCTCGAAGCCGCCCGCTACCTGGGATATGACTCCGAAGCTCAACAAGGTTTGCAGGCCACCTGGGCGCAACAGGACGCCGAGGGAGGAATCTTCGCTGGCGGCGGAGCCTCCCACTGGAAAGATACTGGAATTGCCATGTTCAGTCTCGTCCGCCAGGCCGAGCTGAGCCAGGACTGGACGTACTTCCGCGAAATGAAACCCCAGGTGCTTCGCGCGATTCAATTTCTTCGCAATCTGCAAACGAAAGCAAGGGAAGAGGACAGTGCCTGTGGCAGGTACAATCTCCTACCAAACGGAGTCGGCGACGGTGGCCTGAACGGGCGGCGGCCGGAGTTCACAAATACGCTTTGGGTACTGGCAGGTCTGAAAGCTGTCGTTCAGGCTGCGCGCGAACAGGCTCTCACGGGTTTTGAAGAGGCTGAGAAGTTCTACAGGGAACTGAGCGAGAGCTGCTTTCGCGCGATGCGGCAGGAGATGCGGCGGGATCCACGCGGTTTCGATTACCTGCCGATGCTCATGAAGGAAGACCCGCAGTGGAACGATGCCCGACGAGTGGAACCGGCCGCGGCCTCAAGTGGCCCAATGGGCGCTGTCGCATGTCATTTATCCGGGTCTGCTTCTGGACCGGAAAGACCCCATCGTGGA
This sequence comes from Bryobacteraceae bacterium, assembly GCA_963793625.1. Classification (GTDB taxonomy): domain Bacteria; phylum Acidobacteriota; class Terriglobia; order Bryobacterales; family Bryobacteraceae. Next base: position 669,165 of record CAWCAT010000037.1, on the reverse strand, counting down.
AGGGCATATTCGCCTGATGCAGGCATGCACTCGCGAGGACATTCCCGCGGAGACCGGTTGGCTGCCGCACGAAGGAGTCTGGAACTACAATGCCGCTTTCGTGGCGCAGGTTTATCTCTGGGCTGGACTAAAAGATCGGGCACGCACAGCGTTTCACGGCTTCCTGAATCATGCGTCTCCGTTGTACTGTTGGCGTGAAGAGCAACCACTGCGCGGCTCTGCCGTTCCCGGGTATGTCGGTGATATGCCTCACAACTGGGCCAGCGCTGAGTGCGTCCGGTATCTTCGGCACATGCTTGTCCTGGAGGACGGCGCATCACTGCGGCTGTTGTCCGGGCTGGATTCTGTCAGCAAACCCTGGTCCCTCTCCGGATCGCCTACGAAGTTCGGGCGTATCACGATGCAACTCGCGCCCGGCCGCATGGATTTCATGCGCGGTCCGGGGCCCACTCCGGCCACGCTAGAGCTTCCCCCGCTGCCGGAATTCGCCTGCCAGGGCGCGAAATTCACGTCCAAGCGGGACCGCCTGCTAATCGATCCAGCGGTGCCGAAATGGTCGGCCACCTGGAAGGTGAAAGTATGAAAAAGATTAGCAGGCGTTATGTGCTCGGCGGTGCATCCGGAAGCCTGCTCTCGGCTGCCCGGCCCGCAACTGCGGGGCTCTCCGCGAATTCAGCCGTTACAGTTGGAATCATCGGTACCGGTGGCCGCGGAAGGCTCGTCGGCCAGATATTCGCCGCTGATCCGCGCGCTCGCGTGACGGCGATCTGCGATCTGTTCGACGATCAACTCGAGCGCGCAAAAACGCAGATACCTGGAGCCGCCCAGGCGCGCGTGTATAAGAATTACGCGGAACTGCTGGCTCAGCCAAGTCTGGATGCGATCCTTATCGCTACGCCTGCATTCCTGCATCCGGAACACTTCGAGGCTGCGGTGAAAGCGGGCAAGCATATTTATTGCGAGAAGCCCGCAGGCGTGGATGCAGCAGGGGTGAAACGCATGTTGCGGGCATCGCGGCAAGCCGACCCATCGAAGCACGTCGTAATCGGATTCCAGCAACGCTTCAGTCCCGAGTACCTCGCCGCTGAACAACTTGTCAGATCAGGCCGCCTGGGCGACATCGTATTCATGGAAGCCCATTTCGTCCGGAGCGGCGCCAGAATCACGCCATTTCAGTCTGCATATCCACCAGCGGAGCAGCGTATCAGGCACCACGGAGTGAACCGCGAGACTTCCGGGGACATCATCGTCGAACAGGATTGCCACGGCCTCGACATCCTGAACTGGTTCGCCGGGGCGCATCCGGTTAAGGCGATCGGTTCCGGCGGCCGCATAAAACGGCGGTTCGGCGACAATCTCGATCACCTCGCGGTGGTTTATGAGTATCCCGGCGGTTTGAAAGGCGTACTGGTGGCCACGCAACTTACGCCGGAGCGCTATCGTGATGTACGCGAACAGTTCATCGGAACGCGCGGCGTTCTCGAGACTACTCGCAATTACTACAAGTGGGACCGTGGCGAAGGAGCGATCGCCACAGTGCAATCCAAGCGCGAGATTACTATAGACGCCGTTGAGGACTTCCTCACGCATGTTGTGGATCAGCGTCCTCAAAACAACGCTATAACCGCCTGCGACAGTACCCTGACTGGAATTCTGGGCCGGTTGGCTATCGACTCTCGAAGGGAGATCTCGTGGGAAGAGATGCTTCGGGAGAACTGATGTCCATTAAGCGACGTGAATTCCTGGCTCTCGCAGCCGCGCCGGCTCTACTCGGTGCTGTTGCCGCGCCATTCCCATGGCAGCAGCAACCTCTGGAGTTCGGCGAAGTGCGGCTCACCGGCGGATTACTGAAGCAACGCTTCGACCTGAATGCCCGGCGCACGTTCGCCATCAAGACCGCGGATATTGCGATGCCGTTCCTGCGCGCCAAGGGACTTCCGAGCAGCGGCAAAGAGTTGAACGAGGGATTCCTGTCAGGCCGGCAGAGCGTAGTCTGGCCCGGACTTTACTCCGGATTCTGGATGAGCGGGGCGGCGCACATTGCGCGCTGGTCCGGCGATCCAACTCATCGCGAAACGCTCGTCCGCCTGACGCACGAACTGGCCAAAACCCGGGAGTCGGACGGTTTTCTGCTGGCGCTAGGTCGCGACGCCGCGAGTCGCTGGGCGCATTCGGATCTCTTCGCCCTAGTCCGCGTGACGGTGCGCGCTCTGCTGGACACCTACGAGGTGACCGGCGAACAACTGGCGCTCGACCTCGCGCGCGGCCAGATGGATTCCATGATCCGGGACATAATGGGACACCCCAGGCGCGGCGACGGCATCCTGCTGCGCGGCGCGGATCCGGCCAAAGTAGAACCCAGTTGGTATAAGCTGCTTCCCGCACTGGCCCAACTCTACCGGCATACCGGGGATGGGCGCTACTTGGACGTTGCGGGCATGTGCCTCGATTTGAAGCTGATGGCCAAGGTGCTCGCAGGCGGGCGCGATCTGCTGCCCGGACGCCACGCCAGCACGTGGACGGATCACCTGATGGGCGTGTATCAGATCGGGGTGCTCACCGGCGAACGCGACTACACCGATTTTGCGATCAAGGCGGCGCAGCGCATTCGCGAGCATCACCTGTTCCTTACCGGCAGCATGAGCGGCAACGAGGAGTGGCGCGCCGGCGAGAACGGCTGGCAACTTCCGGAGAACAATCGCGCTCAGGAAACTTGTTGCGCCGCAATCTGGATCACGCTGCTCGAAAGCCTGCTGCGCGGCACCGGTGACATGATTCACGCGGACTATATTGAGCGCGCCGCATACAACGCCTTGTTCCCGTCGCAAAGCCCTGAAACCGGTGATTTCAGCTACTTCGTTAACCTGTCCGGGAATGGCAAGCCTTACGATCCTCCGCCCGAATGGGGCCGTCACTGTTGCGAGGGTACCGGGCTCATGGCCATCGGTCGCCTCCCCGGTCTGATCTACGGCAAGACCCCGGATGGGCTCGCCGTCAACCTGTATGCCGCTTGCGAGGCCACTCCAAAAATTGCCGGAGTCCGCGTGCGTATCACGCAAGAAACAGATTATCCGTATGGTGGCATGGTCCGTCTGCGCTTCCAGCCTGACCGCCCGGTCCGCTTCGCCGTACACTATCGCGTGCCGTCCTGGTCGAAGACCGCGCCGGAAGTGAAAGTCAACGGAGAGACGTGGACCGCAGCGGGGCCGATCCTCCGCGAGTGGAAAACAGGTGATGAGATCGTCCTCGCTTTCGATGTGCGTCCGCAGGTGATCGAAGGCGTATCGAACGGCGTGTCCAGGGCTGCTCTGCAACAGGGACCGATCGTAATGGCCGCCACTTGGGAAGACCGGCTTCCGGTTCCCAAAGCCACGCTCAACAAGGTGATCCACGGATCCCACAGCCATTTCGAACAGTGGCCCTACCTCCCAACGCTACTGGCTAACGGCAAGATGCCCGCGGCATTGGAAGCTGAGGCCGTTACACCCTATGTGCCCGGATTCGAATCGAAACCGGAGCGCGTCAAAATCCGCTATGTGCCGTTCCTCGACGCCATTCGCTCCAAGTACAGTGTCTGGCTGCCCGTCTCCCGGAGGCTTTCTTGAAATACCTGTTGTTACTGCTGTTAGCGGGCCTGGCGATCGCCGATACGCTGCCGCGCTTCTCTTACGGAGCAGTCTATTTTCGCAAAACGAACCCACCACGCGAGGATTGGGAGCGCGACTACGCACAAGCCTCCAAGGACGGCATGAATACATTCCGCCACTGGTTCATGTGGGGCGCGATTGAAGTCGAACCAGGCAAGTTCGACTGGGCGGACTACGACGCCCAGCTCGATCTCGCAGCTAAATACGGTATTAAGACCGTAATCGCAGAAGTCATCCACTCCGCTCCCGAATGGGCGTTTCCGGCAGTTTGCACATGCGCAGTTTACGGGTCCGGACGGCAAGAAAGTTTGGAGCGGGATGCGCAACAGTTCCGTCACTGGCGGCTTCCCGGGCTTATGTCTCGATAACGACGACTACAAAGCGCGGGCGGAAGGCTTCCTCACACAACTGGCCAGCCGTTACCGCAAGCATCCCGGAATGGGCGCCTACGATATCTGGAACGAGTGCAACGTGCACTCCTCGGGATTCCCTGCCTGTTACTGTCCCGCAACCACCGCGAAATTCCGTAAGTGGCTGCAGGAGAAATACGGGGACGTGAAGACGCTCGGAAAAGCGTGGAACCGTTTCAGCTACGCGTCCTGGGACGACGTCGTGCCGCCGCGCGGCGCAGGTGCTTACCCCGATTATATGGACTGGACCGATTTCCGCATCGGGAACACCTACGAACAGATGAAGTGGCGCGCCGACGTCATCCGCCGTGCCGATCCGGAACACCCGATTACCGCGCACGGTATGTATGACCAGACCGTCGACCATATCGCTGACCGTCACATAGATCACTGGCGCTCCGCAGCAGAGGTCGACATCTTCGGATACACCGGCATCAGCGCCAACGAGGACCGGATTGAGAAGAACTTGCAACGCTGGGGAACCGTCGATATGACGCGCGCCGGTTCGCGCGGCAAGCAGTTCTGGGCCGCGGAAACCTCCGGCGGACCCGCATGGGTGCAGCGCAATTCTTCGCGCGAAAACGGACGTATCCCGCAGCCGGGCGACATCCGGCTCGCGCAGATGATCATGATGGCGGGCGGCACTACCGGCATCTTCACGCCGCGCTGGCGGCCACTGCTCGATGGCCCGCTCTTCGGCGCTTACGGCTTTTATGCGATGGATGGTTCCCCGACGCCGAACTCGGCCATGGCCAGCCGCATCGCGAAATGGGCTACCTCGGCCAGTCACTGAGCCCCTCTGGCGCTCGCGCCCAATTCGCGGCGATCTGGCGATTCTGATTCTGCCTGAATCGGAAATCCACGCTGCGCTCATTGACGCCGATAACAAAGTTGACAGCTACGCCAATTCGGCGCGTGGCGCGTATGCCGCTTTCCATGCTTCGGGAATTCAAGCCGACTATGTTCGTCTTGATCACATCGCCGAGTACGACCTGCTCTATCTTCCGTATCCGCTGATGATGAGCGAGGCCAGCGCAAAAGCCCTTATGGGCTGGGTGGAGCGCGGCGGCAAACTAGTGTCCGAGGGATGCCCGGCTTACTTTTCAGGACGCGGCCATGCCGGTACCGTGCAGCCCAACCTGGGCTGGGATCGCGTCTTCGGCGCTCGTGAGGAGTACGTCGAATTCACCCCAGATCTGCTGGAAAAGCTTATGTTCCGCAGCGGCGATCTGAAAGATGTCTCCGGCGGCATCAATATGCAAACTTACCGGCTCAGCGGCGGGACCGCGAGCGGCTGGTTTTCGGATGGCCGCATCGCAGTCGTGGACCACCAGTATGGGAAAGGTCGCACCCGGCTCGTCGGAACCCATCCGGGAGCCGGTTATCTGAAGTTCAAATCGCCGGCATCCCGAGAATTCTTCGCTTCCATTCTGAAGTGGGCGGGCAAAGAGCCAAACATCCGGCGCACCGGTGATTTGACTGTGCGCCTGCACGACGGTCCTGGTGGAACGTATCTGTGGATCGTCAATAACAAGGCGAAAGCCGAAGAGTTGGATATTACCCTGGCGTCGAAGTGGGGCGTTGTCCGAAATACAGAAATCCTTTGGGGAGAACAGCCGCTCGAAGTTCGCGGAAACGGCATTCACGCCGTAGTCGGTCCGCTCGATGCGGTCGTCGCGAGATTGGTGAAATGAAAATGCAATCAAATTTGAAAATGACGCGGCGCTCAGCACTGACGCTGCTGACAGCGGCGCCGGCTGTACTCGGCGCGGACCGCATCGTGCAAGGGCGGATGAGAGCCTCGCAGCCGTGGAAAGACTTTCCCACCCGCACGCTCGACCAACTGCCCGGCTACAAGCCCCGCGGCGCTGCGAAGCGTTCGCAGTTCAGCGGACGTGCCGATCGCAAACTGGCTGGGCCGGGTTTCTTCCGCGTGAAGCAGGATCGCGGGCGCTGGTGGATGGTCAACCCAGAGGGCTACGCGTGTATCCAACCCGCAATTGCCGCGGTACGTCCGGGCGAATCGGAGCGCAGCCAGAAAGCGCTGTTGGAAAAGTTCGGAAGCAAGCCCAAGTGGGCTGAAGCGACTCTCGCGCTGTTCCGCGAGAACGGAATTGCCGCAAGTGGCGCGTGGTCCGATACTGCGCTGCTCAACGCGGCGCCGAACCGCCTGCCTTGGTACAGCACCTTGAGCTTCATGGGCAACTTCGGGAAGTCGCGCAAGCTGACAGTTCGTCAGCCGGGACATGTCGGCTTCGTGAACGATTGCATGCCGCTGTTCCATCCCGAGTTCGAACCCTTCTGCGACGAATACGCGCGCTCGCTCGCCGCATCGCGTGATGACCGCTTGCTGGTCGGCCATTTCTCTGATAACGAATTGCCGAATCCAACGAACTCGCTAAATCGCTTTCTGGACCTGGACCCTACCAACGAAGCCCTCCGCGTCAACCGTGATGCCGCGCAGGAATGGCTGAAGCGACGCAAGGGCGCTGCGGGAACCGCCGCCGAAATCACCAAGGCCGACAGCGAAAGCTTCCGCGAGTACATCTACGACCGCTACCTGAAGATCACCACGGCGGCCATCCGTAAGTACGACCCGAATCATCTTTGCCTGGGGCCGCGACTGTGGGGACCGTCGATCCACAACCCGGGTGTCCTGCGCGCGTGTGGCCGCCATCTCGATGTGATCGGGGTCAATATCTACGAACAATGGCAGCCCGAGCCCGACATGATGGCGATGTGGCGTAAGGAATCCGGAAAGCCACATTTGGTCTGCGAGTTCTATGCCAAGGGAGAGGATTCCGGATTGGCGAACACTACCGGCGCAGGTTGGCTGGTGCGCACGCAAGCGGATCGCGGGGATTTTTATCAGAACTTCACTCTGGGCCTGCTGGAATCACGCGATTGTGTCGGCTGGCAATGGCTGACTTACATAGATAACGATCCGCAAAACAAAAAGGCCGAACTCTCGAATCTGGATTCAAACAAAGGCATTGTGAATGTGTTTTTTGAACCGTACCGGCCGCTGACGAATCGGATGAAGGCGCTAAACGATCAGGTGTACGCCATTGCCGATTACTTCGACGGTGCCAAGGGGAGCCGATCATGATAACGCGTAGAACAGTACTCGGTGCAGCTGGCCTGGGATTCACGACCACTGCCCGCGGGTCGCAGCGCACAATGAATGCAGCGCAGCAACTGCCGGCTGGATATGAGTGGGATCGCACGATCAAGAACTTTGCCACGCTGAAGCAGAACGTGATGAAGTACGCGGCGCGCAAGGGCCCAAACGTTGCCGCGCTGTCTTTGCTTGGCGACATTGAGCAATGCCGTAAGACGATCTCCACGGATTACCTTGCACAACAATCGCCAAGCGGGTGGATGCGTCCCATTGACGCGCTGGTGCTCAAGGGCGAGGGCTACAGGCCGTTCCACGAGATGATGATCAAGCAGCGCGAGCGCATCAGTGAGTGCATTCATCTCAAACGTGTACCGCAGTACCGTTTCCGTTACATGGATCCGCTGATGGCTAGCCCCAAGGCTATGACTACCTGGATCGAGACACAGGACTGGCGCTATCCCTGGGCAGTCGGCAATATCGACATGGACACCGCATATGCGCTGGCTTTCGATTGGAAGGTCATGGGGAATGAGCGCGCCCACGATGCACTGGTGACCTGGTTCGCCTGGCACGACAAGCACTTTGATCCGAAAACTGGATTTTGGGATTTCGCGAACACCGGCGAGTTGCGCAACTGCATGGCTGGCGCAATGCACCAGTTCGGCATCTACTGCATGTTCAATCACGATCTGGCCTTTCCGGAAAAAGCCGCGGATTCTACTATTTCGTTGCAGGAGCCGACTGGCCTGTTTACAACTGATTCGTTCAGCGGCAATTGCCTCGATATCGATGCCATCTTCATCTTGACGAACATCTACAACAAGTACGGCGTCAGAAAGCCGCAGATCCGCGAGGCTCTGGAACGCGCGTTCGCCGCGAACCTGAAATGTTTTCACCCGGACGGTGGCGCACTGCACCGTGCGGGCATCGACCGGCAGCCCGACTGGTGGTCAACCTGGTGCCGCTCGGCCATCATCGGCTGGTCCGCGCGCATCCTGGGAATTTCCGAATACCAGGGCTCGTGGGACTTCCGGCCGCGCCATCCCTTTAAGTGCGAGGACGGCGGCAAGAGCCTGCCTAATTGGACGGATGACAAATGGCACAGCGCAGCGGACTGGCCGCGGCGCACACCATCAGCCTGATCAACATTACTAGAAAGAGAATCCTCATAATGAACTCCCGTTGTTATGCATTTATTCGTGTGGCCGTAGGTTTATGTCTATCGCTGGCTGCCGCTTTCGGGCAGAGTACGTTCGCAACGATCACCGGACTGGTGACCGATCAGAGCGGAGCGATTGTTCCCGGTAGCACTATCGAAATTACGCAGAAGCAGAAGAATTACGTCTTCACAGCAACATCGAATAACGTTGGTCTGTTTACGCTTGCCAACCTTCCCGACGGCACATACACGTTTGTGGCAAAGGCAGCCGGGTTCAATGATTTCAAGGTGGATCAGATCGTTTTGGATCCCCGCGAGAACCGTCGCATCGACGTTTTGCTGAAAGTTGGATCGGCCGACGTGGCGATCGAAGTCAGCGCGGGCGCTGGCGTAATCGAAACCGAAAGCGCGCGCATTTCCGATTCGCGCGATCGAGCGGAACTCAAGGCGATGCCTCTTTCCATGCGGCGGACCTGGGATTTCATGACGCTTAGCCCTCAGGTGGACAAGACCTCAGGTTCGTACCAGTTCAAGTTCGCCGGCAGCAAAGTTAGCCAGGGTGATGCACAACTCGATGGAACGACGCTTACGGCATCCAGCAATACCCCGATCGGTCCATTGATGGATAAGACCGAAGCGATTGAAGAAATGCGTGTCGATATTGCGCAAGGGTCTGCCGAGTTCGCGTCGGTCGGACAGATCAGCATGATCAGTCGCTCGGGCGGCAATAGTCTGCACGGTTCGGTCTCGGATTACTATGAAACCCCCGGCTTCCGCGCACGCAGTCCATTCCAGTTGACCAAGGACGGCCAACGCCTGCACACGCTTTCGCTTGCCGCAGGCGGTCCGGTGTACATTCCTAAAATCTATAACGGCAAGAACAAAACCTTCTTCTTCACAACTCTGGAGTTCGTCGCGGGCAGTGCATCGGGCACCAGTTTCAATCGCGGCGTGCCGCTTGCATCGTGGCGTTCCGGCAACTTCTCCGACGTGACCACGGCCATCAAGGATCCCTTCAATAACAACAATCCGTTTCCTGGCAAAATCATCCCGGCAACTCGCATCAGTCCGGTTTCCAAGACTTTGCAGGATCGCTTTTTGCCGCTGCCCAACTTCGGCGATACGAACGTTTTTCAGCAGAATAACTACCGTGAATTGAGGCCGGGCAACTTCACGCACCAGCCAACATTTACAACGCGTATCGACCACAGGTTCTCAGACAAAACTTTCATTTTCGGCCGCTGGACCGCAACACGCTGGAATCAGGATTATCCAGGCTCGGGCCTTTCGATGATTCACGATCTCACGTATGCGCGGCGCAATATGGACGCTCTGTCCGCAGCGCTGACCCAGACCATCACACCCAATCTGCTCGCTGAGTTTCGCTATGGACTGGCCACACAGCGGGCGCCAGCGCATGGACCCATCAGGGGAAAGGCGCTGGTCGCTGAACTCGGATTGCAGGGATTGACGCCTGACCTTCCAGACGTGTACGGCGTGCCGGCCATCACTTTTAGCGGCCTGAGTATCGGCGGCATCTCATCAAAGGGCACCTGCGACCCTTGCAACGAAGAGTTCGGCCACTCGTTCACTACCAGTTTTAGCTGGTTTCGCGGCAAGCACTCAGTCAAGTTCGGAATGAATGCAAAGCGCGGAAGTTACAGCCAGCTCGACTACGGCAACATCTTCGGCACAGCAGCCTTTTCAGGACGATACACAGGACAGTCTTACGCCGATTTTGTTCTCGGTGTTCCCAGCTCTATGAGCCGCGAGTATCCGGGGATCTACTCCAGCACAAGCCGCATGAATCAAGGCTATTACTTCACAAACGAATGGCGCGTCTTGCCGACAGTTACAATGACCGCCGGCATGCGCTGGGACCTCTACACTCCGGCAACCGAAGCGAATGACCGCCTGGCCATGTTCGACGTTCAGTCGGGCAGCTTGATAGTCCCCGACGGCGCCCTGAAACTGGTGAGTCCTTTGATGCCTGCGGGCTATGTCCCGATCATCGAGGCATCGAAGGCCGGTCGCCCGTCCAAATCGATGCTCTTCGCGGATTACAATAATTTCCAGCCGCGCACCGCTGTGGCCTGGCGGCCATTCGGCAACCGCACCGTGTTCCGCGGAGGCTTCGGCATCTACTTCAACCAGGAGCCCGCGGGAGCTTCGTCCGGATCTACCGTTCCGTTCGTAATCAGCCAGCCTACCTACACCAACCCGACAACAAACCCGTATGCATTCCCGACAATTTTCCCGCCGGGCGGCGCAAGTGGTCCGGGATCAGTGACACTGCCGGGTGGCGATGATGGCCGCATGGGCACGCCTTACACGATGCAGTATTCAGCGACGGCCGAGCATCAGCGTTGGGACACTGGATTCCGCATGAGCTATACGGGCACCAGCATGCGCCAGGGCATTTATACACGCAATCTGAACCAGCCCATCGCGGACACGCGGCTGTACACGGAAAAGCCCAAGCCTTATCCGAATTACCCGAGCGTCTACTACGGCGACAACGGAACCAGCCATTCGTATCATGCGTTCACCTTTCATGCGGAACGTCGCATGAATCGCGGTTTGCGTTATCAGGCCTACTGGACATGGGCGCGCGACATTGAGGACGCCTCACCCGAAGATGCCTGGAACCGCCGCCGTGAGCGTGCCGTTGCGGGCGACACACCGACCCACCGCTTCTCGTCCAACGTCGTTTACGAGTTGCCTTTCGGCAAAGGCAAACGCTGGGGCTCCGATGCTCCGAAGCTTCTGCGCGGCGCATTCGGCGGCTGGCAGATCTCCGTCATCGGCACGCTCGAAAGCGGCCGCTTTATCTCAGCAAGCTGGACCGGCCCCGACCCGACCGGCACGCGCTTCACGCAGAGTTCGACCCGGCCGATCGTAACATTGCGCCCGGACCAGATCGGTAACCCTGACGTCGAGAATCCCACGGTGGATCGCTGGTTCAACCCTGACGCCTTCGCCGCGCCTCTGGCGGGCAGTTTCGGCAACGCTGCGCGGAACACCATCCGTGGCACTCCCACTCAAGTGATGCACACGGCTCTTTCCAAACGTTTCAGTTTTGCAGACCGCTTCCGGTTGCACACTGAACTGATCGCCACAAACACGCTGAATCATCCGAACTACAACAATCCGAGCACGAACATCTCGACGCCATCGTCGGTGGGGATGATCACGAGTGTGGTGGATCGCAATTCGAAGTTCGATAGCGGCATTCCACGAGTGCTGCAGTTCCATATGCGTCTGGAGTGGTAACTAAACCTATGTCAAACATTCGCAGTTTGGCATCGATTCTTTTCCTCGCGCTGGCAGCAACGGCTGCCGGCGCGGGGGAGAAAATCGAGCTTTACGTCGCGACTAGCGGCAATGACAACAACCCGGGCAGCAAGGCGCGTCCGTTCCTGACGCTGGGGCGCGCACGCGATGCCGTTCGCGTGAAGATCGCCGCCGGGCTGAAATCAGACCTCACTGTGTTCATCCGCGGCGGTACATATACGTTTAGAGAAACATTGGTTTTTGGCCTGAAGGATTCGGCGCCCAAGGGGACTAACATCACGTGGGCAAGTTATCCGGGCGAGGATCCCGTGCTCAGCTCCGGAGTTGAGATCAAGACCTGGAAAGAACTCGAAACTACACCGCCAACCTTGCCTGCACCGGCGCGCGGCAGGGTGTGGGTGGCCGACATGCCGGAGGGCCTCGGACGATTTTATTCGCTCTACGATGCGCAGGGCCATCTGCCGCGAGCGCGCGGCGCAGGCTTCAATACTGAGGACGAACGCTGCGCCGCATACACGGGTGCCGATGCGCTAAGTACGCTTTGCTTTCCGGCCGGGGCGGTCCGCAACTGGCCGAATCTCGATGACGTAGAGATCACGATCCGGCCCTCGATCCGCTGGACGATGAACATTCTTGCGCTCGCTTCGGTGGATGAACAGAGCCGGATCGCTCGCACGAGCCTGCCGGGAACTTACCCGCTTCGAAATGTCGCCAAGGAAACGTATAAAACGGTTTGGGTAGAGAACGTTTTGGAAGCTCTCGACGAGCCTGGCGAATGGGTGGTGGATACACACGCTCGCAAAATCTACCTGTGGCCGCGCGGTGACCGACCGGAGAAGATCCTGGCGCCTCGCCTACGGGAGTTAATTCGAGTCGAGGGCCAGGTCGATGTACCAGGACCCACGGACGTACCGGTGCGCGGATTGGTTTTTCGCGGGCTGACGTTTGCCCATGCGGACCGCGACGAGTGGACTGCCAGCGATGTCGGCATCCAGCACGATTGGGAGATGGTCAACAAGGCCGACGCCCTGCTGCGTTTCCGGGGCGCCGAGGACTGCGTGGTTGAACAATGCCGGTTTCGCGACAGCGGCGGTAACGCGGTCCGCCTTGACCTGCATGCGCAGAACATGAGGGTTTCCGAAAACGAGATACATCACCTGGGGCAGGGCGGCATCATGCTGATCGGATACGGCGCGGGCACGAAGAACGTCAATCGGCGCAATCGTATCGTCAACAACCTGATTCACCACTCCGGTCTGCTCTATTGGCACTCTCACGCAATTGTGTTGTGGCAGAGCGGCGAAAACGAAGTCGCTCACAACTACATCCACCACATGCCACGCAAGGCCGTTTGCCTGAGCGGTCCGCGCGGAGGCCGCTTCGCCGCGCCATGCAACAAGCGCGAAATCTGCGGCACCATGCGCTGGGCGGAAATCGGCGGTCCGAAGACCTGGGATGAGTCGATGCCTTATCTTCACACGCGTAATAACCGGATCGAATTTAACGAGGTCGAGCGGGTACTGCAGAAACTTGGTGACGGCGCAGCAATCAATGTTTCGGGAGCAGGCGAGGGCAACACAATTCGGCGCAATTTCATCCACGATATTTTCTCGAGCGAATTTATCGATGGGTCGCTGCGAACAGATGACTTCCAGCGGGGAGTCGTGTGGGAAGAAAACGTGATCTATCGCTCCAACGCCGGCGGCTGGATGCACAAGGGAACGAACAACCTGATCAACAACTTCATCGTGGACGTCAGCCCTGTGCGCTACCTGCGAACTTATAAGGAGGACGTCAGCGGGTCGGTGTTCGAACGAAATGTATTCTATGCTCCGAATGGCAAGGCCACGTTCCTGTCGCTCTACTCCGGGCCGGAGCAACTTTCGAAATGCCGTGTCGAGGGCAACGTGTACTTCAACGGTCCGGACGCCGCCAGTGCTGATTCGTCATTCCTGACCAAGTTGCGCGCGCTTGGACTGAGCGCGACGGACGTGTACGCCGACCCGATGTTCGTTGACATAGAGCATCGTAATTTTCGCTTCAAGCCGGGCTCGCCCGCGCTGAAGTTGGGGATCAAGCCAGTTGATGTCAGTGAAGCCGGATTGACAAGAGATTTTCCGAAGCGGGAGGCTGGTAGTCTGAAGTGATCGTGAGGACAGGATCATGAGAACCAGTTGAACGAAATCTTTTGGCCGGAATCGGTATAGGCGTAGCCACCGGACCGGCGGTCATTCGGCCCGTCGAGGCGCAGCAGCAGCGTAAGGGCAAGCCCCTCGACATTGCAGACTATGAACCGAAGAGCATGCTCCAGGTGCCCGAGACCAAGGTTGCGCGCTCGCGGTTCCCGGTGATCGACGTCCATACGCATCTGACATCGCGAGGAACCGCTCCGGGGAGCATTCGGCCCACGGTTCCCCCAGACGAGTTGCTCCGGGTGATGGACCGCAAGAACATCAAAATGTTGGTGAACCTGACAGGGGGCATCGGAGCAGGAGTGAAAGAAGGGGTTGCGGTCCTCGATAGCAAATACCCCGGCCGTTTTCTGCAATTCACTCAGCCGACCTTCAATCGCGTGAACGAACCCGGCTACGCGAAATTTCAAGGCGACGCAATCCACCAGGCGCAGAAGGATGGTGCGCGAGGATTGAAGATCTTGAAGTCGCTTGGATTGGTCGTTCGCGATGACAACAAGAAGCTAATCAAGATCGACGATCGCCGTTTCGATCCGATGTGGGAAGCCTGCGGAAGCCTCGGGATTCCGGTCGCTATCCACGTATCCGATCCGGCTGCATTCTTCACGCCCATTGACCGCTTCAATGAACGCTGGGAAGAACTGAACAACCATCCGGACTGGTCGTTCCATGGCAAGGATTACCCGAGCAACGAAGAGCTGCTGAACGCACGCAATCGAGTCATCGAGCGGCATCCGAAAACACAATTCATCGTCCTCCACGTCGGCAATTTTGCCGAGAACCTCGGGCATGTAGGCGGCTGTATGGACCGCTACCCGAACATGCACGTTGAGATCGGAGCACGTATTGGCGAATTGGGTCGCCAACCGCGGACCGCGCGCAAGTTCTTCGAAAAATACCAGGACCGAATCATGTTCGGTACTGATGCGATTCCGAACGGACACGAGACGCCGCAGCAGGTATTTGGCGAACTGCTATACGAAATCTATTACAGGTTCCTGGAGACCGAAGATGAATACTTCGACTATGCTCCGGCGGCAGTGCCGCCCCAGGGCCGATGGCGTATTTACGGCATCGGACTCCCGGACGGCATTCTCAAGAAAGTCTATAACCAGAACGCCGCCCGCCTCCTGAAAGTTCAGGTCTGAAATTCGATGGACAGACCGGATTCCTCACCGGTTGAGATAACGCGCACGCGCGCCTCGGCTGTATGGCGACCGGGGCCCGGCGTGGGCATGGGGTGGATGTGATAGCGATCTCCCACTACGACACCTCTGCGTTGGCCTTTGGTCTCAACCAACCTCGTCTCAACCGCCGCGCCATCCACCGTGAGCTTCACCAGTTCCACCTGCTGGGTTTTCGGAGATCCCATCGGCGTGTTCTCATGCCTGCAGCGCACGCGCAGCACGATTCCCGATTCAGGCGCGCCGGCTTCGAAGAGGTCTCCGGGGCGCAACGCTACCAGCGACACCAGCGGTCGCAGAATTTCGTCAGGCTTCTTACCCCACCAACGCCACTCATTTTCAGCTTGGAGCACGCGCCGCCGCACGTCTTTGGTACCGCCGGCGAGGCAGGTGACGAACTTGCTTACGGCGTCGTGGCGGATCGCCATCATGCGGTTCTCCCGCAGAGCTTCGAGCCACCCCTCCCAACTCGCGTCTCGAGCCAGAAATAGAGTGCGGAAGCCGGCCAACTGATCGCCCCACCACCATGATTCGCTGGCGTGGCAGTCCTGCAATGCTACGAACGGCAGCACGTCCTGATATCGCATCAGAAACGGCTGGGTGTTCAGGAAGTTCTCATTGCCGAAATGGTAGGAGCTAATTGCAGCATACGTTCCCCGCTCCACCGCTTCGTCCAGCAGGACGCGCGTCAGCTCCTCGTTCTCGTTGAATTGCCAGATCATGCGGCCGCCCGCCTTACGGAGTGCAGCGATCCGCTCATCACGGAAGATAGGCCACGGCACTGGCTTAGCCGGATCCGCCATAGGTGTTCCGAAATTCACATTTGGGGGCGCTACCAGGTCCGCCAAATGGCTGGGGGAACCCAACCCCTCCACGCGCTGGTAGCTGCCGTACTCTTCGTTGCCCACACAGAACAGGACCGGCACTTTGCGGCGATCCGCCAACGCCTGGCAACGCGCGATCCATCCGGGTGCAGCGTTCTTCGCAGCCCAGATGTGGATGTGCAAGGCCCTGGCCAACTCGACTGCTTCAGCGGGACTGCCAGCACCCGGGGCCTGGATCTGCATCGTGAAAACTTTGAGTCCTGCCGGGAGCGGCTTTGAAAATGGTGGTTTCCGGCGCGTGGGCTGCGGACTTTCCCCGAGCACGTGGAGCGCATCCAGCGCATAGAAAGTTGCCGTCGGGTTCGATGGTCTGCCCGGCCGATCACCGTAGCCTGCGTCGGTATTTCGCAATGAGTGAAGGTATGCAACACAAGCTTTGGCCTGCGCAGGTTTGGCACCCACCGCGGCCAGGCAACGCAGGGCTGCCCAGGTGTAGGCCACGTCGTCCACCCCCGCCAGTTCCGGCTTGGCCTGCCAGGTAAATCCGCCGTTGTGCAATTGGCACGCACGGAGCCACTCCACGAGCGCAGCGCTTCCGCCTGCGGGTTCACCGAGCGCTTTGAGTGCCTGAAGCCCCCAGCACGTGTTCATCACATGTCCATCGCCACCCTCGGCCGCAGGAGTGCTGCTGAAGCTGCCGTTCGCGCGACGACGCGAGAGCACGTACGCTTTCCACTCCGGCGTAGCGGGTTCGATTTTCAGCAGCTGACGGCACAGCAGCGCCATAACTTCGTGCTGGAACACGGGATGGCTTTCGTGCTCGTAGGCTTTGGTGTAGATCGACGGACCCGTCCAGCCGCGCACTTCCTCAAGAAAGCCGGATGCATCCTCGCCGAGCCATGTAAGCGCCTGGATCTGTTCGTAGTCGAACCGCCGCAGCGGCCGGTCCTTGTGCCGCGCCGGAGCCATGGGATAGTTGTCCCGGACAAAGCGCGCGACGGCAGCCTTGGCCGGAGGCTGCTTCCCCAGCAGGTGATAGCAGGCCACGACGGCGAACGTGGGGGTGAGATGCGAATGCGGGTCTACGGCCCAACCGTAGCCTCCGTCAGGGCGCGACAGCCCTTCCAGGTAGCGAATAATGTCGGCGTGGTCCCCGGCTGCCCTAGCTAAAGGCGCGGCGATCGCGGCCGCAAGCAGTCCCCTGCGGGTGACACCTAAGTTCATGTCCATTGTCAGACGTCCTTCCTTACAGTGCGGCGCTGCGGCCAAAACTCCGATTCCGTTCGCGCTGTTTTCAGGATGCGTTCAATATTGGCCACGACATCAGGATGCTTCGCGGCGATGTCATTGGTTTCGGCGAGATCGGTGCGCAGGTCGTAAAGCTCCAGCGACTTGCCCGGCGCGAGCCGGACTCCCTTCCAGTCCCCCACACGAACAGCTTGTTGAAAACCGGCTTCGAAGAATTCCCAATACAGGTACTCGTGCTTGCGCTGCGTTTTACCCAGCAGCGCCGGCGCCATCGAGATGCCGTCTATGCCAGCGCTCGGCCGAACACCCGCCAGTTCGGCGAACGTGGGCAACATGTCCCAGGACGCCAGCACCTGGTCGCTGGTCTTCCCGGCAGCGACCTTTCCCGGCCAGCGCGCAATCAGCGGAACCCGGATGCCGCCCTCGTACAGATCGCGCTTGGATCCGCGTAGCGGCTGGCTGCTCGCGAAGAATTTGGTCGACATAGGGACCGGGCCGTTGTCGCTGGTGAACATGACCAGAGTATTCTCGTCCAGCCCGTTCTTCTTAAGCAGGTCGAGTATGCGCCCGACGTCACGGTCGAGCCGCGTGATCATAGCCGCCAGGTTCTTCTGGTTCTCCGTCCATGGCTGATTTGAATAGGGCTCGTCGCTCGGCACCTCCCATCTGGAATGCGGGATGGTGTAAGCCATGTAAAGGAAGAACGGATCTTCACGGTGCTTCTCGATGAACTTCAGGCCGCGCTCAGTAAAGAGGTCGTGCGTGTACAGCTTCTTCTGCCCGCCCTGGTTCCTGGCCAAAGCGACTTCGTCCCGGTTGTCCCAGAGCACGTCGGTGTAGTAGTTGTGGGCGTGCACCTGGTCAAGGTACCCGTACCACTCGTCGAAGCCCTTCTTATTGGGAATGCCGGAAGTTTCGGCTGGCCCCAAGCCCCACTTACCGAACATGCCGGTGCTGTAACCCGCCTTCTTCAGTACTTCAGCAACAGTCGTGTCCTGCGGCCGGAGTGGAAGGTGCGGCGTAACGTTGCCGCGAACTCGCGCGTGGCCCGTGTGCATCCCGGTCATCAGGCAGCAGCGTGACGGGGCGCAGACCGTGCTACCGGAGTAAGCTTGCGTGAAGCGCAAGCCTTCAGCCGCCATGCGGTCGAGGTTGGGAGTCTGAATCCGCTTTTGGCCGTAGCAGCCGAGGTCCGCATAGCCGAGGTCGTCGGCCATGATGAATATTATGTTTGGCTTCCCAACGCGGGGCGTGCGGGCTTGCGCACCAGCGATCCCCATGCCGGCCAGGAAAGTTCGTCTATCTATGTGTTCCAAGGCCGGATAATATCACACGGCTACGCACTCCCTTACGGTCGCGCCTCCGTCGGTGTCCCGGCCTTTATGCCACCGCTTTAAGAATGCTTAGCAGACAGATTGAAGATTCTTTCCACTGGCTGGGGTTTTCCCACGTCCTTGCGGAAGCGAAACGCCGAGAATGCGGAACGCAGGCTTGGGATGGTCAGGCCTTTGCGCTCAACTTCTGGTGAATCCTGCCCTGTTTTGACACCGAGTAGCGTCGCGGCCAGTTCTTGCACTCGAACTGCGACTGGGGACTTCGGACTGAGCGGTTTTCCTTCGAACAGGGCCGTTTGCAAATCTATATAGCTGTTCGGAACCGAGATGAAGTCATCGACGTTGAGAATCTCCTTTACGGCTTCCGGTGTCAATCCACCGTGGTACGAAGCCCGATTCACAATGGTCCGGACGCGATCCCGAAGCCCCAGGCCTTCCATAAGTTCCAGGTTGAGCCTAGCCAGATGAAGAGAAGCCATGTCGGTTGTGCAGACCTGGAACACTACTGCGGAGTGTTCCATGATATCGAGCGCATAGCGCTCCATACTGCCAGCCAGGTCCACACAGGTCACCGGATAGTGATTCTCGGCATAACTCAGCAACTGGCTTACCTGGGCGGACTCGATTGGCATTCCCACCCGGATTGACCCCGAACGCAAGACATCCAGCTGACCCACCTGGGCAACCATGCGCGACCACAGGTTGTCGTCCATGCGCTCACTATGCTCGACGGCGTCGCAGATTGACGGGCCCGCACCGAGTTTCAGGAGGAAGCCCAAAATCCCGTGGTTCAGGTCAAAATCAAGCAGCGCCACCCGCGAGTCGGAAAGTTGAGCGAGCGCTGCCGCAATGTTCAATGCCAACGTGGAAGCGCCGGACCCCGGCTTGGCCGGCAGGAAGCTGAAGATGTGTCCGGTGTGCTCCCAGGCAGGAGGGGAAGCGAGCAAAGTTTCGGTGACGCGTACCAGTGCGTCCCGAATATCCTCGACTCGAAACGGGTAGCCCAGCCACTCCGAAACTCCGGAACGCATCAGCCGCAAAAGGGAGTCCTCAGAGCATTCACGGGAGAACGCAATTATCTGTGTGCCGCGAGCTAGTTTTCTGATCGTCTGGCCGACTTCCACGGCTGAATCCAGGTGGTCAACGTCGAGGAAAACGATGGATGGCCGCTGGGTGCGAAGCAATTTCTCCAACTCCTCAGTTGTTGGATAATGCCTGACACGAACCGTTGGCAGAAACGAATTGGCTTCCTGAATGGTCTCCTGAAGTCTCTGCGATAGCGTGTCATCAATAGCGATTAATAAACTCAACTGCGTTTGCATGTAAGGTCTCCTCCGAGCTCTCATGCGAGGAAAGCTGGCTCTGCAAGTATCAAATCATGCCGTTGCCAGTTGATGAAATAGGTCTCTGGTACAGTTTTCGTGTAGGAGAGAAGTTTAGATCCGTACTAAGGCGAGGTGTAGTACCAAAGTTGAACTGTAGCGAAATGGCCTTACGCTTCAGCCAGGCTCCGCGCTGCCAAAGCGATATTCCGGGCATCGATCCCGTAGTGCGAAAGTAAGGCCCTGTAGTCGCGCCCGGAACTGGCGAAGGTATCGCGCAGGCCGACGCGACGGACGGGAGCGGGATGGTGTTCGGCCAGCACCTCGCACACAGCGCCGCCCAGACCGCCTATGATCGTGTGGTCCTCGGCCGTGACGATTCCGCGCGTCTCGCGTGCTGCGGCCAGGATTGCGGCCTCATCGATCGGCTTGATGGTATGGCAATCGAGTACGCGTGCGTTGACTCCGTTCTTCGATAAATCATCGGCCGCGAGTAGCGCCTGCTCTACCATGTTGCCGGTAGCAATGATCGTCACATCCTTGCCGTCGCGGAGCCGGATCATCTTGCCGATCTCAAAACGCGTGTCTTCGCTGTGCAGCACCGTGGCGACCTGCCTGCCGAGCCGCATGTACACTGGGCCGTTGTACTCCGCAGCTGCGAGCGTGGCGAGCCGCGTGGTTACAGGGTCGGACGGCGAGAGAACTACCAGTCCGGGGATAGTGCGCATGATCGCCAGATCTTCGACGCCCTGGTGAGTGACACCGTCGCCGCAGATCTCGACACCGGCGTTGGTAGCTACGATCTTGACGTTCAGGCGTGGGTAGGCGATGGACGTGCGGATACCCTCCATGGCCCTCATGCTCAGAAAGACCACGAAGGTGCTGACGAACGGCATCAGCCCTGTGGTAGAAGCGCCCGCAGCCATGCACACCATGTTCAGTTCGGCAATGCCGGCCTGATAGAAGCGCTCCGGAAAGCGATCGTGGAAGCGGTAAGTGTTGGTTGACTTGGCAATGTCGGCTTCAAAGACGACCAGACGCGGGTCCGTTTCACCGAGTTCCACCAGTGTCTTGCCGTACATCTCGCGATTAGGTTGCGCGGTAATCATACAGTTGCTCCGGCCAGCAACTCATCGATGTAATGCTGGGCTTCTTTTCGCGTGGCAGGCAAACTATGAGCGGACAGGCTACCCTCCATGGATGCAACACCCTTGCCTTTCACGGTGTCGGCGATGATCACATGCGGCCGACCCTCAAGCGTTTGAGTGTGCTGGAAAGCTGCGTGGATCTGGTCGAAATCGTGGCCGTCAATGCGCTGTACGGACCAGCCGAACGCACGGAATTTTTCTTCCACAGGCTCTACGTTCATGATCTCAGCGGTGAAACCATCGGTCTGCAATTTGTTGTTGTCGATGATGGCCACCAGGTTGTCCAGGCGGTAGTGCGCGGCAGCCATGGCCGTCTCCCAAACCACGCCCTCCTGGAGTTCGCCGTCGCCCAGCATGGCGAAAACACGGAAGCTCTTTTTCTGATGCTTTCCACCCAGCGCGATGCCGGCCGCCGCAGCAAACCCTTGCCCGAGCGAGCCGGTAGTCATGTCGATGCCCGGCGTCTTGCGCATGTCGGGATGACCTTGCAGTTTGCTCCCGATGTCGCGCAGGGTCCAGAGGGTTTCCTCGGGGAAGTAGCCGCGAGCGGCCAGCGCGGCGTAGACCGCGGGAGCGCAGTGGCCCTTAGAGAGAACGAAGCGGTCGCGATCTTCCCAAAGGGGCCGGCTCGGATCGATCCGCATGGCGCGAAAGTAGAGATACGTGACGATGTCGGCGGCCGACAGCGAACCGCCGGGGTGGCCCGAGCCCGCTTCAATGATCATCTGAATGATCTTGCAGCGAAGGTCACGCGAGGTCCGGCGCAATTCTTCAGGCCTAAATAGTACGTCAGACATCGTTCACCTTTACCCAGCGCTTTTCGCGAGCGGCCCGTTCAATCGCATCCAGCAGCAGGTGTACGCGCCACCCGTCGTGGAAACTCGGCTCCACGGGCTTTCCGGAAGCCACCGCTTGAATGAATTCAAAATACTGGTGCACGAACGTGTGTTCCCAGCCGATGATGTGTCCCGGAGGCCACCAGTGGTTGACATAGGGATGTCGCGCGTCCGTTGCCATCACTGTGCGGAAGCCCTCGGTTTCCGAGTCGCCGGCGAAATACACCTGCAGCTCATTGAGGCGTTCGAGGTCGAAGATAATACTTCCCTTGCTGCCGTTGATTTCAAAGCCGAGCGAGTTCTTGTGCCCTGCGCTCATGCGTGAAGTGCCGAATAATCCCAGCGCGCCGCAATCGAAGCGCGCGAGGAACGCGGCGGCGTCATCGGTGGTAACCGGCTGCATTCCTCCGCCAGCCAATGGACGCTGCTTAACAAAGATTTCGGTTGCCGCCGCGATTTCTTCGATCTCACCCACCAGGAAGCGTGCGAGGTTGACAATGTGCGATCCCTTGTCGGCCATCGAGCCTGCGCCGGCAACGTTGCGATCCATTCGCCAGAGGAATGGGAACTGCGGGTCCAGCGGCCAATCCTGCCAGTAAGTGGCGCGGAAGTAGTAGATATCGCCGAGACGCCCTTCGCGAATCAACTTACGGGCGAGGGCAACGGCTGGAACGCGGCGGTAGTTGAAATTTACCATGTGCCGCACGCCGGACCGCTCGGCGGCATCGAGCATCGCGCGCGCTTCGGCTGCATTGAGCGCAAGCGGCTTCTCGCATATCACGTGCTTACCGGCTTGCGCCGCCGCGAGGGCGATTTCGCAATGAGTGTTGCCTGGAGTAGCAATATCAACAATGTCGATTTCAGGGTTTTCGATAACATCATGCCAGGATTCTGTCCATTGTTCCCACCCGTACTGGCGGGCCGCGGCTTCCAGATCTTCCCCAATTCCACACAAGACTTTGCGGACCGGAAGGGCCGCCACCTCCGGGAAGAACATGGCCATGTCGTGCAATGCGTGACTATGCGCCCGGCCCATGAACTTGTGGCCGATCAGACCGACGTTTAGGACTCGAATACCCGTTGATTCCACGCTCAGAATATGCCACACTGCATTGTGATATGTCAATAGTTATCAGAGGCCAACAACGATGAAAGCGCTGGTAAAACTGCGGAGCGGAGTGGGACACGTCGAGTTGACGGACATGCCTGAGCCGCTGTGCACCCCGGACGGGGTCAAGATTGAAGTAGCCTACACCGGCATCTGCGGCACCGACCTGCACGTATTCCATGACCGGTTCCGGAACTATCCGCCCGTCATCCTTGGGCACGAATTCTCGGGCATAGTGGTCGAAGTTGGCTCGGAAGTTACTCGGATCGCCCCCGGGGAGCGAGTCACGGTGCTACCTTCGTCGGCGGTCGTTTGCGGCGAATGCGAATACTGCCGCAGCGGCTATTACATGTTCTGCGCGGTTCGCCGAGGCATGGGCCACGGGGTCCACGGGAGTTTCGCGCCATATGCCGTGGTCCGGCAGGACATGGTGTACAAGCTCCCTGCGCGCGTCGGACTCAAGCAGGCTGCGCTGGCCGAGCCATTCGCCTGTGCCGTCCAGGCTGTCGATGAACTGACCCGCTTTCGCGCCGGAGATACGGTGCTGTTGTCCGGTCCAGGGCCCATCGGATTGCTGTGCCTGACAATGTTGGTGGCGCATCGCTGCAAGGTGATCGTCGCCGGAACTGCCAGTGACGAGGCGCGACTGCAAATAGCCAAGCGCCTGGGCGCCGCATTGACCGTCGATATCTCAAAAGAGGACCTACAGAGCGTGATACTGGAAGAGACCCGCGGAAGAGGCGTGGATATCGCGGTAAACTGCTCCGGCGCGGAGAGTTCAGTGAGGTCATCGATAGAGGCCCTGCGCAAGCGGGGTAAACTCGTGCAGGTCGGAATCGTCGGGCACGATATCACGTTGCCCTTCGACCAGTTTCTGTTTAAGCAGCTCGAGGTGTTTGGCTCAGTTGGCCACTCGCTCCAAAGCTGGGAAGGTGTTATGCGAATCTTCGAACAAGGTGCGATCGATTTGGATCCGGTGATCACGCACGTGCTGCCGTTGGACGAGTGGCGGACCGCCTTCGATCTTTGTGAGCGCAAGGAAGGCGGGAAGGTATTGTTAGCGTGCGGCCCGAATTGAGGTTCCAAATGAAAGGTCTGGCTTTGGTTACGGGAGCGAGCAAAGGGATCGGCCGCGGCATTGCCCAAGCGCTGGCCGTGGCCGGCTGGGACGTGGCGGTCAACTACAACAGCGACGAACCAGGCGCCCGGGCCACTGCGGCAGATGTCCGAGACGCCGGAAGGCAGGCATGGGTCGTGCAAGCCGACGTCGGTTATAGCGACCAGGTTGACCGCATGTTCGCGGAGCTCGCCGAGACAGGCGCCGGACCCCTGAACGTGCTGGTCAACAACGCTGGCGTACAGACGTGGAGTCCCCTGGCTGAATTGAGCGAAGAGGATTGGGACCGCACCATCCGAACCAATCTCAAGGGAACGTTTCTTTGCAGTCAGCGGGCGGCGCGCCTGATGCGCGGCCACGGCGGCTCGATCATCAACATAGGATCGGGCGCATCGAAATTGCCTTTTCCCTGCCTGGGTGATTATTGCGCCTCCAAGGGCGGCATCGAGAATCTGACGGCCGTGTCGGCGGTTGAGTTCGGACCTTGGAAGATTCGCGTGAACTGCGTGGCCCCCGGTGCCGTGGAGATTGAGCGCACGAAGCAGGAGAGTCCAGACTATGACGCAACATGGTCGCCATTGACACCTTTGCGCCGGATCGGCCACGTCGAGGACGTCGCTGCGGCGGTCGCCTTCCTGGCGGGCGATGGCGCGTCCTTCATCTCCGGACAAACCCTGTACGTTGACGGCGGCTTGTTCAGCCAGGGGCCGTGGCCGTACAAACATTGACGGGAGTATCTACGATGCCTGCCAAGAAAATCTTAAAGACGCAGCCGTTGCGCGGCTCTCTCTCCGAACAGGCCTATCAGACCGTGCGCCGAATGATTCTGCGCGGGGAACTGCCGCCCGGAGCGGCGATCGCGCGGCGTCCGCTAGCCAAACAGCTGGGAATGAGCTTCCTGCCTTGCAGCGTCTGGAACACGACGGTCTTCTCGAGAGCTGGCCACGAGTTGGCACGCGCGGGAGGTTGCCCACCGTCAACGACGTGCGCGGCAACTACGTGATCCGTGAAGCGTTGGAATCGCAATCCGCACGGCTCTTTGCCGAGAAGGCTAGTTCTGCGGAGAAGGAAGAGGTCCGGCGGATGGCAGAGGCTGTTGACGCCATGCACGCCGAGCTGGTTGACGAACTGTCGGCTGGAGATCCGGAACGCGCCGATCGCGTCATGCGGCAACACGTGCGGCACGGCATGGACGAGGTGCTCCGGCGCATCGAGCGGTTCCTCTCCGGAGAAATCACGGCAACGCGTACGGCGTCTTCAAAGTAACTGTAGAAATCTGTCGCGGCCGACCGGCCGCGTCTAGCGTGCTCAAGTGAATCTGCCTGCCCCGGACGGTTTGCATCCGCCGGAGGAGAACGTCGATAACAACCGTTCGACCTCCGCCGACTTGCATTCCGGACACTCCAGTTCACGGTCGGCATCTGACATCCGGCGCAGCAGTTCAAAGGCCTTGCCGCACTTCTGGCAGCGATATTCGTACAGTGGCATATTCGACTTCTACTACAAGGATGCAAGATCCGCAGGCTTGGTGACAACCGAACTCCGCTAAGGCGTAGAAGCCACTAATGGCTGCTTCCACGCGGGATTCGGGTTGGCTTCGTAAACGCGCAATCGCCGCAACTCGTGCGGGCAGAGCCCTGTTTTCGGAAGGGGAACCGGAGACGTTAACGCCGTTGGCTGTCACTGCGCCCTGATTGCCGATCACATCCAGGCGCATCGAGTACCAGTTGCCTGACTGAAACTCTGCGGGCCGATTCGCGACCGTGGTGATCTGCCCGGGTTTCCATTCATCATGTTCCAGTACCATGCCGAGAGCCCGCTCTTTGCTGTCGGCATTCGCCCAGCCTGAAATCGCGTACGCTCGCGGAACCAGTTCCGGATTGCTTGCCGAAATCCGGCAAACAGCTTTCTCCTCAGGCTCCTTCCGGAAACGGAACTCCAGTTCGATGATTACGTCCTTGAAAGAAATTTCACGTTGGTTTTCCCTCGGATTATTCTACAGATTTGGCGACTCGTCCGCCTCCGGAACGCAGATCCAACGGCAGTGTACCGCGGCGGCGGCACATAGATTGTCATTTTCGGATAAAGAGGGTACAATGCCTCCATTCCCCAACATTTAAAGGGGCGGGACCTGTAGGGCGCCGCCCGTAGCCGGGGAGCCAGTGAGGCCATTATGCATAAACTCGTCGTGCTCAGCCTGCTCGCCGCCGCCATGCTGCCGGCGCAGGACTATCGTGCCAAAATTCAGGGCTTCGTCACAGACAAGTCCGGAGGCGCCATCCCTGGCGCAAAGGTCGTTCTGCAGAATACGCAGACCGCCGTACAATCCACACGAGATACCAACGAGCAGGGTTCTTATCTTTTCGATTTCGTTGAACCCGGACAGTATCAGATTACGGTTTCTTCGACCGGATTCAGCCAGTTTATCCAGAAGAACATTCTGGTCGAGACGCAGGCCAACCTCACAGTGCACGCCAAGCTCGACGTCGGCACTCTCTCCGAGAGCGTGACCGTCACAGATAATCCCGTGTCCGTCCAGTTCAACAGTCCGACTTCCGAGCAGACCATCACCCGCGAAATGCTCGATTATCTGCCGGAGGTTTCTCGCAACCCCGGCCACCTGGCGTTGATGGATCCCCTTGTAGTCAGTAACTACTCGGCCGATCTCGCGGGCGATCTGCCTTCCAACCTGTGGAGCAGCAGCAGCTACAACGTGGGCGGCGACAACAACCGGAACAACGACACACTGCTCGACGGATCGACAACCCAGCCCGGCAGAAAAGGCGGGTATGTACCGACCATGGATGCGGTGCAGGAGTTCACCGTGACCTCCGTCGCGGTCGACGCGGAATTCGGCAATAGCGGCGCCGCTTTCATCAGCCTGTCAATGAAGCACGGGACCAACCAGTGGCATGGCAGCTCGTACTATTTCGGACGCAACCCCGCCATCAACGCCGAGAGCAACTCGGTAGTACACACCGGGTCGGTGACACGAGCGCACATCTTCGGGGGGACCGCCGGCGGCCCTATCCGGAAAAACAAGGTCTTCTCATTCACCTCTTACGAGCGGTGGCGCAACACCAATCCGAACGTTGCCACTCTAACGATGCCGACCGATTTGGAAAGAACGGGAGATTTCTCGAAGGACCTGAACCAGTCGGGAACACTTCGCACGATCTACGACCCGAATACCACCACAGTTAGCGCCGACGGGAAGACCATTACACGGCAGCCCTTCGCCGGGAATATCATCCCGCAAAACCGGATTGACCCCACCTCGCAGAAGTTTATGAAATACATGTGGGCTCCCAACGGTCCGGGAACGGACATCACGGGCGCCAATAACTTCCAGATCGGTTTCCCGCGCGCCCAGAACTACTGGAACTTTGCCGAGCGCATCGACTACAACGTAAGCGAGAGGCTGAAAACCTTCGCCCGCGTCGGCATGCAGCATTCGCTGCAGTTGATGAAGTTCTATAACGACTCACCGTTCGCCGCTACCTCCGGAGGCGGTTGGGCTGACGCCAGGAACTTCAGCGGCGAAGCCATCTACACACTGAATCCCACCACGGTGATCGATTACCGTATGGGTTGGGTGGGCTATCACGACGCTCAGCGCGACGAGCGCGCGGAGATGAAGCCCGGCGGCCTTTCCGAGTTCTGGCCGAACAACAACTGGTACGAGCCGTACCTGAAGGACCAGGTGCTGTTGAACCACCCCGGCTTTTGGGTCACCGACAAGAACAACGCGTTTGGAAAGCCCTCTTATTACTGGCTGAATGCGCACACCTGGAGTGGTTCGCTGAAGGTCTCCAAGGCGATGGGGCGCCATTATCTCAAGGTCGGCTCGGAGTACCGGAATACTATCGTCGATGCCTCCAGGCCGCAGTTCATGGCCTTTCAATTCGTGGCGGATCACACTGCCAGCACATACGTCAGTCCAAATCTCCGGTTGAACGGGAACGCCTGGGCTACCTTCCTGCTGGGGGCCCTCGATCAGAATTCGGCGGTATCGAATATGCCCAAGCAAACTCCGAGAAACCCCTGCTGGGGCCTGTTCTTCCAGGACGATTACAAGATCACTCGCCGTCTCACTTTGAACCTCGGGTTCCGGTGGGAGTACAATGGCCCGTCCACCGATCCAGAAAATCGGATCTCGCGTTACCTCGATCTTACCGATCCAATACCCGAGTTCCAGAAAAACCCGCCGCAGTTGCCTGCCGCGGTTTATGCAGCGGTTCCGAATCTGCGCGCCCCGAGCTTCACAGGCGCGTGGCTCTTCGCGAACAAGGACAACCGGGGTGCCTGGAACCCGGCGCTCGACAATTTCATGCCACGGATCGGCGCGGTATTCGCCCTGACCCAAAGAACTGCCATCCGGTTCGGATATGGCAGGTACTTTGTGCCGCCCGAGAAGATGATCGACACTCAAGGGACCTATCCCTATCCTGGCTATTCGGTCACGAGCAATCCTCTACCTGTGCTTCAGGGTGTACCGCAAGCGGTATTCAGCAATCCGTTCCCGTCCACTAACCCGCTGCAGCCGGTTATCGGCCAGAGCCTCGGCCGTTACACCAATCTTGGAGGACCGGCGGCGTTCTTTAACCAGGACATGCACACCCAAGGCAATGACCGCCTGACGCTCTCCGTGCAACAGAATCTGCCAGCCCAGATGGTCGCGCAGTTTGAGTACTTTGGCAATTTCGGTTTCAACGTGCCCTACAACCGGAACCTCAATTTGGCCGACCCCAAGATCACTTCGGCCCTCGGCAATGCGGGCACCAAGACCGTGCCCAATCCGTTCTATAACATCCTCACGCCACAGCAATTCCCCGGCACGCTCCGCAACCAGGCTCAGGTTACCATCAACAGCCTGCTAACACCGTATCCGCAATACACGACCATTACCTCGGACTATAGCCCGGGCGGCCATTACATGTTCCAGGCGGGAAAGATCCGGGTCCAGCGGGCCATGCGCAACGGCCTAACGCTGGTTGCCTCATATGCCTATATGCGTAAGTACCAGTGGCGGCTTAACGGGACCCTGGATACCTACAACAATTACTTCACGAAATATCAGAGCCAGGATCCGCGGAATCGTCTGGTTTCCTCGGCAGTGTGGAAGTTGCCGGTTGGAAAGGGCCGCAGGTTCGCCGCTAACGTGCCTCGCGCACTCGATTACGCAATCGGCGGATGGGTCACCAGTTCCATCATGCGTTACCAGAGCGGCGCGCTTCTCTCCTTCTCTGGCATTACCGTGAACGGCAACCCCAAGTTGGACCACCCTACACCGGACCGATGGTTCGACGTCACGAAGTTTGGACAGTTGGGAGCCTACGCGACTGCGGCGGATACGTTCGCACTCGGAATTCTCGGACCGCGCGCCATTACGTTCGACCAGACTCTCCAAAAGGAATTCAGGGTCGGCGAAAAGCGCAAACTGGAACTGCGGATCGAGGGCTACAACCTATCCAACAGCATCATCTTCAACGACCCGAATACCAAGTACACGGATGCCAACTTCGGGCGCGCCACGACGCAAAAGAACCGCGGCCGCGAGTTGCAGTACGTGCTGCGGTTTCACTTCTGAACCGGGGCCGCCTGGCCTTTAGAAATCTCGCCGACTTGCCGGAGGACTTCGGCCGCCTCCGGCATTCGGCCTAGCTTTGCGAGCGCGATCGCCAGGTTGTAATACGACTCAATGCCACCCGGATTGAGTTCAATGGCCTTCCGCAGGGCCGGAATCGCATCGGAAACCCGGCCCTGCTGGATCAGAGCGCTACCCAGACTTCCGTACGCACTGCCATAGCTCCGATTCAGATCGATAGCTTTCTCGAAATGCACGATCGCTTCGGCCACCTTTTTCTGTCCGACCAGGGCCACACCCAGGTTGTTGTGTGCTTCCGGATACTCCGGACTCAGTTCCAGCGCTTTTTCGAACTGCGGGATCGCATCGGGCTCTTTGCCCGTGCGCGCCAGAGACATTCCCAGGTTGTTGTACGGCTTCGCCTCGGCCGGGTTGAGCTCAATGGCCTTCTTCCACTCCGCGGCTGCCGCCTCGAACTGATTCTTCTTCATCAAATCCGAGGCGAGGTCCACCACTCGATAGTATTCGGTGGCCGGCGCGTCGATCTTCAGCATTCCGTCCGGAGGGATGTTGACGAACTCCGGGATGTTCACCGCCCGGTTCGCATCTGTCGCTCCTTCGATCAGGATGGGCGGACTGTCGTTGCCGTTTTCGTCGAAGTGCGTGAGGAACATCTGCGTGTACGGCGAGCGGGATTTGGACGAGAATACGATCCACCTGCCGTTCGGCGAAAAGCTATGCCACGAGTTCATCAGTTTCGTGTTGCAGTTCATACGGCGCGCCGTGCCCCCGGATGCGGGCACCACGTACAGTTCGCTGTCAGGTCGCATCAGCAAACCATTCCGGCTCTGGACATAGACGATCCAGCGGCCATCCGGCGAGACCTTTGGAAAGCTGTTGCTTTTCCCGTTGCCTGAGGCTCCGGCAATTGGCACCGGCTGGCCTCCTCTTCCATCCCGGAACGGTATCCGGTAGAGGTCATAACGGATCTGGGTTTCGTTCGGATCATTGGCCCGCACGGCAACGGGTGCGCCAACCGCATAAGGGTCCATCGCTGCCGCCCGCGCGAATACCAGGTACTCGCCATCGGGGCTCCAGACCGCATTCGTGTGTACGTATTTCGGGTCGTCCGCGCCGGGCAGGGGATTCAACCGTCCGGATGCTTTGCTGTACCACGCGAGCACACCGCGGGTTGGAAAAAACACCTGCAGGAAACGGTAGTCCTTGAAATTCGCGACGTAGTAGTTCAAGGCGACTTCCTTCATGCTCTTCCGCCTCTGGTACTCCGTCTCATCCACTCCGGGGTCGTTGATGGTTGTTATCACCGTTTGCCCATCCGGCGAAACTTGCGACATGAACCCGACCCTCTGCCTGCCACCGAGCTTGCCTCGGAACGTGCTCCACGCCACAACGTCTTCGTTCCGGATCGACATGCTCGGTTGAACCGGGAGTATTGCGTACAGCCCCTTGTCGTTTTGCGGGCCGTCTACGTCCAGTCCCATCGTTTTGCCGTCGCGTGAAAAGGAGTGACAGTTCGCGCAAGTGTGCAGGCCTTCCATCACAATACGGCTTTCCGTTTGACTGACGTCGCGCAATCGCCACCTGATCAGCCGAACCGCACTCTGGTCCAGTGGTTTGATTACCCCCTTCTCTGTTTCCGAGGGCAGCAACGGCACTTCACGGTAAAAGATCGGAGCGCCCACAGGGTCCGAAGAGGTGAAAATTCTGACTTGGCCGCTTGAGATAGGCTGCTTCTTGCGGTATCCGGTGAACTTGATTATCGCGGCGGCGGACGTGGAAACCTTCTTGATCGTTTCCCAGATTTC
Organism: Bryobacteraceae bacterium; assembly: GCA_963793625.1. Taxonomy (GTDB): domain Bacteria; phylum Acidobacteriota; class Terriglobia; order Bryobacterales; family Bryobacteraceae. Next base: position 637,808 of record CAWCAT010000037.1, on the reverse strand, counting down.
ACGATCCGGAGTCCACCTCCCAGCTTGCGACAAATTGCGGCTCAGCACTGGCCGCGCGCTACCAGCGAGTAGGATCTCGACGACCCAGGCGTCGGCCCCGCTCTCGTCGCGAAAGAGAAATGTCGGGGGAGGAAACTCGGGCGGGAAGACCGATCCCTGCAGCGGATACTCGACAGCAATGGCAGCGGTTCGCGGTGCGCCCGGCAGTAATCCCACTGCCAGCGCGCACAGAAGAACTGTGCGAAAACTGACCCAAGCACTCAAGACTAGAATCCTAGCAAAGAATTAGGATGAGATAGATGATGCCAACTGAGATCGGGAGCGCTATAGCCGAACGACTGCTCCACTGCGACGACCCTGACGAAGGTCATCGTGTCATACGGGTTTTGCTTGGTGCCCCGCAACAATCGAAGGAGCCGCCCAGTGACTGGTATTGTCCTTGGCAAATTGTTGGACTCGGAGACGAGAAGGTCCGGGCAGCATACGGCGTAGATGCCATCCAGGCGCTTCAATTGGTCATGCGAATGATCGGCGCGAAATTGCACGCACAGACCGCACATGGGGTTCGGCTCTGGTGGCTCGAAGAGTCAAGTTCCGATCTGGGCTTCCCTTGTGAGTAGTGCATTTCTCCGGTGGTTCGGTCGCGATCTACGGTAACGCCGTTTTGCGACCACAACCCGCCGCGGCACTACAATTGGAACGTGGGAGCGACCAGTAAACCGGATACCGACGAGCACAGATACCAGTGTTGTTTCTGCGGAAAGACTGTAGATAGGCTCGGAGCGGACGTGGGATTATTGAGCTACACCACGTGCTTTGACGGTCTAAAGGAGCGGCAGCATACGCAGGCATGTTCTGCCATGCCCGCTGCCTGCGCGAAGCGCTGCACGCTTCCGTGCCGCTTTACGTTCTGGACCTGCTCGACGACAGCACTTGAATAAGCCGTTCGGTTATCGCGCTTTAAAATGTACCGTGAGCGTCGCAGCTGTCTTCTCCGGTAACGCCGTCTTTCGTCCGCAATGTGATTTTTCCGGTGGAACCGACCACGTTTGCGCGTCGGCGACAAACCAAGCGAACATCTCAACGCCGCTTCGTTCTCGGACATTCACTGGCGGTCACGCATCACCGATGATCTCTCGTCTGCGCGATCTCGCGATAGAATCGGCGTGCAGGTGTGGATGGACTGTTAGAATACTGCAAGGGAAGGCTTTGGATGAAAATTGCTGAGGCACTAGCGTTACGTGCAGATCTCCAGAAACGTCTGGAACAATTGAAGCAGAGGCTGGTCAAGAACGCGCGCATTCAGGAAGGCGACGCACCGGAGGAGGATCCTACCGAACTGCAGTCCGAGCTGGAGAAATCGGCGCGAGAATTGACCTTGCTGATCCAGCGTATCAACCGGACAAACGCGGCGTCACGATTCGGTGCCGGAACGCTGGCGGACTCCCTTGCAGAACGGGACGTTTTGAAAATACGGTACAACGCATACCGGGAACTGGCCAATGCTGCCTCAACATCGCAAGGCCGCACCACACGCTCGGAGGTGAAGTTCATTAGTACAGTGAGTGTCGCGGCGACACAGCGGAAGGCTGATGAGCTTGCGAGGGAGTACCGGGAGCTTGACACACGGATACAGGAAGCGGATTGGTTGACGACTTTGTTGGACTAGGACGAGCAGGTAGTTGACGTAAACGAGAGGCGAGTGCGACCCTCCGGCAGGGAAATGCCGATCTGGTAGTGCGAGGGCAGCATTAGTCGGTTCGATTCCGACCCGCACAGCGTATGCCCCGTATCAGGTACAAACGAACGGCGTAGTGTAACCGTGTACTACCGCGTACTGATCTCGTAAGCGTCGGCGAGGGTGGGAAAGGGGCACTCGTCCATACACACGGGAAAGCAGTCCATATTGTCCTTTGACCTATGCCCGGAAGGTCTTTTCCTGGTACGTCAGTTGCTGAAATTCCGGCTAGGTGGCCGTAAATCCCGGTTATCGGAAACTATCCTGTGGCTTCCGCAAGCTGCGTTCAAGTCACTCTGCCAAACCCGCTTGGTCGTGCCCTTAATGGCTCCCTGTGGCGTCGGTGGCTATGGCTCTGCAAGGCGGAAGAGCAAGCAGGATGGATGGTGCGCTAAAGAGTCCTGACACAAAACCTGACACAAAGGGCAGTTTCCTGTAGAGTCTACCCTTGCAAGTTGTTGATAGAAATGGTCGGGGCGGAGTGATTCGAACACTCGACCCCCTGCGCCCAAGGCAGGTGCGCTACCAGGCTGCGCTACGCCCCGACATTACTACACCTTTGATTCTAGGTGTTTCTAGCTTCCGAGGCAATGTTTACCAATCTGTACCCTCCCATCTTGACGTTTCCTGCTGCATAATAGAGTCGGAAACTCTTAATTATGATGCCGCGCGGTTTGGCGCAAAAACTGATCGTCTCGCTGACCGTGATCGTCCTGATCGTGGGCGTGATTGCGGGGGCGATCAGCATCAAGGCGCAGGAACAGCATCTGCTCGATGCCATGATCCTGGGCGCGGACCAGCTGTCCCGAGGCATCACGAGCGCCACCTGGCACGCCATGTTGCTCGATAATCGCAGCGGCGCGTATGAGGTGATGCAGACCGTCGCCGAGAAGCAGGGAGTCGAGCGCATACGCATCTTCAACCGCGAAGGCCATGTGATGTACTCCACGCTGCGCGGAGATCCGGAGAAGCGCGTCGATAAGGCCCAACCCGTCTGCACAATCTGTCACACGAACGACAAGACGCACATTGCGTTAAACGCCCAATCGAGAACCCTGGTCACGGAACGTCCGGACAAGGGCCGCAACCTCACGATCGTTACGCCGATTTACAACGAACCCTCGTGCAGCCAGGCTTCCTGTCATGCGCATCCCGCGAATTTGAAGGTGCTCGGGGTATTGGATGTTACGCTCGATCTGGCCGAAGTCGATCGCGAAGTCTGGAAGGCCGAACTGCGCACGGCAGCGGTCTATGCGGTACAGATTCTGTTGATCAGCCTCTTCATCGTGTTGTTCACAAGGCGCTTTCTGGCCCAGCCGATTGCGAGCCTGATTGCCGCGACAAAGAAGGTCAGCGAAATGAACCTCGAGCAGCCGATCGCGATCCCGCACAACAGCGAAGATCTCGACAACCTCGCGCAATCTTTCGACATCATGCGCGAGCGCTTGAGACAGGCGCTTTCGGAGCTGAACGAGTTCACGCAGACCCTCGAAACAAAGGTCGAAGAGCGCACGGAGCAGCTCAAGAGCGCACACCAGAAACTGCTGCAGAGCGACCGTCTGGTTTCCCTCGGCCAGCTTTCGGCGAGCGTTGCGCATGAGATCAACAACCCCGTGGCGGGCGTTCTGAACTTATCGATGCTGATGCAACGCATCCTGAAAGATGACGGAATTCCACCAGAGCGCATACCCGAGTTCCGCAAATACCTTTCGCAAGTGAGTTCGGAAACGACCCGCGTAGGACGCATCGTTTCCGACCTGCTCTCGTTCTCGCGCCGTTCGAAGCCGCACCGCGCGGAGGCCGACATCAACAAGATCGTGAAGTCGACGGTTTCGCTGATCTCGCACAAACTCAAGCTGGCCAATGTGGAACTCGATCTCGATCTCGATGAGTCGCTGCCGCTGGTTTCCTGCGACAGTTCGCAGATTCAACAGGTAGTGTTGAACCTGGTGCTGAATGCCGCGGAAGCGATGCAGAACAACTCCGGCGGGGTGATGACGGTGAGGACGCGCAAGGCGCCTAAGGACGACGCTATCACACTTGCGGTACGCGACACGGGCGAGGGCATTCCGCCTGAAAATCTGAGGCGTATTTTCGATCCGTTCTTCACGACCAAACCGGAGGGCAAGGGCGTCGGACTTGGGTTGGCCGTGCTGTACGGAATTGTGGAGGCGCACGGTGGCGAAGTGGTGGCGCGCAGCAAAGTGGGCGAAGGAACCACTTTCACCGTAACCCTGCCGCTGACCCCGCCAGAAACGACCGACGTGGTGCTTCCGTCCGGCGCGGTGGAGGCTGGACGCAAGGCGTGAACGTGATTTGCCTCGCTCCTGTGGGAGATGTGGATCCGGCTGTGATCGAAGTGGGCCGCCGTGCGATTCGAGTGGTGCTGTATGCGGATCCGCTGGATCTTGCGCCATTACCTGCGCCGGAATATGCGTGGGACGAGCAGCGCGGGCAATACAATTCAAGCCTGGTGCTTCGGGATTTGCTGCCGAGAAGACCAGGCGAGGCATTTAAGATTTGCGGACTGACAGAAAAGGATCTGTTCATTCCGATGCTGAGTTTTGTTTACGGACAAGCGCAGGTGGGTGGCGAAGCGGCCCTTGTTTCGCTGGCGCGCCTGCGGCAGGAATTTTATGGATTACCGGCGAATCCCGAGTTGCTGGCCGAACGCGCGGGGAAGGAAATCCTGCATGAAATCGGGCACACGTTCGGATTGGTGCATTGCCCGGATGTGCGCTGCGTCATGTCGCTGTGCACGAACATACGCCAGCTTGATATGAAGGGCGGCGGATTCTGTGAAGGTTGCCGCGCGTTGCTCATGGAGCAGATGCCGGGCGAAGAGAGATTGAAATGAAAACACGATGGAACGTTCTGGTTGTCGATGACGAAGAGATCATGTGCGAGTCGCTGGCGGCTTGGCTGCGCGAAGACGGCTATCAGGTTGACACCGCGTCGAACGGCAAGCAGGCTGTCGAAAGAGCCAAAGAGAAGGACTACGCGATCTACTTTATCGATCTGAAAATGCCCGGTGGCATGGACGGCATCGAGACCATGATGGCTGTCCGTAAACTGCATCCGGATGCTTCGGTGATTATCATTACGGCCTATGCGACGGTCGACACCGCGATTGCGGCGATGAAGGAAGGCGCGCAGGAATACATCGTCAAGCCGTGCAATCCGGAAGAAATTTCGCTGCTGGTGAGCCGCATCATCAAGGTGAAAAATCTGCAGCGCGAGAACACCATTCTACGCAAGAAACTGGCGCGCCAGTACGAGTTCGGCGACATCGTCAGCAGGGATCCCAAGATGCGGGAGATTCTGCACCTGGGCAGCGAGATTGCCAACCTGCGCAGCACGGTGCTGATTCGCGGCGAAAGCGGAACGGGCAAGGAGTTCGTCGCGCGCGCGATTCACTAATTCGGGCAATCGCGCGGCGAATCCGTTTATCGCGGTCTCGTGTGCGGCGTTGTCGGAAACGCTGCTCGAATCCGAAATGTTCGGGCATGAGAAAGGAGCGTTCACCGGCGCGGATTCCTTGCGTCGCGGCAAATTTGAACTCGCCGACAGCGGGACGATTTTTCTCGACGAGATTGGGGATATCTCGCCTAAGCTGCAGGTGGACCTGTTGCGCGTTTTGCAGGAGCGCAGCTTCTATCGACTCGGCGGCGCGCAGGAGGTGCAGGTCGATTGCCGCGTGATTGCGGCCACGCACGTCAACCTGGAAGAGGCAGTAAAAGCGGGGCGCTTTCGCGAGGATCTGTTCTATCGGCTTAACGTGATTGAGATCCGTATTCCGCCGCTGCGCGAACGCCGTCAGGACATTCCGATGTTGGTGCAGCATTTTCTGGAACGGCTATCGCACGAATTGGGCAAGGAAGTCACCGGCATTTCCGAAGGCGCGCTGAAGCTGTTGTTCGAATATGATTGGCCGGGTAATGTTCGCGAGTTGGAAAATGCGATCGAACGCGCGATGGCAACCTGCCGCAGCACTGTGCTGACCGAGGACGATATCGAGTTTCTGTTCCGCGCGATGCGCGACCGGCGTGGCACCGGTAATTCCCCCGAACATGACGCTGGAGGAATTGGAGAAACACGCGATCATCGAGACCCTGCAGCGCACTGCCGGCAACATCAAGGAGTGCGCCTCCGTGCTGGGTATCGATCGATCCACGCTGTACGACAAGATCAAGCGCTACGAGATTCCGCGCTAGTTAGAGCGCAATTGCTGACGCGCGTGCCTCTAATCAGGCCTTCAAGAACATTTCAAGATCACGCGCTACGAGATTCCGCGCTAATTGATCTAGCGGCTTCATGGGAATTCGCCGCAGTAGCTTAAACTGCGTCCCACTCCACAGGTAATAGTATGTTCCGCATGCTTTGAAGTCCGGAAAGTTCGGACATCCTCGGGCAACGAACAATGAGCTATCGCGACGGTAGAAAATCCCCGTCTGGTCCTCTTCGACACTGTGACCAAAATAGATTTTTGAGCAACATTTTACCGGATCAGGCCTCCAGGAACATCTCGGCCCAGACGGTTTCCCAGTTGGCTTCGGGCATTGCTTTCGGCATGTCTGCCACGGGCACGCCGCCATCGGCCAGGCTGGCTCCGACTGCTGCGGGTGCGAGCATGATCTGGAGCCGTTCGAGTTCCCTGGAGATCCAGGGCTTCACTTCCGCGCCACGCAGCAGGTGCGCGGTTTCCATCTTTTCGCCGAGCGGTTTCAGACGCAGATAGAAGTCCTTGCCCGCTCCGCCGGTTTCGACGACTTCGCCATCGACTGGCGCGAGCACGCGCACTGCGAGATCGCCGCGACGCATGATCCAGGCCGGTGCGTTGGTGTGCAGCTTAGCTCCGGACTGCGGCAAATCGATTTTGTCCGGTTCGCCGAACAGCCGCGTTCCGAGTGCATCGAGACCTACCGTTACGGTGCCGTCTTCTTCCTGACGAACCCAGGTGTGCCCGCGATGATACATGCGGTCTGCTGGAATTTCGATGCCGCCGACCTCGCTGTCTTCGGCTGCGGCGACCGGGTGTTTCTGCACGAGCTTGGCGTGCGTAACACACTGCCCACAATCGAAGCCCACCTCGCAAACGCGGTCTTTAAACTCGCCGGTCAACTGATGGCGGCAGGCTCGGTCCGCGGCGGGAAGATCGTGGAACTCAGACTTCCAGCGGATCGCATCGACCTTCAGGCGGCGGATCTCGCGGTTCATGCGATAGACCGCAGTGGCGAGCGTCACCAGAATCACGGTGAGCACCGTGAAGAAAACGCCAAGGAAGATCAGGTAACCGGGCGTCCAGCTAAATCCATATACGTTGGGAAACATTGCAAGCCTCCATCAGCCTCTAGTAAGTTCTTTTTCCTGCGGGAATAAATTCAGATATCGGAAAGACAGTGAATAGACCACGACGCCGTAGGCGATCACGCCCCCGAAGGTCGCAAATTCCTGCCAGCTTGGCCAGTATGTGAGAAAGCGGTCGAACGGGAGCGTCGGCAGCGCGAGCGTCTGGATCGTCATCACCAGGCGATTGAGCGTAACTCCCGAGCAGGCCAGCAGCGCGGCCGGAATCAGCCAGCGCATGTCTGCGCGCTTCTTTTCATTTAGCAGGATCAACGCGGGCACCAGGCCGAGTGCGATGATTTCGGCGAACAGCACCCAACTGCCGAAAGGTTCCCACATGTAATACGCTGAGGCGGCGAATCCCGCTCCGGGTGAAGTGCGGTTCATCCAGATGAGCGTGTCTACCGATTTCAGCAGCACATACACGAGCAGCAGCGAGCCGGAGATTTTGCCGAGCAGGCCGAAGACTTCAGGCCGCACCAGCTTCTTCTTCGAGATTTTCGATACCAGCCAGGTGGTAAGAATTATGAAGCTCGGTCCGACTGCCGCCGCAGAAATGATGAACAGGAAGAACGTCGAGGGCCAGATGCCGAAGCCTTCGCGGAATGCGAAAGGCCGGCCGCGCAGCACTCCGTAGAGCCCGCCCGAGCGAACCCTGGTGGAAGAACGAAAGAATCGTTCCCAGCAGCGCGAGGACAGGAATCAGCTTGTGCAATTCCCATTCAAAAACGAGAAACGAAGGTACTTGTCGCAGCTGCCTGTTTTTCAGCACAACCGGCACATACTCGATCGCAAGCACAGTCAGATAGCACGTGATGCAGAACGTGACTTCGGTCAGCATGGAATGAACGTTCGGGTGCCAGAACGTGAACCACGCGCGTAGCGGTTGGCCGACGTCGATGCCGAGCACCGCAACCGCACCGCTATAACAGATGAAGCCGATAACGACGGCGCTGTTGATAACTGCTTTCAACTCGTGCTTCTTCAAGACGTATAAAAGGAATCCTGTAAAGAACGCGCCTGCGCCGAGCGCGATCACGGTGAGATCGAGAAAGATCCACACGCCGAACGCGAAACGGTTGTCCATGTTCGTGTGATACAAGCCTTGAAATAGAACAAGGTAGATGGCGTAGGCCGCAACCGCCAGCACGCCGAACCACGGCAGTAACCATGCCGTGAATTGCGGGAACGAGCAGCGATTCAGGCGCCGCGTAATGAGTTGTTTATCGAGTGCCGCGCTAGCCATTGCGGGTCTCCTTCTTGCGGCTTGCGAATCCGCCCTGTAGCATTTCGCCGACCCATTTTTGACGGGAGCGGTAATAAACTTTCGGTTGCGTGCCGAGCTTCTCCAGCATTTGGAATGAGCCTTCACTGCGGGCAAGCTGGGCCACTTCCGATTTCGAATCGTTCAGATCGCCGAACGTGATCGCCTGCGCCGGACAGGCTTCGGCACATGCGGGTACGTAGTCTGCCGGATCAATTTCCTTCTTGCCTTCAGCGGCCGCTTTCTGTTGCGCGGCGTGCAGACGGCCGTGACAGAAATTGCATTTTTCGACCACGCCGCGCATGCGCGGAGCAACATCAGGATTGAGTGTCAGTTCCATGCCCGCGGGCCAAACGGGATCGCGCCAGTTGAAGTAGCGCGCGTGATACGGACAGGCCGTCATGCAGTAGCGGCAACCCAGGCAGCGCTCAGGCATCTGGCCGACAACACCCGTTACAGGATCGACATCGACCGCGTTCTGCGGACAAACCGTTACGCAGGGTGTCTCATGTCCACATTGCTGGCACATGACCGGGATGAACACGGCGCGGTTTTCCGCGGGCGTGTCTCCGGTTTCCATGCGGCTTACGCGGAGCCAGGTTATGCCCGTGCGATCGTTGGTTCCGGGTTGCGCCGGCGGCACATTATTTTCTACCGCGCAGCTCAGCATGCAGGCGCCACACCCATTGCAGCGATCGACGTCGATCACCATGCCGTAGCGATGTTTCGGTTCTTGAGTGTGTGCCATTATGCCCTCCGGATCCTGGCGCTCGATATGCGCCATGTAGCATCCGATTCCACTTCTGCAATGTCGAGTACTCCGGACTGCGCGCCGGTTGCCGCTTCCAGCACACCAGGTAGCACCGCTGCACTGACAATAACCATGCAGCGCGTCGTGCCGGCGGGAGTTTCGATAACAGCCACGCTGGCGTCTTGCACTCCGGCGTTTGCGGCAGTTTCCGGATTCATGCGAACGCTGTTGAGCGGTTCACGCAACCCTGATTCCTGATACAGTTTGCTGATCAACGGCGAGGATTGCGCCATGCCGTCGCGCCAGCCGAAAGGCACAAGCGTGAGCGGGAATTCCCGCTTGATCGGAGTGCGCTGGCTCTGTGACTTTCGCCAGGAGTGAAAAGCGTGCGGGCTGTGTGTTGGGCGACTTCGAGTCAACCCAGCAGGCGCCCTCGCAGAGCGCTTTCCAGAAGTCTTCGGCCGAGCCTGCATCCTTCACTGGTTTCGACGCGGCATCGGCGTAGGTGAACAATTCGCCGCGCGCGGAGTTACGAATTGCTTCCGCGTTGGCGATAAGGGTTTCGGAAAGACCCTTCGGCGCTTCGAGCCCGGCGTTCGCTGCGATTTTCGCGACAAACTGCACAGGCTCGACGGCGCCCTCCGATAGAGCGTACGCAGGGGCTGAAACGGCAAACGATGCGACGGTGGCATCGAAGGGAGTCGGGAGATCCTGCATAGTTTCGAGATATGCCGGGGCGGGCACGACGTAATCGGCGTGTTGCGCAATGCCGGACTGAAACGCTGTCAGGCTCACGATCAGCGGATTCGCGGCAAGCTTGCGGCGCAACAGCGGCCACGGGATGGCGCATTCGTTGCTGGAGGTGTCGGTGATCAATACGCCAATCGAGCCGTCGGGGACCGCTGCGATTTCCGTGGGGGCCTTTGATGGTGCACTTTCGCGACGCGCGACGATGCCGCCGCTGATACCGACGCTGCCAATCAACAAGTTGAGGCTTGCGATGGCGAGTTCGGTTTCATGCCCGAGGGGTCCGCCGCCCGGATCTCCGCCGCCTATCGCTACGGCAGGCCCGCTGGTAGCGAGTCCGCTTGCGGTATCGATGATCAACTGCGCGGGCAATTCAGTGATACCGCTGACGAACTCCGGCGTGTACTTGGCAACTAGCGCAGTGTAAGCGCTGAGGTTCGCAGCGCTACTGGCAGCGGAAGAGAAGAGCAATTTCTTCGCGATGATCACGTTCGCCAGACCCAATGCCAGCGCCTTTTCCGTACCCGGTTTCACAGGTAGCCAGACATCGGCAAGCAGCGCGGTGCGGGACTGGCGGCTCTCGACTTGAATCAGTTTCAGCTTGTTGCGGCACTGCATCGCGCGGCCTGGAGTGCCCCAGCCATCCAGCACGGGCGCGCCGAAGCTCAGCAGCGTTCTTGTGTTTTCGAGATCGATACCGAAGGCCTGTCCAGGCTTGCCAGTAAGTTCGGCAACCGCTTCGAGCGTTGCACTTTCGCGCTGCGGCGGCTGCAAATAGACGCCCTTCGGTAGTTGTGCGAGAAACGCCTGATAGGCTTTCGAGACCGCTCGGCCTGGTCGTGTATCCAGAATCGCCACGCTGTTTTGCGAGCCCTTGATGGCGGTCGCCACTGCGAGCGCGACGGCATCGACTGTAGTGACCGCGCCCTTGTGCGTTGCCTGCCGGACGCGCGCCGGATGATAGGCAAGATGATGTCCGCCAACACCAGTCGGACAGAGCGCCCCGTTACTGATGGGATGCTGGCGCACACCTGATACGCTCACCGGCTGGTCTTTGACGCAGCGGATTTTAACTCCGCAACCTGCCGGACAGAGTGTGCAATTACTGAACTTCGTCTTGATCTCGCCCCTCAGCGGACGGGGAATCCAGCTCCAGTTCTGCGACCAGATGGATGTGTCGTCGAGCAGCTTCCACGGCATTGGCGTGAAGAGCGTCCCGATCGCCGCGCCGCCGGCGAGCTTAAAGATGTCTCTGCGTTCGACCTTCATTTTGATATCTCCTCGGCTCACTTGTGGCACGCCAGACAACCCGTAATCACGCCCTTTTCGGCGTGACAACGCGTGCAGTCGTCCATCTTCATGCCAGGGTGCTGGGCCGGTTTGAACGAAATCCGCGAAATCGATTGACCCCAGATGTCTCGGCTATAACCGCTGATGCGATTCTGCTGGTATGGCCGCAGGCTGGTGGTCTTGCCGTGCTCGCCGTGGCAGCGCACGCAATCGAGCTTGGCCAGATTCAGGTGCGTAGCGTGCGAGAAGTGCACGTTTTCCGGCTGGCGCGAATAGACCAGCCAGGGAATAGGCCGATTGGGGGTGATGTACTGCTCAATCATCTTCTTTTCTGAAGCCTTCTCAGTGAGTGCAGCCACATGACAGGTGCCGCATTGTGAAACATCGGGGATGCCGCTGAAACGGCCATCAGCGCTGAGCGCGTGACAGTCGGCGCACTTGGAGCCGACCTTCTCGCCGACGTGCAGCTTGTGGTCAAATTCCAGTGGCTGCTGCTTCGTTTCGTACAGCGCGCGCGGGAACGCAATCCACCCGGCGCCGAGCGCCAGTGCCATCCCCGCCAAGAACAAGATAAATCCGCGCATTGCAATTATCTCCTTCGAGCCCGCGTAGGGCGAAAAGTATTCCTGGAACAACGAAAGTTTTTCTTCGCGCGAAAGATGTTCCAGCAAGTCGTCGCCGAAGCAGCCCCCATCAAGGGCCAGTTCCGGATTTAGTCTGGCAACCTGATCGTGCGCCAGAGTGGAGAGGCGTTCGATGTCACGACGCATCCACGCGTTGGCCTCCACGCCTGAGAGCAAACCCTTTTCCACGTGCTGGTCGGGCAGCTCGCGAGCTTCGAATAACCAACCGGAGCGGTATGGATCCGATGTGATTCGCGCCGGATCGGAACGCAGATAAACGTTCGGCCGTACGATGATGAGCATCGGCCGGAAAAACCACCTGAAAATCGACACCATGGGCGGTGAGCACCGCCGTAGGATTATGGGTTCCGCTTGCGGTGACGAACGCAATCGCGTCCGTTTGCCGCAGCGTTTTTGCCAGAAAGGCGTCGATGCCGATATGACAGCCGCCATCATCCGCCCTGTCGAGCCACATGTGGTTGCGCGAATAGTACAGTCGCCCCGGCATGTCGATGTTTTCGATAGAGCGGTCTCCGGGCTCGTGGCCTGCATGCGCGAGGCTCAGATATTCATCGCAGTAGCGATACGCATCCGTCACGCAACGGGCCGCCGGAGATTCACTGTAAGGTACGTAACGCGGAAGCGGTGCCGCGCCGCAAAACTGCACCAACGATGTTTCCAGAAACTCGCAGCGTGCAGAGTCCTTCGCGACGCTATCCATGTGCCGTTCCAGATAGAGTGGACACTCGACGTAGCGCGGCGATGAGCAGCGCCCCATCTCCGCCAGTTGGGAGATCCGCGGGATCTGCTTGCGGACACTCGCCATCTGGCACGAGCAAACTTCGGTCTCCTGGAGGAATGGGCATTTCATGGCGACTCCTCTGGTTAGCGAGTCTTCTTTTTCTTTTTGTCAGGGGTGTCGGATGGCTTATCGAGGCGTTCACCACCGTCGGCCATCGTCAAGCCCAACTCAGGCATCTCGAAGGCGTGGGTGTCCAGCATTACCTTCAAATCGCGGTCCATGCTGGCGGAAAGTTCGGCACGTTTGCGCGCCCGCAACTGAAACTCCCGCAGTACCCCGATTGCCAACACTGCCACACAAACCGCAACAACCACCCCAAGGATGATGTTTGCGGCATTTAGCCAGAACACGTCTGGTCCTGCTTGTAATGCATTCACGGAGATTCTCCTTCAAGGAGAAAGGAAGCAAGTTTAAGGCCTAAACTGATGTGTATGAAATTAAGGGAGATAGACGGAAGGTAACTTTTTAAGAGTAGGGAATCCCAACATCTGAAATCGGGAATCCCTACACGTGCTGGCGTTTACGGCTTGGGCTCTGCCGTCGCGACAGGCCAGGCTCCAGCGGGCATTCCTTCCACTTTGGTGGCCATTGTGCTGGCCCAGGTGTAACGGACATCGTTGGGGAACGTTACGATGGAGCTTTCGATGCGCGCGCGAATATCGGCAACAATTTCGGGGTGCTCGCCCGCGACATCATAGGCTTCTTCCGGGTCCGATTGCAGATCGTACAATTCCGGAGTTGAAAGCGGCAACGCCTTGCGTCCGCCGAATGGCTCCGGTGAAAATGCCGGCGAATTCTGTCGCGCGACGTGCAACTTCCAGCGGCCCCTGCGCGCACACTGCACCATATTGCCGTCGAAATACAGCAGCACCTCGCGATCGAGGCTTTCTGTTTCACCGCTGAGCAAGGGCCAGATGTCGATCCCATCCAGCGGCTTTCCAGGCAGCCCCGCACGGCCCAGGCGCGCCAATGTAGGCAGAATGTCCATCGTCGAAGCAACGCTATTGCAGACCAAACCAGCAGGGATTCGACCGGGAAAGCGCGCCAAAAAGGGCTCACGCATGCCGCCCTCGTAAGTCATGCCTTTGCGCCCCCGCAGTCGTCCGGCGCTGCCCTGAAACCACGGTCCGTTGTCGCTGGAAAACATCACCAGGGTATTGTCGTCCAGACCGTTCTCGCTGATTGTGCGCATGACTTCGCCCACGCTCCAATCCAGTTCCATGACGGAATCGCCGTAGGCTCCCAATCCGGATTTACCGCGAAAGCGCTCCGAACAGGCCAGCGGAATGTGCGGAGCGGTGTGTGGCATATAAAGAAAGAACGGCGAGCCTTTGGATCGCGCAATAAAATTGGCGGCCTGCTCGGTATAATGCTGCGTCAGACGTTTTTGGTCAGCGGTGATCTCGACGACGTCTCGGTTGTGCAGTAGCGGCAGCGGATCCAGGTCGTTGCTGTAGGGCAGTCCGTAATACTCGTCGAAGCCGCGTGTGGTCGGCAAATACTGCGGCTCAGTGCCGAGGTGCCATTTGCCAATACACATGGTCTTATAGCCCGGTTTAAGAATTTGGGCGATAGTCGTTTCGTCTTCCGAAAGGCCGGTTTTATCGGACGGATAGAGCACCCGTGAGACGCCAACGCGTGTGGGATATCGACCCGTTAACAGCGCTGCACGCGATGGCGAGGACACCGCGCTTGCCGAATAGAACTGCGTGAAACGCACACCTTCACTCGCGAGGCGATCGATGTTCGGCGTGGGAATTTTGGATCCGTAGCAACCGAGATCACCATAGCCAAGATCATCGGCATAAATAAAAACAATGTTTGGTGGAGGAGCCTGGGCTGAACACACCGCAGCCGAAAATGCTCCGGCTGCCGCCTTCAGGAACGAACGTCTGTCAATCATTACTGGCCTTACACGAGGATTGTCAGTCAGCCTCAACGTGGAGAAATGAGGAGACCCTAAGGCGTGTAGAGATCCCTCATACGAAAAGTTCGGTATACCATTGTACCAATCTCGAGAGCATACTTGACGTTGCCCGACGGATCAATTTCGACGGAAATACTTTTGTTTTCGGGCGTCCAGCCGACATTAAAATGATAGTTTCCGTTCGGAAGCTTCTGCGCGGAGCCCAGAGCACGGGCGAACGAACCGAGATCAAAGTTCAGCAGTAGCGTGGCCGTGCGTGTCTGCTCGTCTAATTTGAAAAGCTGACCGCGGCTATGCGCTCCGGCATCAATCGAGTGCTGCACGTTAGCATTGTCAAAGACCAGCAGCGTGGTGTCATCGCCCGATTCAAACCCGGCATCGTGCTGATGTGAGAACCATGGAGACGGGTCAGCCGAATCGATTTGGAAGTCGCCGTCTTTGCCGAGCCGCCAGAGCACTTCTCCATTGCCCTCACCGTTGCGATACGCGATCTTCAATAACCAGTCCTGGTGTCGCGCGGAATAGAGCAGGTTACCATCGGGAGTGAGTTGCACGGAGTTGCCATGCAACCAGTCGTTCGCCTCGCTATCCAGATAAAATGTAGAACATCCGGGTGCTGCCGGTGTGCAGCGCTCAGCGAGCGTTGCGACCCGGCGCGGGTCCATGTGATCAAACGAATCCCACACCCAGACGACCTGAAGATCGCGGTCGAGGATCAGAATCGTATCCCCGATCACATCCGTCGGACCGTCACCCTGCACGTTTTCGAGAATCTGTTCCGAACTGGCCAGCACCAGTATCTTCCCGTCCGGAAGTTCGCGCGCTTCATGGTGGAACGAAGTAATCGGCCGGTTTCCCCTAAAACTAAGCTGCTCGTTGATGAAGCCTGCGTTAGTCTCCAGAATGGCGTTGCCCGCCAGGTCGATCTTGCGCAGGATTTGATTGGAGGTGGGTCCTGTCGGATCCTCAATCACCAGGTAAAAGAACCCTCCGGCCTCGGGTCGCGTTATGTACGTAATCGCCTCGGGATAGAACCACACGAGATTTCCCGAGAGATCAGTGGCAACCGTCATCTGAGTGAAGGTAGCTTGCAGCAGGATTCCGGCGTTATCTTGACCAGACTTCAACACGGAATAGCCCGCAAGCGGCGGCAGGTCGAGCGGGGGAATAATCAAGCCCAGCGCCGGGCCCGTGACCTGCTCGGTTCCCGTGCCGATGACGTGCCGGACCGAATAGGATGCCTCCGCGCGAAATCCGGCCAGGTAGAAATTCATGCTCAGGTTTGGCGTGCAGTCCTTCTCTGGAGTACGCTGCACGAAACCCTCTGGAGACTCGAATTCCACGTGCATCCGGCTGCCCTCGGCACAAGGCGGCGCAGTATAGAGAAACACCAATGGGTTCTGGGTGGGACTCAGGACTGGTGTGTCTCCGTGGGCGAGTGAGTTGACTTGATAGCTGGTTAACACAACGGCACTTTCGCCAGTGTCACGGTCCCAGGCTGCAACTTCAATCTCGTACACACCCTCGTGTTCAGTTGGGGTCCACGCAAGCGTGTTGGCGGGGCTGTAATCGCGCGTCATGCGAAGTTCGGTGCCCGCAAGACCGGTTCGGAACCGGTACCAGATGGTCGAACCTCCACCGGGCACTTCCGCAGTCCAGGTTATAGTGCTGCCGACTTCCACCGGTTCCTGCACGGATGGCTTCAGAGCCACCGATATAGCAGCCAGATCGTCAGGGAACAGCAGCAGGCAAGCGGAAAAAAAGGAGAGGCATCCGAAAGAAAATCGCATCGGGGTTCCTCGGTTATGACTGCGGAATGCACGCCCATGCGCGCAGGAGAACTTCTCTTGAGAGTATCAAAAAGAACTCCCGCTGGGAAGCGAAATCAACGAGGGCTGGCTGGTAACAGAATCCGAGTTTTTATTCTCCTCTTAGCGGAGAGACCTTATGTCCGTTAATCTGGAAAAACAGACGAAGCAGTTCGTCAACTCTCTCGCTGTCGAGGGCGGAGAACCGATCTACACAAAGAGTCCGGCCGATGCTCGTGCGGTTTTGGAAAAGCTGCAATCGCAAGCGGTTAACCTGCCCACGGGGGAGGTGGAGCAACGCAGCATCCGAGCCGGACGTATCGGCGAGATCCCGATTCGAATCGTTCGTCCCCGCGACCTCTCAGGCAAGCTGCCGCCAGTGATGTATTTTCACGGCGGCGGCTGGATACTGGGAAGCTTCCAAACTCATGAACGGCTTGTGCGCGAACTCGCCAACGCGGCACAAGCCGCCATCATCTTTGTCGAATACGCAAGCTCGCCGGAAGCCCACTATCCCAAGGCTGTGGAACAGGCATACGCTGTAACCAAGTACATTGCCGAGAATGGCGAACCGTTTGATCTGAACGTTTCACGCCTGAGTGTCGCGGGCGACAGTGTGGGAGGCAACATGGCAACCGCGGTAGCGATGTTAGCTAAACAACGCGGCGGCCCAAACATCAATCTGCAGCTGCTGTTCTATCCGGTAACTGATGCGAGTCTGGATAACGGCTCGTATCGTCAGTTTGCCGAAGGACCCTGGCTTACCCAGGCAGCCATGAAGTGGTTCTGGGAGGCTTACGCTCCAGACACCTCGACCCGCGAAAAGCCCACAGTTTCGCCGCTCCAGGCATCTTTGAAACAACTGCAGGGACTGCCCCCTGCCTTGGTGATAACCGGAGAAAACGACGTATTGCGCGATGAAGGAGAAGCGTACGCGCACAAGTTGATGCAGGCAGGGGTACAAGTGAATGCCGTGCGCTACCTGGGAACAATACACGACTTCATGATGCTGAACGCGCTCAGCACCACCCCGGCAGCCCGTAGCGCGACCGCGTTAGCCGCGCGAGCCGTGCGCGAGGCAGTCTCGGTGCTACAGGAACAAAAGCAGGTTAGCGGAGGCTCTCGATAACCCGCTCAACCTGTCTGGACACGTTCTTGGCTGAAGCTGCTCCGTCGATTTTTCGGATGTTAGCTTCCGGGTAGTATGCGCGCGCCATTTCCATCTCGCGACGATAGTTCTTGAGTCGCATATCGATCAGTTCGGGCGTGTCTTCCGGCCGCCCTCGACGTGACAAACGCTTTTGAAGCAGCTTGTCCGGCACGTCGAAATGGATGACCAGCGGATTTGGAAGGCCAAACTCCTGCAGCAGACCGCCCAGGTAATCCGCCTGACCTTCTGTGGCTGGATACCCGTCAAGGACCACGCCTTTGGACAAATCCACTTTGCCGAGCTTATCCCTGACGAGTTGATTTAGGGCGGAGTCGGTAGCGCCGGCATTCTCTGTAGAATTACCAGGGTCTTGGGCAAGCAAGGCATCTGCTGAAATGATCGGCAGGCCGTATTTCTTGTGGAGAATCTGGGCTTGCGTGCTTTTTCCTGACCCGGTTGGGCCGATTAGAACAATTACCGGATTTCTGGCAGGCTTCTGCGCGTAAATTGCCGGCGATAGTGATAGCGCGGCAATCAGAGCCAATGCAACTGCGAAACTGCGGCGCGTGGGCATGGGCGTCTCCATTGGTGCGAGCTTAGTCCCAGTATAGACGCGCCCACGCGCCGTTTTTTGCTAGTTTATTCGCGCATTTCGGGAGGGATCGGAATCGTGACGCTGCCCGTGGCGGCCCATTCGGCTCCGCGCACGAAGGTCACGACAAATGCGGGCGTCTGCACGGCCGGGGCATCGTGACCCAAAGCAGTGCCAAATACTCGGCCCTGCCCGTACTTCAACACCCACAGCATCGGCTGGTCGATTCCAGCTCCCGGGGTCGGCTGCTTCGGATTCTTATAAAGTGAGTGATCGTCCCAAGCCGTCGCCAGCACTTGATAGCTTCCCGCGGGCTGCCAGCGCAGATTCGCGTACAACTCGTCTTTTGGCTGCGGAAACTTCTTCTTGAGCCCCGCCGTGACCGGATGCTGCGAATCTTTGATTTTCACCTCAAAATCGTGCCCTGGCGAGTGATGCCCGTTGTTGGGACGCCAATTGCCGCCCGAGAGCTTTTCATATTCTTCCCAGCCATCGAAGGCGGCGGTGGAGAAGTGGTACATCACAAGCCCTTTGCCGGAGCGCACATAATCCAGCAGCGCGGCGTTCGCGCGGTCACCCCAGCTGAGCGCCTTATTGCGTTTGTCGTAATAATTCAATACGACGAGGTCGTACGGAGCGAGCGTCTCCGGACCCGCGCCGCGGAATTCTTCCGTGACACGAACTTCAAATTTATTGGTGTCTTCGAGGGCCTTGCGCAGAGCCGGGGTGACGCTGCGCCAATCGTGGCCGTTCTGTCCCGTGATGATCAGGACCTGGATTTTGGCCGGCGCTTTGGCCGGTTGTTGCGCGGATAGCGCAACAAGAAACAACAGCGGAAACAAGAGCAGGGCTAACTTTCGCATAAAACTCCTTCTGGAAAATTTCAGTTGGATTATACCGAAATTATGTCCTGCAAGTTTAGCTTATTTCGTCGGCTTGTCCTTCTGAAACGGCAACAGGTTCTCGCGATCGAAAGTGACGCCGAGAAACGCGAGGCACATTTCGCTTTCAGTGCCCTCGCCCCAGCCAACCGCAATCAATGGATTATTAGGGTTCTTGGGATTCTTCTCGGAGTTATCAAAGTTGCACGTCAGTCGCACCGTGGAGAAGGCTTTCATCGGCACAGGATCGACGAATTCGTAAAAACCCTGCCAGTTGAAATCCCAATCGTCGATCAGAACCATGGGCGTCACGGAGCGGTCCAGTTTCACCAGATCTACACTGATCTTTCGTCCGAGCAGATGCATGTGCGGTGCAATCAGAATTGCTTTTGCGTCGAGCAGTGGCGGAATCATAAACTCTGACTTGACCAGGTGATCCTCTACGCCCGGCTCAATTTTGAATGTGTCATTCAAGATGGGTAAGAAAATCAGCCGCCGCTCGATTTTCGTTTTTGAAAAGTAGAGGCCGATTTTGGTCTGGTCCGGAGCAGGCCGGCCGTTCGGGAAGTAATGCACCTGCATCACGATGCGGGCTTTGGATGGCAACTGAATGCCGATACCATCAGGAAGCGGCTGCGTCTGCGTGCCGGGTACCCAACCACCCAGCATGCTGTTGATTCCAAGCGGAATGCCAGGCCCACCGAAGCAATCGTAGCCCTGCGTACCGTCCTTGCCATCCATTTCTTCCGCTTTGCCGGTCATATCGAGGTAGAGCAGAACATGGTGCACGATCTTGCGATTGCCAGGGAGCACCTGCACTGCACTGACATACTGCTGCTCGCTGAAATCGGTGGGCAGCACGAAGCAGCGGTATAAATCCTTGACGCGCCGTGGCGTGTACTCCTCTTTCATGGTGAAGACTGCGTCCGGCTCTCCCAACTGCCATTCTCCGGTGGCTGCCGTGGGCTCCGGTAAATCCGCTGGATCACCTTCCGGTGCTCCGTTTTTTACCCAGTCGAGAATCTGAAACCGTTCCTCTTCGGTCAGCGCGTAGGAGTGCTTGAACTCGCCGTGCCCGGCAACGGGCTTCCACGGCGGCATGATCTTTTCTCCGACCACGCGGCCGATGTCTTGCGCCCAGGTAGCGGCATCGTCATAGCTGAGCAACGCGAACGGCGCTATGTCGTTGGGACGGTGGCAGCGCTGGCATTTTCCTTGTGCGATGCGCGAGATTTCGCGCGACCATGTGATTTCGGCGGAAAGAGAAGGCACGCCGAGAGAGGCAAGCGCACAGAGCAGCAGGTAGCGATGCATAGTTATCCCAGAGTGGAATGCCACTTTGCCTCCCTTCCCAGGGGAAGCGACTCACTTATTGTAGATGATTGTGATCACGGCCTGGGCTTCAGCGGAACGGCCTTCGCCGACCGGACCCATGCGCTCTGCGGTCTTGAACTTTACCGAGACCCGGTCAAGTTCGAGTCCGAGTGTGTCGGCCAACTTCTCCCGGATCGGGATACGGTAGTCCTTCAGCTTGGGACGCTCAAGAATCACAGTAGAATCGACGTTTACAATGCGCCAGCCTTTTTCGGCTGCCAGATCGCGAGCGTGCGCGAGAAACTTGAGGCTATCCGCGCCCTTCCAGCGTGGATCGGTGTCAGGGAAGTGCATGCCGATGTCGCCCAGCGCCAGAGCGCCGAGCAGGGCATCGGTGATGGCGTGTGCGAGCACATCGGCGTCCGAGTGCCCTTCCAGACCGAATTCCCATGGGATCGTAACGCCGCCCAGAATCAACGGGCGATTCGGCACAATGCGGTGAACATCCCAGCCCTGTCCTGTACGATACTCCGGAATGCCGATCAAGACGCTTTCCGCTTGGCGGCATCGTCGGCCATGAAAAGCAGGGCGAGTTCAATGTCGGAAGGCTTGGTGATCTTGATATTGCGATCACTGCCCATTACGACGCTAACTTCGATTTTTTCCAGACGTTCCACCAGGCTGGACTCGTCGGTTCCGATAAATCCGTCGACTTTGGCTTGAGCAAACGCCTGCTTCAGCAGTCCCGTCTGAAAGACCTGGGGTGTTTGCGTGAGAATCAGCTTTTCGCGTGGGATGGTCGCGCGAATCTTGTTCCGGTGAACCTGCTTGACGGTGTCCACGGGGACGATGCCGACGATGGCAGCGCCATTTTCAAGCGCCTCTGCAATCACTTTTTCGATGGTTTGCTCGTCGATAAACGGACGTACCGCATCGTGAACGGCGACCAGATCAGTATCGGCTGCAATGTGCGCCAGCGCATGCTCGACAGATTCCTGGCGTGTCGCACCGCCCGGCACCAGTTTCAGCGGCTTTCCGGCGGCGACCGGCAGGAGTAATTCCTTCGCCCACTCGAGGTCTTCCTCACGCAAAGCAACGATGATCTCGTTCACGAGCGGGCAAGCGACGAACTTGCGGATTGTGTGAACAATGATCGGCTGGCCTTCCAGCAGCATGAACTGCTTGCGGCTGACACCGGCCTTTTCAGGCGAGGATGGCCGCCCCATCCGTGTGCCGAGCCCGGCGGCGGGTAGAATGACGGTTACTTTCATAGATTTAAGGTCGCAATGCGATTGTAACCTGTTCCGCGCTTCGCGCGGCAAGCGCAAATGTTAATCAACGACCGGCGGAACAGGAGCCGGACTGGTCGGCTGGTGCTGTTCCCGCTGCGGAGCGGTGAGCGGCTGTGGCTGGAACTGGCGTTGATCGTGACGTTCGGTGTGCGCGCCCCCCTTGTCGTGGACCGCATGCGTCCGCTCGTCGAAGCGGCCGAAGATCATTTTCCCTGCGGTCGTTTGCAGCACGCTGGTCACGCTGATATCGATCGTTCTGGAGATCAGCTTCTTGGCATTGTCGACCACCACCATAGTGCCGTCGTCCAGATAAGCCACACCCTGGTTGTATTCCTTGCCTTCTTTCAGGATGAAGACCCGCATGATTTCGCCAGGCAGCACGATGGGCTTGAGTGAGTTGGCCAGTTCGTTGATGTTCAGGACCTCAACACCGTGCAGTTGCGCCACCTTATTCAGGTTGAAGTCGTTGGTGACGATCTTGCAGGAGTACACCTTGGCCAGTTCGATCAGCTTCATATCGACTTCGCGAACATTCGGAAAGTCGTCTTCCAGAATCTGGACGTTCAACTCCGCCATTTTCTGGATGCGCTGAAGAATGTCGAGGCCGCGGCGTCCGCGGTTGCGCTTCATCGAATCCGCCGAGTCCGCAACGAGCTGTAACTCACGTAACACGAACTGTGGAATCACAAGCGTGCCATCCAGGAAGCCAGTTTCCGCAATGTCGGCAATACGGCCGTCGATGATGACGCTAGTGTCCAGAATTTTAAACGAGTGCTTCGTTGCTTTTTCGCCGCCAAACAAGCCGCCGAGGGCGGAGAGGTTAAGCATGTCACCCTTGTTGGCGCCTACGACGAGGCCAACATAAGCCATCCAGAGCATGATACCGAGCTGTAGGAAAGGCACCGTATCATTGTTGTGGGGGAAAGCCTGGTTGAGTACGATGGCAATCAGAAACGCTCCGACAATGCCGAGGACAGAGCCCACAGCAGCACCGATCAGGCGTTTCAGGCTCACCAGCTTAAGCCGTGTCTCGAAAAACACAACCGCAACGCCAAAGACCAAGCCGGTCAAGGCGGCAAACGGGTGCTGAATTCCGAAAGGCTTCAGAAAGTGCGCCGCAACAGTGATTACCAATATAAAAACGACACGAAGAAGAAGAAGATCATTCACGGTATCACCCTATTCCCTGGGGAAAACGTACTAAGTAAGTGATTTATAAAGCGGAACTATCAAGTCCCGGGATAGAGTATAGCACTGGAACTAAAAAGTTTCCTCAGTTAAGTGGATGCGGGTCTGCGTCCGGCAGATGCCAGAAATGAAGGGTGCAGGCGGGAGCTCGGAGAACTGATTGAAAACAACTCACCCACACGCCAATTTGGCGTGGGGCGAGAAGTCGATAAACTGTGGACTAGAGGGCCTTCGCGAGTTCTTCTGCGAATGCGCTCTGCGGCATCAATGCACCGTTCTTGCCGACGCGCTTATGCTTCTTTCCAGCGCGGCGCGGCCGGTCGATCATTGTAGCAGCGGGCCCACCTGCGCTAACCGGACCTGCAGGAGCAGCAGCAGGACTAGAAACACCAGGGGCAGCAGTTGCCATCCTCGGCGTCATAGCACCCTTTGGTTTCGGTGGCTGGGCGGGGTTTGCGCGAAGCAGTCGGTCTTCGAGAGGCGCGCGGTCAAAGCGCCGAATGATGGATTGCATCTCTTCAGCGTTGGGGGCTTCAATGAAATGCAAAGCCCTTTGATTCCTGTGTTTCCGGATTGCGGATGACCTTAATGCCATCGGCGACCAGGTTTTCTGCGGTGAGCCAAGACTTGATATCGTCAGCGGTCACCCAGATTGGGAGGTTTCCGATAAAAACGGTAAAGCTCATTCTGAGGGGTTACTCACTCCGTCGGTTGGGATTGGGACCTGAATACACAATACGGCCCATGAGAGCATTTGTATACTACCACATAAAAAGCAAGCAGCGCAAACACTATTGTCGAGTTTCAGAGTTGAATCTAAACCAGTTTTTAGTCCGGCATTTGCCGCGATAAACGAGCGCGACTTGTGTTTGGAACTTAGAATGGCCGTAGTGAACGAACTCGAGGAAAACGCACCGGAAACAGCCAATGCTGGACTCCGGAGCACTTGATACAACTATAGCATTATTTGGGCAGTGGCTGCGCTTTGCTGGTACTTCTCTGGCAGTTCGCAACCGTTCACTACAACTACTCCGGGAACTCCACAGCGCTGTTCTGCACCGGCGCGAACCCTCCGATTCCTGCTTCCCTCGAAAGCGAAAACATCTACCGCTATCCGAATCCAAATGGCTGGGACGGCCAGTTTTATCACTACATTGCCCACGATCCGTTGCTGCAGGGCGAAATGTGGCGATACATCGATGCGCCCAGGTTGCGCTACAGGCGTATTCTCGTGCCGATTTTGGCCTACGCGCTCGCAGCGGGCCAGTCGCAGTATGTCGATGTGGCCTATCGCACCGTCATACTCCTGTTTTTCCTGCTTGGCGCCTATAGCCTGAGCAGGCTTGCCGTGAGCGAAGGCAGGCATGCCGCGTGGGGAATGGCGTTTTTCTTCATTCCTGCTGCCGTAATATCGACCGACCGCATGGCGGTTGACGTGGCGGCTGAGCTAGACTTCAGATCCGGCCGCGCAGCCAGTACCAGAGCAACCCGAGACCCTCGTGCAAAACCAACTCATGCCGACGCAGGGAGCCAGTGCCAGGGATGAACTCGGAAGGTCTAAGGGTGAATTCAGTGAATGCACATGGGGCTGGAATGACCGTGAATCCCTGTTTGCGAAATGTTTTCTCGGACCTCAGCATGTGATAGGCCTCAGTAACCAACACAATTCGCGTGATCCCCTTCTCTCGAAGAATTTCGGCAGAAAACCTAGCATTTTCGTAGGTTGACCGAGCACTGCCCTCGGTCCAGATCAGGTCTGCTGGCACTCGTTCCCCTTCCAGAACGCGTTTCATCGTATCCGAGTTGCTGCCCGTCGCCAGCACTGGCAGCGGCTTCCAGTTTTTGTGTAGCCAGGCGGCGTAGGTACAACGTTCGCTGGTGTCGCGATCAGGAACTGGAGCGGGGCGGCCACGCACGGCGGGCAGCACATTTCCGGAAAGCACGACGATGGCCTGTGCATCGCCTCCGGCAAACTCCCGTGGGTACCAGCGCTCCAGCGATTGCGAGGACAACCACGCGAGCGGAGCCCAGGAGAGCAAGGCCAGGCAAATCACCGCCCATGCCAGCAGGTACGGCTTCCCTTCGCGCTTTGGTCGCCAGCAGCGGACTACACCCAGCGCGATAAATGCCAGCAGGATCGCGAAGATAAGCTGCATGTAGCTCATCGCGCACTCCCCAAACCGCGCAGGAATTGCGGATCGTGCCAATCCCAGGCCCGCTCAGATGTCACGTTGTCCCCATTCCAGTCCATCACCGACCAGTTCACCGCACCGCGAAAGTTAATCGCAATCGCAAGCAGTACACACAGCGCAAACCCAGAAAAGATCAGCGGCGCTGTACGAATTGCGCGGAATTCGGCCAGGACCGGAATGAGGAGGAACATCAAAATCGGAATTACGTCTGAAAAGTACCTTGGACCGAAGCACGACCCCGCAGTCCAATCGGCAAACAATGAGATCGCGATCCAGTGCAGTGCGAGCATTGCCGCGAGATAGTAAACCAGCGGAGCTTGCCACCGCTTGCGGATTGCCATCCAGAGCCCGGCGACGGAAAACACCAGAAATGGTGAAAAAATGAACAATCCGCGCGAGGGACTGACAACTTGTCCGGCAAAGGCGGTCAGGAATCGTCCGATACTGGTCAATTCCAGCGGCAGCATGGGCTGTTTGGTGTAGTAAGGCGACAGCGGCGCTCCGTACACATCCAGATTGTAGAGTAAAAATGGCGCTGCGCTCACCACCGCCAGCGCCGCCCACTTCCAGAAACGATCCCTATGGTGAAAGACGACGTATGCCCCGAAACCGGCAACCAGCACTGCCGCCGTCGGCCGGATGAAGTATGCCAGGGAAAGCGGCAGCGCGGTCCAGATCAGCAGATAGGGCTTGCTGTCGGAACGCGCCAGCAAGTAGAGCACGATCGCGATCATGAGCATGTCCGGGCCATGCTGCCATAGAGCGCGGCTCCCGGTTGACCAGGCCGCCGTACCGAATGCAAAAAGCAGAGCCAGTAGCACGGCGCGCCACGTGCGCGAGAAATAGCCGGGCTGTCAGGAAGACGAACACCGTTGCGATGGCTATGAGAAACGACGCAATCAGCAGTTCGACCAAGGCGTGGCAGGCCAGATAATCGTGACGCAGTAACGACTGCACGACTGGCGGCAGCGCATTCCCCATTGCTGCCAGTAGTGGAGTTCCGGCGATGCCCAGCGTGACATCCATTGCTGCCAGCACCGGGAGAGCGACGACAGCCGATCCGATCGGGTACCACACGTAATAGCGCGCACCGGGACATCCGGTTTCCGGATTCGGCTTATAGACCCTCCCGCTGGGGTCAACGCAATCCAGCGCGTTGTAGCTGTGCGCACGCAACAGATCGGGATATTCGTTGAGGTCGGTATCGCCCGTCGAGAGAATACTCATCATCTGCGGGACAATCCAGTGGGAATCGGAAGAGTTGGCGTTGGGACTGAGGCTGTGGGTAACGAAAACCAGCGCAAACAGCAGCGCGGGTATGAACACGGACAAGCGCCGACTGCGGGGCTTATCCGTGTCCTTCCAGTTCATTCTTGCTTAGAGAAACTCAACGCAGCGCGCAAGCTTCACGGCTTTGTTTTGGAGCAACTCGGCTAACACGCCGTCCGCCACCTGTCCGTCGGTTTCCACGACGGCGATGGCTTCCAGAACGGCTCCGGGGTGCGAAGGGGCATCCTGGCGGCCGAGCGAGAAGTTCGCAATGTTGATCTCATTCTTGCCCAGCACGGTGCCCACGTACCCGATGACTCCGGGCACGTCGTAGTTCTTCATATAGACCAGGTGTCCCGCAAGCGCGACTTCGCAGCGGATGCCGTCCACCTGCGTGAGGCGCGGACGGTCGAGCACAACTACGCCCTCGACCGAGGTCACGCCGTCATCTGTGACCAGTTCCAACCGGATCGAATCCAAATTCCCGGCGCGTTTTTCATGCTCTTCGCCTACGGTCAGACCGCGTTGTGTTGCGAGCGGCATGGCGTTGACGAGATTCGCCCTGCTTGCCAGCGAACGGTTCAGGACACCCGCCAGCCCAGCGTTGCGCAACAGGTTTGTGTTGCCCTCAGCCAAGCGCCCGCTGTAAACAAGACGCACGCCTTTCGGGTTGCCTGTTGCGATATGAGCCGCGAAATTGCCGAGGCGTTCCGCCAGTGACACGTATGGTCCGAGCGTTTTGTACTGTTCTGGTGAAAGCGCCGGCATGTTTACCGCGCTGATTGCGACACCGCTCTTCAGGTATTCGATCAACTGTTCGACAATGCGTATGCCAACGATTTCCTGCGCCTCTTCCGTCGATCCGCCTATGTGCGGAGTCGCGACCAAATTCTCCTGAGCGAGCAGTGGATTGTCCGCGGGGGGAGGCTCTGGATTGAAAACGTCCAGTGCCGCACCAGCAACTTTGCCGCTTTGCATGGCTTCGTTGAGCGCGGCGCCGTCAACCAATTCGCCACGCGCGCAGTTGATAATGCGCACGCCGGTTTTCATCTGCGCGAAGGCTTCGTGCGAGAGCATGTTCTTCGTCTCTGGCGTCATCGCGACGTGCAGGCTGATGTAATCGCTTTGCGCGTAGAGCGTGGGCAAATCGACGAGTTCGATCTGCATGTCTGCGGCGGTTTGCGACGTGACGAACGGATCGCTGGCAACGATGCGCATTTCAAAAGCAAGCGCACGGCGCACGACTTCACGCCCGATGCTGCCAAATCCGATCACGCCCAGCGTCTTGCCGCGCAGTTCGTTTCCGAGAAACTTCTTCTTTTCCCACTTGCCGCTTTTCGTTGAGGCGCTAGCCTGCGGAATGGAGCGCGCCAGCGAAAGCATGAACGCCAGCGTGTGTTCGGCAACCGAAACCGCATTGCCGCCCGGAGTATTCATCACCAGTACGCCCGCTGATGTCGCGGCAGGCAGATCCACGTTATCGACACCCACGCCGGCGCGCCCGATGACACGCAGCTTCGGAGCCTTTTCCAGTACTTCTTTGGTTACTTTTACAGCGCTGCGCACAAGCAGTGCGTCGCAATCAGACAGATGCGCCGCGTACTCCTTGGGGTTGGATACGACCACGTCCCAGCCCTCCTGTGCCTGCAGCAATTCCACTCCCGCCGGAGCGAGAGGTTCAGCAATCAAAATTTTCATGTGATGTCTTTATAAATCCGGTTAAGCGCTCACCGGCTCTTTCTTTGTGACCGCGGCCTCGGCGTAAATCTTCTGAACGGCGGCGACACCGGAGCCGAACTTCACTGCGTGACCGTTGGCTGCCAGAATTATCTCCAGCTCGGCGATTACGGCAAACAAGTCTGCGAAGTCGAAGTAACCCAGGTGTGCGATGCGGAAGATCTGACCCTTCATCGAACCCTGTCCGTTGGCGATGATGGCGTTGAAACGGGTGCGGAATTCTTTGACGATTACGCCGGAATCCATACCCGTGGGCGCCTTCACGGCGGTAACGGAGGAGCCGGGCGAAGCCGGCGAAAACAGCTCGAGCCCGAGTTCCAGCATGGCGGCGCGTGTCGCTTTGGCAAGCAGTTGCGCATTTTCCACCAGCTTCGGCATGGTGATCTTCTTGACGTACTTCAGCGATTCGGCGAGCGCCAGAATCAGGCTGGTAGCCGGAGTCCAACTGGTTTCGCCCTTGTCGGCGTTCTTCTTCTCTTTTTTGAGATCGAAGTAGTAGTGCGGCAGGTTACCGCTCTCACCCAACTTCCAGGCCTTCGGGCTGATCGCCATGAAAGCGAGTCCCGGAGGAATCATAAACGACTTCTGTGAACCGCCGATCACCACATCGAGACCCCAGCCGTCGATGTCGATCGGCATGGTGCCCAGTCCGGTGATAGCGTCCACAACAAAGATTGCATCGGTCTTGGCGATTAGTTTCGCCATCGCTTCGACATCGTGCGCCGCACCGGTGGACGTTTCCGACGCTTGCACGAATACGCCCTTGGTGGCCGGTTCGGCCTTGAGGGCTGCTTCCAGGGTTTCCGGCGAGACGGTGTCGCCGTACTCGGCCTTGAGGACTGTGACGTCCAGGCCGTATGCCTTGGTGATTTCAACCCAACGCTCGCCGAACTTTCCGGCGGTGCAGACAATCACCTTGTCGCCGCGGCTGAACAGGTTGGATACCGACGAATCCATAGCGCCTGTTCCAGATGCGACGAGGATGAGCACGTCGTTTACCGTGCCCAGTACCTCTTTCAGGTCCACAAGGGTGGACGCGTAGAGTTTGCGGAAATCCTCCGTGCGATGGTGGATATCCGAAGCCATCATGGCGTGGAGGGCTGGTGGATAAAGCGGCGTCGGGCCGGGAGTTAGAAGCCTTTGTTTCCTGATATGCATGGCGGTGTGTGAATATTTTAGAATATCAGACGGGTATTGTGCACGAACTTTCGGATAAGCAGAGGTGAAAGTATGTGTCTCGCAGTCCCGGGCAGGGTGGTTAGCATCGAAGGTGCGGATTCCGCTCTGCGAATCGCCAGAGTGGACTTTCACGGGGCCGAGCGCGAGGTAAGCCTGGCCTTCACGCCGGAGGTGTTCCG
This sequence comes from Bryobacteraceae bacterium, assembly GCA_963793625.1. Classification (GTDB taxonomy): domain Bacteria; phylum Acidobacteriota; class Terriglobia; order Bryobacterales; family Bryobacteraceae. Next base: position 608,539 of record CAWCAT010000037.1, on the reverse strand, counting down.
TAGGCGATTACGTCCTGGTCCACGTGGGGTTCGCCCTCAACCGGATCGACGCTGACGAGGCCGCACGTACCCTCGCTTACCTCAAGGAACTCGGGCAACTCGATGAGGTCGATCCGTGAAATACCTCAGCGAATACCGTGACCCATCCCTGGTTCGCGTACTCACCAGCAAGATCGCCGAGAAGGTCACGCGACCGTGGATTCTTATGGAAGTGTGCGGAGGGCAGACGCATACGATCATGCGCTATGGCATTGACGAACTGCTGCCGTCCAAGGTGGAACTGGTACACGGCCCAGGTTGTCCGGTCTGCGTGACTCCGCTGGAAATGGTCGATAAGGCAATCCGCATAGCCTGCGAGCCGGGCGTAATCTTCGCCTCTTATGGAGATATGCTGCGCGTTCCGGGTTCGCAGACCGACCTGCTGCAGGCCAAGGCCGCTGGCGCGGATGTGCGCATGGTCTATTCGCCAATGGGCGCACTGCAAATCGCGCGCGCGAATCCCGAACGCAAAGTGGTCTTCTTCGGAATCGGTTTTGAAACCACCGCACCGGCCAACGCGATGGCCGTCTGGCAGGCGCGCAGCGAAGGGTTGAAGAATTTCTCGATGCTCGTCTCGCATGTGCTGGTGCCGCCCGCCATGCGCCTGATCCTGAGTTCCAAAGCGAATCGCGTTCAGGGCTTCATCGCGCCGGGACACGTCTGCACGGTCATGGGCTACCGGCAGTACGAAGAACTGGCTCGCGAGTTTCACGTGCCCATCGTGGTCGGCGGGTTTGAACCTGCTGACCTGCTGGAAGCGGTGCTTTTATTGGTGACGCAACTCGAGGAAGGGCGCGCAGAAGTCGAGAACCCGTATGCGCGCTGCGTCTCGCGCGACGGCAACCCCAGCGCGCAAGATCTGATCCACAAAGTTTTCGAAGTGACGGATCGCAAGTGGCGCGGCATCGGCGCAATCTCCGAAAGCGGTTGGCGCCTGCGCGCTGAGTTCGCGGAATTCGATGCCGAAAAGATTTTCGGGCTGGAAGAGACAACTGCGCTGGAACCGGCCGAATGCATCAGCGCCGAAGTGCTTCAGGGCTTAAAGAGACCCGTCGATTGCCCTGCTTTCGGAATACGCTGTACGCCGGCAACACCGCTGGGCGCACCCATGGTTTCGAGCGAAGGCGCGTGCGCCGCCTATCACAGGTACAAACGTCATGTCTGAACCAACAGATAATCCCGCTTTTGTGTGCCCGACTCCGCTCCCGGCGAAGGAGCAAATCGTCCTGGGTCACGGCAGCGGCGGCAAGCTGAGCGCCGAATTATTGCGTGATGTTTTTCTGCCCGCGTTCCAGAACCCGGTGCTGGCCGAGTTGAACGACCAAGCCATCGTGGAATTGAATGGCGCTCGCCTGGCTTTTACGACGGATTCGTTTGTCGTGAAGCCGCTGTTTTTCCCGGGCGGAGACATCGGATCGCTGGCCGTGCACGGGACTGTAAACGATCTGGCGATGGGCGGCGCTGTTCCCCTCTATCTGAGCGCGGCGTTCATTATCGAAGAAGGTTTGCCGATGCAGACACTGCAGCGCATCGTAGCTTCGATGGCTGCGGCGGCAAAAGATGTATGCGTCCCGATCATTACGGGCGACACGAAAGTGGTCGACAAAGGCAAGGGCGACGGCGTGTTCATCACCACCACCGGAATCGGCCTCGTCTCGCCGGGAGCAAATCTTTCCGCAGCGTACGCGCGTCCTGGCGACCGTGTGATTCTGAGCGGCAGCATTGGCGATCACGGCATCGCGATTCTGTCGAGCCGCGAGGGAATTGAGTTTGAATGCTCTGTGTGCAGCGACGCGGCTCCACTGCATACGCTGGTGCGCGCCATGTTCGAAGTGACGCGGCAGATACACGTTTTGCGCGACCCGACACGCGGCGGGGTATCGAGCGCCCTGAATGAAATCGCCGCACAATCGCGCGTAGGCATCCATTTGGAAGAGGAAACGATTCCGGTCCGCGACGCCGTGCGCGGAGCCTGTGAACTGCTCGGCCTGGATCCACTGTATGTCGCGAACGAAGGCAAGCTGCTCGCGATCGTCGATCCGTCTGTGGCGGACAAACTGGTCGAGGCGATGCGGCTTCATCCGTTAGCAAGCGAAGCCCGCGTTATCGGAACGGTGACGGAGACGCAACCCGGGATTTGTGACAATGCGCACTGCCTACGGGACCACGCGCGTGGTTGACATGCTTGCGGGCGATCAGTTACCGCGGATTTGCTGAATATGAGCCAGCGGGGCAAACACCTTAAATACTATTTGTCACGCACGAGAGGCGAATCCGAGTAGTTTCCGACCACGGGACTTTTCTGCCCTAATCAGGTCGGGCTTGTTGTTTCGAGGCGGCGAGTTTGGCGGCACCCGCGACAGTCTCACGGCTATAGCCGCGTGCGACCACGTAAATTGAGATGCCTTCCTCGCAGCGGCCCGGTGCTGGTGGTATCGGTGGGGGCTTGGCGGCCAAAGCGTGGGCCGTTTCTCCCCAGCGCAAGGGAACAGGTCAAGCAGAGCGGCCCGTTCCTGCGATTGGAGCCGCTACAAGCGTTCGTTCGGGGCCGCTCCGTTCACCGATGAAGTCGTGTTCCCGCCGATTGGAGCCGATTGGAGCATCTGTACGGGGCCGGGTGATAGCTGTAGCCCCGCTTCAATTGTCGCTCGTCAGAAGGATAGCCCCACGAGTAATTCAACTTGGTTCCGCTTCGTCCGGGAACCAGCATAATCAGCATCCGCCGCCCAATGGGTGTACCGGATCACCGGGGCAATTCTGAGCTTACCGCCGAGATGCGTTTCTACTCCTAATCCGCCAGTGCCGCCATAGGTAAACGGCGACGCATCGTTCAGGTTGCCCGAGACTCGGAAAGATGGCCCCGCTTCGATGAACGGCCTCAGAGCACCCGAACCTAGTTGGTATTTGACCAATGCCGGGAATTGCCATGTCACGACGGTAGCGGGAGAGATGCTGTGAAGCGTACCATCGGGGCGAACGCCAGCCATTGTCAAATTCATGGGACGATACAGTGCGTCAATCTCTACGGACAGACCACGCCAAGGCAGTCCCACTTCCACCGTTGGGCCTATTGCATAGTCCTTCAACGTCGAATACGAGCGTGAGCGCATTGGCTGAATGCCGCCGTTCGGCCCGATGATAAATCCGGTGCTCTCATTCCCGAAGGCATCGGTCAAAGCTGCGCCGCCGATCACGCCAAACGAGAATTGCGGCCCGGAAGACGGAGGGAATGAGGATTCCCCGGACGTGAACACGATCCCACTGGACAGCCTGAAGTTGTACTGGTTGAAATTGCCCGTTGCCATGCTACCGGAGCGGGTAAGCAACAATTCCGGCTGAACGATGCGGTATGACAGCCGATTTGTGATTCGGTAATCGACACTGCCGCCAAACGAAGCGGCGAAGGTGCTGGCACTTGGGAATGTGCGCTGAGTGATAGGCTGTTGCGGATTCCCAAACAGATCAGGTGGCCGTTGGATAGGCTCACGAAGCGGCAACACCAGCGTGTTCGTGTGCGCCACTCCCATCAACGCTCGGACATTCACTAAGAGCCGATCACGTTTCAACAGTCGCACTTCCGGCCCGAAGAGAAACGTGTGCTGTCGCATGTCACCGGGTATGATTCGCTGCACTTCACCCGCTGGAGTTAGGCTGTCTATCGTGAAGGGAGTCAACCCCCGCTGTCCGTAGTGGCCGCTGAAATCGGCAAGCAAGCCGATCCGGGGCGTCACGTTCAGCTTCACCAAAGCATTCCAGCCGTTCAGACTGGCAGATTTCAACAGCGTTCTTGGTTGCTCCGTCAGTCGCAAATAGGAATACCCGCCGAACACTTCCAACTTGGGCGTCTCTTGGGCCGCCACACTGAGCGGCAGAAGCAACACCAATGAGCTAATGAGATGTCCAGATCTCGTTCTATTCATGTGGTTTCTTTCGGGCAAAACAAAAGCCATTGCAGTTCGCTTGCCATTGCAAAGGACACTAAATGCGGAAGTGTTCCTCTGACGGAAGACTAGGGTTCCACCTACTATCGTTTCAAATGGGAGTCCTTCGTCGCAAATCGGGACCATCCGGAAGAAGGCCCGGTGATTTCATCAGGTTAAAAAAAGGGGGGTCCTTTGTAGATTCGTAATCAGCAGGTTAACGGGTTAATCCCGGCAGGTTACTTTGGGCCTGGAAAAAGGAGTCTTGGCATAAAAACGGCGTTACCGTAATCTGCGCCACAGTTGAGGACAGCGTCATTGTTCACGGCTTCAGCCCGTAGCAGACTCGGCGTGAGGAAAGGCAGAAAAGATCAAATCCCTCATATGCAGAAACCTGTGACAGCGCCGCTTTGAAGTCGCATTATCTTTCAGGCTGCTGGCTGGATGACCTCGATCTCACGAGCAATGCTGGTCGGCTCGGGGATAGTCTCCCCGATTTCGCGCATGCCTTCCAGGTGGAACTCGATCGCCTCCCGGATATTCCGTTCGACTTCGTCGATAGTCCTGCCTGTGGAGACGCAGCCCGGCAGGTCTGGGACATAGGCGCTGTAGTTGCCTAGCGCCTTCTCAATCACCACGGCGTAGGTTTTCTTCATCAGCTCTCCCCTTCAATATCAGCCTTGCGAAGGATCGACTTGAGCGTCCCGGTGGCCAAGTCATCTCCAGGGTGCCTAACAACCGGATCATGTCCCGAACTTTCACTAGTTTAGATTACTACGAAGCGACTGCGTCAATTGCCCGCCTTCGCCGGCCGCGGCGTGAGCGAAAACGCGTTCACGGAAAAGACCAACGAGAGGTACTCGCCTGACACGATCGAGAGCGGCGAGGAAGTTCCCGAACCGCTGAAGGTACTGTTCACCGCTTAAACAGCTGCGCTGATGCGCTTTGGCTGACTCTCAAGAAGCAGGTTGACGAACCCGTCCCTTAGTTATCCGACGTGCCGAAGCTTCGTAACCCGCCCGACTTCCACCCACTCCACCACAAAGATATTGCCTTTGTGATCGAAGCAGGCTCCGTGCGGGCATACAAATTTGCCGGGGATGAATTTATCCCGGGGCTGCGTGCGCAGTTTGTTCCAGGTGTTGGAGGCGTCTTCGCCGAGGTGTCCGATCACCTTGTTCTTCCGGTCGATCAGCGTTACGCGCGCGCCTAGATCAGGGATTACGATCACGCCTTTGTGCTCGCTGAAATGGCACGGCAGATTGACACCTTCTTCAAGACTGACGTGCTTGCCATCCAACGTGAAATTCTGCAGACGCTTGTTGCCGCGGTCCGCAACCAGCAGCAGCGGCTCTTTTCCACGCAGGTTGACGGTCAGTCCGTGCGGGCAATTGAGCTGTCCGACCAGCTTGCCCTTACCACCGAAGGTGCGAATAAACTCGCCCTTCTCGTTGTACTGGTTGATGTAGCTGGAGCCGTAACCATCACCCACAAAGATGTCGCCGTTCGGCGCGACCGCGAGATTCGTAGGGCTGTACTTTTGCGGCTTGCCGGCTTCGTCCGGCTTGTACGCGGCGGATTCTTTCGGGTAGCCAATCGTGAAAACCTCTTCGCCTTTCAGCGTCGTTTTCACCACCAGCGCGCGTTTGGTATCGCAGAGATAGAGGAACTCCTGCTTGCCTTCCTTGCGGATGTGCAGACCGTGAGCACCACCCTGAAATTCTTTACCCCAGGAGCGAATGAACTTGCCCTTGGCGTCGAACACGACCATGCTGTCATGGCTCTCGCTGGTGTTATGAACCGTGTGGTGCACATAAATATTGCCGTGCGAATCCTCACAAACACCATGCGTGTTGCCGTACTTGAGCCCGGCCGGCAGCATGCCCCAATCGTGCGTGACTTCATACTTGAAGGCACCCGATCCGATGACCGGCTTGGCCGTACCGGACTTATTGGCGGCGCCCAGAATCGCAGGCGCAACTGAAAACAAAACGGCTCGACGTGTGATTGGCATGTTTTTCCCAGTTAGATTCTAGGATTGTACACCAAGCGCCGCAGCAAGTCAGGCCTTGGGATGCGCCTTATCGTAAACCGCCATCAAATCCGTGAGCGAGACCTGCGTATACTTCTGCGTGGTGGAAAGCTGGGCGTGCCCGAGCAGTTCCTGAATCACGCGCAGATCGGCTCCGTCTGACAGCAGGTGCGTTGCATAGGCGTGCCGCAAACTGTGCGGATGCAGCGACGAGTCACCGGCCAGCATGGTGGCATAGAATTTCACGATCAGTGCGATACCGCGCGTGGTCAGTCGCTTGCCGCGATAATTCGTAAAGACTGCGTGCTCATGAGCTTCAGCCTTGCGCTCCGGGAGGTAGCGCTGCATGGCCTGCACCGCTTTCCCCGTAAAAGGAACCTGACGTTCTTTGCGGCCTTTACCGCGCACCAGGATCCAGCCTTCCGAGTGGTCAAAATCTTCCAGGTTCAAGCCGGCCAGTTCGCTGACACGCACACCGCAACCGTAGAGCATTTCGAATATCGCGACATCGCGCGACGGAAACGGACGATTCAGATCATTCTGTATCACGCCATCGACCAGCGTGTTGGTCTGTTCAGCAGTCATGACGGCCGGCAGATTTTTGGGCGGCTTTGGCAATCGCAACAGCTTCGCGGGGTTGTTATCGACTACGTGATCCCTCTGCAAAAATTTGTAGAACGAGCGCACAGCGGAGACTTTGCGGCGAATCGAAAGCGGGTTCAGCTTCTGCGTGTAGAGTTCCGCCATCCAGCCACGCATACCGAGCAGGTCGATCGCCCCAGCCTCGACTGCTCCGAAGTGCATGCGAAATTGTTCCAGATCGGAAGCGTAATTACGAAGCGTGTGCGCCGAGGCATTCTGGCGGCGCAGTTCATCCAGATAGCGTGCGATTTGTCCGCCAAGTTCAGGCATGAACGCTGAGGAACTCGTCCATCTTTTCAATGGCGCGGCGGCAAACTTCTGCGTGGCGCGCTTTCTTATCGTGGCGCAGCTTGTGACGCGTGGCGTCATCAAGAGTTGGCAACAGATCAAAGGTGATATTGGCCGGCTGGTAATGCTTCGATTCCGCGCCCGAAATGTAGTGACACAACGAACCGAGCGCGGTCTCGCGCGGCAACGGTGCAGGCTGCTCGCTCCTGGCGAGCGCAACTGCGTTCAACCCGGCGAGTAATCCCGTGGCGATCGATTCCACGTAGCCCTCAACGCCGGAAATCTGCCCCGCGAACATGACGTTGGGGCGCGTACGCATCTGCAAAGTACTGTTCAGCAGCGCCGGAGCGTTGATATAGGTGTTGCGGTGAATCTGCCCGTAGCGTATGAACTCCGCTTTTTCCAGGCCCGGGATCAGGCGAATCACGCGCGCCTGATCTGCAAAGCGCATATGATTTTGGAAACCGACCAGATTATAGCTGTCGGCGCGCAGATTCTCTGAGCGAAGCTGCACGACGGCCCAGGGACGGTGTCCAGTACGCGGATCCGTGAGCCCCATGGGCTTGAGCGGACCGAAGCGCAGGGTGTCGCGACCGCGCCGGGCAATCTCTTCGACAGGCAGGCAGGCCTCGAAATACGGGGTAGCATCTTCGGGAATGTGCGCCTCGTAGCACTCGGCTGCGAGCAGCGCATCGAGAAAACGCTCGTACTGTTCCTTGTCGAAAGGGCAGTTGATGTAATCATCAGTGCCGTCGATCGACTTTCCATAGCGCGATGCCAGGAACGCGACGGACATATCGATGGAGTCTGCGGCCACAATCGGACTGATGGCATCGTAGAAATGGAGCCGGTCCGAACCCGTGATCTCGGCGATATGCTGTGCGAGCGCGTCGCTGGTGAGCGGTCCGGTCGCAATGACTACAATGCCGTCCACCGGGAGCGTGGTGATCTCTTCGCGGCGAATTTCGATGCCGGGTAGCGCGCCGACGGCCTCCGAAACTTCTTGCGCAAAAACATCGCGATCAACAGTCAGTGCATGTCCGGCAGGCACACGGTTTTTGTCGGCCAGGCCGATAAGCAGCGAGTCGAGACGGCGCAACTCCTGCTTCAACAGCCAGGGTGCGGAATTCTCGGATTCGCTTTTGAGCGAGTTGCTGCACACCAACTCCGCCAGCCGGTCCGTTTTGTGCGCCGGAGTCGTTTTCTGCGGACGCATTTCGTAGAGAATAGCCTGGAGCCCGGCCTTGGCCACCTGGTAAGCGGCCTCCGATCCGGCTAGTCCGCCACCGAGAATGTGTATAGGTTGCATCAACTGCTTTTGCCTTACGAGCGGGAGATTTTGCGGGCGCGCAGGAACGAGGAAACTCCGAAAAAGGTCATCAGGAGCGCAAAGATGATCGTGAGTCCGACGCGGAAGATGCTTTCGCTGCCGCCGTCAAACTCCACCACGGATTTGTAGACGGAGCGGCCGCTAAACACGGCAAAAACGAGGAACGTGAAGCCGATCATCTGATTCCAGATCACCTTCAACGGCTTGATTACACTCGGGACAACGTGGGCAAAGAACTTTCGTATCATGGAACACCGGCAACGCTCTTTATGATATCCCGTTCGCGGCTAAATCTCGTAGACAGAAGCTTGCCGCGGCCGGGCGCCGGCTCCTCAGGTTGACCCTGTTCCTTACGCAACAGTATGATGGAGAGGATCGAATAGTTGTAGGAGGATAATCCCGATGGGTCCCCTGGGCTGGCAGGAAACGATTTTTATCTTCGTTCTTGCCCTGCTTGTGTTTGGTCCCAAGAAGTTGCCGGAGTTGGGCAAGACCATAGGCAAGGCGATGACGGAATTCCGTCGCGCGTCAAGCGAGTTGAAGTCAACCTTTGACCGTGAGATGAAGGAAATCGAGCGGGAAACTGAATCTATTAAGGAAGTCACACAGAGCTATCACAGCGAAATTCAAGATAGCACCAGTACGGACAGCACGTACGATTACAATTACGATTCTTCCTATTACGATAACGGGGCGTATGGCTCCGAATCGAGTGATTCCACCGTATCAGATCCAACCACTGTAGGCGCATCCGCAACTCAGGGCGCTGAAAGCGAAGCCAGTGCGGCTTCTGAAGGCGAAATTCCAGCCACTACCGAAGTGGCTGTAGCGAGCATGCCAGTTGACGGAGAATCCGTCGAACCGGCCAGCGAGCCGCCCCAGCAGAGCGCACCAGCCTCCGATAAACGCGCGTAAAACAAAGCATGTCTTCTTCCGAAGAACAGAAGGGAGCGAAAGCTCCCGATAGCCATCTATCGTCTGCCGAAGGGCAGGCGCCGGATCAACACGCTCCAACGGAGCCAAGCGTTCCTTCTGCTTCGGAGAGTTCCCCGCCGGATCTCCCCAACGAAGATCCCTATTCGAGCGGCTATGACAGCTACGGCGACTACCAGCCGCCTGTCGAGGAAACAGTACCCGCCACAGTCAGCGCACCGGCCGGAGGAGGCGTAACGCCGCCTGTCGAGCCCCCGGCACCCGAACCGGAAGATGACGACGACAACGGAATGTTGCGTATGTCCTTCCTGGGTCATTTGGAAGAACTGCGCTCGCGCATTCTGAAAGCGCTCGCCGGAGTAGGTGTCGCTTTTGTGGTCTGCCTGGTGTTCGCTAACGAACTATGGCTGGCAGTCAGTGCTCCCGCAGCGGACGCGCTGAAATCATTGGGCTACGAACCAACCCTGGCGCAAATCACGCCCATGGATGCGTTCACCACCATCTGGGTGAAGTTGCCAATGCTGGCCGCCTTATTCCTGGCCTCCCCCTGGCTGATCTATCAAGTTTGGGCCTTTATTGCCCCTGGATTGTACAAGAAAGAACGCAGATGGGCAGTTCCGTTTGTCATGTCGGCAGCCGGATTGTTCATCACGGGCGGTTTGTTCGCCTATTTTGTCGCGTTCCGCTTTGGATTGACCTTTCTGTTGGGCATTGGCAAGGGCGTCAACGTCCGTCCGGTGATCAACCTCACAGACTATTTCGACCTGTTTGTGAACGTCATGCTTGGCGTCGGCCTCGTCTTTGAGATGCCGGTTGTGATCTTCTTCCTGACACTGCTGCGCCTTGCATCACCCAGCTTTTTGCTCAAGAATTCCCGCTACGCGATTCTGATCATCGTACTGATCGCCGCGATAGTCACCCCCACGCCCGACATCTTCAACTTGATGCTCTTTGCAGTGCCTATGACGCTGTTGTATTTCGTGGGCATTTTTGCAGGCTACCTGTTGGTGCTGCATCGCGAAGAGAAGAGGTTCCCCTGGTTGACGTTGCTCCTGGTGCTGCTGGCGATAGCCGCGGTAGCTGCTGGTGTCGTCTTCGCCATGGTGACAAAGTTCGGGTACCATCTGTTGAACCACTGGCCATTTCTGACCAGGTAGAGAATATTGGAGAGTAGTCTTATTCGCAACGAAACGATTCGAAATATCGCCATCATCGCGCACGTTGATCATGGCAAGACCACGCTGGTCGACGCCATGCTCAAACAGAGCGGCATCTTCCGGAGCAACGAGGCCGTCGCAGAGCGCGTCATGGACTCGAACGATCTGGAGCGCGAGCGTGGCATCACGATTCTGGCCAAAACAACCGGAATCCGCTATCACAACATCAAAATCAACATCGTCGATACACCGGGTCACAGCGACTTCGGTGGTGAAGTAGAACGCGCGCTGAAGATGGTGGACGGCGTCATGCTGCTGGTGGATGCCAGCGAAGGACCGCTGCCGCAGACCCGCTACGTGCTGATGAAAGCACTGGAAGCGAAACTGCCTCAGATTGTCGTCATCAACAAAATTGACCGCCCTGACGCCCGTGTCCAGGAAGTGCTGAACGAGGTATATGACCTGTTCATCGATCTGGACGCTCACGAAGACCAACTGGACTTCCCGATCATTTACACCAATGCTAAGACCGGCGTCGCTAAGCTAAGCCTGGAAGACGAGTCGGAAACACTGCAGCCCTTGTTTGAAGCAATTCTGAAAAGCATTCCGGCGCCCCTGGGCAATCCGGACGACATCCTGCAGTTGCTGGTAGCCAATCTGGATTACAGCGATTATCTGGGCCGTCTGGCAATCGGGCGTGTGTTCAACGGAACGTTGTGCCTGGGCGACGAGGTCGGGATCGTAAAACTCGACGGTTCCCTTCAGAAGACACGCATTACCAAGCTGTTCTCGTTCGAAGGTTTGAAGCGGGTGGAAGAGACCATCGGCGCGCCCGGCGCGGTGCTGGCGATTGCGGGCGTGGAAGGTATCACCATCGGTGAAACGATCACGCATCCGGAAACGCCCAAAGCGCTGCCGATCGTGCAGATCGATGAGCCGACCATCGCAATGACGTTCACGATCAATACCTCGCCATTTGCAGGCAAGGAAGGTACCTACGTCACATCGCGCAACCTGCGTGACCGCCTCGACAAGGAACTGCTCACGAACGTTTCCATCAAGGTGGAAGAGGCCGGCGGTCCGGATGCATTCAAGGTAATGGGCCGCGGCGAACTGCAACTCGCGATCCTGATCGAAATGATGCGTCGCGAAGGATTCGAACTGGCGGTTGGCAAGCCGGAAATCCTGACCAAAACCATCGATCACAAATTGCATGAACCGCTGGAATTGCTCGTGATCGATTGCCCGGAGCAGTTTGTTGGCGTCGTGATCGAGAAAATGGGTTCGCGCAAGGGCAAGATGTCGAAGATGGTGAACCACGGCTCCGGCCGCGTTCGCCTGGAATTCCTCGTCCCGTCGCGCGGCTTGATCGGCTTGCGCAGTGAAATGCTGACCGACACCAAGGGTACGGCAATCATGAACTCGCTGTTCCACGGCTACATCGAGTGGCAGGGCGAGATTGCTATGCGTCCGACTGGTTCGCTGATTGCCGACCGCTCCGGCAAATCGACCAGCTACGCAATTTTCAACCTGCAGGAACGCGGCGAGATGTTTATCGAGCCCAGCACCGAAGTGTACTGCGGCATGGTGGTCGGTGAGAACGCCCGAACGGCGGACCTGGACGTGAACATCGTCAAGGAAAAGAAGCTCACAAACATGCGCGCTTCAAGCGCGGATGAAGCGATCCGGTTGGTTCCGCCACGTCTGTTGAACCTGGAGCAGGCGCTCGAATTCATTCGCGAGGATGAGTTGGTGGAAGTGACGCCGAAGTCGATCCGGTTGCGGAAGAAGATCCTGCAAGCGAACCAGCGATAAACATCGTAATAAACAAGAATGGCGCCGGGGCTCTGGATCAGCTTCCCGGCGCCATTTTTTTGTTAGTAATTCAGTTTGCTGATGTACTCGTAGCTCTTGCGCAGGCTGTCGAGCGGATTGCCCGGCGTCTGATCCTGCTCGACGAAGAAGTGCTTCACGCCTGCGGGTCCGGAAGCGCGCAGCACAGCGGGAATGTCGATCACGCCGTCGCCAACTTCCTTGAACGCGCGTCTTCGGCACGGTTTCCTTGTAGAGCTTCTCGGTACCGGATGCTTTATTCTTCAGGTGCATTAGCGGCACACGACCCGCATACTGCTTGAGCACACTGACCGGATCGACACCCGCCACACTCGACCACATGATATCGAGTTCGAGCCCGACATAGCGCTTGTCGGTTTCGGCCATCAACACGTCCAGCAGCGTCTTCCCGCCGAAAGGTTCGAACTCGAAAGCATGGTTGTGATAGCACAACATCAGCCCGTTGGAATGACACTTTTCACCAGCGCGGTTCAAAGTCTCGGCCAACTTCTTGATCACGTCGACACCGCCGCGATCCGCGGGGGCGATGTAAGGACACACTACATATTTGAAGCCGCGCTTCTTCGCATCGTCGAGCGCAGGACCAAGTTCACTCTGCTTCTTTGTGAATAGCGCGGTATCCATATGGATGCTCACGGGCTTCAATTTCGTCTTCAACAGGCTGGGCCAGATCTTGTCCATGTTGCCGCGAATTACTTCAGCCTCGCGATATCCGATCTTTTCAAGAGCTTCGAGGGTTTTCGCCGGCTCGGCGTCGATGATCGAGCGAAGCGTGTAAAGCTGCACGCCCACCTTCTTCAACGTTTTCGCCTGGAGAGCAGCGGCCGTGGCTGCCGCAGCGGCAAAGAGGCCGCGCCTTGTGAGAGTAGGCATACGAATTATGATCCTTTGGATTTCAGTTCGCTATCTATTTGAACCAGATCCGTGCGATGGACATGCACGGGCTTGGGCGGCTTCAACAGGCGCGCCGGAAGCTTGGAAAGATACGTAAGACGTTCAACGATGGGAAGCAGATTGCGCACGGTTTTTCCGTGCAGCAGCAGACTGCCCGCCACGAGCGCGGGGTGCGGGATGGTGGTGAAGCAGCGCGAGCAGATATCAATTTCGCCCGCGCGTCCTTTCACGTGAAGGTCGCGCATATTCACCATCGCATCAGAATTCCAGATAGATTCGAGCGGTTGTTCGCCGATATTACCGACTGGCTTGCCATCCAGCATATAGCTTTGGCAGCACGGGTACACATCGCCGCTGTGCTTCACGTACATGGGTCCGCGCCAGAGGTAGTGGCAGGGGTGCTTCCAGTCTTCAGCTTTGTGCGCGGCGTCGGGCTGCAGCAGATTGGTCTCGTCGGCTTTGATACGCACCTGGTCGATGCCAGGCACCGCTTTCCAGAAACGCATGAAGTCATCGACTTCACCGGCATTACGTTCCATGCAGACCATCTGCACAACAACCTGCACTTTCGCGCGGCGTTCATGCTTCATGCGCGCGAAGCGTACAAAATTTTCGCGTACTTTTTCAAACTTTGCGCCCTTGCGGTAATACTCGAACGATTCCTTCGTGGCGCCATCGAAACTGAGCGTGATGTGTTCCAGAGGTGAAGCGAGCAGGCGCTCGGACAGTTTCTCATCGAGGAAGGTGCCGTTAGTCGAGAGCAGCGTCGATATATTATGCCGTTCGCAATATTCGATGCGTTCGAAAATCTTGCGATCCATGAACGGCTCGCCCAGCCCGATCAGCATCATGTGTTCGGCGGAAGCACCGGATTCGTTGACAAGGCGCTCGAAGATCTCATCCGTCATGTCTTCTTTGGGCTGCTTGTGTGTTTCGCGGGGACACATCGGGCAGTACAGATTGCACTTAGCCGTGGTTTCGACGATGTACTCCACTGGCAAAGCGTGAACTGTGGATTGACGGCGAAGATACGCCCAGAGAAGTCTGGCCCTGTTCCAGGCACGCATTCTATTCGCTTTAATTGTAGCGGTTATCGACCGTCTGGCATCAGACTAACGTGAATGTGCGCGCGAAAGCGTTGAACGAAAAGCGCCCCAGGGCCGATGCGGCCTACGTGCTGTACTGGGCGCAGATGAATCGCCGCGTGGAATCGAATCACGCGCTCTTGTACGCAGCGGAACTCGCCAATCAACTCGGACTCCCTGTTCTGTATTACGAAGGGCTTACCTGTAGCTATCCACACGCCAGTGATCGTTTGCACACGTTCATACTGGAGGGCGTGCCGGACCAGCAGCGTCGCTTACAGCGCGCCGGAATCGGATACGTGTTCTGTCTGCGCAGGCGGCGCAGCGATCCTGATGACGCCCTGTACCGACTTGCGGACGACGCTGCCGTCGTTGTCACGGACGACTACCCCACCTTCATCGCGCGCCGGCATAACGAAAGCGTGCCCGCAAAACTCGACATCCCTTACTTGGTGGTGGATTCCAGCTGCATCGTTCCTATGCGCCTGCTGGAAAAACGCGAGTGGGCCGCTTACACGATTCGTCCCAAGATCAAGCGCATGTTGCCCGAGTATCTGAAGCCTGCAGACGCACTGGATGTAAAGCAAAAATTTAGCGGAGACATACCGGACTTCCACACCGAAGTCACCCACCACCAACATTGCGCAGCTTGTTTCCGAGTGCGAGATCGACCATCGTGTCGCACCCTCGAAGTCCTTTACCGGCGGACGGTCGGCAGCCGAAAAGCACTTGAAGCACTTCCTGGAAAACAATCTGCGGCGCTATGCGCTGCAATCGCAATGAGCCCTCGCGCGCACGCGACATCAGACATGAGCCCGTATCTGCACTTCGGGCAAATCTCTTCGCTCGAGATTGCTCTTGCGGCCAAGTGCTATGCCGAAGAGCACGAACTGATTGCAGACGAGTACCTGGAAGAGTTGATCGTGCGCCGTGAACTCGCTTTCAATTTTGCCCTGTTTTCGGAAAAGCCGGATTCTCTGCAGAATCTGCCGGACTGGGCCAAACAGACATTGCTCGAGCACGCCGCCGATAAGCGCTCCCCATCCTACACGCGCGAACAGTTCGAAACAGCGCGCACGCACGATGTCCTCTGGAATGCGACGCAGAAAGAACTGCTGTTGCGCGGCAAAACGCACGGGTACTATCGCATGTACTGGGGCAAGAAAATTATCGAGTGGTCTCCGACCGCTCAGGATGCGCTGGAGACAATGGTGTACCTGCAGGACCGCTATGCGCATAGATGGGCGTGATCCGAACACATACACGAATGTGCTCTGGTGCTTTGGGCTCCATGACCGCCCGTGGTTCGATCGGCCAATTTTTGGTAAGATCCGCTTCATGTCGGGGGATGGTATGAAACGAAAGACCGACACGGAGGCCTACCTCAAGGAGATTGATTATCTGGAAAGGACGGGCATCGACCCGTTTCGCTTGAAATGAAAATCACACTGACAGGCGCGTCTGGATTTATCGGACGCAGGCTGATTGCAAGACTGCTCGCGGACGGGCATTCCCTGCACGTGCTGGGACGCAAGCGCGGCGGGCTGCCGCAGTCTGTCAATTTCTCCGTGTGGGACGCGACCGCGGGAGAACCACTGCTGGAGAGCGTGGAAGACGTTGACGCTGTGATTCACCTGGCCGGCGAACCCGTCGCGCAACGCTGGACGGATGAGGCCAAGCGGCGCATTAGAGAGAGTCGTACCACCGGTACGCGCAACCTGGTAAGTGCGTTCGGAAAAATCACCTATCGCCCGCGCGTACTGATCTCCGCATCTGCGGTCGGGATCTATGGATCGCGTGGAGAAGAAACTCTCACCGAGGCTTCCCCTCCCGGTTCGGGCTTTCTGCCGGATGTCTGCGTAGCATGGGAAAACGCGGCCGACGCAGCCCGAGAGTTTGGCCTTCGAGTGGTGAGGTTGCGCTTCGGGCTTGTGCTCGGTCCGGAGGGCGGCGCGTTGAAGCAGATGCTGCCGCCTTTCAAAATGGGCGTGGGCGGCCCGCTTGGCGACGGCAAACAGTGGATGTCCTGGATCCATGTGGACGACATCATCGGGCTGATCTGCTTCGCACTGCAGAACGGAACGTTCTCGGGTCCCGTGAACGCGACGGCTCCAAACCCGGTTCGTAATTCAGAATTCACGCATGCGCTTGCGGCATCGCTACACAGGCCCGCCTTCCTGCGCGTGCCCGAGTTCGCTCTGCGGGCGGCCTTCGGCGAGATGTCAGAGATAATGCTAGCCAGCCAAAAGGTGCTGCCGGAAAACGCGCTGAAAGCTAGCTATAGCTTTCAGCACCCTCAGATTGACGAAGCGCTGAAATCAGTATTGAAGTAGCCAACGTCTGAATCGCCGACTAGAACGTCACGTTCTTGAAATCGCCAGCCTTGAAGATCGAGATATCCTCCACCTTCAAGTGCCTGCGCAGCGCGGCCACGATTTGCGCGGGAGTCAGATCCTGCACCTTCTTCTCCAATTGGGCATCGAAGGCCATGGTGCGATTGTAATATCGCTGCGTGGTCAATTTTCGGACTAGTTCCGGGTCCTGCGAGCGGCTCACCTGCTGCCCTTGCAGCCAACCCTTTTTCGCAGCCTGCACCTCATCATCGGTAAAGCCATCTTTGAGCGCGCGCGCAATCTCTTCCTTGAACGCCGCCTCTACTTTTGGAACATTCTGGGGAGCGCAGATCGCGTAGCTCATGAAGGTCTGATTCTTCTCAGTGGGCCGGCCTTGCAACCCGGAGCCGACGCCATAACTTAGACCCTCTTTCTGCCGGATGCGGACAGCCAGACGCGAATTCAGGAAGCCACCGCCTATCATGAAATTGCCGAACACCAGCGCGGGATAATCCGGATCCTCATCGGAAATATTGATCGGCATTCCGGCGTATAGCACCGCATTCGCCTTGTCGGGAGTGTTAACGTTCTTGTTCTCCGTTGCCAGCTTCTTATATGGACGCTCCACTTGCGCAATGGTCTGCTTGCTCTTCCAGTTTCCGAATAAGCCTGACACGAGCGTTTGGGTCGATTCCGGGTCGAAATCGCCTACAATGGCCAGTTCCGCTTTCGATGCCCCGTAAAAGTCCCCGTGGAATTTCTTCAGGTCAGCAAGAGAGGCGGCTTTGATCCGTTCCACCTGCTCATCGAAATCCGGATAGTAGCGCACGTCGGTTGCCGGATACGGGTTGAGATGGCGCTGCAGAAGCAGAGGTGCCAGATTCATCGGTTCGCGGCGCTGCGCTTCGATCTGCGCCAATTGTTGTTGCTTCAACTGGTCGAACTCGCTCTCCGGGAAACTCGGCTCTTTCAGAATCTCGGCAATCAGCTTAAGCGCTGGGGTCAGATTTTCGCGCGTGGTCTGCACATAGGCGGTCGCCATCGTGGTGCTGCCCGTGATCGTGACCTGCGCTTTCAGCTTGTCGAATTCATCCTGTATCTGCTGGCGCGTGTGTTTCTGTGTGCCGCGCATCAACATCTGCCCAACCAGATTAGGCGTTGCGCCGCGGTTCGCCAGGTTATTCTCATCCCCGAAGTGCAACGCGATATTTGCGCTCACGGTATTAGCGCGAGTTTTCTTCGGAATGAACGCGATCTTGATTCCGTCCGCCACCTGCCCGCGCCGTGTGCGCGCATCGATGTTGGTGGTCGATGGATCGAAGGCTTCACCCTGCGAGACGGCCGCGTCGCCCTTGTAGTCCTTCAGCAGCGCCTTAACCTCGGGCGCTGCAGGTATCTCGGCGCGTTCAGGCTTCTCGTCAGGCATGAACAAGCCCAGAGTGCGGTTACTCGGCTTCAGATACGTAGCAGCTACGCGCTTCACATCCTCTGGCGTGACCTTGCGAATGCGGTCTCGATGCAGGAAGAAAAGGCGCCAGTCGCCCATGCCTTCCCATTCGCTCAACTGCAAGGCGAGTTGTTCGGAACTATTCAGGACGAGATCAACATACTTGGCTATTTGCGTTTTCGCCCGGTCAACCTCCGCGCTGGTCGCCGGACTCTCGGTCAGCCCGTCGATCGTCTTCGTCAGAATCGTACGCACTTCGTCAAGACTGTTTTCCTTGCGTACCTGCGCATTGAACAGAAGAAAACCTGGATCCTTTAACTGAAAGCCGTATCCAAGAATCCGCGCCGCCTTTTTGGTTTCGACGAGAGCCTTATAGAGCCGTCCCGAAGGTGTATCCGCGAGCACCTGAGTGAGGACATCCAGAGCGGCGAAGTCCGCATGTGAGCCTGGGGCGACATGATAACTCGCTATAACCTCCTGGACGTCACCAACACGACGCAAAGTAACCTGACGTTCGCCGTCCTGTGTCGGTTCAGCCGTGTAAGTCGGGATGAGTTTACGGCTGGGACGAGCAAGCGGGCTGAAATACTTATCGATCAGTTTGAGCGTCTTCGCTTCATCAATCTTGCCGGCCACGACAAGCATCGCATTGTCCGGCTGGTAGTAATTCCGATAGAAGGCCTGCAGCCGGTCTATCGGTACATTCTCGATATCGGACCGAGCGCCGATCGTCGTCTTGCCATAGTTATGCCATAAGAAGGAGGCATTGAGGACTTTGTCCATCAGCACACGAAACGGATTGTTTTCGCCCATTTCGAACTCGTTGCGCACTACAGTCATTTCGCTGTCGAGATCCTTGCGCGCGATGTACGAGTTAATCATGCGATCGGCTTCGAGATCCAGTGCCCATTCGAGGTTCGCGTCTGTGGCGGCAAAGGTTTCGAAATAGTTCGTGCGATCATACCAGGTCGTCCCGTTCGGGCGTGTCCCGTGATCAGTTAACTCCTTGGCGATGTTCGGATGTTTCGGAGTGCCCTTGAAAACCAGGTGCTCGAGTAAGTGGGCCATGCCCTTCTCGCCATAGTTCTCATGGCGCGAGCCGACCAGGTAAGTGATGTTGACTGTGACCGTCTCTTTAGAAGGATCCGGGAACAGCAGCACCTTAAGACCGTTGGGCAACTGATATTCAGTGATGCCCTCGACAGAAGTGACTTTCTGAAACCCACTTGGAATTGCCGTCTGGGCCGCTGCGAAGGTGCAGAAGGCTGCCAGAAGAAGAGCAAAGCGCAAACGCATCATCATATCTCCTCCAAGATCGACAAGAGTTACTTAGGCTGCAACGTCAATGTGTCTTTCACCGCCACACGCTCGAATTGCATCGGCAGGCTACTGACATTGTAGTAGGCTTTCCACTGATCTTTGTAGCGCCACGAGAGCAGATTGCCGGATTCGCCAGTCGCGATATTCTGCACGGAATCATCCCAATTCGATAAGTCCGCAACCATGCGCATCGATGGTCCCAGCCGGCGCGTGGTCTGCTTCACCGATGTACTGGATCCGCTCATGGGCTCCGGGCCTATATTGAAATACTGACCGAACCATTTGATGCGCCCGGTCACAGGATGCACTAAATAGAGCTGGTTATACACGCCATAATCCCACATTTTTGGATCACGGCCCTGGATTCGCTTGCCCTCTTCCATTGCGTCAACAAACGAGCGCAGCAGTAACTGGTCCCAATCGTCAAACCATCCGGCAGGACGCTGCCTGAGCAGCCGTTCCAGTACTGCCGGCGCCATCGCGTATTCGTAGTTGAGTCCTTTACCCGGTGTGGCTTTGTCAGCTATAGCTGTGCGCAGGTGTTGAAAAACCAATGAGATAATCATCGGCTCCGGAGTGGTCTTGAGCATCTGGCCGTTCCAGCTTCGCAAGAGTTCAGCCGCGGGTCCGAGCGCGGCGTTGTTGACTCCGCGCTTGTCGTACACCGCCACAACTTGTTTGGCCAGAAAGTGAGAAAACGCCGAATAGAGGTCGCCTTGAATCGCCAACATCTCGGTTGGACGCAACTTCTTACCGGACGTTAGCAGATTGTGGATCTGAGCGGCTCGATACGGCGGCGCAAAGTTCCCGGAAACAGCGTACTTGTAGTCCGCCGGGAAAGGGTTTTGGTTTGCCGAGATAATCATGCCCGAAGCAGGATTGTAAGCTGACGGCAACTCCTCGAACGGAATGTAACCGTCCCACTCGTACTCGCCTGAAGTTCCATCCACTGGAACATCACCCATATGTTTCTTGCGGATCGGCAATCTTCCCACGACATGGTAGCCAATGTTTCCTTCACGATCCGCATACAACAGGTTCTGCGCCGGGCCGGGGAAGCGCCCACAGGCCGCCAGAAATTCATCCCAGTTCTGGGCGCGATCCACATCGAGAAATGGAAAGTTTACGCCGCCGTTTTCCGCCGCAGTCCAACGTAGCGCAAGCGACACGCCCTTGTTAAGCAGAATTACCGGGCCATGCCGCGTCACCCAAACGTCCAGACCGACAGACTTGCCACCCTTCACGTGGACTACGTCGCGCTCCAGGCGTGCCTGCTCCACGCGGCCCTGGAACACATACTGGCCTGTGGCCGGGTCCAGCTTTTCCAGATACAGGTCTTCGACGTCGAAACCCAGATTCGTCACACCCCAGGCAATCTTCAGGTTATGCCCAATGATGATGCAGGGCACACCGACCAGGGCAACGCCACTTACTTCGAATCCGGGCGCCTTGAGATGGGCCATATGCCAGACAGACGGCAGTGAGAATTCCAGATGCGGATCATTGGCAAGCAGCGGTTTGCCGGAAGCCGTCAGCTTTCCACTGACAACCCACGCGTTTGAGCCCGGTTGCACCTCGCTGCCGTCGCGCACAGGAAACAACTCCGCAACCTTTTTCGGATCGCCGCCGCCGAGCATCGCGGCCTTCTGGACCTCGCGCTTCCAGCTTCCTGTCAGTGTGCGGTACATCTGCAGATAGATGCCTATCGAATCGGCGACTCTCCAGGGTTGCGGGTCATATCCCATCAGCGTGAATTCGATGGGCAACTTTCCCCGATTGGTCTCGATGTAGTGATTGACACCGCGCGCGAAAGCAGCCAGAGCTGCGCGTTCGTTCTGCGGCATGCGCTGTGCCGCATCCTCCGCAACGCGCCACACACGCAAGCGGCGCGTTTCCAGATCAGATTCGAGTGCGGCTGATCCGGCTACCTCGCTGAGTGTCCCGAAGGCAACCCGGCGCGCGCCGTCCATCTGCCAGAGACGATCCTGCGCCATGGCATAGCCTTGTGCAAACAATGCGTCTTCCACACTGCCTGCAGTGATGTGCGGGACTCCGTGCGCGTCGCGCTCTATTCTCACTCGTGCTGTAACCGGAGCCGATGCCACTCCTGACGTTTGCGGCAGCGGCCGATAAACGTACCAATACACGAGGACAAGAAAGACCACCAGCACGACGCCTATGGTCCAGTTGATATATTTAAGAAAACGATGCGGGGACACTTCCCTCGATTGTAACGGAAACTGAAAATCCGACTAAAAAGCTGAAATGGCCGATTCCTATTTGGGATACCGCATCCTGCTCATCGTGTTCATCGTCGCGGTGAACGCGTTCTTCGCCGCGGCTGAGGTATCGCTCGTCTCTTGCCGGCGCTACCGCCTGGTTGCGCTTGCCGAACAAGGCAACCTCGGCGCACAGGCCGCGCTCAGTCTGCTGGCCAGGCCGGAGCGCCTGCTCTCGGTGGTACAGGTTGGCGTTACGCTCGCGAGCCTCGCTTTAGGCTGGGCCGGCGAGGACACGTTCTACCGTATGGTGCTGGCCGTGCTGAGCCCGGCGATCACTCCGGTCTCTTCAGCGCTGATCCATGGACTTAGCTTCGGAATCGCTTTCCTCTTGATGAGTTTCACTCATATAGTGATTGGCGAGGTCGTGCCGAAAAATCTCGGAATCGAGCGGGCGGATCAACTGGCAATTATCTCGTCACCTGCGTTGCTGCTCTTCTACAAAGTCTCGCTGCCTTTCGTTTATGTGATTGAGCGTTCCGCGGCCGCGATTTCCAGAATCCTTGGATTGAAGGGCGAACAGCATGGCGGCGGGCACTCCGCGGAGGAGTTGCAGTTACTCGTCCGTTCGAGCCGGCACGCGGGACACCTGCTGGATTTCGAAGAATCAGCGATTCAGCGCGTCCTTGACCTGGGTGATTTTTACGCACGCGAAGCCATGGTTCCGCGCAACAGCGTCGTCTCCCTCTCTGTCGAAGCCACGTTGGACCACGCTTTGCGCATCCTGACCGAACATCAGTATTCCCGCTATCCGATTTACGAACGCACACCGGAAAACATCATCGGATTCCTGCTTGCCAAGGATCTGTTACGCGAATGGGACGAACGCCGCCGTGCCACTGAAAAGCGTCGTCCCACCCAGCCGTTTCATCTGCGACGCTTGTTGCGCAAACCACTTGTTGTTCCGGAAACCAAGCCACTCAGCGAACTGTTGGACGATTTTCGCAAGTCGCACACGCACCTTGGTGTGGTGGTCGATGAGTTCGGTACCATAGTCGGAATTATTACGCTGGAAGATGTCCTGGAACAGATTTTCGGAGAGATTGAAGATGAGTACGACGCCACACGTCCTGAACCTGTTAGCGAAGCACGCGAGATAGAGTTCGAGGGAACCATCGGCATACGTGATCTGGAAACGCATTACGATATCGAACTGCCGGGCGATGCCGGTTTCGAAACGTTAGCGGGATTCATGCTGTTCCGTCTGGAACACGTGCCTACCGTGGGCGAGCAGGTCGAGCACAACGGAATTCGCTTCACGATTTTGGAAATGGACAAGAACCGGATCGCGAAGGTCAAGGCCGAAAGGCTTTAGCGGTACAGACGTTCCAGCTCTTTCAGCAATGGCTTAGCGGATTTCGCGTACGCCATTTTGTAGGACTCACAGAAGTAGTCCAAATCACCGAACTCGCCGCGCGGGGAAACGCGAAATTTTGGACAGCCGTTATGGCAGAGGTCCTGCCATTCGCACTGCATGCACTCGGGGTGAGTGATTGACTTCTTGCCTGAGAAATTGCGGCGCGTCTGTCTGCGGGCGATTTCACTCCAGGCGTCTTCGTTCACATTACCCAACTTCCAGCTTTTCTCCACGAAGAAATCGCAAGGATACACATCGCCGTTATACTCGACCACGGCGTAGCTGTCACAGGATTCGTGCATCGTGCAGGTGCCCGGCTTCTGTCCCGCAAGTCCTTCGGCCAGATTGTCGAAAAAGCGAATCCGCACCTTGCGGCGATCCGGCCACCACAGCTCGAAGGTGTCTACCAGGAAGCGACCATACTGTTCCGGCGTGACCGTGAATGGCAGCGGTTTTCCGTCTGGACCAAATTCGGATAACGGAATGTACTGGATGTTGTCGATGCCCAAACCCTTGAAGAATTTGTAAACTTCGCGAGGCTTATCCACGTTCGCCTGGCTCAACACGCACAGCACGTTGAACTCGACTTTTTCATTCTTCATGAGCTGGATGGAACGCATCACCTGCTTCCATGTGCCCTGGCCGCCTTTGTTTACCCGGTAGGCGTCGTGCAGCGCTTCGGGTCCATCGATGGAAATCCCGATCAGCCAGTTGTACTCGCGGAAAAGCTTGCACCAGTTTTCGTCAAGCAGAATCCCGTTAGTCTGCAATGCATTGCTGACGTTCTGTCCATTGCGGCCATATTGCTTTTGAAACTCGACCAATTTTTCAAAAAACGGCAAGCCGGCCAGCGTGGGTTCGCCGCCCTGAAAAGCAAACGTACTGTTTGGATATGAGTAGAACAGGTACGATTCCACCAGGCGCTCCAGCGTTGCAAGCGACATCTGGCGCTGCGGCAGCATTGCGTAAGGATCGGCTTCGCGGTCGAGGTAGAAACAATAGCTGCAGTCCAGATTGCAGAGCGCTGAGGCCGGTTTGATGAGCAGTGAGGAAATTTTCCCGATAGGCACGCTGCTCGATAGCCGGATTGAAACCCGAGCCATCACCCAAAATCGGGAATGCGCCGCCGCTTTCAGCCATGCCTTAAGTGTATCAGGACAGGTCGAAGTCCCTTGCCGTTCATCATATTGAAACCGGAATCAGGTATCTTTATAGAGGGTCTCCCTACTATGAAACAAAAGCTTTTGGTGTGTTTGGTCTTTACTTTGTTAACCACCGCCGCGGCGTTCGCACAAGCCGTCGCCGGTATGGGTGGTTTGACTGGAACTGTTCGCGATGCCTCAGGCGCAGCCGTACCCGGCGCGCAGGTAATTGTTGCGAACGAATCAAAGGGCATCCGGCGTACTCTGGAGAGCAACGACGCGGGCGTGTTTACAGCTCCTGCACTGGTCCCTTCTAGGGGTTATGCAATTTTGGTCAGCAAGAGCGGCTTTGCTGCCTGGGACGCCAAGGAAATCGAAATCCTGGTTGGCCAGAACCTGAATTTCAATGTCATCATCTCGGTTGCTGCAACCACAACGCAGTTGGACGTCTCTGACACCGCGCAACTCGTCGAGACCACCAAGACCGGCGTTTCTCAAGTGGTCAACTCCGAACAGATCACGAACCTGCCGATCAACGGACGCCGCGTCGATTCGTTCGTTCTGTTGGCGCCCGCCGTCGTTGCTGACGGCGCATTCGGTCTGGTGAGCTTCCGCGGCATCGCGGGCGGCAACGCGTTCCTGACCGATGGTAACGATACAACCCAGCAGTTCTATAACGAAGCTGCTGGACGCACGCGCATCTCGTCCCAGATCTCGCAGGACGCAGTTCAGGAATTCCAGGTACTTTCAAATGGCTACTCGGCTGAATTCGGCCGCGCATCCGGCGGCGTCATCAACACCGTAACCCGCAGCGGCGGCAACGGCGTCCATGGCACCGGTTACTGGTTCTTCCGCAATCAGGACTTTAACGCGACTGATCGCTACTCAGGCGGTTTCAACCCCGAGGAAAAGCGCAATCAGTTGGGCGGCAGCATTGCCGGTCCAATCAAGAAAGACAAGCTGTTCTACTTCTTCAACGTAGAAGCAACTCGCCGTAATTTTCCGCTAATCAACAAAATCATTAACGTGAATTTCTACGACACCGCCGGAGGCTGGATCGGCAGGTGCGGGGCTCCCGCAACCGACGCGCAGTGCGCAGCCGCGAAGACAGTCTTTGATCGCCAGTTCCAAACCGTTCCGCGCGAAGCCAACTCTGAACTAGGCTTCGGCAAACTCGACTATCGCCCCACCGAGCGCAATTCATTTAGCGCCAGCTTCAACTACATGCGCTGGCTCTCTCCGAACGGTATTCAGACTCAAGCCGTGCTGACCAACGGCAACGGTGTCGGTAGCAACGCAAACTCCACGGTCCGAACCCGCTATGCACGCTTGTCGTGGACCGCGATCCCGACCAACACGGCAGTTAACGAAGTGCGCTTCGGCTGGTTCAAGGATCGCCTGTTTGACGACATCAGCCCCTCGCTGGCTCCGCCTTTCGGCCGCACTACGCTGACGGTCGGCGGCCAGGCCAACCTCGGCATCGCGACCGGCTATCCGCGCATGCTTCCCAGCGAACAGCGCTTCCAGATCGCCGATAACCTGACCTGGACGATTAACAAGCACACGTTGAAGATCGGTGGCGACATCTCGAACACGCAGGATTACCAGAATCAGTTAAACAACCGCTACGGGTCTTACACCTATAGCACCCTGACCGATTTCGCGCTGGATTTCTCCGCAAACCCGCTCGGTGGCAAGCACTGGAATGGATTTAGCCAGGCTTTTGGCAACCCGGTTCTGGACTTCACGACGCGTGACTTCAGCTGGTACGTTCAGGATCAATTCCGCGCCACCGCGAAGCTGACCTTGAATTTGGGCGTGCGCTATGAATACACGCAATTACCGCAACCCGCAGTTTTCAACCCGGATTATTTGCAAACCAGCCAGATCAAGAGCCCGGCATGGAACTACGCCCCTCGGCTTAGCCTGGCTTACGCGCTCAGCGATAAAACCGTCATCCGCACCGGCTATGGAATCTTCTATGCTCGTTTCCAGGGTGCACTGCTCAATACGCTGTTGCTGACCAATGGCGTCTATCAATCCTCCGGTTCGCTGCAGGGCACAGTTGCAGCCGATCTGGCGAACGGCCCGGTGTTCCCGAACGTGCTACCCAACGCCGCAGCCATGCGGCCCGGCAGCGTGGATCTTCAGTACGCAGGCAATGGCTTCCGCAATCCCTACACGCAGCAGGCTGACCTCGCGATCGAACGCCAGATGAGCCGTAACGTCGGATTGACCGTTAGCTACATTTTCAGCCGCGGCAACTCGATCTACACAACGCGCGCCATGAACGTCGCTGAGCCGACCGATTCCGTAACGTATCCGATTCTGGATTTCAACGGTGCCCAGGTCAGTTCTTACACGACTCCGTTCTACCGCCTCGCAGCCCGCCGTGATGCCCGCTACAGGAACATCACCCAGTTGGAGAATGGTGGCAAGTCCTGGTACAACGGCCTTGTAGTTCAGGTCCGCAAACGTATGTCACACGGCCTGGAAGGCAGCGTGGCCTATACCTGGTCTCACGCAATTGACACCGCCAATCAGCGCGGCGGAAACGAAAATACGTTCTTCAGCTTCGTGAACTCGACGTCCAATGGCAGCTATGCCCAGGACAAGGGCTCTTCGTCGCTCGATCAGCGTCACCGCCTGAATATTACTTCGCTTTGGTCACCCACATTTTCCAAGAGCACCAGCGCCTTTGCGAAATACGTGATCAACAACTGGCAGTTGTCGCAGATCACCACGCTCGGTTCGGCTCAGCCAACAACGCCGACGATCCGCATCTCGACTTCTCCTGCCGGCGCATACAGCACTAGTACCATCAACGGCTTCGGCGGTTCCAATCGTGTACCGTGGTTGCCGTTCAACAGCGTCAATATCGACCAGATTCACCGTGTCGATGCGCGCATCACGAAGATGATCCCGATTCGTGAATCCATGAAGCTCAGCCTGAACTTCGAAGCCTTCAACGTGTTCAACACGATTTCCAACACCAATGTGAACACCGAGGCTTATTCGCTTGTGAGCGGCGCTCTCAGACCGACCATCGGTCTTGGTTGGGGCAACGCGTCGCAGGGCAATCCGGATGGCACCAATGCCCGCCGGGCCCAGTTCAGCATGCGTTTCACGTTCTAGTAGTCTAAAAGGGGGCGGCTCAACACCGCCCCCAGATTTCCTCAAAGAGCAGCAAGCACTTCCTCCGCGTGTCCCGCCGGTTTCACCTTCTCGAAAATCTTCCGGATCTTGCCATCTTCCCCAATCAGAAACGTAGTCCGTTCCACGCCGAAATACTTCTTGCCGTACAGGCTTTTTTCTTTCCACACGCCGTATGCTTCGGCCACAGCGTGATCGGTATCGGCAAGCAAGGTGAACGGCATGCCGTACTTGGTCTTGAACTTCGCCTGTGCGCTGACCGGGTCGGGTGAGATACCCAGAATGACAGCGTTCTTCTTGCCGAACTTGCTGTCGGCGGCCGTGAATTCACACGCCTCGGTCGTGCAACCCGGCGTGCTGGCCTTGGGGTAGAAGAACAGCACTACCTGTTTGCCTTTCAAGGACGAGAGGCTAAACGGTTCGCCGCTATCGGTCGCAAGTTGAATCTCTGGTGCTTTGGAACCTTCTTTGAGGGTGGCCATGGTTCATTTTACGTTGGTGAACGAATCGTACAGCTAACGAAACGCGTCAGATGATTGTAAACTTGGAAAGAGTCAGGCAATTTTCAAACTGGAGGAGTCTTATTTCGTGAGGGGATCAAAGTTCGTCATATTCGCGCTGAGCCTATCCTTGGCTGCGACGCTCGCATTCGGGCAGGCCAAAAAGGGCAAGGCCGGCGACCCCGTAAAGGGCAAAGAAGTGTTTGAGCAGTGCGGCGTTTGCCACAATGCCGACAGCGAAGAAAAGAAGATGGGCCCGGGACTCAAAGGTCTATATCAGAAGGCAAAGCTGAAGAACGGCAAGAAAGTGACCGACGAAACCATTCACGCGCTCATCGATGCCGGCGGGAATGGCATGCCCGCGTACAAAGAAATGCTTTCCGACGAAGAGAAAGCCAACGTGATCGCCTACCTGAAGACACTCTAAGCCAGAGTAAAACGTCAGGAAAGTTGACGATTCAGCACCCGACTCGCTAAAGTAGTAGACGACCTGCGAGTCGGCCTGCAACGTCCCCATCGTCTAGCCCGGCCTAGGACACCGCCCTTTCACGGCGATAACGGGGGTTCGAATCCCCCTGGGGACGCCATCTCGTTCTTTCTTTTTGAGATGGCTTGAGGCTGAAACGAGGCCCTCCAGTTTTTCACAGACCCCAACCCTCTGCGTCGTCGATTTTTACTCGCGGCAACACCCCATAAAATTCTGATTGATCCGCGAAGTTGCTTGCAAACCAGGGAGCGATAGCAGGGCGGGAGCCGGGCCTGGCTCCCGCTAATTTGGAGACACGCGGCTGTTAGCGCCGTCGTTTGAGGAGGGTCATACTAACCAAACCCGCACCCAGGAGAGCGAAAGTGGCGGGCTCGGGCACGCCGGTGACGGGGCCCGCTCCCTCGGCCAGGTTCAGTAGCAACTGCCCATTGACGGTCGCAGCCGTCGGGTTGGCGAAGTTGTGATCCGAGCGGTCGCCGAAGGCGAACAAATAACCCGAGCCGATGCTCTCGAATGCCAGGAAACCACCGGCAAGCGCAGTACCGCCGTTGATGGCTGTACCGGGGGACGTGACCAGCGTCTGGCCGACAAGATCGAACGGCCCGCCTGTGGTCGCAAAGTTGCCGCCGGCAAATGGTGCGACGACTGCGGAGCCCGATGCCGACATTGATGATCCGACTCCGGCGAGGGTTGCGTTACCACCTGTACAACCGCCGCAGCCGGAATCGAACAAAACGACCAAGATGCCGCCGCCATTGATCCATGAAGACAATGCGCTGAGTTCTCCAGCGGTGGGCGAAGCAGCAGCCTCACCTATCCAGAAAAGGTTTATTCCGGCAAGCCCGCCGGCGGTGATGGCACTGTTCGCTAGAACCGTGTGACCGGCTCCAGTTAAGGTCGAAAAGGCGGTCGCCATGTCTGATGAGTTGAGCGTTCTCGAGCTTCCGCTCCAGTTGCCGATCACGCCGGCTGTTGAAGGCACTGCCAGGAACGTGCAGACTCCCAAGACCGCAATTCCGAGATGTTTTAAAGTCATGTATTCTCCGAGAATGTTTCGGCTCCAGGGGCCGGACTGTACGGAAGTATAAACCGAGTGCTAACAAGTGTACAAGGAAAATATTAGAAGAAGATTAGGTATACGATCCAAGTGTCGCCTCATTCATTTCACCTCAGGAGGTTACATGGCAGTACTCAGCGAGTGTACCCGCAAGGCTAGCCCCTCTGCACAATTCACCTGTATGCGCTATACTTGTCTGTATCGGTAAGAGATCTGCAACCCCCGCTGTACGTAGTCGGCTAGCTGATTTTCCTTCCCTATCTAACGAATGAACAACTTTTCTGAACTGTCTCTTTCCCCGGCATTACAGGGGAACCTGGCCCGCCACAACTTTGTCACACCGACACCTGTGCAGGCCGACTCAATTCCTCCGGCTCTAGCCGGTCAGGATGTTCTGGCTACCGCACAAACGGGAACCGGAAAGACTTTGGCCTTTGTACTGCCGATTCTGCAAAGCTTAAGTGCAGACCCCGGCAAGGGCGTGCGTGCTGTGATCCTGGTCCCTACTCGCGAACTCGCGATGCAGGTCCTGGAGTCTTTTGGCTTGCTCAGTCCCGGCACTGGCATTCGCGGAGCACTTGTGGTGGGGGGCTCTTCAGAGCACTCACAATTGATGGCCATCCGCAAGGGCGCTCAGGTTCTGGTGGCAACACCGGGCCGGCTGCTCGATTTCCTTCAGCGCAGATTGGTCAATTTGGCCACTGTTAAAACACTGGTCCTGGACGAAGCAGATCGTATGCTCGACATGGGCTTCCTGCCTGCCATCAAAACCATTTTGCAGGCTGTTCCCGCAAAGCGGCAGACGCTGTTCTTCTCCGCTACCATCGAAACTTCCGTCGCAAAACTGGTCAACACTTACCTGAATGAACCGGTTCGTGTCGCGATCGGTGACACGTCGCGTCCGGTGGAAAACGTTCACTTGCAGGTTTTCGAAGTACAGCAGAACGAAAAAACAAGCCTGCTTCACTCACTGCTCAGGCAGCATCCGGGTACGTTCCTGGTGTTCGCGCGCACCAAACATGGCGCAGACCGTCTGGCTTCCAAGCTGGAAGGCGAAGGCGTCAACGCAGCTCGCATCCACGGTAATCGTACTCAGGCTCAGCGCAACGAAGCTCTACAGGGCTTCCGCAAGGGCCGTTATCGCGTACTGGTCGCCACCGATGTGGCAGCGCGCGGCATTCACGTCGAAGGCATCGCACACGTGGTGAACTATGACCTGCCGCAGGTTCCCGAAGACTTCATCCATCGCGTGGGCCGTACTGGACGCCGCGATGCAAAGGGCACGGCTTCCACCTTCGCAACCCGCACCGAGCGCGGCGATATTCGCCGGATTGAAAAGACGCTCAACGTCAAACTGAACAAGCTGGAACTTGGTTCGGATGTCGTCCGCGAGAAATCGGAAGCGCACGCCCCCGTTATCGCAATGGCTGGGGCCCCCAGGCCAGTTGACCGCAGCAAGGCTGCACCGTTCTACGCCAAGCCGGCCGGCCGCAATCAGGGCTGGAAGAGCCGCGTATGCGGAAGGCCGCAAGCAGAATTCGTCAGCCGGTGGTCGCCCAGGCGGGCGTTCGCGGTTCGCCGGTGCTGCCCGTCGTGCCAGCTAAGCTGATTTAAGAACAATAAACGTAGGATCAGGCTCCTGCCGTATCGGACAATAAGTAAATGTCCGGTGCACGCAGGAGCCTTTTTCTTTGAGCCTGATTCTGATTGGCGGTGGCAGCCGCAGCGGCAAGAGCAGCCACGCGTTGATACTGGCCCGCGAGTCAGGTGCACGGCGTGCATTCATCGCCACTGCGCAGGCTCACGACGACGAAATGCGCGAGCGGATACGCAACCACCAACAGGGTCGCGGTGAGGATTTCACGACGTTCGAAGAACCGTTCGAAATTGCGCAACTGCTGCGAACAAGAAGCAGCGAGTTCGATGTAATCGTGGTCGATTGCTTAACGCTCTGGCTCAGCAATCTCATGTTCGCCCAAGATCGCGACGTACCGCACGAGTGCTCGGAGTTGCTGGAAGCAGCCACAACGGCACAGGCGCACGTTCTGCTGGTGACCAATGAGGTGGGTTGTGGAATCGTGCCGGACAACGCGCTCGCACGCAAGTTCCGCGATTTTGCCGGACGGCTGAATCAGGAAGCGGCACGACGCGCCGAAGCAGTCTTACTGGATGGTCTTCGGAATCGCGTTGAAAGTGAAGTAGCCCTACCAGCGGACCAACTCAACACGTCGGTTCTTTGCCCGCCCTTGCTCGGTGTCGTTTGAGTCTACCGGTGCGTACGGACCGCACCCAAACGTGTCAAGCCGGTCCGCGGTGATGCCGAATTTGGACGTCAGTTCTCGAACCACGGAAGCGGCTCTGCGCCTGCTGAGATCGAGGTTGTAATCCGGCTTGCCTTGATTATCGGTATGGCCGACAATCCGTACCATCAACTTGGGATCCGCGGTCAAGAGCTTCGCGATCTCCTGTACGGTCGGGGTGGACGTTGCCTGCATGGTGTCCTTGTCCGTGTCGAAGTAGATGCCGTATAGTGCGATTTTGCCGGATTCCGCAAGCGATCTCGACATCTCATCCGCGTTGACGAACTCCATCTTCTCTTCGAGCGCGCCGGGGCTGACGACGACGATTTCTGCCAGGGCACGGTTCTTTTCGATGCGGCCCGTAAGTCTCTCCGGGATCACGCCCATATTGTAAGCAGTGACAAAGACGCAATAATAGGTGGGCTTTGCATCCTTGGACTTGCCAACCAGTAGCCGCTCCTGAGCTTCGTTGTAGCCGAGAATCTGTCCGAGGCCGTCCTCATTCGAAATGTTACTGAATGCGGGACCGAACCAGCCTTTGTCTGTGGCTGTCTTCTCGTAGAGCACGGTCAAGCCGAGGCGCTGAAACTCCGATTTGTAATTGCGCATCAGCTCCAAAGTGGAGCGACCTGCCGGGGCAAGATAGGTGTAACGGCTGACCTGACCCTCCAACTTGATGCTTTTCTCGTACTTCTGTGTGGTGGCGTCTATAGTCGTGCCCAAGGGCAGAATGTATTCATCAAACTTTGGAGCACGGTACCCGATGAGTTCGCTGCCTGCATAGCGTTTGGTACCGGGTGGGTCCTTTGAGCCGGGAAGATCCTGCGCATACAATGCGGATGGGAACACCAGGAAGGCAAAGCAGATCAGTTTCAAGGGACAATCCCCCTCAGTTACTGATATCTTACTGCCGTTCCGAACTCACTGACAAGAAGCCAGCGACGTTTTCGCGCAACAATTGCGTGAACGGTTTGTCCAGATAAGACCGAATCGAAACGTAGCACTCATCGCACTTGTTGTTGCGCGTGAATTCGCTAACCATTCGCGCCTGCTCTTCCAGCGGATAGCGCTTGA
This sequence comes from Bryobacteraceae bacterium, assembly GCA_963793625.1. Lineage (GTDB taxonomy): Bacteria > Acidobacteriota > Terriglobia > Bryobacterales > Bryobacteraceae. Next base: position 575,916 of record CAWCAT010000037.1, on the reverse strand, counting down.
ACTGCATCGAGCACGGCTGTAATTCGCCCTGCGGCGTGACAACCAGAAAGCGAAGTCCGGACTTGCAGCCGGGCGTGCCGCCGTTCTTGAAGTATTGCCGCGTGGCTTCGAGCGTGGAGGGTGCGTTCACGATCCAGTTCGTCGCATCGCGGCGCGATTCCACACGATCGAGTTCCTTATTCAGAGTCGCGAGTTGTTCCGGCGAGTTCAGGAAGTAATCACGGCAACCTGTGCGTCGCGCGGAATACGCGCTGTAGCAAAGGTTCACGCCCCACTCGCGAGCTTTATCCGCCGCCGCATTGATTTCGGTGACGTTCTCACTGGTGATGCAGGTGTTCAATACGATGTCGTCATGACCCATTGCGGCCAGGCGCGGCATAATGTCGCTGAGGTGATCGTAGAGGCCAGGGTAGCCGCGGAATATGTCGTGACGGCTGTCGGGAAAATCGAGACTGACGGAGAACTGATCGACACCCGCTTCGCGCAGTTCCAGATAACGCTGCTCGGTCATTTCTGACCAGTTCGACACCAGGATCGTGTAGGGCAGGCCATCGCGCTTGATTGTACGGACAATCTCAGCGACGTCCTTGCGCATCAGCGGTTCGCCACCGGAAATTTGCACGACACAGGGACGCAGGACGTCCATATAACGCTTATAATCCGCAGGTTTTAGATTCTTCGACTCATCGCGCGGCCCCCCGTGATCACAGTGCTTGCAATAACACGTGCACGCATCCGTGACTTCGAAAGAAACGACGATGGGACGCTCCGCAATCCAGTTGAGCGAACCTCGTCCGATGATTTTCAACGAATCAATTAAGGGAACCTTGCGCATTGTGGAAAAAACCGTACAACCCGGTCTCTTAATCGAGTATAACCCGTGGAATAGAATGAAAACAAAAGCTAAGTTTCGGCGTTATTGAGGTCGATACGTGATATCCACCGTCTGGCGCACATACAATGGCGCCACGGAGTGTCGAAACGTTCCGCCCGTATCACGCAGTGCATGCTGTACAAGATCGCGCATTTCCGCCGGGGTGTAAGCGCGCCGGATGGAGAGGACGCCGTCTTCGACGTTAAGCCGCGAGACAAACGGCGCAATAAAGATTTGGAACAAAACCAGGGGCAGCCTGTGACGCACGAGATCAAGAATGATCAGTCGACGGCAGGACTTCGCGACATTTTTGATCATCGCGATGAGTTCGTCGCCGTTCAGGTGATGAGCAAGGCACATCGAGTAGGCAACATCAGCGGAGGGCAGTGGATCACGCACTGCATCGGCCTGCACGATGGGAAACAGCTCGTGAGTACGCGTTGGGACGCGCAGGTCTGTGCCGATCGCTTCCACCTTCAGCTTGGCTTGCACTTCGCGCAGCATCCCGCCCTCGCCGCAGCCGATATCGAGAACTCGCTGTATGGGTCGTGGGTTACGGCGCAATGCGTTTATAATTGCAACGTTGTTGCCCAGGATGCGGTGCGTTCGCATCAGATCGCGGTGGGCGCGTGCGACCGACTCTGGCGGAACATCGGACCCGTCCAGTTGCTCTTTCTCAAAGGATCGCTGCATGCCGCTATTGATGTAGATGGCGGTAACTTGCAGCAGGACGCAAATATCGGACGCCATGCGCAATATTGAAATCATCGGGGGCGGACCCGCAGGTTCGGCTGCGGCAATCAGCGCCATCCTGGAGGGCTGTGCGGTCCAGATCTTCGAAAAATCCAGCTTCCCCCGGCACAAAGTCTGTGGGGAGTTCCTTTCTCCGGAAGCCGCGAAACTGCTCGACAGCCTTCAGGTGCTGGGCGAATTCATGAGCCTCAAGCCCAGATCCGATCCGCAAAGATGGTTCTACACTTCGGTTCACGTGCCAAAGAACTGCACGCTGCCCGAACCCGCCTACGGGCTAAGCCGATTCGCGCTTGATCACTTATTGCTCAACAAAGCTCGCAGTCTGGGAGCAAGGGTCATTCGCGAAAAGCAGAACGGCGAGCAGTCGGATGTTCCAATAATAATCGCGAGCGGCAGAAGTTCCATCGCGCAGCGCGGCAGGCGTTTGTTCGGCTTCAAGGCTCACTACACGGGTCCGGTCGATGACGTCGTTGAGCTCTTCTTTTTCAACCGTTGTTATGTTGGCGTCAGTTCAGTCGAGCACGGGATTACAAATGTTTGCGGACTCGCGCCGGAAAGCGTTTTACGCACACACGCATTTCAAGTTGATGATCTGGTCAATAGCTTCTCTGCGCTTAAGGGACGCTTGCAGCCCTTGCGGCGGCACATGGAATGGCTGATGACCGGACCAGTGGTGTTCCGGCGAGAGTTCGCCAATCCGACGTTGCCTTGCGTGTATCGCGCGGGGGACGCACTTGGATTCACGGATCCGTTCACCGGCTCGGGGATACTGACTGCGTTGTTGACGGGACGGTTGGCAGGCGTGTCCGCCGCAACAAATCGTTCCAGTGAACTCTATCTACGGGACTGCAGCGCGGCGCTGGCTCGGCCCTATCTGGTTTCGGCGCTATTTCGGACGGCACTTAAAACGGGACTCGCCACGCCACTCTCCGCGCTTATCCCGAGTTACGCACTGTTTCAATTGACCCGCCCCAGATTTTAATTCAGTGTGTAGAGAAAGCCTGCTATGTCGCGCGCATCCGCCGGCGTGACGCCCAGGTTGGGCATCGCGGTTTTCTCGTCGATGGCTTTCGGATTTTGCAGCCAGCGCACCATATTCTCCGGAGTGTTAGGGAGCACGCCGCCTATATAGGCGCGACTTGCAATACCGCTGAGCGGTGGCCCAACTAATCCGTGCGCAGTGGGGATTTTCGGAATTGTGTGGCAGGATGCACATCCGTACTTTGAGATTGCAATTCGGCGGAGGCGAGGCGGTGCCCCATTCCAGCGAATCGGCATCCCAGGGATTATCGCCAGCCGGTTGACCGTGCCGCAGGCTGCGATACACGTTCACCAGGAACACCACGCCGCCGAGTGCAATCAGAATTGCTCCTGCTGTCGCGAGTTGGTTCAGCCCCTCCCAACCCGTCTCCGGACGGTAGGTGTAAACGCGCCGTGGCATGCCATGCAGAACGCAGCCTTTGCTGTGAATCCGATCACGAGCAGGAACACTGCCGCACATATCGCAAACAACAACCACCACAGCTTCGTGACGGCTCCCGCGTAGGGTCCTGCTGGATCCAATGCGGATTGAATACCCCACAACAACATTGCCGTCATCGCGCCGGCCTCCCCTGTCTGACTTTCACGTCTTTGTTTTCGAGTTCGTCCGAGCGCGCCGGTGTCGCGGACCTGGGCTGCTGTGAACTCATGGAACGAACGTAAGCGACAAGCTGCCAGATCTGTTGTTCGGTAAGCCGGGGGGCCCCATGCAGGCATTCCGTTGGGGCGTCCCTTCACAATCGTTTCGAAGATGTTCTCGGGCTCGCCGCCATAAGTCCAACTCTGATCCATCAACGGCGGACCGATGCCACCGCCACCACGGCCGTGACAGCCCACGCAGTTGTACCACTGGTAGAGCCGCTGGCCCTCCGATATCGCGTACGCGTTCCCGTGGTAAGGATTGCTGCTAACTCCAGTTTGTCCGCCCGGACGCAAGCTGCTTTCGAATGCCGTCTTTCCGAAGATGACCCGCTCAGCCGCACCCGTGCGCAGATCACGCTTTTCGCGCTTGCAACCCGGTGCTACTAACGAAATGAGGAGGACGGCCCAGAGGAGGTTATAGCACCCGCGGAACCCCGTATTCATCCAGAATCTTCCTTACGTCCAAGCGTTTCCGTTCGAGAACCTGATCCAGTTCCACCTTGAGCGCTGCGTCGTTTTTCCGAACCCCCATTGAAATTGCGTAGGAGAGTGGAATGTTCGAGGATCCGGAGTCGGGCCGCAATGGAACGACTTCGAAACCACTCTCAGGCTTCGCGAAATAGCCTGCCAGCGGACCCCATGCAATCGCCACATCGATCTCGCGATTCGCCAGAGCATCGATGATATGACTCGGCGGATTTAGATCTCCATATGGGCCGAACAAGCTGTAGCCAAAAATATTGCCCACCACTCCGCGCATCGCAAGCACAGCCGCCGGAGGCGCGAAGTCCCGGCCCACGACATGCATGCCGATGCGCAACTTCTTTAAGCGCGGGTCATTAATCGACCGCACCGCAGGGCCGCCGTCAGTTCTGTAAATCAGCGCATAGCTCGATTTGTAATAGGGCAGCGTGGTTGCAATGCCGGGGTACTCGGCCGGAATTCCCAGGATCACATCACAGCGCCCCGCATCGAGCGTGTTCTTCACGAAGGACCTTCGCTGCGTCCACCAGGTATATTCGAGCGGTAACTTCAAATCGCTCGCGAGCAGTTCTGCAATGCGGTTCTCAAAGCCTTCCCGTTTCTCATTGGAGAAAGGCAAATTGTTCGGATCCGCGCAAACTCGCAGAGTCCGCTCCGCCCCACTGCATGCGAAAGAGCAGCCCAGCAAAATCAATAGCTGGTTAGAGCGAGAAAACGTAGAGCATGCCCCCTTGAGTGGTGTGAGACGAATCCGCCATAGCGTTCGCAAATCCGAGGCCAGCCGTTCCGTCGCGGGGGTCCATACCGGCCGCGACTACACCTCCAGCCCAGCCCCCAACGCCCGACAGAATTGCTACGTACTGTTTGCCATCGGGTCCGCGGTATGTGACCGGCTGACCGACAATTCCAGATCCTGTTTTGAACTGCCAAAGCAACTCTCCGGTGTTCGCATTCACAGCCTTGAACCAGCCCTCCATCGTTCCGTAGAACACAACATCACCCGCGGTCGCGACGGCGCCGCTCCACACAGGAAAGTTCTCTTTTAATTTCCAGACCGGGCGCGCCTTAACCGGGTCCCACGCGGAAAATTCGCCGCGATTTCCGCCGGGACCGGCATACATTCGTACATTCGCACCCACGTACGGAGTACCAGCAATGTAGTTCGCCTGCAAGGAGCTTGACACTATCACTTGCGGTGCTGTTTCTTGCAGACTTCGGGCTGGCTGCTGAACGGCAAACGATTAGAGTGGATTGGAGCAGGTTTCAGCAAGAGGTCTCCACGCGCAAGCTGCTAAACCGAAACGTGCGCTTCACAATCTCCAGAGGTGGCGAGATTAAGACCACCCTGGTCCGCGTCGAGGACCATGGACTAACGGTCAAGGCGACTAAAGCCGCAAGACAATGGGCGTCCGGGACTGAGCAGGCGAGCATTCCAAGGGCACAGATCAGTGCTGTTCGCTTTGAGGGCAGGATGGGACATCGCGGGCTCATCGGCGGGCTCGTTGGATTGGGCGCCGGCGTTGGCATTCCCGTTGGGGTAGGCGCATCGCGGGACTACGGAGAGGTGCCGAGTGGCCTTGCTGCCATTATCTTAGGGCCAGCACTCGGAACAGCCGGCTATCTCATCGGCCATTTCCTCGACACGCGCGCTCCGGAATTCATCATCAACTGACGGGAAAACTCTCTCGCAGCATCTCCGAAGCTATGCTATGTTTGAAGCAGCGAGCCGCCAAGGGCGGGAGTAATTCAGTGGTAGAATGCCAGCTTCCCAAGCTGGACGTCGCCGGTTCGACCCCGGTCTCCCGCTCCAACATTTTAAAGAACTTATCTCCCAAACCCGAGTTCCATCCGTTACTGCGATAACTGCAGTTCATTTCTGCCACCGGCCGAAAGCTCTCCTAAGTCACGTCAGATCAATAGTTTGGAAGGTCTGCGACGGCCTCCCATGGCTTCAACATGTTTACTGCACAAGCTCCAACTGCTCGAGCGTTGCGAGCGCCTGCTGCTTGCGCTCCAGGCTCACCTGGTTATAGACATTTTCATCCACATGGACCGAGTGGCCGAGAATGGCAGCGACCACATCCTCGGGTACGCCGGCTGCCCGCAGCAGCGAGGAGCACGAGCGCCGCATCACCCGGAAGTCCGCCCAACCGAGCCCGAGCCGCGCGAGTTGCGGCTGCAGATGGCGCCGCCAGTGATTGTCGCGGCCGAGCGGCGAACTCGGCTTTTCCGACGGAAACAGCCAGGCCTCCGGCCTGCGGTCGGCGAGCAATCCGATCCACTCGCGCAGGACCTTGGCGGTTCCCAAGACGAGCGGGATCTCGCGTAAGCCGCGTTTGGATTTCGGGGTATCGAGTTTGCCGCGGTACACGCGCTGCCGGACCACGAGTCTGTTGCCCGCCAGATCGACATCACCCAGCCGCAACGCCAGAGTCTCGCCGGGACGCATGCCCGCGAATGTGCCCAGCCGGAAAATCAGGTTTTCGCGCAGCGAAAGTGCGCGCGATGCCTGCCGGGCCTGATCGAGCGTCAGCTTGCGCTTTTCGAGCCCGGGCCGACAGTCGCGTGGGATACAGAGCGCTTTGGGCGGGGCCGGGTTGTGCTCGATCAGGAGATCCCCGAGTGCCATCGCGAAAATGCACTGGATCTGGCTGCGCAACCGCTTGACGCCCTCCTCCGCCAAGACCTGGGCTTTGCGGGCCAGATGGACCTGCAACTCGTGGCGTGAAATCGTGCGCAGCAGGCGCCCTTCAAACGCCGGCAGCAGGTGTGTCCGGATCAGTTGCTCGGTTGTGCCGGCGGTCGAGCGCTTCCAGCGGTAGAGCGCTTTATCCGGCATATAAATCTCCCGCACATAATCGCAGAACTTTTCGGGCAGCTGCCCTTCTTCGAGTCCCGCATTGAGCGGGGCCAGCCATCGGTCCCGCGCGATGATCGCCTTCGATTCTTTCAACTCCGAACAGCGACCGAGCACCTTGGTCCGGGCTCTGCCTTCGGAGTCGCGATATTGAATCTGCCATACTTCGTAACCACCTTTCCGTCCGACCCTGCACAGGGCCGGACTTTGACGACGCCTTTGGCGCATTCGCAGCCTGCTTTCCTGCGTCCAAGGCGCTGAATCTTGACCTGGGTCCATTTTCTCGTGTTTCTCAGGCGTAGGGTGGTGCTTAGTGCACTTCACTGTTCTTCATCCATTCCAGAACGCTGTCGCGCAAACAGATCGTTCTGCGGCCGATTTTGAGGTGCGGCAGACGCCGCATGCCGCGCACCTTGCCCTGGATCAAATTGAACACGTGGGCCACGCTGCAACGCAGCAGGGCGGCAACCTCTTTCACGGTCATGGTCAGCGAATCAGGTTCGGTGACGTCCATTTGACGTGTCCTTTCCTTTGTGGGAATGAGTCAAAAGGCCGGCGGGGCACGCTGCCGTTTCGCTCCGCAGAGCGCCGGTCCACCTGCTTTCCGGCAAATCCAGGATTTCGTTGATCATTGATTTTCCGATCCTGACTCGCTCGCTTCATCCGGCGCGTCAGATTCTGCCGTCATGGCGTCTCGGAGGCAGTCGTCAGCCTGCGGGTTGGCCACCAGAACGGTTATCAGACGAGCCCAGAAACCGCGTAAGAACGCAGCAAGATCTATCAAGATCACAGCTTCGACCTTGTTCAAATGCATCCATTCCTCAATCCCCCCGGAGGGGAGAGGATTTTTGGAGAAGAATAAGTGAAATGTGCCGACGCCGGACTGCTTGTTTGAACTGGGCTGAATTACCAGCAGCAGCTGTCGAAACGGCAGCTTGTTGGCCTTTTGCAGCAGCGGAAAAAGGTGGTCGGTCAGCAGCTTGGTCCTAGCCAGCGGTTGGCCGAAACTGGCGATCCTGTTAAACAGGGCCAGGTAAAGGACGTTGTCCAGGCTGTACCTACGACGGAAGCCTTTTCCCGCCACGCGCAATTCGCTTTCCGGTATCAGACCCCGCTGGTGCCAAGCCTGAAGCGTCTCCGCCGCGAGTTGAGCAACCTGAAGAGCTTCAGCATGCGAAAACAGCGGCATGCTGGACCGCTCGGGGGATCGAGGCATTCTCCAACTTGAAGATACATTGTCCATCTGATTACCGAATATACATGAATCCAAGTAATTTTTGCAAGGGAAAGTTTATTCCCTGAACACCTCCGAATTCGCAGCTTCCGCTTGTGGGTGCTCCATTCGTGCGACAACCCTCCGTGCTGTAATCCGGCGCACCTACACGCTGGAACGCGTTCAATGAACCTGCAGGAGTGAGCGCAGCCTGCGGAAAAGCGAGCGACCGACACGCCGGCCGCGTATTGGCACCGCTGCCCGAACCGCTTTCACGAGGCGGTCCTGAAACTGATCCCGGCGCGCCTGCAGAAAGCGCGCGATTTGCTCTGCCTGGTGTATGAGGGTAATGCCGAAAGCGGGCAATTCCAACGCTTCGATTGGCTGGTGCGCGAATTCGCCGAGAGCCTGGACTGCTCCGAGCGCACCGTGCAGTACGCCATCAGCTACCTGCTCAAATGCGGCTGGCTCAAGCGCGAAAACAGCTCCGGCGGCCGCGGGGTTATAGGCAACTATACAGCTTTGTGGGAGAACGTAGTTCGAGCCTTTGGACACTGTGGACCTTTGGTCCGGTCCAGATCCAGCACCCGCCGTGGTTGGCCGATCGGTCCGATCGGGCGGCGGCGCTCACTGAGCACCCCCGAGCAGGTCTCGACGCATTTGTTCCACGCAGATCCTGAACTCAGCGGTGTAACGGTAGCCGCCGTTAGGGTTGTCGCGCTCAATCCAACCAACTCCGCGCAACCTGGCAAGCCGGTATCGAAGAGCCCGTGGTTTTAACTGAACCATTTCAGCGAGATCGGAAACCCTTAAATCGATGGCATGATCAGACCAACGGTTAATAGCGAGGGAGGCGAAGATCCTAGCGTCCACGCGGTTGCGGATCGCCAAAAGAATCAGATCCCAGTCAGCCGGGCGCGGCGACCAACCTTTAGTGTTACTGGCGGCGCTCATCGCGCACCCCCGGACAGACTGCGGACACGTCCGGACAGCCAGTGAAAATTGTCCGCCGTGGGGGATCGGAGGGCCCGTTGCGCAAGTGCAATACGCCCGCGCTTGACGTAGCTGATCGTGGGATACAATAGTGCGATCGTCCATGAAACCATCAACTTTCAGCAGACGTGAATGGGTGCAGCTCGTCGCGGCAGCCCCTCTCACGGCGGCCCCCGTGGGGTGCGATCACACCCTCGCCAACGAGGCCGTGGAGGTCGCCATCAGTATCGACCGGGGCCGGGTGCTTTCACGCCGCATCACAAACCGGCTCACGGGTGAGACGGCGGCCCTGCCGGCCGAGGAGTTCGCACTCGAGTTCGAAGGCGGGTACAAGGCCGCGTCCTCGGAAATGAAAGTCGAGGTAGCGCGCGGCGGCGCGTCCGAGTTGACACTGCTGTTCATCGGCGAACGGCTACAGGTTCGCGTGGTGCGGCAACTCTCGCCGGGCAAAGCGTACGTGCGGAAGCAGGTATCCGTGCGCACGGCCGGCGGCCCGCCTTTGCGCATCTTGCGCGCCGAACTGGACGACTGGCGCGGCGCCCGCGGGAATTGGAGTTCCATGACCGCCGACCGCCTGAAATACGGCAGCCACCCCATCTATTGCGAAAGCTTCTGGGCGGGAGTGGAGTTCGTCGCCGCCTTCAACGAGTACGGCCCCGACGGCTTCGTGCTGTGCAGCCGTCCGGGAGCACGGCAGGTGGGCGGCAATTGGACCGCGTTGCGCCCTACGGTTTGCGGGGTCTGCCGTCCGGGCGCCGCGCGCGACGCCTTCCTCGCCTACCTGGAAGACGTCCGGCTGGCGCCGCCGCGCATGGTGGCCTGCTACAACTCCTGGTGGACGCTGCCCAAGGTGGTGACGCAGAAGGATAACCTCGCGCTGATCCGCGAGTTGAAGGGCGCCATGCACGACGCCCACGGCGTGTTCTTCGACGTCATTACCACGGATATGGGCTGGAGCAATCCGCGAAGGATATGGGAACTGGACCGCTCCATCCTGCCCGAAGGCTTCGACGATATACGCGCCGTGGTGGAGCCGGCCGGGGGCCGCCTCGGACTTTGGATGTCACCCAGCGAACGTTACCCGCCGGTGTGCGACTACGAGTGGGCGGAGAAGAACGGCTATGTCGTCCTGCGTCCCAAGGGCGCAAAGCCCGGGGTGTCGCTTGCCGACCCGCGCTATCGCGACCAGACCAAGGCCGCGCTGCGTAAGCTGATCCGGGAAAACAAGCTGGCGCATATCAAGTACGACGGCTTCCTGGCCGAAGAGGATCGGCCGCACCATGGCCTGCTGCCCGGGATTGATTCGGTGGAGCCGCTGGCCGAGTACTCCCTCGAACTGCTCCACGCCTCCAAGCAGGAGAACCCGGACCTGGTCACCGAGCCGACGTACATGAACTCCTTCGTCAACTACATCAGCCCGTGGATCCTGATGTATTCCGATACGATCTGGGGCAACGCCGGGGGCGACTTGCCCCCCGGCATGACGCCCGCGCCAGACTACCGGGAAGCGGCCACGACGGCGCGTGAATGGTATATCTTCTCCTCGCTCAACGAGGTCTGGGCGCCGCAGAATGCGCTGCACTACTTCGACATCGTGCACGTAGACGCGAGGGAAGGCTTCCCCAATCACGCCGCCATGGCCTTCGGGCGGGGCCGCTTCTTCGTCTCCACCTACGTGAATCCCAAGATCATGAATGCTGAAGACTGGCGGATTTACGCCGGCATGCTGAAGTGGGCACGCGCCAACGCCGGGATTCTGCGCCACACCCTCGTCATTCCGTCCGATGTGGCAGCCGGCGAGCCCTACATCTATGCGCACTGGGACGGCAAGCGGGGCATTCTGGCGGTGCGCAATCCGTCCAACGAGAGCAAGACTTTCACGGTGGATCTGGCGCGTGCCGGCGCGCCGCGGGACCTGGCAGAGGCCGTCTGTTACGCGCAGTATCCCTGCCGCACGGGCATCGCCGAGGGTCTGAGCGGCGCCTCCACATTCCCCCTTTCGCTGGATCCGTGGGAACTGGTGTTCCTGGAGATCGTGCCCCGCGCCGCGCTCAGGGAAGTCGTAGCGATGGGCGGCCGCTGGAAACCCGGCGCGAACGGAACCATGTCGGTGATCCCCGATCGCGGCGTAGCGAAGGTGCGGGTGTTGGAACCGGGAGGGCGGGAGCGCAGCGTGGCGGTGAAGGCGCGCAACGTGGAGCGGCCGGCCGGAAATATTCTTTCGCAGTCTGTCCGCCCCGTCAGCAAAGAGGAATGGCTCACCGACGCGGAATTCCGTCTACCGGAGTTCACTTTTCACTATCCGGCGGAGTTCGGCAGCGAGGAGATCCGCAAGCTCGAAGCCGGCCGCAAACAGAAGAAGTTCCCCACCGCGGCATTCGAACTGGAGTGCGAGGTGAGCATTCCCGCGGCCTCCCGGGGCCAGGTGCTGTTTTTGGTTCAATTCCCCGGACGTCAATACTGTCCCAGCACGTGCTCGGCGTGGATGGACGGCGCGCAGGTGGATACCGAGCCGCGCCCTTCGAGCGTGCGTTATGGCTACTACATGGGCAACAGGTCCAATGACTGGAAAGCCACTTTGCCGCTCGAGGGCGAGTGGTGCTGGTACATCGCGGCAGCCCCCGTTGGCCGGCACCAGCTGCGGTTCAGCGGCAAGGCGGGGCACGCCAGTCCTCGCCTGGGCGTGTGGGTGTGGGCCGAGCACGATCTGGAACACCAGGCCATCTCCGTGCCTGTGAGCTGCGGCGAACCCGCAATGCCGCAATACCGCGCCGGCGTGGAGCGGGATGGAGTGCGGATAGTCTGACGCCCGGTGCGGAAGAGCCGCCAACGCCGAACAGTGGCAACGCTCATCTTGAGAACCATTGCTGCTCGAATGCGTCACCGCAGAGGTGGAAGCCCTCAGCAGACTCGATTCCGGACCGGACATCGTACTGATTGGGTCAGCGCCGAAACTGCCGCTTAGATACTGTCTTGAGTGCGTCTGGATTCACCGGGTTACACGAGACCACTCGCATGCGGAGGCTTCTACAGTAGCCACGGATGGGTTAACTTGGCGACATTTACTCGAACCGAGGAGTGCTGCAGGACCACGCCGAGGCCGCGCAGTGGCATCGCAAAGTAGCCGACCAGGGAGACACTCACGCTCAGTTCAACCTCGGCACCATGTACTACAAGGGCCAGGGAGTGCCGCAGGACTATGCCGAGGCTCATATGTGGCTAAACCTCGCGGCTTCGCGTGCCAACGGTAATGACCAGAAGATTCGTCAATTTCATTCCCGATATCCGAAGAAGACATTTTCGGAGATGCGCCGGATTACCAAGCCGGGGATAGTCTCTCAGCCGCCCATTTGGGCAGAACGTCCAGGAGTGGCAGTTAAACTCACTCTGCAACTCCGGTTTTGCAGATTACTGGGATGCTCTTCCACTAGCGGACTTGCGCGAGCGGACGCGGACGGTTTCATCAGTGAGTCTCGGCGTTTGTTACGGCAGATCGAGCTAAATGCAGCTAATGTCGAGCAAGTTGAAGATCCAAGAGGAAGGGCGTTGAAGATCCTTCTCGCAGCTTGCGACAGGTTCCATCAGGTTGCTCGCCAACTCACTCAACGTCGGCGAAACCGCCCGACCCTAGAAATCACCGACGAATATGACGTTCAAGACCTGCTTCATGCGCTGCTGCGTTTACACTTCGATGACATTCGCCCGGAAGAGTGGACCCCCTCCTACGCTGGCGGCTCCTCGCGTATGGATTTTCTGCTGAAAGAGGAGCAGATCGTTATCGAGGCAAAGATGACACGTGCAGGGCTCGGTGCGAAAGAAGCATCCGAGCAACTCATCATAGATGCAGCCAGGTACTCCGGTCATCCAGACTGCAAGACCCTCGGCTGCTTCGTCTATGACCCTACTGGTCTCATGAAAAATCCCCGTGGCATCGAACGCGATCTGGGAAAGCTGTCCCGGGCTGGACTGGAGGTAATCGCAGTCATTGTGCCGTGAGGGCATTCTACTTTCAGCACCACGCCCCGGCGAATTTGTGCTTTTATGAAGGAGACTTTATGATGCCATTGCCCGCAAAAGGCCTAGCCAGAAGTTAGAATCGCTAATTCAACGAGAGGTCGATTTCCCCTAAAAAGACGACCCGGAAAGCCAGTTTTCGACAAAAAACATATGCCAGCAACAGCTTCCGCAAAACAGTCAGTGCCGACGGTGGTACCCACGCCCACGAGCAACCCCGAATCTACTCCGTCGATTTTTCAACACGGTTCTACATGGGTGCGGGCCGACTTTCACGCGCATACTCTGGCTGACAAGGAGTTCTCGTATAAAAAGCCCAACAATTCATTCTCGTCAGATTACGTGTCGGCTCTGAAAGCGGCTGGTATTCGTGTCGCCGTGATCACGAATCACAACAAGTTTGATCGGGATGAGTTCAAGGCACTTGCGAAGGCAGCAAGAAAAGAAGAGATCTTTCTGCTTCCTGGCCTGGAATTGTCGGTGAAGGACGGATCCAATGGCATTCACCTACTTGTCGTATTCAGCAACGATTGGATTCTCAACGAAGACAATGCAAACCACATCCAATCCTTCTTGAGCGTTACATTTTCCGGACAGGCCAATTTCGAGAACGAGAACGGCAGGTCAAACCACGACCTGCATGAAACTATTCGCGAACTCAATAAGTTCGGCCGAGATTATCTCCTGATCTGTGCTCACGTCGAAGCCAAGAATGGTCTCTGGGGTGGTTTGTCGGGAGGCCGGATCGAAGAGCTTGCTAAATCGGAACTATTTCCGGAGCGTTGCCTCGGTTTCCAAAAGGTCAGTACGAATGACCTTCGAACCAAGGTCAAGACTTGGCTTGATGGGTGGTTCCCGGCTGAAGTAGAGGGTTCCGATTGCAAGTCGATTGAAGACATCGGCAAGGGTAAGGCTGTGTACCTCAAACTGGGCGCATTCACCTTTGAAGCCGTGAAATACGCGCTACTGGATCACCCGAACCGCGTTTCCAAAAAACCTTCCAAAATCGAACACTCGTTCGTAAAGAGCATTGCTTTCGAGGGCGATAAACTTGATGGCCGGGTTGTTGACTTCTCGCCCGAATTGAACGCCTTCATCGGAATTCGCGGCAGTGGGAAGTCAACGATTCTCGAAGCCATTCGCTTCGCGCTCGACATCGGTTTCGGCACGAATGCAGCCGACCGTGAGTACAAAGAAGGGTCGATCAGGCATGCGCTCGCCCGCGGCGGCAAGGTGACTCTGACGGCCGTTGACCGCCACGGGCAGGAGTACGAAGTACGCCGTATCGTGGGGGAGCAGCCGGATGTTTACATCGCGAATGCGTTGCAGCCCGGCATCAACATTCGAGAAACCGTTGTCCATAAGCCCACCTATTTCGGGCAAAAGGATCTTTCCAACACGGGACAGGGTTTCGAAAACGATTTGGTTGAAAAGTTAGTCGGCGAACAGCTAATCGATATTCGTGAGGCAATTGGCGAGCAAAAGCAGGTCGTGGTGGAGCTGGTGCACAAGTTACAAAAACTCTCTGATGTCGGAGAGAAGCGGAAGGAGCACGAGACTAAGAAGCTGGATGCGCAATATCGACTCAAGGTATTCAAACAGCACGGTGTAGAAGAAAAGCTTCAAAAACAGGTTGACTTTGATACAGATGGCCGGACCATCGCGGACCTGACTGACTTCGTGGCGAACTACCTACAATACCTTAACGAGTTTGTCTCTGAGTATCGGGACGAGTTCGCGAGCCGTAAGAAATATGTCTCCAAGCAGAATCCTGCCTTTTTTGCCGAGGTGTTCAAGATCGTAGATCGTATCTCTGATGGACTCGCGCAGATCATTAAGATCGAGAAGACTGCAACAGCCGCATCAGGTGACTTAACAGCCAAGGCCAAGGAGTTCGCTTTACTGAAGAGCGCCCTAAAGGAGGAATTTGCCGAGGTATCACGAAAGCTCGCCGAGGAACTGAAGCTGAGCGGAGCTACCGCGATTAAGCCCGACGAGTTCTTGAAGTTAAGGAAAGCAATTGAGGATGCGAAGCAGGCTATCGCGGCGCTCGCTAAGGAAAATGAGCAGCAAGCCTCGCTTAAAAAGCAACTTCTGGCAGAATTGACCAAGTTAAATGACCAGTGGCACCAGGAGTTCAGGCTCATTAAGCAACAGCTGGACGTGATCAATCAGCAGGAAACGGCATTACAGATCGACATTGAATACAAAGGCGACAAGGGCACTTTCCTGAGGTATCTGAAAGAGCTGTTTCGAGGGAGCAAGCTTCGCGAGACGACGCTCTCCGATCTCGTCAGCTGTTTTGCGGACAGCGCGAGCATGTATCGAGACTTCGACAAGGTGAAGAGTATGGTTGGGTCTTTGGCCCCCACATGTGAGGTAACGTGACCCTAGATCACACATGCTTTTTCAAATAGCCCACTATATAGCACGAAGGCAGGTTTGCCAATCGAGCTTCTGCGCCGTTCGCCATAGACGGCGGGAGACCGGGGTCGAACCGGCGACGTTGATCGCAGTTCGCGTTCCCCGGCACTCACGTGTCAACACTTGTTGAGTTACTGTCCGCACAGACACGGATTCAGTGCAGCTACTAATAGGACTTGCCAAGGCCGCGCCCGGATATATCGCTTCCCGATCCGTTTCAGGAAGCGGCACCATCGGGAGAATGTCGCTGCAGTAACAGCCTGTCGCGCCGATTTGCGCGTTACTTGCACGAGAATTGTCCGGAGTCCTTGTAGTGCGCAAAGGTATCGCGGATCGTATCGGTATTGCAACACCTTTTCGCAACGCGAGAACCCCAATAAATCAGGAATCGCCCGATTGTTGCACAATCGTTCGTTTGTGCAACCTGCTATTTCTCACGCGCCCGTAGAGCTGGTCTCGCTTAGTTGCCGCAATTTCGCGGCCAAAAACGTAGCGCCGCGACCTGAGGCTAGGTGAGGCCTGCCGCCATTTAGTTGGGGATGATCCGAGCGATTCTCAGGAAGTCGAGCACTTAACGGATCGGAAAAATCCGGTGTTTGGTGTCGCCTGGTATCGCTTGGCCGATTGGGCTTGACGAAAGTGGCTGATCCGTTTTCCACTTGGCAGGTGAAGTTGTTTGTGGCGTACAGTTCTGCTCTCATGCGCAAACGTCCGAAGAGTTCCCCGAGCAAGTCGCCGTTGTCCGGGTGCCCGACGTAGGATCCGGTCAAGGCTATCTATATGCTTCGCAAGAAGGCCTGGAAAGCAGATTCATCGGGCACAAACCTGCTGCTCACCACGACATAGAGTCCTTCTTTGGGAAGCTCTTTAACTATCGCGCTGGTCTCCTCGAAGTGCCCATCTACCACGAGAATCAGCCTCGATCGCTCAAGGACCTCCGAGAGTATGGGAACCAGGGCGGCTGGTTTCGGACCATTGGCCTCTATGGTGATCTCCAGACCGGCTATGCCGGAAATCTCGAGTACATGGCGATAATGCCGCAACCCGGTGGAGTGCAGATGAAACAGCACGTAATCCCCAAGCCGGCGCACAAGTTCGGAGTCATGAGGCATGAACAGGTCGCGATAGAGCGTTGGCGCGCAAAGGCCCATGACGTCGGCTTGTAGGACGGTAGTAGGCCCCGGTGACCAATACCCAAATATGTGCCCGTAACCCCCATGCTTCGGGTGAACGATCCCGAAGTGCATATCGAGAATGCGGGCGTGCAGGGTGTTGATCCGGGCGGCGGCTTTGGAAAGAGCTTCCGGTTCATCGTGTAAATCAAGGAAGAATGCGCTCAATCCGCGCATTGCGGCAAGCACGTCTGCAGAACCGCGCAGGATAGTGGTGCTGATCCAGCAATCACTGGAGGCAGCGGCCGTAAGCGTCTCCGTCTGCTGGCGCAGACGTTCCACCCATTCGGGACTGGCGGGCAAATCGATGCCGGGCAATTCTAGGGCGCTAGCCACGAACGGTTCCGGCGCCATTGCCCCTGAGGAATATCGAACCCGGCAACCGCAGATGGCTTCCAGCCAGGGGACTGCTCGCCAGGCCGCCGCGTATGGAATCCAATCGTCCGTCGTCACCGGGCGCGACAAGAAGGAGTCCTCGTATTCTGTCGTCACCGATGCGCCGGTCACGTCGGCTTCGTTCAGGTACTCTTGCTCGTATGGTCGGCGTAAGAAGCGTATCGGCGACCAAACCCGGTCGGGAACTACGCCTACTAATGGGCGGTCCAGGGGTTCTTTACCCCAGAAACCTCTCCGAAACCGCTCGATGGTAGTCAGCAGTTGACTCGGGATTTGCATGAGACTAACCAGTATAAGGCGGAAATCATCGCTGGCTGCGGTCGCCATTGAAATCCGCGGCGACGATCGAGCGCGCCGCATAACGGGCGGCGACTTCGGGACCGCGATTGAAGTTACCGTCGCCGTTCCCCAGATATATGGAAATACCGCTTCCACCGTTTGGACTCGCCGGATTGCTGTTGGCTGGATCAGCACCGTCATGGGTGATGGCCAGATCGAGCGGGCCGTCATGGTCAAAATCGCCGACCGCAATAGAGAGCGGATTGGCTGGCGCGCTGTTGGTGTCCAACCGCGCGGCGCGTCAAGTGCCCGTCTTTATTGATGTCCGGACCGCAATGTATTAAGGTAAGCAAGGAATTTCGGGGTGCGCGCGCATGCTTGCCTTCACCGCGGTCGGCACCAGCCTCTGATAAAGTTCGAAAGGGAGGATTTAACTCCGTGAGATCGATTCTATTTGCTTCTCTTGCGATTCTCATCATCGACCCTCGCATGAGCGCGGACAGCGAGGCCGCCGCACAATGAGGACACTTTCCTGTGGTCTGTTGTTGGCGTTTTCAGGCGTACTGTCGGGGCAATCACTGAAGCTGGTCAAAGACGGTAAGTCCAGCTTCTCGATCTGCGTCTCGCCCGAAGCGTCGCCCTCCGAACGGAGAGGCGCGGATGAATTGCAGCGCTTCCTGTTCGAGATGTCCGGCGCTAAGCTCCCGCAGGATTGTTCCGGGACAGGCCTCATCCTTGTCGGCCGGAGCCGGTTCACGGATCGTCTGAATGTTCAAACCGGACAGCTCGGAGACGAAGGGTTCGTCCTGAAGACAGATGGTTCAAACCTTATCATCGCCGGGGGACGTAAGCGAGGAACGATGTACGCCGTTTACACGTTCCTCGAAAAACTCGGATGCCGGTGGTTCACCCGGGACGTAAGCCGGATTCCGAAGTTGTCCACTATTGAAGTGCAGCCGCTGAACGAGACGATCCGTCCGGCTTTCGAATACCGTGAGACCTTCTTCCGCGAAGCCTTCGACCGTGACTGGGCAGCCCGGAACAGAATGAACGGCGCATCGATGGCTCTGGACGCCTCGACTGGTGGAAAGATCACATACTACCCATTTGTCCATTCGTTTTACCGGATGATTCCACCCGAGAAGTACTTCAAGGAACACCCGGAGTATTTCTCGCTGATCAACGGCAAAAGGCGCCATGAACGCGCCCAGCTATGCCTCACGAATCCGGACCTCGTACGCATCAGTACCGCTCAGGTCCTCCGGTGGATCGACGAACATCCCGATGCAAGCATTTTCTCTGTCTCGCAGAATGACTGGGAGGGCTGGTGCGAGTGTGAAAACTGCCGCCGGGTGGAAAAGGAAGAAGGCGGGGTCCATTCCGGGCCGCTGATCCGGTTCGTAAACGCGATTGCCGCGGAAGTGGAAAAGAAACACCCCCATAAACTCATCGACACTCTCGCCTACTGGTACACGGAGGAGGCGCCTTCGAGGGTTCGCCCGCGTTCGAACGTGCGAATCCGTCTGTGCCCGATTGGGGCCTGTCAGGCGCATCCATACGAACAATGCCCGCGCAACGGCTATTTCATGAAAACCCTGCGCGACTGGTCCAACCTCACAAAGCACCTCTATATCTGGCATTACAACACGGACTTTGCGCACTATCTGCTTCCGTTTCCCGATTTCGATGAGCTTGCTGCTGACATTCCAATGTACCGGCGCCACGGCGTGGTTGGCCTCTTCATGCAGGGCGACTACTCCAAAGGTGGCGGGGGCGAAAACGCGGAACTACGCTCCTACGTTATGGCGAAGCTCCTTTGGGACACCCGTGCCGACGCAGATCGCGCTATCGACGAGTTTCTCGGTGCAGTATACGGTCGGGCATCGGGGCCGATGCGAGCGTACCTCGACCTGCTCCATGATCGGGTTCGGGGCGGGCCGCACCTATACATCCTCACGAATCCGGGCGCTGCCTGCTTCGGCGGTGATTTTCTTTCCAGAGCGCGCAAGCTATTTGCCGAGGCCGAAGTACTCGCTGGCAGCGAGGAAATACGAAACCGTGTCCGGAAGGCCCGTCTCTCGATTGACTACCTTGGGTTGATCCGCTCCACTGGTTTCACGTTTCGCGACGGCGGCTACGGCCCTAACGATGCTCCCGGTCTCATCCAACGTTTTGCCGAATTAATTCGGACCGCCAAGGAATTCGGCATTACAAATCTTGCTGAATCGCGGACCATCGATTCGGATGCGGAAGCTTTCCCGAAGCGAATGCGGACATACCGATCTGTGCGGCTGGAAAATCCGCGCTGGTTGTTGGACGTCGTTCCGGAGTTGGGCGGCCGCCTGGTCCGCATGGTCCACAAAGCTTCCGGGCGAAATGCCCTCTGGGAGCCGGATGCCGGGCAACCCGACTATCCCAAACAGGGCGGCGAAACTCTCGTGGTCGGAACCGATTACCACACCGTGAACCCCATAAAGTTAAAGTGGAAGGTTGATTCTGTCAGTGAAAAGGGCATCATCCTTCGGGGGACAGGGGATCGTGGCATCGAAATCGATCGTCGCATAGGATTTACGGAAAACGGTGAATCTGTGCGCACTTTCTCCACAGCCCGAAACAACGGTCCTGCCTGCGTCGAGCTTGCGTTGCTGACCCGTCTGGAGATTATGACAGGTTCGCTCGAAAACACCCAATTCCTGGAGCCCGGAAAGCCTTCCATTGGCCGCGCCGATTACCTCGGGAGCGACGTACCATCCGGCGAGTGGCGTTTCGAAAAGCCCGGACTCCTGTGGACGGTCCGATACCCGCCAGTGCTCCTCGATCGGATCTCCGTTCATTGGGCCGATAGGGAGACGCAGGGCATCCGCCTGGAAATGTGGTCAAAAAGACGGGCCATCTGTCCAGGCGAAACGCTGCAGACGGAAGCGGAGTATCGAATGGACTTGACATTCTCGGCCAAGTAACTCCGAACCTAAGCTGGCATGAGTACTCCGCTCCGCGGATATTGTCATGGGGTGGCGGTATGGAAGAGGGCGGAGATGATGACGGCGGCAGCGGGTCGAGCGAAGTTCACCATGCGCGACAACAAATTGGCGCGACTGCTGGCGTACGTAACAGGCCTCGTCAACCAGCGATTGCTCCTCCAGGACGAATACCTCATCACTGAGAACCGCATCCTGCGCGGGTGGTTATTACTGCTAAGACCTCCGGAGCACATCACCTCAGGCATCGTAAGTTATGGTGGTTACGCCATCAGAAGGCCCTCCAACGAGGCGTTCGTCGAGAAATTTGCGAGCAGGCATCTGGTGGTGCTGAACCAGTCCATCATCATGATTGACGGAACGTCTGTGCTGGCAAAGCTGGAGCCGTGGAGTATCGCGATGCTGACCTTACCGCGGCCTAATAGGTGATCCACTGGGCAGGCGGGGGGTTCTGTTCCACGCCCGGCTTGCTCCAGTCGCAGACACCTTCGGGGAAGATGGCGCGAAGCCGCGCTCTTTCGGGTTCGCTGAAGGCAACCTTGTAATCGGCGAATAATCGGCGAAGTCGATTGGCTTGAGCTGGCACTTGAGTACGTCGTTGGTGTTAGGGCCGCCCGCCACCATACGCGGAGACGGGAACGTGGGATAGAGCTTGTCGCATTCGCCACCGGTTGCGGTTTGCGGCTCGACGATGCGCACGCCGTTGCGGGCGTAGCAGGAGTCCTTCAGGTCGTCGGGACGCGAACGCAGGACGCGGTCGCGTGCGCTGCCGGGAGCGGTGTCACGCGCGACGTTGGTGAGCCATTCGTCAATCTTCGCGATAGCGTAGTCTTCCACTGAGCCTTCCGGACCGGCGACCAGCATCACCTCGTTTCCCGCCGTTCCATTGGCGCGCTCCAGTCGCGCGCGGAAGGAGAACGAGTGATACTTCAGATGCAGATCGCCCTTGTTCTTGTCAGTGTAGCGGCGAACGTCGATGATGGGAATTCCGGCGAGTCCGCCGCCGCCATTGGTGACGCGGCCGGTGGTGTAAGCGGCACGTAAGGCGAGCGGGTCGGCGCTGGTGCGCGCGGCAACCAGATTGCCGTCGTTATCATGCCCGCCAATGCGCTCGTTCAGGTCGAGGAACTCACCCGCGCTGATAGCACCGCTGTTCAGGGCGGCCAATCCATACTGTACGCCGGTGTTATCGACGGGACGCCGCGCGAAGCCTGTGGCCGGATCGCGACCGTAGGCGTTCACGGTGTGGTCGAAGACATCGCAACGCGTGCCGGACGGATTGTTGATGGCGTGATAGCGCAGCGCCTGCGGCAACTCCGGCGGACAGAAAGTGGTGGGGTTGATGCGGCCCGCGCCGTTCGCGGTATTGGTGATGTTGCCGATTACGCCCACGCCGGAAATCGCGAGTTTCTGCGCTTCGGTCAGCGAGTCGCCGGCCAATTTGAAGTAGTTCGCGAGCAACTGAGCATCGCTGAGGAACTGGATCGTCGCCAGCACGTCCGGGAAGGTGGCGGAGGGGATGATGCCGTCAAGAAGGCCAGGGTAGTTATCGCCGATCTGGATCTGCTGATAGGATCCGCCTGAGCCGCCGCGGCCGAAGGTGAACGCCGGAGCACCGTAGGTTTCAATGAAGTGCTCCTTCACCATCATCATGGTTTCCGCGGCCGTGATGTCCTGGCAATTGTTACCGAATACATTCAGCGAAGCCGATGCCGAAGCGTAGCCCTTGGCAAGGATGTTCTCGCTGATCACCGCACCGACGGTGGTGCCCTGTCTGTACCAGCCTCCGGTGCACCCGCCGCCAAAGGAGTAGAGCAGGCGACCGTTCCAGCCTTTGAGCGGATTGAAGGGGCTTGGTGCGGACTCGCTGGTGGGGTCGTGCAGAATTGCGATCTGGTAGATGGAGCGGTTGATTGTGCCGGTCTCTACGCGCACGACAAAGGGAACCCGGTTGCCGCTGCTTGTGGTTGTCATCGCCACGTCCGGCGGGAGAGCGGCATTGTCGTCCAGGGGCTTGAAGCCCTTTGCGCCATTGGGGTGGTACAGGTACGTGATTGTGGTTTCGACGGTGCAGTATTCGTCCAGTGCGCGGCCGAGCGGCTTTCCGTCCGGAAGCTTGAAAGTCTCGGTCTGACACACGAACGGCCTTTCCTGAGGGCCCGAGAACACAGGGCCGGTGATGGGTGCGTTTACCAGCGCGAGTTCCGCGGCGGCGCTGGCATCCTCCGGGCGAAAGACTTCGAGTAGGTTACGGCCAACCTTGAGGCCCGTGACCATGCCTAACAGCGAGCCCGCATCGCGGCCCGGCCGGAAGACCGCCGTGACCTCGGCACCGTTGAGTTTGATCTTCGGGTCCTGCCCCGCCGTACCGCTGACGAGCACCAGGACATCCCCGCCGCTGACTTTGTCGGGCCGGTTGGAAAGCGTCGAAATGCGGATGGGAGAATCTGCCGCCGCACAAGCCAATGCGCACGCAAGCGCCGTAAGTAAAAGCCTAAATCGCATCTGTGAATTCCAGCATACCCCGGCGGCAGAACCAACCGACGCCGCGAACCGGGATGCTACACCCAGACGCGGACTTAGACGCGGATCCCCAGCAGAGCGCAACCAAGTGGCGCAGCAAGAAGGAAGAGAACGCGCTGGGTTTCGACATTATGCGCGACGCGGGACGAGGCGTGTTCCCGGCCCTGGCATGGGCGCCTCCTCCAAGTGACTTCCCGACAACGCGCAAGCGCGAACTGCAGCGGCAACTTCAGGAGGGTCGGGCCGGTGATCCGGACGTTGCAGCCGGGGCTGCCCGAGCCTTGCGCCGTTTGCAACTTGAGGAACAGTGGCCATCTGCGAGCCATAGACCCGAGAGGCCGGTGGATCAAGTACAGCTTGCCCGTGAAGACTCCAGTTACCGAGTCGGTGAAGGCGGCGTCGTGGATTTCATCTGAATTTAGGCACTACCCGGCAGCAAACGAAGGCTCGCCGCGGCAATCAGCGGCCCGAAGCTCGGCGCCCGGCGGCAATAATTTCGGGGTCGGGTTCCTGTTGCTGTTTGTTGCTGTTTGTTGCTGCCGATTTTCACGTCGCGATTCCGCGCCGTACTGGGCACCATGTCAACTCACGCCGGGATGCTGCATCGAACATCTTGCGAAATGCTGGTCGCTCTGCAGACGAGCCGTTCAGCTTGTCCACGTACTCACCAGCCGTTTTCCAGCCCACGGGAGCCTTGCGTCAGCCCCGTGATGAATTCGGACACAGAGTTCACGCGGTTAACGCGGTTCACTCTAACTTGTATTCACGCACGAGAACAAGATTCTGGGCGGTTTTTTGTCTAGAAACAAGTTGGGCAGAACCGCGTGAACTGTGTGAAGCGCGTGAAACGCGATCTCTCCACACGAGAATTATTTCAGAGCGGATTTTCTGTCGCCTTTTGTCGCCTTTTGTCGCCATCGAAACGGAGAAGAAGGATGCCCGCTAATGTGTTCGTGCGGTTGTGCGGGCTCCAGGTTTTGCCAAAGCTGTTTCGGCCCGCTACGATGTAGGCGGACAGCAGTGGATGTCGAACTGGCTGTTCCCGATTCTGTGACAGGCAAGGAGTCCATCGAGTCGTGACGGATAGCCTCTGAAAAGAGGGAGCAGGAACGACAGCACTTCCTTGGCCCGATTGATATGTCTGGTCAACGCCTGCGTCAGTTCCTCGGGGTCGCGTCTCATAATAGCTTCCAGAATCGCCATATGTTCGGCACCTTCTCTTTCCACCCGCGACAGCCAACTTTGTTGTGTGCTGTGGATCCGCGCGATGCGGAGATGCGCGTTCAATTCGTCGTACACCTCGAGCAGCGTCCGGTTTCCGGAGAGCTTCATGAGCGTTCGGTGAAATTCGGTATTGTATTTCGTGTGCTCCTTGACGCTCCTGGCGCGCTGCATTTCCTTGATCAATCCTGATAAGTGTGCGATCGCGGCCTCATCGACGTTGCGCACGGCGCTCTCTGAGGCCAGGCATTCCAATGCGCGTCGGATATCGAAGGTCTCCGCAATGTCAGTATCAGCCAGGCTGGCTACGAATGTTCCATTGCGAGGTTTGATCTCCACAAACCCGGTGCTCGCCAGCATGTGTAGGGCGTTCTTGACCGGGGTCGGGCTCACATCAAACTTCTTAGCCAACAATTGGATATCGAGACGCTCGCCCGGCAGGAAGTCATGCGCAAGGATCGCTTGCCGAAGCGCTGCGAAGATGCTGTCGGCCAGCCTCTCTCGCTTGATTTGCTGAAATTCCGCCATGTGCTCTCTCCAATGGCTCACTTTCTCAAGTCTCGTCGCACGCCCGGGTCATTCGGGTCAACTCCCATGTTTTGAAGTCCGCCAGAAAACCTCCCAGCGCCTGAACAATTGCATCGAAGAGCATTCGTCCTTTTTCCGCGGATGCTGGCGTCGGATCTCCGTTCACCCCAAACGGCGCAATGTCGCGGCGCATTCGGCCGTAGGAAACTCCGCCTCCGGCAAGATATCGGCTTCTCCACTGCAGTGGATTCGGCGCAGCAGCTGTCATGTTTACCAGGTCGGATCTAAGATGCAGCATCAGAGAGGTCTCTATCTCTCCGCCGTGGTTGACCAACGCTGTGCCACCCGGGAGAGCCAGCATCGCCTCCCGGGCTATATCCCAATACGCGCCCGCCGCCGCCAAAGCATTCTTCTCACTTCGCAGAATCCGGACAATCAGTCGCAGCGCATCCATATTGCCGGCATGGGCATCGAGAAAGAAGAAGCGGTCGAAACCGTGCTGCATCAGGCTGGCGACAGTTTCCAGGGCCACGCTGATGAATGTCTTCGGAGTCAGGGAGAGCGTGCCGGCGAAATCCATGTGCTCCTCGGAACAACCCAGCGACAGGGTCGGGGCCACCAGAACGTTGATCCTGTCGTTCACCGAGGCTGCGGCCGCGCGAGCCAGTTCTGAAGCGATGAGACTATCGACGTGCAGTGGCAGGTGAGGACCATGCTGCTCTATCGAGCCGGCCGGAATGATGACGATCGGACGTAAGGACGCAGCCTCCCGCGCCTGCGTCCAGTTCATTTCTTCCAGCATTAATTGCCTGCCGTCCATTGCTTCAAGGCTCTTGTCACGGGGCAAGAAACGACGCCAGCGCCTCCTCCCGGATTTCGATGCCGAGTCCTGAGCCCGTCGGCGTATGCATGTAGCCGTTTTCCACTTGAAGCGGTTCCTTTAGGATCGCGTTTCCAAGCGGATTGTCGCCGATCCAGTATTCGCATGTCATGGTGTTCGGCATTGCGCTGCCCATGTGAGCGCTGGCCGCGAAGTGCACAGCCGATCCGATACTCACATGCGGCGCGAAAGCCAGGCCAAAGACGTCCGCCAACTCAGCGATACGCTTGCATTCCGTGATGCCGCCGGCGCGGCACACGTCCGGCTGAACGATTCGAATGCCGCCGCGCACGATCAGTTCCCGCGCCTCGAAACGCGAAGTCAACGAATCGAGAGCAAGAGGCATTTTGAGTTCGCGTGCGAGTTCCACGTATCCGTCGATGTCCTCGGGGAAAATGGGCATCTCATAAAACGCAACGTCAAGCTCTTCGAGTTCTTTTCCCAGACGCAATGCCTGAGCACGGTCGTAAGCTCCGGCGGCGTCGGCATAGATGACAAACGCGGGCCTAATCGCTCGCGGACGGTGCGCACGCTTCTCACGTCGCCGACCAGTCCCTTGCCGAGCGCCATCTTCAACAGCGGTGTGACCACTGGTACGTATGTTTGCCGCCTCATCGCGCAAGTCTCGCGAAAGCCTCGTCCGGACGCATCGCGTCCAAAGCCGGCAGGCCGGAAGCATAGACTCTGCACAGGATTCCGAAAACTGCCGCCCATCAATTGGTAAACCGGAACACCGGCAGCTTTGCCTGCCAGGTCCCAGAGGGCGATGTCGACGCCGCTGATCGCCTCCATATAGAAGCCTGTGCGATGACCGCGGACGCGCATTCCGGCAAACATGCGTTCCCAAAGAAGGGTTATATCGCGCGGGTCGGCGCCTATCAGGATGTCTTTTAGCAGGAGTTCCACGATTTGCCGGGTGACCTGCGGAGCCACCGGCGCTTTGGCCTCGCCATAGCCACGTGTACCGCGTCGTCCGTGGTGATCTTTACCAGGACCGTATCGATTGTTTTGGAATAGATGAACGTACGCCGGTAGGGCGATCGGTATTCACGCGAGACCTCGGAAAATCGTGTGGCAACGGTCTTGCCCCACGCCCGGCTTCCCCAATACGCTTTCGGGTCAGTGGGGGGTGCCTGCAGTGCGAATGCTTCAACCTTTGTGATTTTCATTTTTGGCTCAACATCAAGAGGAGTGGGCCTTGGCCCCAGGGAAAAACGCCAAAGGGACGGGTCGCGTACATACGGAATTCGCTGACCGGAGTCGCCTCCGAAACGCGTTCCAGGCTTCCGTCTGCGGCGATCAGTTCGGTTACCGCACGGCGTGCCTTTTGCTCCATCCCGCCGAATTCGGCGGGATCCAGGCAACCAGCGTCAAACGCTTTCGTCGCCGCATAGGCAACCATTGCAGCTAACGTGCTTTCCAGGTACGTATCGGCGTTTATGACCGTATGCCAGAGACCACCCGCGTCCTGGAAGCGAGCCGAGCGCACGGCATAACCGCAAGAGCCGCGCACACAGATCGTGGCGACCGGGATCAGAGTGCGGCAGCGCTGACGCGGTGTCCACAAGGCCAAGTAGCGCCCATCCGTTTCCGCGCGCCCAGAGTTGGCCGCAGGGCCCGCAGTGCTCTTCGAAACCATGACGGAAGAGCCCGGTTTCCCGGTCTTGCAACAAATCGCTGTATGCTTCAATTTGTGCGAGACCTTCGCGCCGGTAATCGTCACGGCCGCTGATCCGACTCAAATGAACCAGGAAAGGCGCATCGACAGCCATGCAATCCACCCAGATCTGCTTGCGCCAGCCCGGCAAATCCCAGCGGTGCAATCTCGCTCCCACCGAGTTAGCAGGGCAAGCGAGATGCTGCTTCGCCAGCGTTTCTGCTGCTTTCAAGAACTCGGGATCCCCGGTCTCCTCAT
Source organism: Bryobacteraceae bacterium (assembly GCA_963793625.1). Taxonomy (GTDB): domain Bacteria; phylum Acidobacteriota; class Terriglobia; order Bryobacterales; family Bryobacteraceae. Next base: position 548,730 of record CAWCAT010000037.1, on the reverse strand, counting down.
GGAGAAAGAGCAATTCGCGGGCGGGCGCCACGTGCTCTTCCGGTGTTCGGCCTACGCCTCGCGCGAGGTAAGCGCGCAGCAGGGCTGTAACGAAGCCCACCGGTTCGTGATCGCCCGACTGCTTGCCCGCAGCCAGCAGGCCGCTCAATGCGATCTCTTCACCAAAACGCCACATGTGGAATGGCAATCGCATAGTGCGGGCCGTTGCTATTTTGAGCAAGTCATTGTTCATACGTTGCCCATTTGCGAATCGAGCGGCGGCCGGCGCTTGTGCCAGTCGGTTGCCAACTCATAGCGGTGAGCGGCTGCCAGGACGGTCGTTTCCTCGAACGCCCGGCCAATCAGGTGCAACCCGATAGGAAGCCCCTCGGGACTAAACCCGCAAGGCACGGAGATCGCCGGACTGCCCGTCAGATTAAATGGAACCGTATACGCGGCTCCGTGAGCCAGGCTGCCTTTACGGAGCTTCGGATCATTACCCTCCATTGCGTACTGATTGTTGCTGGCGAGCACATCCGACGCAGGCGACGGATTGCTGGGCGTCACCGGAAGCAGAAGCAGATCAACCTCAGTGAATGCCGCCGCAACCTCGCTGCAAATCAGCGTGCGTGCCTGCTGCGCGCGCAGGTAATCGCGGGCGGTGAGAAAGCCGCCACGCGCTATGTTTCGGAATGCTTTGTTGTACTTGTCGCGGCGCACGAGGAAGTTCTTGAAGTGATATTGAAAGGCCTCGACGCGCAGGATTGTGTTGTAGCCGGCTGCGCACGAGTAATTCAGGTGCGGCACCACCACGTCGCGCGTCCTGGCGCCAAGCGAGCGAAGCACCTTCGTAGCCTCGTTCATCGCGGAGAGGATGGAAGCTTCAACCCCCGCAGCCTCGATATAGGAGGGACAGAGACCAATCGTCAATCCACGTACGGATTTGGCCAGCATGTCGCGCCGGTACGGCGGCACCGGCTGCCGGCTGGAGGTATGGTCATATTCATCGTAGCCGGACATCGCTTCGAGCATGATCGCGGCATCTTCCACCGTACGGGTGATTGGCCCCAGGTGACCCATGGAGTAGGTCAAAGGGATCACCCCTCCTTTCCCGATGCGGCCGTAGGTTGGCTTGAACCCCGTCACGCCGCAGTAAGCCGCGGGGATTCGAATCGATCCGCCCCCATCGGTGCCCACCGATCCCATTGCCAGTCCGGCGGCAACGCCCACCGCCGATCCGTTGCTCGACCCGCCGGCGTAATACGTGAAGCCCCAGGGATTGCGCGGAGGCTTGATGAAATCCTGCTCGGTGACGCCGCCTGGGAAGGTGAATTCTCCGAGATTCACTTTGCCCAGGGTAATGGCGCCGGCCTTGCGCAACCGCGTCACAACGGAGGCGTCCTTGTCCGGAATCCAATTCTCCAGCACGCGCGAAGCCGCTGTGGTTCGGATTCCCGCTGTCGCCACAACGTCTTTGTAAGTAATCGGCATGCCATGAAGCATGCTGTTGGGCCGCGCGCGAGCCATCTCGTCAGTCGCCTCGCGCGCCTGGCGCAACGCGACCTCACTGGACACTGTTATGTAACTCCGGAGCTGAGAATCGTACTTCTCAATGCGCTGGAGATGCGCCTTAGTGAGTTCCAGGGGCGAGACCTTGCGGGCCGCCAGGAGCCGCGCCGCTTCGGCGATCGACAGATAACAAAGTTCATCCATACGAGTACCCCTCAGCGTGGAACGAATGTGAAGGCATAGCCAATGCCCTCGAGATCCAATTCGTCCAGATACTTGACGTCACGGATTACTACCTGCGCGAACGCCTCCAGGTCCGCCAACACTTCCGGAGGAAGATTCAGATCGTAGATCGGCAGGTTGTGGCCGGTTCCTCGATTCGTATTAGGCGATTGAGCGGCCATCCCTGGCGCCCATCCGAGAGTCGCAAGCAGCGCGACAAAATCGCGCCGGGAATGCGCATCGTGAGTCATCTCTCCCCCTTTCTTACCGGCGTCTCGCTCTTTCGTACCATCCAATGCACGAAGAGATAGGAAACGGGATGCATGAAGGCCATCATCACGAAAACTGGAACGTAGGAATAGCTCTGAATGACGTAGCCCACCAGCATCGTAAACAATGCCCCTCCCGCTCCGCTTCCGGTCGAGAGAATTCCCGCGACGGAAGCTACCACGGGTCTCGGGAACAGGTCATTGGTTAAGGTCATCAGATTCGTTTTCCAACTCATGTGTGCGAAAAGCACGATGCAGATGATGCCGATCGCTAGATACGGCGAACCCATCCACGCAATGAAGAGGCCAACCGGCATGAGCGAGACAGACGCCAGCATGACGGCACGGCGCGCCGCCATAATCTCCCATCCCCGCCGGATCAGGAATCCCGAGCACCAGCCGCCCACGATGGAACCGAAGTCGGACGCGAGATACGGCACCCAGACTACCGCTGACATCTGCGTCATGCTCATGCCACGCGATTCCGTCAGGTACTTGGGCAGCCAGAACAAATAGAACCACCAGACCGGATCGGAAAACAGCCGCGCCAGAATAAGGCCCCAGACGGCGCGCCCCTTGACCAAATCGAGCCACTTCGCTTTCGGATTTTCGGGCGTAGCACTGCCCGGAGTCACCGCCTGGATGACAGTGAGTTCCTCCTTTGTTATCCAGGGATGCTTCTCGGGAAGGTGATAGAGAACGAGCCAGCCGGCGAGCCAGACGAATCCAAACAGTCCGGTGACGACGAAGGCGGCGCGCCAGCCCCATTGGAGCGCCAACCAGACTACCAGGGGTGGAGTTATGATCGCGCCGGTTACTGCCGCCGCGTTGGCCAAACCGTTCAGCAACGCGCGCTCTTTGGGCGGATACCATTCAGAAGCCACTGCCGTAGCCGCGATGAAGTTAAACGATTCGCCTATTCCAAGCAGAAACCGTGACACCCCCAAACCAATAGAGGAGTGGACCAGCGCGTGAAGTATTTCCGCGATCGACCACCATGCCGTCGCCGCTCCGTAAACGAGTTTCACTCCCCAGCGGTCGATCAGGAGGCCCGCGAAAATGAACATCGCGGTGTAGGCCATCAGGAACGCCTGAACAATGTAGCCGTACTCGATGTTGTTGATCTGAAGGTCTTTCGTAATTTGAGGCGCCAGAACGGACAGCGTCTGCCGGTCAACGTAGTTGAAGACAGTGTTCACGAAGATAAGCCCGGCAATGATCCACCGTAGTTTCTTGATTCTAAGTTTGGGCATTTAACCGATTGTTATTTTCGCCAGTTCCGCCTCGTTGAACTCGATCCCCAGCCCTGGCCGTTCCGGCACTTTCGCGAATCCGGGCCGGTACTCAAGGGGCTGTTTCAGGAGAATATTTCCGAACGGGCCGCGGTCATGATACTGGTATTCGAGTATCAGGCAATTGGGCGTTGCGGCGGCCAGGTGTATCGATGCCGCCATGTAAGCCACGGAACCCATGCTGACATGCGGAGACCACATAAGTCCGAACACGTCGGCGATCATGGCCATGCGTCGGGATTCCGTAATTCCACCGGCGCGGGAAACATCGATATTGGTGATGTCCATGCTCCTCGACATGCAGAGATCGCGCATCTGGAATCGGTTCGACAGCACCTCACCCTTGCAGATTGCCGTATCCAAAGAATCGGCCAGCTTCGGATAGCCGGACTCCTCTTCCGGCATCAGTGGATCCTCCCACCAACCGATGTTGCCGAGACGATCCAATTCCCTGCCGAGTTTGACTGCCTCGTACAGCTTGAAAGTCCCGAGCGAATCGACGATGACCTGGCCTTTCTTGCCGAACGCTTCCGAGGCGGCCCGCACGTTGTCCATATCCGGGGAACCTCTCTGCCCCATCCCCAAACCCATCTTGACAACCGTGAAGCCCTCTGCGAGAGCTGCGCGGGCATCCTCAGCGTGCTCCGCTGGTCCTTTTCCGCGGATCCACCGGTAGGTTGGGATTTCATCGCGATACTTGCCCCCCAGCAAACGGTAAACGGGAAGTCCGACGTACTTCCCGAACAGGTCCCACAAAGCGAGGTCTATCGCCGAGATCGCTTCCATGTAGGAGCCTGTGGCGTAACCGCGCAGCCGCTCGCTGGAATACAGCTTCTCCCACAGGACCTCGATGTTTCTTGCGTCCTGGCCCATCAGAATCGGTGCGAACAGGTCGGTGATCACCGTTTTCTGGACGCGCGGGGCGGCAGGCGCGTGGCCTTCTCCCCAGCCGACAATTCCCTGATCGGTGGTCACTTTTGCCGCAACAAACTGCTTGTACTGCTTGAATCGCGATGGAGATGAGTGGTCGAGGCGCCGCCAGAGGCCAACGCCTTCGTTCATGGTGCCAACCGGGGGCATCACGATGTGGTCCTCTTCAGGCGTGTTGTCCTTCGGGTGCCTCATCACGTAGGCCTCGACCTTCGTGATTTTCAGCGGAGTGGATGGGCGCACAATCACAGTGGATGCCTGAGCTTCCATTGGACGGGCCCCACCAAAGGCAGCCGCAGCCATGCTTCCCAATCCCATGAATTCGCGCCTTTGCATCATGACAACTTCCTCCTGTGAGATGATGACTTTCGCGAGCTTGTGTGGCCAGTGCATCGAGCCGGTTCCACAGTCCCATCCCGCCCGTCATCGCACCGACCGGCGGCGCCTCGGCCACCGCGCTCTCGGGCACGTGATCGTTCGGCGAGCGGATCACGAACGATTCGACTTTCGTGATCTCGAGCGGAGGCATGCCAGTCATATTGGTGACGGCGCTCCTTAGAACGAGTAGCGCAAGCCGAGTTGAATCTCGCGCGCCGGACCCGTGCTGATCACCTTTCCGAAGTCGGCCGCGCCGACTATCAATCCGGGCACGTTGAACTGCGGCGTATTAAAGGCGTTGAAGAAGTCCGCGCGCAATTCCAGACTGTGACCTTCAAACGGCCTGAAGCGTTTCAACAGGCTCAGATCCACAAGCTTCGTCCCGGGGCCCGCAATGATTCCACGGGCGGAGTTGCCGAAGGTGTACGGCGGAGGCGCCACGAACGCCGTCGTATCAAACCAACGGCTGGGTGTCCGGTCGCCGGATGGCAGGTTGCCATCCGAGACTCGGTTCGGACGGATGGAACCGCGTCCGGTATTGGCCGGATTCCCGCTAACGTAGATCGTTGCGTGAGGGCCGGACTGTAAGGTCAGGTTCCCGCTTACTTGCCAGCCTTTGAGGAACACCGCCGCGGCACCTCGCAGGCTCGCGCCATAGGGCAGCATATATACAGTGTTGATCTTGAATTGGTGACGGTAGTCGATATAGCAGGAGCCACGATCTCCGGCGATGTAATTGTACGAATCCTGTGGCTCTGGGTTGTCCTGACCGGTCTGACTGGTGGAGGCGCTGCTCTTCGTGTCGATGCAATGGGACCATGTGTAGGTGTTCAGCAAAGTGATGCCGTGCCAACTCGCGCTCTGGAGGCGGGTCTGAAGGCCTTCGTAGTAAGAGACGGCGTCACTGCCAAATACGCGGATCTGTCCCCACGACTGGATGGGACGCCGCGGCTGCACGGGACCGGGACCGGGTTGCGGGTTGTTTGCAGTATGTTCCGCATCGAGATGCAGCGTGTGCGAGCCTACGTAACCAACCTCGGCGACCCACTTGCCAGGCAGGTCCTGCTGTATGTTGAGGCTCCACATCTGCATGTAACCCGGACCATAATCCCGGGGCAGCGTGAATATGTCGTACACGGACGGGGCGGCGCCCTGACTCTGGTTCTGGAAACCATTCGCGAGGGTCAGATTCGGCGCTGCGATGTTTGTGAAGTAGCTTTGATCGAGACCGGCGGGCGGATTTCCTGCCATCAGATTGACGTTCGCGGTGGTCGGTTGCGTGATGAAAATGCCGTAACCACCACGCACAACTGTGTGGTTGCTCACCCGGTAAGCAAAGCCGAATCTCGGAGCCAAGTCATTACTGGGATCCGTTAGCGGCGCTATGGTTCCTGGAGACGGAACAAGAGCCAGTTGGTTCCAGTCAAATACGCGCGCGTGACCGTGATCATCCGAATAAGATCCGGCACGCTCGTAACGTAGCCCAAGATTGAGCGTAAGTTTTGGCGTGGCATGCCAGTCGTCCTGTACGAAGGCACTCCACAGATGCTGGTAGATGCTGGAGGTATTGAGCTGTTGGCGGAGCCGTGTGCTAAACGGTAGTCCCAGCGCGAAATCTGCGAAAGCGTTGCCCGACAACTGTCCGGTGAAGTCAAAACTTCCCTGGTTGGTAGCCGCAATCGAGAAGAAGTCCTGCCGACGCCTTAGGTATTCAACTCCCATGTGTACAGAGTGCTTGTTCGCCTGGATCATCAGGCTGTCCTGGAACGAAGGAGCGACATAGAGCAGGCGTGGGTTCGCGAAGTTCTCACCCGTGCCCAGGTAGCCGGTGATATTGGCGTTCGGAATCCCGCGGACAAGCGGGTCGGAGAAATTCAGTCCGTTAATGCCAAAATCTCTGACCGGATCAATATCAGTTCCTTCCCTTCCGGTTTTGGTCGGAACAGATTCCCGAACGTAGGAGACCCTCGCCTCGTTGTAAATCTTGGGAGAAAATACGTGAGTTTCCGTAAGCACGTGATTCTGGTTCTGCGGAGAACCGAGGCTCTGAAAGTTTGGGTTGATCGTTACTTCGCGAAAGTCTGCGGTCCGGATAGCGGTGCGAAAGAAGATCGTGTCCTTTTCGGAAAGCTTGTGGTCCACTCGCCCGAAGTATTGGTTCTCGTCGCGCGCCTGGCTCCCGGTGTTGATGAAGTTGATCCCGGCACCCGGAAGGTTGGGTAGCGGAATGTATTGCATGAGCTTTTGCGCTTGCGACGCTATCATGCCCGCAGGGATGAGGTTGCCGCTGAAAGGCTCTTTTGTGAGTGGGTTCACGATCGTCTTGGGCAGAAGTTCTGAAAAATCGCCGCTGCGCATCTTCGCGGTCGCCGCGCTCCCCTGACCGGTAGCCAACCGCCGGCTGCGGATCGCTTCATAGGCAAAAAAGAAAAAGGTGCGATCTTTCCCGTTATAGATCTTCGGGATTCTGATGGGTCCTCCGATCGTCGCGCCGAACTGGTTGAAGCGATATGCCGGTGGCGCTTTTTGGTCGAAAGACTGGCGAGCATTGAACTCGTTGTTCCTCAGGAATTCGAAGGCGCTACCGTGGAGTTGATTACCGCCAGACTTAACGATCATGTTGACCTGCGCTCCGGAATACATCCCGGATGCGGTCGAGTACTGGCCGGTCTGTACGCTAACCTCCTTCAGAGCTTCCAGCGACGGAATATAGGTGCTTCCGTTCACAAACGCTCCGATCATGCTTACACCATCCAGTCGGTAATTGTTGTCATACTGACGCTGGCCATTGACGGAAAGGTTGAACGGTTGGGTTCTGCCGAGACTGTTCTGATTGCCTGAGGATGCGCTGTTCGCGCCCGGCGCCATTTGAGCCAGCGACACGAAATTTCGACCGTTGAGAGGCAGGTAATCCGTCTGGGTTTGACTTACGACGAGCCCTGTTGTGGGGTCCTCCGTGCGCAGAAGCATCGCCGAGGCCTCCGCTTTCACTTCCACCGACTCATTGATAGTACCCAGCGGAAGGGCAAAATCAACGCGCGCTGTTTTGTCCGCCTGGATGATTACATCCTTCGTCACGAGAGTCTTGAACCCGGCTTTTTCCGCCGTGACTAGGTAGTCGCCGACCACCAGCGAAGGAACCCCGTAGTTACCGGTGGCATCAGTCTGAACGGTTCTTCTGACGTTCGTCGCGACGTTCGTTACAGTTATCGCAACCGCGGGGACCACCGCCCCGCTCGTGTCACGGACGGTCCCGACGATTGCGTTCTGGATACCTTGCGACCAAACCAGGCCGGCGCTCGTCAACACGAGAATCAGCCTGTACAGAATGCTTCGTGTTTTCATCTCGCCATCTCCTCATCTGGACCAGCGTTCCACCACTACCTCTGAACTCTTCAATTACCGGCCAAACCGTCTTTCAAACGACCACATCGATCCGGCGCTCCATCTCCTCGCGAAGTATCTGAAGCTCGCTGATGCCCAGTTCGTCCAGGCTGCGAGTGGGATGCCGGACTCGCGTCGATTCGATAATGCCCGCTTGCTTCAGATTGTGTTTCATGGCAGAAACTCCGAGTCCGGGCTGCAACTCGTAACGAATCAGCGGAAGACAACGGTTAAATTCCGTCCGGGCTTCGACGTATTTCGCTTGTTTGTATAGATTCCAGATTTGGACAAACTGTGGGATCATATCGCTGCCGGGCATCACCCCGGAGCTTCCGCGTCCCAGTTCTTCGGGAAGAAACTGCCCGTTGAGGCCGCCAAACACAGTTAGCTTCGAACCAGTTAGTTTCATGATTTCGGTGACCTTCAGGGCGGTCGGCGGGGCCTCAACCTTGACGTAACGGACGTGCTCGATTTCCGCCATGCGCGCCAGCAAAGCAGGAGGAAGCGGCACCTGCGTCAGCAACGGCGCGTCCTGCACCATGATTGGTATGCGGACGGCGTCGGAAATCGAGCGGTAATAATGAACGATCGCCTCGCCGTCCGGTTTCAGGAAGTAAGGCGGCAGGACCATCAGCGCATCGGCGCCCGCCGCTTCGGCTTCGCGGCTCATCTCTACCGCCACGTCTGTTCCTGTATGCCCGGCGCTGATCACTACCGGTACGCGGCCCCGGACCTCCCCGAGAATCGTCCCGGTCAATTCCTTCCGCTCGGAGGCAGACAGCGTGTAACCTTCGCTGGCATTGCCGAACAGACCCAGTCCGTGCGCGCCGCTATCGATCAGGTACCGCACCACGCGTCTTTGGCTATCGTGGTCAATCGAGCCGTCCTCGTGAAAGGTGGTAATAGCGATCGGGTAAACCCCTTCGAGTGTTTTCATTGGATGACCTCCTTTAGCGCCTCTTCATCGATCGTGATGCCGAGGCCGGGCCGTCCGGTACCGTGATTGCCGACGGTGAAAAAGTTAAAGGTGTTAACACGAACTTATTCGCGATCTGAAACACCTTCGGATTGCATTCCACAATTTCCAGGTTGGGAATGGCTGTGGCGAGGTGGAGCGCCGCCGTAATTTGCGGCCCGAGGGCAATGCTTACGTGTGGCGCAAGGCGAATGTGAAACGTGCCTGCCAGCGTCGCTATTTTTCGGCCCTCGGTGATTCCCGTCCGGCCGGTGTCGGGTTGAAGAAGATCTACCGCCCGGGCCCGCAGGAACGGAAGCAGCTCAAAGATCGCATCCGGATCGAGCAACCGTGCGGGCGAGCCGACAGTTCCGGTCACCCTCGCAAGCTTGCGCGAGATCCGAACGGCATAGGCTTCGACTTTGCCTATGGTCATAATGAGCCATCAGTTCTTCAGCTGTCAGCTCTTTGGAAAGCCGCGCACCGCCCCAAGTGCGCTCAAATCTGAAATCTTAGCCCTGAGATTTATTTACACCTTTCGGGAACTCCTGTCAATATCGCTGTGGCCCGCCAAAATCCGTTCTGGGCGGACTCGGGGGCTGATCACCAACGAGACGTCCATGGGATAGCGAGACTGTCGAGGAGTGCGGCGTTAAGCAAAGCAGAACAACCGTGACGTATCGCTTCAGCCCACGCGACGAACCGATGCCCTTGGTTCTGCCGCAATCGTATAGTGCGAAGACTGGAGTCCGGATTCCCAGGCAGTTGAACACCGTTGGTGATCACATTCTTGCGCTGAAGATGCTCCAGAAGGAGGTCGCGGACCAAATCGGAGTGGGCGAAGAGACTGTCTTCAACTGGGAGGCTAATATGGCCAACCCAGGGATCGGATACATGCCCGGCATCATCGAGTTCCTTGGCTACAACCCGTTGCCGCCGGCTGCTAGCTTAGGAGAACGGTTGGTGCAGTGCAGGACCATTTTGGGTATGAACCAAAAGGAGTCTGCCCGCCGGATTGGCGTGGATCCGGGTACTCTTGCACGCTGCGAGCGAGGCGAACGGGAGCCTGCGGGCGCTTACAATGCACGTGTGCAGAGATTCCTGGCTACGGCCGAGGCGACCTGGTCGACGGGTCTGGAGCGGACAGCGTAACAAATTGGCAAGACTGCGCTGGCCCCCCCGTTCAGACTACCGCTTGCCAGAATAGCCATAGGTAGCGTCGCCAGCTTTCCCTGTCACACCACCGGACATGCGGGTCCGCATCCGGCGGTTGAACCAAAGGCCACCTAACGAGCCTAAAGATCGGTTCGAAACAAGAACCCGTGGCTCCACAGTTTCGGGCGGCTGAACGCGGTGTTGATTACAGGATGCACCGCTAACTAAAATTCAAAGCGGGCGACCAGTTGCATGAAGCGGGCCGACTTCGAACTCGTGATCAGCCCAAAGCTGGGCGAGTTGAACACGGCCAACCCGGTGAGCGGATTCGAGGTCACCGTGAGGCCGGTATTGGGGCCGTCCAGGTTGGTGTGATTCAGAATGTTGAACGCCTCCGCGCGGATCACCAGGGTCATGCGTTCGCGCAAAGGAATGCGGCGCGAAACAGCCATATCCAGGTTTAGTTCGCCCGGTAGCCGCATGGTATTACGGCCAAGGTTGGGGAACTGGAACGGCAGCACGTTCTTGCGCGTTGCTCCAGAGCCGGTGAACAGCGGACCTGTCGGGATGAACGGGAAATTCGGGTCGCCGGGCGAGAGCAGGTAACGGATCGCAGTCCCTTCGTTGGTCATCTGCGATGCATAGCCCGCAGCGTTTGTCCCCACAACGCTCGGCCGTTGCTGGGTGGCGTCGGGATGAAGATTGTTCTGGTTGATGGTGTCCATCAGTCCGTCGCGCGCCGTCAGGATCGGGTCGAATTCGATATCACGCAGCCACTTCGGCCCGCCGGTGCGAAATTGCAGCGCGGCGGCAAAGTTTTGGCGACGGTCGAACTGGCTCAGGGCGCGATCGAGCCTGCGGAACAGATTCACGAACTGCCCGGCATCGAGGCCGCTCGGCTGCGAGAAACTGAACAGCCCGCTGCCATCGTCGATCGATTTCGACCACGTGTAATTGGCCACGAATCCGAAGTTCCGCGAAAATTGCCGCGTGGCTTTAGCTTGCAGCGCGTGATACGAAGATCCGCCCGCATGCATGAAGGAACTGAATCCCCCCACGGTGGGCCACGGACGAGCCGCTTGCGTCGCAGCCGACGTTCCTTGTGACGCTACCTGTTCGGCAATGGCAAACGGCACCTGGTTGAACGGCAGGCTGAGTGGCAGGTGCAAACCATGCGAGCCAACATAGCTGACGTCCACAATCAGCCCAGGGCGAACTTCGCGTTGGATACCGAAGTTCCACTGTTCGGAGTACGGCATCGGATTTACTTGCCCGAACTGTGCACCGCCGGTGAGCGGGTTCGCAGTGGTCGCCTGACGCTCCACGAAGAACGGGTCATCCACATTGAGGGAAGACACCACCGGCGTCCCCTGGTGGAAAGAGAACGGTTGCGCGATCCCGGGGCCGAGGTCGTTATAGCGCTGCGTGACCGTGAAGCCAGGATAAGGTACAACGCCGCCGAGATTGGAGAATATCTGGCTATAGAACATCCCGAAGGCTGAGCGGATGACCGTCTTTCGATTCACGCTGTACGCTAGGCCCACGCGCGGTGCAAAGTTCTTCTTGGCGCCGGTCAGATCAAGCGTGTCCGACGCGTTCTTGCCCGCCACCATCAGGCGTCCGGTGACCGCACTGATCTGCGAGTACATGCCATTGGCGATAGTCATCGGCGACTCGTATTCCCAGCGCAGTCCCAGGTTCAGTGTCAGGCGGCTGGAGACCTTCCAGTCGTCCTGAACGAAGGCGCCGATATTATGATTGCGGCGTCCTGTGGGCGGTTGCGGCAAATCGTAGCCGGCAGTCTTCACGGTTCCCAGCAGGAGGTCTGCCATGGAGTTAACGGCGTTCCCGGAGTTCTTCTGATTGTTCGTGATGGACCCGGTGAAGTTGTAGAAGCCGGCGAAATTGCCCCCGGGGTTGTAAACGTTGAACTGGTTATTGCGGCGCTGGAAGCCCACCTTGACGACGTGGCCGCCCTTCACCTTGGTAAGTGTCCCGGACCATTGATAGTTGTTGTTGATCTGCCTGCGCCAGGTATTACTGTTCACCCCCATGGTGGCCCATCCAGAGGTGGTGATTACCGGCGTAACCGGTGATGTGGAACGCTCGATGCCAAGCGCCTGCTGCACGTCGATGCCGAGGCTGGGCGGATCGATTTTCGGGTTGTCCCGCATGAAGCCGAAGTTCAGTTCCGTGATCAGGGTCGGACTCCATGTATGGGTGTACCCAAGAGCCGTTTGGTAGCCAGTGGTGAAACTGTCGCCCGTCTGATTGCTGAGCGGACCCGGCAGGTCAGGCGTTGCCGGATCAATGTTGCGGTAATGCGTGAAACGCCCATTGAGGTGGATCTTGCTGCCCACGCTGTGGTCGATGCGGCCGGTGATCTCTTTGCTGTTAGGATGAGTCGATCCGCCGTTGATGTAGTTATTGATGCGGCGGTTGGCAGCCGTATCCACGGACCCAGGGGAGTTGGGCGTTGGCAGATAACTGAGGAACTTGGTCGCCGCACTGTCAATGCGCGTCGCGGGAATCTTATTGCCAACGAACGGCAGGCCACTGAGCGGGTCGATTACCGGTACCGATGAAGCCGAGAAGTCGCCTGACCGGTAGGCCGACTCCGGAATTGTGGTGGTCTGGGTAAACGGCACAATGCGGCGCAGTTCCTCGTAGTTCGCGAAGAAAAACGTGCGATCGCGACCCTTATACACCTTTGGAATCTGCAGTGGGCCGCCTATCTTTCCGCCGAACTGATTGTAGCGATCGGATGGCCTTGCGTCGCCGCGCAGGTTGCGGAAAAAGTTGTTCGCGTTCAGCGCTTCATTGCGGAAGTACTCATACGCGCCGCCATGAAACTGATTGGTGCCCGAGGTGACGATCATACTTACGGATCCGCCGGAGGTGCGCCCATATTCGGCAGAGTAGCCGGAAGTGAGAACCTTAAACTCCCGGATTGCCTCGGTTGATGGCAGGCGCGTCAAACCACCGGTGGAACCGGAAACGACGGAGACGCCATCAACGGTGAATTCGCTGTTCAGCGTGCGACTACCATTGATCGACATCTGGTTGGCGTTGATGCCGGTTGCCGCACCGCCTGAAGATACCCCCGGAATTAACGTCAGCAGGTTCAAAACGTTGCGGCTCGGCAATGGCAGGTTGTTCACCTGTGACGTGTTGATGACGGCACCCACTGAGGAACTTTCGGCCTCAACCTGGCCGCCCGCCTCGGCGGTAACTGTGACGGTTTCAGCAAGTTCGCCGGTTTGCAAGGTGGCATCGGCGCGCACGCGCTGGTTCACCTGCACTGTGATGCCGGCCAATTTCTGCGTCTTGAAGCCTGCTGCGGATATGGTGATCTCATATGCTCCGGCGCGGATGGCTGGGGCCATGAATACGCCCGCGTCGTTGGTCTTACCACGGTACGCTACCGTGTTAGTAGCCGGATTGAGCACAGCCACGGCCGCACCCGGAATCACCGCCTCGGTGCTATCTGTGACCGTCCCCGAGATTGAGCCGTTCACGTCCTGCGCCGCCATCGGAACTGAAAGGGCGGCAATTAGAAGAGAGAACCGCAATATTAACTTGCTGCGTAGCATTATGCTCCTCCGGCTTTATGTTTCACACCTGGATTTCATATTCCAGTTTTCCCGTTGTCCGTAATTCCACGATCGAGAAATTCTTTCCGGGGATAGGCGACTGCGCTTGTGGCTTTGTTAGCGCTTTGATTTGTGAGACGACGCACGAGGGGTTGAACACAGGGATCCGCTCGACGATTTCGCCCGGACGGTTCACGCTCACGCGAATCCGGTCCGGTGCAAAGGTAACTGTCTTTTCTCCCCCGCCATCCAGAGCGTAACGAACCACTTCGTTTTCGTGAGAATACTCCGCGCTGATTCCCGCAGCTTCGAGCGGTTTGCGGTCGCTGCCGACCGTGCCCCAGGCGGTCTCTTCGCCGTTTGTTTGGGATTGCAGAAGAATGCCGGTTCGAGGCGACCACACCAGAGTCAACCCGTAGCGTTGTTGCTTAGTTAAAATTTTTCCGGACGCGAAAGCCGCGTAATATCCTGGCCTTCGGATATACGTGAATTCCACCGATCGCCGCGGATTCTTCAACTGGTGGATAAAAGGTGCGTTCTGCAAGGGGCGCAACAGTTTGCGTGCCTCAGCAATCTGCTGCGCCGTAGGATGCCAATCATAGTGCGCGCGTTGAAGGAAGCGATAGGGCGAGTAAGCCCAGAATGTCCCTACCTGGAGCGGATCGACGCGCGGCCATTCGTTCTCGAGCTTTCGGCGAGACTCGCGTATCGCCGCGGCTCGGCTCTCAGGCGACGCGGCAAAGGCCCGCGCGATCACACAGCGGTCAGCGGTTGGCGTATCAACGGTCGTAAACATGGCGCGCTTCTGCCGCGTTTCGATTGCACGGTTGAGCACGAAAAATTCCTGCCCCGGCTCGGGTAGCGCGTTATAGGACAACCACTCGCAGAAGCGCTTTTCCTGCTCCACGAGAATGTCTCCGAAAGGCGTCTTGCGCCAGTAGTGATACGCCATATGGATATTCTCGTGATGCGTACCGAGGTTATACGAGAAATCCGGCCCATCCGCTTCGAAGAAGTACCCGGGCTCACTCTGCAATTCCGTACTGCTCGCTTCCATACGCACGCGCAATTGCCTGGACAACGCGGTATCCGGATAAAGCGCAAGAAACGCTGCTCCGCCGGCGAAGATGTTGCTGTACTGGTTCGAAAATATGCGGCCATGCGCGTAAAAATCTGTGTCGAAAAGCACAATGTGCAACGCCTTGCGGCATGCCTGTATAGCGCGCTCGTGGACGGCGGGCGAGATGGGCGGCGCAGTCTTCAGCAGGCGCAGTGCCTCTGAGATGAACTTCACCGCGAAAGCCGAGGCGGCCAGGTTCCAGCCCTGCGGTTTGTACTCGCTGAAGCGACCATCGGGGTCTTGGATGCGACACCAGAAATCCAGGGCCGCTTCAAGGCGGGCGCGCAGCGCGGGATTCCCTCTATAAGGGTTCCACTTTCGTTCCGTCGCATAGAACCAGGCCAGCGACAGAATGTTTTCCATTATCCGAGCGTTGTGCGGGCGGTTATCTATTTCGTTGCGCCAGACCGAGAGTGAAAAGAATCCGCGGTCAGGTCCATCCATCAGGACACTGTTCGCGACCTGGGCGAAGTGTGCCACGGCAAAAGGCAGATCAAGATCCGCATCGGCAAAGTCCGAAGGTCGGATTCGAGAGGCGTCCAGCGGCGGGACGGTGGAGGGTGCGGCAAGTGCAGGGACCGCAATGGCAGTCAACAGTAGTTCTCTTCTAGTCGTTTTCATCGCGAACCAGAATTTCCGTCTTGCGTGATTAACCGCCATTGATTGTACACCCAATCTCTAAGGTCAGTCTTGGCAGCTGCACGTGAGGAAGCAAGCCGGAACGGACAGCTGGCCACGCAAATTATTTCAAGCTCGGTTTTCTGTTGCCTAAATCTGCCTTTTGAGTCCCTACTTTTTGGCTCCGGATTTTCCCGAGGCTGTTCGGCGCTCTCAGGAGTGTTTTTTCTGAGGTCGGTTCCGGGTTCGAAGCAGGAGCGAGCGTCGAGAGCGCGCTCTCCACCTCTCGCTCATGCCAGACCCTGCAGACGGTAATCCGGTTTCTCCTCGGAGCGCATCATCTCGTCCCACGTCACCACGCGCTGGCCGTAAGCGGCCATGCGGCCCAACACCGCGGTAAGGGTACTCTCGGCCGCCAGGGCGGTGTTGTTGAGGGTTCGGCCGGTCCGTACGCTTTCCATGAAGGCTTTGATGTTGTCGATCGTCCCCAGCCGGCCGGTGTCGTCCTTCGCCGTCCCCGGCCACGCCTTCGGGCCAGTGATGACGGCGGCCCCGCCGTAGTGGGCCTCGGCCGTGCCTTCCGAGCCGTAGATGCGCGCGCAGATGTCGTTGTAGCCCTTAGTGCACTGGGTCGAGCTGAAATCCACTTTCACGTCGTCGGGGTACCAGTAGGTGACGACGAAGTGATCCCAACAATCGCCCACGTCCACTCGCGACTTGCGCCCGCCCGTTCCGTAAGCCCGCAGCGGACGCGCGTTCAGGAGCCAGTTGCCGGCATCGAGCGCGTGCACGTTCTGCTCGACGATGATGTCGCCGGAGAGAGCCTTGTCGAACACCCAGTTGCGCAGGCGCGCCACGGCCGGCGAATCGCCCGGTTGGGCTTTCGGCGACAGTCGCGAGGTGTGATAATAGACGTGCCCGACCACGGGTGAGCCGATGTCGCCGCGATGCACACGTCCGGCCAACTCGCGAAATACGTCGCGAGCCCGGAACTGGAAGTCCACGAAGAAGCTCACCTTGCCCTTGGCTTTCTCGCCGCTGGCGATGATGGACTTCGCGCCCGCTGCTTCCACCGCCACCGGTTTCGCCATGTAGACGTGCTTGCCGGCCGCGACCGCCGCCGCGCCCTGCTCGGGGTGGCAGTACGGAGGACTCTCAATCAGCACGGCATCCAATTTGGAGGCGACCAATTCCTGGTAGCCTTTTAGTCCCTTGTACTGCCTGGTAGCAGGATCCACTTTAAGGCGCTGGATCGCGTAATCCAGCCGGTCCGGCATGGCGTCCGCCAGCGCGACGAAGCGCGCTCCGCCGAATTCCTGGAACATTCCGCCAATCCAGGTCCCGCGGTTGCCACAGCCGATCAGGCCGACTTCGATCGCCGAATTTGCTTGCGACCCAAACACCGTTTCGGGCCGCAGAATCATCAGGCCCGTACCCGCGGCCTGCAGGAACCCGCGGCGATCGCGTTTCTCTCCAGCATCACTCGACATGAACTCTCCATCCTTTTAGTTTCAGAATTGGAACTGAACGGCAAACTGGGCCTGCCGCATCGTCCCGTTGACAGCGCTAATCACTCCCACTGTGTTCACGTTCGAAATGTTCATGTCCGGATTGGACCAGTTCGCATGGTTCATCACATTGAACACGTCCATGCGTAGAATCAGACTTTGCCTGTCGCTGCGGATCCGGAAACTCTTGCTGAGACTGGCGTCGCACACGTTCGTGCCGGGGCCTGCCACAATGTTCCGTCCAGCGTTCCCGAACCGGGTTTTCCCGAGCTCCGGGTCCAACTGCGGTGGTATCGAGAAGGCTTTCGGATTGAACCAGCGGGCTTGGCCCCGCTCACCCCTCGGGAGGTCGGGGCTGACGCCGTAGTACCACGTCCGGCCGATTGCTGGCGGAGAAGCCGAAAGAGTTAGTGTAGGAGGGCGTTAGATACCGTCCGGTGGTGTAGCGCCACATCCCGCTGAGCCGCCAGCCACCGACTCCGGCTTCGAGCCAGGGCGGAAGTTGAGAGCCAAATTTCTTACGGCGGCCCACCGGCAACTCCCAGGTGGAATTGCCGTTCACCATGTGGCGGCGCACGTAGTCGCTGTTGGCGCGGTCGCGCCCCAGGTTCTCGACGTCGAGAATGTTGGAATTAGCATAAGCGCCCACATTGTCCAGGCCCTTCGCCCACGTCCAGTTAACCTGGTACGACAGCCCCTTCATGTGACGCCGGCGCAATTCCGTCTGCATGGCGTGATAGCTGGAGTTGGCGTCGGCCATTTGCAGCACGGTGTTGGAAGTTCCGAAGTTCGTCTGGAATCGCCGGACGATCTTGTTGGTCTCCGGATCGATTCTGCCCGTATTGAAATTCAGGCCGTGATACAAGTGGGTACCCTTGTTCCCCAGGTATGCCACGGTGATGACCGTGTTCCGGTCCAGCGAACGCTGCAGCGTGAAATTCCACTGCTGATTGTCCGGCATCAGGAAATCTCTCGACATTCCGCCGGGAGCGACGGCGGGCGCTCCGCTTGCCAGCAAGGGCGAGCGCAGCGTCAGGCGCGGCGCGCCATCGACGAAAGATTGAGTGTAATTGAATGAGCCGGAGAACGGCACATTATTGCCGGCCTGTTGCGTGAAGTACAGCAGCGGATTGCGGGTGTAGAAGATACCGTAACCCGAGCGGATCACCCACTTCGCGGAGCCGAACGGGTTCCATGCCAGACCGGCTCGCGGCCCCCAGTTGGTCGGCAGGTCGGGCACCAGCGACCGATCGGCATATCCCAGGCTCGACCCGCAAACCATCGGGAACACGAAGTTGCCCGCGGAATTGGTCAGCCGTGCGGCCACAGTAGGCAGGAATTCCTTGGTGGGCAACTTTCCATCGGAGCACGCGACGACCATGCCGCCGCCCGGAACATCCGGGCTGAACATGGCAATGCGGTTACGTTCTTCGACGGGCTGATAATACATCTCATCGCGCACACCCAGAGTGATGGTCAGATTGCGGGTGGCACGCCAGTCGTCCTGGACAAAAAACGCGTATTCGGGCTGCGAAAAATTCACCTTATCGCGGAGGGGTATTTCCTGGGAACTGTAGACCACGCCCATCATGTAGTCGGCGAACGAATAGCCGCTCGACATCGAGCTCGTAGCCGACCCGAGGAAACTCACGCTGCCGTTTCCGTTATTCGTGTTCATGGTGTTCAGGCCGGTCTTCCTCCCCGAAAACCCGGCTTTGATCTGGTGTTTGCCGCGGTAAATGGAGAGGACTTCGGCGAAATTGAATATGTTGTTGGCATAAGAGACCAGGTTCTGCGCGGCGCCGGTGTTATAGCTGAGCGGGCCGAAGGCATCGACGCCCGAGAAGTTGATGACCGGCGTGGGCGGGATGGCGGGGCCGGGTGCAATGAAGCCCTGCAGTCCGGCGGATGCCGCCGTTGGATACTTGCCGTAAGGATACTCCCAATTTGGGTTGTAACTGGAGAAGCCGGCTTTCAACTCGTTCACCACGGTGGGTCCCAACGGAGCGGTCCAACCCAGCATGGCGTTCCAGGAGCGAGTTACGTTGCGGATGCCCATTCCGGGCAGTCCCATGGCGCCCGGTGTATAAGTCCTGGCCGCGGAGTAAGTCCAACGCGCCGAGAGCGACTGGTTGTGCGGAAGAAGGTGGTCAACTTTCGCCGTGTATTGATCGTTGGTGTTGAGGCCATCCACCTGCACCGCCGAGTTGTTCACGGTGCCGGGGCGGTTGGGTGTCGCGAACAGCGGCCGCAGTTTCAGCGCGATCGGGTCGATGCGCGTGCCGCCCATGTAGAGATCCAGGCGGTTGTTCGGAATAACGGGCCGGCCGGCTGCTAATGGATCGCGCAATTGAACGCGCGGCAGCAGGGAAGAGAAATCGCCATTCCAGTAAGCGTCTATGGGGACGGTCGCCACACGCGTGGCCCCGCCGGCCTGCCGCAGCCCTTCATAGTTGCCGAAAAAGAAGGTGCGGTTGCGCCCGTCGTAGCGAGGCAATCGGAGCGGACCTCCGACTGCGCCGCCAAACTGGTGTCTGCTGAACGGCGCCGGCGGCGTCATTACGAACGGGTCCCTGGCGATCAGGGTGTTGCTACGGTTGTATTCGTAGAGGCTGCCGTTGAGCCGGTTGGTGCCGCTTTTAGAGATCGCCACCACGTTCACGCCGCCCTGCCCATATTCCGCCGGTGCCACGCCCGACACCACTTTGAACTCGCGGATCATATCCACCGAGAGCGCAATGGCGGTGGTATTCTGCATCCTGGAATCGTTCGAAACGCCGTCAATCGAGTATGAATTCGAATAGGCCCTGTTTCCGTTGACCGCCACCGAGCCCAAGTCGTAAGTGGCGTTGGTGACTTTGGGGTCGACTGTTCCGGCCCCGAGGAATACCAGGTTGTTGTAATCCCGCCCGTTTAGCGGCAGGCTTTGCACCTGCTCTTGCGTCACAGTGCTCTCGGTTGAGATAGTCTGGCTGACGACTGCGGCGGTGTCCGAAACCGTGACCTCCTGGGAGATCGAGCCGACCGGCAGTTGCACGTTACGCACTACGTCGTCACTGGCGTAGAGCTGGATCTGTGCTACGCGAGCGGTTTGAAAGCCGCTCTTCTCGAAGCTGAGGTCGTACACACCAGGTGGCAGGGGATAAAGGACGTAGCGGCCCTCCGCATTGGAGGCGCTTTTTGTGGTCCAACCCGTGGCCGTATTCGTGGCCACGGCAGCTGCGCCGGGAACCACGCCTTTGGTGGTGTCGGTAATCGAGCCCGAAACGCGAGCTGCTGTAGTTTGGCCCCACCCTGCCGGCGAGAAGGCCAACGCAAGAAGAGCCATTGGGTAAATCAGATTCCGCGATGAAAGCATACTATTCTCCACTTGAGAAGGCGAATGCAGAAATGATCATGATGATAGCGTGTTGGCGGTGTTTAGGATAAGGGCCAAGTGCGACATCAAAGGTGCCACTCGGATGTTCTCTTTTTTGGGAAATTAGACGACATAGTCCTATTTGCTAAGCAAGTATCTAATGCTTTTCATTAAAGTGTCAAGCAGAAACAAGACTATTCGGTAGAATTACAAAGCAGACGGCCCTAATCGGAAAAGCGGTTGGATGTGCAATCGATGGCTAATGAAACGTACGCTTCTTGCACTTGCCTTACTTTGCGCCGCGCCCCTTGCCGAGGCCCGGCTCCGCGCTGGCGCCGCAGCGGTCGATATCACACCGCAGGATTGGCCGATCCGGGTGGTCGGTAATTTCGGATTGACGATGGCGAAATCGGCCCACGATCCGCTGCACGCGCGAGCGCTCGTACTGGAAGACGGCGGCGTGAAGATCGCGATCGTGCTGATTGATAGCTGCTATGTGAAGCGCGAGGAGATGGATCGCGCAAAGGTTCTGGCCACAAGACGCACGGGCATTCCTGCGAACCGGATTCCGATGGCGGCCACGCACACGCACTCGGCGCCGCCGTCGCGGGCGGAAGAGGGTAATGCGCTGGAAGAGCGATATGTCGAGAGGCTGGTGACTCAAGCCGCGGAAGCCGTCGCGCAGGCCGACGGGCGTCTTGCCCCGGCGAAGATCGGGTGGACGGTCAGGCCGGTGCCCGAGGAGTTGTTCAATCGACGATGGTTTATGCGCGAAGGCACGATTCCGCCAACTCCCTTCGGCGAGAAGGGCGACAAGGCGCAGATGAATCCCGCGGCGGGTTCCAATAACCTTGTGCATCCAGCGGGCGGCACCGATCCGGGGTTCTCCATCGTGTCGATCCAGACTGTGGACGGCAAGCCGCTCGCACTGCTCGGCAACTACTCGCTGCACTATGTCGGCGGAGTGCCGGGTCCGGAAGTCTCGGCCGACTACTTCGGCGAATTTTCCAAACAGGTGGCCGACCGGGTGGCGCCGGGCGACACGGCTTTCGTGGCAATGCTCTTCAACGGCACCAGCGGCGACGTGAACAACATCAATTTCGTGCACCCCCGTCCGCGTGCTCAACCGTACGAACGCATTGCCGCCATCGCGGGGAAATTAGCCGGGCATGCGGCTGAAGCTGCACGGGGCATGCGGTATCACGAGACTGCGCCAATTCGCATGGCCGAGCAAGAACTGCGCCTGCGCTACCGGCGGCCAACGCCGGAACAACTCAGCTTCGCGCGGGCGGCGTTGGAGGAGAAGGAGGAATCGGCTACGAGACATGGCTCGGGACGAATAATCTCGAACGCGAATCTTCGGTAAAGATCACGCGGACGCTGCTCGATTTGCTCGGGCAGATAGCGAGGTAGCGTCAGGCGTCATAACAGCGTCAACCCGTACCCGTTCGCGTAGATGCGTTCAGCCACAAATCAATCGGTTTGCGCACGCCCGCAGGGCGGAAGGGCAATCGAATCTTCCGCCCCTCGCCGGCGGAAGCATACCCCGCGTACAAAGCCTCCAGTACGACCAACCCATCCTGACCGGTCAACTGCGGCTCCTCGCGGCCGCGCACGCATCGGGCAAAGTGCAGCAGCTCCTGCGGGAACCCATAATTCCACAGCTCTTCATAAACCGGATAGCTCCAGCCCTTGCTGTCAGGAGCTTTCTCGACGGCGTATCCATAACCATATTCACTGTAGGTTGGCAGGGCATTGCCCATATTCAGGTTGGCGTAAGTGACGCCTCCTTCACCGTAGACCTCCACGCGATCGTCCATGCCGCCGCGCCGCGCCCAACTGTTCTCCACCAGGCCTCTCGCGCCGTTCGCAAATTCGATGATGCAGAGCGAATCGTCTTCGGCCCTGGTCCTGCTGCCGTGGACGTAGGTGCCCATCTGGCAGTACACGGATTGAATTGCGGGGCGGCCCAGGAACCAATAGCAGAACGCGATGCCGTGGCATCCCAGGTCCATAAACGCGCCTCCGCCCGAGCGCTGCACATCCCAGAACCAATCCGAGTGCGGGCCAAAGTGCTTTTCGCTCTGCTTCACCAGGTATACCTGGCCGAAGGCGCCGAGGTCTGCCATCTCCTTGGCCCGAACATATTTCGGCGTGAAAAACAGTTCCTCGGCGTACATCAGCAGAACGCCCTCGCGGCGCGCCACGTCGATCATCTCCTCGCCTTCTTCGAGCGTTATGGCGAGCGGCTTCTCGCAGACAATATGCTTGCCGGCGCGAGCGCAATCGAGAGTCATTTGCGCATGCAACCGATTGGGCGCCGCCACGACTACCATCTCGAGGCCGGGATCCTTTAGCATCTCGCGATAGTCGGTGAAGACCTGGGGAATGCCGTAGCGTTCCGCCAACCGGGCTGCATTTCCAGGCGTGGGAGAAGCTATAGCGACGACATCCGCTTCCTGCGGGGCGATCCGAAAAGATGCGGCGTGCATATCCGCCACGAATTGAGAACCGATGATTCCGACCCTGACTTTACCTTTAGTCATAGGTTTCCTTGCGGACCGGGCCAACCGTGCTTATTTCCGGATTATGGGACAACAAAACGGACTGCGCAAGGCCTGTTATTGTGCGTGTGGATCATCGCGAAGTTCAGGGTTAGCGATCATTTCGTCTCCGCCGGAAAGTCCACGAACGATCCGGGCGCCGGTCCTGTCGTATCTTCCATCACAATTGGAGGCCGCTCGTCCGGCTGCTCCGTCGAGAGGTCGATGTTGCGCAAACGCAGTCCCCGTACGTGGCGTGTGTAGATCCCGAATGCAGGCAGTAGTCCGAACATACCGGATCGCGGGTAATTTTCCGGGAACTCCGGAATCTCACGGTTTTGTTTCTTCACGCCGCCGACGAATTGCAGCCGGATATTGTCCAGCGTCACCCCTTCGATGAAGTGTCCCGGAAGGCCCGTTATGGCACAGCCCCGTTTGCCGCAACCTGTGGCCTGGACATTCGAGACGATAACGTTTCGGAATTTACCCATCCCGGGTTTGGCGCCACCCTCCTTGAACGGCCGGGCGCGGTTGCCCAACCGCATGAAAATGGGCACATCTACGTTTTTCATCACGATGTTCGACACAGTGACCCCGTTAAGCACGCCCCCATCAACCATGTCCAACTCAATTCCCGAGGTCTCGGTGTCATAGACTGTGCAGTTGCTGATGACGATATTCTCGAACCCGCCGTTCGATTCTGTGCCGAGTTTCAGCCCATTGCATTTCGTGCTTACAACACAGTTGGTGATAACGACATCTCTTGTGATCCGGTCAGCGGTACTCTTGAGCACAATCGAATCGTCGCCCGAGGAGATCTCGCAATCGGAAATGCGCACTCGCTGGCAGCAGTCAACGTCGATGCCGTCATTATTGGCGTTTATCCGGCTATGTATGCGAATCCCGCGTACGTTTACGTCGTCGCTCGCGAGCAGGTGGAATACCCACATCGCCGCGTTCTCCATCGTGACATCGGATACCGTTACGTTCCGGCACTCGACGATGCGTATGAGATAGGGCCGCACCATATATTTATTGCCCATCTCCCGGAACGGCTGACCGTGGCCGTCGATGCGCCCGCGTCCGGTTATCGCGATGTTCTCCGCTTTCTCCGCGTAAATAAGGCTCTTCGCCGTGTACACGTCGGTGTAAGAGCGGAACTCGGGAACATGGTCTGGATAGTCCGCAAGGTCTCCGCTGCCCAGCAGTACGGCTCCTGCATCCAGATGCAGCGTCACATTGCTTTTCAGGACGATGGTCTTGCTGCGGTACCGCCCCGGGGGGAACACAACGGTTCCACCGTCTCTGGACGTACAGGCGTCGATCGCTTTCTGGATCGCACTCGTGTCGAATCGAAGGCCGTCGCCGACCGCTCCGAATTCCCTCACGGAAACGGCGCCGTGCCGATTCGCGGAATTGTTGTTCGGGACTGCTGCAGCCGCACTGCCGGCTCCAATCAACCCACAGAGAAATTCACGTCTCACTGACATTCCTGGTTTTAATCCATTCTTAAACGGTCGATGCGATTGGAACGGCACTGCAAGAGGCTCGAACAACCAATTGGGTCTGCAGAACTACGTGGCGGACCGGACGCCCCGGGTCCTGGATACGTTCAAAGAGTAAGCTCGTCGCGGCCGTACCGACATCGCGGGCCGGCTGAGCGACCACGGTAAGAGGTGGCCTCAAGGAAGATGCCCACGCCATGTCGTCGAAGCCTAGCACGGAGATATCGCCTGGAATCTCCATTCCGTGCTCATAGATCGCCTGCAGTGCGCCGAGGGTCATCAAGTTGCTCGCCGCAAAAACGGCAGTTGGGGGTTTCTTCCGAGCCAGCAAAGCCTTCATTGCACTGTGGCCTCCGGCCTGACGGAAGTCGGCATAGACAATCAGGTCGCGAGGAACCGGAAGACCGGCCCGAAGAAAACCTTCCTCAAACCCTTCCTGGCGTTCACGAGCCGTGCTAATTGTGACTGGTCCGGCGATTAGCCCGACGCGACGGTGCCCCAATCCGATGAGGTGTTCCGCTGCTTCCCGTGCGCCCTCCCGGTTCGCCACCGTGACGAGATCGAGGCGCAGGGATTCGGGTAAACGGGAAATCGCCACCATCGGCAGGCCGGCTTGAAGTAAAGCATGATATTCGGGGCTGGGCGTGTGGCTCGCGGCGAACAAGATCCCAGCCACCCCTTCGGCGCGCAAAGCGGACAGCAGGGTATGTTCCTGCGAAGGATCCTCATTGAAATCGGCCAGCAGCAGTGAATACCCGGCAGTTTGGAGCACACCTTCGATCCCTCGAACGACGCTGGTGAAGAACGGATTCTCGATATCGGGCACCAGTACGCCTATCGTTCGCGATCCCCGGGTTCGAAGGCCGCGCGCGATCTGGTTGGGCTGGTAATTGAGTTGTTGGGCGGCTTCCCTGACGCGGGTGATCAGCCTCTTACTCACGCTCGGCGCCCCCGAGAGGGCGCGCGACACGGTCGCCGTGGATACACCTGCGAGCTCGGCTACCTCCTTTACGGTCGGTGCCGTATTGGCTGCTACGCTCTGCCTTCGCCTCGTTGGTTTCTCCACAACCATTATGGTAATCGATTCCTTATGTGCAGCCTAGTGAGCGCAGATATCGCACACCAAGTTCACCCCACTCCCGTTCAAGGGCGACAGTGGCCTCAATGGATTCCTGAGGTGGTGGCCACTGCTCGAGAATTGCAGACATCCGGGTGTTGCCATGTCCCACCTTGGAAAGTAGCCGGGGGATGTCGAGCATGCCCTCACCAGCGGGCATCCCGGTTACAGTGAATCCCATCATCTGGGGAACTCGTTCGATCCGAAAGTCCTTTACGTGAAGGTTTACGGTCAGCGGCGCCAGGATCTCAGCAACGCATTCGGGAGGTTCTAATGCGCCGAGAGAATTGACGGTGTCGAGGCAGATGCCCACATGACGGCTTTCGAGTCTGCGCACCAGCGCCGCAAGGTCGCGGCAGGAATGGCGCTCATAGTTCTCGAGGCCCAGCACGACTCCCGCGGATTCGAACTCCGGCAATACATCCCGAATCCATTGTTCCGCCTGTTCGAGTGAAGGCTTCGATTCGGGGCTGTGAGTGAGAGTCCTGAGCAGGACAGCACTGAAATCAACTGCCAGATCGAGGTAATGGAGCAATTGGGCCGGCTCGACACCCCGCGTTCCGAGTTCGAGCGTTAACCCGAGACTGCGAGCCTGATCACGCGCGTCGCGGAGTTCGGCCGCCTCCAGCTTGTGAAGCGGCAGATTATCGGCGATCTGTACGACACCAACGCCGAGAGCCGAGGCTCTGTCCAGCAACCCGGAAAGTGTTAAGGGCTCCGGCGGCGCCGCAAATCCATGGACCCCGAATGCCCACGGGTACGTCCAGGAACTGATTCCAAGGCGCATGTCACTTGCCGACGGTCTCTGCCTCTGCCGCATCCAGACAACGCTTGTAGTTGTCTCCGGCCTTGTAGGCGGGAACGAAGACAGTTGCCAGCTTGAGCGGGATGTCGCCAGTGTTGATCATCTGATGCCGCTCGCCTGCCTGAACCCACAGGGCGACATCCTCTCGGATGGCTGTCCTCTCCTCGTCATGCACACAAATGCCGCTGCCCGAGACAACATAAATCAACTCCGGGCGGTCATGAATGTGGTAGTCTGTGCAGCCGCTCGGGGGAAGGATGGCATGACTGAACGTCAACTCTTCGACGCCCTCTTTGTCCGGAGCGAACAACACTTTGATCCTGCGGCTGTACGGAGCAGGGATCTCAACGCCCTCTTCTTCCCATGCTTTCACTATCTTCATTCGGTACTCCCGTCTCCGCCTTGTAATCGATTCCACTATACAAAAATCAAGCGCTTCCGTCAATCTGTGTGTTTACAAAAATGTTTCGATGAAGATATACTGGCAATCGATTACGAAAAACATGCCAGGTGATTTGCGCCGCCGCTGGCTGGTGATGGCCGGCCTCTTTCTGCTTTCCTTCATCACCATCGTCGATCGCGTCGCCATTTCAGCCGCCAAGACAGCCATGGCGGCGGAACTTCGGATCCCGGACACCTCATTCGGCCTTGTTTTCGGGGCGTTCGCCCTGGGCTATGCAGTGTTCATGGTACCTGCGGGTTGGCTGGCTGACCGCCTCGGTCCCCGGATCTTTCTCAGCCTCATCGTGGCCATCTGGTCCTTGTTTACGTCTCTGACTGCCGCAGCCTCCTCCATCGTTGTTCTGGTTGCGGTTCGCTTTCTCTTTGGCATGGCGGAATCCGGAGCGTATCCGACAGCCGCCTTGGCGATCCGCAACTGCTTCCCCGTCCGGGAGCGGGGACTCGCACTCGGATTGCTGAACACGGGATCGCGTTTGGGGGCGGCTCTCGGCCTCTTCATCGTCTCGTTGGGCGTCGAGGCATTCGGATGGCGTGCTTCGTTCCTTGCTTTGGGGGCGCTCGGATTTCTCTGGACCGTGGTTTGGTACACGCGCTTTCAAGAAGGGACAAAGGAAAGTGCACAGCCGTCACGAGTTTCCGGCGCCCAGCAAAAGCACACAAGTTGGGCGAGTCTCCTCAATCGCAACAGCGTGTTGATTCTTGCGCAGTACTTCGCTCAGAATTTCACGTTCTTTATCTGCTTCAGTTGGCTCCTTCCTTACCTTCACAGCCACTATGGTCTTCCAGTTTCCAAAGCTGGAGCGTACGCCAGTATCCCCCTCTACTGTGGCGCGGCCGCTACGTGGATGAGCGGCCTGCTCGTCGATCGGCTCTATGCCAGAAGCCACCGAGCCTGGTCACGGCGACTGCCTGCCATACTCGGGTACGGCCTGGCCTCGGGTGGCGTTCTGATTGCGGCGGCGATGCCTACGCCTGGCGCGTTCATCGCCTGCTTTGCCGTTGCGACCTTCGGGATCGATCTGACACTAAGCCCAAGTTGGACGGCATGCGCGGATGTAGGCAAAGAATCAACGGGCACTCTTTCGGCGATCATGAATGCGGTCGGTTCCGCGGGTGCGTTCGCCAGTTCAGTCAGTTTCCCGTGGCTGCTGAAGCTCACCGGTAGCGCCACGGTCTATTTCTCGGCGGCTGCCTGCCTGAATGTTGGCGCTATTGTTTGTTGGCTGCTCATCCGGCCTCCAGAGCCTCCGGAGAAGCGCGAACCAGTGTAAACCCCGCTGCGGGTCGGGACCAGATTTAGAAATCAAGGGTCAGATTGCGCACGCAAAATGCGTCGTAGGCCACTCCGTTATAAGTCAATCCGGAAAACACAAGCGAGAGTGAATGGCCACCGTTTGTGATCCACTTGGCAGGAATGCGATATCCGTGAGTTCCACCAAGTCCCCAATACTCAGTGTGGAACGCGGTCGACCACGGACCCCATGGCCGGGGTGCATCGTAAATGCCCCAACCCCCGGCGTGATTGTACCCGACGATCAACAAATAGCGTTTCGTCGCCGCGTGATACACAGCGTCAACCCGCTGACAGTGTTTCGGAAAACGAAACACCGGCTTCACTGTTGCAATATCAGGCGACCACTCCGGTCTTTCGCCGCGCATCCCCGCGAAGAACTGCCAGGCATCGCGATTTCGCAACTTCGATTTCGGAGCACGGGCGAGCACGACGCCATCGTCCGTCTCGTAAGCGCTCGGCC
Source organism: Bryobacteraceae bacterium (assembly GCA_963793625.1). Classification (GTDB taxonomy): domain Bacteria; phylum Acidobacteriota; class Terriglobia; order Bryobacterales; family Bryobacteraceae. The sequence goes on along the minus strand of CAWCAT010000037.1, from coordinate 520,274 downwards.
CCTCCTGTGAGTATGCATAGACGAATTCGTCGGGCGCTCCGCTGTAGTTTTTCCCGAAGTTCAGGAACGCCGGCGATCCGAAACCGCGCTCGAACTTAAAGCCCGTTTCCCACGTTGCAGCGTGATCGTTTGACCACAGAAGCTGCGAGTTCTTCACGTTGCGAACCCATAGATAGAGTACGCCGTCAACCATCACCATTCCACTGGCTTTCGCGCCTGCAGGCCCGTCACCCTTAGCTTCCCCTGTCGCCGTGCGAATGTTCATTCCTCGAAAATCGGCGGGCGAGCCCTGCACCTTTGCGAAGCCCATACTAAGCTTCTCTTTGATACGCGGTTCGAAGCCGGAGCCGTCTCCATAGGACGTATAGATATCATCGTCATCCGCCCACGTGAGCGGCCAATTGTCCGAATCGATTCCTTTTCTGATGACGGAAGCCGCGCTTGCGAAGGAGACGCCTCGAATCGCCGTGCTCTTGAGATACGGTGGATCGACGGGCTTTGCCGGGTTCCCAAGTGCTTGCATCACCGGATTGAAGAGGTGCTGCTGACACACCGTCCAGAAGGATTCTCTGCCTACCTGATCGAGAGCGGAGCCGTTCCGAACGACAACCAGTTCAAGGCTTGGCACCACCAGCAAGATCTGGTGCTCAGCTCCCGCGCCGGCGAATGCGTCACGCGGAACAGAGGACCAGACTGCGTCGAAGTTGGTGTACCAGCATAGTCCCGATCCCGGAGCATCGACCTGCAGCTTACGGTCCGGAATCGGCATACCCGAGTAGCTGATTGCCTCTTTCATCGACCGCCGTGAGACCAGCTGTTTCCCTTCCCACTCGCCGCCACGCATCATCCACTCGCCAAGCCGCGCTGTCGCGCGTGCGGTAAACGCGCCGCCACCCCAGGTCGCCCACAGGTCGAGACCGTCCATCTTATACGCTCGTCCATATCCGATGTTCCACTGATCGTCGGGAATACCGATGGGCCGCATCACGCGCTCGCGCAGCAGCGAGAGGATATCGGTCTGCGGCGCACCTCGGAGACTCGCGGTAACCGCGTAGCCGAGAAGGGCGATTCCCGGATTGCTGTACTGATGGCTTGTGCCGGGATCGAATATCACGGGCGCTTCATTTATCGAGACACTGAACGGGTCGGGCTCGCGCCGCCAAAACTTGCCCTTCCAGCCGGGTTCTTCGTTATGCTTGATGCCGGTGACGCTTGAATCCTCGATACCAGAGGTGTGGGTTGCCAGTTGGCGTATAGTGATCTTCGATTTCAACGGATCCCCGCGCCATTGCGGAATGAACTTCATGGCCGGGTCGTTCGCACGGAGTTTCCCGTCGCTCATTGCGACCAGCAATGACGTTCCACCCACAACCGCCTTGGCCATGGATGCGGTGTAGTGCTTCGTGGCTGCATTCATTCCAGGGGCGTACCACTCGAGCGCGATCCGGCCTCCTTTCAGGATCAGCAGTTCTTTAGTCCCGTGGTTTGCGAGGTTCTCACGCGCGGCTTCGAGCTTCGCGGCATCAAAGCCGAGGTCTTTCGGACTGCCTTCGGGCCACGTCAGTTTGGGCAATGCCGGGGCGGCGGCTACGACCGCCGTTCCCATCAGGAAGTCGCGTCTGTTCATATGCGTGGCCACGTGGGCTGTTTCTCCGTTGCTGTAATCGATTGCTCCACTAGATTTTATTGCTCGCATACTGCACTGTCAAGTGAAGCCTTTCAGCGTGCCTCGCGAGTTGGTTTCGGCTTTTAGATTCGCGTCCAGATGCCCAATCGTGCCGTTTGGCCGGTTTTTGCAGGGATTTTGACAATCCAGCGAGGTCATTACGCGGAGTGAGGCTCGTGTGAAAAGCCTTTTTGGTAAACGATTCCTGTAGAACAAGACAGCATATACGCTGAACCAAGTTAGTAATAGGCAAATCGATTCTTGAAATCCATTACAAAGAGGAGTACACTAAACGCGTGCTACAACAGGTTGAACAAGGTCCAATGATCTCGAACTGACCAGTCTCGCCGGTCAATTCCGATCACATCAGGGGTTGAATACATTCAGAACCGAGGTTAGACAAATGAAGAAATTCAAAGGTATAGAGATGGTTACCAGTACCAGGTACTTGCGATCGATGATGCTGTTGGCCTGGCTTATGGCTGCGTTATGCTACGGACAAGGCGACCGCGGTCTTGTCACCGGACTCGTCAAGGATCCCTCGGGTGCGGCGATCGCCGGAACGAAGGTACGCGCCCTCCATATAGCCACGAACGTCGCCGTAACAACAGAGACGAACGCGGAAGGCAACTACTCGCTGGGTTTTCTCCAGCCCGGCGACTACACAGTCTTCGCAAACAAACCCGGCTTCAAGCAGTTTGAAAGAGCCGGCGTGAGAGTCGCGGTGAATGATCGGCTGACGCTGAACGTCGTGCTGGAACTTGGCAATGTCACCGAGAAGATGGAGGTCCATGGAGACTCTCCACTACTCGAAACCACCAGCAGTTCCATGGGAACCCTGATCGACCAGCGCAGGCTCACCGAACTGCCGCTGATCTACGGCAATCCGATGCTACTTCAGTTCCTCGCCCCTGGCACAACCTGGAACGCGCCCGTCCATTACACCTCCCCTTGGGATTCCGCAGCATCCTTATCCTCCATCAACGGGGCGAGGCAGAGAGCAGGCATCGAATTCCAACTGGACGGTGTTTCCAACAATACAAAGAACAACGACGTCGCTTACACGCCGGCTGTGGAATTCGTCCAGGAGTACAAAGTGGAGACGGCAGCGTACGACGCATCGCAGGGCCACGCTTCAGCCTGGGTCAATGCGAGCCTCAAGTCGGGAACCAACCAACTCCATGGTTCAGCCTATTACTACATCCAGGACGTCAACCTGAATGCGAATGGCTATTTTTCTAATCTGGCTGGCCAACCCAAAGGCGAGTTCAGTTACAAACGCTGGCAGACGTCGGCCGGCGGTCCCCTGGTGAAAAACAAAACCTTTTGGTTTGCCGGATTCGAGCGGTTCAATGTTGAAAACGCGTCGAAGAGAATCTTCACCATGCCGACTGCCGCCGAGAAGAATGGAGATTTTTCCGCTTTGCTGGCGCTGGGCAGTCAGTACCAGCTCTACGACCCGTGGACGACGGTGAATCTGAACAACGGGCGTTATAGCCGAACTCCGTTTGTGGGCAACATTATCCCCCAGAGCCGGATCACCGCAATCGCGAAGAACATCCTGAAGCCTCTTCCCGAGCCCAACAACGCCCCCTCTCCCACGCGAGAGGGATTGAACAACTACATCTACGAGGCCGGCACGTCAGCCAACAAGTATTCGTCGTTCTCCACGCGAATTGACCATAACTTCAGCGAGAAGGATCGCCTCTACGGCCGGTTTGGTTATTCCGATCGCACGCTCAATGGGAATGGTAACGACTACTGCAAGGGCTGCAGTGGAGGTAATTCTAAAGGCATAGCCAAAGTCGGAGCGCTGGATTATACGCACGTCTTCAATGCACTAACCGTAGCGGACATCCGCTATGGCTATACGCGACAGTACTTCGGGATTTTGTCGCTGACGGCGGGATTCGACGTCTCATCCCTGGGCTTTCCAAAATCGTTTGCGGACCAGTTGGCGTTTCCTCAGTATCCGCAGTTCACCTTTGGATCGAACAGCTACTCGACCACTAATATTGCCACCGCATATATGGACTACATTGGCACTCATTCGCTGGGGTGGAATGTCTCCCGCATGCAGGGCAGGCATTCCCTGCGGGTGGGCGGCGACTATCGCGACACTCTCATCACCGGCGTCAATCACAATGGAGAGGCAGGAATATTCAACTTCACCGGTGGCTATATGAATGGCCCACTCGATAACTCCGCTACTCCGCCGGCAATCGCGTCGTCGTTGAGTGCGATGCTATTGGGACTGTCCAACAACGCCTCCGTCAACAGGAATGCTTCCGCCGCGGGTGTTATGCACACAACAGGTCTGTTCTTCCAGGACGATTGGAAGGTCAGCGACCGCCTGACCCTGAATCTGGGTCTTCGCTGGGAGCGTGAGGGCGCCCCGGTCGAGCGCTTCGACCGAAGCGTGCGCGGCTTTGATTACAGTGTTGCCAGCCCGGTGGAAGCTGCCGCGCGCGCCAACTACGCGCTGAATCCGATTCCCCAACTTCCGCTAAGCCAGTTCAGCGTCAAGGGTGGATTGACCTACGTTGGCGTGAATGGTCAACCTCGGACGCTCTATGACGCTCCCAACCGCAACTTCATGCCCAGAGTCGGCTTTGCTTATTCCCTCAATCCGCGGACCGTTTTGCGGGGCGGCTACGGCATCTTCTTCGACATGCTGGGTCTTAACAGCAACGCTCAGGGTTTTACCCAGACCGGATTCAGTCAGTCGACCAGCCTGGTCCCGACGCTCGATAACGGGCTCACCTACATCGCGACGTTGGCCAATCCATTCCCGGGCGGAATCCTGGCCCCTGTCGGAAGCAAGGACGGGATCGCTACCTTCCTTGGGAAGGACATCAGCTTCACCAACTCGAAGCCCAGATCACCGTATATGCAGCGCTGGTCCCTGGGTCTTCAGCGCGCTTTGTGGGGCGGCTACCTTGTGGACGTGAATTATGTTGGCACCCGGTCTACTGCCATCCTGACCGGCCGGGCGCTCAACTACATTCCGGCGCAGTACCTCAGCACCTCACCTGTTCGCGATCAGGCCGTCATCGACGCCTTGAGCAAACAGGTGCCAAATCCCTTCGCCGGCCTGCTCCCCGGCTCTAACCTGAACGGCGTAAATACGTCGATGAGCAGACTCCTGTACAACTACGGGCAGTTCAATTCAGTATCGACAATGACGAATGAGGGCTACTCCTGGTACCACGCGGCGCAGACCCGGGTGGAGAAGCGCTTCAAGAGCGGTTACACGGTGATGGGTGCGTGGAGCTGGTCGAAGAACATGGCGGCAAGCAGCTTCTTGAATCCTTCCGATCGCCGTCCGGAAGAGGTGATTTCCGGGGACGATCGCACCCACCGCATTACGATGAGCGGGATCTACGAACTCCCGTTCGGTCGCGGGCGCAAGTACTTTGCGAATGTTCCGCGTGTTTTGGGAGCGATCATCAACGGCTGGCAAACCAGCGGTATATACCAGTTCCAGACCGGCGAGCCCTATGGCCTTGGCGACTTCATCTTCTACGGCGATCCTTCGAAGATCGCACTCTCACGTGACGAACGCGACCGCTTCCATTGGTTCAACACGGCAGGGTTCGAAACAAACTCAGCCAAGCAACGAGCTTCCGCCATTCGTTACCAGTCGAGCCGTTTTTCGGGGCTTCGTGCCGCTCCGATCAATGTCCTGGATCTATCCGCCATGAAGAAGAGCAGGATCACCGACCGGTTCAGCGTCGAACTGCGCGCAGAGGCTCTGGACTCCTTGAATCACGCTGTCTTCGATGTGCCGAATACCTCGGTAACCGCCGGCACGTTCGGCACTGTCACCGCCACTAAAGCCGTGAGCCGGAAGATTCAGTTCGCGTTGTATTTGCGATTCTAGCTTTCCGTGTGAGAACGTAAACATCGGTGCCGTTGCGGATCTTTCCGCAACGGCACCTTCATTTATGACGCAACATCCCACAAACGTGATCGTCCCTTCCGCAGTCGAAGCTATCGGCTGGACGCCGCTGGTAGAGTTGTCGAGGATTACGAAGGGCCTCGGCGGCCGTCTCCTTGCAAAGTTGGAGTACCTGAACCCCGGCTTCTCAAAGAAGGATCGCGTTGCTCGCCAGATTATTGAAGATGCAGAGGCGGCAGGCGCTCTGCGTCCCGGCCAGGCCGTGGTGGAACTGACCAGCGGGAATACGGGCACGGGTCTCGCCATCGTCTGCGCTGTGAAGGGCTACCACTTTATTGCGGTTATGTCGAAAGGCAACTCTCCCGAACGCGCCCGGATGATGAGGGCGTTGGGCGCGGAGGTTATTCTCGTCAACCAGTTGCCGGATTCGGAACCTGGCCAGGTATCCGGGGGCGACCTGGAATTGGTCGAACAGGAAGCCCGGAGGATCACGATCGAGCGGAGCGGCTTCCGCGCGGACCAATTCCGGAATGCAGGCAACTTCCGCGCACACTACCTGCATACAGCCCGTGAGATTCTGGAGCAGTCGGGTGGAAACATCGATGCCTTTTGCGATTTCGCCGGGACGGGCGGCACGTTCGCCGGTTGCGCGGCGGCGTTTAAGGAGCACAACCGGGGCATCCAGTGTTTTGTCGTCGAACCCGAAGGTTGCGCCGTGCTCTCAGGCATGTCCGTATTGAATCCGAATCATCGCATACAGGGCGGCGGTTACTCGATGCCGCAATTGCCCCTCGTTCGGAACGAAGACATCGATGGGCATCTTCAGGTCAGCGACGAAGAAGCGATAACGTGCGCTCGCCGTCTGGCTCGGGAAGAGGGAATCTTTGCAGGCTTCTCCTCCGGGGCGAACGTGGCGGCTGCGCTGAAGCTCGTGCCTGGGAAAACTGTGGTGACGCTAATCAACGACTCCGGATTGAAGTACCTTTCCACGGATCTCTGGAACCTGTAGGCGACTTCTGGTCATCTCGTCGGACGCACAGAGTACGAAGCCGGCGGCGAAGCCGCTGTCGCGCTTGTCGAGTCCCAACGCGCGCCGCTCCGCCGGCACTGCCCAGGCGGCGAAGACATCGCTCACCATTCCGTCTTCGGCGATTTTGCCACAGACGAACTGCCAGGCTCTTTCGGCCACTCCGCGGTATGAGGCATCCAGCCATCCGTTCCGGACCGCTTCGTGCAAACCGAGCGCACACATCGCCGTCCCGGTCGTTTCCAGCGGCGTGGCCGGTTCATCGAGCAGAAGGTGAAAACCGCCGCTGGCATCCTGCACGCGAGCATACCCGCCGGCCATCACTTTCAGATCCGCGATAATGCCTGCGAATTGCGGAGCCGACGGCGGCAGGTGTCGTAAAACGGCGGTCGTTGCCCACAGCAGCCATCCCGAAGCGCGTGTCCAGCAGGTCTTGCCGAGCCCTTCTTTCTGCAGGATGGTTTTTGCGAGCCCGGTCTCCTTCGTCAGGAAAGTGTCGGTGTAAGCGCGTAATTGGATCACGGCCTGATCACGGTAAACAGCGCCGTTCGCAGGGTCAAGTTGCGAGGCGAACATCAGCGCGCTGGCGGCAAAATAACAAGTGTCCGGTATGGCAAACTCCGCTGTATCATCGTGGGCCACCAGCCCCAGGCGGTTGCGCGCAGCCTGATGGAGGATGATCCGCGCGATGTCGAGGCATATACGCCTCGCCCGCTCGTCTCCAAACTGGACCGCCATCTCGTAACACGGGAAGGTCAGACCGTAATGGCCGGCATAAGTGGTAATAGCCACGCCGCCAGCTGAAAACACGCGCGAACGCGGACCGGCATATGCTGCCACCGACGATTCCTTCAGATGCCAGTCGAGCCACGCGCGCGCGAATTCACGAACCTCCGTAATGCCTCGCGCCTGCCACTTCAACAGTCCGAACATCGGTCCGGTACTGTGCCAGTCCGTGTTGAGCGAAGACGGAGTGCGGTTCAGGTGCGATGCGATAATCGCGGCCACGCCAGGCGGCAGCTCCCGGGGCAGTCGGGATCGAATCGCATCGGGGTTCACCTTGCCGCCTGGAAGTCCGGGAAGAGCCAGAGCGGCCAGGCGGAGTGATTCGCGCCGGGAGAGTTGTGTCATGGAAGGTTCCCGGTTAGCGGCCCGTAGGTGTCCGGACGCCGCTCCTGAATGTAAAGACTCTTTGCTTCGCCGTCTGCCGGCCCGACGGACAACCAGTGCTGGCGCCGTTGACGGTCGAGGTCGATCTCGGCGAACGCCACGCCGAAAGGCTCGGCTGTTTCCGCCAAGACCTCGCCCAACGGGTCGATCACGCGACTCGGTGAAGTTCCGACGGTGTTGGAGGAAACCAGATACACGCCGTTGTCGAGTGCGCGGGCGCGGGAGATGATGTCCCAATGCCGGGCGTCGCCGTCGCCTGCGATCGGAAGCAGCAGCAGTTCCGCTCCCTTCAATCGCAGGAGGCGCGCCGGTTCTGAGAACCAATTGTCCCAACAGACCAGCATGCCGACAGTCCCGAAGTCGGTCGCGAATACCGGATAATCATTTCCGGGTGAAACTCCGTTTTCCCCCTCGATCATAGCCAGGTGGGTCTTGCGGTATTTGCCGGCAATTCTTCCGAGGCGATCGATCAGCACGGCGGTGTTGTAGATAACGTCTCCCTCACGCTCGTGCAGGCTGGTGGCGACATAAGTCGAATACTGCCTCGCCTTACGGGAGAGCATCTGCGTAGCGGGCCCCGGAACAGTTTGCGCCGTCTGCAAGAGGGGCAGCCGCACGCCCCGGTCCACGAAGTTTTCCGAGAGCAGCACGATATCCGGTTTCCGAGCGCCTGCCTCATCCAGAGCGCGGCTCATAAGCGCGAGATTGCTCGCGACAGTTGCGTTCGGAGCCGGAACCAGATGCGTGGTCGCGACCCGCACTTTGCGATGCGGCAGCGCCTCAACTTCCTCCAGTCGCGGACTCTTCCAAACGACCGACCCCTTTTCGGTCCAGCGCAATCCCAACTCAACCCGAACCGATTTCACGCCTGCCGGGGCCTCTAACGTGCGCGCCGCACGGCGCCATGCGCCATAACTCCAAACGCGATCCACGAAGTCGCGTTGAACCATGCTCTTGCCGTTGTCGTCCTTACACCATGTGAGGATGATGGGAACGCTGACCTGCGCTTGTTTTATGCCTTCAGGACGGTACCAGACTTCAAATTGATAAGTGCGGCCAGGCTGGAGTCCGGTCGCGACCGATTCCCACTTACCGAACGCCTCACGCCGCGAGGCCGCGAGTTCAAGCAGATTTCCGTCCTTCGCCTGGATCACGCGGGAGCGCGGCCGGAGGTCGTCGCGCGACGCCCACAACGTCCAGCCGTCCGGCGTCTCGTTGCCGCCTGTAAAGCCGGGATTTTTCAAGAGATTCCCGCTCTTTGTATTGGTTACCGCCGAAGCCATCGTGACCACTAATTGTCCGCCGAGGCGGCGATAATCCTCCGGGCTTGGAGGACCGTTGAGTTTCGTGTTGGTTCGCACGCTCTGTTCGAGCAGCATGGTTGGGATCGCCCGATCATGGAACAGTCCTTGACAGACGTCCATTCGCCCCGGCGCTATTTTGCCCGGTAGCCAATCTCGCGGCGCTTTGCCTTCGAAAATCGTTTCCTTCGCCAGGGTTGTTGCAATGTGGTCTATTATGCGGCGGTACTCCGGACCGCCGGCAGTGACAGGCCCCGCGATATAGTCGTTGTTGGTGTTGTGCAACGTGACAAAAAGGTCGATGCGCCGGCCGCTGTCCACCCAATCGAGAACCGCTTTTCGCATACCGGCAATCTCGGGCATCCGCGCCGGGTCTACCACATCCCAGTTGCGGTTGACGTCAAAGCCATGCAAGTTGAATCGCACTCCTCCGCGGGTCACGCCGTCCGGATCGGCCATCGGAAAGAAGTGAACCACGAACTCGTCGCGCAGCCGCGCGGCAACGGGATCGTCCTTCTTCAAGAGAAACCGGAGGGCGCCTTCCGCCACCCAGGAAGTGCCGCTCTCCCAGGCGTGTTGTCTTGCCATCAGCCAGAGCACCTTCTTGCCGCTGTCGGGTCGCGATTGGTTTGTCACGGTCAGCCAATGAATCTTCCGGCCCTCGACAGTCTTTCCGGCGTCACGCATACTCAAGTGCGGATTGCCTCTGAACTCATCGAGCAGCTTGTTTAAATCGCCGGTTATGTACGGAGGTACATGGGCGATCCAGACAGGGCTGGCAGACGGGACAAACCGCATTCTAAAAGTCGATGCCGCCGCGTCCCATTCCAGTGCAGACGTGGGCAGCGGTGTCCAAGTCCGCCGGTCGTAGCTGATGAACGGACGGACTCCAGCGGTGATCGGGTATGACCCAGGGACATAGTTGTACTCGCCCATGATCTCGACTAAATCAAGCGTGAGTTCACGGCCTGCGGAACCGTCGACCTGAAAGTAATACCAGCTCGCCTGGCGGTTACGCTTGTCCTGGTTAACCTCGCCCTTGACGGCGCAGGAAAAATGCCCTGGAGCAAGCTGGCGCACCGTTCCGATGCTGCCTCCCTCGAAGTCCGAGCGGATGGAAACGGCGGCTGCACCGGAGGATGCAACCATCGCGAGTAAAACTGCTATTACGGAGATTCTCATTTATCGTTTTCCGAATCGGATCGAGTGCCATGCCGGCTCCAGCCGCAATTGCAGCGAGTCGCCTTTCACGGACCACATGTCGCGCTCAATCGCACGTCCCTTTGCATCGCGAACCCAGGATACGCCGGGGCCCGCGTTTACGCGCAAATTGGTGTCGTCGAGAGCGGAGACTGAAAGCGCCCCGGGCCCCACTACTGCGGTGACCGGTTTTTCGGCCTGGAGCAAAAGTTTCCCGTCGCGCTCAATCCGGGTTCCTTCTACCAACAGAATCGCATCGCCGGAGACCGCAGCCGCCACACCGTCGAAAGCGACTCCGGATGACGACACGATGCCTTGCTCCCGCGTCCGGACGATCACCTGTTCGCCTCCCGGGAAGCGCAACGTAATTGTCCCGTCTCCGTGTTCCACTTTGAGGCCGGGAGCGGTATCGTCTGCCTTGTACGGCTGTAACGTGGCGACGATCCGGGTGCGGTCCGTGGATGGCGTGGCGAAACGCGCATGCACCTGATTCGGCGCTTTCGCGTACCTAGATTGGGGACGAAACGGCTTCATCTGCGCTCCAGCCGCGTATACGTCCGGGGGTCCGATGAATTCCTCTCCGACGGACTGGGAGAACCCGCCCGGCGCGTGCAGTCTCACACGGAGCCGTGCCTTGCCCTGCTCAATCGTGCCTCCGGTGCCGTCGTTCTCCATTTTGATGCGTGACATCGCGTGCAGCCACCACTCGAAGGTCGAGGGTTTCCCTTTGGCGGAGGCCAGGTCGTCGATAACGACGAACGCATTGGGCCGCACGTAAATGACGTGCCGGACGGCTTTCGCCAGCCCACCCTTGTACGCGGCGGTCGCGTCTCCCGTGCTGGCGTCGAAACGATCGTGGGTGACAAAGCCGGTGATCCGTCCGCTCGCGGTAGTGTCGAAAATAGGCTGTCCAAGCCCGTTGCCGTGGGTGACGGCGTTGTGGGCCACAGTCTGCCTGGTGTAATTGCGGTCGTGCGGGCTATCGTACCAGTCGTAGTACCCGGCATCGATCGCCAGCGCCTCGCCAAAGGCGTTCAGCACGAAACCGTTCTGGTCGGCGTGACTATGATTGTAGCTGCCGATCGGGCTGGACTTGAAATAGAACGAGATGCGCTCCGGGTCGAGAAGGTCGGAGTGCATCGTCACCCAATCGATGTCGCGAAACCAACGCGCACGCGGCAAGTCTTTGGGCGGCAGCGCCGGCAAACTCTCGTCCCCGCTGAAGTAGTAGTCGAGGCGGGAATCCGGTCCGTCGCCGATCGCCTGCAGCGCCCACTGCATCACCCCGTCGCGGTGGAGTTGCGCCAGCCGGCGGTAGTGTTGCATCTGGTAGGGTCCAGGCCGGTATTCCGTGCCGTCTCCGAAATGCGCGCGCGGAGAGCCGTGCGGGAACCCATAAAGAGGAAATAGTCCGCTGTTGCGCACGTATGCCTTGTCGTACAAGCTGAAACCGGTAGCGCTCAACAGCACGTCCATGAACTCCCGATTGCTCTGCTGACTATACTGCCAGTACGCCGTGCCCTGGCACCAACCGCCGTCCTCACCGCCCCAGGGAGGAAGCAAATTGATGTAGGACGGAACAATCGACCGGAACCAGTGGTCCGCGCCGGGCAGATCGCCCAGCGTTGAGATGCTGATGATGCCGAGGTATCCGTATGCGGTCCAGCCGTGGGAATCGAAAGGGCTCTGGGTCAGTGGACGCTTCTCCACCAGATGTCCAAACATCGTGAGCGTTCGGGTTCGGATCATCTCGAGCACGGTGCGTCGCTGCGCCGGCGAAAGTAGATTGTGGCACCAGTCGTAGGCTACGGCCGTCTTCCAGGCGATAGCCCGATGCACCTGGTCGTGGGTTTCGTAGCTCGTCGAACCATTGGGGTTCCATCGTGCCAGATTCATCATCTGGTCAACCGCGCTCGCTCCGATGGCACTGTCACCGCTCACCAGGTACACGAACGCCGTCCGGTGCAGCCGTTCCGCGGCTCCTTCGCCCTCGCTTCGAAGCCGGTTCCACGCTTCGATCCACTCCACTGTGCGTTTCGGAGTGGGCAGGTTCGGATAGGGGAACAGCGGTTCGCTTGCCGGCGGTTTCTTGATGTCACCACGTACCTGCTGCAAAAGCCTGGCAAACCACTCCTTGCGTTCGCCAGATGCACGCGAACGGAAGCTTTGCAGACCGGCTGCCGTGGTCCATACCCGCGGATGGCTCCCAGGCACTCGCTCGATCAGCTTGTTGAACGGCCGGCACGGGGAACTTCCAGGCGTCGGCATCAATCCGGAATCTTCTCGTAGCGCTCCAGCCCGACCATCCTTCGGTCGTGTGAAACCGCACCCGCCAGTACGACGTGCCCGCCTCAAACGCCTCGGGGAAGTTGTAGACATTTGAAGTCAAATCGGACCGCGTGCGCACATCGCGCCGGAATTCCGCGTCGCGCGAAACCTGCAGTTCATAACCGGTCGCCGCAACAGCGGCGGGCCAACTGAAATCGGGAGGATTTTGCTGGCAGATCTGCTTATCATGGGGCCGGAAGGGCATGGATCGCCAAGGGACCGGGGCTGGCCAATTAGGCGCGCCAAACGACAGCATGGCAGCGCACGCGAAATACATAAAACCGCGATGGGCAAGATTCATCAGAATTGGAACTCCAGGGAAAACTGCGCCTGACGCATGGATCCGTTCACTCCGCCGATTACCGCCACCGTGTTGACGCTGGAGATGTTCGTGGATGGGTTCCCCCAGTTCGGATGGTTCGCCAAATTAAACATGTCCAGGCGGAATACGAGGCGCTGGGACTCGCGGCGCACTTTGAAACTCTTGTTCAGACTTCCGTCCATACGGTTCAAGCCTGGGCCGACGATGATGTTCCTGCCGGCGTTGCCGTACCGGGGTCGTCCTGTTGCTGCATCGATCGTGGGCGGGACGGAGAAGGCCGCGGGGTTGAACCAGTGGGACTGGCTCCGCTCGCCTGCCGGAAGGTTGGGGCTAACGCCATAAACCACATCCGGGCGGTTGTTGGAGGCAAACGATCCAGGCGGGGTATAGCTCGGTGTGAGACGGCGGCCGGTGGTGTAGCGCCAGATGCCGCTCAGCCGCCAGCCGCCTGCCGCTGCATTCAGCCATGCAGGCATGGTGGTGCCGAAGTGCTTGCCTCGCCCAACAGGTACATCCCACGTCATGTTGCTATTGATCTGGTGCCGCCGCACGTAATCGCTGTCGGCGCGGTCGCGCCCGAGGTTTTGAATGTCGAGCATCGTAGTAGTGGCGTTGAAGCCCACGTCATCTATGCCTTTCGCCCAAGTCCAGTTTGCCTGATAGCTGAAGCCGCGCGCAAAACGGCGCCTGACTTCGGTCTGCAGCGCGTGGTACGTGGAATTGGAGTTGGTCATTTCGTAGCTGACCACGGAACCTCCGAACACCGGCTGATACCGCCTGGTGATCAGGCCGGTATTGGGGTCTATCGTCTGCATGTTCATGTTGACCGAGCGGAACAGGTGGGTGCCCTTGTTCCCCAGATAGGCCACGCTGAGCGACGTATTCGACCCGATCGTGTGCTGCACCGTCAGGTTCCATTGCTGATTGTCCGGGAGGCGGAAGTCCTTTTCGAGCCCGTACGGGGTGAGAGCCGGAGACCCCGAAGCCAGAAATGGCGTACGCAACGTAAGGCTCGGAGCAAGATTCACCAGCGATTGCTGGTAGCTGAAGATACTGGCGAATGGCGGGTTGGCGTTGACCGTGAGAGCGATGTATTGCTGCGGGTAACGGCTATAAAAAGTGCCATAGCCGGAATGGATCATCCAGCGGCCCCGGCCGGTCGGATCCCAGGAAAGTCCTACGCGCGGTCCCAGGTTCCAGAGTTTGTTATTCACCAGGCGGCGATCATTGTATCCAACGCTTGAAGCGCAGGCCATGGGAAACGTGAGGTTGCCGCTGGCGTTCAACAGGCGGGACATCACACCTTTGTTGTATTCATCGACAGGCAGCTTACCGCCTGAGCAGGCCACGATGATTCCGCCGCCCTGCAGGTCCGGAGTGAACATAGCCAGGCGGTTGCGTTCTTCGGCCGGGTGGTAAAAGGACTCGTTCCGGAGACCGATGGTCGCCGTGAGGTTGCGGGTAATCCGCCAATCGTCCTGCGCGAAAAACGCGAATTCCGGCTGGGTGAGAAGCACTTTGGCCTGCATGGGAGATTGCGAACTCGTGTAGACCACTCCCATCATGAAGTCGGCGAAAGAATAGCCGCTGGAATTAACGTTATTATTACCATTGAATTGCACCGTGCCTTGGCCGTTGTTCACCAGCACGTAGTTGAGCAGGGTCTGACGACCGTCAAAGCCCACCTTAAACTGGTGCCGTCCGCGAGTGGTCGAAAGCACTTCAGAGAGAGTGTAAACGGTGTTGGCGTAGGAAGTTGTCGATTGACCGCCGGACGGAAAATAGCTCGCAGAGCTGAAGGTGTCGGTGCCGGAGAAGGAAATGATTGGAGTTGGAGCGACTGCTGGATCGGACGCCACGAGGCCCTGCATCCCGGCCGAAGTCCCCGTCGGATAGTCCCCCGATACGTAGTTGATTTTCCGCATGAAGCTGGAGACGCCCAAACGGAATTCATTCACAGTGCGCGGGCCAAAGGTGGCGGTCCATCCAAGCATTCCGTTTCGTCCGAGGCTGGGGTTCCGGTAACCCAGGTTGGGAAGTCCCATCATACCGGGAGTGTAGCCGCGACTGTTGGAGTAGGTAAGACGCGCGGATAGCGACTGGTTGTGCGGCAGAAGATGGTCGACCCTGGCAGAAAACTGGTCATTCAGGGAAGTGGCGGCCACGGCGATCACCGAGTTGTTCGCCAATCCGGGAGAGGTAGCCGGGGCGAATAGCGGCCGAAGTTTCAACGCGATTGGATCCATACGCACGCCGCCAAGATAGAGATCCAGACGATTGTCGGGGATCACGGGTCGGCCGGCCGCCAGTGGGTCTCGCAGCTGAACGCGTGGGAGAAGCGAGGAAAAATCGCCTTTCCAGAAGGAGTCGGGAGGGACGGTGGAAATGCGGTTGGCCCCGCCGGACTGACGCAGCGCTTCGTAGTTGCCAAAGAAAAAAGTTCGATTGCGGCCGTCGTAACGCGGCAGGCGGAGCGGGCCTCCGAGCGAGCCTCCAAACTGATGGCGGTTGAACGCCGCCGGGGGTGTAAACGTGAAAGGGTCCCTCGTGATGAAGGTGTTTCCGCGGAAATACTCAAAGACGCTGCCGTGCAATTGGTTCGTGCCGCTCTTCGACACCACCACGATGCTGGTCGCTCCGTTGCCGTATTCGGCGGGCGCGACACCCGAAATTACTTTGAATTCGCGAATGACTCCGACCGAGAGGGAAATAGCTGAACTGTTCTGCCAGGTCAGAGTGTTGGATGCGCCGTCCACCAGGTAGGAATTGGAATAGGCGCGATTTCCGTTCACCGCTACCGTACCCAAATCGTAACTGACACCCGAGAGGGTCGGGTCAACGGCGCCGGCTCCCAGCAACACCAGTTGGTTGTAGTCACGGCCGTTTAACGGGAGATTCTGCACCTGATCCTCGGTAACCGTGCTTTCCACTGACGGACTGGCGTCCACCGTTACCGCCGCCGCTGAAACTGTCACTTCCTGTGACAGAGCTCCCACCTCCAGCCCAGCGTTTCGAACTACGTTATCGTTGGCGAATACCTGAAAGTGCTCGATGCGCGCTTTCTTCATGCCGCTTGATTCAAACGTAATGTCGTAGATCCCCGGCGGAAGCGGGTAAAGAAGGTATCGTCCGTCGGCGTTCGAAACTGACGTGGTCTTCCATCCCGTAGTTGTGTTAACTGCCGTTACTTTGGCGCCGGGAACCGCGGCGTTCGTTGGATCGCTGACGGTCCCGGCAACGCGGGCCGCCACGCTTTGCGCGTGGACGAAGGGCGCTAGCGAAAACGCAATCAATAACAGCGCAATCCGATTGATCCAGGGTTTGATATTCAAAGTGCACCCACCTGTCGGCCCCCGGAGTCGTCATTATCGCAACCGGTTGCGAAAACAGTCTATATTCGATCTGACGGCGATGTCAAACACTTTTTTCCAGAATCGTCGAGAACGCCAGCCCGCCTCTTGACAGTGCAGGAGTTGTCTACGACAATTTACTAGCAACCGGTTGTGATTTCGGATTTCAGCAGATGATTTTCCGACGGGAGGAAGACGCGTAAATGCCGACGCTGAGGGATGTGGCGCGCGAAGCCGGAGTAAACGTGTCTACCGCTTCTCGCGCCCTGACCGGAGCCTATGGAGTGCACGACGAGACTAGACGCAAGGTCTTATCCACCGCCGAGCGTCTGGCCTATCGCCCCAACCGCGTCGCACGAGGGCTCGCGACCGGCCGGTCGCACTCTCTCGCGCTGTTGATCTCTGATATCCGCAACCCCTTCTTTGCCGAATTTGCCCGCGGTGCCGAAGACGCCGCTTATGAGGCCGGCTGCGACCTTATCCTGTGCAATAGCGATCTCAATCCTGCGAAGCAAATGGGATACTTTCGTTCGCTGCGTGAGAAGCAGATCGACGGAATCATCATGAACACTGTGGCCGCGCTCGGCGGAGAGGAGCGCGACGAACTCGTCAACAGCCGCGTTCCGGTTGTTTTGCTGAACAAGCCGAAAGGCGATCCGCCGTTCTCCACGGTTCTTGCAGACAATCTGCGAGGCGGCTTTCTCGCGGGCAAGCACCTGATCGATCTGGGCCATACTGCGATCGCGCACCTTACCGGCCCGCGAACCCATGGAAACTTTAACGACCGGACCAAGGGTTTGCTTGAAGCCGTCCGCTGCGCTAAGCGGAAGATTCCGGCCCCGATCGTGATGCACGGCTATCAGGGAGAGCAAGGCGGATACGAACTGACTCAACGGCTCCTGGCTGACCGGCGCGGCGTGACGGCTATCTTTGCCGGAAACGATGCCATGGCGCTGGGCGCCATTCGCGCCATCGCTGAAGCCGGACTGCGTATCCCTGACGACATCTCGCTGGTCGGATTCGACGATGTGCCCGTAGCTGCTATCGTTCATCCTGCGTTGACCACGATTCGCGTGCCGAAATATGAAATGGGCCGTGCCGCGGTCGAAATTCTGCTCGCGGCCTCGCGCGCAGCCGGACAGAGCGTTCCTGAGCACCGCACTTTCGGCGTGACGTTCATTCAGAGAGCATCCTGCGCCGCACGGATTTCGAAAGATTCACTCATGAGAACAAACCGTCTTTCGTTATTACCGTCCAGCTTGCTTCTGCTTTCAGGCATTCTGTTTGGCGATCCCGCCCGAGCGGCGGAATACCCGTGGATGGAAACCGCGAGAGTGTTCCTGATCGACGCCTACGAACCCCCGTTCGCGCCGAAACTCGAATTCGACGCCAAGGCACTGGCCGACACCATGGTGCAGATGAATGCCAATACCGTGCGCATCGCGACCATGGGGAAGTACGCGCTAGTGCCAGGCGTCCGGTTCACGCGCCATCCGGAGCTCGGAGACCGGGACATTCTGGCTGAGACGATTGCGGCGTGCAAGCAGCGCGGCATCCGTGTTGTCCCGTATGTCTCAACGGGGCACAAGCTCGCATGGTCGATGGTCACCCGCGATTATCCGGAATATGCCCAGCAGACCAAGCCCGGCGGCGGCCCTGAGCGGAGCCACATGTTCGCTGGAGAAGACCACGGCACCGTCTGCTGGAATACGTCCTACCGCCAGGCCTATCTCGATCTCGTGGAGCGTTTGGTTCGCGACTACGACATCGACGGCATATATTTCGATACCTGGCGCCCCGGTTACTTCTGGACGGGGCGCCAGGTGTGCTACTGCGACGGCTGCCGGAACGGCTTTCGAAAAGCGAAAGGCGCGGAATTGCCCTGGCACGAGAAAGACGCCGACTATACTCCCGCCGATCTTCAGGTCTTGGATCGCTATCACGCCTGGCAGCGCGAGAACCTCATCGATCTCGTCCATACTGTGCGCCGGCTGGTTAAATCGCACAAGGACATTCCGCTGATTTACAACATCAACAACCCCAAGAAGTTGACCACCGAGGACCCCAGGATAGTCGAAGCGATGGACGCCTTTCTGTACGAGCGCGGCAACAGCCTGCTGGAACGCGCCGAGGGCGTGAGCCTTGCGCGGGCCGCGGGGCTCGGCGTCTGGCCATACGTCGGGGTTTACAACAACTGGCCGCGCGTAATTTACAACGGGTTCGATTATCAACAGCAGATCTTCAGCACCGCGATGTTCGGCGGAGCGCCCATCATCGCGCAGCCGTGGGCCTACTTGCAGCACGCGGAGAATCGCCGGTTTGTTGAATACCCCTTTCGTGTTCTCAAGCAGCATGAGGCGGAATTTACCGGGTTCCGGAATTACCCTTATGTCGCCGTAGTGTACGCAGATCGGAATCCGCGCGGGCACGCGCAATCGGGATGGTGGTGGAAGACTGATGCCCGGACTTCCTCCCTGGGCGCATTCGCAGCTTGCCTCTACGGGCACGTTCAGGTCTCGTCAATTCACGAAGGGCTGCTTGATAAACCTGAGAAGCTTTCTGCTTACCGGGTGCTCTATCTCGCGGGCGTTGCGGATCTTTCCGAAACGCGCGTCAAAAACATCAGGGAATTCGTCCGGAATGGGGGCGGTTTGGTCGTAAGCCATGCCTCGTCCCTGTTCGACGGCTCGGGAAAGCGTCAGACTCGGTTCGCGCTAGAAGACCTGGTGAGGGTGGCGCCGCTCGTACCCACCGGAGAACTCGCTGCCACGATCGACAGCTATCGCTCCGTCACCGGAGGGCCGTACGATCTCTACCTTGCACCGAAGTCAAAACCGTCACTGGAGAAACTGGTGCCGCTTTGGTTCTTCGAGCCGGTCAAGGTCCTGGATGGCGGCGAGACATGGATGGACATCGTTACCGGCGACGGTCTGCGGCCGATCCTGCCCGGCGTGATTTTGTCGTCTTATGGCAAAGGGCGTGTAGCTTACTGCGCATCCGCACTGGAGAGCCTGTTCCTGGAGATGAATGACAGCGCGCTGGGAGCCATGGTGCGGAGTCTGGTTGCGAAGGTCGCCCCCGAGCAACCGCCTTTCGAGGTCGAAGCTCCTTCGGCGCTGATGACCAATCTTACAGTCCGGGATTCCACGCTGGTGCTGCATATGACCAATTGGACCGGCAACAAGTTCGAGCGAGACGGCGCCAACGAATACCACTTGTCTCCCGTCGAAAACGTGCGAATCCGGCTTGCCGTGCCGGCGGGAAAGCGGGTTCGGTCGGTCGCGTTGCTGGTCGAAGCACCTTACACGAAAAAGCAGACCGGCTCGACTTTGGAGTTGCTCATCCCCCGCGTGGAAGCGTACCAGGGCGTTCGGGTCGATCTGGAGTGACGAGGATCGCGCCGGGTATCAGCGTTCCGGGTTGTCCTTGTTGCTGATCTGACGTCCCGGCTTGAGAAGGATAACTCCGCGGCGGGCCGGCAGATCGAATCGCGAGACAAGCGGCGCTTCGTCCGCTTTGCGGAAGTTCGCATGATTCAGCACGCGAAGCTTGGGCGCGGGCGTTTCCAGGTTGTTCACTTCGAGCTTGCCAGGATTGACGGCGACGTAGCCGTCATCGAACTCGCGCAACCAGATCTCTCCGGAACGCCGGAAATCTCCGCGCGCCCGGCCAAGATGCAGGTACTGCGGATCGAACTCGTCAAACCAGTAGTAGTTCTGGTAACCCCACAGCGTGAAGTTCATGTAAGCGTTGCGGTTCACGTCATCAAAGCCCAGCAGGAAGCTCGTCATTGAGAACCAGAGTGCGTCCCAACCGTTCATCCCGTTGGAATCCCGAATGTCCATCTTGTCCAGTCCCTCGCCATCGGGAACGGTGGCGTGTCCGTTCATGAGAATCCGCACGTTGCGGACATCTTTCATTGCACGCACCCGTCCCTCCCAGTCCCAGGTGAAGAACCGGCCGGTACCGCTACCCCAGGGACATATGAAGCCGCCTTCATCCATCGCGGCGAAGGGCGGCGACGGCAGGGAATCCAGTTCCCGCCACCAATCCGGGTGCCTTCCCAAACTCTCGAAGTTGTTCGCGAAAGTAACGCCTTTGGCGTGATACCAGGGAACCGCGCGCTTTAAAAAACCACTCATGCCTTCGCGCCAGCGGTCAAAATTGTACTTCCCATCTGTGGAGAACTCTACCGGGTCATCCTTCATATCCGGGGAGTTTTCACGATACCAGCCCGACGGCCAGGGAACGCCAAAGTGAGTGTTGTCACTGAACACGCCATCAACGCCCTCGAGGTCGAGTTTTCTGCCTCCGCCCCAGTAATCCTGATACAGCGTCTTGATCCAATACTCGTGCCAGCCCGCCTTCGTGATGTCCATGAGCCGCTCGTTTGGGTACCTCCGGCCCTGAAGATACGTGCCGTGTTTCGCACCGCGCGCGGTCCATCGATCTTCCGCCTCATTCCCGTGGTTCCGCTTCATCCATTCCCAACCCTCCCCGAGTTCGCCCCAGTTTGCGGTGTTGTACTCACCAGGGCCCATCGCGTAAACGAAGACGAGAATGCTTGGGTTCACAGCCTTAAGCGAGAGCCAGGAGTTGCGTCCCTGAGTTCTCCACACGCGGGTTGCGTTTGTGGATGCGACCAGCACGTCGAACTTCGCCGTCTCCTCCAGCGGACGCGCGTTTTTCGGGTTTCCGTAGAGAATCGCATAAGTGGGTATGAACTTGCTCTTGCCGGAGTCGGCGTGCCGCCGGCCGCCGGCTTGTCCGCGGCCCAAGTCACAGCGGCCATGCCCAGTATCAGTAGTGGATACCGCCAGGTTAGCTTCATTGATCGCCGGAGCAAATCGGGCCGACCGGTCATCTTATCTACCACCGTTCTTGACATATTCTCATTCTCTATCGAGCGGGACCAAGACCAACTCGCGAAACTCGGCGCTGCCATGATCGCCCTGGATAAGAAGCCGTCCAGGCTCGGCTTCGTGGGCGTCGACGGCAATTGCAGTGAGCCCCACGATTTCCTTGTTATCGATGACCTTCAGGCCGTTGAGCACCACGGTCACATGGCGTCCCACCAGCCGGATCTCATAAGTCTGCCACTCTCCCGCCGGCTTCGTGGCCTTGAACGCCGGAAGGATGCGGCCATAGACAGCGCCCGTGCTGTGCCCGTCCACCGTTCTGTCGAAGTCATCCCAAATTTGAACCTCGTAGCGCCCGCGCAACCCGATGCCGCTGTTGCCGCCCTTCCGGACCCGGAACGTCGCGCGCAGGATGAAGTTCCAGAACTTCTGTTCGGAGAGGATGTTGGCGGCACCTCCGGGATTCGTCAGAATGCCGTCTTGGACCACCCACCCCATTTTCTGCCGTGGATCGGCGGGGCGCCAGCCGGACAGGTCTCGACCGTTGAACAAGATCACCGGCTTGCCCTGCCGCCACGTTCCATCGTCCCGGTCCTGAAGTACGGGCGCCCTGCGGCCGATCCATTTCACGGGCGCCTTTCCTTCGATTTCGCGGACGCCGTCCAGGCTGCCATCGCGCAGCCCCGCCGTCCAGGTTGCCCGAAACGGCGGCGCGCCGCCGCGCGGCTTCACGAAACTGAAGCGAAGCCGTCCTTCCCGGATTTCCAGGTCCTTGATCGATTCCGTCTGTCCTCCCGGCGCGCCGGTAAACCACCCCTTCGGGTTTGTGCCCTCGGCGCCCTGGACTTCTAACCACCACGCGACCGGCGGCAGCTGATCCGGAACTTCAATGTTCCATCTGCCGTTTAGTCCGACGTCGGCTGCCGAACGTGGGAAGTACACCCAGGAACAACACCGTTATCCATAGCCGTGATTGAGTCTTCTGCATTGGCATCGCTCCTCGACGAGGGTTATTGAATCGGAAACAACTCCCGGAGTTGCTGTCGGCTCACGCGCCGTCCATATTCGCAGAGCTCAAAGGCTTCCGCGTACCGAACGTCTTTAGCACGCTCGCCATAGTACTCCTTCAGCAGTTCGCCATACAACCTGACCGCTTTCTCGTTGCGCGGCAGCGCCTGGCGTTCGATTGTCCGGCGCCTGATCTCCGCTCGGATTCGACTGGTCACAGCGGCAACACTGAGTATAAGAAGTGGAAGCTGCCAGGTTGACATCGACATTGGTTGCTTCCCGGCTGCTACTTTGCCGGCCGGGGCCGAACCGGCACTTTCGCCGCCACAAGACCTTCTCGAATCGCCCGGAGCATCGGGAACTCCGCGCCGTCGTAGTGTCCCAGGGTGATTCCATCCATCCCGCATTCGACGGCGATCTGAACGCCCTGGCGAATCAGTTCCGGCGTCGCTTTCGGGCGAACCGCGACGGCGGAAAGCAGCGGAAACCCGTCGCCCAGTTGCCGTCTGATCCCGGTGATCCAGCGGCGCTTGTCCTCCATGGCTGCCGGATCGCCTTTCTGCTCGGTATAGTCCATCACGCGGACGGAGTCCAAGTGCGGCTTCATGACCGTCAGATTGATACCGGAAGAGAGAGGACTGTTCGTGTGGAGGTTGTACCGGAAGTCGATCCGCGGACGGATCGCGTGGACGCCGTCGTGCAGCAGCTTGTAGAATCGCCCCACGGAGGCGTAGCGGAACTCCTGCCACTCCTTCAATGCGGGCTGCGCGTTCGAATTCGCCAGCAGCGCCACCCGCGCCTTGTCGAGATCAAAGCCCGCCTTCCGCGCCTCTTTCCGGCAGGAGTCGCAGAAGCACCCGCCTCTCTCCGGACCGCCTGTGTCGAATGCCATGATGCACGACTGAACATAGTCGACACCGTGGTTCGCGGTCAGGTCCGAATACAACCCGAGCACGTACTGACGGGCATCCGGATTATTAGGGCAAACGGGACGCAGCCACGATCTGACATGCGTCATCTCACCCCGGATATTCCGCTGCGTGCAATCGGCGAATTCTCCTTGCGCCCGCTCCATGTCGAGCGTCGAGTGGGAGATCTCGACGCCCGTCTTGAGTCCGCGCTTGCGGGCCGCCTGGACAAGCGCGTCCAACCAGTCGGTCCGGTTCAACCAGTCATGATCCGACAGGCGCGGCTTGATGCGGCCGTAGCGCCTGAGGTCCGGATGCCAGTAGGCCCGCGCGTCTTCGGCAACCCACGTCTTACGAACGGGATTATGCGGGAAAGCGTCTGAAGTGAGCGGACGTTTCTCCGGATGCATCAGGCCGATGAGATACACCGAAGTGACCGCCGACATCTCCTGAAGATTGTCGAGGATCCTCTCGATTCCTTCATCGTGCAGATCCCAGGCGTAGAGGCTCGCGGAGACCTCAAAGTCCCGACGCGTTCCGGCTGCAAGCAACGGCCCCTGCGGAACCGGCGCGATCGCGGCCGCCGCCGCCTTCAGGAAAACGCGCCGGGTCTGTTTTTTCCGCTCCCGCATCAGATGCTCTGGACGTCGGCCATACAGATACCCTCGCGGGGACCGATCCTGGAGTTATACAGCACCCAACGATCGTCGAGGCTGAAGACCGGATGCCCATGACTGAACTGGGTATCGCCGGGTTGGCGGCGGCACAAGCGCCGTACCTGAGCCTGGCCGTTCGAGTGCGTCATCAAAGACATGTATTTGGAGCCGTCGGGATCCTCCGGACTGAGATATCCACAATCGCCCACCACTAGAGTGTTCTTCGTGTTGGATTGAATGTGCCCCGGCCGCCGGCCTGGCAGCAGGTACTGCCGAAGCCACGTTCCGTCCGTGCGAATGAAGCAGTTGTAGCCCTCCATGCGTCCATCGTGTTCCACTTCATATTGGAAGCCGACTTCTCCCCCTCGGGTGAAGTATTCGTGTACGCAGTATTCGTTGGGTTTTTGGACATAGAGCGGCTCGGCTTTGCGCCCCCGCTGCTGCGCCAGATTCACCGTCCACATCCTCTGAGCGGAGTACGAGCCCCCCTCGTGACAGAACATGATGAGATCCGGATTGTGAGGATGGATCATGACATGACTGATCCAGGCACGTTCTCCCCATGCCGCCACAGCCTTGCCGTTGCTAGTTTCGATGCGCATGATGACGCACGCGGGCCTCTGGTAGAAGGTTTCGGCCATCGTGGAATAAATGCGTCCGGTTTCCGTGCTTACCGCCAGCTTCTCGCAGTAGCCGAAGGCCACATATTTACCATCCGCCGTGCACGTAAGAAGATGCGGCCTCCATCCTTCGGGAACGCGATAGATCTCGCGGTCGTCCAGGGTGTCCACTTTGAGCGACCGCAAAACTGATCCGTGGAAGTAGTTCAGGCGTCCGCCCGGGGCCATAGATGCCATCGTGGGCCTGATATTGTCCCGGTCGGTGAGCTGAACCAGCCGCCGCTCGCGGATTTCCAGCAAATAGAACTGGAACCGCCCGGAGCGGTTGGATCCGAAGACTATCCGGTCCGAGCCCGAGACAAACGACTCGGACGTAAAGTAGAGATGCACATTATCCGAATCGCCGCCGGTCAGTTGCATGACGCGCGCGCCGGTTTCCGGATCGCGGAGTTCTTTAATTTCGTCGCCGATCCGCGCCGTCTTGCCAATCGCGCCCGTCGCCTTCCCTCCGCTTTGGGGCGTTTGCCACGCGTGGGCGGCAGACAGCGCCTGGAACCCAGCCAGCCCCTTCAAAAAAGATCGCCTGAGCAAGTCGGGCCGTCCGGCCATGCTAGTCACCGCCGTTTTATGATTTCCTGACATATCCTCGTTCTCTATTGCTGGATTCCGGATGATCAAAACCGGAATCGCATCCCTATTTCGACTATTCGGCTCGGATCGACGCTGGTCAGATCCACCCGCCCGACACCGCCACGCCACGAATTGAAGACCTGAAGATCGTTCGCTTTGCTTGCGGCTGGGAGACGGTCAACGATCTGCTGGGACGTGTTGTAAACGCTGAAGCCGTCCGACCAATTCGGGCCGTTCGCCTTGTAACTGATGGCCGCATTCGTCCTCGATCGCCGCGGATTATTGAACGCATTATAGGCGCTCACCCGGAACTCGATCGCCCTGGATTCATGGACGCGTATGCGTTTGGTCAACGTGATGTCGTTGGCGAAGGTGGAGGGCTGCGTGAGGTAGTTCATCGAACCGGTTCCATCCGCTGCCGGGAAAATCGCAGGGACCGTAAGCGCGCTTGGGTTGAAACGCATCCCATCTACTCCCGTGACGGCATCACCCACGACCGCGAGGCGAGGCGCTAGCGCGGAGGTGCCGGTGAAGACGCGGTTGAGATTTGTGAGATTACTGTTGCTGCCCGACATCACAACGCTGAAGGTTGGGCGTGAACTTTGCTCCGGACATATACGCGAAGTACTGCGCGAGCGACCACCCGTCGAGGATTTCCTTGCCAACCCGGTGGTTCCAGCCGAGCTTCTTGGCAACCTTGGGCAGATCGTACGTGTAGTTGAATTTGAAGACGTGGTTCCTGCTGTATTGCTGCATAAAACCCGTGTATTCCTTCCAGCGGTAACTGTAGAGCCCGGCATTTTCCCGCTGTGTATAGGTCTTCGAAAGGGTGTAGGACGCCTGCAGGTGCAACCCGTGGCCATACCGCTTCACGAGAGTGGTTTGAAGGGCGTGGTGGCGGGCATTGGCGACGTTGGCTGGCAGCTTGAGGGCGGAAAGTCCCCGATATGGTCGCATCAACTCGTCCGACACGGTGTTACTTCCCGGAAGCGCCGGACCGGGATTGGTCGACGAAATCGTCCCGCGGAAATTGTAGCCGACGTTACCCGGCTCGACAAATTCCGGACGGTAGGCTGTCCCTGGCAAAGGCGCGTTGATATCGAACGTGATGGTCTGGTGCCGCTGCATATTGCCCAGATAACCCACGTCGAGACCGAGGCGCCCTGGCAACTGACGCTGGATCGAGAGACTGTAATCGTAGATCGTCGGTCGCTTGGTATTGGTTGAATCGTAGACACCGAAACTGCGGGCGCTGATCCTTTGCACCGAGTTGGCAGCACCGGCGGCAAGGGTCGCAATGCTGGACAGGCCGGCGCTGGTCGATTGCGCGAACGCGTTAGTGAAGTTGACATTCGATTCGGCGGCCGCATTCCGGTTATAGGTCCATCCGAAGCCCCCGCGAACGACGGTCTTTTGATCCTTGAACGGCGACCAGGCGAAACCTCCGCGAGGGGCTGCCATTAGGAATGGCGGGTTCGGAATGCCGGACACTCCGATCCCATGGGTATTCAGCGGAACGATTCCGTTCATCGGATCGCCCGAACCCGGCACCAGGCTGTAGAGCAACAGACTCGCATTGGCGGCTGGCACCGGATTGTTGGGATTGGCAGGATCAATCACCTGGCTGGGATTCGCCGGATTCTTGACGTAGAAGCGCGGAGCCCTATTCGGGTCCCAGAGAGACGGTACAAACGCCCCGTCGAGCGTGTCTGTCGGATCGAGATTGTGCTCGGAAGGAATGTGGTAGAACCGGACCCCATAGTCGAGTGTGAGGTTCCGTCTTACGCGGTACGTGTCCTGGCCAAAGAAGTGAAAATCGCTATAGATAGCATTGGTTCGTCCGGCCCGGCTGGTTTGCGAGAAATTGTTCAGCGCGCCTGTCGCCATGTTGGAGGGAGCGTAATTGGTGTCGAATACGTTCGACCTGTTGACGGTGAAATCGAACTGTCCCTTGTCGTTGGTGTTGTTGTTCTCCTGCTTGCGATAACGAATATAGTTCGCGCCGAATTTGAACATGTGCTTGTGTTCCATCCAACTCAGCTTGCTGGAGAATTGCGTGTGATTGAGTTTGGCCTCGATCGGAAAGCGATTGAAATTGAAATTTGCATACGTGCTCGTCAGCACTGCGGGCAGCACGTCGGTCGTCGTGGGATAGATCAGTGGGAGTTTAGAAAGCCCCCGGTTGGCCTTGAGAATGTCCTTCGGGTAAACGGCGTCCTCGAGGCGTGAATACAGATCGTCGAAACCCCAACTGCCGGACGTCTCGCTGACAAACTTGGCGCCAATAGTGCGAGTGACGTTGCCCGCAAACGCGCGGTCGGGCCTGGGTTGCTTCACAAGCACCAGCGGGTTGGTGCCGGTCGCGATGTACGTGAGCAGTCCTTGAATCGCGCCAGTGTCTTCCGTATATCGTCCGAACACGCGAGTTTTATCGTTCACGACCCAATCGATCTTGCCGGTGTTGGAAACGCGCGGAGCCTTCGACTGATACTGCCACGCGTAGTTGTTGTTGAAATCGGCGAGATTGTTCGGCAGCGGGTACAGATCCATGATCGCCAGGCCGAGAGGGTCGACCATACTTGCAGGCATGATCCGGTTCGGAACCGGAGTTGTCGTGCCAGGTAGATAGATGGTCGGACGGTTGCCGGCGTTGTCCACAGTCTGCGAAAAGTCTCCCTTGCGCTCGAGAGCCGTGGGAACGCGGGTCAGCTTTAAGCTCCCAGGAACGCTCTGCTTGAAATTCTCGAAATTGTAAAAGAAGAAGAGACGGTTTTTCTTGACAGGTCCCCCGATGTTTCCGCCGAAGTAGTTGTACTTGTACGGGGCGCGTGGCGTTCCAATATAATTGTTGGCCCAGGTGTTGGCATTCAGCGCTTCGTTCCTCAGGTAATCGAAGAGCACACCGCTATACTTGTTGGTCCCGGACTTTGTGACGATGTTGACCACCGCGCCGCCGCGCTCGCCATATTCCGCCTGGTAATTGTTGGTCAGAACCGCTACTTCCTGGATGGACTCGATGCTCGGCGCAACAGTGGTCTTTGCGTCGTTGCCGTGGTCGATGATGCTTCCTCCATCGAGGTTCACTGCAGTCTGCGTGCCAGGTTTCCCGTTGATCTGAAAATCGCCGAGACCTTCGGGCGTGTAGTCGCGACCGTTCAGGCCTTCCGTCGTGGTGGGAATCGAGCCGGCGATCGCCCGCAGCATGATGTTCCAATTGCGGCCCGGTAGAGGCTGGTCGGTGATCTCCTTGTCGGTGAGTACGCCCGAGCGCTCGGGCGACTCGGTCAAAACGGGCATTTCGGTCGTAACCGTGATACTCGTCAACGGACCCTCGCCGACCTCGAGCGCGAGCTCGCCCAGAGCTACCTGCTGGAAGGATTCGATAGCCAGAACCGGTATCGTCTTCGATTTAAAGCCGCGCGCGGATATTGATAGCGAGTATCTCCCGACTACCAGAGACGGAATGCTGAAAAGTCCTTGTTCGTTCGACTTTGTGTTGCGCACACCGCCGGTTGAAAGTTCCGTAATTTTGATCTCGGCACCGGGGATGGTTGCGCCGCTCTTGTCGGTCACGCTCCCGAGCACCGAACCAAGTCCGCCCTGTCCTGTTGCAGGAAATGGCTGGAGTAATGAGATCAAGGCCAAGCCTATGGCGAGAAGCCGGATTCGGCCGAAATGGGAAGACATTATCATGGGTCACCTCAATTAGCCAACGCGGGACTGGCTGGCCGGATTAAGGATGCACATCGGCGATCCTCACCGCTGACGGAGAAACAATATCATATGTGAGAAAACGATTACAAGGACTGATTGTTGCGTTAGCACCCGTTAGCACCCGGTTAACGACTCAACCCATTAGTCGTGTGGCGTGGCAATTAGGACTGAGAATCCCGTAAAGGATTACACGGTAGGGCTTGAAGGCTCTGGGAAAGGCGCTGAATATGTCTTCTGAAATGATCGAGTTCGCTTGCGTACTCAATTACCAACTTATTCCACGCGGACCTGAATTGTTTGCGAACTCGAAATCGTGCCCTGCTCATCGACCGATTCCGCGCGAAGCGCATAGGTCCCCTCCGGCACGTCTGGCCATATGAGGGAATATGAACTCGGGTCGGGCTTGCGCACGGAATCCTCGCCAATCCGCTTGCCGTTACTGAGGAAAACCACCTTCTTCACCTTTGTATCGACCTGCGCGATGCGAACGTTGATGGCCACTGTCCCGGAAGCCTTGATCACCGCGCCGTCGTGCGGAACCACAATCTCGATGCGCGGCGCTTCCCGCCGCGGAGCGTCGTACAGTTTGGCGAGTGTCGATTCGAAGTCTCGGGGCAGTGGCGCCAGCCGTGCGTCAAGATCCGATGACATATGGATCAGCATGTTGCGTAGAAGCTGTTCCGCCTGCGGCGACCTCCCGATTGCCTCACGAATTCGGAGGGTATTAAAGAGGAACCGCCCGGCGCCAAACGGGTACTCGGCCACCATCAGTCCCGAATGGTAAACACCCAATTCGGTCTGGAACGAGGACGTTGCTAATCCTCCGGCAATGGCAGCAGCAGGCGCGGCTGCATGCGCGAGCACCGGCTGCTTCGCCAGGAGAAGATCTTGATAGTAGCCGTAATCCATTAGTCCGCCGCGCTGCAGTCCTTCAAACACTGGATGATCCTTCACCCACTCGTCTTTCCCGAACAGCCAGTTCAGCGTCGCAAGAATGGTCCCCTTCTGTTCGAGCGGAAGCCATCGTGTGCTGATCTGCCCGTCCCGAAATATTTTCTCCGACAGGAAGACAACTGAAGATCCGCGGGCGATGCGTTTCGCCAGATCCTCAAAAACCGTCCTGCCGCCTGTAGCGGGAGCGCGTTCGCCTGCAAGGATGAGTTCGCGCCGGCTCTCAATTGCCGGATCGAAACGCCTCCATTGGATGCCGGCCTCGGCTAACCAGAGTTGCAGTTTCTCGTCTTCTCCCCAGAGCACTACTTCGCGCTTTACTTGGGGCAAAGCCTGCTTGTCGAAGACATGCAAGTTCATGGCACCTCCGGGCACGTTTCGACCATTTGCGAACTTTGCGCTGAAGCGATACTCGCCGGCGGGCCCCGCGATCGCGACCTCTTCCACTGCGACCTGCACCGCTAAAGCGCCATCCGACGCGACTGTTGCCGAGGCGCGCCGCTCCCACGCTATCCTGCCGCCGGCATCGCGAAGTTCGAGTTGAATCGGATACTGTCCAGGCTCGAGCGCGTACGAGTTCGCGAGCATCGCTTCCAGCCGCACCTTGCCTCCCTTGTACACGCTTCGGGGCTCGGCGAACAGGCAGAACCGGACTGGCGCGAGCGCGTCGACCATCGCCTCCTTCATGTTCGGTTTCAACTCCCCGTTCATCGTTACCATGCCTTGCCCAATCATCGGCCGCTCTGTCAGGCTTACGTGGCTGAAGCCTGCGATGTGCGGATTCGACCGCACAGCGTTGATCAGGTCCAGGCGATTTCGCGCGGATCGGATCATGCTCGCACGAAAGAAGTCTTTCGGCCCGCTAAAGACCTCGTCGAGCCGGTAGTGCTTCCAGTCTGCGCGGAACAGGTCGAGCATCCGCTTCGTGTACTGCGCGGATTCAAGATGTGTGGCATTGTGCTTCTGAAAGAACTCCCACAGAGTCTCGACGTCTACTGCGCTCCCCACGCCGAACTCGGAGAGCAGAATTGGTTTTGTTGCCTTCGCGCCAAGGTTGCGGAACAGGTTCCTGGAGTCGTCCGACAGCGGGAACCCGACGTAGTGATGCACGTCGCCCACATCCGCCTTACCCACCTCCAGATTCGGTTGCGTGTCCGAGGCCGAGAGGTCCCCTGGTTTTTGTCCGGCAGCCGATCCTTCGTTTCCGAGAAGATGCTGCCATTCGAACGAGCCCGGATTGCTAATGGATCCAATAGCCGGCAGGTTGTCCCACCGTCCGCTATTGAGCAGCACCATTCTTTGCGGATCCAGTGACCGGATCAGCGCAAGCATCTTCACGCCCTCGTGGAACTGTGGCTCGCGCGCGTAAATCTCGTTCAGGACTCCCCACGCGACGATTGATGGATGGTTGCGGTCCCGCAGAACCAGTTCGCGGAAAGCGTCACGCATGCGATCAGCCTGATACATCGAGGCCGAGAACCTCGAGGAGGCAAAGCACTCCTCATAGATCAGAAGGCCGTTCTCGTCCGCATAGTCCAGCATGTTACGCCTGGCGGCACCACGGTGTACCCGCACCATGTTGAAGCCCATCTCCTTTGCCATCCCGAGACGGCGCTGAAAAAGGTCAGGATCCGAGCCGTGATCGTATGGCAGCCAGAAACCGATGGGATCGTAATTGCTCTGCGGAGCGCTCCGCAGGAGCATCTTCTTGCCATTCAACTGAAACGCCCCGTTTTCGAAACGGAAGTCTCGAAATCCTGTACGAACCACTGCCTCATCCGTGGATGGCCCCGGGTCTTCAACCTTCAGGCTCGTCGACACGAAATAGAGGTTTGGGCTTTCGATGCTCCACAGTTCCGGAAGCTTCACCTTGAGCTGTAGAGTAACCGTGGAAGAACCCGGCGTCAGCACCACTGGTGACACCTTGGCATCCAAGGCGTCTCCCTGCTTGTGCCGGGAGACCGCGAGTGAAAGCAGCCCTTCCACCTGGCGTTCGCTCGCATTGACAGCCGTCACCTCGACGTTGACATTGCCCGTTTTCGGATCCGCCTGCACGTAAACTCCGGAGAGTCGTGCGGCAGGGGCAATCAGCAGTTCCACCGAGTCCTCGATTCCGCCGTGCTGCATGGCAGGACCGCCCCGGCGCGGCGCTTCATACCGGTTGAATCCGTCGATGACAGCGTCGTAGCGTGGATCCACGACTCTTACGGCAAGCCGGTTCAATCCGTTGGGTTTCACGCTATCCGTCACGTCCAGGGTAAACGGCGTCTCTCCGCCTTCATGTCCGCCTGCATATCTGCCATTGACCCAGACGTCGCCTTTGTAGTTCACAGCCCAGAACCGGAGCAGGTATCTTCCGGCGGGATTGGGGTTCGCGGGAACGGCAAATTCGCGCCAGTACCAAGCCACGCCATGGTATCCGGGCAATGCTTCCTGGATGACCCACGGGACGCGAGCCTTGAGCGCCTCGACCCTGGGCTGCTTGTACCACCCCTCTTTCCAGCCCACGTTCCGTGCATCGGCGGCAAGGAGCCACTCCGGGCCATCCAGCGAAACGACGCGACTTGTCTGCGCGCACAATGCCGCCGCAGGTAACGCGAGCCACAGGAGCGTAAGTCTTTTCATGCCTTTGTGGGACACGCCCAATCGAGGGGACATGGAGTGGCGGCGGCTGGGGCGAGTGTGGGCGTAGGTCTGGTGAACATCCCGGCCAGAATATCAAATTTTGCTGAAGCCGAAAAATGCCAGAACCGTCACAGATTCGAATCCTGCATGATTCAGCGGTGTCACTCGAACATCACGCGGCTAATCTAACTCGCGATTAGAGTCCGTTACGGCGAATGCACGCAAGGCTTCGAGAGCCTTGTTCAATGCGTCGCTGAGTTCGGTGGGATCGGCCAACATCGCGTCCAATCGGACGCCAGGCAAAAATCTTGTCCAGATCCGTGCACACCAGACCCCTACCGCGAAGTGAGATCCTCACGCGCGAAGAACACGCGCAAGGGTGGGAAGGGTGTTTCTTCCTTTCGTGTGTATTTCGAGGCTATGATGCCGTATCGTTTCAGCGCGCCAAGGCCGGTTAGTGGGACGCCGGTGCCGACTGGGTGGAATTCCCGGCCATCGATGCTAACCTCTCCTGCTATGCGGTCGTTTGACAGCGACAAGCGCAGGTAGACCGGCGGACTGCCGGGGAAGTCCGGCACTGGCTCGAGTCGCACTCCGTCGTAAATCAGGCTGATCCGGGGACCGACGGAGTAGTCGCGGACGATTCGCACCCGCCCCTTATCGCCTTGCACGTAAGCACCGGCGGCCATCCCTGCATTTGAGAGTAGATCGACCCGGGTCGTGAGGCTCCACGTACGCTTTGCCACGGGTCTCGACCATGTTGCGTTGCAGCGCTCCGAACCAGTTCCGCTGCGCACGCCGTCGAAAAGATCGGGGCCTTCGGGGCAATCGGAATGGAAGGTCCAGGGTGCTTCCTCCAGCGGTTCGCGGGGCAGAACCAAACCCTTGCCCAGAAACTCGAAGTCGGCTGCGATGGAAGGCGACTCGCGGCGTCCATTGAAGGCGAAGATGCCGAAGCGCGGATTTTTCAGCGGGGATCGAAAAGTCAGCGGATCTCCCAGCGGCTTCCAGATGCTTCCGTCAATGCTGGTCCACGCAGAATAGGTGTCGCCGCGTTTCGCCAGCCGCAGCCAAAGGGGAGCGCCGCTCTGCGCTTCGGAATCGTCGATTTCGCCAGCGGGGAGGTCGCCGAAGTAACTGTCGTCCTCATGGCCGAAGGTGATGTAGTTACGGGAAGTGAAGCGCCGGCCGAGCGAGACGTAGCGGCGGGGCCCTTCCCAGATTACGAGGCCGGCATGCTGGCCCAGGCCACCCCGCGTCAGGCAGTGTTCGCCCGCCGTATAGTTGGGCGGGTTGTAGAAGACCTTTGTATCGAACCATTCCGCGGCAGTGGGACTGTCAATTGCGCAGCACCCGCACTGGGCCGCGCGCTTTCCGGGAAGGATCCATCGGTCAAGACGATGGCTCGATTCCAGAGATTCATCGTTTTCGATGGGTCTGGAGGGCATATCATGGTTGCACCCAGGAGAGATTAGATTGTTACCACCGATTATTTGGCGGCTCACGCTGGCTGCGCTCGTGCTCACAGCCATGGCCGTAGGTGCAGAACGCCCCGTGCCGGTCTGGCCGCCTAAAGGCACTCCGCGAATTATCGTGGATGCCGACGCGGCTAACGAAGTGGACGACCAGTACGCGCTCGCGCTGCTGCTCGGGTTCCGTGAGAAGTTTCGAATCGAAGGGTTTGTGGCTGCGCATTTCGGCGACAGCGGCGGTGCGGCGGGAATCGACAAGTCGTTCGCCGAGTTCGAGCGCGTGCTTGAGAAGGCCGGCGTAAGTGGCAAATATCCACTAAAGCGCGGAATGGATCCGCTACAGTACCGTGACCGCTTGCCTGACAACGAAGGTGTAAATTTGATCATAGAAAGGGCTAGGGCCGCAACGCCGGACGATCCTTTATGGCTAGTGCTTCTCGGTCCAGCAACGGATGCTGCTGCAGCTCTGTTGAAGGACCCTTCCATCGCAAACCGGATGATTGTTTTCTGGCACGGCAGGACGCAGTGGCCGCTTCGGGCGTGGAATTTCAACGCCTACAACGATACACGGGCCACACGCCTGCTGTTTGAACTCCCTTGCCGTTTCGTCCTGTTTGACACAGGCACGCACCTGGTGATGCCCATGGAGGAGGCGAAGCGTCGCATCGCTACTGTCGGTGCCATGGGGCAGTACTTGTACGAGATCCGCACGCGTAAGGCGTGGCTTATGGCTTCCAACAAGGGGCTCTTCGATTTGGGCGATATCGCGGCCCTCGTGGATCCCTCGATTGCGCGTTGGGAAAAGGTTGAGGCGCCGGGTGTGGATCACGATCTACGCTACGACTTCACGAAGAAGAACGGGCAGATCGTCCGTATCTACCACGTAGAAACGGACCTGACCTTTGGCCTGCTGGACCAGGCATTGCAGAGACTTTCGAAGCACGAGTAGCACAGAAGCCTTGCGACTTTGCAGGTCGGAAACGGACTGTTCGGCCCGCTCAGCGACCAATCGGTCATCTAAGCAATTCGCGGCGATTTTGGTGTGCCCATGTGTTGCCGCAATTTCGGCGTGATTCGGAGCAATTGCCTGACAATTTAACCACAACCTAAGGATTCCCTCCTGGCTCGCCGGACGGCGGTGTGAAAAAGGAGGCCGGCGGGGTATACTGAACCCAGCTGAGGAACCCAAAATGAAAACTCAGTTGAGATCTTTAGTCTTCCTCCTGGCTGTATTCGTTTACTTTTCGCCCCTCATCGCCTCAGACGCCGATGCGCTGGCTATCTCACGCAATATACAGGCTCGTCACCTGATTTATGGCACGATTCTGGACCCTGTTTTCTCCAGCTCAACAGGCGATACCATAGTCAGCTACTCGCGTTGTGGCGACTCGGCCATCTGGACCGGCCACTACCTGGCCGCCGAGGCATTCCGCTATAAGGTGACACGCTCGGCTGAGGCGCTCGCAAATGCGCGTAAAGCGGTTGCCGGCATCAAGTCCCTACTCGATGTGACTGGAAACAATGTGCTGGCGCGCTGCCTGATCCCGGAGGGTTCACCTTATGCCGCCGCGATGCATTCGGAAGAGGGGCCAAATGGAGTGTACCGTAGCGGTCCAGAAAATACCTGGATCGGCGGGACCTCGCGTGATCAGTACTCCGGTGTGATGTTCGGGCTGGGAGTGGCGTTTGAAATGTTTGACGATCCCGAGCTAAAGTTGACAATCGCGGCGCTGGTGACCCGGATTGTGGACTTCCTTCGCGGCAATGAATGGATTGTGCGAATGCCAAATGGCACAATCACCACCACCTTCCTGGGCCGGCCGGATCAGCAGCTCGCGTTCCTGCAGTTGGCGCGGGAGGTCAATCCAAACCGCTTTTCGACTGCTTACGACATTTCCCGCGTGCTGCAGTCCTCGGCTACTATCACGCCGATCTCGCTCGAAGTACTCAGCGACGACTCGTACTTCAAATTCAACATTGATTCCATAAACCTGTACACCCTGATTCACCTGGAGAGGAGCAGCTTTGGCGTGATCTACCGTAAGGCATACGACATCTTGCGGAACCATACCGACGATCACGGCAACGCGTTTTTCAACATGATCGACCGCGCTCTCAACGGACCCAACCCGGCGCGTGACGCCGAGACGAA
Source organism: Bryobacteraceae bacterium (assembly GCA_963793625.1). Lineage (GTDB taxonomy): Bacteria > Acidobacteriota > Terriglobia > Bryobacterales > Bryobacteraceae. Next base: position 484,414 of record CAWCAT010000037.1, on the reverse strand, counting down.
GGCGCTGCTGGAGCAGTGGCTGCTCCGGACCCGTCGGGACTTTCCGGTGGATCTGAGAGGCAAAGTCGCAGCGTGCGCCGCGCTGGATCGCGCTTGCCAACCAATCCCGGTGCCGCAGCGGATCACGACAGACTTCCTTTGGCAGCGCAGCCCTTTTCAGATGGTGAGCGGCGGCGATGGCCTCATCGAGACAGCCGGTATCGACTACATCCTGCCGTACTGGATGGCCCGCTACTATGGGGTCGTCGATGATACGCTGCGCGCCGTCTCGGCCGCGAGTGGAGTGCCTGTCCTTGCGCCGGAAGCAATCGCGTCGTTGATAGGTTCGGACTTTGCTTCGACGATCCAGGCGGCTGGCCAGCCGCTACCCTTCTCGCTCGGCGGCGTGAGTCTACTGGTGACAGACAGCGCCGGGTTCACGCGGCCTTCTCCGATTTACTTTGTTTCGCCGGAGCAGATAAATTTCCTGGTACCGCAGGGGACAGCTTCGGGCGCGGCGACGGTCAAGATCCAGAAGGCCGGGACCGCCGATCGCACAGGTTCGGCTGAGATCCGAACCGTAGCTCCAGCGCTGTTTTCGGCGAATGGGACGGGGAAGGGTGTGGCTGCGGCGACGGCCATCCGCCTCGTCGCCGGGGTTCAAACGCCAGTCCCAGTGTTCGAGTGTGGGGCCGGCGCCTGTGCGGCTGTTCCCATCGAGGTTCTCGCCAATGCGCCTGTGTATCTGACTCTCTACGGCACAGGCATCCGCAATCGTAGCTCGCTGGCTAATGTGACCTGCATGATCGGCGATGTCAACGTACCGGTCTCATATGCCGGAGCGCAGCCTGCGTTTGCGGGGCTCGATCAGGTGAACGTCGCGCTGACCTTTGACCGGCGGATTAGTGGTGAAGTTGACGTCGTCCTGACAGTCGACGGCCAGACTTCGAATCCCGTTCGGATCAGCTTGCGCTAACGGCATTTACCAAACCAGATCTCGCCCATCCTGGAGTGATCAAACCGTCTCGCAGTGCGCGACTGATCATTCCACGGTGGCGCGCGTCCACCCGCTGAACGGCCAAACTGAAGAACTTTTCCGAAGGGAAGAGCCTGGCCGCGCTTCCAGGTCGGTCGTTAACGGCGGTATGCGAATCTTCCGAGGGCAACCAAGGCGCCAGCCTACCAGCAGCAGCGATGACGGCTTCGGCACCGCGGCATTGCCGAAAGCGACGTTGTCTACCAATTCACCACCATTGTTCTGTGCGGCCACATTGATTCGACCGATCGAGCCGAAACCGGTATCTGAAACGACCCCAAAGAAACTCGGTCCTGCCGGAACATAAAACGTGAATGTTCCGAGCAGTACGTCGGGCTGAAGAGCGAGATGGCTACGTTGCCGGCGCTTATGCCAGGATAAAAAATCGAAGCCGACGGAATCGGCTGACGCGAACGTCATGTTCAGCGTGTCACTAAACAAATTTGGACCTAGAACTTTGCTCGAATTGCCGACTCCTGGATAACCAGCTCCGAGCAGGGCCATCATTGGCCCAGGCGAGGCGCTGTAGTTAATCCCAAGTAACAGCGCACCCGCAGCGAAACAAGTGCTTGCAGATGCATTGCTCAGCGGACCAGTACAGTTCACGACTGATGCCGCGCTAACGAGCCCTGTTTCAAAGGTTTGGAACAGCACCCATTCACACGCACGCACCAGCCGATCCACCGAAAAAGCGTAGCTGGCGCGTAACCCCACGGCCCTGCTCTCGTGCTCGTGCCACGACTGTTAGGTGAACGCGTGTAACATTTCAGACGTTCCATGTGGCATTTGTCTCCATGCCGATAGAAGTCTTCAGGGAGGATCTTCGATGATCCGTATTCTCCTTTTTCTGATCGCGATTCTTACTTCGGCTTCCGCTGTATTTCCGCAGAGCCGCTCCAGCCTAACAGGTCAAGTACGAGACCAATTCGAGGCCGCCGTGCCCAATGCCAGGGTGACGGTGAAATGCGTCGACACTGACGTGGAGCACCCGACCACCACCAATCACGAGGGGTACTTCACTCTGCCATCCCTGTTACCACTGACGTACACTGTGACGGCGGAGTCGCCGGGCTTTAAGCCTGTGACATCGGCACCGCAGAAGCTGGACAGCTCGACCGTAATGCGGGTGGACCTGGTGCTCGTGCCGGCCGATTCCAAACAGGTAGTCGAGGTCAGGGCGCAGCCGCCAGCGTTGCAGACGGCTAATGCGATGGTCGGAGACACAGTTAGCGCCAAGGAGATGGACTCAATTCCGCTGCAAGGCCGGAACACGCTGGAGTTGGTGTTGACGGTACCCGGCGTGGGTGGCAGCGCGGGATCGGATGAAGCCGGTATTTACGGCGGTGCTCCCACTACAGGCGCTGGCTTCAACATCTCGGGCGGGCGCGGCGCGTCATCGGCCATTCTGGCGGATGGCGCTAACGCGACCTCGATCAGCTTCGGACGGGCGACCGTGACATTCTCGCCTGACACGGTGCAGGAGATCAGGGTGATCACCTCGACCTTTTCAGCGCAGTACGGGGTGACCGGGGGCGGCGTGATCAGCACGATTTCCAAGAGCGGCACCGATCAGTTGCATGGCAACGCATTCTGGTTTATGCGGAATCCGGCGTTGCTGGCGCGCAACTTCAACTCGCCGATCTCCTCGCCGTTGCGGCGTCACGAGCCGGGGGCTACGCTCGGCGGTCCCGTGTGGATTCCGAAAATCTATGATGGCCGGCGGCGGACGTTCTTCTTCGCTTCCTACGAACCCAAGCGCTGGCACGACGGCGTGGCGGTGTTCAACCGCTACCCCACCGCCGAGGAACGCGCGGGAGACTTCAGCAATTCGTGGGTGGCTGGGAGCGCAGCGAGGCCGAAGCTGTACCAGCAGGTCGAGTGCTTCCCTTCGATGGCCAACTGCACGCTGTTGAAACCGATGAACCGGGCCAGCTCGACTACCGAGTACCCGCTGTTCAGCGCCAACGATCCGGACCCCACAAAGCGCGGCTACGTCATTCCAAAAGCGTTCATTGATCCCAACGCGCAAAAGGTTCTCAACGATTTGCCGATGCCGAACATGCCCTACAACAACCTGGGGCAAAACTTTCAGGGCCAGCGCGGGGTGTTCGGCGAGGACAACCGCTGGAACATAAAGGTTGATCACAACATCGCTTCCGCCAACCGGCTGTCGGCGCGCTACACGCACATTCCGACCGTCGCCGACAAGTACCTGGTGGAAAAGAGCAATATGTTCATCGGGTCGCCAACTGACCTGACGAAGTCTCAGCAGATCAACATAACCGATTCCCACACGTTCTCGCCGCGCATTGTGAACGAGTTCCGCGGAGCTTACAGCTTTTCGGATTATAGCCAGATGCCGAGCGGGGACGTCTCCAAGGTAAATTACACGAAGGATAAGTTCGGGCTGCCGAACACCACATCCTGGGGGTTGCCGTATTTCGATCTCGGGGGATGGGGTGTCTACGGAAATGGCGGAAGTTCGAACACATTGGGCAAGTTCATGGAGCATCAGTACCAGTTCTCCAACGATTTGACGATCGTGCACGGCCGGCACACATTCACCACCGGGGGGGACCTCCGGTTGATGCAGTCCAACATGAAGGCCAATTACCTGAATACGAACTGCTGCGGGACTTATTCGTTTTCGGCCACGGCCACGAACTCAGGGAACGCGAATACTGTCGGCGGAACCGGAGGCTTGGGCTTTGCAACCTTCCTGCTGGGGATTCCGACCTCCGTGAATATCGCCAACGCGGTAATTCCCTTCTATTACCGCTGGAAAACGGCTGCTGCTTACTTTCAGGACGATTTTAAAGTGACGTCGAACCTGACGCTGAACATGGGCTTGCGCTGGCAGTATATAAGCACGCGCGCCGAAAAGCGTAATATGCAGGCGGGTATCGACCTGGATCACCTCGTTCCGCTCGTGAATGCGGCGGGCTTGACTACTGGCTATACGTTCAATTATCTGTACAGCGGCGTTAACGGGCGGTCGAATTACCTGGAACCGGTGCACAAGAAAGATATCGAGCCCCGATTCGGCTTCGCCTGGACCCCAAAAACCCGCTGGAATAGCGGGAACGACCTCGTCATTCGGGGTGGGTACGGCATCAGCCACGCGCCCTCAACAGGTCGCGGGCGGACTCCCATTCCGCAGTTAGGGATCGGCAGCGCTGGCTCGTTCGGATACGTGCAGTGGAACGGAAACGTGGTGCAGCCGAGAACACAATCCACGGATCCGACCGGGGTTATCACTATCGGCCGCAATGCGCCGGTGATGAATGCGGTGAATCCGCTGATTTTCGAGATTCCCAAGGACGGCGTTCTGTGCGTGGGCTGTTCACCTGCGGATCCGCGCGTCCCGTCAGGTGGCTGGGGTGCGCCGAAGGTTTTCACCAAGCAGAACGCGACGCCGTACATCCAGAACTGGAGTCTGAATGTACAGAAGGCGCTGCCGCAAAGCCTGGTGCTGGTCATCGGCTACATGGGCCAAAAGGGTACACATCTTTACTCACCGGCGGTGAACGCCAATCAGCCGGACCTCCTGAAATACGAATCGTTCCTCAACTCAGGCGGCGACCCCACGGCGACAATTCAGGATCCGGCCGGACGCGTAAACTCGTCGGGCAATCCTCTCATCATTTCGATATTGGACACGATGAGGCCGGTCCCCACGGTTGGTGATATTAGCGTCATCGGACTGACCGACAGCAACTCGATCTACAATGCCGGCACGTTTTCGCTGGAGCGGCGCTTCGCGACTGGTTTCGGATTCCGCTTCAACTACACGTGGTCTAAATCGATCGACAACGGGTTGACCGGTAACATTTCGCCAAGCGGCTGGGACAATTACAAGCACTCGCTGGATCTGAAGTCGAACCGGTCGGTATCGGTTTACGATAACCGGCACCGGCTGAACCTGACCATGAACTCGGAACTGCCGTTCGGACGCAAGAAACTCCTGTTGGGCAACGCGAACAAACTGGTGCAGGCACTGGTGGGGAATTGGTCATTGAACGCGCTGGGTAGCCTGTACAGCGGCATGCCAATGCAAGCGATCGTGAGTTGGGCCAGCACCAACGGTATCCCGGGCCTCGGGGTCAGCCCGCAACGTCTGTTCCCGGATATGGTCCTGGGACAGCCGATTCTGAATCCGCTTTGGGACAAGAAGGGGGCCAACACAACCCCGTACTTCAACCCGCAGGCGTTTGCGATTCCGGAGTTTGGTAAACAAGGGAACGCTGCGCGCACACTGGACTGGGCGCGCGCCCCCTGGAAGCCAACGCTGAATATGTCCATATTCAAGGAGATCCGGCCCTTCGAAAACCGCCAGCGTTATCTGCAGTTGCGCGGCGAGTTCTTCAACGCCCTGAACCATGCCGTATTCAACGTCAACCAGGACCCAACGGGAAACCTGTTCACGGCCGCCCTGCCTATGTCGAAGACCGGTCTGCAGTTCGCGGGACCAATCCCGAACCTGCTTGGCGCGACTGCCGCCAAGTTCCCGGCGGGTTCGCGGGAAGCTGTTCTCGCGACCTACTATCAGCAGGGCTTCGGCACACTGCCGCAGGCCAATGTGGGCCCGGGCCGGATCATCCAGCTTGCGCTAAAGTTGTACTTTTAGCCAGCCTGCGAGAAACGTACAGACCCATCGCACAAGCGCGGACATACCGATTCCAGTGTTGCACCTGAAGAATCGTTGGGCGTAATTCGTCGAGGCATGGTAAGGGAGAGCAACATGGGAAAGAGTAACAACGCGCGAATGATCCTCGCTCTGCTGATTTCGGTGATCAGTGTGTCCGCCGAAAAGCCGGCCGACCTTCTTCGCACCTGGCAAGGCATTCCAGGATTGGAACGGACACCGAAAGGCAGGCTCTTCGTGTCCTGGTATTCAGGCGGCACAAAGGAACCGGCGCCAGAGAACACGGTTTACCTCTCCTACAGTAACGACAACGGCAAGCGGTTCAGTGCGCCGGTGCCGATGGCCGGGCCCCGCGGGGGTGACCGCACCTTCGATCCGACACTGTGGCTCGACCCGCAGCGAAGGCTTTGGTATATCTTCAACCGCGGCAACAAGGACCAGGGACGGCACGGTGTTTACGCCCGCATCTGCGAGCGCCCCGATGCGGCTACTCCGGTGTGGGGCGAGGAATTCCGTGTTGGTTACGATGAGGCACCCCTGAGCTTTCGTATGAACAAGCCCACAGTGCTTTCCACGGGAGAATGGATGATGCCGGTCACGCACGCCGCGGAGCCGACTCACGAGTGGTTCGCTGGCCCCGGGCAACTCCAGGGTGTGGGTATTTCGACGAACAAGGGCAAGACGTGGAAACTGCACGGCTCGTTGAAGGCGCCGCACTGGGCCTTGGAGAACATGATCGTCGAACTCCGCGACCGGCGGCTATGGATGCTCATCCGCACCGGCAGTGGCTTTCTGTGGGAGAGTTTTTCGACGGATCGCGGCAGGAACTGGTCGGAGCCGAAAGCGAGCACGATTGCAGATCCCGGCTCGCGCTTTTTTATTCGCCGCCTGAGCTCGGGCAACCTGCTGCTCGTCAATCACTACAAGTACACAGGCCGCAGCCACATCACGGCACGGCTTTCGACTGACGACGGAAAGACGTGGAACGAGGGCCTGCTGCTTGACGAGCGCAAGAACGTCTCGTATCCCGACGGAGTTCAGGGGAAGGACGGCTTAATTCGGATCGTGTACGACCGCGATCGCCAGGGTGACGGCGAGATCCTTCTGGCGACCTTTCGCGAGAAGGACGTGATAGCCGGCAAAAACGTCTCGGGTGATGTCCGGCTGAAGCAGGTGATTAACAAGCTCGACAAGCCGCTTGTCCATTCAACAGGCCGTAAACTACTGCTACCCGACTGGGATCCGAAGAGCGCTGCAGACAAGGTGATGAACGGACTCATCCCGGTGACGGCGCCGGAGGTGAAAGGGGCGCACGATGCCGACATGGTCCTGATGGGCCAACGCGCCTACGTTATAACCATGGTCAATGACGTTAAGCCCGGCGAAAGTGCGCAATGGCCGTTCATCTATGTGACCCTCTCGGTAGTAGATCTGAGGACGCTCGCCGTCGAAAAGATAATCCGGGTGGCACACGGCGGAAAGAGCTTTGAGAATGAGACGCTGCCCGAAGGGGCCTGTTTCGTCCCGCGCATCATCAAGAAGGACGACAAGACGCTGCGCTGCTACTTCGCCAGCGAAGCGCCCCGGCAACGCCAGGCGCAAACCTACTATCTCGACTTCGACATCGAGACGACAAGTTTTGAGAACCGCATTCATCGTGCGAAGATCAAGACCGCCGCAGGCGTCTTCGACATGCAGCCCGAGCGACTCTACCAGGACGCCGTAGCGCAAGGACTAACGCACAAGCCTGCGGACTTCGGTCTCTACATGATTGACTCCTTCAAACTCTTCGAGGGGAAGACCTATGCGGTTCTCAACAATTACGCCATAGGTCAGAACGCGCTGGCAATGCTCAACCCGGATCTGGATACTTTCGAAGTGCTCGGCCATTTCAACCAGCCCGACTCGCTGAAGCTCTCTGAGGCTGCGGTGAACCGTCTGCCGGACGGAACATGGATGGCCATTTGCCGCCAGGAGGCAGGCAACAAGAACTACACCTTCACCACCAGCAAAGACGGGAAAGCCTGGAGCGTGAATGAGTATCGCGATTTCGTGCCGAATGGAAGCAGCTCCAAGCCAATCTTCGAGAAATTTTTCGGCATCTACTATCTTGGCTGGCAGGAGGCGACGCGCATCAACGGCGTCTCCCGCTCCGTGTTCAACATCGAGGTATCGGTGGATGGCGTGAACTGGGAACGCAAGTACCGCTTCGAGACCGATAAATCGTTCCAGTATCCAGGGTTCCGCGAACATCGGGGCAGCGTTTATCTGTTCGTCACCCAAGGCCAGAAGGAACGGATCATGTTCGGCAAGCTCGAGTAGGTCGGTAGTCCTTAAGTGTCGATGATCCCGCCAAATCCCGGCCCGCCTGCGCCCAGGTAGCCGTGGCTCGCACCGCTCCTATCAGGAGTCACCCAGAAAGAGTAGAGCGAGCCCTTGTTCAACAGGAATCTCAGCCGCACTTGTTTGCCGCGCACCGGCGCTAGAGTGTCCGCGCCCTTCCACCTCACACGCACAAGGGTCTTATCGCCGCGCAGCGCGACGCAATTCGCCGCCGTGAACGGTGCGATCACCTTGCCATCGGTGCCCAACACCTCGGCCCGCAACTCACCGTGAGGCGCATCAAGGTTCACGAAGAGATTCCTCCCTTTGAACGTGATCGGCCGGGTTGTCAGCGTGCCCACTTTTTCGCCCGCGTCCATCGAGGCGAACCCGTCGCGACGCAACGTGGCGAGACCGATGCTGGCCCCGGTATACATGCCTCGCGTTCCGCTGGGAGCGACGCCGGAATAGGCGCAGTAGGGAAACCAAAGCTGGTCGCCCATGACCAGGCACACGCCTGTGGTGCCGTGAATGTAGGAGCGGTCCCAGTCGCCTTCCCGGCGGGTGGCGCCAATGAACGGGCGGCGATCCGGGCGATGCCAATGGAAGCCGTCCCGGCTGAAGCCCAGCTTGAGCTCGGTGATCTTTGGAAACTTGCCCTGGTCGCAGATTCTGTTATCGGGGCCGAGAAGAATCTGGAACTCGCCGAGCATGACGCTTTCATACGCCACAGCGCTGAGGCTGTAGAGTTGCGGTGCAACGCGCACTTCTGCGTCGGGTTCATCGAGACGGTCCGCATTGCACCAATAAACCGAACGGCTCCAGTCCGCGCCTTGCAGGAAATCTGCGCTCTCGTGATACCAGCGACTTCGCCCGCGCGGTCCGCCTTGTTTAATGCTGTAACACCAGACCTGGCGGAAGGGATTGTGGAAGAACGAGCAGTAGTCACCCGCCTTTCCTGTCGGCACGGCCTTCGACCATTTACGACCATCAGCAGAGGTTTGGAGGGTATGGCCATTGCGTCCGTGATCTGTAAGGAACTTGATCTTATCTTCTGGGTTTTTAGCATTCAGGTCGAGCCAGACACAGTTGTCGCCACCGGCGGCGTTGCCGCCTGACAGAAGTAGATTGTCTTCGAGAATTCCAAGCTGCGGGCGGGTCCAGCGCCGTAAATCTGTGCTGGTGGCGAGTGCGAGCGGCCCCCGCCATCCAGCGGTGTAAAACATCTTGAAGTGCTTCGCCGCTGGATCGAAGAACACGCCGCCGTGACCGAGGTAAGTGACGGCCTCGTGTCCAAGTTCGCCCAAAGTGGAAGCGGCCAGCTCATGTTTCGTCTCCGCTGTGAAGACCGGATTGCCCTCGAACTTCTTCGCCGTGTGATGAGTACGTTTCAGATCCGTACTCGCGATGAGATAGTCATCCACGAAGAGCTGCCGCCCGACATCAATCGGGATTACCTCGGGTGGGCGCTCCAGATACGGGACAGGCATCGGATCTGTGGACTTCGGATCGAGCGAATGCGGCGGCCAGCCCGCCTCCGCTCGCAAAACCGTCGCGGCCAACCCCAGGCCAGCCACATTCTTCACGAAATCTCTACGCTTTACACCGTCTGTCATCGTCCGATCCTCACAGGTGTCTCAACGGAATGCTGGAACAGCGGCATCAGTTGCTCGACAAGTTGTACATACAGCCGGAATTGGCGATCGTACAGTGCCGCATTGGCGGGGTCCGGCTCTACCGGCCGGCACGTCCGCAGGAGCGCCTCCCCCGCTTCTTCAAGAGACCCATACCATCGGATAGCCCGGCCCGCGATCGCGGCTCCGCCCAACGTCGTCAGTTCCTGGTCTTTGAACGGGACGAGCGTCTTGCGCGTAATGTCAGCCTTGATGCGGTTGAGCAAAGCGTTGTGCGACAATCCGCCCGCGATCTTGACGCTCCCAATCCTTACTCCGCCCGACTCCATCACGCTCTGAATGTGGCGCAGCGAACAGCAGACTCCTTCGTACACGGCCCGCGCCATGTCCGCCTTGGTGGTCAAAGCGGTGAGGCCGAAGAAGACCCCGCGCGCGCCCGCTGTCCATAGCGGCGCCCGCTCTCCCGCAAGAAATGGCAGGAAGAGCACTCCCCGTGCACCGGGTGGCGACTCCCGCACGAGACCGTCGAACTGGTCGAATCCGCCTCCAATCAGTTCACCGCGAGCCCACTCAAGCGCGCCCCCCGACATTGATGTCGATCCGCGCACCAGCCAACCTTGCTCGCCCGGCATGGGAAACGAGTACACGCGCCGGGATCCGTCTATGAACTGCGCCGGGTGGAGGACGCCAAAGGACGTAACTGTGCCTGAAATATCGAGCGCATCACCCTCCGAGCGCAGTCCGGCGCCCAGGTAAGCAGTCATGCTGTCATATGGGATCGAGACGACCGGGCAGGAAGGGAGCCCGTAGGCCATCGCGTGTTCAGGTAGGAGTGAGCCCAGCACGGCCCCGATCGCGGCCGGCTCGCCGAATTTGCGGATGTCGAGGCCCAGTTCAGCCAGCAGTTGACGCGGAAGCTCGAGATGTGAAGGTCGGGCATAGCAGCTTAGCAGCGAGTAGGCATCAAGCGATGCGCACCCTGTCAGTAGCCAGTTCAGGTATGCAGTGGAGTCCAGAATGGTCCGCGCCCGCGCATAGGTCTCGGGCTCCTCGCGGGCGAGCCACAGGACCTGTGGAAGAAGGTCGCCGGCGTAGGCCCGCCAGCCGGTCTCACGGCGGAGTGCACCGAAGGCGGCTGACTGCTCGATCTCGGCAGCACACGAGTCGGCGCGGGCGTCGGAGTACAGCAGCGCTGGCCGCAGCGGTTCGCCGTCGTTGTCCAGCATCACCGCCCCACCAAGGGTACCGCAGGCGGCGATGGCGTGGATCTCGCTGGCCAACTCCCGTCGTTTGCCGAGTTCGGAGAGCAGGCAATGAAGGCCTGACTTCCAGTCGAAGGCATCCTGCTCGGCCACCGGGCCCTCGCGCCGGGTAGACATCGGCAGGGACAAATGCCACAGACGATTGCCCTGACGGTTAAGGACCGTCCCGCGGAGGCTTTGAGTCCCGAGGTTTACCAGCAACATGGCGCCGTGTTCCATCACTCATCCACCGTGGGCAGCGAGCGCAGTACGTCGATGTCGCGCCGCATGGCCGAGGCCAGCATCCCCCGGTCCGATCCCATGGCGAGTAGCCGGAAGCCAAGGCCGAGATAACGCTTCGCCTGAGCCGCCGAGCGCACCAGAATCCCCGAAGTTTTTCCGGCTGCTGCTGCTCCGAACAACTTTCTCGAGGGCGCTGGCGAAGCGGGCATCGCGATCGGGGTCGGTAATTCCCATGCTCACGCTGAGGTCTAGCGGACCGACGAAGAGCGCATCGATTCCCGGCGTGCAGGCTATCGCGGCAGCATTCTCCACTCCGATGACTGATTCGATTTGAACCACGAGCTGCAGGTCGCGGTTCGCTGTCTGAATGTAGTGTTCGTAGCCAAAACCGTAACGGCTGGAGCGTGTGGATGTCGCGGCGCCGCGCGCACCGAGGGGCGGAATGCGAACGGCCGCCACTGCCGCCTGTGCCTGGGCTAAGGTCTCGACATTGGGGATCATCACGCCAGCCGGACCCATGTCGAGCACACGCTTGATTTCCGCAGCGTTCAGGCTAGCCACGCGCACAATAGTGGCGGATTCACCCGCCTGGGCCGCCCAGAGTTGCAGCGAGAGATCACGCGAGTCGCCGGAGCCGTGCTCCAGGTCAACCAGCAGCCAGTCATAGCCTGCCAAAGAGGCAATTTCGGCCGAGACAGCCGACCCGAGATTCAGCCAGACGCCCCAGGCGGGACTGTCGGCTACGAGCAGGTCTTGGAGATGGCCCACGACCGAGATTATCGCTCCGCTGAATAAAATGTCAAATTCATTCTAAAAAATATCAGCCGGGAGCAATCATGCTATAATTTTTCCGTGAAGCGCGTGAAACGGAGTGCGAAAACGCGGGTGATCCGCGTGGGAGCCGTCCAGGCGAGCCTGACGGACCAGGCGTACGATCACATCCTGCATGCTATTCTCCGAGGTACGTTGCCCGTCGGCGCGGAGGTGAACCGCCGCCGGATAGCGGAGGAGCTGAGCATGAGCGTCCTTCCTGTCGGAGAGGCAATCCAGCGCCTGGAGCAGGAGATGCTTGTGGAAACCGGCAAGCGCGTAGGCACGCGCGTCCGAGTTCCCACTCCCCAGGACATCCGCGGATTCTGCCTGGTGCGAGAAGCGCTCGAAACCCAGGCCGCGCGGCTGTTCGCCGAGCGGGCAACGCAAGCGCAGCGAAAAGAACTAGTGGTCCTTGCCGAAGCGCTCGATAAGCGCTACGAGGATTCGGCCCAGTTGGGTGAGAACGCGTCGGAAGAGGACCTCTACCAACTCCGGATCGATCACATGCAGTTCCACCTCCGTGTCGCCGACGCGACCGAATGTCCGTATCTGCGCAAGCAGATCGAGCGGAACCAGCACCTGGTCTTCGGTCATTTCTATGACAAGCTGTTCGGTACCCGGCGACTTCCGCACCAGTGGCATGTCAGCATTGCTAAGGTACTGGAGTCCCAGGATCAGCAGGCTGCAGACGATGCCATGCGCCGCCACGTCCACCACCACCTCGAAGAAATTCTGTACCGCCTGGAGCCTTACTTCAGACTCGATCACGAGCGGCTAGCGACCCGGTTGGCTTAAGAATGAAGCAGATCTACCTTGCAATAGTCACCCTGCTTTCCAGTTGTGCGCTTTGTGGCCAGAGCACGCAGTTACCTCAGGATCGGTTCGCATCCATGAGCCCGGAACATGTTAGAACTTTCGAGATTGAGGTAATGGAAAAGATCGCCGATCTCGCCCTGATTCCGCCTCGGCTCAATACCTCGCCTCTACCGCAATATGATTACGATCAACTCGACTATGGCATGACCATCGGCATTGAACGCGCACCGGGAGGCCGGCTTTGGGCCTGCTGGGTGGCGGGAGAAGATGGTCCAAAGGCTTTCTTCGTGCTGGCCTCCAGCGATGATGACGGAGAGACCTGGTCAAAGCCGCGCCTGGTGATCGACGCCCAGTCGAAAAGCCTGCCCATGTTTCGCAGTGTGCTTGTCGGCAATCTCTGGACGGACCCCAAGGGCAGACTGTGGCTCTTCTTCAATCAGTCCATGATGCAGTTCGATGGACGGTCCGGTGTGTGGGCTTCTATTTGTGAGAATCCCGATGGCGATCAACCTGTGTGGTCGGCCCCGCGTCGCATATGGCACGGATTTACGCTCAATAAGCCCACGGTTCTCACGACCGGCGAATGGCTGCTGCCCGTCTCTCTGAACCACGAGGGCTTTGGTCCTTTCAAGGGTGCGTTTCGGGAATTGGATCCCTACCGCGGCGCGAACGTATTCCTCTCGACCGACGAGGGTTCGACGTGGACACGTCTCGGGAGCGTGGCATTCCCTCGCCCCAATTGGGATGAGCACATGATTGTGGAGCGGAAAGACGGCAGCCTCTGGATGCTGGCGCGCACGGGCGGTCCGCTCATGCAGAGTACCTCAACCGACCGCGGCAAGACCTGGGCCCCGCCTTCCGCAGCCGACGGCATCAGCCACCCCACGGCCCGTTTCCATTTGCGCCGTTTGGCTTCCGGACGCCTGCTGCTGATAAAACATGGCGAGACGATGACCGCGCACAATGGCCGGAGTGAACTGACGGCCTGGCTTTCCGAGGACGATGGGCTCACCTGGAAGGGCGGTCTCATGCTCGATGAGCGCAAGGGGATATCCTACCCCGACGGTTTCCAATCTCCGGACGGCACACTTTACATCTCGTATGACCGCAATCGCAATACGGATGGCGAGATTCTCATGGCGCGATTTCAAGAGGAAGACATCCTCGCCGGTAAGCTCGTGAGTCCCAAATCGAAACTCAAGATGCTCATCAGCCGCCCACTCAAAAATCGCTAGTTCCGGCAGGATGTGCCGATTCGGGTCAGAGTGCAGTAACCCTCACGCTCTGACTATAACCGGGTGCCCCACGTTGGCCTTTTTACAGGGGAATTCACAGTGAACTCACTTGAAACCGATGCCATAGCCTAATATCCTTAAATCCGTGCTCCCGGCGCTGTTCAACCGTGAACGAATGGTAGTCTGTGATTGAGTGCGTACCTGGGAGTACAATTCTGAACGCTCGAATGCAGTTTTCACTGGCGGGAATATTCTGTTTGTTGGCCACCGCACCAACCCTGACAGGCCAGACTCGCGCAGCAACGGGTCCGCGCTCAGCCACCATGGAGTGGTTTCAGAATGCGCGCTTCGGTATGTTCGTCCACTGGAGCATTGCTTCAGTGGCAGGGCTTGAGGGCTCCTGGCCAATGATGCTGCCAGGCGCCATGCCCAAGCTTGGCAACGTGACTGACGACGAGTATCGCGCGTTTGCGAAACGCTTCAATCCCGACAAATTCGATCCGCAGAGCTGGATCCAGCTCGCTCGTGAAGCCGGACAGCAGTACATGGTTTTCACCACCAAGCATCACGATGGCTACTGCATGTTCGACTCTCGCTACACAAAATACAAGGTCACGAACAGCCCCTACGGCAAGGACGTACTCGCCCAACTGTCAGAGGCTTGCCTGAAGAGCGGCATGCCGCTTGGTTTCTATTACTCTCCGCCTGACCTTGATCATCCGGGCTACCGTGACACCTCGATCGCAGCGAGCAAAAACTATCTGGGAGAGCCGCATCGTCCAGAGTGGCCGCTTTACCTCGACTACATGGAATTGCATCTCGAAGAATTGCTCACACGCTACGGCAAAATACCGATTGTGTGGTTTGACGGCTTCAAGGAAACGCCTTATAGCGGTGCCCGCTTCGAACGCGTGATCGAGCGCCTGCAGCCGCATGCCCTGATCAACAACCGTCTTGGTACCCCCGGCGATTTTGATATTAGCGAGAACGTTTTCCCGCGACGCATACCGACAAAGACGCGACCGATTGTCCAGGGCACGCCAAGCAGGATTGTCCGTGCAGACATCTCGAAGGAAGTTCCAGCACTCAAGGAATTCCGTCCGTGGGAAATGTGCATTCCGATCAATGAGACCTGGACTTACAATCCGAATGACAAGAAGTTCAAGCCCCGCAAGGAACTGATCCAAACCCTTGTGGAGGTTGCCAGCCGGGGAGGGAACTTTCTCCTGAATGTTGGACCGAAGCCAGACGGCACGATTCAGACTGAGGTTGAGGACCTGCTGCGCGGTATTGGCGCATGGCTGAAGCCGCACGGCGAAGCTATCTACGGTACGATCTACGGGCCCATCCAGGGCGAAGCTGACATCCGGACCACGGCCAAAGGCAACAGAATCTTCGTGCATGTGTTCAACTGGCCAGCCAGCGGCAAACTCTCGCTGCCAACGCTCCCACATCCCGTCAAGTCGGCGCGTTTGATGAGCGCCAATACGCCACTCAGAGTCAGCAAGGATGGGACCGGGCTACAGATCGATCTTTCCGGGCAATCGCCACACCCCGACGTCTCCGTAATCGAACTTACGCTTCACAAACCGTGGATTCCCGGAAGCAAAGCAAAATGACGCATCATCATCTCACTCCCTGCAGGATGCTGTCCTGCCTTCTGTTTTTGACTAGCTCCCCGCTTGGCGCAGATGTGAAGCTGCCCGCAATCCTTTCTGATCACATGGTTCTGCAACGTGATGAGCCCGTGCGCATCTGGGGTACGGCGGATCCAGGCGAACAAGTGAAGGTCCAGTTCCGCTCGTCTGAAGTTGCGACCACCGCCGGCGAGTCCGGACGCTGGGAGCTGTTCCTAATGCCGCAGCGCCCTGGTGGACCCGACACACTGAAAGTGAGTGCAAAGAATCAAATCGTCCTGAAAGACGTTCTTGTAGGTGAGGTCTGGGTCGCATCAGGCCAGTCCAACATGGAGTGGCACGTCAAACTATCGCGCGGAGCAAGGGAGGAAATCGCTGCGGCCAGGCATCCGAACCTGCGTCTGTTTAAGGTGCCGCACCGCATTGCCGAAGCGCCCCAGGATGATGTCAACGCGAGCTGGACAGCAACCACGCCTGAGACGATCCCCGATTTCTCTGCTGTTGCGTACGTCTTCGGACGGCGTCTGCACCAGCACTTGAACGTGCCTGTCGGACTGATTCAGGCAGCGCGCGGTGGCACTCCGGCCGAAAGCTGGATTGGCCGCGAGGAACTCCAAGCTGCACCTCAGCTTCACTACTACCTCAACAAGTGGGCGCGTCTCCTCAGTGAATATCCTGAAGCGAAGAAGAAGTTCGAGATCGACATCAAGCGTTGGGAGGAAAGCGGCAAGGTCGAGAGCCTCCGCCCGCGCTCCCCAATGGGGCCCGGTAGCTCACACATCCCCAGTGGACTATTCAACGGCATGATCGCACCGCTCACGCCTTTTTCGATTCGCGGTTTCATCTGGTATCAAGGCGAGACCAACGCCTCCCGGGCCGAGAGTGAACTTTATAAGACGCTCTTCCCGGCTCTCATCGAGGGTTGGCGCGCGCGCTGGAACATGGGACGGTTACCCTTCCTCTTCGTTCAGTTGGCCAACTACGAAGGCATGGGCACCGGGCCTGGTACCGAATGGCCCGAACTCCGCGAAGCCCAGTCCTATACGGTCCAAACGGTTCCAGCAACCGGCATGGCAGTCACGATCGATGTCGGCTCGGCCAAAGACATTCATCCCAAAAACAAGGTTGCGGTGGGAGAGCGACTTGCTCTTGCGGCCCGAGCCATCGCGTTCAATGAAAAAGTAGTCTATTCGGGCCCTGTTTATCGGCGCGTCACGACGGAGGGCAACGCACTGCGTATCTGGTTCAACTCGGTTGGCGGGGGCCTGGGCCCTCCAAAGCACCAGGCTCTGAAAGGCTTCACTATTGCAGGACGCAACCGCGAATTCGTCGCTGCCGCTGCGCGAGTTGACGGAGAAACCATCGTGGTCAGCAACACTTCGGTGCCTTCCCCCGTGGCTGTCAGATACGCATGGGCGGACAACCCCGACGCAAAACTGGGGAATGCTGAAGGGCTGCCGGCTTCGCCATTCCGGTCCGACACCTGGCGCGATGCTGTTATGCCAAAAGTCGTCGCGACTGCTACGGCGCGCCCCAGCTTTGGAAAGGGCGGCTGGGAAACGGAAATCAATCCATTGCTCCCCAGCGTCCTGCTGCTCGGAGACTCGATATCCATCGGCTACACGCGCGAAGTCCGGCATCTGCTTGAAGGCCAGGCGAATGTGGTCCGTCCTGTAGCGCCGGGCCGCGACGAACCGCTGAATTGCCGCTCCACTGCGGAGGCACTTACGGATCTTTCGATATGGCTGGGCAAAACGAAATGGACTGTGATTCACTTTAACTGGGGTCTGCACGACCTTTGTTATCGCAATCCCGAATCGAAGGACCTTGGGCGGCGCGATAAGGTGCACGGAAAGATCTCCGTGCCGCCGGAGCAGTACGAAAAGAACCTGGAAACCATTGTGAAGCGACTCGAAGCTACAGGGGCCTGTCTGGTGTGGGCGAATACAAGCTTCGTGCCGGCTGGTGAACTCGGGCGCCACCAGGGTGACGAACGCAAGTACAACGAAATTGCCGCGCGCGTGATGGCATCGCATGGGATCCCCAGCAACGACCTGTTCACCACCACCTCGAGTTTTCCGGCATCGTATTTCCTTGGGCCTGGGAATGTCCACTTCACAGCTGAGGCCAACTGGCAGTTGGGACAGCAAGTCGCAGATCGGGTACGTCCCGCACTCGAGCGCTGCGCGCCCAGAGGATCGTCCGCACGATGAAACCTTTCCTTAGCAGGCGAAGACTACTATTCGGTGGCGTTGCCAGTTTGGCCGCCACTGCGAGCGCTCAGAATCCCCAGCGCAGACCTAATGTCATACTCTTCATGGCAGACGATCAGGGTTGGGGCGATACCGGCTATAACGGCCACCAGATCCTCAAGACGCCAAATATGGATCTTATGGCGAGAAGCGGTATCCGTTTCGACCGTTTCTATTCCGGTGCTCCAGTCTGCTCACCCACCAGGGGTAGCTGTCTGACTGGCCGGCATCCTTTTCGCTACGGGATCTTCTTCGCGAATGCAGGGCGTCCAGGGCAAGCGTCGGAGTATGCCTTGCCGGACCAGGAAATCACCCTCGCCGAAGTGCTCGGTCCTGCTGGCTATCGGACTGGTCATTTCGGGAAATGGCACCTGGGTGACTTCGAAGGACCCAAGAAGGCTTCGCCCTCAGACGCCGGCTTCGACGAGTGGTTCTCGACTACCAGAAAGGTCCCAACGGTTGATCCGCCCGCCGTAGAGTATTGGGAGAACGGCAAACCTGTGAGGGGCGAATTGAAGGGTGACGATTCCAAGCTCATCATGGACCGCGCCCTGCGTTTTATCCAAGGCGCAGCTCAGGACAAAAAACCGTTTTTTGCTGTGATCTGGATGCATACGCCGCATCTGCCTGTCCTGGCTACTCCGGAGTTTCGCGCCATGTATGCAAAGCACACCGAAACGCAGCAACACTATTGGGGCGCGATCACCGCGATGGATCAGGAGCTCGGCAGATTGCGTTCGGAACTGCGAGGGCTTGGCGTTGCGGGCAATACGATGCTTTGGTATGCGAGTGACAACGGGCCGGAAGGAGATCAACTCGATAAAGACTGGCCGGGTTCCGCAGGCCGGCTACGTGGTCGCAAGGCCAGTCTGTTTGAGGGTGGCGTTCGTGTGCCAGGAATGCTCGAATGGCCGGATGTTATCAAGAGTTCCCGTGTCGTGAACACCATCAGTTCCACGTCAGACTACTTCCCGACGATCCTGGACGCAGTTGGAATGCGTGCGCCTGATGATCGCCCGATCGATGGCGTCAGCCTCATACCTGTCTTGCGTGGTGAGTTACAAACCCGCCCGAAGCCGGTCGCGTTTGAGACCACGAAGATCACGCGAGGGTCTCCGCGGCTTGCCTTGATTGAAGAGCGACTGAAGCTGCTCACGAATCTCAGTGACGAGCCCGACCTGCTCTATGACATTGCGGTCGATTCCGCCGAAACCAGCAACCTCGCAACGCAGCGTCCTCGGGATGTGAAACGCATGAGAGCGGTGCTCGAGCAGTGGCGCGCCTCCTGCCGGCGCAGTAATCAAGGGGCAGACTATAGGAGTCCGGCATGAGCATCGCGACGAGTCAGATTACCCGCCGGAGCCTGCTCGCAGGTTTTCCTGCCATCCTGAAGGCTGCGCCGCGCAGGCCGAATGTGCTGTTCCTGTTCAGCGATGATCAGAGCTTCAACACCATCCACGCCCTGGGTAATAGAGAGATACGCACACCTAACCTCGACCGGTTAGTGCATGACGGGGTCAGCTTCACGAATGCACATATTATGGGTGGCGTCTCACCTGCAGTCTGCGTCGCCAGCCGTGCGGCGATGCTGACGGGACAGTCACTCTTCCGGGCCGATGAGCGGCTTACCGCTGAAGTCACAGGACGCGGACGCAAGGGTCCGTTCGCAATGCTGCCGCAGCATTTCCGCGAGAACGGCTACACGACATTCGGTACCGGAAAGTGGCACAACCGCGCCCCGCTTTATGCTCGCTGCTTTGACCAGGGCGAGAACATATTGATGGGCGGTGGATCCGATCACTGGAAGGTGCCGCTTCATCAATTTCGTGCGGATGGGAACTATCCGGCAGCTCCGGATAGTTTCGGCTCGAAGCATTCGTCAGAGCTGTTCAGCGATGCGTCCGTCCGTTTCCTGGAGGGTCATTCAGGCCAGAAGCCGTTCATGATGTATGTCGCTTACACGGCGCCGCATGATCCGCGGCAGCCACCTGATAAGTTCCGTAGCATGTATAAGCCTGAATCGCTCAGTGTGCCGAAGAACTTCCTGCCGGTACATCCGTTCGACAACGGTGAACTGAAGATTCGCGATGAGATGCTTGCACCATTTCCGCGCACTGAGCCAATCGTCCGGCAGCATCTTGCGGAATATTACGCGATGATCTCGCACATGGATGAGCAGATCGGGCGCGTTCTCGATGCGTTGAAGCGCACGGGGCGGGACAGGGATACCGTCGTTGTCTTCGCATCCGACAATGGACTTGCAGTGGGTCAGCACGGACTCATGGGCAAACAAAGTCTTTACGATCACAGTGTGCGCGTGCCCATGATTGTTTCGGGCCCCGGTATTTCACCAAATCGGCGTTCAGCAGCCATGTGTTACGTGCTCGATCTGTTCCCCACACTTTGTGACTTTTGCCAGCTGCCAATCCCGGCTACTGTCGAAGGCAAGAGTTTTGCTCCGATCCTCCGCAAGCAGGATGGAGTGCCTCGTGAGTCGCTCTTCTTTGCGTATCGGGATTTGCAGCGGGGTGTTCGAATGGGCGACTGGAAACTGATTCGTTACAAGACGAACAGTCCTGTGCGAGTGCAGCTTTTCAATATGCGTGAGGATCCGTGTGAAATGCGCAACCTCGCTGGCACTGCGGGGCACGAATCGCGCATCACAGCCCTCGACAAAGTGCTGGATGAATGGATGCGCTCCACAGGCGATCCGTTGAATGGTGTGGCAAACCTGGTTTCATGATGATGCGAACTCTATTGCCTTTGGTCCTGCTATGGATCGCGACCGCTGCGGCAGCGCCGCCTGTTGAACAGGATGTGCCCTATCAGACAATCAGTGGTACTGAGTTGCACATGGACATCGCCGTGCCTGATGGTGATGGCCCGTTCCCTGCTGTAGTGTGCCTGCATGGCGGCGGGTGGTCGATGGGCAGCAAACGCTCATTCCTCAAAACCCTGCCGGAACTGGCTGCCGGCGGTTACGTTGCCGTCAGTGTTCAATACCGGCTTGCACCTGGGGCGAAATACCCGGCGCAGATTGAGGACGTGCGTTCGGCGCTCCGATTCCTGCGTTTGAACGCAAAGAAATGGAAGATCGATTCCGCACATATTGCATTACTGGGTGCCTCGGCGGGCGCTCATCTGGCTCTGCTTGCGGGTTTCCAGAAAGCTGCTCCCGAGGAGTCCGTGCAAGCGATCGTCAATGTTTCGGCACCGACGGATTTGCGGGATTGGCGGATGAATGAAACTGCTGAGGGCACTCTGGTCAAAACGACCGGGAAGACCAGTGATTCACTGGTTTCTGAACTGCTCGGCACCAGCGATCGGCGCGCTCCCATTGTTGCCCAAGCATCCCCGATCACACATGTGCGTTCAGACGGTCCGCCGGTTTTGATCTTCCACTGGAAAGAGGATCAGGCCGTGGCTGCCGGACAGGCCCAGCGGCTGATTGAGGAACTGCGCAGCAAGTCAGCCCGTCATGAGGTGGTCTGGTTCGAGGGAAAAGGCCATGCTCTCAATGGTCCTGGTTCGGAGCGCATCATACCGCGAACAATCGAATTCCTGCGTGCCGTTTTCGCGCAGAAATAAAAGAAGTTCACCGGGAGCCTCGCAATTCAAAGCTGTAGGTCTGGCCGGCCGCAACGCGCATTGAGATCGCTCCGGAGGATTCCTTTCGAAACGGCACGGCACGGCCTTGTGAACGAATAGCATTCACGAATTGACCACGCGGGAGACGCAAGCGCCGCTCACCGCTGGCACTCGCACGGAGTGTGAGGGTGGTCACATTCGCGCCAGTCCAGGACGCGTCCACCTCCAGCCCACCACGGGCACGCAGTCCGCGGAAAGAGCCGTCAGGCCACGCGGCGGGAAGGGCGGGAAGCAGGCTCAATTCATTGCTGTGACTTTGCAGAAATAATTCCGCGATGGCAGCGGTGCCACCGAAGTTCGCATCGATCTGGAACGGCAAGGGACGGTTGGCGTAGCAGCCGTCGAACAGATTCGGATTGGTGTGTTCGCGAAGCAAGGCCGCGAACATCGCATAGGCGCGCTCGGGCTGTTCCAGACGAGCGTACAGGCTCGTCATCCAGGCTCTGGACCAACCGACGTTGCCGTCGCCTCTCAATTCAAGTGAGCGTGCCGCTGCCTGCGCTAAATCCGGCGTACGCCTCGGGGTGATCTGATCATCAGGAAACAGTGCGAAGAGATGAGACACATGCCGATGCTTTGGTTCCATTTCCGCATAGTCTTCCAACCACTCCTGCAGTTGGCCACGGCTGCCGATGCGAAATGGCGGCAGCTTCGCGCGCGCGGCAACAACACGGTTACGGAACTCCAGGTTGACGCCGAGCGCAGTACTCCCTTCAATGACGCGGCTGAACAACGCGCGCACAATCTCTGTGTCTGCGTAGGGTCCCATGGTGAGCGTGGCTTTCACACCGTCGGGTCGCACATAGCCGACCTCAGGAGAAATAGACGGACCGGTCACGAGGTGTCCCTTGCCGTCATCGAACAGGTTCTCGAGGAAGAACTCGGCTGCTTCCTTCAGCACGGGGTACGCTCGCTGCTTCAGAAACTGCAAGTCCCGGCCGTAATCGTAGTGGTCCCAGAGATGAAGCGTAAGCCAGGCGCCGCCGGCCGGCCAGATGCCCCAAATGGCGCCGTCAACCAGGTCCGGTATGTCCCCAGAAATCCGTGTTGTGGTGCACCACGAAGCCCTTGGTGCCGTAAAGCCGCTTGGCGGTATCGCGACCGGAGACTCGCACCTTATCGATCAAATCAAAAAGCGGCTCATGCAGTTCCGCCAGATTCGCCACCTCGGCGGGCCAGTAGTTCATCTCCGTGTTGATGTTGATCGTGTACTTGCTTTCCCAGTTGGGATCGATCTTCTCGTTCCAGATACCTTGCAGATTCGCCGGCATCGAACCCGGCCGGCTGCTGGCGATCAGCAGATAACGGCCGAAGTTAAAATAGAGCGCAGCCAATTCAGGATCGGGGCGGCCCTGGCGAAACCCGATTATCCGCTCGTCGGTAGGCAGGGCGCTGTTTGGAGTTTTCGGCAGTAAGATCTGTGCGCGGCGGAAGAAGCGGCTGTGATCGGCGATGTGCGCTGAAAGTATTTGCGCATAGGCGCGCGGGGCGGATTGCAGAACACGTTGGCACTCGGCGAAAGGCTCGGCCGCGCGAAGGTTAGTAGAGGCCGAAACCAGAAGCGTGACCGAGTTTGCACGATCCACTTTGAGCATACCGTCGCGCGAGGCGACCCGGCCGCCGTCGGCAAAGCTTCGTGCGACGGCAATGAACTTCGCGCCCAGCTTGCGCTCGTCCAGATTTCTCTTGTTGTGAATGATTGCTTCGCCGCGCAAGACGATGCTATCCGGACCGCTCGATTCCGCCATTGCATCCAACTCGCGGCTGAGTTTGGCGCTGAAGGAAATCGATCCTGGTTTGTCGGCCGTGAGCCGGATTACGATCACGCGATGCACTGCCGAGGCGAAGACTTCGCGGACATACCTGACCCCGCCCCTCTGGTAGCTGATCCGCACAACTCCGGTGTCGAGGTCCAATTCCCGGCCGTATTCTGTCACGTTCGAGTCTGCGCCGAAATCGATCGTCAAGTCTCCAAGGGTTTCATAGGGAGGCAGCCGCTTGGGAGTGCCGATCATGGTCCGTTCGGCAAGCGCCTCGGCTTCCACCGGCTTTCCAGCAAGCAGCAGCCGGCGAATTTCCGGCACAGCCGCAAGTCCCTCCGGGTTGATGCGATCACGTTTCTCGCCGGCCCACACGGAGTCCTCGTTGAGCTGAATCCGTTCAGTACCAGTTTTGCCGAAGACCATGGCTCCAAGCCGTCCACTGCCGATGGGTAAAGCCTCTACCCATTCAGCAGCAGGTTGCCGGTACCAGAGGCGATTCTGACTTTGGCCAAACAAGGCCGAAGCGCAAGCGCCCACGACCAGGATGATAGTTCCGATTCTCATGTTTTTTAGGATCTGACTGTAACAAAAAACGGCGAAGCGTGGCCGATTCCGGAGGTTGGATATGCAGTCTCCATCTCCGCTGTCACGACATACCAGTGCTGGCCTGTCGGCGGCTCCGGATCGCTGAGCGTCAGGGACGCATGCGTTTTGCCCACGGCGATCCATTGCAGCAGAGCACCATTGCGCATCAATCCCACGCGCTTGATTTTTCTGTGGCACGATAGCTCGGTCTTTACGTGAACGCCGCCAGCAACCACGACCTCACTTCCCATCGCCAGTCCATTGAGCGTCGCCCAAATCGCAAGCTTCCCGTTCGACATTGCCACGGTGCGCCGTGAGCGTAGCGCTTCAACTACCCCTTCTGCAGTGGCGTCACGAACCCACAAGCCTGTAAGGCAGTAATGGTTCAAACGCTTGTCTAGCGCAAACGTGTGATCGGTGCCGCCCACGAGGCCGAACTTCAAGCCGAGGTCGAGGCAGTCATTCGGGAAGAGTAAACCGCTACTCTCCCGATGCAAATCGAGCATTACATTGCTGCGGATCTGCATGGCTTCCATCGCGACATCGATTTCCGGATCGTACAAGGCTTTCATGGCCTCACCAGGAAGTGGCTTGCCATGGAAGTGCGAAATCGCCAGGACTGACCGCTTTGGTAGCGCCTGGCGAATGTGGCGATAGACATCCGCGCGAGCACGGCCATGCGACATGAAGATCGTGCGCAACTGCTCAAAGATTTCGCGCTTTGTGGTGTAGAAGTTCGTGTGGCGGCCCGGTTCGGGATTTGGCTCGTCAGCGTAAAGCACGATACCTTTGTCGCCGGCGTACTCTTCAACGCGATCCTGAATGTAGGTGCTCTCCGCGGCTGTCATGTGATGGCCGTGTTCCGTGAGCGTAATCACCTGACAGCCCAGCACGTCGCGCACGAACCGGAGATGCTCTTCCGGCAGACCGTTCGTCGCTGGTTGGCAGGTGGAGTAGGTTGTGTGTCGGTGGAGATCAGCCCAGATCAACTGAAACCCGTGCGGCGCATTCTTCAAAGGCTCTGGCTCCAGGCAGATCTGGCGACGCCCCTCGACCGTTTCGCAGCGCGTCCGGATTGGCTGCGCAGGCAACGGCCGAGGCTCCGGTGAACCGATGTCCACAACCTCGGTCCAGTAGCGCGCCGTGATGTGGCCGCCGGTAAAATGTGAGCGGCACGGAAATACGCCTATGCTGCGGCCGCCGTCTTCCAGAATGTCGTAGCCGGTGTCGGCTGTCCCGTAGTTGGCGGTGACTCGATTGAGTGAATCCCAACGATTGTTCTTGATCGATGCGAGCCAGACATCCCACCCGAAAGTGCCGCGCACCTTCGAAACCCGATACTGGCGATACGCAACTTGAATGCCGCCATCCAACGCAAACAGCCGCGGCTCAATGGCGGACGAATTGCAGTCGGCAGGCACGCGATTTTCGTCGAGCAACGGCTTGAAATTGGATTCGCCCCTGCTCAAGGTCCAGCAGTAAAGATCGCGTGCAAGAGACAGTTGCTCATGCTCGCCAAACGCGCCGCAGGATTCCACTGCAACGTTCACAGCACCCGTTGCGCGATTGTACTGCAGATCGCCCTTCCAGGTGTAGTCGTTGCGCGCCGGAACGCTGAGTTCTCGCACTGTGCGCATCCTCTCGTCGAGTTCGACAAGGTGCGTCGTTATTGAATCGCTGGTCGCTCTTTCCACCAACACGAAAAGGCGTCTGCCATCCGTTGCAAGTCGGGGACGCTGCCCTTCGATCTGCGCCAGAGGAGCACCTGCGGTTGAGAACAACTGCACTGTGGTGTTAGGCCCCTCAACCTCACAAGCGATCACCACGGCACGTTCCCTGGCCGCAACAGCGGGGCGGCGCATCCGCTGCTTCGGACGCAGGACAGTGTGCGTCTTCGTGCCGTCGAATCGCTTCAAACTCCATTGTCCGGATTCGCGCTCAATCCACACAACCGTGGGCGCTTCAGTAGACTCGCGCGGTGTCGCGGGGCCTAAAATGCGTTCTGCCCTGGCAAGCTGCTGATCCGTTGATGGGTTCGCACGTGAACGAAACAGTAGTCGTTGCGACGTCTTGCCAATCGCCTCGCGCCACAGCTGAGCCTTCCGGACTTCAGCATCGAAACCAGTGCCTTCGTAGAGACACGCCCAACGCCCGGGATCGGCGAGCCCACGACAGAATGAAGACTCGCCGTTGTCCAGAACCACCACGCCCGCGTACCATCCGCGTGCGCAAAGACCGCCCGTCGCAAGGAAGCCGTTCTCAATCACGGCTTGAACACTTGTGCCCGAGTGCGGCTGCCCTCCCGCCGTATCACCCAATAGGACTGAACCGGCGAGTGAGCGACTACATGCTTTCAGGAATTCACGCCGGTCCATGCTCCGCAATTAGAATCGCAGTCTCATCCCAAATTGCACGGTGCGTGCGTCACCGGCGCTGCTGATACGACCCACACTAGCGGGCACGCTGATGCTCGAAGCAGGTAGTCCGAAATTCGGATGATTTGGAACGTTGAACAACTCAGCACGGAATTCCAGCAACATGCGTTCTGTGATGTTTGTGTTTTTGAGGATGCCCGCATCCCAGTTGAAGTAACCCGGACCGAAGAGCATGTTTCGTGCGGAGTTGCCATATTCGAACGGAGCGGGAACACCAAAGGCCGAAGGATCGAACCAGCGATCGATCGTCGGATTGTCCACGTTCGGGTTTCCAATGATGTCCGCGCGGCTGCTGGGCCAGCCGACTGTGGTGCTCGTGAAGGTTATCGAGTACGGCTCTCCGGTCCCCATGCTGACGATCCCGGTTAACTGCCAGCCCGAAATCATTTTGCCGCCGAATCCGCTGACACCGGTCAGGTATGGGCGTCCCTTGCCGAACGGCAGGTCGTAGACGTAATTTGTGGTGAGTACATGGCGGCGCACGTAGTCTAGGTTGCCGCGGTCGAGCCGAGAATTTCGGAAGTCCATCGGGGCGGAAGCGAACGTGTTCTCGCCAAGCGCGCGATTGAACTGGTACTCCATTTGGAACGAGTGACCGTTGCTGTAGCGGCGAATTACGCCCACCTGCAGCGCGTGCAGAATGGAGTTGCGCCCGGTCTCCTGATAGTTGATATTGCCGAAGGGCTGATACGGTCGGCGCGCCTGTACGTTGCCAGGTGCCGGCAAGGGTTCGTTCATCGGAAATACGCGATCAAGATGCAATCCGAGGTTTCCAAGATAAGACACACGCACAGCGGTGTTGCGAACAACCTCGCTTTCCAGCGTGAAGTTCCACTGCTGCTGATACGGATTCACGCGGTCGCGCGCCCACGCCGCCACTCGAGGACTGCTGGGAATTGTGCCGGCTCCGGCAAATGGAGTGGCAAAAGTGAGCGTAGGCGTGGTGCCCGGCGGCGCGTCGAATGTCTCAGAGACGATGAAAGGCGGATTCGACGGCACTCCCAGGAACGAGTAGCCGCCAACGTCGTTGTAGTAAATCCCGTACGCCGCGCGAACCACAAATCGCGTTCCACCGAACGGCCTGTACGCGAAGCCGACGCGTGGTGCGAAATTGTTGCGGTCGTTGTTGTACCAGTTAGATGAGTCGAGACCCAGGTCCTTGCCAAGCACGACTGGCAATGTGCTCATCAAGCGTGGGTCGGGTGTACCAGAGATCAACACCACTTTTCCGAGTTCCGGATCAAAGCTGGAAAGGTCGCCCTTGGCATTGCTGAACACGCCATAGAAGTCATAGCGCACACCAAGATTCACAGTCAGCTTTCGATTTACTTTCCAGTCATCCTGAACGAAGGCCGACCAGCGATTGTTTACCATGTCCACTTCTGCGTTCTTGCTGGCGCGACCGGTTTGCGTGGTCGTGCCGAGCAGGTAATCTGCGAAGGAATGGCCGGTGTAGCGTCCGTCGAACCGGAAACTGCCCCGGAACGGAGCGGTGTTCTGCCAGTTGTATGCCGAACTGCGGGAAAACTCGAAACCCATTTTCACGGTGTGCGCGCGCTTTATCCAGGTCGCGTTATGGAAATACTCATAGCGAAGGGAGCGGTCGCCCGAACCCGGCCTGTCGTCGAAGCCGCGGAACCCAAGGATTGTCACGGTCGGAAGTCCACCGAGTCCCGCTAGCGGGGCTATCAATCCGGGAATCAGCTTGCTGGGATCATAACCACCATTCTGAGGGGTGCGGAAAAGGTTGGCGTGCTGGAACGAGAAGCGCGCTTCCATGAATAGACTCGGGGTGATAATGCGCGAGTAGCTGCCCACGACGTTCTTCGTTGCGGTTCCATTTCCACCCCAGTTGCCGAACTTATCCGTGCCGCCGCCCGCCGCCTGGTATGGCCCATTGTCCACCTGGAAATAGCGGCCTGAGATTCGATCCTTGGGTGACAATTCGTAATCAATGCGCGCCGTGTAACGATCGTTGAACTCCTTGGTAGGATTATTAACCACGAAGTTGTTGCCCAGACCCGCGGCACCCGTACCCGGACCGTTGGGGTCAGTCGCAAATTTGAGCAATTCGACAGAGACCGGGCTGAAGCGGCCCGACGGAATCGCGTTGTTGGGAAAAGGTGTGCGCGCTGCGGTGTAGGGATCTCGAATTACGGCGAGTCCGGTGAAATCACCATTTTTCAACGCGGTCGTTGGCATAGCGACAAACGAAGTACCGGTAGAACGTTGCTCAAGCCCTTCGTAGGTTCCGAAGTAGAACAGCTTGTTCTTCACAATCGGTCCCCCGACTGAACCTCCGAACTCGTTCCGGTTGAACTTCGGATTCGGCAACCCGGTCGCAAAGAAGTTCTTGGCCGCAGTTACGCGATTGCGATTGAAGTAGAAAAGTGAACCATGGACCGAGTTTGTCCCCGCCCGTGTCGCTATGATCACCTGTGCGCCGCCGCGTCCGTATTCGGCCGACGTGCCGTTACTCACCACGCTGAACTCCGCGATGGACTCCAGCGACGGTCCGATCGGAAGCAATCGCGCGCCGCCGACGTCGGTGTTCGACGCGCCATCCACAGTCATATTGGCCGAACCCGCCCACGTACCTCCGGCGACCAGCGCGTTCACCGATGCTCGCGTATAGCCCGGAGCCAGCGCCATCAGGCCAAACAGGGAGGAACGCCCGTTCATCGGCATTGTATTGATTTGTTTGTTATCGACCACGCTGCCGACGCTCGCCTGGTCGGACTGAACCACCGGGATCGAGGCCTGCACTTCCACACTCGTCTCCACCGCACCAACGCTAAGCGCTACGTCCACTCTCGCCTTCTGCGCGACGTAAAGCGTGACCTGCTTGATGATCGATTTCTTGAAGCCTGTCGCCGTCACAGTTACGGTGTACTGGCCGGGATCGAGGTTGAGGAAAGTGTACTCTCCGGACTCTGTCACTGCTGAAGAGTTCGTGACCCCTGTGCCTTCGTTCAACAGCGTCACTGACGAGTTCGGAACGATCGCTCCGGTCGAATCTGAAACCCTGCCAAGAATACTCCCTCGGGTTTCCTGCGCGGACGCGGAGCCCGCAATTAGCGCCAGCCCCATGGCAAGCGCAACTATAGTATTTCTAAACATCAGCAGAATGATCTTTCTCATGGTCGTCCCCTTCTAGCCCCCACAAACTTACCCAGAAACTGCGCCGTCCGCGGCTCAGAATGTTTCACTCCCGCCAATTTCACCCCGGCAGGATTTCTTCGCGCAGCCCGTCAAAGCGAAGACGGCGCTGCTGCACGTAAGCCAGATTGCCCAGATGAGAAGCCTGGGCGGAGCGGTGTCCAACCAGAACATCCCCATTTGGCAACTGGCGGGATCGCACGCAGTCGAGAAAATTGCCGACATGCGCCGTTTCCAGATGAGCATCTGACTTAATTACGACACTCGGAGCCTTTGTGTCCAGTGGAAAAAACTCAAAACCGAGACGATCGATCATGAGCCGGCCCTGAGTGCCGCAGAATTCAACAGCGGAGCCAGTGACGCCCGGAGCGAGAGTCCCTTCAAAAGTCGCCGTCCACTCGCCGGGGTATCCCAGCAGGACGTTGATCGTGTCGGGCGCGGTGCGTCCGTCCTTATAGAAGTAAACACCACCGCTAGCCACCGCCGAGCACGGCATATCCTGTTCCATCAACATGTGTGCGACGTCAATCCAATGCGTGAAAAGATCTGTGACTTGACCGCCGCCGAAATCCAGGAACGCGCGAAAGTTGTAGAACTGCTGGGGATCCCAGTCCCGCCAACCGGCTGAACCCAGATAGCGGTTCCAATCGAGGTTAGCAGGTTTATTGCGCAGAGCATCGGGAGCCTTACGCAGGTGTGCGGCGTTGCCGTGCCACCAGGTCCGAACCAGCAGGACCTTGCCAAGCTTCCCGGTCCGGAAGTATTCATCCCGGGCGCGGAGGTAGTGCGGTCCCGAGCGCTGCTGCATTCCTACCTGGCAGATTCGCCGGTTCACGCGCGCCGCCTTGACCACCAGTGGGCCTTCTTCAATCCGCAGAGTCAGCGGTTTCTCTACATAAACGTCTTTGCCGGCGTTTAGCGCATCAATGGCAATCGCGGCGTGCCAGTGATCCGGGGTGGCTATCAAAACTATGTCCAGATCTTTGGATTCGAGTAGCTTGCGGTGGTCGGAGAAGGCTGCGGCTCCGGGAGCTTTCAGTCGAGCCTCATCGCTTCGGTCACCCCAGACATCACAGAGAGCAATCACTTCGACCGCAGGATTCTTTTGGAAGACCGACATGACGGATTTGCCGCGGCCGCCGCACCCAACTAGGCCCACACGAAGGCGATCATTTGCGCCCAGAACGCGTGAACTGGAGAATGCGGTCGCCGAGGTGGCGCTTGCTGCTTTTAAAAAGGTTCGTCTGCTTGTTTCGGCCTGGAAACCCATCTGAGTTTCGACTGTAGTTGTCCTCGTGGAATTGCTCAAGTGTTTTTACGGTTCTTTCACTGTGAAGCGGGTCTTCGTACGTTGTTGAAAACAGCGCTTTTGCTTGGGCGTTTCAGCGCGATGGTTGCGTAGGAGTATCGGTGCTAAACTGATCGGATTGAACGAGAGCTTACAAACCGATCCGCGTTGGGAACTCGTGCAACGCGTGGCCGGAAGCCGGGTCTTCGCCCGTTCGGCACGCCTGCAGCAATTCCTCACATTCGTTTGTGAACGTGCACTGGCGGGGAACAATGAGGAGATCAACGAGCAGCAGATTGGAATCCATGTCTTTGGCCGGGCCTCTGATTACAATCCGAGCGAAGACAATATCGTTCGGGCCCATGCAAGGCTGCTGCGGAAGAAACTGGAGGAATACTTCGATACCGACGGGCACTCGGAATCCTTGCGGATCCTGATCCCGAAGGGCGGCTATACTCCGACGTTCACTCCGGCAGCGCATGAATCCGTTCCCGCGCCAATCGTGGAGCCTTCAAACGTTGCCACTCCGCGACGTGTGTGGGCAGCGTGGGGCAAGGTAGCGATTTTGTTCAGCGTGGTGCTGGCTGCGGTGGCCATCTCCGTGGTGCGCATGAACACGCCACGGCCGCCCAGCGAGGTCCAGAAATTCTGGAATCTGCTGTTCGAGTCTTCCCGCCCTACTTTCATTGTTCCAAGCGATACAGCGCTGGTGCTATACCAGCGTCTCTCCGGTAAGGAACTGACACTCAGCCAGTACATCAACAAGAATTTCGACCCTATTCCTGATCTCCAGTCCCCGAACGATCCAGATTTCGCCAATTCGGTGTCGAGGGTACGGTACACGAACCTGCCGGATACCGAATTCTGCTGGCGTGTCGCCCGAATGCCTGGACTGGACCTCAGCCGCACGACGATGCGGTACGCGAGGGAACTCAGGCTAGCGGATCTGAAGGGGGCCAACGCGATTCTGATCGGTGCGCGGCGAGCCAATCCGTGGGTGGAATTGTTCCACCCGGGCTTGAACTTCCAGGCTTTGTTCGACCCGGTCCGGCGGGGTGATTACATCCTCAACAAGAACCCTCTGGAGAAAGAGCAGCCAACCTACGCGGAGCACGAGAAGGACGGGCAGAAGTGGGCCTACTCAGTGGTGGCGTTTCAACCGGGACTCAATGAGCAGGGTCACGCACTTCTGGTCGGCGGAACCACAACCGCGGGGACAGAAGGCGCACTTGATTTCGTGCTGAACGAGCAAGCCTTCGGGGATTTCCTGAAGAAAGTGTCTGCCGGAAAGCCGCGTATTCCACATTTTGAGGTGCTATTCAGAACCGGAAACGTCGCTGGTACTGCCCGCCAGACTGAAATCCTGGCATCCCGGATCCGCTAGGGTGTGAACTGCGGTTGGGCCATTGACACCGAATTTCTGCTGGTGTGGCGCCTGGACATCCTGTGGCGCTCAATAGCATCATTGTAAAAATGAAGATGTTATCAGCCCAGATCTCGGCCGGGTTTATTTCCCGCAGCCCTTGGCGAACCGCGCTCCTCGTAATGCTGCTCGGATTGCCGTTCTCGACGGTGCTGCCCGCTCAGCGCCGCACCGGAACCATCCAGGTACTGGTTGCTCCCGACCATCCTGATTGGAAGTACGCAGCCGGCGAGAAAGTGACGTTTCTTATTCGCGCGGTGCGCGACGGCAATGTCATTCAGGGCGTCCCGCTGACATACCGGATCGGGCCAGAGCAGATGAATCCGACTTTGGTCAAGACAGTGACGCTTAATGGCGATCCTCTACGCGTGGACGGCGGGACTATGAAGGAGCCCGGATTCCTGCGCTGCAGCGTCACTGTCGAGGAACATGGCAACGTCTATCGAGGCGCCGGCACCGCAGCATTCGATCCCGAGGCCATCCGGCCCGCCGCCCAAAACCCTGCTGATTTCGACGCCTTCTGGGATGCCGCAAAGAAGGAACTTGCGGATATTCCAATAGATGCGCAGCGCACACTGATTCCAGAATTGAGCACTGCCAAGGTAAACGTTTTTCATGTGAGCCTGCAAAACGCCGGTCGCACCAAAGGCGGACGCACACGCGTCTTCGGTATGTTGGCCGAGCCCACCCGGCCCGGAAAGTACCCCGCTGTTCTCCTGGTTCCTGGAGCCGGCGTTTCGAAGATCGGACCGTCAACAAAGTGGGCTGCGGAAGGCGCCATCACCCTCGCCATTGGCATACATGGCATTCCTCTTACATTGGATGCGAGCGTTTACCCGCTACTGGCGCAAGGCGCACTCAACGGTTATCAGAACTGGGGATTGGAATCGCGTGATCGCTACTACTACCGCCGCGTTTACCTGGGATGCGTGCGAGCCAACGACTATCTCACTTCGCTGGAGAATTGGGACGGAAAAACCCTCGCCGTGACGGGAGGTAGCCAGGGCGGCGCGCTTTCCATCATCACCGCCGGGCTCGATCCGCGCGTCAAAGGTCTGGCGGCATTTTATCCCGCTCTTTCGGACCTAACCGGCTATCTCAAGGGTCGTGCCGGGGGTTGGCCGCACATGTTCAAAGAAGACGGCCCGGGGTCGATGCGTACGCCGGCTAACCTGGAGACCTCTGCGTATTACGACGTCGTCAACTTCGCGCGGCGCGTGCGCGCGCCCGGCCTCTACGTTTGGGGCTACAACGATGCAACGTGCCCGCCGACCTCCATGTACGCGGCTTATAACGTCATCACGGCACCGAAGAAACTGCTCCTGGCGCTCGAGACTGGTCATAACCGCATACCCGAGGAAGACCGGATCGTGGACACTTGGATGACCCGATTGCTGACCACCGGCCAGGCGCCTGAGGATTTCTAGCGGGGCAATTGCCGGCTGTACGCCAGCAGTGACCCGGAGCTACTCGGGCATGGCAGCCCAGGTCATGCGATCGGCGCGGGCGATGCGGCGGCTTTCCAATTCCAGCCCAGTCACATCCTGACAGATCATGGCGGGACGCTCGTCAGGCTTTGCCAGTGAGACATCGACGCCACGGAAGCGGATGCCCTTTACGTGGCGGCAGTAGAACCCATAGGCCGGAAGCTTGCCAAACATCGTGAGTTCAGGGTACTTCTCGGGAAACTCGGGGATTTCGTCTTCCCGCTTCTTGCCGCCGCCCTGAAACTCCAACCGGACGTTCTCGATGGCCACGTTCTCGATGTTGTGCCCCGGAATGCCGCTGATGGCGCAGCCAATCGGACCGCACTGCGAGGCCAGCACGCCTGAGATCGACACGTTGCGCAAGCGGCCTTTGCCGGGCGTCGGACCGTTTTCAATAAAGGGTCGCGCGCGGTCGCCCAGGCGAACGAAAATCGGTGCGCCCACGCGGTTCATGGTGATGTTGGAGAACGCCACGCGGTCGAGCAGGCCTCCATCCACCATCTCCACCGCGATCCCGGCCAGCCGCGTGTCGTAAATGACGCAGTTCGAAACGGTAATGTCCTCGAAGCCGCCGTTGGATTCCGTCCCAAGCTTAAGCGCGCTGCAGTGCGTGCTGAGACTGCAGTTGGTGATCGTCACGTTGCGGCAGGGCCGATCGGCAGTACTCTTGATGACGATCGCGTCGTCGCCGGAAACGATTTCACAATCGGAAATGCGGACGCGGTTGCAGCAGTCGATGTCGATGCCGTCGTTATTGTTGTTGACCTGACTGTGGACGCGGACGCCGCGGATCAGGACACGGTCGCAATCCAGGTAGTGCTGCACCCACATCGGCGAGTCGCGCAGTTCGATGTCGGTAACCGAAACGTCGCGGCAACTGATGATGCGGATCAGGTAAGGGCGGATCTTGTAAGGGTACGGGCCCTTGAACGACTTGCCCTGACCGTCGATGATGCCGTGCCCTCCGATCGAGATGTTGTCCGCATTCTCTGCGTAGATCAGGCTTTTGTCGGTGTAAGTGTCCGTGAAGGAGCGGAAGGCTGGCCGCTTCTCCGGGAAATCCGAGAGGCGTGTGCTGCCGAGTATTACTGCGCCGGGTTCGAGCCAGAGGTGTACGCGGCTCTTCAGGACGAGCGTACCAGTGAGGAAGCGGCCCGGCGGAATGACAACTGTTCCGCCGCCGCGCGCGAAACGGTCGTCAATTGCTTTCTGAATGGCTTCCGTGCAGAGTGTCTTGCCATCCGGGACGGCGCCGAATTGAATAATGTCGGCCAGCGCCGGCGACGCTGCCATCCCGAGCAGGAGATGGCGGCGAGAGAGGGTCTCGATCATTGCGAACAGCCTAACATAACGATAATGGTCACGCTACCAGACCAGGCGCGCTCCCGACTGGATCTTCCGCGGGGCTGGTCGAGATATCGTGTCCGCATTCAACTTGGATATATATTAGTACGAATGTTCATCCAGGGAATTTCGCGGCGTGAGTGGCTCGCTATAGCGGGCATGGCGGCTGTGCCGGCAAATATCGGCTTCGGTTTTGCAGCTGCCGAAACAGGGTCACCGTCTCCGCTAAACCGTCTTCCGCGCATGGTCCAGGAGAGCCTGATTGTGCGCTTGCGAAATGTGGAGCAGGCGGCTTTGGCGCGTAAGGGGGCCCTTAGGACGCGCTCTGATGCCGAGGCCTACATCCGCGAAGTGCGCCAGAAAATCCGCCAGTGTTTCGGCCCACTGCCTGAAAAATCGCCGCTCCGGCCGCAAGTCACCGGGATTTTGGAGCGGGACATGTACCGCATTGAGAAGGTCATCTTTGAGAGCCGGCCAGGATTTCTGGTTACGGCAAACCTCTATATTCCCAAGGGCCGGAAGTTTCCGCTTCCCGGAGTCGTGGGTACGTGCGGCCACACACTCTCCGGCAAGGCCGCGGCGCCGTATCAGAGTTTCGGACAGGCCCTGGCGCGACTGGGTTACGTGGCACTTGTCTTCGACCCTCTGGGACAAGGCGAGCGGTCGCAGTACACCGGCCAGCGCCCGCCGCTGGCGCCGGTCTATCAGCATCTGATGGCCGGCAACCAGCAGGTTCTGGTGGGTGAATCTCTCAGTATGTGGCGTGCCTGGGACGGCATCCGGGCGCTGGACTACCTGCTGAGCCGTCCCGAAGTGGACCCCAGGCACGTTGGAGTGACGGGCACCTCCGGAGGGGGCACGTCGAGCACGTGGATGTGCGCTCTCGATTCGCGCTGGACAATGGCAGCCCCGAGTTGCTTCATCACCACGTTTCGCCGCAACCTGGAGAACGAAATTCCGGCCGACCCCGAGCAGTATCCGCCGAAAGCCCTGGCGCTGGGCCTCGACCACGACGACTTCCTCGCCGTGATGGCCCCCAAGCCCGTCGTCATCCTGGCCAACGAGAAGGACTTTTTTGACATTCGCGGCGCGGAAGAGGCGTACCAGCGACTGCGCAAGCTCTATCGATTGTTAGGCGCGGAGGAAAACCTCGCTCTCCATGTGGCCCCGACCGAACACGGATTCAGCAAAGAGAACCGCGAGGGAATGTATCGCTGGTTCAACCGGGTAACCGGTGCCTCAAAAGAGCGAAACGAACCCACGCTGGTCATCGAAAAGGAAGAGGCACTCTGGTGCACTCCCAAAGGACAGGTGGACGCGATGGGGTCGCGTCCGGTGTCGTACTTCACACGGCAGAAGTCCGAGCGGGTTTCCACCGCGCGCGGAGCGCTTAAGGGAGAAGCTTTGGTCAACGCTGTCGGGACAGCTTTGAAGTTGCCACCACGCAGCGGCTCCCCCGAGTTTCGCATTCTCCGGCCGGAGGGAAAGCGCGGGTACCCGCTTCCGGCTTCCACGACGTACATGGTGGAGACGGAACCCGGCATCCATGCAGTGGTTTCTTTGCTGGGCCAGACTGCGCGCTATTCGAGGCCTTCGGCCGAACGACGGAGGGCCATACTGTACGTCGCGCACCAGTCCAGCGACGCCGAACTGCGCAGCGAACAACTGGTGGGCGAACTCGTGGAGTCGGAACCCGACGCGGCTTTTTACGCCTGCGACGTTCGGGGTATCGGAGAATCCAAGCCGAATACCTGCGGGAAGGAGGCATATAGTGACGCATACGGCAGCGATTACTTTTACGCCGGCCACGGCCTGATGTTGGACTATCCCGTTGTCGGCCAGCGCACGCATGACGTGCTGCGCGTGCTCGATTGGCTGGCGCTGTGCGGGCACACGGAAGTGCATCTCGCGGCCAAGGGCTGGGGCGCTGTGCCGGCGACCTTCGCGGCCCTGCTGTCGCGACTCGTTGTGCGGGTAACGCTCAAGAATGCGCCGGCTTCTTACAGCGAAATCGCACAAGCCGAAACGTACGGCTGGCCGCTTGCACTGTTCGTGCCGAACGTCCTCGCCAGTTTCGATCTGCCGGATTGCTACGCCGCTTTGAAAGCGAAGGACCTGCGTCAGGTGGAGTTGTCGGGCCGCGGCGACCACTGAGTCGATCCGCTTCTCGGTGCTGATTAACTGCTCGCGCGTGACCCGCCGCGGCCGCTCGGGATCATGATTCCTGATCGCTTCCACTATGTCGAGGTGCTCGGCCGTCGCGGGTTTGGTAGGTTGCGGGATCGATGCCCGTTCCGCCGCTAAAGCTGCCGCTTCCGATTCCACAATCCTGCGCAGCTCACAAAGATTTCGGATATCTTCCAACCGTATCGGTACAAAGTCCTGGAACGTTCTGATAGCATGCATTCAATCATGAGGCCCGTGTGTCTTTTATTATTGTTGGCTACATTGGCCTCCGGCCAGAAACTGGTCCTGATTCCTGAGCGCTCCCAGGAAGTGGTAGACGCATATACCGGGATTAAAGTCAGCGTTACCATCCGACCCTTCCTGATTGCTCCTACCGAGATCACCCAGAAAGAATACACACTGATCATGGGGCGTAATCCGTCCTTCTATCGCGGGGACGACCGCCCTGTCGAGACAGTCAGCTGGTGGGATGCCATTCGTTACTGCAACCGCAGGAGCGCTAAGGAGGGGCTGCAGTTGGTTTACGACGTCAACACGGGACGCGCCAATAGGAACCGAAACGGTTACCGCTTGCCGACCGAGGCGGAGTGGACTGCCGCTTTCGGAGGGCAGAAGACAGGTGCCCAACTTGGCGACGCGGGGACCAAGGATACCGACAAATTGCTCGAACTGGTGCGCCGGGGAACTGCGAAGGTTGGCTCTCATCCGCCGAACCGCCTCGGGCTGTACGACATGCTTGGGAATGTCTGGGAGTGGTGCAGTAATTACTTCGATCCAGCGGAGAACGTCACATCGAGCGACGATCCCGAAGGTCCGGCGCGCGGTGTGGCGAGAGTGATCCACGGTGGCAGTTTCGCTACTGCTCCGGCGGGTTGGTCGAAAGGCTTCCGCTCCTCCCTGGAGCCTGCCACGCGCAGCCGCTATACGGGCTTCCGAGTCTGCCGCAGCGCGACAGCAAAAGTAGCCGGGGTAAGCAAGGCGAATGACGCACAATGGTTCGCGCCTTACAATCAGCCACCGAGTGAGTTCGCAAACGCCACTGGTGGGTTGAGCCCGCTAGCTGTCGGCGCGAACGCCGACGAGTGGAGGCGCGAGGCGGCGCGGTTGCGTAAGAAATGGCTCGCGCTGCTGGGTGCTCCCGCGGTGCCGCCGCCTGCTCCCGCAATGCGCGTGGTAGAAACGTTTCACGAGCCCGCCTACACCGGGACGCTGGGTTTCCTGCAAGTGGAGCAAGACTTCGCCGAAAAGATTTTTTTGATGCGCCCCCCGAATTCGGGAAACCGCCCGCTCCCCGTGGTGATCGTGCCGTTCTATGATGTGGATGCTGCAGCCGGCGCGAATCTTGGTGGCCGCAGGTGGACGCCGCCCGGTGTCCGAAGCTATGCGTATCTGGCGGTACAGCGAGGTTACATGGCGGTGGCGATCCGCTGGTTCGGGGAAAGCTACGGGGAGAGCTACAGCGAGGCAGTAGCGAATCTGCGGTTGCGGCATCCAACGTGTACGGGAATGGGGAAATGGCTCTGGGACGCACAGCGCCTGGTTGACTATCTCTATAGCCGTGCGGATGTGGACCGCAGCCGGATCGGTATCATGGGACACTCGCTGGGCGGCAAGTTGGCGCTCTACGCGGCCGCCATGGAGAGTCGCATCACCGTGGCAGTGGCTTCGGAGCCCGGCATTGGATTCAGCCACTCCAACTACGACGACTTTTGGTATTTGGGGGATGCACTCAAGCGTGCACCTGCTGGAACCGACCAACATGAATTACTCGCGTTAGTGGCGCCCCGACCGTTTTTACTGATTGGTGGCGATTCCGCGGATGGCGAACGGAGTTGGCATTACATCAACGCTGCGCGCCCAGTGTATGAACTGCTGGCTGCACCCCACAGAATTGGCTACCTGAATCACCACAGCGGACATTCCCCGACGCCCGACGCAGTGCGCCAAGCGCTGGACTGGCTTCAACACTTCTTCTAACGCATCCTGAACAAGTGCAACTCCTCGATGCTGCCCCTGTACATGTGCAGGATGCGTCCGCCCTTTACCGCTTCAAATTGGACGGCGAAAGCGTCTGTGGCGCCCTTGAAGCGATTGGTGAGCTTCATTTCCCAGCGGTCAACTGTGACAGTGCCACGATAGTTCGCGCCGACATACCGGTTTTGGCCATTCATGCCATCGACGCCCTTGTACACGCTGGTGTACGTGCCACCGGGGTCGAAGGTGAAATCGGTGGTGCTGGAAGCGGATGCCATCCCCATGCTGCTTCCTGAATACACGTTGAAATATTCGATGCCGGCGCCACTCGATGACTTCCAGTTCCCCGGCAGATCGCTGGCCACGACAGCAAACTTATTGTTGTTCGCCATGACGGAGAGTTTGTCCCAGTTCGTGCCATCCTGTTCATACACCGCCGTGAACTGCTTCTGGAATGCCTCCTTGTCGGGCGTGACGAACTCCAGCCACCGGGAACCGTTGCCATTGCGGAAAAGTGCGACGTGCACTCGCTTGCCGGTCGCCTTCTCCGTGAGATCTCCCTCGGCGAAGTGTTTGGCGCCGAACGCACCGCCATCTGCGTACCAGCTTCGCCGCAGCCAGAGTTTAGAGAGGTTGCTATAGCGCGGAGCGACAATGGTGTCCCAGACAAATGCGGTCGCCTCGTGCACGTTATTGAACGGTCTGATGTCGGGTTGCGTGTGATGAATTAGAACGACCGCGTTGCCCTTTGCCACACGCACCCAATCAGGTTGCTCGGTGGCGACCCATCCGTCATCAAAGTTGGTGGTCGTGAATGCGAAGCCGGTGTTGGCAGAGCGGACCGGCGCCTTCGCGCCATTGTCCATCGGCGGCGTTGGAGCAGCAGTTTGCGACGCGACCGGCATCAGGCTGGCCATGAAAGCATCCACTCGCTGCTGGCACATGGTGTCATCGTTGTAGAGCGACAGCGCACTCGTGCGTTGACCATTGCCGCTGAAGGTGACCTGCCGTACACGAAAGCGACCCGTGGCAGCAGTTTGCTCCTCGGCGACGCCGTCGATGCGCGACCACCCATTCGCGCCCAGCTCACTGCGAGCGGGCGGAACAGGACCCCCGCCGCCTCGCGCCTTACCAAGCGACGTCCATTCGGCGCTAAAGTCCGCGGCCGCGTCGCCGACACTTGGCAAGCTACGGTACACCGCATATCGACAGAACGACTTGCCGCTGACCTTTGTGAACTGTACCAGGACTTTCATGTCCTCGCGTGATCCTTCTGGCGGGCGAAACTGCAGCAGATCGTAAGTCTGAACTGACTGCGCCAATGCGGACGGCGCTTCTATTACTGCAGCGGCAATAACGAGCGCGAGCGCTGCACTACGGGCGATATTCACAGTCAGTATCTCCAGTCTGGTGTGAAGAACAGGATAACAAATTAAGTAAGTATCACATGAATAACTTATTAGCAGGACGGATGAGTCCAGATACGCTTTTATCCAAACGCAACCGCATGAACATGAATCTTATCGGCGGAGAGGTGTGGCTGTTCTCCTATGGAACGCTCCGGCAGTTGAATGTCCAACTGGCGATCTTCGGTCGCGCACTGGACGGACGAGCCGATGTTCTGCCGGGATATTCATTTTCGCCCCTGCAGATCACCGACCCTGGTGTCATCGCCACAAGCGGGACCGCGCACCACACCATCATTCACGAGCCGCCTCGCTACTCGGCGAAGCCGTGCTGTCGTCGGTGGTGTCCCGCGTCGAAGCGCTGCGTGGTTTTGAACTGCTCGTAGCGACCGTCGCCAGCAACATTTTGCAGGCGAGATGAGAGAGTTCGGAACTCAACATCGGTCATTGGCTTGAAGGTCCGGCCGATTTCGATCGCTTTGTTGAGATGCTCCATGGACGCGAGGCCAACGACCTGCACGCTGATGGGCTGCGAGAGGAAGTAGCGGTAGCACTCCTCGACAGTGACCACGCCGTCGACCAGCATCCTGGCATCACCGCCGCAGCCTTTCATGCCAATGACTCCCACACCACGCTTGGCACACTCCGGTACGAACTCGTGGCGGAAGCTCTCGAAGCCGTGGTCCATCACATTGATTGGCATCTGGCAGGCGTCCCAGGGGAAGTCAAGCGAAAGCATTTTGCGATGGATGCGCGGGTGCTTGTGTCCCGTGAATCCTAGGAAGCGGACCTTGCCCTGCTTCTTCGCCTCGAGAGCGGCTTTCAGACCGCCTTTTTCCTGAAGGTAGTCCGGATCATTGTAGTAATTGCACTCGTGGAACTGCCACAGGTCGATCACGTCGGTGCGCAGCCTTCGGAGGCTTTCCTCAAGCTGCTTCATTGCGCCGGCGTAGTCGCGGTCGCAAACCTTGGTCATCAGGAACGCCTTCTGGCGATAACCGTCCATGGCGAGGGCCTTACCCATGACCTCCTCGGCACGGCCGTTGTGATAGTCCCAGGCGTTGTCCATGAAAGTGATGCCGGAGTCGATCGCCGCATGCACGATCCGAATGGACTCGCTTTCCTCTTTCGGGCGTGCCTGGTGGTGGCCGCCAAGCCCAAGCATGGAGACCCGGACCCCGGTTTTCCCGAGCTCGCGGGTGGGAATGCCCTTCGAAGAAGGCTGAGACTGGAGTGTTCCAGCGAGCGGCAATGCCGCTGCTGCTGCAAGAAAATCACGTCGTGAGCGTGTCGTCATTGCGATATAGCCTCTTTGGCCCATTGTAAGGCGAAAGGGCTGGAATGTGGCTCTCCCATAATCGTGAACGCCCCAGACCCGGAAACGGGAATCACTTGTGAAGTATAATCGGCTTGCAATGTCTGAAAACCCTAAGCTGGCTTCCCAGATGTACTCGTACGGGAAACAAGCAATAGGGATTCAAGGAATATACTTATGCTTTGTCGTATCTCTACGCTGACACTTCTGTTCGCGACGATTGTTGCGTCCACGTATGCACAGGAGACCCGTGGCGTCATCCTCGGGCGCGTCACAGATCCATCCGGGGCCTTGATTTCCGGGGCTTCCATCAAGATCACAAATATTGCGACTGGCGTGACCGTCGCGGTGGCGAGCAATGAGCAGGGCAATTACAGCGCTCCCTATCTGATTCCAGGGAGTTATCGTGTTGCCGCGGAGGCCCCCGGTTTCAAGCAGTGGCGCCGCGAACCGCTGGACCTGCACGTTGACGACCGCCTCAACATCGAAATCCGATTGGAAGTCGGAGGCTTAACCGAGGAGGTCACCGTCACGGCCGACACACCCGTGCTGGAGACGACGAATGCGTCATTAGGGCAGGTGATTGATCCAATGCGTGTAGCGACGCTGCCTATCACGCGCGGCAATCCCTATCACCTGATCCAACTGGCTCCCGGCGTGTCCTATGCCGGCGACATGAAGCAGGACCAGGAGTACTCGCTGGCCGCTCCCGTGGCCTATGCAATGGACGGAGCCCGATCGAGCCGGGCCGAAGCCAGTATCGATGGCATCTCCGTGACATTCACGAACGGCAACAACGAAGTGATGCCGGCATACACCCCTCCTGTCGATTTGGTGAGCGAGTTCAAGGTTCAGACGGCCAACTTCGACGCTACGTCGGGCCAGAGCGAAGGTGGTTCCGTCAACATCAGCCTCAAATCGGGCACGAACCAATTTCACGGTACGGCTCTCTACGTGAAGATGGATCCCAGGCTGAATGCAAACCTCTATTTTGCAAACAAGGCCAACCAACCAAGGGGCGACTTCAATTACGACCGCTGGGGCGCCACCTTCAGTGGGCCAGTGAGAATACCCCGTATCTACGACGGACGCAACCGGACTTTCGTGATCTACGGTTACGAGCAGCTTAAGGAATCCTATCCGCGCGGCACTGTGACCAGCGTGCCGACTGCC
This sequence comes from Bryobacteraceae bacterium, assembly GCA_963793625.1. Taxonomy (GTDB): domain Bacteria; phylum Acidobacteriota; class Terriglobia; order Bryobacterales; family Bryobacteraceae. The sequence goes on along the minus strand of CAWCAT010000037.1, from coordinate 441,374 downwards.
GAGCAACGCAATGGGGATTTTTCCGCTCTGCTGGCACAGGGATCGCTTTATCAGATCTACGACCCGTTGACGCGGCGAGCCGAGGCGGGAGGCCGATTCCGCAGCGACCCAATCGTCGGCAACATCATTCCTGCTTCGCGAATCAGCCCCATCGCACGCAAGATGCTCGACTATTATCCGCTTCCCAATGTCACTGGAACCTCCGACTTCCGAAACAACCTGTCTCTACCGAACGAGCCTGAAACGGTTGACTACACTACGCACACGATGCGCATGGATCACAACCGCAATGACCGGCACCGGATGTTTGCCCGCTGGAACTGGGCTCCGCGAAATCAGGCCGGACAGAACTGGTTCCACAACATCACTCAGGGACAATACACGCGGATGAAGGGGATCGGGCGCGGCCTTCGACAGCATCTACACGTTCGGCCCGGGACTCGTAATGAATAACCGCTTCGGGTACAGCCGCTACGTGCGCGATATCGCCGCGCCGGAGGAGAGCCGCGGCTTCGATCTGACGTCGCTCGGGCTGCCGAGCATATCTGAACGACGCGACATCGCCGCAAGTCCGCTACTTCCCTTACATCACAATTGCCGGTTACGCCAGCACGACCAACATCGGATGGCTTTACCGCCCCGTCGAAACGGTGAGCTTTGCTAACGCGTTCCACAAAATGTGGCGCAATCACGAGTTCAAGTTCGGCATGGAGTACCGGCTTTATCGCGAGAACGAGTACAACATGGCGAACCAGATTACCTCCCAGTTCGACTTCGGGAATGCCTACACCAAGGGACCGCTGGACAACTCAAGCCGGCAGCGCCGACGGGGCAGGGTCTTGCCGCCATGCTGCTGGGTTTGCCTTCGGGTGGATCGATCTTGCGGCGCGACAGCTATGCCGAGACATCCACGGTCTGGTCGCTGTACTTCCAGGACGACTGGCGCCTCACCAAGAGGCTGACCGTGACGCTCGGTTTGAGGTATGAACTTGAAGGTCCGCTGACCGAACGCTTCAATCGCAGCGTGCGCGGGTTCGATCCGAACTACGTCCAACCGATCGAGGAGCAGGTGCGAGCCAACTACGCCAAGAGTCCGACGCCGGAAATGGCGGCCAGCCAGTTCTCCGTGCGCGGGGGCCTCACCTTCGCCGGCGTGAAGGGCGAGCCGCGCGAATTGTGGCGGCGAGACAGGAATAACTTCATGCCGCGTATCGGCGTGGCGTATAACGTTAATTCGAAAACCGTAATTCGAGGCGGCTTCGGCCGCTATTTCGGATTCCTCGGAGCGCGCCGCGGGGACATTATCGCGAGCGGTTTCAGCCGGTTTACCCCGCTGACGCCGACCCTCGATGGCGTCAATTTCACCGCCACGCTTGCCAATCCGTTTCCGGGCGGAATCCTCCCGGCTCCGGGTGCAGCGGACGGTCCCCTGACCAACGTTGGACAGAGCGCCTCCTACTTTACTCCGAACCCGAGCGCGCCCATGATGCAGAAATGGCAAATCAGCATCCAACGGCAGCTTGCGAGGCTTCTGGTGGCTGAGGTGAGTTATGTTGGGAATCGCGGTTCCGATATCGAGACCAGCCGGAACGCGAACATTACTCCCAACCAGTACCTGAGCACTCTACCCACTCGCGATCAGGCCAAGATCGACTACTGGACCGCGAACCTACCCAATCCTTTCTATCCCCTGCTGCCGAACACCAGTCGCTCTGGCACTCAGATTGGACGTAGCGCCCTGCTGTACAAATACCCGCAATATACCGGTTTGACCTACACGACGAATGAAGGCAGGTCCTGGTACAACTCGTTGCAGGTTCGCCTGGAGCGGCGATTCGCTTCCGGGGTAACTCTGCAAGGTTCCTACACATTTTCGAAGTTTATGGAGGCCACCGGTTTCCTGAACAGCGGCGACTGCAGCCCCGGCGCGGGTGATCTCTGACCAGGACTATCCGCAGCGGGTCACGCTGAGCGGCATCTACGAACTGCCTTTCGGCCGGGGGCGCCGCTTTGGCAATCACGCACGGCGCGCAGCCGACGCTATAATCGGCGGTTGGCAGGTGCAGGCTATCTATGCGGGTCAAAGCGGGCAGGCGCTGGGCTTCGGGAACTACATCTTCTACGGGGACATGAACGAGTTCCACAAGATCGCGATCGACAACCCAACGCCAGAGCGATGGCTTAACACCAGCGCTCCTTTTGAAAAGGCGACCGCGAAGCAATTAAGTTGGAATTTACGCACGACATCCGTCCGATTCAACGGAGTTCGCGGTGACGGGATCAACCGTTTCGATGCCTCCGTGATAAAGAATTCCCGCTTGACCGAGAAGTTTCGCTTACAGTTCCGGGCGGAGTTCCTGAATGCCCTGAACCACGTTAATTTTGCAAATCCGAGCACGGATGTAACCAGCACGTCATTCGGTGTCGTGACTAGCGAAAAGGGCTATGCGCGGCGCGTTCAATTGGGACTCAAATTGCTTTTTTAGGAGAGATGGCTTATGACTCTGACAGAAGGTTCGGCCCCAAAGCGCAGCGCCAAGCGGATGGACCTGAAGGCTGATTTCGTTGTAGTCGGAGGCAGCCTCTCCGGGACGTGTGCGGCGATTACTGCGGCGCGCTCTGGTCTCAAGGTGGTGCTGGTTCAGGACCGCCCCGTCCTCGGCGGCAACGCATCGAGCGAAGTCCGGCTCTGGATTCTGGGCGCCACGGCGCACATGTCCAACAACAATCGGTGGGCCCGCGAAGGCGGAGTCGTCGAAGAGATCCTGGTGGAGAACATGCACCGGAATCCCGAAGGAAATCCGGTCTTCGTGGACCCTCTGCTGCTCGAAAAGGCCAAACTCGAACCCAACTTGACCGTACTGCTCAACACTGCGGTTGACGATATCGAGAAGAACGGCGCGGACACGATCCGCGCCGTCCGCGCGTACAACAGCCAGAATGAGACGGTGTATTGGATCGAGGCGCCACTCTTTTGCGATGCCTCCGGCGACGGGGTGCTGGCGTTCCTGGCCGGCGCGGCCTTTCGCGTCGGGGCCGAGCTAAAAAACGAGTTCGGTGAAGCCTTCGCGCCAGGCCCTGATTATGGCGAACTTCTGGGTCACTCGATGTACTTCTACTCGCGGGATACGGGGCGTCCTGTACGCTACGTCGCGCCCGCGTTCGCGCTCAAGGACATTACGAAAATCCCGAGATGGAAGGCGCTCACCCCAGCGCTGAGCGGTTGCCGCCTCTGGTGGCTCGAATGGGGCGGCCGCCTGGATACCGTCCACGATACTGAAGCGATCAAGTGGGAATTGTGGAAAGTCGTTTACGGCGTCTGGGACTACATCAAGAACTCCGGAAAATTCCCGGAAGCCGCCAACATGACGCTGGAGTGGGCGGGATTGATTCCGGGAAAGCGCGAGAGTCGCCGCTTCGAGGGCGACTATTTGCTGCGGCAGCAGGATGTAGTGGAGCAGAGAACGCATCCTGACGCCGTCTCGCACGGTGGCTGGTCCATCGACTTGCATCCGGCTGACGGCGTTTACAGCAAGTTTCCCTCCTGCACGCAGTGGCACTCCAAAGGGATCTATCAGGTTCCCTATCGTTGCTTGTACAGCCGCAACATCACTAATCTGTTTCTGGCGGGCCGCATCATCAGCGCCTCGCACGTGGCATTCGGTTCCACGCGAGTGATGGGGACCTGCGCCAACAGCGCGCAAGCTGCGGCAGTGGCGGCCGTGCTGTGCCACCGTGAACATTTGTTACCAAGGGACCTCGTCAGGGAAGACCGCATGAAGCTGCTGCAGCGGGAACTCCAGAAGTCGGGACAGTTCATTCCCGGTCTGCGCCTGGAAGACCCGCAGGATCTCGCACGGCAGGCTCGCATCCGAGCCACTAGCCAACTTCGTCTGGGCCGGTTGGAACCGTCCGGAAAGACTCGTAAGCTCGACTCGGCGTGGGCTATGCTGCTGCCACTTAAAGCGGGCCGGATGCCAATGGTGACCTATTTCGTGGATGCCGCGTCTGACACCAAGCTCGACGTGGAACTGCGGATTTGCAGCCGCCACGGGAGCTACACTCCCGACCGGACGCTGGCTCGCCAGAGCGTGCCGCTGAAACAAGGCTCGAACCGCCCAATTCTGTGCGCCTTTGATGTGGAGATCGAGAAACCGCAATACGCTTATGTATGCCTGATGGCGAACCCTGAAGTATCGGTGCACCTGACCAACAAGCGCGTGACCGGTGTGCTGGCATGCACCCATCCGGCGCGTGGACGCACACAGAATCCACCGTCAGATATCGGAGTTGAATCGTTTGAGTTCTGGACGCCCCAGCGGCGTCCGGGCGGCGAGAACCTGGCGCTCTCTATTAACCCTCCGCTGGATGCCTTTGATCCGCGAAGCGTGGTGAACGGCGTCGCAAGGCCCACAATCGGCCCTAACGCCTGGGTCGCCGCGCTGGACGATAAGCAGCCCCGCCTGACGCTCGAGTGGGACCGGTCACAGAGCATTCGGGAACTGGTGCTGGGTTTCGACACGGATTTTGACCATCCCATGGAATCTGTGCTGCTGGGTCATGCCGAGAGTGAGATGCCTTTCTGCGTTCGGCGCTACCGGATTCTCGACGATGCCGGCAAAGTAGTTCACGAGTGCGCGGAAAACCACATGGCGCGCAACGTCGTACGCTTCCCGCAAGCGGTGACTACCAAAGCACTGCACATCGAAGTGGTCGAAACCCACGGTGCCCCAGCGGCGATTTTTGAAGTGCGTTGCTACGCGTAAAATTGGGAGCGTTTGTGAAATTCATAGCGACATGGAACCTGGCTTTTCTCCTCGCGGCCTCGGCTTTCGGAGGCGACGTGAGCACCGTGCCGGGTGGCGTTCGCATCCGGGCCGGCATCCTGGAGCGCGCACTGCGTGTTGCGAACGGTAATCTCACCACAGCCGGGATCACTGTTGATGGCCGTGAGCTGTTGGCGCAGCCCGGAAGCGAGGTCTCGTTTACGCTCTCGCTCGCCGAGCCGAATCGCCGCCCGGTTGGGCTTACGCAGGATGGTGCGGCGCCGCTCGATTCTACCGGCCTGTTCCGTCGCGTTAACGATGCCTCAATCTACGAAGACCGTCGTCCGGACGCGACGCGCTGGGTTAGCACGGCGCGATTCGAATCGCGCGCCTGGGGGAGCAAGATAGTGAGCGAGACCACTCGCCCCAGTCCCGGGGTGACTCGTCTCATTGTGCGCGCGCCAGCTCGTCAAGGCAGGCCTCGAGATCACTGTCACTTATGAGGTCTACGACGGGTACGACGCTATACGCAAGTGGGTCGAGATCACCAACCGCGGCAGCAACTGGCTGAAAATCGACCACCTCGCCATCGATGACATTCGCCTCGCCGATATTTTCCGGCGCCGCACGCCATTGACGCCGGCCGACTACGGCTCCGAATCGAGCATCGTTGGTTTTGGCAATCGCGAGGGCACCCACGGAATCATCGCGGCCAGCGAGGTCCCCTCAGCGCTGCGGCACATCGACGAGACCGGCCAGCAGGGTTATCGCGACGAGTTCTTTGAGTGGGTGCTGGGCCCTGGAGAAAGCTTTCTTTCCGAACCCGTTTTTCACTACGCCTACAGCGGGGAGGTGCGCCGGACAATCTCAGCCGTCTCCACCCCTCTCGACCGTACAGTGGAAGGCGCGTATATGCGGTTTGTGCGGAAGGTCATTGGGATCGCATCCGACAGCTCGCCGTTTTCCGCACCGCAATGGCTAACGTGGGCTTCGTTCGGCCCCAAAATAGACGACACTATTGTGCGCCAGTCGGCTGATATCCTGGCGCGTGCCGGGTTCGCGCAAATGCTGCTGGATGACGGCTGGCAGAAGGGACGGCTGGGCACCGTCGTGAACACCACAAGCTTCCCTGACTTCGCCGCCACCACCGCTTATGTCCGCAGTAAAGGCCTCACGCTCGGACTTTGGGTTTCCTGCTTTCGCGATCTCGACTCACCGGATCTCCAGGCCATGCCGGAGAACCGCATCCTGCCCGCGATCATGCGCAATCCTTCCCTGCCTGGCCTTGCAATGAGTTTCGCCTCACCATGGCGCCACTTTTTTGCGCAGGACCTTGCAGCGCTGGCGCGGCGCTATGACGTCACCTACTACAAACAGGATTTCACCAATATTCTCGCCGGCGACTTTGCCGAAGGCCACGAAAGCCGCACGCGCAAGGAGTCGCTGTTGCGCGCGTTGCGCGGATTGCTCGCGGCTCAAGATGAGATCAGAAAAGCCAATCCACAAATCACGACGGAACTGACGCACGAAATTTATTGGGGCACGCCGGGCATCGCTGCGGACCTGGCCGCGCTCAAGCACGCTTCGCAATTCCATATCCCTCCAAACGACCCGCGCGGCGATTTTCGGGGAGCGGCGCCTGCCAGCGTCGAGGCGCACCGCACCGACCTGAGGGACGGCTGCTGGATGGCTCGCCAGCGCTTTTACGCGTGCCGCGGGCTGCCGCTCTATCCGCTCGAGTATTACGCCGCGGTGACCAAGAGCTTTGAGGGCAGCCTCACAACGGAAATTCAGGACCGCCAGCTTGCCAGTTGGCTTGTGGGCGCGCCACTGAATTTCTCGGGGGATTTACGAACTTTAAGCGAGCAGAACATCGCCCATTATCGACGCCGGTTCGAGGCTCTCGGGGCATTACAGAAGCGCTACGACATTTACCGCAACTTTCAATTCAGCGGAGTGCCCGAGCCTACAGATTCGGATTGGCACTGGTGGGGCAAGCTGAATGAGGACGGACACGGTGTGGTGGTGGTGGTGCGCGGGAGCGGCGGCGGAGAACGCCGCGCCATCAACATCCCTTGGGTCACGGCTTCGGCGAACTATCAGGTGGTTGGTGTATTCAGCGGCAAACAATACGGCGTTATTGGAGGCAAGCAATTGCAGGAGCACGGCGTCCCGGTAGCGCTCGCGGCATTTGGCCAGGAAGTGCTTGAGATCAGCCCCGCGGCCACCCGACGGTAACGACGCTACTATGCGCCAGTCAGGCCATGGGGGAATCGAAGTCGCCGCACTTCGCCATACCCCCGATTATTTGCGCCAGCCTGACTCCATTCCGGAATACTGGATCACCCATGTCGGGGCCGTTACGGCAAGCGCGTATACCTGGGCTTTGCGAGCGTGCACGGGGCCGAGTTCGAGGGCATAGCGGGAATTATCAATCTGCTATGCGCCTTCGAGCTTCAGCAAGAACGATCTACAGATAGCGCAAATCGGAATCGCGCCGAAGCCAAATTTTATTGGCACTACGTAATCCTGATAACTGAACGACCTCTGAGAGCGGATTCACAGTTGTGTGGGCAATCGTACGAAACTCTGAACAGAAAAAGGAACAATCCTTGTATAATGCTCGAAGCGGAACTTACAACCGCGCCCCTGGGAGGGGAATATGGGCAAAAACAAACTTGCATTGATGACGATGGCATCGATTTTTGCGGCCGTCGCCTTCGGACAAAATCAAAATGGGCTGGATAACCGGCCATTCACTATAAACGGACACGATTTCAGCAGTCAGCAGGCGTTTATTGATAGCGGCGCACGCTGTGCAACAAAGCATCCTGACCAGACGGAAATGGATGAGATTGATGCGAAGACGAAATCCTTGATGGAGGGGCGGGCGGCGCAGGTCGGTGCTGCAGCCGCAGCAGTCACCGGCGGATCGATCAACGTGTATTTTCACGTGATCAACAGAGGAGCCGGAATTTCGAACGGTGACATCCCTGACTCGATGATCGCCAACCAGATAGACGTGCTAAATTCGGCGTACGCTGGAACCGGCTGGAGCTTCAATCTCGTTGCGACAAATCGGACCACAAATGCAACCTGGTACGCAATGGGCCCGGGTACGACAGCGGAGACGCAGGCGAAAAACGCACTGCGCCAGGGGTCGGCTGATGATCTTAACATTTATTCGGCGAATCCCGGTGGTGGTTTGCTGGGCTGGGCTACGTTCCCTTCGAGCTACGCGAGCAATCCGAATAGGGACGGGGTCGTTGTGCTTTATTCCTCGCTACCCGGCGGAACCGCGGCCCCCTACAACCTCGGTGACACCGTAACCCACGAGGTAGGCCACTGGATGGGTCTGTACCACACCTTCCAGGGAGGCTGTAACAAAGCCGGTGACTCCGTAAGCGACACACCGCCGGAGCGATCCGCTGCGTACGGTTGTCCCGCCGGCCGTGACACATGCAAGAACAACGGTGTGGATCCCATCACTAACTTTATGGACTACACGGATGATGCCTGCATGTTTCTATTCACCTCTGCACAGGACACCCGTATGGACACGATGTACTCCGCTTATCGCTTCGGAAAATAGCAGTATTTGCCGTGGAAGGGAGACGGCTTCCTTCCACGGCAACATCCCTTATGGGTCTGGCCGGAGCCGGCACTGAAGTGCTGCTGCGAGCAGCGGGCTGGCTGTCATGCCCGAAGGTCTAAGGTATTTGATGGGTCTCCCGAAATCTTCGCCTCCTCCATTCCTTTTGCGGTCAGGCGCTGGGCGAGTTCTCTGGTCAGGGCTTGTGATCCCGCCGTGTTCCCACCAGATCGTGGATTCAACAGCATAGGAACTGATCAAGTCCATCAGGATGTGCACACGCTCAGCTTCATCTTCGCTGAATCGACGGCCTTCGCCGCGAAAATTCATGAGCGCAGAATCCATGTGAATAGTGTATTTTTCCGTCGCGGCAGGCACGTACCCGCCGCCTGTTTTCTCTCCTGAAGAAATCACCCAGGTTAGTTCTTCCGTCACGGGATTCCAGGTCACCGTCTCTAACCGGTGGTGTTTCGGTTTTTCTGAACGCTGTCCTTTTGATTCACCGGGTGACTGTCCATAACTGGCTGCCGAAAGGATCACAAAAAGACTCAAAAGACAGGCAGTTAACCGCAGCCCCTGCACTGAGGTCAATGCTTTCTGGTCGTCGCTGGCGTTTGTCCTTCCCATTCAGAGATCGCCCCCCGCTACTTCTGATGCTTGCCCCTTAGTTTCGGGCGCAAAGTGTTCGCAAAGTGTTCAGGATGGGAGCGAGGTCATAATAGAACGATGAATAGGCGCGAGTTCCTCGCACTCCCAACAGTTGCGTTCGCAGCCACCACTCAGACGTTCGACGTGGTGATCTACGGCGCAACCGTAGCCGGCATTATGGCTGCCATCGCGACTGCGAGACTGGGTAGGTCAGCGCTCCTCATCCAGACCAGTCCGCATTTTGGCGGGATGACGACTGGCGGCCTTTCAAACACTGATAAAGGCGATGAATCAACCATCGGCGGGCTGGCCTTACGCTTCTACCAGGAGGTGGGCCGGACCTACGGTATGCCCGTTTGCTGGGGGTTTGAGCCCTCCGTCGCCGAGCGCGTTCTGCGCCGTATGCTCAGCGAAGCTGGTCCCGGCAAGGTGCAGCTTGTGGTGAACCGGAGGCTCGATCTGAGCACCGGAGTTAAAAAAGTCAAACGGCGCATTTCGAGCATTCGCATGGTAACCGGTGAGAGCTTTTCCGGCAAAATATTCCTCGACTGTAGCTACGAAGGCGACCTGATGGCGAAGGCGGGAGTGCGCTACCACTGCGGCCGCGAGTCGCGCGACACCTACAACGAGTCGCTGGCTGGTATTACCATCCCCGGCAATCCCGTGGTGCAGCGGAAGCAGTTCTTCCCGAAAGAAGTCTCGCCGCGAGGAGCCAACGGCCGGTTGCTACCGGGCATCTCAGGCGAGCCGTTGGGCCGCGCCGGCGATGGAGACCGAAAGGTTCAGGCCTATTGCTTTCGTCTCTGTCTCACCGACGTTCCGGAGCGGCGCGTTGCCTTCACCCGTTCTCCCGGATTCGATTCCGCATCGCTATGAACTGCTCGCCCGTTGGATTGCACATACCCCTCAAGTGGCCGTCAACGACCGTAAATACGTCCATCGTGAACTCCTGCCGGCTCGTTGGCTGCCAAATCGCAAATCGGACATGAACGATGCGGTCCAGCCTCGACAGATTACATCGGAGCAAACTGGGCATATCCGGACGGGGACCACCGGACGCGCGAGAAGATCTGATTTGGGGGAATCCGCAGCGACGGCTGCGATAATGGCGATCGACTCTAACCAGGATGTTCAGCAGGTGAACTATGCGGAACTGCGCCGGCGGTTACTGGCCGCCGGGCAGATCCTGAGTCGTAAGGCTGCCAGGGGAATTAAATCTACAAACGCCGTCTAGGCAATCAATCTGTCGCCCCATTGCTCTGAAACGGAACGGTTACAGAAATCGGCGGAAGCGAAAATCGGCCTGCGAGGCCTGGAACGAACATAAAGGCTGCCACGTTACTTATGCGCACCGTGAGGCGATGATCCGGGCCGCCGACCGTGCCTGCGGACGAGTAGGAAACCTGCGCGGGCAGAAGGCCCAACAGGCCGGGCACTGGATTCTCTCCGACCGGTGCCGTCGTTTGGTTATAACAAAGAAAGTTTGCGACAGCAGCCGAATTCCAGTTGTTAACGGCGGCGGATCTGGCAGCCGTGCGCGCGCGCTCCGTCATAAACTGCTGCATCAGCAGGATCTGGCCAATGTCGATCACGAATATGATCATCGCCAGCAGCACGACGAGCACAAGAGCCGTTTCGATCATGGCCGCGCCACGTTGACCGCGAGAACGAGCTGTTCTGGTCGTAGTCATGATTAGCAACCGGAACAGGTTATGCGTCCGACGTACATGGTCGTCACGCTGGGCTCCTGAAAAATGCTTTGAATCGAATAGTTCTGGATCGTGATTGTAACGAACGTGGGATACGCACCGCTGAGATGCAAATCTACCGAGACATTCGCAGCAGTAAGCCCGGGCGCGATGGGCTGAGCGCAGTTAGCGGTCGCCGGATCGGCGCAAAGCACCATGTTTTTTATGCCAGCGGTGAAGCCACCCGGCTGTCCGGCTGAAACATCGTAGTCCAGCTTGGAGGCATAAAGTCCAGCATCTCCCACGGCTGTAAGCAGGCGATTGTAGACGTAAAACGTGTGCCCAAATTCCCAGACACCGGAGAACAATAACCACATCGTGCCGAAGCCCAGAGCGAATTCGAGCAGTGCGGTTCCGCTTCTTGTTGATCTGTATCTGGATCTCGTCATTTGAATAGCATCAACGAGTCTGTAGAGGTCCCGTTGCTCCCGCCGGAAGTGAAGCCGGTGGAACTCGCAGGCCCCAAATAAATCGCGCAAATATCCTTCCGGCCGGCGAGATAAGCTGGCGGCAACAGAAAATTCGCGAAGCCGATGATAGTGTATGTAGCGTTCGATCCGTTCCTATCGGTCAGGGCAGGATTGTTAATCGGCACCGTTACGAGCCGGCGGCCGTTGCGGGTCGTGGACGCCTCGTATTCAGCCATAGTGTAGGCCGTCTGTTCCGGGTCCTGCAGCGACCGATTCTCAAACGCGGTCACAACGGGGCCTTCCTTTTTGCCCGAAACCGGCGGGAACCTCATTAGGCACCGCGGGAAGAACCTTAGATGTAGGTCAAAAAGCACTTTGGCCCTTGACACGTTATACAATACGGTTCGTGATCACAAACCGAAGAGAAATCCTGAAGACCCTGGCCGCAGCGCCCTTCGCATTGCAGGCTAAGGAGTCACCGGCCCCCAACATTCTGTTCGTCCTGTCCGACGATCACAGTTACCCCTACCTCGGCGCGTACGGCGCGAGTTGGATGTTGACGCCGAATCTCGATCAGTTCGCCCGCGAGGGAATGCTGTTTGAGCGTGCGTTCACAGCTGCGCCGCAATGTGTGCCATCCCGTACAGCGATTATGACCGGCCGTTCGCCGGTTGCCGCGCGGATGGGCCGCTTCAGTTCGCCGTTGCCCCCGGACATCATCACCGCTCCGGAAGTCTTGCGCACCAAAGGCTATTACACCGGTGTGTGCGGACGCTATTTTCATCTCGACGGCGTGACAAACCCCTCACCCACCACCGAGCAGGTCTATGAACGCAACCACATGCGCACATGGAAAGATCGTGTGGACTTCCTGAACATCTCCTCGCAGGTGACCACGCCGAAACTCTTCGACGAGTTCCTGGCGAAAGCGCCGAAAGAACGTCCGTGGTTTTTCTGGATCAACTACAGTGATCCGCATCATCCCTGGGATGCCGACGCCGGCAAAGTCGACCCGGCAAAGATCAAAATGCCTGCGCACCTGCCAGACCTGCCAGAGATGCGCTCTGACCTGGCGCGCCATTGCAGCGAAATCGAACGCGCGGACAGTTTGTTCGGCGATGCGATGGCCGTGCTGCGCAAACACAAGCAGGAAGCCAACACGCTCGTAATCTTCATGGGTGATAACGGCATGGCATTCCCGCACGGCAAGGGCTCGCTCTATGATCCAGGCCTGAATGTGCCGCTGATTGCGCGCTGGCCGGGGCACATCAAGCCCGGTGTCACTCGTACTCTGATTTCCGGGGAAGACCTGGCCGCAACGTTTATGGATGCCGGTGGAGCCGCGCTGCCAAAGGGCGTGTCAGGCAAGAGCTTCTATCCCTTGTTGACGGGCGGTCGCTATGAACCTCGTGAGTACGTCTTCAGCGCCCGGTTGCATCATGGCAACGGACCGGTCGGCCCGGAGACGAAAGCGGCGACGTTCGATCTGTCCCGCTCAGTCCGCAGCAATCGCTACAAACTGATCTACAATCTGACGCCGCAAATGGAATACTGGCCGGTGGATAGCGCCCAGGATCCAGGCTGGCAGGCGATGCTTGCCGCGCACAAAGCCGGCACGCTCAAGTCCGAACACGAGCGCGCCTACTTTCAGCACCCGCGTCCGGTCCTCGAGCTTTACGATCTACAATCCGATCCGGGCGAGTTGACCAATCTCGCGGGCAAGGCCGAACACAAAGACACCCAGCAAACCCTGATGGCGGCCATGCAGGAGAAGCTGATCACGGACTACGATTTCGTTCCGCCCGTGCTCATGGAAGCCAAGCCGAGACCGGCCGCAGCCGCGAAAAAGAAAGCGCGTTAGCGTCCGTAATAGACGACCGGTGGTGGCACATAGCAGGGAGCGGGCCACCATTCGCCCCATCCGTCGTAGTAGCCGCAACCCGCGCTGGTGTAGTAGCCCCAGCCAAAGGGGATCGCGATTCCGAAACCATAGTAAGGACGAGCGAAGAAGTGTCCACCGTAATAATAACCTCGTCCAGCATAGAATCGTCCCACAGAGTAGCTGCCACCACGGTAGTAGCTTGGTCCACCCCTGTAGTAGCTGCTTCCACCTCGGTAATAACTGCTGCCGCCGCCCCGATAATAGCCCGATCCGCCGCGGTAATAACCGCTGCTGCCGCCTCTGTAATAGCCCGACCCGCCGCCATAGTGACCGCGGTTCGAAGGAGCAGCGTATCCACGTCCACCGCCGGAGTACCCTCGGCCCGAATACGAGGAGCCAGAATGACCCCGTCCGCCGCCGCGCTGCGCAAGTGCGCTGCCGGGGGTCGCCAACAACAATACAACGCCGAGAGCAAGGGCCGGGATTGCGGATTTACGCAATACTGCCTGCAGTAACCGATTCATACAAACCTCCAACCCTCGCATAGAACTATGCAAATTAAATGCCAATCTCATCGAATTGAAAGGACAGGACTTTCATCGTTACGAGCAAAATATGGAATGGTTGAAAACCACCGCTCAGGCTCACCTCAACCAAAATTCTGAGTTCCTCCGCAGCTAAGTTCGTTTTGTAGAATAATGGCCACTTGGGAATCAGCGATGAAGACTAGTGTGCCTGCGTATGCGGAATTCGCAACCGAGACCCGAGGTCTGCTAACAAATCATGGCAATGTTGGTTGGCCCAGGAAGCTGGCGTGGCTTCCCGATACCACTGCTGCTTTTGACGATCGCAGTGCTATGGGCCAGCAACCCTCCGTTTTCCTACATCTCACCATTTCTACTGCTGTCGCTAAATATTATCTTTGTTACTCTGGTTTCTCTGTTCGTCGCCCTACTGGTCGGCCGGAGTTTTCTACTCCGTGGATCCCCTGGACTGCTGTTGCTGGGTTGCGGGATTCTGTTCTGGGGTACAGCCGGGTTCGTTAGTACCTCTGTGGCGGGCAGGGATATCAACATGGCAGTTTCGATCCACAACGTTTGTGTATTCCTGTCCGGTATATGCCATTTGGCCGGCGTGGGCCTCTCACTTCGGCCGAGGCGCCCCATGGCTGCATTGCCTGTTTGGCTCGGTGGAGCGTATGCAACCACCTTGGGAACAGTTGCCGTGATCGCGATGTATGCATTGAATAACAGGCTGCCGCTCTTCTTCGTGCAGGGCGAGGGAGGAACGACGATTCGGCAACTTGTGCTTGGCGCTGCAATTAGCGCGTTCGTTCTCACCGTAGCGCTTCTCACCTTGCGCAAACGAGAGAGGCCCACGTCGTTTGTCTACTGGTACAGCCTCGCACTAAGTTTGAGTGCGATCGGACTTCTGGCAGTCATGCTGCAATCCAATCACGGAAGCATCTTGAGTTGGACCGGGCGCGGAGCGCAATTCCTGGGTGGAGCTTACATGCTAGTCGCAGCGATTACATCCGTACGCGACTCCCGGGAGTGGGGAATAACGCTGGAATCGGCGCTGATCGACGCACGGCAACGCTACGAGGGGTTGATCGAATTGGCATCCGATGGAATCGTGATTCATGAACTCGCCACCCAGGTCGGCCGCGGCAAGTTCGTTGAAGTCAATTCCTCGATATGCACGCTCCTGGGTTACACGCCTCAGGAGATGCTTGCCTTGACTCTAATCGAGATCACCGCACCCGAAGACCACCCAGTTATCCCAAAAGAAGCAGAGAAGCTGAAACGCGACGGTGTTTTAAGGCACGAGAAGACCCTATTGTCGAAGGACGGGCGGCGGATTTTTGCCGAGCTTCGCACGCGGATTTTCGAGCAGCATGGCCGCCCCATGGTCATGTCAGTGATCCACGATATGACCGCGCGCAAACAAGCCGAAGATGCGGTTCGCTCTAGCGAAGCAAGATTGGCTCGAGCGCAACGCGTGGCCAAAATGGGCAGTTGGGAATTGGACCTGCAGTCTGGGGAGTTGCTCTGGTCGGATCAGGTCTATCGCATCTTTGGCCTTACGCCCGGTGAATTCAAACCCAGCTACGAGGCATGGATGGCTTTCATCGATCCTGATCAACGGGACCGGGTCCGCACCGTCGTGGAGAATGCTCTGGTCGGTCAGGCATACTACGTCGAGTACACGATCAGACTGCCTGATGGCTCGGTTCGTCACCTGCTGGGTCAAGCAAATGTTGACTTCGATCAAACCGGGAATCCAATTCGCATGGTTGGCACGACACAGGACATTACCGAACGCAAAGAGACCGAAATGCAAATGCGTGAGCTTTCACAGAAGCTTACCTATCACGTTGACCATTCTCCCCTGGCGGTTATCGAATGGGGACCGGACATGCGCCTGATCCGCTGGTCCGGCGAGGCCGAACGCATTTTCGGGTGGAAAGCTGAGGAAGTGCTCGGCAAGCGGATGGACGAGTTTCGCTGGATTTACATAGAGGATCAGCCGAAGGTTAAAGAGGTCTCGGTGATTCTACAGACTGGAACGGACCCACGCCAATTCTCTGTCAATCGCAATTATCGCAAGGACGGTTCGGTGATTCACTGCGAGTGGTACAACTCCTCGCTGTTGGATGAATCTGGAAAATTTGTCTCACTGCTATCGCTCGTGCTCGACGTCACCGAACGCAAACTGGCCGAACAGGCACTCCGGGAAAGCGATGAGAAATTCGAGAAGGTCTTTCGGCTGAATGCGGCGCCCATGGCGCTGACGAGGCTCAGGGATGGACTAATAATCGATGTAAACGAATCCTGGGAAAAAGCCTTTGGATTGTCCCGGGATAGCGTTGTCGGGCACAACCCGGCTGAGTTTGGGCACTGGAAGGATCTTCACGAACGCGAATCGCTGTTTCGCGACTTGAAGTCCGAAACCAAGTCGTTGCATCGGGAGATTGAGTTCATCAGGCAGGGGGGTGAACCTTGGATCGCGCTCGTTTCGGCCGAGGTAATCACTATAAACGGCGAGGAGGTTGTAGTCACCTCGGCATTGGATATAACGGAGCGCAAGCGTTCGGAGGAGCGTATCCGCGAGGCCCAAAAACTGGAGAGTCTTGGTTTGCTGGCAGGCGGAGTGGCCCACGATTTTAACAATCTGCTGGTTGGCGTGATCGGCAATGCAAGCCTGGCACGCGATCTGTTGCCGTCGGGCCACACTGCAATACAGTTGATGGACCAAGTGGTCAAAACCGGGGAACAGGCAGCTCATTTAACCAGACAGATGCTCGCTTATGCGGGAAAGGGCCGGTTTGTGATTGAACCGGTGAACCTGTCAGATCTCATTCCGGAAATCAGTGGTCTGGTGCAGCCTTCCATCTCAAAGCGAATTTCAGTGCACTTTGAGCTTGGAGACAATCTCCCTGTCGTGCATGCTGATCGCGGGCAAATGCAGCAGATTTATATGAACCTCGTGCTCAATGCGGCTGAAGCGATCGGCAGCGATCCCGGCCTGATCACAGTTCGGACTGGCGTACGTCAGGAGCACGTGTATTTGGAAGTCCGCGACAACGGTTGCGGCATGGACGCAGCTACCAAGGCTAAAATTTTCGACCCGTTCTATACGACCAAGTTCCTGGGACGCGGGCTTGGACTTGCGGCTGTCGCGGGTATCGTGCGCGGTCACAAAGGCGTTCTGGAAGTCAGCAGCGCCCCAGGCCATGGGAGTTGTTTCACCGTTCTGCTTCCCGCCGTGAAACACGTTTCGGCAGTCTCGGTGCCTACAGACCGTATTGGACAGCTTCCGGGAGGCAGCGGCACCATCCTTGTTGTGGACGATGAAGAAATCGTGCGCGAGGTGGCTCAAAAAGCTCTAGAGCAATGCGGGTTCACTGTACTGGCGGCGAGTAGCGGGCAAGCCGCAATCGACATGGTGAAGCGTGATGGCGGTCAGATCTCGCTGGCTTTGCTGGACCTCAGTATGCCTGGCATGGGCGGCGATGAGGTTCTTCCAGAATTTCGAAAGCTCCGGCCAGAGATGAAGGTGATCGTATCCAGCGGCTACAGCGAGGACGAGGCGCTGCGCCTGTTCCAGGGGCAAGAGGTCTCCGGCTTCATTCAGAAACCGTACACCTCAAGCCGCCTGGTTGAGAAAATCAAGCGCACGATTGAAATAGGTTAGTCCCGGCTCGCCAACCGGGTCCGCGCGTCCAGCAGGTACGGATTCATTTCGACGGCCTTCTGGAATGCGGCTTTCGCGGCGGCGGCATTGCCCAGCCCCAGATCGCTCAGGCCCGAGATGTAGTGTGCCATCGCGGTACGCACACGCGGTGATTGACGCTCTCCAAATTTCGCGAAGAACTCCTGCCCTTCCGCGTTTCCCATCGCACGCTTCGCGGCATCGCGCAGAGATTGAAACAGAACTTTTGCACGAGCCGCTTCGCCGAGCTTACTGAGCGACAGGCCCTGGTAATAGACCAGCACCGCGCCGCTGTCTACACTCGGCCGCGGGTTGTCCTCGGTACCGATCAACTCGGCCGCGGATTCCCGCCACGCTTTGCGCGCTTCTTCTTTTTTGCCGAGCGCGTCGTAAGCAAGTCCGGCATAATAGAACACCTCTGGCGCGCGACTACCTCGATACCCGCGCGTGACCTCAATGTTCTCGGGATATTTGATTGCTGCGAGATAGTCCTGCAGTGCGCCCGAATAATCTTTAGACGCCATCTTCTTGCGGCCGCGCAACATGTGTGCATCGGTCCACGCGTCCTGCACATTGAAGCGCGCGCCGCCTTCCCATAGGTGGAAGTGGCGCTTTTGCAGAATCGCGATTGCCTCGTCGTACTTACCACTCAGGATCTGAAGCGTTACGACGCGCGACATCGTGTCGTCACGTTTTTCCGCTGTCGCCATTCTGGTGTCGAACAACGCTGTGCGCTTCTGCAGAGGTACTTGGGCGAATTCGTACAAGCGATCCAGTTCAAACAGGTACAGCGCATCGCCCGAATTCAGCGCAATAGCTTTTTCCAGGGCGTCGATTGCTTTCGTCACGCCACCGTCCTGGCGCGAGTAAGCCACCGCCAGATTGCGTTGCGCGTTGGCCAGCTTCGGATCGAGTGCGATTGTCTTCTGCCACATGCGCACGGCCTCTTCCGGCTGCCGATCATAGAGCAACAAGCCCAGGTAATAAGGCGCGCGTGCATCCTGCGGATTGGCCTGCATCGCAGCACGTAGTGCATCCATCGCTTCGATCTGGAACGGAAAAACGTAATCGAGCGGCATCTCCGCAGCTTTCTTAAAGTGCACCAGCGCTGTTTCTTTCTGGCCCTGTATTTGTGTGAGCAGTCCGCGATAATAGTGCACCATCGGCGACTTCACGGGCATCATGTCCAGCAGTAATTCAGCCTCGCTCCACATGCCGGCATTCATGCAAGACACCGCTAGCTCGAGGCCTTCCGAGGGTTGCTGCCCGCCTATGGATAGTAACTCGGATCCTTTGCTGAATCCGCGCAGATCGATCGGATCGATCGCACGCAGCGTCTTGCGCACCTCTGAAGCTTCCTTGCTTCGACCCACGCGCATCAGCATGATCGACTTCAACGACAGCGCGCGCGTATTCCAGGCATTCGTTACCAGCGACCGATCGAGATAGGCGAGCGCTTCATCGAAGTTCGCCTGCAATCCCTTGATCTCAGCAATCTGGAAATACGCCGACGCCTGCCACGCATAACACCATGCCGCGCGCTGCAGCCAGAATTCTGCGTCAGCAAGTTTGTGCTGATACTTCAACGCGAGCCCGAGGTAGTACAGCGCGTCTCCGTCCTTCGCGCGCGTGTAGTTTTTCTGAACACGTTCCGCAGCAGCCCGCAGCAATTTCTCGGCATCCGCGAAACGTCCGCGCTTGATATACAGGATTCCCAATGCCGTGTTGTTGCGCACGTCGCCGGCATCACGCTTTAATGCCTCTTCGTAATAAGGGTCCGGCTCCAACGCGGGGTTGTGGAACTGCTCCAGGCGCAGACCGGTCAGGTACAGCTCTTCGGCGGTCTTTACCTCTTTTGGCGTCGCGGGTGGCTGCACCGGTTTCGGCAGATCCTCTTTCTTCAGCACGATCGGTTGATACGAAATCAGCTCGCGTCGCGCAACGCTCAGCACGGCCTTCAAATCCGTTTCCTTCACACCCGCCGGAAGCTCAAAATCCGCGACGATGGCGTGACCGGGGTCGATGTCTTTCGTCGCGCTCCAAATCTCTTTGCCGCTCGCCAGCACCGCAGCCTTCGCACCTTTGAATGCCTCTGTCGTGAGGAACCCGACCTTCACCCGGCCCGCCTTCACATCCAGATTCACGGCCGCTTCGCGCGTGGCGTTCTTTGTGCCGCCGATGTCGCGGAAAGGATACCAGTACTGCTTGACCGACTTCGCTTCATACGGTTGCAACCAGCTGTAGTCGGGCTGATTGTCGCTCCACGCGCCCACCATCAGTTCCAGATACGGGCCGTCGGTGTCGCTCAGAATCTTGTCCCACAACCGCCCGCCCGGACCCGTGCCCCACGTGAAGAATTTCTTGCCCGGTACCTGATGGCGATCCGCGATATGCAGCGTACCGGCGTTCTTGCCGTGATCGTAACCGGACAGCCAGTCGTCGGTGTCGTTCCACGCAAACATTGAAATCGAGCTCGGGTGATTCTTCCACATGCTGACATCGACGCCCTTGGTGAAATCGATGCCGTTGTAAACGCCGTCGGCAATCGGCCAGCGTGAGAACTCGCGCTTGGCGTGCTGTGTCGCGAATTGCGTGCGCGGCGGGAAGATTACCTGATAGCTGTCGTTGGTGTGCACCGCCACGTTCGCGAAGTAGAGCAGTGAGTTCTGCACCGGCGTGGTGTTCAGCATCGTCACCTGCGCTTCCAGCACGGAAGAACCGGGACGCAGCGTCAGGCCGACCGTCCAGCGCATGCGATCGCGCAACTCCACCTCTCCCACCCAGATGGTCTTGGCGCCATCGGCGTGCTCCTGCGTTTTGTAGAGCACGGGCATGAAGCTCGAGGCGCGGTGATGATGCGGAATGTTCCACTCGACGCCGCCTGAAATCCACGCACCCAGCATGCCGATCAGCGCAGGCTTTATTACGGATTGCTTATAGAAGAAGTTATAGCCGTTAGTCTTATCGACGGCTTCGAAAATGCGCCCGCCCAGCTCCGGCAGCACGCAGATTTTCACGTACTCGTTTTCCAGGCAAACCTGCGTGTACGTCTTATCCTGCTTCACATCGCTGAGACTGTCGTACATCGGGTAGGGATATATCAGTCCCTTTGCGCCCTGATACGTGCGGCCCGTATAAAAGAAGGGATTGGGATCAGGCGGACCGGCAACGTAAGTGGGAATGATAACCGGAGCTTCGGTTACTTTAACCTGGGCCGGCAGCACGGCACAAAGCACGATCAGCACAGGCACAAAGCGAGTAAGGAACATGGACGCAATATATCAGTTCTTGAACTCTGAATCTTCAATCGATGACGGACGCTACCACCATCTCAAGTAAGCGTCTGGCGCCGTCGTCGGTTCCGACCGGGCCGTCATGGAACTGGCTGCGCGGCGGCGCTTTCCAGCTATCGCGCGAGCGGTCGGGATTGTAGAGCAGCGGCAAGCCGGTCAGCTCCGGATCATACTGCGCGTCAGAGCCGGCCATCTTATAGATGACCATGTCGAGTGACGGGATGACGTAAATCCCAAAGCCACCCGCGCCGGATTTGAAGTACGCATCGCGCGGCGCACCAGCGACATGGCCGCCGAGATTCGATTCGAACTGCAAGCCGAACGGAGAATGCGGATTGTACGGTGAAGGCCGACTGCACAATGCAATGTAGTCGGCAGGCACCAGTTGCTGCTTGCCCCAGCGACCCTTATGCAACAACAGATACGCAAAACGAAGTGCATCGGTCGAGCGCACGGACACATCCGCGCCACCCGGAGTGTGTGGTAGAGTCTTGCCGTCTCGATGCGTTGCCCAGCCCCAACGTCCCCACTGCATTGGCTTGGCCAGGCGCACATCGATGTACTCCTGCAATTCCATTCCAGTCAGTCGGCGCAGCACTATCGAAGCGACATGCGTTGATTGACTGGAATACATGTAGCCTGCGCCGGGCTTGCACCAAAGTGGCGTTCGCAACGCAATCTGATCCTGCTGCAATCCAGAATCGCGCGCGGGTGGAGGCTTTACCTGCCGGGCCTGGCCGTCAACGAAGCCCTGCGCGCCTTCCTGCATTCCGGAAGTCATGGTCAGCAAGTGCCCCAGCTTAATCTCGGCCTTTGCCGGATCCGAAAGCGGAAAGGCCTCAGGTAGATACTGTTCTGTAAAGACTTTCTGGTCGAGGCCCAGTGGAATTTGCGCGCGCTTTTCGTTCAGCATGATTCCGCAGCCGATGCTCGTGTAGGCCTTGCCGATCGAAGCCATCGCCGGGTTCGCTTCCCGATTTCCCCTGCCGTAATAGCGCTCATACACCAGCCAGCCGTGACGCACAACCAACAAGCCGCCATGCGCGCTGGTTCGCTGGGCATACTCGAACGCCTGATCCAAACGGCGGGTGTTGATCCCGGCGACCTTGCGCACACGCGCCGAATCCTGCAGGCTTCGCCAACCACCCTGACTGTCAGGCGGCGGAAAATAATCCTGTGCCGGCAAGCAACCACAAAGCAATCCAAGCAGAATGAAATAGCGCATCAGAGTATCATTTTATGATGCACCGTTGACGCGCGTTGGCGATTCTGGCCGGGGGGATTCTTCGCGCTGTCCCAATTCCGGCGATCACCTCCTCGTCGGATCGCAAGGCGTTTCGCGCCTGGTTCGCATGGCTTGCGGAAGCTCTCTACTACATCCCCGAAGGCCGCCGTCCGCGCGACGTTTCAGACTGCTCCGCGCTGCTGCGTTTCGCTTATCGTGAAGCGCTGCGCCCGCACACTGCCGAATGGGCGCGCAGTTTAGGCCTCGAGTGGATGCCACCGCTCCCCGAACTGAGCCAACCTTCACGAACGCCCGCCCTTTTTCGCACAGCATCCGGCGACAGCCGCGAGTTCGCCGACGCAGAGAATCTGATGCGTCACAACGCCCATCTGGTCGCGCGCGACACCCGGGCAGCGCTACCGGGCGATCTGCTCTTTTATCGGCAACTCGTGTCGACACAGCGCTGGCACAGCATGGTCCATCTGGGGCCCAGTGCCTTCGAGCGCTCACGCGAGGCGCGCGTCATCTATCACACCGGTCCGATCGCGGGCGAGCGCGGCGAGCTGCGCCGGCCCTCACTTACTGAGCTTCTCGATCACCCCGAACCCCGCTGGCGGCCCGTCGCCGGCAACGGCAATTTTCTCGGTGTCTTTCGCTGGAACATACTGCGTGAAACGGATTAACCTATGAGCCTTCGCCCCTGGCTACTCGCCTTCGCCCTGCTCGGCCTGAGCGCTCCCGCCCAGGAGGACGAGAGCCGCGTCTATTTTTCGCTGACCACGGACAAGCCCGTCCGTGCCGGCGAGGCCGCGCAGGTTCGCGTGCAGGCGCAGGGGCTGCGGCAATTGGAGTTCCGCCTCTATCGCGTCAACGACCCGATCAAGTTTTTCCGCCAGCTCGATGACGCCCATCAATTCAGCGGCATCGCACGACGACCAGCGAAGGCACGCACGCCCATCGAAAAGTTCGCAGCATGGAAGCGAAATGTGCACACGCGCTGGCGCGACCTCGCGCGCAGGCAATTCAGCGCAGAGAACCGCCACGCGATCCGCGCCGCGCTGAGCGGCGAAACTCCAAAAACTAAACAGCCTCCTGCACCCAACAAAGGTACGGAATTCGCCGGAGTGCCGATCCTGAATCCGCAGCAACTCGTACGCTCCTGGACGCAGCCGATTCAGACTCCGCGCAAGTGGGAAGCAGCCACGGTGCCGGTCGCGGTCCAGGACAAGGGGCTTTATGTGCTGGAGGCCACCGACGGCAAGAAGCAGGCTTACACGATCCTCTCCGTTACGGATCTGGTGCTGATCACCAAGACTTCGCCCGGCCGCTTGATGGTTCGCGCGGTAGATCGCACAAGCGGTGCACCGCTGGCCGAGTGCCCTGTGCAGGTCTACGATCCCATGCACCAAGAAGGATGTTGCACAGGACAAGACAGGCGCGAATGGGCTGCTCGATCTGCAGGTCAAACAGGATGTCTCCGACGAGGGCCTCGTCCTTTTGGCGCAGCGCGGCGCGGATTTCGCGGTCACCACTGTCGGCGCATACAGCCTGTCAGGGAAGGCCGCCGCAGTTTGACCGGCTACGTCTATACGGATCGTCCCGTTTATCGCCCCGGCCACAATGTAAACTACAAATCGATTCTCCGAACGGTCAGCGGCGCGGACTACAAGCTACCCGATCAATCCTCGGTGCACGGTCGAGATCGAAGATCCTGAGGGCAAGTCGCTGCTGAAGAAACCGTTTCGCTCACAAAATTCGGAACTGTTGCGGGCGACATCACATTGGCCGACGATGCGCCGCTCGGCTACTACAGCGTCAACGTGAGCTTAACCGGCGACAACCGACGACATGAAAGCCTACGGCGGTTTCAGTGTCGAGGAGTACCGCAAGCCCGAATACGAAGTGAAGGTGACGCCGGAGCAGCGCCGCATGGTTCAGGGCGGCCGCATGAAGCTCACCATCGAAGCGCGCTATTACTACGGCGAGCCCGTCGCCGGCGGCAAGCTCACCTACGTCGTGCATCGCAGCCGCTACTGGCTGCCCTGGTACGAAATCGAAGAGGATCTGGACGAACGAGGACAACGAAGGTGCGGCGGCGAGCAGATTTCGGAACAGAAGGCCGTCCTCGATGCGCAGGGCCGCCTCACATCTATGTGCCGGCACCGCGCAGCGAGTACGATGCCACCTACCGCGTCGAGGCGCGTGTCGACGGATTCGTCCAATCGCGAAGTCTCCGGCGTCGGTGCGTTCGTCGCCACGCGCGGACCGTTCTACGTCAATGCGCAGCCGGCGCGCTATGTTTATGGCCCCGGCGACGCCGGCACGCATCCTTGTCGAAACACGCGACTACGACGGCAACGCCGTTCCCAGTATCGGCCTTCCGTCTGGAGGTCGCGCCGCATAGTGTCGCGGGTCCGCGCAGGCAGCCGCATCTCGACGCGCGAGGGCCGCACGGGCGCCGATGGCAAAGGTACCGTGGAGTTTCCTGCGCCGCCCAGCGGCTCGTACGACATGCGCGCCATCGTGCCCGAATCCGGCGGGCGGCGAACTTCGCGACACGACCTGGCTGTGGGTATCGGGCGCGTGGTCCGGCGGCGGCTCACGCCGAACAGCGCATTCAGATTGTGCCCGACAAGAAATCCTACAAGCCCGGCGAGACCGCGAAATTGCTCATCGCGACAGGCGTACCGGATTGCGATCTGTGGCTCTCGCTCGAAGGCAAAACGAATCTACTGGTCGAAGTTTATTTCGGTGAAGGGCGGCACTGTTACTGTGGACGTTCCCATCGAAAGTTCGCACGCGCCCAACGTCTTTGTCGAAGCCGTGTTCGTCAGCAACAACACGCTCTATCGAGGCTCGAAATCGTTGAAGGTGCCGCCCGTTGAGAAGCAGATTCAGGTGGAGGTGCAAAGCGCCAAACCCGAATACAAGCCCGGCGAACCGGCAACATTCACAGTGCTGGCGAAGGACTACCAGGGCAAGCCGCTCAGCGCGGAGTTCAGTCTCGGCATCGTCGACGAAGCGATTTACGCCGTGCGCAAAGAGACGCAGCCGACATCGTCAAGGTTTTCTACGGACGCACATACAATCGCGTCAGCACCGACACGTCGATGGATTATTACTTCTCTGGCGAAGCCGGAACGCGGCGCATGCAACTCGCGCAGATACAGGCTCTCGTCTCACGCGCGCAGCTCAAACCCGAGCGCATGGTGGAACCCAAGATCCGCAAGAATTTCCCCGACACCGCATACTGGATTGCCGACCTCAAAACCGGCAGCAATGGACGCGCGACAGGCACAGGTCAGCTTCCCGGATTCGCTCACCACCTGGCGCGCCACTGCGCGCGGCGTCACGCAGGATAGCAAGGTCGGCGATGCACGCCAGCGCACGATCGTTCGCAAGAATCTGCTAGTCACCATGGCCACGCCGCGATTCTTCACGGAAGGCGACGAGGTCACGGTGCCCGTGTTGGTGCGTAATTATCTTGCCACTGAACAGAAGGTGCGCGTGTCGCTCGACGCGCAAGGCATGCAGATGCTTTCTGGCGCGACGGCCGAAATCACGGTCGCGCCCAAGGGCGAAGGCCGCGTCGAGTATCGCCTGCGCGCAAACGCCAATGACAAAGCTGTGCTCACCGCGAAAGCGCTGAGCAGTGTGGAAAGCGATGCACTCGAACTCACGCTGCCCGTCGAACCGTATGGCCTGAAGGTCACGGACGCTGTGCAGAAGCGCTTCGACGCTGACAGCTCAGAGTCACGGGT
The DNA here is from genome assembly GCA_963793625.1 of Bryobacteraceae bacterium. Classification (GTDB taxonomy): domain Bacteria; phylum Acidobacteriota; class Terriglobia; order Bryobacterales; family Bryobacteraceae. Next base: position 415,834 of record CAWCAT010000037.1, on the reverse strand, counting down.
TCCCGTTCACTTTTCCGCCCGATGCTTCGCCGAACTGGCGCGCCGTCACGGTGCATCTGACGCCTTCTGTCGCGGGCGCTGTTTTCGGTGCGCTCGATTATCTGGTCACCTATCCTTACGGCTGCACGGAGCAGACCATGTCCAGCTTCCTGCCGAACGTCGTCGTGACGCAGGCTCTGAAAGAACTGAAGCTGCCGTCGACCATCGACCAAAAAGATCTCAGGAAAAAGGCTACCGCCGGATTGCGAGCGGCTCTACGATTTCCAGCACGAAGACGGCGGTTGGGGCTGGTGGAAAGGCGATGCGAGCGATGCGTTCATGACCGCGTATGTTTTGACCGGCATCAAGCAGGCCGCAGACGCGGGCTATCCGGTCGACAACTCGAGGCTGGCGATGGCGGGCGGCGCGCTTGGCAAGATGTTCGACTCAGCTGCGGATCGCATGGCGCCCGATACGCGCGCGTATGCGCTCTATGCACTGGCGCACATGAACCAGGCTTCGCATCCGCGCACCGAGCGTGTGTGGAAGGATCGCGAAAGACTTACCAGTTTCGGTTGGGCATTGCTGGGCCTCGCCTTCCAGCGCACGAAGGACGAGCGCTCGGCCGAAGTGGCCGCGCATCTCTCGCAAACGGCAAAGCAGCAAGGCGGCGAAGCGTGGTGGGAATCCAATCGCGATGTGATGCTTGATTTCGAAACTGATAATTCGCTCGAAGCCACAGCGTTCGCAGTTAAGTTTTTGGCGCGCGTGCAACCTGACAGGCCGCTCATCGATCAGGCCGCGCAGTGGCTGGTGAATCATCGCGACCAAGGCTACTACTGGACCTCGACCAAACGCACCGCCTTCGTGATCTTCGGCCTCACCGACGTGCTTAAACGCAACGACGAGCTGAAGCCCGATTACCGCGTGCGCGTGTCAGTGAACGGCAAGGAAGTGCTCAGCAAACAGTTCAGTGCGGAGGACGCGCTGAAACCGCAGGCTGTGAAGGTGCGCGTCCCGCTCGATGCAAATTCAGCGACGCCACAAGTGACTGTCGATAAAAAGGGCGCCGGCCGGCTCTACACAGCAGTGCGTTGGGAGTACCGCGCAAAGGGCGGCGGCGACACGCGCGTTCGTCCCGCGGAAAACATGCTGCGCATCAATCGGAATTACTACCGTCTCTCCGCAGTGAACGAAGGTGGGCGCGTCACCTATGCGATGGAGCCATTGGAAGGAGACGCGAAACCGGGCGATCTGATTGCTGTTCGCCTCTCTGTGTTCGGTGGCGAAGGACAGCGCTATCTGCTGGTGGAAGATCCCATTCCGATGGGCGCTGAAGTGATCCCGCGCGATGATCTTTATGAAATCCGCGGAAAACCGGTCTGGTGGCGCAACTGGTATGAGCGCCGCGAACTGCGCGACTCACGCGTCACGTTTTTCCCCGGCATCGTACCGCGCCAGGGAATCGAGTACGTTTATCTACTGCGCTTCACAAACGCGGGTTCGTTCCACGTTACGCCAGCGCGCATAGAGCCAATGTACAGGCCTGGTTATGTGAGTTGGAGTGAAGCGAAATCCCTGGAGGTGCGGCCGTGAAATTACTGACTGCTTCCCTGCGTCGCCTCGGCACGCACAAGTTGTTGTGGTTGGAAGAGACCGTTTTGTTGGCTGGGGCGCTCGCCGGAATTTATGGATGGCTGCTGCTGCCTGTCGCGACCACATGGCAGCTCGCACTGCATTTATTAGTCGCGCTGGCGATCTTGAGTCTGCTCTATTTCGGCGGGCTTCTGGCGTGGCGCGGATTCGCGCCATTCGATTGGAAGCGCGCGTTCACCGCCCCGCCGTTCTGGCTTGCCCTGCTGCTGTGGCTTGCTATCGGACTCTGGTTGCCGTACAAACTAATCGGGTGGATACCGGAGTTTGCAGGACTGGCCGCTCAGTTCGCGAGCGCCTTGGTCCGCGTCGCACTGGCTGGTTCTTTGTTCACTGGCGGACTGCTTTGGCTGATCGCCTGCGGAGCCCGGACAACGGAGGAGTGAAGCGATGGAGCGCGACTTTCTTCTCGCAAACGGCCGTCGCATACGGCTGACGGAAGGCGACATCACCAAGGTCGCAGCGGATGCAATCGTGAACGCTGCGAATTCCAGCCTCGCTGGCGGAGGCGGCGTAGATGGTGCAATACATCGTGCCGGTGGCCCACGCATCATGGCCGAACTCGACCAGCTGCGTCCGCAGATTGGACCTCTTCCCGCCGGACAGGCCGTTGCCACGACTGCTGGGAATCTGCCGGCGCGATGGGTCTTTCATACGGTTGGCCCGGTGTATCACGACGGCAGCAGGGGCGAAGCCGAAGCGCTGGCTTCGTGTTACAGGACATGTCTCGAAATGGCGGAGCAGCACCATTGCCACACGATCAGCTTGCCCGCGATCAGCACGGGAGTTTACCGCTTCCCGCACGACGCCGCGGCGCGGATCGCCATTCGTGATGTTGTGCAATTTCTAACAGAACGCACCGGCAGTATCGAAGAAGTAATCTTTGTGCAGTTCGGGGCGGAGGCGTACTCGCTCTATGAAAAGCTTCTACTCACTAACACAGCGGTAGCCAAGATAACCCCATCGGGCTCTCTTTAGAATCGGCTGCACGCCGCCGTTGTACACAATGCGGTAGGCCTTGTTTTCGTTGACCGAAGTTGCGGTCCACCAGTAGATCACTTTGGAGTGCGTGTTCCACAGCGGCGATTCTTTGTCGGGCAGCGTCGCATATGTGGGCTTGCGCGTATTCGCATCCCACGTACCACCCGCATTCCTGCCGTGGCGCACGGAAGAGCGCACAGCCTCATCGACCGTCGGCAAACGCCAGACATTCTGCGGCACCGCCGCGATTCCCAAACCGTCTGCCGTGAGACACGCGCAACGCAAACTGGCTTGTTGCCATGTGACGCCATCCGCTGCCCAACCCGGACCAGCCGGCGCCCAGCGCAGGCGCACGCCGTTGCCCTCAATCACACGCATGCGCGTGTCGCCATCATCGATGCGGTGCGCGACGCGCCAAGCCGGCTCGGCGCCGCACACTACAATCAGCAACAGCGGAAATCCTACGATGATGCGATACGCCCAGATGCTCGGCTGCGGACGTCCGAAGTAGTAAAGCAGCGCGAGCACGATTAGCGGCAAAGTGATCAACGGCAGTACAGCTCCAGCGCCCCGCAGAAAGTACGCGGCGGTGAGCGCAATCGCAATGTGCAGCGCCGCGCCGATTGTGGGCCAGCGTACAGCGACGAGTGCAGCAGCCAGGAACAGAATAGTCGGTGAGAGATACTGGGCGAACATCATTCCGACGTTCATCCAGAACGATTGGTGAAACCATCCCTCGTGAAAATTTTCGATCGCACCCCAGAACGCCCACAGCCCGAGGAAGCACTCCGAAAAAAGCACGGCAGCCCAACCTGTGACGAAGCGCCAGTCACGCAGGTTAGAGAGCAAGTTGCTTGATTCGGGATTCGAGTTCGTCATAGGACAGATCATCTGGATGATACATGCGTACGATTCCCTTTGCATCAATCAAGACGAGCGTGGGTGTCGTACTCGCGCCATACCTGCGCATATTCTCTTCGCTGATTGGAGCAGGCACATCGAGCAGATCGGGGTAGTGCTTCTTGCGGACTTCCTGAATGTACTGCGTCTCCACTGCCGGCGCTGCGTCCTCACCTCGCGCGATATAGCCGTAGCGCTGAGTCGGCGCAATGATCACGAGGCCCTTCGGTGTATAGGTTTTTTTAAGCTGTGCAATGGTGGATGACATCGCTTTGCAGTCACTGCACCAGTGCGCCCAAAAGAACAGCAGCACGGGCTTGCCGGCTGCAAGCTCCACTCCTTCCAACTGGGGCGCGGGCTTGCCTTCCAGGCTGAGCAGGTGGATGTTTTTCTGAATTCGTGCGCGAATCGAAGTATCGCGGTATGCGCTCAATTGCTTGTTTAGGAAAGCGACAGCGGCCGAACGTTCGCCACGTTGAGCAAGCACCTGACCCTGAACTTCGATCGCGGCGCCGAGCGCAGTCTGAAGAAACTTATCGCTGTCCACCTTCACCGATTTCAGTTGCGCTACTGCCAGAGTCTGCGCTTGCTGCGCGTAGGCCTCAGCCTGATCCAATTGCTTTGCCGCAAGCGCGCCACGACCCATCCATGAGAGCGCCGCGATCATCTCGGGCTTCACGCCGTTCGCTTTTCGATACTCCGCGATCAGGCTGTCGGCCTTCGCAAAATTCTTCTGCGCAATGGCAGCACGCACATCATCAACAATTGACGCAAGCGCGAGCGCCTGTGTCAGCAACAGAATTGGAAGCAAACGTTTCACCATGATTTATAGCCCGGTCTTCTTCAAGTATTGCGCATACCATGCAATGTATCTTTCCAGACGATCCTGGACGTAAGTCGGTTTGCGAATACCGTGGAACTCACCGGGGTAAATCACGAGCGACGTATCGACCCCATTTGCGCGTAGCGCCTGGTACATCTGTTCGCTACCCGCCACCGGCACGTTGAAATCTTTCTCGCCTCCCAGAAACAGCGTAGGCGTTTTGATCTTGTCGGCTTCAAAGAACGGGTTTGATAATTTGACCCACAGATCGCGCGACTTCCATGGAAAACCCGAGTTCCAGATCATACTGCTCTGTATATTGATCGGAGCCGTACATGGAGAGTTGTAGTGCCGAACCCGCACCACTAATAGCCGCCTTGAAACGACTGTCTTGCCAAATCGTGTAATCCGTGAGGATGCCGCTGCGCTTGCCCCCTGGGCTGACACAAACAGTTAAGACACTGTTTGCCGTTGGATGAAAAGATCTCGACCGGCAAGACGAATGTACTGCACACTTGTCTCCGGCTGGTGAAGCGGAGGCGGGCCATGCTGGAGAGCAACCCGCCAAGGAATAGCCGGCTGGAAACTCATCCAGACGATGAGCGGGGGCGTTGGCCGCAGGGCTGACGCCCCCATCGGATGGAAAGATTTCCTGATGCCTCATAAAACTCATAAAGGAAGCTGCCGCGAAGCGGCATCCTTGCGGTGCTGTGCTTCGAACTCGGCCGGCGGCAAGTAGCCGAGTGCGGAGTGCAGTCGTTTCTGGTTGTAGACCTTTTCCAGGAACTCGGCGATCGAGGCGCGCGCCTCGGGCAAGTCCCGGTATTCGTTGCGAAGCACCTCCTCGTATTTCAGGGTCTTCATGAACGATTCACAAGCCGCATTGTCCCACGGGTTCGCCTTGCGCGACATACTGATTTCGATGCTGTGCGCCTTGAGCAGATCCGTGTAATCGTTGCTAGCGTAGTGGGAACCGCGATCGGAATGATGGACGAGCCCCGCTGGAATGACACGGCGCGACAGCGCCATGCGCAGCGCGGTCAACGTCAACTCGTCTTCCATCGTGCGATCCAGCGCCCAGCCGATCACACGGCGCGAGTAGGCATCCAGAATGACCGCCAGGAACACGAACTCTTCACGCAACCGGATGTAGGTGATATCGGCCCGCCACAGCTGATCGGGCGCGGTCAAGATAATGTTCGGCGCCAGGTTCGGATAGATCTTGCGCTTATGGTTGGAATCGGTGGTCACGACGAACTTCCGCTTCCGCACACACAGCAGATTGTCCTCGCGCATGAGCCGGTACACCAGTTTGTGGTTCACGGTCCAGTTCTGGCGGCGTAGCTCGGCTGTGATCCGCGGGCGACCATAACTGGGCCATGCCAGCGCGATTCGCTGGATAGCATCGCGCAGATCCATGTGGGGATCCGGGGTGCCCTCTGGGCCCGCTTCGGCGCTTTCGTCGAAGCGATAGAAGCCGGACCGGGAAACCCGCCCCAACTCCACCATGCGCTCAATCGTCAGTCCTCGGTCGGCCTTCACTTCTTCTTCGACCTTCCGGTAGACGGCGGATTTCCAGTTAACGCCTGCAGCATCCGCTGTTCCTCGATGCGCTGCAAGCACCCCTTCAAAAAGTCAATCTCCAGGGCCTGCTGGCCGATCTTACGCTCCAGTTCGGCGATGCGGCCTTCGGCCCAGCGCTGCTTTCCGTTGCCCGGGAAGGCGTTGCCTGGCCCGGTCCGAAACTCCCGCCGCCAGCGGTGCAGTACGTTGGGGTTGACCTCCAACGCCCGCGCCGCCTCGGCGATAGAAACCCCTTGCTCCAACCGCCGGACGGCGGCCAGCTTGAACTCCTTCGTGAACAGCCTACGTGATAACCCCATGACTCAATTCTCCTTTAAATGGATTTTGAGTCTTAACTGTTTGTGTCAAAAATGGGGGCAAGTCCACGCCATAACTCCAACCACCGATACCGAGACGCTGCGGATCTGCTATGCCGATCTTGATCACGTGGTCCACGCCCGCGAGCAAGTCAGTCACTTCCTTGTTTCCCCAATCAGCGAAGATCGCGGTCTGATACGCTTCGTCGCGTCCGGCGCTGCCGCGGTAATTCACCTGCAGCACCGCGTAGCCGTTGGCCGCGAAGAATTGCCGCTCGAATTGAAATGCGTGTGCGTCCTGCCCATTCGGTCCGCCGTGAATGCGCAGCAGCAGCGGATAACGTTGGCCCTCTTTGTAATCAGGCGGAGTTGTCAGGAGGCCATGCACTTCCGCGCCGTCCTTCGTGCGGAACGATAGCTCGCGCATCGCGCCGAGTTGGATCTCTTTAAGGAATTCCTGGTTGTGGCGAGTCAACTGCCGCAGTTGGCCCTTGTCGAGCGCATAGATTTCAGCGGGCGCATCGTCGTTCGCCACCAGCAGCGCTTGCTTCCCCGCCGCTATACTTTGCGCTGACACCACAAACTTGCCCCGCACGATGTCGCTCGGATCATTGCCGTTGACCGGAATCCGCTTCGGATACTCCGACATGTCGTTCAACCACCAGCACGCTGATGGAGCCATCCGGCAAGAGCGCCGGCGCGCTCACGGAGCGATTGATCGGAGTACCGTACAATTTAGGCGAACCGCCCGCCACCGGAATCGAAGTCAGTTTGAACCGGTTGTACGCGCGGAACTTTCGCTCGCGTCCGCTTAAAAAGAACAAGGTCGTTCCGTCAGCAGACCACACAGGCTTGCCGCCGCGTGCCGCGCTAATCATCTCGCCGCTCGTGAGCACACGCACAGCAGCGCCTGGTTTTGCATCGGCAACTACAACCTGCCAGTCGCTATAGCGCGCACTTTTCGCGGCACGGTTACTGAAGAATGCAACGCGCGTACCGTCCGGCGACCAACTCGCCGAGCCCTCCTCGAACGTCTCACTGCTGAGCAGTTCGGCTTTCTTACTCGCGATCTCAAACAGCCACTGACGCGCAGGCTTTTGAGTCCGGTAGCCCTGCATGTCCATCTTGAAGTCATAACGGTCGATCACGATCGGCTTCGGAGTTTTCGGCTTGTCGCCTTCTTTTTTAGGCTCCTCCTCTTTTTCACGCACGGTAAGAACGAACCTCTTTGAATCGGGCGACCATGCGTAGTCGGTGACGCTGCCTTTGATATTCGTGAGTTGCGTCGCCTCGCCGCCTGCGCGCGCAAGCAGCCAAACCTGACCGCCCTCTTCCTTCGCGCCGCGCGCTGAAAGAAATGCGAGCCATTTGCCATCCGGACTCCAGCGTGGCTGCGATTCGCTTTCCTTACTCGTCGTGAGCCGCAGTTGCTGCGTGCCATCCCACTTCACCATCCACACATCGCTGTCGGATTTGTCTTCCGCTTTGTTGATAGTGTTCAGCGTGTAAGCGACCCATTCACCTTCAGGCGAGACTTGCGGTTCGCGCACCTCGAGTACACGATGCACGTCCTCGACCTTTAATGGACGCCGTGCCGGTGTGTCCGCTAAGGCAAACGAAAAAAGGCATGAGAATAGCGCGAGCACAGGAATATAAGACATAACAACCAGAATATCTGGTCTTCTATCTCGCGCGACTTACACCCCGAGTAGTTGGTGAGCGTGCCGAAGGCTTGCTTCCAGATCTTCGCGTTCACGCTCGGCGGCTAGTTCTTTCGGTACCGGTGCTGTCGGTGCCTGCGGCTTACCTGCATCCACGAGATTTTGGAAGCGCTGGAACTCCCACGCCGGAGTGCGCCGGAAAGCGTCCCAGAATTCCGGTTTGCGAAATGGAAAAATGCGCTGGCCGGTCACGATTACTTCCATGGAAAGCGCACGCCCGGGGCATAGCGTCACGAACTTACGCACAAGGCCATCGATATCGACATTGCCGTCCCCCATGCGCACCCAGCGCACGGCAGCGCCTTCCGGCACGGCCCACACATAACTGTCGCGAATGTGGCTGGTGAGTATGTAAGGATGCAGGGTTTCCAGAGTGAGGTGCGGATCTTCGATGGCCCACACCGGATTACCCGAATCGAAACACGCACCCACGAAATCCTTGCCGGCTGCTTCGATCAACATTTTCAATTCGCGCGCCTGCATGTCGCCCGAATGATTCTCGATAGCAACTTTGAGATTGTTGTCGAGGACCTTGCTGCGCATGGCGCGCAGCACCTTGACCGTATTCTCGATGTGGCCTTCGATGGGAATGGGTCCGGTCCGATCCGCGCTCGAGCCGAGAAAGGCGCGCACCAGTTTTGCGCCGACGATTACAGCGGAATCGACCATGCGGCTCAACTGCTGCTCGGCTGTGCCTTGCGCGGGATCAAACGTTTTCGACGTGGGGCACACGGAGCGCATGCCGATCTCGATTTCGACGTTGCGCTCTTTCGCGTACGCGCCAACCTTTTTCAGGTGCTCCGGTTCCAACCCGCCGATGAAACGGATCTCGGAAAAGTGGACAACTTTCGCTTTCCACTTGGCGCAATAATCCAGATGCTGAAACGGGGTCCAGCCCTGAGTCCGCAAACTAAAAAGGTCAATACCCAGTTTCACGTTGGAAGCTCCAGCAGCGAGAGCTGAGGCGGCCCCAGCGACGAGAAATGAACGACGGCGCATGGACTACATTATATTGCGGCCGAAGCTCCCGCATGGCGGGCATCGCTCCCGCATGGCGGGCATTAGCCTCGCAAATGTCGAGCCAGCCACGTAACGTAATCAGCATTCCGCTTCCGCACGTCGGCCAGCATATCCGCAGGCAGCTCATCCAGCTTGTCTTTGAAGAAGCGCGTGTCGCCATCGGGCGCGTAAATATCCCGGCAGCCCACAATATTCCCCACCCAGAAAACCAGAAACAGGTTGCCATCAATACGCCCACGCAGAGCGTCGCCCAGGTACGAGCCCTTCTGCAGTGCGATGTACTTTTCTGTCAGCGCACTCTCTTCACCGAACGCATTCTTCGCGGCAAATTCATTGCAGCGCTGCGCCATTCGCTCATAGAGTTCGCGCCACGGAGAAGTTGCGGGTTGCTCGTAAAGCACATCGAACAACTGCAGCTGCAATTCGCCGGAGATTTTGTAATTGACGCGTCCATTCGTGCTGCGACCGATCTGCTCCAGCACCGCGGGTTGCTTGCCGCTTCCCGAGTGTATGCTCAGCGTTCCGTTGAAATAGCGCGCCACGTTCGCCAGTTCTTTCACGCGCGCGGCCAGTTCGTCGAGCGGCTTGCCACCAAATTCCGCACTCACACGCGGCAGCAACTCCGGCCACATTTTGTGAGCGGCATACTCCTCGAGCGATTTCAGTTCTTCCGGATACGCCTGGCGTTTCTTGAAACCAAGATTCGGCGGAACCAGTTGCGCCGGACGCCCGCGCTGCTTCAGCCAGTGCATATAAAAGATCAGCTCTTCCGGGGTCGTGAGTGTATCCGCCTCGTCGATCGACGGTTCAAAATCGAAAAGCTTGCCGAGTCCGCTCGCAGCCTTTTCGCTAGCGATGAAATCGTAGAGCTCTTCGTTCAACTTCAGGCTGCGGCTGAACTTTACGGCCAGTCTCCGGATGCTGAGTTCCGGAATCTGGTAAACGCTGTCGCCGATTTGGAACGGTCGTGAGAATTCTTCTTCCACCCAGCCGCGTTCTACAGGCGTAAGCTCAGTTTGATAGCGCGCCTCCACCTCCGCATCACTCCAGGCCTTGGGGTGCCGTGTGTCGGCCCGCAATTGAAACAGACGTGAGGTGTCGGTGGTGAACTTCGTATATCCAGCGGCATCGTGAATCGCAGCTTTGGCAGCTTCCACCGACTCTGCAATTTGCATTGGAGTCTCGCCTGTGACGATGATGTGGTCGGCCTCGGCGTTGTAGCCCAACCGCCAACCGGCGCGAATTGCGGCCCATAGGCCTGTGTAATAAAGATGGCGTATGGAAACGCGCGTGTGTCCGGGCGCAGTCGGATTCTCACCGTCGCGCGCGTCGATCACCGCATCGAGCGTCATCTCGCGCGTCGCCGAAAGCTGACCCGTGGACGCCATGTTGGCGCCTGTCGATTTGTAGATGCTGCGATACGCCTCGAAGACTGCGGGCAAACTGATTTCGGGATGCCGGTTGCCAACCGCGATGGCTGCATGCGCGCCTTGTGGACGAGGTAGAAAATCGCGATCCACCTGCTCGGCGAAGGTCTTGATGTGTTCGTAATCCGACGAGGAAAACGGGATCGCACTCACGACCACTTCACGCCCGCCGCCCGGACGCATGCGGCCGATCAGCAGCGCTTTCGGAAAGAGTGCAGTCGCCGGGGAAGATGCGGAGGACAGGTGCAGCAGCAGAGCCTGCGCCTTCCCGCTCGAAAGTCCGTCAACTGCGACGTAGAATGCGCCCTGATGAATCGGGTCCTGCTGCAGCGATCCCACATAGACCTGCAGGCTCGTTAATCCCAAAGCTGTAACCCGGCCCGCCAACCGGTTACGCATTTCATCATTCAGCGGCTTGCCTTCTGTATGCTGAAAAATCAGGTCCGCGAGCGCTGCCGCCTCACTTGCTTTCAGGGGCAACTCGAGTGGTACTGGGGTCAAACTGTGTCTCCTGTAAAATCAGACGGGACTAGAGCGCCAGTGTCTTCAGATATTCGCGAAACGGACCGCCGAGGTCGCCGCGCTTCAATGCGAATTCAACTGTCGCTTTCAGAAAACCCAACTTATCGCCTGCGTCATAGCGCGTCCCCTCGAATCGATATCCGTAAATCGGACGACTGCGCAGCAAATGTTTTAAACCATCGGTCAATTGTATTTCGCCGCCGGCTCCGGGCGTAATGCTCTCCAGCGAGGTGAAAATCTCAGGCGTCAACACATAACGTCCGATGATCGCAAGGTTTGATGGCGCGTCTGCGGCCTTTGGCTTTTCCACCATATTGCGAATCCGAAAGAGTCGGTCGTTGTTGCCATTGTGCATTACGGGTTCGGCATCGACCACGCCATAAGCTGAAATATTTTCCTTAGGCACTTCCATCAGAGCGACTACCGACGCGCCATAAAAATCGTGGACATCAGTCAACTGCCGCATGCACGGTTTTTCGGAATCGATCACGTCGTCGGAAAGCACCACAGCAAAAGGTTCCGGCCCCACCAGATCCTTGGCTCGCAAGACCGCATGCCCCAGACCCAACGCTTCTTTCTGCCGGACATATGCGATGTCGATCATGTCGGAAATCGCACGCGTGATCGCTAACAGTTCTGTTTTGTTACGGGATTCGAGTAGTTGCTCAAGCTCGAAACTGACGTCAAAGTGGTCTTCAATCGCCGATTTTCCGCGGCCCGTAACGATGATGATGTTCTGAATTCCAGACTTCAGGACTTCCTCAACACCGTATTGAATAAGGGGCTTGTCCACCAGGGCAAGCATTTCTTTCGGCTGAGCTTTTGTAGCTGGCAGGAAGCGAGTTCCCAAGCCTGCCGCGGGGAAAACCGCTTTACGCACTTTCGGGATCATTTTCCTTATTGTAAGTTACTTAAGAATAAAGTGCTTGCATGAATTGATAGGTTTCGTATAAAACTATTCCATGCCTGATCCGTGCCGGGAACTGGCGCAAGAACTCTTCGAGAAGGCGTATATGCTGCAGATGCAGGGCGAACTCGACCTCGCCGTAACTCTCTATCAGCGCTCGATTGAGCTCTTCCCAACCGCCGAAGCCTACACTTACCTGGGTTGGACGTACCGCTTCCAGGGGAAGCTGGAGGCCGCGATATCGGAGTGCAAGAAAGCCATCGCTGTGGATCCCGCGTTCGGCAATCCGTACAACGACATCGGCGCATATCTCATCGAAATGGGAAAGCCCGAAGAGGCGATCCCGTGGCTCGAAAGCGCGCTCGCCAGCAAGCGCTACGACGCTTATCATTACCCTTGGTACAACCTGGGCCGTGTCTATGTCGCAAAGGAAATGTTCAATCGCGCCCGCGAATGTTTCCGCAAATCCGTGGAGCTGGATCCGAGCTATACCGCCGCCGTGGAGGCCCTGCAGAAACTGCGCATGTTGCTACAGTAGGGCAACATGAAGCTTTGCCTGTTGTACACGCACTCCCTTACGGTCGTGCCTCAGACGGAGGCGCGACTGTAAGGGTGGCTGTTTCGTCCGGGAGCTTCAGGAATAGAGTCAACCCCGCGCTGATCAGGTAGAGCACGGCGAAGATCCACATGACGCCTCCAACTCCTAGCGGGGCCAGACAGATTCCAACGATCGCGGGTCCCACCCAGGTACTCGCGCCCGCGCCAAGGTTTAGCATCGACATTGCCGCGCCACGATGGTGCGGCACAAGCGACGGCATCAGAGCCGAGAGCGGAACATAACCTGCCAGCGTGGCTCCGTAGAGAACGCCCGCCACGATGCAAAGTGCATAGTTTGCGCCGAAGATGTGGGGGACGTAGTAAAGCATCAGCGTCGTGATTGCAGATCCCACGCCGCCACACAATGCAACGGTGCGGCGCCATCCAAACTTATCGCCAATGATTCCGAAGAGCAGGTTCCAAACGATATTGCTGAGGAAAATTGAACTGAGCAGCCGTAGCCATGCAGTGAGACTAAAACCGATTGCGGTTGTGAAATAGAGCGGCAGAAACACAAGGAACCCGAACTGGGGCGCCGTATTGATGATGCGGACGATACAACCGATTGCAGTCTTGGGCTCCCTCCATGCAATAGTCACGCTGGACAGGACGGTCTTGAGCGGGTTCTCGCCCTCCGGTGCAAGACGGCGTTTGCCGGTAGGCTCGTGCGTTCCCAGCAGTGCGATCAGGCCGCCAGCAATCACAAGGCCGAGCGATACCCAAAGCGTTGGGTATGCGCCGATGAGCGGAACGCTGAAAGAGGCCAGTAAGGAACCCAGCGTCGGCAGCCCTCCGGTGAAGGCGAACCAGAACCACCCGACCGCCGTCCCCAGGCGATACGCGGGAGTTGCCGCCGTGATCCAGACCAGGAAACCATAAGCAAAAAGCGGGTAACCAAAACCGCGCAAGGCGTAGCACCCCAGCACCGTGAGATAGCCTGCATGGGAAGCGAGCACGCTTAGAAATACCACTTCGAAAACGATCCAGATGCCGAGTCCAACGCACATCACGCGGCGTGGTCCCCAGAGGTCAGAGAGAGCTCCCGAAAACCAAGCGGCTACTGCGGCGGTGACACCGTACACTGTGAAAACAGCCGCCACCTCGCCCTGCGACAGGCCTTTGCCGATCAGGAACGGCGATAGATAACCGGATTCCACGCCATCGCCGATCATGAATATCAGCAATCCGAGGTAGCCCCACACGAGCGGTGGAAAGATGCCCAGCCTGTCGAGCACGTGGGGCCGGCGAATGGTCTCTGTCAGGTTCAGGGACATTTGGATCTCCGTTTCTTTACCGCTGGGGCCAGGCTCCGCTGGTGCCAAAGATTGCGTCAAGAGCGCTCTCCGCCAGTCCTGCGCGTTGCGCGAAATCGAGCACGGTGTAACGCCGCCGAATATACCAGGCCTGTTCGTAACTAAGCCGCAAGCGCTCTCGCGTAATACCGATCTGCTCCGGCTCGAACGGACACCCGGCGGCACGCAACATCTCGCGGACTTGTTGAAGTCGCGGTAGATGACGCTCAAGGCGATCACGCAGCGCCGGCCAGTGATCGCGAAGCCTGGTGAGTTGGTCGCGTAACGCCCCTTGCGACGGGTGTTTCGCTCGGGTTTCCTCAATAGCTTTCGCAGCCAACTCCCCCTCGCCGAAAATTGAGGCTATTCGCGATTCCAGTTCTGAAAGGGAAGGCCATAGGCTGACCGCGCGCTCGACATCAAGCGCGGCGACATCGCGAGCCAGCAACTCATCATAGAGCGCGATCGAGGCCAGCGTTCCGATACCGACCTTGAATCCGTGCGACGGTGCTTCACCCTGATACGTGTGATTCTGCATGTCCCACAAATGGCTGAACTGGTGATCAGCGCCGGAAGCCGGGCGGCTGGAACGCATCGCCTGCATCACGAATCCGGTCATCATCAAGCCATAGACGAGGTGGCGCAAGCAGAGCGGGTCACCAGCCGCCACTCCTCCCGGCGATGCCAGCCAACCGCGCAAGGGCCCCTGTACTGCCTGCCACGCGGATTCCTCAATTGGCTCTTCACCTGCGGCGTCGGCCAGAATCCAGTCGCCTCCTGCCGCGCACTTGGCCATCAGGTCGGCATATCCGGAAGCATTCATGCCCGTGGGTGCTGCTGCGATCACATCCAGATCGGCGATTACGGCGCGTGGCGCCGGGCAGTCAAAGGTCTGCTTTGAGCCGTTTCGGGTAATGGAAGCTCCATAGGCGGTGTACCCATCCATCGAGGCCGCTGTAGCGACCACCATGTAGGGGCGGTTGAGGCGGTGGGCTGCGAGTTTGGTGAGGTCGTTGATGGTGCCGGACCCGACAGCCACGGGGATCGCGTTAGTGCGCCCAAGAGCCGCCGTCAGTCGCTCAACGTAGTTAAACTCCGCGTGGATATTCGAACCAAAAACAAACGATTCTTCAATCCCGTGATTCGCGCTAACGAAGCTGCCGAGGACGTCCGCGCGCGCGGCTGCGAAGGTATTCTCATCGGCAACCACGATGGCTCGGGCGTTTCCGAATTCCGAGGCGAAAACGGATTGCGCACTGTGACGGGCGCCTGCCTCGACGGTCAGGCTGCGCGTATCGCGGGCCGCAGCCAGTGCCTGGGCGATTAACCTTTGGTCGTTTTCGAGGGTCGATGTCTGCATGTCTGGATTAGCGCGGGGCGGCGTAATACTCCCGAATAGTCTTCATCGCTACGTCCGGATAATCGGTGGCGAAGCTCGCAGACCCAAGATCCATCAGCTTTCTAAACAGTGCGGGATCGTTACTCTGCCACGGGAGTGTCTGGAAGAGTATTTTGTGCGAGCGCAGTTCGGTGCCTGTCTTCAGCAGGAACTCGGGCGAAGGGCTCATAGCGCCATTCTGGACGCGGACATGAACCTGTAACTGCGTGATTGAGTCGAAATTGGTCTTGCGCAGGTCTGCTATTCGACGCACGAGCACATCCTCCGCGCCCCCCATCCAGTGCAGAGTTGAGGACTCGGGAGCGAGTTGTTTCCATCCGCGGATGACTGCGTAGTCGGTGCTCGCGAGGATCAGTTGTGCAGCGACGCCGGCTTCGTGAGTTTCACGGGCCAATTGTTTGAGATCGATGTTCTTGATATCGATGTACAGGCGGCGTTGCGGATACTTGCGCAGGACGCGATAGACGTCAATCATGCGCGGGACGCGTTGACCGGCAAATTTCGGCCCTTTCCAGGCACCGATGTCGAGCTTTGCAACTTCCGCCCAGTCCATGTCCTTTATGCCGCGTTTCCGCACCTCCGGAAGAGCAGTGGGAAGAATGCGCGCGAAGTTTTCGTCGTGAAAAGCCACGATCACTCCGTCGCGGGTGGTACGCAGATCGGCCTCGGGAACCGTGCCCAGGCTCCAGGCGAGTTCGAAGGCGTCGCTCGAATTTTCCGGCATCAACGCACCGGCCCCGCGATGGCTTTGGACAGTAATGTCCTGGAGCGGGATGTGGTCCCGAAGATTCCAGTCTGACCGCAGGTCGGCTCCGCTCATAAGAGCGAACGGCATAAAAAGAAGGACAGCATGCTTCATTTCGAGTTTCCCACTAGCGTGGCAGCGCCGCCTTAATCTATCATCAAAGCGTCAAGCAATCCACCACTGATCACAGCGGCGCTTCGATCACAATCGCACATTCAAAACCGTACACCGCTCACCGTTGGTGATTCACCACCTGATGCTATGCTATAGATAATAATTCACCAATTTGCAGTACGCTCATGCTGTACGTTCAATGGTGTAGAGGGAAGAGGGAGAAAAACAATGGCATACGTAATCGCAGAACCCTGCATCGGCACAAAGGACACGGCTTGTGTGGACGCCTGCCCGGTGGATTGCATCCATCCTAAGAAGGATGATCCGAAACACGCCGAGGCGGAACTGCTCTACATAGATCCCGTGGAGTGCATCGATTGTGGCGCTTGCGTGCCGGTCTGTCCGGTTTCCGCGATCTTCGCGCTGGACGACCTGCCAGAAAAGTGGGCTGATTTCGCCCAGAAGAACGCCGCTTACTTCGGCCGATAGTACAAGTTTGCCGTCGGGGGGCGCGCGCTTATAAACGGCTCCCCAACGCACATCCGGTTACGGCCGGTAAGTGGCTATACTCGTGTCAGTTTCCCAAACCTTGACTGCCGAGACCCGCACCGGACATTCCCGCTCGCGCTTCTGCAAGCCTTCCTCGATCTCATCGTAAAACAGCTTGGCCAGATTTTCGGCCGAAGGATTCAAAACGTCGAATGGCGGCACTTCGTTCAGATAGGTGTGATCCAGTCGATCGATGATGGTGTCCATCAGGCGCTTCACTTCGACGAAATCGACCACAAGGCCGGTTTGATCCAGGTCTTCGCCTTCGATGGCCACTTGCACTTTGTAGTTGTGGCCGTGCAGGTTCTCGCACTTGCCGTGGTAATTGCGCAGCTGGTGCGCGGCGGCGAATGACTTTTCCACGGAAACTTCAAACATTGAAAAACCTCTCTACGTCTTCCCTGTCAGTTGTAAACCCGTAGTCGGGGAGGCTGTCGAAGAAGACCTGGCCGTAGCGCTGTTTCGTAATTCGGTTGTCCAGCAGGACGAGTAACCCACGATCCGTGCGGCTACGAATTAATCTGCCGAAGCCCTGCTTCAACGCAATCGCCGCCTGTGGGATCTGATAATCGAAAAACGGGTTACCGCCATCCTCGCGCAGCATCCGGATACGCGCATCCACCACCGGATCACTGGGAACTGCGAAGGGCAACTTATCAATGATAACGCAACTAAGCTGATCTCCCGGTACATCGACGCCCTGCCAGAACGAAGATGTGGCGAAAAGCACACAGTTTGGGGTCTTCCGGAATTCCTCGAGCAGCGCGTTGCGGGGACCTGTACCCTGCAGCAGCGTCGGATAGTCAATGTCGAACGAGATGCGATCATAGACCTGCCGCATCTGCTGGTAACTTGTGAACAATACGAAGGCGCGTCCGCTGGTAAGCTTCAACAGTTTCGCGATTTCGTCCGCTGCGGCTGCCGTGAACGCAGGAGTGCGCACGTCGGGTAAATGCTGCGGCACATACAGCAGGCTCTGCGTCTGATAATCGAAATGCCCAGGCACCACGAGTTCGCGCGTGTGTCGCAGCCCGAGCCGTTTTTTAACGAACTCAAAGCAGCCTGACACCGCCAGCGTGGCCGACGTCAGTACGATCGTATCGAGCTTATCGAAGAGCCGCTGATCGAGCAGTTGAGAAACGTCGATAGGCGTGGCCTGTAGAAATATTCCGCGCCCGCGCCGCTCAATCCAATAGACGCAGCTCTTGTTCTCCGCCTCCATCCACAGCCCGACTTTGGAGGCCAGATCGGTTGTGCGGCGAAACAGCGGGATCACTTCCTCCGGCGCTTCTTTGATCAATTGCAGATGTGAGCCGATCAATTCCAGCGTGACCAACACGTCGCGATAGACCTCGAAGTGCTTGTTGAGGAACTCCTGCTGCTGCTGGAAACCGCTACGCCCTTCCTCTTTCGAAAACAATGCGAAGAAACGATCAGCGCGATCCTCGACCGTGGCGAGAATGCGATCCAGTTCCGCGTTGCCAAAATTCTTGCGACGCGCCAGTCCCGCAATATCACGGCACAGCTCCTGAAATTGATAGTTGCTGATCGAGATGCCGAAGTATTGTCCTGCAACGTCTTCGATCTCGTGCGCTTCATCGAACACGACCGCGTGGTACTCGGGCAGTATTCCACCGAACTCCTCTTCCTTCACCGCGAGATCGGCGAAAAAGAGGTGGTGGTTGACGATGATGATATCGCTCTCGATTGCACGCTGGTGCATCGTGGTCAGAAAGCAGCGCTCAAAATTGGCGCACTTCTGACCGGTGCAAAGCTCACGGCGCGCATCAATCTTGCCCCAGGCCGTACTGCCTTCGGGAAGCGTACGAATCTCGGCGCGATCGCCGGTTTCGGTGGTCTTCTCCCACTCGCGTATGATCTGAAAATCGGCCACTTCCTCCATGCCTGAGAGCACGGGTTCCTTCTCCGCATCATAGATTTTCTGACGGCACGCGTAGTTGTTGCGCCCCTTCATGTAGCAGACTTTGAGCGGAGTATCGAAGTGCTGCTGCAGGAAGGGAATGTCTTTGAAGAAGATCTGTTCCTGCAGATTTTTGGTGCCCGTTGAGATGATGATCTTCTTGCCGGAGAGAATCGCAGGCACCAGGTACGCAAGCGTTTTACCCGTACCTGTTCCGGCCTCGACGATCAGGTGCTTCTTATCAGCGAGCGCATTTTCAACGGCCTCGGCCATCTCGAGTTGCCCCGGCCGATACTCATAGTTCGGGTGCCAGCGGGACAAGAGCCCACCGCGCGAGAAAAATCGCCGGGTATTGAAAGCACGAGTTTCTGTGGCCATCCGTTGCTTTCAGTATAAACGGCGCCAGTTTCGCCTTAACGGCGATCAGGCGGCTGGCCGTGTGCGAACGCTACGGATAATCCGATCGCCGTCGCGCTGCCGAATGAGGCGAAGGTCATAATCGATCTGCAGCCCGAGCCAGGTCTCCGGCGAAACTCGGAAGTATGCTCCCAACCGCAATGCGGTATCGGCGGTGATGGAGCGAGTGCCATTGACAATCGCGCTGATGCGGTTGGGCGGAACGTCCAGATCGCGAGCCAACTGGTTAATGCTATCTCCAGTGGTTTCATGAACTCTTCCAGGAGAATCTCTCCAGGATGGATTGGATCGAGTCGCTTGGACGGTTTCATTGTCATCCCTCTTACGTCTTAGTGATAATCCACAACTTGATCAGCGACGGCGGCGCCGGTTCATCGAAACGGTCGCGACGATATCCTACGGCGGCGGATGGTTCAGGGCCGTGTGGTGAGCGTTCCTGCCCGTTCAGGGAGTGTCGATGGCGGCGAAAAGCAGGGCCAATCTGGCGGGTGAAAAAGTGCCAGTTCGGTGGTTACCCTATGGACTTTGGGTAGTGGGCTACTTTCGAATTGCTTCAATCAAGATTCGCCAAACTGACGAACCGGGATGATAGTACCAGCCTGCGATGAGTAGGCCAGCGCCGATGTACATTCGGAGAGATTTCAGCATGTCCGAGCTAACCAACGTCGGTAGATCCCTGTCCATGACTGGGTCAAGCACCACAATGGCGGCAGATACACACGCGGCTGAAGTCCACGGGAACTGAGGAGCACCTAGGAATGGGGGCCCAACAATAAACCTCACTGCTGCCCCGAGGATCATGAGCTTCCATGTGAAGCTACGCGAAACAATTGCCGGAATCTCCACGGCGAGTATCCTAACACAGCCGCGCCTCATGGTTCATGCCGAAGAGTTGCCGTGTGTCGCCAGTATGTGATCTGTCCAGTCCTATTCACACATGATCTGTCCGCTCGAACAAAGCGGCGGGGGAAGCTGAGGGTGTGGAAGCCCTGAAGCAGTGCCCAGCCGCGGAAGTGGAGCGGATGATGAAAGTGCGTCCACGCGCTTACAGCGGAATATTTCCATGTTTCTTACGCGGCATGCTGTTGACTTTCGTTTCCAGCATGCGTAGTGCGCGGATTAGTTTCGGGCGCGTTTCGTGTGGCTCGATGACGTCGTCAATGAAGCCGCATTCGGCGGCGACAAAGGGGTTGGCGAAGCGGTCGCGGAATTCTTCCACCTTGGCTTGACGCACCGCTTCCTTATCCTCAGCCGTCATCAGTTCGCGACGATACACGATGTTGACCGCACCTTCAGGACCCATCACTGCAATTTCGGCGGTCGGGTATGCAAAGTTGATATCGGTACGCAGGTGCTTGGATCCCATGACGCAATACGCTCCGCCGTAGGCCTTGCGCGTGATCACGGTGATTTTCGGCACCGTCGCTTCGGCGTAGGCATAGAGCAGTTTGGCGCCGTGCTTGATTATTCCTCCGAATTCCTGTGCGGTGCCAGGCAGGAATCCGGGCACGTCTTCGAACGTGATGATCGGAATTTCAAAGGCATCACAGAAACGCACAAAGCGCGCAGCCTTCGTTGACGAATTGATATCGAGGCATCCCGCCAGGTGCGCCGGTTGATTCGCGACGATGCCAACCGAACGCCCATCCAGATGAGCGAAGCCCACAACGATGTTCAATGCGTAGTGCTGCTGCACTTCGAAGAAATCCCCATCGTCCACGACCCGCCGGATGATGTCCTTAATGTCATAGGGCACTTTTGACACCGTGGGCACAATCGTATCTAGCTGTGCGTCCTCGCGATCCCAGGGATCTTTTGTGGGACGACGCGGCGCGCCATCGAGGTTGTTCTGCGGAATGAACTCATACAAACGGCGCATCATGCGAAGGCACTCTTCATCGTTGGGCGCGAGAAAATGCGCGACGCCACTTACAGTGTTATGGGTGACCGCACCACCGAGAGATTCTTTGGTAACTTCCTCGTGTGTAACTGTGGAAAGTACATCAGGACCAGTAACAAACATGTGACTAGTACGGTCGACCATGAAGATGAAATCAGTAAGTGCCGGCGAATAGACTGCGCCGCCTGCACAGGGTCCCATGATGGCCGAGATCTGCGGGATCACTCCGCTGGCCAGTGTGTTGCGCAGGAAAATATCGGCGTAGCCAGCCAGAGAAAGTACACCTTCCTGAATGCGCGCGCCCCCGGAGTCGTTGAGTCCGATCACCGGCGCTCCGCTCTTAAGCGCCATGTCCATAATCTTGCAAATTTTGTGCGCGTTGGATTCCGATAGTGAGCCGCCGAAGACCGTGAAATCCTGGGCGAAGATGTAGACGAGACGTCCGTGAATCTGCCCCCACCCGGTGACGAAACCGTCGCCTTCCACGACTTGATCTTCCATTCCAAAGTCGCGGCAGCGGTGGCGAACCAATTTGTCGAGCTCTTCGAAGCTACCTTCGTCGAGCAGCAGCTCGATACGCTCGCGGGCTGCGAGCTTACCTTCCTGATGCTGGCGGGCGCGGCGCTCCTCACCCCCCCCGGCTTCAGCGGCTGCATGTCTCCGTCTTAGTTCGGTCAGCCTGTCCTGCATACTACACACTTTATCAAGCGCAAATACGTCAAGCGCGCTGGCTGTACGATGAAAGCGTCCTCATGCGTAACATCATTGCCGGAACTGCCGGCCACATCGATCATGGAAAGACCGCGCTGGTCCGTGCGCTCACGGGCATCGAAACCGATCGCCTTGAAGAGGAGAAGCGCCGCGGCATTTCGATCGAGCTCGGCTTCGCACACCTGCAACTGAGTCCCGATCTGCGGATCGGTTTTGTTGACGTACCCGGACACGAACGCTTCATTCGTAACATGCTTGCGGGCGTGGCCGGCATCGACGTACTGCTGTTTGTAATTGCGGCCGACGAATCTATCAAGCCACAAACGCGCGAGCATTTCGATATCTGCCGCTTGCTTGGTGTGCCGCGCGGGATTGTCGTACTCACTAAGATCGATCTGGTCGATGCCGAAATTCTCGAACTGGTGCGCCTGGAAGTCGATGAGTTTGTGCGCGGCTCGTTCCTGGAGCACGCTCCGGTAATCGCCGTGAGTTCTACGACAGGCGCCGGACTCGATGCATTGCGCGATGAGATTCGGAAGGCGGCAGAACAGGTCCGCAGCAAAGATTCCAACCAGCACTTTCGCCTGCCTGTAGATCGTGCGTTTTCCATGAAGGGCTTCGGCACGGTGGTGACCGGGACATTGATTGCAGGTTCTGTTTCGCTAGAGCAGGAAATTGATATTCACCCGGCGGCGAAACATGCACGCGTGCGCGGCATCCAGGTTCATGGCGAGCACGTCAACAAGGCTTTGGCAGGACAGCGCACTGCGCTCAATCTCGCGGGAATTGATGCTGACGATCTCGCGCGCGGCATGGTTCTAACCGCGCCTGCATGCTTCCACGCCACGCAAACAATTGATACGCTTTTTGACTTACTGCCTTCAGCGAAACCACTGAAGCATCGCGCGCCTGTACACTTCCACGCCGGCACCGCCGAAATCGAGGCCGAAGTTCGTTTGCTGGACAAGGCCGCCACATTGGCTCCTGGCGCCCGAGCGTTTGTGCGCATCGTGCTTAAAAAACCTGCGCTGCTACTGCCCGGCGATCGTTTTATCGCACGGATGTTTTCTCCAGTCGTGACGATCGGCGGCGGGCGCGTGATTGATATCGACCCCCCACGCGTGAAAGATTCGACGCCGCGCTTGACTACATTGAGCGAGGGCACTCCGCAAGAGCGCGTTTCGTTGGTAGTGCGCGAGGCGCGCTACGGGCTGTCGCTGGAGCAGGTGATTGCGCGCACCGGATTGCTGGCACGCGAAATCGGAACACAACCCTGGTTGCTCGATCCGGAGTGGACCGCACAGGCCCAGCAGCGCATCACGCAAGTGGTTGCTGAGTTTCACAAACAGAACCCATTGCTGCCGGGCATGTCCAAAGAAGAGCTGCGCAGTCGCGAGTTTCCGGATTCTCCTGCGTTCTTGCTGGATACGCTGTTGGCGGGAACCAAGGCCGTTGTGGCAGAAGGCGAGAACCTGCGCCTGGCAACGCATCGACTGGCGCTGAAGCAGGATGAAGAGCAGGCGCTCGCCAAAATCGAAGCGGCGTTTCAGGAAGCCGGGCTTGCAGTGCCCTCGACCCCAGAGGCGTTGGCTCGATCGGGCGTGGAGCTCGCGCGTGCGCGGAATCTGCTGCAGATGCTCTTGAAGAATCGGCGCCTGGTGCGAATAAGCGAAGATCTCGTGCTGCATCGGAGCGCGCTCGAAGCACTGCGAGCATTGCTCGCCAGCCACAAGGGCGAGCGCTTCACCGTTGCTGAGTTTAAGGACTGGACTGGCGTCTCTCGTAAGTACGCAATTCCATTGCTCGAATTCTTCGACCGCGAACGCGTTACACGGCGCGAGGGCGATACACGACTAATTGTATGATTATGTCTTTATAATCACTTTCCACTTGACACTGGGCGAATACAAGGCGAAACTAAGGGGACAAGGAAAACAGTTGTGCTTTTTCCTGAATTTGATTCCCCCAGGCTGGTCGGCATCGCGAAATTAGCTTCCGAAAGCGAATTGCTGGAAGCCAAGCGTCGTGTACAGTATTTCGAGTTGCCGACACGCAGCCTGCTCTCCAAAGTTAAGAGCCAGCGTTTACCGTTCCGCTGGACCATGAATCCCTATCGTGGCTGTGAGTTCGGCTGCCGCTACTGCTATGCGCGTTATGCGCACGAGTTCATGGAGCTGAAGAATAGCCGCCAGTTCGAAGAGCAGATCTACGCAAAGGACTGGAATCCGCGCACGTTTCGCGATCAGCTGCGACGTATTCCACGTGATGACGCCATTGCACTCGGCACTGCAACGGACCCTTATCAACCTGCTGAACGGCGTTACGGAATTACGCGCAAAATTCTCGAAGTGTTCGCCCGCGAAGGCGGCCATCGTCTTGGGATTGTTACGAAATCGGATCTGGTGACGCGCGATATTGATCTTTTCCAGGAAATCGCTAAGGCAAATGTTATCGATGTGAATCTCACAATCACGACTCTTAATGAAGACCTGGCGCGTTTGTTGGAACCGTATGCGCCGCGGCCGGATTGCGTGTCGATGCAGTCAGGCAATTGGCCGAGGCTGGTGTTGCGACTGGCGTGCTGCCTAACCCGATCGTTCCAGCATTGACCGATAGCGAAGCGAGCCTGGACGCGCTGGCAGCAGCCGTGTCAAAGGCTGGCGCGCGTTCGTTTGGCGAAGGCATATTGTTCCTGCAACCCTGTGCGCAGAAAGTATTTTTCCCTTTTCTGGAACAGCATTTTCCGCATTTATTGCAGACCTATAAGGCGCACTACGAAAACTAGTCCATTTCTTCGTGGAGCGTATGTGGAAAAGCTGCGCGAGCGGCTCGCGAAAATTCGTCAAAAATACGTACTGCGCAGCCCGGGGTCCGGATTCACGTCCGCCGCCTGGCCGGAAGATCCACAACTAATGCTATTTGATTAGAAAGATTTTGTATCCAGGCGAAAGGATCGTACATCCAAGAGTAATGAAGACGCTGGCCTGATCCTTGGAATAGTCTGATGACGACCGGAGCAACGCAGCAACGGGATACATGATTTCACCTTGAACTCGATTGATGGCAAGCCGGCCCCGCTGGCAGCCTACAAGGGAAAGGTGGTGATGCTGGTGAACGTTGCCAGCCGCTGCGGCTATACGCCGCAGTATGCCGGGCTCGAAGCGTTGTATCGCAAGTACAAGGACCGAGGCCTGGTCGTGCTCGGGTTCCCTGCAAATAATTTCGGGGGGCAGGAACCCGGCACGATGAAGAAATAGCAACGTTTTGCAAGAGCAAGTACGACGTCACGTTTCCTATCTATACAAAGGTCTCGGTAAAGGGCGTTGATAAGACACCACTTTATACTTATCTTACAGATAAGAGCACGAACCCGGCGGGCGGCGGCGAAGTTAAGTGGAATTTCACAAAGTTCCTTGCAGATAAGAATGGCAAAATCGTAGGTAGGTTTGATTCTGGTGTCGATCCTAACTCACCCGAGTTAGCCGCCGCAATCGAAAAAGCTCTCAGCAACTAATCAACACACACTTCTCCTTAAAAAGATCCCGGGGAATGTCACCTATTTTGGTGACGCTTTCCGGGATCTTTTTGCATCTGTTCAATGAGATAATGGGACTAATGTTTCGGATCGGAATCGTTGTACTGTTTCATTTTTCGGTCGCATTGTCCCTGCACGCGCAACTTACCTCTGAAGGAGCAATCCTGGTGAGCCCTGGTTCCGCCTCTCCACCAGAGACGTTGATTATAAAACCAGCACCAATCGATCCCACTGTGATCGCGCCGAAACTGAAGGCTGCCGGCGTGGATTGGGATGGTCTCTTCAAGCAATCCTCATTGTTTCTGGGCGTGGAGCATGCGTTTCGGCTCGCAACGGAAAAAGGTACCCGCTCGGCTTCCAGCAATCTATTTAAGGGCTATTTTGGTTCTGTAGCATCGATGCATGGATGGGCTGACGGAGATGAGTTCTACGTCAACTACATCGGGCATCCAATGGAAGGCGCCGTCTCTGGATATATATGGGTGCAAAACGACCGCCAGTACCGCAGTGCGGAGTTTGGTAAGGATAGGCGTTATTGGAAGAGCAGGCTGCGGGCCGCCGCATTCGCATGGGCATATAGCGAACAGTTTGAACTCGGACCGATCAGCGAAGCCTCGATTGGACAAATTCAATCGGTGCATCCGCAGCAGGGCTTTGTAGACCACGTAATTACTCCGGCGCTTGGGATGGCGTGGATGATCGGCGAAGATGCGATCGACAAGTACCTGATCAAGAATATCGAGGACCACATTTCCAATAACTATGTCAGGCTGCTGGCCCGCGGCACTCTCAATCCGGCACGCAGCTTTGCCAATGCATTTCGTGGCAGGACTCCGTGGCACCGTGATACACGCAGTAGCATTTATGTTTACGGGATTAGGGATCTGGGCGCGAAAGAGCCGGTCGCAAAGAGCATGCTTGCAGATGTGAACCCGCCCCGGGGTGTTGCACCTTTTGAGTTCTCATTGGACTCGACTTATCGTACTTTCGCTGGACAGAGCAAGGGGAACTCGTGTGTCGGCGGGGCTGGTTCCGGTGCTGTGCGTATGGCAGAGAACTGGCAGTTTGTCTTTGAGGTGGGCGGCTGCAAGTTCCTTGATATGCAGAAGAACCTCAGCGGCGATTCAATCAGCTATATGGCCGGCACGCGCTGGAGTCCGTCTCCGGAGGCACGCTGGAATCCGCATGTTCAGTTTCTGCTGGGCGGCAATAAGTTCAGCCAGGAGCAGATGTTCCCCGAGCGCAAACTGGCTCTGGAACTAATTGCAGATCGTAAAGGATTGCCGCCGCCGATTCACGACGACTACACAGTCCAGGACGACACTAACGGTTTCGCCGTAGCTGCGGGCGGCGGGCTGAATTTTAAGGTCAATAGCGCGATCGCGATCCGTGTCGCCAGCCTTGATTTCCGACGGAGTTGGGCTAGAAGCATCAATGGAATCGACTATTCCAACGGGCTGCAGCTAAGCGCCGGGATGGTGCTGCGCATGGGGACCTGGTAGGCAAGCGCGTTCTTGGCGTCGCGCCGCGTCGGAGTGGTAGGGACGGGCAGATTCGAACTGCCGACCTGTCGCTTAGGAGGCGACCGCTCTATCCATCTGAGCTACGTCCCCACACCGGTATAGCGCCGGATCTCCTTCATTCTACCAGCGCTTGAGGCCTTTTTTCCCGATGTCTTTGCGATAGTGCATGCCGTCGAAGTGCACTTCGGCAACGCCGCGGTACGCGTGCTCGATTGCCGCCGCGAGCGTTGCTCCGGAAGCGGTCACGCCGAGCACGCGTCCGCCGGCGGTCTTGATGACGCCATCTTCGGATTTCGTGCCCGCTTGAAACACGTTGGCTCCGAGGCATTCAGCTTTGAGAATCCCGTGGATTTCGTCACCAGTGCGGACTTTGCCCGGGTACCCGTGCGCAGCGAGAACCACGCATATAGACGGATCGGCCTTCCAGGTGAGTTGTGCACCGGCCAGGCCCTCGGTCGCTGACGCGTAGAGTGCCTCGGCGAAGTCGCCATCAAGGCGATGCATCAGCGCCTGCGTCTCAGGATCTCCGAGCCGCACGTTGAATTCGAGCAGTTTCGGACCCGAGGCTGTCATCATCAAGCCGGCATAGAGAAATCCGGTAAAAGGATTGCCTTCGCTACGCATGGCCTCGATTGTAGGCATGATCAGCGTCCGCACGACCTGATCTGTATCCGCCTGCGTCAAAATACGGCTATCGCAATACGCTCCCATACCGCCGGTGTTCGGGCCCGTGTCGCCATCGTGAACCGCTTTGTGATCCTGGGTGGGTTCCAGAGAGAGGATGTTGCGGCCGTCGCTGAGCGCGATGAAGCTAACCTCTTCTCCAACCAGGAACTCCTCAATCACCAGGCGCGCGCCTGCGCTGCCGACGAGCTCGCCGGAAAGCAGGCCCGCAGCGGCTGCTTCCGCTTCTTTGCGATCCTGGGCGATGATCACGCCTTTGCCAGCGGCGAGTCCGTCGGCTTTCAGCACGACCGGGAAGCCGAAATCGTCAAAAGCGGCAATGGCCTCGGGAAGCGAGGTTACGCTGACAAATCTGGCCGTGGGCAGGCGGTTGCGGGCCATGAACTCTTTGGAAAATATTTTGCTACTTTCGAGTTGGGCGGCTGCGGCGGTGGGACCGACGATCTTTTTGTCGCCGCGACGGAACAGATCCACAACACCTTCGGCGAGCGGCGCTTCCGGGCCGACAACAGTCAGGTCAACGCCGAGAGTCTCAGCGAGACAGGCGTAGGAATCGGGGGAATATGAATTAAGTCCTTTATTTTCAGCGACTTGACAAATTCCTGGATTGCCTGGAGTGGCAAACACTTGTTCCACGGAGGCGCACTGGGCGAGACGCCAGGCAAGGGCGTGTTCACGGCCGCCGCTGCCGATGACCAATATCTTCATAGCGATACAATGATAGCAATGACCAAGTACGACGTTATCGTTATCGGCGCTGGGCACGCCGGTTGTGAGGCGGCACGCGCCTGTGCGCGAATGGGTTTCCGAACCGGGTTGATTAC
This sequence comes from Bryobacteraceae bacterium, assembly GCA_963793625.1. Taxonomy (GTDB): domain Bacteria; phylum Acidobacteriota; class Terriglobia; order Bryobacterales; family Bryobacteraceae. The sequence goes on along the minus strand of CAWCAT010000037.1, from coordinate 387,810 downwards.
GATGAACCTGGACCTGATCGCGCAGATGTCCTGTAATCCGGCTGTGGGCGGCATCGCCAAAGGTCATCTGGTGCGCGAGATCGACGCACTTGGCGGCGTGATGGGCGAAGTTACGGATGCCGTTGGTATTCAGTTCCGGTTGCTGAACACCAGCAGGGGCGCGGCGGTCTGGTCTCCGCGAGCGCAGTGCGATAAGAAGCAATATCGCATCAAAATGCGTGAAGTACTTGAGAATGAGCCCAATCTTAGGATTCTTCAGGCTGAAGTGGCGGAATTGCACGTCAGAACGGTTGATGGGAAGCGGCAGATCGAGGGCGTTGGCTTGCGCGATGGGCGTACGGTGACTGCCGGCGCGGTAATCGTAACTACCGGAACGTTTCTGAACGGCTTGGCGCATGTGGGCGAGAACAAATACAGTTGCGGGCGCAATGGCGAGGCTCCTTCGAATCTGCTGGGAGAGCAGTTGCGGAACCTGAACTTGGCGTGGACGCGACTTAAGACAGGAACTCCCCCGCGCCTGGATGGTCGCACCATTGCGTGGGAGCAATTCGAACCGCAGGACGGCGATACGGTCCCCACTCCGTTCTCTTTCCTCACGGAAAAGATCGACCGGCCGCAGGTTCAGTGCCACATCGCTTATACAAATGATGAGACCAAGCGAATCCTGAAGGCAGCTATTTCGCGTTCACCACTTTATAGCGGGCAGATTGAGGGCATAGGCCCTAGATATTGTCCATCGATCGAAGACAAGATCGTCAAATTCCCGGATAAGGTTCGCCACCAGATCTTTTTGGAGCCCGAGGGCCTGGATACCTATGAGGTTTACGTCAACGGGATGTCAACGAGCATGCCGATTGACGTGCAAACGGCAATGGTGGCTTCGATCCCCGGACTTGAGGACGCCGAGATCATCCGGCCGGGTTACGCGATTGAGTATGACGCGATTGATCCGCGGGAACTGGCGCATTCGCTGGAAGTGAAGTCCATTAATGGTCTTTTCCTGGCGGGACAGATCAACGGAACGTCGGGGTACGAGGAAGCAGCCTGTCAGGGCCTGTTGGCGGGATTGAACGCGGCGGCCAAACTGCGCGGTCAGGAGCCAACCATCATAGGGCGAACTGAGGGATATGTCGGCATCCTCATCGACGATCTGATCACGAAGGGCGCCGATGAACCTTACCGCATGTTCACCTCGCGTGCAGAATACCGGCTCCACCTGCGAATCGACAACGCGGACGAACGGTTGACGCAGGTGGGACGCAATGCTGGACTGGTTTGTGACCGTCGTTGGGCGCTTCACGAGCGAAAGCGTGAGCAAAAGCTGCGGTTGCTCGAGTTTTTAGGTCGGGAACGGGCTGATCCTGGCAAGTTCGGTGAATTCAACGACCTTCCTTTTGACGAGCGGCCCACACTGCTCCAGTGGTTAAAGCGTCCAGAAGCGTCGATTCAGCGCTTTGGGAGTGCTATTTCTGAATTTCTGGGCGGAGAACCGGTACGGGGGCTACTCACAACTGTTGAGACCGAGACGAAGTACGCCGGGTATATGTCCCAGCAGGTTCGGCAAATTGAACGCATGAAAGATGCTGAGCGCCGTCCCATTCCGGCGGAGTTCGCGTATGAGGACATTCCCGGGCTGTCGCGAGAGGTCAGAGACAAACTTGGGCGTGTTAAGCCGACGACTTTAGGTCAGGCGGGGCGGATCCCTGGGGTTACGCCGGCTGCGATAGCTGTTCTGGATGTTTATCTGAGTCTTGTCGGACGTTCCACGTGAAACGTTTTTAGCCGCAGATGAACGCCGATTAACGCAGATAGCCGCAATCGCAAAAGAGTTGCTGCGTCATAATTATCAATGTTCCACGTGGAACACCGCCGCCACATGCTTTCGGAGCGTGGGCTGCAAGCAATGCGTTCCACGTTTCACGTAAACGTCTTAGCCGCAGATGAACGCCGACAAAGGCGGATAAGCACAAGTCGCAAACAGTTGCTGCATCACACCCATTAGTGTTCCACGTGGAACACAGGCCCTACATGTATTCAAACTTCGGCAGCAAGCGATACGTTCCACGTGGAACCTTGGGACATATTCCGACATCTGCGTTCATCTGCCACTAAATGAACCCACCCGTCACCACGTGGCTCGCGCCGCTCTCTGATAGAATGGTTCGCTTCAGGGACTATATACTTTGGCAAAGATTATTGCGATCACCAATCAGAAGGGTGGCGTCGGCAAGACTACCACTGCGATCAATCTGGCTGCGTCGTTAGCTGTCAACGACATGCGGGTACTTTTGGTCGATACGGATCCTCAGGGCAACTCCACCACAGGACTTGGCATAAAGAAGGGCGATGACCACGACAGCTTGTACCATGCATTACTGGGTGACATGGAACTCGCGTCCGTCATAGTGAAGACCGAACTGGAAGGATTGGATCTGGTTCCCGGTGACCGGAACCTGGTTGGTGCAAATATCGAACTCGTCGAGGTGGAAAGCCGCGAGACGCGCCTGCGGGAACGCCTGGAAACGGTTCGTGAGAATTACGATTATATCCTGATCGATTGCCCTCCGGCGCTCGATTTGCTTACATTGAATGCCCTGGTAGCCGTCTGACTCCGTGCTAATTCCGATTCAGTGCGAGTTTTTTGCACTGGAGGGGCTTTCGCAATTGCTGGACACAGTGGAGCGCATTCGCGTCGCATTCCAGCATTCCATCAAGATTGAAGGCGTACTGCTCACGATGTACGACGAACGCACCAACCTGACTCGCCAGGTGGCGGACGATCTCAAAGAATTCTTTGGGAACGACGTGTTCCAAACCGTGATTCCGAGAAGCGTGCGTCTTGCCGAAGCGCCCAGCCACGGGAAACCCATTCTGCTGTACGACGTCCGGTCCAAAGGGGCCGAGAGCTATATCAAGCTCGCAAAGGAGATCCTCGCAAATGAGCAAATTGCCAGACAGGAAAGCGTTGGGTAAGGGCCTTTCCTCCCTGCTGCCAAGCCGCCCCGCCGCCACACCGATCCAGGTTGCCGCCCCACCTGTGCCACAGGAGGCGCGGACAGGAGTGGCCCGCATTCCAATTGATGCGATTGACCCGAATCCTTTGCAGCCGCGCAATGTCTTCCAGCCGGAGCGCCTGATCGAACTTTCGCAATCCATCCAGGCCAACGGCGTCATTCAGCCGCTGGTTGTACTGCGCAAGGGTGACCGCTATCAACTGGTGGCCGGCGAACGGCGCTGGCGCGCCTCCAAGCTGGCTGGCCTTAGTGAAGTTCCTGTCGTGGTGCAGGACTTTGCGGATGAACGCCTGCTTGAAATCGCGCTCATCGAGAACATCCAGCGCGAAGATCTCAACCCGATCGAAGTCGCCCAGGCTTTCGACCGTCTGGGTCGCGAACTGAAGCTCAGCCACGAAGAGATCGGCCGGCGCACGGGCAAGGACCGCACGACTGTTTCGAACATGCTGCGGCTTCTGAAACTGCCTGCTGACATTCAGCGCCTGCTGGCCGAGCACCGCCTGTCCATGGGTCACGCGCGCGCGATCCTGGGTCTGCCGACGCCGGAGATGCAACTCGAGCTCGCCGAGCGGGCCAGCTCCCAAGGTCTCTCTGTTCGCCAGGTGGAGCGCATGGTGCAGAACATGACCACCACGCGCGAACCCAAGGCCGCTGAAGAGATCAAGCAAGATCCGAATGTCAAAGCCGCAGTGCGTGAACTCGAGCATTCGCTAGGAACGCGCGTGCGCATTGTGGAAAAGACCGAAGAGCGCGGGCGAATTGAGATCGAGTACTACTCGCAGGACGACCTGCAGCGCATCTACTCGCAGATTGTCGGGGATACCGAAGAAGTCGCGTGAGCTATCCCACTGCCATGGGTGGGCAATGGTGCCGGGGAGAGGACTCGAACCTCCGACCTGCGGATTATGAGACCGCCGCTCTAACCACCTGAGCTACCCCGGCAAAGCAGGCGCCTCTATTAGAGTATTAGGCGCTTCTCTCGTGTTGTCAAATTCAGGCGAAACGGATCGGGATAACGCTAACTTTTCTCTTGACAAACTACCCTCCCGGGTTCATAGTTATTGGTAGAGGGAAGACAGACAAAATCCCCTCCAACTCACTGATAACAGGTGAGTTATGACTCCTCCTGCGTGGGAGGAATCTCGACGAGAGGAGGACATCACTATCGATTGTCCGCAGAATGAGGGCGACTACAAGCTGCCTAAGTTGAATGGCTGAGAACCTAAACGCCGGCTACGATCTAATAGGATCGCGAGCGTGCGGAAATATGCACCGCAACAAGGATACATCAGCCATCAGATGGTCACTCAGGCGAACTAGGGCTTGGGTTCGGGATCATTCAACGGGAGCCTGCGGTCGCCCTTTCCCTTTTTGTTCGCCTCTTCACTATTAGCCTGCCTTATTTGACACCGCTGTATCCTCTTCAGTAGATTCGTGATAGTGTCCTGTTTCGCACGCGCGAACGGACAAGAGGACATTGTTCGTGAATGCTGTCGAATTCCAGGACGTCTCAAAGAGTTATCCGATCTATGACTCGCCCGGAAACCGCCTTCGCGAACTGCTGACCTTCAACAAGCGCAGCTTCCATCGCGATTTCTGGGCGCTGCACGATGTCAGCTTTCACGTGCGCAAGGGCAGCACGTTTTGCGTGATCGGCGAGAACGGCTCCGGCAAAAGCACACTGCTGCAAATCGTCGCTGGCATTCTGGCGCAATCTTCCGGAAATGTTTCGGTCAACGGGCGTGTGTCCGCTCTTCTCGAACTTGGCTCAGGGTTCAACCCGGAATTCAGCGGCCGGGACAATGTATATTTGAACGGCTCGATTCTCGGATTCTCGAAGAAAGAAATGGACCGGCGCTACGGCGAGATCGAAAAGTTTGCCGAGATCGGCGAGTTCATCGATCAGCCTGTGAAAACGTATTCCAGCGGCATGGTGGTGCGTCTGGCTTTCGCCGTCGCAATTCATGTGGATCCGGATATTCTGCTGGTGGACGAGGCGCTTGCTGTTGGCGACATCTATTTCCGGCAACGCTGCATGCGCAAAGTTCACGAATTGCGCGACCGCGGCGTCACCATCATGTTTGTCTCGCACGCCATCGGCGATGTGAAAGCAATCGGCGATCAGACGATGTGGCTGGATAACGGCCGCATTCGTGAGATCGGCGAGACGGATAAGGTTGTAGCCAAATATCTCGCCGCAATGGTGGAGAAGGATTCCGCTTATCTGGAGCTGAACAAGAGCAAGCCTGCAAGCTTAAGCTCCGCCCCGCGCTTCGAAGCCCCAGAGGTGCTGACCAGCATTCCGAATGTCGATCACCGTTATGGCGACGGGCGCGCGGAAGTCATCGGGATCGGCGTCTTCGATGCCTTTGGCCGTCCCTTGCATCTGCTGGAGCCGCAGACGAAAATCGTGATTCGCATCAGTGTGCGAGCCAAGGAGCACGTCGATCTTCCGAACGTCGGCTTCATGCTGCGCAATCATCTTGGAATCGATTTCGCCGGCACGAACACCACACGCGAAGGTTATGAACTGCCGCCTATGGCGCCAGGCGACGTACATACCGTAGACTTTTACGTGGACCTCCCTGAGCTGTATCCGGCAAGTTTCTCGTTCTCCCCCGCGATTGCGGATGGGACCTTGCACGAGTATAAAATGTGCGATTGGATCGATAACGCCATCACCCTGCAAATGGGTCATGGCGAAGCGCAGGTCTATGGCTACCTGCACCTGCCGTGCAAGATTGAGTTGAACGGCCGTCTGGCCGCGCCTTCCGAGAATTTAGGAAAGGTAGGGAATGGCTGAGTTCACAGGGGAACGCGTTGTTCCCGGACAAGTCGATCCGGATCTGCTCAATGAGCACCTGGCGCGGTATGCGTTTGCGGCGCGACTCTGCCGGCACAAGCGCGTGCTCGATATGGGTTGCGGAATGGGCTACGGAACCGCCGAACTCGCGGGACAGGCCTTATCGGCAACCGGCATCGATGTCGCTGCCACTGCGGTTGAATCCGCCAGCGCTCAATTCCGGGCGGCGAATTTACGCTACTTGCAGGCATCCTGCACGCAGCTGCCATTCGGCGATGCCTCGTTTGATCTGGTTGTGTCGTTCGAAGTGATCGAGCACATTCCGGACTGGCGGCAGATGTTGAGCGAAGCACGACGCGTGCTGCGTCCAGGCGGACAGTTCATCGTATCGACGCCGAATAAGTTGTACTACGCGGAAGCGCGCGCCACCTCCGGTCCGAACCCGTTTCACGATCACGAGTTTGAATTTGAAGAGTTCCGCCAGGTGTTGGAAGAACTGTTTCCGTCTGTGTCGATGTTTCTGCAGAACCACGCGGCAGGGATTGTGTTTCAGCCGCTGCAGCCGGATAGTTCGGCGGACGTCAGTATTGCGGGATACAGCACTGCTCCGGAGGAGTCGCACTTCTTCCTGGCGGTGTGCGCGCTGGGACGGCAGCTTGGCGCTCCAACTTTCGTCTATCTTCCAACGACAGCAAACCTGTTGCGCGAGCGCGAGTTGCATATCGCGCGGCTTGAGAAAGAACTCGCGACTAAAAACGAGTGGCTCGATGAAGCACGCCAGGAGCACAAACTCCTGGTGGAGCAGTTTCGCGCACAGACTGCTGAGATTCAACAGAAGAACCAGTGGGCCGAAGATCTCAACGCGCAGCTGAAAGAGCGCGGAGAACGAGTGGAACAGTTGCAGGGTGAACTCGTCACGCTGGACGAAGGCTATAAGTCCGAAATCGCGCGCATCAGCGAGGAAAGCAGAAAGCTTTCCGAGTGGGCGCAGGAAACTGAGCGGGCGCTGAACGCGCAACTCACGATCACAGTTCGCGAGTTGGAAGCCAAGTGCAATGAACTCGCGCTTTGCGTGGAGATTCTGCACGAAACAGAAAAGCTGGCAGAAGAGCGTACGTTGTGGGCGCAGTCCATGCAGGGCGAACTGGAAAGACTGAAAGCGCAACTGAATTTTGCCCGATCCTCACGCTGGTTGAAGCTGGGCAGGGCATTGCACTTCGGGCCCGACATTCAGGAACAGTGACATGGAGAGACTGAGGTATTGGTTACGCCTCCTCCCGTATCTACTGCTTTCGCCGATATTGCTGGTTGTGACGGCAGTCGCTCTGGCGCTTGTGGATCTCTTCGCGATGGCTTTAGGACAGCGCTCACGAAAGGCCTCGCGAGCGCGCGACACACAACCGGATGCAACCGCCGCCACCGTAGTGATTCCGAATTGGAATGGCCGGGACCTGCTCGAAAAATATCTGCCTTCTGTGATTGAGGCCTTGGCCGCTAATCCGCGAAACGAACTTCTGATCGTTGATAACGGCTCTACTGATGGCAGCGCCGAGTTTGTGCGCAGCCGCTTTCCGCAAGTAAACGTACTGGCACTCAAGAACAACCTCGGTTTCGGCGGGGGTTCGAATGCTGGCTTTCGCGCAGCGAAGAATGACATCGTGGTGCTGCTCAACAGTGACATGCGCGTTGATGTCGGATTTCTTGCGCCGCTGCTGGCGGGCTTCTCCGACGAGAAGGTGTTCGCAGTATCGTGTCAGATTTTCTTCACGGATCCCAACAAGCTGCGCGAAGAGACCGGACTCACGCAGGGCTGGTGGGAAGGCGGCAGGTCTGCGCGTGCGCCACCGCATGGATGAACAGATCACAGATCTGTATCCCTGTTTCTATGGCGGCGGCGGATCGTGCGCCTTCGACCGCCGAAAGTTTCTGGAGCTGGGTGGCTTTGATCACCTGCTTGCGCCGTTCTATCTGGAAGACACTGACATCGGTTACCTCGCGTGGAAGCGCGGCTGGAAAGTTCTGTATCAACCGCAGAGCATCGTGTTTCACGAGCACCGCGGCACCATCGGGAAAAAGTTCTCGCAGGAATATATTCAGGGCGTGCTGAAGAAAAACTTCCTGCTGTTCTGCTGGAAGAATATCCATGAACCGAAACGGCTGTTGCAGCACGTTCTCTTTGCGCAGGCCGGTGCGCTGCTCAGTGCGTTCTTCGGAGACTCGGGTGAACGCACGAACGCTCGTGGAATTTTTCGTGGCTTCCTGCAATTGCCTTCCGCGATGTCGGCACGTTGGCGCGCTCACGGACTGGCGTTGGTTTCTGATAGCGAAGCGTTTCGCCGACCGTTGGGCGGCTACTTCCGCGATCGCTTTCAGAAGTTAAGCCCGACCGAACAACCACGCGTGCTGTTCGTTTCGCCGTACCCGATTTATCCTCCGATTCACGGCGGCGGCGTGTTCATGTTTCAAACGCTGCAGGCGATGTCGAAGATGGCCGAGGTGCATCTGATTGCGCTGCTCGATTATCCGCATGAGCGCGCGGCGCATGAGATCTTCCGCGAGATGTGCGCGTCATCGGAATTCATGGTGCGTGTTGAAGGCAAGCCCGCAGAATTCGGAGCCGTCTCGCCGCATGCAATTCGTGAATTCAACAATGCGGATCTTGAGTGGTTAATCCATCGCCAGATTCTGTTGAAGAGCATCGATGTGCTGCAGCTCGAATATCTACCAATGGGCCAGTATGCGCAGCCGTATCGACAGATTGGCTGCATTCTGTTTGAACACGATATCTATTTCCAATCGATCTCACGGCAGATTCCGACAATGAACGGGATGCAGAAGGCCAGTGCGTGTTTCGAGTATCTGCGCGCTCTGCGTTATGAATTGAAGCTGCTGCCGAAACTGGATCGCGTGCAGGTTTGCAGCAAAGAGAACAAAGACGTCGTGGTGTCGTTTCTGCCGAAGTTGAAAAATCGGCTGGACGACAATATGCGGGCGGGCATCGACACTTCCAGCTACGAATTCAAACCTGATGGCAGGGAAGCCAACACGATGTTGTTCCTGGGGAACTTCCGGCATCTGCCGAACACCGAGGCGCTGTCCTGGTTTGCGAATCATGTGCTGCCGCTCGTGCTGGAGCGCCGTCCGGAAGCGCGCCTGGTTGTCGTGGGATCTGATCCGCCGCCGAGGCACTTTTTCTCGCGCGACAATCACGCTATCGAAATGCGAGGCTTCGTACCGGATACGCGCGAACCGCTCTCGCGCTATGCAATTTTCGTTTGTCCGATTCTCGGCGGCTCCGGCATGCGCGTAAAATTACTGGAGGCGTTTGCGGCCGGCATTCCGTGCGTGTTTACCCGGCTCGGCGCAGAGGGCCTGGCTACAGTCGACGCAGAAGTTTGCGCGCTTGCGGATGACCCTGCTGACTTTGCCGAACACATTATCGACCTGCTGGATCATCCGGAAAAGGCCGTTGCGTTAGCTCACAGAGCGCGGGCCGCAGTGCTGGAACGCGACATGGTAACGATCACGAAGCGGCTGGTTCAAAGCTATCGCGATTTGTTGCTCACGAAGCGCTCTAATTAGGGCATCAGCCGCCGTCCTGATCCACGCTAATGGAACATCTGACAGCCAAACGGAGTCGAAAGGATCGGATGCTGAACTGATCGGAAGGGCCATGCGAAAGGCGCTGAGGATCGCTGTGTGGGGCGTCGGGATTCCAGCAACGTTGCTGACACTGTTCATGGCGCTGTCTTGGTCGAAGCGGAATCTGGATTGGTACGTCCCGGTGAAGAGCGCAAGACTCACAGTTGATGGACTTGCCAATCGAAGAATGAGCCTCTTTAGAGCGACCTATGCGTTCTTCGCTCTCCTTCCCGACCGCACGATGGTCCTCATCCAAAGCAGCAGCGGTCAGAAACAGACGTACGTAATTCTAGGCCGCGTCCAGGACATCTTCCAGAGGGATTTAAAGGGAGTATCCGGCGTTCGAGTCAGTATTTGTAGCCACCCCGCTATTCGGCTTCGCAGACGACTATTCAGAGTGTTGCGCCCTAGAGGCCAAGTTCGACACTGGAGTTGCCCCCATTTTTGACACAAACAGTTAAGACTCAAAATCCGTTCAAAGGAGAATTGAGTCATGGGGTTATCACGGAGGTTGTTCACGAAGGAGTTCAAGCTGGCCGCCGTCCGGCGGTTGGAACAAGGGGTTTCCATCGCCGAGGCGGCACGGGCGTTGGAGGTCAACCCCAACGTACTGCATCGCTGGCGGCGGGAGTTTCGGACCGGGCCAGGCAACGCCTTCCCGGGCAACGGAAAGCAGCGCTGGGCCGAAGGCCGCATCGCCGAACTGGAGCGTAAGATCGGCCAGCAGGCCCTGGAGATTGACTTTTTGAAGGGGTGCTTGCAGCGCATCGAGGAACAGCGGATGCTGCAGGCGTTAACTGGAAATCCGCCGTCTACCGGAAGGTCGAAGAAGAAGTGAAGGCCGGCCGGGGACTGACGATGGAGCGCATGGTAGAGTTGGGCCGGGTTTCCCGGTCCGGCTTCTATCGCTTCGACGAAAGCGCCAAGACGCGAATCCCCTGTCTCCGACCTCCAGCGCTGGCCTGGCCCAGCTACGGCCGCCCGCGAATCACTGCCGAGCTACGCCGCCAGAACTGGACCGTGAACCCCAAACTGGTGTACCGGCTCATGCGCGAGGACAATCTGCTGTGTGTGCGCAAGCGGAAATTCGTCGTGACCACCGATTCCAACCACCAGCGCAGGATCTATCCGAACCTGGCGCCGAACATTATCCTGGCGCCCGATCAGCTCTGGCGGGCCGATATCACCTACATCCGGCTGCGTGAGGAGTTCGTGTTCCTGGCGGTCATTCTGGACGCCTACTCGCGTCGTGTGATCGGCTGGGCGCTGGATCGCACGATGGAAGACGAGTTGACCTTGACCGCGCTGCGCATGGCCCTGTCTCGCCGCGCCGCTTCGCGGCAACATTCCTTATGAGTTTTATGAGGCATCGGGCAATCTTTCCATCCGATGGAGGCGTCAGCCCTGCGGCCAACGCCCCCGCTCATCGTCTGGATGAGTTTCCAGCCGGCTATTCCTTGGCGGGTTGCTCTCCAGCATGGCCCGCCTCCGCTTCACCAGCCGGAGACAAGTGTGCAGTACATTCGTCTTGCCGGTCGAGATCTTTTCATCCAACGGCAAACAGTGTCTTAACTATTTGTGTCAGCCCAGGGGGGCAAGCGCACACCCGGTTCGTGGAGTTTAGTGCTGATGATGGCAAGCGACTGAGGCTGGAATGGTGAGTTTCATCACTGTCCTTTTGGTGTCATCAACTATATCAATTCCCTAATTAGCGGAACAAACCCACCAAGTCCTTCTTGCTCTTAACCGGTTTGGACGGCTGGGTGAGAGCCTCGGCCACTCTGCGTGCGGCACGATCAACTTCCGCTTCCGACGTATTCTTCGGCGGCATATAGACGGACCAGATCACGGAAGCGGTGCGCGTGTTGACCAGAAAGATTGTTCCACGACCACGTGAAAAAGTTGATATAGGCGGGACATATGTGGAGTCCTTAACCGGTTCGTCCTTGGCATTGTCGTCCGGATCTTTGTCGGCAGGCTTCGGCTTAGGTGCGTACATCTCGCGCATTTTGGCCTGGAAAGCCTCGCCGATATTGTCAGTGATGACTGCGTCGGCCAGCTTGGAATCGGTCACGATTTCGAAAGTCTTGTTGCTCGTGAGATGATTCGCGAGCATCTGATCGAAGCCTCCGCGCATAGGAAACAGATACACTTTCTTAACTTCGAGAAGCGTACGCATGACTGGTGCGGGCTCTGGAGCCTGCACCTGTGCAGGTGCAGCAGCCGAAGGAGGAGGAGTAGCAGGGGTCTTGGGAGCTACGGCCGGAGCTGGCGGCGTAGCAGGAGCAGCCTGCGCGAACAGCGACAGAGAACAAATCAAAAAGACACAAACACTGACTAAGTACCGCATGAGACTATGATAGCGATTGTTTCAAGCGCTTCGCTGCATGGCGCCTCTCAATCTACAATAAGGGTTTGTACAAAGAACAAAAAATTACCGTTATCATTCCGTGCCTCAATGAGGAACAGGGAATAGAGCAGGTTTTGCGGCGTATGCCTGAGTTCGTTGATGAAATCATTGTCGTCGACAACGGCTCCACTGACCGCACCTCCGATGTGGCCGCCAGTTATGGCGCGCAGGTCATCCGTGAGCCCGTTCGCGGCTACGGCAGAAGCTACAAAAAAGGGTTCTCGCAAGCGACCGGCGACATCATCATCACTCTTGATGGCGATCACAGTTATCCGCCTGATGCCATCTCTTACCTGCTGGAAGCCTTCCTGCACCTGCGCGTCGATTTCCTGAATGCGTCGCGCTTTCCCGTGCAGGATTCGCAGGCTATGAGCTTCAAGCACAAGTTCGGCAATCTCGTGCTCTCGCTCGCGATGTCGATTCTGTACTTCCGCTGGGTGCGCGATTCGCAATCGGGCATGTGGGTTTTCCGGCGCAAGATTCTGGAAGACATGATCCTGGAATCCGACAGCATGGCCTTCTCGGAAGAAATCAAAATTGAAGCATTGAAGCATCCCGACATACGCTTCGCCGAAATATCGATTCTCTACACATCCCGCCTTGGCGAGATCAAGCTAAATCCCTGGCGCGACGGGTTTCATAACCTGTTCTTCCTTGTAAAAAAACGTTTCACCGCGAGGAAACGCCGCTGAATGGCCGATGTCACTGTTGTCATCCCGCACTGGAATCGAAGGGATTTGCTGGAACCTGTTTTGGACAGGTTGAAACGCCAGACGCATCCGGTAAGCGAGATTCTGGTGGTGGACAACGGTTCGACGGACGGCTCGGCGGAACTGGCTGAAGCGGTGGGCGCACGCGTGATCCGGATGGGCACCAACCGCGGTTTTAGCGCGGCTGTAAATCGCGGAATAAGCGAGACCCGGACAAGCTGGATAGCCATTCTCAACAACGACGTTACCCCGGAGCTGAACTGGCTGGAACGTTTATTGCTCGCCGCTGATCATACCGATGTGTGGTTTGCCACTGGCAAACTGCTCCGCGCCGGCAACACAAATCTGATTGATGGCTCCTTCGACCTGTTATGCCGTGGTGGATGTGCGTGGCGTGCGGGGCATGGCCGGCCGGATGGTCCGCTATGGGATCGACCGCGCGCGATCTGGTTTGCACCGTTCACAGCGGCTTTGTTCCGTGCGGAGTTGTTTGAACGCGTGGGTTTGCTCGACGAGGATTTCGGGTCGTACCTGGAGGATGTCGATTTTGGCCTGCGCAGCGCCATTGGAGGCTTTGTTGGAGTTTACGAGCCGGCTGCTGTCGCAATGCACGCCGGCAGCGAGACGCTGGGTGCGTGGAGTCCGGCGATGGTCCGGCTGATCGCGCGTAATCAGTTGCTGCTGACAGCGCGGCATTTGCCCGGAGGCATCAGTTGGCCGGTGCTGGTGGCGCAATCGCTGTGGGGCTTGACCGCGCTTCGGCATGGCACTTTTCTGGCGTATTTGCGTGGAAAACTGGAGGGCTTGGGGTTATTCTCTAGTTGGCGGAAGAGTCATACGGAGGTCGCGCCGCAGAGGCTGGAGGAGCTTCTGAGGGAGAGCGAACGCCAACTTCGAGAACTGCAGCAACAGACTGGCTTTGATCTATATTGGCGCCTGTACTTCGCGCTCACGTCGCGGGGCGGTGCGGAGGAATGAGCAGGGTTGCGGTAGTCGTGGTCACGTACAACTCGGAGGACGTCATCGAAAGCTGCCTGGATGCCTGCCTGAAGAACGCTGGCGAACCAGCCGAGGTCATTGTTGTCGACAATGCTTCCAGCGATGAAACGTGTCGGCGCGTCTTGGAATTCCCAGCCGTGCGGATGATTGCGAATGCGGAAAATCGAGGATTCGCGGCAGCGGTGAACCAAGGCGTTCGCGCCACCAGCGCTCCTCATGTTTTGCTGTTGAATCCGGATGCGGAACTGCTCGGCGGCCTGGCCGAAATGATTAACGATTGCGAACAGGGCGCGGCAGCAGTAGGCGGAAAGTTAGTAGACCGAACTGGACGCCCGCAGACGGGATTCGCCTTGCGGCGCTTTCCCACGAGCGCTACCTTGGCCTTCGAGGCTTTGGGCTGGAATCGCCTGTGGCCTGGGAATCCGGTCAATAAACACTATCGCTGCCAGGATTGGAATCCGGATTCGCCAGCGAAAGTTGACCAGCCTGCTGGGGCATTTTTGCTGTTCAGGCGTGTCGCATGGCTGGATGTCGGGGGATTTGACGAGCAGTTCCATCCTCTCTGGTTCGAGGACGTGGACTTCTGCAAACGCCTTAAAATAAAGGGGCTTGAGATTCGTTATCAGCCTCGTGCGACAGCCCGGCATCGGGGTGGCCATTCAATTGCAAAGCTCAACCGGGAGTGCCGTAACATCTATTGGTATGGTAGCCTTCTAAGGTATAGCTGTAAACATTTCCGTCCGATAGCGAGAACAAACGTTTGCCTAGCCGTTGTCGCAGGCGCGGTTCTCAGGTCTCTCGCGGGGATTGCATCGGAACGAAGTTTGCGGCCAGTCTTTGAATTCGGCAAAGTAATTCAACTGGCTATGCGGTGCCTGGTTTCACCAGGTGCCAGGGTGAATACTAAGAACGCATAGGCTCAGCTCAACAAGCATGACCAGGAACTATACGGTATCGGTCACGGTCGTTACCTACAACAGTGGCAGGTTCATCAAGAAGTGTCTTGAATCCGTCCTGGCACAAAAATATCCGCATAAAGAGATCGTCGTTGTCGATAATGCATCGACAGACGGCACCACGGATATCCTGGAACAGTTCGAAGATCGTTGCCGCATCGTGTACAACGACAAGAACATCGGCTTCGCGGCGGCTCAGAATCAAGCGATTCATCTTTCGGGCGGGGAATGGGTTCTTACGCTCAATCCTGATGTGCTGTTGATGCCGAACTTCATGCAGTCACTCGTGGACGCAGCGAATATCGATGCCAAAATCGGCACGGTCTGCGGCAAGCTGCTTACCATGACCTCGACGTTCGAACTGCCTCATAAACCGCTGGTGGATTCGACCGGCATCTACTTTAACCCGATGATGCGGCACCTGGATCGTGGCAGCCAGGAAATCGACAACGGCCACTACAAAAAACCCGAATTTGTTTTTGGCGCGACCGCCGCGGCTGCATTGTATCGTCGTGAAATGATCGATGACGTTTCGATGAGCGGTGAGTTCTTCGACGCGGACTTTTTCGTGTATCGCGAAGACGCCGATGTCGCGTGGCGCTCGCAACTGCTCGGCTGGAAATGTCTCTACACGCCGCAGGCGCGCGGCTACCACGTGCGCAGTGTTCTACCCGGCAATCGCCGTGCGCTGCCGGCCGAGATTAACATGCACTCCGTCAAGAACCGCTTCCTGATGCGGATCAAGAATATGACGGGTGATCTGTACTGGCGCAACTGGTTCTCCATTACAGGCCGTGACCTTATCGTGTTCTTCTGTTGCGTACTGCGCGAACACTCTTCGCTCAGGGCCTTCTGGTATTTGGCTCGAAACTGGAAACGTTTCGTCGAGAAGCGTCACGTAATAATGAAGCGCCGCCGCGTTTCGGACGAGTACATGGCAAGTTGGTTCAGCTACAAACCCGTCAGCCGACCAGCCCCCAAAGTTTCTGGGCGAGTATTGGCGCAGACCAAGACGGCTCCGCAAGGCTGATGCGCATCGCATTACTCGGCACGCGAGGTATCCCTGCCAGATACGGGGGTTTCGAAACCTTCGCTGAGGAACTCTCGCAAAGACTTGCAGCGCGCGGGCATGAAGTGCGCGTGTATTGCCGGCAGGACGGTGATGGCGGAGACTCATACCTCGGCGTTTCGCTGGCGCACCTGCCAACCATCCGGCACAAATACCTCGATACCATAGCGCACACTCTTGTTTCCACGATCCATCTGCTGTTTCATCGTATGGACGTAGCGCTGTTTTGCAATGGAGCGAATGCGATTTTCACGCCTGCGCCGCGACTCATCGGGATCCCGGTGGCGCTGAACGTCGATGGCCTGGAGCGCAACCGGAAAAAGTGGAACAAGCTGGCCAAGAGCTGGTATCTGCTCTCGGAATGGCTCACAACATTTTGTCCCACGATTGTTATTACGGATGCGCAGCAGATCA
This sequence comes from Bryobacteraceae bacterium, assembly GCA_963793625.1. Classification (GTDB taxonomy): domain Bacteria; phylum Acidobacteriota; class Terriglobia; order Bryobacterales; family Bryobacteraceae. Next base: position 371,793 of record CAWCAT010000037.1, on the reverse strand, counting down.
AGGAGTATTACCTGGAGCGCTACGGCAAGCAATCGGTTTTCATCTCGTATGGCGCGGAACTGGGCAAGGTGCCGACAACAGAGGCCCTTCAAACACTTGGTCTGGAGCCGGGGAAATACTTTCTCTACGTCAGCCGCATGGAACCGGAGAACAATGCGTTGCTGGTGCGCGAAGCTTTCGAGAAAACCGATATCGACATGAAGCTCGTGCTGGTGGGCGATGCACCCTACGCCAGTGAATATATCTGTAAAGTTCGCGATACCAAAGATCCGCGTGTGATCATTCCCGGCGCCATTTATGGGCAGGGCTACAAGGAACTGGAATCGCACTGCTTCGCTTATATCCATGCGACCGAGGTGGGCGGAACGCATCCTGCGCTGATCGAGGCGATGGGCCGCGGCGCGCTGGTGCTGTATCTCGACACTCCGGAAAACAGCGAAGTGGCGGGCGGCGCGGCGATTGCGTTCGAGGACGACCTCACCCAAAAGCTTGAAACAGTGGCGGCGATGAACGCCGTTGACGCGGAGTCCTGGCGCGCGAAGGCGCTGCAGCGCGTGCGCGAACGCTACAGTTGGGAAGCCGTCACGGACGCTTACGAAAATTTGTTCGCGAGCCTGCTGAAGCAATAATGGAAGCATGAGTTCTTTTGCTCTTCGATGCTGGGTGGAAGTATCGCGCCGGCAGATCGCAGCAAACTACCAAGCGGTGTGCGAAGCTGTCGGACCCGCCGTCGAAGTGATGCCCGTAATCAAGGCTGATGCCTACCGGCACGGCGCAGTAGAAGTCGCCCGCGTTCTGATGAAAGAAGGCGCCGGACGGCTGGGAGTCGCCAGCGTTGAAGAAGGCGCAACGCTGCGGGAAGCCGGGATCACAGCACGCATCCTGGTCATGTCGGACTTCATTCCGGGTGACCGCGCCGCCCTGATTGACTACGATCTGACGCCGGCGCTGCACTCGCTTGATGGGTTACACGAATGGGATCGGATGGCGCAAAAGGCTGGCCTCCCTCTGACCTACCACCTCAAGATCGATAGCGGATTCGGACGCCTTGGCACACGCGCGGCTGCGGCCGAAATCGCGCAAGCAATCCATGCCACCCGCCACGCACGCATCGAAGGACTGATGACGCACTTCGCCTCAGCGTCCGATTATACGAGCGCTCAGACTGACGAGCAGACCGACTATTTCCAGGCCGTGGCAGGATGTCTGCGACAAGCCGGCATACAGCCGAAGTACGTTCACCTCTCAAGCACGATCGCGATTGCATATGGACGTCAGAGCGCATGGGGCAATCTGGTGCGGCCGGGTCATGCGATCTATGGGTATGTGTCGCCTGCGCGTGGCGAAGCTCCGCAAAACCTGCTGCGCGTCCAACCGGCCTTGTCCTGGAAAGCTTCGGTACTGCTGGTGAAAGAGGTGCCCAAAGGAGCGCCCATCGGCTATGGTGCAATCTTTCGCGCGCCGCGGCCGATGCGCATCGCGGTACTGTCGGCAGGCTACGCGGACGGCATACCGCACAGGCTTTCTAACCGCGGGATGGTGATTGCGAAAGGACAGTTCGCGCCGATTCTGGGTGCGGTGTCGATGGATGTGACAACCATCGACGTGACGGAGTGTCCGCCGCTCGAAGCGGGCGATGCGGTCACGCTAATGGGCACTGAGGGCGAATCGATGCTCGACGCGCAACAGATCGCCAGAATCGCCGGAACCATCTCCTACAGTGTGCTGTGCGGTATCAGCGCGCGTGTGCGTCGGGTGTACATTTGAGGTTATGGATTTCGCAGCACCGTGGGACCGCCTGGTTAAGGTCACGACGACGCTGGTATGCGTCGTCCTGATCGTCATTATTCTGCTTCCGCCTCACGAGTGGGGCTGGATATTCGCATTGAAGCTGATCGTTCCCGTGCTGGGACTTGGCTTGTCCTGGATCTTCGCGCCGCTCGGTTACCGGATTGAGGGAAACGAGTTAGTGGTCAAGCGTTGCATCGGACCGGTGCGAATACCGTTGTCGGACGTGAAATCCGCACGTCCCATGGCCACGCGCGAATTGTGGACCACCGTGCGGCTGCTCGGCGTCGGCGGCGTGTTCGGCTACTTCGGCAAATTTTACTCCTTCGCTCTCGGGGACGAGAACTGGTACGCCACGGATATGAACCGCGCGGTGTTGTTGGAAACGGATACTGCGAAGTACGTCGTTACGCCTGATGACCGCGATGCATTTCTGGCGTGTGTTGCCCGAAGTAGGTGAACCCGCAGCAGCGCGCGCTCAAGTTAACGCGAAAACGCCGCGGAGCAGGGCAGCTCCGCGGCGTTTGGTAGTACGATTTAGCGATTTAAACGTCCAGGTTGCGAACGTCCAGAGCGTTGTCTTCGATGAATTTGCGACGGCTTTCGACGTCTTCTCCCATGAGCGTGGAGAACATCTTGTCGCTTTCCACCAGATCGTGCAACTCCACCTTGAGCATTGTCCGCGTTTCGGCGTTCATGGTGGTTTCCCAGAGCTGGTCTGCGTTCATTTCGCCCAACCCTTTGTAGCGCTGGACGTTGCAGTCACGCATGCCCTCGCCGCGGATGTAGGCGAACAGCTCGCGCCAGTTGTTCTGGACAACCTTGTGATCGCCGCGCGTAACGGTGAACGGCGGCTTGTTGTTAGGGGCAATCTGCTTTACAAGCAGACGCAGGCGGCGGTACTCAGACTGAGAGGCCAGCTCGATATTGATGTAGCGCTCGGCATTGGTGGCGTCGTGGTAGCCCACCATGAAGGCGGAGTGTTCTTCGTCGGTCCTGATTTCCGCATTCAGCTTCATGGCGCGTAAGGCATCTACCAGCGGCTCCAGATTGGTCTTCTCAGCGAAGTGAGCCCGCGTATCGATGTTTAGCTCGGGATTGGCGATCACATCCACGACTGCGGCATTGCGCAATTTACGCTCTGCCTTGCGGAAGATGACCTGCAGTTCGTCGAGTTGCAACAGGAAATTGCGCAGTTCCGCGCCTTCCAGCTTTTTGTCGTCGAACTCCACCGTAGAATTCTCGGTCGCACGGCGCAGAATCTCGCGAGTGAATTCCTTGTCGTCCTTGATGTACTTCTCGCTGCGGCCTTTTTTGATGCGGTAGAGCGGGGGCTGGGCGACGTACACGTGGTTGCGTTTGATCAGCTCCTGCATGTGGCGGAAGAAGAACGTCAGCAGCAGCGTACGGATGTGCGAACCGTCCACATCCGCATCGGTCATGATGATGATCTTGTGGTAACGCAGCTTGGCAGGATCGAAATCATCCTTGCCAATACCCGTACCCAGAGCAGTAATCAGGCAACGGATTTCCTCGTGCCCGAGCATTTTGTCGTAGCGCGCCTTCTCCACGTTCAGGATTTTGCCCTTGAGTGGAAGAATGGCCTGATATTTTCGATCGCGTCCGCTTTTCGCGGTGCCGCCTGCCGATTCACCCTCTACCAGGAAGATTTCGCACTTTTCGGGGTCCTTCTCCTGACAATCGGATAACTTTCCGGGTAGTCCACCGGAATCGAGCGCGCCTTTGCGGCGAGTTAGATCGCGTGCTTTGCGGGCAGCTTCACGAGCGCGGGAGGCGTCGATCGCCTTACCCACGATCTTTTTCATCACCGCGGGGTTTTTGTCGAAGTACTCGCCCAGCTTCTCGTTTACCAATTGGACGACGTGGCCTGCGATGTCGCTATTGAGTTTTGCTTTGGTCTGCCCTTCGAACTGCGGTTGCGGCAGCTTCACGCTGATCACAGCAGTGAGACCTTCACGAACGTCATCGCCCGTCAGGTTTTCCTTGACGTCCTTGAATAACCCGCCCTGCTGACCATAGGCGTTGATGGTACGCGTGAGCGCGCTACGGAATCCGGAAAGGTGCGAACCACCCTGATCCGTATTGATATTGTTGGCAAAGCAGAAAATATTATCGCTGTAGGAGTCGTTGTACTGCAGCGCGACCTCCATCGAGAGAGTACCGCCGTCGTTTGGCAGCTCCTTCTCACCTTCGAAGTAGATCGGCTTTTCGTGCAGGACTGACTTGCCCTTGTTGAGCAGCTTGATGAACTCAGAAATACCACCGCTGTAGAAAAACTCGCTGGATTTCACCGGATCGACGCGCTCATCAGTCAGCGTGATCTTCAGACCCTTGTTCAGGATACGCCATCTGGCGCAGGCGCTGGGCCAGAGTATCAAAATTGAACTCGGCCACTGTCATGATGGTGGTATCCGGCTTGAATGTGATCTTGGTTCCGGTCTTTTTGCCCGCACTTTGCCGGCTCGTATGAAGCGGGCTTGGGGGACTGCCAGCGCGATATTCCTGTTCCCAGGTATAACCGTCGCGCCAGATCTCCAGATTTAGCAGTTCCGACAGCGCGTTCACGCAGCTTACGCCGACGCCGTGCAGTCCGCCCGATACCTTGTAGCTCTTGGAGTCGAACTTGCCGCCCGCGTGGAGCTTGGTCATCACGACTTCGGCCGCCGAGATACCTTCCTCGTGCATGTCCACCGGAATGCCGCGCCCGTTATCGATCACGGTTACGGAGTTGTCATCGTGGATCGTGACACTGATCTCGGTGGCATAGCCAGCCAGGGCTTCGTCAACGGAGTTGTCCACCACCTCGTACACCAGGTGGTGGAGACCGATTTCCCCGGTCGAGCCGATATACATAGCCGGGCGCAAGCGCACGGCTTCAAGGCCCTCCAGAACCTTGATACTACTGGAATCGTACACTGCCCGTTCAGCATTGGCGGTTACATCTTTTGTTGCCATAGATTACAAGTTTCTGAAATACTTATCTAGCAGAATCTGGTTGATACAATCTGACTCTGCGCTCTGGCGCATCAAATGCGCATGGGCATTACGACGTAACGGTAGGTGTAGTTGACGCCATCTCCCGCCGGCCGCATCTCGCCGGCGCTCGACGGCGTCCTTGAAATGGAACGCGGCCTCGCGCTTCCGGCAAAGCGCGGAGGAAATCCAAGCAGATACTGCGCGTTGAAGCCAATTTCCACCTGAAGCGCCGTCGTACTCGACGCCGCAGGCTCTCTTCAGATTCACCGGTTTCCGAAAGCGAGGAGTAGTACTTGACCTCGCCAGGAGCGACCTGCACGCCGAATCGCACGGCGAGCGCTCGTCGGCGAACTGGGAGACACGTTCGATCGCCGCTCGCATCTCGTCGCGCGAGAGCGTCAACCGAATTGGGCTGCTCTTTCGGCAGGACGCGGTCAAAATCCGGGAAGTTGCCGGTCAGCTTGCGGCTGATCAGCAGACGTTCGCCCAACTGGAAGAACAGATGGTTATCGTCGCCGGAAAAATCTATCTTTGCATCGGCCGCTCGCATCTGACGCGAGTTTCAGAATTTCCTGCATCGCCTTGCGCGGCAACAATGCACGGTAACCCTTCGCGACGTCCGGGAATCTCCGCAGGGCACTCGACCATGGCCAGGCGATGTCCATCAGTCGCCACCATCACAGAGCCTTCAGTCTTGAGCACCAGCAGCGCGCCGTTGAGCGTGAAGCGCGACTCCTCGGCCGAGATCGCAAAAATCGTCTTGGCGATCATCGACGCAGAGCACCGCTGCGGAATCTCGGCCATCACGTCCGGCGTGTGCAGGCAGTTCGGGAAAACTTTCGCGGGACATGCCGGCGATGCGGGTTCGGGAGCGGCCGCACAACAGGCTGGCCCAATGGTTTTCGAGAAATTTTATCTGCACCTCGGCTTCCGGCAGCAGCCGGACATAATCCAGCAGTTTCTTTGCCGGAATAGTCCCCGAGCCGCCCTTTTTTACTTTGGCCGGGCAAGAACAACGGATGCCCAGTTCCAGATCGGTCGCCGTCAGCGTGATCCGGTCGCTCGCCAGCCTCCAATGAGTACATTCGAAAGTATCGGTATCGTCGTCTTCTTCTCGACGACGCCTTGGGACAGACTCAAGTTCCCGAACCAGGTCCGCCTTGCTAACGGTGAATTCCATCGGGCAGGTCTCCGTCTATACTCCGTATAGCGCTTATTCTATATAAACCTTTATAAGAACAAGATTCATATGACCTGTGGAAATGTTGATTTCTCTCTAAATTATACAAAACTCAAACGCTTGCTGTCTCGCGACGGCTGTGAAAAACCGGTGTCCGCCGGAGAGATGTATCCAGCGCCTCAGCAATCATCCACAGGTTTCCAGAGGCTTCAGAACGGCTCTCTGTGGAAAACTCAATAACGTCAATTGAATGAATCGATTATACTGTGGATCAACCTGTTCAAATCCGGATCCTTCTGTCGCAGCTGCTCCATCTTCTGGATCGAATGCAGTACGGTGGTGTGGTGTTTGCCACCGAAAGCCCTGCCGATCTCCGGCAAAGAAGCCGACGTCAGCTCCTTTACGAGGTACATGGCCACCTGCCGGGGATAGGCAATCTGCCGTGGCGTTGGTCTTCTGCTTCAACTGCGCAGGCTGCATCGAAAATTTTTCCGCCACCGCCGCGGACTACGAGATCGATAGTGACCTTCCGCTCCTGTGCCCTGCACCAGGTGCCTAAGACCTGCTGCGCCATCGCCAGGTTGATCGGCGAATCCGGTCACGGAGGAGTAGGCGATCAACTTCACCAGCGCGCCTTCCAGTTCCCGGACGTTCGACTTCGTTTTGGTCGCGATGAAAATACGAACATCGTCGGGCAGGCGCAATCCCTTCCGCCTCGGCCTTCTTGTCGAGAATCGCCATCTTGGTTTCGAGATCGGGCGGCTGCACGTCTACCATCAGTCCCCACTCGAAACGCGAGCGCAGGCGTTCCACTAGACCGGGGATCTGCTTCGGCGACGAATCGCTCGAGATCACGATCTGCTTCTGGTGATCGTAGAGCTCGTTGAACGTGTGGAAAAACTCTTCCTGCGTTCGCTCCTTGCCGCCAAGGATCTGCATGTCGTCGACCAGCAGGGCATCGGCATTGCGGTAGTGCTGGTGAAACAGCGGCATACGATCCAGCTTGATGCACTGGATCATCTCGTTCATGAATCGTTCGCCGGAGGTGTAGACGATCGCATGCCCGGAAAATCGTCCAGCAGAGCGCGGCCCACGGCATGCATCAGGTGCGTCTTACCCATGCCCACGCCGCCATAGATGAACAGCGGATTGTAGCTGCGTGACGGCTTGGTCGCCACGGCTTTCGCGGCCGCATGAGCGAACTGATTACAGGAGCCTACTACAAAGGAATTAAAGGTAAAACGGCGATTCAGAAACGAGCTGGGCGGATCGAAAAGTCACCTCAGCGGGGTTGCTCGCGGGATCACGAAAACGCGTCGGAGGCGCTACCGGGCCGGCGGCCACTTCGTACACGATCCGATTCACGGACAGGCTTCAGATCGCGGATAGCGGAGCGCACAGTTTCCGCCATACTCTTCCTCCATAAACTCCTTGGTTGCGTGGTTCGGAACCGAGCACAACCAGTTGGTGAGGGCTGGACTCCCTGCACTCTGTTTTTGAGACCCAATTGTCGAAAGTATCAGTACTGACACGGGCGGCAAGGTGGAGCTTGATCTGTTCCCAAGGATTGGTCATTGACGTCATGAAGCCTATATAAACGCACTAATTCCACAAGATTTCCACAGCTGTGGAAAATATACAACTACATACACGATTCCGTGTGGAATCGGATGTCAGAGAAGAGCTTTTTGTGAGAGCTTCAGCCGCTTCTGATCTTGTGCGGAAACTCAGTCTAGCACAATTGCCGGGACTCCAAAGCAACACTTTTTTCGAATTATAATCGCATTGTTTTCAATTGTTTACATAAAACAATTGTTGCTTAAAATGTTACGATTTCCACAACTTACCGACAGCCCCTCCGCAACTCACACATACGATTTGACATTTGGAATACCTACGCGCGAGAATAGGACGTAACCCAGCGAAGCGGGAGTAACTCAGCTGGTAGAGTGCGACCTTGCCAAGGTCGATGTCGCCGGTTCGAATCCGGTCTCCCGCTCCAAACTTTCCTTCAGCCCAACCCCAAAACGAACCATCCCGCAAACCTTAACCTACCGAACTGCCGTTTCGAACTGTGCCTCGCGCAGTGAGTACCGGCGACCATTCAGCACTTCGCCGATCCAGGTCGATCGTACGGCGTAATGGTAACTCGCCAAAAGCAACGGCATCGCGATTGCTAGAGCCAGCAAGCCCTTGGACAGTGGCGGCAGCAGCAGTGGTGCGATCAGCACTTGCACCCAAATCAGAACTGGCACGTGAAGCAGATACATCCAATACGAGGCATCCGACAAATACCGGATCCAGCCGACTGGCTGATCGAGGTAGCGTAAGGATATCGACAGGAAGCCGAAAAGGAACAACCAGGTTCCAAGCGGCCCCAAGAGATTCCACACGCGTCCAGGCATAACCCCCGTCAGCACGCCGTAGCCAATCACCGTGACCGCGACCCCCGCCGACAGTTCGAACCAACCACCGTGCTTGAGTACGTCCAGAACGTCCCGCTCAAAGTAAAGTACCCAGCCGAAGCCGAAAAAAAGCAAGTAAGCGAGCAGAATGCGAAGCTCTGGCCGGAACCCACCCGGCGTAGCCAGCCAGCCGCCCATCGAAGCCAGGGGGCCAATGGTCAAAACTGCCATGATTGGTGCTCGCCAGCCTGACTGAACGCACCACCTGAAAATGCGTGAGAGAACGGAAAGGCGGTTGGGGTTCAGGGCTCTTCTCACGAGCCAGTCGATGGCCAGTATGAGCGGGTACAGCAGCAGTAAGTACTCCAGGAACCACAAGTGCAGCGGACCGGACTTCCAGTACGTCGCAACGTCTGTGGCCACAGCCAGTGCGGCCTGCCAGGTTCCGCCGCGCACGTATCCGACTGTCCCGAGAATCACGGGTGCCAAAACCGCCCAACCCACTACGAACGGCAACAAAATACGCTTCGCACGGTTGCCTGCCGCATTCGCCGCGCCACGTCGAGTCGCGAGCAGTGCGAAAAAGAACCCGGCAATTGCGAAAAAGACCGGCATCCGGAAGATGTGTACCCAGTTGATCGTGAAGTCGAAAATAGGACTCCGCGCGACGTCTTTAAACGGCCACATATAGACGTTCAATTGTGTGTAGCACTGCACGCCGTGCATCCAGATGCCCAGAAGCATCATGGTCGCGCGAAGGCAGTCGAAGGAGTGATAGCGTTGTTGCTGCATGATTCTAAACGAGAAAACGTGATCGTTTCACAAGAAGTTCCCTTGATGTGTTGACGAAACTCCCGGCTTTTTCGATGGAGCCACCAACTTTTCCCTGCGAACCGCGTTTATATAGTCAAAGACTATGCGCAAACAGGCTTTCCTGGGACTGGCCGTCGCGCTGACAGCCGCAGTTTCCCTATACTCCGCAAAACCGGCGACAAAACCCGCGACAGACAATCAAGCTCTGTTCGGAAAGAAGCTCGCCAACGACAAAAAGATCAACCATGCACTAGACCGCCTGACATTTGGCGCGCGTCCGGGCGACGCTGCGAAGGTCAAGGCACTTGGTGTAAAAAAATGGGTCGAACTGCAGCTCAACCCCGAGCGCATTCCTGAAAATCCGACGCTGGAGACACATCTGGCTCCGCTCGCCACGCTGAAGATGACCTCCGCTGAAATGGCTTCGACCTTTCCGCGCGGTGCCGCAAAGCCCAAGGCCGAAGCGAAGCCGCTGGCGGAAATACTGAACGCGGAGCAAATTCGCATAATTAGAAAAGGTACCCCAGAAGAGCGAATGGCTTTGCTGCGTTCAATGGAAGGCGAAAAGCTGACCAATCTTGTTGCTGCCCTGCCCGCTAATGTCCGCCAACAAATGGTCGAAAGAGTTCCTGCTGATCTGCGCCGCAAGCTGATGATGGCCGCTGCTCCGCAGGCTGTCATGCAGAACGACTTGTTTGAGAACAAGGTCTATCGCGCGATTTACAGCACGCGGCAACTGGAACAGGTCCTTACCGATTTCTGGTACAACCACTTCAACGTATATCTGGATAAGGGCGCAGATCGTTACCTGGTCACTGCCTATGAGCGCGACGCAATTCGTCCGCACGTGCTGGGCAAGTTCAAGGACATTCTGCTGGCAACGGCGCAGAGTCCGGCAATGTTGTTCTATCTGGATAATTGGCAGTCGTCGGCTCCTCCGCACGGCGCAGACGGCGAGAGGGCGAGTCCGGCGGCTCGGGCGTGGCCTTAACGAAAACTACGGACGCGAGTTGCTGGAACTGCACACGCTCGGCGTCGATGGCGGATACACGCAGAAAGACGTCACGGAAACGGCGCGCTGCTTTACGGGCTGGACAATCAAGAACCCTAACGCGGGCGGTGGGTTCGATTACAACGATGCGATGCACGACAAGGGCGAGAAGACCGTGCTTGGCGTGAAGATTCCGGCGGGCAGCGGCAAAGAAGACGGTATGAAGGTGCTCGAAATTCTGCTGCATCATCCCTCGACCGCGATGTTCATTTCGACGCAAACTGGCGCAGCGCTTCGTTGCGGACGATCCGCCGCCGGCGCTGATCGAACGAATGGCGAAGACATTCAAGGATAGTGACGGCGACATTCGTTCGGTGCTGCGCGTAATGTTTAACTCCAAGGAATTCTGGAGCCACGGTGCGTATCAGGCCAAGATGAAGTCGCCCTTCGAAGTGGCAATCAGTGCCGTCCGCGCACTGGACGCCGAGGTGAATTATGGTTTCGGTCTGGCGCAGGTGATCGCGCAACTGGGCCAGCCGCTGTATCGAAAGCAGGAGCCGACCGGCTACTCCAACCTGAACGAAGAGTGGGTAAATACGGCGGGGTTGGTAGGGCGCATGAATTTCGGCGCCGCACTGGCACAGAACAAGGTACCGGGCGTGAAAGTCGATCAGACGCGCGCCGGTGTCAAGGATGTAGCGTTGCTGATCGGTTCACCGGAGTTCCAAAGGAGATAACCATGCATCCGAATGACTATTCAAGAAGAGCCTTTCTAAGGGGTTCCGCAGTGGCGATGTTCGGAGCGGGCATGGCGCCCTTGTGGCTGGCCAAGGCCGCGTCGGCAAAAGAGGGAGGGCGTAAGAAGATTTTGGTGGCTATCTTCCAGCGCGGCGCAGCTGACGGATTGAACGTCGTCGTACCGCACGGTGAAAAGCGCTATTACGAACTTCGCCCGGGTATCGCGATCCAGCGGCCTGGAAGCGGCGAGCACGCTGCTATCGATCTGGACGGATTCTTCGGATTGAATCCAAACCTGGCAGAATTGAAGCCGCTCTGGGATGCCAAGCAGATCGCAATCGTGCATGCGGCTGGTTCCCCGGACCCGACGCGGTCGCACTTCGATGCGCAGGATTACATGGAATCCGGCACACCCGGGTTGAAGGCGACCCGCGATGGCTGGCTGAACCGAGCACTCGGACCGGGGGCAAAGGACTCCTCGCCGATTCGCGCCGTGGCGCTGACCAACAATCTTCCACGAACGCTGCGCGGACGGAATCCGGGCGTGGCGATGAGCAGCCTGGCGGATTTTCGCGTACGTGACGCGAAGTTGGCGGAAGGTTTCCAGCAAGCCTACATGGACACCAAAGACCGGCAACTCGAGGCGACCGGCAAAGAGACGTTCGAGGCCATGCGCATGATGAAGGCGATTCAGGACTCACCTTACATGCCGGCCAACAGCGCCAAATATCCCGGCGGACGGCTAGGTCAGAGTCTGCAACAGATCGCACGCCTGATCAAGGCCAACGCCGGTCTGGAGGTCGCGTTCACTGACATCGGCGGCTGGGATCATCACGTCAATGAGATCGGCGTGAACCCCTCGCAGGGTCCGCTGGCGAATCTGCTCGGCGACTTCGGCAAGGCGTTGGCGGCATTCCACGCAGACCTGGGCGATCGTATGGAGGACGTGATTGTCGTAACCATGTCCGAATTCGGACGCACGGCGAAGGAGAACGGGAATCGCGGTACTGATCATGGCCACGCCAATATGATGTTCGTTATGGGCGGCAATGTTCGTGGGGGCAAAGTACACGGCGACTGGCCGGGGCTGGGGCTGGATCAACTCTACGAGCAGCGCGATCTGGCCGTAACCACCGACTTCAGGGCGGTGCTGGGCGAAGCTGTAACGCGGCACCTCGGGGTTGCCGATTTGAAAACGGTCTTCCCAAATTTCGAAGCAGGTTCGAAGGCCTTCCGGGGCTTGTTAGCTTAAGCAAAACGTACACGCATTTTCTGGGTTGTAAACGTAATCCGGCATGCTAATATGCGGCTCAAGGGGGGCGCTAAAGTATGCCGGATTACATTCGCCCGGAGGTGCTTGTCAGCACAGACTGGCTTGCCAACCGCCTGGATGACGCCAATCTCCGAATCGTCGAAATCGACGTAGATCCAACTGCTTACGAACACGGGCACATACCCGGGGCGCTGAGTTGGGCGTGGGACACTCAACTTTGCGATACCGTGCAACGCGATATTCTCTCGAAAGATGCTCTGGAGGCACTGCTTTCCTCCTCCGGCATCCGGCCTGAGAATACCGTCATTCTGTACGGCGACAACAATAATTGGTTTGCTGCATGGGGATTCTGGCAAATGAAGATTTACGGGCATGAGGACGTTCGTATTCTCGACGGCGGCAGAAAGAAATGGCTCATCGAAGCCCGTGATCTGACCAAGGAAGTTCCCAAGCCGCAGCCAACCCAGTATCGAGCACAGGACCCGGACTTTTCGCTGCGCGCTTATTTGCCCCAGGTGCAGGAGGCTCAAGGAAAGAACTCGGCGCTTCTGATCGATGTGCGCAGCCCACAGGAATTTACCGGTGAGATTCTGGCACCGCCCGGTCTGCCTGAAACCTGCCAGCGCGGGGGACACATTCCAGGCGCCCGCAATGTGCCGTGGAGCATGGCCTGCAACGAGGACGGCAGCTTCAAGAGCTTCGACGAACTCAAGCGAATTTACGCTGGAGAGGGCGCGGATGGCTCGAAGCCTGTGATCGCTTACTGCCGCATTGGCGAACGCTCGAGTCACACCTGGTTTGTCCTTAAGTATCTGCTCGGCATCCATAACGTTTCGAATTACGACGGCTCCTGGACCGAGTGGGGCAACCTGGTCGGCGCACCTGTCGCGCGTGGAAAGGAGCGCGGCAAAGAAAGGACCGCTCCATGAAGACGTTTCGACCGCTAGGTTATGCCGAGCGAAAGCTCACCCTGGAAGGATGGCCCGTGCACCTGGTCAGCTATGAGCTTGACGGTCAATTTCTGTGCGAAGTCGATAACGTGTCTCCGGGTGCCTTGCTGGCCCGTGTAATCGCGGACACACGTGACGAGGCGGAAGAGGAGGCGATCGAGCGCGCTTCCGGCAAGCTTCAGTTGACGCGCCGCTTCACCGTTGGTTAGGGAGTCCACTCCAACACGGAAGCCATTTGTGGCTCGAGTGCTTCAAATGTCTCGCCATCGCCTTGTCCCACGCGCTGTAGGAAAAGGTTCAGACGGTTTTCTCTTGCCCAGAGCGGCTGATCGAAAGTCGGCTCCCAGTGCCCATACGGGCCGGGTGCCAGATCCCGCGTGATCCAGTTATCGTATGGCGCTGCCGCACTGGCAACGCTGACGGCATCACCGCGCTCCTCATCGCGAAAAATCACGTAGGCACGGTCCTTTCGGTTGACGAACAACTGCGGCCTTGAGATCGGGATCCGGCGTGTGCCACCGCCGCGGAAAGTAAAATTAAGTGTGCGCGCTCCCACTTTCTGAACGCGCCACTTTCCGGCATCGCGCCAGACCACGTGATAGTGCGGCGCTTTCTCGCCGGCGCTGCGCCAGTACGTCGCAATCATCGGCTGCCCCTGCGAGTCCACAGCTGTTGCGCCTGTGTTGATCAGTTCGCTACGCATTGGAACGGAGTGCACCACTTCGGCTGTCTCAAGCGTGATTGGCAATTTATAAATTTCGCCCGTCGATTTGCGCCAGGTCTTGCCCTCGTCTATGGAACAGGCATAGAGAACATCATGATTCGTGGCAACGTCGCCTGTGTCGCGCCAGCACCACGAAATATGCCAGCCGCCTTTGTGATCGACCGCGATCTGATTCGTGTAAGCGTTTCGATTGGTGCCCCCGAAGATCAGCGGATTATTGATCGTGCTCCATTTCGCTGTGCGTGCGTCGTAGCGCTTGAGCAGCGTGTTGCCGCGTCCGGATCCGCCGTCGCGATAGAGAAACAGCAAACCGCCATCGCGCAGATGGAAGAACTCGGGATAGGTCACGCGAGTTTCGGTATCACCGTTCATCGGCATTCTATCGGTCAGTTCGAGTGAACCAGCTTTCGCGCTGCGCACATAGTTCAGCGGATTACCGTGATGATCCCAGGACATGTGCAGGATACCGCTGCCATCAATGCCAAGGCTGATGCCATTATGCGCGTCTGTGATTTTGCCCTTGTACTGCGTGCGAGTCTTCGTCCACTCAACGGCCTCGAGCTTGCGCTGCGCGAGCATAACGAAGCCTTCCGGGTCATACCAGGCGGCATACTGCAGGCCGTTGCGCGAAACCAGGGGATGACAAAAAACCGTGGAGTTGACGCTATTGCGCGCGTGGCCCACGCCGATGGGCACGAGTCTTGGGCTGACTTCAGCAGCGGCGAAGCGCGATGCGAAAGGCAACAGGGCGGAGGACTGCAAAAATTGACGCCGGTGCATGAACTACAGCTTAGCCTTGATTCAGCTGTTCAATATACTGCGATAGCTTTGTGGATCTTGCGCAAGGCGTCGTGCAATTCGGTCCACGGTTCGCCGCTCGTGTTGTAGATCCCGCGGTTAGCGCGGCGCGTTGCGGAATCGGAAGATCGGCCAGGAACTGCGCTGATTGCCGGGCCCGCTGTGTTTGCGTTTCGACGGTTTGAGGGTAAGACCAGGTCAAGCTTCTTCGGGTTGTCGTAATGTCCGGAATCGAGTGCGGGCACTCGCCGATGATGATCGGCTTGTTCGATTTTGCATACAGCAGGTCCAGAAATTGCCGCTCGGCCGGATCCAGACCTGGAGTGGTGTTAGCCGGATAGATGTTTACCGCAAGTCCGTCGAAGCCGGAGTAAAGATCCACATTCTCGAGAACATCCTCGCGCTCGCCTAGCATGAAGCGGTCGCTGAAGACGAGTCTGCCGGGATCGGCCTCGCGCCGGTCGGGGGACGAAAGATCGGGAAAGTGAAAGATTTCCAGCCGTCGGTCAGCGCGAGCGGATACGTGCGAGTGGTAAGACTTCTGTCGTCCGCAAAGAACTGGACGCGCACCATCGCTTGCAGCGGGTAGAGCGCAATCGTGCGGTAACGCCCGCGCACACTGCCTGTCGTGACTGGCAGTTTCGTTTTGTAATCGTAGCGTGCGCTGGCCTACGCGGAATGTCACTTCACCGTCCACGAAGCTTCGTTCGTGGCCGAAGGAAAATCCGCACCGGCCAACAAACCGGCTGAGAGGAAAAATAAAAGCAGTCGCATGAGGTCGCTCAGAGACTAGCATGTCAGATTTCAGATGTTTTACTCTTGTATTATGCGCAATCTCTGCTTGAACGCAATCTTGGCTTTCCTGTCCGTTGTCACACCGGTGTTTTCCGCTGCAGTCTCCTCCGTATTCGTTGAAGCCGAGGGCTTCGAGGAACAAGGTGGATGGGTGCTCGACCAGCAATTCATGGATCACATGGGCTCGCCGTTTCTGCTCGCACACGGCATGGGCATTCCGGTCGCGGATGCCAAAACCAAAGTCAAAATCTCCAAGGCCGGTGAATACCGCGTTTGGGTGCGTACTCGCGATTGGGTCGCACCCTTCAACGCACCGGGCGCACCCGGCAAGTTTCAGTTAGCGATCAACGGCCGCGCCCTGAAAACAACGTTTGGAACAGAAGGCGCGAAGTGGCACTGGCAGGACGGCGGCACAACGAAGCTTGCGGCCGGACCCGTGCAACTCACACTGCATGATCTCACCGGATTCGAAGGCCGCTGTGATGCCATCCTGCTGACCACCGATCTCAAATCACATCCGCCGGACGATGGCGCGGCTCTGGCGACTTTTCGGCGCAATGCGCTACAGCTTCCAGCAAAGCCGCAAGACGCCGGCGAGTTTGATCTTGTCGTCGTGGGCGGCGGAATGGCTGGCACAACAGCAGCAATCTCGGCTGCACGGCTCGGGTTGAAAGTCGCCCTGATTCAGGATCGTCCGCTGCTGGGCGGCAACAACAGTTCCGAGGTCCGCGTACACCTGGGAGGAAACATCAATCTTCCGCCGTACCCCGCCATCGGCAATGTCGTCAAGGAGCTCGATTCTGGCAAACATGGCAACGCCCAGCCTGCAGCGAATTACGACGACGAAAAGAAGCTCGGCGTCGTGAGGGCGGAAAAGAACATCCGGCTCTTTCTGAATACGCGCGCCATGGGCGTCGAGAAGAACGGCAATCGCATCGCGGCGGTGATCGCGCGTGACGTGGTCAGCGGCAAAGAGCTTCGTTATTCAGCGCGGTTGTTCGCGGACTGCACGGGTGACGGAACGATCGGAGCCCTGGCGGGCGCGGACTTCCACTATGGGCGCGAGAGCCGCAGCGAATTCGGCGAGTCCATGGCGCCAGAGGTTGCGGATCGTCTGGTGATGGGTACTTCAGTGATGTGGTACACAGACGATGCGGGCAAGGCCGTCGAGTTTCCAGCGACGCCGTGGGCTCTGCAATTCACCGACGCCACTGCGCAGAATGCAACGCGCGGCGATTGGAATTGGGAGACGGGGCTGAACAAGGATCAGATCGGAGATTTCGAATCGGTTCGCGATCACGGCATGCGCGCGGTGTATGGAAACTGGGCTTTCCAGAAGAATGGCAGTAAAGACAAACAGAAGTACACGAACCTGCGGCTGGCGTGGGTCGCTTATGTCGGCGGCAAGCGCGAATCGCGCCGCTTATTGGGCGATGTGATTTTGAAGGAGCAGGACATTGTCGAGAAGCGCAGCTTTCCCGATGCGGCGGTAACCGCGACCTGGTCAATCGATCTGCACTATCCGGATCCCAAGAATTCGGAACAGTTTCCAGGCCAGGAATTTCGGTCAATCGCGAAGTTCGGAAAGAAGGAGCCGTTTGCGGTTCCCTATCGCTGTTTCTACTCGCGCAACGTGGAAAACCTGTTCATGGCCGGGCGTAACATCAGCGTTACACACGTCGCTTTGGGGACCGTGCGCGTCATGCGCACCACGGGCATGATGGGCGAAGTGGTTGGTATGGCCGCATCCATCTGCAAAACGCGCGGCACTACTCCGCGGGGAGTGTATCAGCAGCATCTGCCGGAGCTGCAAGCACTCATGCAGCGCGGCGCCGGCAAGCAGTAACTACACGCCTGCTGATGCCAGGAAGCGTGGTGCCCGACGTGCCTTCGTGGCCTGCTCGAAGCCGTACGCGATACGCAGCAATTTCGGCTCGCTCCACGCTGAGCCATAGAACGAGATGCCGACCGGGAGATCGCGTGCGAACCCGGCCGGCACCGTGACGTTCGGATAACCAGCCACCGCCGCAGGTGACGAACTGCCGCCAATATCGTGATCGCCCGTGACCAGATCCGTGAGCCACGTTGGACCGCCAGCGGGCGCGATGATCGCGTCGAGCTTGTGTTTGCTCATCACCGCATCGATACCTTCCGTCGCGGCCAGGCGTAGGTTGTTGGCGAGCGCAGCGAGGTAGGCCTTGTCGGTAAGCGGGCCCTTGGCCTCCGCCATCAGGAAAATTTCCTGGCCGAAGTACGGCATCTCGCGATCGCGGTTCTTCTCGTTGAACGCGATCAATTCCTTCAACGAATGCACCGGAGTTTTTGCATCGAGGCCCGCGAGGTAGGCGTTGAGATCAGCCTTGAACTCGTAAAGCAGAACTTCCATTTCGGAATCGCCGAATTTGCCATGGCCTGGAAGATCCGCAGGATCGACGAGGATCGCACCTTGCCGTTTCAGCTCTTCAAGAGCGGCGTTCATAACTCTATCGGCATCCTGGTTATAGCCAAAAAATTTTCGCGCGACGCCTAGTCTGGCGTCGCGCAAACCGCCCGGTTGCAGAAACCTCGTATAGTCGCCTTCGGACTTGCGGCCGCCTGCCAGCGCACTCAACAAAATCGCAGCGTCCGTTACCGTGCGCGCCATCGGGCCGGCGGTGTCCTGGCTGTGCGCAATCGGGATAATTCCTGCGCCGCCGATCAGACCCAGCGTGGGCTTGATGCCGACGAGGCAGTTCATCGCCGCGGGGGAGATCACAGAGCCGTCCGTTTCCGTGCCTACAGCCACGGCGCAGAGATTTGCGGCAACAGCGACAGCGGACCCGGAACTGGAACCGCTCGGGTTGCGATCGAGGATATATGGATTGCGTGTCTGACCGCCGCGGCCACTCCAACCACTGGAAGAGTGTGTCGAGCGGAAGTTCGCCCACTCGCTCAAATTTGTTTTGCCCAGAATCACAGCGCCTGCCGCTCGTAGTCTTTCGGCAACGTCAGAATCGCGCTTCGCGATGCAGCCCTCGAGCGCCAGTGAACCCGCGGTTGTGCTCATCCGATCAGCAGTGTCGATGTTGTCCTTGATAAGCACCGGGACGCCATGCATCGGACCGCGCAGTTTGCCCGCCGCACGTTCCTGATCGAGTGTTCCAGCAAGTGAATTCGCGTCGGGATTGATCTCGATCACGGCACGCAGCGCGGGCCCGCTACGATCGATCTCCTTGATGCGCGCGAGGTACTTTTCCGCGAGTGACTGCGCGCTGAAACGGCCGGATTTCATGCCGTCGTGGAGAGCAGCAATTGTGACTTCGTCCAAATCGAATTCCGACTTGCGCGCACAACCGGCTATGCCAAGCCCGGTCGCCGCAGCCACAGTGCGAAACAGATCACGCCGCGTAACGTTCATGCTGCGTATTGTAGCGGGTGCGGCGGTCTCAATCGTAGGTGGGCGTGTCCTTCGCTACAGGCTTCAGTTGCAGGTCGTGGAAATCGAAACTGAAATCTGTCAGCGAACTCACGGCTACCATTTTCAACTCGTCGATCGCGCCTTGAGGTGTAAGCGTGAACGTCATGTACGCATCGGCCAACAGTGTGCGATCATCCCAGCGTGCGATGAACGTATCGTATTGGTAGTGTTCGACTGTGCCCACCAGCAGCGGCGAATGAGTGAAGCGGATGCGCAGCTTTCCGTTCTGTTCTTCGATCAGCACATCACCGTACCAGGCATCCCGGTAGCGTCCGGCGTATTCATTAAGCGCGAGCGCGGGACGCGAATTCAAATTACGTTTGGACTGGTGTTTAGTAACAGTAGCACTAGCATCGGCCACAGTTTTCTTGCGGACGTCAGAATAAGCCTGGACCCAATCGACGGGCTTGGCATCCAGGTAGTGATCGAGCACTGTATTTGTGATCGCGGTAAATGCGCCGCCGGCCTCCTGATTGGTGAGCACGATGATGCCGAGCTTGAGATGCGGCAGCAGCGTGACGCGCGATACCATCCCGCTCAGTCCGCCCGTGTGCCAGACGAGCTTCTGGCCGCGGTAATCAGCAAGCATCCAGCCGAGCCCATACGACACAAAATTCGGCCTCACTGAAGCAAGCACAGCGTTCTTTGGAGCAGGCCCTGGAATAATGGTTTGCGGCGTCCACATTTCAGTGCTCTGTTTTGCACTAAAGATGCGCTTCCCTTGCAACTCGCCCTGATTCAATTGCATCATCACCCACCTCGACAGATCCGAGACGGAAGATTGCACTGATGCAGCCGGTCCGTTGTTGTCGATCACTGTGGCCGGCACGGGGCGCAGCTTGCCGCCGTCGATCGGAGCGTGCGGTGCGGCCAGTTCATCATCAGCACGCATCACATTCGCACCCGTGCGTGTCGAGGTCATGCCGAGCGGCAGAAAAATCCGCTCGCGAACAAAATCGTCCCAGGTCTTGCCCGTGACCGCCGGTATCAGCTGGCCGGCAACGAGGTAGAGAATGTTGTCGTACGCATAGCGGCTGCGAAAGCTGGTTGCGGGTTTCACAAAGCGCAGCCGCTTGAGGATCTCTTCGCGGCTCAGATTGCTTGACGGAAAAAACATCAGGTCGCCCGCGCCCAGCCCCAGGCCGGAGCGGTGCACCAGCAAGTCGCGAACGGTCATTTCGCGAGTGACATAAGGATCGTACATCTGGAACGAGGGCATGTACTTTACCACCGGATCGTCCCAGCGCAGCTTGCCCTCGTCCACAAGGATCGCCAGTGCCGCGGCGGTCATCGCCTTGGTATTCGACGCGATTCCAAAGAGGGTATTTGATGTAACTGGCGCAGCCTCGCCGACTTTGCGTACGCCGTAACCTTTCGAGTGAATCACCTCGCCATTTCTCACGATTGCGACGGCGACGCCCGGCACGTCAAAGTCTTTCCGCACGCGTTCAATCACTGCGTCGAGGTTAGATTGTGCAAGGGCCAGCGGCGCCAGCGCAATCGTGAGAAAAGCCAAGAAACGGACGGTTTTCATGTTCGAGCAACACACTTTCAAGTAAATGAAAGTGTATCATCGGGAGCGCGAAGAGTACGGGTCATCGGTTCTCATTTTCAGGCTTCGTAGCATCTGTTCATAGCTTGGTTGAAGCCGCCCAAAATCGTTTTGTGGAGCGATAAACACGAAGTAAAGGATGTCCCCATCGCGGTCCTGAACGGTAACCAGCCAATCGCGTTCCCGTATTGGCTTGTTGTTGCGGTTGACAATCGGGGACGCCCCGGAAAGCATTACGGAGCGCGCGGGCATTCCATTAATCGTGTAGCTCTCCGTATTGCCCACGCGGCGCAATTCGGGGTTGGATTGGTGCAGTTGATTTAACAACTGCTGCGTGGCGTCATTCAAATTGATGTCGCCGCTCCGCTCCGGCTGAAACGCCGAGACGATCACGCCATAGGCCAGCGCGTTGCCCGAAATGCCAGAACGCGGCGCGATCGTCACTTCGGAATTCTGATCACCGAACACCTGCCAGTTATCCGGGTAAGACACGCTGTATGCGGAGTGATTCAGTGTACGGAACTTTCCGCTGGGAATCACGTCATTGCTTGGCGTTACAGGACCGCCTTGGGCTCCGCCCTGAACCGCACCTTGCTGCTGACGCTGCTGAATCTCTTGTGCGGTAAGGCCGCGCATCCCGCCGACGCGTTGTTTAACGCTCGCGAATTGCGGGCTGTTTTGCTGATAGTTCGCCGGCGGAAGCGTCTTTACCTCCGCAGCCACATACTCAACGCGGTTGCCGGGATTCGGGTGATCGCTAAAAAACTGAGGCCCGCTGGCCCCACCTTCCTGCTCGAGTTTGCGAAAGAACTCCACCATTGCGATGGGATTGTAACCGGCGTCGTGCATAATTCCCGCACCCACCAGATCGGCCTGCTTCTCAGCGTCTCGCGAATATTTCAGGAACACCGACCCAGCCAGGAAATTAATTCCCATCTGTGCAAGCTGGCCGCCCGTGCCGCTGCCCAGGAGGCCTCCGATAATCGATAGCGGAGCCTGCGCCAACATCTGCTGACTAGCCATGTGTGTACTGTGGCGCATAATTATGTGCGACATTTCATGCGCCATGACACCGGCGAGTTGAGCCTCATTGTCGGCAGCTTGGATGGTTCCCAGATTGATGTAAATCGGCCCACCGGGAAGTGCAAATGCGTTGATCTCTTTTTGATTGATGATCTTGAACTCAAATGGGTACTTGGGCGGGGGTGCCTTTGCAGCCAGCCGCGCGCCAATATCCTGTACGTAGCGATTCAGCGCAGGATCTGTCACCAAGGGCATGCTCCGATCCACCTTGGCGCTCTCTTCACGACCAACCTGAACTTCCTGCTCGACTGAGAAGAAATTCGGCCGTCCCGGCTTGGGTTGATACCTTGCGAAGCCGCTTTGCGAGGCAACCAGCACCATTGTCAATACGGCTGTCAGTCGCAACACACTCAATCGTTTTTGCATAGTTATCGCCACCTTTCGCACACTGGACTCACTTGCACGTTCGCTTCCATCGAAGCGGTCACAAAATTGCAATCACAGTAGAATGATTTATCGCGTGACCTTCATGGAACGCACCGACGAGGCTGGAGAAGCCACGGAGAATCCGACAGACTATCTGGCTATTCAGGTTTCCGACGGCGTCATATTGAACCGCTCATTTTTGCAGCGGGATAAGCCGCTCGCATTGCACTCGGAAGAGAAGCTTGATGAAGACAATAGCTTCTTAAGCATGGATGAATTTGAACAAGCGATGAGACGATCGCAAATGGTGATGGAATTCGTCAAGCTCGAGAACATTGACGAGATTGAAGGTTAGACCGGAAGTTCCTCGACGGATGGAAATCCGTGCATCTCGCGTCCCGGTGGGCCATCGTATTTTTTCGAGCTTTTGTAAAGCTCGAAGCGGCCATCCGCAGCGTACGTAGCGCAGCGCTGCCGCAAGGTCGTCATCTCGATAGGCGTCATGGGCTGGAACTTTCGCCCGATCTCGAGATTTTGGTGGAGAATTTCCAGTGAAGAAATTCCACTGATGGTTGTCGCGACCGGTAAGCTCATGGCATAGCGCAAACCTTCAGCTGCCGTGATCACGCCCTTCTGCACTGCTTCTCCTTCGCCACCCAGGCTCTTCATTCCGAGGGCCGCGATGCCCTGGTGATTCACCGCTGGCAGTACATTGCGCTCGAAACTTCGGAAACTGGCGTCAAAACAATTGAGTGGCATTTGCACCGTGTCGAAAGGGAATTTGTGCGCCAGCATCCTGAGATGAAGTGCAGGATCTTTGTGGCCAGTGAAACCGATGAAGCGCACTTTGCCTTGCTGCGTGGCCTGCAGCAACGCCTCCGACGCGCCGCCCGCCATAAAAATCAGGTCGGGGTCATTGTCGTAGATCACTTCGTGAACCTGCCAAATATCGAGGTAGTCGGTTTGCAACCGTCGTAGGGATTCTTCCAGCATTCGCATGGCTACCTTACTATCGCGTCCGTGCGTGCAAACCTTCGTCATCAACACCGCCCGGTCGCGTTTACCTTTTAGCGCGCGACCCATGCGTTCTTCGCTTTCGCCTTCGTGATATTCCCAGGCGTTGTCGAAAAAGTTGATGCCACCATCCAGCGCTTCGGCAACGATCCGAGTTGCTTCGTCCTGGTCTTTGGCGTCACCAAGATGATAACCGCCGATCCCCAGGGCTGAAACTTTTACTCCCGTTTTGCCGAGTTCGCGAATCGGAATGGATCCTGTCGTTTGTGCCATAGCCATCACCGGTAAAGTGATCATCGCCTGCAAGAGGCGCCTGCGGTCCAGGCGAGAATCCATGCGCCGCATTCCTTCTGCTGTTCATCGTTCTGAGCGCGGCTGGGTGGAAACTGTTGCAGTTTAAGTTAACTGCGCCACTTCACTCCCAGGTCAAGGGTTTTGCGAGCGTATTCGATGCTGCGCTCCATGTGTTCTTTCTGCTGGAATTTGATGGCTTCAATAAATTGCGGCGGTGTGGGGCGGCCCTGCAGATCTTCGATGACAATATTCTTCTGATATGGCTGACCGCGTTTTGCGAGCGCCATAAATCTGGCGAGGTCGCGGGCGCGCGCTTTCGGATACATCTTCCAGAACTCAGGATCGTAGATCGGCAGAATAGCCGGCGGCCGGCCCGTTATCGGCTTGATGTATATGTGAATTGGGTTGCAATGCTCGCGGACCTTGGCGATCACCTGCTTGAAATCGACCGTTCCTTCGCCGAGCGGAACCCATTGCACAGCGATGCCGCGCGGCGTCTCATAGACGACGGAATCGCGCAAGTGGACAGTAAGGGCGTATCGTCCGAGTTCCTCGATGGTGGTGAGCGGATCCTCCATGACGAAAACCGGATTGCCGGTGTCGAGGTAAGTACCGACGAACTCCGTGCCCGCAGCGTCGATCAGCATGCGGTGTTCCCAGGCCTGCAGATCCTTGTGAATCTCAATCGCGATTTTGAGGCCCGCGTCCATGACCTGTGATCGTGCTGCTTTGAGAACCTTGACCAGTGTCTCAATGTGCTGCTCGACCGGACCCGGTGGCAGTTGAGTTCTGTCGCCCGCCATGACGCAGCGAATGATCGGCGAACCCATAGCCTTCGCGCGCTCCGCATTTTTGAGAATGTTCTGGACCGAAGCCTGGAAGGCCTCCGGAGTCTTCGGAAAAATACCGCCTCCGCCCGTTTCGAGATGCAGTCCCTGCCGCACGGACTGCTCGCGAACTTCGCGCCAGTGCGCCGGATCCATTGCTTTCGGGTCCAGTGAGTCCTGCAGAAAAATCGCGTCGAGCTTGAGCTGCGCGCAGTAGTCGAGCAGTTGAGCATCGTTCCAGCGCAGCGCCCGCAGACAATAGGTATTCAGGCCCATCGGAATGCGGCCCTGCACGGCAGCGGGTAGAGCAGAGGCAGCCCCGGCTGCCAGCACGGAGTTCAGGAACATACGTCGATTCATACGCGGGTCTCCAGAGAGTTCAGTTTATCTTTCAGGAACTTGGATAACAACAAGCTGCGCTGCTCCGTCTGAATTATGCAAACGTAAACGGAAGGGGACTCGTCGTGAAAATTTCCATCTTTGCTGTCGTCCTGGCGATTGGTTGCGCAGTATGCGCGCGCGAAGTACCAGTTCGTGCGGCGAGTTCCTTCGAAGGTTCAAAGGGCGGTAATGAACGCGAGGTCGACGGCGTGAAGCTCTGCTGGTCTCCGCCGGGCCGCTTCCGGATGGGCAGCCCAGTTAGCGAACCGGAACGGCGTCCCGATGAGGCACAAGTCGATGTGACGATCTCAAATGGTTTCTGGATCGGAAAATACGAGGTGACTCAGGGTCAGTGGAAGCGACTCATGGGCGCATACCCCGGTCCGCTCGATGCCGGTGTTGGCGAGGACTTCCCGATCTACTGGGTGAATTATCCCGAAGCTGAAGAATTCTGCCGGAAGCTGACCGAGAGCGCGCGGTCGTCAGGAACCTTACCTCAGGACTGGGAATTTCGGCTGCCGACAGAGGCACAGTGGGAGTATGCCGGCCGAGCTGGGACCACAACAGCAACTTCGTTCGGTGACAAGTTGAGTAGCAAACAGGCTAACTTCAACGGCCAGCCATACAACGGCGCCGAGCAGGGTCCGTCGGTGAATAAGGCCACCAAAGTTGGGAGTTATCCGCCCAACGCGTGGGGTCTGCACGACGTCCACGGGAACGAGTTCGAGTGGTGCCGTGACTGGTATCACTGGAACCTGCCGGGTGGCGCCGATCCGGATCTCTCCTCGACAAAAGGAACGGCGAATCGGGACGGTACGTATTCCCGCGTCCGGCGGGGCGGCGCTTGGATCGAAGATGGCTGGGCGTGCCGGTCTGCGTTCCGTCTCCGATTCGAGCCCGAGCGGCGCAGCGACCACATCGGCTTTCGCGTGGTCGCAGTGAAAAGGCTTGGGTCTTTAGGATCAAGTCTCCGGATACGGATGTTTCGGTACCATGCTTCCGTGCCATGGTGTTGGAACAGGATCGGTCCTTCGAGCGGTCCTGACTCGGCATCGATCGGGCGCGTAATTGCCTTACTGGGTGCGATCTGGTTATAGAGAGAGCCGGCGCGCTCCACGGCATGTTTGCTTGCCCCTGGATCGCCAGCGTCATCCACGATCTGATACTCGTGTCCCGTGGCGTCCCCCCCGCGTGAGGTAGAAGAGGCGGTACTTCACGCCGGAATTCCCTTTCGGTGGCACCTTCCATTCGAATCGCATCTCGAACGAGCGATAGGTTTCCCTGGTGCGAACGCCGGAGTTCGGAGAAGTTTTAGCGACTGATTTGAGCGAACCATCCTCGATGGTCCAGGAATTGGAAACCGGACCACCGTCTGTATTCACAAAGGCATCCATGGATTTGCCATCAAACAGGCTCACCCAGCCGTCCGGACCGGGCGGGGTGTGCGCGACAACTGGTTCCACCGACATTACTAGTTTGTTGTCAAACCTATCATCACCAAGCGGCGGACCGAATCCTGAATGTCAGATTGCTCTGCTTCCGTAGGCGATCTTACCTGAGCGATGGTTAAAGAGGAGCCGATCCAAAGACAAATGCCCAGTTTCAAGAACTGGGAACCCAGATTGTTCATGGCGAAGAAGTATAGCAGAGTTCGGTTATTTGATCGCCCTGTGAACCCGGCTCGCGCTATCATTCCAGAATCATGCGAAACATTGCGGTAGCATTGCTGCTCTGTGCCTTTTCCTTATCGGCGCAAACCGAGCGGCCCATCGTTCTGAAAGCTGCGCGCCTGTTTGACGGGAAAGCCGATCGGGTAGTGTCTCCGGGGTTGCTGGTGATTGCGGCCGGTAAGATCCAGCGTGTGGGGCCGGCCAGCGAGATCCCAACTGATGCGCGGGTGATCGATCTCGGCAATGCCACGCTGCTGCCCGGTTTCATGGATGCGCACACACATCTCACGTACACTCCGTCAGTGTTTTCGGCACAGGGCCGCCTCGATGGGCTCGCCCGTACCACTGCGGAGCGGACGATCGAAGCGAGCCTCAACGCGCGCAACACCCTGATGGCCGGCTTCACCACAGTCCGTGATCTCGGGTCGATGGACTTCATCGATGTGGGGCTGCGCAATGCAATCCAGCGCGGCTTGCTTCCTGGTCCGCGCATGCTGGTCGCGGTGAAATCGCTTAGCAGCACGGGCGGACATTGCGATCCGACAAATGGCCTGCGCGCCGGTTACGTTGCAGAGCCGGATTGGAAAAGCGGAATAGCAAACAATGCCGATGAATTTCGCGGTGCAGTGCGTTTCAACGTTAAGTATGGTGCCGATGTCATCAAGACTTGTGCGACTGGTGGCGTACTGTCCCTGAACAATGATGTGGATTCGCCACAGCTCACGCAGGCGGAGCTAAACGCAATCGCCGACGAGGCCCACGCGAAAGGGCGCAAGGCTGCAGCACATGCGCATGGAAATGAAGGCGCGCGGCGTGCGGTGCTGGCTGGCATCGATTCCATCGAGCATGGCTCGTTTCTGAAAGACGAAACGCTCAATTTAATGCGCGAGCGCGGCACGTTCTATGTTCCGACCCTGTTGGCCGGTGACTCGATCATTCAGGCGCTGGAGAAAGGCGCAGTCATGGATCCGCGCAATGTCGCCAAGGCACGCAAGGCTAACGGAGAGGTCACGGCAACATTTCGCAATGCAGTGCAAAAGGGCGTGCGCATCGCTTTCGGCACAGACGCAGGAGTTTTCGCCCACGGACGCAATGCGGAAGAGTTTGGATTGTTGGTGCGTGCAGGCATGACTCCGGTGGCGGCACTCAAGACCGCAACATCCGTCGATGCGGAGTTGCTTGGACTCTCTGACCGGCTGGGCAGCATTGAACCTGGAAAGCTGGCGGATGTGATTGCCGTGCCGGGCGATCCGACGCAGGACATCGGAGTCACAGGCAAAGTCCTTTTCGTAATGAAAGAGGGCGTGGTGTTCCGCAACGACCGCGCCCGCTAGCGGTGTTGGCAGACAACCTGCATGGGTTATACGAGCACCCATGCCGAAAAAAACAAAAACTGCAGCAATTGAGAAGACTGCCAGGGAAACATTAGACCTGGAGAATCTATGGCCCGGACAGGAAGAGGCCGTACGGTCCATCCTGGAGGGCCACGATACTCTGGTCGTGCGGCCAACGAGGTCTGGAAAATCGGCAATCTACCAGATCGCCGGGCTTATGTTATCGGGTTCCACCGTGGTCGTCTCGCCTCTGATTGCGCTTCAAAAAGATCAGGTAGATTCGATCAATGAACAGGATGCCGCTGAAGCCGCGGTGGTCAATTCCACGCAGAACGTATCAGAAAATCGCGAGGTCTTTGAGAGGCTCACCGAAGGAGACCTCGAATATATCTTCCTCGCGCCCGAGCAGCTTCGCAAGCCGGAAACAGTCGAGCAATTGCGCGCAGCAGAGATCTCGCTTTTCGTTGTCGACGAGGCCCACTGCATCAGCGAGTGGGGACACGACTTCCGGCCAGACTACCTCGACCTCGGACGCGTGATCGAAGAACTCGGACATCCGCCGGTACTGGCCATGACCGC
Source organism: Bryobacteraceae bacterium (assembly GCA_963793625.1). GTDB lineage: Bacteria > Acidobacteriota > Terriglobia > Bryobacterales > Bryobacteraceae. Next base: position 343,784 of record CAWCAT010000037.1, on the reverse strand, counting down.
GACCGCCGGGCCGGAAGTTCGGGAGGAAATCGTTACACGCCTGGGGATGCGCAATGCAAAATTGTTTGTTCATGGGTTTGATCGGCCAAACATCTTCCTGCGTGTCGATCAGTTTCCGACGGAAGCGGAAAAACTTGAGGCCCTGGTGCGCCGCGTGAACTGGGCGGACAGACCCGGCATCGTTTACGTGGGGACGCGCCGCAACGCCGAACAGATTGTGCGCGCCCTCAATGATCAGGGAGTTCGGGCCCTGTTCTATCACGCCGGGTTGAAAGCGAAGGACCGCGAGCAGATTCAGGAACGATTTATGGCCAACGATGTCGAGGTGATCGTCGCCACAAATGCCTTCGGGATGGGGGTCAACAAACCCGACGTGCGCTTCGTATACCACTTCGATGTCAGCGACTCGCTGGACGCCTACTATCAGGAAATCGGGCGCGGCGGACGCGATGGAGAACCGGCCGAAGCCATCCTGTTCTACCGTCCTGAAAACATCGGATTGCGAAAATTCCAGGCTGGCGCGGGCAAGCTGGAAGCCGATAAAATCGAGCGCGTCGTGAATGCCATTGCGCAGCAGGATGGACCGGTCTCTCAAGAGGAACTAGCTGAACAGGCAAATCTTTCCAGACGCAAATTAACAACCGCACTGAAGCGCTTGGAAGACGTGAATGCTGTCGAGAAGTTGCCAACCGGCGACGTGCAACTCAGCGAGGAACGCAATGCGTTTGAGGCCGTGCAGGAGGCCGCAAACGAGCAGGATCGACACAAGCAGCAGGAGCGCAATAGATTGTTGCAGATGCAGGCCTACGCCGACCTTTCGACTTGTCGCCGGGAATTTCTGCTGCGCTATTTCGGCGACCAGTTCGAGGGTCCATGCAACCAGTGTGATAACTGCGAGCGTCGGGCTGAGAGAGCTACTTCTTGATAAACAGCGAGAGCGCCATGCCGAAGCCGATTGCGATTACGATTCGGCGTACGGCAGTGCGGCCAATCCGGCGTGCGACGCCCGCTCCCCCGACACCGCCGACCACTGCACCCACCGCCATGATGATGGCGTAGGGCCAGTGCACCATGTGCGCCCACATAAAGTAGAGCGCGGCCACGCCGTTGATGCAGACTGCGAAAAAGCTCTTAAGCCCGTTCATTTCGTGAATGTCGGTAAGCCCCATGATGCTCAGGGCCGCCAGCATCAAGATACCGATGCCCGCTCCGAAATAGCCACCATAGAGCGCCACAAGTAACTGGAACAGCATCGCTCCGACCAACCAGCGCGTAGATTTGTGTGCTTCGGGGTGTGAAGTCTTGAGTTTCCGCTGAATCGGCTCCTGAACCATGAACAGCAGCGTGGCAAACAGAATCAAAAAAGGAACAAGCTCATCGAAGAATGCGGGCGGTGTCCAGCGCAGCAGCAGTGCGCCGGCAACGCCTCCGACCAGACTCGGCGCGACGAGCGCGAGCATGCGGGGTTGAGTGTTGCTCATTTCGCGCCTGTAGCCCCACATGCCGCCGAGCGAACCCGGCCAGATCGCCACAGTGTTGGTGGCGTTCGCCGTGACAGAGGGCAGTCCAAGCCAGATCAGCGCAGGGAACGAAACAAGCGTGCCCCCGCCTGCAACCGAATTGATTGCGCCGGCAATGAATGCGGCGCCACAAGCAAGCGCCGCATGCGGCAAATCGATAGCATGCATCAGCTGTACTCTGTCTTCACAGCGTACACCAGACTAGCTGACTTCTTCGTACTCTTCCGCCGGCGCTGCGCAAACCGGGCACATATCGAAGGCTAACTTCAGCGCGGTAAATCCGCAAACTGGACACACATAGTAAGTGACGCCCGCGCCCTTAAGAGATTCGAGTGCGACCAAAGCCCCGGTGTACAACCGCGCGTGTTCGCCCTCCACTTCCTGGGCGAGTTGAAAAGTGTTGAGCGCGGACGCTTCGTCATCGATGCGTGCCTGCGCGATGAACGCCGGGTACATATCGTCGCGTTCATAGGTCTCGCCGCGGATCGCCGCCTTCAGATTCTCGCGCGTGGATTTCACATCGGGAGTTTCGATTTTCGCCTGAGGGATTGCGCCGAGTTGCTTGATAACAGCGGCGTGATTTCCCGCGTGGATCTCTTCAGCGCGGGCCGCCGCGCGAAACAGGCTGGCCACAGGGCCATAACCTTCCTCGTCGGCCTTAGCTGCGAATGCCAGGTAGCAAGCGTGTGCGTTGCTTTCACCATTGAATGCGGTTTGCAGGTTTTCCAGGGTAGTAGATGGCTTGGATGCCGGAGCAGTGCCTTGGGAAGCTTCCATTCGGATTCGGATCTCCTTATCCTTTTAACTGTACTCCAAGATCCGAATTTCTTCAGCTGAACAGGTCCTGCTTCCAAATCCGCCGTCCGGCGATGGAAGCTGTGAAGGCCCATGTGACGAGAGCAATCACGATTCCCAGCATGAAAATCGTACTCCCGAAATACCAGGCGGAAGCATGCGTGGAGTAAGGGATGTTATACAGCAACCCGTTCACGAGAATGCCCGTTGCAATCGCCAGCAGGCCCCAGCGCAGAATTACCAATGCCGCCAGACTGAACACCAGCACTGCGCCCGGGCCATCCACCCAGGGACGGCTGCTGCCGAGCACGTCCATACCGGCAAAGATCAGTACGAAGCCGGCGCCGGCCAGCCATTGCTTCCGCAGCAGTACGCGGAGCAGGAATACAAGGAAGAAAAAGAAGAGTGTTTCGCGAATCGCGTGCGGCACGGGCAGCAGCGCAGCAGTCAGCGTGCTTCTGCCTCCCAGCAGTGCGTCTGTTGATGCGAACGAAGGCGTTCCGGTACTGGGAAACCATAATTCGGAGAGCACGTTGACCAGCTTCCAGGTAGTGCCGACCGCCGCGCCAATCAGAATGTCGCGGCCTACGATGGAATCGCGCAAGTTGCCAGACAAAATACTGGTCCAGGAAATGATCGTATGGGGCCAATGGCGTCTTACATAGGGCTCCAGAGCGACGTAAACCGTCCAGATCACCACTCCGTAAAACACAGAAGTGCAGAGCGCGAGCACAAACATTGCGAACATCCCGATCGAGCCCACAATGTGCACGCGGCAAATCCAGAGCGCCATCTGCACGCAGAACACACACACAGCGAGACGGATTGCGCCCCGCCGATCTCCGCGTGCGAGATTTCGGCGCGCCAGTAGGGTAGAACCGAAACAGACCACCAACAGGATTGTCCCAAGAATGATGACCGTGCCCTGCCCCTGCGTTGGCGATTCCTGAGGCGGCATGCGCCCGGGCTTAGTCCAGGGTCCTATCAACGAGAATGCAACTGGCCTTCCGCGAAGTGCAGCGGCCTCGACACGCAGTGGACGGCTGCTGTCCGGCCACTTGCCCGTCCACGCGGTGCGCACGTCGGAAGTGGCGAGCCATGTCCAAAGCGGTTCGGCAGGTTGAAACTGCGTGGAGTCCAGGCCGGCGGCCGAAAAAAGCACATTCCAATCGACCTGCGTGGGCGCTTTCACGGGCTCCTGCACCTGCGCCGGAATGGCCTCGAAGTGAATCAGCCGTCCCTGCGGATCGAGTGTGAGTTCGATCATACCGGACAGGATCGGAGCGGGATCTGACAGGAAGACCACGCCAGGAGTCAGAATGTCGTCGTGAAACTCGCCTGCTGTCAGCGGATACTCGCTTTCGCGATACCAGAAGCGCAACAGCGACGGCCGCTGCTGCAGGATTTCCTTCCAACGCGGAAGTGGCTTGTCCGTTTTCTCAATGTGACCGATTAGTGGATAATCCCAGAAAAAGCCATAGGCGTCGTCGAATGGCCGGCGCGTGTAACCGAGTCGCTGGACCATGTCGCGCGCCTTCTGGGCCAGCACGTCCGGCGAGTACTCCGGTCGCATCTGATCCAGTGCGCTGGTACGAATCATCAACGCAAAACTGAGCGCGATTCCCGCCAGGACAGCCAGAAACAGCGGAATGGCCACGCGGGGAGCAAGTCCTGTTCCTTCACCGGCGGCGGCGACCATTTCAGGGGAAGGCGTCTCACCTGCAGCAAGCGCTGCGGCGAGTGGATCGCCACCCGGTAGAGCCGCGGCGACGGCCAGTACAGAACCAGGACGGTTGGCGGGCTTGGGCTGCAGACAGCGCAGTATCACGCGCTCGACCACTGGATCCAGATCTCGCACGAGAGTGGATGGGTTCACTGGCACACTCTCGCGGCGGGCCTGCATCAACCCGGCCAAGGTGGCGGATTCGAACGGCGGCTTGCCGGTGAAGATCTCATACAGCACCAGGCCCAGCGAATAGATGTCACTGCGCACGCTAACGTCTTCGCCGGAAAGCTGCTCCGGAGCCATATACGCGGGAGTGCCGTTGCCGACCTCCGCGCCTTCGATTTCACCCGAGAGGCCAGCGATTCCGAAATCTGTCAGCAGTACCTGGCCGCGCCCATCCAGCATGACGTTGCTGGGTTTTAAATCGCGATGCAGTACTCCCTTTTCATGCGCTGCGGCCAATCCTGCGCACAGCTTGCGCGCGATCTCGAGCGCCTTGTCAGCCGGCAGACGACCGATTCGGCGCAGCAGCGAACCAAGGTCTTCGCCGTTGACGTATTCCATGGACAAAAACAGATGACCATCGGTTTCGCTCAGGTCGTAAACGCGGCACACGTTCACGTGCGACACCTGCCGCGCTATGCGCACCTCATTGCGGAAGCGGGTTACGGCTCCGGGGTTGCTAGCGAGCGATTCGGGGAGAAACTTCAGAGCGACCTGCTGGCCCAAGGTCAGATCGTCCGCGCGATAGACTTCTCCCATGCCGCCTTTGCCGAGCAGCGCGACGATTCGGTAACGTTCGGCCAGAATCGTACCGGGTGCGAAGCGGCTGGCACTGGGAAAGTTCGTCGTGGTTCTGGCTGTATGCTGCCTGGACGGAGCGTTAAGCGCCACCGTGCGGGTCGCAGTGGAGTCCGCGACAACTAAGGCACCGCAAGAAGAACAGAAACGGCCGCTGTCCGGATTATCAAAGCCGCATTTTCCGCACTTTGTCATTGAATCCCGCTGTTCTGGTTATAATGGCACGGCATTTACCGGAACACCACGCCCGCGTTGCTGTACACTTTTCGTTTAGATGGCGCTACGCCCAGCACTGATGCTCGCGCGATGGTTACTGCTATGTTGCGGCGGCTTGTCTTGTTGTCTCGCGCTCAATCCCGACAGGCTCATCTCGCAATACCACAAGCGTCACTGGCAGATTGAAGATGGCCTGCCGCAGAATTCGGTAAACGTAATTCTTGAGGCTCCGGACGGCTACCTGCTCGTGGCCACAACGGAAGGTCTCGCGCGCTTTGATGGCCTAAGGTTTACGCCTTTCGACCTCGGCCCCGGCACCGATTTATCCTCGCGCTGGGTTACCGCAATCCTGGCTGCGCGCAAAGGCGGCTACTGGTTCGGCACCCAGGACAACGGCGTCTATCTCTGGAACAAGAACCAGGTCACTCATTTTCCAATCGACCGTCAGGCAGTGCAAGGATTCATGGAAGACGGCAGCGGTGCCTTGTGGCTGGGTACGGGCTCGGCCATTTTGCACAGCTCACAAGGCAATCTGCAGCCGATTAAAGGACTGCCGCGCGCACCCAGCAATGCGTGGAACGTATTCGCCCAGGATAGCAGCGGCACTGTCTGGATCGTCACGATCGATGGCCTGCATCGCTTCCAGAAGGGCGCAATGACAACCGTCCTGCGCAGCGGGCCACCGCACGGCGCAATTCTTTCCGTGGTGCCGGACGACTCCGGCGAACTCTGGATCGGCACCTCAACCGGTTTGTTCCGATTGCGCACCTCCGGGCAGGGAGCGAATCTCGTGCCGGTGCCTGGTGTCGCCGGTCCAGTCGCGCGCGTTCTGAAGGACCGGCACGGCACGCTGTGGGTGGGCACGTGGGGCAAAGGTCTTTATCGCATGACCTCACGCGGCGTCGACTTTTGGACTTCGAAGGACGGACTTCCTGACGATTTCATAAGGACGCTGTTTGAAGACCGCGAGGGTAATCTCTGGATTGGAACGCGCAGCGGTGGACTCAGCCGCTGGAAAGATACAGCCATTGTCCCGTTCGGCATTCCCGAAGGTTTCGGCGGCAACTTCGCTTCGGCTATTTGCGAGGATCCTCGCGGCAATGTCTGGCTTGGTACCTGGCGCAGCGGTCTGTACCGACTGCAGGATAACGAATTCCTGCGCCAGCCGACGCCGAACCCGACGCTCGATTTCACCGTGCGTGCCATGGCCAGCGATCTTCAGGGCAACATCTGGATCGGTAATTGGGAAGGCCTGTACCGCTTCGACGGAAAATCGTATCGCTCGTACTCGGCGGACCAGGGTTTTCCACACGTGCCGGTGTCCGCGCTTGTTTTCGACCGCCGCGGCTCGCTTTGGTTGGGCACGGCTGGACAAGGCCTGTTGCGGTTCCCTAAAGCCGATCCCTCAGGAGAGGCCGCACAAGCGTACTTCCCACTGGAAACGATCACGGCATTGCTCGAAGATAGCCAAGGCCGAATCTGGGCCGGGACTTCCAAGGGCGCCGCGCGCATCAGCGGCTCGGCGCTTGAATTCTTCGGAGCGGAGCAGGGGCTTGGTGGTGGTGCAGTCACTTCGATCTCCGAAGACTCACGCCAGCGCATCTGGATCTCTACAAAATCGGGAAGCCTGGCGCTGGCCGACAAGGATGGCATCTACGTTTTCGATAAGCGTCAAGGATTGCCAGGGCACGCCCTTTACCGACTGCTGGATGCCGCGGGCTCGCTTTGGATCAGTTCGGCGCGCGGGATTCTGCGCTTGACGCTGGCTGACGTGGATGATGTGCTCGCACGCCGACGCCCGAAGCTCGATCCAATTCTCTACGACAAGGATGACGGACTTCGCTCGATAGAGTTTCACGGTCTCTCGCAACCTTCTGGATGGCGGGCCAGGGACGGAAATTTATGGTTCCCGACGGTGCGGGGATTCGTGCGCATCAGCCCGTCAGAAGCGTATCACACTGCCGCCGCTGAAGGTTTTAATCGAAGAAATCAGTGCGGGTGGAAAATCGATTTCCCCGGAACTCAAACTCGCTCCAGGGACGCACGACCTGGATATCCGGTTTACAGCGTTGCGCTTCGCTTCTCCGGAACAATTGCGTTTCCGCTACAAGATGGAAGGCTACGATCCGGAGTGGGTGGAACGCGTTTCGGAACGAACAGCACGTTACGCAAGCCTCTCGCCCGGCCGGCATCGCTTTCAGGTCTCGGCGCGCGATGCCAACGGACAGTGGAGCGAACCCGCAACAGAGATAGAAATCAACCAACTGCCGCGCTTCTATCAAACTGTGTGGTTCCGTTTTTTGTTGGCTGCCGGATTCATAGCCCTGGGCGTCGCGCTTTATCAATGGCGTGTACTGGTGATCCGGGGCCGCTACGCCGCCGTCCTCGCCGAACGCAGCCGCATTGCGCACGAATGGCACGATACGCTGCTGGCTGGTTTCTCAGCGATTTCGTGGCAGTTGGATGAAACGCTGTCCCGCCTGAAAGAGATGCCGGAGCGCGCCGCGGAAACGGTTGAGATTGCGCGCAAGATGGTGCATCACTATCGAGGCGAGGCGCGCCGCGTCATCTGGGATTTGCGCGAGGACAAACCGGAGTCGGAAAGCCTCTCCGATGCGATATCGAGCGCGCTACGTGAATTACTTCAGGAACGCGGTATTCAGTGGGCCGTTGTGGTCAATGGGGAAGCGGTCGTTTTGCCTGAAGACCTGGAGCGAAATGTCTTGCGCATCTGTCAGGAGGCGTCCGCAAACGCGCTACGCCACGGACAACCGGGGCGCATTGACGTATGCCTGGACTATAGCGCTGATACGCTCAGAGCTTCCATTCAGGATGACGGCAAAGGCTTCGAACCGAAGAAGTTTATCGGAGTTCCATCGGGTCATTTCGGGCTGGCAGTTATGCGTGAGCGCGCGCGCCGTTTCGGAGGACAACTCCGGCTGGAGAGCAAACCGGGCAGTGGTACGATCGTGGAAGCCTCGATTCCACTGAGGTCAATCAAGATAGCATGAGCGAATTTATCAGCATTCTTCTGGTAGAAGACCAGTTCTTCGCACGCTTGGCATTGCGTACGATTATCGATGCGCGCTCGGACATGAAGGTAGTTGGCGAGACCGATAACGGCAGCGAGGCGATTGAGCTGTATAGGCAACTGCATCCTGAGATTACAATTATGGACCTGCGGCTTCCCGGGATTTCCGGCTTTGATGCGATCGCCGAAATCCGCAAAGATAGTCCGGCAGCGCACATTCTGGTGCTCAGTAATTACGAAGGCAGTGAAGACGTGCACCGCGCGTTGCAGGCCGGCGCCATGGCCTACCTGTTAAAAGACATCAGCAAAGAAGAGCTGATTCAGGCGATTCTGACAGTTCACAGCGGCAAGCGCTATCTTTCCTCAGCGGTTGGCACGCGGTTGGCAGAGCGTGTTCCCGGTTCGGAATTGACCGATCGCGAACTCGATGTGCTGCGGTTGCTGGCTCAAGGCTTCAGCAACCGAGGCATCGCGGACGCGTTAAAAATTTCCGAGAATACAGCACGTATCCATGTCGGCAGAATTCTCGACAAGCTCGGCGTGGTAGACCGCACGCAAGCTGTCATAGCAGCTATTCAGCGCGGCATCGTGCACGTCGATTGAATACCCGATAGTCTTTTTAGACTACGTTTTCCTACCTCAAAGCGATGATGACAAAGTCGTGACCTTGATCTAAAGTAGAGAGGCCCGGGTTGTAATAGTAGTAGAAAGAACAACTTCTTTTTGAGTGGTGCCATGCATCTCGGATTACTAGCCTTGTTATTGGTCGTGGCCACTTCGCGGCCACTTGCAGCCCAGACTTCCATTTCGCTGAATGGTCCGTGGCTGTTTACCATCGACTATCAACGCAACGGCGAAGCCAACCGCTGGTTCGCTGCTGATCGGCCCACTGGCCGCTGGGACAGCGTGACGGTTCCGCATTGCTGGCCGGTTGATCCGCGCTATCAATACATCGGACCTGCCTGGTACCGCCGCCAGTTTCGAGCTCCACAGGAATGGAGTGCGAACCATGTGCGCCTGCGTTTCGAGGCCGTGTTCTACAAGAGCCGTGTCTGGCTCAACGGGACGCTGGTGGGCAAACACGAAGGCGGCTATACTCCCTTCGAACTGGATGTAACGCGCTTGCTCCAATTCGGCGAAAAGGAAAACACGCTGGTCGTCGAGGCGGACAATTCCTGGGATCTAACAACACTTCCAGGTGCGCGCCGGGGAACGACACCAGAACTCCAGAGCTATCCATGGTGGGATTATGGCGGGATCGTGCGCGACGTTTCACTCGTCGCCACGCCGCCTGTCTTCGTAAAGAAACAGAAGATTGAAGCGGTACCCAACCTGCGCAGTGGCACAGCTTCGGTGCGCGCGGTGGTGTGGGTGGCCAACACGCTCGCGCAGGAGAGCGAAATCGCAGTTGAGATAGAAGCTTTCCGTGAAGGCACTACTAAAGCGCTTGCCGGTTCGAAGCGCAGCCAGTCCGTGCGTGTGCCGCCGCTTTCAGAAGCGCCGGTCACGTTCACATTAGAACTCGCAAAAGCAGAGGTCGCGCTATGGCATCCCGACACGCCGCAGCTCTACAGGCTGAAAGCTTCGACGGTCAATTCTTCACGAGAAGATCGCTTCGGCATACGACTAATCGAAATCCGTGGCACGCAATTGTTGCTCAATGGCGAACCGATCCGCATGGCTGGCGCGAATCGTACGGCCGACGATCCAGTTTACGGCCTGATCGAACCCGCCGCCGTGATTGAACGCGACATGCGCCTGATGAAGGAATCCGGCATGGAACTGGCACGCATCATTCATTACGCGCCCGCTCCGGCGCTACTGGAGTGGGCGGATCGCAATGGCATGTTGCTCATTCTCGAATCAGGTAACTGGCAACTGCAACCCGAGCAGATGGACTCGCCCCTGATCCGTCGCAACTGGCAGGCGCAGATGCGCGAGATGATCGAACGCGACTGGAACCACCCCTCCGTGATCGGTTGGAGCGTGGGCAACGAGTATCTTTCCCGCACCCCGGCAGGCATCAAATGGACGCGCGATGGACGCGACTTCGTGCGCACGCTCGATACCTCGCGCTTCGTCACGTTCGCCAGCAATCATGCCGGCAGCGCAGAGATCAAGCGCCCTGAGGATGAGGCGTCGTTCTATGTTGACGTCGTGATGATCAACACTTATGCGACCGGTGCTGGAGCGGCGGCTCTTTTGGATCGGATTCATGCTCGCCTGCCGGACAAGCCACTGCTCGTCAGTGAATTCGGGATACGTGCTGATCTGGAAAGTGTCGAACATCAGAAGAAATATTTCCAGGAGTTCATGGAGGTTCTGCGCGCGCGTCCGTGGGTTTCCGGCGCCTCCGTGTGGACGTTCAACGATTACCGCAGCCGTTTCCCGAATACGAATCCAAATGGTTACCGCTGGTGGGGCGCAGTCGATCAACAGCGCAATAAGCGCCCTGTTTATTCGCAACTGCGCGAGGAATTCTCACCTGCGCTCTTGAGTGATGCGAAACTGGACGACGCTGGCGCGGTGGCGATCGAGCTCAAAACGCGCAACGATTTTCCGGCATACACGTTGCGCAAGTTCCGCACACGCTGGACTTGGCTGGACGCGAAAGCGGCGAAGATTCGCGTGGACGAAGACGCACTTCCTGATCTTGCTCCTGGTTCCACCAACGCTCTTAAACGGACGGGTCCCCCTGGCGCCGCACATCTGCGCGTCGAAGTTCTTCGTCCGACAGGTTTCAGTATGGTCGATCGCGAGTACGGCCTGAGTGCTGCACGTTCGACGGCGCCGTCCGGCTACAAGCTGGTCTGGTCTGACGACTTCAACGGCAACGCACTCGACACTGCAAAATGGATGTATCGAACGGATGTGAAAGCCGACAGTGCCCAGCGTCCGGAAAACATTTCGGTAACAGGCGGCAACCTGATCATCAGCCTGAAGAAGGAAGCACACTCCGGCAAGAACTTCACTGGCGGCGGAGTGATCAGCAAGGAACGCTTCCGCTACGGTTATTACGAAGCGCGCGTCAAAATGCATGGCGCTGCGGGTTGGCATCAATCCGTGTGGGCCATGTTTGCCGGCGACGGGAGCACGACTTATCCGGAGAAAATGCGCACCGAAATCGACGGGATGGAGTTTGATTCCGACGTGCCATGGAAAGGCCACATGGGCCTGATCAAGTGGAGCGGACCGGGCCAGAGTCGCAGCGTAACATGCACTCCGGGCGTTTATCGCGCACCGCTAGGGTTTGACGCGTCGGCCGATTTTCACACATATGGATTCGAGTGGACCGAGAAGGGCGTTCGCTATTTTCTCGACGGAGAATTACGCTGTGCTCTCGATTACCCGCCCACCGATCACGAGCACGATCAAATAAACTTCTGGTTGACAGCGATTGCTTACGAAAAGCTTTCCGGCAAGATCGACGAAACAAAACTACCTGGACTAATGTTGGTGGACTATGCAGCTTTCTATGAAAAACGTTAGCGGACTGGCTTTATTGCTCGCGAGTATTTCGACCGGCGCTTTGCTCGCCGAAGCTCCGGCCGGCAGCAAGTGGAAGCTTGCTTTCAGCGACGAGTTTGACGGCAAGAAAGTCGATACGGCCAAGTGGGTCTATCGCACCGACTCCAAGCATTGGAGCACGCAGAAGGCAGAAAACGTCTCGCTGAGTAACGGTAATCTGATCCTCAATTTGAAGAAGGAGAAAGCCGGAGACAAAGAGTACACCGGCGCGGGCGTGATCAGTAAGAATGCGTATGGGTACGGCTACTACGAAACGCGCTTCAAAATAACTGCCGGCAAAGGCTGGCATTCATCGTTCTGGATGATGAAGCACGATGGCAGCGGCGGCACGAATACGAAGGGAGCAGAGCTCGAACTCGATGTGATCGAGAACGACTCCATCGACCTCACTCGTTATGGTGTTAACACGCACAAGTGGCCCGATCCTCACGTGAATTATGGCCACAAGAACGTGACCACCACAACACCACTCTCCGAGTATCACGTCTTCGGCTGCGAATACTCGCCTGAGCAGGTCAAATACTATCTCGATGGGAACGTCGTTCAAACGGTCGACATAACAGCGTTGCCCAAAGGCGATTTGCATATCTGGCTGACTTCGATTGCCTCGTATCTCGGGAAGACGGACAAGGTTGACGAATCGCGACTGCCGGGAACTGTTTCTTACGACTATGTCCGCTTCTATCAAAAGGCCACAAAATGAACCGCCGTGGCTTTGTGAAGTCGGTGACTCTGGCCGCTGCAGCAAGGGCTGTCGCGCAAGGCGCACGACCCAGCACGCTCGACTTCCAGAAGCTGCTACCAAAACAGATCCCGCGTGCAGGCGTATTCCGGATGGAAGACTGGATGATCTGGTGCTCCACGATGGTACGCACGGCGACGGCGTTTGCCACATGCTGTTTTCGCGCTGGCCGCGGAGATTGGGCTTCGGCGCCTGGGCCACGCATTCCGAGGTTGCCTACGCGACGGCCGAGAAACCCGAGGGGCCGTACACTTTTCGCAGCGTTGCGCTGCCCGCGCGGGGCGCGGAATTTTGGGATGGGCACGTTACGCACAACCCTTGCGTGATGCAACATCAGGGCAAGTTCTATCTCTACTACACCGGCAACCACGGACCTGTCACATGGCAGAAAGACGCGGTGTCGAAGAACTCCGAAGACTGGTGGATTCATCGCAACAACCAGCGGATTGGAGTCGCAGTAGCGAATAATCCGGCCGGACCGTGGAAGCGCTCTGACAAACCGCTCCTCGATGTCGGCCCGGAATTCGGTCAGGGAATCATCGGCGTTCCGTGCGTGACACAGCGACCGCAAGGCGATTTCCTGATGGTCTACAAGACGCTGGCGCCAGGACCCGGCCGTTTAGGCGGCGGTGTGTTTCATTACCCGGCGCTATCGAAGAGTCCGCTCGGGCCATTCACACGGCATCCAAAACCGATGGTGGACAAGAGCAAAGTTTTCAAGAAGCACTTCAATTTTCACATCGACGACCATGTTGAATGGTTTCAGGGAGATCGCTACTACGCGATTGTGAAAGACCATGAGGCCCCGTACTTTACCGAGCACGGAATGTGCCTTTACCTGCTTGAGTCCTCGGACGGTTTGGATTGGCGGCTATCCAATCACCAGCTGGTAACCAAGTTTGAACTGATGTGGGACGATGGCTCCGCCCAAAAGTTTTCGCGCTTGGAAATGCCGAAGCTTTATTTCGAGAACGGCAAGCCGCGCGTTTTATTTCTGGCTGCGCTGCCTTCCGATGAACCTGAAGAACACTCGTTCAACGTGGCCATCCCATTAAGAGATACCCAATGATCACAGTACCCGGTTCTGGGAAGAGAACCTCCAAGGAAATTCGGATCAGCACCGACCTGGCGATTGTCGGCGGCGGGCTGGCGGGAACGTGCGCGGCCATCACGGCGGCGCGGGCCGGAATCCGCGTCGTGCTCATTCAGGACCGCCCCGTGCTGGGCGGCAATGCTTCCAGCGAAGTGCGGCTGTGGATTCTCGGCGCAACGTCGCACATGGGCAACAACAACCGCTGGGCGCGCGAGGGCGGCGTGATCGATGAGTTGCTCGTCGAAAACATGCACCGCAATCCCGAAGGCAATCCGCTGATTCTCGATACCATCCTGCTGGAGAAAGTTCGTCGAAGAACCGAACATCACGTTGTTGCTGAATACCGCCGTGCATGAGGTCGAGAAAGCGGATGCCGACACGATCTCGCAGCGTGCGCGCCTTCTGCAGCCAAAACAGACTCGCTACGTGGTCGAAGCGCCGCTATTCTGCGATGCCTCCGGCGACGGCAGTGGTTGGTTTCCTGGCCGGTGCGGCGTTCCGCATGGGTGCCGAGAGCCGCGATGAATTCGGCGAACTCTTCGCTCCGGACAGGCCGAGTATGGCGAACTGCTGGGCCACTCGCTTTACTTCTACTCGCAAGGACACGGGCAAGCCCGTCAAATTTATTCCGCCGAGTTTCGCGCTGAACGACATCACCACAGATTCCGCGCTACCGCGACATCAAGGCCGTCGGATTCCGGTTGCCGCTTCTGGTGGCTGGAATACGGCGGCCGGCTCGATACCGTTCACGATACCGAAAAGATCAAGTGGGAACTGTGGCAGCGTGGCTTACGGAGTCTGGGACTACATCAAGAACTCCGGCAAGTTCCCGGAAGCCGAAACCATGACGCTGGAATGGATCGGCACCATCCCGGAAAACGCGAGAGCCGTCGCTTCGAAGGCGACTACATGCTCACCCAGCAGGACGTCGTGGAACAGCGCGAGCACGCGGATGCGGTCTCGTTCGGCGGCTGGGCGATGGATCTGCATCCCGCGGACGGCGTGTACAGCGAACTCTCGCCGTGCACGCAGTGGCACTCCAAGGGCGTCTATCAGATCCCTTATCGCAGCATGTACAGCCGCAACATCCGAAATCTGTTTCTGGCCGGCCGCATTATCAGCGTCTCGCACGTGGCCTTCGGTTCCACGCGTGTGATGGCGACGTGCGCGCACGGTGGTCAGGCGGTCGGCATGGCTGCCGCGCTCTGCACGAAAGGCGAATCTGGTACCTCGTGATCTGGTGGAAACCACACGCATGCAACTTTTGCAGCGCGAGTTGTTGAAAGCCGGCCAATACATTCCGGGACATACGCTAAACGACCCTGAAGACCTTGCGCGCACTGCCAACATTACAGCGCAGCAGCAGTTTATTGCTGAGCCGAATGGAAGCCGATGGTTCCACTCAAGGTCTGGACGCTTCGCGCGCGATGATGCTACCTGTTCAGGAGGGGCGCGCCCCGGCAGTCACATTCCTGCTCGATGTTACGGAAGCGACCACGCTTGAAATCGAACTACGCGCAAGTTCGCGACACGGGAATTTCACTCCGGATGAAACGCTCTCGCGACAAGCCGTCACTCTTACAGCGGGCCCTGCGCAGATGGTCTATGTCTCATTCGATGTGACGATCGACTCAACCGCAGTATGTCTTTTACTGCCTGCTGCAAAATCCAGCTATCTCGGTGCATCTGAGTAGCGAGCGTGTTACCGGCATCCTGAGCCTGTCGCAATCGATGAATGCCGCGGTTGCGAAGGGATCGAAGCAGGAACCGCCGCCCGGCATCGGAATCGATTCGTTTGAATTCTGGCTGCCGGCGCGGCGGCCTAACGGAAAGAACCTGGCGATGTCCATCTCTCCGCCGATCGACGCCTTTCGTCCGGAGTTCGTGATAAATGGTGTCGCCCGTCCGACTACACAGCCGAATGCGTGGGTTGCCGCACCAGATGATGCGCACCCGAAGCTCTCGCTGCACTGGCCGCAACAGCAACATATAGCGCGCATCGAATTAAGCTTTGATACGGATTTCGACCATCCCATGGAATCTGTGCTGATGGGACATCCCGAACGCGACATGCCATTCTGTGTTTGCCACTACCGCATCTGCAGCGGGGAAGGTAAACTGCTCGCCGATGTGCGCGACAATCACCAGACGCGCAATCGCATTACGCTGCAAGAGCCCGTGACCACAGACTCAATTCACCTGGAAATATTGGAGACGCACGGCGCGCCAGCCGCCATATTGGAAGTGCGCTGCTATGGAGCCTGACATGCCGACCACAACGCGAGGGCTTCAGAGCATTCGCAAAATTCCCCATTTGCGCTGGTGGATCACAGCGCTGCTGTTTTTCTCGACCGTTATAAATTACATGGACCGGCAAAATCTGTCGATCCTCGCGCGCACCATTCAGGACGACCTGAAGATCAGCGACATGCAGTATTCGTACGTCGTGCAGGCCTTCCTGCTGGCGTACACGATCACGTACATTTTCGCCGGCCGCTTGACAGATTGGTTGGGCACGCGCGTTAGCATGACCGTCTTTATCGTGTGGTGGTCCATCTCTGGAATGCTGACCGCGCTCAGCCACTCGTTACTATCACTCGGATTCTTTCGATTCCTGCTCGGCATTGGTGAACCTGGAAATTACACCGCGGCTCCCAAGGCTGTTTCAGAATGGTTCCCGCCCAAAGAGCGCGCGCTGGTAATCGGCATCTACACCGCCGGCGCCACGATGGGCGCCACGATCGCGCCTCCAGTTATCGCGTGGCTTGCGATGAACTATGGCTGGCGGATGTCGTTCGTTTTGACGGGCGTTGTCGGCTTGATCTGGGTGATTCCATGGCTGCTGATCTACAGACGTCCTGAGGAACACCCGCGCATCACAGCAGAAGAGTTACATGTCATCCGGACGAACGATGCGGTGGAAGCGCTCGCCGACGATTCGGACGCGAGTGAGAATCCTTGGAGAGCAGTTCTTAGGCGGCGTGAGACTTGGGTGCTGATGATCGGGCGCATGCTCACCGATCCGGTCTGGTACTTCTATCTTTTCTGGTTTCCGAAGTATCTGAACGATTCGCGCCACCTCACGCTGCTCGAAGTTGGCCGGATTGCGTGGATGGTTTATTTGGCCGCTGATATCGGCTGCCTGGTCGGAGGCTATCTCTCAGGCGTGTTGATTCGGCGCGGTATGGCGCCCGCCAGAAGCCGTCTGCGCGTCATGACTATGTCAGCGATTCTGCTCCCGCTCAGCCCGTTAGTTGCGTTTGCGCCGAATGCTTACATCGCTGTGATCGTAGCTTCCATCGCTGCCTTCGCACACCTCAGTTGGCAGATCTCGTTAAGCACGATGGTGGTCAACATCTTCCCTAAACGTCTGGTCGGCACGGTATTCGGTTTGGTCGCGGCAGGTAGCGGATTCGGAGGCATGGTCTCGACCAATCTCGTCGGCCGCATGGTGACTGATTATTCCTACACACCTGTGTTCATTGCCATGGGACTGCTGCATCCGATAGCATTTCTCCTGATCAAGACCTTACGATTGCCCAAGAACGAAAAAGCGTAATTATGAAATTTACAGTCCTGCTCGCACTGACCCTGGTGGCGCCGCTGCTGGCCGAGCCGCCGGCCCGTGGCAAATGGCAGCTTACTTTTTCCGATGAGTTCGATGGCAATGCGCTCGACTCAAAGCGCTGGGAACCTGAGTCCGGGTCTCCCACTCACATTCTTTCCAGTCGCTGGCCGGAGAACATCGTGGTCAAAGATGGCCTCTGCCGCCTTGTTACAAAGAAAGAAAGTCGCGGCGGCAAGGAGTGGACTTCCGCGCATTTCTGGACGCGCACGTTCCGGCAGAAATACGGCTACTACGAAGCGCGTTATCGCTACAATTCCACGACTGGCCTGAACAACGCCTTCTGGTTAATGACGCGCGCGAATGAAGCGACGCCCACGCTGAAATTCGAACTCGATATCAACGAAGGTCACACGCCCAGCGAAATAAACATGAACATTCACCAGTGGGCTGGGACACACTCGGCGAAATCAGAGAAGTTCATCAGCACGCTCGATCTGAGCAGGGACTTCCATGTCTATGGATTCGAGTGGAGTGAGAAAGAACTGATCTGGTACCTGGACGGCCGCGAAATTCGCCGTGCAAAGAACGAGATTGCGCACGGAGAAGTTCCGGTGATCTTCAGTACCGCCGTGATGAAGTGGGCGGGAGAAATCACGGATAAGCTCGATGGCAGCAGCATGGATGTGGATTACGTTCGCGTTTACCGCCGAACCGATACAGCGCCCGCCGTGCTTCCGGAAATGAACATTGCCTCGATGATTCAGCCGGTTCCGGAATCTGCGAAGTTCATCGACCCCGACTATTACATCTGGTGCGGCAGCATGACTCGTACAGAGGACGGCAAGTATCACCTGTTCTATTCACGATGGCCGCGCAAGCTGGGCCACTATGCCTGGGTCACGAATTCTGAAATCGCGCATGCGATAGGGGATTCGCCCACCGGTCCCTTTCGACATCACGATGTTTCACTGCCCGCGCGCGGTCAGTCTTATTGGGACGGGCTCGACACGCATAACCCGACCATCCAGCGCTTTGGCGGAAAGTTTTATCTCTACTACACGGGCAACACCGGTGACGGCAAAGAGATGAAGACGCTGAACTGGGTGCATCGCAACAATCAGCGTATCGGCGTTGCGGTCGCCGATAGTCCGAATGGCCCGTGGAAACGTTCCGACAAACCCTTGCTTGATGTGAGTGCTGATCCGGACGCGCCCGACGCACTGGTCGTGACCAATCCTTCGGTGACGCGCGACAACAATGGCCGCTATCTCATGATCTACAAAGCTGTCGCCAAGAAGAGGCCCAAGCCGTTCGGCGGTCCGGTAGTGCATCTCACCGCAACTGCGAAATCGCCCACAGGCCCGTTCACGAAGCAGCTCAAACCGATCTTTACATCAGAGGGCGCCGATTTTCCGGCAGAGGATCCTTTCGTCTGGTATCAGGGCGACCGCGACCAATACTACGCGATCGTGAAAGACTTCAACGGCTACTTCACGAAGGCAGGCAAGTCGCTGGCGCTGTTCCAGTCTGAAGACGGACTGGATTGGAAGCCGTCGAAGAACGCGCTTGTTTCAAAAACGGAAATTCGCTGGGCCAGCGGACTTCTCCAGAAAGTGAACTCGCTGGAACGCCCGCAATTGCTGTTTGAAAACGGCATGCCGGTGCTGTTGCTGGGCGCAGTTGACGAGACCAAAGAGCGAACGCATTCGTACAACGTGCAGATCCCGCTGAAGGCGTTCTAAAGCCCTGTTCGTTCCCGCGCACGCCATTCTCGTATCGCCTTTGCGTGCTTCGGATAATGGCTGTAAGTATCAGCACGCAGACGACGACGGAACCGTGTTTCGGAGCCGAGCTGCTCCTCGGGAGTGCTCTCAATCAACTTGATCAGCTGGTCGTGGACATCTTCCGCCTGTCGTAGCACCTCAGTAAGGGCAAGATTTCTTTTGCGTTCCGTCGCCTGGGCATTAAAGGCGTCGACTGAATACCGCGGTGGCTGAACGCCCTTCTGAATGAGCGGCAAATGCTTCAGCACCTCTTCTTCCCACACGGTCACGTGAGCAATGATGTCTCTTACGGACCAGGAGCCCGTGACACCAGACTCCAGCAACTCCGAATCCGACAAACCGGCGTACGAGTCCGCGAACGCACGCCATGCCTTTTCAAGGCGTTTCAGAAGTTCTTGTCGTCTATCCAAGAAGTTTCCCCTCCTTTATACAACCTTAACCGCTGCTAAATTGGTTGAGAGAAAGCGTGTATGAACACGATATCCGAGCGAGTCCAAGCGATCGATTGGGCGCGTGTATCGCAGGATCTCGACCTCCAGGGCAGCGCTGTAATGGAACGTCTCCTTTCTCCGGAAGAATGCAAGGCGATCGCAGAACTCTACCCACAGAACGACTTGTTCCGCAGTCACATCGTTATGGCCCGGCATGGCTTCGGGCGTGGAGAGTACAAGTACTTCAGCTATCCCCTGCCTGGACTTATAGAGGACCTCCGGACAGCCGTCTATCCACAGCTTGTGCCGATTGCGAATCGTTGGAACGATGCGATGCGTGTAGATGTGCGCTACCCGCACAAGCACTCTGAATTCATTGAGCGTTGCCATCAAGCCGGCCAGGTAAGGCCGACGCCGTTACTGCTCCAGTATGGGGCTGACGATTACAACTGCCTGCACCAGGATCTCTATGGGGAACACGTTTTCCCGCTTCAGCTCGCCATTCTCTTGTCCGAACCCAACAAGGACTTTACCGGCGGCGAATTCGTGATGACAGAGCAGCGCCCGCGCATGCAGTCACGACCGATCGTTGTGCCGCTTTGCCAGGGAGACGGTGTTGTGTTTGCCGTTCATAACCGCCCCGTGCAAGGCACTCGCAGTATTTATCGAGTGAATCTCCGGCACGGAGTTAGTCGCATCCGGTCGGGACACCGGCACACACTCGGCATCATTTTCCACGACGCACAGTAGGAGTGATCGAATGACCATGAACCTGTTCGATAACCAAGCCAAAGTCGAACTCGGGCCGGGTGCGATGGTTCTCCGCGAGTTCGCTGTGCCCCACGAAACAGCGATCCTGTCGGCACTTGAAGACGTAACTTCCAGAGCCCCGTTCCGTCACATGATCACGCCGGGTGGGTACAGGATGTCTGTCGCAATGACCAACTGCGGATCGCTTGGTTGGGTGACAGACAGAACCGGCTATCGTTACGATGCCATCGATCCGGTAAGCGGCTTGCCGTGGCCAGCGATGCCGGATTCATTTCTAAAACTCGCAACAGCCGCGGCCGCGCAGGCCGGATTCAGCAATTTCGTTCCGGATGCGTGCCTTATCAATCGTTACGAGCCAGGCGCAAAACTATCGCTGCACCAGGACAAGGACGAGCAGGATTACAGCCAGCCGATCGTTTCAGTTTCACTCGGGCTTCCAGCGGTATTTCTCTTTGGCGGCTTGAAGAGAGCCGACAAGACAACCCGTGTAAACCTGACCCACGGCGACGTAGTCGTTTGGGGCGGTCCGGCAAGACTGCGTTACCACGGCGTGCAACCGTTGAAAGAAGGCCATTATCCGCTGCTCGGCGGCTACCGCATTAATCTTACCTTCCGCAAGGCGGGTCAGTAGCAATCGACTATTCTTTCACTGCGGCAATCCGACCGATGCGCGCCTTCATCTTGCCCCAATCGCTGCTATCGGGAACGTCCTCATAGAGCACTACGCGGAAATCCTGAAAAGTCTTGAATAATGCGTTCGCCGGGCCTTTCGCGCCCTCGACTGCCGGCGCATTGAACTGTTCGACGACTATCATGCCGCCGGGCTTCAACCCGGCACGCACACGCTTCATGAATGCCGCGTCGTCCATTGAGACGAGCGGAAAGATCAGCGCAATCAGATCCCACTGCGCCTCGCCGAAATCGAATTCCCCGTGACTCTTCTGCACCGCCGTGATCTTTACGCCGGCTTTCTCGGCATTTGCGCGCGCTACAGCGAGCCCGCCATCGGAAACGTCGTAGCCTGTCGTATCCCATCCCTTCGATGCTAGAAACACGGTGTTGCGCCCTTGTCCCATCGCGACATCCAGCGCCTTGCCGGGCTTGACGCCGGCTATCGCGCGGACCAAAAACGCACTTGGATCCGTCCGAAAGAATGGCGTGGGGCTGGCGTAAACCTTGTTGAACATCAACCTCGAGAATCCATTGGCCGGATTCCCCACGAATTTCTGGATGACAACCATGCGCTCTTTCACCTGCGCTTCCGTCAATCTTGACGAACTCAGCTTTGCGACGTAAGCCTTCATCAGTTCAGGAGGACTGTCGGGCGCTGCCGGACTCTTAAGCCACTCCACAAAGTGATTCCATGTCTGTTGCTCATCGTTCTGGGCTGAGCAACAGAAGGTAAGAAAGCAGGTAAGGATCACCAATCGTCGTATCATAGTTTTTCAGACGCAGATGTCCGCTGAAAGTTCCCCGACCCGAAATGAAAAAGACAACATTTATCCAACGCGCCGCAATCACGGTGGCCTTAATCGCAGCGAGTGTAATTCCAGCGCTTGGCCAGACACAATCGACTCTCAAGATTCTATTCATCGGTAACAGCTATACGATCCAGAACAATCTCCCGCTGGTATTGACGAAGCTTGCCGCCGCCGCGCCGGAGCCGATCAAAATCGAGACCGGTAGGGTTCTGGTGGGCGGTTCCACTTTACAGCAACATTGGGGCCGGCCTGCGGGACTCGAAGCCATTCGCAAGGGCGGCTGGGATTTCGTCGTGCTGCAGGAGCAGAGCATGCTGGGTGGACGGGTTGTCGATGGCACTCCGGAACTTGCCGGCCCCGCAGCCTTTCTGGAATTCGCACGCCTGTACAATGCAGAAATCCGCAAAACGAGCGCGCGGACAGTCTTCTACCTGACGTGGTCTCGCGAGGCTTTTCCAGAAACACAGGCCAAGCTCACCGAAGCGTATCGCAGCGCTGCCAGAGAGCTTTCGGCTACTCTGTCGCCCGTTGGTCTGGCGTTCATGAATGCTCGCATCGGAAACCCGGCGCTGAAGTTCTATACCGCCGATCAGCACCACCCCAGTGCTACAGGAACATACCTGATTGCATGCGTATTCTATGCCGCTCTGACTCAGCGTAACCCAGCAGGGCTCCCCGCGGTCCTCATCGATGACAGCAAGCCGGAAAGCCCCAAAGAGTTGATCCGCCTGACCGATTCAGACGCTGCTTATCTGCAGAAGGTCGCGTGGCGCACGGTGCAATCAGATCCTTATCTGGCCGGGCGCTAACTGGTGGTTTGGCCCGGAGGCGCTATCGACGAACCGCTTCTGGTCCTGAAATGTGGATGTAGTCCACGATGTTCTGCCCGGTTCCCGCATTTACCAACAGATCGATGGCGATAGTGTCGCCGCCGTGAAGCATCTGTGACGCGGGATAACCTGGCAGTTGCAGTCTGCTCCAGCTGGCCGGGTTCTTGAGCTTTAGGTGGTTCGCGTCAACGCTGAGCGGGCGGACGGTGACGCAATAGTTGTTTGCTTCCGGCAGCGGATCCATCAGCAGATCGTATCCGAAGTACTTTCGACCGTCACTATCCGCCATATATCTGTGGATACCGGACTTGTCCACAACAACGCCGCCCCCGAACTTGCCGGAAAGATCAGGTGTAGCAGGTTCAAGCCTCGTCTCGTAGCTAAATGCCGCGCTGTTGTTGCTGGCACTGCCAGACATCAGGTGTTTCCCGGTCTGCCCGTTGGCAGTGGTAAACAGACTCAATGTGAGAAGAACGTTGGTGATTCGCATCTGCGCTCCTGATAATCCTCACTTCCAGTTGCGGGACTGGCCGGAAATCCGCCAGGCTGACCTGCCGTGCGGGAGACGGTGCCTGCAGTTGCGGTCCCATCACAGCGGCATAGATGGACGCGATCAGAATCACCAGCATAGCCGCACCAACTGGCACCGGAAGACGGATAGAGCCGCGCAGCAGCCATCGCCACCATGTATCCGGTTTGGTAAAGAGCTTCTCCTCCAGGCTGGCCGGCCAGCGGGGGCTTTACATTGGCGCAATAGCTCGTTCAGCTCACGGTCATTCATCGGTTCCATTACGGTTTCTCCTCCTTCCATCCCTTCCCTCAGCGGAGCCAGCGCGCTACGCAGGTTCTCGCGTGCGGTGCAGTCGCGACTTTACGGTCCCCACCTCGGCTACGACCGCAGCAGCCATCTCCTCCAGGACAGCGGCACCGATCAGCTCGGCGACTTCAGCGTCCGGCGCTGCCTCGGGGACAACAAACGTATCTTCCTCGAGCGGGTCCCAGCGATGCTCTTCGCGCCAGCGCTTCAAAATGGGATTTCGCGCAACGCCGACCAAGAACGACCGCAGGCTGCCACGGCTGCCATCGAAACGCCCCCGGATGGCGCAGTAGTGACAAAAACGCATCCTGCGCGACATCCTCGGCCGCCGCCGTCGAATTCGTCATGCACCAGGCGAAGCGATAGACCGCATCCTTGTGATCGAGGAAAGCGGATCGGAACTCTTGTTCATTCATCGGCTCTTTCCGGCTCTCATCCACAATTACCAGAAGGATGCCGAAAAGATACGATGATTTTTGCTTAATTGGCAGTATGATTCTTGCAAGGGGGAACTGAATGCGTAGCTTGTGTCTGTGCTTGGGAACTCTTCTTGTGAGCGGTGTGGTCGCCGCTCAAACCATGGTCGAAGCCGCCATCTTAACCGCGCCCGCTGCCGGTACCGCCGGAAAGGCAAAGAGCGTCGGCGCCGCGACTGGCAACATCTTCAGTAAAGTTGGTAGTCAGTTGGAGAAGGCCGGTGGGACCGCTGCGCCCGCTGCCACGTCAGCCAAGCCCGCAGCGGCAAAACAAACTGCGCTCACTGCCAAAGCAGTGAAAGAAACCGAGCCCGTTAAAGTTTTTCCGAAGCCTTCCAAGGAAGATCTTGAGGCAATCAAGCCAGGCGCTACCCGCGCGGAATTGATCGCGAAAGCTGGGCAACCCTCACTCTCCATGTTCAGTTCAGAAGAAAGCGGGCTCGTGGAACTGCTCAGCTATCAAACGAAAGACGGTGAGCAAGCCAGGGTGCGCCTGGCTCGCGGAGTCGTTTCTTCCATCGATTTGCCGGGCTCAGTTTCCAAGAAATAGAGCCTGGATGTGCCGGTCGAAAAGATTGCCGGTTACATTCCTTGCGACAGCAGGTTCAAACTTATCCAGTAGATTGAGGTAAACGTTACCCTTTTTCGCAGCGACTTTGTAGCCCACATGCAGAAGTTGTCGAAGGCTGTTGTTAAAGCCTGGGCACTTTTGATCGTGACGCAGCGCAGCGATAAATTGCTCTGACGTCCAGCCGTTGACCGTTTCGGGAGTGGGTAGCTTCGCCGGATCAATGTCGATTACGGTGGCGTATGGAGCGCACAATTCTTCACTGTGCGAGTAGGCTTCGGCGTAAATACTCCTTCGCCAGCGCGAGGCCTTCACTGCCGCCTTCCGCCAACCCGATCAGCTCTTCCAGCCAAGTAGTGCCTGCGGTTTTCAGGTGAACACCCGCATTGAACTTCTGCAACGCTCTGCGGATGGGCGCGTAAATTGAAAATTTGTCGCTCCCGGAATGGACGCTCAGCTTCAGATTGGCGGGCAATCCATACTGGCCGATAGCGAACGCGATCGTCGCGACGTCGTTCGTGAATTCCTCTTCAAACTTAACCAGGTCGCCGACGTAATCGACACCTTTGTTGAAACGTCCCGTGAACTTTGGTGCGATTGTCTGCGCCGGAATGCCCTCGTCGGCAATGGCAGCCAGAATGATCAGCAATTCTACAGGTGTCTGCGGGACATCGGTTTCATCCATCGAGACTTCCGTGATGAAATTGCCCGAGCCCTTCACCGCTTCCATGCGCCTGTAGATCTGCCCGGCCTCCTGCACGGCGGCGAGATACTTTGCAGCAACTTCGCTGACAAATTCGCGGCTGATGCGGAATGGCGTTTCGATGCCGGGGATCGACAATTCGCCCACCAGTTCCGGATGGCGATTCACAAACGCCTGCACGGCGGTGGGATCGGCAGGCTTGCCAATCCAATCGGCAACATCGAGCGTATAAAAATCACAATGCTCCAGAAAGCGATCGACTGTTCCGAGATTGATGTGGTCGGCATCGACATGGTACGGCTTCGTCCAGCCAAGCTCCTTCACAGCCGCATCGGCCGCAGCGCGCGCACTGGCGGGCAGGGAACCGATAGTCGTGTGCTCGCGGTTGGATTTGTTCCAGACGGGAACGACTTCGACGCCGTTCTCAGCCGCCAGCATGCACGCGCGCAGCTGCGCCTTGGCCTGATGCGAAAATCTGTCGCCGACTCCAACGGAGTATTTGGAAAGCAGAATGCCTGTGTTCATGATGAACTTCCAGTATGCAGCTAAAGGCTTCAAAAAGGACAGGCTGGGATGAGGGCTATGCCCTCCGCCACGACGAGGGCACCAGAATTAGGGGGAGATCAGGCTCCGGTTTTGGCGGAACTACCGGTGGCGGTTACGGAACTGCTGCGCAGTGATCTGCCGGAATTACGAGAATTGCTCAGTACGTTACCACCGCGCGTGTTTTCAGACCGGCTTGCGGCTCGGGCTGCTTCGATTTCTTCCTGAGTGCGCACGTCGGGCTCTGACGTTTTCGCTCCCTCTTTCGCGCGTGCCACCTGACGTTTGTGGCGCTTTGCCAGTCTTTTATCCATAGTCTATTGTCGTACGGATTTGCTAACGCTTGCGATACCATGCAAACGTGACTTCTCTCTCCCGTCGTGACCTACTTCGAAATACGATCCGCTTCGGCGCATTTCCGCTGTATGCCGCCTGGCAGAATCCGGTCCTATCCCAGCAGAAGCGGCCGAATATTCTAGTGATACTGGCTGACGATCAGGGTTGGGGTGACCTCAGCATCAACGGCAACACGAACCTCTCGACTCCGAATATCGATTCCATCGGGCGCGAGGGAGCGATCGGCGAGCAGTTCTATGTCTGCGCCGTGTGTGCGCCCACTCGCGCGGAACTCCTCACCGGGCGCTACCACGCGCGCGGCGGTGTGCGAGGAGTCTCCACAGGCGCGGAGCGGCTGAACCTGGATGAAACCACGATCGCGCAGGATTTCAAACGGGCTGGTTACGCCACTGGCGCGTTCGGGAAATGGCACAGCGGTTCACAGTTTCCCTATCATCCGAACGCGCGCGGATTTGACGAGTATTACGGCTTCACATCAGGCCACTGGGGCCAATACTTCGATCCGGAACTGGATCACAACGGGCAACTGGTCCGCGGCAAAGGTTACATCGGAGACGACCTGACCGACCATGCTATGGACTTCATATCAAAGAATAAAGATCGCCCGTTCTTCTGCTATCTCCCGTTCAACACGCCGCACTCCCCGATGCAGGTTCCGGATCGCTTTTTCGAAAAATTCGCAAAACTTGAGCCGAAGCTACGCGCCAAAAACCCAAATCAGGAAGAAATCCCAATGACCCGCGCGGCGCTAGCCATGTGCGAAAACATGGATTGGAATGTTGGCCGCGTGCTGGCGCATCTTGAAAAAACTAAAGCTTGCCGACAACACCATTGTTGTCTACTTCAGTGACAACGGACCCAATAGCTGGCGATGGAACGGCGGCATGAAGGGCCGCAAAGGCTCTGTCGATGAGGGTGGTTTGCGTGTTCCGTTTCTGATTCGCTGGCCGGGACACATTCCGGCAGGCAAGCGAATTCCGCAGATCGCTGGAGCGATCGACCTGCTGCCGACACTCACTGAACTGGCTGGCGTTCCGGTCACTGGAAAAAACCGCTCGATGGCAAGAGCCTTAAGCCGCTGCTGCTCGGCAAAGCCGAGTGGCCGGACCGCATGATCTTCTCATTGCAAAATAAGCAGGCCAGCGTTCGCACGCAGCAATACAGATTGCATGCTGCCGGGCAGTTATTCGACATTCAGGCCGATCCGGGCCAGGAGCGCGACATCGCGAGCGAGAAGCCCGATGTGGCAAGCGGTTGCGTCAAGCCCTCGCGAACTGGAGTAAAGAAGTGTTGCCATCAGTCGGCGTCGATGATCGCCCGTTCACAGTGGGCTACTCCCGAACGACACAACTGCCCGCGCGCGACGGTGTTTCGAGCGGCAATATTCAAGCGCAGTTCGAAGTACTCCGAACAGCTCTTTTTTTACGAACTGGACGAGCAAAGACGACCGCATCACGTGGGACATCGAGGTTGGGCAAACGGCCGACTACGACGCCCAGGTCTATTACACATGCGCGCCGGAGGATGTCGGCTCCACAATCGAATTGAGTTTCCATGACGCACGCGTGGAGGCGAAAGTGGCGAAAGGCGAATAACCCGCCGCTGATCGGTGAAGCATTCGACCGCGTCCCGCGTACTGAATCCTATTTGAAGGATTTTAAACCATTGTCGATCGGCGCAATCCGGCTGGCGAAGGGCCGCGGCACGCTGGCGTTGCGTGCGCTCGACATCCCGGGCAAGCAGGTTGCCGACGTTCGCTACGTTGTGCTGACGATTCGCAAATGAGTTCCCTCAGCAAACTCGATCCGGTATTATTCTAAAGAAGAGCGCCTCCGGGGCGCCACGTCACGCCCAGTCGGGGGTATTATGCTGCGCGTAATCTGTTATTCCGGAAGGATACAGGATGAACGGCCTATCCGTTTCCAATTAGACGACCGTGAATATCTCGTCGAGGAAATTGTTGAACAAGTGGTACGGGCCCGACGACATTTTTTTCAAACTCCGTGCCAGTGACGGCAACTTGTATGTACTCCGTCGCCACCCCTCCACGCCCGATGGTGAGTGGAGTTTAGAGGCTTTTCGCTCCTATAGTTGTGGCAGCCCACCACACAGATAAAGCTATCCTGAATGCGTGACTGTAAACTGGTTGGTGATCGGGATTGGCGATATCACGCGCAAGCGCGTAATCCCGGCGATTCTGCAGGAGCCGCGTAGCGTCTTCCATGCGGTTCTGACGCGAGATGCGAGCAAGGCTGAGGCCTATCCCGGCGTCTGCGCATACACTTCACTCGATCAGGCGTTGGAAGATCCCACGATCAATGCCGTGTACGTGGCCTCACCCGTTGCGCTGCATGCCAGGCAGACAATCGCGAGTTTGAGTGCGGGCAAGCATGTGCTCTGTGAAAAACCGACCGCATTGAATTACGTCGAAGCGAAGTTTATGGTGGCCGCCGCACAGGACGCGAAAAAACTATTCGGTGTAGCTTTCTATCGACGGCTCTACCCCAAGCTGATTCGCACCAAACAACTCATCGCTGCAGGCGCGATAGGGCCGCCGCTGCTGGCCGAATCAAATTGTCATAGCTGGCTTCCAGAGGAAGCGCGCGGTTGGCTGCTGGATCCCGCGATGGCGGGCGGAGGGCCGCTCTATGACGTCGGCAGTCACCGCATCGACGCAATGAATTTTCTCTTTGGCCAGCCCGCGAAGGCGACAGGACTGCTCTCGAATGTGGTCCATCAATTGGCTGTCGAGGATGCCGCCACGGTGCTGATCGACTACTTGAGCGGGGTGCGCGCAATCGTAGACGTGCGCTGGAACTCTCGGACTGAGCGCGACCAGTTTCGTGTGATCGGTACTGATGGCGAGATCAACCTCGACCCGCTGAACGGCCCCACGCTGCACTATGGCGAGAAGACGGAACACCTGCCGGTGCACGCCAACATTCATTACCCAGCTCTGGAAAACTTTGCCAGTGCGGTTCTTGATGGAACGCCTCTAGCCTGCAGCGGCGAAGATGCGATCTGGACCGATTGGGTCACCGCAGCCGTCCAGCGGCAATTTTGACGGAGCCCGTTCTCCTACGATAAAGTAACGGTCAATCATGAGCGATGTGGGGCTCACGATTTATAAGAGGAAAACTGGGCTTTTATGGATGTTACCCCGCGTGTGGGATATCTGCTATCTCTGTTTGCGGTCACGTGTGCCGCGCTGTTCGCGCAGTGGCCGCAGGCCGCGGGGCCGAATGGTAATTGGAAGGTCCAGACCAAGTCCGCACCCGCGCAATGGAGCGTTGCGCTCGGCCAGAATATTGTCTGGCGCACTGCCCTGCCCAACGGCGGCCAGAGCGGCATTGCGGTCTGGGGTGATCGTCTCTTCCTCACCACCTTCGATGTTTACCGTGAAGGCTATCCGAAATTCAGCAGCACGATTCTGGGCCATTGTCTGAACGCGAGCACGGGTAAGCTGCTGTGGTCCGTGAAGCTGGAAGGCGCGGTGAAGAGTCCCATGATGTACGCCTACAGCGACTCCACTTCACCCACGCCGATCACTGATGGCAAGCACGTCTGGTTCTTCAATTCGAGCGGCGAGATGGGCGCGTGGGATTTTGAAGGCAAGGAACTCTGGCGCCGCAACGGCACAACGGCTTACACGACCTCAGTATTTGGAAAGCAGAAAGACGAGTGACATTATTATGATCGACTCGCATCACCACCTCTGGAAATACACTGTTGCCGATTATGGCTGGATGAACGCGGAGATGACGCGCATCAAACGCGATTTTCTTCCGGAGAGTCTCGAGCAGACGTTGCATCATGTAGGTATACAGGGCGCAGTCGCGGTGCAAGCCCGGCAGTCGCTCGAAGAAACAACGTGGCTGCTCGATCTAGCGGATAAGCACGACATAATGCGTGGCGTGGTCGGGTGGGTGCCGCTGATCGATCCCACGGTTCGCAAGCATTTGGAAAACTACAAGTCGCGCGCGAAACTTCGCGGCATACGTCACGTGCTGCACGATGAAGCCGACGACCGATACATGCTTCGCAAGGACTTTAACACGGGTGTCGGTATGCTGCAGGAGTTCGGTCTGCGCTACGACATTCTCATCAAGGAGCACCATCTTCCGCAGACTCTCGAATTTGTCGATCGCCATCCCCGCCAGATATTCATTGTTGATCACGTTGCCAAGCCGAAAATCAGAGAACACGTGCAAGCACCGTGGAACAAGCTCATGAAAGAGTTGGCGCGCCGCGAAAATGTGTACTGCAAATTATCCGGCATGGTCACCGAAGCCGATTGGGAAAAATGGACACCGGCAGAACTGCAGCCTTACATCGATGTGGTGCTCGCGGCTTTCGGTCCGAAGCGCGTGATGTATGGTTCGGACTGGCCTGTCGTACTGGTGGCCAGCGATTATTCGCGCTGGTTTGGAACAGTGACCAATGCAATCGCAAGCCTTTCGGCAACTGAGCGCGACCGCATTATGGGTGGTACCGCAATCGAAGCTTACGGTCTCTGATCGATACCGAATAGCTCATCGGAAGTTGCGGACAGCATGTTGCGCTTGTCCTGCTCCGCGACCTTCAGCCAAAGAACTTTTGCGATTTCGACGTCCAGGTTTTCGGCGAGATCGGAGCCGATCATGAGCCGCGTTGATGAAACATGCTTCAGAACCTCAAGCATGTGGTTCGGCATCAGCGTAGAGAGCTCCAGATAGATGTTGGGGCAGAACTGCGCCGCCACAATTGCTTCGCCGTGCAGCATGCCGCCGCCTCCGCAATGAGCGAGCACAATCTTCAAATCGGGAAACTTTCTTGCCGCCGGCATGAACATTGCAGGCAGCGAAAACGGGATGCCTCCACCCGTGTGAATCACCGCTACCATGCCGTACTTCAGCGCCGCTTCAAAAAAGAAATCGCTGCGCTCGGAGAGTGGATTAAGTCCGTGATACTGCGGCTGCAACTTCAGCGCGACAAAACCGTATTCTTCGCGGCAGCGCTTCAACTCGTCCATGAATTCACCGCGCGGCATGAATGGATGCAGACAGGCGGCTCCGGCCAGGCGCTTCGGATACTGCTTCACAGCCCGGCCAATTTCCTCGTGCGCCGCGCGTTGATCCGCGACCACAGGAAATGGAATCACGAGAGAGCGATCTACGCCGCAGCGATCCATATCGCGCAGCAACTCATCGACGCTGTGACAACGACCGCTATGTAGGGCTTCTCCGATGTGCGTGTGCGTATCGAAGATGCGAAAGCCGTCTCTCATCCGTTGTGCCCCGGCAGCGCGCTGGCGATCGCGCAGCCCATTTCCGAAGTGCTCATCAGGCCGCCCATGTCTTTGGTCCGCGCCCGTGGATCCTGAAAGACTTCTTTCACCGCTTGCCAGATCATTGCCGCTCCGCGCTTCGTGGCTTCATGATTGAACCAGTCGAGCATCAGCGCCACGGAGAGAATCGTTGCCACGGGATTCGCGATGCCGCGCCCGGCTATGTCCGGCGCAGATCCGTGCGAGGGCTGAAAGACAGCGTATTGATCGCCGATGTCAGCGGAAGGCGCCATGCCCATGCCGCCGATGAGTCCCGCCGCAAGGTCCGATAGAATATCGCCGAACATGTTCTCCGTCACGATGACGTCGAACATCTGAGGGCGTTGCACGAAGAACAAAGCAGCTGCGTTGACGTACACGCGGTTGGTTTGCACCTGCGGATACTCGGAGCAGATCTCATCGAAAACCTTCCGGAAGAATGCCATCGAAGGAAGGACGTTGGCCTTGTCGACAAGCGTCACGTGACCGCGCCTGCGCAACGATTCCTGAAAGGCCGCACGGATTACACGTTCTGCGCCGCGACGAGTAATCAACATGCGATCCTCGCCGTGATCGCTTGATTCCTGCTTTACATTGCGGGAAGAAAACAATCCTTCTGTGCTCTCGCGGATAATCGTGAAATCGATATCGCCGGCAGTGCGTCCCCGCAGTGGAGAATCTTCTGGATGGAAAAGGAAAATCGGGCGCAGGCCATTGTAGAGATCCAGCTTTTCACGCAACTCGATTTGCGGAGTCATTTCGACGCCGTTGGGCCAGCGAACATCCGGCATGCCCATTGCGCCGAGCAAAATGGCATCGCATGTCTTGATCTGTTCAAACGTTGCGGGTGGTAGCGGATCGCCGCTTCGCAGGTACTCGCCCACCCCGACAGAATATTCTTCGCACTGAAACGAGATGTCCGCGCAGCGGCTCTCGATTACGCGCAAGATGTTCACGCCCTCGGTGACTACTTCCGGACCGATCCCATCTCCCGGCAGCACTGCAATTCGGAACTTTTTATTCACTCAGCTTTTCCTCTCGCCCGCTCTCTGCCGAACGATAACACGCTCCACGGCTGCCACGCTATTTAGATATGTAGCGGCCTCACTCTCAGCCGGCCTGCCCGACAGCAGACAATCCGCGATGTGCGTCTGCAGCGCCACAACGCTGTCGCCCTTATAACCTCGCTCGGTCTTCAGTTGCCTTTTAAGTCGCCTGCCACTACGAGCCTGTCACTGTTTTAACGAGCGCGAAGAACGCCTTTTTTCGATCCGTGTTAAGGCCCCAATTCACGGGCGGACACTGATAGCCGTCCGAGTAGTCGCTCTTGCCTGGATCAAAATAACCCCATGATGTATAGGTGCTTAGCGCCGCGAGCATATTGTTTTTCGGCTGATCGAAATCAAAGTGATCATCTTCGTTGAACAGGATCGGCATCGGCCGGTAACCCTCCACCTTTCGCGCCTCAACCACCATTTGCGCGATACGCGCCGGATCCTTGACTCCATTGCCATGCATCAGCAGAAAATCGGAACTCTTCACCACGTTGGCCTTGGGCACTGCGTTACCGCCGTAGCTCGTACCAACAAGCAGGCGCCGCCCGTTCACGCGAATGTTCTTCGCCATGTCGATCAGTTCATGCACCCGCTCTGGCATAAGAATCTTGTGATCATAAGCCTTGACGTTGCACTCGTTATTTATTTCCAAAAGGATATTGCGGTAGCCGCGCCCAAGCAGCCAGCGTGTTGCGTTCTCAACTCCACGTTTCACGGCAGCCTCGTCCTTTACACGCTGGTCCTGTCCGAAATAGAACAGGCCCACGATGGCCACCATCCCAAGTTCATCCGCGCGGTCGAGAATGCGTTCCAGTCGCTTCATGTAATCCTGACGCAGGCCGCCCTCCGGGTCGATGGCGCTGTTGTCCCAGGGCTGCGATTTCGAGTAGCCCTCCGGACTTCCGCCCTGCAGATTGATGGTGAAGCTAAGCAATCCGTGTTTGCGCCAAACTGGCATGGCCGCCAGAAACTCACGTGTGTTTCTCTCGGCGTCCCACTTTCCCGTATCCGGGTAGGCCCAGCGCTGGCGGCTCTCCGGATTCAAGTCATCGTAAATCCCCTGCACCATGCGCGAGTTCAGCATCAGGCCTTCGATCTTCATGCCCTGATACTGGCGGCCGGCGTATGTCAGCTTGCCGTTGATCCGGAATTTGTCGCCTTCGATCGCTACTTCCGTCTTTCGCTTTGGTGAATCGGCAGCCTGCAACACCAGGGACGTGGCGGTCAGCGCTAGAAACTCTCTTCGGTTCATGTGAGATATTATATATAAGGATGAGGGATCCCATCGGTAAAGTTACGTTTCAGCCGCGTTCATTGCGCGAAGTGATTGTTGATCATCTGGAACACGCCATCATTTCTGGCATCTATCCGCCGGGTCAGCGCCTTGTCGAACGGGAGTTGATTGCGCAGTTCGGGGTTAGCTCGATACCTGTGCGCGAAGCACTACAGGAACTCGAGAACCGCGGATTGGTCGTCAAGCGCCACAATCACGGCTGTTCAGTGGTCGAACTGGGCTCCGAAGAGGCTCAGCGAATCGAAGAATTCCGCCGTGTGCTGGAGCCTAAGGTTGTCGAATGGGCAGCCCAGCGGATCACACCGGTACAGGTGCGCCAACTGGAGTCCCACGTGAAGCGTATGGCGCAGGCTGCGGCAAAGCGTGATGTCCCGGCATTCTTCCATGAAGACTTGCAGTTTCACAAATGCATTTGGGACATCTCGCAAAACACCTATGCGGCCAAGGCATTGCAGACGGCAGTTGGTTCCCTGTTTGCCGCGGGGCTGATGGGCGTTCGCGTTCAAAGCGGTATGAACCTGAAAGACGAAGTGAAGAAGCATGTGCGTCTGCTGAGAGCGCTTGAGGCCGGTGATGCAAAACTTGCCTCGCGAACGCTAAGCGAGATTGCACGAGGCTTTGAAGGCAACGTGAAGGGATGATGTTTTCGAGGCGGGAGCTGTTCAGCCTGCTGGCGCTTGCGGCGCCACCGAAAGCATGTGCGGTTCTCTTGAACGTGAAAGACGGACGTGTGCTGCGCTGCGACGATCGCAGCAGGGCTGAAGCTCTGTGGGTTGCTCCAGGCTCCACGATCAAAGCACTCACCTGGACCGCACTTCCGAAGCACCGCAGCGCGCCTTGTCGACGCCGCCTCGAAATTGGCACGCACCGAGTCGATTGTACTCACGCGCCCCTCACTGGATTCATCAATGGCGAAACCGCGCTCGCGGCCAGTTGCAACTCCTGGTTTGCGGAGATGGCTCGCGACCTGGACCCTACCCGCTTTCACCACATTCTGTTGCAGTCCGGAGCGCGCGCGAAACTTGCGCAGAATGTGGAGCAACTGCAATTGCAGGCGCTCGGGCTGGAGGGCGTGCAGTTCAGTCCGATGACACTCGCGCAGGCTTATCGAAAAATTGCGCTTTCTGATGACCCCGTTTTGCGACGTGGCCTGGAGCGCGCCGTACTGGAAGGCACAGCGCAGTGGGCCGCGCCACAGGGTCTGCGCGTAGCAGGCAAAACCGGCACTACAAACGAAGGAGCATGGTTCGCGGGATACGCGCCGGTGCACGAACCGCGCGTGGTGGTAACGGTGTTTGTGGAACAGGGCCGCGGTGGCGGTGACGCCGCTCCGGTCGCGCGTGAGATCTTGGAATGGTGGCGCAAGTCCGAATTCTCACGCTGATGCTGGTGGCATCCGTCCTGATGGGGCAGACGCTAAAGGTGCGCATGGCAGGCACGGGTGTGACCACGGTGGGCATGGAGGATTACGTTGCCTGGGTGCTGGCCGGCGAAGCAGGTGGACTCGCGTCAGACGAAGCGCTCAAGGCGATGGCTGTTGTGATCCGGACCTACACGCGCGCCAACCGTGGCCGGCACGCGAAAGCAGGCTACGATTTCTGCGAGACGACTCACTGCCAGGACGCGCGGCCACAAGGCGTGAACGCGAAATTGCGCGCGGCTGCGGCGGCAACCGAAGGCATCATCCTCTGGTACAACGGCAAGCCCGCGTCCGTGTTCTACACAGGGCACTGCGGCGGCAGAACGGCGTCGGCGGGCGAGGTTTGGCCGGGCCTCTCGCGACCCTATCTGCGTGGAATCGAGGACAGCTACTGCCTCTCGGCAGGCCGCGGGGCATGGAGTGCCAAGATCGACTGGGGCCGGTTATCGAGCGCGCTGGGGCGCGATAACGTGCACGAGATCGATATTGTGAACCGCACTGCATCCGGGCGCGCCGGCGCACTGCGAACCAACGTGGGATTGATTGGCGCCGAGCGAATGCATCTGGTGATTGGTCGAACGCTCGGGTGGAACTTCTTACGGAGCCGCTTGTATGAGGTGCAAGGTAATGCGACCTATGCGCTATTTAAGGGCTCCGGCACAGGTCACGGAGTCGGATTGTGTCAGATCGGGGCTGAGCAACGCGGCAAGGCGGGACACACCTGGATGGAAATTGTTGAAGCCTATATGCCGGGCTTGCGTGCTGGCGTGTCCGCGCGCGATATTCCCTGGCGAGTGATGCAAGGCGAGCGCGTTGAAGCATGGGGTACGGGTGCGCCGGGCGATGAACAACTGGCCGTCGCTGGCAGATCGCGCCTTTGCTGAGGCCGAACGCCGCAGTGGTTTGCACGTGACGAAGCGACCTCAGGTGCGAGCGTATCCAACAACTGCGGTATTCCGCGATGCGACCGGCGAGAGTGGCGCCGTGGCGGCCGTTACGCGCGGACGTGTCGTGCACGTGCAACCCATCGCTCGTCTGCGCGGAGTGGGAACGCTGGAAGCGACGCTGCTGCATGAGATGCTGCACGTGCTTATCGGATTGAACGCGAAGCGCCCGCTACCGTTGTGGTTCGATGAGGGACTGGCCGATTATCTGGGCGGCGGCAAGACCCACCCGGCTGAACGCGCGCGTGTGGCGCGCTCGTGAAGCAGCGAGGATTGCCTGCGGTAATTTCGATGTCAGTTGGCCGGACGCGTTGAGTAGCATTTACGCGGGCCTGCTGCGGCCTGTCGTTTTGTACTTCTCCAGCAAAGCCGTGAGGCGTGTCACGATTTCCGGATTCTTCGTATAGACATCATTCGATTCCGTGGGGTCTTTCACAATATTGTAGAGCTCGCCCTCGGGCTCGCCGGGCTTTGGAACGATCTTCTTCGGCAGACTGAAGCCGCCGGAACCGTGGCCCAGACTGAGCTTCCACTCACCCTGCCGAATCGAAAACATTCCGTCCATCGAATGATGCACGACAGCCTCGCGGATCGGCTTGCCCAGTTTCTTCCCAAGCAACGCCGGCAGCAAACTGAAGCTGTCTTCAGCTGCATCAGCGGGCAAACGGAACCCTGTGAGCTCGGCTGCGGTCGCCATCAAATCAGTGAGGCAACCTGTTTCCGCACTTACCGTTCCCGGCCGAATCTGGCCAGGCCAGCGCGCGATGAAGGGAATGCGATGCCCGGCATCCCAGACATCGGCTTTCATCCCGCGCCAGTTGGCGTTAGCGCGATGGGCGAACTTCGCTTTGTCTTCCGGTTTCCAGTCCGCGCCGTTATCGCTGGTGAGAATCAGCAGAGTGTTTTTCGCATGGCCGCTTTCTTCCAGCGCACGCATCACTCGCCCCACGGTATCGTCCACGTGCGCGACGAAGTCTCCGTAATCGCCGGCCTTCGATTTACCGCGAAATTCGGCGGTCGGCACCCAAGGTGTGTGCGGCGCGTTCAGCGGAAAGTAGAGAAAAAACGGCTCCGTTTTCTTGGCTCGGCCTCGTATAAAACTTTCGGCCTTAGCCGTGAGCGTCGGAAGCACACCTTCGATTGTGAACCCGGGTGCAATTGGCCCCGGCCTCCAGAAAACGCCACGCGGAGTAGTGCTGCCTGGAGTTTCTGAGGTCGCTTTTTCGACAACGTGGTCGTTCTCGAAATAGACATACGGAGCCATGTCCAGCGATGCCGGAATCCCAAAATAGGAGTCGAAACCATGATCGACCGGACCGGGACGCAGCGGCTGATCAAAATCCGTTTTGGCCTTGTTCCCCAAGCCCAGATGCCACTTTCCTATGCCAGCCGTGTAATAGCCGCGCGACTTGAGCATCGAGGCCACGGTCATGCGGCCTTCTTCAATCAGGTTTGGCGAGGAGCCACTCAACACTCCTCTTTTGAGCGCGCTGCGCCAGCAATAGCGTCCCGTGAGAATCCCGTAGCGGGTCGGAGTACAGACTGAGGACGGCGAGTGCATGTCAGTGAAACGCACGCCCTGCGACGCCAGGCGATCCATGTTCGGGGTAGGCACTCCGGACTCCGGATTGTAGCAGCGCATGTCGCCCCAGCCCATGTCATCGCACAGGATATAGACGATATTTGGCCGCTGCTCCGCCGCGCTCAATGCAGCCAGCGAAGTGGCAGCGAGTCCGGCCTGCCTAAAGAACTGACGGCGATTGATTATGTTGCTCATGGCTGCACCTGTTTCGTTTTGACCGGAGCTGCGCTGCGCTCGGGCAGCTTCTTCGGATTCTGCTGCATGCGTTTCAGCACCTCCGCCACGCCGCGTTCCAGTTGCGGATCGCGCCCTTCGAGCACGGACTTCGGATCGTTCTCAACAACGATATCAGGATCGACTCCGTGCCCTTCGATGATCCACTTCCCTTGCGGATCGGCGAACCCAAACTCCGGCACACTTACCTGGCCGCCATCAATCAGATCGCCGCGATTCGCAATGCCGATCACTCCGCCCCACGAACGCTTGCCGATCAGCGGACCGAGTCCGGCCTGCTTGAACATAGCCGGGAAAATATCACCGTCGGAAGCCGACGTCTCGTTCAAAAGACACACCATATGCCCGTGGAACACGACGTTCGGGATATGTGGTGCGCCACGTCGTTTGTGCGCGCGAAACCTGTTGCCAGCAACTGCCTGCGCAGCCGCTCGATCAGCATCTGCGACACATTGCCACCGCCATTCGCGCGAACGTCGACAATCATGCCTTCCTTGCCCACCTGCGGATAGTAGTACTTGATGAATTCGCGGATACCCTCCGCGCCCATGTTGGGAACGTGGATGTAGCCCACGCGGCCGCCCGTCATCTTCTCAACACGCTCGCGATTCCGCGTGACCATCTCCAGGTACACCAGATCGGTCTCGGTGGAGATCGGTTGAAACACGACTTCGCGCGCAGCCTTGCGATCCGGCGTCGCGCTCAGCGTAAGGCGCACCGGCACGGTCCGCTTTGCCGCGCAGCAACCGGTAAGGATCGTCATTCGCCTGCAGGTCGATGCCATCGATCGCCAGCACATAATCGCCAACCTTTGCGTCAACGCCGATCTCGGTGAGCGGCGAACGGTAGATCGGCTCTTCGTTGTTGCCGGCGAAAATTTTCGCGATGCGATAGCGATCCGGCGGCTTTTGTCGAGTTCGAAGCGCGCACCGGGCAAGGCGACGCGCGGCCGCGCGATCTTTTCGGAATCGCCGCCCACGATATAGGCGTGGCCGACATTCAATTCGGAAATCATCTCGCCGATGATGTAGTTCAAATCCGAGCGGTGGCCGATGTGTTCCAGCAGCGGCGCGTAC
This sequence comes from Bryobacteraceae bacterium, assembly GCA_963793625.1. Lineage (GTDB taxonomy): Bacteria > Acidobacteriota > Terriglobia > Bryobacterales > Bryobacteraceae. The sequence goes on along the minus strand of CAWCAT010000037.1, from coordinate 305,093 downwards.
TGCACACGCAACTTCTCCCAATCGTAGCCGTGCATGTTTGAGACATAGAAAAAATCGCGATAACGCCGCCAGACCTCATTGAACATCTGCGTCCATTCCTGGCGCGGAATTCGATCGACAATCAGGCCCGCCGTGGAAACGCCCTTCTTCGTGCCGCCCGTCGGGTTTCGCCTCGTAAAGCGTGAAAGCCGCACCCTGCCGCACGAGCATCTTGCTGCCGTCCTGACAAGCCGTATAGCCGCCGATGTCGTCGACCAACACGGATTCTTTGCGATCCTTGTTCGACAAAGATCATCAGCGCGGAGCGCGCATCGCTCTCACGTCCGTAATAGGGACTGCCGCTGCGCACATACAGCAGGTGGCCTTTCACGGCAGACAGTCCCGAATAATTTCCAGCGCTGACCGGCACGCGCACGACGCGATCGCCGAGTCCGTCGAAATCGATCTTCACCGCCGGCGCGGGCTTCTTTCGCATCGTCCTTCTTCGCGTCGTCCTTCTTCTCCTTTGAGTCGAGCGTAACCTCATCGCTCTCCGCGCCGAAAATGTTCTTGACGTCTTTGCGCAGCGCCAGCGCATAAATAGAGACGACTGCGCGTGCCCGCGAAATTCCATTCGATGTTGCTGATTAGCGGAGCGAACTCGCGCGTCACTCAAGATAGAACAGATAATTGCCTTCGGGATCCCACACCGGACGGTTCTCGTTGAACAGGCTCGCCGTGGATGCGCCGGGTCTTGTTCTCCGCCACGCTCCAGATGTGCAGGATGTCATTCGGGTTCGTTGTGCTTCTGCTGTAAGCCAGCCACTGGCTGTCCGGGCGACCACGAATAATCGTTGATGAATCCGCGCGGCTCATCGTCCACCTGAATCACGGATTTGTCGCTGAGCGTCAAGACGTAAAGCTTGCCGTCCTTGTCGCTGAACGCGATGCGCTTGCCATCGGGCGACCACAGCGGCCGGTAACGCATGGCCTTGCCGCCGGTCGTGAGTTGTTGCGGCCGCGCCCGAGCCATCCTGATTCATCACATACAACTCTTCCTCGCCGCTGCGGTCAGAGATGAATGCGATCTGGCTGCCATCGGGCGACCACGCTGCCGCTTTCTCGCGCGAGTTCGAAGAGCGCGTCAGATTACGCGTCACGCCTTTTTCGATTGGCGCGGTGAAAATGTCGCCGCGCGCGACAAACAGTGCGCGTTCGGCTTTCGGACTCAGGCCGAAACCTTCCAGTTGATTTCCTGCGTAGATCTGCGAAGGCCGCGAAGCCAGTCCGTCGTACGGCACGTTGATCGAGATCTTGCGCGGTTTCGCTGCGGACTTCACATCGAGCGTCCAGAGTTCGCCGTTCAGTTCATAAACGATTTGCGATTTGTCGCCTTTACTCGGCCAGCGCACATCCCAGTCTGTGTAGGTCGTGATTTGCTTGACCTTCTTCGACGCGATGTCGAACTCGAACAAATTCATCGTGCCAGTGCGGTCCCCATTGAAATAGATCTTGTCTCCGATCCACATGGGATCACGCTCGGTACGCGGCGAATGCGCTACCGGATCCACCTGGCGTGACGCGAGATCAAAGATGTAGAGGTCCTGCGCCCAGCCGCCCTCGTAGCGCTTTTCGGTACGGAAGTCGCGGAACAGCGGCGCGTAGATCACTTTCTTTCCATCAGGTGAAAGGTCACCCGTGCCAGACACCGGCATGGGAAGCGTGTCGCCGAGTCCACCCTCGACCGGAACAGTGTACAGCCGGCAATCGGTCAGCGTCCAGCCGTCTTGCATCGAGCGAAACAGCACGGACTTGCCGTCTGGTGTCCAGCCATAAACCTGGTTGTCGTAGCCCCAGCGATCTGGCAAGGGACCGCGGGCTGGGTAGAACGTGAGCTGTTTCGGTACCCCGCCCGAGGCGGGAATCACATAAACCTGTTCATCGCCATCGTACTGGGCCGTGAACGCGATCGAATTCCCGTCCGGTGAGAATTTTGCAAACAATTCCAAACCTGGATGCGCAGTCAGACGAGTGGCAATGCCACCTGCGGTGTTTGCTGTCCACAGATCACCGGCATGAGTGAACACGACTTTGTCGCCATGGATATCCGGGAAACGAAGCAGACGAGTCTGGGCGGAAAGCGGTAGCGCCGCCAGTATGGCAAAGCAGACGAGCCCTGCGGCTCGCAGTCTCTGATAAAGCATATGCAATGAAGGTAACATGCCCCAACCGCGCTAAAATTGAAGAAGTACATGCCTGATCCGCTCTGGCGGCATATCCCCGACCTTTTGGCTTGTTTCCTTGTGCTGGGCGTTCATTATGCGTTCGGCACGTGGACACCGCGCCGAGCCATGCGCGTGCTTATCTGGACTCTTTGCGCGTGGGTCATCGTAAGTCTCGGGACCAGCATTCCTCTCATCGCGCGGCACCTGACGCCCTCGCCGTACCTGAGTTGGTTTCGCGGCGCCGGGATAGCCTGGGGACTCACCTCGCTGGGCATCTTCATCCTGGGTGTTGCCTGGCGAAAGCTGCCCAAACCCGAGTTCAACCCTGAGCGACGACACCTGTTAAACGTCGCGCGTACCGCCGTAGTCGTGGCTCCGGTAGCAGCAACAGGCTTCGGCGTTTTCGTCGAGCGCAATGCGCTATCGGTGCGCGAAGTTGATATTCCGATCAAGGGCCTGCCGAAAGACCTCGACGGGTTGCGCATCGTCCAACTGACCGATATTCATTGCAGCGCATTCCTTAGCCGCAAGGATGTTGCCCGGGCGGTCAACATGGCCAACAGCACGCGCGCGAATGTCGCCGTTCTCACCGGCGACCTGATCACGTCGCTCCACGATCCACTTGATGACTGTCTGGCAGAATTGTCGCGCCTGCGCTCTGACGCGGGAACTTTCGGATGCCTGGGGAACCACGAGATCTACGCCAACGCCGAGGCGTACACGACAGAGCAGGGCGCCAGGTTGGGCATGCGCTTTTTGCGAGGCGAGGCGAGGCGGTTGCGATTTGGCAATGCTCATCTCAACCTTGCAGGAGTAGACTATCAACGTATGCGCCACCCGTACCTCGAAGGCGCGGAACAGTTGATCGTGCCCGGCGATTGCAACCTGCTGCTCTCGCACAACCCGGACGTTTTCCCGGTTGCGGACAGCAAAGGCTTCCATCTTACGCTGGCCGGACACACGCACGGTGGCCAGATTACGGTTGAAATTCTCGAACAGTATTTGACTGTGGCGCGTTTTTTTACGCCGTACGTTTACGGCGCTTACAAGCAGAACAACAGTTCGATTTACGTGAGCCGGGGCATAGGCACGGTCGGAGTTCCGGCCAGGCTGGGCGCTCCGCCAGAGGTCTCACTAATACGCCTGTGCGCTATTTAATCGTCAGCGACTTACATTCCAACCTGGAGGCGCTGGAGGCTGTTTTGCACTCCACGCGCGATCGCTACGACAAAGTGATCTGTTGCGGTGACCTGGTCGGCTATGGAGCAGATCCCGGTGCGGTGGTGGATTGGGTCCGCGCAAACGCTATGTGCGTAGTTCGTGGCAATCACGATAAAGCTTGCGCGGGTTCGGAGGATCTGGAATGGTTCAACCCGGCCGCGCGCAGGTGCGTGACCTGGACTGCCGAAAAACTGACTCCGGAGCAACTCGCTTACCTGCGTGGACTCCCCAAGGGTCCGCTGGAGGTCGAAGACTTTCAAGTGCTGCACGGCTCGCCATTGGACGAGGACGAATATTTGATTGATCCAAGCGCGGTGGGACACCACTGCACGGCGCTTACCGGCAACCTCGCGTTCTTCGGACACACCCACCTGCAGGGCGGCTTTCGTTGCCATCGCAACGGAACGAGACCGATTCCCCAGATGAACACGACGGACGCGGAATACGTACTCGAACTTCAGCACGACGAACAGTTTCTGATCAATCCCGGTTCGGTCGGCCAACCCAGGGATCGCGATTGGCGAGCCGCCTACTGCCTATACAACTCGCAGGAAAAACTCGTGACCTACCGGCGCGTGCCGTACGATGTGGCGAAAGCTCAGGCGAGGATTCGAAAGGCGGGGCTGCCGGATATGCTGGCAGAGAGGTTGGCAATCGGACGTTAACAGGATGAGGATTGGATGATCGGGCGATTGGGTATTCAATCGCCCGATCGGTGAATTACCTGATCTTTTCGTCTTTTTCCACTTTGCCGTCGCGCACGTGAATCACGCGCCAGGCATGCATTGCGATGTCGTGTTCGTGCGTTACCAGAATGATCGTGTTTCCCTGCTGGTGCAGGCGCTCGAACAATGCCATGATTTCGTTACCGGTTGCCGTGTCGAGGTTTCCGGTCGGTTCGTCAGCCAGCAGGATCGAAGGATCGTTGACCAGCGCGCGAGCGATGGCGACACGTTGACGCTGTCCACCGGAGAGTTCGTTCGGCTTGTGATACATGCGCTGTTCAAGATCGACATGGCGTAGCGACAACTTCGCTCTTTCCAGGCGCTGATCGGCGGGCATGCCCGAGTAGATCAACGGCAGTTCCACGTTGTGCAACGCGCTTGCGCGCGGCAGCAGGTTGAACGTCTGGAAAACGAAGCCGATCTCCTTGTTCCTGATCCGCGCGAGTTCATCGTCGTTCATGGAACTGACAAGATTGCCGTTGATGTAATAGTCACCTTTGGTCGGCGTGTCGAGGCAGCCGATCAGGTTCATCAACGTGGACTTGCCGGAGCCGGACGGTCCCATAATGGCGACATATTCGCCACGTTTGATCTCCACATCGCAACCGGAGACCGCATTGATTTCCTGGTCACCCATGACGTACGTCTTCCACAGATCGTACGTACGAATGACGACTCCGTCGCGCTTGAGTTGCTCACCGCGATTTACCGATTCTGCTACTGCGTTTGCCATGCGTGTTCCTGTTTATGAATTCTGCCGAGAGTTGTTTAGCTTTCGGTCTTCACTGGACTCTTATTATCTACTTTTATTTTAGTCTCGTTGCGGAGGGTACGAATTACCTTGTAACTGCCGGTGATGATTTCATCACCTTCCTGCAATCCGCTCAAGACTTCAATGTCGGTCGCGCCAGTGATTCCAGTCTCCACTTTGCGGAAAACTGCCTTCTCACCGGCGATCACAAATACACCTTGCAGCTCTTCCTTTTTCGCTTTGTCCGCAACGGGATCAGACTTGGTAGCAGCCTGCACTCCCTTTTTCGGGGCGGGTTCCAGATCGCCCTTTTGGCGCACGGTCAGCGCCTGAATCGGGATCGTCAAAGATTTCTCGCGTCTGGCCGTCGTTACTTTAGAGGTGCACGAAAGTCCGGGACGAATCTCGTCCGGCGGATTGTCCAACGCGATCACAACCTTGAAATCTTTCGCTTCCTGGCTGGAAATAGCGCTTTGCGAAGCCGCCAAGCCGGTCGAGCGCAATATCGCTGTGTTGCCGATTTCGATCACATGGCCTTTAAAAGTCTTGTTCGGAATCGCGTCGATCGTAATGTCGGCCACCTGGCCGAGCGTCACGTTCACGATATCGGTTTCGTCAACTTTCACTTCCGCCGTGATCAGGGACATGTCCGCAATTGTCATGATCAGACTGGACGGAGAATTCTGGATACCGGGGACTACCGTCTCACCCACGCGAACCGGCAGGTTGGTGACAACGCCTTCCAACGGGGAGAGCGCCTGAGTGCGCTCCAGCACGTCCGTGGCGCGTCGCAAGCCTGCTTGCGCCTGCGTGATGCGACGCTGGGAAGCCGATAGAGAAGCGGACAACTGGGCGCGCTGTGCTCTGGCCTGCGCCAGGCGCGCTTCTGCTTCGCGTACACCCGCCGCCAAAGAATCGAACTCGGCGCGGCGCTGGTCGAATTCCTGTTTGGCTATGAGCTGTTCTTTAAAAAGCTGCTGAGCGCGCTCAAAATTCAGTCTGGCGCGTTCCTGATCGGCCTTGGCCCGCTCGATGCTCGCTTGTGTCGTCTTAATGTTCTCATCGGCCGCTCGCAAACCGGCTTCGGACGCTGCCGAGTCAGCCTCTATGGAACTGACCGAAGCACGCTGTCCAGCCACGTCGGCTTCCGGTTGAACGGATTCTAGCTTGGCCAGCAACTGGCCCTTCTTTACCCGGTCACCTTCCTTAACAAGGATGTCCATAATGCGCGAGGGCTGCACGGCATTGCTGCCGATATTTACGTAATAGCGCGGCTTGATTTCGCCCGACGCTGTGACCACGGACGTCAAGTCCTGACGAGCGACTTTCCCGGTCTGAACCGTGACAATGCCGGCCTGGCTATAACGATAGCTGGCGTAAACTCCGCCCGCGATCACTAAGAGCAGGACAACTCCTAATAGGATTTTCCACTTGCGCTTCACGCTATTTACTCCCGAATGGTTCAGACGCGAGATGGCCCGGGAATGTTCAATAAAACATCACCCAAAGCTCTCCGAATATAGGTTAGACGTATAAAGTGCCGAAAAAGAAACAGACTCGACCTTATTTCTCTGAGAGCCATGTGACTTTAACCGGCACAGAGTGCTCGCATGCGATTGAATCGGTCACACCGGAGGCGATCAGAGCGCATGCATTGCTCGTAGCGGTTCGCAACGCCTGCTGCTGCGTCTCACCGCGCGCGGTCCGGCAGGACTTGCGTCCTGCGAACTCCATGCAAACTTCCACGCGATAGGCCTTGCCGCTCATTGTGCTATACAACACAAGTCCAACAAATAAAAAGACTATTCCGACGATAATGCCGACAGCTTTCCGGCTCAAACACCCGTCTCCGCAAAGAAATTACCCATTTGACGAAACTTAGTATATCGCTGATCAGCAAGTTCTTTCGGGGTCATTGTGCGAAGTTGGCCCAGAGCATTAAGCAGGCCGGCTTTCAGCTGCAGAGCCGCCTCGTCGTAATCAGAGTGGGCGCCATCGCCTGGTTCGGGAATAATTCCGTCGATCAAGCCAAGCTTGATCAGATCCTGAGCGGTCAACTTAAGCGCCACCGCAGCCTGCTCCGCCTTACTTGCGTCCCTGTAGATGATAGCTGCGCAGCTTTCAGGAGAAATCACGCTATAAACAGCATTTTCCAGCATCAGCACGCGATTTCCGACACCCAATGCCAGCGCGCCGCCCGAACCGCCCTCACCGATCACGATCGACACGATGGGAACCTCCATGCGCGCCATTTCACGAAGATTCACTGCGATCGCTTCCGCTTGCCCGCGCTCTTCCGCATCGACGCCCGGATAAGCTCCTGGAGTGTCGAGCATGGTGACGATCGGGCGACCAAACTTTGCCGCTAATTGCATGATGCGCAATGCCTTACGGTAGCCTTCAGGCTTCGGCATTCCGAAATTACGATGCAGCTTCTGCTTGGTATCGCGACCCTTTTGCTGGCCGACAATGCAGATCGGCCTGCCGTCAAGCATGGCGAATCCGGCCACAATGGCAGGGTCATCGGCGTAAGCGCGGTCGCCGTGCAATTCCTGAAAATCCGTAAACACACGCTCGATGTAATCCAGCGTGTGCGGACGCTTCGGATGCCGGGCCAACTTCACGCGCTGCCAGGCTGGAGCCGCTGGCGGTTCGGCCTCGACGACTTCCGCCCTCAACGAGCGCAGTTCCTCTTCCAATTGGGCGATGCGGGCCTCAGTACCGACATCCGTGAGACGGAGTTCGGCAATTTCCGATTCAAGCGCGTCCGACTGCTTCTTGTTCTCTTCGTTCATCGAAATCACGTTGGGTTACCGCGCCAACTCCTCATACGCTTCTGGACCGCAGATGCGCTCCACTTCAGCCTTGAATTCCTTGTCCGGCCGAATCCTTTCGGGCACGTCCAAAAGCACCGAGAAATCCCTGGGTCTGTCCAGCTTCAGGCGCACTGCTGTGTTCCCGGGCTTGCGTTTGAACAAATCCGTCAACTCCCCAGCGGCGTCGCCAGTTTGCCGGTTCAAAGAAACCCTGATGGAAACCAGAGTCGCGAACGGCACCCGCACTATTTCGAGCGGAGTAATGTCCTGGGCGGACAGCCTTGGTGGCGCATTCTCTTCGGGCAGCACAGTCGCGCGCACCAGAACCGCTTTATCCTCTACGAGAAACTGCAGATTCTTCTCGTATTGGGAAGCAAAGAGCATCGTTTCGATATGCCCCTTCTTATCCTCTAACTGCATGGTAGCCCAAAGCTTACCTTCTTTGTTACGTTTACGGACGATGGTGGTCAGAATACCGCAGACCGCCACCTCGGCGCTGCGGGCAAGACCCGCCGATTCCAGCGTTTCGCTGTCGTGCGAGGCGAGTTCACTCACCTTATCCATGTAGTCGTCGAGCGGATGCCCGGTCACGTAGAAGCCCAGCATCTCCTTCTCGCCCTTGAGCTTATCCATCGCGGTCCAGTCCGGAACGTTGGGCAGCACCTCGCTGGTCTTCTCTTCTTCCTGGCTCATCGTGGCGAACAAGCCGCCCTGGCCGCTGATAGCGTCCTTGCGCTTGCGCTGCCCGTGCTCCATCGCGGCATCGATCACGGCCATGAACTGGGAGCGTGTACCGTCAAGTGAATCCATCGCGCCAGCGCGCACCAGACTCTCGATCATGCGCCTGTTAATGCTGTTGAGATCAACTTCTTCGCAGAACTGGTAAATTGAGCGGAAGCGGCCAACCCTGCTGCGCGCAGCCTGAATCGCCTCCACCGCGCCCTGGCCCAGGTTCTTGATCGGGCCCAGACCGAAACGGATCGCCTCGCCGTCGGGAGTAAACGTCCAATCGCTCGAATTGACGTCCGGCGGCAACACGCGAATGTTCATTTCGCGGCATTCGTTTATGTACTTGACGATCTTGGCAGTATTGCCCGTTTCCGACGTGAGCAGCGCGGCCATGAACTCGATCGGATAGTGCGCCTTCAGGTAGCCCGTGACGTAAGCCAGGTAGGCATAGGCGGCCGAATGGGACTTGTTAAAGCCGTACCCGGCGAACTGCTCCATCAGGTCGAAAATCTTTTCGATCTTCTTCTGCGGGTGGCCCTTCTCGCGCGCGCCGGTTACGAATCGCACGCGCTGCTTGGCCATCTCCTCCGCATTCTTCTTGCCCATCGCGCGGCGTAGCAGATCGGCATCGCCCAGCGAGTAGCCGGCGAGCACGTTCGAGATCTGCATCACCTGTTCCTGATACACGATGACGCCGTACGTCTCTTCGAGCAGCGGTTTCAGCTCCGGCAGGTCGAACGAAACTTCCTTCTTGCCGTGCTTGCGCGCGATGAAGTCGTCGACCATGCCGCCCTGAATCGGACCCGGCCGGTACAGCGCGTTTAAGGCGCACAGATCTTCGATACGTGAAGGCTGCGAGCGACGCAAAATGTCGCGCATGCCCGACGATTCAAACTGGAACACGCCGCTCGTGTAGCCCTTCGAGAAGATCTCGAAAGCCTTGGGATCATCCAGCGGCATTTCGTTCAGATCGATCTCGACGCCGCGGTGCTTCTTGATCAGCGCCAGCGCGTCGAAAACGATCGTGAGCGTAGTCAGCCCGAGGAAGTCCATTTTGAGCAGGCCAAGCTTCTCCAGCCCGCTCATGTCGTATTGTGTGACAATTTCCTCTTTGTTGGTGCGGTACAGCGGAACCAGTTCGCGTAGCGGTTGCGGCGAAATCACAACGCCCGCGGCGTGCACAGAGGCGTTACGCGCCATGCCCTCCAGCCGGCGGGCAACTTCCAGAATTTCCTTAACCTGCGGATCTTTGCGGGCCGCGTCGTCGAAGCCCGGTTCCTGCTCGATCGCATCCTTCAAGCTTGATATTGAGCGTGGCCGGCACCATCTTGGTGAGCCGCTCCACATCCGCGTACTTCACATCGAGCGCGCGACCCACGTCCTTGATCGCGCCCTTGGCCGCCATCGTGCCGAACGTGATGATCTGTGCGACCTGCTCGCGGCCGTATTTTTCAGTTACATACTGAATCACTTCACCGCGCCTGCGCGTGCAGAAATCGATATCGATATCAGGCATGCTGATGCGTTCCGGGTTCAGGAAGCGCTCGAACAGCAGGCCATACTGCAACGGATCGATATCCGTAATCTCCATCGCGAAACTGACCAGGCTTCCGGCAGCCGAACCGCGTCCCGGACCTACTGGGATGTTCATCTGCTTCGAAAACCGGATGAAATCCCAAACGATCAGGAAGTAGCCCGAGAACTGCATCTGCTGGATCATCTTGATTTCGCGATCCAGCCGCTCTGCGTACTCTTCCAGATGGTGCTTGAGCATGCCTTTGGCGCGCTGCGCTTCCAGCCGTCCACGGCGCCGCTCGAAACCCTGCCGGGCGACGTATTCGAAGTAGCTATCGGTCGTGTGTTCGGGCGGAACGTCGAAGCGCGGAAACGGTTCCTTTACCTTTTCCAGCTTGACGTGACAGCGCTGCGCAACTTCAAAGGGCAGGTTGACCGCCTCAGGCATTTCGCCGAACAGCTTAAGCATTTCCTCTCTGTTCTTGAGGTAGAACTCGGGATGATCCCAGCTCATCCGGTTCGGGTCGCTCATCGTCTTGCCCATCTGAATGCAGAGCAGGATTTCATGAGCGCGCGCGTCGTCCTTGCGCAGATAGTGCGAGTCGTTGGTCGCGATCAGCGGAATTCCGGACTCGCGCGACATTCGCATCAAGGGAGGAATTACCAGCTTGTCTTTATCCAGGCCGTGGTCCTGAATTTCCAGGAAAAAGTTGCCTTTGCCGAACATGTTGACATATTCGAAGGCCAGTTTGCGAGCGTCCTCGTAACGATCCGCCATCAGGCTCTCGTTGACGTCGCCGCGCAGACAGGCAGACATCGCGATCAACCCTTTGGAATGTTGCGCCAGCAGGTCTTTGTCGATGCGCGGCTTATAGTAGAAGCCTTCCAGGTAAGCCGTGGAGACCAGCCGGATCAGGTTGCGGTAGCCCTCCTGGTTTTCGCACAGCAAAACCAGGTGGTTGTAGCGATCTGTATCCGAGCGGGTTTTATGGCCCTGCTGCGAAATATACACTTCGCAGCCTATAATCGGCTGAATTCCCTTCGCTTTGGCCTTGTTATAGAACTCGACAGCGCCGAACAAATTGCCATGGTCCGTCATCGCAACGGCCGGCATCTTCTGCTCGGCAACGACATCCATGAGTTGGCCTATCTCGCAGGCCCCGTCAAGCAGCGAGTAGTCAGTGTGGCAGTGAAGGTGAACGAAGGGTACGTCAGACATCCCGTCTATCAGTATATCGGTGCCGGAAGCGTTTGCGCCGCCTCGGTACTAGCGTCTCTTTGTAATCGGCCCAGTGGATTACCACGACATACAGCCCGAATAGCAGCGCACCGAGAGCCAGAACCGAAGCTATCGCCACCGCTGCGTAGTGGAACGGCAACGATTGTGAGTCGGGTTCAAAAAAGAGCCGCTGAAATCCGCGCCCGAAATTCATTCCGAAGAAGCCGGTCAGCACCGCGCCGGCGCCGAAAATAAGGCTCAAAAGCGCGAGTCGGTTGACCGCCTCTGTGTTGCGCGATTGATAGTAGTTGTCGAGGAACGAATTCAGTTTCCCGATTTCATCCTCAATCTCCTGCTTCTTCGGCTCGATCCGAAACTGTTCGCATTGCAGCTTGAAGTGCTCCATCTCCTCATCTTTGTTCGCAAGTTCGCTGAAATACCAGTAGTTGGTGAACTGTACGAACGACGCGCGCAGATCATTTGCGCTGGAGATCGTCTCGCGATGGATTTTCCCCTTCTCCTGGTCCAGATACAACTTTTTGGAAACCTGCGCCGAACGCTCCTCAAAACTCAATAGAGTAGCGCGATAGAAAATCGCCACCAGCGCTGCCAGGAAGTAACGCATGGCAAACATTCTGTGGATTAGAAAACCCTCGCGCAACTCGTGCTCGTCGCAGTTGTAGGTGCCGATCACAACGGTGATATTGCTGTAACTCGTGAACCCGTACCAGGTTCCCAGATGAGCCCAGCGGTCATACATCTGAAGCCCCATTTGCTCGCGTACAAACTGCGGGTCGTATCTATACGAAGGCCCATCACGATCCACATACAAAAGTCGGCTCAGGAAAACTTTATAATCTTCCGAAGTGATGTAGTTATCCGGCAGGCTGGCCGGATCGAGCGCGGCATAAGTATAGACGATCATGCGCTCGTCCAACACCGGCTCATATTCATCTTTTTCGTAATCAGCGAAGTAGAGCAATTCTTTGATGGTCTTCGACAATGGCGGGAGGACGCCGCGAAGTTCGCCTTGCTCGAAATTTTCTTCCGCCAGCACTTCGCGCGCGCCGCCCTCGCGAGCTGCGACGAACGAGAGTTGATGCGGAATACGGCCTTCCCGAAGTTGCCGGCCGCTCGAAGGATAAATTTTGCGCATCGATTCGTTGATCCAGAGCGCGTCGGCCCCGGAAATGCCAAACGCCTCAACGCCGATCGACAGCACCCCGATGCCGTTTGCAAACAGGAACAGGCGCAGGTCCGTCACATCCACTTCGGCCGAACGCCCTTTCACATCGCGGGCCGCGAAACGCAGTTTGCACGTGCTGTTTGGGTCGATTTGATAGCAACGTAGCAGCGACTCCTGGTCGGAAGCGCCGCGTCCATTCGCCGTGTCGAAAAACACTGCTCGTACAACCGGGTGGAAAAATACCATGTCGTGGTAAGCGGCAGCATCCCAGTCAAAACGTGTGTAAGCTGAGCGCTGCCACGGTCCCAGACAATCCAGGAGTGGTGAGGTGTCTGGCTTGCAATGCTGGGCAATCCAGGCGTCCAGACCCTCCAGCCAGCGTGTGGAGCCTGTCCACAATTCCTTGTGGCGAGAACGCACCTCGTCCTTGTCGATTGCGAACGGAAACAAAAAATACGTATGCAAATGGAGCAGGTCAGGCACTAGCGAGATTATAGCCTCGTGAAAGAACGAACGTTGTTCGATATTATTCATAGCGTGCCGCTGCCTGAGTTTTGGCGGGAAGAGTCGGCCGAAGAACGGACACTCTTCCTCAAGCAGATCGTACGTCTTCTCCTGTTGTTCGGGGGATTATCAGCCGGAGTATTTTTTGCGTTCTGGTGGTCCGGATCCGCAATTCATTTCGGCGCGTCGCGCTTGAATGAGACCACCACTCCGACCTATACAATCACCGGTAAAGTGACGGACGCCCGTACCGGCGCTCCCGTTCCGTGGGTCTCGGTGCAGGACGATACAAGTGGTCAACCCCCCTTCCATCGCACGCTCGCCTCACTTACCGGCGAATTCGAATTACAGACAATTGCGGAACCGCACTATGTCGTGTTTTCGGCGCTTGGCTACAAACAGGAACGCACTAAGGTGGGCAAAGCGTGGTATCACTGGATGCCTTCCGGCTCAGAAAAACTCCACGTCAAACTCGAACAGGAAGTTAGTTTAGAGCGATAACGAACTTTTAAGGTCGATAACTCTTAAATTGTAAGTACCCTTGACAACGGTTGCGTGAGCACATATTGTTTATGCCATCAACGGCACGGTGTGCCGTGAACGGGATCATCAAAAAAACGCTTCGAAGGGGGAAGCTTGTTATGTGGAGTCGCAACGTTGCTACTCTTTCGCTTGCTCTGGCTTTCTGCGCCGTAACGGGATTTGCGCAGGATTCACGAGGAAGCATCACCGGAAAAGTCACTGATCCGCAGGGTGCCCTGATTGCAGGTGCAACGGTGGTCGTGACAAATACCGAAACCAATACCATCAACCGCACCACAAGCAACAGCACAGGATATTTCGAAGCAAACTTCCTCAACCCTGGCACCTATAGCATCGTTGTGGAGTTTGCCGGATTCAAGCGGTCAGTCCGGACCGGCCTCGCGCTCAATGTTGGCGGCCGCCTCGACATCGACTTCCAGATGCAGCTAGGTGCAGTGTCAGACGTTGTGGAGGTCACGGCACAGGCGCCGCTGCTCGACACGACCTCCGCTTCCGGCGGTCGCGTGATCGACAACAAGCAGGTTATGGCCCTGCCGTTTTCCGACATGAATCCGTTCGCTCTCACAGGACTCGCTGCCGGCATGCAGTGGACCGGCCAACCTGAATATCGCCGCCCCTTCGATAACGGCGGGACCTCGGCATTCAACACCGCTGGTGGCGTCGGCCAGAACGAGTACTCTATTGACGGTTCGCCCGTCACCGGTACGGGTCGCCGCGTCGGTTTCACACCGCCGTCGGACGCAGTCGAAGAGTTCAAACTGGAAACGTCTTCGTTTGACGCTTCAACGGGCCACACCTCCGGCGCGACAATTAACGTCATGACAAAGGCAGGCACCAATGTTTACCACGGGTCGCTTTATGATCAACACTGGCAGCAGCGCTGGAACGCCACCCCGCACTTTACTCGTCTGCAGTATGACGCGCAGGTTGCGCAGGGCAAGCTCAGCTCGGATGCCCAGAAGCAGGGCCCCGGCCGCTCCAACAACTTCGGCGGGACACTTGGCGGACCAGTCCGCATCCCCAAGATTTACAACGGGACGGACAAGCTTTTCTTCTTTTTCAGCTACAACGGGATTTACCAGAAGAAGGCTGAAACAACATCCTCGGTCAATCGCACGGTGCCCAAAATGGCATGGCGCCAGGGCGACTTTTCCGACCTGTTGAGCCTGCCCGACGGTGCAAACAAATATCAGGTTTACGATCCGCGCTCCGCAGCGACGATCAACGGTCGCGTCACCCGTATGCCCTTTGCAGGCAATAAGGGCGTCCCGGTTCTGAACCCGATGTATAAGTTCTATGAATCGATATACCCGCAGCCCAACAACGTACCCGGACTCGTGAACGCCGAAGGACAGTACAACTATTACGCAGCCGCGATGCCCAAGGACGAAAAGTTCAATTCCATGGTCAATCGCCTCGATTACAACATCAGTGAAAAACATCGGCTTTCCGGCCGCTGGTATTGGAATCACCGCCTTGCGAACGAGTACGACTGGACCTACGAAACCAAGCCAGGCATGCACTCCAACGGTCTGACCCGCATCAACAAGGGACTTGGCGCCGATTACGTCTGGACCATGAATGGCTCGACAGTTCTGAACCTCGGCACCAACTTCACGCGTTTCAACGAAGGCGATCAGAACTCCGTCCGTACCGCAATCAAGCCGAGCGATGTTGGCTTGCCCGCCTATATGGATGCCAAGGCAGGCGCAAACACGCAACTTCCCCGGCTCGACTTCGGCGATAGCCCGAACATCGAGAGAGTCAGCGGAGAGCTATCCGGTGATCGGCACGCGTGGCTCCACGGGTGAGATGCAAGGCAGCCTTGAACACAATCCGCGGGAACCACTCGCTGAAGTTCGGCTATAACGAACGGCGCTACTGGTTCACGGGCGCGGGCCCGGGCAATGTCATCCGGCACGTTCACTTTCAACAACAACTACATGAAGGCTGCGGACAATACCAATACGGCGTCCAACGTCGGGCTTCAGTGGGCAGCGTTCATGATGGGCGTTCCGAGTACAATCGCGATCGACTCGAACGACAGTTCATTCTTGACGACCCGTTATCGCGCGCTTTACTTCCAGGATGATTGGCGGCTGTCTAACAAGCTCCGCGTCAACCTGGGAATCCGCTACGAGCGTGAAGGTGGCACCACGGAACGCTTCAACCGCGGTTTGGCCAGCGGTCTCATGTGGGACTATAAACCACCCTTTGCGGATGCAGTTCAGGCCGCTTATGCCAAGAGCCCGCTGACCGAACTTCCGGCCTCTCAATTCTCCGTGCTTGGCGGAAGCATCTATCTTGGAACGAACGGCGTCGGGACTTTCTCGCCCGGCACGCACCGCATAGCGCCGCGCTTTGGTATGGTCTATCAGTTGAACAGCAAGACCGTTCTGCGCGGTGGTTACGGCTGGTTCTATGACACCTTCAATGTCAACAACGACCGGCCAGCCCAGGACGGTTTCAGCCAGCCAACGAGCACAACCATCACAAACGACAACGGCCTGACTTTTTGCTGTGGAGTTGGCACAATCGCGAATCTGACGTCCAGTAGAACTTTGCTGGCTGATCCGTTTCCGGTGCGTGCCGATGGCACACGCTTCGACGCCCCCTACGGGAATACCCTCGGTGCGGCGATCCGCTGGGGCCGTAATTACACAACCCGGCCAGCCGACTTCAAGCCTGCCGCCCAACAGCGCTGGAGAATCGGCGTACAGCGTGAAGTTGGCAAGGACATGGTCATTGAAGCGTCCTACAACGGCGCTTACTCCTACTTCTATCAGGAGAAAAATCGGTTCAGCGCCCTGCCGCAGCAGTATTGGGCTACGGGAAACATGCGCAATCAGGCGCTCGATGACAACCTGAACCTGAACGTACCCAACCCGTTTAACGTTGCCAACTTCCCGACCCTGCAAACCTCGGATCCGAAGTTGTACAACTACCTCCGCACCCAGGGCTTCTTCACCAGCACCACAATCCGCAAGCACGCCCTGCTGCGTCCCTACGCGATTATGGGGACCGATCTCAGGACCGCGAAGAGCTGGGAAGATTCCAAGGGCAGCATGTGGTACAAAGATCTCCAGTTCCAGTTTGAGAAGCGCTTTGCCAAGGGCTTCCAGACTTCGCTGATGTACACCTATGCGGACAGCAGAGTTAAGAACTGGTACGCCAATGAGTTCGATACCCAACTCACCGAACGCCCGAACAACAACACGCTCCCGCATCGCTTCGTCTGGAGCACAATTTACGAACTGCCATTTGGCAAGGGAAAGCGCTGGGTAAACAGCAGCCCTCTCCAGCACGTAGTTGGTGGATGGCAGATCAGCTGGATTTATCAGCGTCAGTCCGGTCCGGCCACTGGCGATTGGGGTAACCGTTTCTTCTACGGCGACATGAACAACATCAGCGCGCTGTTCAATCACGATGGTGTCAACGCCAACGACATGCACGCCTGGTTCGATCCAAAAATAACATTCACCGGTACCGGCGCCGTTCCTTCGGGCTTCAACGGTTTTGAAGGCCGATCCTCTCAGCAACCGGGCAGCTATCAGGTCCGCATGTTCCCGATCACTCTCAACGCGCTGCGCGCCGATGGTATCCGGAACTGGGACGCCAAAGTACAACGGCGCTTCAGGATTCACGAGCGGTTGAATACCAACTTCTCAATCGATCTCCTGAACGCGACCAACCACACTAACTTCTCGGGTCCGAACATTGACCCGACCAGTACGAGCTTCGGCAGGGTGACCTCGCAGCGCGGCTTGAGTCGTGTAATCCAGTTCAACCTCCGCGTAGACTTTTAGCAGAGCGAAACAACCTTTCGCGGCGGTGAGCGCAATTTTGGCTCGCCGCCGCGTACTTTGTTCGCTGTCTGCTAGAGTTAAAGAGTCCCGACTCGTGCGGAGTTGATGTATGCAAGCTGCGCCGAAACAGGAACGGCCAGCCACGTGGCTTTTTGCGCTGTTCCTCATAGTGTCCGTCGGAATCGTCGCCGGCGGGTTCCTTTATCATCGTGCGCTTTCCGAACACCTGGAAGCGGAAATCCAGAATGAGATCTCAGCAATCGCGAACCTGAAGGTGCGCGAGATTGCCTCTTGGCGCAGGGATTTCGTGTCAGATGGCGAGGCCATTGTCGCCACCATGCCCGCCGTCCCGGAGGTCGTACCAGATTCTGGACGGTTCGGCTAAGCCGGGAACAAATCGTCTGGTATCGAACTGGCTCAATCACCTGAAGGAAGCCAAGGGATACAGCGACGTTGCACTCATTACACCTGATGGCGACACGATGTTTTCTACCTCCGGCCGGACGCAACCGAGAACGCCGGTCAGGCAGGCGGCAAAACAGGCGCTGGATTCCCGTAAACCCTTCCTGTCTGACCTGCACATGGGTGAGACCACGCAGGATGTCCATGTTGATCTGCTGCTACCTGTGCCTTCCCGTGAGCCCGGCGCAGAGCCCCTTGGCACGCTCCGCTTAACTCTCTCTCCCAGGCGCTCGCTGTTTCAGGAGATCGAATCATGGCCCGGGCATAGTCGCTCCGCAGAAGTCCTGTTGCTACGCCGCGAGGGCCCGAACGTGATGTTTCTGAACGACACTCGTTACCGCGGAGAGACCTCGCTCAGCCTGATGTTTCCAGCCGCGCCCGGCACAATCTTTGAGAGTGTCGGCGCACCCGAACAGAAAGGCATCATTCGCGGCCTGGACTATCGAGGGGTTCCAGTACTTGCCGCCGTACGCGTAATTCCGGATTCCTCCTGGTTTCTGATTTCAAAGGTCGATGCGGAAGAAAGCTACGCCGCAATCCGCGGTGCGGGAAGTTGGGTGCTGCTGCTGGCGACCGTTCTGATTCTGCTTACTGCCGCGATTATCGGCCCTCTCCTGGCGCCACCAGCGGTCCATTTTCTACATGCGCGAGTATAAGGCGGAACGGGCTCACCGAGCTCTGCGCGGGCAGTACGACTTATCTGAGCAAATATGCCAACGACATCATTTTTTTGATGGACGACCAGAGCCGGATTATTGAAGCAAACGACCGGGCAGTCGACACATATGGCTACAGTCGCGAAGAACTCGTGGGAATGGATCTTCGCGAGTTGATCGAGTTCGGATCCGAACAGTCGTTTCACCAACCGCCTGCCAACATCGAGCGTCCAGGCTATGAAGGCATTGTCTTTCAGGCTGAGCACCGTAAACGTGACGGCACGCACTTTCCAGTCGAAATTAGTTCCCGCTTGATTGAAACGGAAGGCAGGCGCTATCGGCAGAATATTGTGCGTGACATCACGGAGCGCCGCAGTCCCCAGCAGGCACTCCTGCGCAGTGAACGGCGCTATCGTGAAGCACTCGAAAAAATCGATCTGATCGCGGTGCTGCTGGACCGTTCCGGCAGAGTCACGTTCTGCAATGACTTTCTGCTAAAACTGACAGGCTGGTCGTGCGGGGAAGTGATAGGTGGGGACTGGTTCAGCATGTTCATTCCCGAAGAGACCCGGAACGAGTTGAGCGACCTGTTCAGCAGCACTGCTCGAAATCTTCCCACGCACTTGGAAAACGAGCTTCTTACGCGCAGCGGCGAGCGGCGGACCATCTCCTGGAGCAACACTGTTCTGCGTGACGAAGTGGACCAGATTACGATGGTGACCAGCATTGGGCAGGACATTACCGAGCGCAAACAGGCCGAACGAGCTCTGCAGGAAAGCGAGGACCGTTATCGCACATTGCTCGAAGCTTCACCCGACGTAATCACTCATTTCAACCGTCAAATGCAGTACCTCTACATCAGCCCGGGCATCACCAATTACCTGGGAATCGGACCAGAGGCAATCGTCGGCAAAAAGCCATCTGAACTGGGCCTTGGCCCAGTTGCTGCGGATATTGAACGTGCGCTCTCGCAGGTTTTTGAAACTGCCATGTCCTGTTGAGGTCGAACTGAACATGGAGACCTCGCAGGGCAGAACAATTTATAACTGGCGTGTGATGCCGTTGCGCAACGAAGCCGGTGAGTGGAGGGTGCCATCGGAATTGCTCGCGATATTACGGGTCAGCGCAGGGCTGAAGAGCGTTACCAGACTTTATTCGAGACCATGACCAACGCCTTTGCGGTTCAGGAGATTATATTTGACAGTGCAGGCGAGCCCGTTGATTACCGCTTTCTGACGGCCAATTCGGCTTTTGAAAAACATACCGGTCTCAAAGTGGAGGACGTAATCGGCAGAACGGTCCGCGAAGTGGTCCCGAGATTTGGAGGATGTCTGGATCCAACGATTTGGTCAGGTTGTGCTCAGCGGCGAATCGCAGCACTTTGAGCAACGTGCTTTCGTGGTTGGCAGATAGTTCCAGGTAACTGCCTACCGGACAGCGCCTGGAGAATTTGCCACGATCTTCTCAGACATTACGGAGAGCAAGCGCCTGCAGACGCAAATGGCTGAAGTACAACGCCTGGAAAGCATCGGTCGGCTTGCGGGCGGTATCGCCCACGACTTTAATAATCTGCTCACTGTGATCAATGGCTACAGCCAGCTTGCGCTTGGCAGTCTTGAAAGCGGGAGCTCACTTCACCAGCAAATCACGCAAATTCGCAAGGCCGGCGACCGCGCGGCTTCGTTAACGGGCCAACTGCTGGCCTTTAGCCGCAAGCAGGTGATCAAACCTGAACTGGTTGAACTGAACTCGATCATTGCAGAATCGCAGAAAATGCTGCGCAGGCTAATCGGCGAAGACATCGAACTTACGGTCCGACTCTCTCCGGAATTGGGTCACGTAATGGCGGATTCCGGGCAACTCCATCAGGTGCTAATGAATCTGGCGGTGAACGCGCGCGATGCGCTGCCATTGGGCGGATCACTCTCCATCGAAACCGAAAACGTAATAATGGGCAATTCGGGGAGCGAAATCGCAACCTGTCAGCCTGGCCCGCATGTCCGGCTGACTGTGACGGATAACGGCGTAGGGATGAGCGAGGAGACACTCGAACATATATTTGAGCCGTTCTTCACGACAAAGGCGCGCGGGACTGGAACTGGCCTGGGTTTATCGATGGTTTATGGCATCGTCCAGCAGAGCGGAGGCTGTATCGACGTCAGCTCCAAGCCGGGACAGGGCACATCCTTTCGTGTCTATCTGCCCCGCAAAGACGGCGTAGTTGAACAGATCGAAAATGTCTCTGGTGCGGTGCAACTTACGGGCAAGGAGACGATCCTTGTGGTTGAGGACCAACGTGAGGTTCGCGTTTTCGCCGCATTTGTTTTGAAGAGTCTCGGCTATAAGGTTATGGAAGCCTCTGATGGGCTATGCTGCGCTGAAAATGCTGGAAGGCTGCACCGAAAACATTCACTTGATGCTTACCGACGTGGTTATGCCCGGAATGAACGGGCGCGAACTTGCGCAGCGCGTCAGGCGCCAGCGCCCCAATATTCGCGTCCTCTTTATGAGCGGATACACAGAAGAGACGATGGCGACGCACGGCATCCTGCAAACCGAGATGTCACTTCTGCAAAAGCCGTTCTCGCAGGAAACCCTGGCAACGCGAATCCGTTCCGTACTGGAATCCTGATAGCTTTATTTCCTTCGGTAGCTCCTGGCTGCGGGCTTGGACATCGTTGCGCCCAACGCTTCCTCGGCGCTCATGTATCCCATCATCTGAATCACGCGTGCAGCAACGCCCGTCCAGCCTGTCTGATGGTTTGCGCCGATTCCTGCTCCGTTATCCCCATGGAAGTATTCGTAGAAGAGGATACAGTCGCGCCAGTACGGATCATTCTGAAACTTCGCAGAACCTCCATATACCGGCCTTACGCCCTCGTCATTGCGCACGAAAATACCTGTGAGATTGCGAGCCAGTTCCCGGCTTACTTCGAACAAGCTCATCTTGTTTCCAGATCCGGTGGGACATTCGATGCGGAACGACTCGCCGTAATACATATAGAACTGCATCAGCGCGCGTGCGATCAGAATGTTGACCGGGAACCAGACCGGACCGCGCCAATTAGAGTTGCCGCCAAACATTCCGGTATTCGATTCCGCCGGCAGATAATCTACCCGGTACTCGTGATTATTTACGTAAACCTTGTATGGATCCGTGGCATGAAGGCGCGAAAGTGAGCGGATGCCGTATTCGCTCCAGAATTCCTCCGGATCGAGCACCCTTGTCAAAATCCGGCGCAGCTTGTCCTCGTTCAGAATTGCGAGCATTGCCCGGCCCGTACAGCCGGGGCAATCCGGAGGGGCAATGTTTGCGACAGTTTCTCTGTGACGCTCCATGAAGCGTTTAGCTCGCTCCATCAGCTTGGGGTATTTCTGGTCGACACCGTGCGGAAATATAGTAGTTGCGCACAGCGGCAGCAGCCCTACAATCGATCGGACCTTTAGACGTTGCGCTGAGCCGTCAGGCAATCGCAGTAGGTCGTAAAAGAAGCCATCCCGCTCGTCCCACATCTCATCCTGGTTATCCCCGATCCGGTCCATGGCGGAAGCAATCCACATGAAATGCTCGATGAACTTCAGCGCCATGTCTTCGTACATCGGATCGTGCTCGGCCAATTCCAGCGCAAGCTCCAGCATGTTTTGCGAGAACAGCGCCATCCAGGCCGTGCCGTCCGCCTGCTCCAGAAATCCGCCCGTCGGTAGTGGCGCGCTGCGATCGAACACCCCGATGTTATCCAACCCCAGAAAACCGCCCTCAAACACATTTTTGCCGGAAGGGTCTTTGCGGTTTACCCACCACGTAAAGTTCAGCAGCAGCTTTTGGAAGGCGAGTTTCAGGAAAGTGATGTCGCCTTTGCCCTGCCGCTCCTTCTCAAGGTAGTAGATGTAACAGGTTGCCCACGCATGCACCGGCGGATTCACGTCCCCAAAATTCCATTCATAAGCCGGAATCTGGCCGTTTGGATGCAGGTACATCTCGCGCAGCATCAACTCAATTTGTTGCTTGGCAAAGTCCAGATCCACCATCGCCAGCGCAACTGTATGGAAAGCGAGATCCCATGCCGCGTACCACGGATATTCCCACTTGTCCGGCATCGAGATGATGTCATCGTTCAACATGTGGAACCACTCCTTGTTACGCATGGAGTGGCTTCGGCGTGAAGCCGTGGGATGACAGCCGTGCTCTTCCAGCCAGATATCCAAATCGAAGTGGTAATATTGCTTCGACCACAACATTCCGGCCAAAGCTTGCCGCATCACCAGGGCTTCGTCTTTGCTGAGCGTGGGCGGGCTGATGTTTTCGTAGAACTCATCGGCCTCCATTTTGCGGGCCGCGAATACTTGGTCGAAATCGATTCCAAAGTGATCACTGTTGCTGTCGGACTCTTCGCGCTTCAGCCGCAGCTTGATCACTTTCGCTTCGCCCGCCGGAACCACCCTCTGATAATGCGCCGCTGCTTTGGTACCGGTCCCGGCTGGGTTGATGGCTTCGTCGCGGCCGTGGACGATGTAATTGTTGATTCCGTCCTTCACGTACGGGCTCCGATTTCGTGTTGCAAAGATCCGCTTGTTGTTTGTCTCGTTCTCAGTGAACAACAGCGGGACCTGACCTTCGCAGTGCAATTGATAGCTGCCGAGGTCGGAATGCTCGATGCTAATCGAAGTGGCCGAACTGTTCTCTGTCCGCTGCAGAAGCGGCTTCGTGCCGTTGTACCAGGACCAGGTATTGCGAAACAGCAGCGTCGGTAACACATGCAGAGGCGCCGGTTCGCTGCCGCGATTATGCACGGTGATTCGAATCAGCACGTCTTCGGCTGAGGCTTTCGCATACTCGACGAAGACATCGAAATACTCGTCATTGTCGAACACACCGGTGTCGAGCAACTCATATTCCAGCTCATCGCGCGTGCGATCACGATTGGTCAGCACGAGGTCCTCGTATGGATAAGGCTGCTGCGGATACTTGTACAGATACTTCATGTACGAGTGCGTCGGAGTGCTGTCGAGGTAGAAGTAATACTCCTTCACATCCTCGCCGTGATTGCCTTCGCCGTTCGTCAACCCGAACAGGCGTTCCTTAAGAATCGCGTCGGCACCGTTCCAGAGGGCAAGCGAGAAGCACAGCTTCTGTTTGTCGTCTGAGAATCCAGCCAAACCGTCTTCGCCCCAACGATACGCCCTGGAACGCGCATGGTCATGGGGGAAATAGTTCCAGGCATTGCCATCCTGGCTGTAATCTTCCCTGACCGTGCCCCACTGGCGCTCACTCAGGTACGGACCCCATTTTTTCCACGGGATGGTCGAGTCCCGAGACTCCGCAAGGCGCTGCTCTTCAGCACTCATAATGGCTCCGAGATCCGTGTTCCCTTTTGATGCCTGCAGCGGATATTCAGGTGCCCTTATTTTGGAGCAGAGGGAAAGATTGGCCCGATGTAACTACGCGCGACAACCACATCATCGAACCACACGGCCTGCTCATCTTTCCAGTATTGTTTGGTCGGGTCGCCGGCATCGTAGCCATAGTGCTCCAGCCACAATGTATTGATCTTCAGATCAGGATTGTCGCGCCAGCGAATGCCGGAAAATTCGCCCAGCAGCGTACCATCCACCCACATAGCCTGCCTGCCATCCGCCACATTCGGAGCGGAGTTGGCCTGCATCATGAATTCCCAGCACTGCCATTTGTTGAGTTCGGGGATGAAACGACTCGGCCCCGCAGCAGTACCGCGTGCCGGCCCGGGTGGGAAGAAGGAATTGCCCCAGTACATGCCGCTCTTGGGGTCAGGTTCCATATCGAGAAAGTAACTATAGAAATTTACTTCCCCGGGCGATGGATTCTTACCCCATGCGAACCATGGTTCCATGTTTGTTGAATAGTAGGTGCCAGTCGGTTTCAGGCCGGCCTTCCCGAAGCCGGACCACTTGTTTCCAGCCTGATTAGCCATCAGGCTGACAAAATGATGGTTGTATTGATAGTCTTTTGAGAACTTCACATAGAAACGCACATACACCTTGTCAGCTCCGGGCATGAACCACTTGATGGTGTGCCCGCCAGTGTTGGCCCCGCGCTGCATCGGCATACGCACGCACCATTTGCCGGAATTTGGTGATTCTTCTGTTGCTGCGACGGGCCCTTTGCGCTCATCCCACTTTTTCAAATCTCCACTCTCGAAGTTCTCACTGAAGAGCACGTCCGGATCTGATTCAATACCGACGTCTCCCGGATATTTTTGCGATAGCCTGTTCTGACCTGCAACCAGGCCAGCGAACGTCAGCAAAAGCAAAGCTCTAAGCAACATGTAAGCACCAGACATCATTATGAGCCACGCCGAACAACGCCCGAAAATAGTAACTTTACAGTACGAGTTTCCCAAAAGAATCAAGATAAACTCATGTGTTTCCGGTCGGGGTTGGGTCCTTGAAAAGCCTATTGATCGCACTGCTTAAGTGTCTGGGCAAAGGAGAGCAGAAGACTCTCGCAGTCTTCGGTCTCACGCCAGAAGCCTGCCATGGTGCCGTTGTTTACCTCCACAGAGGCGAACCCGATCTGCCTATATGGCTCTTTTCGACAGTGGAACCGCTGCCGGAAACCGCTGCACTCTGCCAGCGCGTTCACGTCCGTAGAAATTCGTTGCTGCTGCTGCTCTGCGCGCAGTGGAGACTCTGGCCGCACTGGGTCGCCGTGGGCATCACCACCTGGACCGGAGAAAGCGGGAACTGGGCCGTAAAGGCAGCACCCTTTCTGATACCGCCGTTTCGCGTTGTGGTGATGAATGACCACTCGGATTTCTTCCCCGGCACGTTCAATAACGTTCTCCTGCATTTCCGGCGGCAGTTGTGGAATCGTGCGGTTTCGGCGTGGAACATCTGCTCGGGCGTAAGCTGCGCTACGACTCTGCTTGCAGCAGCCAACGTGCTGCGGTGGTGCGGGTATCCGGACCGTGCATTATTCCGCATGCTGATTGGAGGAAGACCGCTGCGCTCCTTCGTTCCGCGCCTCTTCTGGTGATTCGGGTCTGGTACGATACCAGCCCGAGGGTTCGGCTTGGGACGGAAAGGCCTTCGGCGAATTTCTTCGGTCAACTGATGCCCGTTGGGTCTTGTGGGAGCAGGAGAGCTGCGAAGGTCCGCTCGATGAAATGCTCGAGCTCTTTGCGGACGATCGCACTTTCGCTGTCTCCAGGCAAGCAGCATTTCGCGGCTGGAAACCCATGCTGATAGCAATGGCTCCATTCCGGAGACTGCGGCCAGGGGAAGCCAGTCAGGTGCTCGCCCCCATCTCGGGTGCCATTCTGATCGATCGCCGGAAAGCTTTGGAACTGGCTATTCCCGATAGCGGATGGAGCGTGGTTGCGTGGCTAATCCTTTTCTGGAAGGCGGCAGCATCTGGCTGGCGCTCATATAGCGTGGGACAGGCTGCCGAGGTCGGAGTGCAACCAGACTTTCCCATTCAGGAGCGCGCATTTATCCTGCGTGCTCTCCTGAGTCCGGCATTGCGCTGTCTTGGACCGCGTGAGCCTGATCTGGCCAGAGGCAACATCGCTTTCCAGCCCGCTCTGCAATTCGCGGCCAAACCGGTCTCCGATCGCTTGAAGGTTTTGCTCGTTTCGCCCTTCCTGCCCTACCCACTCTCACATGGCGGAGCAGTCCGCATGTACAATCTCTGCCGGGAACTGTGCGGACAAGTCGATTTCTACCTCATCGCGCTGCGCGAGAAAAACGATGAGGTGCAGTACGAAAAGCTTCACGAGCTATTCCAACAGGTGCATATTCTGGATCGGGACGAAGTCGCCTCGCAGGATGAGAATTTGCCAATGCAGGTGCGCGAGCACGAATCCCCCAGCCTGCGCGCGTTGATCACGAGTCTCTGCGAAAGTATTCGTCCCGATCTCGTGCAATTCGAGTACACCCATCTTGCAGCTTTCCGGGAATGCGCAGCTGGAATTCCGTCCATTCTGGTTGAACATGATGTTACGTTCAGCCTCTACCGGCAATTGGCAGAGAGCAGACCCAGCAAGGCCGCACAGGCCGAGTATGCTCGCTGGCTAACCTTTGAGACGGGCTGGCTCAAAGCCCACGACGCAGTTTGGACAGTGTCTGAAGACGATCGCCGGCTAGCCATCGCGGAAAGCGGGCGTCGAGCCGATCGCACGTTCACGATCCCCAACGGTGTTGACATCGCGCGCTTCTTCCCGTGCGACGAGGCAACAGCGGAACCGGAACTGCTGTACGTGGGTTCGTTTCGTCATCTGCCCAACGTCATCGGTTTCGAAAGAGCGTTGCACGAGATCATGCCGCTCGTCTGGGGTCGTTTTCCGAAAGCCCGGCTGCGGGTTGTAGCCGGCTCAGACCACGAAAGCTTCTGGCGCGAATCCGACGCCCTCGACACCAGGGTGGAACTGAATGGATTCGTGGAGGATCTAAGACCGCTTTATGCACGGGCTTCAGTCGTTATGGTGCCGCTGGAAGTATCGGCCGGCACTAACATCAAGGTGCTGGAAGCCATGGCTTGCGGCAAGGCCGTCGTCAGCACCCCGATCGGATGCGCCGGTTTGGGTATTCAGGAAGGCGTCGACCTGGTCAGCAGTTCCGGTTGGCCGTCGTTCGCATCTGCCGTCTGCGATCTCCTGTCCAACGAGGAATCCCGAACCGCCATGGGAGCAGCGGCCCGCACGTTTGCGGTGGAACGCTACAGCTGGACGAAGATCGCCGAATCCGCATATCAGAGCTACACGGCGCTCGTTAGTGTGCCGCAGCGAATCGGCAGTAGGGAACAAAGTCCGCGTGTTTCGGCACTGACTACTTCTTTGTCAGCGTGAAGCGGTGCTTCTGCGGTTGGCAGGCTTTGGCCAGCGCGGCCGACAGATCCTGCGACTTCTGCTCCAGCTTGCCGGGCTCCATTAAGTCCTGCAGGAGCATTTCGGCATTTCTGGCGACCGGCTTGTTTTCCTTCTTGGCCGTCTCGATCAGAGTCTTCACGTGTTGCAGAACGGCAGCGTTGTCGGATACGTCGATCTTTCCGCGTGAGAAGCCGTACTTCTGCGCCACGATGTCGCGCATCTGTCTCTGCACCAGGGTGCGTTCGGAGTTGATCTTGGTCGCGGCCGCTGATTGACGGTACTGCGGTGTCTTCGAGTTCTCCGCCAGATTGACCCCTGCCTTCAGTTCGGCGGCTGTGTACTCGCCCACGACTTCGCCATCGATCTTCAACTCATAGCGTCCTTTGCCAAGGCCCGTCACCAGCAGTGTTTCCTGGTTCAGATCCTGAACAAATGGAACCAGCTTCAGTGCCGCGGCCGCTTCTTCAGGAGCTACAAACGGCAGCGCCTTTTCGAGCGCATCGAACTCCACGCCCTTACCCGCTTTCTTGATGCCGCTGAGTTCGCAATTTGCCAGCGTCGCCAGGCTTGGCTCTTTTTGGCATCCACGCTGATTCGCGCAACTTCGCGAGGCATGCTCTGTGCCTTGAGCAGCGTGTAGCCCATCACAAAATGCCCGACTGGCCCGGGATGCACGCGGTCCGGTCCGACAATCGTGAACGCCGGATCTTTCTTCTGCTCGCGCGCGTTGATTGTATTCATAACTTCATGGAAGTTGACGATTCCGGTGTTGTACTCTTTCGACCAGCCACGCACCTTGTCCGCGCATTTTGTAAGCGCGGCATTGCGGGCAGTCTGAACCACTGGATTCGCTTTGGCCAGTTTCGTGGTTTCGTCGTAAATGGAAGGCGTGATCAGGGTAACGCGCGCGCCGCTCTTCTGCAGTGAAGTGATCAGCTTGATCATGTTCTGCTCATAGATATCGAGCGAGGTCTGCCGCCGCTGGAGGAATTCGGGCCCATCTTTTCCGGCACCATAATCGCCGCCGCCGACGTCGTTCATGCCGAGCATGATTGTCGCGACGTTTGGTTTGCGGCCCAGGATGTTGACGTTCAGACGATAGCGTTCATCCCCCATGATCATGGACGCGCGATCGCCGCCGATTCCGGCATTGTACGAACGCACGGGTCGATCCGGAAAGCGCGTCGCATAGAACAGCGTCACAATCGAGTGATAAGTGCCGCCGTGAGTAATACTGTCACCGACAAACGCCACATTGTCGCCCGCGGTAAACGGCTGCGCGGAACCATAAGTCAGATCAGCAGCGTCTGCGCCGCAAGGCAGCAGTACCAGCGCAATCCAGGCAAGCAGGGTCAGAAAAGTTTTGGACATGATTCCCAATAGCATATCGAAATGACAGTTGCCGCCGTCGCTTCGGGAATGTCCAGACGCCTTACCGCTCGTCCACACCCACGCGCCGCCAGCGCTTCGGGGGATCGGCTTCGGTCTTCGCTGTTGGCCTTAGGATCCACGGCCGGCTTCGCTTCTGACGAGGTCGTTGCCGTCGAGGCTGAAGCCGGTGCGGCGACCGATGGATTCGGCCCGTCTGGCCCGCCTGAGCCGTCGACAGTCCGTCTGCGCTTCCGGGCAGGTGCGGCAGTTTCGGCACTTGCCGGTGCGTCTGATATCTCTCGCCCCGCTGGAGTCTGATGCCGTGGGAAGCACGGTCACGCCGGTGTTGTCGGCAACTTCAGTCGAGGTCGAAGTCCGATAACTGCGCCGGTAGCGCACCTCGGCATCGGGATAGCGCCGGCGCGCAGCTTCATTCAGAGAGACGCTGATTGTTCGGTCCTGCATCGGTTTCGCGCCGTCCGGCACACGGAAGTACAACGCATAGCGTTGCCTGATGCGCGCGATTGTTGTGTCCAGTGCCGCGGCATCATCAACGGGCAGGCTGTCACCGCCAGATTCGCGCGCAATCTCCGAAGTGCCCGCGGAATGAGTGCGCGATCGTTGTCCGCCACCCGGCACGCCGATTGGCCCTTGCCCGCCGCCGCCCAGGATGATGTCGGCCAATCCGCCACCGGACCCAGGCCAGGACCCGCCTCCCCTCGGCATTCGGCCTCCCCCGGGATAACCACCGCCGCCGCGGCTGTACATCGCATTGGGAGCGATCAGCGCACCCAGGATCGCGTCGGCCTCCAACAGCGCGCGGTTGACCCTCGCCTCGTCCCGCTCACGCTCGGTCTGGTCATCGGTCATGATTACGATGGCCCGCCTCACGCCGCGACGCCCGTTGCGCATGACATATGTTGCAGCGTCGAGCAACCCGCGCGTAATATCGGTTCCGCCGTTGAAACTCTCGCGGCGCAGCAGGCTCTGGAACTCGCGGTCCACGCCCTCCCGGACGTTACGAAACGGCATCCGCAGACGTGTCGATCGATCAAACACCATGATTCCCACGCGATCGTCGTTTCCAAGCACCTGCAACGCCTGCTCGGCCGCTGAAGCGATCCGTTCCACGTGCGGACGCATGCTTCCGCTGACATCAAGCAGGAACAGCAGATCGATAGGTAGCTCTTCGCGGGCAAAATTGCGGATTTCCTGGGTTTTTCCCTCGTCGCGCAACACGAAGTCGGTCGCCTTCAAACCGGTGATGCCACGGTTGTTACGGTCGACCACCTGGGCGTCCACGCGAACCAGCGAGACATCGCTGCGGAATACGACTTGTTGCTCATCAGCCGGCGCTGCCGTTTGCAGCACTGCGGTTGCCAGAACGAACAGCGGAAACAGTCGTAGTAACTGCATGATCTTGCTCCCAGCACTGGAACTTCCGACGTGTTCGGATTGTATTTCGTTACTTCTGGCTCCAATTGCAGAGTTCTGGTATAGAATTGATCCACGGAATCTGGGGAATCACAAATGTCCAAATGTGTTATGTTGTTCTGTTTCTGGGTACTTACGGCTGGGACCGGGAATGCGCAAACCACCACCACTGGCCAGTTCTTCTCAGCCATTCGGAACAATGATCTCACCCAAGTTCGGACGCTGAGCAAGAACCGCCAGAACCTCGAGGCGCAGGACGCACGCGGCACTACGCCGCTGATCTACGCCGCTGCGTTCGGTAGTATCGAATCTCTCCGTATCCTGCTCGAGGCAGGAGCCGACGTAAACGCCCAAAATGCTCAGGACGTCACGGCCCTGATTTGGGGCGCCTGGGATCCCGCTCGGGTCAAACTGCTGCTTGCGAAAGGCGTGAATCCCAATGCCGCCTCAAAACAAGGCCGGACGCCGCTAATCGCCGCTGCCGCTGTGGATGGCAATGAAGAGGCTGTGGAACTTCTGCTTGCCAAGGGCGCCGATGCGCGAGCCAAAGACGGCATGGGCGTGACGGCGTTAGCGCTAGCCTCCCGTCAGAGCGGGGTTCGCATGCTGCGCATGCTCTTCGCGGCCGGCGCGGAAGTCAATGAAGCTGACCGCGCCAGATTCACACCGATAATGTCCGCGGTTTCGACCGAAAACCTGGAAGCGGTGCACCTTTTGCTCTCCAAAGGGGCTAATGTCAATGTGGCAAACGCCTTTGGCGGCAAGGTAAAACACGGCAATATCGAACTTACGGGACTGACGCCGCTCCTCATGGCAGCACCGCAGGGGTCGCCTGAAATGGTCAAAACGCTGCTCGCTGCCGGGGCGGACGTCAACGCGCGCGATGGTCGCGGCATGACGCCGCTCATGATGGCTGTCGCCTCCGAAAAGCAGGACGTCCGAGTGGCTCGTCTGCTGCTCGAAAAAGACGCCGACGTGAATGCCACCAGTAAGCTAGGCGAGACCGTGCTCGAATGGGCGCGCAAATTCGGCAATCCAGCGATGCTCAGCCTGTTGCAGAAAGCCGGCGCGAAAGGTAGTGCTGCCGCAGCTTCGCTGGCCAATCGCTCCGCTCCGCCGCTGGACGTCCGTTCCGCAATTGCGAAAAGCGTGGATCTATTGCAGCGCTCCAGCACCGAGTTCTTCAATCAGAGCGGCTGCGTCAGTTGCCACAGTCAAAACGTAACGGCTATGGCCGTGTCTAAGGCGCGGGCTGCCGGAATCACGGTAAACAAAGAAGCGTCAGTTCAGCAAGCCAAAGCTACTTCGGTTATGGGAGGACTGATGCAGCAAACCCTGCTCCAGTCAATTGATCCGCCCGGAGCGATCGATACGGTAATGTTTAAAGCGCTCGGCTTAGCTGCGGCCGACGTCCCATCCGATCAGATCACCGACAGCCTTGTGTCCTACCTGGCAGCCAACCAGCGCAGCGCCGGACACTGGGATCCGGCGTTCGGTATATCCCGCGCACCGATTGAAGAACGCAATATTGCACGGACCGCTTTTGCCGCCCGCGTACTGCAGGCCTACTCGTGGCCGGCGCGGAAAACGGAGTTCGATCAGCGCCTGGTGCGCGCGCGCAATTGGCTGCTGAAATCCGATCCCAGGACAAGCTATGAGCGTGCGGAATTACTGCTCGGTCTCAAGTGGACCGGGGCCAGCACTGTGGAGTTAAAGCGTGCCGCGAAGGCATTACTGGATGAGCAGCGTCCTGATGGCGGATGGGCTCAGAACGCACATCTTGCCAGCGATGCCTATGCGACCGGCCTGGCGCTACACGCGCTCGCGGAAACCGGTACTGCGGCCACGGATGCGGCCTACCGCCGCGGTGTGGACTACCTGCTGAAGACGCAGCTCGAAGATGGCTCCTGGCATGTTCGCAGCCGGGCCGTAAAATTCCAGCCGTACTTCCAGAGTGGCTTCCCGCACGATCATGATCAGTGGATCTCCAGCATGGCTACTGCTTATGCGGTGATGGGGCTCGCCCCAGCTGGCACGGCAGCGGCGCGGCAACAGACAGCCTCGCGCTGAGCGTTACCATAACGACCAGCGCTGGCTGATCAGGACCCACGCGGCCAGTAGCGCATTGGTAGTGGCGTGCGCGACTACCGCGTCACCGATTCTGCCGCGCCACAGCATCGCTCCGGCGTACAACATTCCGGCGAGACTGCCGGCCAGCCAGCGCTCACCGTGAAGCAATCCGAACGCAACAGAAGATAAGACCAAAGCAAGCATGGTGTATTTACGCCATGCAACCGTTTCGAAATCTTCGGAAACCAGACGCCGCAAAAGGAATCCGCGGAACGCGAGTTCCTCGGCGATGGGTACCGTTACTACGGCAGCCAGCGTCCGGACAGTGAGCCACCCAACACGGACATACCCTGGCGAGGATTGCAGGGCCACGCCGATCGATTTCCCACTGTGATCGCCGCTCGCCGTGTCCAATGCGAGCCAGAGTGCAAAGACCACGGTTCCCGTCGCGATCGACACCCAGCCGAAGTGCCAGTCAAGTTCGCGATAACGCGCACGGAAGACCCAGAGTGCCGAGCCGGCAGCCAGGAACCGCAAGGGGTACAGCCATTCAAACCCGTCCGAAGCTGCGCGCGAGATCATGGCGGCCGCCATGATTATCAGAAAGGGCATCAAATAAGGCGCAATTGGATTTTCGGAAGTCTTCTCGTGAGGCGCTGTTCGTAAGCCCTCGACCGTTAACCAACTTGAGTTCCGCGCCGCGAGCGCCATCCCGATTGCCACTACATTGAATGCGATCCATCCGGCCTGCGAATGGAAGCCGCCTAGCGCCACCCCGGGTGCACCGGCGTTACCAATTAGAATCAGGGCAGCGATTCGCACCGCGTTCGATAGCCAGACCAGCAGCACGCCTGCGGGTAGCAAAATCAGCGCCCGCGGGAAGCGAAATTCGCTACGGAAGAACCACAGCCAGGCAATGCCGAAAATCAGAATCAAGCCAGCGCCTTCATAGCCGGAGCACTCGGGCGCGATCAGCACGTGGAAGCGTTGGCTACCGAGGGCCATTGTGGCCGGATCAGCGATGATGCCGCTAAGAAAAGGGGTCAGCAGCATCCTGACCACATGAAAGGTCCACAGAGTTATTGGATTACCCGAACTCCACAAAGACCAGCTCAGGTCGCGGACCAGAAACGCAGCCACCGCGCTGATCAGCGCGAAAACCCAGGCATTGCCAGAAACGCGCAGTAGCCTCATCCACGTTGCAAGAGGCACTAACGCAAGAGAACCGAGCGCGACGCCTACTAAGCCCAGCGCGAGCCAAACGGCGGCTAAGATATCCGCCTTGATGCCCAAAATCGCCCGCCCAAACAGTACGTTAGAGATGAAACCAAACAAGGCCAAAGCGCCGATATGTGCCGCAAGAAGTTTCCAGGACGGCTGGGAATCAAGCAGGGGACTGGGTACTGATGACAGCCTGGCGCGAGAGTATCCTAGTGCGAGGAAGAGTGTTGCAAACGCAACCAGCGCGCGTAAAATCCAGGGGCCTTCGCTGCTGATAATCCCGGCCAGGCCGGCCCGCCCTGTGAGGTTGCCCGTGTCCAGCCACATGGAAATAAGCAGCAGTTCAAAGACAAACAGGATGGCTAGAAGGAAAATGCGGTGGGTAAGCCGTAGGGATAACAAATCAGGGACTTGGGGGCAGGAGGACGCTCAGCTGGGGACAGCTTTCTCCTGCCCTGTATAACAGTCTTAATTCTTGCGACGACCGCGGATCATGATCAACGCGCCCGAAAGCAGAGCAATTGCACTTCCAGCCATACCAGGATCGATCTCGGGAGTTGGCGGAGGGCCGATAGCCGCCATTGCCGCGGTGGCGGCCAGAATCGTCATCCCAACAATCTGTTTTATCATCCAGTCTCCTTATAGGTCACGTTAATGACCCGTGGGGACACTATAGTCCCTTTGGGTTTGTTATGTCAACGCCACGTTGATCCAGGACCTATGGCATAGTACTAACTATCGCCGCAGTACGTCGCTTTTTTCAGCCTGTTCCTGCGTGAGCGATTCCGGCAACTTATCGAATTCCAGCTTCGCCACCAACACAGTATTGGCCAGTTCGTTGACCGGCAGGTTTCGCAGGCGCAGGTAGCCCTTTTGCCCGGCGTGATCGCTGGGCGCCATTTCCAGCGTGAAGTCCACCGGACGCCCGGTATTCAGTAACGTAACGCGTCGAGGCGCAATCGCCAGCGGTTTCAAATTCACCGCG
Source organism: Bryobacteraceae bacterium (assembly GCA_963793625.1). GTDB lineage: Bacteria > Acidobacteriota > Terriglobia > Bryobacterales > Bryobacteraceae. The sequence continues at coordinate 270,832 of CAWCAT010000037.1, read as the reverse complement.
CTGCCAACCGGATCGCGATGCAAATGCACGTACAGAGTATTGCCCTTGCGAGTCAGCAGCAGGTTGCGATTCGCCGTCAAGTGAGATGCCGGAACCGTGCCATCAAGCGACTCTTTCACCGCGCTGTGCCATTTACCGATACGCCGCAAAATTGAAGCCGCTTCCTCCGGAATCACGCCCTCTCCAGTTGGCCCGACGTTCAGCAGGTAATTCGCATCACGCGCCAGATACTTATCGATGCTGCGCAGTAAGTGCCGGTCATCGTAGTAATCTTCATTCTTGCGATAACCCCAGCTCTCCATACCTACCGATTGGCAGGCTTCCGTTCGGTGATCGAAGCTAAGAGATTCTTCGCCACCCCGGTCATAGTCACGCTCAGGCGTCCCGAAATCGCCTTCGTCATAACCGCGGTTATTAATAACAGCCTTTGGCTGCAGCTTGCGGATCATGTTGTTAATCGAAGGATCGACGTGCTTATCCACGTTCATATCCCACCAGAAGCCATGGATCTCACCGTAATTCGTGCATAACTCGCGCACCTGAGCCTTCAGGAATTCCAGATACTTCATCAGGTTCGGATCATCGCCCGCTTGCGGCGGAAGTTCGTGATGGCGGCCCTGGTTCGGATAGTTCGGCTGGTGCCAGTCGGCAATCGAGTAGTACAGGCATAGCGGTACATTGCGCCGATGGCACGCGTCAGCCAGCAGCTTGATCACGTCCTTGCCGTAAGGCGTGTTCATCGTGTTGTACTTGGTCTGCTGCGTGTTCCAAAGGCAGAACCCGTCGTGATGCTTCGTGGTGAGGCAGATGTACTTCATGCCCGCTTCGGCGGCGAGGTCAAGCCAGGCGTCCGGATTGAACTTCACCGGATTCCATTTCTGCGCGAGCTTTACATAGTCCTTCCGTTCCACACGCGCGCGCCACTGCTCTTGTTCATGAAAGCCATTGATCGCGTACAGGCCCCAGTGCACGAACATCCCGAAGCGCTTCTGAAACCACCAGTCGCGGCCGTCCCCAAAGCGCGGAGCGAGCTTGGCAACTTGTGCGGCCTTGGCCGTCTGGCCGGACCCGGACTGCGGCACAAGAGGCAGCGCCGCAGAGGCGCCCAGAGCATGAACAAAGTTTCGTCTATTCATAAACCTTCCGACTGCGAGTTTACAACAAGCGCGCGTATCGGCGAGCTGCCGGGTAGACTTAAGGCACTCATGCTCACGGCTCTGTTCGTTGCAGCGAGAATCCTCGCCAACCCGGTTTCAAATGTCTTCCAGAAACAGCTGACTCAACGTTCCGCGAATCCCATATTCATAATTGGTGCCACTCACGCGCTACTGACGCTGGGCGTTCTCCCGCTCATCATCTTGGATCCGCTACCACGGCAACTTGTGGGAGCGTTCTGGACGAACATGGTGATCTGTGCGTTGCTTGCTGTCTCCGGCAACGTGTTGCTTGTCTTCGCGCTACAGGCAACCGGCCTCTCGGTCCTCGGTCCGATCAACGCGTACAAGTCGGTGGTAGGCCTCGTGTTGGGTGTGTTGCTCATCGGCGAGGTCCCGACGCCGATGGGCATGGCCGGAGTTCTGCTCATTCTGGCGGGGAGCTATTTCGTCGTCGATCAGGATGTGAACCACCCGCGCAGCAACGCGTTGATGCAGTTCTTCCGCGAGCGAGGCGTCCAGTTGCGCCTTGCGGCATTGTGTCTGTCCGCCACCGAAGCCATTTTCCTCAAGAAGGCCCTACTGCTCTCTTCGCCCCTGACCACATTCGTTTTTTGGTCGATCTTCGGGCTGCCCATCTCAGCGATGGCTATTGCGCTTCTGCTTAGGCGCCGGCTGGCGCATGAAACCGTGCTGCTCCGCCACAACTGGTCCACATACTTGTGGCTGGCAACCACCACCGGCATCATGCAATTGGCTACTCTGTTTACGTTTGGAAAGCTGCAGGTCGGCTATTCGCTGGCCCTCTTTCAGTTATCTACCCTGATCAGCGTGTTTCTGGGATACCGCTACTTCCAGGAGAGCCACATTCGCAAGCGGCTCGTCGGAGCAGCGATCATGGCTGCCGGTGCAGCGCTGATCGCGGTTCTGGGCCACCGGAGCTAATTACGGATGCGTTAACGGACCCGCCGTTCCCGGCGCTCGCCGGTCCAATACGTTATCAAGTGCGCGATTCCGATGCCGACGGGAATTACGGCCGCAAATTGCGACCCGTGGGGTGGCATCTCGCGGGCCATCTCCGGGACGGCCCCTCTCAGGATTGCATTGAGAGCGATGAAGCCTCCGATTCCAATGAAGATCCAGGACCAGCCGGCCAGCAATAGGAACCGCTGTACGTTCCATGTGTGGCGCTCCACCTCCTGCTCGATCGCCGGGAGCGGTACGCCTTTCTCGATAGCAGCCATCCGCTCGCGATGGATCATCCGCCGCTTGTCATGGTTCAACCAGTTGCGAAAGGCAATGTAGCCGATGATGACAGACAGGAACAGCGCTTCAACCATTTCGTTCTCCTTCGACTGTCGATACTCTCGAAAACGGAATCTGGTTGAATGAAAAATGAATTTCAACCAGGCGCGCAAGTCGCGAGTATAAACATTGAATGGATTCCGAGATCTACCAACTGCTCTTGCAAGGGCAGCGGGACCGCGCGTTTGAGAAGATTTTGGATCTGTACGAAACAAAAGTCTTCGGGTAGTGCTCTCGTTGGTGGGCAACACGGCGCGGGCCGAAGAAGTTTCCCAGGACGTGTTCCTGAAGATCTGGCAGGCACTTGCGGTATTCGATCACCGACGGACGGCGATTGGGGACCTGGATTTACAGGATTGCTCACAATACGGCCCTGACGTACTTGCGTGCGGAGTCCTACCGGCAGACAGTGCCGATCGATTCTATCGCCGAACCTGCCGCAGCCAAGGCCAGCAAGAGCGGCGCGGGCGATATTCGCCGCCTGGTGGAGCAGCTTCCGGAAGAACTCAGGCATGTTTTGGTTCTGTTCTACTACCAAGGCAGTTCGGTGGAAGAGGTGGGCTTGATGCTCGACCTTCCTTCGGGAACAGTCAAAAGCCATCTTTTTCGGGCGCGAAGAATGCTGGCAGAGCTGATAATGAAGGGAGCGAAACTACACTCATGACCTGCAAGAGTGCCCAGGAGCTAATCCTTGAACTCGGCCCACTGAATCCGGAAGTGGTTGGACACGTGGCTGGCTGCCAGGCATGCCAGTATTTCCTTTCGCTGCAGCGATCACTTGATGAAGAACTCGCTGAGGCGTATACCGCTCCCGTACTCAATCCCGCCTTTCGATTTGTCATTCGCGCCAAGATCAGGACCGCGCAGCGAAGGCAGTGGCTGGACGCACTCCCAGCCTTGATCGCGCCAGTTGCCGGGTTGATGACCAGCGGTCTCTGTGCCCTGGCGGTGCCTGAAATGGCCACGTTTCTGCTTACGGTGGGACTCAGCTTGAGCGCGCTCGGCTACCTTGGACAGCTTCTCTTTGTTTGGTTGACGGAAGAACTCGCCGAGGGATGACGCGAGTTACCGCGCCAGGACTTTTTCCAGCCAAGTGCGTGCCTCGCGACGCTCCGGAATGTCACGCAGCGCCCATGCGTCGTTGTGGTTGCGGAACTCGAGCGTGCGAAAGGTGAACGACTTCTCGACGCCATGCGACGTAATATACGCCCGAGTCGCTTCCACCGAGACTTCCTGAATCACAAAAACTGGACGGCCGCGCAAACGCCGCAGACGCTCCAAGGCGGAGGCTTGATCTCTGCCGGCCTGTGGCCATGCTCGAACGCCGTCGTAGTGACTGTAAGCGATAAAGCCGCGCCATAGCCCGGCGATCTCGTCATCGTACAGGCCGACATAGTTACACGCGATTGCGCCGCGCGAAAAGCCACTTAGTATCACCGCACCCGGATCGCCGCCGTATTTCTCGCAAATCATGCGCACGGCTTTCTTGGCATAATCAGTAGTGCGCGAGAGATCGCCCCACCACAGCTTTTCATTCACCTTCCCGGTTGCACTCACGTAGGGCAGACACAGCCAGATGAAACCCTTGCCGCCGGAAATCCCATAGCCTAGATTGGAGCCTTCCACCGTACCTTCCGAGATGTCTCCAAACGGGCCGTTATAGGCATTGCCGGCATACTCAACAATCACGGGATAGCGCCGGCCTGGCTTCCAGTCCAGTGGCAGATACAGCGCATGGTGAACCTGAGTGCCCGCGTACTGCGGCAGTGTCTGCCGCACGCGTTTTCCGGCTGCTGGTGCACCCTCCACCACAGTAGGCGTGCTTAGATCAGGCGCGACACTACGTATGTCTGGAAACTCCGCGTGCGCAACCGCGCACACAAGCACCACCACAATAGCGAGCCACATCGACATGATCCCTATTACAACAAAAAGGCCGCCAGATCCACGGGGAGCTGGCGGCCTGTAGCGGATCTTTCCAGAAATCAGAAATAGAAACGCAACGATAGTTGCAGGTTGCGCTCGCTGATTTTGTTTGTGACCTTGCCGAAGCTGGAACTCAACGGGTCAACGTTGGCAACATCCCAGTTCGGGTGATTGAAGGCATTGAAGGCCTCCGCACGGAATTGGAGCCCGATCTGTTCGCGAATTGCGAATTTCTTGAACAGACCGACGTTCCAGTTCTGGAAACCGGGATTGTGAAATGGATTGCGCACGCCTAACTGCTGGTTGAAGGTACCCGTTGCGGGTGGTGTGAAGATCGGTGAGCCATCCCCGTTCCTGACCTTGAACCACTGAGCGGGATCGCTCGCGCCGCCTGCGGCAAACTGGTTCATGATTTCGGGTTCGCCGTTGATCACCCAGAATTGGCCTGCACCGCCTCCATCCTGCAGGTTTCCGTCCTGACCCGTGCCGGCGTAGTCGTTGTTCCTGACGATGCTTAGGGGCGTGCCGGTCTGAAACTGCGTAATGCCGCTGACCTGCCAGCCCCCGAGCAGTTTCCCGGCAAGGCTCGACTGATTGCGGAAGAACGGCAGCTCATACAGGTAATTGATGATCATGATGTGGCGGACATCGAATATGGACTGTCCCCACATGTTGTGCGCGTCATACGTGTTCGGGAGGATGTCGCGCGGGTGCGACCCATCGTCCATCGCCTTGCTCAGCGTATAGGCCACGCCGAACAACAACCCGCCCGAGAAGCGCCGGTTCCAACTGACTTGCAGTGAGTTGTACATGGAACTAGCCACGTTGTCCGACTCGCGGATTGAGTTGTAGCCCTTGAACGGACGCAGCGAATCCAGATTGACGCCCGGATTCGCCTGAATCGTTCCGGCTGGTGGCTGGTTGATGTTGGACTCGCGCTGCAGGTGCAGTCCGCGCCGGCCCACATATCCGACGGATGCCACCGATTTCCAGAAGATTTCCCGCTCGACAAGGACGTTCCAGTTCCACGCTTCGGGATTCTTGAAGTGCTTGCTCTGGGTCGTCACTGTTAGCGGTAGCAGATTCGTCGAGGTACCGCCCGGGTTATCCACATTCCCAAACGACACATTGGCGGTCGGCTGGAACGGCGGATTGCCGCCCAGGAAGATTGAGTCACTCACACCCAGGCGCGTGTAGAACCTGCCTGCGCCGGAGCGGATTACGGTCTTCGGCGTCAGTTGGTAAGCGAAACCAAATCGCGGCTGGATCTGGTCCCAATGAATGTCCGAATAGTAGCTCTTCACGCCGCCGCCCCGGAACAAGTAGTCGTAAGCCGGGTCAGTCGCCTCAGGAAAGCGACCCTTGGCGGAATCCGGGAAACCGTCACCCGGTATCACCAGGCCGTTATAGCGGTCGCCCGATCCCGGAACGATCTGGCCGGTTCTCGGGTCCACCGTGACGGCCTTGTTCGGATCATAGAAGTTGCGATCGAACACCGTCATGTTGCGCCAGATTGCATCATAGGGCACGTTCACGGTGTAACGTAATCCGTAATTGATGTTCAGCTTTTGGGTAGCTTTCCAGGAGTCCTGGGCAAAGCCTTCGTACATGTGGCCGCGGAAAAGCGTGTAAGCCCGTAGTCCCAATTCCGAATACGTATCGAACAGACCCATCGCAGCGTTTGCGACAGCGTTCCCCGTGCTCGGAAAACCTGAGCGGGTATCGGTGAAACCAAACTGACCGTTCTGGTTATTGGTGCAGGTTGGACACGCGCTGACGTTGATTTCGTCATTGTCGTTTTGGCCGGACTTCTCGTAGAGGAACCCGAACTTCAGTGTGTGATTGCCTTTGACCCACGTGAAACTATCGGACACCGTGTAAATCGGGCCCGACGAATGCGACGGGTAGGGACCACCGTTGATAGTCGTCATTCCAGCCATATTCACCGTCGGCATGCGCGTCTCAATCATCTTGCCGACCGGGAAGATGTATGGGTAATTCAAGCCCACCGTCCTGCGATCCAGGAAATTCGGCTCGTCCACCGGAATGTAGACGTTATCCAGGCTGACGGTAGCCAGGAACTCGTTCACCTTTGTCGGACTGATCGTCACAATGTAATTCAGCGAGTTAGTCTGATTGGGACGGTCGAAAAACTTCGGCGTCTGGTCCGTTCCGCCATCAAGTGGCTGATACTCCTCGAAAGAGAAGTTCATGCGGCGGAAAGTCATGCGCTGCCGGTCTGTGAAGTTGAAATCTACCGCCAGCGTGTCTTTGCGCTGATGTTGCGGGTGCATTCCGGTCTTGTACCAGAATCGGTTTCCACTGAGTGGCGTGAGCAGGTTCGGAACCGGAAACACCTTCAGAATGCCAAGCCCATTTGGGCTGAGCTGATTCTGTGGAATGATGTTGCCCGGAAAAGGTTGGCCGGTTGCCGGATCCCTAATGACGACGGCTCTGCCGTAATAGACATTGGTCGGACTCAGCAGTTCGCTGAAGTTGCCTTGTCGCATCAACTGGGAAGGCACGGTCAAGCTGTTTGAATCGGTGAAGTGATAGCGGACCCACTCCTGGCCCCAGTACCAGAAAATCTTGTTCTTGTCCTTGTTGAACTTGCCGGGAATGAAGAACGGCCCACCGATGTTGTAGCCGAATTGATTGTAATGAATCGGCGCTGTCGAGGCGGTAAGCGGATTAGCGGTAGAGTTACGCTGCCAGGTGTTCGCATTGAACTCCGTGTTACGCACATATTCGTAGGCAGCGCCATGGAAGTCCTTCGTCCCGCTCTTGGTGATGATGCGGATCTGCCCACCTGATGAGCGACCGTACTCCGGAGAATAGCTTGCGGTAAGAATCTGGATCTCCGAGGTCGAGTCAACGTCGGCCGAGCCCAGACTCGTGCCATTCGCACGTGTACGAACCGCAGGCGCGCCATCATAGGTGATCAGGCTCTCTTGCGTGCGCGCACCGTTGATGTTGTTAGGACCCTGGCTGAAAGCGAAGGACAGTGTCGAGAGATTACCACCGCGCGTGCCGGGTACCAGGTTCGCCATGAATATCGGGTTACGTCCGTTCAGTTCCAGACTGTCGATCTGCTCTCTGGTAACGACCTTTTGTACCGAAGAGGATTCGGTCTGCAGCGCGGCTGCGGTCGCAACGACTTCGACGGTTTCCGTCGCGGCGCCCACGGTCAGCGTCGCATCCATTGCCAGCGAAGCGCTTGGATCGAGCTTGTTGTTGCTGCTTTCGAATTTCTTGAAGCCGGGAGCCTCAACGGTGATGGTGTAATAGCCCGGCGGAATGTTGGTGATCGCGTAATAGCCGGATTCGTTCGTCGTCGCTTGGCGTTCGACACCGGATTGGTTTCGAACGGTGACCTTTGCATTCGGAAGGGTTGCGCTCGATGGGTCCTTGATAAACCCCTGAATGGAACCCAAGTCCGATTGTCCAAAGGCGCAAATTGTGAAGAGCAGCAGCGTTCCGATGAGCAGGGACGCCACTTTCGTTAGGCATACTTGACTCATGTTATAACCCCCGGACGAGACGCTTTTGGGTTGAGTATAAACCCCCTCGAGACAAAAAAACAGGCCTTTGAGTGCTCATTTAACTTGTTGAATACAAAGAGCCTTATTCGCTAACGCAAGATGTCATCCAGTTGCCGTCGCACATACAGAATCAATCTGATGTATTAATGATTTATGCGAATTTGTCATCTCGCGCCACTCGGGCTTGTCTGCCTGGCAGTGTGCGCCGCGCAAACCAACAGCGCGGAAGGCCCCGGCGGCAATTGGAATAAAGCGTCCTATCCCATTCGGGTTCCATTGCTCGAAAAAGCGCCGAAGATTGACGCTGATCTGCGCGATTGGAAGTACAACTCCTTCACCGATGGAGTCTGGGACCTGCTGCGTGTTCGTCAGGCGCCCTGGTACGATTCCGGCCGCAACCGACTCACAGATCATGGCAATGAAGCCGCTCCGGAAGACGACCTCAGCGCACGCTATTACCTCGCCTGGGACAAGAAGTATCTGTACCTCGGCGCGGAAGTCCACGACAACGTCAACGACGTCAGCGATCCCGCGCACGAGGGTAAAAGATGGTATTTCAAGGATTCGATCTGCTGGTTCATCGAAGCTCCGCGTCAAGCAAAGCCGCAGTTGTTCGGTAAGGGCGATAATGGCTTTTGCTTTGTCATTGACCCGCGCAAACCCGATTACGGAGCGTGGTGGCGGCACGGCAGTCCGACCCGCACCTACATCGAGGAGCCAATCCCTAAATCAGCGGTAGATTACTCCATCCGTATGAATCCATGGGGCCATAGCCCCGGCGATTTCATTCTCGAAGCGCGCGTCGCGATGGCGCCGACACTCGGCGTCAGCGATCCAAAATGGCGTGCGCCTCAAATCGGTGACGAGTACGGGATGGACATCATCCATTGTGATCCGGACGGCGGCGGCTACGGTGGCCACCTTATGATCTATGGCACCGGCGACCGCTCCGAAAGCTGGGGCACCATGAAACTGACAGGCCCCTTGGCGGCCGTTGAGCGAAAAAAGGAATAAACTACGAACATGCAAAAGTTTGCAAACATACTGATTCTTGCCTCCGTCCTTCTGACGCCGGCATATTCGCAGAAGTCGAATAATCCACTCGTTGGTCGCTGGAACTTCAACATCACGACGCCCGGCGGCACGCGCGCCATGTGGCTCGGCATTACAGAAAAGAGCGGCAATCTCGAGGTCTGGTATCAGCCGACCGGAGGCAATGTCATCCAGATTAAGGACGTCAAGGCTGCCGGCTCGCATCTCACCCTGACGATTCAGGCTGCGAACGGCAATCGTCCGGCGCTGACATGGGAACTGGATGCCGCAGGCGACAAACTCACGGGCGCACAGAAGCGCGGCGAAAACTCCACCCCGCTGGAGGGCGTTCGTGCTCCGGCACTCAACCGCAAAGCTCCGAAGGCCTGGTCCAAGCCGGAATCGATCTTTAACGGTAAGAACCTAGACGGCTGGGAGCCGATCGGCAATCCGGCGAATAGCAACTGGATCGTCGAAGATGGAATGCTGACGAACAAAGCGAAGGGCGCCAATCTAAAGAGCACGCGCAAGTTCAACGACTTCAAGCTGCACTTTGAAGTCAACTGCCCGGACCATGCCAACAGCGGCTTCTACCTGCGCGGTCGTTATGAGGTTCAACTCGAATTGGAGCCACTCACGAGCAATCCGCCCGAACGCCGTTTTGGATCGATCTATGGCCGCATTGCCCCCAAGGGCGACCTGCCGCGGAAACCGGGTGCGTGGGAAACTTTCGATGTTACTTTGGTCGGCCGTACGCTAACAGTGGTTCGCAACGGCGTTACCACGATCGACAAGCAGGAAATCGAAGGCATCACCGGCGGTGCGATTGATGCAAACGAAGCCGAACCTGGCCCGTTCTACATTCAGGGCGACCACACGGGCGGCCTGAAGTTCCGCAACATTACGATCTCCGTCCCAAAGAACTAGTTCAACCCGCCCAAAGAGGGGCCTCTCGAAGAGCGCCCCTCCTATCCTGCTGCTCATTATCCTTATCCTTGCTCTCCACCGTATGGTCCTCGTCCCGGCCTCGGAGCGTGTTGAATCGAGGACAACCCGGTGCGATTTAGCAACACCACGCGCCCGCCGTGTTCGTCAAAAAACGAAAAGAATGATGGCCGCGATGCCGACAGCCAGCACGCCTTCAATTAGTCCGGCATTCACGTTTCGGTCTCGAACAACTTCTTCTCCGATACGTGCGCCGGGCAGCAACGCGGCATCTGTTAACCAGCGCAGGAACATCAGCAGCAGCATGCCGACGATAGTGTCAAATGCAAAGAACGACATAGTCGTGGTCCAACTGATGAACTCGCCGCTGATTGCCTTAAGCATCAATAGCGACAGTGCGACCAACGTTAGCGCGAATCCAATACCGGCAGCAAAGTTTCCAGCGCGGACTTCAGCGGCGACATTGTAGCCGCTCAACTTCTGACTCTGATAAACCCGCCCCATGGCGATCAGGGCAAATTGTCCCAACAAAAACAGGACGGCAGCTGTCCACGGGGTTCCGCCAGGCTGGCGGATGGCGCCTGCGAGAATGATGCCCGCAGTCACGTAAGCGCCGCATTCCAGCGCGCCTGCCGCGAGATTGCGGTTCTTTGTGATTTCGTGGGCATTGCGCACCCCGCTGACGAGCAAGCGGTCCATCAACCATCGGCTGACATTCAATCCGGCAACTCCTGCGATCGACCACATCAGATCGCGACCCACGGCGGCGAACACTACCATTGCGCCTTCGTCCAATGGCAGCGGCGCTGCCCCGGCCGCACCAAGGTAGATGATCACGGTGGCCGCGTAATAGCCAGAGATTGCCAGGCCGAACGCTGGGTTATCGAGCGACGTGAGTTCTTTGTCTGTTGCGTAAGGCGACAGCACCCCTGCGGCGAGCTTCGCGAAAATCAGCACGGCAACACCGAGCATTACTTGAACGAGTGAGAGTGCGAGTGCAGGGTAATTCAGTGAGAATGTCTCCATGTTGATTAGCGGCGCCCGCCACGACTGAACGAGCGCATTCCTCCTCCGCGCGCGTAAGACCGAGATCCGATTGAGCCGCCACCGGAGCGGTATGACCCACGCGACTGATACTGCGAGCCAGCATAGCTTCCTTTGCTCTGATACTTGGAACCGGTATACCCGCGCTCGCCCCAGGACGGTTTCGGACGCTCCTTGTACCATCCACTGGAAGGCCCGCTTAGAAGGTGGCCTAATGGAGCCGGACTCTCGCGATGGAGGCGTTCTGCTGTAGACCGGTCCGGTGTCGCGCCGGCTCGGCAATCGAGGCCGGAACTCGTCATTTCTCCCGTAGAAAACTTCTCCGCGACGCCGGGCACTACGATAAGCATCATAATCCGGTGCCAGAATCGGTCCACGCGACGCGTGCAACAACTGACTGAGTATCAAATACTGCGGCAGCCATTGCCAGACGCCCGAAGACCAGGATCCGTACTGGTTAGATTGTCCGGGCGGAGCCACATAGGCATACGCTGGCGGCTGCACTACGCGCTCAGCTTCCGAGTCATACTTACCAGTTGACTTGTGTTCGACCACCATGCCCAGATTGCGTTCCGCCTCGCGTATGCGCGCAGAGTCCACGTTTTCCCAACGCTCTTCGCTGGTTACTTCTCCGTTCGTCAGCGTGGCATCGGGAAAGCGCGTCCGCACGGTTCGCACTTTTTGCGCAGCCCCGTGATTGTCGCTGGTGTTAACCAGTAGTTTGTCCCAGCTGACATACAGCTGCCCAGCCAAGGCGTTGAGCGCTGCGGCGCTCTCTTTCACTTGGCGAGCGGTTGCGTCCACGCTATCGGCTTCGCTCAACAACGCCGCACAATCGGTGTCCGAGATGTCACCCGCGGCAGCAGACGCACGCAGCCGCTCGGAGGAATCCCAAACCTGCCGGCCCTTCGACTGCAATTCCTTTATGCCATTCAGGCGGGACTCAAGATCGCTGCGTTTCTCCGGCCAATCGACCATGGCTTTACGGACGGGTGCTGTCACAGCGTTGACGTCAAACGACTGAATTTCACTGTAGCTCGCGCGCATCGCCTCCAACCTGCCGGGCAGCGCGCGCTTGGCAGCCACCCAGCGCTCCGCCTCCGCGCGTAGTTGCGAGACATCCTGAACGGGCGTTTTTCGAAGCGATTCGAGTTCACTCAGAGAGCGCTGCAGCTTGTCGGCATCCGTGCGGCGGTTAGCCTGCGACAGTTGCTGAACGACGGCCAGCGTTGCCGCAGCCTTCTCCAGCCGCGCGGCATCCTGCTCCATACGCGAGCGCCAGATTTCGGCCTTGTTCTGGAAGAGCGCCGGCTCACTCTGGATTGCGCGCTGGATGACTTCGCGATCCCGTTCGAATGACGCCCGGTCCGTACTGAGCTGTGTGCTTGCAGTCTGGACGGATTGCCGCAGCGATCGCGGCAAATTGTCCAGTCCTGCTGTAGCGACGATCGCCATCAAAGCGATCAGAATGATGGCAACGATTCCAAGGGAACGACGTTGCATGGTCCTGCTGCTCCTTATGCAGTTCGGTAAACGGTGATGTCCTGTTTGTTCAATCGGGAGGCGATGCGGACCTCGAAAGGCTCGCCAACCCACTTCTCAATGCAGATCAAACGAGGCAGGTCCGGCTCCTTGAATAGCCAGCGGTAGAGTCCCTCGGCTGGGCCGGTCTCGTTTTCAAAGTAGCCAAGCTCGCGACTGGATTCGTAGGTCCACTTCTTCCCTTCGAATTCAACGAAGGCGGAAGGATCCTGGCGTGTGTCCATGTCTGCGAGTTGATCTTCCGTAACGCCAATATCAGCGAGACTCAACTCGCGTGGGTCCAAAATTCCAAGATACTCATGCTGCGGATGACGGTATACCTCAAGATATACCCGGCGGCCGCGAAACTCGCCACTCAGGTTGACCCAGCGGCGATTCCCGGACTCGTAGGCGCTACGTCGATCCACCGGAAAATCCAGATCCGAGTAATCCTCGGCCGCCCCATGGATCGATATCACGTCACCCGGTTTGGCATCCCACGGGTCGGTCTCCTGCCGCTCAGCCGCGGCAACAGCCTTCACTGCTGGAGCAGGCGAAATGGCTGGCCGGGCGCTCGAAGGCGCCCGGAACATTGCCCATAGCACAATGACCAATGCGAAGCCCAGGATCCCGAGAACAATCGCGGTGATCATGGGTGATCTACTGCTCAGGCGCGGCGATGGACTTGCGCTCTGCGTTTGGCAGCGACTGTTGTTGCCGTGCGGCTTTCAGTTTCGCCAGTTCGGCATCCACCGACTGTCCGCCGAGGTCGAGGAACTCCGCTTCGAGTACTTCGTCTTTGCCCGTGACCGCAGCCAACTGATCGAAGGCCTTGGCCTTGGCTTCCTCGCGGGAAACCGATTCTTCGAAGTTCTTCAGTGCTGCGAAAGCGTTATCGGCCTCGCCTGCACCGGAAAGCGCTTCGGCCACTTTGCGCTGTGCGAGAGCAGCATTGCGGCGCGCGACCAGCGTCGTTGAGGTGCGTTCCGCCTCATCGATGCGCTTTTTCAGATCACTGACCCGCTGTTTGAGCGATTCGCTGGCATTCCGCGCTGCATCGACGCCAGTCTTCATGGCGTTAACCTGCTGGTCTGACTCAGCTTTTCTAGCGAGCGCCTTCTTGGCCAGCTCCTCATTGCCCGCGTCGAGAGCCTGGTTGGCGCGCGTTAGCCAGTCCTGAGACTGCTGCACGTACTTCGCGTACTCGGCTTCGAGACGGTTGTGGTTAGCCATCGCCTCGGCAGAGGCGTTGATAGTTTTACCCAGATCCGTACGCATGTCGATAACGGTCTGTTTCACCGTTGCTTCGAAGGTGGCGTCTTCGATCTGGTCCATGCCTTTGTTTACTTGCCCGCGCGCAACTCGGCCGCTTCGGTTGAAAATGTCAGAAAAGAATCCCATGTTATGCTCCTTTGTCCCGGCTTTTGGCTATCGAGCCGCTCCTGCCGGTTGCAGCAAATTCCGCGCGGCTATCACGTCGGCCAGCAGGTAACCCGCAAGACTCAGAATGTCATCCTGGTCTTCAAGTCCCATATCCTGGAGCTTACAGAAGTTGTTAAGGGTAATGGCCGTTTTCCCGTCGGCTGCATCATACAGCCGAAACGCAGAGGTCGAGATTCCGTTACGTCCGGACAGCATCCTCCGCATGATCTCAGCGGAAACATCGCCCGCTGGAACAGTCGTCAGGGTCACGGTCATATAGAGTACGTTGCCTTCAAGCGCGGCCTGAAAGCTCACACCGCTCTGGACATCTCGTATCCGAAGCACGCCAGAGGCGAGTTCGCCGATGTCATAGCCGTTGCGGGCAAGCAGTTCCGCGACTTGGGAAAGGGAAATCGTTTCGCTCGAAGTCATACTGTGACGAGTATACGCAAGTTCGGCGAAATTGGTTCAGCAAGAATGTGGTGCGGGCTTGTAGGGCTGAGATTTATGCAAACGTGTGCAAATTTTTTGATCGGGAGAATCGTGCAAACGTGTGCAGGCCTTCGATCAAAAATGCGAGCAAATGTCGTTTAAGTTAGCGTTATCTTACACTTCCGTACGCTTTGACGTGTCTTCGAATTGGTCTCAATCCGGCTTTGAACCCCTAGCTTTTTGTATCAGAGTAGAGTAGTCTTTCCGAAGGGTTAGTTTGTCCCAAATCGCTTTGAGGAGAAACAAATAGATGATGAAGCATGTCCTTCGTCGATCTGTAGCAATGTTTGCTGCGATGCTAATCGTAACGGCTTTAGCATTCGCGCAATCGGATAATACGAGCGTCTCTGGATTCGTAAAAGATCCCAGCGGAGCTCAAGTCGCCAATGCAAAAGTAACGATCCAGAACGAAGCTAATGGATTCGAGCGGCAGACGACGACTAACGAAACGGGGTTTTACACTGCCACTAACCTGGCGCCCGGCTACTACACGATTTCTGTGGAAGTAGCTGGTTTTAAGAAATTTCAGAGGACGCGCAACAAACTTGAAGCGTCGATTCCGTCCGCTGTCAATGTTGACCTGAGTGTCGGCCAACTGACTGAGACCGTCACGGTCGAGGCAAGCGTTGCGCAGTTGAACACGGAATCTGCAACCGTCGGCAAGACGGTGGAGCAGTCGCAGATTCAAAACATGGCTTTGAACGGCCGCAACCCGTTGTTCCTGGCTCTCTTGAAGCCAGGCGTTCGCCGCAATGGTTCGATGGCCGATTTTAGCTACGGTCTCGATTCGGGTGGCTTGACGGTTAACGGCGGCCGTTCTCAGGATTCGCTGATCACCTTCGATGGCGCAGTCGGCATCCGCACCCGCGCCAACGGCACTTCGATCGGAACCGCGGATCTCGACACCGTGCAGGAAGTTCAGATTCTGACAGCCAACTATTCGGCCGAGTACGGCCGTTCGGCGGGCGGCCAGATCCGCATGGTCACCAAGTCCGGCACCAAGGACTTCCATGGCACGATGTACGAGTATTTCCGCAACAGCCAACTCGACGCCAACACTTGGGCTCGCAACAAGAACGCAGCCACAAACTTCGTCGCTCCGTTCCGTTATAACCAGTTTGGTTACAACGTGAATGGTCCGGTAACCATTCCCAAACTCTTCAACAAGAATCGCGAAAAACTGTTCTTCCTGTGGAGCCAGGAGTGGGTTCGCCGCCGTGTTGAAGAAACTCAGTTCCGGCGCGTGCCGACCGAACTGATGCGCGCTGGGAATTTCAGCGAACTTCTCAATCCCTCGAACCTCTTTTATAGCGGCGCGCGCACCATCAGCGATCCCACAACCGGTGCCGCTTACCCGGGAAACGTCATTCCGAAAGCACAGCAGAGCCCGAACGGAATCGCATTTCTGAAGACTTATCCGCTCCCGAACGGCGCTTTCCAGGGTAATAACAATTCTTATCAGGTGCGTCCCTCCTGGCAGAATCAGCGCAAGGATACGGTTTCGATTGATTACAATCCGACGCAGAATCAGGTAATCAAGTTCCGCCACGCAGCCTACTTCTACACGGCGCTGGACGCATTCCGCACCAACTTCGATTACGCCATCACGGACTGGTCGCGTCCCAACAAGACTGCCAGCGTGGCGCACACGTGGACACTGAGCCCGACCATGATCAACGAGGCCATGATCTCGGCTTCAGTGGATCGCGTACAGATCGGGGTTGACCGTACGGGTGAACGTTATCTGCGTTCGCGCAGCGGCATCAACTATCCGTACATCTTCCCGGAGAAAAAGGAAATCTACGACAAGGTTCCGACCATCGAAATCCCGAACGTCGGGACTATCGACGGCGGTCCGTATCCGTCGAGCTCTGCCGGACCAATCTACCAGCTTTCCAATAACTTCACGAAGATCCACGGCAACCATACGCTCAAGGCAGGCGTTTTGTGGGAAAGATCCGGCCAGAACGACTTTGACCAGATCAACGTGAACGGTGTTCCGGGTGGCACCAACAACCAGAATGGCCGTTTCATCTTCAACGACTCCCTTCCTGGCGGCGTCCCTTCAGCCGGCATCGGTTTGGCCAACGCCGCGCTTGGCCTGTTCTCGACTTACGCCGAGATCGGTCCGCGCAGCTTTACGCCCTATCGCAGCCACATGGCCGAGTTCTTCTTCCAGGATTCCTGGCGCGTAAACAGCAAGCTCAAGCTCGAACTCGGCTTGCGCGGTACCTGGATGAATGGCTACTACAAGTCCCTCTGGGGCAACGTGGCCATCTTCGATCCGAAGAAATATGATCAATCGAAAGCGGCGGTTCTCGATCGCGCCACCGGAAATATCCTGAGCGGCGAACGCTACAACGGCGTTGTGATCCCGGGGTCCTCATTCCCGGATGCAGGCAAGGGACGCGTTCCAGCAATCGATAGCGGCGAGTTCAATCGCCTGCTCTCGGGTGGTTCGCCGTATCCTTCCGCCAACCAGTTCAACGTGATGCCGCGCATCGGTATCGCATACCAGATCACCGCGAGACAGGTTTTCCGCGGCGGCATCGGCGGATTCAATTCCCGCCCTGGCGTCTATGACAGCGTATTCCTCGGCGGAAATCCTCCGTGGCAGCCGATGGTATCGGTCACCAATGGCATCGCAGATAACCCTGGCGGCGGTCCCAAAACTGCGTTTCCGCAGTTCTTCATGACCATCGATCCTAAGTACAAGATCCCGCGCGCGTACAACTGGAACCTGACCTACCAGCGTGAACTCCGTTTCGAGACCACTCTCGAGATCGGCTACATTGGAACAGTCAGCAACTACCTGTCCCGCGAGCGCGACCTGAACCAACTGGCTCCTGGTACAACCTTCAAAGCCGAAAACGCCGGTGCGAATGTAAACTACCTGCGTCCGTTCAAGGGCTTCGCCAACATCCCGATGCTCGAACATTCCGGCCGCAGCGAGTATAACGGTCTGCAGATCGAAGCCACCCGACGCTTCAAGCAGGGTCTCAGCTACGGTGTTGCGTACACGTACTCGAAGGCGATGGACAATAACTCAGGACCGCGCGACGCGTTCTATGATGTCTTCAATCAGTCTCTGAACTGGGGCAAGTCCTCCAATGACGTACGCCACATCGCCGTTATCAACTTCATCTGGGAAATGCCGTTCTTCAACCGGAACAGCTCCAGACTCGTCAAGACCGTGCTCGGCGGCTGGCAGGTCACCGGAGTGCAGCAGTTCCAGACCGGCGCTCCGATCACCATCCAGAGCGGCGACGACTTCTACGGTATCGGTTCGACCAACAACAAACCGTGGAATTTGAACGGCAACACGACTGTGACCAAACAGTTCAGTGATGTGAACGCCGCCGGCAACTACACCGGTGACACCAACTTCTGGTTCCAGCCGACAGTCGGCGGTTCAGCTTGGGCAACCAAGCCTGCCAACGGCACCTACGGCAACCAGAATCGCAACTCGATCAGCTTCAACAATGTCGGTATCCAGAACTGGAACCTCGCATTGTTCAAGAAGTTCCGCGTGACGGAGAAGACCGCCGCGCAGTTCCGCTTTGACGCTTTCAACTGGCTCAATCATCCGAACTGGAGCGGCGTGGGAACAGGCCCCACCAGCGCCACCTTCGGCAAAGTTACCGAACAAGAGCAGCCAACGCAATCTGCAGTTGAGTTTGCGTTACTCGTTCTAACCATCAAAGCACGTAAAAAAAACCCGCTCCGGTGCAAGCCGGGCGGGTTTTTATATTTGCCGTCTCGCAGCCGCTCGTGGAATATAATACGGGAGCAGTTCAAAAAGACTTCAGGAGTCGATTACATGTTTTCCCGCCGTATCTTAATTAGTTACAATCATCCTCTGCTTATTCGCTGGCAGCGCCGCTGCACAGGAAGCCCGCGCCAATCTTGAAGGCAGGGTGACCGATCCGCAAGGCGCACTGGTCCCCGGTGCCAGCGTCAGCGTGATTTCGGAAGAAACCAAAGTCAAGCAGGACACAACAACCAATGAAGCCGGATCGTGGGTCGTCCGGTTCCTTAACCCAGGTGCCTACCGCATCCTGGTGAGCGCCCCGGGCTTCAAGAAATCAGAACGGAAGGGCATCGTCCTCCAAACGGCCGACATGAAGCAGGTTGACCTGGTGCTCGAGATGGGTCAGGTGACCGACACGGTTACGGTGACTGCGGAAGCGAGTCTGATCGATACGACCGCCGCCACCTCGGGCACTGTCATCGAACCTGATGTGGTCACCGAGATCCCTGTAATGTCGCGCATTCCGTTCCAATTGGCCACCCTCTCGCCGGGCGTGCAAGCCGTGGACCAGAACAATAACGTTGCCATGATGTGGTCGAAGAACGCGGCTTCTGAAATCCGCGTCAATGGCGGCCGCGACAATCGCTCCAATGAGTTTCTACTGGACGGCATGCCGAACCAGAACGGCGACAAGGTTGCCTACATTCCTCCGGCTGACTCCGTGGCCGAGTTCCGCATTATGACGAACGCTTACGACGCGCAGTACGGGCGGCAGGCGGGCGGCACGCTCAACGTCACGGTGAAGAGCGGCACCAACACCTATCACGGAAATCTTTACGAGTTCAACCGCAATTCGATCTTTTCGGCCAATACATTCCAAGCCAATCGATCCGGACAGGCCAAGTCTCCCACGCACTACAATCTTTATGGCGGAACGTTTGGCGGTCCGGTTTGGATCCCGAAAGTTTATAACGGCAAGGAGAAGACCTTTTTCTTCCTGACCTGGGAAGGCATCCGGAATCAGGATCCCCGGGCCGGAATCCGCTCTGTGCCTGACGCGGCGGAACGCGCCGGGGACTTCAACGGATCTTTCACAACGCAGACCGTAGGCGGCGTGCGTAACGTGATTCCGATCACGATCTTCGACCCCGCGACAGTGGATGGTAATCGCACTGTCATCCAGAACGGCAAGGAAGTGCAGAACCCGCTGTTCGGGTACCGCTTGCCTTTCCCCGGCAACAAAATCCCGACCCAGCGGCTGAGCCCGATTACGCTGAACATTCTGAAATACATTCCGCTACCGAACACGGTGCCCCAGCCGACCAGTAACACGGCGAGCAACTTCACGCCAAATTCTACCCGCAATAACAAGATGGCCTCGTTTGTCACCCGCGGCGACCACAACTGGAACCAGTCGCACAAGAGCTTCGCGAGCGTGCGCTGGAATCACATGGACGAATTCTCTGGGTGACGATTTCCACAACGAGACCACTGGCAACCACCTGACCCGCATCAACAGGGGCGTGGGAATCGATCACGTCTGGACCCTCAGTCCGACCAAAATTCTGAACCTGCGCTTCAACATCACGCGCTTCGAAGAACCGGGCTACGACAACGGCGCCGGCTTCAATCCGGCCGACCTGGGATTCAGCAAGGATTACGTGTCCAAAATGGAGAAGCTTTCGTTCCCGCGCATTACCGGTTATGCCGGCGATTTCGGCGGCAGCGCGGGCAGCTACACCCACACCACCTACTACAACTGGAACGCCAACCTGACGCATGTGCGCGGCAACATGACCCTGCACTACGGCGGTGAATACCGTGTCCTGCAGGAAGCTACCGCCGGCTACGGCAACCAGAGCGGTCAGTTCGACTTCGGTTCCAATTGGACCCGCCGCCGCTACGACACGGGCGAGACAGGCTACGGCTCCACCATTGCCGCTGCCCTGCTCGGACTGCCGCAGGGCGGCAGCTTCCCGCGCAATGCCAACGCCTTCGACTCGCAGCGCTACATGGGTTTGTTCTTCCAGAATGACTGGCGCGTTTCGTCCCGCCTGACGGTCAACGCCGGTATGCGCTGGGATTACCAACGTCCGTTCATCGAGCGCTTCAACCGCCGGGTCAGCGATTTCGACCCGACAGCGATCAACCCTATCAGCGATGCAGCCCAGTCCTCCTATTCGACGATCATGAAGTCCGTGCTCGCCGATCCGGTGAAGTATCCGTTTGGCGCGCAACTGGCGCAATTAGTGCCTGTGAGTTCGTTCAAGGTCTACGGCGCCCAGCGCTTTGCCGGCGTCGATGGACAGCCCGTCACTGCGCAGAATACAGCGTGGGACCAGTGGCAGCCTCGCGTTGGCGCGGCTTACAAGCTCACGAACAAGACGGTGATCCGCGGCGGCTTTGGAAAGTTCTACCAGAGCGGCGGCAGCAAGCAGGGACAGAACGGTTTCAGCCGCTCCAGCAATTTCATTTCCTCCATCGACAGCGGCCTCACGCCTTACGACACGTTAGCGACAGCCATTCCAGGACGGCATTCTGGATCCGACGGGCTCCTCGCTCGGCGCGCTGACCAATCTCGGCAACGGGGTCAACTGGCTGAACCGTGACGGCCACCTGGCCATACTCGTGGGAATACAGCCTCCACTTGCAGCAGGAATGGAAGGGCTGGCTCTTCCAGGCCGGCTACACGCATAACAAGACCTACGACATCGGTTGGGACCTCCAGCAGAATGACATTGGCTTCGACAACTGGAAGACCTACCGCACCCCGCGCTTCGACGCCGCCGGCAAGCCGCTGGCAAAAGCGTATCTGACCGATGAACAGATCCCCAATCCGTTCTACCAACTCCCCGGCGTGACCGGCGGACGCGGCAGCAGCAGCCTCATCAGCATTAACGACCTGCTGCGGCCGATCAAAGTCTTCGGCGGACAGAACCGGGGCGGCAACCAGTGGGGCAAAAACCAGTACGACGCCATGGAGGCGAAGGTGGAACGCCGTTACCGTAATGGCTTCAGCTTCCTGTTCTCCTACACGTTCTCGAAATTGTTCGAAGACACGTCCTTCTGGGGCGACGAGATCGCCGGTCCGATCACCGAGCACAAACTCGGCGGCGAGGATCGTCCGCACAAGGTCTCGATCGCTCCCATTCTGCAATTGCCGTACGGCCGCGGAAAGAAGTTTGGCAACACGATTCCCAAGGCTCTCGATGCCGTCATCGGCGGATGGCAAGTCAGCGGTCAGTACATCATCCAGTCCGGTGCCCCGGTCGTATTCTCAACCGACTCGTTCTTCGACGGGCAGAACTTCGGCCTCGCCCGGAACGACAGGACGCTCGATAAGTGGTTCGACACGACGCACTTCATGAAGTTCCCCGGCAACCAGGACGACCTCTCGCTCTGGCCCGCCTGGACGGGCGTGATGAATCTGCCCGGCGCGAACTTCAAACCGCAGACGTCCTCGGATCCCGAAGAACGGCGCTTATTCGGACTTCGGGAACTACGTCCGACGCTATCCGACGCGCTGGGCAAACGTCCGCTCAAGCCGCGTGAACGAATGCAACTTTGGGTTGTTCAAGAATTTCAAAGTGGCCGAGCGCTACAAGGCTCAGCTGCGTGGAGAGTTCTTTAACATCTTTAACCACGCGCGTTTCGGCGGCCCGGAAGCAATCCGGGCAGCTCCAACTTCGGCAGGGTGACGCCGTCGCAGAACAACATGCCACGCGTCGTCCAGGTTGCCTTGAAGGTTTCGTTCTAGATCGCAATTACAGTCAACTCGACCCGCCCGGTGCAAGCCGGGCGGGTTTTTTGCGCTTTCACCATACTCGACGGACGTTTGCCGAACGTTAGCAAACAGGAGAAAGAGAGTATATAATTCAAGCTGTCCGCATGCATGACCACATGTCCACGCTCACAGCCGATGAGAAGCGCAGCATTCTGGAAAGCGTTCTCCACAGCGACACGTTCGCGCGGGCCGACCAGCTCAAAAGCTTCCTGAAGTACGTTTGCGAGATGGAGATCGCCGGCCGAGCCGAAGAGATCTCAGAATATCTTGTGGGCGTCGGCGGCCTTGGCAAACCCGCCAGCTTCTCAACAGTCGAGGATACTTCGGTTCGTAACCGCGCCTACGCACTGCGCCAGAAGCTTGAAAAATACTTTGCAGAAGAAGCTCCCGAAGCGCCGGTTAGAATTGAGTTCGTTAAAGGGACCTACGTGCCGCGCTTCGTCAAAGGCACCCTCCTGCCGCGAGTGGAGGAGGCGCCCTTGCCTGAGCCGCGTCCCTTGGCGCAATCTCCGGTTGCGGCTAAGCATCGTGGCATTTCTGTTCGCCTCGTTGGCGGGTTGGCATTGCTGGCGGGCCTCTTGATCGGCATAGCGGGCACTTTTCTGGTTACCCGGACCGCTGCCCAAGCCTCAGCTCCGGCAGTGGATCCGATTGTGAGAGAAGCCTGGGGGCCGCTTCTGGATCCCCACGGTAACGTCTTGATCTGTCTGGCTTCCGCCGCCCAACTCACGCTACTGCCCTTTGATATCAAAGTGGAATGGCAACCCGAACTGCCGGTTTTCCGCGCGCCAGCTCAACTGTACTCCTGGTACGTCAGGCACCACCGTTATTTCTCCGGGAAAGAGCTCTTCATGAGCCCGGACGTGAATTCGCCACATTTCGGCGACATCCAGGGTGCCCTCACCGCGATCAAGACACTGTCGGCAGCGGGTTGCACCTATAAGTTGTTACCGGAGCGTGTAGTACCTATCCCCACGCTGAGCGCTCGCAATTCCATTCTGCTGGGCGTGCCCCACAAGAGTGAGGCGATTTCGAAGTTGCTGAAAACGGGTCGCTTCCAGTTCGGGTACGATCCAAAAATCCGCGATATTACGATCACGCAGACCGGCGCCCAACCGCGAGTCTATTCGGGCCGCCGCGACGATCGCACAGACCGGGTCGAGAGCTTCGGCCTGATCACGGTCTCTCCGCTGGATCTGGGAGCAGGTGCAGCCGGCCGCGTGGTGGCATTTTCCGGAGACCCCAGCGCCGGAGCGGCTGCCGCTGCAGAATTCTTCTCCTCCCCCGTGCATCTCAAAGCCTTCAAGCAGAAACTGCTCGCAGAAGGCCACAAAGTACTCCCCGCCGCTTACCAGATCCTGGTCCGCTGCAAGCTGGATTCGAACCTGGCCACGTCATACGCGTATGAAACGCATGCCGTGTTGAAGTAGTCTCACTGAATCAGATGGAACCCGAAATCGGGATCCGTCCAGCCTGCACCTCTTTGATCCACTCTGCGGCTTGTCCTGCTGCATTTTCCAGAATCCGGAGCAGAGTTTCTGGTATTCGATCACAGGCTCGCGTTGCCCTCTCTGCAGGAGCGCTTGCGCCAAAGCCATGCTGGGGCCGAAGCTGCCCAGAACCGGCGAACCGTTGGTCTGCCCTGAGGCAAGCAAATAGCCCGCAGCCGCCTCTGTATCGCCCTGGCTGATCGCCACCAGTCCTAAAATTGTATTCCCGTTGTGGACGGCATCTCCATTGTTTTTACCAAGGGATTCCTGCGCCATTGTGAGCAATTGCCCGGCGTAATCGGAGGCGGCCTTCGCATCGCCAGTCTGAAACGCTGCCTTGGCCATTTCGCCTAGGATGATGGAGCGAGCATAAGCCAACGAATGCAAGGGAAGTCGCGCCGTGAGTACGTCCAGCCATTTCCTGCTGAGCTGGAGTTTTTCGCTGGAATCCTTTTCATTTCGTGCTCTGCTTCCATAATGTTGGGCGAGCGCTGCCAGTGTGGCGTCGTCTTTTGGATTGCCTTCGCGCGCCCGCAGCAGCAACTTCTCAGCAAACAATTTCGGCTGGAAGTCGAGCCGGATCCCTTTGTTTCTCGGCCCATACACCGTCAGGTATGAAGCGGCTCGCCTCAGCAATGCCGCATCGGTCGAGGTTTCCAGCTTCGAAATAGCCAGCTTCGCAAATTTCGACTGTGCCGCATTCGGATCATCGCTCAGCAGAACGTTGAAATAATACTCCTCGGTCACTCCCAACGCTGCTTCTGCCAGGAGAAGGCCCAATTTCTCGGAATGAGACGCCTTTAGGGGCTCCGCCTGAATCGCCCGCTCCAGTAGCGACGCGCCGAATTCGCGGTCCATCAGCCGGAAGAAGTACGCTGTATTCGCAAGCACTGCCGGAGAAGCTTCCTTCCTCGCGGCTTCCTTCCGCCAGATCGCGCCCAAAGTCGTGGCATCCTCGAGGTTGGCATTGGCATCACCCCTGCGTTCAATGCATCCCTCGGCCTTACCCAGGATGGCCGTTTCGGGATGGTGCTCCGCCAGCCACAAAATGTGCGCCCGGCGGCTCTTCAGCATATCCTCATTAGGGGGTTTCCGAGTCATGGACCTGAAGTAATAAGTGATCAATCCCGCTCTTATTTGGACGTCTTCAGGGTCGCTCTTCAGCGCCAGCTCGGCGCGCTCGGCCTCGGCGTCGTTCAACATGATGGCGACCCCGTCGTGAATGGTGAAGGGGCGGGAAGGCGTGACCTGAGCTGGCTGCGTGAACGCCGGGGCAAGTGCAAGGACCATGAGCGAGACAAACAACAGACTGCGTTTCAGCATGGGATTGTGTCCTCTCCGAGATAGAGTTGCTTATTCCCCGACTAACTCGGGATGGTAACTCAGTGCCTGGCGCGTGAGAGCTCCCTGCCACACCTGACGTACACCGATATTGAAGTGTGGACACAATTAGTGGATCAGCGACGTACCGAACTCAGGTGTATCTTCCGCCCGCACTTGCTCCGTCCATTTATCGAGGCGTTCCTTTCCCATTTTCCAAAAGCCGGTGCACAAACGAAAATACTCCAGAACGGCCTCACGCCTGTCTTTTTGCAGCAGAGCCTGAGCCAGGAGCATGCTCGGCCCGAAGCTGCCCAGAACTGGCGAGCTGTGGACCTTCCCAGATGCAATGAGGAATTTTGCTGCTGCATCTACGTCACCGCGTTCCATGGCCACAAGCCCCAGAATGGTATTAGCGCGGTGAATGGCGTCGGAGTCTTCACCGAAGTATGTAGGATCTCTTCGCATTCTGCCTCACCCAGACGAGTAGCTGCCCGGAATAATCAAAGGCAGCATCCCAGTTGCCTGCAAGGTACTCCGCTCTTGCTAAGTCGCCGAGAGCTCGCGAACGAAATGCACCGTCAAATACGGCAATTCCCTGCTGTAACGCTTCGATCCAGGTCCTGATTAGTTCCAACTTCACATCGCGGTTTCTCTCGACGATCGCTGGACTGCCGTAGTAGTTCCACATTCTCGCTAACTCGTTTTCCGATACGGGATTCACCTTGTGAGCCAGCTGCATCAGCTTTTGCGATAACGCAACCGGGTCAAATCCGAACTTAGCGGCAGGGCCCACCCCTCTATACAAGTTAAGATAACGGCTCGCCCGCCTCAGTAATGCCTTACTTCGGGATTTTTCCAGACTCGCGCGGGCCTGCTCCGCAAACTTTGACTTGCTCTCCTCGACACTTACTTCGTGCGGCGATTCTAATATCTCCTTCGTGACTCCGAGTGCAGCTTCTGCGTACAGAAGTCCAAGAGTCTCGGCATACACCCGACTGCCCGGGTCCAGTTTCAAGGCTTGCTGTAACAACGCTGCTGCGAGTTCACGGTCCGCCAGCCTGAGAAGATAACCCGCATTAGCGAGTACCGCCGCCTGCGCCTTGGGCTTCGCAATCTGTTTTCGCCAGATCGTTTCCAGCGCCGACCAGTCGTTAGTACTTTCACCGCGCTCAATGCTCCCCTCCATTCTTCCAAGTACCGGCGACTGCGGGTAATTTTCAGCCAGCCAAAGAATGTGTACCCGGCGGCGCCGCTCCATACTCTCGTTCGCCAATGGAGTGAGCTGCGAGAAGAAATAGTACCTGATCAAACCAGTTCTGATTGCAGGATCATCAGGGGCCGTGCTCAGAATGTTCTCCGCACCTACGGCTTCGGCAGCCGTGACAACCTGCAGTTGCGCTTGCTCTTCAAAGCAGATCGCTGCCACAGCGGTGGCTAACAGGAGTAGGAATAAGCGAAGATGCACCATGGAAGATAGGACGTAGAGGGAAGGCAAAAAGTTGGAAGTGATAAGTAAGTGGACGGGACCCCCTGTATTCAACAGAGATTCCCGTCCTGAACATCAGAACGACAAACTAAGTGATGCTTTCATGACGCGCGGGGTAAGCGCGGCTGTGAGTTGGCCGAACCGAGTGTTGACCTGGTTGCCGACTGCATCGAAACGCGCCGTGTTATCGACGCTATAGAACGATGCATGATTGAAGATGTTGTACATCTCCCAACGGAACTGGAGTCTTGCCTTTTCAATCTTGAAATTCTTGAACAAGGACATATCCCAGTTGTTGCGCCCAGGACCGCGGAAGACGTCAACGGGTGCGTTGCCGATGGTCGCTCCGGGAGGGGCGAATACACCGGTATTGAGGAAGCGCGAGTAGGTGCGTTCGCCGTGCGGTAGCGTCGGGTTGCTGAGTACAACAGGCCGCGACCAATCGCCGCCGCCCACCAGATCCTGACCGCTCACGAGACTGTGTCCAACAGCCCACGGACGTCCGCTCTGGAAGTAGGCGACGCCTGATAGTTGCCAGCCGTCGAAGATTGCGCGCACCGGGCGGACGTTCCACACCTTACTGCCTCGCGGTACGTCGGCGAGCCAGTTGATTGCTAGTGTGTGGGTCCGGTCGAGTGAGGTCTTGCCGTAATTCAGATCGTTGCTTAGGTAAACAGGATAGTTGCCTGTAAAGCCCATATTCTTCGACCAGGTCCAACTTGCACCAAACTGTAGCCCGTGGGCAAAGCGGCGGTTGGCTTGAGTCTGGAGCGAATGATAGTTGGAAGTGCTGGTGCGCGGCACCGTAACCGTGGTGTAACCCAGGTAGGGACGCAGATAATCGTCGGGCAGAACACGCTTCGTGGTGGAGTCGATGTTCTCGGGCAGGAAGCGCGCACCGTATGGCAGCGTGTTAAGGTTCTGGTTCTGCGTGAATTGGCGGCTCAGCGTTCCGACGTAAGCTACGTCAAGCAGAGTGGCGAAACCAATGGCACGCTGTATGCCGGAGCTAAAGCTATAAACGGTCGGAGTCTTCATGTGCTGATCGATTCCCTGAATAGTAACCGGGAAGGTAACTCCGGCGCTCGGATTGAAGGTATCGAAGGTGCTGTTGAAGATGGTGGGCGTAGTCTGCATGTTGTCCACCGTCAGGGTGCTCGTCTTCGCCTGTGACTGATAGGACGTACCGAAACCGGCGCGGAACGCCGTCTTGCCGTCGCCGAAGACGTCATAAGCAAAGCCGAAGCGTGGGGCGAAATGCACGCCGCGATTCTCCACGAATCCGTCGGGCACGCCGTTCGCTCCCGCGAAAACCAGGCCATTCTTCATGTTGCCGGAGTTTGGCACCACGGCGCCGATATAGGATACGCCGGCCAATTCGCCGGTCAGCGGGTTTTGCGCCACGCGTTTTCCGTTGCTGTCGAGCACCGGGCGATAGAGGATGATCTTCTCACGCTGACTGAATGCTGATGGCAGGAAGTTCGCCCCGATATCGTTGGCCTGCTTGTAAGGCGCGCTGTAGCTAAAGCGCATTCCATAGTTGACCGTCAGGCGTCGTGTGACTTTCCAGGTGTCCTGGACATACCAATCTATGACCTTACCGCGCAGGTCGATGTTAGGACGGCTTGCGGATTCCGTGTAAGAACGAAAATTACCGAGCACCGCGTTCGAATACGCCCAGTTGCTGTCGAATGGGTTGTTGGCATCGCGGCCAAAGTCGAACTGGCCGGCAAACAATGCATTGGCGCGGCGATTGAGCCGTGCGCTCTCCAGCGAGAACCCAGCCTTAACTGTGTGCGCACCGGCGACCTTGATGATGCTGCCGCCAATGGGGATGCGGTAGGCCCAACTGCGCAGCGGAAAATCGTTGCGGAGTGAAATGTTAACGGCTCCTGTGATGCCCCCGAAACTGGCAAAAGGCATAACATTCTTCGGGTTGTTAGCCGGGAAAATCTGCGGAAGGTTGATTCCCGCCTTCGCGCGGTCCAGAGCGGAGAAGTCGCTCGCGCCGGCCGGTACCATCTCTCCCCTGGAACCCGAAAGCCCGACAGTGGCTTCGATGACGATGCTGGGTGTAGGAACGTAGGTAATCGCAGTCGTCAGCGCGGGGTTGCTGCCGAGCAGGTTCTGTCGTGAAAACGGCCACTGCTGGCCCCCGCCGATATAATACGCTTCCCATCCTTCCTTGTAGGTAGTGCCACGGAAGAATATGCGTAATTTGTCGGTGGCGTTGTAATCCAGCCGGAGCGATTCCTGCCGAGTCGGCTTGGCGAAGGTTTCCTGGAAATTGTAGTTGTAATTTCTGCGGCTGATAGCGGTGTCAAAGAAGTTCGGAAGCGGGAAGATGTTGAGAATGTTCACGCCATTCTTGTTAACCCGGTTGGGCGGAATCACGTTGTTAGGAAATGCAACGCGATTGTTAAGCGGATCGAGAATCGAAACACGATTCCCGTTCAGGTCAACGGTTTGCGAGAAATCCCCAGTCCGCTCAAGTGCGGTAGGCATGGTCGCCTGCACCAGATTGCCGGGCATCTTGGCGCGGTTCACGTCTTCGGCATAGAAGAAAAATAACTTGTTCTTTGCGGTGTTGAACTTTCCCGGAACGTATAGCGGGCCGCTAAAGTTCGCCCCTATGCTGTGGAAGCGGTAGTACGCACGACGAACATTGTTTAGGTTGTTGAAGTAGTTGTTGGCGTTTAATCCTTCATTGCGGAAATTGTAGTTGACTGACCCGTGAAAGCCGCGCCCACCGCCCTTTGTGATCGCGACGACCACAGCGCCGCCGTTGCTCCCATACTCCGCTTTGTAGTTTGCGAGCAGTACTCTGACCTCGGAGATCGAGTTGATGCTCACGGGGTTGATCTGAAAATTGGGGTTGACCAGGTCGGTGCCCGTTAAGCCGTCAACCTTGACGGAGTTGGCCACGTTCGAGACTCCGCCAAAGCTCGGGGTCTGGTGCGTACCAAAGAAATCGCGTTCGAACTCGTTCTCAGCTCCGACTGCGCCTGGCAGCAGGCTGAGCAGGGCCGTCATGTTGCCGCCGCGGCTCATCAGCATCTTCATTTGATCGCCGGTCAGCAGCGAAGAACGATCGTTGCTTTCGACCTCGACAGCGGCCCCTTCCGAGGTAACCGTAACGGTCTCGGAAACTGTGCTTGGGCGCAAGACGAACTCGCCGGCGACGAGCCGTTCATTTGACGAAAGATTGATATTCTTTTTTGCCACCGTGGTGAATCCGGAGTTCTCCACGGTGATGGTGTAGGCGCCGGGCGGCACTGCCGTAAACACGAATGTGCCATTTGCTGCCGGCGTGGCCGTCCGCAGAAAACCGCTTCCTTCGTCTAGCAACGAAAGTCTGGCGGTGGGAACGGTTAGGCCCGATGAATCAACGACCGTACCGGTGATGGCACCGGCTACCGTCTGTGCGTGCGCGGGCGCGCTGGAAAACAAGTGCAGCAGAGCGCATCCTACGAGGATGACTGTGCAGGGAAAACGCATTCTATATATTCCGTTCTTTCTAGCTTGCGAGTTAAAGACCTGATTAGCTAACTGGACCTTACCATACACTCCCAACGGGGCCTAAACAAGTGCTCGCACGGTTACCATACGGTTGCCGTTACGGTTCGGATTACGATGTAATATGATCGCCGGTGTATTATGACGTCTTGTGGAAACCCGAACGTGTCACTCGAGCAGAAGCGCGCCGCGCTCGATGCGGTCCTGAATAGCCGCACGTTCGCGCGCTCGGGCCAGCTTCGGACTTTTCTGAAATACGTCTGTGAAATGGAAATCGCCGGGCGCGGCGATGAGCTCAACGAATACCGGATCGGCGTGGATGTCCTCGGCCGTCCGGCGGATTATTCGCTTGTCGAGGACTCTTCAGTTCGCAGCCGTGCGTACGAGTTGCGGCTGCGCCTGAGGAAGTTCTACTCTACCGAATCGCCCGATGATCCCATTCGCATCGAGATCCCGAAAGGCGGCTACCTACCTGTTTTCGTGACACGAGCGCCGGAAGATTTGGCGGAGGCGCAAGAACCAGTACGCCGATCCGGGCGCTGGCTGCTCCCTGCAACCTTTATCTTAGGTCTGTTAATCGGAGCAACAGCCCTGTATTTCTCAATTCCTCGCTCGTATGTGAAGGCATCTCCGATTCTAGCGGAAGCCTGGGGTCCGCTCGCCGGTCCCGAAGGTAATGTACTGATCTGCTGGACGACCTATCTGCATCTACTGGTACGGCCCAATGTTCCCCCGAATGTCTTTCGCCTTCCCGCTTCGCAGGAAATGTATCCGCTTTACCGCAAAACCCGTCCGCTGAAGGAAGGCACTGAGTTGTTCCTTTCACCCGCACAGCTTTCCGTGCCAGTGGCGGAGTCCAGCGGAATTGCTACAGTCACCAACACCCTCAAGGCTCTCGGATCCGCATACCAGATTCTGCCGGAAGAGGAAGCTCCACTATCCGCGCTCCGCGAGCGCAATACAATTGTAGTTGGCACACCGATGGGCAGCGACGTCGTATCCAAGTTGCTGCGGAATACACCGCTTGACGATCGATTACCACCCTGACGCGCACTTCTTTGCAGTGCTCAATCAGCGCACACGGGAAGCACCGAAGGTGCTATTTGCGGCGCGCATCGGCGGTCCTGGCGAGCTATTTACGCTTTATGGGCTGATCACTGTCCTCCCCAGCGAAGGTGTGGCCGACAAGCCGAAACGAACCGTGATATTCTCTGGCGCGGGGTCGCCAGGCTCCCAAGGTGCAATGGAGTTCTTCTCGACCGAGGAAAAGATGAAGGACCTGAAAGCCCGCTTCCTACGCGCTGGCTTGCCCGGATTCCCGTCAAGCTATCAGGTAGTGGTCAAGTGCACGACCAGCGGCTTCCGGCTCTTATCCACCGAATACCAGTCCCACACGATACTGCAGAAGTAGCTCAGCGGGTGAAGCGCGCGGCCGAGAGCTTACGCTCCTGCACGGTACCGTTTACGCTCCGCAATTCAATCAGCAGCTCCAACGCTTTCAATTGATCGATTCGCTGGCCCGGTATCAAGCGCTCCACTTGCGACAGAAAGTCCGGCGCGAGCACGGCCTCAGTTGCGCCTTCCGAACTTTCGGTGTGTAAGCCCGAGATCAACAGAACCTTGCCGCTGTCCGACAGGTTCGGCATCAGGGCGATGCGGGCATGCGATACACCGTTGCGCGCCTGTTCCGGACTTGAGAAGTAGAATGCACTCTCGCCATCCCGGGGAGCCGAATTCCGAATCCCGAAATGCCCAGTCGCGGGATCCCGCACAAACCGGAAATTGCACTTCTCCTCGAACATCCCAACCCAGGGATTCGACCAGGTGCTGCCAAGGATCACGAAGTTACCCTTTCGGAAATCTCTCGATTGCATCAGCCGGCTATGCCGGACCATGACTTTCCAACCTCTCTCGACACCCAGTTCCGCGAATTGCGCCCCGAAAATCGCATCACGGAAACTGGTGATCAGCCTGCCACCGGGGAAGGTCGGCGGCGTGGCTCCACCCGGCACGGCCCTCGGCAGTGGAAGAGGGCTTTGTTCTTCACGATGTATGTATTGGTCCAGCGAGACAATATCAGAGCGAGACGCGTTGACCACAACCAGGGCTGAATCCACCAGCACCAACTCCAACTCAGTCCCCCGCTGCGGGAAGATCGAAAGCGCCAGGTTCTGAGCGACGTTTCGGGGCTTTTCCTGGGGCGGATTGCGCAGCCAGCCCAAGGCGGCAGCCAGAGCAAACATCACGCACAAGGCGCCGAGTATACGAACCTCTCGTTTGTTGCTCGGCGGAACCGAGGGTGCCGACGGTTTTGTAGGTTCGGCAACCATATCTCCAGGGCGGTCGAGGAATTCGGGAAGATAGGAGCCCTTGGGGATCTCCAGGATTCGCGGCTCTGAACGGCCTTCGGTTTCAAAGTACTCGTGCAGCTTAGCTCGCAGTTGGCGGGCGGAGGAACGCACCAGGGAGTCGTCCGCGGTATTAAATGAAGCGGGGCGCTCAAAGACCTCTGTACCGATGGTGTACTCATTGAGGTCGGAAGGCTGGTTTCGGACGGCCTTTTCGACCACGAACAGAAGAAAGGACCGCAGGCGCGGTGCTCGACGAAAGATTTCGCTGTGGGCAATGCGCTGCGCCAACTGCCATCTTTCATCCTGCGCTAGATTCGGATCGTCCCGTATCTCATACATAGCTAAAGCGGAATCGCCTGTGAATCACGTGCAATCACCGTGATTCTCAACGTTTTTCAGACCCTCCTGACTATACTCACAGCGAGCCGGGCTTTTCAAGCGTCAGGCCGCTAAAACCGTGGAATCAGAAAATCAAGCTTCAACACGCCGTCGCTTCCTCGCGCTGGGAGCTGCTGGCAGCGCCGCCTGCGCCGGGTTGGCCGCCCAGACCTCGCAACGGATCGAATCCGGTACTCCCGGGTTTATCGACCGTAAGCGGGGCGTCAATTCTTTCAAAAGGCTGCCGACCGGCACCCGGCCCAACATCTTCCTGATCTCGGCCGACATGATGAGTCCGGATCACTGGCTGCCCGGCCGCTTCGTGGGACAACAAATGGAATTACCCGCGCTGCGCAGCCTCTTCGCCGACAGTGTCTTCTTCACCAATGCCTTCTGCACCAGTCCGCTCTGCGCCCCCGCCCGTGCCGCACTGTTGACCGGCAGGCACACCTATCTGCTGGCGAACAATGAACGAGCACACGATGGTTTCGAGATTTCGCTGCGCGCCAGCGACCGGATTTTCCCCGAATACCTGAAAGCGACCGGCTACGTAACCAAGCACTGCGGCAAAGGCCACCTCGGAAGTCAGAAGTTCTTCGACGCCTTCGACGATAATGCCGACGGCTGGGACCGCTGGGATCCACCAATCCGCAGCGACGAAAGCTACCTCGATCACCTTCGCCGGCTGGGCGTGCGGTCCCAGAAGTACGCACGTGAAATTTGCGGATTGCAACAGGATCGCACCTCACGCGGCAATTCGATGGGCGGGTGGATTCAACAGAGCGATGGCAAAGCCTTTCCAATCGAGGCGCAGTACAGCAGCTATCTCGCCGAGCGCGCCATCGGAAAGCTCGATAGCGCTATGCAGTTGGCTTCTGCCGAATCCCCCATCTACCTGCAGTTGGACTTCTTCGATCCCCACCAACCCTTCTCTATTCCTGACGGATTCCAGAAGCGGGAAGCGGAGCTGCGCCGGGCTTTACGTCTGCCCAACAGCTATGAAGCCATCCGGGCGCGCAACTGGGCGGCTTCGGCGCAAGAACCGAAAATATACGATCTCTACCGCAAGTATTGGGGCCTATATGACTCCAAAACTCTCGAGGACTACCGCGTCGCCAACGCCCTCCAGATGGAAATAGTGGATCGGGCAGTGGGCCGGTTCATCAACGCCTTGAAAGAGCGGCATCTATATGACGACGCGGTCATTATCTTCACCTCGGACCATGGCGAGATGAACGGCCGTCAGGCCGTGATCGACAAGGGCGTTTATCTCCAGCCCGAGGTCCTGCGCGTGCCGCTCGCAGTGAAAATGCCGAAGTCTGCTGGAGTGAAGCCGAGCCGAGTGGCCCAGTCCGTCTCGCATCTTGATATCGCTCCGACGCTGCTGTCGATGGTTGGCGTGCAACCCGACGAGCGCCTGGACGGACGGCCGCTACAACCGCTGTTGAACGGCGGCTCCGACTCCGAGCGCGAATGGCTGTTCGAGTGCGGCTGGCACGTCAGCGCAAACTTCGCGTGCGGAATTCAGAGACGTCTCGCATCCGGCGAGCACTATCTATACAGCTACAACATCGCTTCTTCTATCGACGAGTTGTACAACCTGCAGGAAGAGGATCCTGTGAATCGTGCACTCTCTCCTGAACATCAATTAATTCGCAAAGAAATGGTCGCCCGGCTGGGCTCATTTCTCGAAAAGGACCCGCGCTGGCTAGCGTGGTGGTCGAGCTATCGCATCGATCATTACCACACGCTCGCCCGGCCAAAGGGCGACATGCAACTGAAGAGTTTCTAAAGACAGTGAGTTGACGAGCATGGCAGGGCAACTGTAAGCTTCCCAGAGTTAAGATCGCCGGCAGTCCAACCTGTGACTGCGCAGAATTGGAGACTTTTATGCTTGCGAGAATCGTTATTGCTTCCTTGCTGATGGCTGCTGGCGCTTTTGCCCAGACAGCTCAATTGAGCGGCCGGATTACCGACGCCGCCGGGGCTGTCGTTCCCGGAGCAAGCCTCACAGTCCGCAACATTTCCACCGGCGCGGAGCGTCAGATCCAGTCCAACGAGATCGGGTTGTACACTGTCCCGATGCTGCCGCCGGGCAGTTATCAGGTGCGCGTACAGCACCAGGGCTTTCGACCAGTGGTGCGTGACGGCGTGGAATTGGTTGTGGATCAGCGCGCGGAAATGAACTTCTCCCTGGAATTGGGCGCCCTTACTGAAGCGATTGAGGTCAGCGCCGCGGTTAGCCGACTCAACACGGTCGAGGCATCACAGGGACAGGTGATCGATAACCAACGCATCGTGGACATGCCGCTGAACGGTCGTAACTTCCTCGATCTCGCGCTGATGTCTGGCGGAGCGGTACAACCGACGCCAAACTCTCGCATCGGAGGCTTCTCGTCCGGAGGGCAGAGAGTCAGTCAGAACAATTACCTGATGGATGGCATCGATAACAACTCGGTGGAACTGGCAGCGGCGGGCAGGCGGGCGGAAATGGTGGAGCCCTCGATCGACGCCATCCAGGAGTTTAAAGTCCAGACCAACTCCTACGCCGCTGAGTTCGGGCGCGGCATGGGCGCGGTGGTGAACCTGACCATTAAGAGCGGCACCAACACTGTGCATGGCACAGCGTTCGAGTTTGTCCGTAACGAGGTCTTCGACGCCAAGAACTTTTTTACCCCGCCCAATGCCTCCAAGCCGCCTTTCAAGCGCAACCAGTACGGGCTTTCGTTCGGCGGTCCCGTGGTGATCCCGCAGGTGTATAACGGTCGCAACCGGACCTTCTTTTTCGGTGACTTCGAACGCACCCGCATCCGCGAAACGGGCACCATAGCGAATACCCTGCCGACCCTGAAAATGCGCACAGGCGACTTCTCAGAACTCTCCAAAAGGGTGCTCGACCCGACCAACGGGCAGCAATTTACCGGCAACATCATTCCCGCCGTCGCGTTTCGATCCCGTGGCCGCCAAGCTGATCAACCTGTATCCGTCGCCGCAGAGCGCGAATCTGGCCAACAATTTCACCAATCTGCTCCCCGTTGGCAGGATGTGGACAAGTGGGATTTCCGGCTCGATCAGACACATTGGATCGAAAGACAATGCCTTCTTTCGCTACAGCGCCACGACACCCTGCTGCCCGATACGCCAACCTGCCCGCGCCGGCTTTTGGCGGCCGGAAATCTCGACTACATTACCCAAGGCTATAATACGGGCGCCGGGTGGAATCACATCTTCACGCCCAACCTCATCATGAGCGTACGGGCGGGCTGGAATTTCAACCGTTTCAAGCGCGATAACCCCGCTCCGGCGATGGGCCACAACTACAATCAGGAATTCGGCATTCCCGGGGCAACCTATGTGCCCGATGGCGGCTTCTCGCAGTTCAATCTCACCGGCTACCGCGCTCTCGGCATCGGCCCGAATAATCCCGTCGACCGCAACTCGCAGAACCGCCAGTTCAGCGGCGATCTGAGCTGGATTCAAGGGCCGCCACACGCTCAAGACAGGCGCTTCTTTCATCCGCTCGCAAAACCCGATTTTCAACATCCGCAATACGATCGGCACGTACACTTTCAACGGCGCCTATTCGGGCGACGGCGCGGCGGATTTTCTGCTAGGCGTGTCCAGCCAGTGGGTTTGGCAATCACCGGTGATCGTGTCCATGCGCGCGTTCAGACCTGGCGGATATGTGCAGGACGATTGGAAGATCAACAATCGCCTAAACGTCAACCTGGGACTTCGATATGAGATCTCGCCTCCCTGGTACGAGAACAACAATAAGATGGGGAACTTCGACATTGATTCGACCCCGGGCAGGCGACGCTTGTGTACGCCAACGGAAGCGGTTCGCGCTATGATCGCGCCACTGTCGCCACCGACACGAATAACGTGATGCCGCGTATCGGATTGCCTTCAAACTCACACCGAAAACCGTGATTCGCTCCGGCTACGGGCTGTTCTATGCCTACATGGAAAACATGGGCGATGCCGAATACCTGATCGGCAACGCGCCATTCGCCTGGGGTGTGACGCTAACCGGCTCCTACACGACTCCGGCGGTGAGCTATCGAACGGACCCGCCGCGGCGCAACGGATTTGGCAAGAGCTACCGGACTGCAGTTCTCGTCCTACGAACGCAATCCGCCGCTGTCCTCGGCGCACCAATGGAATCTCAACATCCAGCGCGAATTCGGGAAGGAGTGGCTGTTGGAAGTCGGCTACTCGGGATCCCGCGGCCTGCACCTGGTTCGCCGCTACGAAGGCAACTTCTCGCCCGCCGGGCCGGGCAACATCGATGCGAAGCGCATCTACAACAGCCTGGCGATTCCCGGGACCAGCATCGTGGCGTCACCGCTCGGCCCGGTTTACAGCCACCGCTACGACGGCAACTCGATCTACCACGCCTGATCGCCAAAGTGGAGAAGCGCTTCTCGCAGCGGCTTACCGCGCTCGGACTCATATACGTGGTCGCGAACATCGGCGACACCTGCGGCTCTCGGTGTCAAGGCGACGCTACTGGATGCGGATTCCAGAACTTTTTAATCTCCGCGCCGAACGCAGACTGGACAACCAGGACGTTCCGCACCGCTTTGTCACTTCCGCGCTGTACGAACTGCCGGTCGGGTAAGGGACGCGCTTTTCTGGCAGGTGCCCCGGGAGTTGTTGACGCCGTACTGGGCGGGTGGTCAGTCGGGTCGATCGTGTCCTGGGCGTCAGTGGTGCCGTTCAGTCCGACGGTGCAGGGGAATCCTGCCAATACAGGCACGAATACCGTGGTTGTGCGGCCGGACGTGGTGGGGGATCCGAACAGTGGGACCCGCACCCTACAGCGCGATTTCAACATCGATGCCTTTGTCCGGCCCGCTAACTTCACGTACGGAAACTCCGGTCGCAACGTCCTGCGCGGACGTCCACAGTTCAACTGGGACTTCTCGGCGTTGAAGACATTTCAGCTTATGGAGCGATTGCGGCTGCAGTTCCGTTTTGAAGCATTTACCCTCACCAATACGCCGCGTTTCGGCGCGCCGGGCAACGTTGTGGGAACTGCTAATTTCGGTGTGATCACCGGCTCTGGTACCCCGCGCAATCTGCAGTTCGGACTAAAACTCATCTGGTAAAATCCGTCAGAGGAATTGACGCGACATGAAACTGAAGCACCACGAATCGAGGACAAATCAATGAAATACCCCCGTCTGGTTTCTATCATCTTTCTTCTATTGATTTCCGCGTGCCTGGCTTATGGCCAGGGCACCGTGACGATATTTGGCACTGTCACCGATTCGAGCGGCGGAGCCATTCCCGTCGGTGGCGGTCACTGCCACGAATAAGGACACCGGAGCCGCCAGGAACGCGTCCACCGGACGCGGTCGGAGATTACGTGTTATCGCGGCTGCCGATCGGTACCTATGTGGTGAAGGCCGAATCCGCCGGATTCAAAACCTTCATTCAGGACGGTATTCAGGTTCAGGTGGACGAAAACCGGCAGGTGAACGTAACGATGACGGTGGGCGCGGTGACCGATTCAATTTTGGTTGAAGCCGAAGCCACACAGGTGGAAACTCGATCCGGCTCGCTGAAAGAAGTGATCGACTCGGCCCGAATCGTCGAACTGCCGCTTAACGGCCGCAACCCGCTCCAGTTGCAGTATCTGGTGGCTGGCTCCGGAGGCGTCGTTTCCGCCGGCCAGGAGCAGAACGACTCGGTCTCCATCAACGGATCGCGCCCCAACACCAACAACTACACGCTCGACGGCGCTGACAACCACGACCCATACTTCAACACGCCGGCAGTATTCCCCAACCCGGACGCGCTGGAGGAGTTCAGCCTCCAGACCAGCGCCTATTCGGCCGACCGCGGCCGCAACGCTGGCGCAATCATGAACGCTGTCACCCGCTCCGGCACCAACAAGCTGCACGGCACGCTGTTCGAATTTGTCCGCAACGAGAAGTTCAACGCGCGCAACTTTTTTGCCAACTCGATTCCGCCTTTCAAACGCAACCAGTTCGGCGGCACCTTGGGCGGTCCCATCCGCCGCGACAAGACCTTCTTCTTCGGCTCCTTTCAGCGCACCGCGGAGCGCAGCACGCCGGGCGTGCTGAACCCGACCGTGCTCAGCGCGGAACAGCGCAAAGGCGATTGGTCGAACGCAGGGCTGAAAACGCCGCTCAAGGACCCGCTGGGCGGTAACTTCCCGAACAACGTGATTCCCGTCAGTCCCGCTTGAGCCAGCCGGCGCAGAAGTTTCTGGACGCTTTCGTCCCGCTGCCCAACCGCGGCGCTAAATCAGTATTCCTTCGCGAGCCAGCAGAAGATTGATGACACTCAGGCGGTAGTAAAGACTCGACCACACGCTGCGCGAGAACAGCCGCCTTTCCGGGCGCCTGCTCTACAACACCAACGATAACTACCAGTCGGCGAATAACGTGACGCTGCCCGGATTCCTGGCGCTGATCCAATACCGCAACTGGAGCGCTGTCGGTACGCGACACGTTGATCCTATCGCCCACTCTGATCAACACCTTCACTTTCGGCTATAACCAGATCGATCGCGATCAGGTGCCAGTCGTGCCCGGCAACAAAGGCTGGCATGATTTCGGCGCAGGGTTTGTGCGCGCCTGGCCGGACGATCCTGTGGTTGGGTTCGATACCAACGTGGCCGGATACTTTCAGCCCGCAAGCGCGTTATCCGCTGCATCACTACCGCAAAAACTTTCAGTTCTCCGAGTCGCTGAACTGGACGCGCGGCGCACACTTCCTCCGCATCGGCGCGATGTGCGACGCAACATGCTGAGCTTGCAGGAGAACTTCCAGACCGATCCGGCTGTTGTCTTCCAGGCCACGTTCACAGGCAACTCCGCGGCCGACCTGCTGCTCGGGCTGCCGACGAATTTCACCCAGATCGCGCCCGACGCGAACCGCCCGCAGACTCACCGAAATTGCCGCCTATATACAGGACGACTGGAAAGTCTCTCGGCGTCTGACTCTCAACCTCGGCCTGCGCTGGGATCCGTTCTTCCCGTTCACCGATCCCGGACAATCGTTTCGCACAGGTGCGCCTCGGGCAGCAGTCCACGATCTTCCCGAGCGCGCCGCACGGCTATGTCTTCCCAGGCGACCAGGGCGTGCCCTGCGGCGACCTTCAATAACCAGATCAATGACTGGGGCCCGCGCTTCGGCTTCGCCTTCGACCCGACCGGCAAGGGCAAGACCAGCATCCGCGGCGGCTATGGCTTGTTCTATTCGCAGATCCGGCAGCAGGCCAACAACCAGATCTCGAACAACCAGCCGTTCTCGCTCAAGATGACCGTACAGAACCCTTCCGGCGGCCTGGACAATCCGTATTCCGATACCGGCAACCCGTTCCCGTTTACCGCGCCCAACACTACGGAACAGATCGCGGCCTACAAGTTCCTGCTGCCGCTGAATGTCACGCAGTGGAACCCGGACATGCGCAACGCGACTTCCCAGCAGTGGAACTTCACGCTGCAGCAGGAGATGAAAGGCTGGGTGACTACCGCGGCCTATGTCGGATCCAAGAGCAATCACCTGTTCGTGCAGAACGAGCTGAATCCGGCTGTTTTCGGCGCTCCGGGCAGAACCGTGGATGCGCGCCGCGGCTACTACCCGACGTTCAGCTCCATCACTGACTATTCCGCCACCGGGCAATTCGACCTATCACTGCTCTGCAACTCACCGCCAACCGGCGTCTGTCGCGGGGTCTGACGGTCTGGCCAATTACACCTGGAGCAAGTTCCTCGATAACGGATCCGGCGACGGCGCCGTGCCGCAGAATCCGTTCAACCGGGATGCGGAGAAAGCGCCGTCCAATCAGGACATCCCGCACCGCTTCGTGGCCTCGTTGATTTACCAGGCCCCGGCGCTGAAGCAGTCGCTCCAAGCTGATCCGGCAAGTCGCGGGCGGCTGGGAAATCAACGGCATCGGCACGCTGAACAGCGCTGCCCCGTTCACGATCACCTCTGGACGTGACAATTCCGGGACGGCTGTGAACAACGACCGCCCGAACGTGGTGGGCGACTGGCGCCTGCCGGACGGCCGGTCGAAGAGCGGAGCAAATCCAGCAGTACTTCAACACGGCGGCCTTCGCGCAGAACCCTGCCGGCACGTTCGGCAACGCCGGCCGCAACATCCTGCGCGGACCGTTCCGCAGCAATTTCGATATGGGCGCGATCAAGAACTTCCCGATCACGGAACGCCACAAGCTGCAGTTCCGCGCGGAGTTCTTCAACATCTTGAATCACGCCAACCTGAACAACCCGAACGCCAACCTCGCGAATGTGAACTTCGGGCGCATTCTTGGGTCAGGCAACCCGCGTGTGATTCAGCTCGCGCTGAAGTATATGTTCTGATAGGAATTCGAATGACACGCAGAGACTTTATCGGAAGTGCGGCCACGGCCGCGATCTTGGCTGGACGTCACGCATTTGGCGAGCCGTCGCGCGCGACCCAACATCGTCGTGATGTATGCTGACGATCTGGGCTACGGCGACTTGAGTTGTTACGGAGCGCAACGGGTCCAGACGCCCAACATCGACCGGCTCGCAAAGCGTGGGCTGCGCTTTACCGACGCCCACAGCAGCGCCGCCACCTGCACGCCGTCGCGCTATTCGCTCCTGACGGGCGAATACTCATTCCGCGTGCCGAATGCGCGCATGCTTGCCGGGCGACGCTCCGGCGCTGATTCAGCCGGGCAGGGTGACGCTGGCGTCCATGCTGAAACAGCGCGGCTACCGGACGAGTGTCGATCGGTAAGTGGCACCTCGGGCTCGGAAACGGCAATGTGGATTTTAACAAGGAGATCAAACCGGGCCCGCTCGAGATCGGCTTCGATGAGTGCTTCATCATTCCGGCCACCGGAGACCGCGTGCCCTGCGTGTACGTGGAAAACCATCGCGTGGCCAATCTCGATCCCAAGGATCCGATCAAGGTCAGCTACAAGGGTCCGCTCGACGACGCTCCGCCGACCGGCAAGACGCACCCGGAATTGCTCAAAATGAAGCCGAGTCACGGGCACGATATGACGATCGTGAACGGCATCAGCCGCATCGGCTACAT
The DNA here is from genome assembly GCA_963793625.1 of Bryobacteraceae bacterium. Lineage (GTDB taxonomy): Bacteria > Acidobacteriota > Terriglobia > Bryobacterales > Bryobacteraceae. Next base: position 229,300 of record CAWCAT010000037.1, on the reverse strand, counting down.
GAGTGGCGGCAAGGCGGCGCTATGGAATGACGAGACCATGGCGGACACCCTCACCAACCGCGCGGTTTCCTTCATCGATCGCCACGCAAAACAGCCTTTCTTTATGTATTTCGCGACGCACGACATCCATGTCCCGCGCGTTCCGAACCAGCGCTTCAGCACTGCCACACGAGATGGGGCCTCGCGGCAACGCAATTGCGGAATTGGACTGGTGTGTCGGGCAACTGGTGAAGGCGCTGGAAAAGCACGGGCTGCTTCAGAATACGCTGATCGTGCTTTCCAGCGACAACGGCGCGGTTGTGGACGACGGTTACCACGACGAGGCAGTCACGAAGCTCGGCGCGCATCGTCCGAACGGAGCGCTGCGTGGCGGCAAGGGCTCCAGATTCGAGGGCGGCACGCGCATTCCGTTCATTGTGCACTGGCCCACGCGCGTCAAGCCGGGAGTATCCGACGCCCTGGTTTCGCAGGTTGACCTGCTGCGCTCATTTGCTGAGCTGACCGGAGCCGATCTGGGTCCGGGCGCTGGTCCGGACAGCAAAAACGTCCTGCCTGCCCTGCTCGGCGAGTCCAAAAAGGGAAGGCAGCTCCTTGTCGAACACGCCAACGGACTCTCTCTGCGCGACGGAACCTGGAAGTATATCGTACCCGCCAAGGGCGTGAAGGTGGCTCCGAATACGAATACCGCGACCGGCGTCGACCCGGAACCGCAGCTTTACGACCTCTCCGTGGATCCTGGAGAAATGAAAAACCTCGCGGCGCAGCAGCCGGCAAAGCTGAAGCAGATGGCCGAGACGCTGGAAAAAATTCGGGCCGCCGACGCTGCCGAATTAACGAAAAAATTGGTAACTCACAAACGCAACGCGCTTGCTGTCGGGCGACCACGAGGGCGTGTTGATCGTGCCCTGTCCGCCGAACAGCCGGGCCAGAACCGTGACCTTGCGGTCCGCAAGATTCATCAGGCGCAGCATCACGTCCTTATTGGCGGGGTGCCCCTTCACGTCCTTTTCAAAGGAGATGAACACGATGTACTTGCCGTCCGGCGACGGGTGCGGCGAACCAGTTGTTCCACTCGTCGGAAGTGACCTGCTCCTGCTGGCTGCCATCGGGCTTCATGCGCCAGATTTGCATCAGGCCGGTGCGCTCCGAATTGAAATAGATGTACTGGCCGTCGGGCGAGTATTCCGGACCGTCGTCCAGGCCGGCGGCCGTGGTCAGCCGGGTTTCCTCGCCGCCTTCGACCGGAATCGTGTAGATGTCGAACTCGCCGTTGCGCTGGGCGCAGTAAGTCAGTGTTTTGCCATCCGGCGACCAGCCGTGCCAATAGGAAGGCCCGTTGGCCGTGACGCGGCGCGGCGTTCCGCCTGTGATAGGCAGGACATAGATCAGCGACTGGCGCGTCTCCTGCGACCCGTCGCTAATCGCAAGCATCGTGCCGTCTGGGGAGATCCCGTGATCGTTGTTGCAGCGTGTTGCGAAGCCGGTGTCGATCGGTTCCGGCGCGCCGCCTGCGGCAGGTATGCGGAACAGATGACCCTTGCTGTTATAGATCAGGTTGGTGCCGTCTTTGGTCCAATTGGGCGCCTCGATGAGCTCAGGGAAACACCCTTACCACGCGACGGTCCGTGGACGAGATCGCGACCGTCTCCAGCGTGCTGTACAGAACAGGCTTGCCACCGGCGGGTTGCGGAGGAACGCCGATTTCGACGTTGCTGAAGACAGCCTTTGCAATAGCGTCCTTGTCGTGCGAGCAGACCCCCAAGCCGACATAGAAAGGCTCCTGGAAGCGGATCCGCGCAGAGCCGCCGGCGAGTTTAACATCGTCGCCGTCGTTTCCGAGCAGCATGTAAACGTACTCGCCGCGCCTTTCCAGCCGCAGCCGCAAAGGACCTTTCACGTTGGCCTGAACCTCGTGTGTGTTGACGCCCTTTTCGTCGCGGTACTGCAGTGAGGTAAGTCCATCGGCGTGCAGCGCGACGTCGGCATAGGCGGAATCCGCATCGAGGCTCTGGCGAATCATCAGTACAGCCTTTCGATGGGCATTGCCGCTCCTGCCTTCGAACACGACATCGGCGCTGATAGCAATGTCACCCGAAGCCTTCTTAAAAGCAAAGTGGAAGGCATCGGAAGCGAACCACATGTTCTCGCCGCTGCCGCTGATCGTGTACTTCTTCGACGCGGGGTCGTACACTGCGCTGCCAGGGTGCAGCACCGTGCCGACGTCCAGGTGGTTTTCAAACTGGCCCACCGGCGCCGGACTCTGCGCGCCGAGTTGGCAGACAACCATCAACAAAGTCGAAAACAGAGCAGTTCGAATCATGGCTCTCATCTCTCTAGACAGTCTATACAAGCCCTCAACGCTGCGTAGCGAGCGTCTTCTCAAGTGGCGGCAAGTTCGTAATCGGCAGTGCTCGAATCGGACGCAGCAGCTCTTCGAAGGGGATCGTCTCCAGCCGGAAGCCGGGCTCGGTCCACGCGCTGATGCCCACTTCCCCGACGGTGGGCAGAGTCACATCAAGCGAGTCCCAGGTTGTCTCGAGAACCCCCATCAGGTTCAGCTTCTTGGCCGTGTTCAGCAGCGACACTACGTTCTTGCGACTCTTCCACGGTGAAACCAATACCGGGTAGCCACGGTCCTGAAAGTATTTTGGAACCGGCCATTCCCTCGTTTGATCGTAATTCCATGTATCGATTACGATGTCCTTGGGCAGCTGCTCCAGCACCAGATGACTGTTGAAGGGAGGCACGCTGTTGGCCGGAGACAGACGCCCGAGTTGTGGGTGGTCCCGTTGGATAAACATGTCATGCCACACAATCAGTTGCACCTTTCGATCCGCGAAATATCGATGGAGCTTCTGCAAATGGGCCGTCAGTGTCGCGCGAAGATCAGTGCCGCGGCACGCATTGCTTTCCATCAGCCCGATATGTCCCCAGGCCTCGTCCAACCCGATGTGGAAATAATCGCGGATGCCCGAATAGCTCCAGCAGTTCTTCATAGCGGTTGAAAAGCTGAGTGTAGATCGCGGGGTTCGTCAGGCAGAACGACCAGCCGTCCTCTTCGTACAGCGGACGGAACTGCGGGAACCGGTCGAGCACAACGTGTTCGGAGGAGCGGGCGCGCATGCCGCTGGCGTGACCCCAGGAGTTCAGCATAGGAATCATCTCGAGGTGTAGGGCCCTGCCAAGGTCGATCAACTCCTTGATCTGTGCCGCCGTGTAGGTGTTTTCGTAGGCGGTCTCCGGGTGTTTCGGAGAACGGAAGGACGCCCATGGCTCCAGGATCACGGCGTTGTATTTGAATCGGGCCGCCACCAGGATCGCCTGTCGCACGGAAGCCAGTTCCGTGTTCGGGAAGATGCAGATGTGCAGCCCGCGGAACGCGAGTTGCGGATAATCCACGATGCGTACCCCGGGTATCTCAAGCTTGCCGGCAGTGTTTTTGCCGAGGAGTTGCAGCAGCGTCTGGACGCCGTACAGAAGTCCGCGCGGCCGGCGCGCAACGATATGCACTCCCGCCTTACCCGAATCCAGCAAGTATGTTTCCTCGTTGGTGCTCTGGCGAAAGAGTTCCGCACCTGGCAATCGGTCAAGCAACTTCTTTCCGCGCGGAGTGCCCTCCAACGCCAGAGTGATGCCGCTATTGATCATGATTCCGTGCAATCGCAGTAGCTCTGCTGCGAGAACACGTCCCACCTGGCGCTCTTCGGGGGTGTCCGCAAATAATCCCGCTGCCGGCGCAAGCGGAAACCGCTCCAGAGTCCATTCGACGTGACGAGGCGGAGGAGTCAGCAGCGGTCTGCTATCCGGCGGCGCGGCGGACGAGATACCACCGAGTACAATGACGAACCCGCAAAACCTGAGCCAATTCATGCAACTATCCTCTCGCACATTTAGAGGCAACGGCCCTAATATAGGTGAATGTTAATTCGCTGTCTGCTGTTGCTGGCTGGAATTGCCTCAGCGGCTCCGCTGGATCCTTTCGCCGGACGCTTTCGCGGCGCTGATATTAAGCTCGCGCTGGAACGCGATGGGGAGAGCTACAAAGGAACTATAACGGCGCAAGGCAGTCCGTTTGCTGTGGTGGTGGCGAAGAGCGGGACGGGAGCGACAGGTTCATTCGAGGCTGGCGGGAAAACCTACACCTTTGCCCTGCACCCGGCCGGGAACGGACTGAAGCTGGTCACGGAAGGCACTACGTTTTTGCTGGAGCGCGAAGCTGCCGAAGCTGCACCGGCACCGCAAGCAACAACGACGAAAGCGGAACCCGGCAGCATCGTCGGGATGTGGCGCAACGCAACCGGCTATGCGCGCTTCAATGCCGACGGCACAGGTCTCGTGGATGGCGTTTCCGGACGCTACCAGTTCAGCAACGGGCAGCTCGCCATGTCGAGCGCGCAGGATTCGCTTACAGTTCCGGCGCAGGTGAACGGCGACGTTCTGACGCTTACGGTGAACAATCAGCAGGTGGTGCTGAACCGCTCCAACGAAACTCCCGGAGCAGCAGGTGTGCGGACCGAGCTCGTGGGCAAATGGTGCTGGCTGAGTTCGCTCAGTTCCAGTAGTCACACCGCGTCCAGTTCCAGCCGCTGCTTCACTCTGACTGCAAACGGGACCTATACCTATTACGGAGAGTCCGGCAGTTACAATCCGAACGGCAGCGTGGCCTCTCAGAGTGGCGACTCGGGCACCTGGACCGCTACTGACACCAGTATCATCGCCATCTCGCGTTCCAGGGGGCGGCAGGTCTACCAGCTGGAAAAGCGCAATCATCCGAAAACCAAAGACGCGATGATAGTGCTGGATGGCCAGCCGTACGTCACATTCTTCAACCGCCCGCGCTGGTAGCCAGGCGTCGGATCATACACATATAATCATCTCTGGAAAGAAAGCGAAGGAATCAAATTGCGGTCTGCCTCACTTCTATTAATTGCATTCAGTTTTTGCACGGTTTCGCTCAGCGCTCAACAGGCTTCGGTGAAAAAGGCTCTCGATGTGCCCTATGAGCCATCCTCTCCCGCAATCGTAGCGGGCATGCTGAAATTGGGGAACGTCACGAAGCGTGATGTCGTTTACGATCTCGGCTGCGGCGATGGGCGTATCGTCATCGAAGCGGTTAAAACGCTCGGAGCGCGTGGCGTTGGCATCGATATAGACCCTGAAAGAACCGCCGAAGCCCAGCAGAACGCCCGCAAAGCCGGAGTCAACGGACGCCTGGTGTTCCGCACCCAGGATCTGTTCGAGGCGGATATCAAAGAGGCTACAGTCGTCATGCTCTACCTTTGGCCAGAAGTGAACCTGAGGCTTCTGCCCAAGCTGCGCCGTGAGCTGAAGCCAGGAACCCGCATCGTATCGCACAGTCACACCATGGGAGACTGGGCGCCCGAAAAGGAAATTCAGGTTGAAGGCCACAGAATCTACATGTGGACAATCCCGGCACGAGCGGCAGCAAAATCGAACTGACCACGACCGAAGTAATCATCCACATAGCTCTGATTGAGGAGAATGAACCAGCCATGAGCCACAGTGATCTATCTACACGGCGACGCTTCATAGGTTCTTCAGCGGGAACCATCGCCGGTTCCCTTTTTGCACCAAGCATCATTCCAGCTGCGGCATTAGGTAGAGGTGCTACCCCGCCCAGCGACCGTGTTACGGTCGGCATCATCGGCAGCGGCCAGAGAGCCGTTTTTGAAACCAGACAATACCCGTCTTTCGACAACGCAGTCATTGTCGCGGTGTGCGACGCGCAGGAGAGCCGTCGCTTGAGTGCGAAGGAAGAACTCGAGAAGCAGTACGCGATGCAGCGGCCAGGGAACACTAACCGCGGTATTCGTATGTACGCGGATTTTCACGAACTCCTGGCGCAGAAGGATATCGACGCCGTCTACATCGCGTCACCCGATCACTGGCACGTCTCCATGCTCATCCCTGCGCTGAAGGCCGGCAAGCACGTGCACTGCGAGAAGCCGCTCGGCGTCAGCATCGAGCAGGATCTTGCTGCTCTAAAGGCCGTACGCAAGTACAAGAAAGTCTTCCAGTACGGCGCGGAGTCTCGCTCGAACAAAGAGATGCACAAAGGTATTGAACTTGTGGTGAATGGCCGCATCGGGAAGGTGCAGAAGATCTACGTGGTGGGCCCACCATCTGTCATCGGTGGTTCGGCCACACCCGTCCTTCCCGTCCCAGCCGGATTCAACTACGATCATTGGCTCGGACCGGCGCCACGGAAACCTTTCTGCGCGGACCGCTGTCTCACCGATTCACCAAGGGGCATCTTCAATATTGCCGACTACACGCTGGGCAACATCGCGAACTGGGCTGCTCATCCGCTCGATCAGGTGCAACGCTGGGCCGACGCTACGGGCCGCACAGTGCCACCGTTATCGTACGAAGGGTCTGGCAAGTTTCCCACTGAAGGGCTCTACGACTGCGCCTACCAGTGGAACGTGCGCTGCACTTATCAGGACGGCCTGGTGATGCATTTCATGGATAACAATACCTACCAGGAATTGCCCGGCGCTCCCCATCCGCCCATTGCGTGGGGCCGGGACGCCAAAGGCGCGGACGTCAGGAAAATGCCGAATGGAGCGGTCTTTGTGGGGAGCGAGGGCTGGATCATCGTTTCCTATGGCAGAGTGATTACTCATACCCCATCGCTGATGGATTCTGTCATCGGGCCGAACGAAATTCACCTCCACGACAGTGCCCTCGCCAGCATTCCTGCAGGCATGCCGAAGGGACAGCAACAGACGATGACGGCGGGCCATCATCAGGATTGGATCCGGGCAATCCGCACCGGCAGTCCGGTGGCTGATGACATCGAAAGCGGGTTCCGGTCAGACATGGTCAGCCAGCTTTCCGACCTCTGTATTCGAACTGGCCAGCCGCTTCGCTGGGATCCCGCGAAAGAGACGATCGTCGGCAACGAGGCTGCTCGCAAGCTGATCAAGCGGCACATGCGCGCACCCTGGGGTGTATCGTGACAAGCATCCTGCTGTTGTTCGCCGGCTAACCTGGATCGAGTACATCTCGCTAATAAAATGTGTTGCGCGTTTTTGATAATGTCCCCAATAGCGTTCATTAGAAATGTCCCCTAAGCCGAAGGCCTCCTTAGGAGGCCGTATTGGGGAGAACAGCGATGAGCGAGCGGGAGTTGCGGCGAGCGGCGGTGCTGGCGCAGGTAAAGAGCGGGGCCTGGACGCTCGTGGAAGCGGCCGAGCGAATGGAACTGAGCTATCGCCAAAGCAAGCGATTGTGGAAGTGCTACCAGAAGCACGGCGCGGCGGGATTGGTGCATGGCAGCGCCGGGCGAGCGTCCAATCGAGTCAAGCCCAAGAAACTCCGCACGAAGGTAGTACGGCTGATCCGCCAGAAGTATTCCGGCGAGGTTGGTGCAAGGTTCGGGCCGACACTAGCGGCCGAGCACCTGGCCAGCGAAGACCAGATCGAACTGTCGGCCAGCACGGTTAGGCGATGGATGTTGGTAGAAGGATTATGGAGCCGCGCCAGAAAAGTGCGCCAGCATCGGCAAAGAAGAGCGCGGCGCGAGCACTTCTGCGAACTGGTGCAGTTCGACGGAAGCTTCCATGAATGGCTGGAGGGCCGCGGGCCGCGGTGGGGGTGTTGCGGGCCTGGATGGAGAAGTACGGCGTGCCGCGAGCGCTCTACACGGATTGGAAAAACGTGTACGTGCGGGAACCCACGGCGAAAGAGCTACTGCACACATGCCGGATCACCCGTGGCGGAGAAGCTATCAAGACATGAAAGCGGTGGGTTCACCCAGGGCCGCCGAAGGCGCGCGGATTTCCGTGGCCTCGGTCTCCGCTCCGCCCTAAGCGCTCGGCCTAAAGGCCTCGCAGGGCTCCGCTCCGGCCGAGGCCACGGAAATCCAACTGGGTACTAAGAGAAGAACTGCATGGGGGACACTTCTAATGAACGGAGTATGGGGACATTTCTAAAGACCGTTGACACTCGCTAACTAAAATGTTGACATAGCAGTGCATTTTATCTTACACTTGCTGGCCAGTAACTGCTGTTCCCTGGAGGGGGATAATATGTACATAAAACACAAGCTAGCACTGCTAGTAATTGCGGCACCCTTGTTGATGCCGTCGTCTGCGAAGGCCGCTGTGATTGGGTATTGTCTGGTCGGCGGTGGTGGTGCGTGCGAGACACCAGGTGGGACCTTCACTACCAACCTAACTGCCGCAATCACAACGTCCGGGAACACTTCCACCGCGCTCACCGGTTTGGCAGCGGGGAATCTTACCGGAATCGATGTGCTCTGGGTGCTCAATAGCAATAATGGTGACCCCGGCACAGTGGTAACAGGGAACACTGTGGCTATTAGCGATTTCGTTTCGGCCGGGCATGTGCTGTCGTTCCATGATCGCAATGTCAATCAAGGCCTGTCCGCGGCAACTTATTTGCCGGGCGGTGGCGGCATTGCTTTCACAAGCGCCTTTGGCGCCACAATCGACATTGTCACCAGTGGTACGCTCGTCACCAATGGGCCGGGTGGCGTCCTCACCAACACGAGTTTGGACGGTGGCAATAGCTCCTTCCATGGATATGCAAGCCTGGCTTCGTTGCCTGGTGGCGCAATCCCCATTTTCAGCACTGGAAACCCCGACCAAATTGTCGATTTCTATTACACCTTTGGCCTGGGTGGCGTTTATTACTCCGCCATGCCGCTCGACTTCTACCTCAACGGATCTGGCAACAACCCGCCGGCCGATGCTTACAGAAACATTTACGCAGCTAATGAGGCTGCCTTCCAGGCTGGCGGGGCAGTTGCTCCAATTCCTGAGCCGGGCACGTTTGCATTGATCAGCGGAGCCCTCCTGGGTCTGGGTCTCCTTCGTCGGCGCAAATAGTAGCTGAAGTGATCACTTGAAAGCCCGCCCTCCCCAATCTCGGGGGGCGGGCTTTTGAGTCTTGCATCACCAGATCAGAAGTAGAACCTTCGCCCCCAATACGATGCGTCGTGCATCCAGTGTTGACGTATATGCCCCGAATGTTCCGTTGACCTGCTTCCCTTGCGCATCGAACCGCGCCGCTGGTATCTACGCCCTGGAAACTGGCGTGGTTGAAGAAGTTGTAGAACTCAAAGCGCAGTTGCAGTCTGCGCTGTTCTTTCGACGAAAATGGAATGTTCTTGTAGATCGAGACGTCGAACATGTTGATGCCCGGTCAGCGAATCGGATCTTTCGATGCGTTGCCGATGCCGAAATCCGCCCGCGTAGGCGGTTGCACCACGTCAGTATTGAAGTGCCGGTAGATCGTCCGTTCGCCTTTGGACAGGTTCGGATTACCCGTCAGCACCACGCGGCTGTCCACTCCTGCTCCGCTACCGCCCACCAGGTCCTGGCCCGATGACCAGCGAGTAGCCGATACCCGACGGCGCACCGCTGGTGAAGGTTGTCACCCCCGCCACGTCCCAGTTGTCGAAGACCCACTTCGCCGCCCCGATATTCCACTGTCTTGCTCAGCTTCGGCAGCGAGTACATGTAGTTCAAGACGAAGTTGTGCGTGCGGTCGAAATTCCCCTTACCGTAGTTGCGCATGCGGTAGTTCAGGAACGGGTTGATCGCAGTCGCCGTTGCCGTTGACCAGGTTCATCGACTTCGACCACGTCCACGCCAAGCCCGAACTGAAATCCCTTTGAGAAGCGCTTGTTGAGCTGCGTCTGCATGGAATGGTAGTTCGATGGTCGATGCCAGCTCGATGTACTGAATGTCGGCATAACCGGGCAGCGGGCGCAGGAAGTTGTCCGGCAGCGCCGTGCCCGTGGTGGAATCGATGCTGCCCGGCAGAAAGCGTGTGCCGTAGGGAACTGAGTTGAGACTGCGGCGCTGCATCAGGTGGCGGCCACGCTGCCCACGTACGCCACGATCGAGCACCGTCCCGAACCCGAGATTCTGCTGCATGCCGAAGCTCCAGTTGTAGACCGTCGGCGGCTGCATAGTCCTTCTGGAAAGCGGTCACGCCGGTGGGGGTGATGCGCAGTCGGGCTCGCCAGCAGGTCGGCCATCGTCACGTAGGTCGCCGTGCTGGTCAACGTCAGCGGCGGCAACTCGCGGTGAATCAGGATCTGGTCGTCGTTGAAACGGTCGTAGAATATTCCGGCTCCGCCGCGGACCGCGGTCTTCCAGTTGCCGAACACATCCCAGGCGAAGCCGAGGCGCGGCGCCACCTGAATCGGAGGTGTGTTCGCCAGGTGCTCGTTGACCACGGTCATGCCCTGGAACGGAGCACGTCCGGAAGCGAACTGGCCGATCACGGCGGCCGAGAGCTTCCTGCCCGTGACCGGATCGCGGCCCACGCGGCGCCGGCAGCGTTGCGGAACGGCTGGATCAGCTGCGGCTGCTTGCTTCGGGTCGTAGACCGAAGCGTCCCAGGACGAAAGCTGGTCGCCTGCGCTCCAGCTGGGCTGGATGAAGTAGAAGCGCACGCCGGCGTCGATGGTCAGGCGCCGCGTCACCTTCCAGGTATCCTGCGCGAACCACTCTACGTTGACGTAGCGCGAGTGCCCGTGCGGGTGGTTGGTGGATTCCGTGTAGCTCTGCACGCTGCCGAGAATCGCATTGGAGTACGCGTAATTGGTATCGAACGGGTTGTTGGTGTCGCGGTTGAAATTGAACGTGCCGTTGAAGGACGACCCGCGCGGCGCATTGCGCGTACGTCTTCTCGATGTAGATGCCGAACTTCATGTTGTGCGCGCCGTTGACCATCGAAAAGTTGTCTGACCAGTTCCAGATGTTGTTGGTGCCGAAGAACGGATAGCGGTTCTCGATGCTCAACACTCCCGGCGTTCGGCACGCCGCCGAAATTGGCGTTCGGAATCAGATTCGACGGATTGGCAGCCGGGAAGAACTGCGGCAGATTCAGGCCGATCTTGGAGCGGGTGTTGCGGTCCAGACCCTCCTGGTTGAGCGGGTCGATGCGTCTGCTTGGCGCGGTTTACGCCGAAGGTGAACTCATTGATCCGGGTCGGGCTGAAGGTGTGGATCAGAGTGGCGACTGATCCCGCCGAGCGGATCTGGTACTTGAGCGGCAGTTGCGGCCAACTCGAACTCGCCAGCACGAAATCGAATTCGCCCTTGTAGGCTTCGTAGTCGTTGATGCCGCGCCAGTAGAACTGGGTTCTCGGGCCGATGTTCCAGTCGATGCGGAGAATGGAATCCCGCCGCGGCTGATCCACTGTCGCCTGAATCAGCGCGTTGTAGGAGCGCGCCGGGTCGACCGCGTTCGGCAGCGGCAAAGATGTTCAGCAGCGCCTGACCGTTCTTGTCGATCCGGTTTGTGGGAATGCGGTTGCCGGCGAACGGCACGCGGTTATTGAGCGGATCCTGGATCGGGATCAGCGCGCCGTTCTGGTCCCGCGAATCGGAGAAATCGCCCAGCCGTTCGGCGGCCGTGGGGAAAGTGCGCCGCTGCAGCGAGGTCGGGTACTTGCGGGGCAGAAACTCCTGCGACCAGAAGAAGAACAGTTTGTCGCGGCTCTTGTTGAACTTGCCGATGGTGACGGGCCCGCCTACGAAGTAGCCGGGATAGTTGAAACCGGTATTGCGGCCGTGGGCAGGTTGTCCCGGTTGCGGAAGAATTCGTTGGCGTTTAGCGCCTCGTTGCGCAAGAAGTAATACGCGCCGCCGTGAAACTCCTTGCCCCCGCTCTTGATGACGGTGTTGATGGTGCCGCCCGATGCGCGCCCGTACTCGGCCTGGTAATTGGACAACAGCACCTTGATCTCCGCTACGGCATCGACCGAGGGCGCCAGGTAAGGTCCGGTCATGGAGCCGGTGTCCAGCGATGAGACGCCGTCCAGCGTCAGATTGAGCGTTCCGGTGCGTCCGCCATTTACGCTGACGCTGCTCAGGTTGTTCCAACCCGGAGCGTTGCGGTTCTGCGTGTCGATGATCCCGGCAGCAGTTTCAGCAAGCCCAGGTAGTCCCGCCCCTTAAGCGGACATTCTGCGTCTGGTCCAGCGAAATCAGGCCGCTGCGTTCGGCCGATTGCGTCTGCAGTCGCGCCGTTTCGGCCTGCACTTCGATTGTCTGCGTCATCTCGCCGACCTGCAGTTCAATACGCTTCAGCGCCACGCGCTCGGCGGAGGTCACGATCACGTTGGTCTCTTCGTAACGCTTGAACCCCTTTCCCGATACGGCCAGTCGGAAATTGCCAGGCAAAAGCTGAGTAAAGACGAAGTCACCGCTTGCGTCCGACTTCGTCTGGCGCCCCTGGCTGGTGGCGATGTTGGTGAGTGTGATCTCGGCGTCCGGTATCGCGGCGCCTGAAGGATCGGTAACCGTACCGCTGATGGAACCGGTCAATCCCTGACCAAATGAATGCGAGCCGCCGTGCGCGTTCCGCACTTTTTTTGTGAACGCTTTTTAAGCGAATTTGGGCAGTTCGTAGCCCTTGCGGCGCGGGCGTGCGATCCGCTGATTTGCCTCGCTGTCGCCGATAAACTTCTCCGCCTTGGGATCCCATTGCAACTTCCGTCCCAGGTCGCGGCAGATGTTCACCAGGTGGCAGACGGAATTTGAGCGGTGAGCGATCTCGACATCCGCGTTCGGCTTCTTCCGCGACTTCACGCAATCGAGGAAGTTCTGTATATGGAAGACGTTCTCGCCCGGACCTTCTTTTGTAATGTCGGGGGCGCCCTTCTTGAGATCGGGATCGCTGGGGATGTAGTCGCCGCGAATGATTTGAATCCGTCCCTTGCTGCCGATGAAAATGGCTCCCAGCTGCTGGTGGTCTTTGATGATTTCCTGCTCAAGGCTCACCACCGTCCCGCCGGCATATCGCATCGAGACTTTGCACTTAGGCCCCGGATCTTCGGGGATGAGTTCCACTGGTCCCGTCAGCGATGTCCCGAGCGCAGCTTGTACCTGGTCGAGCGAGTGGGTGCCCCATCCCGATACACCCCAAGATTGGCCGCCGCCGTCGTAGTCCCACCACCTTGCCCAACCCCTGTGTAGAAGTTCGTGATAGGGGCGCAGTTCCGTCTGGTTGCACCATTGGTCCCAGTTCAACCCTTCGGGCATGGGCTGCTCCGGCTTCGGAGTCCAGCGCTCCGGCCCCATGAAGTTGCAGACAATGACTTTCTCGATTTTGCCGATTTTGCCGCTGCTCACTAGTTTGCTGGCGTGGATGTTGATCGGCATCGAGCGCTGCTGGGTGCCGGTCTGGAGCACGCGCTTGTAGTGCCGCACCGCTTTGGTCAGAATTTGCCCTTCCTCGATCGTGAGTGTCAGCGGCTTTTCCGCATATACGTCCAGGCCCGCCTGCAAAGCGTGCATGCAGATGAGGACGCGCGCGTGAGTCGTCGTTTCCACGAAAACCGCGTCCAGTTTCTCCTTCTTGAACATCTCGTGGTAGTCGTGATACTTGCCCCAGGTTTCACCATTCGGATGCAGCTTTGCAGCCGCCTCACAACGGGGGAGCCAAGCATCAGCCACCGCGACGATGCGCGCCTGGCCGAAATCCTCGTGCTTAATCAGGTACTGTGCCCGGTTGCCGACTCCGATGAATCCGATATGAATCCGGTCGTTCGCGCCGCGCACTGTCGGCGCGGCAATGTAGGGGAATAGCACTCCCGCTGCTGCCGATTTCTTAAAGAAGTCTCGCCTGTTCATGGCTCTCCTCGCTACTGCTGATCTTTACTTTCCGCCGGCTGCCAGCGGCCGCAAGCGGATCTGGCGGATCCGCACTTCCATTCCCTCGAACTGCTTCCCGGCGTGGATCTGAATGCCGACGCTCCCAGGTCCCGGGAACGCCCCGTCGCGGACATCCACCACTTTCTTCCCGTTCTGCACGATGACAATCTGATCGCCTGCCGCGCGGATGCGCAGCTTGTTCCAGCCGTCCCGATTCACGCTCGAAGGATCGCGGTTCTCCGCAATGAATGCCTTACCCATGCAATACAGTGATCCGGATAGCACGCCGGGGTGACTGCTCTGGTCCAGAAAATCTGCCTGATACCCGGTTCTTGGCCCGGCCACGCGGAACCATACCCCGCTATTGCCGGGAAAACGCATGGTCCATTCGGCATCCAGTTCAAAGTTGTCCCACTGTCCCTCAGTAAAAAGGTCCCCAGCTGATCCGCTGGCCCCCTGCCGCCCGACGATCGCTCCCTCGGAGATGGACCAGGCGGCTTTGCCCTCGGTCCTCCACCCTTTCAGACTCTTTCCGTCGAATAGGGGAATCCACTTCTCCGTTTCTGCTGCGGAGGTTATTGCCGTCAGTCCGCCAAGTAGAAACCCGCGTCTCTGCATCTTGTACCTCTTTCATGATCAAAAGCTCAGCACCAGGTGCCAGATATAAGCGTAGGCCAGGCCATCCACGTCATCCCAGACGCGTCGCACCAGATCCGGATCGCCCGTAATCTTTGGCAGTTCATTCAACTTCTCTTCGAAGGCCCGGCAGGAACCAGGGCGAAAACGCGGTGCAGTGATCCAGGCGGGAAGCCCCTCAGCCGGATGCCTTGCGGGCTGCAGTGGCACTTTGGCCGACGGCGACGACGGCGAGCGGTAGACCCCGTATTCCAGCGTCGCATCCGTCATCGCCTTTAGATTTTCGAGCGAGGTGTCGTTCTGCATGATCGCGCTGGCGTCCATCAGATACCCGCCCTCTGCGCCGATCGTCTCGATCAGCTTGCGGCAGTGCGCCTTCACTTCTTCCGGTTTGGCGAATGCCAACAGCGTGTTGGGCACCCCGCCGCTCAAGCAGAATTTCTTGCCGAGGATACTGGCTGCACGCTCCGGGTTGCTGCGATCCAGGTGATAGATGATGCTGCCGGCCGGCAGCTCGGCGAAGCGCTCCAGGTGGGCGTCCCACTTGCCTTCCGCGTAGAACAGCACCTGGTTGCCTTGCGCCCACAGCGCATCGACAATTGGCTTCAGCGTCGGCCAGTAGATCGTCTCGAAATGGTCTTTGGAAATGAACGGGGTGCAACCGCGATGCATCCAGATCGGAATCGGAATCTGCTTGCCGCGGATCCGCGCTGGTGAGCGCGATGTAGCCCAGGTGCGGCATCAGCGCTTCGCAGGCCTGCTGCACCTTATCTGGTATCTCCATCAGGTCGAACGCCAGCCCGATGTAGCCGCGCATCTTGTCGCGCCAGGATATCGAGCGGCGCCTTCAACATGCCGCAAATCGAGGATACGGTCCCGCATTCCCGTGCGCATCCGCTCGACCTGTGGACCGAACGCGGTGAAGTAGCTGAGCATCGACATGCCACCCTTCACGAACGACAGGTTGTTGCGATACGACGTGGGTGCGCCTTTCGCGCTGACCTCGGTCGAGACTCGCGGCAGCCACGTTTCATAGAGAAAGCGCACCGGGTCTTCGATCAGCTCGTCGTACTCCTCGCGCTTCATGAACGCGTCCTTTTCGGACGGCTCGCGATACTGAAACGCCACATCCGCCGGAACGTCGATGCCCGGCACGCCGTAATACCGCAGTCCGGCAGCCTGGGTGAGCCCGGTCCAGACGTAGACCATGTTCGGCACAACGGCGTCCCAGTCGTAATCCTTGCAGCAGCGGATCACCGCTTCGAAAGCTTTGTTGTAATCGTGAGTGACTTCCTGGCAGGTGAAGCCGGCGTGCCGCGCGGTGATTTCAGCGGCGAAGGGACGGACCGGAACACGATCCGGCATCCCGTTGCGCATCGCCGTTACATAACGCTCCAGCCGGGCGGCATAGAGTTCTTCCATCGAAGGAGCGGCAAGTCCATGGGAAGTCATGACTCCGCCTCAATAGCCTGTAGCGTATTACGCACGACTGCAATATATCGCGATTGAGAAAGTTCTGCCAACGAGAATTGCTCTGTAGCGGGTTATCCTAACGTTTTAAAAGGAGAATCTGTGAGGACACTTTATCTAGCGATCATCCAGGCCCTGATATTACATGGGGCGGTCTTGTTTGGCCAACCCGGTGAGATGACGACCATTTCGGTCGATTCACCAGCCTTTGTTTTTTCGCCAGGGAACTGGTCCGGTGATTCCGGCCGAACAGGGAAGGTTTTTCGGCAGACCTGGAACCCATACGCTTATTTCAGGGTTTCATGGGAATCCACAGAGAGTAATCCAACAGCAAAACTTCTATTGGATACTTCCACGTATTCAGATTTGGCCGCCTCAAATCCCAAGTATGTCGTCCCACGGCTGGCTTATTGTATTGATGGGGTCTGGAAATCACAGATCCGGAGCGCTGCTGAAATTGTCGTTGAGCCCATTTCAAAAAATAAAAAGCATGAGTTGATCGTTGTCCTTTATTCCTCTGCACAAATGGAGCGCTGGGGCACAAATGGAAAAAGTGGTCGCAACGTTCTTCGTGTGACGGGTCTTCAGGTGAATGCGGGGAGCGTGCCTGTTGCGCATTCGCCAAAAGCGAAATGGGCTTTGATTGTCGGCGATAGCATCACTGAGGGTATCGGCAGCACTGAGCTTTCCCCATATTCCTATCTGGTCGGACAGGCGTTGCAGGCACAAGGGTACGAGTACGGAATCAGCGCTTGCGGCTGGAGTGGCTGGATCAACAAGGGCGATAACCCTCCGGGAGACGTCCCGGGCTATTACGTCATTTCAAATTCAAAGGATGGTGCAGGCGGCGAATATCAGGACGCCCTCAGCCGCTGGAACAAAATCGATGGAAACCAACACTCTCTGCTCGATTCCCAAGGCCATCTAAGCGGCTACGGGCAAACGAGACAGGAACCATCCCTGATCCTCATCAACTACGGTACGAATGATAGCCTTCACAAATCGAATCCCAGTGATACGCGCGCGAGCATCGCCCAATCTCTCCTGGCTTTGCGGACTGCCGGGCCGAAAGCGAAAATTGTCCTGTTGATTCCATTTGGGCAATACTACGCCAAAGAAATTCACGAGGTGGTGGCTGCCCATAAAAAGAAGCATGCCGGCGATCGGCAGGTTTTCACGATTGATCTCGGAGTCGGCGTTGCCAGGAATCAGGCGGAAAAGAGTGGGCTCATGGGCAGCTTGCACCCCAACGACCGCGGCCACGCAAACTTTGCGGCTCAGATCATCCCGCAGCTCATGACGATTTTGAATTCACGCTAACGGGCCCGATTACGGCCGCTTCCTGGACTTCGCCGTCCTGCTGATTTCCTGCTCGGCCTTCGCCTGCTTCGAGGACAGTACGTCAGATAGCTTGTATGCTTCCCGAAGCCAGTCAGTAATTGGCGTCTCGACCTCGTCCCGGTGTTTGATGTGAATAATGTGAACGATTTTGGACTTCGATGCGCGATCGACGCGTCGCACCTGAGGTGCGTTCACGGCGCGACCAAGAAATACGCAGAGCTCAAGAAAGTTCCTCTTTGGCCGCACGAAGAAGTAGCAGGAATCGCGCGAGAACATGATCGACTTGTGAGAGGCGTAGATCCGCTGGTCTCCGAAAGCAGACGGCGGTCTCGCGAAGTCGCTCCCACGCTTCCTGCAGGTCCCCGGACAAATCCCTCGTGAGAGCGGCTTCGGTGGTCGTCCAGCAATCGTGCTCCTCGCCTTCCTTGATCGTCTGCTTGCAGTGATAACACACCGGGCCTGCCATTCCCTGATTTTCGCCGAATTCCGGAGGGAGGCAGCGGATAAGAGTTGAAACGCCTGAATCGGATGAACTCTTTCGATGAACAAGCCATCCCGGACCTGAAGTCGGAAGCCATTGACTTCCGGGCTGCTTCCGAGTTGTTTGCGCCTTACAGGCGACTGACCTCCCAGTCATTGAGCACTCTGCGTATCACTACGGAGCACCAGGGCCGTCAGGTGCCAACCATCGGAGGCCTGCTCCTTTTCGGCAAGGACAGGTTTGACCGGTTCCCGGATGCCTGGATTCAGGCGGGTGGCTTTGCTGGAACGAATCGAATGCGGATCGTCGATTCAGTGGAGATTTGCTCGTTCCTGCCTCGCGCCGCCGACGAAGCGATTGCATTCGCGCACAAGCACCTGACGCGCGAATCAATCATCGAGGGAGTCCGAAGGGAGGATCGTTGGTCGGTTCCTCTGGTTGCAATCCGGGAGGCGCTCATGAATGCAGTCGTCCACGCGGACTACGCCCAGCACGGAGCGCCCATCCGAATTGCCCTGTTTGATGACCGGATCGAGATCGGGAATCCCGGCCTTCTGCCGTTCGGCTTGACCATCGAGGATATTAGGCAAGGTGTCTCCAAGTTGCGGAACCGCGTAATCGGGCGCGTTTTCCACGAACTCCACCTGATTGAACAATGGGGCCCTTTTTTTTGCGGACCACAGGATTGTGCAAGAAAAGCAGTAACACCTCCGCCGTTTCCGTTACCGACTCCGAGTGCCAAGCCGGCGCGCGGCGATGATGCGCGCTTTGCTCGGAGCGTTGTCGAACAGCTTGGGTTTCGAGTATGAGTTCAAAGTAGGGCAGGTGATCGAGCGACGGTGCGGAGAGTGCACGCAGGAGTTCCGGTACGTGGACAGGGTTCGACGCGAAGTCCCCCGCCGACTCCATGGTGACCATGTTCAACCCACTGATCAGAAGCACAGAGCCTCTTCCAGAGAGGTTTGGGATCAGGGCGAGCCGGCCGTAACCCAAGCCGTGCTCCCGACCGGCGTTGCGAACAGTGAACTCGGTTGGCTCGCCGGAGCGCGGCGAGCGGTTTGCAAAACCAACACCGCGATCGCGAACATGGGAAAAGTTGAGCCGATCTTCAAAGAGGTCCACCCACGGCGTGGAGTTGCTATTTCCCAGCAGGATGACATCGCCGTCCTGGAAGTCGCGTGCGCCGACATCGCGGGCATGCCGTATGACAACATGTGCGGCCGGACCCGCAGCCCGAATAATGCCGGCTGCGATGCTCAGGTCGCCAAATCGCGTGATCCGATGCGTTCGCAGGGTGTTGGCAATACGGGCAACCTCGGGCACAGCGCTCTCGGCGGGAGCCAATTGGCCGTAATCCCACGCGGCGTAGCTATTTAGCGAGTAATCGGGACGGCTAAAGAGATTCTTCAGCATTACCACCGAGAAATCAGAGACCACGACGTTCACGGTTCCTCGCGCCATCGAGACAACTGTGTTGACCACCGAAGCCCGGTCCGGCCCTGCCGGACGCTGGGCCAACCAAACGTTCCCGGCCAGGAAGAGCAGATTGGCTGCGGTGAAAAGGATCACCCACCATGGCCGCCGGCGTGACTCGGGCGCCAACGCAGTCATGGCGGGCTGGGAGCCGCGTGCCAGTGCATCCACTCTCGTGAATACGGGAGCAAAGCCGCCCCGGGGGATCTCGATCCGCCAAGGTTCCTCGATTCCCTCGGATTCAAAGTATTCCTTCAGTTTTAGCCGCAGTTGGCGGGCGGCGCTACGGACAATGCTGTCTTCCGAAGGAATGTAGTCTTCGCTGCGACTGAAGAGGCGACGGCCGATCGTGATTTCCGTGAGGTCATCCTGCCCGCCGTCCAGGGTTTGCACAGCTACAAAATGCAGCAAGTCCCGAAGTCTAGCGGCTTTTGAGAACACACGGCTGCCGTTGATGCGCAGCACGAGCTGATAGCGTTCGTCGTCGGCCAAAACCGGATTCGGCTCCCAATCTGCCGGGAAGCCATGGTGAACTTTGCCATTCACTTGGTTACAAACATGATACACCCGGCGAGTTTTCGGAGATATCACATTGCGCTCGAACTTTAACGATGCCTAAATGGATCCGGGGCCGGTCGTGTCTAGCTGACCTGAAAGGAATCCGGTGATCGACGCAACGCAATATCTGGGAAGGCGGCAGTGGCTTCAGCGAGTGGCAGGGGGCGCGCTCACAGCGGCCTTCGCCAGGACGGAGGCGAGCGCCGCTACGCGGCCGAATATCCTCTTCCTCTTCACCGACGACCAGCGATTTAGCACTTTGAACGCACTCAACAACCCCGAAGTGCGGACACCGGCAATGGACCGGTTGGTCCGCAACGGGACCGCGTTCACAAGCGCGGGCATAATGGGCGGGACTATCGGCGCAGTCTGTGCTCCAAGCCGGGCCATGCTGATGACCGGCCAGACTCTTTTCCACGTTGACCGGAGCATCATCCGGCCGGAACGGTCGCGGCCGGAAGAACGCCGGCCGTACATCATGTTTCCGGAGTTACTGCGGCAGCACGGTTATGAGACGTTTGCCACCGGCAAATGGCACAACGGGGAAAAGCTATTCGCCCGGTGCTTCTCCTCGGGCGAGAACATCTTCTTCGGTGGCATGTCGGACCACCTGAAGGTACCCGTAGCCGATTTCGATCCCACCGGCGAGTACCCGCGGAACAAGCGGCGCACCGGCGGCAAATTCTCCAGCGAACTTTTCACCGACTCGGCGGTGAACTTCCTCGGCAAGGCGCCGAAGGACAGGCCCTGGCTGGCATACATCGCCTACACGGCGCCGCACGACCCGAGAATGGCGCCGAAAGAATACGCCAAACTGTACCCTCCGTCAAAGATCGAGTTGCCGCCGAATTTCATGCCGGAGCACCCCTTCGACAACGGCGATATGAGGCTGAGGGACGAGAAACTCGCGCCGTGGCCGCGCACGCCGGAGGTGATTCGGGAGCACATAGCCGCCTACTATGCGATGATCACGCACGTGGACGCGCAGATTGGGCGTGTCCTCGAGGCGCTCGAGCGAACGGGACAGGCGGAAAACACGATCATCGTGTTCGCCGGCGACAATGGCCTGGCGGTCGGCCAGCATGGCTTGCTCGGCAAGCAGAACATGTACGAACACAGCGTGCGGGTTCCGCTGGTAATCGGCGGCGCGGGATTGCCTAAGGGCCGGCAAAGCGGCGCCCTGTGTTACCTGTACGACGTTTTCCCCACGCTGTGCGACCTCACGGGCACCAAGACTCCCGAGACGGTGGAAGGCTCCAGCCTAACGCCGATACTCCGGGGCAATGCGGATAAGGTCAGAGACTCGATGTTCTTCGCTTACCGGGACTTTCAGAGGGCGGTGAAAACCCGCCGCTGGAAGTTGATCCTATACAACGCGGGGGGCCGGAAGACGACACAACTCTTCGATCTCCACAACGATCCGGCGGAGATGAAAAACCTCGCCGCCGACCCTGGGCAGGAAGCCCGGATCCGCGAACTGACGGCGTTGATGAAGTCCTGGATGAAAAAGACGGACGATCATGTAGACCTCGACAAGCCGGATTGGGGACTGAAACCGGTGGTAGAGTCGAAACGGGCCGAGACGGAATTAGCGGAAGGCCAATCCCCGGGAAAAGGACTGGAGAATAGAAAATGAAGCGCAACCTTTGGTTTTGTCTGACGGCCCTGGTGATTCTGGCTGGCGGTGACGGGCTTGGACAAAGCATCTCGGGCTCGATCATGGGCACGGTGGCCGACCCGGGGGATCTCGCGGTAGCTGCCGCGAGAGTGACCCTGACTCAGGTTGCAACCGGCGCGTTGCGGACAACGGAATCCGATGTCCGCGGCGACTTCGTCTTTGGGACCTTACAACCGGGCGAGTACGCTCTCCGGGTTGAGGTGCCGGGTTTCAAAGCTCTCCACCAGGCCGGCATCCAGTTGAGCGCGGCAGAGCGCCTTCCAGTGGGGAGGCTGCGGCTCGAAGTGGGTGCGGTTGCGGAATCCATTGAAGTCCAGGCGCAGGGGTCGGTTGTTCAGACGGCGAGCGCCGAAAGGGCGGGCACCATTACCAGTTCGCAGGTGGATCGGATCGCCATCAAGGGCAGAAACGTGATGGAACTGCTCCAGTTGCTGCCGGGCGTGGTGAACAACTCCAACAGCGACGTCATCAGCCGCGCATGGAATCTCAACGTCAATGGCAACCGCCAGAACACCACCAGCGTGACGTACGATGGCATGGCGACCAACGCGATCGGCAACAACAACAACTCGGTGCTCATGATCAGCCAGGACTCGGTTGCCGAAGTGAAGGTGCTGTTGTCCAATTTCCAAGCCGAGTACGGCCGCATGTCCGGGGCGAACGTGCAACTGGTCTCGAAGTCGGGCACGCGCGACTTCCACGGCGGCGGTTCTTACTACAAGCGCCACGAGCAGTTCAACTCGAACAACTACTTCAACAACCAGGTGGGCGCAGCCAAGCCCCGCTATCGCTATAACACTTACAGCTACAACATTGGCGGCCCCGTGTTCGTCCCCGGCAAATTCAACTCAGCGAAAAACAGGATTTTCTTTTTCTGGAATCAGGAGTTCTGGCCGTTGAAGTCCGCCACCGCGCTGCAGCGGATCACCGTGCCGACCGATCCCGAGGTGGCAGGCGACTTCTCGCAGTCGCTGGATTTGAACAGCAAGCTGATTGTCATTCGGGACCCAAACACCGGAAGCGCCTTCCCCGGCAATGTCGTCCCGAAGAGCCGCCTCAACTCGAGCGGAGCCGCGCTCCTGGGAGTGTTCCCGTCTCCCAACTTCTTCGACCGAAGTATCTCCGCCGGCCGGTACAACTACGTGTACCAGGGAGAGACCGCCGAGCCCAAGCGCACGACGACCCTGAAGCTCGACTTCAACCTGAATTCCAACAATCTCGTCACGTTCAACTACTCCGCGCACGGGGACTCCCAGCAGAGTCCGTTCGTCGGCCATAGCATGGCGTGGCCCGCGCTCAACAACAAGAGGGTTTATGACGGCAAGGCCTTCACCGGCAGCTACAAGCGGATCTTCTCGCCCACCCTCATTAACGAGCTGAACGCCGGCTTCTCGGACAGGCCGGAAAGCGAGATTGTCAGCGATGGCGTCTCGGCCCTGCAACGCGACAAGATCGGATTCAAGGTGGGACAGTTCAACCCCGAGGCCAACCCCCTCAACTTGCTGCCGGCCGCAAATTTTGCCGGCGTCACCTCCCCGGCCACTATCGCATACGACGGGCGCTTCCCCCTCAACACCACCCACAAGATCTTTACAGTCAACGACAACATCACCAAGATACTCAACGCTCACATCATCAAGGCAGGTTTCTACTACGACTTCTTTTTCCGGGGCGCGTCCGACAACACGATCATCCCCTTTGGCAAGTTCGATTTCGGGCGGGACGCGAACAATCCGCTAGACACAAACTACGCGTACTCGAACACCGTGCTCGGCATCTTCCGTACGTACACCGAAACCACCAAGCGGCCGTTCGCCGAATGGCGGCTCAGCAACATCGAGTGGTTCGCACAGGACACCTGGAAAGTGACGCGGCGCTTCACTCTGGACTACGGCATCCGATTCATGCTGGTGGCTCCCATCTGGGAAGCTCAGAACCGCATCTCGGGCTTCCTTCCCAGCGTCTGGAACCCCGCTCAGGCCGTGCAGTTGATCCAGCCGAAGATGGTAGCCGGTGCGCGGGTAGGCGTCCATCCGGTTACCGGCGCGATTTACCCGGCGACAGCCATCGGCTATGTTGCGCCCGGTACCGGGAAGCCCCGCCAATGGCATGGCGTCTCCGCTGACCGACAGTTCCCTGCCGCGAGGCCTGGTCCAAAACCGCGGCGTGCAGTACGCACCCCGCCTCGGCTTTGCCTGGGATGTGGCCGGCAATGGCAAGACCGCCGTGCGTGGCGGATTCGGCATGTTCTACAACCGCCAGAATCTCGATTCCCAGATCCTGGCGCACGCATTCCTGCCGCCAATCGTGAGCAACCCGGAGGTGACCTACGGCACGCTCGACACTTTCCTGAGCGCCGGGGGCCTGTCTTCCACTCAGAACGTGCAAGGCGTCGACATGATCGGCAAGATCCCAACTGTCTATAACTGGAGCCTGACCGTTCAGAAGGACATCGGCTTCCGAACCGTCGTGGATGCCGGGTATGTCGGCAGCGTGCGGACGCCACCTGATGTGGCAGCGCGACCTGAACCCCGTCCCCTTGGGCGCCAATTTCCAGAAGAGCAACATCGACCCAACCACCAACAAGGCTTATCGCAAAGCCGTTCCTCGTACCATACACGGGCTACAACGATCTGATCTATAGGGAGTGGGGCGCCTCCTCCAACTACCACTCCCTCCAGGCATCGGCCAACCGGCGGTTCGCTCGCGGATTCCAGTTTGGCGCCGCGTGGACCTGGTCCAAGTCGATGGACTACAACTCCAGCGACCAGACCACAGTCAGCGCCCTCACGCCGGTTCGCGTCTGGAACTACGGGCTATCCGACTTCGACCGCACGCACATCTTCAAGCTCAACTGGCTCTGGGATGTTCCCAGACTGAAGGTCGGCAATAAGGTGCTGGATCGAGTGGCCAACCACTGGCAGATCTCCGGCATTGCCAGCTTTGTCAGCGGCAATCCGATGTCGGTCGGTTACGGCACGACGACGGCCGTTGATACCACCGGCACACCCACCCAGGGAGCGCGCATCAACGTGCTCAGCAATCCCATCCTGCCCAAGGGCGAACGGTCTTTCGACCGTTACTTCAACACCGAAGTCTTTCGAATGCCGGCTGTGGGAACCTTCGGCAACGCGGCCCGGACCGTCATTCGAGGGCCGGGAATGAACAATTGGGATATCGCCCTGTTCAAGAGTATCCCGGTCAATGAGCGCATGCGGTTCCAGTTCCGCTGCGAAACCTACAACACGTTCAACCACACTCAATTCAGCGGGCTGGATACCACCGCGCGCTTCGATACGGCCACCGGCGAACAGGCCAACGCCCGCTTCGGCGAACTCACCGCCGCGCGTCCCGCGCGCATCATGCAACTGGGGCTGAGGTTTCTGTTTTAGCCGTATTGGGGAAAGGATGACTTTCGAGCGAAGGCAGTTCTTGAAAACCGCCTGGGGCGCGGCGGCATTGAATTCGCCGGCCGCCGCGCAGCCGGGGCAGCCCAACATACTGTTCCTGTTTCCCGACCAACTCAGGCACGACTTCGTCGAGCCCGCGCCGGGCATCCCGGTGCGGACCCCCACCCTGAAGCGGCTGGCGGCGGAAGGTGTGCGGTTCACCCGGGCGGTTACGCCCGCTCCCCTGTGCGCCCCGGCCCGCGCCTGCCTGGCCTCGGGAATGGAGTACGATCGGTGCCAGGTGTCGTCGAACCAAGAGAGCTACCCGCTCGACCAGCCCACGTTCTATCAATTGCTGCGGGACTCCGGATATCACGTGATGGGCTGCGGTAAGTTCGACCTGCACAAGCCGGAACTCGACTGGGGTCTCGACGGCAAGCGTATGATCCGCGAGTGGGGCTTCACCGACGGCATCGACAACGAGGGCAAGCTCGATGGCACTATTTCCTACAAGAAGGCGGGCAAGCCGATGGGTCCCTACCTCGCCTATCTCGAGAAGCTAGGTCTCGCCAAAGCTCACGTCGAAGACTACGGGCGGCGGAAAGGGCACGGTGCGGCCTTTCCCACACCCCTCTCCGGCGAGGCGTATGGCGACAACTGGATCGCTCGCAACGGCCTCGCCCTGCTCGACGCCGCGCCTCGCGGCAAACCCTGGTTCCTGCAGGTGAACTTCAACGGTCCGCACAGTCCGTGGGACATCACGGCGAGCATGGAGAAACGCTGGCGCGGCGTGAAGTTCCCGCAGCCAAACCGCGGCGGCGAGTTGACTCCTGCCGAACACGAACTCGTTCGCCAGAACTATGCGGCGATGATCGAAAACATTGACCGCCGCGTGGGTGAGCTGATCGAAAAGGTGAAGCAGCGCGGAGATCTGGAGAACACCCTGATCGCCTTCTCCAGCGATCATGGCGAGATGCTGGGCGACCACAAACTGTGGGGCAAGAAGCACCCGTTCCACGGTTCTACCGGTGTTCCACTGGTGCTATGGGGCCGGGATGTCCGCAAAGGTATCGCCGGCGACGGCCCGGCATCGACGCTGGATCTCCCTGCCACGTTCCTCGACTACGCAGGCATTGAAAGGCCGGAGAAGATGGACAGCCTGTCCCTGCGGCCGTTCCTCACGGGGCGGAAGTCCGCTGTCAGGGATCACGTGTTTTCCGGCATGGACTCCTGGCGTCTCGTGGTTCAGGGGCAGTACAAGTACATACGCGGCTGGGGCGAAGAGCCCTTGCTGTTCGATTTGCGCAACGATCCGCGGGAAAACGAGAATCTCGCAGCCGGCAAGCCGGAAGTTGCGGCCCGGCTGGCGAAACTGCTGAGCGCCGGGCGGCGAAATTAGGAGATTACGATGCGAAAAAGTGTGGTGCTTAGTCTGGTTCTAGCCGCTGGCGTTCTTTCGGCCCAGCAGAAGAGGGCGGTCGAGCCCAATTGGAAATCGTTGGCCGCGCATGAGGCGCCCGCATGGCTCCAGGACGCGAAGTTCGGAATCTACGCCCACTGGGGCGTCTATTCGGTTCCCGCATTCGCCAACGAATGGTATGGCAAGCGGATGTACGATCCGAAGGACAATCGCGGCACCTACGAGCATCACCGCGAGACCTACGGCACGCAGGACAAATTCGGCTACAAGGACCTGGTGCCGATGTTCAAGGCCGAAAAGTTCAACGCAGGCGAGTGGGCGGAGATCATTAGCCAGTCGGGAGCTCGCTACGCCGGGACGGCTGTGGTGCACCACGACGGATTTCTCCTTTGGCGCAGCAAGGTAAGCCGCTGGAATGCCGCCGAGATGGGGCCGAAGCGCGATCTCTATGGCGAACTGGTGAAGGCGCTGCGCGCCAAGGGAGTAAAGATCGTCGCCACCGAGCACCACATGCGGACGTTCAACTGGTACCTGCCGGCGGACCAGTCCGTGTGGGAAGAACAGCGAAAAGCGAAGTTCGATCTCTTCGATCCACGCTACGCCGATCTTTACTGGAACGAGATCACGAGCAAGAAATCGGACTTCATGGAGAAGTGGCGGGCCAAGCTGCTGGAAGTCATCGACAACTACAAGCCCGATGTCCTCTGGTTCGACGGTGGCGACTTCACGTCACCCGGCGTTGAAGAGCATGTGCTCAACACTCTGGCGCACTACTTCAACTCCGGGCCGAAGTGGCGGGCGCAGGTGGAGGTGCTGAACAAATTCGCAGGCAGCAGGAAGTTCAACTTCCCCCGCGATTTCGGAATGCTCACGTTCGAGGCAGGGCGCGACCGGCCAGTCGAAGTGGACCGCCCGTGGATCGACGACTTGAGTATCGCCAAACAAACCTGGGGTTACGTGGAGGGGATGAGCCTGGTCACCTCGCGGGAAGTGATCCACGGGCTGATCGACCGGGTGAGCCGCGGTGGCGGCATGCTGCTGTCACTGGCGCCCAAAGCGAGCGGGGAGATCCCCGAAGACCAGAAGGCGATTCTGCGCGAGACGGGCGATTGGTTGAAGGTCAACGGCGAAGCCATTTACGGGACGCGGAAATGGAGAGTGAACAGCGAAGGATCCACCGAAAAGCTCATCGCGAACAACCGGCAGCATACGGCGTGGCAGTTCGACCGGTGCGAAGCGGAGGACATCCGGTACACGCGCAAGGGCGATGCGCTGTATGCGATCGCGTTGGGCTGGCCGAAGGACGGCAGTTGGTTGCTGAAGAGCCTGGGCGGCGCCAAGGTAACGAGCGTCTCGATGCTGGGAGGGAAAGCGCCGTTGAAGTGGTCACAAGGCGCCGAGGGCCTGCGAATCCAGGCGCCGGCGGCGCAGCCGGGCAAATACGCCTACTCCTTCAAAATCGCTCTGCCGGGGGAGGCGCGGTGAAACGGCGGACATCTTTGCGAGGAGCGCGCTCATGACCGGGAGGCACCAAACGCTCGCGCGGAAGATGGGCCGTTATCCAATGAATGGGCATGGGCCCAAAACGTTATCCGGCCGATCGCCGGGACTGGGATGGACCAGGGCAACCTGGCGATATTGTCCGCTCCCGAATAGGTAAGAACGGAAAGTGATATGTGGAATCAGTCGAAGCTTCTGCTGTTGCTGCTCTTGATTTCCCGACTGGCCATTTACGGCCAAAGCACGGCGGCCCGCATCTTAGGAACCGTGACGGATCCCTCAGGTGCCTTGATTCCCGCGGCATCGGTGACCGCGACGGACGTTGAAACCGGATGGAAAACCACTGCGACCTGCAGTTCGGAAGGCCAGTACTCGTTGTATCCTCTGCAGCCGGGTGTTTACCTGCTCAGCTTTGAGAAAACAGGCTTTCGGGCGGTTAACATTGAAAAGCTTCAGGTCTATGCAAGCGACAACGTCGTCCGGAACGTGGCCATGCAAGTCGGCAGTGTCGCCGAGGCGGTCACGGTATCGGCAACCGCTGAGGCAGCCACGCTGGATCACACGCCTTCCGTGCAATCGACGATAACGCGCGAGCAGATCGAAGATCTTCCGCTCAACGGTCGCGATTACAACCAACTTGTTTTCCTCGCCGCCGGTGCCGTGGATTATAAAGATTCCGGCAGTAATTACGATCTCGGCTCAGTAGCACTAAACGGCAATCGGTCCTATTCCAACGAATACAGTGTGGACGGTGTCTCCAATAACTACTCTTATCAAAACGTTTCGGCAATCCCCTTGTCGGTTGACCTGATCCGGGAATTCAAAGTCGTTTCCGGAGTTGCGCCCGCCGAATACGGGCAAGGGGGAGCCAACATTATCATGGTGTCGAGGAGTGGAACGAACAAGTTTCACGGGAGTTTCTTCGAGTACTACCGCGGAGCCGCATTGATGACCCGCGACCCGTTTGCCACGGAGGACCCGGCTCCTCTAAGCAGGCATCAGTTGGGCGGCTCGTTGGGCGGACCTGTTCTGTTGCCCCATTACGACGGCCACAACCGCACCTTTTTCTTTTTCAATTACGAAGCACTTCGGCAGAACGGGAGTGAGACACGAGTTGCGACGGTGCCTGCCGACGCTTTCTGGAAAGGCGATTTTTCTTCGCTGCTTCCACGCATCCAGTTGCGGGATCCCTTAGCCACAGGCAGGCCCGTCATTCCCGACAACCGCCTGGACCTTTACATGGGAGGCGCACGCATCAGCCAGACGGCGCTGAAGCTGAGAGCATTCTATCCAAGTCCCAACTTGCCAGGTCTGGCGAACAACGCCGTTCGTTCTGTCCAATCGACCAGCGACAACGATCAGTTCACGCTAAGAGGGGACCATCTGCTCCCCCGCAATCAGTCGCTTTCCGCACGCCTCACGTATTACAACGCCGGCGACTATAATCCCGGAATCTTTGGGCTGCCCAACATGGGCAAGAGCTCGCCGGTTTACGGGCGGAACGGGATGTTGAGTTGGACGGCGCCTTTGGGCCCCAGGACCGTGAATGAGTTGCGCGCCGGCGCGTCCAACACTTCAAAATTCAGCGACTACGTCAGTGTGGGCTATCCGACGCCGGAGACGATCGGGATCAAGGGACTGGTACCGGCCTTTTCTCCCATCGTGCCACCGATGCCAAAGATCAACCTTTCTGGCACCGACGCGTTTAGCGACCTGAATTATGCCTCCAAGGTCGGCAACGCGGCAAATCTCTCGTCGATCACCAACAACGTCTTCAACCTTTCCGAGACTGTGACCACGATGCGTGCCGGGCACCAGATCAAAGCCGGCTTCGAGGGCCGGCGAACATACCTCAACTACATCTTCGAGAACAACGGCAACGGAACGATTACCTTCAACGGCTCCAATGCGGTGCGGTCAACTGGCTATTCCTTCGCCGATTTCATGATCGGAGTGCCGAGCCAATCCCAATTGACGCCCCTGCAAAATAAGACGCTCTTGATCCAGCCGGACTATGCATTTTTCGCTCAGGACGACTGGCGAATTGGGCGCAACTTTACACTCACTGTCGGACTGCGCAATGAAATGCACCTCCACCCGCTGGAGCAGCGTGACCGGCTCGCTATGTTCAGCCCGCTTGTGCAAGGCGGAGGAATCGTGGTGGCTTGCAGCGACGGGCAGTTGCCTACCAGCCAGTTCCTGCCGGATGTCGTCTCCAGACTGAGCGATGGAAAAGGCAATTTCAAATTCCCGCTGGTCTGTGGCTCGAGCGTAGGATACGATTCGCGGCGGCTGGTAAAGAATATGCTCCGCAACTGGGGACCGCGAGTCGGCTTCTCCTGGGATCCCTTCGCCGATAACAAGTGGCTGGTCCGCTCCGGCTATGGAATTTTTTACAGCCGCTTGCCCCAGCAGTATATTGCCATGAACCTGGGATCCAACCCGCCTTTTGCCAGCCTGTTCAACTTTAGCCAGACGATCACGAACGGCGTTCCAAGCATCTCTCTGGAAAACCCGTACCCCGGCGCGGGAGCGTCGGCCAATATCGTTCCGTCCGGATACGAACCGGATTTCCGCCTGCCCAGCAATCAGCAGTGGCATTTTACGATTGAGCGCGCTCTGGGTTCGAACGGCGTGCTGAGCGTGGCCTATATCGGCAACAAGGGCACGCATCTGTTCCGCAATATCAACTTGAACATGACCCGCATAGATCCCGCCACCGGCACAGTCGTCAAGAAGTATCAGTCGACGTTCGGAGGCGCTGCCGTCAATTACAAACAAGCGGATGGCAACTCTATTTACAGCGCGATGCAGACGCAGTTCCGGCGGCGTTTCGCCCGCGGCCTCTCCTACCAGTTCAACTGGACTTGGGCCAAGGGCCTCGACGATGTCGGCCAGACTGTAAACAACTCCTTGCTCGACGCCGAGAACCTGGGGCGCGATCGCGCCAACAGTGATTACGTCCGCCGCCATCAGATCAACGCCAACTTCACCTGGGAACTTCCCTTGGGTCGCGGGAAAAAGCTCGGTGCCGGCCTCTCGCCTTGGCTCAACGCCGCCGTCGGGGGCTGGCGCCTGAGCGCGATCTGGCTTTACTCGACCGGACGGTATCTCACCCCTGACTACACCAACAGCGGCAATTTCGGCGCCAACAACAGGCCGGACGTGGTGTACGGCGTCAGTTCTGCTCTGCCTAGAAGCGAGCGGAGTCCCCAAAGATGGTTTAATCCGGCGGCATTTTCAATTCCACCCGTAACCGACCCCACCACAGGCCTGCCGCGCTTCGGCAATGCCGGACGCAACATCATCGTCGGCCCCGGTAAGAACCTTTGGAACGGGAGCATGGCGAAGAGCTTCCGAATTCGTGAAAGCAAACAGATCTCCTTCCGCGTGGATGTCTTCAACCTGATGAACCATCCCAATTGGGCGTCTCCGGATACGAACATCTCCAACGTGAACACCGTCGCCACAATCAACGATGTCAACGGAACGATGCGGCAGGCCCAGTTTGCTTTGGAGTTTCGGTTTTAGCCGGTTCGCAAGCAAGTGGTTGCAGGCACTCTATTTGGTGAGGGAATAATGGCAAAAAAGATCTTAGCGCGCGCCTGTATCGTCGTCATGCTTTCGCCGGCGTTGATGCCGGCCGCCGCCGCTGATTGGGCCGCTACACCGGCCGTGCCCGGCAATCATCAGATGACGCTCAACTGGCGTCCGGCCGCTGGCGGCTTCACAAAAATCCAAGTGCGCTACCGCACATCCAATGCTTCCGAGCCTTGGGTTTCCATTACGAATCTGCCCGCCAATCCCGCCGCCTATACCGTGACGGGGCTCCAGAATCTCAAATCCTACGAGTTTCAGATTGGCGCCTCAGACACCGCCGGCGCCGTCACGTGGAGCGCCAAATTGCACGCACGTCCACGAGGAATATCGCACTCATCCGGTATGCATGGCGGAGGCCAGATCAATGCCATTGTACGAGCGGTCGGCGGAACCATGGTGGCTGGGGGCGACGTCGCTGGTTTCCAGCGATCTCTCGATGGAGGCGAGACATGGTTTCAGTCCTCGCGCGGCCTGATCCAGGCTCCCGGCAGCCGAGCCATTGCTTCAATTGCGTATCACCGCGCGTCCGGAACGCTCTTTGGCGTGAGCGGCGGGAAGAGCAACGGGAATTTCTGGAAGTCGCTGGACAACGGCGCAACCTGGGTGCCTCTTTCCTCCGGAGCGGACCTGGCAGTGGAGGCGAATAGTACCGACTACCCGCGCCGCGTCGGCCGTCTGATTGCGGCCGAGCCAGGCAACGCAAAGACGATTTACCTGGGCACGTTGACCGGCATCAAGAAATCGACCGACGGAGGCGTGACGTGGACCGCACTGGCGCTCACCGGAAAAATCGTTCGTTCGCTGATCCTCGACAACGGAATCCTTTACGCCGCCATCGAAGGAAAGGGTGTGTATCGATGCACCACGACGGGCGCGGCGGTGCTGTTCGGCGGCGCTTCCGCTCCAAGCAAACCCGAGGAACTTTTCGCGCTCAATGGAGATCTGTATGTGGCTGCGAACACTGCCGGGATTCTACGGCTCAAGAACGCATCCGCAACAGCGCCTGGCGCCGCGTGGACGGATCTCGCTATCGGAAGCAAGACCGCGAGTTGGTCTGCCATCGACGGTTACGTGAACGGCGGCAACCATGTGCTCGTCGTCGGAAATGCGCGACCCGAACAAATCGGCGACAGCGGGCGCTACACAACCATGATGAAGTGCGCGAACGCGCAAGCTGCGTCGGGATTCAAGTGGACCAACATCAGCAGCGCGGCGACGATCAAAGTAAGTAATATCCTGGCCGCGGGCAATGGCGAGACCTATTGGCGGGTGGATCCGGCCAAGGGCGAAGGTTTCCCAACGGGCTGGGCCGCGACCAAGCGGCTCGACGGCCCGGTGTTCGCGATCGATCAGATTCTCATCGATCCCGGCAACACCGAAAAGATTCATGTCGTCGGACAGATGGGCATCTGGCGCACGCTCGACGGAGGCAGCACATGGGAGCCCGCAGTCGTCGGACTTGGCGCCGCGGTTCTCAATGCCGTCGCAGTTGACCCGCGCCATCCGGGTTGGGTCTATGTCGGCGACACCGACAATGGACTCTGGGTCTCGCACGACCACGCGGAGTCAGTGGCCTACTGCACGCGTCCGCCCAATGCAGCCAAGCCAACGGTCTCCGACATCGACGTTGATGCCGCAAGCGGTCGCGTTTACGTGGCCACCGGTACCGACATCTGGTCCTACGACCCTGCCGGCCGCTCATGGTCGCAGAGCAAAGGAGCCGATGGAAAGGTGCTGAAGGAAGCAACTGGTGGCAAGCCTGCGCATGGAGTTGAAGTTGATCGGGTGTCCGGTTTGCTGGTGGTTCTGGCTGCGGTCGAGCAGAGCGGCCTTTGGCGCCTCGCTGCCGATGGAAATTGGATCAAGGTTTCCGCGGGACCAAACCTCGGTTCGCTGCCAAAGAAAGGGACGCCGTTCGAGTGGCCCGCCGGGACCTCACTCGTCTACTTCTATGATGGAAGCACCGGCGTCTGGCGTTCGCGGGACGCCGGGCAAACCTGGACCTTGATCTGGAACAAACCCCTCGGCGCCGGTGCGACGGGAAGTCTTGCGGTCATGGGGGATACCAGCAAACTGTTCGTGGCCTTGGCAGACGGTCTCTTCCGGCTCGACCACGCGGACACCGGAAGTCCGGTCGGCAGCCCCGGCGGCATCGCGGTCAATAAACTAGGTGTGCCGAATCCGGGCCGCTTGGCGGCTACGAACGACACGCTTTGGGTGACCGGCGCGGCGTCGCCCTCGGGAACAGCAAGCGTGGTTCTATGGAAATCGACCGACGGATCCACCTTCACTCCATACAGAGACGAGTATTACGAGGGAGCGGCGGGCTTTCCGCTCGGCTTGGCCGTGGAACCTGGATTTCAATACACGGCGGCTAGCACAATGGGCCTGGTCGTTTCGCACCGCTAGCCGCTGCACGGCCGACGAAGACGTCCGTGGGTCGAAGTTATGGAGAATCCGGCTAAGGTTCTGGAACACCAGCTCAGCCAAGAGGAGAATTTGTATGCACGACGCGCTCGATAGACGGAATCTGCTGCGGCTCTCGATGCTCGGCGGAGCCGGGCTGCTGTTGCCTGGAGAAGTTACGGCCGCTCCAAGACGTCCCAATATACTCTTCCTATTGGCCGACGACCAGCGGTTCAGCACCATCCGTGCGCTGAACAATCCGGAGGTCCAGACACCCAATCTGGATTCATTGGCACGCCGCGGAGTTGCCTTCACCAATGCTTACATCATGGGCGGAACACAGGGTGGAGTCTGCGTACCGAGCCGCTCCATGCTCCTCACCGGGCGAACTCTGTTTCACGTGCCCCGAAGCATGGTGAACAATCCCTATTCTCCGGACATCCCGGACGATGCCTGGACCACCTTCCCCGAGACCCTCCGCAAAGCGAGTTATACCACCTTCGGTACTGGTAAGTGGCACAACCGTCCGCCGTCCTTCGCTCGAAGTTTCAGCGCTGGCGCCAATATCTTTTTTGGGGGAATGTCCAACCACTTACAGGTGCCGGTTCATGATTTCGACCCCACTGGACAGTACTTGGGAAAACCGCGCATCGGCGAAAAATTCTCGAGCGAACTCTTCAGTGACGGCGCTGTGAAATTTCTAAACGAATACCGCAGCGATAAGCCGTTCTGCCTATATGTCGCCTACACCGCGCCACACGACCCGCGGATGGCGCCACAGGCCTACCGGGATCGATATTTACCCGCAAACCTTGCGTTGCCCAAGAACTTTCTTTCGGAACACCCTTTCGACAATGGCAACCTGCGGGGCCGCGACGAAAGCCTGGCGCCTTGGCCGCGCACGCCGGACATCGTTCGCCAGCACACGGCCGACTATTACGCGATGATCACACACCTCGACGAGCAGATCGGCCGGGTGCTGCAGGCTCTCGACCGGAGCGGCCACGCGGATAACACTTTCATCGTATTCTCTGGTGATAACGGGCTCGCGCTCGGTCAGCACGGCCTCTTCGGCAAACAGAGCGTCTACGACCACAGCGTGCACGTGCCGCTTATGATAGCCGGCCCCGGCATTCCGCGCAATGAGCGTCGCGATGCCATGTGCTACCTGCTCGACTTGTTCCCGACGCTGTGTGATTTGACGGGCGTGCCTGTTCCCGCCTCGGTGGACGGCAAGAGTCTGGTTCCGGTTTTGCGCGATTCGAAAGCAAGAACGCGCGAATCGCTGTTTCACGCCTACGTTAACTTCCAGCGCGCCGTGCGTACGGAACAGTGGAAGCTGATCCTGTACAACGTTGACGGTCAGAAACATACACAATTATTCGACTTGCGGAATGACCCCTTCGAGACGCACAACCTCTCAGATGATGCGCGGCAGGCCGGCAGAATCCGCGAGTTGACTGCCCTTCTCAAGAACTGGATGAAGACTGCTGACGACCCGATGAACCTGGACCAGCCAGACTGGGGCACCGCTGCGTTGAGGAAAAATAGAGGATCGTGATGCAGTATCGAACGGTTCCGAACAGCAGCCTCGCGGCAATAATTATGACGTCTATTGTTAACGCCAGTATGAGCCGGATCGCGCGGCCGCATTGATCGTCTGCACCTTCGTAGCACCTTCATCCGCTCGAAGTTTGGCGCTTCGTCGCACTATGCGCTAAGCCGCAACTACTGCCTTCTCATTTGGTTCCCATAACCGGAGCGTTTAAATGCTGTGTACATTTTCATGTACAGTCTGTCTGCGGAATCAGCGGTATGCTGGGTTCAGGCGGTATAAAGAATCAATAAGTTGAGTGTTTTCAACTTCGCAGATTAGAACAGGTTGCTCTTGTGTGAAGTCTGTGAGTTTGGCGAAACGGCGTGCCAGAGTACAGCTGAGTAGATTCGTATGCTATCTGAGATCTTCCCAAAACTCATGAACCATCTCTCAGATGGGGATGCTCAGGGCTCAGAAGTTACTCGGAACGAAAAAATAGCAGCTGGAGCGCTGTTGTTCTTGTACGCCCTACTGCTCGTTCGACTGGTACTTGCGGCAGAGGCGACTGTGACAGTCCATTGCGTGATCGTGCTGGTGCTCTTTGTCTCAGGCGCTCCATGGCTTTTGCTTCTCGCGATTCCTGTGGGTGAACTGCTGAGCGATGTAGGTTTTTCCGAACGCTTCAGCGACGAGTGGTCACGCTCAAAAAACTGGATAGTAAGAGCGCTAACGCTCGCGGTGGGCTGTGCTGTTTTCTTTCTCGTGTCTGCACGCGTTCTATTCTTCGGAAGGGAAGCGCTCACAGCCAAGAATGCGCTTTCCCGCCTTATACTGATTTGCGTTCTGGTGGTGATCTTTACCCGGTGGGTCTAAACACCCGCTGCCTTGTTGCCGTCAAGCGTAACGAGTGTTCACCGCGTTACTTGGAGCCCAGGACAAAACGAGAACAGCGCCGCTTCACAAATCAGAGCGCGATTCCAGAGTCGAATGGCTTACTAAGAATGCCATTCCCGTCCGCTCTATCGACAAATGGTGTCCAACCATGTACGCTCCTGGCGCAAGCAGGCCCAGGATCCCCGTCCGCAGCCAACACAAGCTCGCGCTGAAAGAGGCAGCGATGCTCATATGCAAGCGCCCTGAGCGTAGATCGGCTGAGCAGGAACGGACGTTCTCCGCGTTCATCGCCCGCGATGCAGGCTTCACTGGACGCATCTGTTCGCCATCGCCTTTCGAGATGTACTTCCCAAACCCAGGACGCCAGTTGCCTCTACCTTTGGATTCGCGATGCGTCAGAATCGGAAAACCCGAGCGCGCCGGCAATCGCTTAAGCGAGCAGCGGGAACCAGCGGCCTACCTGCGAGTTATCGCAAGCCAAAACTTCCGTCTTCACACGCCGACCGTTCGCGACTATTCCCCGCGTGCTTGACTCTCATCGCACTCGACAGCTTCCTCCGGTGATACCCACGCACGTTTGCAGGAGCACGGTCGCTGATTCTCCGGACTCGCCGTCACGCTATAATCTGTTTAATCGCACTCATGCCCCTGTCTACGCCGGCATCCGTGGTGTTTCTTGTGGCCTTGAATCTGGCAGCGCAAGAGCTGGGTCCCAGCAATATCCACGTCGAGAAGAAGCCTGGACAGCAATCCGGTCCCGTCATAGCAACTGTAAACGGGAAGCCACGTCGAATATTGCCTGAGGCGACACAAGTGTGGGCCGTCATGGGAGGTAAAAATGCTCTTGCTCTCATTCCACCTTCCAGGAAGCAGCCCCAGACTGGGGAATATAAACTTCACTTTCACGACACATCAGTCCATAAAGGCCGCTTGTTGGGGACCGTTCCGTTTGCGCAAGCCGAGTTCTCCGAGCTAAAGCTGACGGATGGAAGTTGGGTATTCCTGCTAAGCGGTCGCGATCCGCACTCGAACGAGCCGTTATTGGTGATTGCCGATGTATATGCCATTCGCTCGCAGGTGGCGGGGGAGAAGGCCCGTCCACCTGATGCGCAGTCATTATCCGCAGTACTCGCTCCAGACATGGTTGCGATTTTCGAGACCACGACACCAGCGCAGCATGTGCAGTTTTTGAATGATGGATCAGCAATAGTCACCGAACAGGGCAAGCCGCCTGTAGCAGGCCGATGGTGGACCAGCGGCGACGTGATGAATACGAAGCTCGATACCGGGGCTAAACTGAGTTGGCCCCGTTCGTCACTGACAAGAGTGGTTGGGGTACCGGCGGGATCGCGGCTGGCAGTGCGACTTTTGCAGCCACTCTCCTCCGTTACGGCAAAGGAAGGGATGCCCGTCGATGCCGTGTTGATCGCCCCCGCCATGGTGGATGGCAAAGTTCTCGTTCCACTCGGGAGTGTGTTGAAAGGGAGGGTGACTAAGGCGCAACCTGTAGGCCTTGCGGTTGTCCGCGAGAAAGCAGCCCTGACTGTGGAATTCAACAAGCTGGAGTTGCCAAACGGCGAAACGCGAGCATTGCATTGCCGGCTCTATCAGGTGGAGAATTCGCGGGAGAAAGTGGATGCTACCGGGACAATCCATGGAATCCGATCCACCGGCACGCCCGGTTACTCAGCAACCAGCCAGCTCTCGTCAGCCACGGCGATCGACCCATTGGCGTACCTGTTCACGTCGGTGTCGTCAACGGCAGTGCTCGGGTTTAGCGAGCCGGAGATCCTTTACCCGTCAGGCGCCGAGCTGCTCGTAGAGCTGACGGCGCCTCTGATCACGTCTGAAGTGTTTCCATCCAACCTTCCCCCGGTCGCCAGAACGCCCGAAGAACGTGAGCAAATGCTGAGGTTCGTTCGAGCACTGCCGTTCCGTACGGCCACGCAGGCCGGTAATAAGCCATCGGACTTGACGAACCTGCTGTTTCTCGGGCCTCCGGAAGCTCTGCAGCGTGCCTTAAGGTCCGCAGGATGGTTCAACGTAGATCAACTCACGGCAGCAAGCGCTTTTCAGACGCTCAAGTCTATCGCGGGCCAAGAAGGCTATAACGAGGCCCCGATGTCTACGCTGTTGTTGGATGAACGGCCGCCCGTGTTCACACTTTCGAAGACTACGAACACCTTCTCAGCCCGGCATCATCTGCGAGTATTTGATCCTTCGATGCAATACCAGGGGGTAATGGCGCTGACCTCTTCTTCCACGCAGGACATCGGCATCGCCTTTTCCCGCAAGCACAAAACGTTCATCCACGTCATTGACCAGTACATTGACAACGAGCGTTCCAAGGTGGTGAACGATCTGTTGTTCACCGGCTGCGTAGATGCCGCGGAGTTGGTGCCACGTCCCTGGGTACCGCAGGACGCGTATAACGCCACCGGAGACAGGCTGCGGACAGATGGAGCGGTTGCGGTGCTTCGCTTAAATGAATGCAGGAATCCGAAGACGATCGCGACCGAATACCCGAAAGCCCCACCACTATTTCGGCGCAGTGTGCGAAATACGA
The DNA here is from genome assembly GCA_963793625.1 of Bryobacteraceae bacterium. Taxonomy (GTDB): domain Bacteria; phylum Acidobacteriota; class Terriglobia; order Bryobacterales; family Bryobacteraceae. Next base: position 190,690 of record CAWCAT010000037.1, on the reverse strand, counting down.
TGTTGGTGCTACGCAACAACGTCTGGCGCGGCAACGTGGCTTATCAAGGGGTGAAGGGAGTGAGGAAATTGCATGGCTTGCTGACCACCCAAACTGATCTCAAGGCCGAACAGGGAGCGTGGCAAAGGACGGACATTTCGGGCGCCGAGTACGAAGGCTTCGGAACCATACCGGAAGGCCGTGAAACATCTGCCGAGTTCCGGACGGCCGAGGCTGCATACACGGGCGCCACCATGGGAGCGCCGGATCGCCGCTGGGACCCACCCCGCTATGAGATTGCACTGGAATTCGGCTTTCTGGATTACTCAACCAGGCAGCTCGAGGGAGTCGCGGTCGCTCTTACGTCGCCGAACCCGGAGCTTCCTCCCTATGCGATCGGATTGTCAGACAACATTGATGGCGGCTGGCGCGGGGGGGTGTCTGTAACGATGAATACCTGGCGATGGATATCGAGCGAGTTCGGATATCACATCCAACGAGGAAAGTACCATCTGCAGCAGGTTGATATCCCCGGAGATATAGACGACAATCTGGGCTATGAAACGTACAGAGTGGGATTGGCGACCAGGCAGTTCGAGTACAACGTGCTGGTGCATGCACGCCCGCGCGAATCCCGGTGGCGGCCGTACGTCGCCGTTGGACCCGCGTTCCAGTTGATGCACCTGACGGACACGCCGGTGAAGCGCGCGCCAAGAGCATTCAAACTGGGACTGCAAAACATCGGGATGCTGAAAGCCGCGTTCGACTTTGGCCGTACGGCGCCTTTGGATGGTGGCGGAATCTATCAAGTCGGATTACAGTACGGGGCGGGCGTGAAGTTCCGCGTGCAACCGCGCATTACGATGCGCTTTGACTTCCGGGAAACTTGGAGCAAGAATCCGGAGTTCATTCGCGAGAGTTACGTCGAGGAGAAAGCCGCCGAGTTCGATCCCTCTTACGATTACGAGGTGACCCGCAACCGTGCTTCCGGTAAGTTCCGCCAGCAACGCTTCACGCTGGGAGTGGCGTTTACGTTCTGATCTTGAGCGCAATGTGTAGGAACGCTCCCGCGTAGCTCGAACCGCCTGATCGAGTCAGGCCACCAGAGTCACTTTGCCGCTTGCCAGATCATAAACCGCGCCGACCACTTTGATCCGCTTCGTCTCGACGTAGCGGGTCAGGGTGGGCTCCAGACTGTTCAGCTTCGCGACGCCGGCACGCACATTCGCCACAATTGCCCGGTCCAGATCCTTCTCGCCACCCGTACTCACTATGCGGACCAGATCCCGAATCGACTCTGGCAGTGCGAGTTCCTTGGTTTCAAGCGCCGATTTCACTGCGCCGCATTGGCTGTGCCCTAAGACCATTACGAGCGGCGCACCTAACACCACGACTGCATATGCGATGCTTCCCTTGATTGTAGGGCCGGCGCCACTGACCACATTTCCCGCCGCGCGAATTACGAACAAATCGCCCACACCCTGATCAAAGAGAATCTCCGGCGGCACACGGGAGTCGGCGCAACCGACGATCACGGCATCCGGCGCCTGTGCTGGCGCGAGCTTCGAAAAGTCGGCCGGGCTTCGTCGCGGATTCAACGTTTTTCCCCTCATAAAACGTTCGTTGCCTTCGAGCAAGTCTTTCAGAGCCTCGTCGGCGGTCAGGCGCCGCGATTGCGCCGCGAGGGCGCCGGCTGGAAGCAGTCCAATAAAGTCGCGTCTCAACATAGCCCCTCTGATAGAAGAACTCAGTCAACTCCCCTGTGTTCGTTCTGATAGTCTCATCATAGCCGACTGGCTGGTGGCTTAGAATTTGGAGTTGCATCTCGGGGCGGCCCGGCGGCTGACAAGACCGGCACGGGGCAGGGCCGGACACGGCAGTCGCCAAACCGTGGAGTGACAGCGAGCATTCCGTAGATGGGACCACAAGGAAGCCGCTCGCCGTTACTCCTTCGCCGCGGCCTCCAGCGTGGCGATGTCGAACTTCACCATCTTCATCATCGCAGCCATCGCTTTGGGATGCTTCAGGATCTCGCCAATCTTCTCCGGCACGATCTGCCAGCACAGGCCGAACTTGTCCGTCAGCCAGCCGCAGGCCATAGGCTTGCCACCCTCAAGCAGCTTGTCCCAGTAGCGGTCGATCTCGGCCTGGTCCTTGCACGCGACGGAGTACGAGAAAGCCGGCGTGAGCGCCTGCGCGGGGCCACCGTTGAGGAACGTCATTTGCTGGCCCATAAGTTCGATGGTGATGGTCGCGATCTTTCCGGCGGGCCAGGGCCCCACGCCGCTCGAACGCAGTTCGCCCACCTTCTTCGCTTCCGGAAATACCGAGAGATAAAACTCCGCAGCGTCTTCGGCGTTGTCGTTGAACCACAGAAACGGTGTGATCTTGTTCATGCTCTGGCCTCCATTTCGATAGTATCCATAGTCGAAGCCGCAGAGAACGGCACCCAACTTCAATCTAACAAGGTGGCCAATCGCGGGGCGTGTGGGTCAGTTCCAGGATCGTCGGCAATCTGGACACGATCTGGACTTCGAGTTCCGTCCAGGTTGCGCGAGATCCGCCTACGATCAGTACACAGTGATGGCATATCGTTACTAATCTGGCCCTTCACATTCGCGTCCAGCGTCCCCAAGGCGTTTCTCTGGGCTAGCCGTTTTCGACGCGCGCCTTTATATCCGAGTACGCCGTATCGATGAGCCTGCTTAGTGCTGCGGCGTTTGTGGACGTTCCCGGTCTCAGCTTCACATGGCGCATGAACTTGCCGGTGCCTTGCAACAAGCGGGCCGGATCCGGCAGCGCGCGCCGTGAAAGAACCCCACGTTTACGTGCGAAGTGAATACATTGACGTAGCCGAAGGGCGCATCTCCCAAACATGCAACCGGACAGCCGTCATGCAAAAGCTCCCGGACTTCGTCCCCGCATTTTCGCATCACCTCAAACCACTGATGGCATCGCTCGGGTTGCCGTTGACGTCGTCCCGAAATTCTGTCCCGAAAGCAGGGCAGCGTTTTCGCCTCAAGATCGGGCTCTTTTGGTTCTGCAAATCCAATTGGTCTGGTTTGTCGCCTACGCTTCCTGATGCCGTGGACGGGCGCTCCGCGAAAGCCAAGGCATTACTTCCGGAACACGATCACGCGGTCGTAGAGCAACTCCACATCGGATGGACCCGTCTTCGTCGCCGGCTCTGCGTAAGCGCGGAAGCCGATGCGGACTGGCGCGTCCGGAGCGATCTTCGGCGTACAGGGCGATTTGGCCTCCATGCACAGCGGATCTCCGTAGCAGTTACGTGCGACTTTCCAGACATAGAACTTGCTTGCGTCCGGTTCTCCGGGCAGGTAAGAACTCGCCGTATCTGGGAAGTTCGCGAAGTCCGCACTGTCAGCGCCCGAGACGCCGGCTGCCAGAGTTTTGTTGACGTAGACGGACGCACCGGAATATGTGGCTTTGCCGGTGGCCGCGTGGTTGACGCCGTAGACAATCGCAAATCCGTCGTCAGGCAATTCGAACGAAGGCGAACTCAAGTAGTTCGCATCTCTGCCGTAACCCGCCGAACCCTCCTGCCCCGCCCCGAGCCAGACGACGTCCCGCTGGATCGCGGGGTAACCCTCGGGCACTGGCACAAAGGTATCGAGTTCGTCGGCAGTGAACCCCCCACCGTGCCGGATCAGTATTGCCTCCCGCAGCTTCTCCATCGTCGGATACAAGTCCATCTCCGTGTGCCCGGTGCCCCTGGTGCGCAACACGGGCGCGGGCAACGGATCTTTCGGGAATTCGGCCTTCGGCCGCACCCGGAATACTCTCATGGGAGAGAGGTTGGGATCGACAACGTTCTTCTTATACTCTTCCAGGGCTGCCTCGCCGCCGACCGGAAGCGCCGTGCGCATCAGAAAAAGGAACTGATCCGCATTTTCATATCCGAACCGGATCAGAGAGGGCGGTAGCGTTTCGGTGTTGATGACGGCTGCTGGGTATCCGGCAGCGACCAGTGCCGCGCGCAATCGTTCCTGTGTTTTGCGGTGCCCCGTCGATATGAGCGCCATCGGGCGATTGTAAGGGGTAGAGCCCGTAGTCCGGATCGTCAACGAATTGACCGCATCGCCAACGTAAGAGAAGAGCATTTCGTAGGGACGGAAGAAACCGCCGGTGTTTGGATCGTAGCCGTTCGTCTTCGGATTGTATCTCCCGAGCAGGAAAGTCTGAAAGGAAAAGTAAGCCATCGGAGGGGGTGTGCTCCCAACCAGCAGTACGGCTTCATCCTGCCGCAGGAGATAGCTGGGGGGAATCATGCGGGCGGTTTTCTCCCCATATAGCGGGAGCTTCGCGACGATATAGGGTTGGACGTTGTTATACCACGTGGTTGGTATTTTGCCGGCACATACATTTCCGACGGCATTGAGAACCATGAATCCCCCCACGTTCACCTCAAACCCGTCACTTTCTAAGAGCTGGACCAGTTTCGGGACGCTGGTAAGCGGATCGTTGCTGCCCTGAGCCAAAGCGCGATGCGGTAGAAAATCCAAGCCCAGGCCGAGGCACACGACCGCGAGAAAACGACTGTGTCTCATTACATTTCTCCTTGCCATTGAGGGCCCATCAACGCTGGAAGCAGCCGCCCTGTGGGCCCGTTGCCGGGCGGCTCGCCGGAGACGTGAAGTAAGTTCTGATCCGTGAACCTAACAGGCTCCGCTGCGCTCAGCACGCAGCGGAGCCGGATGGAATCCGAGCGGATCGTGTCTCAATTGTTGCAGTCACCCGGCACCGATTTGCCGTCGTTGTCCACGAAATCCAGCAGCGGCGCGTAATCGTTGCCGCCATGAGTCTGCCGAACGACAAGAACAATGTTCAGGTTGTCAGGGCTGTACAGCGCCACCACGAGGTCCGGGGTAGTGAGGGTCATGACGTTGTGCATGTTGTAGTTCCAGCCGAGGCTCACGTCTATCGGATCCATCCACGGCGTGGACCAGACGCCTCCGCAAAAGCTGTTTATGCACCACGGCTCATTCGTGATGGGCGTGAACTTCACTTGCGACAACGCTATCCAGGTGCCCCTGCCCACGGCGGCTCCGCGCGCGGCCTGCGTCGCGAAGTTGACATCGAAGCTGCGAGCCCCCGCCGCGGTGCTCAGTTGGAACCGGATACGCCCGCCGTACCGCTGCGGACCAAACGCACCCGAATATCCGCTCTTCCAGAGGGCGCTTCGATAGGGAGCTATGTTGATCGGGTCCATGAGATTCTGGAACGGATACGGGTAAGCCTCGTCGGAGGTGACTACAGGACTCGGGGTCGAACTTCTCAGGGTAGACCTCAATTGATAATCAGTAAGATTGACGACCGTCATGCTGAAGTGAGTAGTCCAGACTGGATACAGCCAGATGCCGCCCAGCGGGACGTCCGGAGTCGTGCACTGAGCGGCGCAGGTTTGGCCGCCCACCATCCCGAGAACCACAGCGGCCGCCAGCGCGACCTTCCAGCTTGCATGTTGTGACATGGCTCATCCCTCCTCTTTCTCATTCAGCGCATGGCGCATATCTACGATCAGCTTGTGGAGCGCTTGCCTCTGCGCATTCGTCACGGGCTCGCCGGAAAGGACTGACTGAATAACGCCGCGCACATCCTGGCGCTCCCACGGGTCAAGCACTCCGATCACAAACCGCAAGGCATCGAGACCGGATAAGCCGTGCTTCGCCAGCAGCTTGCGAAGCTGGTCGAAATTAGCGCGCACGTCGGCGCTCACCTCGATACTGCCCGGCGCGGCGGCAACCCGAGGCATTTGAGCGACTTTGGCGGCATATGCGGCGATGTAATCCTCAGCCCTCATGATGGTCACCATCACGAAGCTTAGCGACCCCAGCTTGCCGCGCCTGCCATCAATGTTTTCGATCCAGGACTGCTCAGCCGGTTGGCCCCGCAACACGTGTGTCGTAACCACAAGCGCAGCCGTAGCATATCCGCCGGTGGCTGTACCCCACTGCGCCTCAGTGGCGTCGTCGTTGTACAATGCGCTCGGCATGCAACCCGTCTTCGAATTGTCCACGTAACAAGGAGTGGACATTTCAGGTATCGTGTACGCGGAGACGTACATCTTTCCTGCCTCATCGGCCGCCTTCTGCTGTTGCGCGAACAAAGCGTCATCGGCCAGTTCTTTCATGCCGAGGAAGGCCTTAACCCAAGCGATCGGGTTTATAGGGTCAATCGCAATCTTGACCATGGTCGCGCCAATTTTCAAAACATCGACGAGCACCGGGAGGAAGCCGGTTCTCAGGCTCCCTTCAGGTTTGACCCGGCTCATAAACAGGCCCAGGGGGACATCGGCCGTTTGCGTTGGGCAGCCATTGCAGGTGTAATACCTGACCCCCTCTACCGTCCAAAACACGCTGCTCTTCTCGACGAAGTCTTTCTGGTCGTCCCAGGCGAAGACCGCGGAACGGGGATGACTGTCGGTGTTGATGTAGGCCGGGTTGTAGCCGGGCAGGTCAGGAAACGCCTGCGCGGAAACTCCGGGGATCACGTTAGGAACTCCCACGGGCGCAAAGATGAAACTCTTTTGCGCGTTCCGGTTGAGACTGATTTGCTGATTGATGTTCGCCACGCCCGCACGAACCTGCGGGGTTGGGACGTACCGTATGTTATACGGGGTCAAGTTGAGCATCTGTACAACGATCGACTTGGCCCTTCCGCTGTAGGCCATCAGATCGGCCGGCGTCGGCCTGGACAACTGGTTGTATGGGAAATAGTTGGTCTGTCCGCTCGCGGCAACGGCCAGGACGAGGGGAAAGACCGGTAGAACGTACCTCGTGAACTTGCATCTCATCGTTGTTCCTTTCTCGCTTGTTACCAGCTCATGTTGTTTATGGGTTCAACTACGCCGCAGCAGCTCAATCTCCCCGGAGTCCCTCGGCCGCGCTTGGGCTGATGAGCATCCAGCCCGCCAGGACGTCGCGCACCGCGCGCGCCAGTTCCTGCGGCGCTTCCCGTTTCGTGATGTAGCCGCGGGCGCCCGCCGCCAGGGCCCGCCGGACGTAGCCGGGCTCCTCGTGCATCGAGCAGATCAGCACCGGGATGTTGCGCGCGCACAACTCCGCTACCAGTTTCAGGGCGTCCTCCGTGCCCGGCGAGAGGTCCACCAGCGCCATGTCCGGAAGTTCCCTGGTGGCGGCATCGAGCGCCTCCTCCCGCCCGACGGCCTCGCAGCAATCGCCGATGCCCTCTTCGGCCAGCACGAGTGCCAGGCCATGGCGGACGGCGGCATGGTCGTCCACCAGGAGGATGAGCGGTGTCTCAGGCGTTCTCATAGCTCCTCCATTCATCGGTTTGGGCGCTAGCCGCCAGGAATGAGCGGCCGTTTTCGCTTGCTCTTCTGTCTGCCAAACCGCCGTGTGGCGGTTCTATTAAGGAGATGATAAGACCGCGGGCTGATCTTGTATGCACGGGAGTTTGCGTACAAGCTTGTGAATGAATTCCCCTACAGGCCTGTAGGGGAATTCCCCCACACGGTCCGATGTGGGACGCTATTGCGTATGCTTCTGGAGGTATTCGATGGCGTGCCGCCGTAGGTCGTACATTCCGTTGAGATTCAGCTTCACCTGCATGCGCGCGTAGTAAGACTCCACCGTACGGTTGCTGATGTGGAGGGCAGAGGCGATATCGAAGGTGTCCTCCCCGTGACCCAGCAGTTCGTAGACTTTCCGTTCGTGGGGGCTCAACCTCTGGAGGGCATCATCGGCCGGGGATCCTATGAGGCTTTCCGCCAGCGCGGCGGCTGCCTTGGGACTGACGAACCTGCGGCCGGCGGCGACTTCGCGAATCCCCTGCACCAGGACGCTGTCGAGTTCCCGTTTGGTGACGTATCCAAGCGCTCCGGCGGCGAACGCGCTTTTCACGCGCCGCGCATCACTGTGCATGGAGTAGACGAGTACCGGCACGTGACGCTCGTGTAAGTCGGAAATCAGCGCCGTTCCGTCCTCGCCATCCAGCGACAGATCGACAATCGCCAAGCCGGGGCAGCGCTCCTCTACGTGCGCCAGGGCCTCGATCCGGCCGGAGGCCTCCGCACACACAATGCCTTCGGGCGCCAGGAAAAGGGCCAGCCCCTGGCGAATGGCGGGATGATCGTCCACGAGCAGGATGCGGATTGGCGGGGAGCCCTTCACGCTGTCGAAATCCATCGCTGGTCTCCTGAATCATGTGGCGCCGCTGGCGCCCAGGCTGAGTGCGGAACGCGGCACACTACGCGGGCGCCGCCCCCGGGCGCGGGCGCCACGGTCAATTTGCCCTCTATGCTCTGCGCCCGGTACGCCATGGTTCGCAGGCCCATGCCGCCGGCGGGAAGCTCGGGCGGCAGACCGGCTCCGTCGTCTTCCACCTGCAACGTCAACTCATCCTCGCTCCCGCGCAGTTCGACCGTGATCCGGTTGGCGTGCGCGTGGCGCACCGCGTTGCTCAACGCCTCCTGGGCAATACGGTAGAGATGCTGCGCGATGGCAGGGTCGGGCACGCGAACATCGCCCGCGGCGAGGAACTCGCAGCGTACGGACGTCATCTCCCTGATTTGTCTGGTGAGCGCCCGCAGGGCGGGCGCCAGAGCTTGGGGGTCCGGATCCAAAGGGCAGAGTCCGAGCGCCACATTGTGCGCTTCGTCTATGGTCTTTGCGAGCAGGGAGGAGAGCGGCGCGATATCCGCCCCGAACACCGTCCCGCCTCGTTCCAGGCACCGCTGTAGGGTCTTGCAGCGCAGCAGCGCGGCCGTGACCTGTTGGCAGACGCCGTCGTGCAATTCCTGGCCGAGGCGACGGCGCTCCCCATCCCCAATGGCGGCGATCTCTTGTTCGAGGCGCTGCCGCTCGCGCATCTCGTGTTCCATTTTCCGCTGGGCGGCAGACCGTTCAACGGCCTCTCGCTCCAGGGCGGCCAGCGTGTCCAGCAGAAACCGGTGAAAGCGGTCCAGCAGGATCATCAGCCCGGCCAGCAACGCCACCAGTGCGCTTACCTGCAGCCAAACGACGCGCGGCGGATCCGCCACCTGCGTGGGGTCGATTCCTAGCGTCCGGATCACCGCGGGTTGGACTCGCAGGAAGGTGGCCGACACGAGGATTATGGCGCTGGTCAGGATCGCGATCTTCGCCGCCCGCGCGCCGCAGAGCACCAGTACGAGAATGGGTATGACGAGTATCCCGGCCTGGGCATAAGGACCGCCGGGAGCCGCGAAGCTCGCAACGGCTACGATCACATATGCTGCGAAGAAGAAGGCCCACAGCCGGCTCCGGTACTCGAACCGGCGTAACAGCGCGGCGGCCGCGATGATAAGGTAGGCGGTGGCGACGGCGGCTCTCAGCCGCGGTCCCCCCGGCGGGCCGTAGCCGAGCATCAAGGCGGTAATTACCGGCAGATTGACGGCGGCCGTCGCGATCATCAGGACCTCGGCGGCCTTGCGGCGCCACGCGACCAGCGCGGCCTCCACGGCAGCGGCTTCCGGGCCGGGTTCAGGCTCCGTAGCAACCCTCCTTCGTGTGCGCACGCGGCTTATGGCATGCCGTGCCTTTTCGCTTATGGCAGGTGTGCACCGTCCGTCCCGCTGGAACCATAGCCGATTGTCGCTCTGAAGAATATGCTACACCCCGGAATGGAGGCGCAACAAGTATCATTGGGTCTGAATCTCCGCTATGGCTCGTCACTCGCTCCGAGGAACAGCGTGACTAGCGTGCTGGTTTGGCACGAAAAACGGGTTACCGGAAATGGTCGAAAGCCATTTGGCCGTAACGTCGCCTACACTTCCTTGTGCCACGTAGTTCGGGGCATGAGAACGGGATGCGCGTTACGCGTCAACTTACCCGGATTCGGCCTCTTGCCGCTGCTAAGCCGGATTGATCGCGTTCCCGTACTCGACACAGAGTTGACGGAGATTTGGAGCAATCTCGAATCTGGAGATGTGCTCGTCGCTTATCAGCACCAGACCAACCGGAACGGCGCTCCATGGATTGAAAAGAAGCAGGCCCAATTTGAGCGGGCGCTCGGTATCGCAACAGGCGCAGCCAAGTTCGCAAAGGCAAAGACCATCGCGCGAGATGTTGTTATGCTGTATGCCCGGAAGAACACGCGCAAGGGATAGAGCCACTCAAACCGGCTTACCGTCACTAATCCATCTACGATGGCCGCGATCCGTCAGGTAACTTATGCCAGCCAGCGTCGTCTTGAGCATTTTCCGTTCACGCTGTCTGACTTCTGGGGACTCATCTGGGCCAGCTCGGCATCAACCAGCTGCGACGGGCTGCCAAAGCTCGACACGATTTCCTTCTGGGTCGGTGACCCAGCCGAACCTTCCAAAATCGTAGCTTTCGCGTTTGGGATCGACCGTGATACCTTCGTCTATCAAACGGTCCAGCACTCCATCGAGGTCATCCACTTGGAGGTTGATCATCGCTTTCTGTGCCGTAGGAAAGTATTCATCATCTTGTCCGAAGAAGGCAAAGACGACCTGAGCGCGATGCGTCGAGGCAGGAAACGCGAAAGACCCTTCGGACCTCATTAGACCGAGATGCCGCTCGTACCACCTGTACAGAGCTTCTGGATCATTCGCTCGGACAAACGCACCGCCAAAGCCGGTGATTGAAGCCATGCAACCTCCCATGGAAAACGGTCGTCCGCAGCTTATCACAGTGCGAGCGTGAATCTAACGTCGTTGATTAGGCCTGCGAAACGCGCTTGGCACCCGTTCAATTCGTTCGCCGCCCCGCGGTATTCCAGTTGTGAAGCCGACTTCACGGTACTAATCGGGGCCAACTTCCTGTTTGCCGACCACTCGGGAGTGTGCGGCTTTGCTCTACAATGCGCCGTCAGTCCGGTTCCATCCGCCTCAAGAGAGAGGCGCTGTGGAATGGGCCTCTGCGGCGTGCCAGTTCAATGAATGGGTGGAACCACCCTTGCCGACGGAGCGTTTCAGGCGTCAGGCTTGAGAAGCGCCGGAATTCAGCGATCATGTGGGATTGATCGGTGTATCCCATCTGTGCGGCCACTTGAGCCCAGTCGATGTCGTTACGAGGGTTTGTGTAGGCCAGTGTCAACTGGAACCGAGCGAGCCGGCAATACATCTTCGGAGTCACTCCGACAGTCTGGCGGAAGACACGAGTGAGATGCTGCCGGGACACCCCCGTTGCTTCCGCGAGGCGCTCAACGCCCGCTTGTCCCCGTGGACGGATGATCCACGCTGCCATTCCTGGAATGTCGATGTTTGTTCCGGGGCCCTTCCTTCTACCGGCTTGCTTCAATAACGCCGCTTCCAGGCGGTCGATGCGCGCGGCTTCGCGGCCCAGGTCATTAAGGTCCTCCGCCAAACTGAATGCCTCTGTACCCCATAGGTTCTCCGCATCTATGACACAATTCTGGAGGTCGGCGGCGGACACACCGATGAACTCAGCGGCCGTCCCTGCACGGAAATACACTCCTACAGCCTCGGCACGCGCCGCAAGCGAGGACGAGCCGACCATTGTCGATGGCCCGATCAAATCTCCGCGGGGAGCCATAGGGTAGGATTGCCAAACACCATCGGCGCGGCACACTCTTGGGAAGCTGAACACAAGCGAAGCATGCCCGTCCGCGAACGTCGGCGAGCAGAACAGGTCGCCTGGACTAAACGGAATCTCGCACAGGATCGTGCGCGTTGTCATGGCATCCGTCACCGGCTCCGCGAAGGAGAAAAACGCCCTAACCGAATCGCGCAGCGCGACGCACGGCGCATACTCGCGATAACGGACGACAACAGGCGACATTTTCCCATTTTAGTTCCAGAATCCAACCAGATTCCATTTTTCCTATCACCGCCTGCGTTTGCGCATTACACTCCATACGGTAACCCGGCACGCGCTTATCTTCGCTGGAGACACCGATGCGAAAACTGCTCATCCTCTCACTTCCGCTTGTACTACTAACTTCTTGTATGAAAACCACTACCGACAACTCGTCTGAAGAGATCATCGCAATGGAGAAGGCGGCCCTTGACGTTTGGGGCAAAGGAAACCCGCAGGGGGTTCTTGATATCTACGCGCCAGAGATCACCTACTTCGATCCGTTTCAGGAGAAGCGGATCGACGGAATCGAAGCCATGAAGAAGATTTACGCGGCCATTGCGGGAAAATTCAAGATCGTGCGCTACGACATGATCGACCCGAAGGTACAGTGGCATGGTGACGTTGCGGTTCTGACGTACAACCTTGTTGACGATGTGCTCCAACAGACCGACGGCCCCGGGAGCGTGCGCGTCCGCTGGAACTCCACACAAGTCTATGCCCGTGTCAACGGAAAGTGGAGAGTCATCCACGCCCACTGGTCCTGCATCAAGCCTGAACTACGGACGCGATGAAACACCAGGTACGGGAAATCCCAGCACTCGCTCAAGTTGGATCACTCGCGATTAGTCGCCAACGGTAGAGCTACCGCGCGGTTTGTGGGCTGGATCACGGGCAAACTGGACAGGATCACTGTCAACGCGATCGTGTCCTGTTTGCCGGCGATCCATGCACTGGTTCAGATTCTAAGGCTGCGCGGTCGCGACGATCCATTCGCATTGGTTGTGCGAAGAGTTGTTAGCGACATCAATTCCGATGTCTTTTGTTCGGCCAACCCACCTTGAAACGCGAGCTGGGGATGGTCTGGATCTGCACCGTTCATACAGTTCGTCTGGCCAGCCCCCGAAGCCGGAGTTCAACGTTTCGACGCGCCGCGGCTATTAGGGGAGCGATTGGCCGCACATTGGCATTCGCGGCAACGCTGGGATATGCTGAGGAAATGAGGAGAGCGTTCCTCATGCTTTGCGCGCGGCTTGTGTTTGCCCAACCGGGCGTCTGGGAAGAACGCGCTCCCTATCCTCTCTCGATAACGGAAGTGTCCGGCGCAGCGATCGATAACTTCGCCTATGTCGTTTGCGGCCTCACCGCTCAGGGCTCCAACAATCGACTCTTCCGCTATGATCCCCGTCGCGACTCCTGGTTGGAGCGGGCCAGCCTGCCGATCGATGGCGGCGCCGATCACTGCAACGTCGCCGCCGCCAACGGCAAACTCTACATGCTTGGCGGCATTCGCATCGGATCCAGCTTCGTTTCAGGTGATACCTGGGAGTACGATCCGGCCCTGGACCGCTGGCAGCGCGTCGGCCAGATGAACACGGCACGGGGAGCGAGCGGTGTCGCCGCCATCGGGAACAGAATCTATGTGGCAGGCGGACTCGCCACAAGCGGAAGCGTCGCCGACTTCGAAGTCTTCGACACCACTACCCGGCAATGGACGCGGCTGCCGCCGATGCCCACCGCCCGCGACCATCTGACAGCCCAGGCAGTGGGCGGACGTATCTATGCGATCGGGGGGCGGGCTGGTAGCGACCTCACGGCGAACGAAGAATACGATCCGACTACAAACCAGTGGCGCGCGCGAGCCCCGATCCCGACAGCGCGAGGCGGACTCGGCAGCGGGACGATTGATAATCGGATCCAGGTTTTCGGTGGCGAAGGGAATAGCGGCACTGCCTCGGGGACGTTTATGCAGAATGAAGAGTACAACCCTGCCACCGATGCCTGGCGCGTTCTAGCGCCGGTTCCGACGCCGCGCCATGGGCTGTACGGGATCACGCTGGGCCGCCGGATCTTTGCCCCGGCCGGCGGTCCGATCGCCGGCGCAAACTACGCGAACCGGCATGAGGCATTCTTCCTGCCGGCTGCCGAACCCCCGCGAATTCGGGAGGATGGTGTGGTCAACGCGGCGAGCGGACTGCCCGTCTTTGCCCCGGGCAGTCTGGTCACCATATACGGCGATGATCTCGCTCCGGATGAGCAGGCCGCCACAATTGTGCCATTCCCACTACAAATGAACTCCGTTGTGGTCAAAGTGAATGGCGCTGCCGTCCCGCTTCAATTCGTCAGCCGGCAGCAGATCAACTTCTTCCTTCCGCTGGAGATCGGGACCCTTACTCCGTCATCCATCGTAGTGAGTTACGCCGCCGCTGATGGCCCACCTGCCCGCCTCGCATCCGGACAGTTCCGAACGGACGCCGCGCCGGGCATTTTTACGCTTTCACCGGATGGCCAGGGCGCGGTGCTCGTCGGCGGGACTGGCTTGGTTGCGCGTGGCACAGGGGAGCAATCGCGGCCCGCCCGCCGGGGCGAAATCATCGAGATTTACGCCACTGGCCTCGGCAACGTCGGCAACCCGCCGCCGCCGGGGACGCCAGGATCGGCCGCATCCCAGACCTCGAGCGCGATAATTGCGACGATCGGACCCGTCCGCGCCGAGGTATTATACTCGGGTCTCGCGCCTGGTCTCGTCGGCGTCTATCAGGTTAACGCGCGCGTCCCCGAGAACTCGCCCACCGGCGACCGTGTCCCCGTCTTCATTCAGGTCAATGAACAGGGGCTGCGCAGCAATGTGGTCATGATAGCGATTCAGTAGATCAACGGGCAACACGTTCCCGGAACTTCCGTTAGCGTACTCTTTTATGGCGCTAACAGTTTGTCCATCAATATAGGACCGCCATGTACCGCAGTTGAAGTAAAGAAAGCCTGGCCATCGAAACGGTGTTCGTGATACGACCCGCGCACCCGCTCACTCCGCAAGCCTCAACGGCGGGTAAGGGGGCAGTGCTGGAGGCACGTAAGAACGCACCACCTCATTCCCGGTTGTGCTTGTAATAAAGGACCCAAGCCTTTGATTTGATGTAGGTTCAGTACTCACGAAGCGATCCTTTAATTACCAACTCTCAAGAATCTGCATGGGGCAAGCCAAGCGGAGTGGCTGACACATATTCCGCAATGCTGCACAGGTATCCTAACCTTAAAAAGGAGTCACAGCTGTGAAAGCTATCTAAGGATCTTCCAAGCCCTGATCTTATTCGGGGTGGCCCTGTTTGGCCAATCCGGTGAGATGATGACCAGCCCGGTCGATTGCCAGCCGCTCTGGAGGATTGACGGCCCAATCCGAACGGTCTCCACGCAGAAGGCGATCTTTATGATTGCGTGAGCTTCTGACGTGGACCGGGGCGCAAGTTCATTGGGAGGAGTAGTACTATATAAAGCGAATTAAGGACCTAATATCCGATAACGAGGACTCCATGACGATGCGAACCTGCTGTGCGATATTCGCGGGATTGATGCTGGCGGCGCAGGCACCTGCGCAATCTCCCGCTCTGCCGCAGACATACGCGTTCACGGCAACCAGCAACATGATGGGACCGATGACGATCACGGTGAATCGCAACGGCGCCAAGGAACTGATCGAGTTAGCCGGTGCCGCCGGCGGCTTCCACCTGCGCGTGCTCTACGATTTTCAGGCGCACAGGATTTTCACTGTCGATCTGAACGGCAACCAGTGCACCACGCAGCAGTATGTGTCGCCGTACGCTCCGGTGCTGCATGATCCCATAGGAGCCGCGGAAGAGACAGCCCGGCAGGCGGGAGTTCTGCGCACGATCAGCCGGGAGAGCGTCAACGGCATCTCCGCAAGGCTCGTGGAAGCCCCGTTGGCCGAAGGCCAGGGCAAATACAGACTTTGGCTCGAGGAGAAGTTCGGCTTCCCCGTGAAGCAAACCGTTTTCCTGGGAAGCGAACCGGAAAGGCTCCTTTTCGAGATGCGGAAACTCAGCTATGCGCCGTCCGCCGCGGCGATCTTTGCCGAGCCGGCGGGATGTACCCGCATTGCGGGCACAACCAATGCGAACGGCGGCAGCGCCGAAATCAGCGTGGGTGCGACGGTGCAGGCTCAATCCGGCCTGGGTGGCGCGCGGCCGGCGAACCGCGCCCCGCGAGGCGGCGGCAACGTCCTGGTCGGAAAGTGGGAGTTCAACGGCAAAAATGGCGCGGGCGTCCAATGGCGCGGTGACCTCGCCATCACCAAGCTGCAGCAGGACGGCTTTGATCCGGCGAGCTACACCAACGAATGCGATATCAATCTCAGTTCGGCGAATTCGGGGAAGGGAATGTCCGGCCCTTGCCTGTATGACTTGCAGACGAGAAGATTCTCCTTTGCCGGCGGTGACGGCTCGTCGAAGTTTTCCTTCACGGCTGTGCTTTCGCCCGACGGCAAAAGCCTGGCGCAGGGCAGATGGGTGGAAGGCGCTTCGCCAGACGGCGCCTGGTCGGCGGTTTCCAAGACCGCGCCGCAATCCAAACGCTAACGACTGCGCCCGGGACCGCCAAAGGACGTCAAAACGTCAGGACATCCCCGGATGTGCCGGAGGTAGGCAGTTTGCGGATTTCGGGTTTGTGGTCGCCAAGCCCGAAGCCATCCCCATGAGCGAGATGTCGCCGTTCGCTACATCTTCGACAGCCCTCGATGCGGCGACAATCCACGGTACGCGCGTTTCACTTCAATTGACCCCGTTGGCGCGCATCTCAGGCGGCATCCCTTGTCCCCCGCCTCAGCACAGAGTGACCCGGAGCGAGCAGCGCTCCGGAAACCAAGATAGTCTCCGGTTCGCCGACCACCACGCAGATGGGAGATTTCAGACGAAATCGGCTAACCCAAGCCGTACCTGGTTGTCCGGCTACGGACGAGGGCGTCCGCCCCACCTGCCACTCAGCTGGGCTTGACATGTATCCGTAACGGATATAGTATCGGAGCATGGCGAAGAAGAACACGGCGCAAGCTCCACTGACTCCCGCGGTGCTGCACATCCTGCTGGCGCTTTCGACGGGGGAGCGGCACGGGTACGGGATCATGAAACAGGTGGAGGCGGACTCGCAGGGCAAGGTGAAGATGGGCCCGGGGACGCTGTATGGCTCGATGGGGCGGATGATGGAGGCCGGGCTGATCCGGGAAAGCGATAAGCGGGTCGATCCGGAGATGGACGACGAGCGGCGGATCTATTACGAGCTCACAGGCGCGGGGCGGGCGGCGCTGGAAGCGGAGCTGAAGCGGTATCGCGGCGTGGTGGCGGTGGCGGAAGGACGTTTGGCGCATGGCCACTGACGTCGCGGGCCGGCGCTACCGGACGTGGTATGCGATGCTGCTGCGGCTGTATCCGCGGCCTTTCCGTGAGCGGTTCGGCGAGGGGATGGCGCAGACGTTTCACGACCTGTGCCGGGAGCACAGGGACGCCAGGCGGGGACTGTTCGGGCTCGCGCTGTGGATCTTCTTCGAGACGTCGGTGGGAATCGTTAGGGAGAACACAACTCATATGTCGCAACTGGGAAAGACGATGCTGCGTGTGGCGCTGGGGGCGCTGGCTGTGTTGATGGTGCCGCTCGTGGCATCGCAGGTGGTGGAGGGATGGAACTGGCCCGCGGGAGCTTTCGTGAGGGTGTATGTCCTGTTCTTCGTGACGGGGATGGTGTTTGCGCTGGTCGCGAGGAGGATGGGCGCCTGGTCGTACAAGGCGGGCGTTGGTGTGGCGCTGGTGGCCGGGTTCGCCTTGGGGTGGTCCAACATGGTCCATGTCGCGGACTCGGAAAATCCGGCGAACCTGGTGTACTACAGCGTGCTCGCGGTGGGGGGCGTTGGGGCCTTGCTGGCGCGGCTGAAGGCGCGAGGGTTGGCTCGCACGTTGTTCGCGATGGCGGCGACGCTTGCGCTGATTGCCGTGATGCTGCCTTCGGGCGCGCCGCCCGACCTTGCGCGGAGTATGGCCATCGGGCATGGTGTCTTCGTGGCGTTGTTCACCGCGTCAGGTCTGCTGTTCCGGCACGCGAGTTTGGCGGGATTGAAGTAAGACCGAGGCCGATTACGAATCGGCCGCCGGTTCGACGTGCGCCAGGTTTGGTCTGGTGTATCTGAACAGCGCCAGGAAGCCCTGCGTTGCTCCTCCATGAAGGGGCTGACTGAAGCTTGCTCCGGCGGATCAGTCCTGAATTACCGGCAAACCGGAAGTTCGTGCGCGAGGGGCGCGTCGGGCACCTTTGGCAAAACCGGTTTCGCTCCTGCCCTCTCGCGGGCGCTCATCTCTGGCCATCCGTTATACGGAGTTGAATCCGTGCGCGCCCGGATCGTTCAAAATCGCGAGAACTGGCCTTGGTCGAGCGCCAAGGCGCACATTGGAGGTACCGACGATTGGGACATCCTCGACTTCGGCCCATGGCGCGAGTACTGGACCCCAGACACATGGAGGACGGTGCTGCGGCCGGCCTCGCGCGACAGCGAGTTCGAGCAGCGGCTTCGCGAGGCCACGCGGACAGGGCGCCCTTGCGGCGGAGACGAGTTAGCGAGCAGTTGGAGCGCGAGACGGAGCGCTCCCTGCGCCGCAGAAGCGAGGCCGTAAGCCCAAGTCGGCGGCCCAAACCGAGCAGCTGAATCTCCGGGCGCAGCCGAGCACTTCGCAAAGACTGCGCCAGTGACGTAATGAGAGGGGATTTGTGAAGCTACCCTCGGGGACGCACATCTGACTCGAGGCGGCCGCGCGCCCACAGACGACGGCACGGCGCGCGCGTCGATTAGGCCTCGTCAAGAGGCTTGTACGGGATCGGTGTCATGGCGGCGTTCCATCGAGAGCTCGTAAGCCACAATTTCTTCGAGCTTGCGCTTGGGCGCCTGCTTAGGCCAGCGCTCGGGGATCCCGATCGGGGTGATGAGATCCGGTGATACTTGGCCGGGATGTTCAGCACCTCGCGCGTGACCTGGTCTGAGATGCCGTCCGTGCAGGTACGCCGTGCCGTACCCGAACGCGCGTGCGGCGGCCATCAGGTAGCCCGCGGCGATCGGTCCGTCTGCCGACTGGGCGTATCCCGCGCACGGCGCCTCTTTGTCCACCAGAACGGCCACATAAACGGGCGCTGTGAAATAGCCCTCGCTGAACCTGGACACCTTCGCCCTGCTTCTGGATGTCCTCCTTGTTGGCGTTCGGCTTGGCGGCGAGGCTGTCGAAGTGCCTGCGATGCCATCCGTCATGCGTTTGCGCATTTCCTGATCTTCGCCTTGTCGCGGACCACCAGGAACTTCCACGCCTGCTGGTTCATGCACGTAGGTCCGCGCCTGGCGGCGTCAAGGATCATGCTGAGGTGTTCTTCGGGATCGGGTTAGACTTGTAGCGGCGCACGGTCTGGCGCTTCGCGAAAACGGCGGCGAATGCGGCAGGGTTCACGCCCAGGTCTTCGGCGGCCGTGCAGCGGACGTGCGCCGGCGGCAAGAATTCGCCGGCGAAACCGGCGTACTGGATCAGCTTCCTGCGAGTGGTAGCCATGAATGTCTTTCGAGAGTCAAAGGCCCGATGATCCGAAGGCACTGCCACGCACGCGCGGGCACACTCCGGCACTCGGACTACCGATAACAGACGGATTCGCGCGCAATTAGTTCCCGCGAACCCTGGATAGCACCTTATCGGCTGGCCTGCGAGTCGAGAGCCGGTTGCGACGCCCTGGCGCGAGCGCGATCATGACGACCTGGTGCTCGCAGTGGCCCTGGCCTGCTGGTGGGCGAAGAGGCCGAGGTACTCCCTGTTCGGGAGCGAAAGGCTGTTTTGAAGCAAGAATGCAGAACGCAGTGCCGCGCACACAGTAAGCGGGTTCAAACAATCCGCTTTTCCAGTTCGCGGCCCGTCATCGCTCCTAGAGAAATTGAATTCGATGCGTTCAGCCTTCTGCCTACTGCCTTCTGGTCTCCAACTCCTCCCGGCTCCTGCCTCTACAATGGAAGCTTGGTCGTCCGGGTCTTCAAAGCATTTGAACATCGCGACTTCCGGCTCATGTGGGCGGGCGCCTGCACGTCCAGCATCGGCACGTGGATGCAGAAGCTGGCCCAGAGTTGGCTGGTGTTCGAGCTGTCTAAATCGCCGTTTCTGCTCGGGCTGGACGCGTTTCTCGGGGAAATCCCCATCCTGCTGTTCTCTTTGTTGGGCGGAGCGGTGGCCGACCGGCGCGATCGGCGGCACATCCTCCTCGTCTCCCAGGTCGTGCAGATGAGCTGCGCCTTCTTCCTCGCGTTCCTCATCGCTACCGGCGCCGTGCAGGTGTGGCACATTCTGGGGCTGTCATTCGTGGTCGGGCTGGCCCAGGCGTTCGGCGGGCCGGCTTACCAGGCGCTCATCCCTTCGCTCGTGCGCGGAGAGGACCTGGCGAACGCCATCGCGCTCAATTCCATACAGTTCAACCTGGCGCGCGTGATCGGCCCGGTACTGGGCGGCCTTGCGCTCGCGAATCTGGGAGCCGCTTGGTGCTTCGCGTTGAACGGCGTATCCTTTGTGGCCGTGATGGTGACGCTGCTCCTGCTCAAGGTGCGGTACGTCCCGGGCTACACCACCGAAACGCTCGTTGGCTCGATGAAGGAAGGGCTGAAATTTGTCCGCTCGCACGAGGCGATGCCGGCGCTGATCGTACTTGCGTTAGTCATGACGATGCTGGGTGTTCCGCTCGGGGTCTTTCTGCCCGTGTTCGCGGCGAACGTGTTTCATCAGGGTCGCGAACACCTACACTCTGCTGCTTTCCACCTCTCGGCTGTGGCTCCATCGCAGGCGCGCTGGCAGTGGCCGGCCTCAGCCATCGTGTGCCACGCGGGCGCGCCGCGCTCCTCGCGCTGGTGGCGCTCGGGGCCGCTATGGCCGGCTTCTCACTCTCGAAGGCGCTGCCCCTGAGCCTAGTGCTGTTGTTCTTGTCCGGCGCGTTCACGGTGGCCTGCTTCTCCCTGGTCAGCTCGCTGGTGCAGGAGACGACGTCTGACGCAATGCGCGGGCGTGTGATGAGTGTCTATAACGTCGCGTTTCGCGGAGGCATGCCGATCGGCAGCCTGATCACGGGCGCACTCATACCCCGTATGACTGCGCCGCTCGCGCTCGCGGTGAACGGCGTGCTCCTCTCGATCCTCGGCATCCTGTATCTCACCAAGCAGCGCGGCGTCGTGCGCCTGGGCTTCCAGCCGGCCGCTGCTAGAATTGTTGAAGAGAGATGAAAATCTGGGCTGCTGTCTTCTTCACGGCCGCCGCGCTGGCTGCCGATCCTGTTGTGGATGCGCGTGACCGCCAGGACCGCGCGACAATCGAACGCATCGCGCGCGAAGCAGCGGCCGCCGCGGCGAAATCGCCGAAGGACGCCCGCGCGCAGCACCGTCTCGCCGAGGCGCAATCTTACCTCGCTGAGGTTACCCTCGAACTGCGGGATAAGAACGCCGCGCGCGCCGCAGCGGAGGCCGGTATCGAGGCCGCCGAACGGGCCGTCTCGCTTGCACCCGGCGTGGCGGAGTATCATCGCATTCTCGGGACACTATGCGGGCAGGTGATCCCGGCGCAGGTCCTGCTCGCGCTGAAGTACGGAAAATGCGCGCGCGGCTCCATCGAAAAAGCGTTGGAGCTGGATCCGAAGTCGTCGAAGGCATGGTTGAGCCGCGGAGTAGGGAATTACTACCTGCCGCCGGCATTTGGCGGCGGGGTCGAACTGGCGCTCAAGGACTTTGACAAAGCCATCCAACTCGATCCTGAGTCGGCCGAGGCGCATCTGTGGAACGGCATAGCACTGAGAAAAGCCCGGCGGAATGCGGACGCGCGCAAGGAGATCGCGAAATCACTCGAACTGAATCCCAGGCGGGTTTGGGCGAAACAGCAACTCGAGAAGACACCCGCCCAATAGCGCTCCGCAGCCTCGCGGTCGCAGCGGTCGTCGCACTGCTGGCGGCCCTGAGCATTGCCTTCTTTCCCGGCCACAGCCTGCTTGCCTCGGACACGCAGATTTATCTGCCCATCCTGGAGCACCTGCGCGACCCCTCCGTCCTGGCCGGGGATCCCGTCGCGCAGCGTCCACACGTCTCGTTCACCGTCTATGACGAAGTGGCTCTCGCGCTTCGCAGCGCGGGCATCGACTTTGAAACCGCGCTGCTGGTGCAACAGTTTGTCTTCCGCGCGCTCGGCATTCTCGGCGTCTGGCTGGTCGCGTCGTCGATGGGGCTCGGGTTCGGCATGGCTACGGTGACGGCGGCGGTGTTTTCGCTCGGCGCCGTGATTGGCGGGCCCACGGTGTTGACAGTCGAGTATGAGCCGGTGCCGCGCGGGTTTGCGATCCCGCTGCTGGTGCTCGCGATGGGCTGCGCCGCGCATGGGCGCGACCTTCTCGCCGGCGCCGCCGCTTCAGTTGCGTTCCTGTACCATCCGCCCTCGGCCGTAACGTTCTGGGGAGTCTACTTCCTGCTCTCGCTCTGGCCGTCGAGCTCAAAGGTGATGAGCCGGCGCGTGCTCGGCCTGGCTCCGCTGCTCGCGGGCGTGCTGGTGATGCTGGTTCTTTCGCGCATGCAGGGCGGCGTTAGCGAGGTGCAGCCGTTTTTCGGCCGGATCGATCCTGAACTCGAGCGGCTCCAGCGCCTGCGAGCCTCCTACAACTGGATCTCGACCTGGGGTGTGATGTGGGCGCCGCAGTATGTGTTCCTCTGGGCCGCGTCGCTGTTCGCGTACTGGCGTGTGCGTCGCGATGCCGTCCAGGACCTCCGCTTCTTCCTGATCGGACTGCCCGCGCTCGGCATCGCGAGCATGCCGTTGTCCTGGCTCCTGCTCGAGAAACTGAAGTGGGTGGTTGCGCCGCAAGTGCAACCTGCACGAGCGCTGCTGTTCGTGACGCTTATTGCCGGCGTGCTCGCATGCGTCGTGGGGGCGAAGACCGCGGCGAAGGGCAGATGGTGGGAGGCGGCGCTGTGGTTCGTGCTGGCCTACGCGATCCCCACGCAGTCACGATTGTTCGATGTCATCGGGTCTCCGGGCGCTATCGTGCCGGTCGTGGGATTGGCCGCGCTCGCGACGCTTGCAGCTTGGGCGGAAGCGCGGAAGCTTCGTTGGACGATGGCGGGCGCCACCGCAGCCGCGCTGCTCCCGTTCCTGCTCGTGCCGCTGCTACCTGAGGCGTCGCGCGCGCCGAATCCACACACGCCCGAACTCGACGCGCTCTCTCAGTGGGCGCGCGAATCGACGCCCGTGGATTCGATGTTCCTGTTCCCCGATGCCGGTAAGACGCTGGCTCCCGGCATCTTCCGCGCCCGCGCGCTTCGCGCCGTGTACGTGGATTGGAAAGGCGGCGGGCAGGTGAACTTCCTCCGCCGGTTCGCGCAGGAATGGTGGGAAAGATGGCAGCGCACTGGCGCCGGCCGGTTCAAGCCGTGGCACATCCCCGCGTATGGGCGCTGGGGCATCGACTATTTCGTACTGAAGCGGGGAGTCCCTGTCCCCGGCTTAACGCCCGTGTACGCGAACGGGGGCTACGCAGTCTACGCCACCACTGCTCCAGGGAACCTGACTACACCTTAGTACGTCCGCAAACATATGAAGCGCTTCCTCTTCTCGTTCCTGCTCGCGGCGCCGCTCGCGTTTCCCCAGTTGCTGACCTGGGGCGTCAAGGCCGGCGTGCCGTTCACGGACGCCTTCAAGACCGCCCAAACCGGCGATCTTGGCTACGTCAGCGACACCCGGCGGTACACCTTCGGCGGCACAGCCGAACTCAACTTGCCCTTCGGACTCGGGGTCGAACTCGATCTGCTCTATCGCCGGCTCAACTACGAAGCCCAAGGGACCGCGGGAGGGGAGGCCGTCCGTCGCAGCGTCACCGCGAACGCGTGGGACTTCCCGCTGCTGCTCAAATGGAAGGCCGGCATTCGCCCGCTGCAGCCCTTCTTCACAGTCGGGCCGACGTTCCGCGGGCTCACCAATCTCAAGCAGGCAGGCAGTTTCTTCAACAGCGATCGCGGCGACGATCCGATCGAGCTCGAACGTAAGGGGAACACCGGCTTGACGGTAGGCGTGGGCGCGCGCCTCGGGAACCAGATAGCGCTCTCTCCGGAGGTTCGGTATACGCGGTGGGGGTGGGACAACTTCCGCGATCCGTTCAGCCTGCTCAGATCGAACCGTGACCAGGTGGAGTTTCTGGTTGGAGTGACGTTTTAGAGGAGTTTCAATAGCAATCTCAGCTTCAGCGCCTTTCAGCCGCGCGTAGCAAGCTGAAGCAGCTCATCCCAGGAAGCTGTCCACTTCAGCGCGCGTGGGTATCGAGGCCTGCGCGCCGGCGCGCGTCACCGAGATTGCGGCCGCCGCGTTGGCGAACCGCAACGCCTGCTCCACAGGCATCGCCTCGGCCAGCGCGACGGCCAGTCCGGCATTGAAGATGTCGCCCGCCGCGGTGGAGTCCATCACGCTCACCGGGAAGGCCGGCACGTGGATGCGCCGTTCGCCGTCGTCGAACAGGCAGCCCTGGTCGCCCATCTTCAGGACCACGGTGCCGCGCGCCCGCGCTCGCGCAGCGCGCGCGCCAGCGCGGGGCGTCGCCGGAGACACGCGCGCGGCCGGCCGCCCAGCAGCATCAGCGCCTCGCATCTCGTTCGGCGTCAGGATGTCCACCAGCGCCAGCAGGTCCGCGGGACAGCGGCTGCGCGGGGGCGGGATCGAGAATGGTCCGCAGCGCCCTCTTCGCGCGCCAGCGCCAGCGCGGCGGCCACGGTATCGAGCGGCGTCTCGAGTTGGAACAGCACGAAATCGCGCGCCGCGGAAGACGCTGCCGCAGGGACTCCACGTCGGCCGCGGCCAACTCGTGATTCGCGCCCGAGGCGACCACGATGGAGTTCTGCCCGCCGCGGTCCACCCAGATCAGCGCGACGCCGGTGGGCTGCGGATCGCGTGCGCGTGCACCGCGCTCACGTCCACGCCCGCCGCCGACAGGCTGGCCTTGAGGTGATCGGCGAAAACGTCGTAGCCCACGCGGCCGGCCATCCGCACCGCCACGCGCGTCCGCCGCCCAGTTTGCCCGCCGCGCACGCCTGGTTGGCGCCCTTGCCGCCCGGGATCATCTGGAAGTCGCGGCCCAGCACGGTCTCGCCGGGCGCGGGAAGGTGCCCCACCGAGCACCACGAAATCCATGTTCAGGCTGCCGGCGACGACAACCGCGGGCTTCATCGCGTATCAGATCGATGCCGAGTTTCTTCAGCTCCTCGGCGTAGTAGCGCCGGTAGCAGCAGGTCCCACTCCTCGGTGCCTTCGGGGATCTCGCGCTTCTGCGAGCGGATCTTCTGGCGCGCCGCGCGGTCCACCTTGTCCTCGGCTGTGAGCAGTCTCGGTGATCTCGCGCACCATTTCGAGCCGCACTTCGTTGGGCGGCTTCTTCAGCCGCACGTTCGCGCGACTTGCGCAGCATGGCGACCATCTTGTGCGACATGTCGTTGACCTTGTCGCGCGAGAGCTTCATGGCGTCGCCGGTATCGCGGCCGGCGGCGCGGATGACCTTGCGCTGCGTGATCAGGGTGTTCTTGATGCGGCGGAACATCTCCTGGTAGCTGACGCCTTCTCGGCGCATGTAGTCCTGTACTGGTCCAGGATGTCGCGCACCTCGTCGTTGAGCCGGTCCTCCACCGCGAGCTCATCCACGATGACTGTGGCGATCTCTTCGGCGACGACCTGAGGTTGGGCCGTCTCGATCATGCCGGGGTCATCTGCTTCACAAGCTGGCGGGAGAGGTAGGCGACGAATTCCTTGGCAAGTAGCATTAACTCGTTAAGTCAGTGTATCAGAACAGCGGAAGCACAAATGGCGGGAACCCGGCGTGACCGCATTCGGGGCGCTTTGACGGCGGTGATCCAGCCTGTACTCCCCGGTGTGGTGCTGGAGGAAGTCGTCGTCAATGGGCTTGCGGCCTGGGAAGCCCTCTTCCATGCTGTGCCAGAACTCGATGCGGGGCTCGCCCGATTTCCAGCAGAGGTAGACTTCCTGGCCGCGGTACAGCGTCGGGAAGTCCACCAGGCCTTCGTCCAGGTCCTTTACGATGCAGCCGTGACGCTGGACGGATTCCACGGCATCCTGAAGCCTCGGCGTGAGCGATTGCGCGCGATTGCGGGCGGAGGCGACGGCTTCGGCGCGGACTACCGCCCCGCCGGCCATCATGATTCGGGTGGTCTCCGCGCGTACTTCCGCCGCTGCCTCATCGAGCAGCGCTTTAAGAGAGGCCACCTGCCGCATCGCTTCCTGCACCACAGGCAAGAGCCCCTCTGCCTGCTCCCGGGTGAAGTATCGCGGCATGAGGAGCTTAAGTCCCGACACCTGAACGGACAGCATACGGCTACGGGGGCCGTCGAACTCAGCCCTGTGGAACACACTGGAAATACCTGTAGCGCTCATAGTGGACCCGCTCGATTGGATGCGCCAACCCCTCTCGATGGCTCCAATTATAAGTGGCGCCTGCCGCCTATTTCGCGCCCGTGTTCAGCCAGATGTTCAGGTTCGGCGTTTCGTAGTTGTAGGGCTTGCCGAGGATGTCGAGCATGCCGTCGCCGTCCAGGTCGGCGATTTTCGATTCGTGATTGTCGAAGCCGGTGGCCACCACCGTCGTCCGGAACCCGCCGTGCGCCATCACCCAGCAGGATGTATATTTTGGCGTCGGGATTACCGCCGTTCAGCCGCATTTCCGCGCAGAAAATATCGAGGTTGCCGTCGCCGTCGAAATCCGCCAGGGCGAGGCTGTGGCCGTTCTGCACCTTCTCCAGAAGTCGCCTGCGGCGTCCAGCGGCCCTTTACCCATTCATAGAGGACCAGGGGCCCGGCGCCATCCCCCACGACCAGCACTATCTCGGGCCGCCCGCCCTTGATCAACTGGCCGGCCGCGGCGCGCGAGAACTGGTAGCCCGGCATCGATGAGGTTTGCCTGGAAGCGTCGCCGCCCGCGATGTGCTTGAACCAGCGGCCCCCGCCGACGATATCCAGCTTACCGTCGCCGTCGATATCGGCCTCTGGCCAGGCCCTCGTGCTCGTTGACGCCCTTGAAGCCGTCGGCCATGCCGCGCTGCGCCTGTTCGCTGTCCACGCTGTAGCTGTAGATTTCGGATGAGGTGCCAGGGGCCGGCGCCGCGGGATCCGCGGCGGGATGCGCGCCAGAAACAGCTTGCGGGCGTTCTGGTTCCAGAAGACGAGCTCCGTCTTTGCCGTCGCCGTCGAAGTCGCCGAACATCTGGTCGTGGTGCTTGGGGCCGCCGGTGTTCTTGATGGTGTGGCGCTTCCAGCCCACGCCGGGCGGATAGTCCGGATAGGGGTTTTCCCACCACCAGACCTCGTTCGATTTGTCGCTTCGCCGCCGGCAACGAAATCCAGATCGCCGTCGCCGTCCACGTCGGCGAAGTGAGCCGGCTTCGATGTGGAGCGGCCCGGTTTCCAGCACGTTGCGCTCCCAGCCGTCCGGCTTGCGGCGATACCAGACGACGGCGGGCGCTTGCGGTGCGCTCGGTGATGACGAAGTCGTTGACGCCGTCGCTTATCGATGTCGAAGACGGCGTTCCCGGTCTGTTGTTTGCCGGGCATCGGAACGGAGATGTCGCCATTCTTTACCGACAGATGTCGCCAACCCGGACTCTTCGTCCCACCGAATGCCAAGGCCGCAAGGAGCAGGACAGGAAGTACTCTGAGCATCATGGAGCAGTCATTTTACCGCTGAGGGGCAGGATCAAACGAGATCGGATCCGCGTTCTGCGCGGTTCGCGTCCGGCTGGCTGAAAGCTTTTCTCCCGGTGAAAGTCCTTTAAACTGCCAGTAGAGGGCAGATGATTGAACCGGTTACGCCTGCTGCGGGGATTGGTAAGGCCGATTCGCGCGAGTGGGGATTTCAGAAGTGGGACCGCGACTTCCGTTTCCTGCTCGACTGCTTCGAGTCCGTGCTCAAAAGCTCCGGCGAGGCGCGTCTCGCTGATGCGCTTTCCCGTGCGTTCTCAGGCGAGACCGTAGACGAGCCGCTTCCGCCCCGCGGGGCCCAAGCCTTCTCGATCGCGTTCCACATGCTCGGCATGGCGGAGGAAAATACCTCCAACCAGGTGCGCCGGCTTCGCGAAACGGCGAACGGGCCGGCGGCCGAGGTAGGCTCCTGGTCCTATTACTTTGCGAATCTGAAGCGGGACGGCTTTACTGAAGCCGATGTGCGCGCCGCGCTCCCGCGGGTGGGGGTTCAGCCGGTCCTTACGGCCCATCCCTACGGAAGCGAAGCGCGCCACTGTGCTGGAGCACCACCGCGAACTGTATCTCATGCTCGTGGAGCGCGAGAACCCGCACTGGACGCCCATGGAGCAGGATGCCCTGCGCGCCCGTATCGAAGCCGGGGTCGAGCGCCTGTGGCGCACAGGGGAGATCTTCCTGGAGCGGCCCGACGTGGAGAGCGAAATTCAGAACACGCTGCACTATTTGCGCAACGTCTTCCCGGATGCCACCCAGCTTGTTGCTACCGGTTCCGGCAGGCCTGGGAGGGGACTTTCCCGGGACAACGCCGCCCGATGCCCCGCGCCTGACTTTCGGAAGCTGGGTGGGCGGCGATCGCGATGGGCACCCGTTCGTCAGCACAGAAGTCACGCGACACGCGCTGGATGCGGCTCCGCCCGCGCGCTGGCCCTCCAGCGACGGCCTGGAGCGCTGGCCGCGCACCTGAGCCTGTCCGAGCAACTGCAATCTCCGCCGCACGGAATTGACGGCAGGATTCGCGCGTATCGGAGCTTGTGGGGCGACGCGGCGCGAGACGCGGTCGCACGCAATCCGGCCGAGCCATGGCGGCAGTTCCTCAACCTGATGCTGGGGCGGCTGCAGCCGGAGACGGCGCCGGCGGCCCTCATGATACCGGCGCGCCGAAGAACTGGACGCCGACTTTCACTGCTGGCGCGCTCCCTGGAGCGATCGGCGCGGGACGGCTGGTGCAGGCGACGTCGCCCGATGGCGCGCGCTGGTACGCACCTTCGGCTTCCACCTGGCGTCGCTCGACATCCGCCAGAACAGCGCGTTACACGACCGCGCCGTCGCGCAGCTGCTCGGCCGCGGGCCTGGACGGCGCCGGATTTCCGGAATGGCCGGAGCGCGCGCGCTGGAGCTGCTCGATCGCGAACTGGAATCGCCGCGCCCGTTCGCGTGGTCACGGCGGCGCTGCCGCCCGAGGCCGATGCCGCGGTGGGAGTTCTCCGCCTGGTGCGCGAGTGATCGAACGGCACGGCGCAGCACGGCATCGGCACGCTGATCGTCAGCATGACGCGCGGCGTCTCCGACCTGCTCAACGTCTATCTGCTGGCGCGCGAGGCGGGGCTTTGCGCGCACGCGCCGACGGCATGGTCTGCGACGATCGCCGTTACGCCGCTGTTTGAGACCATCGACGACCTGGAGCGCAGCGCCGACGTGCTCGCGCGGCTTCCTCGCGCACCCGATGACGCGCCGCACGCTTGCGCACCTGCGCGAGCGCGACGGCCGCGCGCGGCCGCTGCAGGAGGTGATGGTCGGCTACAGCGACAGCAACAAGGACGGCGGCATCCTCGCGAGCCTCTGGGCCTGCGCAAGGCGCAGAGCGCGAGATGGCGCGCGTGGCGCGCGAGGCCGGCGTCGACCTGCGCTTCTTCCACGGCCGCGGCGGCACCATCGGCCGCGGCGCCGGGCCCACGCACGTCTTTCTGGATCGCTGCCGCCGGCACGCTCGAGGGCGAGATCCGCGTCACCGAGCAGGGCGAAATGATCTCGCAGAAGTACGCCAACCGGATCACCGCCGCGCAGCATCTGGAACGGCTGCTCGCCGGAGTGGCGCGCTGGACGCTGGTGCACGAGCCGCGACGCCACCGCGCCGCATCCCGCCGAAGACGCGTTTGAACGCGTGGCGCTGCGCGAGCCGCGAGGCCTACCGGGAACTGATCGAGACGCGAGGGCTTCGTCGACTTCTTCTCGCCAGGCCACGCCGATCGACGCCATCGAATCGCAGCCGCATCGGCTCGCGCCCGCCGCGCCGCACCGGCAAGCGGACCATCGACGATCTGCGCGCCATCCCGTGGGTGTTCAGTTGGAGCCAGGCGCGGTTCAACTTGCCCGGATGGTACGGCGTCGGCAGCGGCGTTCGAGCGAGTACGCGCCGCCGATCCTGCCGCCTGGGACCAGGTGCGCCGCGCTGCCGGCGAGTGGGACTTCCTGTCCTACCTCCTGCACAACGTCGAAACCAGCTTGACTTCCGCTCACCCTGCGCTGATGGAGGAGTACGCGAGCCTCGTCGAGAATAGCGGATTGCGCGAGCGCATCATGGCAGCCATTCGCGACGAGTACAGTTGCACGTCCCGCGTGATCGAAGAGCTGTTTGGCGGTTCCGTTACCGAGCGCCGCCCGCGGCTCATGAAGGCGATCGAAGTGCGCCGCGCCGCTCTGGTGCGCCTCCATCGCGAGCAGATCCGGCTGTTGCGAGATTGGCGGGCGTCAGGCAGCGCGGACGAGAAACTCACGCCGCTGCTGGTAACCGTGAACGCAATCGCGGGAGCGCTGAAGACGACGGGGTGACGGGGCTTAGAGGCCGAACAACGCATCCGGCGCGAAACGAACCGAACGAGCCGACGGCTGCTGTTTATAAAAATCCGTTAACCTAGCAGAGGGGCAGTTATTCTTACCAAGCTTCACTCATCTACTCTGGCTCCGCACAGCGCGGCTGAGGAGTACACCAGCATCATCGGCCCGGCGTGGGGTGTGATCACGCACGGGCCAACTCTTGGGGCTCGATATGTTGGCGAAGGGAGGACGGAGTTCCTGGTCTGGGCACCGGTGCCAGGCGAGGTGGAGTTGCACCTTATCTCGCCCCGCGAACGCTTCGTCCCGATGCAGGCTGGCCCACGCGGATATTGGAGCGCCTCTGTGGATTCGGTGGAACCGGGAGCGCTGTATTTCATCCGGCTGAACCACGAGGTTGACCGCCCGGACCCGGCTTCGAGATTCCAACCGGAAGGCGTTCACGGGCCTTCGCAAGTGACGAATACCGAGTTCGCGTGGGGCGACGAGACGTGGCGCGGCGTCCCGATCGAAGACTACATCCTCTATGAACTCCATATCGGGGCGTTCACGCCGGAGGGGACCTTTGACGCCGCGATCCGCGGCCTGGACCGCCTGAGGGACCTGGGCGTGACTGCAATCGAGATCATGCCGGTAGCGCAGTTCCCGGGCCTCGCAACTGGGGATACGACGGCGTGCTGCCGTTCGCGGTGCAGAACTCGTACGGTGGCCCGGAAGGGCTGAAGCGGTTGGTGCGGGCCTGCCACGAGCGCCGGATGGCGGCCGTGTTGGACGTGGTGTACAACCACTTCGGCCCGGAGGGTAACTACCTGCGGGAGTTCGGGGCCTATTTCAGTTCGCGGTACCAGACGCCCTGGGGCGAGGCGATGAATTTCGATGGCCCCGGGAGCGACGAGGTGCGGCGGTACTTCATCGAGAACGCCCTGTACTGGATCCAGGAGTTCCATCTGGATGCGCTTCGGCTCGACGCGGTACACGCAATCTATGACCGGTCGGCAAACCCGTTTCTACGGCAACTCGCAGGGGCGGTGCAGGCGCGTGTCGCGACACCTCGGCCGCAGTGTCTACGCCATCCCGGAGAGCGACCTGAACGATCCGCAGATGGTGGCGCCGCCGGAACTCGGCGGACACGGCTTCGACGCTCAGTGGAGCGATGATTTCCACCACGCCCTGCATGCCTTGTTGACAGGCGAGCAGACAGGCTACTACGCGGATTTCGGCGAAATCCACCACTTGGCAAAGGCGTACCGCGAGGGGTTTGTCTACACCGGGCAGTACTCGAAGGAGCGGGGACGGTCCCACGGGAATGACTCGGGCCGCATTCCGGCAAGCCGGCTGGTGGTGTTCTCCCAGAACCACGACCAGACGGGCAACCGCATGATGGGCGACCGCATGACCAATCTGGCGGACTTCGAGTCGCTGAAGATCGCCGCGGGTGCGGTGATCCTGTCACCTTTTTTGCCGCTGCTGTTTATGGGTGAAGAGTATGGCGAAGAGGCGCCGTTCCTGTATTTCGTGAGCCATTCGGATCCGCAGTTGATCGATGCCGTGCGGAAGGGCCGGCGGGATGAGTTCGCGAGCTTCGGGTGGCTGGAGGAGCCGCCCGATCCGCAATCGGAGCGGACATTTGAGCGCTCGCGACTCCACCACCGCCTGCACCGTGAAGGGCATCACAAGACGCTCTGGGAGTTTTACCGCGAACTGATCGCGCTGCGCCGGGAGCACCCCGCACTCGCTCTGCTCAGTAAGGACAACTTGAACGCGGTGGCTTTCGAGAAGCGGCGGGCGCTGCTTGTGCGGCGGTGGAACGGTCCGGCCCAGGCTGTGCTCGCGTTTCACTTCGGGGACGGCGAGGTTTCGTTGACGCTGCCGGTTCCGGCGGGGGCATGGCGGAAGCTGGTCGCCTCGGGAGACAGGAGATGGCGCGGCGCGGGCGACGCTCCGGAGACGATCGAATCAGATGGCGAAGTGACGCTCGCCCTCGGGCCGAGGTCGTTCGCTGTGTATTCGTCCGACACGTCAGGAGGAAGGCGCTAGATTGCACAACTACCTTTGCATTCACGGGCACTTCTATCAGCCGCCGCGGGAGAACCCATGGCTGGAGGCGATCGAGCTTCAGGATTCGGCCTATCCGTATCACGACTGGAACGCGCGGATCGATGCGGAGTGCTATGCGCCGAACTCGGCGTCGCGCATTCTTGACCCGGAGGGGCGCATCGCCCACATCGTCAACAACTACTCGCAGATCAGCTTCAATTTCGGGCCGACGCTGCTGGCGTGGATGCAGACGTACTCGCCTGAAACCTACCGGCTGGTGCTGATCGCCGACCGCGAGAGCGTGGCGCGGTTTTCAGGGCACGGGTCGGCCATCGCCCAATGCTATAACCACATGATCATGCCGCTGGCGAACCGGCGCGACAAGGTCACCCAGGTGCGTTGGGGCATTAAAGATTTCATGCACCGGTTCAGGCGCCAGCCGCAAGGATGTGGCTGCCGGAGACGGCGGTGGATTCCGAAACACTCGATATTCTGGCCGAGAACGGAATCAAGTACACCATTCTGTCTCCGTACCAGGCGCGGCGCGTGCGCACGAAGCGGCGGTGCATGGCGCGATGTCGAGCGGGCGGGCGCGATCGATCCCTCCGTCCCGTACAAGTACCGGACACCGTCCCACCGTAAGATCGCGATCTTTTTCTATGACGGGCCGATCTCGCGCGCCGTGGCGTTCGAGCGGCTGCTCGACCGCGGCGAGTATCTTGCCGACCGGCTGCTCGGATCGTTCCCGCACGATCGCACGGAACCGCAACTGGCGCACATCGCCACCGACGGCGAGACGTACGGGCACCATCACCGCCACGGCGAGATGGCGCTTTCATACGCGCTGAAGTACATCGAAGAGGGCGGGAAGGCACGCATCACGAATTACGGCGAATTCCTGGAGATTTCGCCGCCGCAATCGGAAGTGCAGATCTGCGACAACACGGCCTGGAGCTGCGCGCACGGCGTGGAGCGCTGGCGCAGCAACTGCGGCTGCATCGGCGGGCGGTCCAGACGGGTGGAACCAGGACTGGCGGATGCCGCTGCGCGACGCGCTCGACTGGCTGCGGGACATCGCTGGCTCCATACTACGAACAGTGCGGCAGCGAACTCTTGAAGGACCCATGGGCGGCGCGCGACGACTACATCGACGTGATCCTCGACCGCTCTGGGCCGGTGCGCGCGCGCTTCTTCGAGAAGCACGCCACGCATCCGCTCTCGAAGGAAGAGACGATCGCCGCCTTGAGTCTGCTGGAACTGCAGCGCCACGCGATGCTGATGTACACGAGCTGCGGCTGGTTCTTCGAGCGAGCTTTCGGGCATCGAGACCGTGCAGGTGATCCAGTACGCGGGCAGGGTGCTTCAGCTAGCGAAGCAACTGGGCGGGCCGGACCTGGAAGCGGCCTTTTTGGACCGTCTGGAAGCGGCGCGCAGCAACGTCCCGGAGCATCGCAACGGCCGCGTGATCTATGAAAAGTTCGTCCGGCCGGCGATGGTGGATCTCGAAAAGGTCGGCGTACACTACGCCGTAAGCTCGATTTTCGAGGGCAGCCGCGAGGGCCGAATCTACTCCTACTCGGTCGATTGCCAGGATTACCGGCTCCTGACAGCGGGCAAGGCCAAGCTGGCGCTCGGGCGAGCGCACATCACGTCGGAGATCACGCGGAGAGAAGCGGACGTGACGTTCGGGGTGGCCCATCTCGGCGATCACAACGTAGCGGGCGGGATACGCGGCTTCCGCGGCCAGGAGCACTACGAACAAACCGCGCAGGCCATCACGGGCGTGTTCCGCAGGGCGGACTTCACCGAACTGGTTCGCGTGGTGGACCGGGAGTTCGGACCCGGCACCTACTCGCTCAAGCTGCTGTTCCGCGACGAGCAACGGCGAATCCTGCAACAGATCGTCGAATCGAGCCTGGGCGAAGCCGAGAGGGCGTTTCGCCACGTCTACGAGGATCGCGTGTCACTGATGCGATTCCTGGCGGAAGCGGGAGTTCCGGCGCCGAAGCCGCTGCTCATGGCCGCGGAGGTGACGCTGAATACGGAACTACGCCGGTGCTTCGAGCGGGATGACATGAACATCGGACGCATCCTCGCGCTGGTGGATGAGACGCAGACCGCGGGTGTCGCGTTCGACGCAGCCACGCTGGAATTCGCGTTACGGAAGACGCTCGAGAGGATGGCGGAGCGGCTGGTGAAGGAGCCGCACGACCGTCAGGTTCTGAACCAGCTCTCCGAGAGCGGTACAGATGGCCCGTTCGCTCCCGTTCGAGGTGACCTTGTGGCGCGTTCAGAACCTGTTCTACTGGCTGATGCAGGCAGTCTATCCGGGCGCGCGGGACCGCGCGGCTGCCGGTGACCTTGACGCGCAAACCTGGGCCGAGAGCTTCCGCGCCCTCGGCGTACGTCTCTCCGTCCGTGTTCACTGAACCTCCATGCCAGATCTTCGACTCCCGCTCGCGACGTATCGCATACAGTTCAGCCTCGCCTTCCGCTTTGTGGATGGCCGTGACCTGGTCCCCTATCTGAATGACCTCGGTATAACCGATTTGTACTCTTCGCCGCGTTTCAAGGCTCGACGCGGCAGCCCCCACGCGTACGACGTGGCCGATCCGAGCAAAATCAATTCAGAACTCGGAACGGAGGAGGAGTTCGAGGAGCTGGCGGCGAAGCTGCGGACGTACAACATGGGCCTGTTGCTCGATATCGTGCCGAACCATATGGCCGCGAGCTCGGAAAACCCGTGGTGGATGGATCTGCTCGAGAACGGCCGGGCGTCGCTGTTCGCAGCGCACTTCGCGGTGGACTGGGGGCGTGAAAGCGCCAAGGCGCGGCGGCGGGCGCGGATCCTGCTGCCGATCCTGGGGGACCTGTACGGGAATGTCCTCGCGCGAGGAGAGATCAGCCTTAAGTTGGATGAAAACGGATTTTACGCGAAGTACTGGGAGAAGCGGCTGCCCCTCGATCCGAAGTCATACGCGCTTATTCTCCAGCCTTGCATGGACAAGGCGCGCGTGAAGGGAGCGACGCAGGCGGCCCCGGAGATGGAGCGTCTCCTGGCGGCCATCGAAGCGCTGCCCCCAACCCCTCAGACTCGGGAGGATATGCGGAGCCGGCACGAACACAAGGAGCGGCTCAAACGCGATCTTTGGGCCGCTTACAGCAGCTCCGCCGAGTTTAAGGCGGAGCTGGACGAGTGCCTGCTGACTGCGAGCGGCGTACCGGATGACCCCAGGAGCTTCGATGCGTTGGACCGCATCCTCGACGAGCAGCACTACCGTGTCGCGTACTGGCGCACGGCGGCCGAGGAGTTGAACTACCGGCGGTTCTTCGACATTACAGACCTCGTGGGAATCCGCGTGGAGGATCCGGAGGTGTTCGATGCGCGGCATGCCGAGATCCTCAGCCTCACACGGTCAGGCGACGTGACGGGGCTGCGCATCGATCACATCGACGGACTCTGGGACCCGTCCGAGTACCTGGAGCGATTGCGCGCGCGAGTTTTGGATACCGCGGAAGGCAGCACGCCGCCGGAATGCGCCGGCTTCTATGTCGTGGTCGAGAAGATCCTCGGTGGGGAGGAGCAACTCCCGGCGGACTGGAAGGTTTGTGGCACCACGGGCTACGACTATCTGAACTGGCTGAACGGTGTCTTCGTTGAACCGGCAGGACTGGCGAAGCTCGATTCGTTCTACCGCAGGTTCACCGGGGTCCAGGAAAGTATGGATGAGATGCGGTACCGGCGGAAGAAGCAGGTGGTCGAGTCGCTGTTTCCGGGGGAACTGCGGGCGGTCGGCTATCACCTGGGAAGGCTCGCGGCGATTGACCGCGTCGCGCGCGACTTGCCGTTCGCGGATCTTACAAACGCTCTGCTTGAAGTGATCGCGGCGTTTCCGGTCTACCGGACCTACATCCGTACCCTGGAGGTGCCGCTCGACCGACCGGCAATACCTCGAGCAGGCTCTGGTGGCGGCCCAACAGGCGCTGCCGAACACCAGCCCGGAGGTGTTCGCGTTCCTGCGGCGCGTGCTTCTGCTCGAGATCCCGCATTACGCGGAGCACCCGGAGGAGTGGCTGGGTTTCGTGTTGGGTTGGCAGCAGTTCACCGGTCCGTGCATGGCGAAAGGCTTTGAAGACACCACCTGCTACAACTACTACCGGCTGCTCTCGCAGAATGAGGTGGGCAGCGACCCCGAACTGGCCGATCATCCCGTGGACGTCGTGGAATTCCACAAGCGAAACAGAGAGCGTCAGGAGCGATGGCCGGCCTCGCTGAATGCTACATCGACGCACGACACGAAGCGCAGCGAAGACGTTCGAGCGCGGATCAACGTGATCTCCGAAATGCCCGACGCCTGGGCGGAGCGCGTTGAGCGGTGGGCCCAGAACAACGAGCGCCACAAGACAGTTGTGGACGGCTTCGCGGCTCCGGACCGCAATGACGAGTACATGTACTACCAGACGCTTGTAGGCGCCTGGCCTTTCTGCGGCGAGGATATGGCTGCCTTCCGCGACCGGCTCAGGAACTTTGCGCAGAAAGCCACGCGCGAAGCGAAGACGCACTCGGACTGGCTCAATCCAAACGCCGGGTACGAAGACGCATTCCTGCGGTTTATCGACGCGACGCTCGCCGATGAGAGCGAGTTTGTGAGGGAGTTCTCTGAGTTCCAGAAGGAGATTGCCCCGGCGGGAGCCGTAAACGGACTCGCACAAGTGCTCCTCAAGATCTGCTCGCCAGGAGTGCCGGATTTCTATCAGGGAAGTGAGGTCTGGGACTTCAGCCTGGTGGATCCTGACAACCGCCGGCCAGTGGACTTCCAGATGCGCGGGTCGGCGCTGGACGAGATCCGGCGGCAGGAAGCGCACGACTTGGATTCGCTGATTGCGGGCTTGGTGGAGAACTGGCAGGACGGCCGCATCAAGCTATACGTCACCTATAAGACGCTCAATTTTCGACGTGCGCACGGCGAGTTGTTTCTTAGCGGCGATTACATCGGGTTCCACGATCCGTTGCACGCGTGCGCGTTCGCGCGGCAGAAGGGCGAGGAGTGGGCGCTCATCGCTACGCCGAGGTTCGCGTACCGCCCCGGGGCCGGTCTGGTGAACCCGGATGCATGGGGCGAGGAGACGCTTGCGCTTCCCGAAGGCGCGCCCACGCGCTGGCGCAACGTGTTTACAGGCGACCAGACGGAATCATTGCGCCTACGGGACCTCTTCGGCAGATTTCCGGTCGCACTGCTCGAACCGGTGAGCGAATAGGCTATTCGGTCTTCGTTCCGAGCGCCTTCAGGTAGCCCGGATTGAGGCGGCAGTTGGCGACGCGGATCTTCTCGAGAAGATCCTCGAGCGCGGCGCGGGAGCGTTCGAGCGTCGGCCGGACCTTGATGCGCTTCCCGGCAAGCGGGCGGGCGCGAAGGCGCGGTACGCTATGCCCATGACGATCTGGGTAGCCCTCCTGCTGCTTGCACAATCGCAATCGCCTGCGGATCGCGTCGCGGCGGCGGCGGATGCGCTGGCGCCTTCGCTCGTGGAGCAACGCCGTGACTTCCACATGCATCCCGAGCTTTCGAACCGCGAGGAGCGCACGGCCCGTGTGATCGCGGCGAAACTGAAAGCGCTGGGCTTCGACGAGATCCGGACAGGCGTGAGCAACCACGGTATCGTCGCGGTGCTGAAAGGCGCGAAGCCCGGGCCCGTGGTGGCTGTGCGCGCGGACATGGACGCGCTGCCCATCGAGGAGACGCTCGACGTGCCCTACCGGTCCCAGAACAAGGGCGTGAAACACGCCTGCGGGCACGACGTACACATGACGGTGGCGCTTGGCATGGCCGAGGTGCTGATGGGCATGCGGCAGGAACTCGCGGGCTCGGTACGGTTTATCTTCCAGCCTGCGGAAGAGGGTGCGCCGGAGGGCGAGGATTCGGGTGCTCAACGGATGATCCGCGAGGGAGCGCTCGGCACGGTGCGTCCGGCCGCGGTGTTTTCGCTCCACACGAACCCAATGTTGCCCGGCGGGCAAGATCGGCTATGCGCCCGCCGCAATGCTCGCGTCATCGGACAGCCTCAAGGTGCGGATCATCGGCAAGAAAGTACACGCCGCCTGGCCACATCAGGGTATCGATCCTGTAGTTGTGGCGGCCGAGTGCATCACGGCGCTGCAGACCATCGCGAGCCGCAGAATCGACCCTCTGGAACCGGTTGTTCTGACCTTCGGTTCGATTCACGGAGGGAACCGGAACAACATCATCGCCGACTCGGTGACGCTCGAGGGCACGCTGCGCACGCACAGCGAACAGGTCCGCGAGCGGGCGCGCTCCCTCGTGCGTGAGATAGCGACCGGAGTCGCCCAGGCGCACGGCGCGAAAGCGGAGGTGGAGTGGGGTGCAACGGGCAATCCGCCGACGGCGAATGACACCGCCTTGGTTGAGGCTTCGCTGCCGGTGCTGCGTGCGGCGCTCGGAGCAGAGAATGTGATCAAGGTGCCCCCTGTGATGGGTGCTGAGGACTTCTCCTATTTCGGAAGAGAGGCGCCGGCATTCATGATTTGGCTGGGGGTGCGAAACGAAGCTCGAGGCATCACGGGAGCACTGCACACGCCGGAATACGATGCGGATGAGGCGAGCCTGGCGGTGGGAGTGAAGGCGTTGACGGCGATGGTTCTAGCTGCGCTCGGGCGGTGAAAGCCGGATGCGTGAGGCTTGGAATCCTGAACATTTGCTAATTTTTCTGCTTTGGAATGATTGAGAACTGTTAATATGGGGCATTGGGCTTATGCTTTGTACCGCTCTGCATGCGGCCCGGGCACCAACATGGACGAGGAACAAGAGTGACGGGAGCGGTTCTGGTTCTTGAAGACGAGGGGCCGGTCCGGAAGTTGATCGGGCTGGTGCTGAAGCAGACGGGACGCGAGGTGATCAGCGCCGAAACCGGCGAGCAGGCGTTGGATGCTGCGCGCGAGCATGACGGACCGATCGAGCTCCTGATTTCCGACGTGATTCTGCGCAATCAGAACGGGCCGGAGTTCGCGCGGCAATTGCTTGAGTTGCATCCGGGGATGGCCTGCCTTTTCATCTCCGGTTACCCGGAGCAAGACCTGCAGAACCGTGAGCTACTGGAACGCGGACGGCTGAAGGCTGTGCAGGTTGCCTTCCTCCCCAAGCCGTTTAAGCCGGTGGAATTGCTGCGGGCTGTTCATGAACTGCTGAATAAATGAGGCGGCTTGACACCACAACCGCTTCTGAGGTGATATGCTACCCCCTATGAGGTCGGCGCCTCCCCTCCCCCGCCGGCCAGCACTGGACCTCAGATGGCTACGATTCTGATTCTCGACGACGAACCTAGCAAC
The DNA here is from genome assembly GCA_963793625.1 of Bryobacteraceae bacterium. Lineage (GTDB taxonomy): Bacteria > Acidobacteriota > Terriglobia > Bryobacterales > Bryobacteraceae. Next base: position 151,145 of record CAWCAT010000037.1, on the reverse strand, counting down.
CTGGAAATCATGGCCGCCATCCTGAAGCGGCAGGGGCATTCAATTCTCACCGCGGGGAATGCCGAGGAGGCGCTCTTTCACTCCCGGACGCACCCGAGTGGCATCGACCTCGTTTTGGCCGATGTTGTCCTTCGTGGCCGGACCGCGGCCGAAGTTGCGGGAGACATCGACCAGTACCGCCCAGGAGTGCCGTTTCTCTTCGTATCCGGATACTCGTGGGAGGCGCTTCGGCACGTGTTCGAGGGGGCGGGCATGACGGACCAGGCATTTCTCGCGAAGCCGTTCACGGTGGATCGCCTGGTGACAGAGGTCAATGCGGTTCTCGACGGCAGGCTGATGGCGTCTTCGGTGGGTGCGCTTTAGCGTGCCGCGCCGTTGATTATGTAACTGAGCCGGGCTTGCTGTCCGGCTCCGTTACGAAATCACGCCGTCCGCGCAATAAGGGCGTGCCGTTCGGTAAGCCGGCGCACTGCAGCAAACAATTCGTCGGGGCGGAACGGTTTCGCGAGGAAAGCAACCTGCTCGGCGCGGAAGCGGCGCACCGGCGCGTCGGAAAAGCCGGAGATAAAAAGGACTTTTGCAACCCGCTTCGTCGCGAGGAGACGTTCGGCCAGCGTCGGTCCGTCAACGCCGGGCATGCTGACGTCACTGAGCAGCAGGTCAAGCTTGTTCGACTCGCGAGATGCGATATCGAGCGCCTCTTCACCGCCGCAGGCTTCGGCTACCGAGTAGCCTTGGCCTCGCAAGAGGTTAGCCACTAAGGTACGAACGCCGGGTTCATCATCCACAACGAGCACCCGAATCTGAACGCGCCCAGCCTGCGGTACCATGCGTTTCTCCGATGAGGCATGGTACCACGGGTAGTCCCTCCCCGCAAAGGTGGTGATCGGATTTTTCTGTAGCCGGTTTGTGCACTCGTCCGCGGCTGCAAACGCTACCGCCGATTGGGGGATGGCCGCCCGTTCGGGTGCCCTGCGCTTCGATAGAATGGGCTTTCAAACGGAGCCCTATGCACCTAGGCGCAGTCACTTACAACGTACTGAAGGATTGGGACCTCGAAACGATCATCAAGAAGCTGGAGGCGGCGGGCTTTGAGGCGGTCGAGCTTCGCACCGAGCACAAGCACGGCGTGGAGCCCACGCTGGGCAAGGAAGAACGCGAACGCGTCAAGCAAGCGCTTCGCAGGCAGCAAAATACGCCTGCTGAGCTATCGGCAGCACCTGCGAATTCCACTCGCCGGACCCGGCGGTGCGAAAGCAGAACATCGAAACCGGGAAGCGTTTCGTGGAACTCGCGCACGATACGGGGGCATGGGGCGTGAAGGTCCGGCCCAACGGGTTCCCGAAAGAACTCTCGCGTGAAGCGACGATCGAGAACATCGGCAACTCTCTGCGCGAACTGGGCGAATACGGCCAGAAGTACGGGGTCGAGATCTGGATGGAAGTTCACGGCCGCGAAACGCAGCTGCCCGCGCCTGCGCCGCGATCATGAAGGTGGCGAACCACAAGAACGTCGGCCTGTGCTGGAACTCGAACCCCACCGATGTCGTGAACGGCTCCGTCAAACAGAGCTTGGGACCTGCTCAAGCCCGTGGGTGAAGAACGCGCACATCACGGAACTGGCGAATCCGTCGTATCCATGGCGGGAGTTGTTCAGCCTCATGCGGCAATCCGGCTATGACCGGTACACGTTGATGGAAGCGCAGGAGAGCAAGGAGCCGGAACGTTTCCTGCACTGGTACCACGCGCTGTGGACGGAATTGAACCGACCCTGCGGCGCATAGCCGCGCATATGATTTGACCAGGATCGCATGCGCTTACCGCATGTCCTGTCGCATCCTTACGCTGTCCTTGCGGCCGCACTGGCCGTTTGCGGAGCTGTCCCGTCCCCGGAAGCGCACTTCGGGCACAAGATCGGCGCCGACCGCACGGTGCTCGATTGGGATCGCGTGGTGTCCTACTTCCGCGCGCTGGAGCGCGACTCGGACCGCATCCAAGTCCAGGAGTATGGGAAGAGCACGGAAGGGCGGCCGTTCGTCGCGGCGTTCATCGCGGCGCGGGGCACGTTGCGGGACCTGGAGCGTTATCGCCAGATCCAGAAACGGCTGGCCGATCCCGCGCGCGACGCCGGAAGCCGAAGCGGCACGGCTTGCGGAAACCGGCAAGGCGGTCGTGATGATCACCTGCTCGATGCATGCCACGGAGATCGCCTCGACGCACGCGGCCGTGGAATTCGCTTACCGGCTCGCGACGGCGACTGATGCGAAGTCGCGGGCAATTCTCGACAACGTGATTCTCATCCTGGTGCCCTCGCTCAATCCTGACGGCCTGGATCTGGTGACGAAGTGGTATCGCAAGACGCTGGGGACGCCGTTCGAAGGCACCACGCCGCCGGAGCTCTACCAGAAGTACACGGGACACGACAACAACCGTGACTGGTACTTCTTCACGCAGGCCGAAACGCGCGCCACCGTATCGCAGCTCCACAACCGCTGGCATCCGCAGATCGTATACGACGTACACCAGCAGGGACCGAACGCCTCGCGCTTTTTCGTGCCGCCATGGATCGATCCGATCGAGCCGAACATCGACCCGATCCTGGCGCAGACAGTGCAACATGATCGGCACCGGCATGGCGATGGACCTCACGGCCGCCGCCAAGACGGGCGTGGTGATCAACGCGATGTACGACTTCTGGACGCCTGCACGGCATTACCAGGCGTATCACGGCGGTCTCCGCATCCTGAGCGAAGCCGCGAGCGCGCGGCTGGCCACTCCGACTGCGATCACGCGCGACCAGATCTCGCAGGCGGCTGTTGGCTATCGCCCGCGGGAGCGGAGCTGGAATTACCTGGAGCCGTGGCTCGGTGGCGAATGGCGGCTGCGGGACATCGTCGATTACGAGTTGATCGCGATGGAGTCGGTGCTGTACCAGGCCGCGACGCGGCGGGCGGACATGCTCCGGAATTTCTACAGCATCGGCAGGCGCGCGGCGTCGCGGACATCGCCGTGGGCATTCGTGATTCCGGCGGCGCAGCAGGATGCCGGCGCCGCACAGCGGCTGCTCGAGACGCTCGCGTTCGGATTGGTGGAGATAGAACGCGCCGCGGAGCCGATGCGGCGAGCATCCGGCTGGTTCGTACGTGATCCGGATGCAGCAGCCGTATTCGAGCTTCGCGAAAACGCTGTTGGAGCGCCAGCAGTATCCGGATCTGCGCGAGTATCCGGGCGGGCCGCCGAAACGGCCGTACGACGTGACCGCGCACACGCTGCCGCTGCTGATGGGCGTGAAGGTGGAGGCAATCGAGCAGCCTGCCGGCGGGAAGCTGGAACCCGTCGGGCAATTCCGCTTTGATGGGCCGCCAGAGGGCGACACCGCGCGCTGGGCTGAACTGCACAAGCCCGGGCGGGTGGGCCTGTACCGGGGCTGGCCGCCGAACATGGACGAGGGGTGGACACGTTGGGTCCTGGAGGATCAAAAGATTCCATACCAGACCGTTCGGAATGCCGACATTCAGGCAGGCAACCTTCGCGCGCGGTTCGACGCGATCGTGTTCGCCGAACAGTCTTCCAGCGGGATTGCGAGCGGTTACCGGGCGGCAGCGATGCCGGAGGAGTACGTGGGCGGCGTGGGTCCTAAAGGCGCGGAGGCGCTGAAGCACTTCGCGCAAGAGGGCGGCACGCTGGTGTTTCTCAACACGGCCTCCGAGTATGCCGTGGAGCACCTGGGGCTGAAACTAAAGAACGTGGTACACGGCGTGCCGAACCGGGAATTCTATGTCCCCGGCTCGCTGCTGAACGTGAAACTGGACCCGTCGCATCCGCTGGCGGTGGGAACGCCCGCGCACATCGCGGTCTGGGCGGAGGAGAGCCCGGCTTGGGAAGTTCCGGAGGGCTCGCCTGCACGGGTGCTGGCGCGTTATGCGCCCAGCGAGGTGCTGGCGTCAGGTTGGCTGCTTGGTGAAAAGTACATCGCGGGGAAGGCCGCGCTGGTGGAGTATCCCATGGGCAAGGGACGCGCGGTACTGTTTGGGTTCCGGCCGCAGTACAGAGCTCAGAGCTGGCAGACCTTCAAACTCTTGTTCAATACGTTCCAAGGCAGCAGGTAGAGCGGTCATTCTTCCCTGAGCAGCAGCATGAGTGTCAGCAGGATACGCTTGAGGCCCAGGTCGCGACCGTCGGGCTGATACCACTCGGAGGTGGTGTGTGCGCCGCCACCCTGGCCGCCTGCGCCGATCGCGATCGCCGGGATACCGATGGATAGCGGCACGTTTGCATCCGTGGATGCGCAGTCAAGTCGGGAGCGGATGCCGAGGTGTGCATCCACCGCGCGAACGTGTGCCAGCAGAGGCGAATCTTCCCTCAGCCGTCCCCCGGGCCGTGTGCCGATCTCTTTGATCCTGGCGGTGAGTTTCGAGCCCGTCGCGCGGCGGTTCTCCGTGTCGCGCGCCCGATCCACAACACCTGTGAGCGCGTCTACCAGCCGGTCAATCCGCGCGGGGTTCTCGGAACGGATATCGAGCTTCGTGCGGGCGAGAGCGGGGATGGAGTTGATGCTCACCCCGCCTTCGACGGTACCGAAGTTGAAGGTACACCGTGGAATGCTGCCATCCGCCGACGGGCTCGCAAGCGGCCAGCATTCGGCCGTGAACTCCGTAATGGCCTGGCTGAGCGCGTGGACAGGGTTGGCGTTGCCGTAATCGGTCCAGCTATGGCCGCCTGCGCCGGAGAAGGCAATTTCAAACCGGCGGCATGCGAGCGCCTGGGACGTGATGTGGTCGAGCGACGGCCCATCCAGGACGACGTAGGTGCGGATGCGGCGAGCCAGGTCGGACTGCCGTGCGAGGTAGCGCATGCCGCTCAAGTTGCCCTCTCCCTCTTCACCAACGTTGGCGACGAGAACGAGGCCGAGCGCGAGATCGGACATGCCGCGGCAGGCTTTGAGCGCCTGCGCGACCGCCAGCAGGGCTGCGAGTCCGGCGCCGTTGTCGGCGACACCCGGGCCGTGAAAGCGGCCGTCGCGCTCGACGGAGATTTCGTCGCGCGAGCGAGGGGCCAGGACGGTATCGAGGTGCGCGGTAAGGGCGATGAGCGGCTTTGAGCGGTGCTCCTCGATGAGGACGACCACGTTGCCCGCCGGGTCTACCTGGGCAGCGTACCCCATCGCCCGGAACTGCTCGGCCATCCAGGCGGCGCGTTTCTCTTCCAAAAACGTGGGCGCAGGGATGCGGCAGAGTTCCAGATGACGCTCATTAATCCACGCCTTCTCACGCGTAAACCACTGCAAGCATTCGCGCGCACCGCGGGCTTGCAGCGCATCGTCAATGACGTTCACCCGCGAGCCGGTCGCCATGCTGCCAGTGTATCAGCGGGCCTCAGCGAAACCTTGTAGAACCGGGAGGCGATGCCCCACGCGAGCCTTGAATGCCCACGTTTGCGGGTAGTATGTAGGCATGCGACTTTCTCGCGTGCTCGCCCTGCTGTGCGCCTTCACAGTCTGGGCGCCGGCCCAGGTTCCGTGGCCGACTGCCGGCTGGCAGACCTCGACGCCCGAGGCCGAGGGAATGAGGACGGCGAAGCTCGAGGAGGCTGACGCGTGGCTGCGGCAGCGCGCGGGGCTCCTGCCGGGCTCCGAGGGCGGCAACCGGTACAGTTTCCTGGTTGTGCGTAATGGACGCATCGTGTTCGAGCGGTACTACAACGGCGCTTCGGCCGGGGACGCCCTGCACGTCGCCTCCGTGTCGAAGAGCCTGCTCTCCGGGTTGGCGGGGATTGCGGTCGGCCAGGGAATCATCAGCCTCGACGAGAAGTGGTTCGACACGTTTCCGCAGTACAGGCCTGCGGTGCGCGACCCGCGGACGCTCGAGCTCAGCGCGCGCAATATCCTCATGATGACCGGGGGGCTGGAGTGGCGCGAGGACCGCGACATTGTCGCGGCGCTCTTTTCGCCCGAATGGCTCACCTACGTTCTCTCGCGCGGATTCGTCGCGCCTCCCGGGGAGGCCTTCAACTACAGCACCGGGCTCTCGCACACCATGTCGGCTCTCATTGCGGAGAAATCACACCTGACCACGCGCGAGTTCGCGGAGCGCAATCTCTTTGGGAAGATCGGTATGCGGATCGGCGATTGGTGGACCGACCCGAAGGGGTATCACGGCGGCGGCTGGGGCGTGCACACCACGGCTCGGGACCTCGCCAAGTTCGGCTACCTCTACCTGCACGAAGGCGAGTGGAACGGCCAGCAGATCGTCCCGCGGGAATGGGTTCGCGTTTCGACTGCCCCTCTGATACGCTCCGGCAGCGGAGACGACGACTTCTACGGGTACTTCTGGCGCATGGATAACCGCCGCGGCTTCTTCATGCCGGACGCGAGCGGGATGGGCGACCAGCACCTGTGGTACTCGCGCGACCTCGACCTGGTGGTGGTGACGACCGGCAAGTGGGACTACCTGTTCGAGACCGGCGACATGTGGCACCTGATGCACGATTTCGTGGTGCCCGCAGTCTTCAGCGGACCGCCGGCCGTGAACAGCGGCGGCGTGGTGAACGCGGCTGGGGGCCGGACCGTTGCGGCGCCCGACAGTTTCGTTTCGATCTACGGGACGAATCTTGCTCCTGTGCCGGTGTCCTGGGATTCCGTGATTCTCGACGGCGCTACGCTCCCGGTAGAACTCGGGGCTGTGAGCGTGAAGGTGTCGGGGAAGCCGGCGTGGCTGAGCTACTCAGGGCCGGATCAAGTGAACATCGTGGTGCCGCCCGACGTTCAGCCGGGCACGGCCGATGTGGAGATAACTCACCCCGGCGGAACGTTCAAGACGACGGTAACGGTCGCGCCGGTATCCCCGGGATTGTTCGATGCGGCGACGTTCGCGGGCGAGCGCGTATGGGTGGGTGCACCCGGATCGCTGCCCGGAGTGACGGCGCGCCCGGCGAGGCGTGGCGACAACCTGGAACTATACGCGAATGGTCTCGGCCGCACCGCCGAAGCGCACCCGGCGGGCCAAGTGCTCACAAGGCCGTACCCGATCGCGGACGCGTCCTCAATCCGCGTGTTCCTGAACGACGTGGAGGTGACGCCCCAGGCCGTCAATATGACCTACGCGGGCCTGTGGCAGATCAACATCCAGGTGCCGCAGAACGCGCCCACCGGAGACGTTGCCGTCACGGTTCGCGCCGAAGGTGAAACCTCGCCGCCGGTCCGGTTTCGGTTCGAATAGGTGAGGCGGACAGGGATCGGATGACACGCTGAAGTGGACTCAGGTCAGTTTCTGGAAGCCAGGGTCGCGGTATTGTTCCGAGCTACTCTTCTCCAGCGGAAAGCGAACTTGTCGTTGCCGTCCGGCCTGCTCTCGCATCGCTATATCCGGCAGCTCCCGCGCGGCGACCTACACCGGCAGCTTCCAAGGCGCCCGGTACTCCTTCCCTACGTACTTCTGCGCTTCCGGATCATTCACGAACGTCTCGCTGTCCACGTCCCACTTCACCTGCCGGCCCAGGCGGAAGCGCGATGTTGCCGAGGTGGCAGGCGATCATCGAGTTGTGGCCGATCTCGACGTCCGAGCGCGGCCGCTTCCGGCTGCGCATGCAGTCGAGGAAGTTCTGCACGTGCTGCAGGTGGTAGTCCTCGCTGCCCGACGCTCTGCCGCGGCACGCCGGCCATCTTGTACTTCGCGCGGCTTGTCGATGCGTCGGTTTCGGGTAGCACCTCCCAGCCGCCGCGGTCGACCACGAGCACGCCGTTGTTGCCGTGGAAGGCGACGCCGTGCTCGCGCGCTTCCGGGCCGCGGCCGATCGCCGATCGCGTGCTCCCAGATCATGCTGAAGTCCGGGAACTCCCAGAGCGACCTGCTGCGTGTCGGGCGTCTCCTCGGCGTCGTTCGGGATAGCCGAACTTGCCGCCGACCGACACGGCCGAGCTCGGGCGCCTTGACGCCCATCGCCCAGTTGGCGATGTCGATCATGTGCGCGCCCCAGTCGGTCATCAGGCCGCCCGAGTAGTCCCAGTACCAGCGGAAGTTGAAGTGGAACCGGTTCTGGTTGAACGGGCCGCTTCGGCGCCGGGCCGAGCCACATGTCGTAGTCGACGCCGGCGGGCGGCTCGCTGTCGGGCACGACCGGCGATGTCGCCCATCCAGTCCAGGTAGGCCCAGGCCGCGCACCAGGCGGATCTTGCCGAGCTTGCCGCTCTTCACGTACTCGACCGCCTCGGCGTAGTGCGGCGCGCTGCGCTGCTGCGTGCCCATCTGGACGACGCGGTTGTACTTGCGCGCGGCGTCGACCATCGCGCGGCCCTCGCCGATGCGTGAGCGCGAGCGGCTTCTCGACGTAGACGTCCTTGCCGGCCTGGCAGGCCATGATGGTCGGCAGCGCGTGCCAGTGGTCGGGCGTGCCGACGATGACCGCGTCGATGTCCTTGCGGTCGAGCACCTTCGGCGGAAGTCCCGCGTGGTGACCTTCGGCTCCTGGCTGGCCGGTCTCGGCGAGCTCGCTTCAGCGCGGCGGCCACGTGCGAATCGTCCACGTCGCAGAGCGCGACGCACTCGATGTTCTTGACGCGCAGGAAATCCCGGAGGTCGCCGGTGCCCATGCCGCCGCAGCCGATGAGCGCCACACGGATGCGGTCATTCGCGCCGGGAACGCGGCCCGATTGCGCGAACATCGGCGCGGCCGATGCCAATGCCGCCGCCGACCCCTGAATGAATCTCCTGCGTTCCACGAAAGTGCCTCCGGTACCCATTTTAGGCCCCGGCCTGCGTACAATGGCTGACGTGCGGATACTTGCCATTCACGCCCATCCCGATGACATCGAGAGCCTTGCCGCAGGCACTCTCGCGCTGCTCGCCGAACGCGGCCACGACATCACGATCGCCACGATGACCCCGGGCGATTGCGGCAGTGCTGAGCACTCACCGGAGGAGATCTCGGCGATTCGGCGGGGCGAAGCCGCGCGTGCGGCCGCCCTGATCGGCGCGGCGTACCTGTGCGTCGAATCGCGCGACCTTGCCGTGTTCAATGACGACGCGACGCGGCGCACCGTCACCGAGATTCTGCGGCGGACCCAGCCCGAACTCGTCCTCGCCCCTTCGCCCGCGGACTATATGTGCGATCACGAGGCTGCCAGTGTTCTCGCTCGCGACGCCTGCTTCGGCGCACCCGCTCCGAACTACAACACTCGCGCCACATCGCCGGCGCCTCCGCTCCGCGCGATCCCGCACCTCTATTGGATGGATCCGATCGGCGGCTGTGGATCGCGACGACCGCCTTGTCGCGCCCGATTTTGTTGTGGATGTCGGCAAGACCCAGGCCTCAAGCGGCGAGATGCTCGCCTGCCACGCCAGCCAGCGCGCATGGCTGATGAAGCACCATGGCCTGGACGATTACGTCGAGAACATGGATCGCACGACGGCCCTCCGAGGAAAACTCGTGAACGTCGCATACGGAGAAGGCTTCCGGCTGTATAAGGGCCACCCTTACCCGCAATCGCCGCTGCTCGAACAAGCTCTCGGGGGCGAACTCGTCCACGTTTACGGCGCAGTGCAGAAGTAACGAACTACATTCGGCGGCGGCCGCTACCAGTGCCAGCGGAGCCTCACGCCCGCGGTGCGCGGCTGCACCAGCCGCGTGCCCACGAATATCGACTGGAAATTGTACAGCGCCGTGCGATTCGTGATGTTCTGAAACCTGGAACGCGACCTCCCACTGGCGGCGCTCGTTCGCGCATCCGCTCGTACCCGATCGGCGATGTCCACAATGGTCGCGCGGCCGCACGCGCGGCGGGTCGGAGGCCAGATTCACGTAGGGCAGCAGGTCCGCGTAATCCGGGTCCGCGGCGACCTGGCGGGGTCCGACGGATTCGTCACCAGCCCGCTGTCGTACGGATCGACGTGCTGGTCCAGAGGTCCCGCCGCGGGCGATAGTGACATGCCGTGCACGCCGAGCTTCTGGTCGTGGTCGATGACGAACGGCCCGGAGTGAGCAGGTCCACGCGCGGCGCTGCCGAGGAACAGCCCCCCGGTGAACGGCGGCGTCACCAGCGACGTGTAATGCGTGAGGCTCAGCGAGCCCGAGAGCCTCGTGCACCGGCAGCACTGATGCGGCCCTCCGCGCCGTTCACCGCGACCGCGCGAGCGACGTGGGGAAGATGATGCCCGTGTTGAAGAAGTTGTCGTTGTCCTGCAGGTCGCGCGAGTCCTTGTGATAGTACGCCGCGTTTAGGCTCAGCTTGCGCGCCACCGACTGCTGCGACGCCCGACCTCGATAACGTTCTGCCGTCTCGGGCCGGATGCGGATCAACGCGCCGCCCAGCGCTCGCGCGCACCGCCGGCGGCACCAGCACGCCGGCGCTTCCTGAATTCGAGAGCAGCAGATTCTCGTTCGGAGGCGTCTGGTAGATGCGGTTGTACGAGGCGCGCAGCACCGTTCCGGTTTCGCTTGATGTGGTAGCGCCACGCCGACCCGCGGCTGCAACTGGCTCCGTTCACCAGGAAGCGGTAGCGTGTCGAAGCGCAGCCCGAGCGTAAACGTCAGCCGGCCCAGCCGGATCTTGTCCTGGACGAAGCCCGAATACTGGTCGCCGGACGCGCGCTCGGAGAACTGAAACCAGCCGCCGCCGCGGGTCAGGTCGAATGCCAGCAGCGTCGGGATGAAGCCGTGCGCGCGCCGGGAGCGTTGAAGTCGCGGATCGGTGATGGCGAAGCTGAAGTTCTCGCTGCACGGGAAAGTGCTGATAGTCCCCGCCGGCGCGAACGTCGTGCCGCCCGCGGATCACGATTGCAGCGGTTGGCCGTGGTGACAGTTCGAGAGGTGCCGCGCCTGCGACGCCGTGACCGGCGTGTCGCCCGCGCTCGGGAACAAGCTGCGCGATTGACGGTGCGATAGGACGCCATCGTATCGACTGTGGCCGCCGCGCCGATGACGTGCATGCAGCCCACGCGACACCGCCGCGTCCCTCAACGACTGCCGCTGGTCCTGCCCGCTGCGTGCTGCGATCGCAGGTTGGCCAGCTGAAACGACGATCGCCCGGCCATCAGGTTCAGCGCGCAGGAAATCGTGCCGTCCCGCGCTGGTAGTCGAACCGGGCGAAGCCGCGCTCGGAGTTGCCCCCGTTGTGCAGGTTGTCGAGCGACACCTGGTCGAGATACCGGTTGCTCTTCATGCGTGAAGACAGCGGCGAAATATCCGAACCGCCGGCCTGCCCGCCGAATTGCGTCACGTTCCCGAGCGTGTCGAACTGCGGCCGCGGTCACCTGCGTGCTGCCGGAAAACCGCCGCCCGGACCTCGAGCCCCGAGCGCGTCGTGATGTTCGCCACGCCCGACACCTTGCTCCCGTACTCCGGCGGGAATGTTGCCGGTGTACAGCTCGATGGTCTGCACGATGCTGGTGTCCATCGCGTTGGCGAATGCTCCCGTCAACTGATCGCTGATCGGCATGCCGTCGATCACGTAGGTCATCTGGTTGTGCGCGCCGCGCGGGTGGATTGCGCCGTTCGCGTTCGCCGCGAAACCGGGAAACTCACGAGCACCGATTCCAGGCCGCGGCTCCCGATCTGGGCGGGCATCCGTTCTATGGCGGCAGCGTTCAGTTCCGTCCGCGTGCCGGTCGATTCCGTCTGGATGAGCGGAGCCGTTTCCGTCGCGCTGACGCTTACCGAATCCGTGTGGCCCGCCAGGCGCAAGCGCACCTTCACCGTGACGGGGACGTTCGAGCGCAGCGCAACCTCCTGCCGGTCCGGTCCGAAGCCGATGTGCTCCGCCCGCAGACTGTAAGATTGCAGCGGCGCGTTCGTGAAGGTGAATGAGCCGTCAGAGGCGGTAAGCACCTCCCGGCGGTAACCCGTCAGCGCGTTCTCGAGCATCACACGCGCTCCGCCCACCGCGCTGCCGGAAGGATCGCACACCTGGCCGTAAACCGTACCGGTGGACTGCCCGCAAACGCTGAAAGCAAACACAAATAGCAAGATTGCGGCCAATACGGGCGTAGACATGAGGCGGCTTGTGGTCTTAGATGAACACGTTTGTGAAAGGATTCATCACAACTCTTTAACAATTCTTTCGCCTGGTGCTGAATCCACTCCCTTGAGCACAAAGCTCGAGACTCGAGACCAGGGGGATTTACCAATGAAGCTTCTGACTGCAATTCTGGCCGTCGGCGCCCTCGCCGGGACCGCACTGGCGGACGACGCCGGCAACTTCAAGTCACACGAATTCAAGGCAAAGCTGAGCGGGCTGCGAGAGAACCCGATCCACATTACGACTGGCAGCGGCGAGTTCAGGGCCGCAGTGAGCGACGACGGCACAACAGTTAACTTCCAGTTGACGTACCGGGACCTCGCCGGCGGACCCGCCACTGGTGCTCACATCCACTTGGGAGCTCCTTGGACCAATGGTCCGATCGTCGTCCATTTCTGCGGCACCGGCGGAAAGCCTGCCTGCCCCGCCGAGGGAACCGTGGAGGGCAGCTTCACAGCAGCAGACGTTCAGGCCGCACCGGATAACAATCTGGCCGCCGGTGACCTCGCCAGCCTCCTCCGTGCGATGAGGGCCGGCGTCACGTACGTCAACGTCCACAACGCCGTGTACCCCGGCGGCGAGATCCGAGGTCAGGTGAAGGCGGTTCACGACCGGCGGGGAAAGCACGACGACAAAGACAAAGACGATAAGGACAACGACGACGATCGAGGGGCAAACAACTCCGGCCGGAATTAAACGCCAGAGGGCATTAAAAAAAGGCCCGCCGGAACTTATTTCCAGCGGGCCTGTCTGACATCCCTACAGCGATAGCTAGAAGCTGTAACGCAGCTAAAGCTGAATGTTGCGCTCGCTGCTCTTGCCGGTGACCATGCCGAAGGTGGCGGTGGTGGGGTTGGTGTCCGACGCCGCCCCAGTTCGGGTGGTTGAGCCAGTTGAAGGCCTCGAAGCCCGGAACTGGACGCTCTGGCGCTCGGTGATCGCGGAACGACTTGAACATCGCCAGGTTCCAGTTCTGGAAGCCGACGTTGTTGAAGCCGATCGAGTTGCGGTTCTGGTTCGGCAGCGTGCCGTTGGCCGGCTTGGTGGCCCAGGCCTGGCCATTGACTTTCGGATTGAACCAGAAGTTCGGGTGACGCCGTGTAGTTGCCGGCGGCGTTCGCGTTGGCGAACTGCTGGGCCTGGTGCGTTGTCGCCGTTGAGGTTCCACGGCTTGTTGTTGGTCGAGCCGATGCCGAGGTAGTCGTCGCTGCGGGCGATGGTGAACGGCGCGCCGGTCTGGAACTGGATCACGCCGGAGACCTGCCAGCCGCCGAGCAGTCGTCTTCGACGCAGCTGGACGTTGCTGCCGTGCGAAGAACGGCATCTCCCAGACGAAGTTGATCACCGCCACGTGGCGGGTGTCGTTGCCCGACTTGCCCCAGTTCAGCTGCGGGTTGAAGACGTCGATGAACGCGTCGCGCGGGCCGGAGTTGTTGTCCATCGTCTTGCGATAGGTGTAGGCGAAGCCGTAGATCAAGCCCTTGGCTTGAAGCGGCGGTTCACCTCGACCTGCAGCGCGTTGTAAGTGCTGCGGCCGGAGTGCTCCATCATGGGGATGTTGGCGAAGCCCTTGTACGGGCGCAGGTAGTTCACGTTGGCGCCGGCGTTTTCGGGCTGGAACGTGGTGCCGGTCGGCAGCTGGTTCAGGTCGCGCTCGCGCGAGCCAGATAGTTGCCGGTGGTGCCGACGTAGCCGACTTCCACCGTCGTGTCGCTGGTGATCTGGCGCTGATAGGTGAGCGTTCCAGTTGTAGCTGCGTCGGGATCTTGTAGGCCGGGTCGATGGTCATGAAGAACTGCGGGAAGGCGGTCTTGCGGACCGCCGCCGGGGTTGTCCGCGACGCCGTTGGTCACCGAGACCATCGGCTGCCACGGCGGATTGCCGCCCAGGAAGACGCTGTCGTAGACGCCCGGGCGCGACATGAAGCCGCCGAAGCCGGCGCGGATCACGTCCTTGGACGTGATCTGATAGGCCATGCCGATGCGCGGCATCGATTCGAACTGGTTCGGCGCCGGGTACGGGCTGCCGCCGGAGAGCAGGCGGTTGTACTCGCCGCTGTCGATGGCCGGAACGCGGCCCTTGCCGGCTCCGGGAACGCCGAGCCGGGAATCACGACGCCGTTGAAGCGGTCGCCGCTCAGACACGTTGCCGGTGGCGCGGTCGAGCACCGCCGCCTTCGACGGATCGTACTTATCCGGGTCGAACACGGCGATGTTGCCCCACAGCGACTTGTAGTAGCCGTTCTGCCAGGTGGCGCGGAAGCCGATTCGAGCTTCAGCTTGCTCGTTGACGCGCCAGGAATCCTGGCCGAAGAACTCGAACATGTGGCCGCGGTACGGCGTGTAAGCGCGCGGGCCGATCTCGGCGTAGGTCGAGAACAGGCCCATCGCCGCGTTGGCCAGGCCGGTGCCGGTGCCCGGCGCGCCGCCGGGACGGGTGTCGTTGAACTCGAAGCGGCCGTTCTGGTTGTTGGTGCCGCCGGGAACGCCCGACACGTTGATCTGGTCGAAGTCGTTCTGGCCGGAGCGCTCCCAGAGGGCGCCGAACTTGAACGTGTGGTTGCCGTGGATCTTGGTGAAGTTGTTCGAGATCTGGTAGATCGGGCCGGTGGAGCTGGACGGATACGGGCCGCCGTCGATCGTGCCCACGTTGGGGATCACGATGGTCGGGACCTTGTCGTAGATCTCCTTGCTCTCGGGGAAGATGTACGGGTAGTTGATGCCGCTGCGCGAACGCAGGTAGCGCTCGCCCTCGCGGTCGACGCCGATGATGACGCGGTCCACCGACGCCGGAGACCAGGAACTCGTTGATCATCGTCGGGCTGAGGGTCCAGGTGTGGCCCAGGCTGGCGGTCTTGTTCGGGCGGTCCCAGTCGGTGATGGCGTAGTCGAAGCCGCTGCGGAAGGCGTCCAGCGCCGCGTAGCTGTAATTTGCGAGGCGGAACTTCAGATGAACTGGTTCTGCGTCGGGTTGTAAGTCGATGGCGACCGTGTCCTTGCGCTGGTTCTGCCAGTCCGGACGGACCTTGTAGCCAGTTGTTGTTGCCCTGATAAGCGCCGTTCGGCGCGGGTAGGTGCGCAGGAACGCGATGCCGTTCGGGCTGAGCTGGCTCTGCGGGATGATGTTGCCGGCGAAGGGCTGGCCGGTGGCCGGATCGTTGATGACGCGCGCGCCGCTGTAGAAGATGTTCGGGCTCAGCAGTTCGCTGAAGTCGCCCTGCGCGCATCAGTTCGGTCGGCACGCGCTGGAAGCTGGTGTCCTCCCTACGGTAGCGGACCCACTCCTGGCTGAACAGGAAGAACAGCTTCTCGCGGTCTGGTTTGAAGACCTTCGGAATCGTCACCGGGCCGTTGACGTTGTAGCCGAACTGGTTGAAACGGAACGGGCGCGACGAAGTTCGTGGCCGCGCTGCGGTTGCGCGCCCAGCTGTTGGCGTCCAGTTGGCTGTTGCGGAAGTACTCGTACAGCGTGCCGTGGAACTCCTTGCCGCCGGACTTGGTGACCATGCGGATCTGGCCGGCCGAAGAGCGGCCGTACTCGGCCGAGTAGTTGGCGGTGAGGACCTGCACTTCCTGAACGGTGTCCAGGTCGGCGGTGCCGATGGAGGTGCCGTTGGCGCGCGTGCGGATGCCGACCGCGCCGTCGAACGTGATCAGCGAATCCTGCGACCGGCCGCCGTTGATGGTCAGGCCGCCGGAGTCCAGGCCGAAGCTGAATCCGTTCATCGGCGACGCCGCGGCGGACGCCGGGCTTCAGCATCGCCAGGAACAGCGGGTTGCGGCCGTTCAGCGACAAGGTTCTGAATCTGCGTCTGCTCGACCGTCTTGCCGACCGTGGCCGACTCGGTGTTCAACTGCGCCACGCTGGCCTCCACGTTGACGGATCTCAGTCATCTGGCCGACCGCCAGGTCCACGTTGACCGCAATCGGGATCGCCGCTTCGAGCTTGTTGCGGGTCGTGGTGAATGTCTTGAACCCGGCGCCTCCGACTGCCACGGAGTAGTAGCCCGGCGCGATGTTCGTGACCGTGTAGAAGCCGGTTTCGTTGGTGGTGGTCTGGCGTTCGAAGCCGGTGCCTTCGTTCTTGACGACTACTTTTGCGTTTGCAATGGCCGCGCCACTCGGGTCCTTCACAATTCCGGAGATGGTGGAGTTATCTGACTGCGCGAACGCGGGCAGCACCAGGAGAAGCACGGCCGCGACTAAGGCCACACTCCTGATGAAAGCGTTGAATCTCATCCTTGTTTTCTCCTTGATTCAATGATCGCGGCCTCTCCGTAAGGAATGGGCACGCGCAGGGCTGGAGACACACGAACGCACACGTATCCCGGCGGTCCGGCAGACTTGTCCCACCCGTCGCTAACGCCATAAGTCCTGGCGGAAAGACTACCCCAAACTCATGCAGGCAGAGGGTCCGACCCCAAAAAAGGAGAGGGCTCGGCCTCAGCCTCCTAGACACCCTGTGGCGATAGGATAAGCTCTTTTTGTTGAAAAAGGAAGAGAAAACACGAGCGGGAACCACAGTGAGGCGGTTTCAGGACAAGAGCGAATTCGGAAGCGGGCCTAGCTGTCCGCCAGCCCGCGCTGGGACCTGTACTCGCCTGGCGTCAGCCCGACCTACTGTTTGAAGACCCGCGTCAGGTGCGGCTGATCCGCGAAACCTGTGTGCTCGGCGATGTCCGCCAGGGCCGCGCCGGGGCGTTCCAGTTCGCGCGCCGCGCACTCGACGCGTAGCCGCCGGATGTAATCGCCAACGCTTGCCCGGTAGTGCTTTCGGAACGCGTCGCCAAGTGGACCGGATGCACGCCGGCGTCCCGCGCCAGGTCTTCGAGCCGCAGTTTTTCCCGGAAGTGCTGGTGCACCGATTCGCGGGCTCGCTCGAGCCACTGCGGAAACTGCCCCTGTATCCCCGGCGCCATGATCGTGTTGGAAGGAGCAAAACAGGAAACGTTGGTAAAGGCCGAAGCTTTTGACCTCCGAGACGCCGAAAAAGCGGAGGGGGTGGAGGATCCGGGGCAGGGCAAAGACCACTTCACCCCGATCCAAAAAAAGCGTATTCTAGTGCCAACAGGGGTACTCAGGGGGACGTAACATGCAAAAAACCAGAATCGCTATAGGTGTAGCAACGGTGTGTCTGCTCGTCACCACAGCGTTTGCGCAGTCCGACAGCTCCCAGATATCGGGATTCGTGAAAGACCCGTCCGGGTCGATAGTACCTAACGTCACCGTGACGGTCACGAATGAAGCGACTAATCAGGAGCGGAAGGTTCAGACAAACGAGTCCGGATACTACGTAGCCACGAACATCCGACCCGGATTTTACACCATCTCGGCCGAGGCGACGGGTTTCAAGAAGTTCGTGAAAACTGGCAACAAGCTCGATGCCAGCCTGCCGCTGACGGTCGATGTCACGCTGGACGTCGGCGCGGTTACCGAGACCGTCGAGGTAGTGGCATCTACGGCAACGGTGCAATCCGACACAGCAACGGTCGGGAGGCTCGTCGAGCGCTCCCAGATCGAAAACATGATGCTCAACGGCCGTAACCCGATGTGGCTGGCGCAGCTCAAAGCGGGCGTTCGCAGCGGGCAGTCGCTGGCGCGGTTCAACTACGATTTGAACAACGATCTGCAAATCAACGGAGGGCGCACGCAGGATTTCGCCATGTCCTTTGACGGGGCGGTCGCAATTCGCACGCGCGCGAACGGCACTCGATCGGGGTGGCGGACGTGGACACGGTGCAGGAGATCCAGGTCCTCACGGCCAATTACAACGCCGAATACGGACGCTCGGGCAGCGGCCAGTCCGCATTGTCACCAAGAGCGGGACCCGCGATTTCCACGGCAGCCTGTACGAGTACTTCCGCAACAACGTGTTGGATGCGAACTCCTGGGAGCGCAACCGATCTACGGACCCTTCGCAAAATGAGAAACCGCCGCGCGGAAATTCAACCAGTTCGGGTATATCGTGGACGGTCCCGTCTACATTCCGGGCGTCTGGAACACGATCGAAACAAGCTGTTCTTCCTGTGGTCGCAGGAGTGGGTGCGGTCGCGAGGAAGTACGGAGACGTCAACAGTTCCCACCGCGCTGATGCGGGAAGGCAACTTCTCGGAGCTGCTTGGGCCCAATACCTTCTTCAGCACGTCCGCGTACCATCAACGACCCCGATACGGGTCAGCCGTTCCCGGGAAACGTTATCCCGGCGAGCGGCTGAGCTCTAACGGCCTCGCGCTGCTGGGAGCGTACCCGCTGCCCATGCCCGGTTTCATTCAGGGCGTAACAACTTCATCCAGACGCGGCCGCTAGCCGACCAACCAGCGAAAGGACACCATTGCGCTCGATTTCAACCCTGTCGATAAACACGCCTTCCGCTTCCGTCACCAGACTTACACGTTTGGAAACGGCTGGATGCCTTTCGCGGCGGCCGACCGTGCGGCACGGATTGGGACCGGCCCAACAAGACCGCTTCGCTGAACTACATCTGGACCGTATCACCCACGGTGGTGAACGAGTTCCTCACCAGGGCCAGCATAGACCGCGTCTACATCGGCGTACACCCGAAGGCGGGCGCTTCGAGCGATCAAGGTACGGAATCGATTATCCGTACGTCTTCCCGGAGCGCAAGGAGATCTTCGACAAGATCCCGACCGTCGCGCATGGGACGCCGTTTCGAGACTTGGATGGCGGACCGTATCCCTCGTTCGGCGGGGCCGATCTATGTCACTGTCCGACAACTTCACAAAAATGTCCGGGGACCACACCTTCAAGTTCGGTGCTCTGTTCGAGCGCTCGGGGCAGAACGATTTCGACCAGATCAACGTCACCGGCGTTCCCGGCGGCACCAACAATCAGAACGGCCGGTTCTCTTTCACCGACAACCGCGGGCAGGGTGTGCCGAGCACCGGGCTTGCGATCGCGAATGCCGCCACGGGGCTGTTTTCCACGTATGCGGAGATCGGCCAGCGCGCGTTCACGATCTATCGGTCAAACATGTTCGAGTGGTTCGTCCAGGACTCGTGGAAGGTCACGCCGAAACTACGCCTCGAGCTCGGATTGCGGCACACTTACTGACGCCGTACTACTGGGCCGAGTGGGGAACATCGCGGCCTTCGACCCGAACCGCTACAACCCGGCGAACGCGGTGGTGCAGGACCCGCGGACAGGGTTCATCATCAGCGGCGATCGTTACAACGGAGTGGTCATCCCGGGCGACGGTCCTCCGGAAAAGGCAGGCGGCCGGATTGCGCTGTTCGACGACCCATCGTTCAACCGGCTTTTCAGCGGCAAGGACGACCGGTTCTTCGGCGAGCGCCAGTGGCTGAACTTCCAGCCCCGAGTCGGCGTTGCCTACGCGATTTCGTCGAAAGACGCCGTGCGAGCCGGGTTCGGGCGGTTCATGAATCGTCCGGGTGTGAGTGACAACATCTTCCTGGGAGGCAATCCGCCGCTCCAACCGATGGTTTCCATCTCCAACGGGCAGGTGGATAACCCCTCCGGCGGAAATCCCTCGACTTTCCCATTGTTCTTCATGACAACGGATCCGAAATTCAAGATCCCGTCCGCGTACCAGTGGAACGTCACGTACGAGCGCGAAATCCCGGGCAACACCATCGTCACGCTGGGCTACGTCGGCCGCGTGGGATTGCATCTGGAGCGTGAACGCAACATCAACGCGCTTCAGCCCGGCACCATTCAGGCCAATCCGGGCATCGAGCCGAGTGTTCTACGCCCGTACAAGGGCTATCAAGTCATCGCACTCGGCGAGAACGCGGCGCGCAGCGAGTACAACTCGTTGCAGCTCGAGGTGAACCGGCGGTTTTCCCAGGGTCTGAGCTTCGGATTCTCGTACACCCTCTCGGAAAGCATGGACAATGCCTCGGAACGCCGCAACCGAATCTTCAACCCGTTCGACGACCGGATCATGTGGGGCTACTCCAACTTCGACGCGCGCCACATCGCCGTGGTGAATTTCATGTACCAACTGCCGTTCTTCAGGGGCAGCACCGGCGCGCTCCGGACGGCCCTCGGCGGCTGGCAGCTGACTGGGATCATGCAGTTCCAGAGCGGGACGCCGTTCACGGTCGGAAGAGGTGAGGATTATGCGGGCATCGGTTCGGGGAACGAGCTGCAGCCGTGGGAAAAGAACGGCAGCCCGGACTACGCGCGCGAGTTCTCCAACGCCGACGCATCTGGCAAATACGTGGCCGATCCCAATTTCTGGTTCACGATGAATGGGGCGCCTCCCACGGAAGGATTCACGGCGCCGGCTGCCGGGACTTTCTCCACCACTCAGAGACGGAACCAGTTCTTCAACCCCGGCCTCCAAAACTGGAACATCGCCGTATTCAAGGATTTCCAGTTTGCCGAACGGCACAGGTTGCAGTTCCGCAGCGAGTTTTTCAACTGGCTGAACCATCCCAACTGGGACAACGTATCGAGCAGCGTCTCGAGCAACAACGTCGCTGATCCGACCAGCGCAACTTTCGGCAAAGTGATCAGGAAGACCAGCGAGCGGAACATCCAGCTCTCGCTTCGCTACAACTTCTGAGGGAGAGAGGAGCTACGAGCGAGGATCGAGTCCTCGCTCGTAGCTCCTAACCTGTGTGGGAGCAGCGCCACGACTCAGGCGTATAGCCGCGTGGACGAGCGCTTTCGGTCGAAACCTGACTACAGCGCGGCCATAACCTCTTTGAGGAGGTACTTCGCGCCTTCTACTCCATCCCACGGGCCGTCCTCGTACTCGAGGGCGAAGACGCCTTTGAAGTTGGCTTCGTTCATGATTCGGACGCAGCGCTGAAGGTCGACTTCCTTCCACCGGTTCCAGTACTTCGCGTGAACCGTCGTGTGCGTGTAAGGAGCGAGCGCCTTCAGGCCGTGGTACAGCATGTACTCGTGTTCCCAGTTGCAGAAATCAGGGGTGGCCTCGCAGAACGGGTGCTTCAGCTCATCGAGGATGATCCTGACGTTCATGGGATTCGCGCTCAGGCCCCAGTGGTTCTCGATCGTGACCTTTACGCCGACCTTGCCGCCGTAGTCCGCCATCTCCCTGAACGACTCGATTGCGTTGTTCAGGTACTTGACGATCTCGTCGTTGCGGGGGTAATCCCGCGTTGCCGTCGCGTTAGGGACGATCCTGGGTCCGCCGGTATTGACGCGCATCGTCTTCGCGCCGATCTGTGCGCTGCCGTCCAGCCACTTCTTCGCCACCGCGATGCCGGCCTTCCGCTTCTCCGGGTCGAGATCGCAGATGTCGCGCGGCGCATTGTTCGAGACGTGATGGCAGCGGACGCCGGTGGAATCCATTTTCTTGACGAGTTGGTCAAGCCACTTCTTGGCGGATGGAGTGGAGGGATCGAACTCGTACATGGTGCGGGACATTTGCCCGGTGGTGAACGTGCTCTGGGCGAACATGCTGTCGTCGGTCACGTCGCCGAACAGCGAAGACCACAGATCCATGCGCTGGACACCGGGGAAGGTGTCCTTAGTGAATTGCGGGAAATCCAGCATGGTGATCTCGCCGTACTTCTGCTTCATGGCCTGGGCGGCCGGGTTCGGCCCGCGTCCCGAGGCGCGACTCTTGAAAAGGGAGCGGACGGGCCACGTGTTCGACGCGATTCGCGCCAGCTTCTCCTTGTCGGTGAGCCGGCGCGGCGCAGCGCCGGATGCAGAGCTTACCGCACCAACGGCCACGAACCCCGCTGCCGCGGTTCGCATGAAATCCCTGCGGCCTGAGCTCGAATTCGGTTTTGTATCCATGATTTCTCCTGTGGCGAACAAACCGGCGCCGGCCAATGCCGCTCGGACCAGGCGCTCGACTTCGGGCCGCCGCCCTGGAAGGCGATTCGCCCGTAGGGAGATACGGCGCATGAAAGGCGCATAAGGTTAGCGGCCAGGGACAGGAAGAAGGGAGCGAAGAGACTGAAGTTCGAGTCGCGCGCGCTCCCCAGGCGCTGCGGACTGAGGACGCGCTCTATTGCTACAATAAACCTCTTTGATGCATAAGACCGAGCGGGAATTACGCCAGGAGATCGTCGAGATCGGCAAGTACGTCTGGCAAAAGGGATGGATCGCTGCCAACGACGGGAACATTTCCGTCCGTATGGATGACGGCACTCTGTTGTGCACGCCCACGGGCGTTTGCAAAGGGCTGATGTCGCCCGATGACCTCATCGTGTGCGACATGGAGGGGCGCAAAATCTTTGGCGCCAAGGAACGGACCAGCGAGATTGCGATGCACCTCTTGGTGTACAAGCTCCGGCCGGACATCAAAGCCGTGTTGCACGCACATCCTCCGGTGGCGACCGGTTTCGCGGCGGCGGGCCGCTCACTGAGCATCGCCCTGCTTCCTGAAGTGGTGATCGGGCTCGGCTGCGTGCCGCTCGTAGACTACGGCCTGCCGGGAACGCCCGAGTTGACCGACCCGATGCTGCCCGTAATCCCCAAGTACGACGCGCTGCTGATGGGCAACCACGGCGCCGTCTGCTACGGAGAAGACCTGCACAAGGCCTACTTCAGGATGGAAACGGTGGAGCACTTCGCGCGCATTGCGCTGGTAGCCGAACTGCTGGGCGGCGCAAAGGCCCTGCCGCGTACCGAGGTGGACAAACTGATCGAATCCCGTACGCGGTACGGCGTGAAGAGCAACGCCGCCGGGCCGGGGTGTCCGATCGCGGCCGAGGAAACGGGCGGAGAGCGGATCAGCGTCACACGCGACGAACTCGTCGCCATGGTCGAGGAAGCGCTGAAGGCCAGATTGGGATCGTGAGGCTTTGAATATGAATGAAGCGCTGGGTCTGATCGAAACGCGCGGCCTCGTAGCATTGATCGAGGCGGCGGACGCGGCTGTAAAGGCCGCGCATGTGACCCTGGTTGGCCGGGAAAAGGTGGGATCGGGGTACGTCACGGTGATCCTGCGCGGCGATGTCGCCGCAGTTCGCGCGGCTACCGATGCCGGAGCTGCTGCGGCCCGGCGCGTAGGCGAACTGATCGCGGTACACGTGATCCCGCGCCCGCACCCGAGCCTGGAAGACGCCCTGCCAATCGGTAAGACGCAGCCCGCCGCGTCGGGCAAGTAGGCGCCATGCTCCTGGCTCGCGTCGTCGGCACGGTGGTCGCCACGCGAAAGGACCCCCGCCTGGAAGGGAAGAAGCTCCTCATTCTCAAGCCTGTTTCACCGGAAGGCCAGGATGAGAACGGGTACGTGATCGCGGTGGATACGGTCGGCGCGGGCTTCCGCGAAACGGTCCTCGCCGTTTCCGGCAGTTCCGCCCGCATGGCCGAGGGCTGCAAAGACCGCCCGGTGGACACGTCCATCGTCGCAATCGTCGATACGGTCAGCCTCGACGGGAAGAAGTAGCGCGATGCAACTCGGGCGAGTGATCGGCCGCGTGTGGGCCACCGCCAAAAGCGAGAGCCTCTCGGGTCACGCGCTCAAGATCGTTCAGCCGGTCACGCCGGAGCTGCAAGCGGCCGGCCGCAGCATCGTTTGCACGGATTGGGCCAGCGCCGCCACGGGCGACATCGTGTACTGGTCGCGCGCCAAGGAAGGCGCCTTCGCGTTCACGCCCGGCGAGGTCTGTACCGACGCCACGATCGTCGGTATCGTGGATGCCATGCGGGTGAAGCGATGACGATAGGCCGCGTCATTGGCGACATCGTCTCCAGCCACAAGCACCCCACTCATTTCGGCCAGAAGCTTCTGATTGTTCAACCAGTCGATCTCGACGGCTCGGATCGCGGCGCTGCAGTGGTCGCAGTGGATGCGTTTGGGGCCGGTACCGGTGACAGGGTGCTCCTGTCGCAGGAAGGATTCTGCGCCTTCTCGAGCGTTGGACAAATGCTGACGCCGATCGATGCAGCGGTACTCGGCATCGTGGATGAAGTTGAGGTCCTACCTGAACTCGGCGTCATTCCCGACAACCGTTCGCGCTAGCCGCCTCGCAAGCGTCATTTGTGGAACGATATCACGCTGGCGGGACGAGTATGCACGGCGCTCACCCGGTGGTTTGAAGAGTGGGGGATCTCAATGGGCAGTGACTCCGGATCATAGTCCGGCGGCCGACTATACCCAAGCGTTTGAGGCTGCGGCCTCCGACGTTTGTCCGCTGCTCGCCGCGCCCGCCGTGTTTTTATACGCTTTAGCCGAGCTTCGCGAGTTCCCCGTCGATGTGTGCGAGCGCCTTCTTGAGCATCTCCCGATAGCGTTCGTGAGTGGCGGATTCGAGGTCGTGCATTACGCGCGTGCGTGATAATTCCAGGCTGTGACGAGCGCTCGCGCGCGTGATTTCTTCGGGTGTCAGTTGCTTTGTCCTCGCCTTTGCCCGCTGCGATGCAGCCGAATCAATCTGCGACTCGACCGACTTGCTCTCCCATCCGCGAGCCATACTTAAATTTTGTCACACCCGGACTGCCCGCCCCGATTGCGCGTCTGACCCGGTGGCGATCTCTGTAATCTGGTGGGCGATGCCCTCGTACCCGGATTTCAGTCTTGCCGGCAGGACCGCTCTCGTCACCGGAGCGGGCCGCGGCCTTGGACGCGCCATCTCGCTGGCGCTTGCTCACGCCGGCGCGGACGTCGCGCTTGGGCTTCGCGATGTGAACTCGCACGGAGGGCTGCCGGACGAGATCGAAGCGTTGGGCCGCCGCGCTCTGGCGCTTCAGATGGACGTCACGCGCCTCGAAGAGGTCAATGCGGCCGTGGAGGCCGCTGGAGCGCACTTCGGCCGCCTCGACATCCTGGTGAACAACGCCGGCTTCGCCATGGCTGCCGCCGCCGAAGAGGTCAGTGAGGAGGACTACGATCTTCAGTTCGCGGCCAACCTCAAGTCTGTGTTCTTCGCATCCCAAGCCGCTGCGCGTATCATGATTCGCCAGAGGAGCGGACGCATCATCAGCGTGGGATCACAGGCGGGCGCGGTGGCGCTCCCGACTGTCTCGGTGTACTGCACAACCAAGGCCGCGGTCGCACACTTGACGAAATGCCTGGCGGTGGAATGGGGGAAATATAACATTAACGTGAATGCAGTCGCGCCTACGTTTATCGCGACGCCCGGCACCGAAGGCCCTCTGGCTGACCCCACGTTCCGAGCCGACGTGATCGACCGTATCGCCGCGCTTCACCGCATCGGCGAACCGGTAGAGGTTGCGGGTGCGGTAGTGTTCCTCGCGTCGCCGGCAGCGTCGCTGATCACAGGCCACACACTGCTGGTGGATGGCGGCTGGACGGCGCGGTAGCGCACGGCCGCGGTACGGCGTCTTTTCTCAGCGCGCTCCCGGGGTGTCCGCGAGTAACGCATCAACGATCGCAGACCACCGCTCGAACGGCCGGAATCCCTCGTTGCGGCGGCCGAATTCCTCCGCCAGGAAGCGCCTCGCAAAGCGCAGTTCCGGACGGACGAGCAGCGCGGGCGCCAGGTCCTGCGGGCCATCACCGGCGAACGCCACAGTCTGGTATCGCTCCAGGGCGTCATGCACCACGGCAGGCTTGTCGATGCCCACCTGTTCGGAGTAGAACGGCGAGTCCTGCGGAGGCTTACTCAGGACCAGCCCTTTCCCCTCTACGATGCGTCCCGGGTTCGCCCGCACGGTGGCACGGACGCCGGCGATCTGAAGCACGGAGTCGATGTACCAGGACGAACCCGCCGACACGATGATCAGGTCCCATGACGCTTCGGCCAGGCGCGCGGCTGCGGCCCCAAATTCGGGATCGGGCCGCGTGCCACGCACGAGCGTATCGAGCGACTCGGGATCCGTCGGGATATGAGCGAAATACGCAGCCATTGCATCGAAGTGCGTGATGCGCCCGGTGCGGTACATCGTCAGATAATCCGGCTCCGAGGGCGGAGCGAATTGCCGCGCCAGAATGAAGAAGTCGGTGGACGTGATGGTGCCGTCGAAATCGGAAATCAGAACATTCATGAGGACAGCAGGGCCGCCGCTTCGATTGTCCAACACGCGGCGGATCTGTGTCAGTTAACTAGGCTTGTCCGGCCTGCATCCGGTAAACTGGTACCAACATCTGGGAACACTGCTTTCTTTGACTCATCCAGATCAAGGAGGAAGTGTATGTATCGGTTAGCCGGCCTCGCTGCTGCTGTTTTGTTTGCTTTCACCTCGACTGCCTCAGCGCAGAGTAATTCATTCGAGGGCACATGGAAGCTGAACCTGGCGAAAAGCAAGTACAATCCCGGACCCGGACCCAAGGCGCAGACGATCATCATTGAGCAGACCGGCAAAACGACGGTAAACACGATCGATCGCGAAGGCGAGAAAATGACGATGTCGTTCACCACCGTTCCCGGGCAGGTGACGGCTATCGAAGGCGCGCAGGGAGCCACGGTACTTGAAAAGCGGATCGATGAGCGTACTGTCGAGCATGTCTGGAAGTTTGGCGATATGACGGTTCAGGGTCGGGGCGTGCTTGCTAAGGACGGCAAATCGTTCATCTATACTTCGAGCGGGATCGACCGTAAGGGCAAGAAGATTAAGGACTACGAAGTCTACGAGCGGCAGTAACTCCGCGCGGCTGCGCTACTGAACGGTGACCTGATTAGGCACCACTCCGAAATCGTAATACTGGTGCGCGACGGCCGAATCGCGAACGGTCACGATGCGGAAGCCCGATCGCTCCTCGCCGCGAGGCAAACCGATTGCACCGGTGGTCACCATCTCGATTCCGTCCGTGCTCGCCAGACAATTTTGGTGCATGTGCCCCGCAAAGATGTGTGTGACGCCGTAAGTCCGGAATAGCTGGAAGTACTTGTGACGCTGCGTCGCGGGTATGTTGACGTATCTGTCTTCCTCGCCGAACGAACTCAGGAACCAGGAGTGGTGCTGGAAGAGTATCACTCGCCTCGCACCCTCGCGCCTCGCTTTCGCCAGTTCCGCCTGCAGCCATACATATTGCTTCTCGACTTCATCGGGCGGAGCTTTGACCGAGTTAACCAGGGCCGAGTTGAACCCGATGAAGACTGTATCGGCCTTCCTGAACGCCCAGTGGTCCGCCCCGAAGTTCTTGCGCCAGGCTTCAAGGTGCATCGGTTCCGGATGATCGCTTATATCGTGATTGCCCGGCAGGAGGTATAGCGGGATCGACTTGTCGAGCCCGGCCGCAATCCGCTTGAACTCCGCGATCTGTTCCGGATTGCGCGCGCGGTTCACCAGGTCGCCAGTAAGGACGACGAAAGCGGGCTTAAGGCGGTTCACTGTTGCGATGAAAAACTGGAAGTTCGCGGTCCCCTGAGAGAGATCCTTGTTCTTCGCGAAGTGCCCGAACTGGGGGTCCGAGCCCTGGATAAAGAAGAAAGGATCCGAAATTTGGGCGGCCAACCCGGAGGCGAGCCAAAACACGCAAACGAGAACACGGCGCATCGACTTTCAGAATGACCCCGACCCGCTGCGAATTACGTGAACACAGTGGGAAATCCGGCGCGCCGTCCAGCATTATGGACTGAGAAGGCTTCCTAAGCAGCGCAGGGTGGCGTTACACTGGCACTCTCATGACCCGCCGGCACTTTCTATCGGTCGCTGCGGCGTCCGCCCTACAGGCACGACCTGCCGCGCCGCCCAACGTCGTGCTGATCGTTTGTGACGACCTCGGATACGGCGACCTCGGCTGCTATGGCGGCAGCCTCCGGACGCCCGAACCTCGACCGCATGGGCTCGGAAGGCGTTCGCTTCACGCAGTTCTATTCGGCCAATCCGGTCTGCTCGCCGTCGCGCGCCGCGCTCATGACCGGCCGATATCCAACTCGCGTCGGCGTTCCGCGCGTGCTTTTTCCCAAGGACACCACCGGGCTCGCCCAGGACGAAACCACCATCGCGCAGGTCTTGAAACGGCGCGGCTACCGTTCCATGTGCGTCGGCAAGTGGCACCTCGGCCATCTGCCGCAGTTCCTGCCCACCGCCCGAGGCTTTGACGATTACTTCGGCATTCCGTATTCAAACGACATGGAGCCGCCGGTCCTAATGCGGGATACGGAACGTGGCGGAACCCCGGGCACGCATGGACCGCATCACCGGGCAGTACACCGCCGAGGCGGTCCGGTTCATTGAGAGCGCGAAGGATTCGCCGTTCTTCCTCTACATGCCGCACACGATGCCGCACATCCCGCTGGGCGCCTCCGAGCGCTTCCGGGGAAAATCGGGCCGCGGCCTGTACGGGGACGTTATCGCCGAGATCGACTGGAGCGTCGGCGAAGTGCTGGCGGCATTGAAGCGGCACAAACTGGATTCGAACACGCTGGTGCTGTTCTCGAGCGACAACGGGCCGTGGTACGAGGGTTCTCCCGGCCGCCTGCGCGGTCGCAAGGGCTCGACGTATGAAGGCGGCGTGCGGGTGCCGTTTATCGCCAAAATGCCGGGACGGATTTCCGCAGGGCGCGTAGCCCGCCAGGTAGGCTCGCTGATGGATGTGATGCCGACGGTCGCGCGTCTCGCGGGCGCAGAATTTCCATCCAAGCCGCTGGACGGAATCGATCTATGGCCAGTTCTAACGGCACGGGAAACCCACGCATCGCGAGGGGCTGTTGTACTTCGACGATACGCACCTCCAGTGCATACGCCACGACCGTTGGAAACTCCATGTGGCGCGCTACACGGGCGCGGCCTACAGCCCCTCGCCACAGGGCGGGCGCAGGAACCTGCCGCTCGCCGCGCCCGAACTGTACGATCTCGAGAGCGACAGCGATGAGAGCTACGACGTATCGCCCGAACATCCCGAAATCGTTCGAGATCTCTATGCGCGCGCCGAACGGCTGCTCGCGAACTTCCCGGAGAACATTCGCAAGGATTGGGAGGACACGAAAGCCAAGGCGGTCGCGCCGGCTGCGATCGGAGCCCACCCGAGGGCAGCGGACAAGTAAGGCAGGGCTTTCGAGGCGCCATGTTCGAGGGTTTATGATAGCTTCGGGTAACGTTGGGCTCTGAGGCTACGCCCAAGCGCTATAGTCGAATGGCAATTTTGCTGAACGGGAGACAAGGCATGAACAGACGGATTTTCATGATGGGCGCGGCGGCTGCAGGCGCGGCAAGCGCGAGCCGGATGCAGAGCGCCAACGATACGGTGCGGGTTGCGGTCGTGGGCGTGCGCGGGCAGGGTGGTTCACACTTTCGACCATACGGGCGCATGAAGAACGTCGAAATCGCAGCAATCTGCGACATAGACGACAATGTTCGCAGAATCGTATCGCCCTCGTCGAGAAAGCGACCGGCAAGAAGCCGGCGGGTTCACCGAATTCCGCAAAGTACTTGAAGACAAGACTATCGACGCCGTCTCCATCGCGACGCCGAACCACTGGCACACGCTGCAAACAATCTGGGCTCTCCAGGCCGGCAAGGATGTTTACGTCGAGAAGCCGTGCAGCTACAACATGTTCGAGGCCAAGCAGATTGTGGCCGCGGCAAAGAAGTACAACAAGCAGATCGTTCAGCACGGCACGAATAGCCGCTCCGGCGCCGGCGTGATGGAAGCCGTCCAGAAAATGCGCGACGGCCTGATTGGCGATGTCTATATGACGCGCGGACTGTGCTTCAAATGGCGCGACACCATCGGCCGCGCACGCCCTCAGCCGTGCCCGCCGGCGTGAACTATGACCTGTGGACGGGCCGGCCCCGCTGAAGCCTTTCACCGAGAACCGCTATCACTACAAGTGGCACTGGCTCTGGGATTTCGGCAATGGCGACCTTGGCAACCAGGGTATCCACGAGCTGGATATCTGCCGCTGGGGCCTCGGCGTCACGTATCCCACGAAAGTCACCGCCATCGGCGGCCATTTCATGTTTGACGACGACCAGGAGACCCCGAACACCCTCACCGCGCTCTATGAGTTCAACGATGGCGGCAAGAAGAAGATGATGGAGTTCGCGGTACGGCACTGGATGTCGAACCACGAAGCCGGCATCGACGAGGGCAAGATCAAGGCGGAGTTCGAGAAGGGTCCGGTCGAAACACCATCGGCAATGTCTTTTACGGGTCGAAGGGCTATCTCGCTGTCGAGGGTTACGACACTTACTGGAGTGTGCTCGGACCGAAGAAGGAAGCCGAGAGCGGCCGCAATATGCAGGAACCCGGACCCTCGCTGAAGCAGGGCGGCAACAACTGGCAGAACTTCATCGACGTGGTGCGCAGCCGCGACAGGAGCAAGCAGAACGCACCTATCGAGGAAGGCGCTCCGTCCACGGTCCTCATCCACCTGGCGAACATCTCGTATCAGCTCGGCCGGACGATCAACTTTGACGCGAAGACCTGGACCTGTCCGGGTGACAAGGAAGCTACCGCGTTGTTCACCCGCAAAGGCGGATACCGCAAGGGCTTCGTGGTTCCGGAGAAGGTGTAGGCAGCATCCAATGGTGGCGCCGCTTGCTTGACGCGGCGCCTCAATACAACATGGAACGACGCACGTTTCTGAAAGGGGCGGCCGTCGCGACTGCTGCCCCGGTATCTATAGAGCCCGGCTTCACATCACTTTTCAACGGCCAGTCCCTGGAGGGGTGGTCCGTCGCGGACG
The DNA here is from genome assembly GCA_963793625.1 of Bryobacteraceae bacterium. Taxonomy (GTDB): domain Bacteria; phylum Acidobacteriota; class Terriglobia; order Bryobacterales; family Bryobacteraceae. The sequence continues at coordinate 120,631 of CAWCAT010000037.1, read as the reverse complement.
GCCCTGAAACAGCCTTTTACGTCCGGGACGGCGCGATCGTGGTCCACCAGTCTGCGAACTATCCGTCGTGGCTCCGCTCGTCGCGGCAGTACGAAAACTTCGATTTCCGCTGCGATTTCTACCTTCAGGGCTGGATGGACTCCGGCATTTTCCTGCACGCTCCGGAGCATGGGCGCCCGACCTGGAGCGGCGTCACCATCAAGCTCTTCCACAAGGACGAGGCCCCGCCCAAGCCGACCTCGGCCGGCGCGGTGTTTCCGCTCGTCGCGCCGTCGAAGGTCAACGTAAAGAGCAAGGGCGAATGGAACACCTTCCGCGCCGTGTTCGATTGGCCGCAGCTTCGCGTCTGGATCAACGATGAGCAGGTCCAGGACCTGGATGTCGAGGCAAACCCGGAACTGCGGTGGCGTTTGCGGCGCGGGTATCTCGGGCTTCAATCACTGTCTTATCCGATCCGCTTCCGCAATCTTCGCGTGCGGGAGTTGCCGGCTAAAGAGACTTGGGAGCCGTTGTACGAACAGCCCGGCGATCTGGCGAAGTGGTTCCTGGCGGAGGGCAAAGCGCGTTTCGAGCCGCTCGGCGAAGTGCTGTACGGCGACGGGCTCGGTCACCTCGCCACGAAGGAACAGTACGGGAACTTCGAGCTGCAGCTTTATGTGAGGGCGAGCCTGCATTCGAACGGCGGCGTGCTGTTTCGTTGTGATGCGGATCGCGAGAAGCGCCACTACGAGATCCAGATCCACGACGTGGAAGATGCGGTGTACCCGACCGGGTCGCTCTACTATTTCGAACGCGCGCGGTATCCGAAGATCGAGGCCGAGAAGTGGTACCTGATGCAATTGATCGCGCAGGGGCCGAACTGCCTCGTGAGGGTCAACGGCGAGACCGTGATGGAATATCACAAGCTGGAGAACACGGCTCCCGGCCACATCATGCTCCAGGCGCACCAGGCAGGCATGCCGATCGAATACAAGCACATCCGCATCAAGCGGCTGTAAGGCCTTTTTCGGAAAGGCAGCGCGATGCCGGCGCCCATGCGCCGATGCGGGCCATGGGCACCGGCCGCCTGGCCGCGCTACTCTCAGAAATAGGTCTAATTCATGCCTGAAACGAGAACGAATCCCCTCAGCTACCTCGGCGAGCAGCTCGAGGCTTTCAAGCAGGCCGGCACCTATTCCAGGCTTCGCGAGCTGCAATCGCCGTGCCGCGCGGTGTCCCGCTTCGACGGCCGCGAGGTGATCAACCTCGCTTCGAACAACTACCTCGGCCTCACCAACCATCCGAAGCTCAAGGAGGCGGCCGTCGAGGCCACGCGGAAGTACGGCGTCGGCTCGGGCGCCGTGCGCACCATCGCCGGCACCATGGAGCATGCACATGGAGCTGGAGCGGCGCATCGCGGCGTTCAAGCACGTCGGAGGCCTGCGTCGTCTTCCAGTCCGGCTTCGCCGCCAACGCCGGCACCGTGTCCGCCATCCTCACGCCCGAGGACCACATCATCTCCGACGAGCTGAACCACGCCAGCATCATCGACGGCTGCCGCCTGTCGCGGGCCAAGATCCACGTCTTCCCGCACAAGGACGCCGCCGCCGCGGACCGCATCCTGGCGGAACTGCGAAGCATCAGCCCGGCCGCAAGCTGCTGATCACCGACGGCGTCTTCTCCATGGACGGCGACATCGCGCCGCTGCCGGCACTGGTCGAGGCGGCCGAGCGCCACGGCGCCATCATGATGGTCGACGACGCGCACGCCTCCGGCGTGCTGGGCGCAACGGCCGCGGGCACCGTCGACCACTTCGGCCTGCACGGCCGCGTGCGATATCCAGGTGGGGACGCTCTCCAAGGCGATCGGCGTGCTGGGCGGATACGTCTGCGGCAGCGCGCGACCTGATCGAGTTCCTCTACCACCGCGCGCGGCCGTTCCTGTTCTCCACTTCGCACCCGCCGGCCGTCGCCGCGGCCTGCCTCGCGGCCTTCGACGTCCTGGAGCAGGAGCCCGAGCGCATCGAGAGCCTCTGGGACAACACCAGCTACTTCAAGGCGGCCTGGACGAACGCCGGCTTCAACACCGGCCTGAGCGAGACGCCGATCACGCCGGTGATCGTGGGCGAAGCGAAGACGGCGCACGACTTCTCCCGGGCGCTGTTCGACGAGGGCCTGTTCGCCACCGGGATCGGCTTCCCGACCGTGGCGAAGGGCAAGGCGCGCATCCGCACCATCGTGACCGCCACGCACACGCGGGAGCAGTTGGACCGCGCGGTGGAGATTCTTGTCCGCGTTGCCCGGAAGATGAGTATCCTTCAGTAACTTATTGTCAGGCCGGATCCGCCCTGGTGGCGGGTCCGGTCCTCCACTCAACCCACACTGCTTCAGTGCTTCTTCTGCCCCCTGCTGATGTCTACTTAGACCGTATCTAAGCTCTTCATCCGATTGGTCGTTTCTCACTGCGCTGTTAGTGTTGGGATGTCCGTTGGGCAAGGGAAGGAGAGCGAAAAAGCATGAAACACATGAAGCGATTTTTGAAGGATGAGCGGGGCCAGGACCTGATCGAATACGCGTTGATGGCGGGATTCGTAGCAGTGGCTGCGGGCGCCCTCATGCCGAACGTCTCGAACAGCATCACAGCAGTCTTCACCAAGATTCAAACACTGCTGGCCGCCGCCGGCGGTGGTGCGTCGTAGACTCTGCGCGGAGCTCCAACTGGAAGCGGGGCGGGCGCCCCGCCGTTGCATCACGTATCTATTGTGCTCGCGGCATGGGCGCCAACAGGAGCGAGCGGGCTCTCGAGATTGCCGCTCTCATCGAACGGCAGATCGAACGGTCCGCTCAAAACCTCCAGGTCAGAGTTGCGCTCGAGTTCGGGCCGGAGATTCTCGCTGAAGACGAAGAGCCCAAGATCCATCGTGTTCCGGATCCAACCGTAGGTGACTTCCATCGGATCGAACTTACCCACAGTCTTTGAGATTCTCTCCAGGCATTCGCGATCCGTTGAGTAGTGCATCGGGATGCGGTTCGGGCCGGGAGTGGAAGCGGTAAGTGAGTTCACATTCGTCGCATCCCAGTCCACGCCCTCCAGAATGCCGCTCTTGACGACGTCCCCGAAGCCGATGCCGACGGCGTTCCCATAAGTGTTGTCGCTCAGGCCGCGGATGAAGATGCGGTGAATGCGAGGCAGCCAGGTCCAGGGGTTGTAGTGGCAATCGATGGAACGGTTGATTACCTTGGTGTCCATGCCGGCGCCGCTGATGTTCTTGCCGATCTCGTCGAGCGATGAGGACGTCCAGTTCCTCGACCGGGATTCTGCGCCATCCAGGACTTCACGAGCGCGAGAAGTTCTTCCTCACGCTGTCTCCATCTGCTCGACCGGCACGGCTTCCAGTTTCGCCGTGTCGTGGTGGCGTCCTCCAGAATCGCCAGTCCGCCGAGGATCTTGCCGCGACTGCAGCACCTGCCGCCCCACGTTGCGGATCACCGTTTCGAGGCCCAAGCGTGTAGGCGTAGGTGTGATACGTCTGCGCGCCGGCGAACTTGCCGAGGCCGATCGCCATCATCTTGAAGAGACCGCTCTCGATCTTTCCTGCGAAGTCGGTGTGCCACTTGACGCGGCCGACGAGCATGACGCCGTCGCTCTCGTAGGCGGTGCGGTCGATGTAGGCGTCGATTCCCTCGGCTGTGCTGCCGAGGTGCACCACTTCGAGCTGGCTGATCACCGGACATCCCATGGTCGCTTCGCGTGATGCCGTAGTGCGCGAGCACGTCCGCCTGGCCTTCCGCGGTCGCGGCGCCGTGGCTGCCCATCGCCGGGAAGATGTACGGCTGCATTCCCTTGGATTTCCAGAAATCGACGACGGCGCGGACGATCGTCGGCGATATTCGCGATGCCGCGGCTGCCGACGCCGATTGCCACTCTAGCGCCCGGCCGGAGCCCTGCCGCGAACCCGGATCGCTCTAGCTCGACCCGCGTCTCGGCAGGAATGTCCTTTACGCTACGGTCAGGGAAGTTCTGGCGCACCAACAGCATTCGGGGAAAAGACATAACTCATTATCTTACCGCGGGTTTTTCGTGTGGTTGCGGGTACCGTTTCCCGGCCCGCTACACGCGCGCCGCAGCCCGAGGGGGCTGCCCGGATACCTGCGTTTGGACATCAGTGCACTCGGGGCGATCTGGACGGGAGAAGGGCGTGTACCACATCAATGCCGTGGACGAGGTGACGCAGTGGGCTGGCGCAGTTCCCGTTCCGCGTCCGGGGGCTCTTTGGCCTCGGCTAGGTCAAGTTACTGAACGTAATCGTGACCTGGCGAGTGTCGGTGCGACCCCCACCCTCGGCGGTGAGTTTGTAAGTGGTGGTCCGCTCCGGGCGAAGGCTAACGCAGCCCTTCCTGCCGGAGGGCATTGCCTGAGGGGCGGGGTCCATCCGAACGGACTGGGCCTGGGTAGCGTCGAAGCAGATGGTGACGGGTTGGCCGCGACCCACCTGGGTGGCGGTAGCGGCGAAAGCCGCGATCAGACCCCCGCCCGCTGCCGGACGGCTTGCGGCGGACCTTGCCACCACCTTGACTTGCACCACCTGAGAGACTTCTTTGCCGTCACGTCCCGCCGCGATCAGCTTGTACTCGGCGTCCGCTGAAGGCTTAGCCTGAACGCAGCGGTTTGGGCTTGGGGAGACCCCTTCGACGGGTGGCTCGATCCGCACCGACGCGGCGTTCTCGACGCTGTAGCAGAGGCTCACGGGCTCGCCTCGCTCAACTGCTGAGGCTCCCGCGTAGAAGTGGTTGATCTTCGCGGGGGGCGGGGGAGCGGCGGCGGTTTTCGGTTCAGGCTGCTGCGAACATCCAGTGAGTACGGCGGCTGCCGCAACAACAAGGAAGAGTCTCATATGCCCCTGATTCGATCGTAGCGCGAACAGCGTTTCCAGGAATGGCTGCGTGCCGCGTTACTCTGAATAGAGTACTGGGAATGAACCAAACGAACCCGCTTTTCGATCTGAACACACCTCTTCCTTTCGATCGCATTCAGGCCGGCGATGTAGAACCGGGCGTCCGTGAGTTGCTCGGGCGAGCGCGATCGGCGCTGGAAGCGTTGGGCGCCACGTCCGAGCCGTTGAGTTACCGCACCGTTCTCGAGCGCCTCGACACGATGACCGAACCGCTGGACGGTGCGTTCGGCATCGTGAAGCACTTGGAGGCGGTGGCGACCACGCCGGAACTACGGGCCGCGCACAACGCGGTGGAGCCGGAGGTCAGCGAGTTCCACTCCAAGATCCCGCTGAACGGCGAGTTATGGAACACGATCAAGCAGTACTCCGGGACGGACGATGCTGCAACTCTCGAAGGTGCGCGCCGTCGGTTCTTGACTAAGACGATCGACGAGTTCCGAAGGCACGGCGCCGATCTGGACCCCGAAGGAAAGGCGCGGCTGGCGGAGATTGACGTAGAACTGGCCAAGCTCACGACGAAGTTCGCTGAGAACGTGCTCGACTCGACTAATGAGTACGAGTTGTACATAGAGTCGGAAGCCGGTGTGGCTGGACTTCCCCCTTCGGCGCTCGCGGCGGCGCGGCAGAGCGCCGCGCAGAAGGGGCGCGAGGGCTGGCGATTCACCCTGCAGGCCCCGAGTATCACGCCGGTGCTGATGTACCTGAACGACGGCGGCGTGCGCGAGCAGATGTGGCGGGCGCTTTCAACACGGGCGACGCGGCCCCTCACGACAATGGCCCGCTGCTGGCGCGCATCCTCGAGTTGCGGCGGGAGAAGTCGGCCGTTCTCGGATACAGGCACTTTGCGGATTACTCCACGGCCGACCGAATGGCCGGCACGGGCGAGCGCGCTCTCGAGTTTCTGGAAAGCTTAAAGGCCCGGACCGAGGCCCGCTTCCATGTCGAAAACGAGGAACTGACGGCGTTCCGGCGGAGGCTGGAAGGGCCGGCGGCGCCTCCCCTTCAGCCATGGGATGTGGCCTGGTACGCCGAGAAATTGCGAGCAGAGCGGTACGACTTTGACCAGGAGGCGCTCCGGCCGTATTTCCCGCTGGAGCGCGTAATCGCGGGAATGTTTGATATCGTCCGGCGGCTGTACGGGGTGGAAGTGGCAGAGGAGCGCGGCGTTCCTGCGTGGGATGCGGAGGTGAAGTATTACGTCATCCGCGAGGAAGGCGGCGGTCCGGTGTTGGGTTCGTTCTACGCCGACTGGTTCCCGCGGGAGAACAAGCGGGGAGGGGCATGGATGGACGCGTTCCTGACGGGGCGCGTGAAGGACGGCCGCGCAACGCCCCACGTCGGAGCGATCTGCGGGAACCTGACGCCGCCGCTGGAAGGCGCGCCCGCCCTGCTCACGCACCGCGAGGTGGAGACGATCTTCCACGAGTTTGGGCACCTGCTGCACCACTGCCTGAGCAAGGTGGAAGTCCGAAGTCTTGCCGGGACGAACGTCGCGTGGGATTTTGTCGAGCTGCCATCGCAGATCATGGAGAACTGGTGTTGGGAACGGGAAGCGTTGGACCTGTTCGCGCGGCACTGGCAAACGGGCGACGCCGCTGCCTCGAGGACCTGTTCGAAAAGATGCGCCGGGCTCGTACGTTTCGAGCCGCGAACGCGCAGATGCGGCAACTCGGGCTTGGAATCGTGGACCTGGTGCTGCACATGCGCTACGAGCCGCAGCGCGATGGAGACGTCATGCGAGTTCGCGCGAGGCGTGATGCAGGCGTTCGCGCCCGCTCCGCTGCCGCTGGATTACGCGATGATCGCGGGTTTCACGCACTTGTTTGCGAGCCCGGTGGGTTACGCGGCCGGGTATTACTCCTATAAATGGGCCGAGGTGCTGGACGCGGACGCCTTCACGCGCTTCCGGCGCGAGGGCGTGTTCAGCCGGGAAGCGGGCCGCGCGTTCCGGGATAACATCCTCGCTCGAGGCGACAGCGACGATCCGGCTGCGCTGTATCGCGGGTTTATGGGACGCGATCCGGATCCCGAGGCGCTGATCGACCGCCTCGGGTTGCTCGAGCCCGCCGCCGTCGATAACGGGGCCGAGTAGGCGGGCTCAAGGGGCTTTCTTCCGGCGTTTATCGGTGGTACATTTCCAGGCACGGGGAGGTACTGGGATGTTTGCCGCAAAGATTTCGCCCCTGGAGATGACACCGAGCGAGCGGGAACTGCTCATTCAACTGCTGGAGAGCGAGCAGCACGACCTGCCGCACGAGATTCACCATACCGGTAAAGCTTCGGTGCGCGAAGAACTCCGTCACCGGGCGGAGATGGTGGACGCCCTGCTCGCCAAGCTCCGAGGCGCACGCCCTGAGGCGCCCTCTCAGTCTTGCTTGTCGTAGACTTCGGTCCACTTGAGGCGCCCGTCGGGACGCGTGACCTCGATCTCGCGCGTGAGGCGGCGGCCGTCGCGGGAAATCTTTGTCGTGCTCTTCTCCGTATAGCGGCCGTCCTTGGAGCGGAAAGACGATTCGACAGTACGGTCGTCGATACGCTTGTAGAACGTTTGTCCCGCGTTGGACTCATAGCTCTTGCCGTCGATTGCCCCGTCGAAGGCGAAGTGATTGCCGCTGTCGTTGGCCTCGGCCACGGTCCCTGAGATCCGCAGCTTCGGCTCATGGTGATCGATCGTGAGGATGACGCTCGTAGGGCGCTCCTTCTTGCCCCAGGAGGAGTCGTTCACATTGAGCTTCCAGGTGCCGGTCAGGTTGATGGGCGCGGCAACGGCAAGGCCCACGGCGGCGGCGAAGAGAAGAACGGTTTTGATCCCCATAGCCCTCTGCCTACAGGGTACACGGGGCGCGCCGGAGAAGCGAGGCCGGCGCGCCCACGGATCACGAATGAACTGCCGGGCTAGTCGAGCCTGCGGAGCTGGACGTTGCGGAACTGGACGACGCTGCCCTTATTGTGCTGCTGGAAAGCGACATAGCCCTTCATGAACGAGTTCTTTTCGTCTACGTAGTCAACGACCGTCTTGTCGTTCACCTTGATGATGATGTGGTTGCCCTTGGCGATGATGTGCTGGGTATACCACTCGCCTGGCTTCGCGAGTTGTTCCTTGATGTTGACAAAGTTGTAGAGGCTGCCGGTCTTCTTCCAGTCGGTATGGGTGGCGTTCACCTGCGCTTCGTAGCCCTTGGGCCAGCCGGGGCCGAACTCGGCGCGGAAGTACATGCCGGAGTTGCCGGCGTCGCTGATCTTCACTTCGGCCTTGAACTCGCAGTTTTCGCACTGCTCTTCCATATAGAAGAGGTGGCTGCGATCGCCGTCGCCGGTGATGGCGCCGTTGCAAACGGTCCACGCGCCGGGGTCCTCGTTAGCCTTCCAGCCATTCAGGGTCTTGCCGTCGAAGATGGTTTTCCACTCGCCGTCGGCGGACCATGCCGAGACGGCCAGAAGAATAAAGAACACGATCAGGCGTTTGGTCATAGAAGAAACAGTGTAGCTGTTGGCCGCGGTGGACGGCGGCTCATCCTAAAGGTAAGAAGCTAGGTGCGCGGCTGGGGACGTATCATGGAAGCAGTTGTTGGGTCTCTGGGGGACCGTCGATGATTACAAATCCCACGTTCAAGGCCGTGCTTGCAGGCATGGCAGGCGGGATGGTTGGCGCCTGGGCGATCAACCGCTTCTACGATCTCGCGCGCGAAAGCTCGCGGACCGAATCCACTTGGCCGTATATCCTCGGCGCGGGCATGGGGGCCAGCTACGCCACCTTCGTCCACAGGCGCGACGTGCCGCTCTACGCGCGAGTCCCGCTCGGGGCTGCGGTTTGGCTGGGCGATCCCGAGAAGACGGCCGCGCCGCCTAAAGGTGGGCACGGCGTCACGGAGAAGGCGCGAAACGCGGGGCTGCGGTTCGCATCCAAGAGGCTGAAAAGAGTCGCCGAGAAGGCACTCTTCGCTTAATCGAACATTCAACTGGGGGGGAATCATGGACTGGATGAACCAGATTGGCGGGCTTCTGAGTAAGTACACGGGAAGCCCGAACGAGAATCAACAGGATGCCGAGCGCGACTTCGACCAGGTGTCGCAGAACGCGCCACGCCCGTCGCTCGCCTCCGGCATCGGCGAGGTATTCCGCTCTGATCAGACGCCGGCGTTCGGTCAGCTCATGGGCCAGATGTTTTCGAACGCAAACAGCCACCAGAAAGCGGGCATCCTGAATCAACTCCTCAGTTCCGGAGCGGGTGGCGCGATCGCATCGCAATTCCTGGGTGGCAAGCGCCAGGTGTCGCCGGAAGATGCCGAGCAGGTTCCGCCGGATCAGGTACAGAAGATGGCTGAGCTGCCGAGCAGCAAGACCAGGGCATTGTAGATAAGCTCAGCGACTTCTATTCCGAACATCCCACCCTCGTGAAGAGCTTGGGAGCGGGAGCGTTAGCGATCCTGATGGGCAAGATGGCCGGCGGCCGCGGGCGGGGCGGCGGGATCGGGAGCCTTTTCTAACAGGACTCGGGCCGTCCTGAATCCGCAGAGCGGTAGCAGGCTTCAACAAGTGCAACGGTCCTAAGATATGCACGCCCTTCGGTCTCCGCGGGGCGTGCCGTCCTGAGGCACTCGACGAAGTGCTCCTGCATCGCTTTCACGCTGTCGCCCTTGTATCCTTCTTCGGGCGCCGCAAACGGGTGTGGACGCGCGGCGCCGGGATACTCGGACAACCACAGGCTGCCGTCGGGCGCGAGGCGAACGGCGCCGCGCTCGCCTTCGACACTCAGTTCCCCGAACGCAACTTCGGGCTCCGTGGGACCGGAAATCCGGTTCGCATCGATCAGGCCGCGCGCGGCGGTCGCGAAACGCAGTTCGATCACGGCGCAATCCTCGCCCGCAATTACAGGGTTGATACGGCGCGTGACGCAATAGACGCTCTCGACCTCGCCCGCGAGAAAGCGGAAGGTATCGAGAAAGTGGACCAGCGTTTCGTAGATGAGCAGGCGTGGCATCGTGCGGAAGTAGGGTTGCGCTGTATAGGGCCCGGGTCCGCGGCCGTCGCCAGTGCGCATGCGGAAGCCGAGATGAAACACGGTCCCCAGCGTGCCGCCGTCGATGAGGCGCCGGACCTCACGGTACCAGGGCTGCCACCGCCAGTTCTCGTGAATCACCAGCCGGACGCCGGCCTCCTCGCACACGCGGACCATCTCCTCGCACTCGCTTGCACTGACAGCCATCGGCTTCTGGCAGATGATGGGCACGCAATGCGCGGCGGCCAGCGCGGTCAATTCGAGGTGCGTCTCCGGACGCGTGACGATGTCCACAAATGCAGGGCGCTCGCGGCGCATGGCGTCTTCCGCGTTGGCGTAAACGGCAGGGATCTTCCAGCGCGCCGCGAAGGCGGAGGCGCGGTCGCGATCGGGATCGACGACGGCGGCGATGCGGAGGCCCGGGATGCGGTTCCAAGCGTCCGCGTGAAACTGTGCGAAGAACCCGGCGCCGATCATTACGATGTTCATGGCGTCTCGCTATCCAGGACGAGGAAGCGGCCCCAAGCGTGGGCGCGCTCTTCGCCGTCCGGCCCGGTGATAGACGCTTCGGTCAGGATGAGGCGCTTGCGCCGTTCCACCACCCAGCCGTGAATGCGGACGGTCTCGCCGGTTGCGACCTGTTTGCGGAGGCGGACACGAAGTTCCGCCGTGGGGGCGTGCCACCGGCGGTGGGCAACGGCTTTGGCCATGGCCTCATCGAGCATGGTTGCGACGATGCCGCCGTGCAGGATGCCCTCGAAACCTTCAAACCCGGGAGCAACACGCCATTCCGCGCCGACGCTCTGATCTTCAAGGGCGCTGAATCTCAGACCGAGTCCGTGCGGGTTTTTTGGACCGCACGCAAAGCAGGCAGATTGCGGACGCGCCTCAGGTCCCATGGACGCCCAACGTAGCAGAAACGGAAAAGCCAGTCACGGGGGGCGCAGAGGACGTTTTACGTGACCGGACCCGCTGCGCCCTCTGCTGCTTCATAATTCCAACATGACCAGACGAGAGTGGTTGGCCATGGTGGCGGTGGCCGCCGCGCACGGGCAGACAACGAGGATTCCGGTGGGTGTGCAGCTGTATACCGTTCGGAACCTGATGAAGAATGACCCCGACGCGACGCTAGCCGCGATTGCGAAGATCGGGTATCCAGTGGTGGAAGGCGGGCGCGGGGAGTTGATCGGGCTTCGGCCGCTGCTTAAGAAATACAAGCTGACGACGCCGAGTGTGATGATCGATACTCCTCTCGTCACCCGCGAGTGGAAAGCATGGGGCGCCGAGGAGGTCGGCTGGGACCAGACAATCGCCGACCTGAAGACGCTCGGCGCGAAGTACGCGGTGGTGCCGTACCTGAGGCCGTCAGAGCGGAAGGATATCCCGAAGTTCATCGAGCAAATGAACGAGGCGGGTGAGCGCTTCGCGGCGGCCGGCATGGCCTTCTGCTATCACAACCACGCCTTCGAGTTCGGCGGCGAACAAGGCAAGCGGCCGATCGACCTGATGTTCTCCGGCTTCAACCCGAAAACGGTGTTCTTCGAGGCCGACGTGTTCTGGATCAGCATCGCGGGTCAGGACCCGGTGGAGTTCCTGGACAAGCACGGCAAGCGGGTGAAACTGGTTCACCTGAAGGACAAGATGGCGGGCGCGCCGGTGCAATACAACGAGGCCGTGAAGCCGCCGACGTTTAAGGAAGTGGGGAGCGGCTTGCTCGACTTCAAGTCGATTCTGAAAGCGGCGGAGAAAGCCGGCGTCGAGCATTACATGGTGGAACAGGATCAGACGGAGGGGAACCCGATCGACAGCCTGAGGAAGAGTTGGGAGTACCTGAAGAGCATTGGGGCGGTATAGCTTAGGCGAGGAGCAAGGAGCCAGGAGCGAGAAGCAAGGAGAAGGTTGGGATCGCGGCGTTGCGTCGCGATCCCGGCTTTGGTGGTTCTTTGCTTTTACTCGCGCGCCATGTGCTTTTCGTACAGACGCGTGTGTTTGTTCATCAGATCGACTTGTTTGCCCTTGATGAAGGATTATTTCACCTGGGTGCGGGTTTCGAGCGGGTCGCCATCGGTCACGATGAGGTCCGCCGACTTGCCTTTCTCGATCGAGCCGATTTCGTCGGCGACGCCCCAGATCTCGGCGGCGTTCAGCGTCACCGCTTTGAGCCCCTCCTCGTACGGCAAACCGAAAGCCACCGCGTTCGCCGCCTGGTACGGCAGGTTGCGCGCGAAGGACGTGCTGAAGCTCCCGAAGGCGAACTTCACGCCTGCTTTGTAGCAGTTCGCCGGGATGGTGAGCGGCTTATCGTAAGGGTCGTCCTCTTCCATCGGGCAGACTCCAGCGTCGGTCCGCAGAATCACGGGGATGTTCTTGGCCTTGAGGTCTGCCGCCACTTTCCAGGCTTCGGTGCGCCGGCAAGGACATCCTGATCTTCTCCTCCTCGGCGAAGGCGATGGCGTCCTTGATGGCCCGCTCGCGGACGGCTGCGCGACCATGACGGCAGCTTCCTTCGAGCACGGGCAGCATGGCTTCGAACTTCAGATCGGTCTCGAACCCGGCAGCGCGGCGGCCTTGGCCTTCTGGTACCGGCGCGCGTTTTCGAAGAACTCGTGCAGTCGCTGCACGCGCTTCTCGTACTCCTTTTCGCCTCGGCGAACGGCGTGCGGGTGCGCCGCCGCGCCGCCGCCGCGAGCCGAACGCGCCTGGATGGCAGGGAACTGCAGCACCATCGCGGCCGCGGGCTTTACGGCCATTTCCTGCCACGTCCAGCCATCCAGGTGGATCAGCGCAGCCTGGCCCGCGACCAGTGCGCCGGCGGGCGCCGCGATCGCGCTGGTGATGCCATTGGCGCGCGTTACCGGGATGTGTTCGCTGGCCGGGTTCACGGCCACCATCGCGCGAACCTGCGGATTGAAGTCGCCGATTTCGGCGGCGTCCACTGGTTTCGCGGACGGAGCCGATCTCCGACAGCCCGATCCCGGTCGCCGCATCGATCATGCCCGGATAAACGTGCAGGCCCTTGATGTCGATGACGCGCACGCCTTTCGGCGCGGCGACCTTTGCGCCGACCTCGACGATTTTGCCGTCCCGCACCAGCACCGAGCCGTTCGGGATGCCGGCCCGAGACCGGGTGCACCGTCCCGCCGCGCAACAGGAAGCTGTCCTCGCTGCCGGCGCCAGCACGGCGCGCAACGAAGCAGAACAGCGATGAGTGCGTTTCTCATGACGGCCTCCTTTCGCGGCCGCCCGGACCCGCTTGGCGCCGGACGCCGAGGCTCGGCTTCTTCTGCCGCTTCCTTGGCCTTTTCGATCAGCGCTTTCTTCTCGAACTTCTCGCGCCCGGCGCGCTCGCTGAGCGTCGCGGTCGCGATCGAAATAAACTTCGCCGTCGATCAGCACCTTCTGCACCTTGGCGTAATTGGACAGCGGATGCTTGTCGAAGATCACCAGGTCGGCGTCCTTGCCCGGCTCGATGGAGCCAACGCGCGTCGTCGAGGCCGAGCTGTTTTGCCGGATTGATGGTGATCATGGCGAGCGCTTCGTTCTCGGTGAGCCCGCCGTACTTGATCGACCTTGGCCGCTTCGGTGTTGAGGTGGCGCATCAGTTCGGCGTCGTCGGAGTTGAGCGACACCAGCACGCCCTTCTTGTGCATGATGGCGGCGTTGTAGGGAATGGCGTCGGCGGCCTCCATCTTGTAGGCCCACCAGTCGCTGAACGTAGTGGCGCCGGCGCCGTGCGCGGCGATCTCCTTGGCCACCTTGTAGCCTTCCAGCACGTGTACGAGCGCGTGCGATCTTGAAGCCGAACTCCTCGGCCAGCTTCGAGCATCATCAGGATCTCGTCGGCGCGGTAGCAGTGCGCGTGGACCAGGCACTTGCCTTCGAGCACGTCCACCAGCGGTTCGAGCTTCAGGTCGCGGCGCGGGCGGCAGGCTTCTCGCCGCGCGCCGGCTGGCTTCGTATCCTTCCACGTCGTTGCTGGTAACTGCGCGCTTCGAGTGAACGCTTCGCGGATCACGTCTTCGACGCCCATGCGGGTGGCCGGATAGCGCGGGCTGGGCTGCGTGTCGCCATAGACCGCGAGCGCCGTGCCGCGCGCGCTTGACGTTTTCGCCGAGCGCCATCTTCAGAATGGGCTTGGCGCCCTCGAACAGCATGCCCTCGGCGTCCTTGCCCCAGCGCGTCTTGATCGACGGCGACTGGCCGCCGATGGCGTTGGCGCTGCCGTGCAGCACGGCGACGGTGGTGACGCCGCCGGCGAGCGCGCGGTAGATGCCGATGTCTTCGGGGTTGATCACGTCGTCTATGCGCACCATCGAGGAGACCGAGATGCTGCCCTCGTTGATGCCATCGGCGGCGATGTGCGAGTGCGCATCGATGATGCCGGGCATGACGTACTGCCCGCCGGCGTCGATGATCTTGCGCGCCGGCCGGAACCAGCACCTTTTCGCCCACTTCGGCGATCTTGCCGTCGCGCATCAGCACGGACCCTTTGAAGGTGCCCTTGGTGACCGTGAGCACGGTGGCGTTCTGTACCACCACCGGCGGGCGCGGCGAGCGCGGCCAGACGGCTGCCAGACAATGAGGAATCAGCGCGAGCCGCTTCATTTCGCTGCCTCCGTCTTCTCGGGCTCTCGGCTCGGGCGCGGGCTCGTACTTCGCGCCGTCGACGAAGATGTACTTCACCTTTGTCTTCTCGCCGAACATCTCGCCGTCCGTGACGACGAGGTTGGCGATCTTGCCCTTCTCGATGCTGCCCAGCCGGTCCGCCACGCCGTAGATTTCGGCCGGGCCGAGCGTGAGAGCGCCCACGAGCGTCGAGCGTGCGCCAGCCCGGCATCCAGTGCGCGTTTCATGGCGCGCGTCAGGTCGCCGGCTGGATGCCCTCGGTGTAGAGCGCGAAGCGGCACGCCGGCTTTGGCGAGCGCGGCGGGCGTGGACGGGGCCTGCTCCCGCATCTCGAGCGTGCGCAAGGTCGTCCGACTTCGTCCGGGATCGGCCTCACGCGTCGCGCTCGGGCCATTTCAGGCTCACCAGCAGCGGCATGCCGGCTTCGCGCAGCATCGCAGCGGCGGCGTAGGCTTCCGGCGCCGCCATAGAGCACGGTGGGCTGCTTCAGCTCGGCGCGAACCGCGTCATGCGGTCCATTCCACGGCGCGGCTGGCCGGCAGCAGAATGCGCGGGGATTCGAGCACGCCTTCGAGCGCGCGGTCGTAATCGGGCCGCTTCATGCCCGCCGGTTGTGCGTTGTAACGATCGCGCTTCGGCGCGGTAGTGCGCGGCATCCAGGTAGATCTGCCGGATGTAAGCCATCACGCCCATCAGCGAGCCGGGGAAGCTCGTGAAGCCGCCGCGCGCAGTAGCGTGAGATACATGCGCCGACGGGCGGGCCACCACCATGTGCCGCCCTTCTCGCCGGCCAGGTTGACCACAGCGCCCTGTCCGGCGAAAATGCCGCGCGTCGGGAAAGACCACGGCGGTGGTGAAGCCCAGCGCTGCGCAGTTGCTCGATGCGGCGGTCGGCGGGCGTTGAGTTGTCGGCCGCGCGCAGCCAGCTTGTGCTCGAGGGACGATCCTCGGGCCCGCGCGGACCGCGGCAGCGTCGCGGGTACTGGCGCCGGCGGTGCGGCGCGGATCGCCGCGCGTCGCCGGCGCCGCGGCGCCGCCTCCGGCATGCCCACGGTGCTGAGGGCGTCGATGAGTCCCGGATACACCGTCAGCCCTTCACCTTCGATGATCCACGCCTCCGGCGGAATCGCGACGTTCGCGCCGACGGCTTCGATCAGCCCGTCGCGCATCACAACGGTGCCCTTTTCGATCACCGGGCCGCTCACGGTGACGATCCGCGCGTCGCGTATCGCGCAGGACCGTGGGCGGCCCGGCGTACAGCGACACCGCGCATGACGAGAGATACAGAACCGAATCATGGGAGTGAACCTGTAAGGCGCTATTATGGGCGGATTCGTTACCGGGCGCCGTGCCGCGTCCGGCATAATAAAGGTTACTCCACTATGGCACGCGCAAAATCCATTCGCTACAAAGACGCCGGAGTGAATATCGACGAAGCCGACCGCGCCGTTGCGCGCATTAAGAGCCTGGCTCGCGGACACGTTCACGCGCGGAGTCCTGACCGAGATCGGCACTTTCGGCGCCGGCTACCGTCTGAGCGGCTGGAAGCAGCCGGTGCTGGTGTCGTCGGCCGACGGCGTGGGCACCAAGCTGAAGGTCGCCATTCAGGCCGGCCGCCACGACACGGTGGGCGAGGACCTGGTGAACCACTGCGTGAACGACATCGCCGTGCAGGGCGCCGCGCCGCTGTTCTTCCTGGATTACTTCGCCACCGGCAAGCTCGACGCCGATGTGACGCGGCCAGATTGTCGACGGCCTGGCGCGCGGCTGCAACGAGAACGGCTGCGCGCTGATCGGCGGCGAGACGGCCGAGATGCCCGGGCCTTTACACAGCCGGGCGAGTACGATCTGGCCGGATTCATCGTGGGCGGCGTCGAGCGCAGCCAAGATGCTCACCGGCGCGCGTATTCAAGCCGGGCGACGTGCTGCTGGGCCTGCCCTCCACCGGACTGCACACCAACGGCTATTCGCTGGCGCGCAAACTGCTGTTCGAGGTGGCGGGCTACTCGCGCGAAGACGTTTCGTCGCCGAACTGGACTGCACGGTGGCCGACGAACTGCTCAAGGTCCACCGCAGCTATCTCAAGCCGCATGCAGACGCTGTGGCCAAGGCGCGCGTGCTGAAGGGCGCGGCGCACATCACCGGCGGCGGCATCACGGACAACACGCCGCGCATTCTGCCCAAGGGCCTCGGCGTTGAAGTGGACAGTCGGCAGTGGCCGGTGCTGCCGCGTCTTCGAGTTGCTGAAGAGGCTCGGCAACGTGCCGGACGACGATTTCCGGCGCACGTTCAACCTGGGCATCGGCATGATTCTGGTGGTGGCGCAGACGGACGTGGCCGCGGCCGCGCGCGCGCTGAAGCGGCTGGGCGAGACCTCTACGAAATCGGCCGCGTCGTGAAGCCACCGCGCGGCACCGCGGCCCGGGTGATCTACAAATGAAGAAACGCATCGGCATTCTGCTCTCCGGGCGCGGCTCGAATTTCGAGGCCATCGCGCGACACGTCGCCGCGGCCGCATATCGACGCCGGCATCGCCGTGGTGATTTCGAACCGTCCGGAGGCGCAAGGCCTGGAGACGGCGCGCCGGCGCGGGATTGAAGGCGGTTTCGACTGCCATCGAAGGGACTCGACCGCGAAGTCTACGACCGCATGGTGGTCGCGGAATTGAAGAAGCACCAGGTGGATCTGGTCTGCCTGGCGGGCTTCATGCGGCTGCTGAGCGCCTACTTCGTGCGGGAGTTCCCGGTGCGGATTCTGAACATCCACCCGGCGCTGCTGCCATCGTTTCCCGGGCCTGGACGCGCAGCACCAGGCCATCGAGCACGGCGTCAAAGTGACGCGGCTGCACGGTGCACTTCGTCGATGAGAATCTGGACTCCGGCCCCATCCTGGTGCAGCCGTCGTGCCGGTGCTCGATGACGACACGGCCGACACGCTCTCGGCGCGCATTCTGGAGCAGGAGCACCGCATCTACACCGAAGCCATCACCATGGTGCTGTCGGGGAAGTACCGATCGAAGGCCGGCGCGTGGTGCGCACTTAGCCGTCAGGCGGTTCGCACGCTGCGGTTCTCGCGCGCATTAGCGTAGCCTCGGATGAGGTGATAGATTACCGAGTCGAAAAAGTGGCCGACGTCGCGCTGAAGTTCCTCTTCCGCCCACAGTTCCATCGCGTTCACATCGAGCCCCTGTGACCGCACGAAGTCGAGCACCGAATCCTTGATAATGATGTAGCTGAGGACCACTTCAGCAAGTGGCACTCCTTCTGCAAAGCGGTGCGCTCCGATCCGCTCGAAGCGTTGGGCAACCTTTGTCTCGTCCCGGACCGAGAGCCAATGTCCCAGATGCTCGATGATGTCACGCGATTTGTCACGGAGGTCGCTCTCCGGCAGTGAACCGATGTGCTGGAGCCGGGGGTCCTGGCAAATCTTTCGTATGATGCGATCGGTCAGCAAATCCCAATGACTCTCGATGAGTTGAATCAATCTGATCAGCATGTCCCCCCCTGCCTGAAATATACACCCGAGGGCTTCCCGATGCGGTAATTGGATGGTCGCAGACGCCAATGCGGATCGAGGGCTGAGCGGTTTACAATTTAGAGGACTGGGAGGCATGCCTGTGAGCGAACAACCGGAATCACCGTTCGAAAGCATTGAAAGCGCGCAGGAATTCCTCTCCCTGCTCGAGGAAGCGGTAGGAGAGGCTGGGCCGACATCGAAGCACAAGTGACGCAACCCCAGCCGGAGCGGCGGCTTCAGGCACTGCAATTGGTCGGGTACAACCTCGCGAAGCTCTCCCTGCACATGGGGACCAGCCGGCGAATCCTGAACGACCTCCGGATTCTGCGGAGACTCCTGCTGCAGGAGCGGCAACTCGAGACACAGCCCCTGGAAGAGTAAAGGCCGGAAGGGGCGGCACGCTCCGGGGCGGTGGCGGTACAATCAGCGGGATCACCAGTCGCAGTCAAAGAGCGAACATGGGAACCAACTATCCACCGAATCAACCTCCTCAATACCCCGCAAACTATCCACCGCAACCTCAAGGATATCCGCCGCCCGGCTACGGGAGCCCCGTTCCGCCACCCAATAAGAAGAAGATGAGCCCGCTGGTTTTGGTGCTCATCATCGTGGGCGCCCTCTTTTTGCTTGGCGCCGTGGCAGTCGTCGGTACAGGGTTCTTCCTGGTCCATAAGGCGAAGCAGGCCGGCATCGATCCTGGCCTGTGGCAGAGGAATCCGGGCGTGGCGGCGGCGAAGATGATTGCGGCTTCGAACCCGGACGTGGAGATAGTGAAAGTGGACGAGGGCCGTGGCGTGGTGACGCTTCGGGAGAAGAGCACCGGCAAGACGGTCACGCTGAATTTCGAGGACATCAAGCAGGGCCGGATGACGTTCACCGGTGATGACGGCGAGACCGCTACTGTCGGCGCCACGGGCGACGGCGACACCGGGTCATTCGAGGTAAAGACTGCCGAGGGCACTGCCCGGGTAGGAGCAGGCGCAGCCGCGAAATTGCCGTCCTGGGTTCCCGTGCTGCAGGGCGAAACACCGGAGACCGCTATTGCAGGCGACGGGCCCAAGGGCTTCGGCGGACTCTACTCCATCACCACCAGCCAATCCGAGAGCGCGGTGACTCAGTTCTACAAAGACGCCCTCACCGAGGCTGGCTTTGAGGTGAATGCGGATTCAACCGACGGCACCCACACAATCACCTCGAAGAACGGCACCCGCAGCGTGACCGTCAACGTGACGAACACTGCCGGGAAGAACCACGTCATGGTGACCTTCGAGGACCGGAACAAGTAATCCCCGTTCTGTCCTGGACTTCGTGGCGGGCACCGGGTACGCATCTCATTGGCGGCGGGCCATTTTTGGCGCACGGAAAAGTGAGAGGAAACCGGCCGCCCGCGCACTACCTCTTGAGTCCATGTCCCTTTTCCACGCTCAAACCGCCGCTGTGTACGGAGTTAACGCCCACAAAATCGATGTTGAAGTCGATTTGTGGGCCACTACCGGCATCACGGGTAACACGTTCACGACGGTCGGAATGCCCGACACGGCGGTTCGGGAGAGCCGGGAACGCATCAAATCGGCGCTGGTGAACTCGAGGCTCGGATTCCCGAACATGAGCGTGACGGTCAACCTGGCGCCGGCCGATCTTCGCAAGGAGGGCACCGGGTTCGACCTGCCGATGGCGATCGGGATCCTGGGAGCGACGGGGAAGGTGCACGAACGCCGATCAGTATCCTGATCGCGGGCGAGTTATCGCTGGACGGCAGCGTGCGGCCGGTGCGCGGCGCGCTCTCGATGGCGGTGTGCGCCGGCAAGGCGAACGATTCCCAGCGTTCATCGTGCCGGCGGACAATGCGGCGCGAGGCGGCCGTGGTGGAGGGCGTGCGCGTGTACGGCGTGCGGCACGTTGCGGAGGTGGTTTCGCTGCTGAGCCAGCCCGAGCAGTTACGCGCCGGTTCGATTCGAAGGTGCGCCGGCAACCGAATCCGGACGACCCGTCTTTGCCGGATTTTCGCGACGTGCGCGGGCAGACAGACGGCGAAGCGCGCGCTTGAGGTGGCCGCGGCGGGCGGGCACAACGTGCTGATGATCGGGCCGCCGGGCTCGGGCAAGACGATGCTGGCGAAGCGGCTGCCGGGCATTCTGCCGCCGCTGACTCTTCGACGAGGCGCTGGAGACCACGCAGATCCACAGCGTGGCCGGGCGCTCTGCCGACGGGCGCGGGACTGCTGACGGCACGGCCGTTCCGCGCGCCGCACCACACCATCTCCGACGCGGGACTGATCGGCGGCGGCGCGGGCATGCCGCGGCCGGGCGAGGTCAGCCTGGCGCACCACGGCGTGCTGTTCCTGGATGAACTGCCGGAGTTCCCGCGCAACGTGCTGGAGTTGCTGCGGCAGCCGCTCGAGGAGCGGCGCGGTGACGATCGCGCGCGCCACGATGACGCTGACGTTCCCCGCCAGCTTCATGCTGGTCGGCGCGATGAATCCGTGCCCGTGCGGCTTTCTACGGCGACGCCACGCGGGAGTGCCGGTGCACGGGCGGCGATCATGCAGCGATACCTCGGCAAGATCAGCGGGCCGCTGCTCGACCGGATCGACCTGCACATCGAGGTGCCGGCCGTTGCCTTATAAGGAGATGCGCGGCGAGACGCAGGGCGCGTCCACGGCGGAGATGCGCGCGCGGGTGGAGGCGGCGCGGGTCATTCAGCAGGCAGCGCGGGCTATTACAATGCGCAACTTCCGCCGCGGCTGCTGCGGAAGCTGTGCCAGCTGGATGATGCCGGCGAGCGAACGCTGGAGATGGCGATGCGGCGCTTCGGGCTTTCAGCGCGCGCGCACGACCGGATCTTGAAGGTTGCGCGGACAATTGCGGATCTGGATAAGGCAGAGAGCGTCAGCGCGAAGCACCTTGCCGAGGCTGTGCAGTACCGGAGTCTGGACCGGAACTACTGGACGTAGAGCCGCGGCCGGTTGGGCCGACGGCGCTCGTTGTATTTGCGATTAGCCTTGAAGCGCCGACGCCAACGCACCGTTGAGGCTCGCCCTACCCCCCACAAGGGTGTCCCACCGGACCGAATTCGGTGAAGGGCTCTTAGCCTCAGAACACACTTGACTCGTTCTGTTTTGTGGAAAACCTGTGGGTGAAATCCACGGGATTCCGGAACTCTCGGCGAATCAGGACCTTACACACCCGCAACCCGGCCCGTTGTGCGGCCGAGTTATTCACAGCGCAACGGCTACATTCCGAACGGCGAAAATCAACGTTGCGCCGACGCGCCAATGGCCGCTGTAATAGAGAGTCCCTTCTCTGATGCCCTCCGCTGATTCGACACTCGATAAAGGCCTTCCGGTCAATCTGGACGCCGAGCGGTTCGTGCTCGGCTCCATCCTGCTGGACGAGTCTCTGTTCATCCAGGTGCCGGGCGCATCGAGCCGGACGACTTCAGCCTCGAAAAGCACCGCCGCATCTTCCGGCGCATGGCGCGACCTGCAGGAGCGCGGCGAGCGCATCGACCGCGTGACGTGGCCAACGAGCTGATGAAGCACGGCGAGCTCGAATCGGTGGACGGCCTCACCTACCTGGTTTCGCTCGACGACGGGCTGCCGCAGATCTCCGCAACCTCGACAGCTACGTCCGGATCGTGAGGGACAAGTCCCTGCTGCGCCGGATCATCTTCGCTTCGCAGAAGCTGATCGACCGCTGCATGATGGGCGAGGACGAGCCCGACGACATCCTCGCCGGCGCCGAAGAAACGCTGCTGAAGCTGGGCGAGGCACGCGTCAAGACACGGCCTTCTCAACGCCGCGGCAGATCTTCGACAGCGTACGAAGGCGGCATCAACGCCTTCCTCGATCCGGCAAGCGCGATCAAGGGCATCAGCACCGGCTTTATCAAGTTCGACGAGATGACCGGCGGCTGCACGCCGGGCGACCTGTTCATCCTGGCCGCGCGGCCCGTCGATGGGCAAGACGGCGCTGGCGCTGAACATCGCGCAGCACGTGGCGCTCGCAGCATGAAGCCAAGACCGTGGCGGTGTTCTCGCTCGAAATGTCCAAGGAGTCGCTGCTGACCCGCATGATCTGCGCCGCGGCGCGCGTGGACCAGCAGAAGTTCCGCGCCGGCTATCTCAACGCACGACGAGCGGCGCAAACTCGAGTCGCGCCGCCGCCAGATGGCTCGAGGCGCCGCTGTACATCGACGACACCGCCGGCATCAACCTGATGGACATGCACGCCAAGCTGCGGCGGCTGCAAGCGCCGAGCGCGGAGCTGGGTCTGGTCATCGTCGACTATCTGCAACTGATGACCGGCCGCGGCCGGTACGAAAACCGCGTACCAGGAAGTCAGCGCGCTTTCGCGCGGCCTGAAGCTCCTCTCGAAGGAAATCAACGTGCCCGATCCTGGTGCTCTCGCAGTTGAGCCGCGCGCCGGAAACGCGCAGCGGCGACCACCGCCCGCAACTGAGCGACCTCCGCGAGTCGGGATCCATCGAGCAGGACGCCGATCTGGTCGCCTTCATCTTCCGGCCGAAGTCTACCAGCATGATCGCGAGGACCTGCGCGGCAAAGCCGAGCTGATCATCGCCAAGCAGCGCAACGGCCCCACCGGCGTTGCCGAACTCATATTTATCAAGGACTACACGAAGTTCGAGAACGCGGCGGGTGATGTCGGCGAAGAGCCGCCGCCCGCGCCTGACGACGAGTAGCCGCCCGGCCGCCTCAGCGTCGGGACACTACGCCCGCACGTCGGCTTTCAGCACGTGCGTGCGCCACATGTGCGCGAAGTGCCGGAATGCGTTCGGGTGCCGGTACCCGAGGAACATCCGCACTATCGCCAGTCCCGCCCACAGCAGGTACGCCACCGTGACCCACCAGTGAATGTGCGTCGCGATGTAGCCATGCCGCCCGGCGCCCGGGCGGTACCGGCGAAAACCCGAACTGGATGCCCCACAGCGCGAACAGCGCCGCCGCCTCCCACCAGGCCAGCTCCATGTTGACCAGGAACACCATGCCGACCAGCGACTGCCCGATGGTCATCAGCAGTTCGAGTTCCTGCTGCGCGTCGAACGGGATCGCCGAAGGCGCGCCGCGGCTGATCGAGTACACGATGGGCAGCATGGCCGCCAGCAGCGTCCACTGGTTGATGTTGCTCGACACCATGTTCATCAGCGCCATCGGCGCGCGGTCCACCGTGCGGGCCCAGTAGAACGCGGAGACCTTCTCCGGGAACTCGGAGACGAACGGCGCCACCCATTGCACGAACACGAAGCTCGGCACGCCGATCATCGCCGAGACCGCCAGCAGGCTGCCCAGGAACGGCTCGGCCGTGAAATAGATCAGCACTCCGCCGCTCGACGAACAGCGCCGCCGATGATCAGGATGCGCACGCCGGCGGGCGCGATTTGACGATCGTCCGGGGAATCACGTTCGAGTTCTTCATCGCCCTCCGCTTCCTCGGGCGGCATCTTGCTACAGCACGATCAGAGTACGCCGCATAGATGCGCGATGAGCACGCCGGCGTCCGACCAGATCAGCGACCCCTTCCACCAGATGAAGCTCGACGTAAACCAGCGGGACCAGCAGCCCGACCACCTCCACGCGAGTGCTCGTTCGTCCAGCTTGATCCGGCCCAGCGGCTTCTTGTGCTCGCCGGCGGTAGAAGAACGCGGCGACGAAGTAGATCATCGGCCAGCCCAGCCCGGTCAGCAGGCGCAGCGCGCCGGTCAGGTTCGCCAGCAGCAGCGGCACCTGCTGCTTCCAGGCCAGCACGAGCTTCGACGGCGAACTCGGGCAGCGTCTGCAGCCAGGCCAGAATGGCGAGCGCGAAGCCCTGGGCGACAAAAAACTGCGCCGATTCCGCCGCCCAGGCGATCAGCATCGCCGCGAGCAGAATGGCCGGCGCGGCCCACAGCGCCGTCGCCGGACCGGCATGATCCGAGCGGGACGGCGGCAAGCAGCACGATCGCAAGACGGCGGCGCGACCGTGGCGCAGCCGGGCGCGCGGACGTCGGGCGTCAGACGAAACTGAACTTCATCTGTCGTCGGCAGACAAGCGAGTGCTTCTGGAATGTCGGGACTGCTTTCGGGGATAATCGGTGCGGTAGTGCGCGCCGCGGCTCTCCCGCCGCGCCAGCGCGCAGCGGGCGATCAACAGCGACAACGTGTGCATGCTGCGCAGTTCGAACAGCGCGCGGTTCGGCGTCCGCGGCACGTGCTGCGCGCACCGCCAGCAGGCGCTCGCAGGCGCGTCCAGGTCACTCGCCGTCGCGCATGATGCCGCAGCTTCCGCCAGCGCCAGCCGCCGCAGTTCCGTCCGCCGCCGATGCAGGGGAACCGGCAGCTCCTGGCGGCGGCGCGCTCCGCGAGCGGCGGCTCCCGGCCGCTCGCGCATCGCCCCGCCCGCGCGCGCGCCGAAGACCACGCCTTCCAGCAGCGAATTGCTCGCCAGGCGGTTGGCGCCGTGCACGCCGGTCGCAGGCCACTTCGCCGGCGGCGAACAGGCGCGGCAGCGCTGGTGCGGCCGTCGAGATCCGTGCGGACGCCGCCCATCGCGTAGTGCGCCGCCGGGTGAACCGGGCGCCGGTTGCGCTGCCAGGTCGAGGCCGTAGCGCAGGCAGGTCTCGTAGATGCGCGGGAAGCGGCGCGCGACGAAATCCGCGGCCCGAGATGGCGCGAGATCCAGGTACACTGCGCGGCGCCGGTTGCGCCGCATTTCCTCGACGATGGCGCGCGAAACCACGTCGCGCGGCGCCAGTTCCGCCAGTCGGATGGTAGCGCGTGCATGAAGCGCTCGCCGGCGCGCGTTGAGCAGATACGGCCCCTTCGCCGCGCAGCGCCTCGGAGAGCAGGAACGCGGCGCGCCCTCCAGGTGCAGCGCCGTCGGATGGAACTGGACGAACTCGATGTCGCTGATCTCGGCGCCGGCGCGCCATGCCGGCGGCCACGCCGTCGCCGGTGGCGACGTCCGGATTGGTGGTGTCGAGGTAGACGCTGGCCCAGGCCGCCGGTGGCCAGCAGCACGGCGCGCGCGCGCAGCGGCAGCAGCGCTTCGCGCGACGCGTCGCACGCCACCACGCCCGCCGACTTCGCCGTCGTCCGAACCAGCAGGTCCGTGATCGCCGCGAAGCTCCGGAACTCGACGTTCGGCAGCGACGCCGCCTTGTGATAGAGCGCGCGCGCGATCTCGCGTGCCGGTGGAATCGCCCTGCGCGTGCAGCACGCGGCTGCGGCTGTGCGCGCCCTCGCGCGCGAACGCCAGCTGCTCGCCTTCGCGGTCGAACTCCGCGCCCCACTCGATCAACTGCTCGATCGCGGCCGGGCCCTCGCTCCACCAGCGTGCGGACCGCTGCGGGATCGCACAGCCCGTCGCCGGCCGCGAGCGTGTCCTGCTCGTGCAGCGCCACCTCGTCGTCGTCGCTCAGCGCGACCGCGATGCCGCCCTGCGCGTACTCGGAGGAGGACTCCGCAGGCTGTCCTTGGCCACCACCAGCACGCGGCCCGCCTCGGCCAGTTCGATGGCCGCGC
The DNA here is from genome assembly GCA_963793625.1 of Bryobacteraceae bacterium. GTDB lineage: Bacteria > Acidobacteriota > Terriglobia > Bryobacterales > Bryobacteraceae. The sequence continues at coordinate 95,039 of CAWCAT010000037.1, read as the reverse complement.
GCAAGCCGGCGACGCCCGCGCCGACCACCAGGAAATCCGGTCCATTGCGCTGTATTCAGGTATTCGCAGCGTAGCCGCACCATGGTACAACGACTGTATGCCTTCCTTTGCGTGGACACGCCGCAGCGCCGCTATCGAGCCATCGTCGAGCGCGGCATTCTGGAGCCGCGCCGCCGCGCTACTTCCCGAGCGCGCGCGGGACGAGCGTTTCGTCGTCACCACCGCCGACGTCTGGGAGCTCCACGGCGCGGCGCCTCGACCGCGGCTCTGGCCGGACGCACGCACGAAATCCTGTTCTTCCCGGCGGCGAAGAGCGACAAGCGCCTGGCCGCGGTCGAAGCGCTGGCCGACGAGATGGTGCGCCGCGGCGGCGACCGCTCGAGCCTCGTCATCGCCTTCGGCGGCGGCATCGTCACCGACGTCGGCGGCTTCCTGGCCGCCATCTTCATGCGCGGCATCCCGGTGCTCCAGATCCCCACCACGCTGCTGGCGCAGGTGGACGCCGGCGATCGGCGGCAAGACCGGCGTGAATCTCGCGTGCGGCAAAAACCTGGTCGGCGCGTTCCATCAGCCGCTTGCCGTGCTGATCGATCCCGGACGTGCTCGCGCACGCTGCCCGAGCGCGAATACCGCGCCGGCCTGTTCGAAGTCATCAAGTGCGGCATCATCCGCAGCCCCGACTGTTCCGACCTGATGGCCGGGAACGCGCCGGCGTGCTCGCCCGCGACACCGGAGGTGGTCGAGCGCATGATCGCCGAATCGGTGCGCATCAAGGCCGAAGTGGTCTCGGCCGACGAGCGCGAGGGCGGCCTGCGCGCGCATCCTCAATTTCGGCCACACCGTCGGCCACGCGCTGGAAGCCGAGACCGACTACACGCGCTTCCTGCACGGCGAGGCGGTGGCCTTCGGCATGCGCGCCGCCGCGTATCTCGCGAGCGCACGCGGGCACCTGTCGCGCCGACGCATGCCAGGCGACATCCTGGACGCGGTCGACGCTCTACGGCCCGATTCCGCCGCTGGACGGCATCGCCGCCGGACGAACCTCGCAGTCGCCGTTGTCGCGACAAGAAGACCGCTGCAGGGCAAGGTGCACTTCGTGCTGCCCGTCGCGATCGGCGAAGTGAGGATCGTTTCCGGGCTCGACGAGACCATGGTCCGCACGGCCATTCAGGAAGCCCTCGGCATGAGCGGATGCGGCGGGGACCACGCCGCCGGGAGCGCACGGCGAACAGGAAGCCGCTCGCTGGGTGCGCGGCATGTTCGGCCGCGTCGCCCGCCGCTACGACCTGCTCAACCACCTGCTGTCGCTCAACATCGACCGCTACTGGCGCGCGCCGCACGGTCCGCGTCGTTCGCCCGGTCCTGCGCCGGCCCGGCGCCCGCGTCCTCGACCTCTGCTGCGGCACCGGCGACCTTCTGCTCTGGCGCTCGAACGCGCCGCGCGGACGCCGCCGTGATGGGCAGCGATTTCTGCCACCCCATGCTGGTCGAGGCCGCGCCGCAAGTTCGCGCGCCGGCGGTTTGCCGCTCGTCGCTGTTTGAAGCCGACGCGCTGGCGCTGCCGTTGCCGGACGCTTCGCTCGATCTCATCACCGCCGCTTCGGCTTCCGCAACCTTGCCAACTACCGGAAGGGTCTGGCCGAGATGCGGCGCGTGCTGAGGCCGGGCGGCGTGGCGGCGATTCTGGAGTTCTCCCAGCCGCGCATTCCGGTTTCGCGGCGATCTACGGCTTCTATTCCGGGCGCGTGCTGCCCGCCATTGGCGGCCTGATCTCCGGTTACCGCGACGCCTACACCTATCTGCCCGAATCGGTGCGCAAGTTCCCTGGGCCGGAGGAACTCGCGCGCCAGATGACCGAATCCGGGTTCTCGTCCGTCCAGTTCGAACGCATGACCGGCGGCGTCGTAGCTCTGCACATCGGTATCGCCGCGTGACGGCGCCGTTCACCAGAGCCGGGCGAACCATCCCGCGAGGCTGGACGCCGCGCCGCCTTTCGCCACTACCGGACGCTCGTGGCCCGCGAGCTTATCCGCGAGTTCCGCGATTGCCTCGCCGTAGCGGCTTGCCACCGGCGCGGCCTTTCCGTCGATCAGCGCTTTTCGGATCGCGTCGGGTGCGTCCGGCAGGGTTTGGAGCACATCAATCGCGAGCGAGGCACCGATCTTCTCCGGTGGGAGCGGCACATTCGGACGCCACCGGTTGACGATCAGGCTGATCCTGCCCGGGTCCATCGAGGTGTGCTCCAGGCGCGCCAGCGCGCGCTGTGCGCCATGTACACTGGCGATCTCCTGCGTAGTCACCAGTACAATGCCTTCGGTCCGCTTTGCGATTTCTGTGTTCCAATGCCCGAAAGTGCCGCCGCAATCGGCGATCACCAGGTCATAGTGTGCGCGCGCGTAGTCGAGGATCGGCCCGGGATCGCACGACGGGTCCAGTCCGTCAATCGGATTCTCCGGCGACAGCAGCACGTCAATGCCCTGCGACGGCGTTACGAGCGCTTTCCATAGGTCGGGGTCGAGACAGCCGGATTGTTGCAGCGCGTCCGCGAAACTGTAAGTGGACCGGATCTTCATCACGAACGCGACGCTTCCTGCGAGCCCATCTAGATCGGCCAGCAACACGCGGCCTTTCACCCGTCGCGCGAGCGACGGCGCGAGATTGCACGCGAGCGTCGTCGCGCCCACGGAGCCTTTCGCCGGAATGACACCAATCACCCGCCCGCCGGCGACTTCAGGCTTCTTCCGCTCCGCGCCGCTGAGTTTCGCGAAAACTGCTTGCAGTTGCTCGGCCGTAAACGGCCGGACGAGGAACTCACTCGCGCCCTGCCTCAACGAGCGCAGCATCAGGTTCGGATCGTTTGCCGGCAGAACCGCCACCACCGGCACGCGCGGGTCGCGGTGAGACAGAGCCTCAATCACCAGATCCGCGGCTGCCGGCTGCGCCGCCACGTCCAGCAGGCAGGCGCGCGTTCCTGGCTTGGCCGCTAGTTCGAGCACCTCCTCAGGGTTCGGATAGCGTTCGAACAGAGTGACTTCCAGTGACGGGAGTTCGCACTCCATCAGCGCGCGCAGCTCGGAGGATGTCGCTCGCGCCGGCGCAATTAGCAGAACCCGGCCCGAGCCGCCTTTCTCCTCCGCCGGGTTCGAAAAACCTGGCATTAACGTCCTCATCGACTTTTGCCGATCTTTCTTGAGAACCCTTCGTGCTGTACGCACTAAATCATCAGCGACTGCATGGCTATCCAACTCGTCATCTCCGATGTGCAGCCGGCCACCGCGCTCGGCCTCAGAACTCTCTTCGCCGGAACGGCCGGCATCCAGATCGCCGCGGTTACCTCCCTCCCGGGTGATTGCGTGAGAGCTGCGAACGCTCGCCCCGGCAGTGTCGCGCTGGTCGACAAGGCATTCGGGGCGCAGGCCATCGGCGTCGTGATTGGCGAACTGCGCGACGTCGCGGATTGCATTGTCTGGGGCGTCAGCGCCAGCGAGGGCGAAACCGTGCGGTTTCTCCGCCTTGGGGCCAAGGGCGTCCTGTCGAAGACCGCCAACTTGGATGTGGTCGTTCACTGCGTCCGCGCCGTCGCGGACGGGCTCATTTGGACTGAGGCGCGCCCGAGGCCGGTCAAAGCTCGGATGCCGCGTCACGCGCTCACAGGCAGGGAGCGCGAAATAATGGATCTGGTTGGGCGCGGCATGAAGAATCGCGAGGTGGCGGGGGAGCTCGGGATCCAGCCCGGCACTGTCAAAGTGCACTTGAAGCACATCTTTGAGAAGACCGGGGTCGCCGATCGCTACGAACTCGCGCTGGCCGGACTGATCGGCGATTGAGGTACGATTTAGCCGTGCGCAGACGGGTCGCATGGCGACTCTACGGCGCTACAACGGCGGCTGACCTAAACTGTCGCAGCTTCTTCGATGATGAGCTCTCCCTTGTCCGAATCCAGAGTGGTTACGATGCCGTAGGGCAGCGTGAGTTGATCGTTCGTGTGGCCGATGGCCAGTCCGGAGAGGACCGGGACTTTCAGTTTGCCGAGAATGCTGATCCACCACCTCGCCGGTTGAGAACGTGGATTCGAAGGATGGCTTGTACTCGCGCGGCACGCAATCGCTGCACTCGCCCCAGATCACTCCGGCGACGCCGTCGAACTTGCCGGCCAGCCGCAGTTGCGTCAGCATCCGATCAATGTTGTAGGGCTGCTCTTCGACGTCTTCTAAGAAGAGGATGCGGCCGCGCGTCTCCACCTCGTACGGAGTGCCCATGAGTTGCGTGAGCAGCGTCAGGTTGCCGCCCACGAGCGGGCCGCGCGCGCGCCCCGGACGCACTGTCCGGAGTACGTGAGCCGGCCGAAGGCGATTCGTTTCCGGCGGGTTCGTGATCGCTCCTAGCGGCTTCGGTTCGAACAGCGCCTTGCGGAACCAGCCCTGCGTGAAATCCGTGAAGGGCGAGATCATCACCGGCCCGTGGAAGGTGACGAGGCCGGAGCGTTTGTGGATCGCCAGGTGCAGCGATGTGATGTCGCTGTAGCCAAGGAAGACCTTCGGATTCTGCCGGATCAGCGCGTAATCGATGCGGTCTACCAGTTGGGAGGAACCCACGCCGCCGCGGATGCAAAAGACCGCCTTCACCTCGGGATCGCGGAACATCGCGTGAAGGTCGTCGAGCCGCTCGTCGTCCGAGCCGCCCAGGTAACCAACGCGCTTCCCCACGTTCCGCCCGAACTTTGGCTTCAGTGCGAAGTACTCCACCGTGCGCCGGACCAGCGCGAGACAGTCGGGGTCCGAGACGTAGGTGCCGGGCGTAATGAGCCCGATTGTATCTCCGGCCTTCAGCGCCGGCGGCTTGAGTAGATTCGTCCCGGCGGCCACCGCGCTCTGCGGCGCTAGTCCAGCGGCTGCTGAAAACAGTTCCCTGCGGCTGATCCTCATCGGGTTCAGCGTACCGCGGATCGCAGGCGTGTTCTGCTATACTCACAATTTCATGCACTTCGTTCCCGTCCATCACCATCGCCATCCTTAACCGGACGGGCGAACTGTGGACTGGAATCCCAAACAAAGCGAAAGGGCGCCCGCCGAAGTAAGGCGGGCTTTTTTTTATGGGAATGCTCGATTTCGCCAAACTCGACGGCCTGATGCCGGCGGTCATTCAGGACCACGCCACGGGCCGCGTGCTGATGGTTGGCTTCATGAACGAAGAGGCGTTCCGCATGACGGTCGAGACCGGCTTCGCCACGTTCTACAGCCGCTCGCGGAACAAGCTCTGGCTGAAGGGCGAAACCTCCGGGCACCGGCTGGTGGTCAAGGAGATCTCGACCGACTGCGACCGCGATTGCGTGCTGGTGCAGGTGGAAGCGCTCGGGCCGGGCGTCTGCCACGAAGGCTATCAGAGCTGCTTCTTCCGCACGCTCGAGAACGGCGAGTGGATCGTCACCGAAGACGCGCACTTACGATCCCGGAGCAGGTCTACGGAGGCAAGATGAAACTGAAACTCGGCATCCCCAAAGGCAGCCTGGAGAACGCGACCATCGACCTGTTCCGCCGCGCCGGCTTCAACATCACGACCAGCAGCCGCTCGTATTTTCCCGCGATCGACGATCCCGAGATCGAATGCATGCTGATCCGCGCGCAGGAGATGGCGCGCTACGTCGAGGACGGCGTGCTCGACGCCGGGCTGACCGGCCACGACTGGGTCGAGGAGAACGACGCCGACGTCGTGACCGTCGCCGATCTCGATCTACGCCAAGCAGAGCTTCGGCAAAGTGCGCTGGGTGCTCGCCGTGCCGGAAGCTCGCCGTTCCAGATCGGTGAAGGACCTGGAAGGCAAGATCATCGCGACGGAACTGGTCGGCGCCACGAAGCGCTATCTGGCCGCGAACGGCGTGAAGGCCAAGGTGGAGTTCAGTTGGGGCGCGACCGAAGTGAAGCCGCCCGATGCTGGCCGACGCCATCGTCGAAGTCACCGAGACCGGCTCGTCGCTGCGCGCCAACAAGCTGCGCATCGTCGAGACGGTGCTGGAATCGAACACGCAGCTCATCGCGAACGAAGAAGCCTGGGAGGACGAGTGGAAGCGGCAAAGCTCGAAGACATCAAGATGCTGCTGGAAGGCGCGATCAACGCGCTGGGCAAGGTCGGGCTGATGCTGAACGTGCGAAGCGAGTGACCTCGCGGCGGTGCTGGGCGTGCTGCCCGCGCTGAAGAACCCGACGATTTCGCACGCTGAGCGATGACGACTGGCTGGCGGTGAACACGATCCTCGACGAATCCACGGTGCGCACCATCATTCCGCGGCTGAAGCAGGCCGGGCGCGCAGGGCATTGTCGAATACCCGCTGAACAAGATCGTGATGTAGCCATGATCCGGATTCTCGATCCAAGCAGGCCGGCGCGCCTGCTCAAGCGGCGCGCGGCGCGGCTGGCCGAAGCCGAAGCAGACGGTCCGGCCGATTCTGGACGCCGTGCGCGAAGCGGGGCGACAAGGCGCTGCTCGAGTACGCGCGCAAGTTCGACGGGCTGACGCGCAAGACCGTGCGCGGTGCCGGCACGCGGAGCTTCAGGCGGCCGCCGAGCGCGCTCGCGCCCGCGTTCCGCGCGGCCGTCGAGACCGCCTCGAAAAACATACGCGCGTCGCCGAACTGCATTGCCGCAGGCGAAGATGGTCGCGAACCGGCGCCGGGCTTGCGAGCTCGGCCAGGTCGTGCGGCCGCTCGACGCCGTGGCCGCCTACATTCCTTCCGGCCGCTATCCGCTGCCCTCCACGCTGATGATGACCGTGATTCCGGCGCAGGTCGCCGGCGTGCCGCGCATCTGCGTCGCTTCGCCGCGCGCCGTGCCGAGATCTTCGGCACCGCGTCGCATGCTCGGGCGCGACGCGACGTGTTCCAGATGGGCGGCGCGCACGCGATCGCGGCGTTCGCTTACGGCACCACGACGGTGCCGCAGGTCGGACCGCATCGTCGGACCCGGCAACATCTATGTCGCCGCGGCGAAGAAACTGCTCGCCGGCGAGGTGGGCATCGATTTCGTCGCCGGCCCTACGGAGATCCTGATTATTGCCGCAGATGGCGATCCGCGAGTGATCGCCGCGGACATGCTGGCGCAGGCCGAGCACGACGTGGAAGCATCGGCCGTGCTGCTGACGACATCGAAAAGCCTGGCCGAGGCGGTGGCGAAGGAGGTCGAACGGCAGCTTGCGACGCTGCCCACGGCGCGCTGTCGCGCGCGAAGGCGATCGACAAGAACAGCGCCATCATTCTGGTCGTCGACTCGCTCGACGAGGCGCTGGAGACTCTCGAATCGCTTTGCGCCGGAGCACCTCAGCATTCCGAGCGCGCACTGCTGGACCGGGTGCGGCACGCCGGCAGCGTTTTCGTCGGCCCGCACAGCCCGGAAGCCGCGGGCGATTACGCCTCCGGACCCAACCATGTGCTGCCGACGACCGGCGCGGCGCGCGTGCGCGGCGGGCTTTCGGCTGCTCGATTTCGTCAAAGTGATTTCCGTGCAGGAGTTGAGCCGCGGACGCGCTTGAAGCGGCTCGCGCCGGCGATCACGACGCTGGCGCGCGCCGAAGGACTCGAAGCGCACGCCCGCTCCGTGGAGGTGCGCATCTGGCTGAAGCTCTGCGCCCGCGCGAAGCCGTGCTGCGCATGGCGCCGTACTCGCCGCCGACCGGCGGGCGCGCCGACAAACTGCGTCTCGATTTCAACGAGAACACAGTCGGCTGCTCGCCGCGCGTGCTCGAGATGTCTGCGCGAATGCCTGACGCGCGAGCAGGCTGACCGTCTATCCCGGAGTACGGCGAAGCGAAGCGCGAACTCGCCGCGTTCTTCGGTGTGCCGCGAAGAGCAGCTGCTGTTCACGAACGGCACTGACGAAGCGATTCAGGTCCTGATCAACACGTACGTCGATGACGGCGACGACGTGTGTGCTGCGCCCGGCTACGCGATGTATCGCTTCTACGCGGAAGTGGCCGGCGCGGCGATCCGCGAGACTCGACTACCAGCGACGGAACCTCGCGTTCCCGCTCGACGAGTTGCTCGACGCCATCGACGCCCGACACGCGCGCGATCCTGATCGCGAATCCGAACAATCCAACCGGCACGGCGCTCGGTCTTGACGGCGATCGAGCGCATTCTCGAGCAGGCGCCGCAGGCAGCTGTCCTGATCGACGAGGCCTACTTCGAGTTCTACGGCGTCACGGCGCTGCCGCTGATCTGACCGCGTACCCGAACCTGTTCGTCAGCCGCACTTTTTCGAAGGTGTTCGGCATGGCGGCGCATGCGCTTCGGCTGCCTGTTTTCGCAGCCGGAAAACGTCGCGTACATGCACAAGGCGCAATCGCCTTACAGCGTGAACACGCTGGCGGCGCTGGCCGCGCGCGCGGCGGTCCGCGATACGCGAGTACGTCGGCAGGTATGTCGCCGAAGTGCTGGCCGCGCGCGACGTGCTGTACGCGGGCTTTGACCGCGCTCGGCATCCGCTACTTCCCGAGCCAGGCGAACTTCGTCCTGTTCCAGATCGGCGCCAGCGGGCCATCGAGGTCCGCGACCGACTGCGCGAGCGCGGGCGTGCTGGTGCGCGACCGCAGTTACGAGATTGCCGGGATGCGTGCGCGTCACGGTCGGGACGCCGCGACAGGTGGGCGCTTTCTTGCTGAATTGGAGAGCATCTGGTGAACGAGACCGGTCCTGGTTTTCGATATGGATGGCGTGCTGGTGGAGGTCACCGAGTCCTACCGCGAGGCCATCGTGCAGACCGTCGCAGCACTTCACGGGCAAGACGATCGGCCGCGACGCTGATCCAGGATTACAAGAACCGCGGCGGCTGGAACAACGATTGGCACCTCTCGCACAAGCTCTGCGCGGACGCAGGGCGTAGATGTTGAGTTACGACGACGTCGTGGAGCACTTCAATGCAGCATCTTCTTGGGCGAGGACAACGACGGCCTGATCTACGCGAGACGCTGGATGCCGGCCGACGGTTTGCTCGAACGGCTGGCGGCGCGGTTCCGGCTTCGCGATCTTCACCGGCCGCCACGAGTGCGAGAATCGCACGTCACGCTCGAGCGCTTCGCGCTGAACGGCTTCTTCGATCCGATCGATCACCGCCGACGATGTGCCGAACCGCAAGCCCGCGCCGCGACGGCCTGTGCAGATCGCGCGAAACTGCCGCCGGCGCGAGCGGATCTGGTACGTCGGCGACACCGTGGACGATGCTCGCGCGCGCGCGCCGCAGGAGTGCCGTTCATCGGCATCGCCGCAGCTCGACAGCCCGGGCGCGACGAGCTGTGTCGCGCTGCTTCAGGCCGAAAGGCGCGATCGCCGTGCTCGACAGACATCAATCAACTGGAGAGGTGCTGCCCCAATGAGAACCGCCACAGTTGAACGCAACACGAGCGAAACCCAGATCCGCGGCACGCTCAAGATCGAGGGCCGCGGCAAGTACACCGATCTCCACCGGCATCCGTTTCCTCGATCACATGCTGGAGCTGTTCACCAAGCACGGCGGCTTCGACCTGAGCTGCAGCCGACGGCGATCTGGACGTCGACCAGCACCACACGGTCGAAGACGTCGGCATCGTGCTCGGCCAGCTCTTCGCGCAGGCGCTCGGCGACCGCAAGGGCATCAATCGCGCCGGCTATTTTGTGATGCCGATGGACGAGACGCTCGCGGTTGTGGCGCGTCGATCTGGGCGGGCGGCCGTACCTCGTTTACAAGGACGTAAGGTCGCGGCTGGTCGGCGATCTTCAGGCCGAACTGGTCGAAGACTTCTTCCACGGCTTCGTCAATCACGCGGGCGCGAACCTGCACGTGAAGGTGCTGTACGGCCGCTCGAGCCATCACAAGATCGAGGCGGTCTTCAAGTGCTTCGCGCGCGCGATGAAATTCGCCTGCTCGAAGGACGAGCGGCTGAAGGACGAACTGCCGTCCACCAAGGGTCTGCTGTGATCGCGATCTTCGATTACGGCGCAGGCAACCTGCGTTCCGTGGAGAACACGCTCGGCGCGATCGGCGCGGAATACAACATCGTGCGCGACGCCGCGGGACTGCGCGCGCGCGTCCAAGATCATTCTGCCGGGCGTCGGACATTTCGGCCAGATGATGCGCGCGCTCGACGCAACTGGATGTGCGGAGCGCGCTCGAGGAGACGCATCACGGCCGGCGTGCCGTTCCTCGGCATCTGCCTCGGCCTGCAGGCGCTGTTCGAAAGCGAGCGAGGAAGCGCCGGCGCTCGCAGGCCTCGGGCTGTTCGCAGGCACGGTGAAGCGCTTTCCCGCCGGCGCGCGCGTGCCGCATATGGGCTGGAACGAGTCTGGAAGCCGCGCGGACTCGCGCCTGCTGGCGGGCATCGGCGCCGAGCCGTACGTCTATTTCGCGCACAGCTATTACGTTCCGCTGCATCCACGCCACCGCGGCCACCTGCACGTACACACTGCCCTACACGGCGGCTGCTCGAATGCGGCAACATCTTCGGCGTGCAGTTTCACCCGGAGAAGTCCGGGCCCGCTCGGGCTGCAAATCGTGAAGAATTTCGTGGAGCTCTGACATGCTCGCCAAACGCATCATTCCCTGCCTGGACGTCACCGCCGGACGCGTGGTGAAAGGCGTGAACTTCGTGAACCTGCGCGACGCGGGCGACCCGGTGGAACTGGCCGACCGCTACAACCAGCAGGGCGCCGACGAACTCGTCTTTCTCGACATCACGGCATCGAGCGACGCCCGCGACACCATGGCCGACGTCGTCGCCCGCACGGCGCGCGAAGTCTTCATCCCGCTCACGGTGGGCGGCGGCATCCGCTCGCGTCGCCGACGCGCGGCGGATCCTGCTCGCGGGCGCGGACAAGGTCAGCGTCAACACGGCCGCGGTGCACCGGCCGGAGCTGATCACCGAACTGAGCGAAGAATTCGGCGCGCAGGCCGTGGTGCTGGCGATCGACGCCAGGCGCGTCGCGCCGCGGCGCGTGGAACGTGTTACGTGCGCGGCGGCCGCGACGATGACAGGCATCGACGCCGTCGAGTGGGCCGCGCGCGGCGAAGCGCTCGGCGCGGGCGAAATCCTGCTGACTTCCATGGATACCGACGGCGTGCAGGACGGCTTCGATTGCGAACTGACGCGCGCCGTTTCGCGCGCCACGCACATCCCGGTGATCGCGTCCGGCGGCGCAGGCAAGCCCGAGCATTTCGTGCGCGTGCTCACCGAAGGCGAAGCCGACGCGGCGCTCGCCGCTTCCATCTTCCACTACGGCACCTACACCGTGGACGACCTCAAGCAGTTTCTGGCACGCGCGCGGCATCCCGGTTAGGAGACGCGACATGATCATTCCCTGCATCGACCTGATGGACGGCAAAGTGGTGCAGCTCGTCCAGGGCCGCGACAAAGCGCTCGAAGGCGACCGCCGCTGGAGATGCTGGAGCAGTTCGCCGCCTTTCCGGAGATTCAGGTGATCGATCTGGATGCCGCGCTCGGCCGCGGCTCCAACGACGCCATCGTCGAGTTCCTCGCCGCACGTGCGCGGACCCGCGTCGGCGGCGGCGTGCGCACTGCGGAGCGCGCGCCGCGCGTTGCTCGATCAGGGCGCGCACCGCGTCATCGTCGGCACGGCGGCGTTTTCGGCTCCGACGGCGTCAACGTCGCTGCTGCTTGAGAAACTTGCAGCCGCGGTCGGCCGCGAACGGCGTCGTGATCGCGCTCGATTCGAAGGGCGGACGCATCGTCGTGAAGGGCTGGCAGGAGTCGACGCGACTCTCGCGCCGAAGAGGTGCTGCGCGAGCTGGAGCCCTACTGCGGCGGGTTCCTCTGCACCTACGTGGACAAGGAAGGCATGATGCAGGGCACGGACCTCGACTGGTTCCGCCGGCTGCGCGCCGCGACCTCGCTCGAGATCACCGCGGCGGGCGGCATCACCACGCTTGACGACGTGCGCGAGCTTCAGCGCATCGGCGTCCACGCCGCGCTCGGCATGGCGATCTACACGGGCCGCCTCGATCTCGCCGAACTGGCGCGCATGAATCGCACTGACGGTCAGCTCTGATCGCCCAGCAGTTCGCGCAGCCGCGCGTAGCCCGCCCGGCTCACCGGCAGCCGCGTGCCGTCGGCAGGATCGCGACGCGGCTGTCCTTCGCGTACGGCTCGATCCGCGCGATGCCGCTCGATGTTCACGATGTACGAGCGGTGGATGCGGACGAAGCGCGCGGGATCCAGCACGTCTCCAGGCTCGAGCCATCGTCTGCTCCTTGAGGTACTTCTTCCCTCCGGCGTGCAGGCAGACGTAGTCGTCCTGCGCCTCGACGTAGTCGAGCTGCGTCGACGGGGATGACGTGCACCTGCGCGCCGTCGCGCACGATGAGCGCTCGGCCGGCGCGTCGCCGCGCGCCGCGCTGCTGCCACGCAGCGCCGCGGACGGACGCCGTTCGCGCCAGCCGCTCCGGCGCGCGCGCGCTCGAGCGCGTCGGCCAAGCGCTCCTGGCTGAACGGCTTCAGCAGGTAATCCACCGCGTGCACCTCGAACGCGCGCAGCGCGTACTCGTCGTACGCCGTGACGAAGACGACCGCGGCGCTCGGCGCCCGACCAGTTCGAGCACCTCGAAGCCGTCGAGCTTCGGCATCTGGATGTCGAGGAACAGCAGGTCGGGCCTGAGCTCGGCCGACGGCCTTCACGGCCTCGAAGCCGTTGGCGCACTCCGCCACGATCTCGATGTCGGCATGCGGCGCCAGCATCTCCCGAACCACACGGCGCGCGAGTTCCTCGTCATCCACGATCAGGGCGCGAAGTGCGCTCATTTCTCCTCCAACGGCAGCGACAGCCGTACGCGGTACCGATCGCCGTTCGTGAAAATACGCAGCGCGGCGCGTTCACCGTACCGCGTTTCAAGCCGCCGGCGCACGTTCACGAGCCCCAGGCCGCTCTTCCGCGGCGCGATGTATTCGGGGTCGAAGGCATTCTCCACCGCCACCATCAGGCCGCCGTTCTCCCGCCTGGCTTCCAGACGCACGAAGCCGCCCTCCGCCAGGTTTGCGATGCCGTGTTTCACTGCATTCTCAATCAGCGGCTGAAGGACGAGCGGCGGAACCAGGCACGCCTCGGCCGCGTCCTCCACGTCTTCCTCCACGCGCAACCGCCCTCCGAAACGCACCCGCTCGATCGCCAGGAAGTTCCGCACCATCGCGAGTTCGTCTCTCAGGGGGATCACCGCGCGCTCGCCGAGCCCGAGCGTGTGCCTCAAGAAATCGCCAAGCAGCACGCACATCTCCCGCGCCCCGACAGGATCTACGCTCGTCAGCGCGCTGATCGAATTCAGGCTGTTGAACAGAAAGTGCGGGTTGACTTGCGCCTTGAGTGCTCGCAATTCCGCCTCGCTCGCGAGCACACGCGCCTCGCGCTCGCGGAGTTCCGCCTGTTTGCGCGCCGCAGCCGAGGCCAGCACATAATGGAACGCCACCGAAAGCAGGTAGAGCAGAACACCGGCGCCCACCAGGATCGGCCCGGCCTGCTGCGCGAACCGCCGGCTCTCGCCCGCGCCGACGCGCAACCACTCGAACACCACGCGTGAATACGCCAGGGTCGCCGCCGCCCAGATGAAGCCCGCGACGCAGGAGCCCGCTCCGTGAATCGCGAGTACCCGCACCGTACTTGCCTTGTCCAGCGGCAGCAGCCGGCAGGAGAACCACGTCGAGAGGCACACGAACGCGTAGACGAGCGCGGAAGGCGCGAGCACCAGCGCACTTATACCCACGCCGAACCCGCCCGGCACAGCCACCAGGTACACCAGCATCGCCGTGAGCGGAACCCACGCGAGCAGATACGCCGCGAAGCGGCTGAACCGGGCCAGCAGCGGGTGCATCGAGCTAATTCTTTACGTCTACGCCGCCGAACATGGCGATCCCGCGCACCAGAAGCTGGTTCGCCATCGGCACTTCCTCCGCGCGCGGATGGCGCGTGGAATCGGAGTAGCCGCCGAATATGCCGGTGCCGCGCATGATGACGTTCCAGTCCTCGGGGACCTTCAGTGTAATTCCCCCGAACAGACAATTCGCTTCGATCACGGCCCGCCCGTTCTTCATCCCCGCACGGCGAAGGTCGATGTCGAAGCCGCCGAAAATTGCGAGCAGGTCACCACGCTCGAAATCCGGCATGCTCAGCTTCCGCTCGCCGCCGCCGAACAGGGCCCACTCGTTCAGGCGTGAACGCTCCGCTGCGATTTGCGTCGTGTCGTCCCGCTGCGGCGAGAGTGCGTTCCACAGCAGCACGCCCCCCACAATGATGATCAGGAGCGGCCACATGCGGGACCATGTCGCGAAGCCGATCGCCCAACCCGAGTTGAGCACGCCGATCACGATGAGAATGATTGCGCCCGCCCTGCTCCCGCAATCCCGCTGTGCCAGCTTCAGCAGGCCCACCGCAATCAGCGCCAGCGGCCAGTAGCGCAGGATGCGCCATGCGTCGATGATGCCGTTTTGATCCAGAAACAACAGCGCGCCAACGGCGATCAGCAGAATCGCGATCACCGCGCCGGGGCTCAGTCTGCGCTGCTTCGGTTCTGACGTGAAATCAATGTCGCCGGGAACCATGGTCTCTCCTCCGTTTTACCGCCGATCACGACCGTCGAGCAGCGCGGCGATGGCCCCGCCGATCAGAAACACCGGCCAGTACCGGGCCAATTGCAGCAGGTTCAAATCGTTCAGTCTATCTGAGAGCAGCACCGCAAGACCGAGGACAACCAGCGCTGCCGCGAGTAGAGGTTGAACCAAAGCGCCTCCGGCTCCCGATCGTTCGCGTTGATCTTCCATGTTCCCGGTCATCCTCGTTGTCTTGCTCCCTTCTGTAGGCAGATTACGGACGAATCGGGTTCAACGCTCGCGCGAATCGGCAGTCGCAGCCGGTTCTACCGGCGAACGGCGGCGCTCCGCCGGTTAAGCTCGCTCGCACTGAGGGTTGACACAGATTGAATCAGTCGTATAATTAAAACGAACGTTCGCTTCAAATGCATACGCAACATGATGCGCTGCCCGAGCACAAAGGACCGCATCCTCGATGCCGCCGAACGGCTCTTTGCCGAATACGGCCTGTCGGAAACCTCGCTGCGCCAGATCACCGCGCGCGCGGGCGTCAATCTCGCGGCCGTCAACTACCACTTTCATTCGAAGGATGCGCTGATCCTGGCAATGTTCGCCCGCCGGCTCGGCCCGCTGAACGGGATCCGCATGCGAGCGCTCGACGAGCTGGAGCGGCGCGCGGGTGACGGTCCACTCCAAATCGAGGATGTTCTCCGCACCTTTCTGGAGCCGGTGATCGCCAGCGGCCCGGACACGCTGCCCGAGCAATTCAGGCGCCTGTTCGGGCGCATGTTCGGCGAACCGGGCGATCTGTTCAGCCGCGTGATCCGGGAGCAGTTCGACATCATCCGGCAACGCTTCATAGCCGGCTTTCACGCGGGCGCTGCCGGACGTCGCGTCCGGAAGAGATCGTATGGAAGTTGTTTCTTCATGATCGGTTCGATGGCGCACACCCTGGCCGGCCTGCACCACATGAAGGCCATCGGCGTGGCATCGTGCGACACCTCGGATATCGAGCGCCATCGCGGAACGGCTCATCGCATTCGCCAGCGCCGGCTTCCGTGCCCCAGCCGCTGAAGGAGAGACCCGTGCTAGGACCGTACTCATATCTGCTCTCGCCGCGCCTCCCGCCTTCGCACAGGCCCCGTTGCGGCTCACTCTGAAGCAGGCGGTCGATATCGCCCTCGCGCCTGAAGGCAACACGCGCGTGCAACTGGTCGGCTGAGGCCGATGCGATCAGGCCGAGCGCCCGCTCCGCGCAGGCTCGCGCAGCGCTGCTGCCGAATGTGGATGCCTATGTTTCACAAATGAACCAGACGCGGAATCTCGCCGCGATGGGCATCCATATTCATCTCCCGATTCCCGGTTTCACGTTTCCGGACGGGTCGGGCCGTTCAACACCTTCGATGCGCGCCTCTCGGGCACGCAGACCATCTTCGATTTCAGTGCGATCCGGCGCTTTCAGGCATCGCGAGCTGCGGTCAGGGCATCGGAAGCGGAGGGCGAGAGCACGCGGGATGAAGTCGCCGCACAGGTCGCGATGCTATACGTGCACGCTTTGGCGGCCCGCGCCCATGTGGAAGCGGCGAAGGCGAACGTGTAATTGGCGCAAGCGCCGGCGCCGAACGGCAGAAAACCGCAAGAACGCCGGCACCGGCACGGGTATCGAAGTCGACCCGCGCGCAAGTCGCAGCTCGCGAACGAACGGCAGCGGCTGCTGGTCGCGCGAAAACCAGTTACGCCAGGCGCAGCTCCAACTGCTTGCGCGGAATGGGCGTCGAGCCTGCGAGTCGAGCTGGAACTTGCCGGATCCAGCTCGACGTACCGCCCCGAGGAGGCGCTTGCGGATCGTGAAGCCGTGGAAAGAGCGCTCGCCGCGCGCGCCGATTGGAAGGCGCAGCAGACGGCGTGAGGACGGCGCGGCCTCAGCTACAGCGGCACGAATTCGAGCGGCTGCCGTCGGTGGCGGGCTTCGCCGATTACGGCTCCATCGGAACCGGCATCGGCAGCGCACTCCCGACGCGCACCTACGGCGTTGCGCTGCGTCTGCCCCTCTTCGATGGCGGCCGCCGGGACGCGCGCCGCTCAGAGAGCCTGTCGCAGTTCCGCGCCAGGAGCAGATCCGGACGGCCGACCTCAAGAGCCAGATCGAACTCGAGATCCGGCTCGCGCTGGACAGCCTGCGCTCGGCCGAAGAGCAGGTGAAAGTCGCCGGAGAGGGCTTGCGCTGGCCGGACGCGAAGTGGAACAGGCGCAGCGGCGTTACGAAGCCGGCGTGGCCGAACAGCATCGAGCCGACCGATGCGCAGACGCGGCTGGAACGCGCGCGCGACAACCGCATTTCCGCGCTTGCTCGGCTACAACATCGCGCGCATCAGCTGGCGCAGGCCATGGGCGATATCCGCCAGGTGATCCAATAAGGAGCCCGCCATGAAAAGAAAAAGCTCATTCCCATTCTCATTCTGGCTGGTCGCCGCCGCAGCGTTCTTCATCGTGGAAGCGGTTCCGCAACGGCGACGAGAACAGCATTCGCGTGTCGGGCAACATCGAGCTCGACGGAAGTGAATATTTCGTTCAAGATTCCCGGCCGCCTGGTGGAGCGCGCCGCCGGCGAAGGCGACACCGTCGGAAGGGCATGGTCGTGGCGCGCCTCGACCAGGAGCAACTGGCTGAGCCAGCGCGACCGCGCCAAGGCCGGCGTCGCGCGCTCGCGTCCTCGATGCGCGACAGCAGTCGCAACGTCGATCGATTTCCAGGGCGAGACGCTGGAAGGCCAAATTGCCAGCAGCGCCAAGCCGAGATTCGCGCGGCGGAAGCGCGTCTGGACGAACTGCTAGCGGGCTCGCGCGACGAAGAAAAGGCAGCAGGCAGTGGCGGCAGCCGACCGCGCGCGGTCGAGTTCGAGCGGGCTGACAAGGACTGGAAGCGCGCCCAGACGCTGCGCAAGAACGAGGACATCTCTGCCGCCGATTTCGACCAGTTCCGTGCGCGCTGCGATGCCGCCGCAGCCGCGCTCCGGCCAGGCCGAAGAGCAAGCTCGCGCTGGTGAAGGAAGGCCGCGCAAGGAGACGATCGCAGCCGCGCGCGCGCAGCTTGCGCCAGGCGAAGGCGTCGCTGCGCCTGGCCGAGGCCGCAGCGCCTGGAGTTGAAGCGCCGCAAAGAGGAACTCGAGACACGCGCGCGCAGACATCGCCGCGCGCCGGCGGATGTTGCGATCGTCGAATCGCAGCTCGGCGATACCGTGGCCGTGTCGCCCATCGACGGCGTCGTGCTCGTCGAAGTCGGCCGAACCGGGCGAGGTGATTGCGGCAGGTACGACGGTCCTTACGGTCGGCGACATCGATCATCCGTGGCTGCGCGCCTACATCGGCGAGCGCGACCTGGGTCGAGTGAAGCTCGGCGACGCACGTGAAGGTGACGACGGACTCGTTCCCGGGCAAGATCTACCCGGGCCGCGTGACCTTCATCTCGTCGGAGGCCGAGTTCACGCCGAAGCAGATCCAGACGCCCGAGGAGCGGGCGAAGCTCATGTACCGCATCAAGATCGAGGTCGAGAATCCGCAATCACGAGCTGAAGATCGAACATGCCGGCGGACGCCGAGATCGATCTGTAGGGAAGGCCGCTGAAGCATGCCTGAAGCGATGATCCGTGCAGCCGAATCTCACGCGCCGCTTCGGCGCGCTCACGGCGGTCGACGCGCTGAACCTCGAGATCGCGCGCGGCGAGATCTTCGGGCTGGTGGGGCCGGACGGGGCGGGGAAGACCACTACGCTGCGCCTGCTCTGCGGCCTGCATCGACCCCACCGAGGGCACGGCGACCGTTGCCGGGCTACGACGTCGCGCGCGACATCGACGCCGTCAAGGACCGCATCGGCTACATGGCGCAGCGCTTCGGGCTCTATACGCGATCTCACGGTGGAGGAGAACATGGACTTCTACGCCGACCTGTTCGGCGTGACGGGGCGCGAGCGCGACTCGCTGATGGCGCGGCTGCTTGCGATGACGCGCATGGAGCCGTTCCGCGACCGGCACGCCGGCAAGCTCTCCGGCGGCATGAAGCAGAAGCTGGCGCTGATGTGCACGCTGCTGCACCGCCGGAGGTGCTGTTTCTGGACGAGCCGACGAACGGCGTGGATCCCGTCTCGCGGCGCGACTTCTGGGCGATTCTCTACGAGCTCGTGAAGGACGGCCTGACGGTGTTCGTCACCACCGCGTACCTGGACGAGGCCGAGCGGTGCAACCGCGTGGGGCTGATGCACCGTGGGCGGCTGATCCGGCTGCGATTCGCCCGAAGCGCTGCGGACAGCGCTCGAGGAGCAGTGCTACGAGGTGCGGGCGCGAGACCGGCGCGCAGCGCGGGAAACGCTGCTCGGCGCAGGAGGGCGTGGTCAGCGTGGAGCCGGCGGGCGACGTGCTGCACGTGTTTCTCGACCCGAGCGGACGTCGCCCGAGCGCCTTGCGGCTCATCGCTCGAAGGGCGCAGCGTGCCGCAGAATCACGCCTTCGCTCGAGGATGTGTTCATCGCACTGATCCGCAAGGAGGCCGCATGAACGCAACGGCACGGCGGTCGAGACCGAAAACCTGGTGAAGCGCTTCGGCGATTTCGTCGCCGTGGACCACGTCTCGCTCACGGTCGCACGCGGGGAGATCTTCGGCTTTCTGGGGCCGAACGGCGCGGGCAAGTCCACCACCATCCGGATCCTCTGCGGCCTGCTGGCGCCGACCAGCGGGACGCGCGACGGTCGGCGGCTTCGACGTCGCGACGCAGCCGGAGGAGATCAAGCGCACCATCGGCTACATGTCGCAGAAGTTCTCGCTCTACGACGACCTGACGGTCGAGGAGAACATCGACTTCTTCGCGGGCATCTACGGCGTGCCGCGACGGAACGCGCGCCGCGCGCAAGGAATACGCGCTCGAAATGGCGGGCCTGGAGGAGCGGCGCAACTCGATGACGCGGCTGCTGCCGGGCGGGCTGGAAGCAGCGGCTGGCGCTCGGCTGCGCGATTCTGCACGAGCCGCCGATTCTGTTTCTGGATGAGCCGACGTCCGGCGTGGACCCGATCGCGCGCCGCGATTTCTGGGACCTGATCTACCAGCTTTCCGAAGCCGGCCACACGATCTTCGTCTCCACGCACTACATGGACGAGGCCGAGTACTGCCACCGGCTCGCGCTGATGTACCGCGGCCGGATCATCGCGCTGGGCGCGCCCGCAGAGCTGAAGACGTCGCTCATCTCGCACCGGCTGATGAACCTGGAATCGTCCGGACCCGCTGGAGAGCATGAAGGCGCTCGAAGGGCAGCCGGGCATTCGTCGACGTGGCGGTATTCGGCGGCGGGCTGCATGTCACCGTCGAGGACGCCGATGCGGCCGCGGCGCGAATCCGCGCGCGCTCGGCGCGAACGGGCATCGAGCCGTGCGTCGCCTGGAGCCGATCGAGCCGTCGATGGAGGACGTCTTCGTCGCATGATCGAGCAGGAGGAGAGGAGGACCGCATGAAGCTCCGGCGCACTACGGGCCGTATGCCCGCAAGGAATTCCTGCACATCCTCCGCGACCCGCGCAGCCTTGATGGCGCTCGCGATGCCGCTGGTGATGCTGCTGCTGTTCGGCTATGCGCTGACGCTCGACGTGGACCGCATCCCGACGCTGGTCTACGACCACGACCGCACGCCGGAGAGCCGCGATCTGATCGCGCGCTTCCGGGCTCGCGGTATTTCGATGTCTCGGGCACGGCGGACAGCTACGCGGCAATCGAGCACGGCATCGACCGCGACAGTGCCTGCTGGCGGTCGTCATCCCGCGCGGATTTCGCGCGCGACCTGCTCGCGCGGCCGGAAGCGCGAGGTGCAGCTGATCCTCGACGGCAGCGATTCGAACACCGCGTCGATCGCGCAGGGCTATGCCGAAGCGCTGCTGCAGGCCTACTCGCACGAAGTGCGCGCCGAGGCGCTGGAGCGCAGAGGCGGCGGCGGAACTGAAGCCGCCCGTCGAGCCGCGGCTGCGCGTCTGTACAACAGCGAGCTGAAATCGCGGAACTACATCGTGCCGGGGCTGATCGCCGTCATCCTGATGATCATCGCGGCGCTGCTCACCTCGCTGACCATCGCGCGCGAGTGGGAGACGGGCACCATGGAGCAGTTGCTCTCGACGCCGGTGCGGCCGGCCGAACTGGTGCTGGGCAAGATGCTCGGCCTTCTTCGTGCTCGGCTTCGTCGACATGGTGATCGCGATCGTCGTCGGGCGTCGCTGATTTTCGACGTTCCGCTGCGCGGCAACGTGCTCCTGCTGGTCGTCACGACGCTGCCTGTTCCTGTTCGGGGCGCTGTGCTGGGGGATCTTGATCTCGGCCGTGGCGCGCTCGCAGTTGCTGGCGTACCAGATGGGCATGCTGAGCTCGTTCCTGCCGGCGTTCCTGCTCTCGGGATTTGTCTTCTCCATCGAGAACATGCCCGCGGTGATCCAGGTGATCACGCTACATCGTGCCGGCGCGCTACTTCGTCACGATGCTCAAGGGCTCTTCCTGAAGGGGTGGGGCTGGAGCGTGCTGTGGGGGGAGATCGCGTTTCTGGTCGCTGTACGCCGCCGTCGTGTTTCGTGATCGCCACGACGCAAGCTGCGGCAGAAGGTGGCCTGAACATGTGGAAACGGATCCGGGAGATCGTGCGCAAGGAGTTCCGGCAGACGCTGCGGGAGCCGCGCATGCGCGTCGTGCTGATCGGGCCGCCGCTGATCCAGCTCATCATCTTCGGCTTCGCCGTGAACCTGGATGTGGACACACGCGCGCATCGCGCTGGATGGACCTGGACCGCACGCCGCAGAGCCGCGAGCTGCGGGCGGCTTTCGAGGGCTCGGGCCGATTTCGACGATTGTCGCGGCCAGCCGGCCAGCGAGGCGAGGCGCAGGATGCTGCTCGATCACGGGCGACGTGCAGGCCGTGGTGCGCGTGCTGCCGGGCTTCGCGCGGCGACATCGCGCGGGGCGAGACGACTGCGGTGCAGATCCTGGTGGACGGCACCAACTCGAATACCGCCGTCGATCGTCTCGAGCTATGCCGGCGCAGGTCGTGGCGCGCTTACGCGCGCGCGACGCTTGCAGCGACAGCAGCGCGCGAAGCTGGTGGGCCGCACCGTCGCGGCGGGCGGCCCGGTCGGGCTCGGCGTCCCGCGCGGTGGACGTGCGCAGACGCGCGTCTGGTTCAACCCGGATCTGCGCAGCCGCAACTACTTCGTGCCCGGCGTGGTGGTGAACATCATCGCGCTGGTCACCATCATGCTGACGGCCATGGCCATCGTGCGCGAAAAGGAGATCGGCACCATGGAGCAGTTGATGGTGACGCCGATCCGCCCGTTCGAACTGATGCTCGGCAAGACGCTTCCGTTCGCCCTCGTCGGCCTGTTCAGACGTGTTCCTGATCACCGCGGCGGCGCTGCTGGTCTTCGGAATTCCGTTCCGCGGGAAGTCGTGCTGCTGCTGTTCGGCTGCGCCGCTGCTGTTCCTGCTGACCACGCTGGGCGTCGGGCTGTTCATCTCCACGATCTCGCACACCCAGCAGCAGGCGATGATGGCTTCGTTCTTCTTCTTCATGCCGGCGTTCATGCTGAGCGGCTTTGCGTTTCCCGATCCGCAACATGCCGGAGGCGGTGCAGTGGCTGACCTATCTGAACCCGCTGCGCTACTTCATGGAGATCGTGCGCGGCATCTTCCTGAAGGGCACCGGTGTCGAGGTGCTTGGCCGCAGATGCTGGCGCTGCTGGTTTACGGCGTGCTGATCCTGGCCTCAGCGCGCTGCGCTTTCACAAGCGCCTGGATTGAGCGGCTATCTGGGACCCGCCCCGCTCACGCCGGAACGCAACTTCCGGGCGTAATCGCGCAAGGCCGCCGCATTCGGCACGTCCGGCCTCAAACGCAGATAATCTTCGACCTCCTGCGCGGCCCGCTGAAACTCTCCCCGCCGCTCCCAGATGTCGGCGAGCATCAACTGCGGGTTCGAGAAATGGCGCGGGTCGAGGCGCTTGGCGGTTTCGAAATAGTGGACCGCCTGCCCGTCCTGCTGGAGGCAGTAGTACGACGTACCCATCTGGGAATTCGCGAGCGCATCCTTGGGCCGCTCCGTCACGGCGCGCCTGTTGTACTCGAGCGCCTCCTGGCAGCGGCGCAGGTTGATGAGCACGCCTCCCAGGTTCACGAGCGGCGCGAAGGAATCCGGGTGGAGCTTCAGCGCTTCACGGAACTGCCGCTCCGCCTCCGCGTAGCGTTGCGTCTGGTAGTAGACCGTGCCTAAAAGGTTCCAGGCTTCGGCGTATTGCGGAGCGAGTTCGATCGCTCGGCGCAGGTGCCGCTCTGCGGCTTGTGGTCACGTTCGCCAGCCTGTCGAACGCTTTGGCATACTCCCGCTTCGCGTCGCCTGAAATCGCGAGGTCACGAACGTTCACCGTGTTGCGACGCTCGCCGCTGCGCTCACCTGTTCGGGATGGAACGGGATCCTCGACCCGCACTCGCCCTTTCTTGTCCGCCAGAGCCGGGCCGACTTCCACTGTCTGACGAATGGTCCCAAGGTTCCTCGCTCCGATGATGAGTGTGTACGTGCCCGCCGCAACTTTCTTGAACTTGAAGCTGCCGTTCGGGTCCACCCTCTGGTCCGCGAGGAATGGTGTATACGCTCCTGAGAGCGTCGCGTGCAGCCACTGTTTCGGCGCGGGCTCCAGTTTGCCCCGCAGTTCAAACGTGCGGTCCGCGGCGGCGGCCGTGAGCGCAATCGCGAGCAGGCCGGCGGCAGGTTTCATTTGAGCCTCGCCGGTTTCAGCGTCCAGCCCTGAAGCCGCCCCAGATCGAGCAGCGCGGACCCGTCAAACCCCTGTGGATGGATCACCCAGCCGAAGCTGCCCTTGCCGTCCGTTGAAAAGTACCTCTCGAATTCGAGATTCGCCTTGCGGACGGCGACGTCCGGAGACTTGCCGTCATCCGCCGCAAGCGTCGCGGCGAAATCGCCGATGGAGAGCTTCTCCGATTCCGCCCAAACCAAGTCCGGCAGCCTCTTGTGAGCCTGTATGAACCCGACGGCCTCCCGCGACATGCGCGCAAAGCGCTCGCGCGGAATCGATGCGGACTTAAGCGTAGTTTCCGCCCGCCGCGCAGGTCCGTCGATCTCCATGTGCGGCAACCCGAGCAGGTTGAGGAGCATGTCAGCCGCTGAGAGTGTCTCTCCATTTGCGATTGCGAACGTCTGGCGCTCCGCCATGTGCTTCTGGATCACAGCGCGATCGGGGTAATGCGGGATCGGACTCCGTACAGTTCCAGTAGTTCCTTCGCCGTAACGAACTTCACGTTCGGGTTCTTCAGCGCGTGCTGGACGTATGCCGTCAGGATGCGGTAGCACCGCTCGGAATCCTCCGGCGTGCGCCGCCGCGGCAGCTTCCAATCCTTGCGCTCGGGTCCGGCGCCATGGGAGAAGTTCACACCGTCCCAGAACTCCGTGGTGACGAATTCGGTCGGGTGATAATACGTGCTGATCATGCCGCCCCCGCGCGCTGTAAGTTCGGCAGCGAGCCCGTCGAACTGCTTCAGCGTGTCCTGGAGCGAATCGCCCTTTTCGAGCGAAGGCCGGATCAAGAACTTACCCATGTTGAAGATGTGCAGCAAACCGCCGTACCAGAAGGGCTGGCTCTCGACGCCCACCTGCGACCCCTCGTCGAGATACACGTGGATGCCCATCCGGCGCAGCGCCGGGTTGGTTTGCGGCCCCCAGGAGCTGCCCGGCTGGCCGTAGCAGTTCAGCTGCTTCCCGAAGATGCGCTTGACATCCGAAGCGCCCTTGGACTCGCGGCGGAAGAACTCTTCCGCACCGTCCGTCCACCCTGACTCACGCAGGTAGACGGAGGGCGTCGGGGGCACGCTGTGAAAGTCCGTGTGATAGCCGATGTCGTGCTGCGCGAGCGCGCGGATGACGTCCTGGCGCTTGCGCTGTTCGAGCACGCGCGCCTTCTCGCCGACCGTCTTGAATACGCCGCGGACGCCGAGTGAGGTCAGGTCGCGAGCGATCCGAAGAGCCGCGTCATCGGCCGATGGCTCGATGTAATCTTCCGTGTCGAACCAGAGAACGACATACACGGGACCGGCCGCGGTCGCGGCGAAGCAGAGTGCCATAAGCAGAACGATGATCCGTAACATCCTGACCGATTCTATGCCAGAATTGCGTCCATGAAATCGCTTACCCGCCGCACCGTACTGGCCGGCGCCGCCAGCCAGGCGGGATTGGCTGCGTCCGCTCAACCGGAGGCCGTCCGCCTGCCGCGCAAACTGCGGCTTGGCATGATCGGATTGGACGGCCATACCGGCGAGATCCTGAGCCATCTGAAGCGGCTCCCGGACATCGAGTTCGCCGCTGTCTCCGACGCGAACGCCGCGGGGCTGAAGCGGTTCGCCAATCAGCACACTTACGCGGATTACCGGCGCATGCTCGATGCGGAGAAGCTCGACGTGGTCGCCGTCTGCAATAACAACGGCGAGCGGGCCGGAGCGATTCTGGCGTGCGCCGAACGCAAGCTGCCGTTCATGGCGGAGAAGCCTTTCGCCATCGACATGGAAGAACTCGCGCGCGTCCGCAAGGCAGTCGAACGTGCGGCGGCGCCCTTCTCGACGCTTCTGCCGCTGCGCTTCGATCCACCATATTCGACGATGAAGCGGCTGGTGGCCGCGGGCGAGATCGGGGAAGTGGCGCAGATCGCGTCGCAGAAATCGTACAAAATGGGCCAGCGCCCCGAGTGGTTCAAGAAGCGCGCGACCTACGGCGGCACCATCGCGTGGATCGGCATACACATGATCGACCTGATGCGGTTCGCCAGCGGCCGGGAGTTCACCGAAGCGTACTCGGTCCAGGGCCATATCGGGTTTCCGGATTACGGCGACATGGAAACAGTGACCGCCTCCGTCTTCAGGCTGGACAACGGCGGCGCCGCCACGCTCCGGATGGATTACTACCGTCCGGAAACCGCCCCGACGCACGGCGACGACCGCCTTCGTCTGGCCGGTCCCGGCGGTGTCATCGAGTACCAGGACTCCACCGGCCTGACTCTCCTGAAGGCCGGCGCAAAGCCCCAAACCATCACCGACCTCGATCCCCAAGGTTCGGTATTCCTTGACTTCATCGGCTCGGCCTGGCTAGGCAAGCCTGCCCAGCTCACGCCCGCGGACATCTGGCGCGTCAACGAGATCACGTTGCTGGCCAGGGACTCGGCCGAGCAGCGGCGGGTGGTGAAGTTGTAAACCCCGAGCACATGTTCGGTTGCGACTCGATACAATCGTTGCAATGGCTGATGTGTTGCGTTTGACGGCAATCCTCGAGCGAGAGGATGACGGTTACGTTGCGTTGTGCCCAGAGTACGACGTCGCCAGCCAAGGCTCGACGGTTGAGGAAGCACGTGCCAACCTTATCGAAGCCCTGACTCTCTTTTTTCGAGTGCGCCGATCCCGACGAGGTGGAGCGGCGTTTCCGGCCGGAAGTCCTCGTCACACAGGTCGAGGTCAAGGTTGCGTAGGCTCCGCCCGCTCTCGGGTGAAGCAGTTTGTCGCATCCTCGAACAACACGGATTCGAGCGGGTCCGTCAGCGCGGTAGCCATGTCGTCATGCAGAAGAGAAGCACGCAGGGCAGCACAACTGTCCCCGTTCCGCTCCATAACGAACTCAGGCGAGGCACGCTCCACGGCATTATCAGACAATCCGGCGTTGCACGATCGGCGTTCGAGTCCGATTAGCAACGGACGACCTACAGCACGCCGGTCCTCGATTGCCATGACAGTGGAGGGCTGCACGCTAGACCGCTCTCTACCGCTCAGACCGGTGCCCGGTACCAGTAATCCCTGACCACCTCAATAAAGCGCCTGTCGCCGTCAGAAATAAACACCGAAAGCGAATCGCCCTCATCCCCCAACCAATCGACGCCTAATGCATAAGAGTCTCCGCGCTGAACAAGGAACACGACCCGAAAGCCGTCGGCCCGAAGGATGCCTTCATCGTCGACGCGCCACAGAGTTTGTCCTTGTCCGCGGAACACTCTTGGGTAATCAGCGAAGATCATCCGCTCGCCGTCAATCACGACCACGCTGGCAAGGGCATCCTTGTCGCGACGGGCGAACTCGACGAGAACAATGAGTCTCTCTTCGGGCAGCCGCGCAATTGGCCAGCAGTTGACGAGATCCCGGCTGCGCGAGGATGCGAGCCGGCGCCGGACAACTGTATCACATTGGCCGGACGCTTCCGGCCGCTGTGCCGGGAGCACGGCCGCCGATGACAGCAGGACATCGCTGATCAGAAAGCAACTCGCGCCAGAGTCGAGCTTCCCTTTAAGGACCTTATAGACGGCCCCAGCCAAGTTGTCGAAGTTATAAGATGTCTCCCTTCCGTTGTGGCCCTCGCGCTCGGCCTGCCGGCTCTCGAACTGCACGGGAAAGCGTCCGCCGCCACTGCAGAGCGCTGTGTGGAGCATAGTCGGCTGCATCAATCCGGAAGTAGTGAGCAGGCGCGTGCCGCTCTCGTCTGGAAACGCGAAGGTTCCATGCTGCATGGTTGCTTGCGGCAGTTCCTGACCCCGCATCCCGCAAGCGCAAAGGATAAGGACGCACGTGGCCGCGAACGCCGAGTTTGTTCGCATTTAGAAGCCGTATCGTATCACCAATGCGCATCTGTTAGAAGCGCGCCGAGTGATCGACTACCTTAGTGTGAGGCACAAGTTGGCCGACACGCTTAGCAATGCCAGCCCAGACAAGTTGTACGAGGAAGCGGCCACGGTCTACGGCGCGGTCTGGCCGCCCTTCAGCCGCGGCTCGCAACGGCTCCGCATGCCGCCTCTCCCCACCACCCCGGCTTTTCGTACAGTAGAGCAATGGACGGAACGACCCGGCGCGGGTTCCTGGCTGGCTGTGCGGCGGTGAGCGCAGGTGCGGTGCGCGCCGAAGAATCACTCGAGCAACGCCTGGCGCCCCCTGCGGCGGAGGGCACGCTGACGCGGTCATGGATTCGGACACCTACAACGAGATCGACGACCAGTTCGCCGTTGCCTACGCCCTGCTGTCGCCGCGCGGCTTCGATGTCGAGGCGATGTACGCGGCGCCGTTCCCAACGAGCGCTCCACAGTCGCCGGCGACGGCATGGAGAAGAGCTACGAGGAGATCCTGCGCATCCTGGGCGGCTCGACGTGCCGTCGAAAGGCGATGGTCTTCGGCGGCTCGGACCGCTTCATGGCCGGGCGAGGAAGCCCGTCGCGAGCGCCGCCGCGCGCGACCTGATCGGAAGGCGCTCAAGCCGCGCAACGGGCCGCTGTACGTCGTCACGGTCGGCGCGCCCACGAACGTCGCCTCGGCGATCCTGATGGAGCCGAAGATCATGGACCGCATCGTCGTGGTCTGGCTGGGCGGGCAGCCGTATGACTGGCCAACCGCGCGCGAGTTCAACCTCCAGCAGGATCTTCACGCATCGCGCGTGTTGCACGATTCCGGCGTCGCGCTGGTGAACGTCCCGACGCAGAACGTCGCCGAGCACCTGCGCACGACGGTGGCCGAAGTGGAGCGATTCCTGAAGGGAAAGTCGCCGATTGCCGATTACCTCTGTAAGGAGTTCGTCGCGTACGCGAACTGGTATTCGCCGGACCCCAATGTCGCTTGGTCAAAGGTGATCTGGGACATTTCGGCGGTAGCCTGGTTCGATTGAGCCGAAGTGGGTGCCGACCCGGGTTGTGCCCAGTCCGGCGCTAACCGACGATTACAAGTACAGCACCGTGCCCGGCCGTCACCCGGTCCGCGTGGCAGTGGATGTGAACCGGGACGCCGTGTTCACGGATATGTTTCGGAAACTCTCGTAACTCGAACCTGCACGCCCGGCGAGTGTACGCGTCAATCGGCATGAAGGCCGTGAAGGCTGAGAACTTAAGCTGAAGGCTGAAAGCTCACCACCATGCTGGCCCTGTTGCTTGCTCCGCTCGCGGCTGCCGCGCTGACCATTGGTCAGCCTGCCCCTCCGCTCTCCGTTCGGCAACTGCTGCAAGCGCCTCCCGCCGCGGTCGCGAACTGGCCGGCGCTGCGTGGCAAGGCCGTGGTCCTGGAGTTCTGGGCCACATGGTGCACGCCTTGCGTCGCGCAGATCCCGCGCTGGAACGCCATGGTCGAACGGCACAAGGGCCGGCCAGTGCAGTTCATCGCGATCACGTCAGAGGACCTCGATCTGATCGCCGGTTTTCTCCAGACAGCACCCGATGGCCGGCTGGATCGCCCTCGACGCCGAGGAAAAGACGTTCTCGGCTTACGGCGTAGAATCTGTGCCTTTCACTGTCCTTGTGGATGCAAGAGGCGTCGTACAGGCGATCACCAGCCTGGATCATTTGACGGACGCGGACGTGAATACCCTGATTGCCGGCCGTGAGTTGCAGCCACTCCCGCAGCCGAGCCCCGGTTGAACGCCGGCGAGCCAACCGGGCCGTGCGCCCGGCCTGATCCGCCCGCAGGCGAACGCGCGTGTGCCTTATACGGTTTCGTTCCAGTGGTCCCCCGTGCCGGGCGCTTCCGGCTACGTCCTGCAGGTTGCTGGAGACCAGGAGTTCGGCCGCCCGCTGTTGGTCGAACGGACCGTGCCGGGACCGGTCGCCGACATCGCCATTACCGTCCTGCGGCCACTCGGTGGCGTGTGCGCGCCGTGGATGCACGGGGAGTTCCCGGCCCGTGGTCCGCCGTGCGCAGATTCGAGATTCTGCCCCCGCCGATGGCGGCAGAGGTACGGGCGATCAGCGTGACTCCCGTAGGGGTGCCGGGCGGCGAATCGGTGTCAGGGCTGATCACGCTCGCGGAACCCGCACCGCCGGGCGGAGCGACGGTCCTGCTTTCCGCGAGTGGCCCGGCAACGCTGAAAATGCCGCAGCGCG
Source organism: Bryobacteraceae bacterium (assembly GCA_963793625.1). Classification (GTDB taxonomy): domain Bacteria; phylum Acidobacteriota; class Terriglobia; order Bryobacterales; family Bryobacteraceae. The sequence continues at coordinate 65,582 of CAWCAT010000037.1, read as the reverse complement.
TACTTGTCCCGGCGGGCGCATCAGATGCTTTGTTCACGGTAGGGACGGCGCCGGTTGCGTCGGAAACGGCCGTGCGGATCCATGCGGAATCACTGGGAGAGACGCGCTCCGCCGCGCTCACGATTGCGCCGCCGAGGCCGAGTGCGCGGCTCCTGTCCGTCGCGGTTCACCCGGCGGTGCTGGCGGCCGGTAGCCGGGCCCAAGGCACGGTAGCGCTGGTGAGTCCCGCGCCCTCGCCAGTGACGGTGCGGCTGGCTGCAAGCGATCCCGAACGCATTTCCATCCCGAGGTCCATCACGATTCCGACGGGCGCCACGACCGCGAGCTTTCCCGTCCAGACCGCCCACGCGAATACGCCCGGCACTGTGAGCATCAACGCGTATCTCGGGGATACGGCGCGGGTGGCCAGCGTGAACCTGGCGGGGGCGGCGAGCATGGATGCGCTGCCGGCCCCGGCACCGTTTGCGCCGCTGTCAAACGCGGCGGTTTCGAGCGACTCAGCCGTTGCGTTCGCGTGGTCCGACGTGGTTGGGGCAACGACATACACATTCGAAGTGGACGACGACGCAGCTTTCGGGACGCCCCTGATGAGGACGGTGGTTGCGCCCACGGTGTCCATAGGCCCGTTGCGCGCAGGAATCGTGTGGTGGCGAGTGCGGGCCAATGATGCATATGGGGCGCCGGGCCGTTGGTCCACGACGCGCGCGCTACGCGTAGTACGTAGTACGCAGACAGGCTACGACGAAACGAGGCCGTGACGCAGCGCGACGGCGGTTAGTTCGGCGGTGCTGCGAACCGCGAGGATTCGCATCACCCGGTACTTGTGAAATTCCACCGTCTTGACGGAGATCCCCAGGAGCGTTGCCATCTCTTTGAGGGTGTGGCCCTCGGCAACGAGTTGAAGTACCTCGCGCTGGCGGCTGCTCAGGAGCGGAGAGTCGCCGTCCGAGCGTGGTCGGCTGCAATCCGGAATTGCCATCTCGCCGCGCAGCACGCGGCGAATTGCGCGCGTGAGATCGCCGGGAGTGTCGCGCTTGAGGACGAACCCGACAGCGCCGGCGGCCAAGGCGTCAGCCACATACAGCGCATCGCCGTACATCGTCAGGAGGATCACCTTGGCACACGGTGCTGCCTCCCGTAACTTGCGGGTCGCCTCTATACCGTTCATCAAAGGCATGGAGATATCAGCTACCACGATGTCTGGCTGGAGCGCTGTAGCGGCCTGCAGCAGAGCGCGCCCGTCCTCCACCTTCCCGACTACCTCGAATTCCGGCTCCAGGAGCCGCTCGAGACCGGCCAGGAACATCTGGTGATCATCGGCCAGCAGAATACGAACTCGTTTCACTTGGCCTCCCTGGCGAGCGGCAGCCACACCTCGATCCGGGTGCCGCGGCCCGGCGCGGAGTCCAGGCTAAAGCTGCCTTCCAGAAGGTGCACGCGCTCGCGCATACTGAAAATGCCGAAGCCGGCAGATGGCCCGGCGAGTGCCGGGTCGAAACCGTCGCCTGAATCCGTCACGGTCAGGCGAAGTCCGCCGGCGCAGGACTCGAGCCGCATCCCGCCGTCGCGGGAGCGCGAATGCCGCACCATATTCTGAAGCGACTCCTGCGCGACGCGGTAGAGGCAGAGCGCGATGGCCGGGTCGAGCGGTTCCGGCAGACCCTCGCACGCGAAGCACACCGCGATCCCCGCTCGCTCCGTGATGCTCGCGCACTCATGCCGCAGCGCTTCCTCGAGCCCCATCTGCTCCAGCCGCACCGGGTGCAACTGGACTGCCAGGCGCCGTACATCGTCCGTGATATCGCCCGCGGTGGCGCGCAACGCAGCAAATCGGCGCCCGAGCCGGGTTGCGGGGCCTGGTTTGCGCTCCACCTCGGCAATATCCAGGATCAGGACTGCCAGTCGCTGATTGATGCCATCGTGGAGTTCGCGTGCGATGCGCCTCCGCTCGGCTTCTTGCGCGGCGATCAGGGCCTCGGTGACGGCACGGAGGCGCTCGCGCTCCTGGCGGGCCTGCTGGTCGAGCCGGGACTGGGTGACATCGAGCCAGTAACCGACCACTTCGATCGGACTGCCGTCTTCGGCGCGGATCATGCTCGCCGAATCGCAGATCCAGTGATAGCTGCCGTCCGTGTGCCGGTACCTGTACTCGTTCATGGCGGAGCCGTCCGTGAGCACCCGCGCCGCGGCGCGGACGACACGCTCCAGGTCCTCCGGGTGAACGCGGCGGGCCCACACTTCGGCATTGCCCATCAGTTCGGAGGCGGAGACTCCGAGCAGGCGTTCGGCATTCCCGGTCATCGAGGTGAGCCGGAATGGAAGCGTCGGCGTGCACGTATAGGCAACGCCCGGGGTCGTCTCGAGCAGGCGTCGCAGCTCCGCTTCGACACGCCGACGAAGCGCGATCTCGGATTCAAGCGCGGCATTGGCGACCGCTAGCTCTCGGGTGCGCTGAGCGACGCGCTCCTCGAGTTCAACCGCGGCGCGGCGTTCTACGGAGGCGATTGCGGCATCGTGGATGTGCTCGTGAAACGCAGGCAGGGCGGGAGATTCAGGGTCGGACAGGGCGGCCATTCGATTCGGCACCAGACGCTTTTGCTCGAGCGGTCAGGCATGTCAGATGCGGATTGTAACCCTAAACGCGAGCTTCGATACGTTAATTTTTTCGGACCCGGAGGTTTGATTTGCGCCGGGCAGTGCCAGTCCTGCAAAGTAAATAGACTGATGCGGAAGAAATGGGGCGCCGAGTTGGCGCTGGTCGGAAACGCTTTCATTTGGGGCTCGACCTTCGTTCTGGTTAAGGAAGCCCTGGACGACGCATCAACGCTGGTGTTCCTGGCGCTTCGATTCTCCCTGGCCAGCGTGGCGCTTGCCTTCGCGTTCCGGCCGCTGCCCTCAAAGTTCGTTGCCGGGAAGCCACTAGTCCTGGGAGGCCTGGCAGCGGGAGTGTTCCTGTTCGCCGGGTACATGTTCCAGACACTCGGGTTGCGGCTGACCACGCCCTCGAAATCGGCGTTCATCACGGGCCTGTCGATCGTGATGGTGCCGGTTTTTGCGGCTATCCTTCAGCGGAAGAACCCGCTGTTGTCCGAGTGGGTCGGGGTGGGGGTGGCGACTGCGGGAATGGGGCTGCTGACCCTCGAGGGTCCCTGGACGAGTTTGAACCGGGGTGACCTGCTGACGCTCGGTTGCGCCGTGGCGTTCGCAATACACATGATCGTGGTGGGCCATTATGCGCCGAAGTTTGGCTTTCAGGCGCTCACGCTGGTGCAGGTGGCGACCTCGGCGGTGCTCTCCGGGGCGCTGCTGTGGTGGGTGGAAACTCCCTTTTTGCGCTGGACGCCGGGGCTTGTGTTTGCTCTCGTTGTCACGGCGCTGCTAGCCACGGCGCTGGCGTTCTCCGTGATGTCCTGGGCTCAGCAATACACCAGCGCGACGCGGACGGCGTTGATTTTCGCTCTGGAGCCGGTGTTCGCGTGGGCCACCTCGTTCGTGCTGGAGGGAGAACTGCTCTCGCGGCAGGCGACCGCCGGGGCGGTGCTGATCCTGGGCGGCATCCTGCTGGTTGAACTGAAACCGTTCGGATTCAGACGGCATCGATAGAGTAGGTGGTGCTCCCGGCAGAATACCTGCTTTTCCGATGGCGCGGCACCCCCGGCTCGGTATTACAAAGTTATAATGAAAGACGGCCCTCCTTGTTCGGAGCTTAACCCATGACATTCTTGAGGAATCTGCGGCAGCAGAAGTTGCTTTCGGTCACTCTGCTGGCGTTCACGCTGTCGATCGGCATCCTGATCGGCACGCTGATCAACGGCGGTCACGCGCAAAAGACGGAGGGCGTGAAGGACGCGCACGCTCTCATCCCCAATCCGTCCTACCTTTCCACCGCTTTCAGCGCGCTCGCGAAACAGCTCGAGCCTTCGGTCGTGAATATCACGTCCACCTACGGCGCCGCACGACCGGCGCAGCCCGCGGAGCCGGCGCCCCACTCCGCCGCCCGCGCCGGAGGAGGAAGAAGACGACCAGGGCGGGCTTCTTCCGCCGCTTCTTCGGCCAGGAACCCGATGTTCCGCAGCATTCCCTTGCCGTTCCGCCGGCACCGTCGGGTTCCGGGTTCGTGGTGGACAACGGCTATATCCTGACCAATTTCCACGTGGTCGAGGACGCCACCCAGATTCAGCTCAAGTTCAACGGCGATCCGGCCGAATACAACGCCAAGCTGGTGGGCTCGGACCCGGAGACCGACCTTGCCGTGATCAAGATCGAAGACGGCAAGAAATCCTCGTGCCCGCGAAAATCGGCAACTCGGACGGCGTGCAGGTGGGCGACTGGGCCGTCGCCATCGGCTCCCCGTTCGGACTCGAAGCCACGGTGACGGCGGGCATCATCAGCGCCAAAGGCCGCGATATCGGCGGCACCGAACACCAGTTGCAGAAGTTCCTGCAGACGGATGCAGCCATCAATCCGGGCAACAGCGGCGGTCCGCTGCTCGATATCCAGGGACGAGGTGATCGGCATCAACACCGCCATCGCCACCGAGAGCGGCGGCTACCAGGGCATCGGCTTCGCGCTGCCGATCAACCTCGCCGTGAATGTCTACAACCAGATCGTCCAGCCGCGGCCGGGTTTCGCGCGGCAGCATCGGCGTGGGCTTCAAGCCGAACGAGAAACCGGAGACGCTGAAGGTCTACGGCGCGAAGCAGGGCGTCTTCGTTACCAAGGTGGAACCGAGCGGGCCGGGCGACAAGGCCGGCGTCAAGGTCGAGGACGTGATCATCGCGCTGAACGGGCAAGCCCGTCAAGGACGGCGACGACCTCGTGAGCCGCGTCTCCGACGACGCCGGTGGGTTCGAACGCCACGCTCACGATCCTGCGCGACGGCAGCAAGATGGATCTTGAAGGTCACAGATCGGCGAGCGCTCCGAGGTCTGGGCCAACGCTCCGCAGTTCCGCAGTTCCGCCGCGAGGAAACCGAGCCAGGGGAGACCACCACCCAGGTGAAGTTCGGTGTCAGCATTCAGAACCTCACGCAGGGCCTGCGCGACCGCATGGGCTTCGAGGAAAAGGGCGGCGTGCTGGTCACCGGCGTGACGCCGGACTCGTTCGCCGAGGATGTCGGCGTGGTGCCGCGCGACATCATCATCGCCATCAACCGCCAGCCGGTGAGCTTCGATCGAGACGATGTGCAGCGGATCCAGGCGAAGCTGAAACCGGGCGACGCGGTGGCCTTCCGCGTCATGCGCGGCGGTGCGGCGGCAGGGCGCGCGGCCCGCGCGGACATGTGGCAGTCGTTTTTTGCAGCGGGCACTTTGCTCAATCGTGATAGGAAAGCCGGTTTGCGCCCTGCGAATCTGTCGTTAACACGGGCGCACTGATCCTCGCCGGGCCGGCGCGTTTTCTTTTTGCTCCCGGCCTTTGCGAGAGCTGTTCCGACGTGCGAAGCGTTATTGCTGCTTTGGCTGCTGATTGTGATTTTTTGCCTGGGTCGCCGGCCCTCGGGGCGACGCAGAAAACGTCCGCCCGGCAAGAAACCACTCCGGCGAGAAGATCCGCGTCACCGGACGGCTTCAGGCGCAAAGCAGGCGGCCACGCGCAAGAAATCGACGCCAAGAAGGCGACATCCACGCGAGTCCAGGAAGCGGCCGCGGGGCCGGAGCGCGCAAGTACCAGCAACGAAGCGGCAGAGCTGGCGCTCACGGGCAGATGCGCCCACGCCCGAGCGGTACCCGGAGATCCAGCAGGCGCTGATCGACAAGGGCTACTGCAAGGCCCGGCCACGCGGCGCCTGGGGGCCCGATTGGACGCGGGCGCTGAAGAAATTCCAGCAGCGACCAGAACCTCGAGCGCGACGGCAAGCTCGACGTCGCTGTCGCTGATTCGCCTGGGGCTGGGCCCGAAGCGCGAGCAGTTCGGCACCGACGGCCGGAGTAGCTCGGCCACCCGCCGCAGAGACGAATGATACCGCAATGATTATCGGAGTTCCGAAGGAAGTCAAAGACCACGAGACGCGGGTTGGCCTGGTGCCCAGCGGCGTGACGGCGCTGCGCGAAGCCGGCCACCAGGTGCTGGTAGAGGCCGGCGCCGGCACGGGAAGCTCCATTCCGGACCGAGGATTACGCCGAGGCCGGCGCGCAGCTGCTGCCTTCGGCCGCGCAGGTTTGGCAACGAGGCCGACCTGGTCATCAAAGTGAAAGAGCCGCAGCCGTCGAATACGGCTATCTGCGGCCCGGGCCTGATTCTGTTCACCTACCTGCACCTGGCGCCGCTGCCGGACTGACCGACCGGCTGCTCGAAGCAGGTCACGGCCGTGGCCTACGAGACCATTCGCGAAAAGGACGGCTCGCTGCCGCTGCTGACGCCCATGAGCGAGGTGGCCGGCCGGCTGGCGGTGCAGATCGGCGCGGTGTACCTGGAAGCGCCCAACGGCGGCCGGGGCGTCCTGCTCGGCGGAGTCCCGGGCGTGGCGCCGGGCCACGTGGTGATTCTGGGCGGCGGCATTGTCGGGCACAATGCGGCCAAGATGGCACTGCGGCATGGGCGCGCACGTCACCATCATCGACAAGAACCTGAACCGGCTGCGCGAGATCGACGATATCTTCCACGGCCAGGCGGTCACGCTGGCCTCGAATGTCTGGACCATCCGGCGAGACCCTGCGCCAGGCCGACCTCGTGATCGGCGGCGTGCTGATCCCCGGCGCGGCCGCGCCCAAGCTCGTGCGCCGCGATATGCTTCCGGCCATGAAGAACGGCGCGGTGATGGTGGATGTTTCGATCGACCAGGGCGGCTGCTTCGAGACGTCGCGCCCCACCACGCATACTGATCCGATCTACTTCGTCGATGGCGTGCTGCACTACTGCGTGACCAACATGCCCGCGGCCGTGCCCCACACCTCTACGCTGGCGCTGACCAACGCCACCTTCCCTTATCTGCTCGAACTCGCGAACAGGGGTTGAGGCGCCTGCGCCGCGGCGTCCCGCTTCGAGAGGGCGTGAACACGTATCGAGGCCGTGTGACTTACCCGGCGGTCGCCGAGTCGCAAGGCCGCAAGTGGAAAAACATCGCTGACCTGCTTGCGGTCAAAGCGTAACAGATCGAGAGCTAAACCCGAAGGCTGACCGCCGAAAGCCAAATTTGTGCGACCATAGCGCGTTATGCCGCTTTCCACTCCGGTACTGCCGCCCCGGGTAACGCGCACCTATGTGTACCTGATCTCGATCGTCGCGGCCGTCTCGGAGCTCCTTTTCGGTTTCGATATCGCGGTCATCAACGGCGCTCTCATTTTTCTCCGGCAGCAATTCGCGCACGGATTTCCAGACTGAGGTCGCGGCGAGCAGCCTGCTGGTCGGGTGCGTGTTCGGCGCGGCCGGCGCGGGTCCGCTGAGCGACCGCTACGGCCGCCGGCGCGTGCTGATGCTTTCGGCGGTACTGTTCGCGGTATCGGCGCTCGGGGCGGCGCTGCCCAGGAACCTGACCGAGTTCATCGCCGCGCGGTTCATTGGCGGCCTCGCGATCGGCGTCGCGTCCGTGCTTGCACCCATCTACGTGGCGGAGGTAGCGCCCAGGGAGATTCGCGGCCGCCTGGTAGGGCTGAACCAGATGGCGATCGTCACGGGCATCCTGCTGGCATACTCGGTCAACTGGGGACTGTCATTCCTCGGTAGCTCGAGCTGGCGCTGGATGTTCGCCGCGGCCGCTGTCCCAACCGCTGTGTTCTTCGTGGCGCTGTTCTTCGTTCCGGAGAGCCCCCGCTGGCTTATCGAGAAAGGCCGCATGGCCGAGGCGCTCACGGTGCTCGGCCGTGTGGGCGGCACGGAGTACGCGCAGACGGAAGCGGCGCAGATCAAGTCAACCATCGAGGAGGAGTCCGGCACGCTCGCGCAGTTGCTGGAGCCGGGAATGCGGCGTCCGTTAGTCATAGCGGTAAGCCTCGCGATCCTCCAGCAGATCACTGGCATCAATACGGTTCTGTTTTACGGCTCCATCATTTTCCGCGAGCACATGGGGACGGCGAGCGAGAGCGCCGCCATCGGCCTTAACGTGCTGATCGGGATTGTGAACTTCGCCGCGACAATCGTGGCCCTGATGGTGATCGACAAGCTCGGGCGCAAGCCGCTCCTGATGTTCTCCGCCGCCACAATGGGAGTGTGCCAGCTCGCGCTGGGCGCCCTTTCTTGATCCAGCCGCCGCCTGTATTCGCCATCCTGGCGCTCATGTTCGTATGCGCGGGGTGCTTCGCGGTGGGCCTCGGGCCGGGCGTCTGGGTTGTGCTGGGAGATCTTCCCCACCAAGATCCGCGGACGCGCGATGGGCGTGGCAAGCGTCATGATCTGGGGAGCCTGCGTTCTTTGACGCTGACGTACCTTACGCTCGTGAGCGCGATTTCCATCACGGGCGCGTTCTGGGTGTACGCGACGATGTGCATCGTGACGCTGATCTTCGTGTGGAAGGTAACGCCGGAGACGAAGGGCCGCAGTCTCGAAGAGATCGAGAAGATGTGGAAGAAGTGAGGGCCTGTTAGCGCTTTCGGCTCGGCTTACGCAACCCGAGCAGGTGCTCGTTCATATGCCCGATCGATGCGAAGTGACCGGCATACGATGAGCGCGGCAGATCCGGAAGCCGTCCGCGGCGCATGAAATCGCGCGGGCGGAATAGCTGTGTCTTCGAAATAGCGGCGACGCCCATTGCGCGGTATTCGTAGGTCCCCGCCGCCCACGCAACTTCGTGTTCCACCCACAGCTCGAATCCCATACCTCAGGACTCGAGCGACAGGAGTGACGCCGGCGGTACCTCGGGCTTGCGCCGCGCGATCCGCTTCTCGAGACGCGCGCAGCGGTGTGCGAGTTCCGGAGAGTCCTCCAGCGTGCGGGCAGTGCGGATCATTTCGAGCGCCTTCGTATAGTCCTTCTCGCGGTGTTCGTAATGCTTCGCGAGCGCTTCCAGTGCGGCGATTCGGAACGGGTTGCGCGATTCCGTGAGCTCATTCAGGATGGCCTGCGCGGCCTCCTCGTGTCCCAGTTTCCTTTCGAGGGCGGCGATGTCCCCATCGTGCGGAACAGGAGCGCATCCGGCAGGCCCAGATCCACGGCGCGGCGAAGCAGGGTGGCGGATTGCTCGCGCTCGCCATTGGCGAGCAGCCAGCGGCCGAGGCCTACCAGATCGGCACCGTGAACGATTTGGGCGCCGCTGGGATCGCGGAACGCGAAGGGCACAATCCCGGTGAGACACGCGGTGGAGAGGATGTCCACGGCGTTGTGGTGAAAGATGGGGACCAGGCGGAAAGCCTGCTGCGTCCGCAGGAACTCGAAGTAGACGAAAGGGATCATCTCTCCGGGCAGGTCGCCCTCGCGTTCCACGCCGAGCACCTGGTTTTCCAGGTCCATCAGGCGGCACGATTCCAGCCGCAGCTTCCACAACCGGCGCGCGCCATGCAGCAGGTCCAGGTGCTGAAGCCGCGTGAACGGCGGGCGCATGCGGCACATCCGATATCGCGTTTCAAGCAGCGGCAGATCGAACGTCTTTCCGTTGTAAGTGACCAGCACATCGAAGGACGCCAGGTGTTCAGCTAATGCCGCGAGTTGGCTGGGCTCCTCGCCGTAATCGCGCATGAAGAACTGGCGGACGTGGAAGCCCTCCGGGGTGATGCTGCCGACGCCGATCAGAAACGCGTAAGTGCCGGAGCCGCCCGCGAGACCGGTCGTTTCCGTATCCAGGAACGCCCAGCGGGACACTGGCTTCGGCACGCACTCGCCGCCGGAAAGCGCCACCAGAAGGTCATCCGGAAGCTGCTGAAGATCAATGACATCCATCGAGCCGTGGCGGCGATGGCGTTCCCAAAGCCGGACAGTCTCGAAATGTCGCCCATGCGTGGTCTCCACCACGTCCCCGGTAAGGACTTCATTCGCCAGGCAGGGTAACTCTGAGGGTGGCGCAGGCGGCGGCGTGGAAGGCTCCGCTGCGTATTTTGCGTTGATGCGGTCGACCTTGCGGCGAAGGAGCGCGAGCTGTTCCTGGAGATCCACGTTCGCCTTTTGTTTGCCAATTATCGCATAAACCCGAAACACGACCGTAGCGGCGGGTAGTGTCCTAAATCTGTGTTGATCTATACCCGCCTATGAAAACCCCGGTGATTCTGCCTATGAAAGCATGTTAACCATAGACGCAGAGGGGGGCGGCTATGGAGTGCCAGCCGATGCCGGGGATCGATTCAAGGGGGCGTCTGATCTCCCTTTTGGAAACCGAAGCTCAAGCGATTGCGGCAGATGTATCCCGTCAACAAGCACTCCTGAATGAGATACGAGCGATCATTCAGACGCTTCGTGATGGTAGATATCCCTCATCTTCATCTAGCTTCATTGAGGAGATGAAGACGAGGGAATCCAGTCGAAAGAACACGAATACATCTGAACAATCCCCGGTTGCTGCATCTCCCGTCACTCCCCCCTCGAACGGATCACACCAGATGCTCAGAAAAGGGCAGATGACGAAGTGGGTCCGAAATCTCATTGCATCCCATCTGCTGCATCTGGAACACCTCAGCCCATCTACCCGGCTGAGATCGTCCAACTCGCCGCAGACAACGGGATTCAGATACCGCCGAAGTATGTATACGTGATTCTCAAGAGTCTACGAGACAGACACCTCGTGGAGAAGGTGGAAGACGGGTACGTAGCAAAACAGAAGTAGGAGCACTAAAAGCGAAAAGGCCCGCTGGCACGGACCTTTTCCGATCCAAGTGAGCGTTGCTTATGGAACAGACGCTCTACGTGTGTTTATACCGCATTCGGGGGCCACCAGTCAACCCCATATGCGGGGCGGATGCGTCAAGGTGTCCGCTTCCCCTTCTTGGGCTTCGCCTTGGCCCAACGAGCCTTGACCGCTGTTCTGGCAATCTCCTTGCGCTGTTCTGGCGTCAGACTGGCGGCTCTCGCTTTACCACCGTCTTGCCGCCTTCTCTGCCCTGCTGGACAAAGAACTCACGGACTTCGGGCGGCAGTTCTTTCATAAAAACATCATACGACTTGTCCTTAACCCCGTCAAGTATTGACTATACGTGAGGGGGTCAAGTATAATAAATTTGTGGTGAGCAGAAACAAGAAAACCCCGGCAGGTGCGCTAACACCCACCGGGGTTAGAGCCGCACAGCCGAAGCCGAACGGACCCCTCAAGTCCATTATCCGGCTTTTGTTTTGGTTGTGGCTCACAAGGAGAAATCCTGTGACCTGTCACAACTGTCGGACGGATTGTGTCCGTTTGGCAAGGACCGTCATGGACACCAGAGATTCCGTTGTTCGCACTGCTCCAAGACCTACACGGAACCGCATGAGCAAAGATCATATCAAGGCACATACATCTCGAAAGATAAAGCGGCTCGTGCCATCCGCATGTTGCTCGAAGGTATTTCCATCCGGGGAATTGAACGCTGCTTCAACGAATTCAACGAAACCCTTCACCGAGACACGATCTTGCGTTTGCTGCGTTTCGTACTGGATTGCGGGGCAGTGGGACGAATCTGTTGACTTCGAGTGAGGAATTCGCCGCATGGACCAAATCACAAGGTGAAATCACGATCACTCCTAATGCAGCCATTGCACCTGATGGCACGATGACCGCAGACCTCATCACTGGGACAACGAGCAGTCTGTTGTCTAACACTACTAACGTTGGAACCATTGCTAACAAGACTTTCGTGTTTAGCGTGTGGATCTTTTCGCCATCGGCAACTAATACCATAATACGGATTCGGGTAATAGTGTAACGCAAGAAGCACAGAACTTCACTGTGACCTGACTCCAGGACAGTGGGTACGAGTAAGCGCAGCCAAGTCGTTTACCGAGGCCGCAGACGGTGCCAGCGTATTTGTGGGAATCTATTTTTCCGATAAGACCCTTCATGTTTGGGGTGCCCAACTCAACGAAGGCTCCGTGGCACTCCCCTACATCCACCACGGACAAGCAGATCGTCACGAACGGGATATCGGGCGGCGTCAATCTGCAACTTGGCTCAACAGCGGGTGTGGATACCAATGATCCGGTTCAGACGGGTTCCGGACTGGTGTTCACTACGGATGATTATTGCCTGACACCCACGATTCCTGGTTTGAATATGGCGGGAGATTTGACGATGTTTGCCGTGGCGCTTGCAGCGGAAGCGGCGGATATATCGCATCGTTAAATAGTGTCGCCCCCTACTATCTGATTGCACTTCTGTATAACGGCAGCGGCGGTATTCGAGCTACTTCGTATGACGGGAGTGCATGGAGTTATACGAACACCATCAGTGTGCCTACCGGAGCATATATAGCTCTGGCAGTTTACAAAAAAGGTACGGCATTCAGCGTTACCCGATTAGACAATGGAGACAATTCCACGGCTGCAATAAGTGTGCTCTCTAGGACGCCAGCATTTGCTTTGGGAGCGAGCGCAAATGGTGGATCTATAGTTGATTCGCTTAAGGTGGCATATTCGGACATATGGTCCCGTGCGTTACCGTCTGGAGATCTCACAGCGACGTATCATTCCGTCAAAGCCGCACTAGCACTAGCCGGAATCAGCGTCCTCTAGGAGCATCATGATCATCCTCTTTTCATCACGTACAATCTTCGAAACCATCAAAACCGCCCTGGACGGCAAAACGCCGGAAGCCGAAAGCGACATGGGTTCCGTTGCCATTGGAAATCCGGTCACATCCAAAGATGGCCGCTGTGCCATTGCTCATCCATGGTCAACTCCCGGCCCGGATAGGGATGCTCTGGAAGCGGCACTGGGTTCCTGGATCTCCAGTGGGAATGTGGAGATCAGAAAACGAACTGCCGGGGGATTGGAGATCAGAAGACGCTCTGTAAACCAGAAAGGTATACAATGCGTCCCGATGGCAACTGAAGACCCGAAGTTGATGAACGAGGTTCTTTCTCAGATTGAGAAGGGAGCTAATGTCCGTGGTTTGACGGTTGTAGTGCCGGGTTATGACGAACGGAGCGTAATGGAGCACATCGTCATAGCCTATGATCGACAGTTCATTAAGGGTGCCGATGTGACCGTGTACGGAGAACCGAGACGGATCATTCCAACCGATTTGCTTCCGGCTGGACGGGACTTTCTGAAGGCTCAGAAGGAAAACACGTTTTTGCGGAAAGCCGGAAGACTTCTTGGAAAGGTCTTCGTTTGGGTCGGAATCCCATACATCAAGAAGTGGCTTGGGGTTCCGTAACGGCAGACGCCGTGTGATATCTTTTCATGACGTATGCCGTACATTGGCGATTCTCCGGTAGAGGCATGGCAATACTGGTTCGATGAACCGCCGTCAGAAAAGGTGCGGAAGCATCTGGAGAACCGTGGCAAGACACATTCCGCTGCCACCATCATCGAAGCCATCGAACTCACCAGTGATCGACTGCTGAACAAAACCACGGCAGAAGCACAACGTTTGCAATACCTCTGCGGAATCTTGCGTCAGAAGGTCTTGGCATCGGTTGACCCCAAGATGGCCGAACGGCAGCACCAGATCAACATCGTTCAGCAATGGATGAACCGGAAGTTCGGCAATCGGCGTTGGAACAAGGAAGCGTTCGATTGCTGGCTCGAACACTGCAATCTCAGCAGATCCGGGCCGTGATTGGCGTGGCATACAGTTCGGAAAATCTGGATGAGCGGATGAGCCGGATCATTGATCTCCGTCAACAGGCAACGAACGATCCTTCTGGTACTCCTGATCCGCTTCTGCCGTGAGTTCCTGTGAGAGCTTTTCGAGCCGGGTGAAGTTCCCGTGGGGCTTCATGTCGTGTTCATGCCAGTCCCAGGAATCCCAAGCCATCATCTCTTCGACTGTTGGCATGATCGGAAGACCGTCCTTCATCTAATTGTTTCACACAATTCCCGCAATTCAACAAGACTCCCTGTTGTGTCGCACAGGCTCTTGCCAACCGCTCCCGGACGGGAGTATCGTGTCCGTTCAGGACAACTACATGTACTGCCCATCATGCGGTACCCAACTCTCAGAGGCGGCGAAGTTCTGTGAAAAATGTGGAAACCCGGCGAATGCCCCGGTTCCACCGCCGCTCGTTCAACCCGTTCCCAAGAAGCAACCCGTTGTCAGGCTGAAAAACATCTTCATCCTGCTTCTGTTTTTCGTTGTCCTTGGGTTTGTCGGGTTGGTCATCATGGAGATGATCAGCGGTCGGGCAAACAGGAGGAGCACGGCTTCAACTCCGTCCGTTGCCGATACCACATCCGCTCCAATCGTTCCGTCCCGCACCAAATCATGTCTTTCCGTTGTGGGTGACAACGGTGAAGTGGATTCGATGAGCACCACAGTCACCGGGTCCGTCATGAACAACTGCGGCAAAAACTTCAGCTATGTCCAGGTCACGTTCAAACTGTTCGACGTAACGGGAGATGTGGTTGGGACAGCACTGGCGAATCAGGGAGGTTTGAGCGCAGGGGAGACTTGGAAGTTCAAGGCACACGCACTGGCCCCATACGTACCGTCTGGATCAGATCACCGCTTTTTGAGGATCAGAGATGAAACGAGACATGGATCTAGTTCGAATCATTTTGAAAGAACTGGAAGATCTGCCGGATGATGGACGGTGCTTCGACCTAGACATCCCCGACCACCCAAAGGGTGAGGTTTACGCACATGTTCGCCTGATGCATGAGGCGGGTCTCATCGAAGCCGTTGATTTCACCACCCACGACGGAATGGTCTGGAAACCGAAACGGCTGACGTGGGTGGGAGACGAATTCCTTGAAGCGTACCGGAACGACACGTTTTGGCAGAAGGGCAAGGAACTGGTCCTGAAGGCGGGTGGCGGGTTGACGCTGGAAGGGCTGAAGCTGGTGATCCCGGCCATTTTGAAGAGCTATATAAGGGTGGAGGGCTAAAGCCCTTCTTTGCTGAGATTTCCGGTCAACACAGATTTAGGACACTACCAGCGGCGGCATCGCAGGGGACGCGGGTTATAATTCATTAGCGCCCGCTATGTCCCCATTCTCCGGCGAAATCGATTTCCGTGACGCGGGCCGCGCGTTCGACAGCCTTGCCCGGGTTACGGCTGGCCTTCGGAATGATTGGCAGTCGCAGATTCATTCATTGCTCGCGGCCTCGCCTGACCCCGACCAGGCACTGTTGTTCCTGGAGCGGTTCCGGCAGGAGCAGGCTGGCTCATTCGAGCGGATAGCGGCTTCATCACACGGTCTCGCGCTGCTGGTCGCCGTCTTTTCGAACAGCCGTTTTCTTTCGGAAGCGCTCATCAGCCACCCGGATTGGGCGGAGGATCTGCTGCGCCGCGGCGACCTTCGGCGGTATATGCACGCCGACGAGTACCGCGAACAGCTCGAGGCGGAGTTGGCGATTGCCGGTCCGGGAGCCCCATCGCCGCTGACGCTCGCGGCTGTTCCGGCGGCGCCAGTTCCTGCGGATCGTCGCGCGCGACGTGATGGGCCTGTGCTCGCTGCCGGAGATCACCGAGGACCTCTCGACTGTCGCTGACACGATTCTGGACGTCACGTACCGGCGCATTAGCGACGAACTCGCGGAACGGCACGGGAGAGCCGGACGACGCAGATTTCTCGATCATTTCACTCGGCAAACTCGGGGCCGGAAGAGCTCAACTACAGTTCCGACATCGACTTGATGTTCCTCTACACGCACAACGGTGAGACCGCAGGGCCCGCGCCGGTCACGAACAAGGAGTTCTACAAGAAGGTCGCCAACCAGCTAACCGACTTGCTTTCCACCTACACAGCCGCGGGTACTGCCTACCGCGTGGATTTGCGGCTGCGGCCGGACGGCCGGCTGGGCGAGGTTGCGATTTCGCTCGATGGCGCGAAGACTTATTACCAGAACCGGGCGCGCGACTGGGAACTGCAGATGCTGATCAAGGCGCGGGTCTCGGCGGGCGATCGCGACCTGGGCTGGCGCTGCTGGAGTTCGTGGAGCCGCTGATCTATTCGAGCACGCTCGACTTTTCAGCGTCGTGGAAGCGGCGTCGGAGACGCGGCACGCATCAGCGAGAAGCTGGCTGCGCGCGAAGGCCGTCTCAGGGATTCAACATCAAGCTCACGCGCGGGCGGCATTCGCGATATCGAGTTCCTGGTGCAGTGCCTGCAGCGATTGCATGGCGGGCGGGAAACCTGGGTGCGGCACGGCGGGACGATGCTGGCGCTTTCCCGGCTGCACGACAAGGATCTGCTGTCGGATACGGAGTATTCGCGGCTGGCCTCGGCTTACCAGTTCCTGCGGGCACCTGAGCACCGGCTGCAACTCTATGATGACCGCCAGACGCATACTCTGCCGAGGGATCCGCGAAATCATGCCGTGCTTGCGCGTAAGATGCCGGCGGCGCACATCGGCGCGGCGCCATCGGCCGAGGCCTGCTGCAGCGCATTGAACAAGCACCTGGAGGATGTCGAGGAAATCTACGAGCGCGTCATCCACGCTCAGCAGCCGATGTATTACACGTCCGCTCCGCCGCCGTCGAACGAGCCGGCGAGCCGCCTGCCGCAGCGGAGGACCAGAGACGGGCTCACGAGCCGCCGAGCAACCTGGTCCGGTTCCTGGACCAGCGCGCGCCGGAACTCGCCGGCAGCGCTTTCGCGCGGAAACCTGCGCCGCGGACGCGTCCATTTCGAGCATTTCCTGGAGCAGTCGTGCAACATCCGGACTGGATGGACTGGATGAACACGGATCCGCCCTGGCCGCGGCACGTATTCGACATCTTCGAGCACAGCCCATACTTCGCCGAGCAGCTCATCCGCAATGCCGGAGTTGCTGGAGGAACTGCGGCGGGTCGCCGGGCGGACCGCCAGGATCTGCGATCGGGACTTGACGCGCATGGAGGACGCCGGCGAACTGCGGCGCTTCTTTCGGCGGGAGATGTTCCGCATCCAGGCCGAGAGCATCTGTCTTCAGACTCCGATTTTCACCACGCTGGAGCGACGTCGGACCTGGCCGATGCCGTCATCGCAGCGGCATACCGGATGGCCGTCGATCAGGTGGCGGCCACACGCGGCCCGGCGGCGCCGGACTATGAGCCGGCAGACCAGATGATGGTGATCACGATGGGACGGCTCGGGATGCGGGAATTCGACCTTGGATCGGACGCGGACCTCATCTTTGTGCTGCCGGACCGGGATGCGTCGGAGCTGCTGTTCTGGACGCGGGTGGCCGAGCGCATTATCGCGATCCATCACGTCGTATACGGGCGAGGGCGACGATGTTCTCGGTCGATACGCGGTTGCGGCCGAACGGACGCGAGGGCCGCTGGTGCAGACCGAGGCCGGTTACAAGAACTACTTCGCGAACCAGGCGAGGCGTGGGAAGGCATCAGCTACATGAAGTGCGCGCCGTGGCGGGCGATGTGGAGGCGGCACGCGGTTTCTCAATGAGCTCCAGGAGGTGGACTGGCGGCGTTACGGGCAGAGCGGACGGTCGCGGAAGCAGCTCGCGCAGATGCGGCTGAGGCTCGAGAAGGAGCAGGGCGGCGAGAATCCCTTGAAGGCGGGGCGCGGCGGATATTACGATATCGATTTCTCGCTGATGTATCTGCGGCTGAAAGGCGCCGGCATTTTCTATAAGGTGCTGAACACGCCCGCGCGCATCGACGTGATCGAAAAGATGGGCCACCTGGAACGGCCCGACGCGGACTTTCTGCGCGATGCGGCGACGTTCTATCGAGCCGTCGACCACGGGCTGCGCGTCTCGAGCGGCCATGCGGAGGGCGCCTTCCCACCGCTGCCGGGCAGCTCGAGATTTTGGACGCGCTGGTGCGGCGCTGGACGCCCGAGTACCTGCACGATCAGACGCTGGACGTTGAACTGGCGCAGATGCAGGCAGCGGACGCGCGAGTTTTTCGATCGGCTGTTCAAGGTGTAATGCGCGCATGATCGAGTACCGTACCGGCAAGTATGATGTGGACCTGGACGCCGTCATCGAATTGTATGAGGCGTCCACGCTCGGCGAACGGCGGCCCGTTCACGATCGCGCCCGCATGGCTGCGATGCTGCAGCACGCGAACCTCATAGTCACTGCCTGGGAAGGCGATTTGCTGGTCGGCATCTCGCGTTCCTTCTCCGATTTCGCGTATGTCACGTATCTCTCCGACCTCGCGGTGCGCGCCTCGCACCAGCGTCGCGGAATCGGGCGCGAATTGATCCGGCGGACACGGGAGGAGGGCGGGCCGGAGACGTACATCGTACTTCTGGCCGCGCCGAAAGCGGTGGACTATTATCCGCGCGTCGGATTCAGCGGCCACGACTCCGCATGGATCCTGCGCGCGGAAGACGAACTGCATTGAGGGCGTGTCAGGCCAGGTCGAAGCACACCGGCCAGACCGGCCGTCCGGGCATGCGCCGGCCGGATTGGACTTGTGCGAGGTAATCTTCGAGCGGGCTGGGCGCGAAACCGAAGGCCATGCCGGCCTCCCAGGGTTCGCAGTGCGCTTTGAAGGCGCGCGCAGAGCGGGAATACGGGTGCAGCGGCAGAATGAGTTTAGCCCCTGGGGCGTCCTGGGCAAGCATCCGCGCAATCGCCAGGGCCGCGCGCTCGTCGCGCGCCAAAAAGGCGCGTGGGCTGTGCGGTTCTGCGGTGTGAACCCGCGTGTAGCCGACCACTTCGCCCGCAGCGGTGTAGACGCAGGCCTGCACCGCTGGATTCGGGCTCAACCACTCGAGCGGATCCGCGCCTGGATCGATGGCGAAATCGACGGCGGCCTCCTCGGTTCGCCAAAGAGCGCGCAGGGCGGGGAAATCTCCGGAATCCAGAGCACGGCGGTGGATCGCATAGCCCGCGTGGGGAAGTGCCGACACCTCCGCGAAAGATGAGCCGTACGCGTCGGGGATGTAGCCAAGCCGCGAGTAGTAGCCGGCATGGCCGAGCAGGAACGAAACGGCGTGCCCCTTTGCGCGCGCTACCGTGTGAGCTTCGGTAATCAATGCGCAGCCGATTCCTTGACGCTGTCGTTCGGGGTCCACGGCGATCGGCGCGAGATTTACAGCACGGACATCCTGATCGAGAAGGCGGATGATGCACGGCGCGAGCAGGAGGTGGCCGGCGATGCGGCTTTCGGAGATCGCGACGAGCGACAACTCGGGGTCGTATGCGGGCGATTGGCGGCGCAGGGCGACGATGGCGGCCTCGGCGGCGCGGTTGCCAAAGGCGTATGCGTGAAGCGCGGCGATTGCTGGATAGTCAGGCGGCGCTTCCGGCCGGATCAGCATCGAATCCCGCCGACGGTGTGCCTAAGACGCAAAGGCGCCATCCGGCGGCGCGGTTCGCACCGTTGCGCCCGAATGCCCGTTCTGACGCGCATGGTAAAGCGAAGCTACCCGGATCCGCTGACGTACGCGATGCTCGGGGATGCCCAGGCAAGACGAAAGTACCTCAATGGATTCGCCACCCTTGAACCTCCGGAAGATCTGGAGGGCGAATGGCTCGATATGATTCCTCATCGTGCTCCGTGAAAGCAGTTCTATGGGCAACGAGCGAAATTAGGCCCAGCCGACTCAGGCAGTATACGCCCAATCGACGGCGGAATTCCAGTCAAGGAAGCGGGTGTCCGGAGGGAGAAGAGGGAGGAGTGTGGGGGAGATGGGAGGGGACATGCTGGGCGTGTCCCCCCCCCGGAAATTCGCGGTGGTTCAGACTTTCTCGCGGATCTTCTCGTAGTCCTTGAAACGGGTCGCGAAATCGGAGAAGTTCTTGCGGCCCATCAGGCCATATGTGAAGCGCTTTCCGAGCTCTACGCCTTCCTGGTCGAACGCGTTGATGTTGAGCAGCTCGCCCGTGAAAGCAGTCTCAAATTCGAGAAGTTGGAAGAACGCGCCAAGGTGCTCTTCATCCACGCGGTCGAGGGTAAATGTACAGTTCGGGCGTCCGGTCTCGACGAGGGCCGCAGCGGTGGAGCGCTGCTCGGCGTCCAGCAGCTTCGCCAGCGTCTGCCCGCCGAGGTAGTCAAAGGCCTCGAGCTTCAACCCTGCTTTGGGAATCTTCCCCGTGTCCCGGTGCTTCGCGACGGTCCAGAAGGTGTGGATCTTGTCGTTCGGGCCTTCGATGTAGAGCTGCACCTGGGAGTGCTGATCGGTGGCGCCAAGCGCGGCTACGGGCGTTTGACCGATGTTGACGAATTGGCCGTCACGCGTCTTCGCCTTACCGAGCGATTCGGCCCATAGTTGGCGGAACCAGAACGCTGTGCCCCACAGCAGGTTGGAGTAAGGGAAGGCGACCTGAATCGGCTTATCCTTCGCGACGAGTGCCAACCAGTGCACCAGCGCGGCGCGCAGCGCGATGTTGGTCTTGAGGTCGGGCTGCCAGCACTGGTGCGTTATCGCGGCCGCGCCCTTGAATACCTTCCGTATATCGATGCCTGCGAGTGCCGCGGGAACCATGCCGACCGGCGAGAGAACGCTGAAGCGCCCGCCCACGTTGGCGGGGATGAAGAACGTGCGGTACTCCTCCCGAGTGGCCAACTCATAGAGATCGCCTTTTCCCTCGCTGGTGACCGCGACGATGCGCTTATAAAACTTGCGTCCGACCTTCTTGCGCATCCACTCGCGAACGATCAGGAACGTGGCGATGGTCTCTGCCGTGGAGCCGGATTTCGCGATCACGACCACCAGCGTCCTCTTCGCGTTCATGGATTCGAGCGCGAGCGCGGTAAACGACGGATCGACGTTGTCGAGAATCACCAGGCGCGGGTTCTTGGTCGAGAAACGGGGCTGAACCGGGTGCGGGCCGTGCAGGGCGCAATCGAGAGCCCAGACGCCGAGGGCGCTGCCGCCGATGCCCACGACGCACACGGTGTCATATGAGCCGCTGACATCGCCGGCGTACGCCAGGATTTCCTTCGCAAGCTGGTTCTGGAAGGGCAGGTGAGGGAAGCCGATGGAACCGTCTTCCACAAGGCTCTTGAAGCCGGCCAGCGCTTCCTTTGCTTTGGGCGCGTGCTGTTTGAGCTCCTGGCGGGTGACGCCGTGAACGTCGCCCACCATTTCAGCCATCAGGTTCGTGTCATCGAATTGGATGCGCATGCGTAAGTCTGTCCTATTGGCCACGATAGCGCGTTACAGCGGCTTGAGTCACTAATCGGAGTGTCACTATCGAAATGTCGCGTGAGGTTACGTTACAGATGCTGAGCTACCGTTACGGGACCGCTCAGCAGGTCCACTGGGACCTCTCCGGCGGCGAGGGGCGTGCCAGCCGGAACCTGTCCGGTGCGGACGTAAGCGAAGCCGGCTGCGCGGCCCAGAGCGGGAGAGAACACCATTGAGGTGACCTCGCCCGCGTCGTTTCCCGCGGCCGTGAGCTTCGTGCCCGCTGGGAGCGCGGAGGGGGCGGCGATGCGCATCAGAAAGCGGTGTACGCCGCCACGGGAGCGCACGCGCTCGACGATCTCCTGCCCCAGGTAGCAGCCCTTGTCGAAGCTCACTGCATGAAGGAGTTGCGTTTCGTGCGCGAGGTGGCGTTCGTTGAAGTCTTCAGGGAAGCGCGGGACGCCGTTCTCGATGCGCACGGAACGGGTATCGTCTGAAGTGGCCGGCGATGCGCCGAGACTCGGAACAGCGCCGGCAGCCGCGATCACACGCCAGCCGGACTGTCCGGTCGCGGTTTCACGCACCACCGTCGCGGCGTCCCAGGCTGCATGGGCGTAGAGATCGGGTGAGAGGGCAACCGGCGGATCGGCGGCCGGACCTTCCACCGCGATCTCCACGGTGGTGTCCGTCACGTCCTCGAGCGTGACGTCGTCCGCGATGATGTATTTGTCCATGTGCTCGTAGAGGAGCTGACGTGCTTCCGGTTCGGTGGAGAGGAGCAAGTAGTCGTCGAAGGCGAGCACGATTGAGTCGCAAAGGATACGGCCCTGGGCGGTCAGAAAGAAGGTGTAGCGGCCCGAGCCTGCGGCGAGGTGCTGGATATCGTTGCTTGCCATGGCGTGCAGCAGGCGCACGCGGTCTTCGCCGGTAATGCGAATGCGCCCCCGCGCACTGAGGTCAATGGCGGCAAACGAATCACGCAACGCGCGGTAGCCGGGCGTCATGTCAGAAGATCCTCCTCAGGTAGGCGGATATCAGGATGATCGCGACGCCGGAGATGAAGACACCGGTGCGCGGCGGAAGAAGTTTTCCGCTGAGGTACCCGACTTCACCATCAGGAAGCCGGCAGCGAATACGTGCGCGGCGAGCAACATCTTTATACCGAATAACATGTGATAGAACTTCGTGTGTCCCGGGCGGGCGAAGAGGTTGAAAATCCCCGACCCGACAATTCCCACTACAGCCGCGAACACGAGCGGCTTGAAGCCGGCAGCGAAACGCGAGACAAGCGCGTCCGGTTCCGGGGACCGTGCAATTCCCGGCCGCACGATCAACCGCAGGAACGCGGCGCCGCCGATCAGCAGCGCCATGGAGGCGATGTGCATCCACCGCATCAGCACGCTTAGAACTTCCGCCGCAATTTGATCCATACAATGAGAGTATGGCAGTGCGAGGACGGCTTTAGATGATTCACGAGATTCTGCCCGTCGGACTATTGCAGTGCAACTGTTCTGTCTTCGGGGACGAGACGACTCGGGAAGCTCTGGTGATCGATCCGGGCGACGACGTTGACGCTATCCTCGCGATCGTCAAGCGCCACGGCCTGAGGGTGACGGGAGTAGTAATTACGCACGCCCACATCGATCACATCGGCGGCGCGCACAAGCTGAAAGCCGCCACCGGCGCGCCTGTATACCTGAACCACGCCGATCTGCCGCTCTACGAGAACCTGGAGATGCAGGCCGCCTGGGTGGGCGTGAAGACCCCCGAACGCACGTCCATCGATTCCGACGCGCGCGAGGGGGATCGCCTGACCCTCGGTCCCACACAGATGACCGTCCTGCACACCCCAGGCCACTCGCTGGGGAGCATCAGCCTGTGGATTCCGTCGGAGAACAAGGTCGTGGCGGGCGATACCCTCTTCTTCGACTCGATCGGCCGCACGGACCTTCCTGGTGGAGACAGCCGCCAGATTCTGCGCTCAATCGCGGACAAGCTTCTCACGCTGCCTGATGAGGCCGCCGTGATCCCCGGCCACGGACCGGTCACCACGATCGGACGCGAGCGCGAACACAACTACTTCCTGCAGGGACTGTAGGCTAGCGTCTGGGTGGACCGCCGGTCGGCCGAGGAACGTATGCCTTGCGCGAGAAAGTCTCCCGGTAATCCTGCCAGTGCGACACGATCACCAGGATGGCGAACGTCAAGCCACCGAACGCGAGCAGTGTTACAAGAAAGATCAGCGCGTAATGCAGGTGCGGCGGCGCGTATGAAGGATCGAAGACCCAGTCCGAGAACTCCCGGCCGAAGTTCATGCCGAAGAAACCCGTCAGCACCGCGCCGGCGCCGATAACCAGGCTTACGACGGCCAGTCTGTTGACCGCTTCAGTGTTCCGGAATTGGTAGTGAGTGTGCAGGGATGAGTTCATCTTCTCGATCTCCTGCTCCACCTGACCCTTCATCGGGACGACGCGATATTCCTGGCATTGAAGAGCGAAGTGCTCGATCTCCTCATCCTTGTTCGCGAGTTCGTCGAAGTACCAGTAATTCGAAAAGTGCAGGAACTCCGCGCCGAGGTCGTTGGCCAGACGGATGTTGTCGAGCGTGAGCTTGTTGTCTTCCTGGTCGAGAAAGAGCTGCTTTGAAACCAGCGCCACGCGCTCGGCGAACATCAGGAGCGTCGTGCGATAAAACAATGCGACCATCGCCATCAGGTAATAGCGAGTGTCGAACATCCGGTGGATCAGGAAGCCTTCGCGGAGTAAGTGCTCGTCGCAATCGAACGCGCCGATGGTGCCGGTGACATTGCTGTAACTGGTGGCTCCATAGAGCGTGCCCTGGTGGGCCCAGCGCGTGTACATCTGACGTTTCATTTGATCGCGGGTGAACGCGGGTTCGTATCTGTAATCCGAACCCAGCCGGTCCACATAGAGGAAGCGGCTGTACAGTATCCGGTACTCTTCGGAATGGATGTACTCGGGGAGGACGGCGGCGGGGTCTATCGCGAAGTATGAGTAGACGATCATCCGCTCATCGAGAACGGGCTCGTATTCCTGGCGTCCGTAATCGGCGAAATAGAGCAGATCGGTGATGGTCTTCGAGAGCGGAGGGCAAAAGCCCTTCATCTCGCCCTTTTCGAAGTGCTCTTCGACGACAGTTTCGAGCGTGCCGCCCTTTTCGATGACGAACAGCCATGCGGCAGGGCACGCGGCTTTCACGGATCTGGCGGCCGCTCGAAGGGTAGACCTTGCGGAGCGATTCGTTAATCCAGAGTGCGTCGGAGGCGGAAATATGGAACGCTTCCACGCCGATGGAGAGAATGCCCACGCCGTTCGCGAACAGGAATAGCCGGAGATCGGTGACCTCGACGCGCGCGCATCGGCCCTTTCGGTCGGCGGCCTCGAGCCATAGCTTGCAGCCGTTGCCGACCGGGATGGAATATGTCCGAATCAGCGCCTCGCTTCCGGTTGCGGTGCTGTCGCCGGTGTCGAAGAATTCCCGCCGAACGAAGGGATGGAAGAACACCATGTCCTGGTAAGCCTGGGACTCGATGTCGAAACGGGAGTAGGCCGAACGCTTCCAGGGTCCGAGAGCGGCTGCGACCTGCGATTCGCCGGAGTGCTCGGCGATCCAATCATCGAGACCCTCGATCCAATGTTGCCGGTGGGCCCAGATCTCGGTATGGTCCTGTTGGCGGCAGCCTTGTCGATTGAAAATGGGAATAGAAAATAGGAATGCAGGTGAAGGATATCGGGCGCAGTGGAGTCCAAGGCGGCCTACCTCCGGCTCGGAAAGCGGGGCATCCGGCGGAAGCGCGGGAGGGTCGCTGTCCGCGCGCAAACGGGCGCGAGCATCGCAAGCGCAATGCAGAAGCACCGGATCTTCATAGCAGCAATTGTACACACCGGGTGCCCGCCGGCGAAACGCAGCCAACACAGTTCACGCAGCTACTTTCTGCCGGACCAAGGATCCACTGCGTCTCAGCGCTGCCTTGAACATCGCCGAACTCGGCCGGAAATCTATCAATTCCACTTGCTGCCAGCTCAAAGTCGCCTATAATGAGCGGTTTCGCGACGAGGGCGTTACGTTCAAAGCTCCCGGCGTCGGGAGCCTCAATTCAGTAATTGTGCCGGACATGCAACACCATGCACTTAACGCGAGGCGGGCGCGTGGCCGCTGCCGTCGGAGGGGGGCCGCATATGACACGGCCCAGTCTCCGGCCCGGGAGCGTCGATCTGCTCGTCATCGGAGGCGGAATCACCGGAGCCGGTATTGCGCGGGACGCAACGATGCGGGGGCTCCACACCATGCTGGTGGAGCAATCGGATTTCGCTTCCGGCACCAGCAGCCGCTCTTCACGCCTGTTGCACGGCGGATTGCGGTACCTCGGGCAAGGTCACATCCGGCTGGTGATGGAAGCCAGTCGCGAGAAGATGCGGCTGAGTAAACTCGCTCCGCATCTGAGTGATCCTCTCCGTTTTTATTTTCCTGTTTGGAAAGGGGATCCCTGGCCTCGCTGGCAGTTGGCGGTCGGTGTGCGCGTCTACGACCTGCTCTGCGGGGGGCGCAACCTCGGCGTCTCTGCCGCACATGACCGTGCCGGTATGCTGTCGCGTGTGCCGGGCTTGAGGGACAGCGGCCTGACAGGCGGCGTCAGCTACTTTGACGCGCTGACGAATGACGCCCGGTTGGTGATCGACACTCTCCGTTCCGCCGAGCGGGCCGGCGCTAACGTGTTCAATTACGTTCGCCTGCTCTCGGCCGAGCGATGCGGGTCAGGCTGGTCCTGCGTGGTCCGGGATCAGTCCTCGGGTGAGCAGGTGGAGGTACGCGCCGGCGCCGTCGTGAATGCAACGGGCGCGTGGGCTCAGCAGATCCCGCATAGCTCGGTCCGCCTGCGGCTGACTAAAGGCGTCCACCTCGTGATCGATCGCTCGCGGCTCCCGGTGGATGGCGCGGTGGTCCTCTCCGAAGGCAAGCGCATCCTGTTCGTGATCCCTTGGGGCGAGCGTCTGATCCTTGGCACCACGGACACCGATTACAACGGCGACCCTGCCGCTGTGCGCACAGATGCCCAAGATGTGGACTATGTCCTCGCGAGTGGTCAACCGTGCTTTCCCGTCAGCCCGTATCCGCCCGGACGAACTGATCTCCACATGGGCGGGCGTGCGGCCGCTGATCGCGCCGCGGCACGTAGCTGCCGGCACGCCCTCCGATGTCTCCCGCAACCATGAAATCCGCATGCCAGAGCCCGGCTGGTTCGACGTTGCGGGCGGCAAGCTCACCACGTACCGGCTGATGGCTGAGCAGGCAGTGGACCGTGCCGGGCGACTATCTCGGCGCTGCGATGCCGCCTTCGCCCACAGCTCGGGTGCCGCTGGCGGAAGGAGATGCAGGCGCAGGCCAATACAGCGGGGTGCTGCCTCCTCCGCTGGAGGCTTCTGTCGTAGCGCACTGCTGCAAAAACGAGTGGACGCGGCGGCTGGACGATCTGCTGTTGCGGCGGACGTCCTGGCACTACTACCATCTTGCCCATCAGGACGTTGCGGACCAGGCGTCGCGGTGGATGGCCGGCGAGTTGGGCTGGAGCGAAGAGCAGCGCCAGTCGGAAGTCGAGCGGTACCAGCAAGTGGTGGACTGACGTCCCGCGGTTAGACGTGAAAGCTGGAAGCAATGACAGGCGTCCGGCGTTGGCGGCGGCCGCAAGCGTATATTGAATGGGAATGATGAACGCCACAGCCATTTTCCTTTTCGCCGGAGTAGGGCTCGCCGGACTTGCTTTCGCGCAGGATCCAGGCCGGTTCGCAAGCAAGCGCGCCAAATCTGATTTCGAACTCACCGCGGACCCCGCCGCCCCCCAGTGGAAGAACGTGCCGGGCGTCATAGCCGATACCACCAATCTCGGCCAGAAACTGCCCTCCAACCGGACCGAGATACGGTCGCGCTGGACGCCGGACAACCTGTACCTGCTGTTCATCTGCCCTTACGAGGATCTTTACCTGAAGCCGGACCCGTCTACCACGAACGAAACCAACAAGCTGTGGAACTGGGACGTGGCCGAGGCGTTCATCGGATCTGACTTCGAGAACATCCACCAGTACAAGGAGTTTCAGGTCTCGCCGCAGGGCGAGTGGGTGGATCTGGATATCGATCGCAAGCAGCCCAAGCCGGAAGGCGGCTGGCTGTGGAACTCGGGGTTCGGTACCAAGGCGCGGATCGATAAGAACGCAAAGGTCTGGTACGGCGAGATGCGGATCCCGCTCAAGAGCATCGATCCGCGGCCCGCAGTGAAGGGCAACGAGCTTCGTATCGACCTGTTCCGCTTCCAGGGTGGACCGCCCCAGCGCAAGCTGGTGGCTTGGCAGCCTACCGGCAATCCTTCGAATCACACGCCCGAGAAGTTCGGCATCCTGGTGCTCGAATAAGGACAGCGATGCTGGCGGAAAAGCAGCTTCGGATCTCGCACGTTGGGCTTCGCGGCGTGGTCGGCTCCGGCATGACTGCGACCCACGTGCTCGATTTCGCCTCGGCGTTCGGAACGTTCGTCGACTCCCGGCGCCGTCGTCGTCGGGCGTGATCCACGGGCCAGCGGGCGAATGATTTATGAGGGGGTCGTCTCGGCACTGATGGCCTGCGGGCGGGATGTAGTGTCGCTCGGGATCGTTTCAACACCCGTAATCCAGCAGACCATCCGGCGGCTGAACGCGGCCGGAGGCATCTCCATCGGCGCCTCCCACAATAGCGCCGAGTGGAATGCGCTGAAGTTCTTCGGCGCGGGGGGCGTCTACCTCTCTACCGCGGAATCGGGCGAGCTGCTCGACATCTATCACCTCCGCAAATTCGACTTTGTCGAGTGGGACCGCCTCGGGAAGATCAGGACCGATTCCGGCGCAGTCGATCTCTACCTCGATGAGCTTGCGGGGATCTTCGACCTGGACGCCCTGAGGCGCTTGAAGGTCGTGGTGGATTGCTGTAACGGCACATCCTCGCTCATTCTGCGCAGGATGAACGAGCGCTTTGGGCTGAACTTCCTGCTGATCAACGCGCAGGTCGAGGGCGTAGCCTTTGCCCACGAGCCGAGCACGACAGCGCAGACGGTTGGGCTGCAACTCGCGCCTTTGATGCGGCCGCTCGGCGCGGATGCCGGGTTCCTGTTCGATGTGGATTCCGACCGCGTTGCGCTCGCTACCGACGAAGGCGTGCCGGTCTCGGAGGAGATGGTCCTGCCGATGCTGGCGGACTGGCTGTTGCCGCGCGGGCCCGGCAAGCTGGTAATCACGAATCTTTCGAGTACCGCTCTTATCGACGAGGTCGTGGCGCAGCACGGAGGGAAGTTGCTCCGCGTTCCGGTCGGCAGGCAGGCGGCTATGGACGCCCTGGCGAGCTACCGCCCCGAGCAGATCGCCGTGGCGGGCGAGGGCACGGGAGCGGTGATGATGCCGATGTTCCGCTTTGTGTACGACGGCATCGCATCCATGCTGGCTGTGCTCACGCTGATGCGTGAGCGGGGGAAGAAGCTTTCGGAGATCGTGGCGAGTTATCCGCGCTATTCAATGCTCAAGGGCGAGGTGCCATTGGTGACCCGGCGAATCCCGCTGCTGCTGGCTGAACTTCGGGAACGGAACTCCTCCGCGCGGTTGAACCTGCTGGATGGCGTCCGCGCTGATTGGGACGGGCGGTGGTTCCACGTGCGCGTTTCGCAGACCGAGCCGCATCGTGCGTGTGATTTGCGAGGCAAAAGGCGAGTCGCCGCAGGCGCTCTTCGATGGCTTGATGGAACACGTTAGGACTTTCGCGTAGCACCATGGCAAGAGAGCACTTACTCAAAATTGGAGTCTCGGGAATCCGCGGCGTTGTCGGCGGGTTCCTCACGCCGCAACTGGCAGCCGCGTTCGCACAGGCGTTCGGAACGTACGTGAATTCGGGTCGCGTGGTGATCGGGCGCGATACGCGAGCCAGCGGCGAGATGCTCCAGCGCGCCGTCACCTGCGGGCTGCTCGCGGCGGGATGCGAGGTGGTGGACGTCGGAATCCTTCCGACACCCACGATCCAGGTGTTCGTCGCAGCGACCCGTGCCCGAGGTGGCATCGCATTGACGGCTTCTCATAACCCGCCCGAGTACAATGCGCTGAAGCTGTTCAACGAAGAGGGCCTATTCTTCAACCACTACGAGCGGAGTGAACTGCTGGACCTGTATCACCAGAGCGACCTCCGGAGTGTTGGCAATGACCGGATCCGGCGCGTCACCCAGGAATACGAGCGCCCTCCGGAACTGCACTTTGAGCGTGTGCTAAGCCATGTGGACCCGGAGCGCATCCGGCGGCGGCGCTTCCGGGTCGCGCTCGATGGGGTGAACGGCGCGGGGTCGGTGATGAGCGTGCGCTTCCTGCGCGACATTCTCGGAACCGAACTGCACGCGATCGCGGTGGATCCGACCAAGCCGTTTCCGCGCATCGCCGAGCCGCGCCCGGACACCTTGGGCGAGATTGCCGCCCTCGTGCCGCATGAAGGCTGTGATATCGGCTTCGCGCAGGACCCCGACGGCGACCGGCTCGCGGTGGTCGATGAGACGGGGCGCGTGCTGGATAACGACGATGTTCTGGCGCTCGCGGTGGATGCCGCGCTGGAACGGCTCCCGGGCGACGTGGTGGTGAACCTGACGACGTCATCCGTGATTGACGATGTTGCGGCCGCGCATGGGAGGCGCGTCTTCCGCACCCCGGTCGGGGAGGCAAACGTTGTCGAGACGATGCAGGCGGTGAATGCAGTGATCGGCGGAGAGGGAGCGAACGGGGGCATCATCTTCCCCGCAGTCCACCTCTGCCGCGACTCCTACACCGGTATGGCCTTCCTGCTGGATCGCATGGCGGCGACGGGACTGAAGTGCTCGGAACTCGCCGCGCGGCTTCCACACTACTCGCGGAGATTCGGCAAGGTGGCGTACGAGCACGGCCGTTTGGGCGCGTTGATGCAGGAGCTCGAGGATGAGTTTCCCGGTGTTGCGTTGGACCGGTCAGACGGTCTTAAGCTGATGCTCGACAACGCGTGGATCCACGTGCGGTCATCCAATACCGAGCCGATTCTTCGGATGGCTGTGGAATCGAAATCGGCCGGACGCACGGACACCCTGTTCGGTCGCGTGGTGGAACTGCTGAAGGGCTGAAGCTCTACTTCGCCGGCTTGTGGTCCGGTTGCAGCATGAAGGTGGTGTCGCCGTCACGCTGCTTGTGATACTCGCGGCGCAGCAGGTTTTCCTGCTCAGAGCGGTTGCGGGTGAGGTCGAGGATCCACTTCTTGCGCTCGCCGTTGTCCTTCTTCAGGTCGGCGTTGCGTTGCTGAAGTTTCCGAATCTCATGGTTCTTGACGCGCAACGCGGCGTACGTCTGAGGCACTCGAAGGGCGAAGAACAGGCCCGCGAACGCGAGTATTGCGACGAATGCACCCTTGCGCAGGAAACGAAATCTCAACCCCACATTTCTTTATAAACCTGTTTTACACGGGCTGCCACCGTTTTTGCGAGAATTCACGCACGTGACGGATAAAATTCTCGCGCTCTCTACGTGCGGCTCAGCCGGGGAGGCCGAGCGCGTCGCTCGCGGCCTGGTGGAATCGCGTACGGCCGCGTGCGTCAACATCGTTCCGGGTGTGCGGAGCATCTACAGATGGAAGGGTGTCGTCCAAGATGCGGGCGAGTGGCTGCTGATCATCAAGACGACGCGGGCGCGGTTCGCCGACCTCCGCGCCGAGCTTGTCCGCCTACACTCGTATGAAGTACCCGAATGCATCGCACTTCCGGTGCTGGACGGCTTGACGTCTTACCTCGACTGGATCGCCGAGGCGACTACTGCTTCCGCTGACTAGCCGGCGCTTCTGAGGCCATCCAATATGGTACGCTGGATGGTGTCGCCCGCATGTTTCCTGACGTTCAGCTCGATCCGCACTCCGATGTGCCGCTCTATCGCCAACTCTATGGTTCTATTAAGAGCGCGATCGTGGACGGGATTCTGCGGCACGGCGAACGGATCCCCGCCACTCGGGAATTGGCTGGCCTACTTGGCCTGAATCGGACCACCATTTCAGCCGCTTACGACCTCTTGGAAAGCGAGGGGTTCGATTCGCGGGCACGTCGGGCGCGGCAGCTTCGTCGTCGGACTGCCCTCGGCGTCCGCCGCTGACTGGGCGCTAAACTTCCCATCGGCCGATTCCGAGCCTCCGTCTCCACCACCCGCTGGGGCGATCAGCTTCGCCACGGCCCGGCCGTCGGCTGACCTGTTTCCGTTGGACGACTTCCGGCGTAGTTGCGACGAAGCGCTTTCCGGGTCCGGCGCCGCAGACATCCTTCAACTCGGCTCAGCCTACGGCTACGCACCGCTTCGCGAATACCTTCTTGAAGCTGCGCGCCGCGACGGGCTTGCGCGCGACGGCGACGACCTGATCATCACGAACGGGTGCCAGCAGGCGCTGGACTTGGTGCAGCGCGTCCTGATTCATCCAGGCGATCCGGTGCTTGTGGAGGATCCGGTCTATCCGGGGCTCAAGAACCTATTCCTGCGCGCGGGTGCGCGACTCGTCGGCGTGCCTGTCGGTCCCGATGGCCTCCGCCCGGACGCGCTCGACGCCGCGCCTCGCGCCCGCGTGCTGGTTGACGACGCCGACTTTTCAGAATCCGACGGGCGCTACGATCCCGGCCGAGCGGCGTCTCGAGTTGCTCGATGCCGCGCGCAATCGCGGATTGCTCGTGATCGAAAACGACATCTACGGCGATCTTCGTTACGAAGGGGCAGCGGTGCCGCCGCTGAAGGCCATGGACGAGACAGGGCGGGTCGCCTTGTTGCAGAGCTTTTCGAAAATCACGTTTCCAGGGTTGCGCGTCGGATGGGTGTTGGGGCCGCGTGCGCTGATCGCCCGCCTTGCGGAAGCCAAGCAGGTTACCGATCTGCACAGCGATCAGCTCTCGCAGGCCGCGTTGCTGCGGTTCGCCGAATCCGGGCGGCTTGCGGCGCACCGTCAGCGCGTGGTCACGGCAGGCGGGCTGCGGCTGAAGGCGGTGCTTGAGGCGTGCGGACGGTGGCTGCCGCCGGGAAGCGAGTTCACGCGTCCCGAAGGCGGAATGAATTTGTGGGTCCGGCTGCCGCGCCCGCTTGACGCAATGGACTTGCTGGCGCGCGCCCATCGCGCGGGCATCGCGTACATCCCGGGCCGCTATTTCGAAGTGTCGCGGCATGACCCTGGCGCGCTCCGGCTGAGTTTCGCCGGACTCGCTCCGGCGGAGATTCGCCGCGGGGTCGAGATCTTGGGTTCGATCGCATCGGCGGAGTTGGAGCGCACGCGCACTGAGCGACGCGCCCCGGCGCCCGGCACTGGTTTAGGAGAAGGAGTTTTCTGACATGTTTCTGGACGATACGTTTCGCGTAAAGGCCGGCCTGGCCGAGATGCTCAAGGGCGGCGTCATCATGGACGTCACCAACGCCGAGCAGGCGGTGATCGCCGAGAAGGCCGGCGCCGCGGCCGTGATGGCGCTCGAGCGCGTTCCGGCGGATATCCGCAAGGAAGGCGGCGTGGCCCGCATGGCGCCCATCCGCAAGATCCGCGAGATCATGGCAGCCGTCACGATCCCCGTGATGGCCAAGTGCCGCATCGGGCATTTCATGGAGGCGCGGGTGCTCGAAGCGCTGAAGGTCGACTACATCGACGAGAGTGAAGTGCTCACGCCCGCCGACGAGGAGCACCACGTCGATAAGCGGGAGTTCAACGTCCCGTTCGTCTGCGGCGCGCGCAATCTGGGCGAGGCGCTGCGGCGCATTGCCGAAGGCGCGGCCATGATCCGCACCAAGGGCGAGGCCGGCTCGGGCAACATCGTGGAAGCCGTCCGGCACATGCGCACCATCCAGAAGGAGATGAAGCAGCTCACCGTGCTCGGCCAGGAAGAACTGGTGGCCGAGGCGAAGAAGCTCCAGGCGCCGCTGGAGCTGGTGGAGTACGTCGCCGAGAACGGCAAGCTGCCGGTGCCGAACTTCTCGGCCGGCGGCATCGCGACACCGGCCGACGCGGCGCTGGTCATGCAGCTCGGCGCCGAGGCGGTGTTCGTCGGCTCGGGCATCTTCAAGTCAGCGGATCCGGAGAACGCGCGCCAAGGCGATCGTCAAGGCGGCGACGCACTACAACGACCCGCAAGCTGTCTCGAAGCCAGCGAAGAGCTGGGCGATCGCGATGTCGGGCCTCGACATCGGCCAAGCATGCCGAATCCGAACTGCTGCAGACTCGCGGCTGGTAAATGAAGACGATTGGCGTCCTGGCCCTGCAGGGCGATTTTGAGGCGCACGCGGCAGGCGATCCGCGCGCGCCGGCGCCATTGCGGTGCCGAAGTGCGCACGGCGGCGGAACTCGACGCGCATGGACGCGCTCATTATCCCTGGCGGCGAGAGCACCACGATGCTGAAGCTGCTGGAGTATTAAGGTCTGTTCGATCCGCTGCGCGCGTTCGGCGCGGGAAGCCCGATCTTCGGCACTTGCGCGGGCGCGATCCTGCTGGCTACCGAGGTGATCGAATCCGCGCAGGCGTCGCTCGGGCTCTCGATATGGCGGTGGAGCGCAATGCGTACGGCCGGCAGCTGGACAGCCGCGTGGTCCAGCTGACGCCGGAGCCCGCAGTTGGGCGGCGATGCGGAGATGGAGGCGGTGTTCATCCGCGCGCCCGATCATCACGCCGGCTGGGCGACGGCGCGAAGGTTCTGGCGTCCGGTATCAAGGCGATCCCGGTGCTGGTCGACTTCGGCCGCCACCTGTCGCGACGTTCCATCCGGAGCTTTCAGATGATGACCGCATGCACAGGCTGTTTCTGGACTGCGTGGGCAACGGCAAGTAGGCCCGTCGCTTGGGGGGCGACAATGGAAATAGTGCGCCGCTATCGTGTGCTGTTTGTTTGCATCGGGAACGCCTGCCGCAGCCAGATGGCTGAGGCGTTCGCGCAGGAAATACGGCGTCGGACGTGATTGAGGCCTTGAGCTGCGGAGTCCGCGCCGTGCCGAGATGATCGCTCCGCTCGACACGCGAATTCATGCTGGAGAAGGGAATCGACCTGGACGGCTGCACTCCCAAGGGCTTCGATACCACCGGCTTCGACTACGATCTGATCGTCAATATGAGCGGCTTCGAGTTGCCGCGTACAATCGGGGCGCGTATTCTGACGTGGCCGGTGGAGGATCCTTACTGGGTCGGCGACCGCAGGCACAGGGAGATCCGCGACGAGATTGGAGAACCGCGTGAAAGCACTCGCCGATGAGCTGGAAAAAGCCTCGATCGGATTTGACACGCGCCGTGTTCGCGAAGCACAATAGAATTGAACACATCGTGCGGATGTGGCGGAATTGGCAGACGCGCTAGATTCAGGTTCTAGTTCTCGCAAGGGAGTGGAGGTTCAAGTCCTCTCATCCGCACCAACACCCCTCTATAATCCAAGCTTCCTGACCAACATCTTACGGTTGCGCGCTTCTCCGAAAAGAGAAGAGCCGACCGCATGAAGCAGCCGGCTCCTCTTCCAGGCTAGATACCCCCTCCCCCACGGAAGGTCTTTGGCTGTTCGGTCTCCTCCGAATACGGCTGCGTGCCGTAGAATTCGTGGATGCGGCCGCCCCACTGCTGGTCCGCCATATCCGGCCAGTTATCCTTGTCGAAACCCGGCGCATTCTCGAGCCGCTGCTTATCCATATTCAGGATCAGGCACTTTCGTCCTCGTCCACCTTGATCGCGTTCCAGGGCACTGCGAACAGCTTATTGCCTATCCCGAGCAGGCCGCCGTAGGAAAGCACTACGTACGCGACGCGGCCGCTATGCAGGTCGATCATTAGATCGTGAGCTTTGCCGAGATCCTCGCCTGCCGGATTCCTCACGCGATCTGACGCCAGACTGCTGGCTGACAGCACTCGCCGATACCGGCGCTCCGGATCGGTTTTCCTGATCTTTTCTTCCATAGCATCCCCCTAGGAGAGAACGGCGTCCGAAGCCGCTCCACCTACCCGATGATTAGCACGCAGCGCCAAGTGGGGGCAACATTGCAGCCTGGCCGAAGCCGGCAATGATTCCCGATCTCACGATCCTGCCCGAGAATCTGCCCTACCTTCTCCGTCAGCATCGACGGCGTGAACGGCTTCTGGATGAAGTGGACGTTGCCTTCCAGGGCGCCGTTGTGTATTACGGCGTGGCTGGTGTAGCCGGACATGAACAGCACTTTCATTGCCGGCCGGAGTGGCGCGAGGCGGTCTGAGAGTTCGCGGCCGCTCATCCCGGGCATGATGAGGTCCGTGAGCATCAGTGCGATTTCTGCCGGATGGCGTTCGCAGGCCAGCAGCGCTTCGCCGCCGTTGGCGGCCTCGATGACTTTGTAGCCGGCGTGGCTCAGGATGTCCCGCGCGAGTTTCCGCAATGCGGGTTCGTCTTCCACCAGGAGGACCGTCTCGCAGGCCCGGCACGCGGACTGGGGCGTGCTTACGACAGGTTTGGCAGCCTCGAAGATCCTGGGGAAGTAGATCCGGAACGTTGTCCCTCGCCCCGGTTCGCTATCGACGGATATGTGTCCATTGCTCTGCTTGACAATCCCGTACACAGTGGACAGGCCCAGCCCGGTGCCCGCGCCGGCGGCCTTTGTTGTGAAGAACGGATCGAAAATACGCGCCAGCGTCGCCTGGTCCATGCCGATGCCTGTGTCGCTGATCGAGAGCTGCACGTATGGCGCCGGGAGCAATGGTGGGATGCGCCGCGGTAAATTCCGCGCCAAGCTCCGCACCCGCCGTTTCGATGGTGAGCGTGCCTCCCGCCGGCATGGCGTCCCGGGCGTTGATTGCCAGGTTCATGATCACCTGAGCGAGCTGCCCAGGGTCCACCAGCGTCCGCATTTCGTCGGCTGCAAGGGCCATCCTGATTTCGATGTCTTCCCCGATCAGACGGCGTAACATCCGTTCCGAATCATGCACCGCCGCGTTGATGTCCACGTTGGCGGGCTGCAGGACTTGCTTGCGGCCGAAGGCGAGCAGTTGGCGGGTGAGCGCCGCCGCGCGCTCCGCCGCGCCAGCGATTTCCTTTAACTGCTGTGTTGCGGGATCGAGTTCACCCAGAGATTCGATCAGCAGGTTCGCGTAGCCGGAAATCACGGTGAGGAGGTTATTGAAGTCATGGGCGACGCCGCCCGCCAGCAGACCGATAGCCTCCATCTTCTGCGCCTGCGCAAGCTGTTGCTCCAGGCTGTGGCGTTCGGTGACGTCCATCGCCACCGTAATGACGGCGCGGCTGCCTCCAGAGAGCCGCCCCAGCGGCGCAGAGCTGAACGACCACGTCCGCGTCTCGCCGGACTTAGTGCGGATGGGGATCTCCCAGCCCTTTTGCCTGGTTTCAAGCGAGTAAACGTTCTGGACCTTCTCCCGGACCTCCTGGCCGGCACCTGCGCAGGCTTTTCTCACCCACTCCTCCATCGTGGGCAGTTCCTCGGCTGTGTATCCGGACAGATCCGACCATGCCTGGTTGATTTGAACGATCCTGCCGTCCTCGGCGTGGATCATGATGGGCATGGGAGCATCCAGAATCGCCCGGCGGAAACGCTCTTCACTCTGCTGGAGCGCGACTTCCATCTCCCGTTTCTCGGTGATGTCACGCATCGCGACCTGCACTGCGGGACGCCCCTGTAGCTTTGGCGATCGAAATCACTTCGGCGTGGATCACGGACCCGTCGAGCCGAAACAACTTCGCTTCGGTGATGGGCACGGATTCGCCTTGTTCGACGGCGACCGTGCGTTCGTGGTAACGCGGGAGGTAATCCGGATGGACAAACTCCGCCGGATCGCGTCCCAGCAGGTCTTCCGCCCTGCTTGCTCCGAACAGCCGGATGGTGGTCGGGTTGACGTAGACGAGCCGACGGTCGCAGTGAACCGCTATGGCGGTCGGTGAGCTCTCTACGAGGTTGCGGTAGCGTTCCTCGCTTTCGCGCAGGGCCCGTTCCGCTGCCTTAGCGGCGGTGTTGTCGGCGAGGACGGACACGATGCCTGTGATCTCGCCATCGCGGCCATGCAGCGGAGCCGCTGAAACGGTGACCTCGATTCTGCTCCCGTCCTTTCGTTGCCGTACCGCTTCCACGTTTCGAAGGACGTTGCCGTGAAACATGTGCTCAAAGCGTTGTTCGAACTCGGCCACGGCGCCGTGGGGAACGACGGGATAGGGCTTTCCGATCACTTCAGCCGTGGTCCACCCGAACATCTGTACCGCGGCGGAACTCCAACTCCGGACGATGTGGTCGCGGTCGATCGAGATGATCGCGACGGGCGACGCGTTGATCAGGCCGTTCAATTCGTCTCCGACACGACGCAGCGTCTCCTCGGCGCGCCGGCGCTCCGTGATGTCCTCGATCACCACGACTCCGCCGACAATCTCGCCGGAGGGACCCCGCAACGGCGCTGCGGAGTGGGAAATCGTCTTCCTCTTCCCATCGAAGGTTTCGATGTCGATCACCTCATCGATCGACGTCTCACCGCGCCGGATTGCGCGTGCCATCCCCCAATCCTCAGACGTCAGGCGCTTTCCCGTTTCGGGCCACCAGCCGGTGTAATTGGCATAGGTTTCGATGCCGACACATTCGCCGCCGCCCCAGATCGCCCGGCCGGCCGGGTTCACGCACGCAATGTTGCCGGCCGCGTCCGCGACCCAGACGCCCACCGGCAGCACATCCAAAACGTTCGCGATGATTTGCTCGTTCAATTGGAGGCGTCCAGACACGTCCGCTAATTGCTCCGAAATCGATGCCTGCTCCGCGTGGTGACGGGATGCGGTGATCGTGGCGAGCCGCAGTTCCAGTTCGTCCATCACGATCTCGGCCAGGCTCGAAAGCAGGTGCTTTTGCTCGGCGGAGAGGCCCTCGCGGGGAATCTTGTCGATCACGCACAGCGTGCCGAGGTGGTAGCCGTCGAGAGTCGTCAGCGGAGCGCCGGCGTAAAATCGGATTCCCGGTTCACCGGCCACGAGCGGGTTATCCCGGAACCGTGGATCGTCGAGCGCGTCGGGAATGACCATCACTCCGTTGGAACAGATAGTGTGGGCGCAAACCGCTAAATCGCGGGGAGTCTCGCGGATGTCGAGGCCGTAGGCGGACTTGAACCACTGGCGCGCCTCGTCGATCAGGGTCATCAATGAGATCGGGACGGAAAACAGGCGCGCTGCCAGCGCGGTGATCCGGTCCAGGGCTGCTTCCGGCGGCGTGTCCAGGATGTAGTGCCGCTTTAGAGCGCCAAGCCTATCGGCTTCATTGCGAGGAATCGGCGGCCGCATTTCTGCTTCCCTCCCTGTAGGTTAGCCCGGAACCCAGGGTATTTGCGTTGCGATGCCGGCGTGCTACTGAGTTCAAGGGCACTGAATCCGGTCCGGCAGGCGCCCTGAGTCTCGCGTCCGATGCAGCTCATTGTGGAGAATAGGAACTGATGAACGCCGCCGTCCTCCTGTCCATTGCCGTTGCTGCCACGTTTGCGGCCGAACCGGCGCCGAGCGCCTCCGCATACGGCCGCTCGATCGGCGAATGGCGAAACGCCCGGGAGGCTCGGCTGAAGGCGGATGACGGCTGGCTGACGGTGGTGGGTTTGTTCTGGCTCGACCCGGGCGCGAATGTCGCAGGAGCCTCGGATTCCGCTGCCATCGTTTTGCCGAGCGGCAGCGCTCCGGTGCGCGCGGCGACGTTCACGCTGGAAGGTGATCAGGTGCGGTTCAGGGCCGAACCTGGCATCGCTTCACGCTAAGGGGCCGTCCAGTTACCGAAACCACCTTGCGGCCGGATACGGGCGGCAACCCCGACGTTCTGACGCTCGGTACGATGCGCCTGATCGTGCTGAAACGCGGTGAGAGATATGCGATCCGCGTGAAGGATAACGCGAGTCCTGTGCGCAGCGTTTTGCCGGGCTCCGCTGGTACCCGGCCGATCCAACGTGGCGCATCACCGCGCGGTTCACGCCGTATCCCGCGCCCCGCAAGATCGCCATCCAGAACGTTACCGGTGCCACCGAGCAGATGGAGAGCCCCGGCTTTGTCGAGTTCACCAGGGAAGGGAAGACATACCGCCTGGAGCCGATCGCGAAGGCTCGCAACTGTTCTTCGTGTTCCGCGATGCAACCAGCGGTAAGACGACCTATGGGGCCGGACGGTTCCTATACGCCGACGCGCCCAAAGGCGAAACCGTCCTCCTGACTTCAACAAGTCGGAGAACCCGCCGTGCGCGTTTACGCCTTACGCAACCTGTCCCCTAGCGCCGCGCCAGAACCGGCTGGCGCTGCCCGTTACCGCCGGGGAGATGAAGTATCCGGGAGCGGACCATTAGCCGCTCCGGCGCGCCTCAACCCTTGAGGTCATCGAGCACGCTCCGCGGAATATTGAGCCGCCCGCGCCCGCTTCCGAGCGAAACGCCCGGTTTGGCGTCACCGTGAAAATCCGTACCTCCAGTGACGCCAAGGCCGAGGCGTCCGGCCATCGCACGGTACTTCGCGATATGCGTCTCCGCGTGGTCGCTGTGCCATGCTTCAATCGCGCGGAGGCCGTTTTCCACGCAGCGAGAAGACGTTCGAAGCCGTCGGGCGCGTGCTCTTCCACTCGAACGGGGTGCGCGAGAGAGGGTACGCCGCCGGCTCCGGTAATCCGGCCCAGCGCGCCCTCAATGGAGGGTTCCTCCCGCTCCACGTACGCCTTCCCTTTCTCGCCCAGATAGCGAGTGAAGGCCTCCTGCATGGTTTTCGCATGACCCTTTTGGATAAGTACCTTGGCGAAGTGCGGACGGCCCGTTAAAGCGCCGCCAAGCGATTCCGCGTCGTCGAGCGTCACATTGAGCCCAAGGGATTGCAGCCGGGCCGCGAGCCGGGCATTGCGGTCGCGCCGGAATCGTTGTGCTTCCGCAAGCCATTCGCGAAACGACGCCGGTGGTGTGCCGTGCAGAAAGTAGGCGAGCACGTGAACGCTCGTGCCCTTGCGAGCGCCGTCGAACCGGAACTTCGTGCTGAGTTCGATGCCGCACACAAGCTCGAGCGACGCGGCGCGCGGCAATAGAACGGCCTCGTCCCAACCTGCGAACGTGTCATGGTCCGTGATGCCGAGCGCCTCGAGGCCGATGGACTCGGCGGTGCGCACGAGTTGTACCGGTGTGAAGGATCCGTCCGAAGCCGAAGTGTGCGTGTGGAGATCGATTGCCATGCAGGAGATCCGTTGTTGCAAAGCCAACGGATCGCGTCGGAGCGGCCGTGACTTCGATCAGACCGACAGCGTAGCATACGGCTGATGGACTTCCTCAGGCGCGCGACCGTTAACCCGCGGCGGCTTGGTGTTTTTCCCGGCGCGTTTAATCCGCCGACGCGCGCTCACATCGCGCTTGCGAAGGCGGCGCTCTCGCACGTGGACGAAGTCGTCCTGGTGCTCCCGCGCGCTTTCCCGCACAAAGAATGGGAGGGAGCCGGGTTCGACGATCGAGTGCGAATGCTGGAGCGTTGCGCGCGCGCCGAGCCGCGTTTTTCCATAGCCGCGAGCGAGCGCGGTTTGTTCATCGAGATTGCGCGCGAGTGCCGCGCGGAGTACGGGGCCGTGGATCTTTGGTTCCTGTGCGGAGCGGACGCGGCGGAGCGGATCGTGAACTGGGATTACGGCGAGCCCGGCGCGATCGGCGGCCAATTGCGCGAGTACGGGCTGCTGGTCGCTCCGAGGCGCTCGGAATGGTCGGCTCCCGCGGCGCTGACGGATCGCGTCGTTTCACTCATGCCTGCGGAGTCGTGCGAAGACATCTCCTCCACTGCCGTGCGCAGCCGCGTCAGGGCAGGGGAACCCTGGGAACATCTCGTGCCGGACGAGATCGTCGAAATCGTAGGGAAAATCTACAGCACGCAGAGCCGGTAGAGGCAACCACTACAACCCGATCAGCCACGGGCTACGAGCCACATGCCATATTCGGCGAGCGCAGCGAGCTTACTCGTGCCGCAGATTGGTGCTGTCGAGAAACGCGCGCAGGCGGTGGCTGCGGCTGGGATGGCGCAGCTTGCGCAGCGCCTTGGCTTCGATCTGGCGGATGCGTTCGCGCGTCACGGCGAAGTGCTGGCCCACTTCTTCGAGCGTGTGCTCGCTGCCGTCCATGAGGCCGAAGCGCATCTTGATGATCTTCTCTTCGCGCGGGCTGAGCGTCTTGAGCACCTCGGCGGTCTGCTCGCGCAGGTTGAGATTGATCACCGCTTCCGACGGCGACACCACGCGCCGGTCGACGATGAAATCGCCGAGATGCGACTCTTCCTCTTCGCCGACCGGCGTTTCGAGCGAGATCGGCTCCTGCGCGATGCGCAGCACCTTGCGGATCTTCGGCACCGGCAGGTCCATCTTCTTCGCCAGCTCTTCGGTGGTGGGCTCGCGGCCGAGTTCCTGCTGCAGCTGGCGCTGCGTCC
Organism: Bryobacteraceae bacterium; assembly: GCA_963793625.1. Classification (GTDB taxonomy): domain Bacteria; phylum Acidobacteriota; class Terriglobia; order Bryobacterales; family Bryobacteraceae. Next base: position 24,120 of record CAWCAT010000037.1, on the reverse strand, counting down.
GGACCAGCTTGTTGATCGTCTCGATCATGTGGACCGGGATGCGGATCGTGCGCGCCTGGTCCGCGATGGCGCGCGTGATCGCCTGCCGCACCCACCATGTGGCGTAGGTCGAGAACTTGTACCCGCGGCGGTAATTGAACTTGTCCACGGCCTTCATCAGGCCGATGTTGCCTTCCTGGATCAGGTCGAGGAACTGCAGGCCGCGATTGGTGTAGCGCTTGGCGATCGAGACCACCAGCCGGAGGTTGGCTTCGATGAGCTGCTTCTTCGCGCGTCTCGGCCTCGAGCTCGCCGCGCTCGATGATCTGCAGCGTGCGGCGAAGCTCGGTGGCGCTCGCGCCGCACTCTTCTTCGAGTTGCTGCATGCGCTGTGGCTGTGCTGGCGCAGTTCCTTGCGCAGGTCGCGCTGGGCGCGGGCTGCCCGCCGTTCGCGGCTTCCTCGATCTTGCGCTGGACGCGGGCGATTTCACGTTCGAGCGGCTTGAATTCCTCCACCGCGCGGCGCACGCAATCCACCAGGCGGCGCTGCACGGGGAGCTGAACGGAATCGCCGGATCAGCCGTGAAATGCGCACCGTCGGCGCGCGCCAGGCTATAACGCAGCGCGCGGTACTGCTTGGGCTTCATCGTGCGCGGAGACGGCCAGCATTTTCTGGCGGAACTGCTGCGCCTTCCGGTAATTGCGTCTCGATTTCCTCGATAACCTGCAGAATTTCCTGCTTCTGCGTCTCGAGCGAATTCTCGTTGACCACCAGGTCCGGGCAGCACCAGCATGTCGCGGATCGACACGGCGCCGCGCGCCAGGTCGTCGCGCGAGCTTCAAGAACTTCGCGCGTGATCAGAGGCGAGCGCGACGAGGGATTTGCGGACCGCGTGCTGCCCCCGCTCGATTCGTTTGGCAAGCTCGATTTCGCCTTCGCGCGTGAGCAGCGGCACCGTGCCCATCTCGCGCAGGTACATGCGCACGGGATCGTTGGTCTTATCGCTGAATTCCTGAGCCAAGTTCGAGTTCGCCGAGTTCTTCCGCGTCTTCGATCTTTGCCGATTCGCTTGGGTTCTTCGAGGATCTCGACGCCGGCGCCGTCGAGGTTGACCAGCAGCTCATCGAGTTCTGGGCCCGGTGGATGTCGTCGGGCAGCAGTTCGCTGACTTCGTCGTAGAGGACGTAGCCTTTCTCTTTGCCCACGTCCATGAGTTGCTTCAGACGGCCGTACTTGTCTTCGATCGCCACCTGAACCCCTAATTGACCACCAACCTGTGAATCCTCGGCATTGTACAACAGCGTCCGACAGCGACAGCAACGCGCCAGGGGTTTCTTGTTTCTCGATGCGGCGCCCGTGCATCTTGGTAGGCGATCGCCAAGGCGCACCACCGAGTCTGTACGGTGGCGTCGGCCCTCGCGCACACACGAATTGCAGAGCTATGTTTGCCCCTTGGCAACATCCGATTCTCTATCCAGCGCATCCAACTCCCGAGCGATGCGCAAAGCTTCCGCCATCTTACCAGCACGTTCCGCTTCTCTGACGCGAGCGCGGAGTTCCGAGCGGCGCGCTTCGCGTCCCGAGGCTTCGATTGCGCGCACCGAATCCTCCGCCAGCGTAAGCACGCCTCGGGTTCCTGACGTCCATATCGGTGAACACAATTTTGTGCAGCAGGTCGCTGATCGGCCTGCTCCAGCCGCCCTTCCAGTTCGGCGAACGGGAACACCGCGCCTGCGTCCTCCATCGCGTACAGCGCCTCGAAAATTCGCCGTGTCGCGAAATCGGCGATCGCAGGGCTGCGGCGCACCGACGGCAGGAGCTTCCGCGAGCTTCCGCGCTCGTCACGCAACGCGTTGATCAGCATGCTCTCCACGCGCTTTACGGGCGCCGTTTATCGGGCAGCGACTGTTCCCGCCGTTCCGTTGCGGCCTTGCGGAAATGTTCCAGCACCAGGCCGGCTCGACGCCGAGTACTGCGCCACCTCGCCTGCGATCGTCGCGCGTTCCAGCCTGTCGGTGATGCGCTGGATCGCAGGCAGCAGGAACTGCAAGCCCGCGATGCGTCCCTCCGCCGCTGCGCATGTCGAACTTGCGCGCGCGCGCGGTCCGCCAGCCAGTGGAAGTATCCGCGGCGCCTTCTCGAGACGCTTGCGGTACGACCTCCGCGCCGTTCTCTTGATGTACTCGTCGGGATCGAGCCCGCCCTCGAGCTCGCAGCACGCGGATGCGCATGCCCTCTTCCAGCAGGATCTGTATCGAACGCTCCGTCGCTTTCACGCCCGGCGGGATCGGGATCGAAGTTCACGACGATCTGCTCGGAGTGGCGCCGTAACGCGCGCACCTGCTGCGATACCAGCGCGGTCCCGCACGACGCCACCACCTCGCTCACGCCCGCCGACCATACGCCGATCACGTCCATGTAGCCTTCGACGAGCACCGCGCGATCGATTCTTGCGGATCGCGCCCTTCGCGCGGTGAAGGCTGTACAGGACGTGGCCTCTTGTGGTAGTATCGGCGTTTCGGAGGAATTCAGATACTTCGGCTCCTGCTCCGGCCGCAGCGCTCGCCCGCCGAACGCGATTACCTTGCCGCTCTCGTCCTGGATGGGAAACATCAGGCGGCCGCGGAAACGGTCGTAACCAGCCGCCGCCTGTCGCGTTTGAGCACCAGGCCGGAGGATTCCAGTCTGCGTCGCGTCGAACCCCTCGTTTCTCGAACGCGCGCGCGAGCAGGTCTGCCTCGCATCCGTCCGCGAAGCCAATCCGAAACTCCTCGATCATCGTCGGTAGCTACACCGCGGCGCTTGAGGTAGGCGCTGCGCCTCGGCTCCTGCAGGCGGAAGCGAGCGCCGAGTGGTAGAGATCGCGCGCGATCTCGTGCATGCGGTAACAGCGCGCCCGCAGCTTCGTCTCGGGATCCGAATACTCCGCGCGCTTCGGCATCGGAATGCCGTACCGTTCCGGGAGAGACTTCAGGCCTCGATAAACGTGAGGCCTTCAACCTCCATCACGAATTTGATGGCGTCGCCGCCCACGCCGCAGCCGAAGCACTTGTAAATTTGGTGGACCGTGCACGCCGAAGGACGGCGTCTTCTCCGTGTGGAACGGGCACAACCCTACCCAGCGCGGTCCCGCTTTCCGCAGGCGGACGTACTGCCCGACCACGTCGACAATGTCCACCGACGACTTCAACTGCTCTGCGAAGTTCATTCGAGTCCCATATCCTAGCAGGCGCAGGCTGCGCTGCGAGGCGAGTTTCCGGAACGGAGGTAAGATGTAAGTACGTAGGGTTGCAAGTCTGGGACTCATTCGATTCGAGGGGCTATGAGATTTGGCACCGAGAAGTTCGCATCCACAGTCGGCCCGTCTTCGCTCCCGGCGTTTTATGAGTGGAAGACTCCGGGGCAGTCGTTTTCCATCCAACTCAGTTACGAGATCATCGATCGTCTACACGCGGAGATCATGAAAGGGTTCTGGGCGGTGCCGAAACGCGGCGCCGAGGTCGGAGGCGTTCTGCTCGGCAAGGTGGTCGGGACGGCTGCGCTTACGGCCGGCGAAGTCACGGTTTTCATCGACGATTATGAGCTGGTCACGTGCGAGCATCGCCGCGGCCCGTCGTACGTCCTTTCCGAAGGCGACCGCAAGCGCATCGAGAAAGCGCTTCGCCGCACCGGCGGCAACCACCAGGCCGTCGGATATTTCCGCAGCCATACGCGTCCCGGGCTGTATCTGGACGAGGACGATATGGCCGTTATCCGGTCCTACTTCTCGAACCCTAAAGACGTGATCCTTCTCGTCCGCCCGCACGCGACCCGCACCAGTTCAGGCGGTTCTTCTTCTGGGAAGAGGAGGACATGCGCCGCCACTCCACCTACCGCGAGTTCCCCTTTAGCAAGGCGGAACTGCTGAAGCCGCTCCTGGACGAGCCGGACGCCGAACCCGTCGCCGCGACCGTGGAAACGACGGCAACCGCGCAACAACCGGTGCGCGAGAGGGCCGCCGCTCCGGCCCGCGCCGCCGTCCCGATGTTCGCGTTCGGATCCCGGCTGAACTTGAAAAAGGCCGCCGCCGTCGCAGCGGTCGTGCTTGGCGTGGGAGCGATGGAATACCAGATCCTGGGCGTCAGGGGCGGATCCGGTGGTGGTGAAGGCTCCCCGGCGCTCAAGGTGGAGCGGAACGGAAACTACCTCCAGGTGAGTTGGGACCGCAACGCGCCCATCGTTGCGCGGTCGAAGGAGGGCCTGCTGGTGATCTCCGACGGGCAGTTCAGAAAGGAGATCAAGCTGGAGGCCGCGCATCTGCGCGGAGGCACGGTTGCGTATGCTCCGTCAGGCGAGGACGTCAACTTTCGCCTCGAGTTAAAGGATGGACAGCGGAGCGTCTCTGAGTCGCTGAGGGTCGTCACAGCCTCTCCGGCGGACGGCAGGGGCATGCAGCCGGCCGTCTCAGAGCCGGCCATGCCCAGGACCGACGAAGAGGAGGCGCACCCGCAATTCAAGAACGCCGGACAGGTGGCGGCAGCGGACCGGCGTGTACCTGCTGAGAATGCCATTCGGCCAAAGCCGGCACGCAAAGCCCGGGTCAGCCGCTTCTTCGACGACGGACTGTAAGCGCCGAGCAAGGGGGCAGTGGATTCGAAGACGGCTAAACAACGCCCCCTTTGCGTTGTTTGGCCTGCGCAGATGCGGTCACGTGCCGTGGAACGTAGGTACTGCAAGTTCTCACGATCTCCCCACGTTGTCGGGTATAATCTCCTGTATCGTTTGCGGGGAAAGGAGCAAAAGTTCGGCATGCGACTCGGAGCGGCGGCTGCAGTGGCCAGGACGCCTGATCGCGGCCACGCCTGAGAGTCTATCGTACTTTGTCTGGCAGCCGCCCGCCAAATCCATTTCAGTTCGCATCCTGCCGGAGGTGCTCTTAGAGATCGCCGCCGGTCGTCGGCCGATTCGACCGAAGGCGGCGGCCTGCTCCTTGGCTCGGTGCGGTACGCCGGCTCCTATACGGTTACAGTCGAATCCGATTGAGGGTATCGAAGGCCGGTTCTGGCGCGGCTTCTCGCAATCGCATGACAACTCCGAACGCCGCCGGCTGGAATTGGCCCTTGCGCGCTGGCGACCCGGCGCGGATCGCCCTCTGGCCGCGGTAGGCTATTACCGCACCGAAGCCGACGGGGGCGCTCTGGGCCCGGGCAATGACGATCTCATGCTGATCGCGCGGTACTTCTCCGCCCCGTTCAACGCCTTCCTGTTTGTCCGGCCGGCGCAAGACGGCACAGCCGCAAAGGGTGGACTGGTGTGCTGGCAATTTGGCCAGATCCCCGAAACCGCTAGCGACGAATTCTCACTCGAAGCCCCTCCAACCGCTCTCGCTATCGACCAGACGGTCCCTCCCGCGCCGCCGGAAGCTGCGCTGCCCAAACGGGTGCCCGGCGCTCCGGCCGTCATCACGGTTCGGCGCTTCTGGTTTGTAGCCGCCGTTATTGCCCTGCTCCTTCTCGCCGCAGCCGCAGTGGGGTTCTTTGTAACACGCTGGAGCCCGGCCCAGGGCGCTGGCGCCGTATGCCCGGGCCGTCGTTCCGCGGCTCGCGCTGACAGCGGAACGTAGTGGCACGGACTACCGCGTCACCTGGGATCGCAATGCACCCGCCGTCCTCTTCGCGACCAAGGGGGTCCTGAGCATTGCCGATGGCGGGTCCAGCAGGGTCGTTGACCTCGACCTGGCCCAACTCAAGGGAGGAAGCCTGCTCTACACGCCCGCTTCGGGCGACGTACTATTCAGCTCGAAGTCATCGGCAAAGGGCCCAACGTTACCGAGTCCGTACGCGTTCTTGCGCCCGGCGAGCTTCACGATGCCGCCGGGCGCGCTCCGCTCGTGATTAGGCCTGTGCCGTCCGGACCGCTCCCGGCAGAGAATTCAAAGACGGCACGCCCGGAGCCGCCGCTTATCGCGACCCGCGAGTTCACGCCTCCTGGGCATCCCCCGGCCCCGTCGTTCAGTGCCACCCGAAATGGCCGCAGCCCCGACGGTCCGATGGGCCAGCCCCTTGGTTTCCGTGCCCACCCAGGCCCCTCCCGTCGAGCGTCCGCCCGAAAATGTGGCGAAGGCTGGGAGCCGTCGCCGGAGCCCCCGCGCGTCAGCGATTATCGCCCCCCGCGCCCCATTGAGCAGCCGCGCCCCGTCATGAATCTGTTTGTACGCCAGGCGCTGGCGGGCGTCCGGGGCTCCGCTGTTCAGGTAAGCGTGGAGATTACCGTTGACGCGAATGGGAGGGTTTCGAGTATCAAGCCGTTCACCGCGACCGACTCGGTGCCCAAAGGTTATGGACAGCGGCGCGCCGATGCGGCCAGGCGTTGGAAATTCGAACCGGCCAGGCTGAACGGGCAGGCTGTGGCAGGGTCCAATGATCCTCACGTTCAGGTTTGCGGGGACCGGCGCAAATTAGGCGGGGAACTGAGACGAACGCCGGGCCCTGGGTAGGCCCGGCGTCCTTGGGAGGAAGCTATCCGATGTTGACCAGTTCGCCCTTGCCGTCGATCCAATCGAGCTGCTTCTCGAACGGCATGGAGTACTTGCGCTCGATCTTCTCGCGGTAGGTCGGGCCGGAGTTGTATGCGCAGAACGGATAAATCAGGCCGTTCGGCGCCGCGTAGTGAATCACGCACCGCTTCACGCGCTCGATGTCGTAGTTGTAGGAATCCATGAAGTGCATGCCCGCAACCATCAGCGTCTTGTACGTGAACCCTTCCTTCTCCGCTTCGCCGCGGCCGTAGTCCTTGTCCATCAGGCCCTGCAGCGTTTGCAGGAACTTGTTGAACGCTGAGGCCCTCCGGCGCGCGCTCTTCGCGGAAGTGCTTGCGCAGCGAATTCCACGTCTTCATCTTCGGAGAAGTACTTGATGCGCTGCCTTGCCCGCGCTTCGCGACAGCGTGTCCATGTCCTGCAGGAACGCCCCGACATCCACGAACCGCGTGATCGGCGTGGCCTTCTTGTTCTTATCCACGAACATGTAGGTGCCCATGGAGCAGTGCGGGTGTCGGGTCAGCGTCGGGATCTCCTCGCCGCGCAGCGCGCCGATGAACTTCGAGAACGGCGCCACGCAGGAGAGCGGGAACCAGTCCTCGTAGGGTCCGCAGATGCCGGTCTGCTCGTGACGCCATGCGCCACGTCCGCCATCGTGAAGCGCTTGGCTTCCAGTTCGCGTTGCGCGAAATGCGGCCCGTGAACGCCACCGGCTGGAAGCTGATCGCGCTCACGCACTCGATGTTGTCCAGCGCCAGCCGGACGATGTCGCCGATCTGGTGGTCGTTGAGCCCCTTCACCACCGTCGGCACGAAGCAGATCTTCATCCCGGCCTTGCGGACGTTCTCGATGCACCTGGAGTTTCTTCTCGTAGCAGCGATTCGCCGCGGGTGCGCAGGTAGATGTCCTCGCAGACGCCGTCGAACTGCAGGTACAGCGTGTGCAGGCCGGCTTCCTTCGCCTGCATGCGCGAATTCGAGGTCGGTGAACATGATGCCGTTGGTGGCGCACTGCACGTGCGAGAAGCCCATCTCCTTCGCCATCCGGCAGGCTTCCAGGAAGTGCGGATAGATGGTCGGCTCGCCGCCCGAAAACTGCACGATGCGGTCCGCCACCGGCTCTCGTCGCGCAGCGCACTGAGCATCCTGCGGACCTGCTCCAAGCTCGGGCTCGTACAGGTAGCCGGCCGCGTTGGCGTTGGCGAAGCAGACCGGGCAGGTCAGGTTGCAGCGGTTCGTCAGGTCCACGTTGGCGAGCACCGTGTGGCTCGTGTGCATCGAGCACAGGCCGCACTGGTCCGGGCAGCGGCTCGCATTCGGGATCGCCGGGTTGCGTCAACGCCGCGGTTGTCGCCGAACGCCCAGTTCTCCATCTTGAGGTAGAGCCTGACGTCGCGATAGACGGTGTCCTTGAAATAGCCGTGCTGCGGGCAGGTCTTCTCCATCATGACCTTGCCGTTCTCTTCGAACATGGCGCTTCGATGATCTTGGTGCACTCCGGGCACAGCGACTGCGTGATCTTCGGTAGCCCCTTGTGGACCGGCTCGATGCGCGACCCGCCATGGGTCGTTTCGGGCTGGATTACCTTGAAGTCCTTCGCGGTCGTCGGCGAGAACGTGGTGGTACTCAAGCTGGAATCCTCCTGTGGACGGCGTAAACCTGTACATCGGCAGTATAGGACCGAAAAACCCGATGCACACCCGAAGAACGTCCAACGGTGCGGCTGAACGGTTGTATGGGGATTTTCGGACCTGAATGGAAGTGCAACCGCCGGTCCGTTCTGAACGCGCCCAACGGTTCAGAAGGCCAGCATCAGACCAGCACCGCCTCGCGGAACAAGGGAAGCGGGTTATCAGCGGTCGGAGGCGCCACAAATACGAAGGGCGCCGGACCAGCCGGCGCCGCAGTCGAACCAATGAGAATCGCTACCGCCTACGCTTCAGGAACCCAGCCGCAAGCAGGCCGATGCCGCAGAGCAGGATCGTGCCGGGCTCGGGAGTGTCAAACCCGGCAACCACATCGTCCATGCTGACGAAGTGATTGCTGCCAGTGATCGTCAGACTCGTCAAATAGCTCCCCCAGACGGGCGAGTATGCCAAGTACGTGTCTCTTCTCGCGTCCACGAGTGTATAGGTGAACTGGGTGGCTGAGCTATCCGTGAACGTCAGCGTGGTCAGACCGCCCGCCCGGTTCTCCTGGCCGTTCGTAAGATACATCGTAGCGCCGAATGCGTTTATGCCGGGCCCGAACGCGATGGTCATAGTGTCGTGCAAGGTCACGACACGAAGGAGCCGATCAGCGTCCTCGGGTTGCTGCGAGTTGGCATGGTCGTCGACGATATACAGCCCGCCAGGCGCACTGACGTCCAACCAGTACGCGGTGTCGCCCACGCGCAGCGGGATGGCTGGTTGCGAATGGTATGTGTACGAACCGAAATCCTCTATTCCGTACGAGGATTCCAGCGAACTCTGGAACGTTGCCGGGTCGGTAAGCGTGGGACCCGCGACGGCGGGTATTGTCGCCAAGGACAAAACCAAGACCAGCACTAATGTAGAAGCACGCATTTGCAGTTTCCCCTGGCTCATCACGAGGAGTGTAACAGCAAATATTTCAAATGGATGCGAGCTGTGGAGAATGTGAGTAACAGGACTTTGGAAGTACTGGAAATACCATCGGGGCTCGTAATGGTACAAGGTGAGGGGGAGCGCAGTACGAGGTGCGAATGGGGGTAGTCCCGGCGCAAGACAGACTGCGCCGGGACGTTTGGGATGGGACTAAGCGATGAACTGCCGCAGATAACGCCCGCTCTGGATGAGCGAAGCCTGACGGGTCTCGAGCGACCCTTCGTACGCCCGGTCCTCCACCTCTATGCACACCGGTCCGTCATAGCCGGATTCGGTCAGGGCGGAGATGTACTTACTCCAGTCCACATCCCCCAATCCCGGCAACTTGGGTGTGATACTGCAACGGGTACGCGAGCACTCCGTTCTTGTACAGGCCGTCCGCGTCCACCCGCGCATCCTTCGCGTGTGCATGCACAAAGCGCTTCCCGAACTCCCGAACCGCGCGCGGGATGTCGATCCCCTGCCAAACCAGGTGCGAGGGGTCGAAGTTCAGGCCGAAGTTGCTGTCCGGGATCTCGAACATCCTCCGCCAGATCGCCGGCGTGGTGGCGAGGTTCTTGCCTCCCGGCCACTCGTCCCTGGAGAACGACATGGGGCAGTTCTCAATTCCGATCTTCACTCCGTTGTCGCCCGCGTACTTCACCAGCGGACGCCACACTTCGAGGAACCTCGGCCAGTTGTCCTCCACCGATTTCGCATGGTCGCGGCCTACGAACGTGTTCATAACCCCGACGCCCAGCGTCTTGGCGGCGTCAATCACCTTCCGGATGTGCGCAATGTAAACGTCGGCCTCGGCTCTGTCCGCCGTGAGCGGGTTGGGGTAGTACCCAGGCCGCTGATCGCGACGCCCTCATTGGACATCAGGTCCTTAATCCGTCCGGCTTCCGAGGCGTCCAGCGCGTTCACGTCAACGTGCGTCACCCCGGCATAGCGGCGCTCGGCCTTGCCTTTCGGCCAGCACATCAGTTCAACCGCATCAAAACCGTTCGCAGAGGCGAACCGCACCACGTCTTCCAGGTTGAGTTCCGGCAGAATGGCACTCACGAATCCGAGTTTCAACATGGACTCAGTATGCCCCACGGGCTGACCACAACGGCAGGGCTCGTGGTGCTCCTGCTGCGCGCGTCGTGAATCCACGCGGCATTCACGATGCGTTCTGAGGGTCGATGTACCCGCTCCTCTTTAACCGCTTGAAGATCCCGCCCTCGCCGGCCGACGGTTTGCGTCCGGTAGCCCACTCCTTGTAGACCAATCGGCGTAATGCTCGTAGCCCTTCTGACGCCAGTTGTCGTTCAGGCCGAGGTGAAGGGCCGGATCGTCATCTTGCCGAACGATCTCGTCCAGTTCGCTCTTGGTGAGGCGATGATATCGTTCGTAGTGGATCAGCCCGGAGCCGCGAAGCCGGCCCATGCGGTGCGCGGGTCCGGTCTTCAGATAGCCCAGAATGAGGGCGATCAGCGGGAAACACCCGGTCTGGGGCAGGTCCAGTATTTCCCAGCTTCGCCCGACGCGCCCCGGTGGATCCCGTTGGTCAGCATGGAATTCGATCCCCATTGACTTAGCGGCACTATGACGGCTGTCTGGGCAGCGAGGATGGTGTTGGTGCTGCTGGTGACGAACGCTTCAACATTGTCGGCGTAAAACTGGCTTGCGCCCAGGTGCGCCGCTGTGTCAATCAGCCGGTTGTAGTCCGCGCAGTACAGCAGCAGACAGGTCCCGCGATACCCGGTGAGCTTCTGTATTTTGACAGGGTCGTTGCTCACGATGATGGAATACGACTGCATGCTGGAAGCGTTTGCGGCGCGGACGCTGGCGTCGAGAATCTTCCTTCACGGCCACCTCGGGCACCTGCTTGTCCGATGAAGTCTCCATGGATGGTTCTGAGGCTGTGAATGGCTTCGAGCGTCGGGTTAGCCGCGGTCTCGCGGCATCTGGTTGTTTGGGCTTGCTCTCAGTGGCGAGAGCCGGGGCGGCCAAAAGTGCGCCGGTAACTTGGAGGCCGCGACGAAAGAATCGCCGCCGCCAGGGAATGGTTTCGCTTGATCACGTCCCAAATCTGCTCCTGGGTATTTCAGACCTGCAATTCATGGTCCGCCGCAAGTTGTTGATGTATCGGGCAACACTGGGACGACTCTGTTCAGTCGTGGGAATCGCCTGTGCGAAGCCGGATCGTGTTTGACCTTCGCCCGGCAGGGGAAGGCTAGGGGAAACGCATGCGGCGGAGGCCGCGGATCAGTAGCGCGAACTCACTTCGCCCGCAAACCTGTCGCGGTTGCGTTCTCCGCATCCAGCAACTCGCGTAACTGTGCCGCGAGGGTCTGCACGCGCGGCTCGCCGAACATACCGATCAATTTGCCGGGCACGCTCCTGACGGCGAATCGCCGCCCGCCACATCCTGCCACCCGAGCCGCGGGTCATCCAGAATGAGTGTGCGGTGGTCTTCCCCCGCCGCTATGAACTGCACGACTTTCAAGGCCGCCCGTTGCGGCTCGTAGATTCGCGCCGCCTCGCGGTTCGCCCCATACACATCTCCCGGCGGCTTCAGTAGAGGTTTCAGCTCACGGTGTGCCGTGGCTCGCCGCCGAACGGCGGCATGCGCCTTACTGCCCAAAAGCTTCCCGAGAAAGGCGAGATGCGCCGCCACATCCGCCGGCCGAATTCTCAAGTTGCCGTGTGCTGCCGCCCGCGGAAGCAGGCGTGTGTACCGCAGGTAATCACGCCAGTGCCGGAGGACTTTCGGGTATCCCGGCGCGGCTGACTCCATCATCACCACCAGCCTCACATCTCCGCCCGCCGCCTGGAGTTGGCGTGCCACCTCGAACGCGAGCATCCCGCCGTAACAGTGTCCGCCCACGATGTACGGTCCACGTGGCTGCTTTTCTCGAATGGCGGCGCTGAACATTGCCGCCGCCTGCTCCACCGTATACACGCCGCGATCGGCCGGCTGCCTGGGGTCGCGCACTGTGTGGAACGGTTGGTCCGGGCCGAGGTGCGCCGAAAGCGCCCGGAACCCGTGAGGGCTCTCCTCCGCCCCGGGAAAGCAGAAAAACGGAATGCGATCTCCGTTTGGCTCAACGTCACGAATGGACCGGGCGCCGCTGCTTTCGCGTCTGTTGCCGCGGAGACGATTCGGCAGAGCGTCGCGATAGTCGGCTCTGCAAAGAAACCAGCCGCCTCGAGCGTCTGCCGGCCGCATCCGAACGCGGATTCCAACTCCGTCACGAGCAGCGTCAGCGCGAAGGAATCGCCGCCGAGACGGAAAAAGTCGTCCTGCAGACCGGGCCGGTCCACCTTCAGCACTCGCCCCCAGATCTCCGTCATCCTCCGTTCCGCTTCGGTCAAGACCGCCTCGGGCGGGTCCGTCCTGCCATTCGAAGCGTCCCGAATGCCCGCGGCCCGCACCTGCTCGGCCAGGGCTGCCCGCCTCGGCTTTCCCGTCGCGCTCTTCGGGATGGACTCGACAAAGAGGATCTGCCGCGGTGTCTTGAACTCCGCTAGCCGCGACGCCGCAAAACTCCGAAGTTCGCCCTCACTGACTTCGGCGCCCCGCCGCAGCACGACCGCGGCCGCCACATCTTCGCCGAGCGTTCGATGGGGTACGCCGAAAGCAGTCGCCTCCTCCACAGCCGGGTGACCCTTGAGCGCGTCGTCGATCTCCCCCGGCAGGATCTTCTCGCCTCCCGGTTGATGATTTCCTTCAGTCTTCCGGTGATGTACAGGAACCCGACCGCATCGAGCCGCCCCAAGTCGCCCGTACGGAACCATCCGTCACGGAACGTGCTGCCGTCTGTTTGCGGACCCGCGTACCCCGGCATCACGGCAGGTCCACGCACGACGATCTCTCCGTCGTGGTCCGGCGGCAGGAACGCGCCATCCCCGTCCATGACCGCGACCTCGAGGCCCGCGCTCCTCCCGGTCGAACCGGCCCTGTACTCGCCGGGACCCAGCGCATTGCTGGTGATTACCCCCGCTTCGGTCATCCCGTACCCTTCGAGTACCGGCACGCCAAGCGCCGTCTCCAGGTCCGCCAGCAGCGTAGGGGGCATCGCGGCCCCGATTGATCGGACAAACCGTAGCGGAACCCGCGCGAATCCGTCCTGCCGTGCCCGCGCTGATTCCAGCGTCGCCCTGTGTAGCGCCGGGCCCGCGGTGTACCAGGTCGGGCGGAACTCCTGGAGCCAATCGAGGAACCGTTCCGCCTTGAAGCCGGACGTGCACACGACGCTGCCGCCGGCCGCAAGCTGTGCTAATGCGCTCATCAGCCCTTGCAGGTGGAACAGCGGCATCATCCCGAAGAACCTGTCGGCGGCCGTCAGCCCGAGAATTCGCTGCGTGTTCCCCGCCATCTCCCGGAGATTTGCGTGAGTCAGGGGAACAAGCTTCGGCGTGGACGTCGTGCCCGAGGTGTGCAGCAGCAGTGCGGCGCCGTCCGGATGCCGCATGCCCTTGTGCGGCGGACCATCTGGCGAGCGCACCTCCGCTTTGCGAGCGCCGGCCGTGGCCTCGAGGACGGGAATGTTCATCCGCCTCGCGACCGTAGCCGCCGGCGAATTGAGCGCGGGGTCCGTGATGACCGCCGCCGGGCCGATGCTAGCCAGGCAGAACTCGATCTCCGCCTCGCGAAAGAGAGGGTTCAGGGGTGCGCAAACAGCCGCCGCAGTCACCCCGAGGAACGTTGTGACGAGTTCCGGACCATCCGGCAGTACCACCGCAACCGCCTCGTAGCCGCGTACGCCCGCGCCTCTCAGGGTTGCGGTTACTGCCTCCGCCTGCCGCAGCATTCCGCCGAATGTGAGCGGGTCTCTGCCCGGGGCTAACAGCGCCGGAGCGCCGGCCGCCGAACGCGCTCGATCCCGAAGCTCATCATGGAATCCCGTCATCAGTCGCAGGCATCATATTCCCGTCTGCCGGGCAGCCACGTCAAGCCGCGCGCACGCTCTACGCCGCCGCCGTATACCGGTCGTCGATCACCTTACGGATCGCGGCGCGGCTCTCAGCCGCCGACTCATCGGGCTGCTGCTCGATGCTCTCTACCTGGTCGGCGATCCAACCGTCCTTCACGGCCTCGCGCAGCCAGCGTGAGTAATCGCCCCGGCGCAGATGGTGCATCCAGGTTTCGTCATCCACACCATCGGCCATCTGCATGAAGACGATGAGGTTCTGCGCACGCAGGTTGAGTTTGCCTTCAGGGCCGCGGAAATAGAAGCTGCGATCCGGCGGTAGTTCGCCCTCGGCATACTTGCGGCGGTGGCGGCGGCGTTCGATGGACGCCATCTCGGGTTTGATCCGTTGCGGCGCGGCGCCCGAGGACCGGAACCATGCAAGCGCTTCGCCGGGCGAAAGATGCTCGTCCACGGCAGGCACGTCCACGCCGAGGGCTTTCCCGAATCCGCGGAACGTCCGACGAGGGTCTCCGCCGATCGCGATCACAACTTCCACCGAAGCGAGCGCGGCTGGCGCGACGCTTTCGGGGTGAACCGTTACCAGGAGCATACCGGTGAGCGCTTGAAGAACGCGTGAGTAGGCCGGATCCGAAGTGCGGGGCAAAAGGTGGTGCGCCTCATCCACCATCACCCAGTGAGGCCGGCCGGTGGCCCTGCGGAGTTCCTCGATTTGCGGAAGCAGGCTGGCGAAGAACGCAGGGCGATCGGCCAGAGGCAGCCCGTAAAGTTTTACAAGTGCGTTCTGACTGGGCTTCCGGAGCAGTTGCAGGATTTCATTGACGCTCGCCGGGCGCTGGCTGTCGCCCAGAACCACGGCTCCGGCAAGCTCTTCGTAGTCGCCTTCCGGGTCCATCAGGCAAAACTGGTACCCGCACTCCGCGAGTCGTTCGAGCAGTCCGATTGCTGCCGTTGACTTCCCGGTGCCTGAAGGTCCGGCCACCAGAATGTTGCCGCCATACGGTTTGACGCGGATCTCGCTGCCGTTCTCGTCATGGCCGAGCAGTACATTGTGGCGGCTGAGGGCCGGCTCGAACTCGCGCAGGTCATTGGCGATGAGCTTCTCAATCAGTTCGGTCACTCCCGCGCCGTGAGGCTGTTCCGTCACAACGTCGGCGCGCTGTTTGAGCGCCGGCAGAGCATTGGCGACCGCAACCGAACACTCACAGATCTTGAGAAACGCGTGGTCGTTCTCGGCGTCTCCCACGGCGACCATGTTGTGCGGCGAGAGGGCCAATTCGTCCAATGCCACAGAAAGCCCGCTGGCCTTATTGACCCCCGCCGGGAGCACCATCACCGCCCCCTTGTTGAAGATGACCTGGAGTTCGAGCCCCAACTCCCGAATCAGGGTGAGGACGGTGGTTTCGTGCGGTTGCCAGGTTGCGACAATCACACGGCCAACGGACACTGGGGCGACGCCGGCGCTGCGAAGGCGATCGATGAATTCCTTTGGAGGCGGCTCGCCGAGCGGCTTCTCCTCCTTCGTCGCGGGCTGATACAGCAACGCCCCGTTCTCAGCAACTACACGGTCGAAGAGGTCGATCCGCGGAAAGACGGAGAACAGGTCATCCAGTTCACGCCCGGTGACCAGCAGCAGCTTGCGCCCGGACGCGCGCAAGCGCTCGAGCGCCGCAATAGTGCCTTCGTCAACAACGCCGTGATGAGCAATCGTCCCATCGTAGTCGCACGCCAGCCCCAGAAATCGCATCCTTCTTACATCATATTTCATGCTTACGCATTGCCCCGAGGACTTGCAATCCACAGCGCGTGAGCGCGGTTTCAGCGTTTCTGCGCAGCCTTTTGCGCGAGCGCGCGGTCGAGGTTGTAGCGGGCCTGGACGAACGCTGGATCGATCTCGATGGCTTTACGGAACGCCGCAATTGCGTCGTCGAGCCTGCCTTTTCGGAATAGCCCGGTCCCGAGGTCGTTGTGCGCCCCGGCAAATAACGGATTCGCCTGCACGGCCTTACGCCATTCGCCGATCGCGCCGTCTATATTCCCTGGCCGGCCAGGGCGCGTCCGAGATTGGCGCGGAGTTGGGCGGAACCGGGGCTGATCTCGAGAGCTCGTCGCAAGTGCTCGGCCGCTTCTCCGAACTTCTCCTGCTGGACGAGCGCGGCAGCGAGGTTGTTGCGTGCCTCGACGTAAGCCGGCTTGGCGTCGAGCGCGGCGCGGTAGTGTGCCGCCGCCTCGTCGAGTCGGCCCGCCTGCAGGAGCAGGCCTCCGAAGTTGTTCCGGGCCTTGGCATCATCCGGGTCGAGCGCCAGCGCCTTCGCCATTCGGCGAGTGCGGCGTCGGTCTCGCCTTTTTCGGTCAGCTCCCAGGCACTGTCGTAGAGGCGGTAGAATTCGGCCGCCGGCGCATCGATATGCCGCATGCCCTCCGCGGATATGTTGACGAACTCCGGGATATTCACGGCTCGATTGGCTGCGGCGCGTTCTCGACCAGGACGGCCGGGCTGTCGTTGCCGTCCTCGTCGATATGAGTGAGGAACATCTGGGTGTAGGGCGACCGGCTTTTCGAGGTGAAAACCAGCCAGCGGCCGTTCGGAGAGAAGCTGTGCCACGAGTTCATGAGCGGCGTGTTGCAGCGCATTCTGCGCGCCTCGCCCCCGGCGGCGGGCACGATATAAAGCTGGCCGTCGGGACGCATGAGCTGACCGTTGCGGCACTGGACGAAGACGATCCAGCGGCCGTCGGGCGAGACCTTCGGGAACGCTTTGCTCATGCCGTTTTGCGACGCGCCGGCGATGGGCTCCGGCACCCCGCCCCTGCCGCTCGTTGAAGGGAATCCGGTAAAGGTCGTAGCGGATGGGGACCTCGTTCGGATCGTTGGGATACTCGGCCATCGGTCTGCCCGCGGGATAGGGATCCGCGGCCGCCGCGCGCGGACGAAGACCAGGTAGCGGCCGTCGGGACTCCAGACGGCGTTTGCCTGCACGTAGCGGGGGTCGTCCGCCCCGGGCAGGGCCCGCATGCGCCCGTCCGCCGGCTGTAGTAGGCCAGTATTCCGCGCGTCGGATAGAAGACCTGGAGGAAACGGTAGTCCTTGAAGTTCGCGACGTAGTATTCGTCCTTGCGTGGCCGTCACGACGTACAGGCCGTCGGGCGAGACCTGCGACATGAAGCCGATTGTCTTGTCGGCCGCGGTCTGATCGCGGAAAGTCTTCCAGGAGATCACGTCGCGATTCCGGATGGACATGCGCGGGCGCGACGGGGACGATCGCGTACAGCCCCTTGTCGTTGTGGGGTCCGTCCAGGTCCATGCCCAGCGTTTTGCCGTCGCGGGAGAACGAGTGGCAGTTGGCGCAGGTGTGGAGCCCTTCCATGACCACGCGGCTGCGTGGCTCCGCGACGTCGCGCAGCCGCCAGGCGATGTAGCGGCAGGAGCTTCGGGGCCAGCGGCTTGATGACGCCCTTCTCGGTCTCGGAGGGCATCAGAGGCACGTCCCGGTAGAAAATGGGCGCGCCGACCGGGTCGCCGGGAGGTGCTGATACTGATGCGGCCGCTGGAGAGCAACTCGTTGCCGCTGCCCAGGCCGCTGATAGTGACGGTAGCCGGCCCTTTCACCGACTGGCTCTTAATCACGTCCCAAGTCTGGGGATGGGGCCGCCAAACCCGCGCGGCGGCTCGCTGGGCACTGAGTCGCGGAAGTTCGTTGGTTTCCGCAATCGCACGCGGATCGACGTCTCCGACGCGCATTCGATCGCCCGGGGTCTGGATCCGGAGCGCAGGTGAGCCGTCAGCGAAAGTTACTTCGATGGTCCAATGAGTGGCGCCGACGGCGGCATCGCGCCATTGAAAAGCCGGCGCCGTGAGCTCGGGCGGAAACACGGTGCCGTCGATGGGGTAGTCGATCGCGATCGGGACCGGCGCGCGGTGTTGACCCGCGATAGCCGCCGCCCCGCAAAGTGCTGCGATGAGGCTCCGACACAGGGCTGGTCTCATCGCTCCTCCTGGTTCGCTCGACTGCGGACGGGCAAGTATAGTACGCTTCGCCGCCTCTCCGCAGGGGTTCACGCAGGCAGCGGTACGGGGACTGCGTCATCTTCACGCGATCCCCGCATGGGGCGCCCCGGACGCCGCCGGTGGTCAGAGTGTCGCTGCGGGCATCAGCCCTGATGGGGCATGAACATCCAGGAACCCCTTGATTCGCGGCCGGATCAGGTCGCGGTGCGTGAATATACTTACGTGTCTGCCGTCCGGCACGCATAGCAGTTCCGCCGCAGGAAGCCTTTCGGCAAGCGCCTTTGCGTGCGCGAACGGCACAGCCTCGTCATCGGTGCCGTGCACGACCAGTGCGGGTGTCATGATCTGTTCCAGCGGATAGGCGAACGGCAAGCGCGATTGCGTAATGTCGTTTTGTGTTCCTGGCAGTCTGGCGACCATCCGTTCCATGACGCTTGACTGCAGCGCCCTCAGGAGCGGCCCCGCATCAGGATCATTGAGTGTGCGTGCCCGCAGAGCCGGATCGGGGATGGAGCGGCGAGCCGCACGGTCCGGGTCGGTGACCGCCTTCGCTCGCATCGCCGCAACCAGAGGCGGAATGCGCGCCATCAATTTCATGACGTAAAACCGCAATGGCAGCCGGACGTTCAGTTGCGCGCTGCACGCCGAAACCATCACCAGAGCCCAGCAACGGTCCGGATAGCGCAACGCGAATTGAAGCGCGCACTGGCCGCCGCCGGAGATCGCGATGACGGCTGTCGCCCGAATGGCGAGCGCGTCGAGCACGTCGGCGCAGATGTCCGCTTGCTCCTCAGGCGTTCGTCCCGCTGCCAGCGGTGTGCCGAGATAGCCAGGGCGTGAAACGGCGACGAACTGAAAGCCCGGCGAGCCGACTGTAGCGCGTCCGAGCATGAGCCCCTGATCGTAGCCGCCCATCGCTCCATGAAGCAGGAGCACCGCGGGTCCTTCGCCTGATAGGGAACACTCGACGCCGCCACGCCGTGTCTGAACGATCATCGGGGCGGCAGCGGCTGTATTCTCCAATTCCTGTTTCACTGGCCCCTCCCGGTCCCGGAACGGCCGGCGGCAGGTTCAATCACATGTATGCCGCCAGCCCGGGCCAGGAGCTACAGGCTGGGCCCCGCAAGCGCGTGCGCTACCTCTGCGCCTCGCGTTCTACCGCTTCCAACTCCTTGCCGGCTTCGGCCCAGCGGCCTTGAGAGGCAAAATCGCGATACCGCTTCAGGTGGTCGCGAATCGAATCGAGCCGCTGCTGGACGTCCGGCGGAGTTGCCGGAACAATCGCAGCGGGCTGGCCGGCCGGCGGCGCCTCCCCGGGTTTTGCTTCCGGAGTAGCCTGAGGCGCGGCGACTGTCATCGTGCCCATCGCTGATGCGAGCGCGGCGACGGCCTGGTCCCATGTATCCGTGTAGATCAACTGGTTGCCCATCGCCAGCGCGACTTTCTTGAGCTGCGGCATGCGCGCTTCGCTGGCCTGGATGTAGAGCGGCTCGACATAGAGGAACGTGTTCCCGATCGGGCAGCACCAGCATCTGGCCGCGCAGCACCTGCGAGCCCTGCTGGTTCCACAGCGACAGATCCTTCGAGATCGTCTGGTCCTGGTTGATGCGGGCCTCGATCTGCATCGGGCCGAAAATCAGCTCCTGCTTGGAAAGTTGCAGGACGACGAGCTCGCCCAGGTGCTCGCCGTCGCAGCGCGCCACCATCAGGCCGATCAGGTTGTCCTTGTTGCGCGGCGTGAACGGGATCATGAGCAGGAACTCCGGCTGGTCCTCCCCGGGCAGCGCTCGCCACGACATAGGTGGGCGATCATGCGGCTCCGGTTCGCCCGCCCTGGCCGCGGAACTGCGCGCGACGTCCCAGAGGTCCTCCTTGTTGTAGAACGCCTGCGGGTCGCGCATGTGGTAGGTGCGGTAGACTTCGGCCTGGACGCGGAACAGCGCTTCGGGGTAGCGGGCATGCGCGCGCAGATCGGCGGGCATCTCGGAGGCCGGGCTGAGAGAGCTGCGGGAAAAGCCGCTGGTAGGCGCGGATGATCGGGTCGGCTGGGATCGAAGATGTAGATGCGGATCGTGCCGTCGTAGGCGTCCACCGTGGCCTTCACGGCGTTGCGCATGTAGTTGACGCCGCCCGATGCCGCTTGATATCGATCGCGCGCGAATAAGGATGCGCTGCGAAGTCGTGTATCCGTCCACGGTCCAGACCAGGCGGCCCGCCTCCGTCAGCACCAGGTAGGGATCCGTATCCCAGGTGATGAAGCCGGCCAGCGCGCTCGAGGCGCTCGCGGACGTTGCGGCGGATCATCATCCGGCTCTCCGGCGTGAGGTAGCTGGTCAGCAGGATGTTGGGGTCGCACTGCGGTCGACCGCGGCGGCGAGGCGCATGGGCAAGGAGGAAACCGGGAATCCGCCCTTGCCTTCATAGCTGGCGAATACGTTATCCGCGCCGGACGGATAATTGAATTCCGGCTGCGCCGTGTGGACGAATACCGGCTCGTGCAGTGACTTCGCCGTAATAGAGCTCCGGGCGGGTCAGCTTGAGGCTCGGGGTCTTGACGCACCGGCGGCGCTCCTGGATGAACAGCACGGGCAGCCCGTCCGCAGTGATGCGGTTCGCCTCCGCCATCACCAGGCCGTAGCCGTGCGTGTAGATGAAATGCGGGTTGATCCAGCGCGTGCGCGCGATTCCGGCAACTGGCGGATGTCGAGTTCGCGCGGGCGTGAGCAGCACCTGCCGCAACTGGCCGTCGATCGTGTAGCGGTCCACGTCGGTGTCGGCGAAACGTGTAGTAAGGCCGCAGCGCCTGGATCTGCGTGACGGTGTCGTGGAACGCGCGCCAGTCCCAGAGCCGCACGTTCTCGAGCAGCGCCTGGTGCTTGCGACGGGATCGAAGCGGGCTTCGAGCTTGGCCGCGGAACTCGGCCTCCTTCACGCGCCGATCCAGCCGAAGGCCGCGCGCGTCGCCTGGATGTGGCGCTGGATGTAGGGCGTCTCGATCGAGATCTCGTTGGGGCGCACGTAGAGCGGAGTTGACGAGCTGCCGGGACGACGGCTCTGCAACGACCAGCGACGGCGGGCACGATCAGCAGCCAGCTTCCATCGCCCCGACACGACAAGCACGGCCGCCGAGCACAGTTGCCGATCACCAGCCACTGCAGCGGCAGGCGGAACTTCTCGTCCACGTAATCGACGCCGACCATGAAGCCGTGGTCGTTGAACAGCATCTCGTACCGGCCCAGGAAAAATCGGAAGCGCCAGCGCCAGCAGAAACAGCGGCCGCGTCGCGAAGAAGCGCGATTCGAGACCGCCGCTGCAGGCGCAAAGTTCGGAGATCGAACTGCGCCCGCTCGCGCAATCTCGCTCAGGCGGTCGCGCAGCTGCCAGCCGCGCGCCGCCAGCCAGTAGACGAGGCCGCCAGAACGGCCAGCGCGAGCACGAAGCGGAGCAGCAGCGGCATAGAACGGCAGGTCGAAAAGGTAGAACGAGAGCGGGTTTCCGAAAACCGGATCGCGCCATGCGTCGGACTCCGCAGGCAGGTTCGTGGCCGCCGAAGAAACGCACCACGGTCCAAGTCTCGATGGACGCGGCGCGAGGACGACGAGACCAGAATAGCAGCCAGGGATGCAGAGCGCGGCGTACGCGCTTATAGCGCGCGAGGCGACGTCGCCGCCGAATTTCAGTGCGCGCGCGTGGGCCAGCCAGAACAGACCACGAAGCCAGCAGCGACGCCGCGGCGACGGGGCGCCAGCCGTAGAGCAGCATGTCGAACCAGGTTGGAACCTGGCCCATCTCCTGCCACCACTGGTACTCGATGACGTACGAGGCGATGGTCCGGCGCGAACAGCAACAAAACGACCAGTACTAGCCGAAGCAAAAGGACTGGCCGCCGGCGGGTGGTGCGAATCTCGTATGTTCGCACGGACTTTCACTCTCCTGTTACATCTAAGGATGCACTATTGGCGTACAGGCACGGGCTGCTACGTCGCGATGCCGTGACGCTACTCGATCTTCGATGAGCGAATCCGGCTCGTACGCCGCCAAACTACCTGCGCCGTCCACGATGGTAGCAACTGGGCCGCCGCGGAACGTACTGCCATCGTATGGCGAGTTCTTGCTCTTGGAGAAGGAGCGGTTCACGTCGTAGGTCCAGTCGAGGCTCGGGATCGAAGATGGTGACATCGGCCGCGGCGCGCCGGCTGCGAGCGCGCCCGCGATTGAGGCTTTAAGATCGCGGGCCGGACCGACGGTGAACATCTCGATCATGCGCAGCAACGTGATCCTGCCGCTGTGGACCAGCTCTCTCGAGGCGACGGCCGAGCGCGGTTTCGAGCCCGATGATGCCGAACGGGCATCGCTCGAACTCCTGCATCTTCTCGCTGCCCGGATGCGGTGCGTGGTCGGTGGCGATGGCGTCCACCACGCCGGAGACGATGCCTTCGATCACGCGCTCCACATCCGCATTCGCTGCGGAGCGGCGGCTTCATTTTGTAGTTGCTGTCGTAGGGCATCATGTCGGCGTCGCAGAGCGCCATGTGGTGCGGCGTCACTTCGCAGGTGACGGGAAGGCCCCGCGCCCTGGCGTAGGCGACCATCTGCACAGCGACGTTGCGCGCGGAGAGGTGCGCGACGTGAAAACGCGCGCCGGTAAGTTCCGCCAGCAGGATGTCGCGGGCCACCATCACGTCTTCCGAGGCGGACGGGATGCCGCGCAGGCCGAGACGCACGGAATCGAAGCCTTCGTGCATGTCGCCGCCCGCGCTGAGGTGCAGGTCCTCGCAGTGATCGATGACGGGGACGTCGAAGGCCTTGGCGAATTCCATCGCGCGGCGCATCACGCGCGATTCATGACGGGCCGGCCGTCGTCGGAGATCGCGACGCGCCGGCCTCCTTCATTGAGCCGATTGTCGCGAGCGCCTCGCCGTTGCTGTCCTTTGTGATCGCGCCGATCGGGAAGACGTTTACCACGCGCTAAGCTCGCGCGCGTTCCACGATGTAATTGGTGACCGTGGCGCTGTCGTTGACCGGAGACGTATTCGGCATGCAGCAAACGGAGCTGAAGCCGCCGGCGGCCGCGGCGCGCGAACCGCTCTCGATCGTCTCGGCGTGTTCAAAGCCGGGCTCGCGCAGATGCACGTGCATGTCGATGAACCCGGCGCCACGACCAGCCCGGAAGCATCGAAGACTTCGGCGCCGGTGGCGTGCGAGGTTCTGCCCGATTCGCGACGATAGGCCGCTCTTGATGAGGATGTCGGCGATTTCGTCGCGTGCCCGTCACCGGATCCATCACCCGGCCATTCTTGAGATGATTTAGTTCTCTCCTTGCCGGCGCCCAGATCCTCTCCAGCACGGCCATGCGGACGGCGACGCCGTTTTCGACCTGGTTGAGAATTACGGAACGCTGCGAATCGGCCACCTCGGACGAGATCTCGCGGCCTCGGTTGATGGGGCCGGGATGCATCACGATCGCGTCAGGCTTGGCGAGGTCCAGGTGCTCCAGGCGCAGGCCGTAAAATTGGAAATACTCACCCGGGGAAACGCGGCCTCATGCAGCCGCTCGAGCTGCACGCGCAGCATCATGATGACGTCGGCGTCGCTTGATCGCTTCGCGGATGTTATAGGTGATGGTGACGCCGGGCGCGATGCGGGCCAGTTCGCGGCGGCACCAGCGACGCCGGGCCGCACAGCACGATGGCGGCGCCGAATTTCGAGAGCAGGTAGACGTTGGAGCGCGCGACCCGGCTGTGGGCGATGTCGCCGATGATGGCGACGCGCAGCCTTCCAGCGACGGCCGGTGGTCGAGGATCGTGCGGGCGTCGAGCAGGGCCTGGGTGGGGTGTTCATGTGTGCCGTCGCCGGCGTTGATGATGGGCGTCGGGAGATAGCGGGCAAGGAAGTGCGGCGCGCCGCGGGCGGCATGGCGCATCATGATCGCATCGGATGCATCGCGCCGAGCGTGTTCAAAGTATCGACGAGCGATTCGCCCTTGGAGACGCTGGAACCGCGGCGGTGATCGAGATCGTGTCCGCGCCGAGCCGTTTGGCGGCGATTTCGAAGCTTGTCCGCGTGCGGGTCGAAGCCTCGAAGAACATGT
>CAWCAT010000036.1:0-6309 GCA_963793625.1 Bryobacteraceae bacterium | reverse complement strand
ATATGTACGCAGTTGAAGTCGGCCACTGGAAGCTAACGGATTCTCAGGTCACGAAATTGCGCGATTATCTTATGCGCGGCGGTTTCCTCATGGTCAACGACTTCCACGGCACCCGCGAATGGGACACCTTCGTTGCGAGCATGAGCCGCGTTTTCCCTGACCGGCCAATCGTCGATATCGAAAACTCGGATGCAATCTTCCACGTGCTTTACGATCTCGATGAACGCTATCAAGTGCCCGGAGCTCAGATTCTACAAACCGGCCGCCCTTACGAGTCCGACGGTATCGAGGCTCGCTGGCGGGGGATCTACTGACGACAAAGGGCGCCTGCTTGTCGCCATCTGCCACAACATGGATCTTGGCGATTCCTGGGAGTGGGCCGACGTTCCGCGCTACCCGGAGAAATATTCCTCACTCGGAATTCGCATCGCAGTTAATTACGTGATCTACGCCATGACTCACTGAGGGCGCGTGTCATAAGATCGGATTTGCGACTTTCCGCTCTTAAAACTTTTGCCTGCGTGCTTTTGCTTTGTGCCCTGAACCTGTTTATCGTTCAGGATCTTTTCTTCATCGAGTTCAGCCAGTACCTGGGAACCACTGCCGGCGGTTTTATTGGGATCTCTCGCTACATCCTGAAGCAATGGCCGGATCTTAGCTGGTTCCCGCAATGGTATGCCGGAGTACCTTACCAGAACACGTACCCACCGCTCTTCCACTTGCTCGTTGCCGCGATCGCCAAGCTGCTCTCGATTTCCGCCGCGCGCGCTTACCACGTTGGCAGCGCGCTCTTTTACGCATTCGGCCCCGTAACTCTTTTCTGGATGGCGCTTCGGCTTACCAGGTCGCGCACGTATGCGCTCGGCGCGGGATTGCTTTTCTCCCTGATCTCGCCGTCGGTATTCCTGATTTCGGAAGTCAGAGCCGATACTTTCGAATTGCTTGGCGCGCGACGGTTGTTCTCCATGGTGCGTTGGGGTGACACACCGCAGGTGGCTGGGATCACGTTAATTCCGCTGGTGATCGTGCTGCTCGACATCGCATTCGAAAAGCGCCGGCCCTTGTACTATTACCTGGCCGCGTTCGGGATGGCAGCGGTTGCACTGACGAACTGGCTCGGTGCATCCGGCCTCGCTGTTGCACTGGTCGCGATCTGATGGCATTCCAGTCGGCCACTCCGCTGAAGAGTTGGCTGACCGCGATCAGTATCGGCCTCCTCGCATATCTGCTGGTCTGTCCCCTGCTTCCACCATCCACGATAAATGTGGTCCGGCGTAATTCGGCGTTTGTCGAGGGTGCCTACAACATGGGCGTTGTGCGCCCGATTGGCTTCGCGCTGGCTATCGTCGCAGCCTTTATGGGCGAGCGCTATCTGCGGCGCTGGCTCAGCCCGATCTCGATATTCGTTCTGTACTTCGGAATCATCATGGCAACACTCGCCTGAGCGCCTACTTGTTTGGGATCTGGCTGATGCCGCAACCGAAGCGTTACCACGTTCTGATGGAAATGCCCATCTGCCTTGCCATCGCGTACCGACTGAACCAATGGATGCGTCGGCTGGACAAGCCCGGCAAACTCGCACTGCCGATTGGGTTCGGGGTGTTCTGCTCATTTCAGCTGGTGAACTATCGCGAATATGCGCGGGAAATAACTTCGCATCGATATCAGGAACACTATCGATTACAAGCTAGCGGCTTGGTTCGAGGCGAACATGCATGGCCGGCGAGTCATGGCGGCCGGATCCAATGTATGTTCCTGAACGCAATCTCCGACACACCTCAAATGGGCGGCGGGTTTGATCAGGGCTGCATTAATCTGCGCATCCCCGCATCTACTCACCTGTTTTTCCGCGGCGGGGATCAGTTTGATCCGAGTGGCAAACTCAGCCTGCTCTGGCTGAAAGCTCTGGGCGTACATGCGATCGCTGTTGGCGGGCCTAAAACTGCCGAGGTCTATCACTCATTCGGCAGCGTCCAGCGTTATGCTAATCTGCCGGAACTCTGGCGCGAGGGCGACGACATGATCTACGCCGTTCCGCAGCGCTCCAGTTCGCTCGCTCGCGTGATAGGGCAGGGCCAGGTTGTGCAACATACGCCGGTCAACCAGTTGGACACCAGGGAGACGGACCGCTATGTTGCCGCGCTCGATGATCCCGCGTTTCCGCTCGCTTCATTCGAATGGTTGAATGCACATGCCGCGCGGGTGAGCAGCAATCTGCAGCGCGGGCAGGAAATTTCGATTCAGATGACATTCCATCCCGGGTGGCACGCCAACGTAAATGGCATTGTTCGCGAGATCCGGGAGGACGGTTTGGGAATGATGGTGATCGAGCCTGGCAGCGAGGGCCCAACCACCATCGAACTGAACTACGACGGCGGCATCGAAATGCGAGTCGCCCGTTTTGTTAGCTGGGCCACGCTTGCCGCGGGACTGCTCTGGACTTTCATCCGTCGCAACGGTGGACGCCCATCGTTCCGCTAATTCCCTTCTTCGTGGCATAGAAGTAGGTACGGAGATACTCCTCGACGAACGGCTTGGTACGGTAAAATCTCAACCCGATTCATAAGCCCTATTTCGCAAACGTTACAAACAATTGCGTCATCGTGTAGGTTCCGTCTCGTGACAGCGCAACACCAACACCGCTATGGGTGTATTGGCGGTCGAGAAGGTTCTTGCGATGACCGGGACTCTGCAGCCAGGTATCCACGGCTGCACGCACTGGATTGCTCATCCCGGTTTCCTGAAAGATGTTTTCCGCGCAGGCGGACCAGTCAATCCCGGCGCGAGTCAGTCTTCGGGAAGGATCGCCGTTCGCTGGATCCACATGTGAGAAGAACCCCCGCGGGCCATGTTGCGCTGTGCTGCCGCGCCACTCCTGCGACCTTGTCGTTCCAGACCAGCGCAGGCAGACGTTCTGCTTTTCGCTTTTCGTTGATTGCCGCAAAAACCTGCTTCTCCAAGTCGCGAGGCTGCGCAGCGCTAAAAAGCAGCGCAGTTATTAAACAGAGTGAAACCACACTCCCATCTTAAATCAGTACACTGAAGCTTCATGAAAAACCGCGTCTCTTGTTTACGCTCTTGATGACCAGCCATCTCGTGGCCGCCGGGCCCTTCTTCAATGTTCTGGACTATGGCGCGAAGAACGACGGCTCCGTGCGCTCGACCACCGCGATTCGAGATGCGATTCAAGCCTGCGCGAAAGCGGGCGGCGGCACTGTCCATTTCCCGGCCGGTACGTACCTGACTGGCGCCATCGAACTCACGAGTAATCTCGTGCTGCAGATCGATGCCGGAGCCACGCTGCGCTTCCATGCCGATCCGAGCGAGTACCCGCTGGTAAAAGGGCGCTGGGAAGGCACGGAGACGATCACGCCCGCACCGCTGATCGGTGGCCGGAATCTCGAGAACGTCACAATAATGGGGCGTGGCACCGTAACAACCGAGAACTCGGAATGGCGCAGGTTGGTTGATAAGCCCGGACTGCGGCCCTACTGGGATAGCCTGCGTGAACGCCTGGAACGCAAGGAAGCCGTCCCCGAGGAAGACTATCGAAAGGCATCCGCGGCACTGCGGCCGTCCTTCATTCGGCCAATGGACAGCAAAAATATTCTGATTGAGGGTATTCATATCGTGGGCTCGTCGATGTGGGCCATCCACCTCCTCTACTGCGACAACGTCGTTGTGCGCAACGTCATCGTCGAGACGCATGGCGGCGCTAACGGCGACGGCATTGACGTAGATTCCAGCCGCAATGTGCGATCTCTGACTCTTACTTCGACACCGGTGACGATTCGATCTGCCTGAAATCCGGCAAGGACGTGGACGGACGCCGTGTCGCGCGTGCCACCGAGAACATCACGATTACGAACTGCACCATTCGGCGCGGGCATGGAGGTGTCGTGCTTGGCAGCGAGACCTCCGGGAACATCCGCAACGTAGTGGCCAGCAACATCATATGCCAGGGCACCGACAAAGGCATTCGCATCAAGAGCGGCCGCGGCCGTGGCGGCCTGCTCGAAAACATACGCTTCGATAACTGGGTGATTGAAGACACTAAGGTCGGAATCGAGGTTACTAACTACTACACGCGTGTGCCGGACGAGCCTGTCTCGGAGCGCACGCCCATCTTCCGCGATATAGCTATTAGCAACGTAACCGTCAACCGGTCAGCGGTTGCAGTCAGTATTGAAGGGTTGCCTGAGATGCCGATCAGCGGTTTGCGAATCACGGATCTGGTTGCGACCGCAAAAGAAGGCTTGCGGGCCTTCAATACAAGCGGCCTGGAACTTAAGAACGTTCGCATTAACGCAGCCGCAGGGCCTGCGTTCCTGATTCGAGATTCCAGCCAGTTGAGCCTGGATGGAATTCAGACGCGAAGGCCGCAGGCGAACACTCCTGTGGTTCGACTGGACAATTGCCGCAAGACCTCCCTACGCAGCAGCAACACATGGGAAGGCACCGGTACGTTCCTTTCCGTAGCTCCTGGCCAGGCTAAAACAATCGCTATGCAGGGTAACGATTTTAGCGCGGTGGAAGAGACGCTCGACTTGTGGAAAAACATCAAGTCGTCTGATAAGTTAGGTCCCAAGGTTGTCAAGCCCAAAGCCGAATAGAGGCCCGTGGTGTAACACGCTTATGGGGGCGTATCACTGGGTCTATCGGTCTCTCCTTCGCGCTTATGCTGCTCTCAGCTTGTAGCAAGGCGCCAAAACAAACTGCTTTCGCGATTGGGATAAGTACGTAACTCACTATCTGGACGCTTACTTCGCATCGCGTCCGGATGTCGCCACTCACATGGGGCGGCATGAGTTTGATGTCAAGCTTCCTGATTTCAGTCGTCAGGGTCTGGATCGTGAAATCGCACGATTGCACTCCGAACGCGAGCACGCGCCAGCCTTCGCAAACGACACTCTCGATCAACGGCAACGTTTTGAGCGTGATTATATGCTCGCCGTAATTGACGGGCAGTTATTCTGGCTGGAGAAGGCGCAAGACCCGTACCGCAATCCTAGCAGGCTGCTGAAATACGGTCGTTTGACACCTGGATACTCTATCCCAATCGTTTTTTGCTACTAACAAGCAGTGTAAGTGGCCCGGAGCGAAGTTCTCCCGTGCTGAAAAACACCCCTTTTCGGGGCCCGGGCACACTTCGCCCTATGCATTCGCCGCTTGAACGCGGAGGTTCCTCATGCGCACAAGATTGTATGCGGCCGCGGCGAACGTAAACATCCAGGCCACTTTTTCCAAACCACGGTGCCGGACCTTGCGGATGCCGGCCACCGTCTTCAGCCAACCAAAGACCTCTTCAATCCGCTTGCGTTTCCGCTGGCTCGCTGCATAGCCCGCATGCCGCGTCGTTCGCTTATCGATCGCACTGCACCGCCCGTTCGTGTTCTGAGCGACGTGTGGCGTCACATGCATTCCACGGAGTTCCTGCACAAAATCACGCGTATCATACCCGCGATCCGCGCCGAGCGTCACGCGCTGATCACCAGCAAGGCGTTCGACCATCAGCAGCGCTGCGTCGCGCTCGGCGGTTCCATTGGCCTGAAGCACTTCCGTCGCCACCACCAATCCGTTGCGATTTTCGATCAGTGCATTGCCGCAATAGGCCAGCTTCGCTTCGTGGCCACCGCTCTTGCGCGCCAGTCGGGAATCCGGGTCGGTGGTCGAAGCATGCGTCTCATTGGAACGCTTTTCCCCGTGGAAGTTCACCGTCGGGTTGCCTTTGTCCGAGTCAGCCGGAGGTTGTGGATCGTCCTTTTTACGGAAGCTCTTGTGCCCGGCCCAGGCCTCTACCAGCGTGCCATCCACGCTGAAGTGCTCGTCGCTCAGCAGACCGTCCTCCTTGGCTTGCGTCAGCAGTTGTGCGAAAAAGCCTTCGGCGATGTCGCCTTCCAGCAGCCGGTCGCGGTTCTTGCTGAACACGGTCGGCACCCAGATCGCGTCATCCATGTTGAGCCCGACGAACCAGCGGAACAGCAGGTTGTAGTCGAGTTGCTCCATGAGCATGCGCTCACTGCGGATCGAGTAGAGCACCTGCAGCAGGAGCGCGCGGAGCAGTTTCTCGGGCGCGATTGAGGGCCGCCCGGTCTTGGCGTAGAGTTGCTCAAAGCGCGGCGACATTTCCTGCAGCGCACGGTCGGTCATTTCGCGGATCGCCCGCAGTGGGTGCAATCGCGGCACCCGCTCCTCCGGCGAAACATAGCTGAACATCCCGGCTTGATTGCGATCATCTCCACGCATACAACATAAGACGACGAAATTGCTTCCGTGGCTACGCGGAGGTGGAGTTTTTCAGCAGCCTGC
>CAWCAT010000035.1:0-55748 GCA_963793625.1 Bryobacteraceae bacterium | reverse complement strand
ATTGCGGTACGGGTCTTGCGCCTTCTCCAGCCAGAATAACTGCCCGTCAATTACGGCGAGCATATAATCACGCTCAAAACGTTGCCGTTGATCGAGAGTGTCGTTTGCGAAGGCTGACGCATGCTCGCGTTCGGAGTGCAATCGTGCGATTTCACGATCCAGACCCTGACGACTGAAATCAGGAAGCTTCCCATCAAACTCATGCCGCCCCATGTAAATGGCGACATCCGGATGCGATGCGAAGTAAGCGTCCAGATAGTGAGTTACGTACTTATCCCAATCGGCGAAAGCAGTTTGTTCTGGCGCCTTGCTACAAGCTGAGAGCAGCATAAGCGCGAAGGAGAGACCGATAGACCCAGCGATACGCCCCATAAGCGTGTTACACCACGGGCCTCTATTCGGCTTTGGGCTTGACGACCTTGGGACCTAACTTATCAGACGACTTGATGTTCCTCCACAAGTCGAGCGTCTCTTCCATTGCGCTAAAATCGTTGCCCTGCATAGCGACCGTCTTAGCTTGACCAGGAGCTACGGAAAGGAATGTCCCGGTGCCTTCCCATGTGTTGCTGTTGCGTAGGGAGGTCTTGCGGCAATTGTCCAAACGGACGACGGGAGTGTTCGCCAGCGGGCTTCGCGTCTGAATTCCATCCAGGCTCAACTGGCTTGAATCTCGAATCAGGAACGCAGGCCCTGCGGCTGAATTAATGCGAACGTTCTTAAGTTCCAGACCGCTTGTATTGAAGGCCCGCAAGCCTTCTTTTGCGGTCGCAACCAGATCCGTGATTCGCAAACCGCTTATCGGCATCTCAGGCAACCCTTCAATACTGACTGCAACCGCTGACCGGTTGACAGTTACGTTGCTAATAGCGATATCGCGGAAGATGGGCGTGCGCTCCGAGACAGGCTCGTCCGGCACACGCGTGTAGTAGTTAGTAACTTCGATTCCGACTTTAGTGTCTTCAATCACCCAGTTATCGAAGCGTATGTTTTCGATCAGGCCGCCACGGCCCCGGCCGCTCTTGATGCGAATGCCTTTGTCGGTGCCCTGGCATATGATGTTGCTGGCCACTACGTTGCGGATGTTCCCGGAGGTCTCGCTGCCAAGCACGACACCTCCATGCCCGCGCCGAATGGTGCAGTTCGTAATCGTGATGTTCTCGGTGGCACGCGCGACACGGCGCCCGTCCACGTCCTTGCCGGATTTCAGGCAGATCGAATCGTCACCGGTGTCGAAGTAAGAGTCAGAGATACGCACATTGCGGCTGGAATCTACGTCAATGCCGTCGCCGTTAGCGCCGCCATGCGTCTCGACGATGACGTTGCGCACAACGACGTTGTCGCAGTAGAGCAGGTGGATCGCCCACATCGACGAGCCCACGATATGAATACCCTCAATCAGAATATTTTTGCTGTCCATTGGGCGAATGAAGGACGGCCGCAGTGCCGCGGATGCCTTTCGATAGTCTTCCTCCGGGACGGCTTCCTTGCGTTCCAGGCGTTCACGCAGGCTATCCCAGTACGGCCGCAGTCCGGGCTTGTTGACCAACTTGCGCCATTCCGAGTTCTCGGTTGTTACGGTGCCACGCCCCATTATTGTGACGTTCTCGAGATTCCGGCCGCCGATCAGCGGTGCGGGCGTGATCGTCTCCGTGCCTTCCCAGCGCCCTTTTACCAGCGGGTACTCGCTCGGATCGGCATGGAAGCGCAGCGTGGCTCCGGCATCGATCTGCAGCACGAGATTACTCGTGAGTTCGATGGCGCCAGTCAGGTACGTACCCGCCGGGAAATGGACAGTGCCGCCACCCGCTTTCGCGCAGGCTTGAATCGCATTTCGAATCGCGGTGGTCGAGCGCACGGAGCCATCGTTCTTCGCGCCATAGTCCAGAACATTGAAGAAGGGCCCGGCGGCCACGAGATGGCTGGTCATCAAGAGCGTAAACAACAGAGCGCGGTTTTTCATGAAGCTTCAGTGTACTGATTTAAGATGGGAGTGTGGTTTCACTCTGTTTAATAACTGCGCTGCTTTTTAGCGCTGCGCAGCCTCGCGACTTGGAGAAGCAAGTTTTTGCGGCAATCAACGAAAAGCGAAAAGCACAACGTCTGCCTGCGCTGGTCTGGAACGACAAGGTCGCAGCAGTAGCACGGCAGCACAGCGCGAATATGGCGCGCGGAGGGTTCTTCTCACATGTGGACCCAGCGAATGGCGATCCTTCCCGAAGACTGACTCGCGCCGGCATTGCCTGGTCCGCCTGCGCGGAAAACATCTTTCAGGAAACCGGGATGAGCAATCCAGTACGTGCAGCCGTAGATACCTGGTTGCAGAGTTCCGGCCATCGCAAAAACCTTCTCGACCGCCAATACACCCATAGCGGTGTTGGTGTTGCGCTGTCACGAGACGGAACCTACACGATGACGCAGTTGTTTGTAACGTTTGCGAAATAGGGCTTATGAACCGGAGTGAGATTATCCGACAGCTGGTCCTGGACGCGATCTGCGACGACTACGAGAACGTAGACCAAACGATTCTCGTGGATGTCGCCAGGAATGGCTCCACGCGCGGGTTGACGATCAACCGCTCCGAGGTCATGGATGCACTGGCCGGGTTGATCGATGACGGCTCGGCCAAGGCGTACCTCTTGTCGACGCCACAGTGGATCATCGCTCCCAGGCGTCCGTTGCCGACGGGCAGAGCTTCCTCCCATTTTCGAGCCGGTCGGGAATACCAGAGTTCAGGCCGTGCGGCTGACGCGCACAGCACGGAAAAAGCTGAAAGGAGCAGAAGTGGAGGCTTCGAACAAAATTCTATACTAGCGTCCCCTTTTGCGACGGATGATAGTCCAGAGCAGTCCCGCGGCAAGCGTCGCCCAGCTAACAAAACGGGCGACTCGCATTTCGATTCCGCCGTCGTAGTTCAGTTCGATGTTGGTCAGACCCTCGCTGTCAGGCTCGATCACCATCATTCCCAAACCGTCCTCCCGTATCTCGCGAACAATGCCATTTACCTTGGCGTGCCACCCAGGATGAAACGTCATCTGAATCGAGACTTCCTGCCTGCGCTGCAGATTGCTGCTCACCCGCGCGGCATGTGCATTTAACCATTCGAATGAAGCGAGCGGAAACCTGGGATCATCGAGTGCGGCGACATAGACCTCCGTCTCCTTGGTGTCCAACTGGTTGACCGGCGTATGTTGCACTGCCTGGCCTTGCCCTATCACACGAGCGAGCGAACTGGAGCGCTGCGGAACGGCGTCAATCATGTCGTCGCCTTCACGCCAGAGCTCTGGCAGATTAGCATAACGCTGGACGCTGCCGAATGAGTGATAGACCTCGGCAGTCTTAGGCCCACCGACAGCGATCGCATGTACGCCCAGAGCTTTCAGCCAGAGCAGGCTGAGCTTGCCACTCGGATCAAACTGATCGCCGCCGCGGAAAAACAGGTGAATAGATGCGGGAATGCGCAGATTGATGCAGCCCTGATCAAACCCACCGCCCAGTTGCGGTGTGTCGGAGATTGCGTTCAAAAGCATGCTGTTGGAGCCGGCCGTCATGACACGCCGGCCCTGCATATTCGCGTCGAACCATGCCGCTATCTTGTAATCAATCGTGGTCCTGATATCGATGCCAAGATTGGTTTCCCGCGCATACTGGCGATAGTTCACCAGCTGAAAAGAGCAGAGCACCGCGAACACAGTCACCACTGCGACTTTGCCGGGCTTGTGCAACCGGCACATCCACTCATTCAGTAGGTAGGCTATGGCAAGGCAAATGGGCATTTCCATCAGGACGTGATAGCGCTTCGGTTGCGGCATGAGCCAAATCCCAAACCAGTAGGCGCTCAGTGCGAGTGTAGCCGTGGCAGTTCCGAAGTACAGAACGAATATCGACATCGGGCTGAGCCAGCGCCGCAGATAGCGCTCGGCCATAAAGGCTGCAACTATTACCAGCGCGAAGCCAATCGGGCGCACAAAGCCCATGTTGTAGGCACCCTCGACAAACGCCGAATTACGCCGGACCACATTTATCGTGGATGGTGGAAGCAGGGGACAGACCAGCAGATATGCGAGAACGCCGATACTGATCGCGGTCAGCCAACTCTTCAGCGGAGAGGCCGCCTGGAAGGCCATGAGATACGCGACCAGTGCAACAGCGAGGCCGAATGCACCGAGCCAGTTCGTCAGTGCAACCGATGCCATCCCGAACGCAGCCAGGTAATAGTAGAGGGGCCGGCGCTTTTCGAATGCGATGTCGAGCAGCACGATCGCCAGCGGAATTAGCGTGATCCCAGCCACCTGCGGCGTGTCACCCCAACGCACCATCGAGAACAAGCGTCGCGCTCCAAGCAATTCGAAAGTGTCGGCTCTGACTTCCGAAATCAGGAATACCGACGGCGAGATCAGGGAGAAAAGCAACCCCGCGCCGAGCGCATACGTGCGCGACCTGGTTAGCCGAAACGCCATCCAGAAGAGAGTTACGGGACCGAATGCGTAAAAGAGCGCGCTGGCAACGTGGTAAGCGCGTGCGGCGGAAATCGAGAGTAGCTTGGCGATCGCGGCAACGAACAGGTGAAAGAGCGGCGGATACGTGTTCTGATAAGGTATTCCGCCATACCATTGCGGGAACCAGCTAAGATCCGGCCAGTGCTTCAGGATGTAGCGAGAGATCCCAATAAAACCGCCGGCAGTGGTTCCCAGGTACTGGCTGAACTCGATGAAGAAGAGATCCTGAACGATAAACAGGTTCAGGGCACAAAGCAAAAGCACGCAGGCAAAAGTTTTAAGAGCGGAAAGTCGCAAATCCGATCTTATGACACGCGCCCTCAGTGAGTCATGGCGTAGATCACGTAATTAACTGCGATGCGAATTCCGAGTGAGGAATATTTCTCCGGGTAGCGCGGAACGTCGGCCCACTCCCAGGAATCGCCAAGATCCATGTTGTGGCAGATGGCGACAAGCAGGCGCCCTTTGTCGTCGTAGATCCCCCGCCAGCGCGCCTCGATACCATCGGACTCGTAAGGGCGGCCGGTTTGTAGAATCTGAGCTCCGGGCACTTGATAGCGTTCATCGAGATCGTAAAGCACGTGGAAGATTGCATCCGAGTTTTCGATATCGACGATTGGCCGGTCAGGGAAAACGCGGCTCATGCTCGCAACGAAGGTGTCCCATTCGCGGGTGCCGTGGAAGTCGTCAACCATGAGGAAACCGCCGCGCATAAGATAATCGCGCAATTTCGTGACCTGAGAATCCGTCAGCTTCCAGTGGCCGACTTCAACTGCGTACATCCAGGGCCAGTTATAAACATCGTCGCCGTCATCAAGATTGACGGGTTGCTCGACCGAGCGCGCATGCACGCGCGTCAAGCGCCGCAGAGCCTGCGCGAAGTGCCGGTCTGAACGCGGGTAGTCAATGGTCCAGTTCGAAACGCCCTGGCTCCATTCCGAACCGGAACGCGGAGAATAACGAAAACTGAACACCGGAGGAAACATCAGGCGGGCAAATACCCACTCGGATTTTTCCTTGTAGTCGGGGGGCAACGGAAAATTATCGTACTCGTAGCCGGGGTACTCCCGGAACTCACGCTGAGCATAAATTGCGCCAAGACCTAACAGGGCGACGGGAATAACGAGGGCCAAACTTCGGAACCGCATCGGGCCACCTCTGGATAACTTCAGGCTAGCACACGTGTGTTTCAGGCGAGGACGGGCCGTTAAAGCTTGGGAAGCAGCGCCAGTACACCGCGCGAAGGACTCGCGATTACGTGTGCAGCGATGAGTTTGCCCAGGCCCTCCACACGCGCTTTACCTGCATCGATCGCGGCGGTCACGGCGGCGACATCACCCTTGATAACTACTGTGATGAACCCGCCACCCAGCTTTTCGCGGGCGAGCACTTCGACGTTAGCGGCCTTCACGGCAGTGTCGATTGCCTCAAAAACGGCGGTGAAACCCTGCGTTTCAATGAACCCGACGGCAAAATCCGATTGTTCGTTCACGTTGTTCTCTTTCTTTTTCTTGCCGGGTGTAGCCGGGTTAATTACGGTAGCCTGTTCCATTAGAGGGTTAAAATCCGGTTTCGCTTCATACGCTGGAACGGTGCGTTCGTCAGGCGATGCGATGAGGTCAGAGACCATCTCAACCTGCATCTGGGCCGCAATCCGCCGAGCTGCGTTGAGCGCCTCTTCGACATCGCCCAGACTGCCCGTCAACTTGAGGCAGACGCCAGGACGATCGTTCAATTCCACCTGCAAAAGTTGGACGCTGGCGGATTTCTCCATCGTGTCCAAAATGATCATTCCGGGCGACCAGCCCGAGACTTCAATCAATGCCAGTGCGCTCAGAACGCACCCCGTTGTTCGAGCAAGCTCATAACTTCAAGCACGATCTGTGAAACGCGATCCTGATCAATCAAGCGTGTGCGTGGAGCGCAACCGCCGGGCGGAGGTTCGA
Organism: Bryobacteraceae bacterium; assembly: GCA_963793625.1. GTDB lineage: Bacteria > Acidobacteriota > Terriglobia > Bryobacterales > Bryobacteraceae. Next base: position 49,306 of record CAWCAT010000035.1, on the reverse strand, counting down.
TAACGCCGAAGTCAGCCAGAATGCATTGCAACACCGATTTCAGCGCGGATTGATCCGCCTCTTGCTTCGCACCAAGCGGCTGCCGGCTCTTGCCGAAGTCGAAGCCGCGCAACGCCGCACCAGCACGGAAGCCATCGGGAAACTCGAAGGGATACAGCATCGTGTCGAACAATTCCAGGATGCGATACTGCAGGCGCATGGCCTCGTCGATCTGCCCGGCGCGAGTCATATCGTAAACCCGCCGCGTCAGTTCCGGCACGACATTACTGCTGGCGTTCGTGCCGCCGTCGCAGCCGACCAGCAGCATGGGCGCGAGCACTGCTTCCCATCCGGTGAGAAAGACGAAATCGGGCCGAACGGGTTTGACCGCCGCGATCATTCGCATCATGAACGCAAGATCGCCGGACGAATCTTTGATTCCAATGATGCGCGGCAACTGCGAAAGGCGTTGAATCGTAGGGACGTCGATAGGGCTCGCGAACATCGGAATGTTGTAGAGCGTTATATCGATCGGCGAATTATCCGCGATCTCTTTGAAGTAGGCGTAAACCGATTCGGGGGTCAGGCGGTAGTAAATAGGCGAAACAATCGCGACCGCGCGCGCGCCGAATTTCGCGTAGTTCTCGCATGCACGCACGGTTTCTTTTACGTTGGCTTCGGCGGCGCCCGCCAGCACGGGAACACGACCGCGATTTTCATCGCAGACGATCTGAACAATACGGCGGCGCTCTTCCTCGGTGAACCTGGTGAACTCGCCCGTTGATCCGTTCGGATACAGACCATGGACGCCGCGCTCAATCAGCCATGAGATGAACCGGCGGAGTTCGGTTTCGTTGATTTCTCCCTTAGCGTCCAGCGGGACCAGGGTGGGTGTAAAGATGCCTTCGAGGTGTTTCGCCATTTTTGCCGAGCAGGTATGAAAAAACAAGGATATCAGAGCTTTGTGTATACTGGCATGACCTGGAAAATAATGAACCCTTCAATTGCTCGCATCGCTCTTCTGTGTTTTGCCGGAATTTGCTTCGGCGCGGAAGAATATCCGCTGGGTCCGGACTCCCAACCGCAGCCAAATGTCCCTAAGGGCACGGTCACCCAACACACCTGGACCAGCAAGATATTCCCGGGCACCGTTCGCGACTACTGGATTTACGTACCTGCGCAGTACAAGCCGGAGAAACCCGCAGCGGTAATGGTGTTTCAGGACGGCAGCGGATACGCCTCGGAGAAAGGGCGCTGGCGCGTGCCTGTCGTCTTCGACAACTTGATTCACAAGGGCGACATGCCGGTGACGATCGGCATCTTTGTAAATCCGGGCATCCTGCCCGCGCTCTCCGAAAAGCAGCAGGCGCGTTTCAATCGGAGCTACGAATACGATGGCCTGGGCGATCGCTACGCCCGCTTCCTGATCGAGGAGATTCTGCCGGAGGTCGCCAAAAAGTACCGCCTGAGTAACGATCCAAACGATCGGGCGATCTCGGGCTCGAGTTCCGGCGGAATCGCAGCGTTCACTGCCGCCTGGAACCGGCCCGACGCATTCCGGCGCGTGCTCAGCTTTATCGGAAGCTTCACCAATCTGCGCGGAGGCGACATCTACTCTGCACTCGTCCGAAAGACTGAACCTAAGCCGTTGCGCGTGTTCCTGCAGGACGGGCGCAAGGATCTGAATATATACGCAGGAAACTGGTTCAACGCCAATCAGGACCTGGCCGCGGCGTTAAGCTATGCCGGCTATGACTCAACCTTCGTGGCAGGCAATGAGGCGCACAATTCGACTCACGGCTCGTCGATTCTGCCCGATGCCCTGCGCTGGCTGTGGCGCGATTATCCAAAGCCAATCGCTAAACCTGTCTCTAGTGGTGATCGGCAATTCATCACGATGTTTCTGGACCCCGCGAAAGACTGGGAACTCGTGAGCGAGGGCTACAAGTTCACCGAAGGGCCGGCCATTGATCGTCAAGGCAACGTTTTCTTCACTGACATCCCCAACAATCGAATTCACAAAATTGGCACGGACGGGAAAGTAACGACATTCAAAGAAGATACCGGCGCTGCGAATGGACTGATGTTCGGACCCGACGGCCGCCTGTACGCCTGCCAGAATGGCAGGAAACGAATCGTCGCGTACACTCCGGACGGCGCGGAGACAGTGCTCGCCGAAGGTGTTGGGTCGAACGATCTGGCGGTGAGCCAGCGTGGCGATGTTTATTTTACCGAGCCTGGAGCCAAGCGCGTTTGGCTGCTCGATGCCAAGGGCAACAAGCGCGTCGTACATGAGGGCATCGCATCTCCCAATGGAATCAGGCTGACGCCGGACCAGTCGCATGTCGTAGTCGCGGATTATTCGAGTAGATTCGTCTGGTCTTTTCAGATCCAGCCGGATGGCTCGCTCGCGAACGGCGAACCCTTCTACCGCCTGGAGACTCCGGAGGAGCCGATCTCGAGCGGCGCAGATGGAATGACTTTCGACAACGAAGGGCACCTGTATGTGGCAACCAGAACCGGCGTGCAGATTTGCGATCAGGCAGGACGCGTCGTCGGCATCATAAACAAGCCGCAGAGTGGCGCACTCGCCGAACATTGTGTTCGCGGGGCCGGACCTGCAGACCATCTATGTCACGGCTGGAGACAAAGTCTTCAAACGCCAGATCCGTCGCAAAGGCGTGTTGCCCTGGAAAGCAGTCGAGCTGCCCAAACCGCGGCTGTAGCGGTTAGCATTGAAGCTGTGAAGCCTCTTTACGTCCAGGTTCACGCGCACGACAACGTCGCGATCATCGTGAACGCCGAAGGCCTGCCGGAAGGTACATCCTTTGCGAATGGCCTCGTGCTGCGCGAACGCATTCCGCAGTCGCACAAAGTTGCATTGCGCGATATCGGGCGCGGCGAAAACATTCTGCGTTACGGCCAGGTGATCGGGTACGCGGCGCGCGCGATTCGAGCAGGCGACTGGGTTCGCGAAGAATCCGTGGAGTTGCCCGCCGCACCGGCACTCGATGACCTGCCGCTCGCGACCGCCACTCCGGCCGCGTTGCCCGCGCTGGAAGGCTTCACGTTTGAAGGATTCCACAATGTGGATGGCAGCGTTGGCACGAAGAATATTCTTGGCATAACGACGACTGTGCAATGCGTGGCGGCAACCGTCGAATACGCGGCAAAGCGCATCAAGGCTGAACTTCTACCACGCTTTACCAACGTCGATGATGTGGTCGCGATCACACACACTTACGGCTGTGGCGTAGCCATTGACGCGCCCGGCGCCGCAATCCCGATTCGCACGCTGCGGCACATCAGCTTGCATCCGAACATCGCGGGCGCGCCGCTCGTGGTCAGTTTGGGCTGCGAGAAACTGCAACCCGCGCGGCTTTTTTCGGGCGGCGAGACGAACGGATTTTCCATCATCAATGATGCCCCGTATCTGATTCGACTGCAGGACGAAAACCTGCACGGCTTCGGCGAAATGATTTCAGCAATCATGCACGCTGCCGAGAAGCGCCTTGCGCAACTGAATCTGCGAACGCGCACGACATGCCCTGCAGCGGAACTCAACGTCGGATTGCAGTGCGGTGGTAGTGATGCATTTTCGGGCGTGACATGCAATCCGGCTGTCGGTCATGCCGCGGACCTGCTGGTGCGCGCCGGAGCCACCGTGATGTTCTCTGAAGTGACCGAGGTGCGCGACGCCGTGCATCTGCTCACGCCGCGCGCAATCAACGAAGATGTCGGCCGCGACCTGATCCGCGAGATGCGTTGGTACGACGAATACCTGCAGCGTGGTTCGGCCGACAGAAGCGCGAATCCGACGCCGGGCAACAAGCGCGGTGGGCTTTCTAACGTGGTCGAGAAGGCGCTTGGGTCTGTGGCCAAAGCCGGGACCTCCGCCCTGATGGCCGTGGCTTCGCATGGCGAGCGCGTCACCACGAAGGGCCTCGTATTCGCCGCGACTCCTGCGAGTGATTTCATCTGCGGCACGCAACAGCTCGCGTCGATGAACATGCACGTATTCACGACCGGCGAGGGGACGCCTTACGGGCTCGCCATGGTCCCGGTGATCAAAGTGTCGTCGCGATCCGCACTGGCCGAACGCTGGTACGACTTGATCGACATTGACGCCGGACGAATCGCCAGCGGCGAAGCGACTATCGAATCCGTCGGCCAGGAGATTTTCCAAATGATCCTGGATGTCGCCAGCGGGCGCAAGAAAACCTGGGCTGATCATTGGGGTCTACACAATGCGCTGGCGCCGTTCAATCCTGGACCGGTCACTTAGGCGCAGGGAACGTTAAGATGAATTGAACCCATGAACAGTAAGAAACTCACGATTGCATTGTTGTTGATACTCGCGGCAATAGCTCTCTATCTCTGCTGGTTAGTTGTGGGGGCATTTCTACAGCCGCTGCTAACGGCTATCGTACTCGTAGTTGCCTTCCTCCCCTTGCACATCAGAGTCGAAAGACAAGTTCGGGGGCGCAGCTGGGCAGCATTGATATCTCTGCTGATTATCATTCTCGCGGTACTGATTCCGGTTGGCATTGTGGTCACAACGGCAACGGTTGAGTTGAACGGCCTGGTAACCTCCGTTAAGCAGCACTCTGCCGAAAGTGGCGGCCTGAATGCCTATGTTCAAAGCCAACTTGATCGAGCGATAGCATGGGCCGGCAATTACGTCGATCTTTCGCAGGTCGATGTTCGCACGCAGATTCTCACCCGACTGCAAGCAGCCAGCGGCAACCTTATGAAGAGCGTTGGTGGAGTACTCGGCAACATCGGCGCTTTGCTCTTCGATTTCCTACTGGTGCTGGTGATCATGTTCTTTTTATTCCGTGACGGAAGGAATATTCACGCTACCGTGACACGCATTCTGCCGCTTGCGGACACACAGATTGAGCGACTCACCGTTGGTGTAACAGACACGATTCAGGCATCCATGTACGGCATTATGGCCGTTGCCATAGCGCAAGCCGTTTTGCAGGGTCTTGCATTTTGGGCGGTTGGGATTCCGGCACCGGTTATGTGGGGCGTGATCACAGCTTTTGCGTCGCTAATTCCAATCGTAGGCGCAACCATCATTTGGATACCGGCAATGATTTGGCTACTTGCAATTGGGAGTTGGGGCAAAGCGCTGTTCCTGTTGGCCTGGTGCGCTGGTATTGTCGGCACCGCCGACAACTTCCTTCGACCGTATGTGATGAGCGGACGCGTGGAGATGCATCCATTGCTGCTTTTCTTCGCACTCCTCGGCGGCGTACAGGCGTTTGGAATGATCGGCCTGTTCGCAGGACCCGTGATACTCGCCGTCACCAACACCTTGTTCCAACTAATAGGCGAAGAGTTGCACGCACAAGGTGTGATGACTGGCCAGGATGCTTGACTCGCGAATTTAAGCTTGGCAGGCTAAACGCAATGATTAAGTGCTTCGGATTAACGTTGCTCGCGTCCTTCACTTTGTCTGCCCAGGAGTCGCCGCAGGCGCGGGCAATCCTCAAAATGGTAGCCGACGCCAGGCAGACCGTTAGAAGCTACCGGGCGGAGTACAAGCTCAGTGACGAGATGAAGGGTACGGGCAACAGCACGAAATCGGAATCCACGAGGACCGTTGCATTTCTTCCGCCCAACAAAGTACGCGTGGAGATTAATAGCGGCGTACCCGTGCTGATGATCAGCGATGGCAAGGCGGCGTGGAGGTACATGCCGACGCTGAAAGAATATTCAAAGCTTCCGTCTTCAACGAATCTGATGGCCTCAGCAGAGACATTCCCGTTCAGCGGGGCGAATCTGGACGGACTACAGTCTGCGCAGATCGTACGTGAAGAACCTGTCGTGGTGGATGGGGTCCCGGTCCCCTGTCTAGTGATCGCGGCCGAGTATAAGCCGAGAGAGCGTCCGGGTCTGCAGGATGAGCCGACACAAACGGAAGTAACTTTTTGGGTAAACAAGAACCAATACACGATCCTGCGTAGCCGCACGCATTCCATTATCAACTCGGCGCATTATTCCGGGCCGATGGAAGCGACCCGGGAGGTGCGGACCACCAGCCTTAGATGGGACGTGCCCATTCCTGAGGAGGAGTTTGCCTTCACGCCGCCGAAAGACGCAACGGAGAGGCAGTATCCGAATATGGGTAGGATAGGTCCCGCGCCGCCCACCTCCCCCAAAGAGCCCCTGAATCCGGGAGTGGTTCGCATTGGCAACGGAGTGAGTGCACCGATGCTGATCCGCAAGGCCGAACCGGCGTATTCCGACGAGGCACGGCAGGCTGGAGTGGAAGGCACGGTGGTGCTTTCGGTCGTAGTTGACGAGCAGGGTATGCCCACGCAATTGCGCGTCCTCAGGCCACTCGGTCACGGCTTGGACGAAAAAGCGATCGAAGCTCTTCAGCAGTGGCGCTTCAAGCCAGGCATGAAGGAGAACAAGCCCGTGCGGGTGCAGGCCACCATCGAAGTCAACTTCCGGTTACCGAAAACAGGTACGAAGCAGTAACTTGGATGACTTACTTGGCAGAGTGCTAGCCTAGGCACATGATCAAGAGCTTCGTTCTAACGTTGCTCCTCTCAGTAACTCTGTCTGCCCAGGACTCGCCGGAGGCGCGAGCAATCCTGAAAATGGTGAGCGATGCAAGCCAGACGGTCCGAAGCTACCGGGCGGAATTCAAGTACAGCACTGAAACAAAGAGCCCCAGTGCCAGCACCAGCATGAAGATGGAATCAAAGGCAACTCTGGCATTCCTTCCGCCTGACAAGATGCGCATAGAGATGAATAGCGGCGTTCCCGTGCAGGTGATCAGCGATGGCAAAGCGGCGTGGACGTACATGCCGACGATGAAACAATATTCAAAGCTTCCGCCGTCAACGGATATAAAAGGAATGGCGCAGGGCATCAGCGGTACCATGCCGGCTCCCTGGACGCTACAGTCAGCGCGGATCTTGCGCGAGGAACCCGTCGTAGTGGACAGCGTTCCAATTTCCTGTTTCGTTATAGCTGCCGAATATCAGAAGCCGGAATCGACAACCGCCGCGCAAACAGCTCCGAGTCACTCAGAGACTACCGTCTGGGTCAACAAGATCCGCTACACGGTCCTGCGCAGCCGCTCGCATAACGTTATTAACTCAGCGCAATTCTCCGGACCCATGGAAACGACCATGGAGATGCTTACGACAAGCCTCAAATGGGACGTTGCTATTGCCGAAGAAGAATTCGCCTTTACACCGCCGCAGGGTGCAACCGAAGTGCAGCTTGGCATAAGCGCTGCGGCCGGTTTGGCGGCACCAGCCAGCGGGAAAGAACCTTCGGGAGGTGCGTATCGGATTGGCGGCGGGGTAAGTGCTCCGTCGCTGCTTTTCAAAGTCGAACCGAAGTATTCTGACGAAGCTCGGAAGGCGGGGAAGGAAGGCACAGTTGTCCTTTACGTTGTTGTTGACGAAAAGGGCATGCCAGCGAAGTTGCGCGTCATCAGGCCGCTCGGTCTCGGCCTGGACGAAAAAGCATTGGAGGCTGTGCAGCAGTGGCGCTTCAAGCCAGGTATTAAGGACGGCAAGCCAGTATCGGTGCAGGCAACCATCGAAGTCAATTTCCGCTTGCCGAAATCAACGGCCGTGCCTGTTCCCTAGAACCGGAACGCCAACTGTCCCTGGTATCGAAACTGGGTATTTGCGCCACGCCGCAGCGGGACATACAGATTCCGGGTCGGATCATCCCCGCGTCGTGGGTCCTGCACAAACAGCAGGTTCTGCCATTGCAGAAAACGCGTCAGGCCGACATCCACCCGGAATCCGTGCACGGCAGTATTCACCCCGGCTCCAGAGCCCAGATCGTCGTCGGTAAACTGCGAGATCATCGAATTGGCATCTTTGATCGAATATTGATACAGGAACCGCAGGTCGCCAGCTTGCTTAACAGCCCCGAGTCCCACGCTAGCCGCGAAAGCATCACGCAGAAGCGATGTGCCAACATTGCGCGACACCTCAAAATCGAAGAACGCCGGCAGTTCGCGTCCACCGACCAAGAAAGCTTTGCGTTCCAACCGGTAACCAAGATGCGCGATCTGGAAATGCGGTGCATAGTACATTGCGCCATCCGGCAGTGTGGTGGCGTTGCCCGTACCGCTCAGGCCCCTTGGCAAAGTGATCCCAATTGCTTCGCCCGCGAGAGGTTGAACACCGGCAGTCGTCGAAGCAAGCTGAATCTGATTTGCATTTCGGTACAACTCCATGGTCCCGAGAATATGGTACTTCCAGGCGGAGCCAAGATTTCCGTGGAGCACGAAACCGGGATGGAATAAGTTTGCGGCGCGCACCTTACCGCCAGGAGCATAGCCGGCACTGACATAGGGCGAGGACGGCGCGAGTATGTAAACGGCCGGATTGCTCAGGATATATACGCCCGCGCGAAATTCAAGTTGCGTAAATCCCAACGCCTTTCCTTTAGCTGGCAACACGAGTGTCTGATTAAAGCCGTTGAAGCGCAGGTCGTCGTCCCACAGGAACCTCGCTTCATCCGTAAAAATCTCCTCAACCCGGCCGCCGCGCAAAGTTAACCTGTCGTTCACACGAAAATTGATCCAGGCCTCTGATATCGAGAATGGATGCTTAACGTTCATGCCCGCCATATCCTGGTCATTAGTTATCGGATTGCTGAACGGGCCTGTCGAAAGCTGCGTGTGAAACTCGAAGCGCGGATCGAGCTGCTTGTCGATATTCAAGCGCAGGCGATAACGGCTACGCACGTTTTGAAGCGGCGCAGCAATTTCGTTGCCGGAACGGAGGAGCGCGTCAAGACGAAAACGAAAGTCTCCGCTGAATCGAAATCCGCCCGCGGTCCTGTTTGGCGCTTCAGTTTTTGACTCGGGCCCCTCAACCACCGACGGTGCCACTGTGGTTTGCGGAGCCGCCAAGCGGTCGAGCAGTTTACTCTGCGCGTCCAGGGCAGCCTGCAGCTTTGCGATCTGCGCCTGCTGTGATGCGAGCGTAGCCCGCAGGGCAGCAATCTCTTCATTAGCGGCGACCAGTTCGGCAGCCGACAGCGAACTTACGAATAAGCCAAGAAAGATGCAGATTTTGTGACACATAGCCTAGTTTCAAGTTACCACCCAGGATGCGGCTTACATTAGAATCAAGCTTCCGGGAACTGCAGCGTAAATGTTGAGCCTTTGCCAGGCTTGCTTTCCACCGTCACAGAACCATCCATCTTTTCCGTCACATGCTTGACGATCGAGAGGCCCAGTCCGGTGCCGCCGACTTCGCGGGAACGCGCCTTGTCCGCGCGATAAAAACGCTCGAAGATTCGCGGCAGGTCCTCAGCCGGAATGCCGCTCCCTGTGTCGCGCACCGTGATGCGAACTTTTCGATCAGGAGTGAGCACGGTCTCCAGGTGGACGTCGCCACCGGCGTGATTAAACTTCACTGCGTTGTCGAGCAGATTGACCAGCGCCTGCTCCAACCGTATCCGGTGCCCCATGATGTACGCGTCCTGAAACTCACTAATCGTGAGGCGGACGTCGCGCACTGTGGCGGCTGGTTCCACGGTGTGCAGTGCCAATTCAACGGCATCGCGAATCGAAACGCGTTCGGGCGCGGGCGATTCTTTCTCCGATTCCAATTCCGACAAAACCGAAAGATCCGAGGCGATGCTGTTCAAGCGAATGGCCTGCGCCTGAATAATCTGCAGGAATTTCCGGTTGTTCTCCTGGTCATCGAGCGCGCCGTCGAGCAGCGTTTCCGCGTAGCCACGGATGGCGGCCAGTGGTGTTCGCAATTCGTGAGAGACATTCGCGACAAAATCCTTGCGGACGCGCTCCAGTCTTTCGAGCTCGGTGATTTCATGCAGAATCGCAATCACTCCGCGACGCGATTTGTCTTCCAGCGGTGAGGCGTGAACCTCAAAAGCACGCCCGTCGGCTGGGGCTAGCGATAGCTTCTGACGGATGGCGTCACCGGAGACAAGCACCTTCGTCATGAGCGCCAGAAACACCGGATCGCGGACGAGCTGCACTAACGGAAGGCGCTCCGGGACAGGCGTGCTTGCAGCGACGGCCTGCGCAAAGGCCTCGTTGCAGAACGTCACGCGCAATTCGTTGTCAACGGCAAGTACACCTTCCACCATGCTCGCCAGAATCGCTTCGCGGCGCGCGGATTCCAATCGCAAGGATTCGACCATGTCTCCGAATTGATCCGCCATCCGGCGCAACGAACGAGCCAGCGATCCGAGTTCATCGTCAGGTTCCGGCGCAAGCGGTTCCTGGAAGCGAGCCTCCACCAGTCGCTCGGCAAAGGTTTTAATCTTCGCAATTCGCTGGCTGAACGCCCGTGCGAGCGTGTACGCAACGACCAGCGCTAATCCGGCTGCTATCAAAGAAGCCCACAGAATTCGCCAGCGAACTTCCGCCACCGTGTTTTGAACCTTTTCCAGTGGCACGGCAACTCGCAAGACATGGCCTGGCACGCCCTGATAACTCAACGGCAGCGCAAGATAACAGAAGTCGATATCCAGCGTTGCACTATGGCGCACGGCAACACCGCGGCCACCGCGCATGGCATGAAGCACTTCGGGCCGTTGAGCGTGATTCTCCATCGCCTCCGGATCGCGCTGCGATTCAGCGATCACCTGACCAGCGGGATTGATGATGGTAATCCTGCTCTTGGCGCGCTGATAGACCTGACGGGCCCACTGTTCCAGTTCCGCGCGCGGCAGCGCTTCGAGTTCTCCGGAAAGAATCTGAGCCTGTGCTTCCAACTGCTGTTCGGTGCGTTCCACCTCATGCGCTTCCACATAGCGCGTAAGATAGAAATCCACTGTGAGCAGCGTTACCAGAATCAGGAAAACGGAACTCAGCAGAAGTTTGCGAAATATGGGGCTGCGCAGGGTCATGAACGTGGATCCCACCGGGCGGACCGACTACCCGGATTCTAGCACCGCTACCCCGTGCATCCGGAATCTGGCGGGTATAGACTATGTTCGTCTGGACGGAGGTCGCAATGATTGTTGCATCGCAACTGCGCGCCGGAATGGCGATCCGCTTCGAAGGGCAAACATACAAGGTGATTGCCGCTGATTACCGCCCTGGCCAGGGGCAGATGGGAGGCGCGCTACACGCACGGCTCCAGAATCTCTCCACCGGGACAACCTGGGAGCACAGCTTCCGCTCTGACCTGAAACTCGAGGAAACCCCGCTCGAACGGCGTTCGATGGAGTTTCTCTACCGCGATGGTGGAGACTGCTATTTCATGGATCCTGACAATTACGAGCAGGTGACCATCCCCGGCTCGCTAATTGGAGAACGGGCGAAGTTCCTGGAGCCGCAGATGCGTGTGCCTGTGGAGTTCATGGAAGAGCGCGCCGTCAGCGTCGAGGTTCCGCAGTATCTGGAAGTTAGAATCGCGGATACCGCGCCACCATCGCACCAGCAGCAGGATTCAAACTGGAAACCAGCGCGGCTGGAAAACGACGTCGATATCATGGTTCCGCAGTTCATCAAGAACGGGGACCTCGTGCGTCTGGATCTCTCGACCATGAAGTACATGGACCGCGTCAAAACGCAGAGCAAGTAGGTAGCAGCAAAGAATTCCTCACAAAGCTTGAGCGGATTACCGCCCGCCGCGCACTATCATTCAGAACTGAAAGATCCTTTACTAGCGCCGCTGGCTGCCATTTCCGCTGGCATCCTCTGTTCGCGACTCGTGGCCTTCGAAAGCCGGGAGTTGTGGTTTGCTACCGCAGCGTTGATGGGTCTCTCCCTGATATCGTTCTCACGTGGCGCGCGCCGTTTGGCGATCGCCGCCTTACTGATCGGTGTCTTCATGACCGGGTTGCTCCTCCAAATCCTACGGCAGCCCGGCTCTCCTCCTGTCCTGAACGCGGCAGCCGGCGAGACCGTGATTCTTACCGGCTGCATCGTTGAACCACCCACTTTCTATGAAGGCCGTGACCAGTTTGTGCTGGAACTGGCGCCGGCAGCCCGCGCACGCGCCAGCGTTTACCTGCGCGAAGGCGAGCAGCCGCCCGCCCTGGCCTACGGGCAGCGAGTCGAACTGGACGCCAAGGTGCGTCGTCCACGGAATTTCCGCAACCCCGGAGCGTTCGACTACGCCGGCTATCTGGCGAGGTCGAATATATATTGGACGGCCTCGGCGCGCGGCACACAAAACGTTCGCGTATTACCCGGCGAATGCGGTTCGGCGTTCTGGCGCGCTGTCTTCGGACTGCGTACAGCAGGGCTGGAGCGGATTGAGCGGCTCTATCCAGGTAATGCCTACGCAATCGGCATGATGCAGGCGGTGTTGCTGGGTGATTCCACAAAGCTCGAGAAGGTCTGGACGGAGCACTTCCGCCGGACGGGCACGTACCACGCGCTCGTAATCTCCGGGTTGCACGTGGCCGTGCTCGCGGGGGTGTTGCTGTTCCTGTTGCGTTTCTGCTTTGTTGCGGAAATCCCCGCCCTGATTATGACTGCGCTCGCAGCGTGGCTCTATGCGCTGGTTTCAGGCTGGTCCGCACCCGTCGTACGCGCCGCAGGTGGGTTCACGCTATTCCTGGTCGCCCGCTACTTCTACCGGCGCGGACGCGTACTGAACATCCTGGCTGCGGTCGCACTCGCGTTTCTGTGCTCTGATCCGAAGCAGATGTTTGACGCAAGTTTCCAGCTTTCCTTCCTGGCCGTCGCCGCTATCGGCGCGCTCGCGTCACCCCTGCTCGAACGCACCTCCACGCCGTTCGCCAGCGGATTGAAAGGACTGCTGGAAACAGACCGTGATCTGCACATCGCACCCGAAACCGCACAGTTTCGAATTGAGCTGCGCTTGCTGGTGGAGACAATCTGCTTGTGGACGAGAATCCCGCCCCGCTGGATTGCGTTTCCGCTCACCGTTCTGTTTCGTTGCGGGTTCTGGATCTGGGAATCCGTGACCATATCCACCGTGGTGCAAGTTGGACTCGCGCTGCCCATGGCGCTCTACTTTCACCGCGTCTCGTTTTCAGGATTGACCGCGAACGTGATCATTGTGCCGCTGCTTTCGGCCGTGGTTCCGATTGGATTTCTGGCCGTCTTTACGGGCTGGCACTGGACCGCCGTAATTGCGGAAGCCCTGCTGCACTGGTCGCAAAAAGTTGCCGAAATCCACGCCGCCTGGGAACCGAACTGGAGGGTTCCGGACCCGCCACTCTGGCTGGCGCTCAGCCTGGTGGCCGCGCTGCTCCTGCTCGCGATGGTCGTGAATGCATCGCGCGCCTGGCGATGGGGTGCATCGATTGCGGTGCTTGGGTTGTTTGGTGTATTGCTCTGGCATCCGTTCCCTCCGGCAATCACACCCGGCACACTCGAGTTCACGACGATTGATGTTGGACAGGGCGATGGCCTGTTTCTTGCATTGCCGGACGGCAGCACCATGCTGATCGACGGCGGAGGTATTCCGGCGTTTGGCGAGCGCCGCAAACCACGCATGGACATAGGTGAAGACGTGATTGCGCCCTATCTGTGGGGCCGCTCCATCAAACGTGTTCGCATTGTAGTCGCCACGCACCTGCACGCCGATCATGTCGGCGGACTGCCCGCCCTTATCGAGGATTTTCGCCCGGAGGAGTTATGGATCAGCGCGGTCGAAGATGCCACGGTGTGGAAAGAGATTGAGGCGAAAGCTCAAGCGGTCCGCACACGGGTTATCCAAATGCGCGCTGGGAGCACCCGCGATTTCGGCGCTGCACGCGTGGAAGTGCTCTCGCCTGCAACCGAGTATCTCGCCTCATCAAAGTCCCACAACGATGACTCGCTGGTGCTGCGCGTTTCCTACGGACGCCACAGCTTCGTACTGATGGGCGATGCCGAGCGGCAAGCAGAAGAGGAGATCCCCAAGGCGCGCGCCGACGTGCTCAAGGTGGGGCACCACGGCGGGAAAAACTCCAGCAATAAAGAGTTTCTGGAGGCCGTGCACCCGCCGTTTGCGATCATATCGGTGGGCGAGGAGAACTCGTATGGCCATCCGCACAGAGATGTGCTGGAGCGTCTGGCGCAACTTGGTGTAGCCGTATTCCGCACCGATGACGACGGACTGGTGACCATCCGCAGCGACGGTCAGCGGCTCAGCACCGAAACATGGAAACAACTCCGCCGGGAAGAGCCAGGCAGCAGGTAAGAGCGATCAGGCGCTCTCGCCGGCGCGCTCCTCTTCATCCGCCGCGGCGCCACCAGTCGCCTGTGCATTGGCGATCAGTCGTTCAGCCTGTTCCTTGAATTCCCGGGCCACGCGAATCTCAAACGTCAGGCTCGGGATTGAGGAAGTGCCGACGCGGATCGGTTGTATGCCGTTCGCGAGCAGCATGCCTTCAATCGCTAAGGCTTCGGCCTCACCTGTACCGCTGCTGTGGAACACTGGTACGGGATCCAACACCTCAGAAGGATCGGCGTCCGACATGTCGCCTTCAACCGGGCGCTCCGCGAGGATCGTCTCCGCGCGACTCGCATCGGCCTGAGTGACTCGTACCTCAATGGCGCCACTAATCACTCCCGGCGCGGTGTCGTCGAGAACCTTGGCTTCGATGCCCTCCGCTGCAAGAATCTGCCTGATCTCTTCCGCATCCTCAATCGCGGAAGCGTCGCCTGATCGAAACACTGTTACAAGTTCATTTTCCGCCATGCTTAGAGCATATTCCTTTTTCAATTCTCTGGAATCATTGAATGCCGGGAGTAGAATAAAAGCTGGAGGAAAAATCGTGTCTGATAACAACGACGTTTCAAAAGGCCTGCTGTGGTTTTTCGCCGGCGCAACGGTCGGTGCCTCACTGGCCATTCTCTATGCACCGGCATCGGGTAGAGCTACCCGGCGTTTGATCCGGATTAAAGCCGAAAAGGGCAGCCATGTTCTGGCGGAGTCCGGACGCGACCTGATCGGCAAGAGCCGCGACCTCTACGAAAAAGGTCGTAGTATGGCAGACGATGCCGCGGAGCTTTTTGATCGCGGCCGCAAGCTCGTAAGACTAAGCAGCACCTAATTCATAAGCATTCTTGATTCACTGCGCTTGACCCGCGCAGAAGCTCCACCTGTTTTGGTGGACTTTCTGCGCGGGATCGGCGCGCCAAAATTCCCGGAGGAATTCAATGTCACAGGAACTCGCTAACCGGCTGAAGTCCCTGCCGCCTTTCCGTAATGAGCCCTACGCCGATTTTTCACAATCTGAAAACCGGCAATTGATGGAGCGGGCGCTCGAAGCAGTCCGCGCTGATTTGGGCAGAGAGTACGACCTGCTGATCGACGGCGCACGCATCAAAACGCCCACGAAATTTCCCTCGTTCAACCCTTCGCGTCCCGCGGAGGTGATTGGAACGCACCAGAAGGCAACTCCGGAACTCGCTGCAAAAGCTGTAGAAACGTTGCACGCCTACTTTCCGTTGTGGAGCCAGACGGCGCCCGAAGATCGCGTGGAAATGCTCTTACGTGCGGCTGACATTCTCCGCCGGCGTAAGTTCGAATTCAACGCATGGCTGGTTTTTGAGGCGGGCAAATCCTGGGCGGAAGCGGAAGCCGACACCTGCGAGGCGATCGATTTCTGCGACTACTATGCCCGCCAGATGCTGCGCTTCGCGAACCCCGAACCGCTGCTGCAATTGCCGGGTGAGCAGGATCGCCTCGTTTATCTGCCGCTGGGCGTAGGTGTCGTAATTCCACCATGGAATTTCCCGCTGGCGATTCTGGTCGGCATGACCACTGCGGCGCTCGTGACAGGCAACTCAGTCGTGATCAAGCCATCGAGCGACACGCCGACCATCGGGGCAAAGTTTGTCGAAGTGCTGCTGGAAGCCGGATTCCCTTCGCAATCGTTTGCGTTTGTAACCGGCAGCGGCGCGGCTGTGGGCGACGTTCTGGTACAGCATCCCAAGACCCGATTCGTCTCGTTCACGGGCTCCCGTGAAGTGGGACTGCGCATCAACGAACTCGCTGCCAAGCCGCAGGACGGGCAGATCTGGATCAAGCGCGTCGTCGCGGAGATGGGCGGCAAGGACGCGATCGTAGTCGATCGAGGAAGCGGATCTCGACTCCGCCGTCCAAGCCGTGTTCTGGTCCGCGTTCGGCTATCAGGGACAAAAGTGTTCAGCATGCTCGCGCGCTATCGTGAGCGAGAAACTGTACGATGAATTCCTGGACAAGCTCAAGGCAAAAGTTGCCGAGATTAGCGTGGGGCCTTCAGATGATCCCGCCCATTACATGGGTCCTGTGATCAATGAACGCTCTAAGCAATCGATTCTGAAATATATCGAGTCCGGGAAGAAAGAAGGACGCCTGATCACCGGCGGAGGCCCGGTCGAAGGTGAGGGGCACTTTATCCAGCCCACCGTGATCGCCGATGTCGATTCCAAAGCAACAATCTTCCAGGAAGAGATTTTTGGGCCGGTGCTGGCTGTGACCAAGGCGAAGGACTTTGATCATGCCATGGCTCTGGCTAACGATTCGGTCTATGGATTGACGGGCGCGGTCTTCACAAAGAATCCGGAGAAGATCGAGAAGGCGCGCCGGCAGTTTTTCGTCGGCAACCTCTACATCAACCGCAAGTGCACCGGCGCGATGGTAGGCGCGCACCCGTTTGGCGGATTCAACCTTTCCGGCACGGATTCCAAGGCAGGCGGTCCTGACTACCTGCTTCAGTTCCTGCAAGCGAAATCGATCGCGGAAAAAATAGCCTGATGCAACTTTCGAAGTTTGCGGCAGTGGCATTACAAGCAGGACGACGCGGACGACTTTTACCTGCCCGTCCACTGGATTTTGAAATTGGATTTGGAAAAGGACCGGCTGCTGCTTTCCGCGATGAATGCTGACAACTTCACGAAAGCGATCACAGGCGGAGCGCTCAAACATGAAATTCTTGATGGCGAAGCGATTGTTACGGCAGGTAGCGCGGATATAGGGCGGTTTCTACGAGAGCATGGCTCTGAGAGCCAGCTCTTTGAGAAGCCGGGCGAATACCTGCGCGTGAAATGATTACTGCAAAATCCCGCTTGTGAAGGTGATCGCCACTGACTGCTTCCGTTCCGGATCTGGCGTCGCAGCGCCTTGGCTTGCTGCTCGTAAAGCTTGACGGCGAGTTCAGTCCACTGCCTCCCGGCGTACGCCCCGCCAGGGCCAGCAGCGTCGCCTCGAAATTGTAATCTGAGTCTGTGGACTCGAAAGCGGCTCGCAGCCTGCGCGCAAGCTGTTGCACCATTGGACTACGACCACTCAGGCGGGCCATTTTCTGGCTGCTCGGATCGGGTCTCAGCGTGAGCTTCGTTAGGCATAATTCCCCTCTCAACTGTCTCCGGCTAAAAACAAACATTACGCAATCACGTTTTATCGAGGGCGTTTTGCCAATCCGATCAGGAATAGACCGCACCCCAACAATAATAGGGTTCCCTGCTCAGGAACAAAAACTGGAACTTGACCAGGCGCAATCATTTCACCGGAACACGTGCATACGAACGCAAATAGAGCGAGTATGGATATTCGGCGTGTGCGCGCAACCAGAGCTGGCTTCGACATGCAGTTTCCTCCGAAAACGTATATCGACTCTAATCAGTCTAGCCTTTGCTTGGCATTGGTAGCAAGCCGAAGTTACTAGGAAAATTACGAGTTTGCTTAGGCTGAAACACCAATGAACCTTGACAAGATAGACGAGGCGCTCGAACGTCTTAATCCCGAACAACTCGGCGCGGTCAGTCTAATTCGACAGCCAATTCTTGTGATGGCCCCAGTGGGAACGGGAAAGACCGACGTCATCACGCTGCGGGCTGCCGGTGCAGTCCGCCAGGGAACAGCTGCGGACTGCATGCTTTGTTTGTCGTTCACCAACAAGGCGGCGCGCGAAATGAAATCGCGGCTGTACGAATTCCTTGGCAAGCAGGCAGGCGAGATATCGACGCGTACTTTTCATGGGCTCTGCGCCGGTATCCTCCGCAGCGAAGCGCAGACGATGGGCTTGGACGCCGATTCCGTGATCTACGACGAGGAGGACTGCCGCGATCTATTCGGCAAGATCTGGCGGCGCTACGGAATCAAGGTTCCGCGCGAAGAGTACGACCGTTTCGAGTTTCTTCTCTTCGAAGCCTCCGGAAACGCACGACTGAGCCGTTATAACGACGATACCCCGTCAAAACCGGCCGATATTTTCCACAAACTGTTGGAAGATTCCAGCCTGAAGTCGATCGATCGCCGGCAGGATTTCCGCTTCCCTGAAATGATGAACGACTACGTCGCTGCGCTGCGTGAGAACCATGCGCTGGATTTCAGCGATCTGATCCGAGGCGTCAATATTCTCTGGGATGAGAATCCGGCTGCGCTGGCGCGTTGGCAGCGCAAGTTTTCCTGGGTGCAGGTGGATGAGGTGCAAGACACAAACCGTTCGGAGTATCGAATTCTTTCGAAACTCGCAAGTCCTGGCCGCAACCTCTCGTTCTTCGGAGATCTGGACCAGACTATTTATGAGTGGCGCGGGTTCGACACCCTACCGAATTCTCGACCAGTACCGGACCGAGTTCGGTCCAATAACTGAGTTCAAGTTTGTGCGGAATTACCGGTCAACGCGCAACATACTCGACGCCTGTTCCGGCTTGATTCGGAGTTATAAGAATGCGGCTACTGTGGAGATCCTGCCGTATGTAGCGGATACGGGCGATAAGGTGGCTATCCACGCGGCAACACGCCTGTCCAGTGAAGCACACTGGATCGTCAATCGTATTCACGAATTGCGTAGTCTGCATCAACTCGCGTACCGCGATATCGCAGTCCTCACCAGAACTAATTTTACGGCGCGCGATTTTTCCGCCAATTTTGAGAAGCTCGATTTGCCGCACGTAAAAGTGGAGGAGTTTAAATTCTTCCAGCGCGCGGAAATCAAGAACGCCATTGCACATCTGAAGCTTCTGGTGAATCGCCACGACGGCAACAGCGCCGCGAGGTTTCTGCAAACACCGCCCAAAGGCATCGGTACCGCCACCATGGAGGAATTACTCGCGGAGCCGCGGGCAGCCGGGCTGAAGATCTCAGACCTGCTCGACCTTACGGCGCTCGAGGCCGGTGATCCTTTCCGCGTGCTGCTGGAAAAGCTGGATCACGGCGATGTGGTCGTCTTTGACCTGGAGACCACGGGATTGAACAGGGCCCTTGACGAAATCGTCGAAATAGCGGCCACGCGCTGCGGAAGTGATGGCGCAATCGAGCACTTCCATGCGTTCTTGCGCTCAACCCGGCCCGTCGGCGATTCGCAAAACGTCCATCACTTCTCTGACGAATTTCTGGCGCAGAACGGACGCGACTCGGTGCAGGTGCTCGAGGAATTCCGGGCGTTCTGCGGCAACAGCGCGCTATGCGGACACAATGTTTTCGCTTTCGATCTGCCGATGCTGATTTCCCAGATGAAACGTCTGGACATGGAGCCGCCCGCGCCCCATGCTGTTTTCGACACGCTGGACCTCACGCGCAGGCTATATCGTTTGCCGCGCTATGCACTCTCCCAGATCGCGAAATCGCTGCAACTGAAGACCACACCGACCCATAAAGCGGACGACGACGTTGCAACCACGGTGGAACTGCTGCTCCTGCTCTGCGCGAAGATTTGCAATGGCTCAGCCGTACGCCGGGCGGCGATCCAGCGCCATTCGAAGAAGTTTCTGCCCTGCGCCGAAAAGCTGGCCGCGTGGAAAGAGCGGTCGTTGGTGGAGCGGCCGCATGAACTGCTCGGGCGGGTTCTGGAGGAATCGGGCCTTGCGGAGTACTATCAGGGACAGGATGATTCGATCCCCAGAATACAGCATCTCAAAGAGCTGGTGAGGCTGTTCGAATGCCATGACGATCCGGCGCTGGAACCTACGGAATCGCTGGTCAACCTGCTCAATATGGCGTCGCTAGGCGCCGACATTGACCGGCATTTGAGTGGGGAAGACCGCGTACTGCTGCTCACGGTGCATCAAGCCAAGGGGCTCGAATTCGACACCGTATTCATTGCGGGCGCGACGGATAACGAGTTCCCCAGTTTTCGCAGCAAACGCGAGGGAAGACTCGATGAGGAACACCGCTTGTTTTATGTCGCCATCAGCCGCGCGAAGAAGCGGCTGTTCCTGAGCTATCCGGGATTGGACAGCAGAGGACGCGAGACGCTGCGCAGTCGCTACCTCGGGATGCTGCCGGAGAACGTAGTCGAGAGGCGCTGAGGCACGGGCTCTTCCCTTTCGGGACGCACTTCCTCTTCGCGACCACATGGCACACGCAGGCTCAGCAGGAAAAGTACAAGCAGGAGCAGCAGCGTCGCCACGCCTTCAGCTTGGAAACCGGCAATGATGGGATACTCGGTCATAGAATGCATATCGTCCCGATCCGCCAAGTGTGAGAAAATCTTTTTAGGTCTTTTGGCGGCTCCTGCAAAGTAGTGGAGCAGGACTCGGGGAATTCTCCTGCAAGTTGCGCCTGGCTGGCCGGAACTCACCGGACAGAGGCCACTTCCGTGTGTTATTCTGACAAGAGACTGTGTCAAAGGAATAGGTTTCTGTAGATGGCCAATCACATTTCTGCCCAGAAACGGGTACGCACCACCGAACATCGCACCGAGATCAACCAGATGCGCAAAACGCGTCTGCGTCATGGGATCCGTGCAATGCGCCGCGCGATCGAGAAGAAGGACGTTGCCACCGCTGAGGCGTTGGTTCCGGCTACCTACTCGATTATCGACCGCGCCGCCAAGTGGGGCATTATCAAGAAGAATACGGCAGCTCGCTACAAGTCGCGTCTGGTTATCCGCCTGAAGAAGGCATCTGCCGTCGCTGCGTAGTTTGGGTTGTAGGCTAGGGCGGCTCTTCCCAGAGCCGCAACAAGTTTCCTCGGTTCTTATTCGGTAAGTCTCAGGACGAAGTCTTCCATCACTACCCGATCATCAGGACGGGTGTCTCTTAACGCCTTGTCGGCCCCATAGATCAGCGGAATTGCGCGTTGCAGCCGTTCTTTTGGGAATGCCGATGCAGTCTGCCAGATCTGTTCCGCACGAGCACGCCACATGGGTGCACCCTGCTTCCGAAAATAACTTTCCACCTGCATTGCACTTGTGAGATTGGCTTCGCGCGCCACCAGCGCCATTCGACACTGCGTTCCAAGAAAAGCCAGCGCGAGCGGCAGGTATTCGCCTTCCCTAATCAGCAGGTCGAGTATTTTCAGCGACCCGATGCGATCGCGGCGGCCCAATGCGGCTACAAGCGCAAAGATGTTGGAAGCTCGCGCATCCGGAACCAGCGCCATGAGGTCCTCTTCTGTGACCTTGCGCTGACCGCCTGTGTACAGGCTAAGCTTTTCAATTTCAGTCGCGATTCGCGCTGCGTCGCCAGCCACCGCTTCCACCAGCAGTTCCAACTCTGCAGGCGCGATTTTCAGCCCGGATTCATGCGCCAATACCTTGGCCAACTGCCGCGCGGACTGGCTGTCGAATTTTGCGAATTCGACCTGGTTGCGAATGGCAGCATAGAACTTGCGCACGCGCTCTACCTTAGCCTTGTCCTCACCATCTAACTCGTAGCGGCTGCAATCGAACACGATCACGACACCCGGCGACGGGTTCGCAAGATAAGCATCCAGCGCGGCCGCTGAGCCGTCCTTGGCCGGGCCATCCTCGTCCGCTTCCGCAACCGCAGCACGGCCACGCGGTAGCGCAACCTCGGCCGAAGAAATCCAGATCACGCGCTCGCTCGCAAACAGGGACATCGACCGCGCATCGTCGATCGCATCGGTCAGCGAAACCTCAGACAGATCATGCCGGGTCAGCCCACTCTCACGATCATCCGGCGGAAGCATGCGCTCGATCAACGCCCTGCGGCACTGTTCGCGCACATACATCTCCGGACCGACAAACAGATAGACGGCAGCCGGCGACTTCTTTTCGATTTGTTCCAGGAATTGGTGCGGGGTCATCTTAAAATGCAGAAAGTACGGCGCTTACGACGCTTCTAGCCACGTCGCGGCTAACGCGCTCCACAGCCGTGTCGCTTTCATCGAGGTAAGCCAGCGGATTCGTTGTAATTTCGTAGCGCTCATGGATATCCATGTTTGGGCGCTGAAAAATTATGGCGCCGGTCGCCCGATCTCGCAGCGTAACCGAAAGTGTTACGTTGGCCTGCACACCACTGGCGCGCCCGGTTTGTTGATCGAACACCGTCGGATATGCGGCATAGTTGATCAATACGCCTTCCAGCACGGCGTCTGCGGCATTAGGATCGGCGACGATGTGATAGCGTGTGCGCGTGTTGAATTCGCGTGTCAATGCTCCGGCAAGCTGGTTGGAGAGCTTGTAGCGCATGGTCGCATTTCCGAATGCCGGAATCGCGATTGTCTTGACGTTCTTGGGCACCAGGTTGGCGCGCCCGGACACATGGTAACCGCAGCCCGTTGCCAGCAGAACGAACCCAAGCAGCGCCGGCAACACCTTCATTTCGCCGACCTCAGCAAACCTTGGGCAACCATTACGGCGTTGTCTGCCACAACACGGAAATTGTCGGCTACGATCCAGAACCAGCAGGCGCGCGCCTCGTTACGATCTCTCTCCACGGTAATCGTGATGCCGCTCTGCCCGGCGATGCTGACATTCGAAGGCGGTTCTTCGTCGCCTGTGCGCACTTCTATCTGCACCGACGCGAGTTCTTCGCCGATTGCCTTCGGATCCGCAGGCTTCTCGAATTCCACCCACACCGACATGCTGTAGCCATGAAAGACCGGCGCTTGCAGCAACCGCAGCGACGGCATTGGCACTTTGCTGGAAAGCGAGAGCAGAGTCGCGAGGTGTCGCTCTATGCGATTCTCAAAATTCTCCAGCGACTGGGGTGCCTCGGTTCCAAAACGCGGCAGCATGTTGAACGCAACCTGAACGTCGTAGACGTCTTGCGGCAATTTTTGAAAAGACAGCAGATTTACGCACTGCTTTTGCAGTTCCTGCAATCCAGGATTCCCGCGCTCGCTGACCGGCTCGAAAACCTGTACGACGGCGCGGCGCACCGGGAAGCTCTCATGCAGACGCCCAAGCAGCAAGGCCAGGGCAATGGCTGCAGGTTGCGCGACCACGTGAAGACTGCCATCGGGCACTTCGTAGCCCTTAGGCTCGACCATCGGGGCGCGCAGCCGGGCGTGCGGGCGATCTTCCAGCGTGAGGCTAAGATCAATCACGTCAGGAGCGGATTCCATTCCTGACAGCATTTCAAAAGCTTTTTTCGAGGAGTCCGCACTTCCAGCGAGGAATGCGATTCCAGCGCCGGCCAGACTCTCGGCTTCGAGCGGAGTAATGATGACTGCCTCATCGGCGCCACTGGCGAGCACGGTCTTTTCCGGCTCAGTGCCAATCAGTTGCACACGATGTTTGAAAGGCGGCGTCTCCGAAAGAACGTCGCGCATTTCGCGGCCAAGCAGCGTCTCACTTCCGATCAGAACAACAGATTTTTCAGGCATCGGCTCTTTCTACAGGTGGACGAGGCGATTGAATCCCGCGCATTCTGCGACGTACGATACCGCCAATCCGCACGAACACTCCGCTGAATGTGTAGGCGCTGGCCACCACCAGCAGCACTGGCTCCGAGTAGGTGTAGACCAGGTAAATTATGCCTGCGACTAAGCACCACAAAAATCGGAGAGCGCGGGCTGAACATGTTCAGGTCTTTGAAGCTGCGATAGCGCCAGGTGCTTACCATCAGGAACGACAGCATCGACAGCAGCAGAAGCCACGCAATCCCCAGCGGCCACCAGCGGATCGGAGTGCCGCTGGCCGCGTACACTACCGAGGCCACCATCCCGGCAGCAGCAGGAATTGGCAACCCAACGAAGTACTTCCGATCCGGCTTGCCTGGATTTTTAGGAACCGGATTCACCTGGACGTTAAAGCGCGCAAGCCGCGCCGCACCGCACATCAGGAACATGAACCCGATGAAGTACGCGATGCGCATGGTGGTGCGCTGGAACCCCGGATCCGGCCACCATTCAATGAACTGAAAGCCCCAGACAAAAGCCAGAATGCTTGGCGCAATTCCGAACGTGATGACATCTGCGAGCGAATCGATCTCACGACCGAAGTCGCTGACTGTGTTGGTCATGCGCGCGATGCGTCCGTCCAGTCCATCGAGCCCAAAAGCGATGCCGATGGCCAGCGCCGCACCCGCAAATTGCTCGTTGGCGCCCCACGGCAACCGCGATCCCTCGAAAGTCTTTCAGGATCGCCAGGAAACCGAGAAAGATATTGCCCGCCGTGAACAGGGAGGGTAATGCGTACGCCGCTTTACGCGGCCGCCGGTCGGGCGACCGGGGATCAATCAGACGTTCGGAAATCCGCAGATGCCCCATGTTCACTTCCTGATGCGCTTGGCGATCACGCTGGAGCCGGCCGAAACTGTCTGACCTTCAGCAACGACGATCTGCCACTCCGGACCAACCACAACATCCATGCGCGAACCGAACTTGATCAGTCCGATGCGCTCGCCTTTTTCCACGGTGTCACCGACCTTCTTGTAACAGACAATCCGGCGCGCAATCAAACCCGCAATCTGGCTGAAAACAACCTTCGTACCGTCGTTTTCCACCGTGAACGTGTTCATTTCATTCTCTGTGGAAGCCAAAAGCTTGCTCGCCACCAGGAATTTACCTTTGCGATAAGTGATCTCTGTAATCCTGCCCGCGATCGGCGTGCGATTCACGTGAACGTTGAAAACATTCAGGAAGATGCTGACCCGTGTAAGATCGGAGCTTTCCTTACCGATCGCCACAACCTTACCATCCGCAGGCGAAACTGCGACATCCCCCGCTGGGACCTCACGGTCCGGATCGCGGAAAAAGTACAGGCAAAATACGGCCAGAATGAAGAACGGGATAGCCCAGACCGGTCCCAACAACCAGGACACGAGCAGACCACCCGCAATCAGCCCGAGGGCGTAGTAGATTCCGTCTAAAACCATGTGCGTCAATACTATTGTCGCATGGGGCGCTGGAATCCTCGCGCAGGTATGCTGGAAGAAGATGATAAAACGAATCTGCGTGTTTTGCGGGTCCAATTCGGGGAGGAGCAGCGCCTACGCGGATGCCGCGATTGCGTTGGCTGAAAAACTAGTCCGCAGGCAAATCTCAATCGTCTACGGCGGCGGCAATGTCGGCCTGATGGGCGTGCTGGCCGACACGGCGCTTGCGGCTGGGGGCAAGGTTATCGGTGTGATTCCGGGGGCGCTGGTGGCCCGGGAAGTGGCTCATACGGGGCTTAGCGAGTTGAAGATTGTCGATTCCATGCACGAACGAAAGGCGCTTATGGCGGATCTGTCGGATGCGTTCATCGCGATGCCCGGTGGCTACGGCACATTTGAGGAGTTCTGCGAAATTCTGACGTGGACCCAACTCGGCCTCCAGCGCAAGCCTTGCGGAATCCTGAACATTGAAGGCTATTACGATCACCTGCTGCGGATGCTCGATCATGCGGTTGACGAGGAGTTTTTAAAGCCGCAGCACCGCCGCATGCTGATCTCCGACACGGTGCCAGAAACCCTGCTTGACCGCTTAATGACGTATGAAGTGCCGATTGTCGAGAAGTGGATCGGACGGCGGCAGACCTAGAGGGTCCTGGCGTCCCATGCGCACGCCAGCACTGCCAGTCCTGCAATAGCTGCCGTTTCCGCGCGCAGCACGTTGCGTCCGAGCGAAACCGCGGTCCAGCCTGCAGTCGCGGCCTGTCCGCGCTCGGCATCCGTCCAGCCGCCTTCCGGCCCCACCACCAGGCTGGCTGACTCTGCCGTGCCCACGACGTTCAGAAACGGCGGCGCACCCGGATTTTCCTCCAGAAAGAATCGCGCATCGGATTCTGTTTTGAGTGCGTCGACCAGTCGCAGCGGTTCGTCCAAAAGCGGCTGTTGCGGGCGCCGGCACTGCTGGCAGCTCTCCAGAATTATCCGAAGCCAGCGTTCCCTGCGTTTCCCGGCAGCTCGGTCCAGGCCTCTTTCGCTGCGCTCCGCTTCCACCGGAACAATCCGGCTGACACCCAGCTCGGTCGCCTTTTCCAGAATCCACTCGAAGTGATCGAACTTGATCAGCGCTGCGAGCAGGGTGACATGCTGCCCCGGCGGCGGAGTCTGCAGCTTTTCCAAAACACGAAAAACTACGTGCTCCTTGCGCGCCGTTTCAATCTCCGCGAGATAGAGTTGCTGGTTATCGGAGATCTCGTATTTCTGCCCGACCTCGACGCGCAGCACACGCGTCAGGTGTCGAGCTTCGTCTCCATTAATCTCCGCGTATCCGGAGTGCACGTTTTCAACAAAAAAGAGTCTTCGAGCCATGTGAAATAATAAGCTTTCTCTATGATTGCGTATTTGCGCGGACTTCTTCTAGAAAAACATCCTAACGTAGTCATCCTCGACGTGGGCGGCGTCGGCTACGAGGTGATCATTCCAGTCTCCACTTTTTCGGCGTTACCCGACACCGGTGGCGAGGCGCGCCTGCATATCCACACCCATGTTCGTGAAGACGCGCTGTCGCTTTTCGGTTTCCATTCGCCCGAAGAGAAAATACTTTTTGAAAAGCTCACTTCAGTCAGCGGCATCGGACCCAAGCTCGCGGTCACAGTGCTTTCAGGCCTGAAAGCGGCGGAACTCGTGGGAGCGATTCGGGGCGGGCAGGTAGAACTGCTGGTGCGGATTCCCGGCGTTGGCAAAAAGACGGCGGAGCGCATGATTCTGGAACTGCGCGACAAACTCGACATGCTGACCGCATCCGTGATAGCTGGACCCGCCGTGCCGAAGCCCGAGGCGCTCTCGCAGGTCGATGAAGACGTGCTCTCCGCGCTCGTGAATCTGGGTTGCAATCGTGCAGCCGCGGAAGCCGCACTGCGCAAAGCCAAGTCCGCTGGCGCGGGGCCTGAATTCGAGCCATTGTTCCGCAGGGCGCTGGAGTTGGTACGGTAGATTATGCGCGAGAAGGGTATCGTTTCGGCCGCGCCGATCGACAGTGAAAAGCAGTTTGAGGCCGCGCTGCGTCCGCGCCAGTTAGCGGATTTCACCGGACAACCCAAGCTCAAGGAAAACCTTTCGATCGCAATCGAAGCGGCGAAGCAGCGCGGCGAAGCGATGGATCACGTGCTGCTCTACGGCCCTCCCGGCCTGGGCAAGACGACGCTGGCCACCATCATCGCCAACGAACTCGGCGTAGCTTTCGACCAGACCTCCGGCCCGGTGCTGCAGAAAAAACTCGATCTCACTGGACTGCTCAGCAACATTCGCGCCAGCCAGGTTTTCTTCATCGACGAAATCCACCGGCTGATGCCGGACATCGAAGAGATGTTCTATTCCGCGCTGGAGGATTTCCGCGTCGATATCCTGATCGGCGCAGGTCCGGGCGCACGCACGCACTCATTGCCGGTTCCGCAGTTCACCGCGATCGGCGCAACTACGCGTCAGGGTCTGGTGAGCGCTCCGTTGCGCGGACGCTTCGGCCTGGTGCTGCGCCTGAATCATTACGATGTGCCGGAATTGAAGCGTATCGTTGAGCGTTCGGCGCAACTACTGGAAGTGCGCATCGACGCTGAGGGCGCGGAAGAAGTGGCACGACGTAGCCGCGGGACACCACGCATTGCGAATCGTCTGCTGCGCCGCGTTCGCGATTACGCACAGGTGCGCGCTGCAGGAAAAGTTTCGGTCGACGTCGCAAAAACCGCACTCGATTTATTGGAAGTGGACCGCTTCGGGCTCGATGAAATCGATCAGAAGATCATGATGACGATTCTCGAGAAGTATGCGGGCGGGCCTGTAGGACTCAGCACGATTGCGGCTTCCATCGATGAAGAGGGCGCCACCATTGAGGAAGTCTATGAGCCGTACCTGATGCAACTCGGCTTCCTAGACCGCACTCCGCGCGGGCGCGTCGCAACCGAACGGGCCTTCGATCACTTCAAAGTGACGCGGCGCAGAGACGGCGGCTATCAAAATCCGCTATTCTCTTGATCGAAGTGAAAACTGTTTATCTTTCCCTGGGTTCGAACATCGGCGACCGTGAAGCCAACCTGCGCGCTGGGCTAGCCCTGCTGCGCGCAACCCGCCTGACCATCAAGCGCATTTCGTCCGTGTATGAAACCGATCCGGTGGATGTTAAAAACCAGCCGCGCTTCCTGAATCTGGTGCTGGAAGCACAAACCGAGATGTTTCCGATGCAGTTGCTTACGCAGACGCAGCGGATTGAAAAGGAACTCGGCCGCCAGCGCAAAATTGACAAAGGGCCGCGCACGCTCGACATCGACATCCTGCTCTACGCAAGTTCGATTATCGATTCGCCCAAGCTGGTCATCCCGCACATACACATGCACGAGCGCCGTTTTGTGCTGGAGCCGATGGTGGAATTGGCTCCGGCGCTGCGGCACCCCGTATTGAAGCGCACGATGACAGAGTTGCGCGCCAACACCGGTGGACAAGGCCTCCGCAAGACAGATATAAAATCGAAGACGCTACTGCGTGATCGGCTCGTCTTTCATCTGCAGGTAGCGGTGCGTAACGTACTCGACGGACTGGAACTGGTTACCGCGCCCTTCCACGCGCAACAGAATCTGAAAGAAAGGCGTACCGGGCTTCTCTCTGAAATGCCGCGCCATTTCGCGAAGCTTCTGGGGATTCAAAATAAACTCAGTGGCAGCCTGCGTGGCCCAGGTGTGCACGCCGCCGACATGCATGATGCGACGTCCGCGCGTGCTGGCGGGCCAGACACTTACCAGCGCGTAGGAAGTGCTGACGCCCGCGCCAGTCTCAAACGCATACCTCGACCGCTCACCCGCACCTGGATGCGCGACTACGATGGCTCCAGCTCTCTCGCTGTCAAAGACGAACGCTTCCGGCAGGTGCAGGTTTTGCAGCAGCGTTTGGAAACGCAGCGAGGAAACGATCACCAGATTCTGACCCGCAAGATTAGAAACGCCCAATGACCGCGCGTTGCCCACCTTTACGGGGATGCCCCGCCTCGCAAAGAAACTGGAAACGAGATTAACGCCTTGGGCCTCGCCGACGCCAGTGTAGAGGTCATCAGTTGGAAGCGGAGTTCCCCGCATCAGATGTGCGAAATCGGCAATTTTGCCGAGTCCCTCTTCGCCGGGCGTATTCACGCGCACGTCGCGGAAGTAAAGCCCTTCACCACTGTAGAAGAGTGGCACGCCGAAACTCACAGTGTTACTGGCGCCCGGTTCGAAGAAAGCAGCCCAGAGCTGCGGGCAATCATCGGGCGAAGTTCCAGTGGCGATGTTCGTTCTCACTGCCATCGCCCAAATAGCGAGACCTGTCAGCGCGCACCCGGCAAGAAACGCGATCAACAGCGCACTGCTTGAAAAGGCTCTGAGGGGCTTCAAGACCTCAACTGAAACTATCTCTGGAAGGATCTCAAGCGCCTGAGGACGATAGCTGAAGACCGGGACGTAGCCGCCCCTCGGTAGATCGATAATGACCTTGTCGGCGGCTCCTTCATCCTTGTAGTAGCTATCGAGTTTCTTGCGCAGGACGCTGGCCTGGACGCGCACGATCGCGTCGTGACGGGGATCGTAATCGGGTTTGCGGCCGAAGACCTTGCACCCGATCAGGTATTCCTTCAAGCCGTCTTCGCGATGCTCCAGGGACTCGTGGGTAATGTACTCCAGGAAGGCGTGCAACTGGTGCGACTCCCGCAGCCAGCGGCTCTCCAAGACCTTGGTGAGTTGTTCGAGAACCTCTTCACGGGAGGGTGAAACACCCCCGACAAGCGCTGGCGAAGAAATCCTGGACAACCCCATATACTTCAATCCAAACGATCTTAACCGTTAAGCATCCCATTCTAACTCACACAGCCTGAAAGAATACACCTACACTGGCTCTGTCCTTGCAGGAGGTCCATGTTGACACTTTCAACCCGATTGATTTCCACTTTACTAGCGTGTTCCGCTGGATTGGCAGCGCAACAGTCGTATGACCTTGTTGTATACGGAGGCACTGCCGGAGGCGTGATGACCGCTGTCGCCGGTGCGCGACAGGGTCTGAAAACCGTCCTTCTGGAACCGCGCGCGCACGTCGGCGGAATGGCCACTGGCGGCCTGTCGCGAACCGACGTCGGCAAGCGCGAAGTGATCGGCGGGCTCGCGCTCGAATTCTACGCGCGCGTTGGCCAACGCTATGAAATGACCCGCTACCTGAATCCGGTGGCCTGGTTCTACGAGCCGCGCGTGGGCGAGAGCGTCATGAAAGAAATGCTCACCGACGCCGGTGTCAAAGTAGTGTTCCAGCAACGCCTGCGCGAGAAAGACGGCGTACGCAAGCAAGGCACAACCGTCACGGAAATCGTGATGGAGAATGGCCAGGCTTATCGCGCCAAGGTCTTCGCCGATTGCACTTATGAGGGCGACCTTATGGCGCAGTCCAAGGTCTCCTATACCTGGGGTCGTGAAGCGACTTCGCAGTATGGCGAGGCCCTCGCCGGAGTTCGCGACCGCACGCCGCTGCATCAGTTCATGGTTGACGTTCCGGCGCGCGGACCAGACGGCAAGCTGCTGCCTGAGATCTCCGCCGAACCGCGTGGCACGGCCGGCGCGGCCGACAAGCGCGTACAGGCTTACAACTTCCGCATAATCGCCACCAACAACCCGGCAAACCGGATTGCGTGGCCCAAGCCCGACAACTACGACGTCAAGCGCTATGAACTCCTGGCACGACTGCTGCCCGCGATGGAGAAGAAACTCGGCCGTCCGCAGGTCTTCAACGAAGTCGTGTTGATCGCCAACATCCCCAACCAGAAAGCCGATTTCAATAATCAGGGCGCGTTTTCCACCGATTACATCGGAAAGAATTACGACTACCCCGACGGCAGCTACAAGCGTCGCGCGGAGATCTGGAAGGAACACGTCGATTATCTGCAGGGCTTCTACTACTTCCTGGCCAACGATCCGCGCGTGCCGCCCACGCTGCAGCAGGAAGTGCGCCAGTGGGGTCTGCCGAAGGACGAGTACGAGGACACCGGCCACTGGCCGCATCAGCTTTATGTGCGCGAGGCGCGCCGCATGGTGGGCGAGTATGTCCTGATGCAGAAGGATCTGCAGACGGAGCTGACCAAGCCTGACGTGATCGGCATGGGATCCTACAACAGCGATTCGCACAACGTACAGCGCGTCGTGAACGCCAACGGCTTTGCGGAAAACGAAGGCGACATGCAGGTGCGGCGTGCAGCCCTACCAGATTCCCTTTCGCGATGCTGCTGCCCAAGCGCGCCGAAGCGGCCAACCTGCTGGTGCCGGTGTGCTTCTCGGCCAGCCACGTGGCGTATTCGTCCGCACGCATGGAGCCGCAATACATGATCATCGGCCATGCGGCCGGTGTGGCAGCGACAGCTCGCCATCCGCGGCAACAAGCCGGTGCAGGAAGTCAGCGTGCCGGAATTGCAGAAGATTCTCAAATCGCAGGGCGGCGTTTTTGAGT
Organism: Bryobacteraceae bacterium; assembly: GCA_963793625.1. Lineage (GTDB taxonomy): Bacteria > Acidobacteriota > Terriglobia > Bryobacterales > Bryobacteraceae. Next base: position 17,898 of record CAWCAT010000035.1, on the reverse strand, counting down.
ACGTGCGTTATCCGCAGCAGGGCGCAATGGGCATCGTGCAACGAATGTTGCAACCCAAAGGTCCGGCGCGCTCTAATTGGGAATATTGATTGAAGCTTAGAATTGCTTTCCTGCTGTGCTCAACAGTAGCTTCGGCCGCACCCCGTAGCTACGACGTCATTGTTGCCGGAGCAGGCTCTGGAGGTGTCTCCGCGGCGATACAAGCTGCACGGATGGGCGCCTCTGTCGCACTCCTGGAAGAAACCGACTGGATAGGCGGACAATCCACTGCAGCCGGTGTGTCCACGATGGACGAAGCCGGCTTTAATGTCGATTCCGGAATTTATTTCGAATTCACCACGCTAATTCGAGCACATTATTACCGGCTCGGAAAATCCGTCGGTACCTGCGCGTCCAGCACCGGGAAAACCTGTTTCGAACCAAGCGTAGGGCAGAAAGTGCTCTATCAAATGATCGAGAGCGCCCGCCTGCGCGGCAAGCTGGACCTCATGCTGCGGACGCGCGTGCAACGCGTGATCAGCCAGCAGAACAAGGTCGTCGGTATTGTTACGCAAAAGGGCGAGGAACTGCGTAGCAAGGTCCTTATCGACGCGACGGAGTATGGTGACGTGCTGCCACTCACTCCGGCGCGTTATCGCACCGGCAAGTTCATCGGCGGGAAAATCGATCCGTCGTGCTGCACGCAGGACATCACCTACACCGCGGTCGTGAAGAAGTATCCCAAGGGTGTCCCGCCGGAATTGCAGATGAAGAATCCGCCGCCGGGCTACACCGATCAACTTCGGCAGCGCTTCGCTGGTTATGTGAAGCCGGGCGATCCGCGCTCCACGGCGCGTCCCTGGAGTTGGCCTTTTCACAATCGCTACCGCGGCCTGCCGGATTCCTCAAATCCGGAAGATTATAATCGCGACCAATTTGAGAAAATCACCAAAACCGGGATCAATTTCGCCAATGACTGGCCCGCAACGCTAGCGATTTTCGACCGGGGCAGTCGGCGTAAATTTGAGTGCGATGCTAAGCTCAGAACATTGCAGTTTTTGTACTACATGCAGCATGACCTGGGCGAAAAGCTCTGGGCAATCGCAAACGATGAGGGCTACGATACTCCTTTCAACCGCGAAGAGAACAGTTGCGCGAACATTCCCAGCGAGTTCAAGGCGATCGAACGCAATTTCCCGGTGATGGCCTACGTTCGTGAAAGTCATCGCCTCATTGGCGTAGAAACAATCGCCGCGCCGCAATTACAAAAAACCGGCATTCCCCCAACCGCGACAATCAGCTTTCCTTCCGCAATTGCGGTCGGTGATTATCCAATGGATCTGCACCGCTGCGACGGCGAAGACAATCTGGAGACTACGCTCGAACACGAAAGTGATCTGCAGCCTTTCATGAAGGGCCTCGGTCCTTTTCAGGTACCGTGGGAGACACTGATTCCTGAATCAGTCGATGGTCTCCTGGTCGCGGAGAAGAATCTTTCGCAATCACGTTTCGCGAACGGTGCGACACGACTGCAGCCAATCACGATGCTGACCGGACAGGCCGCTGGCATCACGGCTGCACTTGCAGCGAAGGCAGGCATTGAGCCGCGCAAAGTGAATTACGTGCAGGTTCAGAAGATTATTCTGGCGACGCGCAGCACGCTCGCGCTGCGGCCCTATCCGGATCTGCCGAAGCCGAACACCTTGTGGCCGCTCGCACAATTGATGACGGTGAACGGCCTGATGACCGCGGAACCCGATGGCGCGTTTGCTGCAGAGCGGCAACTGAACGGCAAAGCCCTAAATCGCATTCTGGGAAGACTCTCCCCGACAGTACGGGTCGACGAGACCCGCAAAGTTACACGCATCGCTCTGCGAGATGCGCTCAAGCAAGCAACTGGAGTCGACGCAGAGGTCGACATTTCCAAGCCCGATACCGTGATCTCACGTGGCGAGACAGCTCGAATTCTGTCGCAGCTTCTGGATCTGATTCAATTACGAGAAAAATAACTATGTTTTTTGACACTCTCCGCAAAACCGCTGCGCTGCTGTTTATCGCTGCATGCTCTTTGTCCGCACAATCGATTACCGCCACGCTTTCAGGAACCGTCTCCGATCCGAACGGCGCTGTGGTGCCGGGCGCGACGGTCAAGGCATCTTCAGACGAGACGGGTCTCAACAAAGTCACGAAGACTGACAATGATGGCCACTACACGATTCCGTTCCTCGCACCGGGCACGTATGTCGTGCTGGTCGAGTCAACCGGCTTCAGCCCTATAACCCGTACGGGTGTTCGGCTGGATGTCGCGCAAACTGGAACGCTCGACTTCGCGCTGAAGCTGAGTGCATCACAGCAATCAATCGAGGTCACTGCCGATGTAGCGCCCATGCTGATCACAGACAATGCGGGTGTGGAACACACGCTCGAAAACAAGTTGATTGAAGATCTGCCGTCGGCTGAGCGCAGCACGATGTCGATGATCAACAACATCCCGGGCGTGATCGACATGGGTTTCGCGCTTGCACAGGGCGAAAACCTAAACACCAACGGCAATGCACAAGGTCCGATCGGCAGCCCCGGCAATCGCAACTTCTTCGATTCGAATTTTGGCGTGAGCGGCGGACAGACCTCCACCAACGACATCCTGCTGGATGGCGTTTCCAACACGGTCGCGGATTTCAACGGCATCGTGATCTCGCCCCCGCAGGATTCCGTGCAGGAATTCAAGGTGCTGGGCGGCATCTACTCCGCTGAATACGGGCGCTCCGGCGGCGGCATCGTGAACTTCATCACAAAGGGCGGCGGACGCAAGTTTCACGGCACGCTCTACGAATACTTTCAAAACGGCGGATTGAATGCGAACGGCTGGCAGCGCAATCGGGCAGGCTACGCACCCGATGGCGTGACACCGCGCCTGCCGCGCATCCCGATCAAGCGCAGTCAGTTCGGTGGCACCTTCGGTGGACCGGTGGTTCTGCCGAAACTCGGCAAATCTCCGAATACGTTTTTCTTCTTCAACTACGAGGGCCGGCGCGAGGACAACCCGTTCTCAAAAACGCTGACGATGCCCACTGCGAAGATGCACGCCGGTGATCTCTCTGAACTATTGCAGCCGGGCATCACACGTAATGTTACGAACAATGCCGACGGCTCGCCCGCGCTCTATGGGCAGCTTTACAGTCCGTACGGCGCGTTGGTTCCGAATGGCCAGAGGAATGCGAACGGTGCTGCAATTCTCGTGCGGGAAGCGATTCCCGGCAACCGTCTCGACCTGCTGCCGAAGTGCGGTTCCGGCGCGCGTATCGCCCCCTGCCTGGACCCGATCGCCATCAATTTCATGAAGTACGTTCCGCTGCCGAACCAGCCTGGCCTGACGGACAACTACCTGTACTCCGGCACTGCCAAGTTCAGGCGCGACATCTATGCGGGTCGCCTCGACAAGACGATCAATGAACGCCACAGTCTCTTTGCGCGCTACACGGTCGAAAAGCGTTTCCAGGGTGAACCGGATTATCTGCAGTCTGTCGGATCGAACGCGCGCATCATCAACGATACTTTCGCTAACTTCACGTTCAACGATGTCTATACGCTGACACCGCGCTCGATCAACAATTTCCGTTACGGCTATTCGCGCGCGCATGCGGCGCAGACGCCGCTCGCCAAGCAGCAAAACTTCGACCCGACAACGCTCGGCTTCCCGTCATATATTCGCGCCTACGCGACAACTGCGGGCTTCCCGATTTTCAACTTCGCAGGCGGCCCCGAAGCACAGGGGCTTCCCGGCGAAATCACAGGAAGCCAATTCGGCGGTGGTGGCAACGATCAACCGCGCGACACGACGACACTCGCAAACGCCGTTACGATCCTCAAGGGCACACATACGCTCAAGACTGGCATCGAGTATCGCCTGCTGCGCTTCTTCGCGAATCAGAACCAGAACCCGGTCGGGACGTTCACCTATAACCGCACATTCACCCGTGGGCCAATTCCCACTGTCGCTCCGACGCTGGCAACTGAAACCGGCTCGTCACTCGGTTCGTTGTTTCTCGGCTTGCCCGCCAGCGCCAGTTTTCAGACGGTCACACCCATCACGCTCTATCATCACTACGCCGCCGGGTTCATTCAGGACGACTGGAGAGTCACTCGCAACTTAACGCTGAACCTTGGTCTCCGCTGGGATCTCGAAACGGGCACGGCCGAAACACACGGCCAGGTTACTTCGTTCGATGTCAACGCCAAGTCGCATCTGAATGGAAAAGTGGGCGACCCGACTGACGCCAGCGTACTGGCGCTTCGCCCGAACTTCCGCGACCTGCGTGGATTGCTTTCGTTCTCCGATGGGCCGCAAAGCAATACGATGTTTCGACGCTTCGCACCTCGTCTGGGCTTCGCCTATCGTCTCAACGATAAGACTACGATCCGCGGCGGCTGGGGAGTCAACTTCGTGCCGCTATCGCTCGAACAGACCAGCGCCCTGGGCACGAACTTCACGACCAATGGTGTTCAGAGTTCCGACTCATCAAGGACAGGTAATTCAACCTGGCGGCGCAGCTACCGCGACGATGTTTTCGACCGATCCGTTCCGCAGCAACCTAATCCCGCCGCCCGGCAGAAGTCAGGGTGCTGACACGCTGATTGGCCAAAGCCCGGCGTTGGTGGAAAGCGTCCGGCGCACGTCCTATGTTCAACAGTACAATTTTGTGATTCAACGGCTCTTGCCGGGCCGCTTCGTGCTGGACCTCGCGTACGTCGGAAGCCACGGCCTGCGCCTGCCGTTCGCCAACATCAACATCAACCAGTTGCCGACCGAGTATCTGGATTACGCGCGCGCCAACTTCAGCACTGCAGTCGATGTAAACGGAGCGCGCGCCACCAGCACAAGCGCATTCTTCAGCCAGCAGGTTACGAATCCGTTCTTCGGTTTGATCACGAATCCGAACTCTGTGCTGGTGAGCCGGACCGTGCGCCGCGATCAACTCCTCAAGGCCTATCCGCAGTACGACAACCCCCAGTTTTTCCGTCCGCTGATTGGCGCGAGCAAGTATAACGGGCTGCAGATCAGCACCCGCAAGAATTACAGCAACGGGCTTTCGATGGTGGGAAGCTACACCTTCTCCAAGACCATGGACATCGGCGGCTCAGGCAACAACAGCGGTGGCGGAACCAGCGTCGAAGACATCTACAATGTCGCCAGCGACTATACACTGTCAAACATCGACGTGCCGCATCGCATCACCACCAGCTTCAGCTATGAGCTTCCCTTCGGAAAAGGCAAGCGCTTCGGCTCGCACATGAACGGCGCCTTGAACAAGATTCTGGGCAATTTCCAGACCAGTGGCAGCATGACTTTTCAATCCGGCACTCCGGTTGGAGTCACTGCGCCGGGAATCGGGCTGAGCTACGCGGCGCGGCGCGCCGACCGTGCTTACGACGTCGATGCCAGAATCGACGGCGACCAGATGCGCGCCAACATTCGCAATGGAGACTTCGCATTTAACCCTGACGCGTACATCCAACCAGGAGACTTCCAACTGGGCAACGCAGCTCGCAATATCAACGACACTCGCCGTGACAGCTACAAGAGCTTCAATATCTCTGTGCTGAAGAGCATGACTTTCCGTGAGAATCGCCACAAAGTTCAACTGCGCGGCGAATTCCTGAACGTCTTGAACATGGTGGTGTTTGGAACTCCCGGCCGCGATGTGAGTGCCAAGGATCTGGTCCAGAACGGCGTGGTGATTCGGCAAGGTACGTTCGCCAGAGTCACGACGCAAGGCAACCAACCGCGTATTATTCAGTTGGTACTGCGCTACTCGTTCTAGCTCAGGAAACTGCCCAAGCGCTGCAGCGCCTCTTTAACGATGTGCGTTTCAGAGGCGTAGCAAATGCGGATACTACCCTCGCCTCCGGCGCCGAATGCGACTCCGGGGGCGAGGCCGACTTTGGTCTCCAACAACAAGCGCCGGCAGAATTCAAACGAGTCCGTCAAACCCGCGATTTTCGGAAACAGATAGAATGCGCCATCGGGCTTCGGAATCGTAACGCGGGGCATCTGCCCGAGCAGTTGCAAACACAAATCCCGATTCTCTTTCAGCCTCGCCAGCATGCCCCGCAATTCCACTTCCCCGCGTTGCAGTGCTGTTTCCGCCGATCTCTGAGCCACAGTGTTTGCATTGATTATGATGAATTCGTTCAACTGCCGTACGTGCTGCGCAAGGTCGCCGCGCGCAATAATCCAGCCGATACGCCAGCCTGTCATGCAATACGCTTTTGAAAACGACTGCACCACAATCAGTGCGTCATCTCGAGTTGCCAGTCGGAGGATCGAAGGCGACGGTTTGCCCAACTCACCTTCGTAGTAAAGCCGCTCATAAACCTCGTCCGCCATCAGCCAGATGCCGTGCCGGCGCGAAAAATCGAGCAGGCTGCGCTGCTCTTCCTCAGTCGCAACCCAACCCAGCGGATTCGACGGTGAAGTGTAGATCAGAAGTCGCGTGCGAGTCGTAACCGCAGCTTCGAGCGCGTCGAAATCAATACCGTAACGATCTCCGATCAGCGGGTGGGGAACCTCTCTCACCACCGCATTGCACATCTGCACAATGGCAGAACCGTTAGGCCAGGCCGGCGTGAGCACAATCGCTTCGTCGCCCGGATCCAGCGTGCAGCGTATGCCGACGTTCAACGCCTGCGTGCCCGAAGCAGTAATGACGAGTTCGCGCACCGGATCGATCGCAACTCCGTGGGCTTCGTGGTAGTAACGAGCGAGGGCTTGGCGCGTGGAGGGCAGTCCAGCATTCGGCGTATAGAAGGTGAAGCCGTCCGCCATCGCTTGCGTGGCGGCGCACTTGATGTAATCCGGAGTCGGCAGGTTGGACTCGCCGAAGTAGAGCCGCAGGACTTTGTCCTTCGGATCGGACGTCGCATCATCCATCGCCATCGCGATCTCAGCGAGTTCGCGAATGCGCGAGTACGGCACAGCGCGTGCCGACGAAGCCACTTTTGCGGACATTAGTTTAAGGCTTGCTGGCCTGCATCAGATCCTCAATGTTAATGAGTTCTGTCGGGTAATTGCCAGTGTAGCAGGCGTAACAGTAATCGTGATTCTCGTCGCCGACCGCTTCGCGCAACGAGGGAAGCGACAAGTAACCGAGTGAATCCGCTTCGACAAACTTGCGAATCTCTTCCACCGTATTGTTGGCCGCGATCAGTTCTTTTTTCGTAGGCGTGTCGACGCCGTAGAAGCAAGGCGAAATCGTGGGCGGACAAGAGATGCGCAGGTGTACCTCGCGAGCTCCAGCGCTACGCACCATGCGGACCAGTTTGCGACTAGTGGTCCCTCGGACAATCGAATCGTCGACCAGCACGACACTCTTGCCTTCCAGTAAACTGCGCACCGGATTCAGCTTTAGCTTGACGCCAAAATCGCGGATAGCCTGGGATGGCTCGATGAAAGTGCGCCCGACATAGTGATTGCGAATCAGACCGTGGCGGAACGGGATACCGGATTCCGATGAGAAACCAATTGCGGCAGCGACGCCCGAGTCAGGCACCGGCACGACCACGTCGGCTTTCGCGGGAGTCTGAATCGCCAGCATTCGACCCATTTTTTCGCGCGACTCATAGACGGATCGGCCGAAGACAACCGAATCCGGGCGCGAAAAATACACGTGCTCAAAAACGCAGTGGGCGCGATCACGTACCGGAGCGTAGCGTTCGCGAGTCATGCCTTCGGGTCCGATTATGACCATCTCGCCAGGCTCGACGTCGTTCAGATAGACCGCATTGATCAGGTCGAACGCGCACGTTTCAGAGGCAAACACGTAGCTCGTGCGCCCGCCGGAAAGTTCCATCTGCCCCATCGCAAGCGGCCGAAAGCCATGCGGATCGCGTGCGATGATGATGCGATCTTTAGCCAGGAATACAAGTGAAAATGCGCCTTCCAATTGCAACAGCGCTTCACGCAATGCGCCGGCCAGCGTGCGTTCGCGAGAACGCGCCACCAGATGCAGAATTACTTCCGTATCGCTCGAAGCCTGAAAGATCGAACCGTCGCTTTCCAGGTCGGCACGCAATTCAGCGGCATTCGTAATATTACCGTTGTGCGCCACCGCGATCTGGCCCTTGTTGCAATCGACTGCGAAAGGCTGCGCGTTCAGCAGTACCGTATCGCCGGCGGTGGAGTAGCGCGTGTGGCCAATCGCCATGTTGCCATGCAGTTGCGCCAAACGATCCGGCGTGAAAATGTCAGCGACATGCCCCATCGACTTATGGGTGTGGATGCGCGTCCCGTCGCAAGCGGAGATTCCGGCGCTCTCCTGCCCGCGATGCTGCAATGCGTACAATCCTAGGTACGCAAGGTTTGAGGCTTCGGGATGGCCATAGATTGCCACCACCCCGCATTCTTCGTGGAATTTATCGAAGACGGCATCATCCATGTAGAAGCTTCTCCAGCGCACTTTCCCAGGTGTGCTTCAAAGCGGAAACTGGGGATTTCAACAGCTCCAAACCATTGTTGGCGATCTGAAGCTCCTTCTCGATCGTAACACCAATTACCGGGGCCTCGACGCCATGCTTCCGCGCGATTTCCTGAACTTTGGCCGCATCCGCCGTCGAAACTAGAACACGCGAGGGTCCTTCGTGGAACAGCAGAATTTCGGGGGTTAAAGCAGATTCCAGCTTGATCGAGGCGCCCACTCCAGCATTGCCGAACGAACACTCCGCAAGTGCAATCGCCAACCCGCCATCGGCCAGATCGTGCGCCGATTCAGCAAGCCCGGAGGTGACCACTTCGCGAATGGCTGCCTGCACGCGCTTTTCGTAATCCATGTCGAGCACCGGGGGCAGACCCCAGTGGCCCTTGAGAATAGCCTTGGCAAACTGCGTCCCGCCCATGCGGATCTCGTCGCCCGCACCCACACCGCCCAGCAGCACGACGTCGCGTCCCGGATTGCGGAAGTGAATGCCGGCGGGCGCTGTCGTCTTCATGATTCCGACGATGCCCATAACGGGCGAAGGCAGAATCGGCTCACCCAGCGTTTCGTTGTATAGGCTGACGTTACCGCCCGTGATCGGCGTCTCAAAGAACGTGCAGGCTTCGGCCATGCCTTCGATGGTCTCGACCAACTGCGCCATGATTTCCGGCCGTTCCGGATTTCCGAAGTTCAGATTGTTGGTAGCGGCGACAGGCAGTGCGCCCGTGGTGGAGAGGTTGCGGCAGCACTCGGCCACCATCAGCTTCACGCCTTCGCGCGGATCCAGATAGCAAAAACGACCATTGCCATCGAGCGCCATCGCGATCGACTGGCCGGTTTCCTTCAGCCGAACAATGGCGGCGTCGCCACCCGGTCCTTCCAACGTGTTGGTGCGGACCTGGTAATCATACTGCTCCCAAATCCAGCGCTTCGAACAGACATCGGCTGAACCGAGAATTGCGTCCAAACTCTCTGCCAGATCGCGTTTCGCACTCATCGCGGCCGGAGCTTCCATCGGAACTCTGCGGAGCGGTTTCGTGTACGGGCGATTGTAGAGCGGCGCCTCATCGGCAAGTTCGCGATTCGGAATCTCCGCCACGATCACGCCGTGATCCCTGACGCGCAGTTTGCCGTCGTCCGTGACCACGCCGATCGTGACCGCGTCCAGGCCCCACTTCTTGAACACCTTGAAAACTTCGTCTTCGCGGCCTTTGTCGGCCACCAGCAGCATGCGTTCCTGGGATTCCGAAAGCATGATTTCGTAAGGTGTCATGCCCGTCTCGCGCTGCGGAACGTACTTGAGATCGACTTCGATGCCGACTTCGCCGCGGCTGCCCATCTCGCAGGTCGAGCAGGTTAGTCCGGCTGCGCCCATGTCCTGAATGCCCAGGATCGCTCCCGTCTTCATCGCTTCGATACAGGCTTCCATCAGCAGCTTTTCCATGAACGGATCGCCAACCTGGACGGTCGGGCGCTTCTGCTTGGATTCTTCGGTGAATTCGGCCGAGGCCATAGAGGCGCCGTGAATTCCGTCTTTTCCGGTCTTCGCGCCGACGTAAATCACTGGATTTCCGACGCCTGAGGCTTTCGCGTAGAAAATCTCTTCCTTCTTGAAAATGCCCAGGGCGAACACGTTCACCAGTGGATTGCCATTGTAGTCGGGCTCAAAAACGCACTCGCCGCCAATCGTGGGAACGCCGAAGCAGTTGCCGTAGTGTGCGATGCCAGCGACGACGCCGGTGACGATGCGGCGGTTCCGCTCACCGTTTTCCGGATCGTCCATCGGCCCGAAGCGCAGAGCGTCAAGCACCGCGATCGGACGCGCACCCATCGTGAAGATGTCGCGCAGGATGCCGCCTACGCCTGTTGCCGCGCCCTGGAACGGTTCGATGAAACTGGGGTGGTTGTGGGATTCGATCTTGAACGCGATGGCGTATTCGCCGCCGATGTCGATGATGCCCGCATTTTCGCCAGGGCCTTGCAGCACCAGTTTGCTGTGCGTGGGAAGCTTCTTCAGGTGCAGTCGCGAGCTCTTATAGGAACAATGCTCGCTCCACATCACGCCGAAAATGCCCAGTTCGGTGTAGCTTGGCTCGCGGCCCAGAATCGAAACAATCTTTTGGTACTCGCCCTCGGTAAGCTGATGGGCCGTGATCAGTTCGGGTGTGATGACACTCATGGTAGCTCTTGTTCCGCCCTGTGGCGGGGTTGACGCCTGGACGTCAGGCGGGTTGGCGCGCGGAAAACGCAGCCACTACGGATTCGAAAATGGCAATCCCGTCGGTGGATCCCATCAAAGGATCGCTGGCGCGTTCGGGGTGGGGCATCATGCCCATGACGTTGCGCTCGCGACTCACAATGCCGGCGATATTCCGTAGCGAGCCATTCGGGTTATCGACATAGCGGAACAACACGCGGTCTTCTGCTTCGAGTTCGTCCAGCGTCCGGTCGTCGGCGTAATAGCAGCCTTCACCGTGCGCGATAGGAACCCGAAGGATTTGCCCCTTGTGGAGCGTCGAAGTGAATGGGGTGTTCGCCGTAACCGTTTCGAGTTCCACGGTCTTGCAGATGAACCGCAAGCTGCGGTTGCGGATCAGCGCGCCGGGCAGCAAACCGGTTTCCACAAGAATCTGGAAACCGTTGCAGATCCCGATCACGGGACCGCCTTCGGCCGCAAACTTCTTTACCGCCTGCATCACGGGCGAAAATTTCGCAATCGCTCCACAGCGCAGATAGTCCCCGTAAGAAAAGCCACCGGGAAGAATCACGGCATCGACATCGCCCACACTAGGGGAGTCATGCCATAGGAACTCAGCCTGCTCTGAGAGATTATGCGAGAGTGCATACCACGCATCGTGGTCGCAATTACTGCCTGGGAAGACAACAACGCCGAACTTCATGGAGACTTTAAGTCTACCAAAAGTTCGGCGGGCTTGCGGGGGATATTACTCTGCGGCGACGGCTACTGGCGCGACAACAACCTTCTTCTTGCGGGTTGCACGCTTCTCAACAGGTGGCTGTCGATCGCTTTTCTTCAAGTTCGGAAGCACGATGCTCGCGACAAATTTCTTCGGGCCATGCTCATCGAACTTAATCTCGATGTGCTCTTCATTGCAGGAAACGACGGTACCCAGGCCGAATTTGGAATGTTCTACCTGAGCATCCTTCGCAAATGCTGGCTTAGCTGCCATATTTATTCTTCCTCAGCTATTAATATAACAAATACTGCGACGTCTGTCGAATCACGCCGGCAGTGCTGAAACCGCTCGTAATGGTACTATTTTCGAACGATGGCGTACTTACGAGCTATATCATGATCTGAACTGGAGTATACGCTGGTGTTAGTGGAATCGCTGGAACAATACGGAGCCCCTGGACTGCCACGCAAAGTCAGTTTCATTACAGTGCTGCTGGTCCTACTAACCATTGGTTTCTTGTCCTGGACGGTCTGGCTATTTGCCGATCCGGCCTTGCGAAAGGTCCGCGAAGACAATCGATTGCAGGTTGTCGAACCGGCTGAATAGCGTCGAGGAAGCTTTACAGGATCTGATCGTGGGTGGCGCTGTCATTCCAGCATATCCGCCCGACGAAGCGTTGCGGCGCTGGCGCGTCCTCTTCATCACCTATCGCCGCCAACTCGAGCAACTGGACGGGCGCGATCCGGCAGTTCTGCAGGTGGTCAACAATCTGACCCGCGTTTATACTCTGGTCAGCGAGGCTGAAAAAATTCGTCAGGACATTCTGGCACAACGCAATTATTTAGGCGAGCCGAGGATTCGCGAACTGGAATTTCGGCGGTCATTGGAAAGTGCCTCGGCGGAGATCCGGGCGGGTGCGCAGAAACTTCGCGACCTCTCCAGCCTGGATGCCAGCAATCCTCTGGCATACCCGTTTTACCCGCTGGCAGCCGGCCTACTCTCGCTGGTCCTCTTGATCGCGCATTTTCAGATGCTCTCGCAACTGCGGAAATCGACAGTGTCTGTGGTAGAGGTACAAACGCCCCTGCCTTTCCGGCATTCACCGCCTCCCGATACGCCGCGACCTGACCTGTTCCCAGTGCGAGATCTCTACTTTGAGCCGAATGGAATGGAACAAGTCCGTCGTCTGGCTGGCCGAGTCGCGCACAACTTCAACAATCTGCTGACCACCATCAATGGCTACAGCGACCTGCTGCTCCATTCGCTGGACGAATCCGACCCGAACCGCAAGGATATCGAACACATTAAGGTCGCGGGCGATCGCGCGGCCTTCCTCGCCGCGCAACTACTGGCATTTAGCGGTAAGCAAGTGGCGAAGCCCGCGGTAGTGGATCTAAACCAACTCCTGCGGAATCTGGAGAGCAGCCTGCGTCCGCTCACCGGTCCGCAGATCGAGCTTGATATGAATCTCTCGCCCGAACTGGCCAACGTGCAAATCGACAAGGCCCAGATCGAACAGGTGCTGCTCGGGCTGGTCGTGAACGCCAGGGATGCGATGCCATTTGGTGGGTCCTTGTACATTTCGACGAGAAACGCAGGCAATGGTGAAATCGGAGAGGCTCCACGCCCGTGCCGCGCCGCGTGCGTCATTCTTTCCGTACGCGATACCGGGGTCGGCATGGAAGACGAAACGCGCGATCAGATCTTCGAACCGTTCTTCACCACGCGCGAACCGGGCAAGGGCACAGGTCTCGGATTGTCAACTGCTTATGGCATCGTGCGCCAAAATGGCGGAACGATTCGGGTACGGACCGGGCCCGGCAACGGCTCGACTTTCGACATCTACTTCCCTGTGACCAGAGCTAACAACGAGTCATGGACGAGATTGAAGTCAAACAAGTCGCGCTTTACGCTGAATTCGCTGCGTGAATCGTCACCCGACCAGCGGCCTTAGGCTTTGGTCACTACTCCGACTTTTGCAAGGACGATGTCCTGCATACCATCTCCCACGACCACGTAACGAACGTCCGAGAACAGCGGCAAGAGGCGATCGACGATATATTCCGGCGAATGCCAAGAAGTGTTGTACCATTCCGGCACGATCCCTTTGAGCTTCCGTGAGCGTCGGTGAACAAACCCTCTCTCCCTTAGAGCATCGAGACCACTCTCCCCTAATGCTGATTCGGCGTTCCGGCCATGTACGGTGAGGAACAACACCCCGCCCGACCTGAGCACACGCCGGAGTTCATCCAGCCAAGCGTCCTGCATAGCTTCGTCTAAATGCGTGAACACGGAGAAGCAATAAACAATGTCAAAGTAATCCGCCGGGAAAGGAAGAGGCGGTTCTGGAGAGTTCTGCACAAATCGGCCTTTGCTTAGGTTGGCCTGGCACCATCGTATTGCCTCGCCGTCCACATCTGTCGCGTAAAGCTCAAGATTCGGGTATTTAGGAATAAGCCAGCGAAGGGTGCGCCCACAGCCGCATCCGAAGTCAAGAATCCTTTCCGCTCGCGCCAAGTCGATATCCATACTCCTGATTTGGTTCTCAACATGGAGCGCGCAGCCCTCACCGATTCTCAGAAATTCGCGTTTAGAAAGAGATTCGGTTACCCGAAAGCGCAACATCGCCGGCGGAACTCGGGGGGGGGTGCTGTCGAAATCCAAAAGATCCGACCAACAACAGCGCGTACGTAAGTACAGTCGGAAACCCGTGTGGTACACCGACGTGGCAAGATGTTTCAGGCGATCCAATACACAGTATTCGTGATTGGCACCGCCAATACAATTCAGAAATTTCCAGGCCTAATCATACAGTGCCTGGGCAGCCATGCCGCAACGCGGATTTTGTACGTTTCGGCAGAGCAATAGCCTCTGTTGCCAGCATGTTGATATGCGCGACAATAAGACCGATTCCCGACGTCATACGCTGAACCGTCTACAATTCCAGGGAACGTTGAGACGAGCGTCTCCATCGTCCGAGCTCAACCATGCAACTTACAGGTCATCATCCACATCGTCGAATTGGCCGCAGAGTGGATGTTGCAACGGGGCATTCACCAGTGGGAAATCCCTTGTCCACCTGATGTGTTGGAGTGCATAAAATCCGAGACGCAGAAGGGCAACGTTTATTTGATTAAGCTTCCAACTCTGTTGGACCCGATCGGCACGCTCCGGCTTGAGTGGGTTGGAAGCCCATACTGGCCCAACGAAACGGATGCCGGGTATCTTCGGGCGCTTGCGATCAAACCCTCGCACATGAGACAGCACTTTGGAGAGACTGCAATAACGTGGGCTCTCGACTACGTCCGGAAGCAAGGCAAACACAGGGTTCGGCTGGAGTGCATAAGCTCCAATCATCGTCTGAGGCAGTACTATGAGGATTTAGGATTCGTCCTGCGAGGCTCCGCCGTTGCCGGTCACAGTCAAATATCACTCTACGAACTGCCTTTATAACGTAGTGCGCCTGCAGAAAAATTAAAAAACACAAAGAACCAATTTCTCCTATTGCACAAACCTCAACTGAGTAGTACTGTCTCTATTTACACTTAGATGATTAACATGCCTGGAAGCTCCGAGGCCGTAGTGGGCCTACGCGAAGAGGAAGCTCGAGCTGTGCACATTCTTCGCACGGCTCACGATGGCATTCTGACCACAAACGAAGCCGGCCTGATCCAATTCTGCAATCCTGCCGCCGAGCGCCTTTTCCGGTATCCCGCGCAGGAGGTAATAGGCCGCGAAGTAGCATTTCTGCTGCCGGGGCTTTCCCTTGACCGCGCGGATGGCGCAGCCCGGGAAGGCAATGGACGCCGCCAGGACGGCAGCATATTTGCAGTTGAAGTCGTTCTTAGCGAGGTGGCCGGTGAGTGGCCTCCCAGCTTCAGCGTGTTCGTCCGCGATGTCTCAGGGCGGCGCCGTTCCGATGAAGCGCTGGTTTCCGAACGCAACTTTGTGTCAGCCGTGCTCGATACAGCCGACGCGATCGTGCTGGTGCTCGATCCCGATGGCCGCGTGGCGCGCTTTAACCGAGCCTGCGAAGAGATTACCGGTTATGGCTCGGACGCGCTGCAGGGCCGTCTTGTATGGGAAGCACTCGCGGTCCCGGAAGAGCGCGAGCGCATCCGCGAGGCCATGGAGGCGGTGAAGCGTGGGCAGTGTCCCGAAAAGACCGAGACCTTCCTCTTAACCTGCGACGGTCGCAGGCGGCGCATTTCCTGGGCGAACGCGATTCTCACGGACAAGCACGGCAAGCCGTCGTTCCTGATTTCCACGGGCATCGATATTACCGACAAGAAGGGCCTGGAGGAGCAACTGCTCCACTCCCAGAAAATGGAAGCAGTCGGGCGTCTCGCAGGCGGAATCGCACACGACTTCAACAATCTGCTCACCGCGATTTCCGGCTTCAGCGAATTAGTGCTTGAGAGCATGGGCGAAGAGGATCCGCGGCGGCTCGACATCGAAGAGATCCGCAAGGCAGGCGATCGTGCCGCGTGCCTCACCCGCCAGTTGCTGGCATTCAGCCGCAAGCAAGTGCTGCAGCCGCAGGTCCTGAATCTGAATGCCGTGATTCAGGACATCGAAACGATGCTGCGTCACCTGATGCGCGAAGACGTCGAACTGGTCATGATCTCGATCCGAAACTGGATTCACTTCGCGCCGATCGCTGGACAGATGGAGCAGGTGATCATCAACCTGGCCGTGAATGCGCGGATGCCATGGCGCGGGGCGGCAGGCTGACGATCACGACTTCGAACGTGCAGCACAGCGGGAAATCGCAGGATCTGCGAACCGCGCTGGAACCTGGCGGTTACGTCGTGCTCTCGGTAATAAGTCGCGTTCTCTAAGAATCATCTTAAAAATAGATTGAAAGACAAATGCAGTTTCTCTATAAAAAGTTTTCATTATAAATATTTGATTATTGTTTTAATTTCTACTTTGACAGATTACCTAATCAGGTTTCATAATTTTGGTGAATTTTGGTGAATTGGTGTTTTAGTGGCTATTATTTTTTGCCACCAAAGCACAAAAACACCAAATCCACACCAAATTTGTTAATGTGTCAAAGTAGAATTATATTATTTTAATCTAAATTATTTTTTATGAGTCATTTAAAACTGAACCTTGAGGCCGCTCCGAAAATAGTAAATATTTTAAATACAAAAAAAATATTGCCACAGATTACTCAAGATTATCAGTAATTTAAATTTTATTAAATCTGTGAATCTGTGGCTATTTTTTAATATATTGACTTTTCGGAGGGGGCTCAACCTTAAAATTTCAAAATTTACAGTATTTCTTTACCTACTGGTATATCCGCTGTATAGTTCAGCGACTACCTATTATGTAGATTCCATAAATGGGAATGATGATAATAATGGAACTAATGTAACAGCATCATGGAACTCTTTGGCAAAAGTAAATTCGCGGAATTATAATCCTGGTGACACAATTTGTTTTCGTCGTGGCTGCGAATGGATCGGTGAACTGACAATCGGAAGTTTAGGTTCAGAGACCATGCCTATCATTTATACTGCTTATGGAAAGGGCCAAAACCTGTTATTAAGAATCCCGGTGCCGATCGATCTATAGCCATAAAAATCACTGGTGATTGGATTATAGTTGAGAATTTCATGGTCCATGAAGCACATGCAGCAGGCATAAATATTAATGAAGGGGCTGAACATAATATCATCCGCTATAATGAAGCAACTAAGGTTGGTATTGGCATTGCAGTTCATGGAGCACATAACCTGATTACACACAATTACGCGCATGATCTTACTATGGTTGTAAATAACCCGGGAGGGGATAATGATTATGGTGCTGTGGGGATATGGTTGTTTGCTTCGGATAACGAAGTTTCCTATAACAGGATGATCAATTGCAAATTGCCCAGTTATGACTATGGACATGATGGCGGAGTGGTTGAATTTTACGGAGATGTCGACAGTTGTTATGTGCACCATAACCGGGGGGAGAATTGTAATGGGGGATTTGAGATCGGAGGCAAAGGGGTTACACTGACAGCTAATGTCATCGCTTATAATGTCTACATCAACAATGGTGTGGCAGGCGGATTTCATGTAGGCGGCAAATTCGGAGTTAAGGTCGAAGATATGAGGGTTGAGAATAATGTTTTTGTTGACACAAGCCATAGTAATTATGCCATTGGTTTTTGGGGAGGAACTCCGAGAGCAACTGATTTCATTTACCGGAATAATATCTTCTATTATCCAAATTACAAGCGTGTAAGCAATCAATCCGGGTTTTTCCATGAGAATAATTTATTCTATTTTGGAGGAAAAACAGATATTGGCCTGACACCCGGCCCCGGGATAAAACAGGAGATCCTCTGTTTAAAAATGTCAGCAGCAAAAAATTTCAGCTCAGAAAGGGAAGCCCGGCAATTGATGCAGGTGTGGATCTTAATTACAGCATTGATTTTGATGGTAACATAGTTCCACAAGGGTCTGCGACGGATATTGGGGCATTTGAGTACAAAAGTAGCGGGGGAAAGCCGGCAGTAGGCGGTC
>CAWCAT010000034.1:0-19939 GCA_963793625.1 Bryobacteraceae bacterium | reverse complement strand
ATGAACCGGGGCGGCGCGCAGCCCGTTTCAGCGCAAACGGGGACAACAAAACGGTACAGGGGGTCGGTTCCCGTACCGAAACTAAACCCTTTGTGAAACTACTCGCAAAGCCAGCCCCCGCTCTTGGCTACGCACAACTGACGGACGATCCCGCCATGACATATCCTTCCTCCTGGGACTCCGGGAATCGGCGTGTCGCGTGATTCCGGTATCGCGATGGTGTTTGGGACATGTTCTGGATCGACGTATTCACACGCAAGCGGAAGCCGTTTGGTCCACCCGCGCCCTACGGATCCTATGTGAGGAGAACGGCTTGGCGCCCCGGCACGAATGAGACCGCTCACGAGTACTCATTCGCCAAAGGCAACATCTTATACGTGCGACTGCCGTGAGCTACGGGATGAATGTGAGGGACAGTGTGGCGCCTGCACCGCTGGAGCCGATCGCAAAATCCGATTCCCTTTCAGGCCAAGTGCGTTGTGGCCATAGATGCCTGCTCCTCTGACATGCTCGTCCTCATCCACTGGCAAAAACGGATCATGGCAGTGTCCTTGTCACAACCGATTGCCACCGAGGCCGACGAATCCACTGCCGAGGCCATTGGCGACTGGCACCTACTGGGTGATGCAGGGTTACTGCTTTTGAGCCAGGTCGTCCCGGCTCCGAGCCACACCTTCGCGGCGCGCCCGTGAGTTGTATCTGGACTGACCTATTTCCCGAGAGAAAGGCAACCATCCGCATTACGCAAGCTCACCGTAAGAACACAGTGCATCGGGCGATTCAAGCAAAATAGGTCCACTCATTCGCTTGAGCAAATCCGGAAATTCCAGCGCCTTCTGAAACGTCAATGCTGCGACTCCCTTGAGCGCGCTGTCTTGACCAAGTGAACTGGGCTCTATCGCCAGATTTGAAATTAGCTGTGGCAGACAATGCCGCGAGATCTGCTCGGAAATGAAGGGTGAGAGGACATCAGCCCCCGACGCAAGGTCGCCTCCAAGAACAATCATCGACGGGTTCAATATCGAAATCGCATGTGCCAGTCCGAAGCCGAGGGCCTGCCCGGCGCGCTTTACGACTTCGCTGCCGCAGCGTCATTGTCCCGCGTCGAGCAAACACTTCTGCCACATGTTGCGCCTGGAGGGTATTCGGGGCTAGTCCGGATTGTTCCAAATAGTCATGCACCAGATTCGGGCTGGATGCAATTGTTTCCAGACAACCGACTTTGCCGCAGGCGCAAGTGCGCGTGGAGCACGGGTCCACGGTCATGTGTCCGAATTCACCCGCCATTCCGCCAGCGCCTTGGACAAAGCTGCCGTTGGAGAATATGCCCAGGCCGATGCCGATACCTGCGACAACGTATAGGAAATCGCTTTGATTATCGGCCACTCCGTGCCAGAGTTCGGCCTGAGCTTTGCAAAGACCGCCGTTTGCCAGAAAAATCCGCAAGTCCAGGTGCTTCTCAAGTTCCTTCTGAAGCGGGAAATTCGACCAGCCTAGGTTTACCGCCGTAACGCGTCCCAGTCGGTCCATAGTTCCGGTATAGCTGACTCCTATCGCGAGGACTCTGGCGTACTCAGAGGGCGACAGTTGCCGTAAGAGAGACCTTATGCCATCTATCAGCCGTTTTGTGTCCAACTGCTTATTGAGCAACACTGACTCTTCCCAACGGTAACGGATGTCTCCCATGAAATTAGTTAGGGCACAGCGGATCCGGGTACCCTCCAGGTCGAGCACGACAAAATAACCCGCCTCGGAGTTCAGCTTCAGCACTTCGCGCTTGCGCCCTCCTGTGGAGCGCAACTCGCCGATTCGTTCGAGCGTTCCATTTGCAAGTAGATGCCGTAAGGCCTGGCTCACGCTGGCCGGGTTCAAATTCGTCGCTTCGGCGATCTGGGATCGAGTGGCTGTGCGGCGTCTATATAACAGCCAGAGTATGTCCTGAAGCCATTGCCCGGCAATTTTCATCTTTGGCGTTTTCATAGCTTTCCAGCAGCGGGACTCAACTGAAAAAAGTCTTCATTCAGATGTTTGGAACGATGCCTGTATGTTCACGGTTGAACGGGCAAACCTGTGTAGTCACGGCGGCTTCGGTCCGAAGCCGTCCTCCGACAATAACTATAATAGTCAATAAGTCTGGACCTTAACCGGACGAATGCCGCGCTTGCGGCATCCGCGGAAAGCGCAGCGGTGCGTTTCGCAAACGCCGCCACGAAGGGTGCTGGGCCAAAGCCCACTGATCGAAATCGAGCGCCTGCGGGCACGTCAAAAGTTCAGGCGGAGAGCGAACTGCATGACCCTCGGCGTACGGGCAGAGGTGATCTGTCCCGCCGCTGCGTTCGTATTCTCGCGCGCGGCGTTGAACGTAATGCTGGTGTTAACGCCCGCGTATTGGGTGTGATTGAAGGCGTTGTACGCTTCCGTGCGGAGTTGGAACCGGTAACGCTCTTTCACCACGAAACTCTTGTAAACTGAAAGATTCCAGTTGTTGGTCCCGGGCCCACGGATGGGGAATCGCGGCATATTGCCAAAGTTCAGCCATGTGGGGGCATATGAAGATTGACCGGGCGTCAGGGCTGTGGGCTCCCCAAAGGCGGCTACATTGAAGTAGCGATCAAACGTCCGCTCACTCTTGGCCAGGATAGGATTAGCTATCATGATTGGACGCACGCCATCGCCTCCTCCCACAAAATTCACGCTGGGTGAAGTGCCCATCGATACCGTCAGAGGCTGACCGCTGACCAGACTCGTGATATCGGAAACCTGCCATCCGTCAAACACCGCTTTTACCACTCGATTCGGCACTACGCGGCTGAGTTTAGGCACGTCCCAGAGGAAATGGAAGGTCAGGATATTCGGCCGGTCATAAGCGGCATACCCATAGTTCCAGATCCTGCGATCTTGATAGCGAGCCACCTCGGACGACTGTCCCGAGCTGAGTCCGCCACCGGTGCTGTCGCCGTCTGCATAGGCCATAGCCTTGGAGAACGTGTAGACTACGCCAGCCTGAATGCCCTTCGCAAAGCGCCGGTCCGCTTTGATTTGCAGAGAATGGTAGCTGGAGTTGCCCTCAAAGATCTGCTGGGGCACACCGTTGTAGCCGGGATATGGCCGGAAGTAGTTGTCGTTTAGAGGCGTGTTAGTCTGCGGATTCTGGTTCTGAGGGAGGAATTGTGCTCCATAGGGTACGCTGTTGAGTTGCACGTTTTCGCCAAGATGTCTCCCAAACGTGCCTACATATGCCGCGTCCACAATCACTCCGCGCCAGAGGCTTCGCTGAATTCCGAAAGTGGCGTGATATGAGGTCACGGCCTTCGCATACGCATCCAGTGTGCGATTAAAACTACTCGGAGAGAGAAGTCCACTCGAATTATAGGCTGTGGCGACTGTGCCGTAATAAGCTATTGGGTTGAAGATCAGAGGAGGATTGAATGCCAGATTCCCGAGAGCGCCGGCGTCCGCGCGTGTGTTGTAGAAGAAGCCTCCGCCGAGACGCACCGCTGTCTTGCCGGATCCGAACGGATCCCAAGCCATTCCAAAGCGCGGGGCGAAAAGAATGCCTCGGCTGTACACCAGCGCTTCGGGGAAGTCCTTAGCTCCACTGACCACCACGCCATTTGTCGTGTTGCCCGAACCCGGAACGATCAGGCCTGCATAAACTGGAGGCACGACTGCGCCGGTCAGTGGGTTGATGGTAACGTTCTTTCCGTCCACTTTGGCCGGCCGGAAGAGGACTGGCGCCTGCTTCGGGTCCCAGCGCGACGGAACGAAGTTTGCGGCCTGATTATTGGCGGGTGTCTGCGGCAAGGCCCAAGTGAAGCGCAACCCATAATCCATAGTCACGCGGCGTTTGACTTTCCAGGAATCCTGAACAAACCACTCCCAAATGCGCGTGACCGGCGCGTAGTCAACGCGGTTGGTTGCTTCTGTGTAGGTGTTGTAATTGCCGAGAAAAGCGTTCGCGTAAGCGTAGCCGGCGTCCAGGGGGTTGTTCGCATCGGAGCCAAAGGCAAAGTTGCCCGGAAAGTTCGCACTGCCGGCATGGTGATACTGGTTATACTGAACGCGTTGCAGCAGAAATCCCGCTTTTAGCTGGTGGGCTCCCCAAACCTTCGTTATCTTGTCTGTAAAGCTGAAAGCCATTGAACTGGATACCATCGGGAATCGTCCGTCATAGTTGATCTGGGCCGGGCTGGAGACGCCGCCGAAGGTAACGGCCGGCAGGAGACCGAGGGGGTTATCCTGAGGATATGTTTGCCGAATGTCGATGCCATAAGTGGCGCGCTTCAGAAGCGCGAGGCCTTCATCGGAAAGATAATGCTGCTCGGTCGAAAGATTGATGCCAACCGTGGTCTCGTTAATCAGTGTCGGCGTGAAGAGATAGGTCAGCGAACCGCCGATATTCGGCATGGTTTGGGCATAGTCTACTTCCGTGGGGCCCCACTGGTTTTGGTTCGCAGGACTTGTGAGTCCCTTGTTATGACTGCTGAATCCCGAGCCGCGCATCCACAGCCGCGCTTTGTCGGACATGTTGTAGTCCACTTTGAGAATTTCCTGCTGTCCCGGCTGCTTAGCGCTTCCAGCGATTTGGAAATTGTATTGGAAGCGAGTAACGGTAGGATCCGTCGCGTTTGGCAAAGGGAAGACGGTTAGCAACTTTCCGGAGTTCGGATCCATGCGCGAAGCCGGTATCACGTTGCCCGGAAACGCCACTCCACCATTGGTAGGATCCTTGACCGCAAACACCTGGCAATTCGCGAGGCTGGCGGGATTTGTGCAGGTTCTGTACTCTTCGAGAAGTCGCCCTTTCGCTCGAGTTCAGTAGGCACAGTGTAGTTTCGCAGTGAGTTCGGGCTTTGATTGGGCAGTACTTCCATCGAAAAGTAAAAGAACAACTTGTCTTTGTTGTTGTTGAAGCGACCCGGGACGAAGATGGGCCCGCCGAGGTTGACACCCGTGGTGTTATAGCGGTATCGCTGCCTTGCAATCTTCTGCCGGTTATTGAAGAAGGTGTTGGCGTTGAAAGCTTCGTTGCGGTTGTAATAATAAGCGCCTCCCTGAATTTTCTGTGTTCCTCCCTTGGTGACCAGGTTGATCACCGTTCCCGACGCGGTCCCGTATTCGGCAGGGTAGGAATTGGTCATGACCTTGACCTCGGCGATGGCATCCATATTGATAGGCGACTCAGCAGTTCGACCGCGAGCCGTATTCCCGGAAATGCCATCGATGTTTAGCGAACTGTATGCGGCGCGTGTTCCGCCCATGCTCGGAATACTAAAGGTGCCGAGCGTTTCTGAGCCTGTGGCGTCGTCTACCGCCCCTGGAAGTAGTTGTAGCAGGGCCATCACGTCCCGGCCTTTGGCCATTAGCTCGCTAATCTGCCGGGAGTCGATCACGGCGGAGCGCTCCGCACTCTCAGTCTGGACCGCAGCGCCTACTGCGACCACTTCAATGGTCTCGTTAACGGCGCCGACCTCAAGGCGCAGATCTCCGGTAGCCAGCCGCTCAGATGAGGTCAGGTTTAGATTGCTCTTTTCGAGGTGCTTGAATCCGCCGGCTCGAACTGAGAGAGTATACGCGCCCGGTTTAACCTCCAGAAAGGCGAAGTCGCCGCCGGTGGTGGTTTCCAGCCGCCGCGTGTCCCTTGTGGCTTGGTTGATGAGTTTGACTTCCGCGCCGGCAATGGCGGCGCTCGAAGGGTCGATGACGCGCCCCGTCAATGTCCCGGTCGTGCTCTGTCCTGTTGCCAAAGCGGCAGTACAGATCGCTGCGAATACTGCCGTAATGACCTTTCCTCTGGCTGGGCCCATCTTAAACTCCTCCTTTTGGCGTCAAAAAAACGCGTTAAGCGAACACGAACCGTGGGCCAGTATCCGCTGCTCTCTGCTATACGGTTGACACAATATAGGCAGGGTTAATACGTGACAAAGAATACAGGAGCGTTCTTCTATAAGGCTTACAGAAATTGCCATCGGTCCTGCATTCCGCTGTATTGTAATCCCGGACTACATCTGAGTCAACACTTTTTGTAACTTATAAAAATTGTGGAGATGGACTTGCAGTTGTATAGTTAATACTGCTGAGGACAACCGGGCCTGTTCCACAGTTCAAGAGAGGATCGGCAATGCGTGAGAGCGGAAATCGACCGGATCGCCGTCTGTCGGACGGCTTTTGGGAACATCTTGGCGAGTGCGGGGATGGGATCACGCGCCGAGCCCTGTTGGGCTGCGTCGGCCTTGTCGCGAGCGGAGCCGCGCCGAATCCGGAGATCGCGCTTCCGGCTTTGTCGATACACCCACAGTCCGAACATATATACGGAATCAGCTACGAGGCCCGTGGCGGGCGCGGTTCTGTAATTCACCCGGCTTCTTTTACGACTTACGATGCCCGCGGAGGTGTCCGCCAGCAGGAAGCGTTCGACGGCCATGGCTACGGCTTGCTTCGGCTTGAGTTGGATGAAAACTGGCAAACCGGCCGTGTGGAGGCCTTCACGAAAGCCGGAGCTTCGAACCTCGTGATCCGGCTCGCCGTAAAGGGTGGGGCGGGCGCCGAGGTACGCAATGTCAAGCTCGTTGAGGGAGGATTCGAGGCGGACCCGCCGATCGCCGGCCCCCCATATCTGAATTGGATTAACAGCCTGACGGCGAACCGCGAGATTGCGAAATCACGGCCGCTTTTGACCTTGGCCGAGGATGGAGATTCGATCTGGACATCAAAGTCCCGGCGTCTTCGGATAACCAACGACGATGCTGCGGTGTTGGCCAAAGAGGTGCGCCCCTATCTCGAATTGCCTCCGGAGAGGCTTTACAAACTGATGCCGGAGCGCCGTGGATTCAACTTTACCGGGAGTGATCGCGATGAGCACGTCTACCGGTGGGACCCACGGGATCCGGACGTGCTCCGTCTACCCGACGGCCAAGTCTTCGACTATGTGCGCCAATATCCTCTAAGCGGCTACGAGGAAGTCCGCACCCCTTCAGGAAAGGTGGTTCGATACCCTTTTCACGATCCGGCCGGAAAGGCGCCAAGCGATCAACAAACCCGCGGATGGGAGCATTCGCCTCCCTCGGACGGCCGTGTGTATCTCGACGGCTTTATGACCGACGCACGGATTCACTGGATGCTGCGGGCGGCCTACATCATGGCTGCGCTTTACCGAGAAACTGGCGATACTGAGTATGGGCTCCGTGCGGGCGCGATTCTTGGCGCTTTCGCCCGCGCTCTTTACGACTATCCGATTTTCGGCCGTGTCATATCAGGCGGTCCCCGGCAGTTCCAGGCGCCGGATGCCTATCACCTATGGATGTCATACATCCTGCACGACTGGTACTTGCCGTGGGCGGGTAGAATCCGCATTCCGGTTCGAACCTACGATCTTATTCGCGACGCTCCTTTTTGGACCGATCTCGGACGCCAGTTCGGACGCGATCTGCGGGCGGACATCGAAGCGGGATTGATGCACGCAGCAAGGCTCACGTTGAAGTACGATGCCTACTTTCGCATCGATCCATGGCGCTTTTTTCACAACACCATGTCCGGCGAATTGACGATGTTTGTCGAGACCGGCCGCGCTCTGGGATGTCCCGAACTAGTGCATTACGCGCTGAGGAAAATCGGCCAGGCATTTCGATACAACTTCATGGCGGATGGCATGTTCCCGGAAAGCACCAGCTATATCGAGGACATGGTTGGGGGATTTCGGCAAGTTTTGAAAGCGA
The DNA here is from genome assembly GCA_963793625.1 of Bryobacteraceae bacterium. Taxonomy (GTDB): domain Bacteria; phylum Acidobacteriota; class Terriglobia; order Bryobacterales; family Bryobacteraceae. The sequence goes on along the minus strand of CAWCAT010000034.1, from coordinate 12,224 downwards.
GTGCGGAGGGGTATTCGGATCCACCGGGCTTTACATCACGCATCACTGGCAAGCACATCGCCTCCTTGGACCCGCGCCGGGACGTCCCGCTCTTTTCACTTTCGGAGCAGGTTTTGGATCGTCTGCGGTTTCCAGACGGTTCGGCAGCGACCATCCATGACACTTGGACTGGCTCCCAATTGCCACGGCCCAAAGCGGATCTTTCCCCCGTGCGCCCGTTTCTGCTCCCTGATTTCGGGCACGCTATCCTGGGCGGCGGAACAAATCCCAATGCCTTCGAAGCGCACCTGCACTACTCGGGATATTACAACCACGGCCACCAGGATGCGCTGAACCTCACGTTATGGGCTTATGGCAGCGAACTGACTGCCGACGTGGGTTACGATCATCAGGGCGCGTACAAGAACTCCACAACCTCCCACAATTTGGTAGTCGTGAACAGCGCGTCCCAGAACGCCTTTGGTGTGCATCGAGGCGACCTGATGGCATGGCGTCCTACGCAGGGTGGCGTTCAGATCGCCCAGGCGGCCGCGGATCCGGCCGCTTATCCGATGGTGAGTCGCTATCGTCGCACAGTCATCGCCGTGCCGTTCGCGCCTGGACAGGATGCGGTTGTGGACCTATTCGAGGTCCGGGGTGGCAACCGCCACGAATGGATGGTGAATGGGAGCGCGGACTCCCCCCAAAGCGTGGTGACTGACTTGCCTTTTAAGCAAGCAGCCGACAATCTCGCCTTGGACGGCCAGGCGTTTGCTCGTAATGACCTTAAGGCTCCCGACCCTTCCGGTCGTCCCAGCGATTACTACGGCGCCTTCCGGAATGCCCGATTCGCGTCCGTTCGGCAACCCTGGCAAATGACAATGAGCAGTGGTGCACATCAGCCGGGCTTGCGTCTGAACTGGGTGTGCCCGAGTGAAGGCGAAGTCATTCTCTGCGAGGCGCCGCGCGGCCGCTTTCCGAGAGAAAGGGAGATACGCGAGAAGGTCGGAGGAGTAGAATGGGCTCGCGAGCGAATGAAAAAGCTCATTGTTCGCCGCGATGGCTCGAATCTGGAAAGCATGTTCGCGGCGGTCTGGGAGCCTTTTCACACAGCTCCCTGGATCACACAAGTGAACCGCATTTCCAGCATAGCTCCAGTTGATGGAATCGGCATAGAGATTTCCGCTGCCGGGCAGCAGGCGACGATCTTATACCGCACGCCCGAAAGCCAATCGACCCTGATTACGCCAAGGTTATCGGCCGATACCCGATTTGCAGTGCTCAGGCAAGCGGGCGGCGAACGGATGCTCGATCTCTACGACGGCAGGGAAGCGACGGTGGGCGACCTTGCGGTTAAACTTCATCCAACCCGCTCGGCGGACGTGATTTCGGTAGAGCCCCGCATTGTGGTAGTGGCCACCACCTGGACCGGTCGGCCGGATTGGATTCGCCTGACCCAGGAGGGCCATTCGAGCATCTGGCTGCCCGTGGAGCGTCTCGAATTGGCGGGGGGAGGCGTAACGCGTGTAGTCCTAACGCGAGATTGTGGATTGGTTTGGGACGCTAAGGGGAGACTCCTTCGCGAGAGGGCTTTCCCTCATCGTACTTTGGCGGGGGGCCTTCGCGCGTCATTGCCTGACTGGGCAAGGCTCATATGGAACGCTCACACAACCCGAGTACACGCCAGCGGCGAGTTCCGACTGGAATGGAAGGGCCAGCCTGTCCAAATGGCATCGGATGCCGACGGGTGGTCGCAGGCGACTGTGAAGCAGGACTAGAAAGTACATCAATGGTGATATCTTTGATATTTGTTGTGTGACGGAGTCACGCTTGTGGTGCAGTAATCACGCTAACCCTTTCAGTAATGGGACTGAGCTGAGATCTACGCCGATCGAGTACTTGGGACGGCTCTTTGCCAGGGTACTGCGTGGCACTACGTCCGGGGCGATATAGGCATTAATAATTTTGACGTGTACACGTTTTACGCATCCCATCCGGATCGCCCGTGGTACGCGAAACGGATCAAGTCGGTTGATTTCGGAGATCCAGCCTTCAGGCGATCTGAGGTTTCCCGCCCCGAGTTCATCGGACGACGGGTAGATCTGAAGGCTATTGGATTGAACAGGAACCGATGTCGCTGAGGCACTCGTTAGTTATCTCGTCGCCTCTAGAACTGATACCGCGCGCGCATTGGCGCAAAAAGCCGTGGTGCTACTCGAGCCGCGAATGGGTGAGATCATCTGGCATCGAAAAGCGGTGTGGGAACAAACGCGGGGCCGGTGTGAATTGAAAGCGATATATACCCGGGACGCTGGTGGTCGCGTCAGAAGACATTGAACAACATGAGGGCAGAACTCTTGAAGGGAATCACCGTGAAGGCAATTCCGAGCCAGCCTGGAGCGATTCAGGAACGGGCTTCGACGAGATAGCGTGACCCAGCGCCGTACCCGTGCAGTTTTCGCATGTGCTTCGACACTGCGAGCCACTGCATATTTCGGACTTACGTTGTGGTCGCAGCAAGACAGGATTGGGTGATCACGCTCTGCGCTGCGCTTAAATCAATTACCAGAAATGCGTCTCGATGAGGCGTGGCGGTCCGGGTGTACGGCCCACGATCTTTGTTTCGAAAAGCACTTGGATGTTTTTCTTATGCCAATCCTTGGGAGCTTCACGCGCCACTTGCTTCCACTGGTCTTCGCCGACAGAAAACTCGGCGGCGGCTCGCGTTCCGAAGTGCGTAACCCCCGCTATTGAGACGATCACCTGACCCGTCGAACTCACTACGCGCGAGACAATGCCGTAGTCGATCGTAGCGTCATAGAAATGATTGCTGGTTTCGGCCACCCATTTCCGGCCAGGTTTGGTGCGATCCACGACCGCCATCTTCCACCCGCTATCGTCTGTTACGACCTGAAAAGCGAAGCGCAGGTTTCGGTTCATATCGAGAGTCCACGGGTTGTTGAACGCACCAAGAAAGATGAGAGGACGGTTTTTGAGATCACCGGGGACCAGTTCGGTGGCGATCCGCAGCAACGGGGGCCTGGCTCGGGAAACCAGAAATCCGAAAACAGTCACGACCGAATGGGCCGAACCAGTTGTAATGACCTCACCACTCTCGACGATCTCATCGGGCCGAAAACCCATCAATGGTGTCCCGTCTCGAAGACGTCTTTGCAGTCCGGCGGCATCGCGGGGTACGAGCACAAATCGCGGTGTCCCACCTGAGGGATCAGATATCAGCAACGGCTCAGACGAGGTGAGGAGCGGTGCCCAAAATTGATCGAGGGGAGTCGGGGCCGAACGGAACAGGAACCCAGCCACAGCTCCGGCGGCTGTGACACCAGCAAGGAGTGCAATCCGGCGGGGAAAGACACGCTTTGCGGCTGGTGGCGTTGGTTCTGGCGCGACTGCGGCAATTGCCGGCTGATTGAACTCCATTACGTGGAATTCTGGTACATATGAGCCCGTGGGGAGATCGATGCGGACCGGCGATTCCGGGGTCGCTTCGTAGTATTGGCTCAGACGCTTGCGGAGTTCGTTGGCGCCAACCCGGACCAAGGTGTCGGTGGCCGGGTCGTAGTCGGGACGTCCAAAAACCTTGTCTGCAATTGTGCGCTCTTTCAGGATGTCGGCGTGCCCGTCAAGCGCGATTTCGACGACAAATCGAAGAAAATCCTTGCAGCGTCGGCTAGACCGGAGAGAGTCACTCTCAAGCACAACGGAGAGATGCTGGCGGACAGCTTCCGGGGTGGCAGGCAACCCGCGTTCGTCCGGAGGCAGCTTAATATTGTTTGCCACGACTGACAAAAATTCTATCACGGCCCACAACGGCGGCTCCTAACATGTGAATTTGAGACGCGCAAACTATTGTAATATCAATACTTAACATGTAAGTACGATTTCTCACTTACGGTCCGCCGATAATCCCAATATAGTTGCGCTGGTACTTGGCGGAACGCCGCTACATGAGGGCATGATACCTTTCGGAGCACGCCAGAGAAAAAGGCGGACGGCAGGAATTGTCCAGGAAGCATATTCTTTTAGGAGATGTCTATGAAGATAAAAAATAAACGCAATTTCAGCAGCCTGCTTGGCTGGGTATGTTGCATCCTCCTCTCGATGGCGGCAGTTTTCGGCCAGAATCGCACGTCGGCAGAAATTCGCGGTTTCGTAACCGATAAGACCGGCGCGGTTGTGGCACAAGCCCGAGTCACCGTGATCAACGATGAAACGAAGGTGGTGAGGGATGTGCAGACCAGCAGTCTGGGAGCATATACGGTTCCTCTCTTGCCGCCCGGCAAGTACACGCTTCATGTAGAGATGAAAGGCTTCCGAAAGCTGGTCCGTAGCGGAATCGATTTGCGTCTCGACCAGATCGCACGCGTCAACGCAACGCTCGAGGTGGGAAACGTAGCTGATAGCGTTACGGTGAACGACAACGCACCACTGGTGGACACAGAGACGGCAGAGAGACGTCTGTCTCTGTCCGACACATTGATCGGTAATCTCCCGGTTCCCGGACGCAACCCTTACATGCTCCTGGCACTGAGCGCGGGGATTTCGACGGCGCAGAGTGGAGTGAGCGCCATGACCGAAGAGCGAATGAGCGTGAACGGATCGCGAGCATTCAGCGTCACTTCCACGCTGAATGGCGGCGTGACGACGTTGGCCCAAAGCAGCAATAACGCGATGCAGGTTCCGCAGGACAGCATTCAGGAGATGAACCTGATCACCAATAATTTCAGCGCGGAGTTCGGGAATGGAGCCGCTGTTCTGAATGTGTCCACCCGCAGCGGAACGAACCGTCTGCATGGCTCCGCGTTCGAAGACTTCCAGAATGACAAATTGGATGCCAAGAACTATTTCGCAACCGCCAAGCCTCCGAAGCGGTTCAACATCTTCGGATTCTCCGTCGGCGGACCGATAGTGCGGAATCGCACTTTCTTTCACTCCAGCTATCAGAAGAATCTCCCTTCGATTCCGGCAGTGCAGATTGTGACCGTTCCAACAACTCAAGCTCGGACGGGCGACTTCAGCGCGCCCGGCTTGCCCTTGATCTTCGATCCGGCCTCCACTCAGGTAGTAGGCGGGAAAATCGTTCGTACTCCGTTTGCGGGCAACCAGATCCCTGCGGCGCGCATCGATACTGTCGCTTCAAAGGTCGCACCTTACTGGCCGGCACCCAACCGAAGCGGCTTAGCCAGCAATCTGTACAATAACGGCGGCATCCGCGAACCACAAACCCGCTATAGCGGAAAAGCGGACCACAACTTCTCGAGCATGCAGCGCCTGAGTGTAGCGTACAATCTCAGCGACAAGCACACCTACTGGAAGGGTCCGATCCCCGAAGTGGCCTGTCTCGGCAACTGCGGCGATGCGATCGTTCGTGATCAGCAGGCAACGCTGAGCGACGTATGGATCGTGAACCCGACCATCATAAATGAGGCACGCCTCACGGTGCTGCGCGAGAACTATTCTCGATTCTCGCCGAGCGCGGGTCTGAACATCCCCGAAAAAATAGGCCTCAAGAACGTGCCTCCCTACTACTTTCCGAACTTTTCAATTAGTGGCGCAATCTCGACGTCGATCGGGCCTGGCAGTCGCGCGATGCAAATTCAAAACGTCTATGGCTTGTCCGACATGGTGACGCTGATGCGAGGTCGTCATATCGTGAAACTCGGCGGTGATTACACCAAGTACCAGGTAAATAACGGACCTGTATGGGACTCAGGCTCCTTAGGGTTCTCGGGTCTGTTCACGAACAGTTCGACCAGCGCGTCAAGCGGCGCTGGGATGGCGGACTTCCTGCTGGGGCTTCCTAACACCTATAGCCTGAGCATCCGGCCGGACATGCTGGGAGGACGGCGCTGGGGAGCGCATTTCTTCGTTCAGGACGAATTCAAAGTGACGCAGAAGGTCGCGCTGAGCACCGGCTTGCGTGTGGAGTCGGAATCCGGATTCAGCGAAGCCTACAACCGGATGTTTACTTTCGATCCGTCAATTCCGAATCCCGTGAACGGTCTGCCGGGAGCAATCTGGTTTGCGTCTGATGGCGATCGCCCGCTGCAAAAAACCAAATACGGGCTGCTGGCGCCGCGAATCGGAATCGCTTGGGCTGTTCGTCCAAAATGGAGCATTCGGGCCGGATGGGGCATGTTCTATGTCGCGCCGAGCGCTCAGATTAACAACAATTCCTCCCCCGAGGGCTACACGGCAACTGAGAGTATGGCAACTACGGACCAGTTGACGCCAGTGTTCAAACTATCGGATGGCCCTCCACAGTACAGATGGCCCAACCCATCATCTGTCACTGCGAGCGCAGCGAATGGTAAAGCCGTCTCCTATTCGCCGCGCGAAGCAAAACTCGGCGCGAACCAGCAATGGCACTTGACTCTTCAGCGCGAATTCGCCGCAGGCATCGTGGTGGAGACAGCCTATGTCGGCAGCAGGGGTCAGCACCTGCTTTTCCGTCGCGATATGAATCAGGTGGCTCCACAGTTGCTCGGTCCGGGAAACGCACAAACGCGCCGTCCCTACCCGAACTTCCTGGCAGTAAACAGCAACGAACAGGATGCCAATTCGATCTACCATTCGTTTCAATTGACGATGAACAAGCGCTTCGTGCATGGTTTGACATTCTCGTCCACCTATACGCTGTCCAAGTCCATCGATGAATCGTCCTACGATTTCACGACAGCTCGCGGTAATGAAGTGCAGATCGTCACACGGCGCGACCTGAATCGCGCGATCTCGCAGTTCGATATACCTCAGCGATTTACAGGGGCGGCGGTTTATGAATTGCCGTTCGGCCGCAACCGCAGATATCTGACTAACTCCGGCATTGTTGACGGGGTGCTGGGAGGCTGGCGCCTCTCGGGGATTTTCGTTGCGAATGCCGGCACACCCTTCACTGTGTACATGGGTGGAGCGAACCTGAGTGGATCCCTGGCCGGAAGCTGGCTACCGAATCGAATCGGGGAGGGCACGCTGCCGCAAAGTGAACGATCCATCTACCGTTGGTTCGACACGCAGGCTTTCGTTGCTCCGGCCGCTTACGAATTTGGCAACTCCGGTCGCAACATTTTGCGCGGCCCCGGATTGTGGAATCTGGACTTCGCTTTAGCCAAGGAATTCAGGATCCCCATACCGCGGCTCGAAATCTCGAAACTGCAGGTTCGAGTTTTAGTTTCGAACGTGGCCAATCACCCCAACTTCGCCGTACCGTCCTCCAACATCGGTACAGCATCAGTCGGAACCATCACCTCGGCAGGCGCCGCGCGAATTATGCAAATCGGCGCGAGGTATGAGTTCTAGATTTTCAAGATAGGGTTGCCGCGTGGATAGAACTGAAATGCTAGCAAATCGCCAGTCTATTTTGGGAACAATTCGAGGGTTCTGCCTGGCTCTACTGATTGTCGCAGGCAGCGGCCCCAACTTGTTGCATGGCAACACAATCCCATTGCGGCTTGCGCCCGGAAACGGCCACTACATCGAGTTTCGCGGCAAAACCACCGTCCTGGTGACAGCCGGCGAGCACTATGGGGCAGTGATTAACCCGGACTTTGATGGGCATGCCTACCTGAAAGAGCTTCACGCGGCCGGGCTAAACCTGACCCGCCTATTTAGCGGAGCATACGTCGAAGGGGAGGATAGCATCCCATGGATGGGCTACCGCAACACGCTGGCTCCCAAACCGGGGCGTCTGTTGACGCCCTGGGCGAGGAGTGACCAGCCCGGCTACTTCAATGGCGGCAATCGTTTCGACCTGAACCAGTGGGACACCAATTATTTTAGCCGTCTAAAAGCATTCGTACGGGAGGCCGGACGCCTTGGAGTTGTGGTTGAAATGGTGCTGTTCGGGAATCAGTACAAGTCCAAGACCTGGCAGTACAGTCCGATGAAGGCGTCGAATAATGTGAACGGCGTCGGGACCATGGATTGGGATGAATTCCTTACATTGCGGGATGTTGGGCTTGTTTCGCATCAGGTTAGGCTTGTGCGTAAGATTGTGGACGAACTGCGGGAGTTCGATAACCTTTACTACGAAGTAGCCAACGAACCATGGAACAACCGGATCATTCCGTCTGCATGGGCGCGCCACATCATCGACGTCATTGACGACGCAGAGCCGAAGGCTAGTGCGAAGCACTTGATCGCACTTCAGGACCTGCAGGACGACACACGCCGGATCGCAGACCCTCGAGTCTCCATTTACAATTACCACTACACCTGGGGTCGTGGTTGGGTCGGCGGCATCCACGCGCTGAATCGAGACTATGGCATGAAAAAGGTGCTCGCTTTGGATGAGACCGATGGCATAACGGAACATCTGACGCCGTCGGAGGCGCGCGTTGAAGCTTGGGAGTTTCTGATTGGCGGCGGCGGTATTTACAGCAATCTCTGCTGGGAGTATGTGCCGGGGAATCCGCGGGGCGATACAGCGGCGGGCAGGGAGGTGCGTAGCCAATTAGGCGTACTGAAGAAGTTCATGGACAAGCTCAACCTTGTTGACATGCGCCCTGATAAAGGCATCATCCAGGGTGGACTGGAGCCCGGAACTCACGCGAGCGTGTTAGCCGAGCCGGGGAAAAGCTACGTGACTTACCTGCACCACGGAAGCCGAAGCAAGAAACTGGATACCTCTTACCGTGTAACGCAAGGCCGGCACCGCGCCTCGCCGCGCCTGAAGCTACCAACCGGATCTTATCGCGCCGAGTGGTTAGATCCTGCCACTGGGAAGTCTGTTTCAAAGGCCACGATCGACCATTCCGGTGGAACCAGAGAGTTTACATCGCCAGAATATAGCGAGGATATACTCTTCGTTTTGCAGCGCAGATAACGGATTTCGGAGCCGGATTTGCCCTTCCGCTGAAGTAGCGACGCCGATTAGTTGCCGGCAGCAGCGGGAATAGTCCCCTCCATCCAACCATCGGCTCCAGGCCGTAGTTCCAGGACCTTCCCCTTCCACGACACGCGCGGAGAAGCGCTTGCCCGAACGCGAAGCCCTCCATCGGTCCATCGCACTTCCACCCAATTCGCCGACGAGACCGTCACATCGCCGCGTAGTGCGCGATGCGGAAAGAACAGCTCTCGCAGAATTTTCCGGCCGGAATCGAACTGGAGCCCGCTATTGCGGTCGAGCACGAACCGGCCTAACCCGTCGGATGTCGTCTCGACCTTCCGTGTGGGAAGCCAGACGGAGGCTTGTCCCGGCTGCGAAAGTCGCAGCCATTTGGGGTTGCCTGTCCAGGCGCCAGTGAACACCAGGCTATCGTTCTCGACAGACTGAAGCGGGGCCTCGTCGCGGGCGGGTAAGGAGATGGTCAGGTCGCCGCTGGAAGTTTGGACGCCATCATACACAATCAGGTATCGCTCCACAGGGGTGGAACGAAGAACCGCAAACCGCGCGTCTGTTCGAAGGCCGCTCGACCAGAGCGCCTTCATGCTCTCTGGCGTTCGATAGAGAACGGTGGCGCGCATATCTCCAGACCGCAATTCAGCGCCGAATCCATCAGCCATGTCGATTCCGTCGACGCGCTTCACTTCGTCGATCCACGGCTTTTCTCGAAAAGGTTCCCATACTGCGCCGAACAGGCTCTTTAGATCGGCACCTTCGCGCCTCACGATGATCTTATCGAGCGTGTCTTCCCGCCATGCCTCCTCGTGAGTCTTCGTACGCTCGGCTGTCAGGCGAGGCAAGCGCCCGCGCGGTGCCTTGCACGAGATCACGCGGCCATCGAATGGGCCGAGCCAGTTCAACCGCAAACCGGGCACCGCGCCCTCACCGCGCATGGTAACTTGCCAGGGACTTTGGCTTGAGGCTACCCGCGCGTCGCGAAAAGTCCTGTAAAAAACGTCAGGCTCCCGTTCCGCGCCGGGTGCCGCCTCGACGTTCGCTGGATACGGTGCCGCCTTGGGGCCGAGGTGCTCGAGAGTCTCCGCAAACCGCAGGTCCGTGTCTGTTGTCTGCGGATGATCGGCGGAACCGTTTACCATCCAGTCGTGACGTAGGCCTCCAGCAACCTCGAAAAGGTTGACAATGGCATTGCGTCCTTCCCCAAAGGGTATGGTTATCAGCGTCCGACGATATCGTTCTAGCCCCGGGTATGCATCAGTGTGTGCGGCTTGCACAATCTGACATCCGTCATCCGGCGCAAACCAGGCGAGCAGATCGCCCCGGTGAACATCAGCGGAAGCCTGCGTTTTCAAGTTGACCACAACCAGATTGTGCGAAACCGAGCTTTTCTTGTAGGCGCCCTGATGATCGTATCCTATGTCGGCCGTGAGCTCTTCGCCGTATGCCCAAAGCGTGAAAGTGAGAGCGTCTTGGTGTCCATGGTTGTAATAGCCGGAATAGTGCAAGTGCGCTTCAAACGCATTTGGATTTTTGCCGCTTCCAAGAATCGCGTGACCAAAATCCGGCAAAAGGAAAGGTCGCACAGGCGAGAGGTCCCGCTTCGGAACTGACGACTGCGAGGCGGCCCACGTGTCGTGCATTGTGGTGGGTGATCCGTCCGGGAAGCGCAGCCGTTCCATAACCTGAAGTGATTTCGAGAACAGAGGAATCTCGCGGTTCGGGTCAAAATTCTCGATATGCCGGCCGTCGATGCGCGCTGTGTAACCAGGTGGGTCGGAATAGCCTTCGGCGCTGGCAGTGAGAAGACGTTTTATTCCACCGACCATGTCCTCCACGTAACTGGTGCTCTCAGGCAACATGCCGTCAGCCATGAAATTGTATCGATAGGCGGCCGCGATTTTTTTAAAGGCGTAATGCACCAACTCCGGACAACCGAGCGCGCGACCGGTTTCAATGAACATCGTAAGCTCGCCAGCCATCGTGTTATGAAAGAAAACCCATGGATTAGTCCGATAATAGGCGTCATATTTCAGGGTGAATTTTGCGGCGTACAACAATCCGCTTTCGACGTCGGATTGCAGATCTCGTCCAAACATCTGGGCTAGTCGGCTCCAGATAGGCGTGTCGCGAAGCAGGTCGTAGGTTCGAACAGGAATCCGGATTCTGCCTGCCGAAGGGAGATACCAATTGTTCAGGATGAAAGCAAACCAGCGGTGGTACGCGTCTGGACCATAAAACTGCATGGTGGGAACGTTCCATTCGGGACGACCAAAGATCGGGTAATCGGGAAGGGCCTGGCCGAACTTGGCGAGGATCGCGCCGGAACGTAGAACCGTATTCAGCGTTGTCTGTCGCGCGGTAGAGGATCGCCATAATGTAGGACGCGCGAAGCATGCAGAATACCCGAGTTTCTGTGAGCAAGCCGTCAAGATAGATGCGGCCCTGCGGCGGCGCAGGCGGCTCCAGGAACTGGGGCCTGACGTTCGCGAGATGCACCGTACCCGGCGGATCGTGATATGGGTACCGGACAATTTTCCCTGAAGGCACGCGAACTTCCTCGTAGCCGGTTATCGGATAGATCTTGGCGAAGTCGAAGACCTTTCCATCTTTAAGACGCAGGGTGTCGGGCTCCCGGGGATCCCAGTGAAAGCGACCGCCCTCCCGTGCGGGATCGCCACCGGAAAAATACATTCCCCGGCGGGTTGGCATCATCGCTGCCAACTGTAGGGGCGTCACCGCCAGATAAGGCTGTGCTTCCCCAATCAGCGCCTGCACCTCTTCGGCTGACACTCCAAGCTGCCTGCTCGATTGACTCCAGAGCGATTCTCCGCCACTTCTGATTTCGAGTAAAGGCTGACGCCGGGCAAATTCGCGATTGACTACCAGGCTCTCTATCCAACTGAGGTACGGGGTGCCAACAAGAGGCGGTTCCGAGGGAAAGCCCCCTTTGACCATGCGAACGCGTCGAACTTCGACGGAACCGGCACCCGCCGCAGCCCAACTCACCGACAGCCACTTCGCTCCGCGTTTCGTGAACACTTCGAGGCGGCTCTCCTGCCACTGCTGGCTTAGGTCAACGCAGAACAAACCGTACTTGTGATCATCGAACTGCTCGCGTTGCAGCACTCGACCCTGACGATCCCGCGTTTCATAAGCAGCCGGACATCCGCGCACTCCATCCGCCCCGCGGATCTCGTACCTCACCCCGTAAATAAACTCGCTCGACGGATCAATCTCGAGAGGCGGCCCCGAGATTTCCGCAGCCGGCAACATACAACAGAGAATTGTGGAGAGTACGAGACTCCATAAGTGGAATAAGTTTACTTTGATCATCAAGCTCGCGCTTTAGTTGGGGTGACTCTTGATTCGAGAAAAACAATTATATCGC
>CAWCAT010000033.1:0-58659 GCA_963793625.1 Bryobacteraceae bacterium | reverse complement strand
TGACCAGCACACAGGTCGCAAGCAAGCTGAACGCGTTATCAAAGGCGATCTGCGCAAGGTTGAGAATTACGAGAAGAAGCACAAAAACCGCAAGGGCGTTCTTCAGCAGATCGAAAAACGCCGCAGCGCCGGGGCTTGAAGGTCCGTCAGAATCGGACTGGATGTAAACCAACTGGTGGCCTTCCAGGTTCTATACGAGAGTAAACTGGAGCGATGCGAATCAGTTTTTTGCTCCTTCTGCTGGCTGGCGTTTCCCAGTGCGCGGAGGACCTGGATGCGTATCTCACCCGGATTGCCGAGCGGCAATGGGCGGCACGCTCGGCGAATTTAGCGAAGCTCTCGTCACGTGCGGAGGTTGGGGCGCGGCAGCAATTTATCCGCAATTGGATGCTGGATTCGATGGGAGGATTCCCCGCGCGCACGCCGTTGAACGCGCGCATCACCGGCGGATTCGAGCGCGACGGCTACCGTGTCGAAAAGCTCGTGTTTGAAAGCCAGCCCGGTTTTTATGTGACTGCGAATGTGTATGTGCCGACCACTGGGAAAGCGCCTTATCCGGCGGTGATTGGAGTGGCCGGACACAGCGCGAGCGGCAAAGCCATCAATACTTACCAATACGCGTTTATCGGGCTCGCAAAAAAGGGATTCGTGGTGCTCGCGTTCGATCCTCCGGGGCAGGGCGAACGCTCTGAGTACTTCGACGCAGCGAAGAAGAAATCGAGTGTCGGCATCGGCGTGCCCGAGCACAACATGGTGGGCACTCAATGCCTGCTGACTGGAACCACTTTCGCGCGTTATGAAACATGGGATGGAATCCGCGCGTTTGACTATTTGCTGACCCGCAAGGATGTCAACTCCAAGCGCATCGGAGTGGCTGGAAATTCAGGCGGCGGCACACAGGCGGCCTATCTGGCAGTGCTGGAACCGCGTCTGGCCGCGGTGGTGACGTCGTGTTACATCACGTCATGGAAGACGCTATGGCATGTGCCCGGTCCACAGGATGCGGAGCAGAATTTTCCGGGGTTCCTGCGCGCTGGTCTCGACTTCGGCGATTTCCTGATTGCCTTCGCACCGCGCCCGATTCAGATGCTTACTGCGATCCAGGACTTCTTTCCTATAGCCGGCGCGCGCGCCACGTTCGCTGAGGTAAAGCGCACGTTTGAAGTGATCGACGCGCCTGGCAAGGCCGGCTACTTTGAATACGACGACAAGCATGGGTGGTCCAAGCCGCGCCGGGAGGCGACCTACCGCTGGATGACCAAGTGGCTGCAGGGCCGCGACGAGGATGGCACGGAGCCGGCGATCACGCCCGAAGCTGAAGAACTGCTCAATGTCACCAGCACGGGTCAGGTTTCGACATCGTTGAGTGGCAAAACCGTACAGGCGTTGAATCAGAAACTCGCGGAGGAGTTGTATGCGAAACGCAAACCTTTGAAGGTCACGCAAGTTGCGCAGCGAATCGGATTCGACGGGGTCGAGGCCGATGTCAAAATCGATGCGGAACTGCATGCGCCGCCGGGAGCCAAACGCCTGCCTGCGGTGATTTCGATGGGACTGGCCAGTGCAGAGATTGAGCGCATGGTAGCCGCAGGTCGTGTGGTACTGGAGTTGCGCGTGCGCGGTGTATCAAGTGGCAAGGTGGATAAAGCAACCGGGTACACACCGCAGTGGCAGACTGCGAACCGGGCGATGCTCGTGGGCAAGACGATTGTTGGAATTCAGGTGAGCGATGTTCTGGCAGCCTTCCGGCATCTGTTGACGCGAAACGAAGTGGCTGCGGACAAGATCGCAATTCATGGTCGCGGCAATGCGGGCGTGGTCGCGCTTTACGCGGCTGTGCTTGAGCCGCGCTTCGCTGCTGTTACGGTTGAGAATTCGTTGCTGTCGTATATGACGGCAGTCCGGGCGCGCACGCACAAAGATCTCATTGATGTCGTTGTCCCGGGGGTGTTGCGCGATTTCGATTTGCCGGATCTTGCGGCCGCGATCGCACCGAGACCGCTCACCGTTATCGGCGCGCGCGACGCGCTGGGAGAGCCGCTTGCGCTGGAGGCGATCCGCTCTGACTATGGGCCTGCGGTGCGTGCGTACGGGCAGCGTAAAGCATCCGGTGCGTTACGGATTACGGCGCAGGAGTAGCGGCATCAGTACGGCAGCATAACCCAGAAGCGAGTGACAGGGCGGTAACCCATGCGCTGATAAAGGCTCATGCCGGCGTGGGTGGATTGCAGTACCGTGCGTTCGATTCCGGTTGCGGCAGTGGCCTGTGCGACGGCATGACGAATGGTCGCTTCCGCATAGCCCTTGCCGCGCTGATCAGGCATTGTCGCCACCGCATAGACACCAACCGCATCCGCAGCCACCACGACCGCGGCGGCACTCACGGCGACGCCATCCACATACCCGAGAAAGCCCTGCATGCCATTTTTCCATGGCCCTTCGCTCTGATAGATGTCGCAGGCGGTAGGGAAGGGCAGCTCAAAGCAGATCGACATGATATGTGCGAATTCCTGGCGTGTGGCAAGGCTGTTGACAGCACAGAAGTCCAACTTCGGAAGCTTACGAAGGGTTGGACGCAGGCGTTCCGCGAGCATGCCGGGTGGCTCGACGAGCATGCGGAAACCGCGATCAAAAAAAGTGTCGCGGGCTTTCTTGCGGAAGTGGCGATCGATCAGGTCCTCGCAAATCCAGAACGACCAGCGCAATTCTCTCGTCTGGAAGTGCACTTCGGGAATAGCGATACGGCGGCACAATTCAGTTTCTCCGCCTGTGACCGGTTCGGAAAGCATGGCGGAGTTGAAGACGCCATAATCCATGCCACAGGAGGCGATCCAGATTCCGTCGGTATCGCGGACCTCACCCAGCTTGCTTGCCTGGGTGAAGCAGCGCATGGCGTAACGGAGATTCGCTTCAACGATCTGAAAATCCATACCTCACAGCAAGCTTAGCGGATCGACATCAATAACGAGTGATGTCGGGCCCCATTTATTTTCGAGTGCATGCTTTCGCAGGTGCTGCAGCGTTTCGTTGAGAGTCTTGCGATTCGCGGCCTTGATCAGCACCTGATAGCGAAACTCGTTTTTGAGGCGTGGCACTGGTGCTTCCGCTGGTCCGAGCACGCGAATATTCTCGGGCGCGGGTATCAGCAGATCTGCCATCTCGGCGCTCATGCGTAGCGCGTCTTCCTTCTTTTCTGAGCGTACCAGCACGTTCGCAAGTGCGGCGAAGGGTGGATAGCGCATCGCCCGGCGGAACTGCATTTCCTTTTCGTAGAACATTGCGTAGTCCTGCGCGGCGGCGCAGCGGATGGCGTAGTGTTCGGGATTGATGGTCTGCACCAGCACTCTGCCACGCAGTTCTCCGCGTCCGGCACGCCCGGCCACCTGGGTCAGCAACTGAAACGTGCGCTCAGCCGCGCGGAAATCCGGCATGCCCAGGCCGACGTCTGCCGAGACCACTGCAACCAGCGTCACGTTAGGAATGTCGTGCCCTTTCGCGATCATCTGCGTGCCCACCAGAATGTCGAACTCGCGTTCGCGAAAGCCATAGAGAATGGTTTCGAAATGGTGCTTGCTGGTGACGGTGTCCCGATCCATGCGCGCGATGCGCGCCTTGGGGAACGCGTGGTGCAGTTCTTCTTCCACCTTCTCCGCGCCCACGCCGATGAACTGCACATGTTCGGCGGCACACGCGGGACAGGTCTCGGGGACCTTTTCGGCGTAATTGCAGTAGTGGCACAACAGGCGCCGGTCGCGACGATGATAAGTCAGCGTGACGGCGCAATTCTGGCATTCGAACTTGTGTCCGCAGGCGCGACACGTGACAAAGCTTGAGAATCCGCGCCTGTTCAGCAGCACCATCGTTTGCTCGCCGCATTCCAATCGTTGGCCGATCTCTTCGATCATGCGCCGCGAGAAGTTTGCCATCTTGCGCGTTTCCAAAAACTCCTGACGCATGTCGATCAGTTCGACATCGGGCATCGGGCGGCTCTCGACGCGCTCTGGCAATTCGAGCAGCACGTGCTTTCCGCGCTCCACGTTGAACTTGCTTTCGAGGCTCGGCGTCGCGGAGCCGAGCACGACGCAAGCGGCGGCCTGATGAGCGCGCACGATTGCGACGTCGCGACCGTTGTAACGCGGATTTTCCTCCTGCTTGTAGCTGCCGTCGTGCTCTTCATCGACAATGATGAGGCCCAGATTACGAACGGGCGCGAAGACGCCGGAACGGGTCCCCACGACCACTCCAGCCAGACCGTTTCGTATGCGGCGCCACTGCTCGGCGCGTTCGATGTCCGTGAACGCGGAGTGCAGTATCGCCACCTTGTCTCCGAAGCGCTGGAAGAACTGGTGCGCCATGGCGGGCGTCAGTCCAATTTCCGGGACCAGCAAAAGCGCGCCGCGTCCCGCATCCAGCGTGGCCTGAATGGCGTTGAGATAGACCTCGGTCTTGCCGCTGCCAGTCACGCCTTGCAGCAGGAATGTCTGGAATTTCTTCTGCTCGACGGCCGTGCGAATCGCGTTGAAGGCGCACTGCTGCCGCTCGTTCATTTTGTGCGGAGGACGTTCCTCGATGTTAAGGGGCACGGGATCGATCAGCGCGAGTGTCAGCAGCTTCTTGCGCGCGAGTGCGCGTGCGGCCTGACTGGCTCCGGGCATCAGTTCATCGAGTTCTTTCAGATTGTGTGCACCGGGGTGTAACTCCAGATATGCGACTAACTCGCGCTCCGCCTTCGGCAGTTTTACTTCACTCGGGCGACCAGTGAATTCCACGCGCAAACGTTCAGCGGCGGCGCGCAACGGGTCGCGATCGACATGTAGTTCTTCCTTGGTAACGAGTCCTTTCTTCTCGAGAGTTTTAAGAACCCTGTCAGCGCCGGGGACCTTTTTCATCAGCGAGGGCAGCGATAAAGTGCGTACTTCCAGCAGGCGCAGGATTTCGACGGAAGGGTCCTCGGTAGGTGTGCCAAGAAGCAACTGCCGCACGGCGTCGCGGCCTTCGTCAGTCAGCGTGTACTGCTTCGATTTGCGGATTTCACCGCCTAGCGGGGTCATCGAACGCAACACCTCGCCGAGCGGCGCGCAATAGTAGCCTGCGATCCAGCGGCCCAGCGACATCAGTTCGTCGTCGAGCACCGGTTCTTCGTCCAGCAGTCGCAGGATGAGCTTGGCGCTCATCGACGGTGCTTCGCTATGCACACGCAGCACGACTCCAGTCAGCTTGCGCGGACCGAACGGAACCAGGATGCGGCAACCCGGCTTTACGCGCCAACGCAATGCCTCCGGCAGCGCGTATGTGAATGCCTGATCCATGGGGACCGGCAGGCTGACGTCGCAGTATTCGGGGGAATTCGCGGTTTCGGGCGTAACTTTCATCAGAGAAGTGGAGTTCTTATATACCAGGAGTAATCATCACTTTGAAAAAGCTTATCGTTTCCATGGTAGCCCTAGCGCTAGCTTGCGCGTGGGCCGCCCCGGCTGCCTCTATTGACGGCAAATGGGGTTTCGAGTCCAAACAGACCGGCGGCAAGAAGGACGGCGCCGCGGAAGTAACGATCAAAACGACGCTAGATCTGAAATCGGCGGGCGACAAGCTCACCGGCAAGGTCACGATGGCCGGCGGCCCACGCGAGCGCACGGCAGAAATCAAGGACGGCAAGATCGACGGGAACACCATCAGCTTTGTGACAGAGATCGAGGGCAAGAAGGGCGTGTCCAAGACCACCTGGAAAGCAACCCTGGCAGGCGACGAACTGAAGGGGACGCAGGAGCGGGAGGGTGCGAAGCAGCCCAGGCCGTTTGCTGCCAAACGTCAGTAGTTTATATCACGCTGCCGATCAACGCCAGATATATCGGCGTTGATCGGCAGTCTCTTGTTTACTGCAGGTTACGGATCAACCCATAGATGGGCTTGAGCGTCTTGTAGAGCGAGCGGTAAACTTCGTGTCCTGCTGAGTAGCGGTGCGATTCGTGCGGTCGCGGTGAGACTCCGTCAACTTCGCGGATCGTCGCTTTGCAGGCGGCCTGCACGGTTTCGTACTGGCCCGTGCCGACCATGGCCAGAAGCGCTGCGCCGTATGCCGAACCCTCCTGCGTTTCCAGTGTGACCACCCTCTTGCTGAACAGATCGGCAAGCACCTGACGCCAGAAGGGGCTTTTCCCGCCACCGCCTGATACGCGCACATTCTCCACTGGAGCGCCCATTGCGTCGAGCAGATCGAGGCAATCCTTCAAGCTGTATGAGACGCCTTCGATCAAGGAGCGGATCATGTCGGCGCGTGTGTGCTTCGCCGTCACGCCAATCCAGCCGCCGCGTGCCGTCGCGTCCAGGTGCGGGGTCCGCTCACCCATCAGATATGGCAGCCAGAAGAGTCCCTGTGAGCCGCACGGTGCCGTGGCCGCTTCGTCCATCAACTTGTCGTATTCAACGCCGGGTGCGAACTGGTTGCGATACCACTGCAGGCTGAGTCCCGCGCCCTGCGTCACGCCCATCACGTGCCATTTGCCCTTTACGGCATGGCAGAAGGTGTGTACGCGACCCTTCGGGTCATACGTAGGACGTTCCATGTGCGCGAACACGACACCTGAAGTGCCGATGGTGCACGACACGATGCCCGGCTCAACGATTCCGTTGCCAACCGCACTCGCGGCCTGATCGCCGCCGCCGCCCACAACCGGAATGCCGACGGTGAGACCCGTTGCCGCCGCAGCCTCTTCCGTAATGCAGCCTGTGATGTCGGAGGACTCGAAAACCTGCGGGAGAATGCTCTCGTCGAGCTTAACGCGCGAAACCATCTCGCTGGACCACTTGCGCGTCACCACATCGAATAGCGCGGTGCCGGAAGCGTCAGAAACGTCAGTGGCAAACTCGCCGGTGAGCTTGAAACGAATGTAATCCTTGGGCAGCAGCATCTTGCGCACGCGCGCGTAATTGCGCGGCTCATTGTCGCGCACCCAAAGCAGTTTTGGCAGCGTGAAGCCCGTTAATACCGGGTTTGCCGTGAATGCCAGCACGTTATCTTTGCCGACCGTTTGATTGATCCAATCCACCTGATTCTGGCTGCGCTGGTCGCACCAGATCAAAGCGGGGCGAATCACTTCGTTGTTCTCATCCAGAATTACGAGGCCATGCATCTGGCCGGAGAGACCGATACCCTTGATGGCGCCCGGCTTGACCTTACCTTCTTTCAGCACTGCCTTGATGGCCTGCTGCGCCGCGTCCCACCAGTTCTCCGGACGCTGTTCCGCCCAGAGCGGCTTCTCCATCTTCATGTCTTCATGAGGAGCCGTGACCGCTGCAACCACGCGGCCTTTCTCATTCACAAGCAATGCGCGGCTTCCGCCGGTGCCGATATCGATGCCTAACCACATAAGAAATGAATCCTCGCTAATCTAATTCAAAACCTTCTGCATGAAGCCGTAATCATAACACAGCCATGCACTTAGAAGCCGCTGAAAAGGCCGGAAAGACGCCATCTGATATGCTTGCTTTCATGCACTTGGGATCACTTGCCCTCTCCTGCTTGCTGTGTGTCGCCTCGCTGGCGGGTGCTGCTGAGGTTTATGTGAGTCCGGGTGGGAATGATGCGAACTCGGGTGCCAGATCCAGTCCTCTACGCACCTTCGCAGGCGCTCAAAAAGCTGTGCGTAAGCTCAGCAAGGCCGAACCTCGCACGGTCTATTTCCGCTCCGGCACTTATTACCTTCCGGACACAATGGTGTTCACCGCGGAAGACTCGGGCAGTAAAAGCGCTCCCGTCGCCTATGCCGCCTATCCGGGTGAAACGCCTGTGTTGAGCGGCGGCGCACGACTGCAATTGAAGTGGACCCCGTATCGGGATGGGATCATGCAGGCTCGCGTGCCTGCCACCTTGCGTACAGATCAACTGTTCGTCAACGGCGAACGGCAGCATCTGGCGCGCTATCCGAACTACAATCCGGCAGCCGGCTATTTCGATGGTTGGGATCCGGATGCGTTCGGCAAAGCGCGCGCGGCAAAGTGGGCCGATCCGCGCGGCGGATTCATCCACGCCATGCATCGCCATTTGTGGGGCGATTTCCATTACGTGATTACAGGCAAGGGCGCCGACGGCAATATTACGTACGAAGGCGGCTGGCAGAACAATCGCCGCATGGGCATGCATGCGAAGTATCGCTTTGTAGAGAACATCTTCGAAGAGCTTGACGCGCCTGGTGAATGGTTTCTGAACGAGAAGACTGCGACGCTGTACTTCTATCCGCCCAAGGGGCTCGACCTGGCACGCGCGACCATCGAAGCGGTACGGCTGCGCCACTTGATCGAATTTCGCGGCAACGAAGCGCAACCGGTGCGTTTCGTCACGCTGAAGGGCTTCACCATCAGACATGCTGCCCGCACGTTCATGGATAATCGCGAACCACTGCTGCGCAGTGACTGGACCACGTATCGCGGCGGAGCGATTTACTTCAACGGCAGTGAAGACTGCGCGCTCGAAGACGTTTTTCTGGATCAGGTCGGCGGCAACGCGGTGTTCGTGAACATGTACGCACGGCGCCTCACAATTCGCGGCTGCCATATCGCCAATGCCGGCGCCAATGGTGTCGCCTTTGTTGGCGATCCCAAGGCGGTTCGCAGTCCGCTGTTCGAATATGCCGAGCGGCAGAGTTTCAACGATATCGATCGAACGGTGGGTCCGAAGACCAACAACTATCCGGCGGATTGCACGGTGGAAGACTCGCTGATCTATCGCACGGGTCGCGTGGAGAAACAGACAGCGCCTGTGCAGATCTCGATGGCTCAGGGAATCACTGTGCGCCACTGTTCGATTTACGATGTGCCGCGCGCGGGCATCAACATTTCGGAAGGCACCTGGGGCGGACACGTGATCGAGCATAGCGACATCTTCGATACCGTGCAGGAGACGGGCGACCATGGTTCTTTCAATTCGTGGGGACGCGACCGTTATTGGGGATTGAAAGATATCGACCTCAACACCATCACGCTTGGCGAGAACCGCAATCTGCCGCTGCTTGATGTCGTGAAGACGAACATTCTGCGCAACAATCGCTGGCGCTGCGATCACGGCTGGGACATCGATCTTGATGATGGCTCCAGTAATTACCAGATCTACAACAACCTTTGCCTGAACGGCGGCCTCAAACTGCGCGAGGGCTTTTATCGCAAGGCCGAGAACAACATCATTGTGAACAATTCGTTTAACCCGCACGTCTGGTATGGCAATAGTCAGGATGTGTTTCGCAACAACATCGTGTTCGGGCAGTACAAGCCGATTCGGGTGAATCAGCCGTGGGGCAAGCAGAGTGATTTCAATCTGCTGCACAAGCCCGGTCAGGCGGAGAGCGCGAGCGCGAAGGTGCTGCAGAAGCAAAGCGGGCTGGATGAGCACTCCATCATTGCCGATGCGCTGTTTGTTGATCCCGCGCGCGGCGATTATCGAGTGAAGCCCAATTCGCCGGCGCTGAAACTCGGGTTCAAGAACTTTCCAATGGATCAGTTTGGTGTGAAGAAACCGGAATTGAAGGCTATTGCGCGGCAACCGAAATTGCCCGGTAGTGCTGTGGAGCAATCGGCCACGTTGAAGAGCAATCGAGACACACGCAGCGTGGTCTGGATGGGCGCGACTGTACGCAATGTCGTGGGCCTGGGCGACGTCTCGGCATCGGGATTGTCGGGTGAGGTTGGCGTGTTGGTGCTCGAAGTGCCTGCCGAATCGCTGGCCGCGCGTGGGGGACTACGCAAGGGCGATGTTGTGTTGAAACTGGATGGAAATACCACGGAGTCGATTAGCGATCTGACCGGCTCGGCGAAAACCATCACGATCTCGCGCGATCAACGGGAGCAGGTTTTGCGCTAGTTCGGGTACTCGTCATCCCAGTCGTTCAGCAGGCACGGGAGACAGTCAGGGATTTCGTTCACCGCAGGTTTCACTTCAACAGGAGTCTCCCAGCCACGCGTCAGAACGTCGGCGATGCAGAGGATGTCTTCATTCGCGCAAACAGGCTTAAGTTCCATACTTCGAGAATAGTCGAATTATGGCTGTATTGTCAAGAGCTACCAGTTGGTAAATGAGCCATCCGGACGCCGGAACGACGGGATCGGCGCTTTGCGCTCTGTGAACTCCGCGACGAGTTGCATCGCTTTCAGGTTCAGTTCGACGCCCAATCCCGGTGCAGGCCGCGGCCAGAGTTTTCCATCTCTAAAGTCGGCGGCTTGTGGGATGTGCGGGCCAAGTTTAGGTGCTGCGCCGCTGATCTCCATCATCACCGGTCCTGACACCGCGCACAGGACATGCACCAGTGCCGCAATGGAAATCGGGCCCGTGAAATGCGGAACGAACCCAACGTGGTGCGTATCGCAGAGTGCCGCGAGTTTCATGAACTCCGTGATGCCGCCGCAATTCGGCAGCGTTACGCGCGTGTAATCAATTGTGTGCTGCTCAATCAATTCGTTGGTGTCCCAGCGCGCGCCGAACTGCTCGCCGACAGCAAGGGGCAATTTGGATTGCGCGCGGAAGCTACGGAGCGCTGCGAGGTTTTCCGAACGCACCGGATCCTCAATAAACATTGGATTCAGCGGTTCCAAAAGCGTGCTCAAACGCACGGCATCCGGCAGATCCAGACGGGTGTGATAGTCGATCGCCCAATCGCCATCCGGGGCAACGCCATCGCGAATCTCGCGGCACTGATCGAAGGACTTCTGCACCATGTCGCGCGCGCGAAAAGGTGCCTTGTTACCCGGGTCGGCAACCGACGTGCGAAATGCGCGAAAGCCCGCCTCGATGCACGCGCGCGCCGTCTCCTTGAGGCTGCCCTTGCGCGGAAAACCAGTCGAGTAACATTCAATGTGATTGCGCGTCAGACCGCCGAGCAACTCATAGACAGGCACGCCGAGCGCCTTGCCCTTCAAGTCCCAGAGCGCCAGATCGAGCGCGCCGAGCGCGTGCAGTTTCTCTCTGCCTGCAGGATAAAAGTAACCGCGAAACAGATACTGCCAAAGATGTTCGATGCGGCCAGGATCTTCGCCGATCAACATGCCCGCGCACTGCTCCAGCATGTCTTTCGAACCGCCTTCACCGATGCCTGTCAGCCCGGAGTCGGTTTCGACCGTGACGATGCGCGTGCTTTGGTTAAAGGTCGGTTTTGCATCCGCCGGTTCGTAAAAGCGAATTCTACGTATCTTCGCTGCCGTGGCTGAGCGCAAGGCTTCGGGCGCAACTAGGGCAGCAGCCCCGGCCAGCGCGGTTTTCAAAAAAGTCCGCTTTGAAGTGTTCATCGAAATTTTCACCAATCAAAGCATATCGTGCTTGTTCAAGTAGGAGTGCTGCCTTATGATGAACCAATTGGAGGAAACACCGATGTCGAAAATCGAGTCCCATCCCCCTGGTGAGTTTTGCTGGGTCGAACTCGGAACAACTGATCTGGAAGCGGGCAGGGATTTCTACGCCAAGCTACTGCATTGGACTGTGCGCGATGGTTCGATGGGTGGCATGACGTACTACATCTTCCAATCCAACGGAAACGATGCGGCCGCAGCCTACACCTTGATGAATGATCAGAAGGAGCAGGGAGTTCCGCCGCATTGGTTGCCCTACGTTGCCGTCAAGGACGTTAAAGAGTCGGTTGCAAAAGCCACGGAACTTGGCGGGAAGATTCTGGCTGGACCTTGTGATGTTGGCGAAGAGGGGACGCTGGCGGTCATCCGTGACCCACAAGGCGCGACATTCTCTATTTGGCAGGCGGGGAAACATATCGGTTCGCAGGCGGACGAAGTGAACTTCCGTCATTGCTGGACTGAACTCGCGACCAGCGACGCGCAAGCGGCGAAAGAATTCTACACGCGCCTGTTCGATTGGGGCGTGCACGTGCAGCCGATGGGGAACATGGACTACACGACCTGGCTAAACCAGGGCAAGCCTAATGGCGGCATGCTGCAGATGAATGAGCAATGGGCCGGAATTCCGCCGCACTGGATGGTCTATTTCAGCGTTCCCGATTGCGACGACACCGCGAAGCTCGCAAGGGAACTCGGCGGCACGGTTAAAGCTGAGCCGTTCGACATACCCGGGGTCGGCCGCATGAGCGTGATTTCTGATCCGCAAGGGGCCATGTTTTCCATAATCAACTTGAAGATGCCTGAGTAGAATGCGTCGCTTGAGTGAAGCACCACCTTGCAGTGCTGTTTCTGTCAGAATGGGAAAGCACGAGGCGAGCAATGATTCTGCGACGCGCTTTACTCTATCTCTCGAGTCAGAAACACCTGCGGTCCTGGGTGGAATCCTCGTCCATTGCGGAACGGCTCACCAAGCGGTTCGTGGCCGGCAACACGCTTGAGGATGCGCTTCGCGTTGCGCGAGAGCTCAACCAGAGTTGTTTCCTGGTCACGCTGGACCACCTGGGCGAAAGCGTTACGTCGCCCGCAGAAGCGGAACGTTCTCGTGATGCTTATCTGAAAGCGCTGTCGCAGATCCCAACAACCGCGTTTCCCTTCACTGTCTCACTGAAACTCAGCCAATTCGGGATGGAAATTTCAGACGATCTTTGCAGAAACCTTGTGGAAGCGGTGATCTGGCAGGCAAAGCAGGTCGGCACACAGGTTGAGATTGACATGGAGTCCAGTCCGTACGTCGATCGAACGCTAAGCATCGTACGTGATATGCACGCTCGCCATGGTTGCGTACGAGCGGTGATCCAGGCATATCTATACCGCAGCAAAGAAGACGTCGAACAGCTTTGCAGAGAGAGCATTCCTGTGCGGTTGTGCAAAGGCGCATACATGGAAGCGGAGGATGTTGCGTTCCCGAAGAAGGCCGACGTCGATGGCAATTTCGTGGTTCTGGCACGAATGCTGCTGCAACACGGGACGTACCCGGCGCTTGCAACGCACGACCCCAGGGTGATCGCCGCGGTTCGAAGTTTCGCGAGCGAACTCAAGCTTGCACCTGAACGCTATGAATTCCAGATGCTTTATGGAATCCGCAAAGATTTGCAGCAGCGTTTGACCGACGACGGATTCCGGTTGCGATTGTACGTGCCGTATGGCGGCGCATGGTATCCGTACTTTATGCGCAGGCTCGCGGAACGTCCGGCGAATCTGGTCTTTCTGCTACGGAATATGTTTCGGAGCTAAATTCGGAGCTAAATAAGGAACCAAGCGGCATCGGCCGGACTCTAAATCAATAATGAAGTACTGGGCCTATTTTCTTTCGAAGCTGCTGGCCGTGACCGGCATAGCATCACTGCTTTGGATTGGGTTGGTCTGGCTGGTTCCGGAATCGCCGGCAACTCTCTACTATCGCGAAGTGTACAAGCAGGCTCGTTTTGTGCACGACCTGCCGTGGACCTTTGCCGTCATGATCTTTTCATTGATATGCGCCGGTCTCGTTTATCTGGCGATTTGGGACCAGCGTCGCCGTTGCCGCGCTTGCCTGAGCCGTCTGCGAATGCCTGTCGCTACAGGATCGTGGAATCATGTTTTGTTTATCGGACCACCGCGCACGGAGTATATCTGCCCATATGGTCACGGCACGTTACAAGTGCCCGAACTGCAGATTTCCGGCATTGAGAGCCACAACTGGAAGCCCAATCAGGACATTTGGACTGAGCTTGCCAGTTTGGACAAAAAGGATTAGCTTTGTAGCGAGTGCAACGACGAACATTTTTGAGACAGACGGCGGGTGCGGCGCTGGCCACACTGGTGCCGCAAGCGAACGGTGCCGCGGCAGAGCGGCCTAACGTTCTGCTGATTCTCGCCGACGATCTCGGCTTCTCGGACATCGGCTGCTACGGTGGAGAAATCGAGACGCCGAATCTCGACAAACTGGCGAGCGGTGGCGTTCGCTTCACGCAGTTCTACAATTCGGCGCGCTGCTGTCCTTCGCGTTCGGCTCTGATGACGGGATTGCACCCGCACCAGACTGGTATCGGCAACATGACCGGCGCGAAGCAGGATCCCGAGAAATTCCCCGGCTACACCGGCCAGATGAACCGCAAGAACGTGACCATTCCTGAGGTGATGCGCGCGGCTGGCTATTCCACGTACATGGCTGGAAAGTGGCACTTGGGACAACCTGGTCCCGTGGAGCGAGGTTTCGACGATTTCTTTGGAATGGTGCACGGGTTCGACAGCTTTTGGGAGCCCAAGGTTTATACGCGTTTGCCTGAGGGCAGGCCGATGCGCACCTACAAGGAAGGCGAATTTTATGCGACGAACGCGATCACCGATCATGCCCTCGATTTTCTAGGCGCGGCGCGCACCCGCAAGCAGCCATTCTTCTTCTATCTGGCGTACAATGCGCCGCACTTTCCCTTGCATGCTCCGAAAGATGTGATCGACAAGTACATGCCGGTGTACGAGCGCGGGTGGGACGTGATACGCGAAGAACGCCAGGCCCGCTTGAGAAAGATGGGACTCTTCGGGCAGAAATGGGAGATGACGCCGCGCAGCAATATCGGACCGAACCGCGTGTTGACGCTAAAGGGAACCGCCAACGACCAGAACCCCGCCTGGTCCTCGCTCGATAAAGACCGCCAGAAAGATCTGGCGCGCCGCATGGCGACCTTTGCGGCCATGGTTCATGTGATGGACCGCAACATTGGCCGCGTCATCGCCGACCTGAAAGCAAACGGGCAACTGGATAATACGCTGGTTCTGTTTCTTTCCGACAACGGGGCCTGTGCGGAGTGGGACCCGTTTGGTTTCGACGGGCGTTCGGGACCGGACAACGAACTGCACAAGGGCGAACGACTCGCGGGCATGGGTCAGCGAGGCACCTATCACAGCTATGGTTCTGCCTGGGCCAACGCCTGCAACACTCCTTTCCGCTTGTATAAGCACTACGCGCACGAAGGCGGCATCTGCACTCCGCTGATCGCCCACTGGCCCGCGGGATTGAAGCGCGCCGGCACGTTCGATCACACCCCGGGTCACATAATAGACATGATGCCGACGTGCGTCGAACTGGCGGGCGCAAAGTACCCCGCCGAACATCACGGCAGTGCGATTCCTCCAATGGAAGGCAAGAGCCTGAAACCGGCCTTCGCGGGCAAGAGGATCGAGCGTGAGGCGCTGTACTGGGAACACGAAGGAAATCGCGCCGTGCGCGTCGGGCCGTGGAAGGCTGTGGCGCTGACGGCAGGCGGTGCGTGGTCGCTCTACAACCTGGACAAGGACCGCAGCGAGATGCACGATCTGGCCGCGCAGCATCCCGAGCGCGTGAAGGCGCTGGTTGCGCAATGGGAGCGATGGGCCCGGCGCACGAAAGTGATCCCCTGGATCTGGAAGCCGGCTTACGGCGGCGGCTAGCGCACGCGCTGCGGCTTTTCGAACTCAGCTTTCATCACGGACGGCAACTTCCAAACTGAGCTGCCCTTGCGGTCTGTGAAATACAGGCTTGACTCAGATGGCTCGAAGGCATTGCCATCTGCCCAGATCGCGTAGAAATCAGGATGTGCGTTTAGCGGACGGCGCGGATAGTTCTGGTTCAGTGTGCTCCCTTTGGTGAGTTGCTTTGAACTCCATGTCTTTCCCTGATCGCGGCTCTGCCACATCATGACTTCGCCGCCGGTACCGTAGGCCTGCGGTCCTGGCGCTGTCGTAGCGATAATGCGCCATAGTCCATCGGGCTCCACATAGAGCGAACCGTAATCATAATTGTGGTCTGTCGTAGTAACCACCCGCATGACCCAGTTCTTGCCGTCCCAATGTGCGGTATGCAGCGTTCGCGGATCGTTCTTCGGGCCCGACTCGAAGCCCTTGCTCGTGAGATACAGCAGCACCGGACGACCCGCACTGTCGTACTGCATGTCTTTCATGTAGACCAGCAATTTCTCGGCTTTGAAATCGTGAACCAGCGCGGCGTTTTTGGCATCCTGCAGTGGCAGCTTTACCGTTTCCCCGCCTGCTGTCTTCCAGGTAGCACCCATATCGCTGGTGGCTACATAGTAGATGTTCGTTCGTTCGTTGAGGCCGAGCGGTTTCGGATGATAGTTGAATGCGGTACCCACGCTTTTGCCGTTAGGCAAGCTGATCTGGTAGTGCCCCATGTCGAAGCGCGACAACAGTTCCGGTTCCGTCCACTGCCGTCCATCCGCACTGCGCATCCAGAACAGGCTGCGTCCGCCATCGCGATATCTGGTGTGGAGGAACAGAAAACCCTGACCGGCGATGTGCCAGGGCTGCGGGTAGGAGAAGTTAGTCTCGCTGATTCGCTCGAAATCGTCAATAGAATAGGGCTTGCGGCTGCGGTGAATGTAAGCCGGACGCGACGTGCCGTGAGCGCTCCCGAATATCCACAGATACCCTTCGTTGTCGATTGAAAGCGTCGGGTTATCGTGCGCGTCGTCCGTCTTCTTGTTCATCAGCAAAACGGGGCGGGGAACCATGCCGGTTTTATGGTCGAAATATGAAACCATGTGGAGCAGTTCCCGTTTTCCTTTAACCGTTCCGCCATACACGAAAAACGTTTTGTCAGCTGCCTTCGAGTAGATTGCGATGGGCGCATGTTGCTGTGGGTACGTAGCGAAGCCGCCGCTGTACTTGTATTTGTACTGATCTTTGGAGGGCTGGTTGAAATACCAGATGCCGCGATAGCCTTCCTCTTTTGGCAAGGACTGTGCGAACGAAGCCGCCAGCGGCAGCAGCGTAAACAGAAATAAACTTCTCACCGGTGGATTTTATCACCTCGAATGCACCACACGTTCTACGCTCCGCAGCGCGCAGCATGAGAGAATAGATGTCGAGGGCACAAACCTTTGGCTGTTCGAGTACAAGTTCCGCAAAAAGCCATCCTCGTACGATTCCTGATGAACCCGATCGGAAAAGCGTTGCTGATCGCAACGGTTCTTATCGGTGTCAGCGGAATCGGAGTGTTTTCCTATTTTTATGTCAAGTTCGGCCGGATGATCGACGAGAAGCTGTTCGACCGGGCCATTCCCTAATACGTCCATGCTGTTCGCCGCCCCGCGCACACTGAGCGTGGGAGATGATGTGCTGTCGTCGGAGATTGTGACGCAGTTGCGGCGTAGCGGGTATAGCGAATCGCACGGTAACCGCATGGGCTGGTTTCGTGTGCGCGCGGACGGGGTAGAAGTATTCCCGGGGCCCGACTCCTACTTCGATCAGGAGGCCGGCGTCATCCAACTGCAGGGCACGAAAGTGACGCGGATCGTTTCGTTGCGCGACAACACGGAACGTAACCAGTACATGCTTGAGCCCGAACTGATTACCAATCTATTCGACCGCAAAAGGGAAAAGCGCCGCATTGTGAAGTATGCGGACATTCCCAAGGTGCTGGTGAATGCAGTGGTATCGGTGGAGGACAAGCGCTTCTTCCAGCATGCCGGGTTTGACCCGCTGCGCATTATCAAGGCCGCGTATATCGACGTTAAGAAGGGGTATACCGCTGAGGGCGCATCAACTCTCAGCATGCAATTAGCGCGCGGATTTTTTCTCACGCCGGCCAAGACACCGAAACGTAAAGCAGCCGAAGCACTGATTACGATTGAGCTTGAGCGCAAACTGACAAAGGAAGAGATTTTCGAGTACTACGCGAACCATGTCGATCTGGGGCGGCGCGGCAGTTTCGCGATCCGCGGTTTCGGGGAAGCGTCGCAGGCCTATTTCGCCAAGGATATTACGCAACTGACTTTGCCTGAGGCTGCTACTCTGGCCGGTTTGATTCAGCGGCCCAGTTTTACGAATCCGTATCGCTGGCCGGACCGCGCCCGTGCGCGTCGCAACCTGGTGCTCGGTTTGATGCGTGAAAACGGTTATATCTCCGAACAGGATTACTCGGATGCCGCAGCCAGGCAACTCGCGGTTGCCAAGGGCGGAGTGGATTCCACTGATGCGCCGTACTTTGTCGATCTGGTGAACGACGAACTGCAGGACCGTTTTCAGGACCACGACTTCCAGTCCAAGAGCTATCGCGTTTACACCACTCTTGACATGAACCTGCAGCAGTCTGCCGCAGAGGCCGTGCGCCTTGGCCTGCAAGAGGTTGACACGCAACTGCAGAAGCGCCAGAAGAAGGGGCAGAGCTATCCGGAAGCCCAGGTTGCGCTGGTCGCTATCGATCCCCGTACGGGAGAAATCAAGGCGCTGATCGGAGGGCGCAACTACGGCGTCAGCCAATTGAACCATGCTGTTGCCAAACGCCAGCCGGGTTCGATTTTCAAGCCTTTCGTGTATGCGGCAGCGATGAACACCGGGGTAGATGGGAGTTCCAGACCAATCACGCCGATATTGCAGCTTGTGGATGAGCCCACGACCTTCTGGTTTGATGGCAAGGCCTATGAGCCTGGCAACTTCAAAAATGAGGTCCACGGCATAGTGACGCTGCGTCAGGCGCTCTCGAAATCGATGAACATTCCGACAGTGAAAGTTGCGGAAATGGTCGGTTTCGACAAGGTCGCGGCGCTGGCCAGGCAAGCCGGCTTAAACAGCGACATCAAAGCGACACCCGCTATTGCGCTCGGCGCTTACGAAGTCACTCCGATCGAAATGGCCGGGGCCTACACGATGTTTGCTAATCAGGGCACGATGACAAAGCCCTCTTATATCAAGTTCATCCGCGACGCTGCAGGTCACGCGATCTACGAGAATAAGACGGTACACAAGCCCGTGCTTGATCCCCGTGTGACGTTCCTGATGGTGAATCTGATGGAAGAGGTGCTGCGCAGTGGGACCGGAGCGGGTGTACGCTCGCGCGGATTCACCCTGCCTGCTGCAGGAAAAACCGGGACGTCTCACGACGGCTGGTTCGCAGGCTTCACCTCAAACCTGATTTGCGTTGTCTGGGTTGGCTTCGACAACAACAGCGAGTTGCCTCTGGAGGGTTCGAAATCGGCGCTGCCGATCTGGACGGAGTTCATGAAGCGCGCGCATCTGTTCCGCGAATACCGTGCCGCGAGGGAATTCCCGGCGCCAGAAGGAATTGTCTCGGTGGAGGTGGACCCGGTTACGGGCCGTCTTGCATCCGCGGGCTGTCCTGGCATTCGTAGCGAAATCTTTATCGCGGGCACTCAGCCCACCGAGATTTGCTCCCTGCATGGCGGCGGCGCCACGCACGTTGCGGGATGGGAGACGGTAACGCCGGTTGCAACCGCCGAGGGCGCGTCGACTGCGGCCGCCTCAGCGCAAGTGGATGGGATACCGCCAGGCGCCCTGCCAAGGCGCGGCAGGCCCGCCGACACGGTAATGATCCAGCCACCGGCAACCGCCGCTGAGGCCGAAAAACCCAAAGGAAAGAAGGGATTTTTCGACAAGCTCAAGGGGTTGTTCAAGTAGTTGGATAGAGCCCGCCACCCTGGCTCTCGGGTGATCGGCAGGACGCTTAGTGACCGGAGGCGAATCGGCCCGCCTCCGGTCGCTAGTCGCTTCCGCGCAGTGAGGCCAGCCGCAGCAATGAGGAGCACGCGGTCAACCGCATCGCGGAAGCACTGCTAAGACTCGATCGGCAAAACCAGCTGGTCGTCGCCCTCGAGACTTGCGAAACTGGTTGCAACGCCGGAAACCACGAGAATCCAGGTACTTACTATCGACATCTGTGCCTCTGCGTTGAAATTTCCTCACAGCCTTGCCGGTCGGGGTTGTTTTCGTTTGTGCGCGACGAAACCCGCAAGGCTGCCCGCCATCACCACGCCGAATCCACCCAAGAGGAACCACCGACCTATAGCGGGGCGGGCAGTGGGGCCGAACTGGCAGGCCGGGGATCTGGCCCATCGCCGCCCTGAGTTTCTTGTGGTTCGCCCTGGAGTTCCGCCAGCGTGCCGTTGCCCGAGACCCGAAACGCCAGCGGCTGACCCGGCTTAACTGCGGCGGTCAACTGCACGTTCGTCCCGGTCTTACGCGGCATTGGCTGGAACACACCTGGCGTCTTCGCCTCGAACATCATGGACTTCGGCAGCACGACCGCAAACTGTGTCAGCGGATAGAGAACGTTGGGCTCGATTATTGCTTCGCCACGATAGGGCAGCCTATAAAGAACTGCGAAGCGGGTCTCGCCCGGCCGCAACGGAGAAAAGGCGAAGTCGTACTGGCCCTTCTGTTCGCCGGGAGTGGGCTTGCTCGTAAGCTGTTGCCCGCCGGCGGCCTGCACGATTCCGGACTCGACTTGCGCATCGGGTGACAACTGCATCCTGAAGGGGCGGCCGGTCATCAGGGTGTGCGGCGGCTGGGAGTCGTTTCGCACGATAATCTGTTCGACCACCTGCAGCGTTTCGCCTTCGGTCTGAAAGCGCTGCACGCCCAGGACCGCGGCCACGCCGTCCAGCTGTTGAGCGACATCATAGACCTGAAGTTCGCCTAGGTTAACGCCGGGCGGTGCCATCTTGTCGTAAGGGACGCCATGGTGAACCACGCGCACCAGCCAGGGATCGGTCTGCGTGCCGGCCACGGAAATGTTAAAACGGCCGCTGGCATCGGTCGTGCCGCGACCGCTCACCCTCATGCCATTCTTCAAGGACAGAAGTAGCACCTGGTTACCCGCGGCGGGTTTCCCCGTGGTGCCGTTTTTCACTGTGCCTTGCAAGGCGCCTGCGGAAGCGGGCGCACTTACGCTCAAGCACAGGAGCAGTACTGCGCCCGCGTATCGCAGCTTCAACCGTATGCACGCTTCTACGTCACACATTGGTAGCTCCTTCACGGTCATTGAGCAATCTCCACAACGAGGGCGGCGCCTTGATATACCGCCTTGATGGCCAGTTCTTTGGAAATTCCTAGTGAGGTCACACGCAGGCTGCTCTGGCCGTCGCGCTGCACGGTGATCTTCACTTCAGTGCCTTCGCCGGGCTCCACCGTGACTATCTCGGGATTGGCGGAGATCCAGGTGGCGGGCCTAATTGCTACGGGCAACCCGTCGGCATCAAGCATCTGGGCTCTGGCTGGCACGGCGAAGGTAGGTCCGTGCTGGGTGACGGGCCCTAACACAGGCAGGGAAGCCCAGGTGCCCGCTCCCGACGTGCCGTAGACGAGCCAGGGATCCAGTCTGTAGGCAACCTGGATGCCGGCGGCTTGCGACGGGCCTTGCAGCGCGATGAAAGCATCGTTCTGCGTCCGCATGCCGCCGATCTCCGCCAGCAACGCGTGGTCCGCTCCTTCCAGACCGGCCGGCACCTCGACGTTGATCTGGTAGACGCCCGGGATTGTAACCCCTGCGAATATCACGCGCGCGGCTCTGCCGCCGATCGTCACCCTTAGCGCCCCCGGGTCGGCCAGCGGATACGCCTTCGTGATCATCTGCCCGGAGGGCACTCGCTCGGCGGTCGGGCCGAAACCCGTTCCCCACAGCACGATCGTCTCGCCAGCCACCGCCGGCCGGCTCGCCACGCCCGGCGATTGGCTCGCCGGCGCCACCAGCACGTTATCGGCGTGCGTGGCCACCACGTACTTGCGAGCCAGAGGGTTCGTGAAGAACCCCGGCGCATACCGCTCGAGGACCGCGTCTACCCGCGAACTGCCCTGCGGGTTCGTCACCTTCAGTTCGACCGGACCCGCGATTTCGTCGGTTGGCAGCAGCACGTTCAACTGCGCCGGGCTCACCAGCGCGAGGTAGGCGGGCTTGCCACCCAGGGTCACGCTCACGCCCTCGAGTTGCGACGGGAGCGCGGTTCCCTGGATCGCACCTTCCCAGGACCGCGTCAGCAGCGCGAGGTTTTCGCCAAAGATCGAGATGAAGGCGCCGGGCGACAGCCCGGGTGTGAAGCTCGCGGCATTGACAACACCGGCGGTGGTGAAGTTCGGCCCGCTAGTTGGCAGTCCGGCGGCCGGGGTCAGCGTGTAGTTCGCTGTGTAGATGTCATCGCCCGAAGAGTTGCCGTTGCCGTTCGCCGCGTTGGCAGCGATGTACATCCTCACTGGGCCGCGGTTCGTGGCCGGAGGGGTCCACTCGATGCGGAACGTGTTCGTCTGCCCTGGCGTGCTGTGCTCGATGTACTCGACCGGGGCGGATGCCGGGCACCCGGCAGCGCCACGCGGACTGCTGTCCGAGCAAATCACTTTGACGAACTCACCCGGTGCCGGCGCCAGCGTGCCAGCCTGGCTGTTGTCGGCGGCAAGGCGCGCGCTGAGTTGGAAACCCCAGCGTCGTGCATCCGTGTCGGTGACGGTGATCGTCAACTGCTGCTTCGCGCCGGGCATATACATCACGCCTGCGGAAAATGCGATGTTCACCGAGCCTCCGCCGCTGCCTCCACGATGGCAGTTCGCGCAGGTAATCTCCCCTGGCGCGCCGGTGACGCCCGCCGGCGGGCCAGTAGGAAACGCGTACACTATGCCCGACAGGATGGCCCCAATGACCGTCAACTTGATCGCGGAAATGGGTGCCTTTTGCTCCACTCTCAAGCACTTCATTCTTTATGGTCCCCACTTTTGACCAACTTCGCCAGCAGCCCTACAGATCAGCGTTTGAGGACCGCCGGCTACTGACCGAAAATTCAGTTGCCTGGCCCGTGTGCCCGGACTTGTCCGCGGATCTCGCCGCCGGGGAAATCTCCTGGCCCCGTGTCGGCCGGAGCTACGCCGTCATTTGTGTGCACGTTGACGTAGATCATTCCGTCCCTCATCAGGGCTGCCAGCGTAGCGATGCTGGCCCCCGCCAATGGCCCTACCAGGTTTGCCGTGGTGATCGTCCCCTGGCCAAGGATTCCGTTGGCCGGCCCCCCGCCCGGGCTGAACGGACCGGCCAGAAAGGCCACCACTGGGCCGTTCGCTCCAGCGGGACCCAAGTGGATGTGCGAAGCAACCACGTTGTCGATGTTGGCCACGATCACCTTGTAGTTGATCGACGTTTCGTCGGCGCTGAGTTTGAAGATCGCCTGGCCCTGTGCCTGCGTTTCCCGAGCCGGCACTTCCTCGCCACCGTCCAGGTGGGTCCCGAAGTTCTTGGCGGCCGGGGGGTCCCCAACCGCGGGCACGGTAACGGCCAGCACAACCACCAGACCGAAAACAGGAATGAGGAAACTACTCTTACTTGTCACTCTCATGGTAATGGCCTCCTATTTTTTCGATATTCCATCCTGATGCAGTGCGGCGGCCGGTCCGCCGCCATTTGCCACCTGCTGCTTTTCGCTAATGGAGAGCAACTCCACTTCGAAGATGAGTGTGGCGTTTGGTCCGATTCTGCCGCCTGGCCCACCTCGCTCACCGTAGGCGAATGAGGCGGGGATAAAGAGCTGCCACTTGGATCCGACGGGCATAAGCTGAAGCGTCTCGGTCCAGCCCTTGATGACTCTCTTGAGCTGAAACGTCGCCGGCTGGTTGCGTTTGTGGGAGCTGTCGAACTCGGTTCCGTCGATGAGAGTCCCCCGATAATGGCAGACGACAGTGTCATCGGCTGTGGGCTTCTGTCCGTCGCCTGCCTTCAGGATCTTGTACTGAAGCCCGCTCTCCAGGCTGACCACGCCTTCCCTGGTCTTGTTTGCGGCCAGAAACGCCTCTCCACTCCTCTGGTTCTTCTCGGCGAGCTCCTTCATTTTCTCGACCTTCGAGCCCATCTGCTTCCTCTTCATCTCGTTTTGCAGGTCATTCAAGGCGGCGCGGGCCTCCGTTTCGGTCAGGCCCGTCCCGCTGCCGGAATGGGCGTCCCGGAACCCCTGGACATAGAGATCCGCGTCCAGTTCTATCCCCTGAGCCCGAAGTTGGCTCACGAGACTCATGCCGAGAGCATAGCTGAGCTTCTCCTTCGGGCTCTTATACGGGCTTTCGAGCGCCGGAGCCTGCGGAGTGGAGGTGATCAGAGCGGGCGCCTCAGTTGCGAGTGGAGCAATCTCCACCCGCTGGAGTGCGTCGTCTTTGTACGCAGCCTTGAAGGCCAACTCTTTGGAGACGCCACCGGCCTTCACTTCGAGGCGGCTTTCGCCGGCGCGCTTCACGGTGATCTTTGCCTGGCTACCTTCGCTGGGCGTGACCATCACCATCTCGGGATCGGATGGGATCCATTGCGGGCGTATCGCAACAGTCGCTCCCTTCGCATCGACCCCGCGAGCTCTGATCTCCACGTTGTCCAGAGTGGTGATATAGGTGGGCGGCGTAATCCAGCGCTCACCCATATACAAGCCTCTCGAGACCCGGGGGTCCATCTTGTACTCGATTTCGATTCTGGCGAGCGTGGCGGCCGAGCCCGCTGTGTCCGCTCCTTGAGCCGCCCACGCCTGCCCTATAAAGGGCAAGAATGTACTGGCGGCGAGCGTCACAATCAGGCCAGTGTTCGTCAATCGTGCAATCCGATTTTGTTTGTTTTTCATAGTCTCCACTCACGTTTTATCTGGATTCCTGCTCGTTTTAGCCGTGGTGCAGCCGTTCGAACCGCTTGCTCCCGCACGGCCCGGTAAGCGTCAACAGCTTACCGGACTGCGGCCGTGTGGGAGCCCACCTCAATCTTGGACTTTTGTTCCTGGTGTGCCAGCCACGTCTGAACGGCTTCCTGCTGCTTTGCGGGCAGGAGGCGCCGCTCGATTTCGGGCCGCGCCTCAGCGAGGCTCTTCCTTCTTCCGGCACGCCGTTCATGCAACCGGACCAATAGGAACTCGGCGTCTCTTTCCAAGGGTCCGGTCGCCTCTCCGGTCTTCAGGGTGCCGACCGCCTGTCGCAGCGCAGGCCAGAGAGTCTCAGAATCGACCCAGCCCGTGTCGCCGCCTTGCGCGGCGCGGCGTCCGAGGGATCGCTGCTGGGCCAGGCGGCCGAAGTCCTCTCGCTTTTTTATCGCAGCCGTCAAGATCTGTTCTGCTGTCGCCTTGTCCTTGACGACAATGATCTGAAGCCGGACCTCCTCCGTTTTCAGGTCGTCCTTGTGAGAATCGTAGTACTGCCGCACCTGTTCGTCGGTGAGCCGCACGCCCTCAACCAGCGCGGCCCTGACGCGTGCCGCCAGCATATCGTCGCGAACGGCATCAAACAGCAATTTATCCTGAAGGCCTTGGTCCTTCATCCATTTCCCAAAGTCCTTGATATCCTCGAAGCGGCGCCGGATAGAGTTGATGGCTTCATCGAGGTCCTTTTCCGTCACGGTGAAGTTCCGCCGGCCAGCCTCCTGGAGGATCAGACGCCGGTGGATCAGCTTCCGCACCGCCAGGCGCTCCAATTCCTTGCTGCCGGGGTTCTGGTTCCCGAGTTCCTGGAGAATCTGCTGCCGCGCCGGAGGATTGGACAGCATGCGCTTCAACTCGGACTGGGTCACCGGCTCACCGTTGACCCGGGCTTCAATACGCTCCGGCTGCTCGGCCGTTTTTCCCGGGGCCTGGGCCCAGCCGCTCAGAGAGGAGAACGCAATAGCGAGCGCCAGAATGACGGATAAGTTCGCCGAGGCTTGATTATGTTGTGTCTTTTTGTTCATTGTTACTCTGCCACGCTTGCCCAAATCGCCGGCTGAACAAAAATCAGAAGAAGGGTTGGTCCGCCACCAATGCATCAGTGAGCGGCCAACCCCGCTGCCGTGCCCATCCCTCCCCGGTGGGGGAGATGATGAGCACAGGCTAGTGTCACTACGGATTAATAACTGAACAGAAGTGACTTACCGGACCGGCGGACGCGTTGCAGTTGTAGCCCACGCCGCCCGGCGGGATGTTCGTCACTCCCAGGAAGTTTGCAAGCGGAGCCGCGAGGCCCGCGGCGCCCGTTGCAGGGACTTGCTTGAACACCCCCGGCTACCGTACACGTTGCGCCCGGAGCCGAGAGGGCTATGAGGTTGGCCCGACCGGCGTTCTCCGGAGCCAGGCCGTCGATTGGAACGAAGATCTCGGGCCTGTCGAACGGCGCCTTTTCGCGCTTCACCCGATCGTCGGTGAGCGACAGGAGGAACTTCACCAGGGCCTTCTTCACGTTCTCCAGGGTCAAGTACGCCGGTTCCGGCGTTAGCGGATGGTCGGTGTCCGGCATAGCGTCATATAGGTACACAGTATCCGGAAACGCATCCGCAATGTTGCCGGTGAACGTGCCAGCCGGTTGAACGCCCCAGGGACCAGCGTTGAATCGATGAGCCCCAGGTCGGGGCCGGCGGTTCGCCCGAAGCCGAAGGCCTGCTCGGCAACATCGAGGATATGCGGGTCGCGGCTGTCCGCGTTGGTGACGGGGAAATCACCGCCCCGCATATAGAAGTCAACCACCTGGCGCAGGGTCAGGTAGCTGCCGGTGTGGAAGTAGGGACCGGTGAGCTCCACGTTGCGCAAGTGCGGGCGCCTTGAAGGCGCCGTTCCTGAGCACCCGGTTGGGAACCGGCCACGTGCCGTGGAGCGGAGGATCAAAGTTGTTCGGCACCCCGGACTGGTTGTTGCGGACACATGCCGGTCGCACAGTCCGATAGGGACGGTGGCCCCCATCCGAAGTTCGGCGGTCCGGATCCGAATAGGGCCGGATCGTAGAGGCCGCAATGCAGGTCGGCGCCGAACATGGCCTCAGCGAACTCGATGGCCGGACCGCCGTTGGGCGGGGTGATGGTATTGGGCGCAATGCGCCATCTCATCGATTTGCGGATGCAGTTCGCCGGCCGGCAGGCCATTGATCCAGGGCGCCATGTACGCCGGCATCAGCGGGGTTATCGGGATCCTTTTCAAAACCGGGGTTGATGGACTGGAGCGTGTGGTCGTGCCCGGAAAGGAAGCCCTCTCCGGTTCCTCGAACGTCGCGCCCAGATTCGAGCGGATCGAAGTTGGCCATCATACAACTGGTCAGCTGTGACCGTCGCGGGCTCGAAGCCGGGCCGCCGATGTTCTTCAGGGCCAGGGCCGACAGGGAGAGCGGCCAGCCGAAGGGGTCAGTTGCCGCCCCGGCCGATGTCCTCGTTATTGGGCCGGAGTCCGATGTTGTAGATGCCCTGGTCGCCAAAGGCGAAGAAGGCTGGGCTGCGCGACGATCCGGTCATCCCAGGGGGTGGCGGGTCGTCAAACATGGCGAAATCGCGGGGTTCGACTTCCACCGCGTCCTGGGCCGTTCCCTCGATTTCCTCCGCCAGGATCAGACCCGCCAACGACTGCGAACGGGCCGGGGGGTTCGGGAGCCGGAATGATGACCGTGCCGGGATATTCACGCCGGAGGTATCTCCGGTCGGTCAGAGAACCGGTCGAAGGAGGAGTGGGAAACTCGAATTCGGCATCGCCCTTGAGCAAACCGTGGGCAGATGTTGATGCTGTGGTCGGTCTGCTCGGGGCCGAGGTGGCAGAGCATGCATCGGGCGGTCCGGGTGAAGGGATTGGAGCCGACATGCCCGGCCGGATTCCTTCGGTTGCTGCCGAGCCGCGTCGGCAGCGCCGCCGTCAGGTTGCCGCCGGCGAAGATGTCGAACCCGAACAGTTCATCCGGGCCGAATCCCGGCGACCAGGTTCAGGTGTCCCGGTCGGGGAGCCGGTCACCAGTTCGCGGATCAGGTGGGGAACAGAACCCCTTGCTCTCCCGGCTGCCCGATGCCGTTGGCTGCCAGCGGATTGGCATCCATGAACCGGTCGAAGGGCGTGTTGTCGGGGATCAGGAGTTGCTCGTAGGCCTGCACCGCCAGCCCGAAGAAGAGGCTGAAGTTGGCCTCCATCTGGGTGAACTGGTTGGTGTCGGTCGGAGTAGCCGCACCGGCGGCGATTGTCAGACAGTAGCCATCGAACGGGTCGCGTCGGCATCGGGCAGCGCCATTGAGATGCTGGTTCGGTGTTGGCCCAGAATTCGGGGCTGAAGGCCAGCCTGGATCAGACTCGCGTAGGAGATGTTGAGTCCGGCCGGCTGATGCCGGGCGTCGTCGACGCTGGTTGGAAAAGGGTCCCAGCACGCTGTCGGTGGGGATCACCAACTGGTTGGCCAGGGGCGTCACGCCGGCCTGGAGCAGCTTCTTGCCGATCTTGGCCCAGTTGCGGCCGTCGAAGGACATCTCGAAGTCGCTCAGCGGCGGCCCGACCGCCTGGGAAGCCAGGCTGGAGAACTTGATTCTCACCGGCTGTTCGGCTCCGGATCTGGTCGAGCGGTCAGGTCGTTATCGGCCGGATCTGGCAGCCCGTGCGATTGCGCCGACCAGCGGTGCCGTTGTTCACGAAGATGTGGAACTGCGGGTCCGAAGGGCCGAACACGCTGCCGCCGTTGAAGTCGAAGCGGGCCCGGCCATCCCAGAAGTTGTCGAAGTTGAAGGCCGCGGAGTGAATGGTGGGGGTGTTGCGGGGCTCCACCCTTCGGAAGCCCTGGTTGACCGGAACCGGGTCGGGCACGACGGTGCCGATATCCGGCAGCAAGCGGCTTACGCCGTTGACGGCCGGACCGAAGGACGCGATGCGCCGATGGGCGGATGTCCACGAACTGCTTGAATCGGCTGACGCCCATCGAGGACATGACGTCGTTGGCGTCGCGAATGCCGATTGCCAGCGCTCGCCGGGGTGTCGGGGTTCGCCAGCTTGTGGAAGGGAAAGTCGCTGGCCACCACGTCCGTTGAGCGGTCGTTTGGAACCTGGCTTCCAGGGTGCATGATCCCCGCGGCCAGTGATGTTGGGGTTGAGCTGGTTCCTTGGTGCGGTTGTCGACGCCGGCGTGGAAGTGGCAGGAGCCGCAGGCCTGGACGCCGTCGCTGCCCACCTGCATGTCCCAGAACAGGGCCTTGCCCAGGACTTCGGCCGCCCTCTGCCCGATATAGGGAGCGAGCGCGGCGAACCCAGGCTATCAACGACCGGATCCCGGAAGAAATTCTCCTCGTTCACCGGGATTTCGAGCGGGACGGCGATATTCTCGGTTACATCGTGCTCGTCCCAGCCAGTTCTTGCAGTCGCATAGCCGGCGTGAACACCGGGCTCCAAGGCTGGACGGCCGAAACCGCCACGACCGTCCCGTTCCTGGGATGAGCGGATGGGGCCGGAAGGGCCGGGAGGGTCGGATTATAGACGACAAGGCTCCCTTGGGGCTTGCCAGCGCAGAAGTTCGCTGGCACAGCCGCACCTTGATATGGTCCAAGCGGAGGAGTATTTGGACAAGCCACCAAGTGCCCTATGGGGGTCCGCAGCGCGGTGGGCACGTTGAACTGATCGACCGGAACCGGCTCGTTCTGATCGAACAGGGGACCCGGCTGGTCCCAACTGACTTCCCCGTCCGAGGTGCGCAGGCGCATCGGTTGGGCGGTCAGGAAATTGTAGTTCAGCGGCCAGACGTTGAGCGGCGGTAGCGGCGTCGCGGTGAAGCTCGGGCGGCGCGTAACCGGCGCAGTCGTGATGCATACGCCCGGCCTGTTGACGTCGGGTCTGCAGTCCTGCGCGTACGGATAGCGCAGAAGCTGGATCAGCTCCTTCCACAACGGAGCCTGTTTCAAAGAAGCCGCCGGAGCCAGCTCGATCTCGACTTCAACCGGAAGCTCCATTGGCACTACGGGTGTCCGTGTTACGGTCCCATTCTGTGCGGTGACTGGAGTCACCGCCATGACGTAGGCCATCAGCACTGCTAGCGCCGCTCGGGCCGTACGTGATCTATTGAACCTGGAAGTTTGCGTGGTTCCCGATTCCAAGCTTCCAGGCGGAATACACCGGCACCTCCGGTGACTGAGGTACATACTTTCCTCCCTTGATTCCAAGTCTCACTATCCTGTTGGGTAAACGTGCCTGGACTCTGATGCGAAAGAAAGCCCATGAGTCCCCAGGCCTGCCTCTGACATGTGTTAGATAATAGCGAGCGAAACTGACGTCAAGATGACCTCACGATTACGCTTTCGTAATGTGGCGGTGGAGCGGTAGAGGCAAAAACAGATTGTCCGGCGTCTTTTTGGAGGAGTGCGTAGTGATCGTTAGGATGCCTGGGAGGACGCTCGCCACGCCGCTCCGCACTTCAGATTTCAAAACGCCGGCGCTGTTGGCGGATCGCATCCCAATTGCCGGCCTTGAACGCGACATAAGACAGCCATCGCATCCACCGCAGGATTCAATTCGATTGGGATCGCATAGCTTTAAAGTTAGGTAATACTTACCGGCTTGACGGGATACTCGATGGGTGAAGGATGCCGAAGGGCGAATGGATTGTTCTCGCCCATCGGCATCGTCGCACCGGTCAAGCTAACAGAGTCATGGAAGTCGCTTGCAGTCGCCCTGAGCGGCGTGGGCGCGTTCGAACTGGCCCGGGCCCGTAGTCGGGCGGGTTGACTTCGTCCTGGCCAACGAAGATCCTC
This sequence comes from Bryobacteraceae bacterium, assembly GCA_963793625.1. GTDB lineage: Bacteria > Acidobacteriota > Terriglobia > Bryobacterales > Bryobacteraceae. The sequence goes on along the minus strand of CAWCAT010000033.1, from coordinate 28,559 downwards.
GCTATTTGACCATGTAGGGCCGCATCATCTCGTTGTCTTCATGCTCAATGATGTGGCAGTGCCAGACATATTCGCCATAGATGTCGAATTTCGCCTTCAGGCGGGTGATTTCGCCCGGATACGAGATGACCGTGTCCTTGAAACCGGTCTCCCAGACCTCCGGCCCCCTGACTTTTTTGGTCTTCAAGGTCTCCCGGTTCACGACCTGGAACTGGACCAAATGGACGTGAATCGGGTGTGCATCGGCCGTGAAATTGTGCATCTCCCAAATCTCGGTGGCGCCAAACTGGATGTTCTCGGTGATCGGGTCCATCCAGGGTAGTGGCACGCCCGCGCCCTTGGGATCGAGGGTGCCCAGCATCGCAGCCCTCGGCCCGACTCTACGAAGAACCGCCGAGTCGAGTTCATTGAGCGACAACCGCCGGGTCAAGTCTGCCTGCGGAAGCGGCGTGATCGTCGGGAGTGAAAGCTGGTTCGGCGGTGTGCTGTTATCAGGTCCGGATGCCGCAACCACCCGGAACTGCATCACCTGCCCGGTAGTACCGGGGTCCGAAATCGGGAAATCCTTTCCAGGGACGCCGCCGCCAAACGGCTCGTCCGGTCCGAGGTTCAGCAACGTGACGGTAGTGCCGACGGGAACGTCCGTGAAATCGACGATGACGTCGGCCCGCTCGGCCAGTGCAATTAGTAGCCGGTTCAACTGAACCGGTGCCGGCAGGAACCCGCCGTCCGTTCCGATTTGCCAGAACGGAAGATCGCGGTCGAATTGCAGGATCAGGAAGCGGGAGTTGCAGCCGTTCAGAAAACGCAACCGGTAGCGGCGCTGCTCGACATTCAGATACGGCCAGGTCCGGCCGTTGACGACCATCGTGTTGCCGAAGAACTCCGGATTCCAGATCGGCGCGATGTCGCTCGTGGGCGCGTAGGGCCCTCCGAATCCGTCGAAGAAGGATCGGCTGTCGGGGTAGAAAAGCGATCCGTCCGTGTTGAACGAGCGGTCCTGGATGACGATCGGGATCTCGTAATATTTCGTCCCGGCCGGACTGCCTACCGCCGGTGCGGGCCCAGGCAACGTGCCGAAAGTTGGGCCGCCATCCGGACCGCCGCGCAGCAGATAGAAGCCGGCCGGCCCGGCATACACGTTCACGCGCGTCATACCGAGCGTATGATCGTGGTACCAGAGCGTGGTCGCCCGCTGGTCATTGCGGTACCGGAAAGTTGCCGCTCCGCCCTCCACGTTCGCCCCAGCGTATTGCCCCCAGTTCGAGCCCCGAGTGGCAAAACCCGCTGGGATGTTGCTCGCGACCGGCAGCCACCAGGCCTCGGGATGGCCGTCGCTCTCCGGATCGACGTGCGCTCCGTGAACATGAGTGACCATCGGAACGGGGCCCAGGTACCGTGCGGGATCCACGCCCGGCATGTCGAGGCCAGCCAAACCGCCCGGCGGGTTGGCCCAGTGCAGCGTCTGGTCCACGGGCAAGAGGTGCGGCAAGAACTTCCCCTGCGCGCGCAATTGGTTAATCCATTTCACCGTAACCGGTGTGTTATACGTGGCCTCGATGGTGAAAGCCGGGTAGTTGAAGGTCGCAGCATTGTTGGCGGAGCCGTAGCTCCAGACTGTGGTCGGCGGCAGACTGAACGGCAGGATCTGCTGCTGGAACTGCCGAACCGCAATCTCGTAGTAGTTTGCACTCACCGGCGGCATTGCCGGCGGGATCACGAGTTCTCTTACGTATTTCGGGATGATGGTTGGATCCAGTGTTCCGCCGGGGATCGGCACCGCCCCCGCGCGCTTTATGGCTCCGGGCAATAGCAGACCCGCAGCAGCGTACCCGACATTCGAGAAAAATCGCCGTCTGTTCATCGTTTCCTCCGGACTCGAATTATACGGCGCAGGCTGACGCGAAGATTGCGCCAACATTACGATTTCATAATCTGAGGGAAAACCAGCGCCACTCTGGTTCCGAGTCCGGGCTCACTCCAGATTTCGGTCGAGCCTGCGTGCAGGTCCATGATGGTTTTCACAATGCTGAGCCCTAGACCGGTGCCACCCGAACTCCGGGAGCGCGCGCGCTCGACGCGGTAGAAACGATCGAAAATATGCCCGAGGTGCTCGGGAGCAATTCCGATGCCGCTGTCCGAAACATGCACCCGCACCAGCGAACCCTGTCGCGCTGCAAAGAGCTCCACCGTTCCGCCGGCTTCGGTGTAGGCGACCGAATTCATCAGCAGGTTGCCCACGGCGCGCTGGAAGAGCACGCGGTCCAGGTCGGCCCATACCGCTTCCCGAATGTCCACCGAGATCCGGAGACCTTTCTCCGTGGCAAACGCTTCGTATAACTCCACCAAAGCTCTCAATTCCGCCGCAACGTTCAACTCGCTCGCGCTCGATGCGGCTCTCGGGGCCTTCGCTGGTGGCGATGAACAGCAGGCTGTCGACTATTCGGGACAGCCGGGCGCACTCTTCCAGCCCCGAGGACAGAACCTCGCGGTACTCCCCGGACCGACGCGCCTTGTTTAGAGCCAATTCCGATTCGCCACGGAGGCAGTTCAACGGTGTGCGGAGTTCGTGGGCGATATCAGCGGAAAAACGCGAAAGGCGGGCGAAGTAGTCTTCCAGCCGGTCGAGCATGGTGTTGAAGTTGTCCGCCAGAGTATGCAGTTCCAGAGGCAAACCCGCCACGCAAACCCGCTCGTTCAGCGTGGAGCTCCCAATCCGCCTGGTGGTGGCGGAAATCTCCTCCAGCGGACGCAGTCCGTTGCGGGTAATGCGATACCCGAGCGCGAGGCTTATGCAGGCGGACGCCCCCAAGACCAACAGCATGAGCCACCGGAATCCGACGAGCAGCCTCTCGTGGCCGGAAAGGTCCGTCGCTGCTTGGATTACGCTAACCCCGCCTCCGGTGCCCACGGCTGCCTGGACGGCCATCACGCGAAACGGGCGGCCCGCCCGGTCTTTCACCAGCAGGCCCGCCGGCGGGGGCTGCCACGGGCCGGCCGCCGGCGGAAAGAGCCCGGGGGGCAGGAGAGAGGACATCCCGCGCGTTTCCAGAAATGAGTTATCGCGCTGATTCCAGACCCGCAAGTAGATCGACGGAGACTCAAGCTCGTCCCGTTCGGACTCGACTTCCCAACGCAACTTCCGCCTGTCCTCTTCCCCCTCCCCCAGCAGCGAGCGCAAAACCTTGATTTTCTCGCGGAGGTAGTCGTCGTCTTCGCCCTCCAAGCTGCGGGTCAGGCCATAGTAGAGAAACCCAGTAGCGCAAAAAACCAGGCCGAAAGCCGAGACGGCGAACCATTCGACCAGGCGCGTCGCCAGCGACCATGGGGCTCTGGAAGTTGCCATGGGCACCTCACTGGTCCTCGAGGACATAACCCAGACCGCGAATGGTGTGTATCAGTTTCTTTTCGAAGGGGTCGTCCACCTTGGAGCGAAGCCGGCGGATGTGTACGTCCACGACGTTGGTGCCAGCGTCGAAGTTCATATCCCAGATCCGCGAGGCGATCATCGTGCGGGAAAATACCTCGCCGGGATGGCGCGCCAGGAGAGAGAGAAGCAAATACTCCTTGGGCGTGAGATCGAGGCGCGTGCCGTTTCGGTTCGCCCGGTGCTTTACCGGGTCGATCTGAAGGTCGGATATTCGAATCGCCTGCGACTGGCGGGTGGGACCGCGCCGCAGAACCGACTGCACGCGCGCCAGCAGTTCCGGGAACGCAAAGGGCTTCACCAGGTAATCGTCTGCCCCCGACGACAGCGCTCTGACTTTTTCGGGAACCGCCCCCAAGGCGCTCAGGACCAACGCGGGAGTCGGGTTACCGGCTCGCCTCAGCTCGCATAACACCGACCAGCCGTCGCGTCGCGGCAGGAGGATGTCCAGGATAATAAGGTCGTAGGCCGCAGCCGCAGCCAGGGCAAGCCCCTCGACTCCATCGTGACTCACGTCCACGATAAAGCCTTCCTCCATCAGCCCCTTCTTCAAATAGGCGGCCGTCTTCTCGTCGTCTTCGATGACCAGAATCTTCACCAGCTGGCCTCCTATGCGGTGAGGAGCAAAGCCTGCACGGCGAACACACTATCGCCTTCGTGGCCCGGTCCCTGACATCCCCATGTTCCGCTAACTGTTAACGCTACGCTTGCGAAAACTATACCTTAACTCACGTTGAACGGCAAGAGTTTTGCCGCCCAATCTCGCTAATAAGTCACCTTTTCCGCATTTATTTACACACGACGATCTGTCTAACAAAGTGGCGGGGCGTTGCACTAATAGTCTCTACATAACGCCGAAGAGATATTTGCTCGATGATGATAACCCGGGAATTACCCCGGTAAAGTCAGTTTTGAAGGAAACAATACAATTTGTGTTCTTGGCCGCGAGCCGATACCACCAGATTGGCGGTAAACTTCGGCGAATTCCATTACCAAGTTGCTGACGCGGATTTATCGCGCACTTTACTCGTTACAAGACCGCGAAACGGTGTCACTAACTCCGTAAAAGTGGCTTGTGCTGGCCCGCGAAATCTCTCAGGAGGAAGAAACGCCTGCCCTTGGAAGCCGTGCAAAATCGACTCTTTGCGCGGTCATCTGCTGTGTGCCAATTTCAGCGCACCACGATGGTAGCGCCTGATTGCGTCACCGCCTCGCCGACCTGAATCACGAGTGGAAGAGTGCCGGGTTCGATATCCGGCGGTATGCGGATGTTGACTTGGAGCGCGCCCGAGACCAGTGTCGACGCCGATCCCGCGTACATGACTTCCACCGGTCGGTCTGCGATTCGCGCGGTAACCCGCAAAAGGGGACGGCGCAAATCCGTTGAGATAATACGACCGTCCTGGCCGGCTGGATCCGTTTGCCCCTCCCCGGTCCCAAACACCATGATCACACTGCCGCGCTGAGCCGGATTGGCCATTGAGTTGAGCGTGTAATCGACGTTGAGTGCAGCAACCTGGCCGCGGCCTGAGCTGCCCGTCGTGAAGAGGCCCGGAGCTGAGTTGACCACCTTGACGTCGATGGGGATTGAAAAGCTGGCACCGGCTTCGACCTGAACCCGCGTGTTCACGCGCCCGTACAGTGAATACGGCACGATGGCGTTGATCTGATCGTTTCGAACAAACAACAAGGGGGCCGGAACTCCGTCGAACAGGACGCGAACGTCCGCCAGCCGTGTATCGATCGCTCCGGCCGCACTCGCGCGCGCAACGACTCCGACAGCGGGACCAAGGCCTGTGCCAGTGATCGTTACGATCTGGCCCGGCGAAACCGGCGTGGGGGCGAGGGTCCCCGCGTTCAGCACATCCCTGACGGAGATCGCCGAACCACTCACGTTCACCGTAACGGGAACAGTCCGAGGTTGAGTAGAGCCGTCCGCGGGGGCGACCGTGACGGAGCCCGTGTGCTGTCCAGGCACGAGCAGCGCTGTGTTGACGCTGGCAGTGACTGTCGTGGGTGTCGAACCGGAGGCCGGCGTTACCGACAGCCAGTTGATCCCCGATTCCGTGGACGCCGCAGCCGTGAAATTTGACAGCTCCGCTTGTGCTTCCGATGCTGATCGATTGCGGATTCGGCGCAGGACGACCAAGTTCGTGAGCAAAGGTGATCGAGGCGGGCGTCATCGTCGGTGCCGAAGGCTCCGGTATCGTGAGCGAAACAGGAATCGAGAGCTCGTTCGGCCCTGAGAGCTGGATAGTTCCCTTATAGGTCGCGGGAGCAAGTCCCGCGGGGTTGACTGATACGGTGAGGATCGACGGAGTCGAAGTCGTGCCCACATTGATCCTGGCCCAGTTCGGTTGGCCTGCGACTTTAAACGTACTGGGCGCGTTCGCCGTGATTTGGATCGTTTGAGGTGGCGGCACTGCCCCTCTTTGCTGCTGCACGAACCCGAGCGAAACCGGCTCCGCCCCGATCGTTCGCGCAATCAGCTTGAATGTCACATTGATCGTGTCCTGGGTACCCGTAGCTAGCGACGTAATAGTAACAGACCCGTTATGCGTGCCAGGAGGCACCGCAGTCGTGCTCGCAGTGAGAGTTAGCGGGCCGGGTGCTATGCCCGAGAAGGGTGTGACAGTCAGCCAGCCCCCGGCGGCAGAGGCGAACGCGGTAATGCTGTGCGTACTCCCGGGTACGTCCAGAAGCACCCATACGGTTTGCGAGGGATTCGCCTCATCGGCGATAGCGGCAAAATCCACTGACTTCTGCGAGAATTGGAGTTTACTTTCCGTAGAGCCGCTGACCTTTAATCGCACTGGGATGCTGAAGGTTGCGCCACTCCCTTGCACGATCAGGGAAATCGATCCTTGATATATACCCCCTTCCAAACCGGTCGTGTTTGCCTTAACCGTCAACTCCTGTTGCCCGCTTGCGGTTGAACCCGAACTCGGCGTGACACTGAGCCAAGGAGTCGCCGTAACTGCCGTGAACGAAAGTGCTGATGATCCGGTGCTCGTGACGCTGACGGGCACTTCGGTTCCGAAAATGTCCTCAATGTAAACCAGACTGGGATTGGCATTCAAAGCCGGACTGGTGGTGATCGTCAGGGATACTGGCACTTCCTGTGCCGGCAGGCCGGAGAATGTCACCGTAATGGATCCTATGTATGTCCCGGCAGCGAGACCTGCTGGCTTGATCACCACACCGAATTCACTCGGAGTAATGTCCGTCACGCTACCCGAAGGCGCCGTCGGATTGAGCGGTGATACCAACCCCAGCCAATCGGTCGCGGTACTCGCAGTGAATTGCCGAGCCGAGCCGGTGTTCGTGAATACGCTGATCCCCTGGAGCGGCGGCACTGAAGTCCCGGTCTGGTGACGGATAGTCAGAGCGTTTTGACTCAGAGTCACAGTCTCGGCGATATTGCCAATCCCAGCCGAGACGAGCGTTACCGGGACGACGGTTGGGCTACCCCCCGCTGGCGTAATCGTAATGGCGCCAGTATACGTGCCCCGGTTGAGCGCCACCTGAGTCACCGCAACGGTAAGTGTTGCGGGTGTAGACCCCGTCGATGGGGACACAGACAACCAGCCCCCCGCAGAAGTGGCGAAAGCAGTGAATGGTACGGGCCGTGGGAGAGCCCGTAGCGCTCGTCAGCGACAGCGTCTGGGTAGCAATGGCTGATTGGCCAACAAATGTCAGGCCGGACGGATTGCTCACGAGACTACTACCTGAACCCGAGCCAACGGAGAAAACCACATTCACCCACGCCGCGATACGCGACGGTCCCGCGCTCACAATAACTTGGGCGGCATAGTTTCCCGCGCTCAGCTTCGATGCATCAGCGGAGATCGTAAGGGTGGCGGGAGTGGTCCCGGTTGCAGGGCTGACGGTCAGCCACCCCGTTGTCGAATCGAGATGCCGCACCGAGGCTTCAAACTGGAGGCTCGATGTGGCGACAACCGTTCATGGTCTGGACGGCTGCTGTAGATGAGCCGGCCGGCGCAGTCAGTGTTACCTGCTGCGGATACATCGACACGTCCTGCGCGAAGGAGCGAGTCGTCAGGAAAGCACACACGAGCACAGCGCTGTATGAAACTTTGAATCCCGCCATAGTTGGATAATATAATACACTCATTTTGTAAATCGGCCTTCATATTTGTGCGGCAGAGTCATTTTTTAGGGTAAGGATTTCCTTGATTGATCGGTGACGGGGCGAACGAGGGCGCCCGCAGCGGTCCAGTGGACTGTTCGCCAGAGAGGCTGGATTCGATCCCAGTGTGACGGCAGAAGGCTGCGGGCGGAGGCCGCCGAGTTAGCGATCTCACGCGGGGTGACGGCCGTGAGTTTCTTCTGAATTTCGAAGCGAGATGATCGGAGCGGCACCGCACGCCTGCCGCAAGTCGAAAGCTCCTCCACTTACGCGGGCTTTATCCAGCAAGTTCACACTTGTCCAAAACAGATTTGACTTCCAGTTAGCAAAAAGAAAGCCCTCTTTTAATTGGAAGTGAGCGAATTGTTCCTTGGCCGGACTTTCGCCGCACCTCTGTTCTGGACCGCTTCAGCGCGCTCCGCAGAGCAGCAGGCGCTCGGCGGAAGCACGCACAAATTCCGGCTCAAGAACAAGCTGCTCACGCTAGGCCCACGTGCTGCTGGACGACCCTCGTGTCTTGGACAGCTGTGATTCGATATGGAAGCCGATCCGATGGAGACGGTGAACGTGATCGATAAGTTTCCGGACGTTGCCGCCAGGCTAAAAGGATATGCAGAGGAACACAGTCGGGAGTTCTATAGTCCGCTCAAGGTCGAGCTTCCCACACCGGTGTTAGCCGGCAGAACGGGTTGTGCTGCTTTCGCGGCTTTATGATCGCCCAGGCAGAAGACTGGAGCTCCCGGTAAAGGACCGCTGAGTTCTGCCGTACCTCTCATTTCCAGTGCCAGTTGCGCGACCTCCAGACTGTACGGGAAACAATGCACGTGCACCGGCCCGCGGATGCCATGTGCAAGGCGAAGCAGTTCTTCTGTCATGCGGCTCTCTCGACGTACTGTGTGTGCTTTCGCGTCCAGATGTAGCCACAGTTGTGCACGATCATGACCATCGCCAGTGTGGGCACGACCCAGGAATGAGTTCGATTGAACCGTTCTCTTACGCCAAGAAGCGCTGTCGCGACGACGATTGCCAGACCAGCGCTCGCGAAGTACGTATGCCGGCTGGGGACACGCAGCATGTAGGTCAGGAAACTGTAGGGAAGCAGTGTTATCACAATCCAGCTTGCGGCCCAAGCCAGCAGCGGAAGGCGCTTAGTCTGCCGTAGCGCCCAAGTACCAGCACGCTGATTAATCCCCAGAACCAAAAGAGCCTGCTCTGTGCTAACAAACAGTGTTAGCAGGAAGGGCGCTGAAGTGGAAAACGTACCGTCGTGGAAAAAGAGATGGTTTGAGCGCGACGTGAAAATCAGGATTGTGTGGATCACTGCCAGCACTCCGAATGGAATCAGCGCGGGCAGCATACGACGCCAGGGGGCTCTTTCCACAAGCGCCGCGGCCATCAACAGGGGCACAACAACCACTCCGGACTCTTTGGAAACCAGCGCCAGCGCAAAACCCACAAGCGAGACCAGATAAGCGGAGGGCCGATTCCGTCTGATTGCAGCCAGGCGATCCACGCAAGAAACGAGATGAGGGAGAAAAAGAAAACCAAGAGTTCGGGGAGTGCTGCGTACCAGATAACAGCTTCCTGGTGGCCCTCCGCAACGGCGAAGAATGCGGCGGCGACGAACGCGACGCGCCAGCCGACAAACCGCCAGGCACCCAAACCGAATACCAGCCAGGTGTTTAGAACGTGGATCAGAATGCTGCTCCAGTTGTAAGCGAGCGGGTTCAGATCGAAGATGCGCCACGTCCAATAGGTCATTACCAGGGACGTGGCGCGACAGCGATAAAGCGGATCGAGCGCCAGTTCCGCCCACCCTCGGAACGAGCCGTACCTCTTGCCAAGGGCAAGCTGAATGTAATCATCCGAGATGAAAGGTAACTGGAGCGCACGGAGATAAGGCAGAATCGCAAGGGCCGAGAGGGCGGCGAGAATCAGCAAGGCACGCTCGTCGAACCTCCGAATGTTCGAGACCTTGTCCTCTACCGCACTGATGCCGTTGTTCATGCACTGTGATTCTATAAGGTGGGTTGGCAGCTAACCATACTGCAATTTCAGTATTTTGGGGAGCGTGCGCCGCAGATGTAAATACTGAATTTGCATTACTCCATTCCCGTGGGCTGGGGTGCATAATCTGTTATGTGAAGTTTGACTCATTAAGCGTTTTTTTCCCGGCCTACAACGACTCGAAGGCCCTGCCAGACCTGATCGGCAAGACATTTTCTGTCTTGAAGCGGTCCGTGCGGGACTACGAGGTGATCGTTGTGAACGACGGTAGTGAGGACAATACGGCACAAGTGCTCCAGGATTTGCGTCAGATTCACGGCCCGAAGTTGCGGATTATCACGCATGAGCATAATAAAGGCTATGGCGGAGCGTTGCGTAGCGGCTTCCAGGCAGCAACGCGCGAATTCGTGTTCTACACGGACGGCGATGGGCAGTATGACGTTAACGAATTACCGGAGCTGTTGAAAAAGGCCAATTCAGCGGTCGGATTGGTAAACGGATTTAAGCTCGAACGGCAGGATCCGTGGCATCGCATCTGGATCGGCAAGATGTACAATGCCTTTGCCCGCAGCCTGTTTCGCATTCACATACGCGATATTGATTGCGATTTTCGCTTAATTCGGCGGGACCTGCTGAAGGACCTGAGCCTGGAATCGACCAGTGGCACAATCTGCGTGGAATTAGTGCGCGGATTGGAACTGAGCGGCTGCGGCATCAGGGAAGTGGGTGTGCATCACTTTGCCCGTCAGCATGGCAAATCACAGTTCTTCAGGCTACGCTCGCTATTGAATACGTTTGTGCAGTTGGGAAAGCTTTACTCAAGGCTGGTGGTAAAGCCGGCGTTTAGTGGCACGCAGCAACAAATTGTACGAAAAGCGTATAAGTCGGCGGCCTGAGCTAGCCAGGACTGCTTGAACGGCGGGCATTCTCGGGAACCAGCTCAGAGATCAACGGGCTGAAAAAGCGCTGTCCACGGCTCAACTCGCGGATAGCTTCAATAAACTGTTCCTCTTCCAGGCAACTCTTCAGCAAATAGCCGTGCGCACCGGCTTTGACAGCGCGCAAAACGTATTGCTCGTTGTTATGCACCGTCAGGATGAGTACAGCGGTCTCTGGTGATCGGACCAGGATGTGCGCTGTCGCCTCGATTCCGTTCATTCCGGCCATTCCGATATCGACCACGGCAACATCAGGATGATGCGTTCCCGCAAGAGCTACTGCTTCCAAACCATCGCCTGCTTCGGCGACCACAACAAAGTCTTTATGACTGGCCAGAATGCCCCTAAGTCCTTCGCGCAGAATAACATGATCGTCGGCTAATAGTACGGTAATAGGCATTGCAACATCCAATCGTAACCGGCGCGGAGCCTGCGGTCCATACTGTGCTTGGAGTATTTATCAGGATTTAGCTGACCAGACCGCGCCGAACGGCGCTCAAAACCAGGTCCGCGGCGCTGTGTAGTTCCAGTCGCTCCATAATGCGGGCCCTGTGTGTCTCCACGGTATGAACGCTGACATTAAGCCGGTTGCCGATTTCCTTGTTGCTGTTTCCTTCTGCCAGCAACTGATAAACCAACCGCTGAGTCTTGGTCAGCAACTCATAACGATCCTCGACCGAGGTCAACGCCTTCAGCCGGGCATAGCCTTCGCTGACAATACCGGCGATCGCAGGGCTAAAAAAATTGCCCTTTCTCTGAACAGTCTGGATCGCCTGAACCAACTCCGCTTCCACTGAATCCTTCAATAGATAGCCGGATGCACCAGCGCGTACTGAGCGAATCACGTACCATTCGTCGCAGTGCATGCTTAATATCAACACAGCCGTTCGGGGCGAGTTCCGCAAAATCTGAACTGTTGCTTCGATTCCGTTCAATTCCTTCATTGCGATGTCAACAACCGCGACATCCGGCTTATACTGCGCTGCAAGTTGAACAGCTTCAAGTCCGGTGCTTGCCTCCGCGACTATCGTGAAATCTGGATAGTTTTCCAGTATGCGTCGCAAGCCTTGGCGCAAAATCGAGTGATCATCCGCCAGTAGTATTCGTGTCGCCATCAGACTTTGCTCCCATCAATCAGCGGAATGCGTACTGACAGCCGCAATCCGTTTCCGCGCGATGAATCCAGCGAGAACGATCCGCCCACCATCGCGATACGCTCACGCATGCCGAGCACGCCGCACCCGCCGCGCTGTTCCGGCAAGCCGTCCGAACCTAATCCGGTGCCGCAGCCGTCGTCTTCGACATCGAGGTCGAGCGAGGTTGGGCCTTGCCAAAGCTTTACCTGAATGCTTGAGGCCCCGGCGTGCTTCTCGCAGTTATGCAGCGCCTCTTGTACGACCCGGTAAACGCAGGTTTTTACCGAATTCGGCAGCGCATCCTGCACGGCATTTTCAGAAAATCCGCATTGAATACCGCTGCGCCTTGAGAATTCCTGAACCTGTGAATGGAGCGCCGGAACCAGCCCAAGATCATCCAGTGCCGATGGCCGTAGCAGGTGCGAGATGTCCCGAACGTTGTGAACGACCTTTTCTGCAAGTTGTAACGCGCGGCCGAGGCGTTCCGCTACTTCGGTGCTTGTTTTGCCGGCCAAGGTCTGCGACCGCGAGATCTCGATGCGCAGCGCAGTCAGGGTCTGACCGATTTCGTCGTGCAGTTCCCGTGAGAGCCGACCTCGCTCCTCCTCCTGAACTTCCAGGAGTCGCATGGAAAGCTGCTCCATCTCATGTTTTGCACGCAGCACTTCTTCGTAATGCCGCGCGCGCTCGCGCTCCAGATGTTCGGTACGCCAGATGCTAAACCAGGCGACAAGAAGTCCTACGAACAGGCTGAGGCCGAGCATGACGAGCAGGCGGCGGGAAGCCAACTTGCGGTTGGCTGCAAACTCCCTTTCGCTGTTTTCCACGGCGTCACGTCCGGCCTCCGACAATTCAGCGAGCGCCGTACTGGCAGCACTGCGCCTGGGAACGATCTCACGCATGATGAAGTCGTGCGCGCGTGCGCCTTTGACATCCGTCATAGCTGCTACGCCTTCCAGAGCATCCCAGAATTCCCGCACCCTGTGCTTCACTTCGCGCCCGCTCTCTTCAGGCACAGTGAGCTCCTGAATAGCGGAGAGGCTTTCGTTGCGAAATTCTTCCATTTCGGCTTTGAGGGTTTGCACACGATCGGGCTTGTCACTCAGGAAGAAATCGCGCACAGAGACCGAGCCTCGCCAGATGGAACGCCGCGCGCGCAGTAGAGATTCATCCTCCTGCACATACTGCCGATAGATCTCCACGTTCCTCTCAGAGAGACTGCCTTGGGTTCGATATGCCTCGAAAGCGGAGACCAGCAGCAGCGTGATCATCGCGCCGTAGCCGGCAAAAGGGATGAAGCGACGGCTTAGCCGCTGGGCGCGTGCCAAGCGACGCGTTTCCGCTGGTGGCTGCAATTGCATGAAGCTCACGATCATACAGCATTGCACCTATCCACTGCCACTGTTCTGTCTTTGCGAGTTGTTTGCTAGTTGCGTTATGATTTGCGCTACGGTTGGAATATCGGAGGTAATTGGATGCGTATCAGAAAATCGCAACTTAGTTCCTGCGTGCTGGTCTCGATGCTTTGCGTGACCGCTTTTGCAGCCCAAAGCGCTAAACCGCGCCGTGAGCCCGATGTGCCATTCGTGCCCACGACAGATCAGGCGGTGGAGGCGATGCTGAAACTCGGCGACGTCAAACAGAATGACATCGTCTATGATCTGGGCTGCGGCGATGGCCGCATCGTTGTGGAAGCTGCCAAAAGGTTTGGAGCCCGAGGTGTCGGAATTGATATCAATCCGGTACGCATCGCCGAAGCTAAAGAAAACGCAAAGAAATCAGGCGTGGAAAAGCTGGTCCGGTTCGAAGAGAACGATCTTTTCCTCGCGGACATTCACGAAGCGACGGTCGTGACTCTTTTCCTGCTGCCGAAAATCAACTTGAAGCTTCTACCGAAGCTTATGAAAGACCTGAAACCCGGCACTCGAATCGTGTCCAATACCTTCGACATGGGCGATTGGAAGCCCCAAAAGGAACTCATCGTTGGCGGTGAGAACGACATTGACGATGAGACCGGCGGACTCAGCAAGAGGCTGTTTCTCTGGGTTGTCCCGACACGAGCAGGTAAGTGAAGGGGCTTTCTCGAAGCTCGCTGCTTCATCCCTTTCTGGTTGGCATGATGCTGGCGGCCATTTGCAGTGGCCAGGCGAGTCGTGACCTGAAACTGGAGGGCGCTGAATTCGCGAATCCGTTGCGCGATAGCGGTACGCGCTGGGCTGTCGTCTTCGGCGTCTCCTCCTATCAGCATCTGCCGCCGGCTGCGCAACTCAGGTTTGCTCATCGCGATGCTGAGGAGTTCTCCGCGTTTCTGCGCAGCGCCGCCGGCGGGGCTATTCCTGGCAAGCAGATCCGGCTGTTGACGAACGAACAGGCCACTCTCGCTGGCATGCGCGCTGCACTCCACAACTGGCTTGTCGAATCGGTCAAACCGGAAGACGTGGTGTACTTTTTCCTCGCGGGGCACGCCGTCCTGGACAACCACGAGGAGGGATACTTCGCAGCGCACGACACAGATCCGCAGAACCTGCATGCTACGGGGCTCTCGTTCCAGGAGGTCAACCGCACGCTGAGCAATCGGCTGCGGGCGCGATTGGTCGTCCTGGTGGCTGACGCCTGCCACACCGGCAGGCTGGGTTGGTCGAGCTATAAGGCGGACGAACCGAGTCGCTCGGCAGAGCCTTTGTCGAAGATAGGCCAGGGTGATCGCTCCTTTCTGAAGCTGCTCTCCGCCAGTTCGAGTGAGCGTTCTTTTGAGGATGAACGCTGGAACGGCGGGCACGGGATATTCACACACGCTTTGCTGCAAGGCTTGCGCGGACCCGCGGATCGCGACGGCGACAAACTGGTTCGCGCCTCGGAAGCAATCGATTATGTTGCCCGGCTGGTTCCGGAACAAACCGAAGCCCGTCAGCACCCTCGGGTTGCCGGCACCTTTGATCCTCGTCTGCCGCTCGCGCTGTCTCCTGACAGCATGGCTACCGCTACCGCAAAAACAGTCACGCTGGATGTCACGGGTCCGTTGAATTCCGCGGTTTATATCGACAACATTTTCCGCGGAAAGATTCGCGCTTCAGGAACGCTGAGGGTCGATGCGCTCATGCCCGGTCCGCATGCATTCACCGCTGAGTTTCTGGACGGAAGCACGCTTGAAGGGACCATTGCCCTGAGTAGCGCGCCAGCTAAAGTTACGATTGCAGCGCCCGCGGCAAGTCTGCTCACGCAGTTGCGAACACGGCTGAATGCGGGGCAAGTGCTCGGAGCGAATGGAGCCTGGGTGTTCTACTCCAGCCAGCCCTTTTCGGCTGCGGATCGTCCGATCGCTACCGCATTGGTGAGCAGCGCGTTGGAGGAATTAGGCCAGGGGTGCGTTTCGGATTACGTGCAATCGACCTCGGTCGGGTTGAAGCGGGCCATGCTGCAGCGCGCGGTGGAAGCATACGAGCACCTGAAGGTGCTGCGCCCCGGTGACTCCGGGATCGAGATGCGCGGACTCTTCTGTCGGGGCCGCCTGCAAATCGCCGAGGGCCGCTTCGCTGACGCCGTGGTCAGTCTCGAAGCTTCGCTGAAGCAGGACAGGCGTTTTGCCTGCGCGTACAATGCTTTGGGTGTCGCACTGGGTCGGTTAAACCGCCCCAAAGAGGCACGTGCAGCTTTTGAGAACGCGGCGAAGCTCACACCCGAGTGGTCCTTGCCGCAATTCCAGATTGCCTCCCAGTTGATCGCGAGCGGTGATCTGGTAAATGCCGTTCCGTATTTAGAGAAGGCCGCTATCTATAATCCGAAGTCCATTGCCCCGCGCTGGAATCTGTTGCGTGTCAGCCGGATGCTCAGTCGGACTGCCGATGTGGAGCGTCACGCCACTGCGCTGGTTGCGCTCAATCCGAACTACGCGCCGACCTATAGCGAACTTGGGCAGGCGTATGAAGCCGCCGGCAATCCTGAGAAGGCCGCGGAAGCTTTCGACGCTTACGTGCTGCTGGCTCCGAACTTCGCGGACACGAACGAAATGCGCACACGCGCGGAACGTCTGCGCGTCCAATCCAAACCTAAGCCCAAAGCACCCGCTGCCCCGACACTCCGCAGGCCGGGCGAGCGCCGCTAGGCTACTTCCTCACTAAGCGCAGCACGACATCATGGCCCATCCACGGAGCCGATAGTTCCCGGTATGCGCCACCCTGGATCGCCGTGCCGGTCTGTGAGATTCCATCATGTGGCCGGAACCATTCCACTTCGAAGCGGCCGGGCGCGGATGAGAGGTTCACACGCATTTTCACCGTCTTCCTGGCGTCCACTGCGGATTCGGGACCGGCAGCCGATGCGTTCGGATGATAGATCAGGAACTCGTCTTTGCCGCGATGTGTAGCCTGCGCGCGCAGTTCTCCAACTCGGCCGTCCAGATCCTGAACGAGTGTGTCGTCAGGCTGGAAATAGGCGAGGTCGATTTTGCGATCGCGAAAATATGGCCAGACGTAAGGAATCGAATCCAGCCCATACAATTTTCGGCCGGTGTATTCGAGGCCCATGTGATCCTTCCAACCCCTGCCGGGAAGACTGATCTGCGAGTAAGGCGTGATGACTCCGTACTGACCACCGTAGTTGGCCGATCCGCCGTTCAAGAGCCAGGACCACATTAACCAACGATAGAAAAAGCGCGGATCCTTAAAACTTACCTTGGCGTGTTCGTAGCGATCCTCGCCCATGAACACGTGCAATGGAATGTCCTGCAATCCGTTCTTGCGAATCTGGTCGCCACTCGTCGCGTAGGCTTCTTCGATGTGCAGATAGCTGACCCATTTGAGATCATCGGCCGTGGTGAAGGGGAAGCCGGCGAACCGATTCAGACCGCCGGAGAGCAAGTGCTTCCAGGGATCATGGCTGGCGAAGAATGTCCCAACCTCGCGCGCAAAGAGCTGATTGGCGGGAAAGTTTGCGTCAGCGTGCATGTCATTAACGATCAGCCAAAAGACATTCGGATATGCGGCCCAGCGCGCGAGCATGTAGCGCATGGTCCGCTCCCTGACTTGCTTAGGCAGCGCGAGCCAGCCCTTGCCGGTTCCTTCCGAGCGGTATCCTTTAAGGCCGAACAGAATCAACTGGACCTGTATGTCGGGGTGGTGATCCATCATCCATGTCAAGCGCTGATCCGTGCACTGGAATTTGGCGAGGTCATAGCGGTTGAGGTCCGGCGTTCTGCCGCCTTGCCACGGATCGTTCGCGATCCAGTTGTTGTTGTCGTCCTTCTCCACGCCTGGGGTGCCACCCCACCCGCCCAAGCTTGCGGCTCGCACAGACGTAATTCCCAACGCGGCGTCTTCACGGATGTACTCTTGCCAATCCGGTGCGCCTGTTTTGTGAAAGAGCTTGTAAGCCGTATCGCTGATGTTCGCGAACCAACGGCCGTCGTCTGTCATCCATGCTCTCGGATTGGCCTTGTGCTTACGCAGCATGCCGCGCAAGCTGGATTCGCGCGCCGTGAAGCTGCCCGATTTTGCATTCAATCCAGGATCTGTTGTGGATCGCGAGGTCCAATGCCAAACGCCTGTCTCTGTGATGTATGCCCGGGCGCGCCATGATTGGCCGCCGTCATAAAAGGCGTCGACCGTCACCGCATTCGCTGAGCCGGATGGTGGCGTGAACTTCACCGTGGCCTGCGTCTCAAAAGGGTTCGCAGCGCCACCATTGCCAGTCAGGACAATCTCATGTGTGCCGAACTTCAACGCGTCAGCCGCTTGCGATGTGAAGCCCACGGCTTCCACGCGAACGCAAACACATCCGTACAGCGCAACGGCTGCGATTACAGAACTCAATCTCATGGACCTATTATCTCAGTGGATACGCCTGGTATCTCAGTGGATACAATGATGCTGATGAAACTCGAAATCAAGCATCCCGAAAAACTTGCGCACACCGGATCGTACTCGGCCGGAGTGCTGATCGATGGTTGGCTGTACATCAGCGGGCATGGGCCACTGAATATGGCAACCGGTGAAGTAGTCACCGGCACCATCGAAGAAGAGACGCGGTTAACTATGGAACACATCGGCAAAATCCTTGCCGAAGCCGGATGCTCTTTTGACGATGTCGTAAAGTGCACGGTCCATCTGGCGCACATCGAAGACTTCAAGAACTACGACCGGGTCTATGCCAGTTTCTTCCCGGGCGTCAAGCCGGCGCGCACGACCGTTCAGTCTGTACTGGGGAAGGGAATGAAGGTGGAAATCGACGCCGTTGCGCGCGTCCCAGAGGTCGGCTAAAGGCGCAGTAGTTGCCCCGGACCAATTCAGGCGACAATAGGACTACGGGGCTCCATGGAAATCTTCTACAGGTATTTACGGCATTACTGGAAACTTGTCGGAATAGCGTTGGTGCTGGCGGCGATCAATCAGGTGTTCTCGCTGCTGGACCCGCTGATCTTCCGCCACATCATCGACTCTTACGCGACTCGCTACCGCGAGTACACCAGCGCCGAATTCCTGCGCGGTGTGAGCCTTCTGCTGGCAGCGGCGGTTGGGGTCGCGTTCGTATCTCGCGTGGCAAAGAACTTCCAGGATTACTTCGTAAATGTGATTACGCAGCAGGTAGGGGCGCGCATTTACGCCGATGGCATCCGGCACTCACTGGAACTTCCTTACACGCTTTTTGAGGACCAGCGCAGCGGCGAGACTCTGGGCAAGTTGCAGAAGGTACGAGCCGATGTCGAGCGCTTTATCACGTTGGCAGTGAACATGGTGTTCACGACCTTGATCGGACTGGTGTTCGTAGTCATCTATGCGGCGAATGTGCACTGGTCAGTAGCGCCCGCCTATCTGCTTACCGTCCCGCTACTGGGCGGGTTGAGTTCAGTGCTGAGCCGCAAGATCAAAGAGGTGCAGAAGCACATTGTCCGTGAAACGACGGCGCTGGCCGGAGCCACGACAGAGTCACTGCGCAACATCGAACTGGTGAAAAGCCTGGGTTTGGCGCAGCAGGAGATCGCGCGCCTGAACACGACGACGGCTAAGATCCTGAAGCTGGAACTAAAAAAGGTGCGCTATCTTCGCAGCTTGAGTTTCATACAGGGCACATGCGTGAACCTGCTGCGAACATCCATCCTGTTCCTGATGCTCTACCTGATCTTCACGCAGCGCATCACTGTGGGTCAGTTCTTTTCGCTGTTCATCTATTCCTTCTTCATCTTCGGGCCGCTTCAGGAACTCGGAAACGTCATCAACGTATACCGCGAGACGGAAGTCTCACTTCAGAATTTCAAAGAGATTATGAGCCTGCCACCGGAACCGCGTCCCGAACTGCCAGTGGCGGTGGATCGCCTGGAAGCACTCCGATTTGACGATGTCTCGTTCCAGCACCAGTCGGCATCGGCAGCGGCTCTAAGCGACATTTCTTTCGAAGTGAACCGAGGCGAGACTATCGCGTTTGTCGGACCGTCGGGAGCAGGGAAGAGTACGCTGGTGAAACTGCTGGTGGGCTTGTACCGGCCGAAAGCGGGGCACATTTACTATAACGGGACTCCGGAAAACGAAGTGGCGATTGAAGACCTGCGCGAACGGATCGGATTCGTCACCCAGGATGCGCAGCTATTCTCGGGCTCGATCCGCGAGAATTTGCGCTTTGTCCGGCCGAACGCGACCGACGAGGAATGTCTCCAGGTCTTACGTCAAGCGTCGGTGGACAGTCTGTTGCGGCGCGCTGATCGCGGGCTCGACACAGTGATCGGCGAAGGCGGCGTCAAAGTTTCAGGTGGCGAGAAACAGCGCCTCTCCATCGCTCGAGCGCTGCTACGCCGGCCGCAACTGCTGGTGTTTGACGAAGCGACATCATCGCTGGACTCGTTGACGGAGGAAGAGATCAGCCAGACCATCCGGGATGTCGGCGCAAGCCGCGACGCCATCACCATTCTGATCGCGCACCGTCTCTCAACGGTCATGCATGCCGATCGGATCTATGTCCTCGAACGTGGCAGCATCGTGGAGTTCGGGGGCCATGCTGAACTGCTCGCGAAGAAGGGCTTGTATTTTGCGATGTGGCGGCAACAGGTCGGGGAAGGCAAATTGCGGATCACTTCGCCGGTACTTCCGGCCTCCATTTAAGCGTCAGGGACGTTGGGCCGGAATTGCGAGCAGTATCTCCACCTGGATCGGTTTTCCGTCGCGCGCTGCGGGGCGGAATTTCCAGCGGCTAAGAATTGGAATTATCTCTGAAGCGAGTTCCCTGTTTCCCACCATCCTCAGGCCTTGAAGCTGTCCGGACGTGTCGATTTGCCCGTGCACCAGAATGTGCTTGTCCGTCGTGGCAAGCTTCTTGTCTGGAACATAGGTTACCTGGGGGTACGGCGCGATGACAGACTTGGGATTTCCAAGCTGAATCACGGCGCCACGAGCGACGGGCGCCTGGGCGGATTCGCGCGGCACGCAGTATTGCATGATCCATTCTTTGGATCCACCAACGGGCAGATAGACCGTGTAGATCGGCCGCCCCGTCAACACAGAGCCACCTTCCGGGAATGCCTCAGCCAGCGAAGACTGAATCAGCACAACGTCGAACTTGCCGGCTGACGGATGGACTACTTTTCCTGGGGGCTCGGCTGCGGCCGGGGCCGGTGCCGGATTCGGAGCTTGCGGCTTCGGAGGGGCGGCAGCTCGCGTAGCGTGCGCGGACGGCGCCGCGGGTGTGGATGCTGCTGCTGGCGCCGGACGAGACGTCCTGGCTCGGAGCAGTAGTCGATCCTGCGGACTGCTTCAGGTCCTTCCTGACTTCGGGCGCGACCGCCCCGCCGAGAGCTGACTCCGGCGCAGAGTTCAGGTTCCGCGAAAGCTGATTCCCGGCCGGAACCGTAATTGGTTTCTCAGGTTTTGAGAGATTCGTGTCACTTACGGAAAGTAGCAGCGTGGGGTCGCCGCGAGCGGGATCAGCCGAAACAGGCGCGGTGGCGACCTCTGGCTTAGGTGGGAACACCAGTTGCAGCGGCATCGGGCTCGGTCTCGGCAGCGGCAGAACGGCGGGTAGAACTGCTTCCTGCGGAATCTGAAGCTTTGGAGGCGCATCCAGCGTAGGAGGCGGCGCGGCCTCCGTCGAACGTCCTGGCAACACGAACGGTTTGGGTGCTGGTGGCCTCCCCGATTTTGGGGACCACAACAACATGGTCGGTATCTGAGACACCTCTCGAAGGGTGAAGTTCGGATCGAATTCCGGCTGCAGGAGTGTCTGCTCCGACGCCACTGTTTTGGGCAGATCCGCGAGACGGAATTGTTTCGCCGGGCGACGCTCGCGTTCCGCGGGCGCTGGTGTTTCCGCCGGAACGATAGCCGGGGCCACAGGCTTTATCCGGGCTTGCCGTGCAGGCGGCGCCGGCGCTGGAGGACGCAACTTATCAGGTTTATTGGATGGCGTCAGCCGGGCGTAGTAGATATGTTCGGGAAGCACGATGCGCAATGGCGGCTTCGACAGATAGACTGTGTCAGGCGGCTGGTTTCCGCTGGAAGCCAGGTCTTGAGCGAGCGGAAAACCAGCAGCCAGACAAACAGTGTGAATCAGAAATGAGGCCAGCAGCCCGTTCCAAGGTGTCTTTCGATTCGCGAGCCCAGTGAGAAAAGCGGGCGGTTCAATGGCTTCGGCAGGAATCCAGGGCTCGTCTTCAAGGGCGCATATATACTGGCCCGTCAGACTGGTAGCTTCGGAGTCTGCAAACCCAATCTTAACCCTCACCCTCATCCTCCGGACCTTTCTGGGGCAGTTAGCCCATCACCAGGTCCCTGAGTTCCGTCAAACCTTCACTTCCTATCGGCTTCTTGGCATTTCCGTCGAGCGCCATCGTTCCAGTAGTGAGATTTCTCAGACCGTACAGTGCGAGTTCAAATCTGTCTTTAACACCGAGCTTTTCGAACAGCCGGGACAGATACACCTTAACTGTCCCTTCTGAAAGTCCAAGCTGGTACGCGATTTCCTTGTTCTTCATCCCCTGGGCGAGAAGGCTCACGAGTTGTCCCTCGCGCTTGGAAAGCCGTACAACCGGCGCGGCAAAGAATGCGGAAGTGAGGCTTTTTTCAAACCATACCTCACCCTCAAGTACTTTATGTAAGCATTTTAGAAACAATTCGACCGGCAAATTCTTTCGCAGAATGCCGCGGACACCAAGCGCCATTGCCTGATGCGCCAGTTCCCGCGGGATCGCCCGAACCCACAGGATGATCCGGCACTGTGGGTTATTCTGTCTGATTTCAGTTAACACTCCGTAAGTGACGCTTTGTCCCAGATCGAGCAACAAAATGTCGGGGGCCAGGCGCTGGAGATCTTCTTTATGAGGGGCATCCGACAAGACGAGTATCTCCGGTGTCAGGTCTTGCGATGCGCGGAGTGCGTTTATAAACCCTTCCGCAAGAACGGGTTCATCAGTGTAGAGCAGTACTCGTGCCATGATTCCATATCCTCCGAACAAAACTCAGGCTCAGTCGTGTGGATTGCGGAACACACAGTTTCTACGCGAAAAACAAAAAATATCCGAATTTGAGTCACAGCATAGCAGAATCAAACGCAGCTGTAAACAATAATCAAACAATACGTAGTCGGAGAGCACGGTATTAACTTCAGTTAGCGTGTGGTTATCACCCAATTAGCATCTTGCTTCGTGCGACGCAGAATTCTAAAGTCTGAGGTGCGCCGAGTCCGCACATAAGGCGAAGCGTAAGTGGGTGCCGTTGAACCATGGAAAGACGTCGTTCCCAGAGACATGACCTGATGTTGAACGTTCGAATGGCGTTCGAGAACAAGTATGGTCCCGTGCAATCCGGTATCACCTGCAATGTGAGCCGCAGCGGATTGCTCGTGCAATTCAGACCTATCGCGGAAATAGCAACACCCAACGTGGGCGATCTGATGTCAGTGGAGATGGACCTGCCCGCGCCGTCGTTTAAATCTCCACGATTTATGTCATTCAGCGGATCGGTGAGCAGGGTGATTCGGTCGGATAACGGAGTGGTCCTGATTGCCCTGGATATTTCGCGCTTGCGTTTCCGGGATGTGCAGGAAATCGGGACTAATGGGAATTTGGGGTTTGAGTTCGAGTCGTTCTTGATGTGATTCAGATGATGAAGGCAGAAAGACACAATCCGAGACGCTCAGGCCGCCGGGGATCGGCGATGGTCGAAGCGACGCTCATGCTCCCCTGGATCATGTTTCTGTTCATCGCGGTCTTTGACGTCGGCATTTATTATTACGGCATCATCGCGACGCAAAACGCGGCGCGGGCAGCAGTACTGGCGACCACTTCGATGCTTGACAATGAAACCAATGTGACCATGGCCTGCAGATACGCCATGGAAGAGATGCGGGCTGTCCCGAACGTAGCCCTCCTCGATTTCACAACGTTCAATTGCAGCACGGCGCCGCTTGTGGTCACCGCGACTGCGCAAACGGGTCCCGACGGTCAGGCCTGCCGCCCGTGTCACCGTTACCTGGCGATCCGACCTGTTTCTGCCGCTCCCGTTCCTCAACGTCGCACCCAGCATCACGCGTTACGCAGAAGGGTCGGGTGTTCGGAGATTGATTATGCGTCTTGACACATCAAATCGGCGCAGAGGATCTACCTTCCTCGAGTTCACACTCGTCGGCATCCCGATCATGCTTCTGCTCATGACGACAGTTGAGCTGGCGCGAGGCATGTGGACTTACAATACCCTCTCACATGCGCTCCGGGACGCCACTCGCTACGTAATTGTGCATGGTAACAACTGCGCGAGTTACCCGAATCGCTGCACCGTGCAAATCCAGAATATCGCCCAAAAACTTCAGTTTGCCGGCTTGGGATTGGACGCGGATTCATTGCGGGATATCCAGTTCATCTCATCCACCCGGACCGTCACTTGCGCAACGCTGTCCGCGTGTCTAAGCGGATGCGACGTACTGGCCCACATTCGCTCCATGTTTTGCGTCACCTTGTCCGAGCCCGGACTTCGGGGCGACGCGCTTGCTCGATCTTGAGATCCGGGCGAGATACAGATTCGACACTACAATGCTCTTTTTTTGGCCGGGAGCTTCCGCGCAAAACCCCGGGAGTGTTCTGGCTGGCGGCCACTTCTAAGGAAAGGATTCAGTTCTAGGAGCACTGATGAAACCCAACTGCAAACTCAGCCGGGGATCGATTCTGCTGCTGGTTACCCTCGCCCTGATTCCGATGTTCGCCGTGCTTGGCTTGGCGGTGGACTTGGGTTGGGCATTCTACGTCAAGAGAGAGGCTCAGGCAGCCGCAGACACGGCCGCTCTGGCTGCGGCGAAAGCGGCAATGGATACCTTCAATGCGGGAGGGGCGACTCTGACCTGCGGAAGCTTGGGATGCACGCCTGCTCCAAACCCGTGTCCTGCCGCGGGCGGAATCTCACCAGTGCTAAATGCCGCTTGTCTGTACGCTGAGCGAAACTTTCCCCTGAACGCCCGGCGGAGTGTCACGGTCCAGGCTAGCGATAGCGCGACAGCTCCCACAGTCCAGGGCACCTGCGGTGGATCGGTAACTCTTCACTCCCCGCCCACGGCCCCATGTGTGAACACCTATTACTGGATTACGGTTCGTGTGAATGAACAGGTTCCCCAACTGTTCTCGCGGGTCTTTGGTGGGCAGAATGTGGTGGTCAGTGCCAGAGCCACGGCTGCCGTCGCCGAAACGGAAATTCCAGGTTCTCTCTTTCTGCTGAACCGGCAGAACGATAGCTCGGCCTGACCGGCATACCGGGACGGAATCTCAGCCTTGGAGGCGGACCCGACGGTAAACGTCCCGGGCGGCATCATTCTGGCCTCCAACCTGGGCAGCGGCGGAATTATGCCGGTTACATCAGCGGAAATGGCACGGTAACCACTCCGCACACCTTTATTCGTGGTACTGGCAACGTGTCCGGAAACGGAAACTGGCAGTGGAACGGAGTAATAGAAACAGGCTTGGGCGACGGGCGTCAGTTTTACGATCCAATGAGTGAGAAAGTAAATGACTACGGCCAACCCCCTGTTGATCTCACTGGGCTTCCGACTTTTGCGATTCCCGGGGGCAATCTCACTTCAAGTTCGCCTGGCTGCACCGGGGGCACCTGCGTCCCCGGGATTTATTATGCATCGACATCGAGCACTGACAGCACCCCAACCGGCGCTACGATCACGCTCGGCGGAAAACCTCAATTTTAGCGGCGGCAATTTTGGAAGGTTTGTTACTGTTCGGTGGTTTGGATGTCGGCGACACTAATGTGAATTTTGGTCCGGGTGAATACGTGCTGGCCGGCGCGAAAAACAAGCACTTCTGTCTTTAACAGCGATAACAACGCCACAGTCACAGGCGGAACAGGTGAGAACAGCGATGCTGGACGGATCTTTATTCTTACCGATGAGAGTTATAACGGTGCTCTCGATACGCGCTGCCGCTAACATCGGTATCACGTCAGCACTGGGTCTGGGTTTTGGCGGCTTTACCGCGCAAATCGGGCAATAACGCCTCATCGAGTCTTTCACTGTTCGGCCTGAATCCCGCGGACGCCAACGTCCCGGCAGCGTTGAGGAATTATGGTCCCGTTGTTGTCTGGCAGGACATGCTCAATTCCAGTGTGAAGTATGACCTTTCGAGTGGAATTCATTCGCCAACCTACGGAGATGTCGATTGGTCGAGCTGTTGCGGCGGATCGCGGGATAACCCCTGCGCCGGGGCTTCGAGCGGCGACCGGACAAAGATAGAGTTCTGGTCCGGAGCCAAAGGGCGCTTTGGAGGCATTGTGTATCAACCGCGTGGAGCTTATACAGTAATTCACGCGACTCCGGAGGACAGCGGACCCTTGCGTATCATTACCGGCGCCATGGACCTTCAGGGTTCCGGCAGGCTGACTCTCACGGGTCCGCTGACGCCGTTCACGAGGACAGTAGCAGCATTAGTTGAGTAATTAGCTTTAGTAAGTGGCTAGTACCGGAAGTACTTTTGATGGATGTTCGAGATAAAGTAAGTTGGAGCAGACTCTGAATATGGCAAGCGAGATGAACAACAACGGCGGCGCGAAGGTCAACCCGATCATCCGGATCTTTCCGTCTCTGACGGACGTTGCCTTTGTGACTCCGCTGTTTGTCGTGTTCGCAGTCATGTCCGGTGCGAGCGGTTTGTTGGAAGGGGACACCGGCTGGCATATCCGCACGGGCGAATGGATCATGCAGAACGGGCGTGTTCCCGACAACGATATTTTTTCGTACACGAAACCCGGCGAGCCGTGGTTCGCCTGGGAATGGCTCTGGGACGTTAGTCTTTGCGTGGTTGCACCAGCTCGGCGGCATGGCCGCAGTCATCGGTGCGAGCCTGCTCGTCATCTGTTTGACTTCAGCGCTGCTGTTCCGGCTGACGCGAAGAAAGTGCAACAATGCGCTGGTTGCCTTTGTGGTTGCATTCGCGGCTATGATGGCGACTTCCATCCACTGGCTGGCCAGGCCGCACCTGTTCACGATGTTGTTCGCCGTCATCTTCTACGCACTGTTGGAACGCGTGAAGGATGGGCAAACCAGATTGCTCTGGGCGCTGCCGCTGTTGACTGTCTTGTGGACGAACCTGCATGGCGGGTTCTTCGTCGGCATCGTTCTGATCGGCGCTTACGGGGCGGGTGAAATCGTGGATGCGCTGACAACGGCGGACGCGCAAACGGAGATCGGAGAGCCTGCGCCGGTCTGTGCCCTATCTGGGGACAGCCGCGCTGTGTGCCTTGGC
Source organism: Bryobacteraceae bacterium (assembly GCA_963793625.1). Classification (GTDB taxonomy): domain Bacteria; phylum Acidobacteriota; class Terriglobia; order Bryobacterales; family Bryobacteraceae. Next base: position 2,191 of record CAWCAT010000033.1, on the reverse strand, counting down.
TAGTTTGGTGAACCCCTACACGTATCACCTGCACGTGCATATTGTTAAATATCTGCGGGACCCGTTTCTTTACCAGCATATTGGTGAGTTTCAAGCCGCCAATTTTCAGAATCCGGTTGCGACCTATCTCGAGCCGATGCTGTTCGTGGGCTTCATAGCGGCTGGTTTCAGCATCTACCGGCGGCGCTTTGTGTATGCCATTTTGATATTCGGCTGGGCGCATCTTGCTTTGTTCTCGGCCCGCAACATTCCACTGTTCGCGATCGTTGCGGCGCCGCTGGTCGCAGAGTTAATCACTGACTGGATTGCATGGGTCGAGCGCTCCGCCGTCGCCCCTGGATCAAGAGAGCCGCCAGGGTGATCACTGAAGCCGCCACTGAGTTCGACGGATTCGACCGCATTGGGCGCGTACACCTGGCGAGCGCAGTGCCATTCGTGCTCGTGATCCTGCTGATGGTTTCCGCGGGAGCGACTGGAAGATTTCGTGCGGACTACGACGAAAAGCGATACCCAATGGGCGCTGTTGCCGCACTAAGTAGCCTGGATCAGCATGGGCGCATCTTTACAAACGATGAGTGGGGAGACTATCTGATTTACCGACTGTATCCGGCCCACCTTGTTTTCGTCGATGGACGCAGCGATTTCTATGGCCCCAAGTTTACCGAGGACTACATGAAGATTGTGGACATTAAATACGATTGGGAGTCGCGGCTTAACAACTACGGCGTAAACACAATTCTGCTGCCGGCGGACAGTGCATTGTCCGGAACGCTGAAGGAATCAGCCCGCTGGAAACCTGTGTACGACGACGGAATCGCAATAATTTTTCAGCCCAGGGGAAGCGCCGCTTCCAATCTGGTGCAATCGAATTCCACCAGTGAGAATACTCACCTTGGAAAATTGGCGGTCGGAGGGCCGCTCACCCCTAACCCCGTGGCATATTTGCCACATAACCCAAACTAAAAAAGGACAAAACCATGAAACTGTTTCAAAATTTTTTGCGGGACGAACAAGGTCAGGACCTCGTAGAATACACGCTGCTGATGGCAGCCATGGCGCTGGCTACTGGTGCAGTGATTCTGCCTATGAGAACGCAGGTGAGCATCATCTGGACTAGCACCAGTACACTGATCAACAGTGCGGCCACGGGCAGCTAACGCAATTGCACTCACGGCTGGGGCCAGTCTCGTGAGTGGCCCCAGCGGCCTTACCGGAGGTATCGTATGTGGCAATTACTGTGGCGTGATGAACGAGGCCAGGACATGGTCGAATATACCCTGTTAATGGCCGCGATCGTATTGGCCTGTGGCGGTATAGTTATGGCAGTCGGCAATCAGTCGGCGGGCATTTGGTCCATTGTGAACTCGCGGTTGGCTGCCGCCAATAACACTGGAAGCTGAGATTTTTATGAATAAACGCCTGATTGGAGTCGTCGTCTTTGCTCTCGTGATTGCGGGAGGTGCGAGCCTGCTTTTGTTCAAGCTGCTTGCGAAAAATTCGAAGCGCAGGCGCAGCCTGCCGCCGGCAAGGTAGTCGTCGCTTCGAGGAATCTCGAAATGGGAACAATGATCAAAGCGCCGGACATCAAGTTGGCGGACTGGAGCGGGACACCGCCGCCGGGGGCCTCGAGCCGTCTTGAAGATACTCTGGAGCGGGGCGTTGTTTCGACAGTTTACAGCGGCGAACCCATCCTGGATTCCCGCCTTGCCGCAAGGGGCGCGGGTGCAGGCATGGCTTCGACTATTCCGGTGGGGATGCGCGCCGTTGCTGTCCGGGTGAATGACGTCGTCGGTGTTTCTGGATTTGTGACACCAGGGATGCGTGTGGACGTGCTCATTATGGGCAATAATCCGAACGGTCAGGCGCAGAACACCGGAACGCTGTCAAAAACTCTGTTGCAAAACATCGAAATCTTGTCCGCCGGGCAACAGATTCAAAAGGATGCTGAAGGAAAGCCAGTCTCCGTTCCAGTCGTCAACATGCTGGTGACCCCGGCGGAGGCTGAGATTTTGAGCCTGGCGAGCAACGAAGCAAGAATTCAACTCGTTCTGAGGAACCCGCTGGACAAAGAGGAAGTGAAAACTCCGGGTACGGCGATGGCACGGCTCTTCAGTGGCGATACGACTCCAATGGTTGTACGGCAACCGGTCACAAAAGCGGCTCCCCGCGTGGTGGCGCTCAAGCCCATCGT
>CAWCAT010000032.1:0-103678 GCA_963793625.1 Bryobacteraceae bacterium | reverse complement strand
TGTCAAGGGGTGTGCGACGCGGCAACTCGAACAATTCGATATAGCAAGAATCGACCCCGGCCTTGTTCTCGACGAATCGGCCATTTCTCGCCAGAACTGCTATCTGGCGGCTCACTTATGGCGCCGCGCTTCACGTTGCGGGGCGAAGAAAGCCATCGTGGCCAGGCCGCATGAGATCCTGACTATCGCCTTCTACATCCTGCGGGATCGCACCGAGTATCAGGAGCGCGGCGGCGATTACTTCGACCGACTAAACCCGGAGCGGACTCAGCGCAAGCTCACTGCCAGGCTGGAACGACTGGGCTGGCAGGTCGTTCTCATGCCACGCCGGAGCCCGCCAGATACTGCAGATCCACGCCGGAAAAAAGGACGCCCGTGCAAATGCGCTGAACGCGGAATCGACTGCAAACACAAGGGGAAATAATCAGAGGTTTTCGAAGGATGAGCATTGGCAACACAAAAGTATGGGACAACGAACTTGATCGCCGCCGTCGCTACGAATTGCGTCGATCCCTGCAAAATCCTCGCACTGAGTGCGTTGAACTAGCCAGGCAGGGCTAGAGGAATCGACGCGAGGATTCGCGATGAGGATACTGAAGCGCTAGTCAACAGCACCGCAGGCAAACCGGTTCGATGGCTTTCGGGCGAAGGCTGGGTGGAGGAGCGGGAGTGAAACTCGGCCGCGGCGCAGTTATATAGTGGTGGAACTCGACCCCAAATTGGGTAATGAACAGCGTGGTGTAAGGCCATGCGTCCTGGTGAGCGATCCGGACGTCATTACGACCAGCGCTTTCCGCTCGTGTGCGTGGTACCGCTAACCGGGACTCCGGGTGATGGACTCCTCTATCCGCCGCTCGCGCTCGGCCCGAGCGGCCTCTTCCAAGAAATCCTTTGCACTGATCGACCAACTGCGATCCATCGACAAGTGCCGGGTCCCGCGCGTATTTGGCGACCTTGCGCAGAACGAGATGGCTGCCATCGATGAGGGACTGGCGGTATTCCTGGGCCTTGACGCCCGGCTTCACGCGCTCGGGCGCGCCACCAGTCCAGTGAGGGTTCGCAGCACACGCCTGGCTGAACGCTTCCGAACAGCCTATTCACCGCCGATCGCCCACAGGTGAGGTTCCACGGGTCCTTCATCCATATTTCCCGGGCCAGTTGCAGACCCAATTCAACTTCATGCAGCAATAATCATCCCGTTACATCGAGACTTATTGGATGGCCGCGCCCTTTTCTCCGTCAACCAGTAACTCTTTCACAGTCAGGCCTATTTTTAGAAAGTCCTCCAGGCTGGACGGTTTTCTGATGTAGGTCGCACAACGGAAGCGTCGCACCGTCGTCAGTTCGCGTGGTGACGATCGAGAGCTAATGACCACAACAGGAAATTGGTGAGCTCAGGATTGTTGGTTGATAGCTTAGAGGGATTTCAATGACGTCGCTCTTCGGTAGCTGGACATGAGAGTTGTCATTTCGGGAGCGCCGCCGTTCGCGTATTTTCCCTTTTGCCGTACGAAGGTCAACGCCTCAGCGCCCTCATCGATTACAGTCAACTCGTAGTCAAGTTCGGCAGCGTTCAACGCAAGCCTGAACAGGCTGGATGTCTCAGGATTGTCATCCACTAAGAGGACGCGGAGCCCGTCCATCGCTTTTCTCTCAAACAATCTCGTCGCCGCCGCTGAGCGGACGGCAATTTTCGGCAGCGTGAAACGGAAGGTCGCTCCGTCACCCTTCCGGGATTTGAACGCAAATTCGCCCACCATACCGCTCAACGACACCCTGGCAAATGGAAAAACCAATTACCCGTCCAGGACTCTCCTTCCCGTGCAACCGCTTAAAGGTTAGAAAAATACTGTCGTGATTCTTCGGATCAATCCCGGAGCCATTGTAGCGCGGAGAACTTCGGGCTGTTCCATCAGCTTCATCTGCGCTGAGACGTGAATCTGCGGCTTCAGTACGCTGGTATTGTATGGCATTCCCAATCAGGTTTTGGAAGAGCTGAATAAGATGAAACTCCGGTGCAAACACTACCGGCAAATTTTCGCTTGTTATCGAAGCGCCGCTTTCATCGATACAAAGCCTTAGATTCTGCCTAACCTTCTGGACGACGCCGTTCAGGTCAACAGCATCGGCTGATTTCTCCTCTCCACCTGCCCCGATCTCCGCATAGGCCAAGAGGTCACCCACCAGGTCGCTCATGCGTTTAGCGCACTGGACAATATTGCCCGCAAAGCTCACGGAATCGTCATCTGGACTCTCGCGGTACCTTTGCGCCAGCAACTGAGAGTACATCGTGATTACCCGCAAAGGCTCCCTCAGGTCGTGGCTTGCGGCCAAAGCAAACCGCTCAAGGTCCTGGTTTGAACGGGCCAACTTCGCGTTCAACTCTTCCAGTTCGGCGTTTCGCTGCTCTAGTTGCTCAGTCGCAGAACGCATCTGCCGTTCGGTTTGTTCGCGCGCGATCACTCTCAGCGTTTCCTCGGCGCAGAGATCAAGGAAACGCAGTTCGACGCCCGAAGGACGGTGTGGCCGGGCGAAATGAGTAGAGAGGACTCCGATCACAATTCCCGGGCCAGCAAAGAGCGGCTTGGATTGGACGGCGGCTATGCCGTGAGCGGCATACAGTGGGGCGAAGGGTTTGAAGGTGAGATCGGTAGAGACATTTTCCACGATTACTTGCTGTTGCCAGCGAAGAGCGGCGGCGCTGACAGGACAACTTGCTATGTGCAATTCGGGGAGTTCCGTGGCATTCCGGTCCGAAGCGACGCCGTGCGTGAATGTCTTTGCAGAGTTCCCGGTCTCGTCATGCAGCCAAAGGATGCCCTTGTCCGCCCCGAGTAGTTCCACGGAGACTTTAAGCAGATGCTCCAGCGCTTGCGCCATATCAGGGCCGTAGCGCATCGACGCGCTACAGAGGTTGGGACCGGGGGTTCTGCCCGTCACGGACTCCATCTGTCTCATTTTGTACCTCCAACTGAAGTGCGGCCAGGTCCGCGGTTAGACCGGCTTGAGGGAAGCGCAGAAAAATCAGACTTTGGAATAGCATATCGATCTCAGAAGCAGCGACTGCTTCTTGCCGTTGTCGGGAAAGCACCTTCGATCGACGGCTTCACTCCCGTCATGCGTCCACCCCGTCATGCGCCCACGCCCGGGAGGACCGCCTCGATAGCCCCCAGTAAGGAATTGCCGTTGAATGGTTTGCGAAAGAAGTCCACGGCACCGGCCTCGATGGCCTTTTGCCGTTTCGCAGGATCATCGTATGCGCTCATAAAGATAATGGGAAGTTTGGAATCTGCCGCCTTCAGCCGGCGTTGCAGTTCCAGGCCGTCGATCCCAGGCATCCGTAGATCCAGGATTAAACATGCGGAGTCTCGTCCTGCCCCAGACTCTAAGAACAACTGTGCGGAAGCAAATGCCTCAACGTCGTAGCCGGCTGATCTCAGGAGAGCTTTTGTGGCAGCGCGGACAGACTCGTCGTCGTCAACAACCGAAATCACATCCAGACCCAGACCATTCACGCTATACGCCTCACGATCAAGCGTTTCTTCAGGAAGCTTCCCATATGCGGTTAGCCCGGTGAAGATCCGCAACACGCGCATATATTCCGTTAACGCCAGCGACTCTGCCTCACGCGCCTGGGCCACAACATCTTCAGGATTTGGAGATATCCCATCCCGCAGTCCTTTTAGCAAAGTCGTGTAATGTTCCGCGGCTGTACGATACTTCTCTTGTTTGCCTTCCAGCATTAAGCGCCAGGCGTTTTCCAGGTTCTCGCGATTCCGTCTAAGTGCCATCGTTCAAGATCCTCTCCTGATCGCAGCGGGTTGAGTTTTCGAAGTTGCGTCGTCAAACAGACGGCGAACGTCCCGGGGCGTCGAAAGGGCGACACCGGACCAACTGCGATAAGTTAACGATAGTCCGAACCGGAAGTGATGACCAGTGTACTTGTGTCGAGTGCACATATACTTTCGTCGAGGTCGTGTAGATGATTTCGAGAGTGCGGCCACGGTCAGTGTCAGGCGCGCAGCGCAGGCGTCAGGTTTAAAAGGCGCTATTTTTCGGCCGGGAGGCCGAGCTTTTCGGCCTTCCGAATGAGGTCAGCGAGCGATTCCGCTCGCATTTTCTGCATCAAGTGGCCACGGTGCATTTTGACGGTCGCCTCGCTCGTACCCAGTTCCGCGGCGATTTGTTTGTTGAGCAGGCCTCCAGCGACCAGACTCATTACCTCCTGCTCGCGAGAACTGAGCGCTTCATAACAAGCGCGCAATTCTGCCGTCTCCGCCCGATGCACGCGCGACGCTCGGTCCTGATCAATCGCCTGCTGAACGGCGTCCAGGAGATCCTGGTCGCGGAACGGTTTGGTGAGGAATTCCACCGCTCCTGCCTTCATGGCGCGTACCGACATCTGGATGTCCCCGTGCCCGGTGATGAAGATAATGGGAATCTGAATATTGGCCTCGGCGAGGCGTCGTTGGAGGTCCAGACCGCTCAAGCCGGGCAGTCGCACGTCTAACACGAGACAACCCGGCGCGTCGGATCGCCTGCTCGCCAGAAACTCCTGTGCCGCGCCATACGTCCGCACCTCTAGTCCAACGGAGCGCAAGAGATTCGTGAGCGCTTCCCGCATCGAAATGTCATCCTCGACTACAGAGACAATGGGGCGTTCCAGACTCATGCCGGAATCTCACTCTCGACCGGCAAAGTGAATTGTATGGTTAGCCCCGCGCCTTCGTTTGGCACCACCCAAATGCGTCCCCCGTGGGCCTCAATGATGGAGCGGCTGATGGATAGCCCCATTCCCATTCCCTCGGGTTTAGTCGTGAAGAAGGCGTCAAACATCCGGTCCATGTGCTGCGGGTTGATACCGGCGCCGGAATCGCGCACGGCAAGCAGAACGCTATCGGTTCCCGATTTCCGCGAGGTCAGCACCAGTTCGCGAGACCGGTCCGGGACCGAGTACATGGCCTCGCTTCCGTTCATGATCATGTTTAGGATAACCTGCTGCAACTGAATTCGATCACCTCGCACCAGTGGAAGATCGTCTTCCAATTCAACTCGCAGCCCGACATTCCTCTTCAGCAACTCGGCACGCGCCAGCGCAACAGTATCCTGGGCCACGCTGTTGATCTTCAGCGCCGTTATCTGCTGGCTGTCCTTTCTTAAGAACTCGCGGATTCGGCGAATCACCTCGCTCGCGCGATTGCCGTCCCTGACGATGAGGGTCAGTGATTCCTGGGCCTCACGGAGGTTCGGTTCTTTGCCGCCCAGCCAGCGAAGACAGGCTTCAGCATTCGTGACAATGCCCGCCAACGGCTGGTTCACTTCATGTGCAATGGATGTCGCCAATTCGCCGACTGTCAATGCCCGAGTGACGCGAGCGAGTTCCACTTCCATTTCCCGCAGCGCCGTCGTGACTGCTACGGCCCGCTCTCTTTCCTCCAGGTTCCGTCGCTCCTGCTCAATCCGCTTGCGGTCGCTGATGTCCGCCACCGTAGCACCCATGTAGCGGATCCTGCCTTGATCATCACAGATAGCAGACACGTGAGCCTGCGCCCACACGTGCGAACCGTCGGGCCGCACATAGCGCTTCTCGATTTCGAAATTCGAGCTGCGCCCCTCGGCAAGCGCTGTGAACTGAGCCACACTAGCAGACAAATCCTCCTGGTGCGTGATGTCCTGCATGCGCAGGTTCATCAATTCCTCGCGGGAGCGCGCCACCATTTGGCAAAAGCCGTCATTGACCATCAGAAATCGGCCCGTCAAATCCGTCTGCACAATGCCGCTTTTTGTCTGCTCAAACATGGAGCGTAGTTGCTCTTCATTCTCCCGCAGCTTATCTTCGATCTTCTTTCGATCGGTGACATCTACCAACATGTTCACCGCGCCTGTAAGCTTGCCTGATTCATCATGGAGCGGGGTGGGATAGGCGACGAAGTTAAGAAACGTACCGTCCGGGCGTTCGGCAATCGCTTCGTAGCCGCGGATGGGCTGGTTCTCTCTAAGCGCGACCGCCATCGGGCTCTGGTCGTGTGGCAAAGGCGTTCCATCCGGCCGGAACAGCTTCCATGATACGCACCAGGAGTCAGTGCCTGGCTGTGGGACGCCTCCGAAAAATTCGACTGCCGCCTGGTTGAAAATTGCAATTCGCCCGTTGGCATCGGTAGTGTACACCGGCGTTGGCAGAGCTTCGATAATTTCACGGCGGCGGCGCTCGCTCTCGCGTATGACGTCCTCCGCCCGCTTGCGTTCAGTAATGTCCTCGATCGCTAGCAGGAGCAATGGCTCTGTTCCATCGCCCTGTACGAGGCGACGCCCGTTGAGCAGCATCGTTCGCCGGCCCAGATTCGGGAAGTCGTGTTCCACTTCGTAATCATCGACCTTCTGATTCTTGGGGAGCACTCCTGTTAGGAGTTCGCGCAATCCCGGAATGTCCCATTGCCGATCACCTAGATCAAAAACAGATTTTGCAAGCGTCTCATCCGCGGAAACGTGAAACGTATCGTAGAACGCCTTGCTCGCCGATGTTACATGCAGACGGCGATTCAACACAACCAATGGTTCGCGCACGGTGTCAACAATACTCTCTGCATATACCCGTTCTTGTTGAGCGCGTTGTTCGGCTTGCCTCAACTCCGTTACTTCTACAAGGGTCAAGATGACTCCGGAAATGACGCTGTGGACCGTGCGGTAAGGAAGGATGCGCCTTTGAAAGAAACGTCCTCCCGCTCCGTCTACCTGCCGCTCGCGCGGGGACAGCGTTGCAAGAACCTGCCTGGCATCCTCAACCAGATGCACGTCGGTGAACTGTGCCGCGAGATCGGTGATTGGCCGGCCAACGTCGCTGCCGATGAGGCGAAACAAAGTTCCAGCTGCGGGCGTGAAGTTTCTAATGTTCAGTTCGGAGTCCAGGAAAATGGTCGCAATCTGCGTGCTGTTAAGAAAGTTTTGTAGATCGCTGTTAGCTGCGTCCAGTTCAGTTACCTTACGATTCAGTTCGGTGTTGACGGTCTCCAGTTCTTCGTTGAACGATTGCAGTTCCTCCTTTGAGGTTTCGAGTTCTTCATTTGTGGATTGATACTCTTCGTTGGCGGATCTTAGCTCCTCGTTCGTGCTCTCCAGTTCTTCGAAAATCGTTTGAGCGTGATCCCGGGCATACTGGAGTTCACCCTCCAGATGCCTGACTATTTCTTCAGAGCTGCCGTCGCGAGCGAACGCGTCACCCGTCTGTGGGCCGCTATCCAGGGGTGCTTCCGCGATCGTTACTGCGTAGAGATTCGCGTCCTGAAGCTCGGAAAGAGCTTCTATAGTGAGATCGACATAACTGGTAGCGCCGTCCACCTGAATGGAGACTTGCTTTTGAACAACTCGCTCGCGGGTAGTCGCAACCCTGTGAAGAACGGTACGCAAAGGAATGCGAAGGCCCTCGCGGGCCATGTTCAGGACATTGGTGTCTGGACTTCCAGTCGGCTGTTCGAGGTAGGGGCTGATCCGCCCCGAGAAATATACGGCATCTCCGCTCTCGTTGACGATAACGCACGCAGGCGCATATCGCTTCAAAATGATCCGTTCCAGGCGTTTGGGAAGGCTCCGCTCCTCCTCAGGCGGCGTTCCGGCGGAATGCTTTGTGCGGCTGATAGCCGTAAACGGGAATGCAACCGGGGACCGCGGCAAAGTGTCTTTTTTTTGAAAGATCCGGTGCTTCTTGTCCACGGAACTGAACAGATCCCGGAAGGATGTGACGCTCTCCGATGGACCCAGGAACAAATATCCACCCGAACGCAATGCGTAGTGAAAGAGCGGGACCACTTTCCGCTGGAGATTCTCTCCCAAATAGATCATTACATTGCGACAGGAGATCAGATCGAGACGCGAAAAGGGAGGGTCCTTGATGAAGCTGTGGCTTGAGAACAGACATAGCTCGCGAAGCTCTCGTTTAACCTGATATGCGCTATCTTTCTTGATAAAGAAACGATCCAGGCGTTCGGTGCTAACATGCTCTGCAATGGCTTCAGGGTAATAACCCTTGCGGGCCGTCTCCAGCGCTCGCTCGTCGATATCAGTAGCGAAGATTTTTATCTCCGGAGGGCTATCCAGCGTGGACGCATGCTCGCACAGCAGAATGGCGATCGAGTAGGCTTCTTCCCCGGTTGCACATCCCACAACGCAGACCCGAAGCTGGGTCCCGCCTTCTCTGCGCTGGAACAGTTTCGGAATCACATCGCGGCTGAGTGCTTCGAATGCGTGGGGGTCTCGAAAGAACCCGGTCACGCCGATCAGCAGGTCTTTGAAAAGAAGGTCGGCTTCTTCCGGTTGCCGTTCCAAAGCCTGGACATATTGCTCGACGGTTTCAATCTGCAAGGCTTTCATGCGCCGCTCAAGTCGCCGCACGATCGTTCCGTCTCGATATTGGCTGAAGTCGTGGCCAACCCTGCGGCGCAATAACCCATGAATCTTGTTACTATGCTTCTCGATCTGTTGGCGGATATCGTTGGGTTGGCCGTTTAACGAATGCAGGTGAGCCGCATACTCCGCCAGTTTCGCCGGCATCTCTTCGACGGGTAGCACATGGTCCACCAAACCCGTCGCAATAGCGCTTCGGAGTATAGCGTCATACTTGGCGGATTCCAGGGTCTGGGCCATGGCCATACCCCCATGTTCCTTAACGGCCCGGAGGCCGAGAGTCCCGTCCGTGCCGGTGCCCGAGAGGATGATGCAGACGGCGTTTTCACCTTGGTCTTCCGCCAGGGAGCGGAAAAGGCTATCAATTGCGGTGCGGCTGCCGCGCGCCTCAACTGGTGCGCTGATGTGCAGCGTACAGTCTTCTATCGTAAGGGTGGCGTTCGGCGGGATGATGTAGACACGGTTTGGAACGACATTCGTATTGTCTTGCACCTGCTCCACCGCCATCTCAGTGCATCTCGCCAGCAACTCAGGCAAGGCGCTCGGATGATCAGGGGAAAGGTGCATTACGACGACGAACGCGATATCGGCGTCCGCCGGCATGTTGTCGAAAAATTTCTCAAGGGCTTCCAGGCCGCCCGCCGAGGCGCCTAGCGCGGTGATCAGGAATTGATTGGATTCTGCAGGATCTTGCGCCAGGATGCCATCAGGCGGTGCGAGTTCGCCGGGATCTCGCGAGAATGGTGCCTCCGCGGGTAGCTTCTTCCGTCTCATTAGCTTACGGGTCGAGCTTTCTGCCAGGTTGACTCTTCAACTGTAAAGATACCACGCACATTCGAGCATTTCCTTGCCAAAAGCGTGCGGCTAAGGGTGGATCAGCTTCGGTACTCGCTCGTTGAACGGCGGTGCCGCATAGCTGGTTCTCCGACCGCGCGCGAATGTCCGGGCCGCGCCAAATGATAGATGACTAAAGTCCTGTATCACGGCGCAAGCTGCGCCAATTTGAAAGTAGCCATAAGTAACGGCGCCTTATCGGTACGGCGGAAGGCCTTTGACGATCTGGGCGGTGGCTACGCTTAGTTGGATGACTTGGCCTACTAGCCGGACGATGTAGCCGGGGTCGTCTTCGCGGTTGGGGTCGGATTCGCCTTTTACCTGGTATTGGTCGATTACCCAGTCCAGGGCGGAGCGGGAGCCGAGGCGGTAGTCGAAGGTTTCTGGCGGGATTCCGTATAGGGTGATGGAATCGTTGACTCGCAGGGATTGCTTGTCCGCGCTTAGTTTCATTTTCTCGACGCGCTGGGAGTATGGGACGAGTTTGGTTTCGATTTCCTGGAGCGGCCACGGAGTGAGCGATTCGTAGTTGACGTGCAGGCGCGCGAGTTCTTTTCCGGCTGTTGCGAAGGCGGCGAATAACGGCGCGAACGGAATGCGCGGCAGTTCCCGCTTGAGGTTTGCGGCGTAGCGCTCGCGGTATTCCGGATGATGGAGCAGCGCGTAGATGTAGTGGAAGATGTCTTCCTTGGTGATGGTGTCGTCGGTGTAGTGCTTGCGGAATTGCTCGACGGCGGTGTCTTTCAGGTGGGATAGGGGGAAGCACTGGTGCGCGTCGATTGTGGCGCACAGATGCAGATCGGCCACCGTGTTCGTCATCAGCGAGTTGAATGACCGGTGATCGGTAACCAATGTCTGAGACCACGATTACCGGTCCGGAGATTTTCGGCCATTGGTAGATTTCTTCGTTGAGAATGCGGTCGAAGAAGAGCCATCGCTTCGAGAATGGCCGATAAAGCGATTGGACGATCTTTGACTCGTCGAAAGCGGCGAGGTTGCCGCGCTGGGCGTCCTGCTTGAGGTCGCGGCTCCAGTTGATGTGATCCGGCCAGTCCGCATCGGAGTCCGCCTGATGTCGGTAGACTTCAGCGTTGTAATCAGCAATAAAGCCCTTCATTCGCTCGGAGAGCTTCTCGCGATTCCAGTCATATACGACTGCATCGCGGGTTGTTTGCAAACCCCGGCTTCTGAGCTCAAACATGTCCGCTAACGCCAGATAGCCGTCGATACTCGTCCGCGTGCTCCGGCACCAGCCACGTGTGTTTCGCATCCGGGGTCAACGTCTCCCACGCAACCTCACCGTTTCGCCACAAACGCCAATTTCTCGCCCTTGCGCCACATCTCCGGCACACGGTGATAGCGGAGTTGCCGCGTTGACCCCTTCTTCTTCACGGCGATAGTAATACCGACGCCCACCTGAATTCCGAACACGTTGTGAGTTGTCCCGGAGAGCTTCGGATTTCTGCGCACGTTGCCATGCAGGTCGATGTGGTCGATCCGCTCGAAGTCCTGCAAAAGATGCTTGCGCATGCCGTCGAACGCGATCTGGTCGACAAAGCTGTTGTTTGAAACGAAGCAGACGATTCCGTCGCGTCCCTGCAGCCGGTCCGCAGCCCAGCGGAAGAATTTCACGTACATATCGGAGAGTGCGTTCTTGTTGGTCGCGGCGGAATCCTTGGCGTAGGTATCCCGGACTCGCCCATCCACCACTTTATGAGCGCGGTTCTTGTTGTTGTCGTTCTCGCTCTTCTGCCCCACGTTGTACGGAGGGTTCCCGATAATCACGGTGATGGCAGCCTCTTTCTCGCGATCCACGCGCTCGGTGTTGGCCGCCGTGAACATGTTGAATCTGCTGCGCCTCGGCCATGTCGAGCGTGTCCACGAAACACAGTCCGGGGAACGGCTCGTACTGCTTCATGCGCTCGTAGTAGGCGTGCTCGATGTTCAGGCTGGCGACGTAGTAGGGCAGCAGCATCACTTCATTCGCGAAGAAGCGGCGCTGGTAGGCTTCGGCCAGTGCCCTGCCCGGCATGCGCTCGATCAGGTTCACGATGAAATTTCCGGTCCCGGTGCACGGGTCCAGGATGACCACTTCGGGCGACGCCAGCGTGTAGCCGAATTCCTGCTTGAGCGCGTCCTCGACGGAGTTGCACATGTAGTCCACGATCTCGCGCGGCGTGTAGACGACGCCGTGCGTATCGGCCACGTCCGGCGAGAATTTCTGAAAGAACTGCTCGTAAACCGAGTTCAGGAAATCCTGCTTCTCGGTGAAGTGGCTCAGATTCGCGCCGGCGCGTTCGATCGCCGTATAGTACGGGTCCAGCTTCCTCAGAAACTCCGAGGTGGAAAAACTGCCGGAAGCGAGCGCTTCGATCACGCCTTGCACCTGCGCCGCAATCACGTTGCGCTGGGTGAACTCGGGGTTCTGAAACAGGTTGCGCATCAAGCGCTCCGTCAACAGATGCTGGATGAGCATCTCATCCACCAGTTCGCTGGATAGCTCCGGATTTAGCGACCCGCGGCAAACAGTCATGAAGACATCGAACGCAGTCTTGAACTTCGGCGTCTTCCTATGAGCTTCGGCGATATGCTCACGCAGCGATTGCGCCAGATCCGGAATGCGGCTTTTGAACTCGTCCATGGCGCGGTGGAATTCGCGCTCGTCGGATTCGTCGTGCGAGAAGAAGCGATTCAGCAGGTCCGCTACCTTGAGCGGTTCGGCGAGCGCAAACTCGCCTGCTTCGGAGCGGTCCTGAAAGAGCACCGCGCGTTGCGTGTCTTCAAAAATCGTATTGCGCGACGGGTATCCGGCCTTGAGCTTTTTCTGAATTTCCGATGCCAGATGATCTGACGTGTCTTTCGCTTCCCACCAGCCGCGCGCGAGGCGGAACTCATCGCGTACAGTCCCGTCGGGCACTACGCGCTTGCCGCCGGAGTAAGTGGACAGTTCCTGTACTAACATCCAGCCGCGCTTTTTTGCGGCTTTGTCCAGCAAGTTATAGAAGGGGCCTTTGAGTCCCAGTTCGTGCGTGACGGACTGACTTTTTAGTTGCTGAAGGTCTTTGAGATAGGTCTTGATCAGCGGATCATGGGCGGAGAGTTCGAGCATCGGTGCTTCTGCATCGTATCAGAGATTAAAGGTTCAGAGTGTTTGCGGCGGTTTTGCGGGGCGGGTCGCCGGTGAACCGGTTTCGGGAAAACTCCGGGCAACGGATTTCATTCGAACCAACTGGACAACTCATAGTCGAAGTCTGATCGAACAACACATCAGGAGAAGCCAAGGCCGCCATGTCGATTCCCGAAGCCGATCTGGCGGATCGACTAGCCAGGAAAGAAATCCCTGAACGCCTGAATCAACTTATCGGTTTCCGGTACCCACACAGCCGCATCATACCGCCGATACCGTTTCAGGTCCTCTTCGACTTGATCAAATCCAATCTCCTTCATCTTTTGAAAAACCACGGGATGGGGGCCACGGTGGGGCCCACCATCTGGCCGACACCGATTCTCATCGAGGGAGACAGCCTCGCGTTCGATATCCTGGCGGTGGCCAGCTCGGGTTGCGGCTCCGCAGAACCCTACCCTCCGCTCAGGTCCGTTCAGTTTACCAGGGATAAAAATACGAAACAAAAACTGGCTGTTTACACAAAATGGCTGACGCGCCCGCGGCCCCGAATGTAGTGTATTATCAGGTTCTAAAGTCTTTCGGGAGTTCACAGATGAAGCTCATGTTTAGTCTCGCCCTTTTTGGCGCGCTGACGATTGCTTTGTACGCGCAGACCCCGACCGGATCGCTCTCGGGGAATACCACCGACAGCACCGGCGCCATGATCGCCGGCGCCAAAATCCGGCTGATCAACGTCAGAACGCAGGAAACCAACACTGCGACATCGAATACAACCGGCGTGTACCTCTTTCCGATCGTCGCGGCAGGGGAATACACCCTGGAGGCCGAAGCCAGCGGATTCAAGCTGGAGCGCCGCTCCGGGCTGACCGTCGTCGTCAACCAGAACGCGCGCGTCGATTTCGTCCTGCAAGTGGGTTCGGTACGGGAGGTCGTCGAAGTAACGGGCGACGCGCCAATGGTTGACACAGCGGGCGTGCAGATCGGCGAGACCGTTGATCAGGAGCGCATCGATAACCTGCCGCTAGCAGGGCGCAACGTGTACGACCTCATCGGCCTGATGCCGGGCGCAGTGGATGTCAGCACCGTCGTCAGCGGCAGCGCGGAAGGCAACACGATGTCTGTGAACGGCAATCGCATTCGCGATAACAACTTTTACCTGGACGGCGGCAACAACACCTCGCAATGGCGCAACGGCGGCAACATGTCGCCGAACCCGGACGCGGTGGCCGAGTTTAAGCTGCTGACGAGCAACTTCGATGCGGAATACGGGCGCCAGCCCGGGTCTGTGCTAAACGTCGTCACGAAGTCTGGAACCAATCAGTTCCAAGGCTCAATTTTCGAATTTATGCGCAATGACACGGTGAACGCGGACAATTTCTTCCACAACAAAACGACTCCTTTGAAGTGGAACCAGTTCGGCGGCACCTTCGGAGGCCCGATCTTTAAGAACAAGACCTTCTTCTTCGCGTCCTATCAGGGCCTGCGGCAGCGGACAGACGCGGCGGTGAACAGCGTGGCGGTGCTGGATCAGGCACGGCGGGACGGCGACTTCTCCGGCGTGGCGGCGGCGAAGCGCCCGACCGATCCGTTGACGAAGCTGGCATTTCCCGGCGGCATTATCCCGAAGACGCGGCTGGACCCGGTGATTCAGAATTTCATCAAGGAAATGGTGCCGCTGCCGAACAATGCGGCGGGGACAAATTTCTCCGACGCGGAGAATGCGCCGGTCACCGACGATCAGGGCATGCTGAAGATCGATCACCAGATCTCGTCGAACAATCGCATTTCGGGAACCCTGTTCCTGAATCGCAGCGCCACGGAGGATCCCTTTCACGGCTCGCAACTTCCGAACTATGCCAACGCAGTTACGGCTTACAGCCAGAACAACGTCGTCATCAATGACACCATCGTGCTGAAGCCGAATCTCATCAGCGAGACACGCTTCAGCTACGTGTTGAACTATAACTCGACGACGCAGACCATTCTGCGGAGCTGGTCGGATTGGGGCAGCAAGATCGTGCTGGGCGCCGCGCCTCCGCGTCCGCCGCGAATCGTGATCACCAGCTCGTTTACCGCAGGCCCGGCAGGCGCGGGAGACAACCTTGTGCCGCAGAGCACCTGGGGCGGTTCGCAGCGTTTTACCTGGATCAAGGGCAATCACAATGTGCGTACGGGCGTTGGCTATAACTGGAATCACTTCCGGGAGTTCGGCAACTGGCTCGGCGCAGGGCAGGTGAATTTCACCGGTTCGTTTACCGGCAACGGAGAAGCCGATTTCCTACTGGGCACGGCGAATACGTTCCGGCAGAACAACGGACTGAATCGCGACTTCAGCGAAGGGAGCTATTCCGCCTTCGTGCAGGATAACTGGAAGGTGGCGCGGCGGCTCACCATCGAACTCGGCATGCGCTGGGAGTTGAATCCGCCGTACGTCGCCTCCGACGCCGCGCTCGGCGCATTCCAGTGGGGCGTGCAGTCGAAGATGTTTCCGACGGCTCCGCTGGGAATGCTGTTCCCCGGCGATCCGGGGATTCCGGATGGCGTGGCGCCGACGATTTATACCAACTTCTCTCCGCGCGTGGGCTTTGCCTGGGACGTGTTTGGTGACGGCAAGACCGCGGTTCGCGGCGGCTATGGCGTGTTCTACGGCGTCGGCATGGTGAACCTGGTTTCGAACCTGCAGAGCCAGCCGTTCATCGCGGACATCACGCTCAACGGCACGGACAACATGATCGATCCGTGGGCGAAGTTCGGTGGCAGTCCGTATCCTTACAAGGTCGATCCGAAGAACCCGATCTTTGTGAAGCCGGTGACCCAGAACTATCTGGGCGAGAACTCCGGATCGCCGTACACTCAGCAATTCAACTTCATGATCCAGCGCCAGCTTACCGGAGCGATGAGCCTGCAGGTGGGTTACGTCGGCAACGTCGGGCGCAAGCTTTACATCCAGCGCGACGCCAATTCGCCGATCTACGGTCCGGGCGCGACGCCCAACAATGTGGCTACGCGCCGCCCATACCTTCCAGCCAGCTTCGGAGCGATCTACGAGAACATGACGGGATCGAATTCGAATTACAATGCGCTGCAGGTTTCGTTCAACCGCCGCTTGTCGCACCGCTTCTCAGTGATGGCGAATTACGTCTGGTCGAAGTCGATGGCCCTCAACGATATTCAGGCCACCGGCATTTCGAGCGTGACGGTGTCGGACAACAACGATTTCCGGCGCGATTATGCTCCGACGGGCTTCAATTACCCGCAGGTGTTTAAGATGTCGTGGATTTTCCAGTCGCCGCAGATCCGGCTGCTCGGCTTTTTCGGGAAGCAGATCCTTAGCGGATGGCAATTGAACGGGATCTCGACGGCGCGCACCGGGAAGTCTCTCAATGTAACGTCGGGGACCGATACAAACGTCGATGGCGCGTTGAATGACCGGCCAGATGTGGTGGGTGATTGGAGACTCGCCAGCGGGCGCTCGCGCGGCGACCAGCTTGCCAAATTCTTCGATACGGCCGCTTTTGCCAGGCCGGCCGCCGGAGTGCTGTATGGCAACGCAGGGCGGAACGTGCTTGTGGGACCCAATGCCGTGAGCTTCAACGTGTCGGCGTCCAAGGATTTCCGGATTGGGGAAGGGCGGAAGCGGCTGCAGTTCCGCACGGATTTCTTCAATGTCTTAAACCAGGTGAATCTGGGGAATCCGAACACGGCGCTGAATAACGCCAACTTCGGGAAGATAACGTCGGCGGCGGCGCCGCGGCAGTTGCAGTTCTGCTTGCGCTTCTATTTTTAGTTGAACCGCAGAGGCGCAGAGGCCAGAGTTGTTCGTTAAGTTAAGGCCGAGCGGAAGTCATTGAGGGATTTGGTCAGGCTTGAGACCTGGAAGTGGCTCAGGTTGGCGCCGGCGCGCTCGATGGCCGTGTAATAGGGGTCGAGCTTCCTGAGAAATTCCGCAGTCGAAAAGCTGCCGGACGCGAGTGCTTCGATCACACCCTGCACCTGCCAGGCAATCACGTTGCGCTGCGTGAACTCGGGATTCTGGAAGAGGTTGCGCATCAGGCGCTCGGTCAGCAGATGCTGGATGAGCATCTCGTTGACCATTTCGCTGGATAGTTCCGGATTGAGCGAGCCGCGGCAGACGGTCATGAAGACGTCGAAAGCGGCTTTAAACTTCGGGGTCTTCCTATGAGCTTCGGCGATATGCTCACGCAGCGATTGCGCCAGATCTGGAATGCGGCTTTTGAACTCGTCCATCGCGCGGTGGAATTCGCGCTCGTCGGATTCGTCATGCGAGAAGAAACGGTTCAGCAGGTCCGCTACCTTGAGCGGTTCGGCGAGCGCAAACTCGCCTGCTTCGGAGCGGTCCTGATAGAGCACCGCGCACTGCGTGTCTTCGAAAATGGTGTTGCGCGACGGGTAGCCGGCCTTGAGTTTTTTCTGAATTTCCGATGCGAGATGATCCGACGTGTCTTTCGCTTCCCACCAGCCGCGCGCGAGGCGGAACTCATCGCGCACAGTCCCGTCGGGCACCACGCGCTTGCCGCCGGAGTAAGTGGACAATTCCTGTACTAACATCCAGCCGCGCTTTTTTGCGGCTTTGTCCAGCAAGTTATAGAAGGGGCCTTTGAGTCCCAGTTCGTGCGTGACGGACTGACTTTTTAGTTGCTGAAGGTCTTTGAGGTAGGTCTTGATTAGCGGATCATGGGCGGTGAGTTCGAGCATCGGTTCTTCTGCATCGTATCAGGTTCCCCCTGAGTAGTACGCACTCCCTTACCCGGTGCTGACGAGGCGCGGGGCTACATTCAGCACTGGATTGAGGGCAGAACGATTCCAGAGAAGGTCGCACAACGGGTGTTCCGAGCGACTGATCGGATTCTCAGGACGAAGTTGTCAGGCTGCTAGCCATCTACCGAGAGGCCGCGAGTCGTCACGTGCAGTTCGCATCCAAATTGGGGAGCCAAACCGTCCGTAGGGGACGACCTACGGGCCCAGCAGTTTCCGCAGCCGTTCGGCGAGCCCTTCCGCCATCCATTGAAAACCGAGGTCGTTGGGATGAGTGCCATCGACCAAACCGTCCACGCGGGAAGGCCCTAGCAGATCGGTGCCTTCGACAAGTTGCAGATGTGTGTCGCCCGCCGCGATGCGCCGGCTCACCACCTTGCGAATCAGGGCACGCATCTGTTCGTTTCGCGAACTGCCTGTGGCCTCGTTGGCCGCATAGATGGGAGTGATCGACACGATCGGAGTATCAGGGTGGCGCTCCCGCAAGATGCCGATAAACGGGTCATACACTTGGGCAAGCGACTCCACGTTGCCGTTGTTCTGGGCAAAGTCCAGCACGAAAGCGGCCGCATCGATCTCGGCCACCGCGCCTGCCAGCCCGGCCTCGCCCTTGCCGTTGCCGGAGAATCCCAGGTTGACGTGGTCAAGGTTCAGCCGGCGTCCAAGTATGGCCTGATAGCTCATCCCCGGACGGCTGGCGCAGCCGCCCTGAGTGATAGAAGTGCCGTAGAAGACCACGGGCCGGGTGGTGGCAAAGGGCTTGGCGAGCTCGAGGGCCGCATTCGGGTCCAAGCCGATCTCGAGCACCTTCACGGGGCTGTAGAGCGCCAGGTAAATGGTGATGTCCCGCATTACGCGCGGCTGGCCCCGGAAATAGACATGCTCGTACACCTTACCCGGGGTGGCGTCCTTATCTGGCGCCGCAGTGCCCCAGTAGGTGTCGCGGACGTAGAGGTCCACCCCGCTCTGCCCGAAGAAGTGCATGTTGCGCATGCCGGGCGGGTGCGGCCATTCGAGGCGAAGCGCCACGGTGGACGAGTCGGTGCGAAAGCGGATTCGCCCACCTGCGGGATCGAGGGCGAGGTTCCAGACCGCCTTCGGAAACGTATCCCGGGAGCGCGCCGGGAGCCGCCAGAATTCCCCCCGGTTTTCCGTAAACCACGGCAGGCCGGCAACATGGATTTTGGCGCTCATCACCGGCATCCATTGCAGTGTAGTTTCCTGGGCTACGAGGTATCCAGCGGCCAGGAGCACGGCGATAGTGAGGCGCAGCATGGAACAAAGATAACAGAGTTTTTCCAGTAAGCGCGCATTCCAACCTCCCTGTGCACGGTCCTCGCTCGACCGAGTCCGATCACCGTCCGCAAATGGCTGGCCCACCTGATGGTCGTCCCTGAGGCGGCCACCTCCGGAACGCGGATCTGCCAGGGTTACAAGGACCCCGGCGAGAGGCGTCAGTGCTGCACTGCGCTCCACCGATGGCAGGCCGATGATTGCGGCGGAAGTGGACGGCCGCTCGCAGGAACTGGTGCTGGATTCGGGGGCGCCGGGACTCCTCCCCACCCGGGAGTTAAGTATTGCGGCGTACGCGCTCGTTCAGTTTCTTCTAACGATTATTACTCTGTCTGAAGTTGGTCGCCTGTACATTCGGGAGTTCCCGTCTCGTCGGCGCCAAGATTGACCATACTCCGAGCAACTTCCTGACAGACTCCTCTAACTAGCGGTAAGCCGGAAAGCCTCTGACGATCTGGGCGGTGGATACGCTTAGTTGGATGACTTGGCCTACCAGGCGGATGATGTAGCCGGGGTCGTCTTCGCGGTTGGGGTCGGATTCGCCTTTTACCTGGTATTGGTCGATTACCCAGTCCAGGGCGGAGCGTGAGCCGAGGCGGTAGTCGAAGGTTTCCGGCGGGATGCCGTACAGGGTTATGGAATCGTTGACTCGCAGGGATTGCTTGTCCGCGCTTAGTTTCATTTTCTCGACGCGCTGGGTGTAGGGGACGAGTTTGGTTTCGATTTCCTGGAGCGGCCAGGGAGTGAGTGATTCGTAGTTGACGTGCAGCCGTGCCAGTTCTTTTCCGGCTGTGGCGAAAGCGTTGAAGAGCGGCGCGAAGTGTCGTCGGCGTAGTGCTTGCGGAACTGCTCGACGGCGGTGTCGTTCAGGTGGGAAAGGGGGAAGCACTGGCAACTGGCTCCCGCACCTACGACGTGGAGGTCGGCGATCGAGTCGCACAACAAAACCATAAAGGCTTTTCCGGAGCCAATGTCTGTAACGCAGATGGCTGGTCCGCCAACCTTCGGCCACTGGTAGATTTCCTCGTTGAGAACGCGATCAAAGAAAAGCCACCGTTTCGAGAATGGCCGGTAGAGGGCACGAACAATCTTCGTCTTATCGAACTCGGCCAGCCGTCCTCGTTTGACGTCTCTAAGGATCACGTGGTCGGTCGATGGCAAGGAATACTTCACAGTAACGGACTTTTCTCCCAACGTTCCGATGAGTATCATCATGAATTTGGCAGTGGGCGGAATATTCGATGGGATTTGCTGCCGAAATACGCAGCCACTTACGAAACTGCGCTAGTCGCTCCGCCTTCCTGGCCGTCTCGAAAACTTCTCCGGATAATCGGTCTTCAGGCGCTTCAATGATGTTTCCAACTCTGCCTTGGCACCGGTCAGCGTGCGTTGGCCCGACTTTTTGGTAAGAAAACGTCTTCACGCCTCGATTCCGCCACGGAGGCGCTGCTGAACTTTTCTACAGGTGACTCTTTACCTTATCAGAGGGTGCGGTTATAATCATGGCAATTTTAAATATTCAGCAAGTCTGGTTCTTTGGCTGAAAGTTGATTGAGGGTGCGAGGGGATTTCCGTCGAAGACGACCTGGGCATTCGCAAGAAATCTGTAAAGGCAGCATGTCAAAACTAGCTACGCAATCAGCAGACGCCAGGACGGCGTTGCTTGCATCCATCGTTGACTCCTCCGAAGACGCCATCACGGCAAAGACACCAGAGGGCATCATCACAAGCTGGAACCGTGGCGCGGAACGCATCTACGGCTATGCGGCCGACGAAATTATCGGCAAGCCGGTCGCCATGCTCATCCCCTCGGACCGGCCCGACGATATGGACGACATCCTCGCCAAAGTCCGCAGCGGCGAGCAAGTCGAGCACTATGAGACCATGCGCGTGCGGAAGGACGGAAAGCTGATCGATATTTCGCTCACGGTCTCGCCGATCTACGATTCGGCGGGCATGCTGATCGGCGTTTCGTCGATTGCCCGGGACATTACAGAGCACAAGCTGGCGCAGGAGAAATTGCGCACTGTCGATGACAGGACAGCACTGCTCGCATCGATTGTTGACTCCTCCGATGATGCCATCACCGCAAAAACGCCGGATGGTATCTTCACGAGCTGGAACCGCGGCGCGGAACGCATCTACGGCTATGCGGCCGACGAAATCCTCGGCAAGCCGGTCGCCATACTGATCCCTCCCGACCGGCCCAACGACATGCACGCAATCCTCGCCAGAGTCCGCAGCGGCGAGCAAGTCGAGCACTATGAGACCATGCGCGTGCGGAAGGACGGAAAACTGATCGACATTTCGCTCACTGTCTCGCCGATTTACGATTCGGCGGGCCTGTTGATTGGCGTTTCGTCGATTGCCCGGGACATCACAGAGCGCAGGCGGGCTGAAGAGCGACTGCGCGCCGCCACGCAATCTATTGACGACAGGACGGCGCTGCTCGCGTCCATCGTTGACTGTTCCGACGATGCCATTATCGCGAAGACACCGGAAGGGCATATCACAAGTTGGAATCGCGGTGCGGAAATGATCTATGGCTATTCGTCCGATGAAATCATCGGCAAGCCTATGTCCACGCTGATCCACCCCGACCGGCCCGATGAGATGGACGGAATACTGGCCAGGATTCGTCAAGGCGAGCGGGTCGAGCACTACGAGACAATGCGGGTGCGGAAAGATGGCAGAGCGATCTCGATATCGCTTACCGTTTCTCCGATCTATGACTCGGAAAGCACACTGATCGGCGTCTCTTCGATCGCCCGGGACATCACAGAGCGCAAACGGGCTGACGAGAATCTTCGCGCAGCCTCGCTCTATGCACGCAGCTTGATCGAGGCTAGTCTCGACCCGCTCGTCACAATCAGTCCGGAAGGCAAAATCACCGACGTCAACGAAGCCACGATCAAGGCTACTGGCGTCGCGCGAGAAGCGCTGATCGGGACCGATTTTTCCGACTATTTCACCGAGCCGTCCATGGCACGGGAAGGATACCAGCAAGTCTTCTCGATTGGCTCGGTTACCGATTACCCGCTGACGATCCGGCACAGGGACGGGCGCGTCACGGATGTCCTTTACAACGCCTCGGTTTACAAGAATGCGCAAGGCCAAGTGCTGGGCGTGTTCGCGGCCGCTCGCGACGTGACAGCGCAGAAGCAGGCATCGCAGTACGCCCGCAGCCTGATCGAGGCCAGTCTTGATCCGCTTGTCACCATCAGCCCCGAAGGCAAGATCACCGACGTCAACGAAGCCACCATCAAGGTAACCGGCGTTGAAAAGGAGAAGCTGATCGGGACCGACTTTTCCGACTATTTCACCGAACCGTCCATGGCACGGGAAGGATACCAGCGCGTTTTTGCGGAAGGATTCGTCACCGACTACCCGTTGACCATCCGGGACAAGGACGGCCGTTTGAAGGATGTGCTGTACAACGCATCGGTATATAAAAACGCGCATGGAAACGTCTTAGGCGTATTTGCGGCGGCACGAGACGTAACGGCGCAGAAGCAGGTGTCGCAGTACGCCCGCAGCCTGATCGAAGCCTCCCTCGACCCGCTCGTCACGATCAGCCCCGAAGGAAAAATCACGGACGTCAATGCGGCCTTAGCCGAGGCGACCGGCGTTTCCCGGGAAAAGCTGATCGGGACCGATTTTTCGGACTACTTCACCGAGCCGGAGAAAGCGCGCGAGGGCTATCGGCAGGTATTTTCGCAGGGGTCCGTCACAGACTATCCGCTGACCATCCGCCACAAAGAAGGCCGCGTGACGGACGTGCTTTATAACGCTTCGGTTTACAAAGACGCGCGTGGAAATGTATTGGGCGTGTTCGCCGCCGCCCGCGACGTAACCACGCAGAAGCAAACTTCCCAGTACGCGCGCAGCCTGATCGAGGCCAGTCTCGACCCGCTGGTCACCATCAGCCCCGAAGGCAAGATCACCGACGTCAACGAAGCCACCATCAAGGTAACCGGCATTGAGAGGGATCGGCTGATCGGTACCGACTTTTCAGACTATTTCACGGAACCCGAGAAAGCCCGCGAAGGTTACCGGCAGGTATTCTCGCAGGGTTTCGTTACCGACTATCCTCTTACGATTCGGCACCGCGAGGATCGGCGCACTAATGTGCTTTACAATGCGTCGGTCTACAAAGATGTGCGCGGAAGCGTTCTGGGTGTTTTTGCCGCCGCCCGTGACGTGACGGCGCAGAAAAGAGCCGAGGCCGAAGTCGCCGAACAGCGGACAAAGGAACTCGAGCAGGCTGGCGGAACTCGAACGTTTCCAAAAGCTCACAGTGGGTCGCGAGTTAAAGATGATCGAGCTTAAGAAGGAGGTCGCGGAGCTGAAGGCCAAGCTGCCCGCGGGCTTTGAGGCGCAGCCATGACAGGGGCGGCACTTTCCCACCACGGGGCTGACAACACTTCCGAGAGCGGACCAATGGACTTCGCTCGAGCGTTGCTGAACATCCTGGAAGACTCTACTTTGGAGCAGAATCAGCTTCGGGACACGCAGCGCGCTGTATTGAACGTACTGGAGGATTCCGCGGCCGAAAGAGGGCACTTCCGGGACACCCAGCGCGCTGTGCTAAACATACTGGAGGACTTCACCGAAGAAAAAAACCACCTGGAGGACATGAAGAGGGCCGTTATGAACATCCTTGAAGATCTCGGAACAGAGCGAGATAAGCTTCAGGATGCTCAGATGGAACTTCTCAAGTCCGAGAACGCGATTCGCCTGTCGCTGCGCGAGAAGGAAACCCTACTCAAGGAGGTCCATCATCGAGTGAAGAACAATCTCCAGGTGATTGGGAGTCTCCTGCGGCTCCAGGCACGCTATCTGAGCGATCCGCAGGCGCGTGCTATGTTCGAAGAAAGCCAGAACCGCGTCCAGTCCATCTCGCTGGTGCACGAGATGCTCTATAGAGCGGCGGATCTGTCCCGCGTCGATTTTGGCGAGTACCTTCGCTCCTTGACAAGCCACCTGAGCGATGGCTTGAAAAGGAGTGGTGGATCTATCGAAATCACAGTAGAAGCGGCTGGGGTGCAGATGGCCGTTGACGCCGCGATCCCTTGCGGCCTGATCGTCAACGAACTGGTTACCAACGCTCTGAAGCACGCATTTCCAAACGGGAGGTCCGGCTTCATCCGCGTCACTGCGATCCTTGAACCTGCAAGCTGGTTGAAGCTGAAGGTTCAGGACAATGGGATAGGGATGCCTGAAAGTCTGGACGTTCGCCGTTCCGGAAGTCTAGGGCTCGAACTCGTGAACACTCTGGTGCGGCAACTTCGCGCGACAGTCGAGCTCCTGCGTGAGGGCGGCACTGCTTTCGAGATCCGATTTCAGGTGCCAACGAATTGAACATGAGCAATAACGGAATACAACACGGCCGCATTCTCCTGGTTGAAGACGAGGGCATTGTCGCGACCGACATCGAAAGGTGTCTCGAGGACGCCGGGTTCGAAGTGGTCGCCATCGCGGCCTCGGCAGAAGATGCCATGCGGGAAGCGTCCAGAACTCGTCCCGACCTGGTCTTGATGGATGTAAGAATTCAAGGGGCTGTGGACGGTATCGAGGCTGGGCGGCAGCTCTTTCAACGCTTCAAGTTGCCGATTATCTACCTGACGGCCCATGGTGACAGGGACACGATCGAACGGGCCAAGACAACCGAGCCATTGGCTTTCCTGCTCAAGCCGTTCAAACCGATTGAATTGACCCGCGCCGTCGAGTTCGGGCTAAATCGAGCTCAGGCTGAGAAACAAGTCCGCGAACGCGAGCAAGCCTTCCTATCGGCAATGGAGTCGATTGGTGACGCGGTCTTGACCGCGGATGCGCAGGGCAGCGTGCGATTCATCAACCGGGCGACGGAAGAACTCACCGGATGGAGTCAGGACCAGGCCCTGGGGCGTCCGATTACTGAAATTGTGAGCATCGCGCCGGAGCGCACGGGAGCAAGTGTGGAGCAGTTCAGGACCCTGCTGGGCCTCGACGGGGGGGCTCCGGCGAGGCAGGATCCGAGCGATCCATACTGTATTCTGGCCCGTGACGGCGCGCGCCATTGGGTCACGGCACGAGCCACCCGCATTACCCAATCGGACCGCAGTCCGATTTGCATCGCTGTCCTGCACGACATAACGAAGCGCCAGGAGGCCGAGCAGGCGCTTCGCCGGCAGGCTGATTTACTCGATCAGTGCTACGAGCCGATCTTCACGTGGGACCTGTTAAATGGTGCGATCAGGTATTGGAACCAAGGCGCCGAGCGACTCTACGGCTATAGCCGGGACGAGGCGGTGGGGGCGGTTGTCCACGAGTTGCTGCGAACCGTGAATCCGGAGACCGTGGGATTCAAATCCGCCCTTGAGCGAACGGGCCGATGGTGTGGCGAGCTGACGCAAACGGCCAGGGACGGGCGGGAAATCATCGTCGAGAGCCTCATGATGTCGGCGGAAGAGCCGTCAGGCGGCAGAACTGTCCTGGTAACGAACCGCGAAATCACGGAACGTATACGCGCAGAACTAGAGATCCGGCGGCTTAACGCTGAGTTGGAGCAACGCGTTCGCGAACGCACGGCTCAACTCGCAGACGCGAATAAGGAACTGGAAGCGTTCGCCTATTCGGTGTCGCACGATCTGCGGGCGCCACTGCGGGGTATCGACGGATGGAGCCTGGCACTGGCGGAAGACTATGCTTGCCAACTGGACCAGCGGGGGCACGAGTACCTGGGACGTGTCCGTTGCGAGGCGCAACGGATGGGGTTGCTGATCGACGGTCTCCTACACCTATCGCGTGTCGGTCGCGTCGAGATCGAGCGCAGTACTGTAGACCTCTCGCGTGTTGCCGAAATGGTCGCCGCCAGGCTCAGAGAGGCACATCCAAGCCGCCAGATTGAATTCCTGATTCAACCCGGACTGACGGCGGCCGGCGACGCGCGGCTGCTCGAAGTGGTATTGACGAACCTTCTCGAAAACGCCGTCAAATTCACGAGTACCCGAGCCCAGGCGCGTATTGAGTTCGGTCAAACCCAACAGAACGGCGTTTGCCCATTCTTCGTTCGCGACAACGGGGTGGGTTTCGACATGGCTTACGCGAGCACGCTTTTTGGAGCTTTTCAGCGCTTGCACAAAGCCTCAGAGTTTCCCGGGTCGGGCATTGGCCTGGCAACTGTACAGCGCGTGATTCATCGCCATGGAGGGCGGGTGTGGGTCGAAGCCGTACCCGATCTGGGGGCCACATTCTACTTCACGATAGGAGTCACAGCTTGAACTCAAATAGAACTATTCTCCTGATTGAGGACAATTCCAGCGATATTGCTCTCACGAAACGAGCACTCGAAAAAGCCCGGATTGCCAACGAACTCGTCGTTGCGGAGGACGGGCAAGAGGCACTGGATTACCTCTGGGCTACCGGCGCTTACGCTACCAGAGATAAATCCGAGATGCCGATGCTGACGTTGTTGGATCTCCAGTTGCCCAAAGTGTCCGGGCTGGAAGTACTGCGCCAGCTTCGCGCGGATGAACGGACCCGGCAGTTGCCGGTCGTGATTCTCACCTCATCCAGCGAAGAGCGCGACATTATCGCCGGCTACGATCTGGGCGCCAACAGCTACGTTCGTAAGCCCGTGGATTTCACCGAATTCGTACAAGCGATCCAGCAGCTCGGCTTGTATTGGCTCATTCTGAATGAGCCGTCTCCCAGGCTGAAAACAGCAAGGCAAAGATGAGCGAAATATTGCACCTTCTCCAGGTTGAGGATTCCGCGAGCGACGCGGCGCTGATTGTTCGCTTGTTGCAGAGGGGCGGCTTTCAGGTTCAGGCGAAACGGGTAGAGGAATCCGCGGAAATGCTGGCCGCCCTGTCAGCGCAGCCATGGGATGTGATTATCTGTGATCACCGGATGGCTCACTTTGACGCGCCCGGAGCGTTGCGAATCCTGCACGAGGCCGGTCTCGATATTCCCTTTATCGTGGTTTCCGGAAGCATTGGCGAGGACCTGGCAGTTTCACTCATGAAGGCAGGCGCGCACGACTACCTGCTGAAGGACAATCTGGCGCGGCTTGCCCCAGCCGTCGAGCGGGAAGTAAGAGAAGCTCGTATGCGCCAGCAGCGCTTGCGGGCCGACCAGGAACTGCAAGAGAGTAAGGATCGGCTAGCCTTCGCCGTCAACGCGATCCAGTTGGGAACATTCGAGTTGCATCCTCAGACCGGAAGAGTGATCTTGTCGGAGTCTGCCAGGCGGCACTTCGGTCTGCCCTCCGATGGCACAGCTTCTTTCGATGCCTTCCTCTGCGGAATCCATCCGAAGGACCGCGAACGTATCCAACTGGGCGTCCAGAGTGTGTTGCACCACGAGAGTGGCGGCCGGTATGCAGCCGAGTACCGTACGATCGGAATAGAAGATGGCATTGAGCGCTGGATATCGGTTTGGGGACGGGTGTTTTTCGACGCCTCTGAACAACCGGTTCGGTTTGTCGGAGTCACGCTGGACGTTACTGAGCGTAAGAAGCTCGAGGAAGAATTCTGGCAGTCACAGAAACTGGAAAGCATTGGCCGGCTGGCGGGGGGTGTGGCCCACGATTTCAATAATTTCCTCACGGTCATCAGCGGGTATGCGCAGTTGGTGTTGAGCGAACGTACCGTTCACCATCCGCTCCGGGGCCGTATCGAAGAGATTTCGAAGGCGGCAACACGGGCCTGTGAACTTACGCGGCAGCTCTTGACATTCAGTAGCCGGCACGCCACCGAACCGAAGAAGCTCGTCGTCAACGATTTGTTGCGGAATTTCGAAAACATGTTGCGGCGCCTGCTCGGCGAGCGGGTCAACCTGGTTCTCGCGGTCGGCTCCGAACCGGGCGTTATCCTGGCCGATCCTGGACGAATCGAGCAAGTGATTATGAACCTTGCGATCAATGCAAGGGATGCGATGCCGGCAGGCGGACGGCTGCTGATCGAGACCTCGACGATGTTCGCAGAGAAGGAATTAGCGACGGCTCATCCTACCATTGAACCTGGGAGATACGTCATTGTCGCTGTCAGCGATACCGGCATGGGCATGGCTCCAGAGGTGCAGGCACACATCTTCGAGCCTTTTTTCACCACGAAAGAGCAGGGCAAAGGAACTGGGCTGGGGCTTTCGACGGTTTACGGAATAGTGAAGCAATGCGGTGGGTCGATTTTGGTTTCCAGTGCGCCGGGTCGGGGCACTACATTCAAATTGCTCTTCCCGGCCGTGGAGGGCGGGTCCGAATCGCCTGATGTTGTTCCCGTCGAGACTATCCCTTCCGGCAATAACGAAACAATTCTGGTCGCGGAAGACGAAGCTGGAGTGCGCCAGTATGTTCGACACGTACTCGAAGATCGCGGCTATAGGGTTCTGGCGGCTTGCAACGGGGCCGAAGCAGTGGCTCTGGCGCGGATGCAGTCAGGAGCTATTGATCTTCTGTTGACTGATGTCGTGATGCCGGGGATGTCCGGCCCAGAGTTGATCCGCCAATTCGCATCGGAATGCCCTGGTATTCCCGTGCTTTGCATGTCTGGTTATAGCCAAGGCCTCTTGACCGAGGCCGAACTCGCGTCGAATCTCCTGCAGAAACCTTTTTCACCAGCGGCGTTGTTAACGCGGATACAGGCGCTGCTGCAAAAGTGATGAGCGTATTCAGATCGTTCTGACTACCGGCTAGTTGGGGGCAGCCAGATCCTGCGGCTTTTGAATTCGTCCATCGCGAGGCGGAACTCATCGCGCACAGTCCCGTCGGGGACGACGCGCTTGCCGCCGGAGTAAGTGGACAGCTCCTGCACTAACGTCCAGCCGCGTTTCTTTGCGCAATCGAAGCAATCGAAAGCCCCGCGCAGTTGCCTCGCTATGGCGTCACGTCCGCAAGAGAATGGAAGCGATCGCAGTTGTGTAGGCCCACTCATCGAACGATGCCTTACCGGTAAGGCGGAAGGCCCTTGACGATCTGGGCGGAGGCTACGCTTAGTTGGATGCGAGAGTGAGCCGCCTGAAGTTCACCAGACATGTATTTGCGCCGGACCTATCCTCGCGACTTCCCATTATAGAAATCATATTTTACAAGCAAATGAATACTTTCGTTACTTTGCGTGCACCTGGTGGCGACTGGCAGGCAAGCGCAACCCGGCGGCGCGGTTGCTGACGTGCTTGCGCCTCTCAGCGACGGGGCATGCGGCCGAGGTCAGGCGTGCATCGCCTCGATGGTCTGTAGGAGCTGTGGGTAGGTGAACGGTTTGTGCATACACTTCAGGTATTCGCCACAGGGCAGCGGGTCAAAGAGGCAACACCCTGCGCCCACATGTTGCGTGCAGATCACAATTACAATAGCCGGCGCGACGTCAGCGAGGAGGCCGGTAATCTCTGCTGTTACGTCCAGAGCAAAGGTAGACGAGACAAATACAACCGGAGCCTCCTCCCCATTCATGCGCTGATCGCTGATCGCTTGACGTGCGTCCGCGAAGTTGCTGACTGCAGCTGTCCTTAGCCCGGCGTGCGTGAGCATGGCTGTTAATAGTACGCGCACATCAGGAGTTTCGTCGAGAATCAGCGCAAGCCGACCGCACATTGGCGTGTGCTGAAGCACGATTGGTATCACGAGAGAATCACAATAAGGACGGCCCACTTTCGCTTTCCCAAAACGTCCCGTTACGACTTGGCGTGAACGGCGCTCGTCAAAAGTGTATATTTTCAAGGCTCAATTCCCAGTATCTTGTCCCAGTTCGCCCCCATATTACTCCACAGTGGCGGCCAATCCAAACATAATCGTATTCGAAAATATTTTTAATGTTACGGGACCCTGGCATGCGGTCCGGGCCTTCCGGTGCTGGGATAGTTTACTCGTGGGTCGCCGTCTGGATGGTTTGCAGAAGCTGCGGTAAAGTGAACGGCTTGGAGATGCACCTCAGGTACACACCACAGGGCAGCGTGTCAAAAAGGCGACACCGTGCGGCGCCATATTCGGCACAGATGATAAACACAATGGGTGGCGGGACCTCGGCGAGGAGGCCGCGAATCTCTGCTGTTAGATCCGGGCCAAATGAAGACGAGACAAAAACAATCGGAACCTCGTCTTTATTCATGCGCTGGTCGCTAATCGCTTGACGTGCATCGGCAAAGTTATCGAACGCAGCCGTCCTTGCCCCGGCGTGCGTGAGCATGGCTGTCAGTATTTCGCGCAAATCAGGATTTTCGTCCAGAACCATCGCTAGCTGACCGCGCATAGATGCTAACTCAGTCATAGGTGTGGTGTCTCTTAATTCACAACGGAGACAGTTTCCGAAATACTGTTGCGACTTCGCAACAGTGGTAAACGCAGTTTCAGCAGCGCACAACTAAATTGCTTAACCCAGTCCGACTCCGACGCATCCATACTAACCCTTAGTGAACAGAGGTTCCAAGTCAAAGCTGGAGTAAATGGTTCGTCTAGATCCGCACTGTCGCAAGCTGGCAACCAGCGCCGGCGCGGTGGCTGGCGTGCTCGCGCAGAATCAACCGGTCCCTATGTCTTGTCCCGCGCGGCTTTGTCCCAAGGGAGGCCGCGAGGCGGCTACAACGCTATTGATCTTCTTGATAAGCTGAGCCATCTCGTACGGTTTCTGAAGAAAGCCCTCGACTGCCTTGCCCGGAAATCGCTCCAGAGCTTCGAGCTCACTGAAGCCGCTGGACAAAACAACAGGGACATCTGGCTTGATCTGGCGGAGCCGTCTGAGCGTCTCCACACCACTCATGATCGGCATGGTCATGTCCAACAGTACGGCTGAGATCTGGCCGGCGGTTTTGCGGAAGATTCTAATGGCCTGTTCGCCGTTCTCGGCTGCGATGACCGTGTAGCGTTCTTGTTCCAGAATGGCCTGTGCCATCTTTCGAATCGCCTCTTCATCGTTGACAATAAGGATCGTACCGCCGGAACCGACCCTCCCGGCCTGCTGCTCGGCCTCCGGCTCAGGCGTTCCGGTTTGCAACCACTCGGGCAGCAGTACGGTGAACCTGCTGCCCTTCCCAGGCGTGCTCTCTACGTCGATGGTGCCCTTGTGACAGCGGACAATGCCGAGAACCGCCGCTAAGCCCAGTCCTCGGCCGGTGAACTTTGTCGTGAAGAACGGATCGAATATACGTTGTTTCGTGAGCTGATCCATCCCACACGCGGTATCGCTCACCTCCAGCAGCACATAACGACCCGGTACTATGCCGCGTTCGCTCAGGCTGGCGGGAATCTGTCCCTGAGCAAATTCCCGGACTCCCGTCCGAACCGTGACGCCCCCGGGAGCCTCGCCGTATGCCTCGGCAGCATTGATGATCAAGTTCATGATCATCTGCTGGAGCTGGGCGGTGTCGGCCTCGATCAAAGGCACTTTGGCTAATAACTCAAGCCGCAGTTGAACGCTTCGCGGGATCGAGCTTTCAGCAAGCAGAGCGATCTCCCGCGTGAAGTCCGAAAGGTTCACCTGCTGAATCACAAAACGGCCCCTCCCAGAATAGGCGAGCATTTGCCTAGTCAAATGAGCGGCGCGTTCCGCTGAGTGCATGACTCCTTCGATCAGCGGGCGGATGGAACTCGATGGCGGCAATTGATCCTTTGCCAAGCTCGCGCAGCCCAAAACGCCGGTCAGCAGATTGTTGAAGTCGTGAGCGATCCCTCCGGCCAGGACACCGAGACTCTCAAGCTTCGCGCTCTCGCGCAACCGCTCTTCAAGCCGCATTCGCTCGGTGATGTCGGTAATCATTGCCAGAACCACTACGGATCCGCCTTCGTCAACAAAACTGAGGCTGACCTCAATGGGAAACGTGCCCCCGTCCTTCCGACGGCCCACGAGATGCATGCCAGCCCCCATGGCCCTGGTGCGCGGGTGAGCAAAGTACGCTTTTCTGTGGCCGCTGTGAACGTCGCGGAGATCCTCCGGCAACAACATCTCAACGCTCTGGCCCAACAGTTCCTCGCGGCGGTAGCCGAATAGTTCCGCGCTCCTTCCATTCACAAGAATGATTTCGCCTTCGCCGTCGATGGCGACGATTCCTTCTGACGCTGATTCCAATAGCGCGCGAAGCTTTCCCTCGCTCAAGCGCAGACTCAATTCGGCGTTCTTGCGCTCGGTAATGTCCTCAGCAAAACCGATGATGCGATCGACCTTCAGCGTCTCGTCCCTTACTGGAAATCGGCGATCATGAATCCAACGAACCGATCCGTCCGGTCGCTGGATCCTATATTCCACATCGACGGGCACTTGAACGGCGCTGAAAACCGAAAATGCCTTTAAGCGTTCGCGGTCATCCGGGTGAATGGCATCGGTCAACTCCAGGGGGTTTTGATAAAGCGATTGAGCGCTCCGGCCCCACAGCCCCTCGTATGCCGGGCTCACATAGACTATCTTTTCGTTGACCGGGTCAGCAACCCAGAAAACATCCGCCAGGCTTTCCGCCAGTTGGCGAAAACGCTCCTCGCTTTGACGGAGGGCTTGTTCCGCTCTCTTGCGGTCGGTAATGTCCCAGAACAGGCACAAAACTCCAATAATGCTGCCCTGAGCAACTCGAGTTGGACTCGTGGAAGCAAAGACCTGTACTTCGCTGCCATCCTTGTTCCGAAATCGAAACTCGAACTGCTGCGCGATGCCGTGCAAACTCGCCTCAATGTGGTCTTGAGCGGCTTGGACGTCTTCCGGATAACAGAACTGAGTCAATCTCCGCCGAATGATCTCGTCAGGGGCGTATCCCAACATGAACGAAAGCCGCCAGTTCACGTAAAGCGTGCGTGCCTGGGTGTCAATGAGCCACACACCTTCATTCGCAGTATCCACGATGCCGCGATATCGTTCCTCGTTCTGAAGCAACGAATCGAGCGTCAGGTGGCGTTCGGTAATGTCCACACACACACCGATCATGCGCCGGGCGCTACCGTGATCGTTGCACTCGACGCGCCCTCTGCCCTCGACCCACCTAACGGTGTCATATGGCAGGGCAACCCGGTATTCAATGGAATAATCGGATTTCTGCTCTAAAGCGGCTGAGACCGCAGCCGCGAAGTGTTCCCGGTCACTCGGATGCACGTAGTCTAGAATTGCCTCGTAAGTGCCTGCAAACGCCCCTGGAGCCCGGTGGTGAATGAGTTCAAAACCAGACGAGCAAGTGATCTGTCCCGTGGAAATATTCCACTCCCAGATACCTATTCGATGGAAGTCGAATGCGATCCGAGACCGCTGCTTGCTTTCGACCCGCGCCTCTTCTGCCTCTTTCATCCGGCAGCCCCCTCTCAATGTGGTCAAGTATAACCCTATTCGTCGTGGGCACGTCCTTTTTCCGGCAAGCGGGGGCGGCTTTGCCGCGGGCTATCGCGAAACCCTCGCTGCGGCGTCGTCTGCAGTTTTGGGCGGGTTTTGAAGACTCTGCCGATGGTCACTCATCGTTTCCGGCACTGTGAGCGGTAGTTGTAGCGCTACGCGATGAGCGACGTCAGGCGGACCGGGATCGATTATCGAACTGCGATGCGAGGTGAGCGGTCATCGCATCGCCAACCTAGATCGCTGGCGCAACAGGGAGCACCTTCAGTGTAAGTGTCTGCCTTTCGCCTTCGTTGAGCTTTAGTTTGACGCCGTCACGCTCGATCGTTTGAGGATTTCGGGATCTTCGTAGACTCCGAACTGGACATCGTCCCAAGCGAATGCCCGGTATTCGCCGGGAGGGACTCCCTTGAAGAGCAAATAGCGACGCATGATCGATAGGGTCCTTGTCATAACATGATTGCGTTGAAGAGATATCCCACGCCGATGATGCCCGCAGTCATCACGGCGATGAAAACGGCCAGGAGTTGCGGACGAAGCACTTTGCGCAAGATCACCATTTCGGGCAGTGAAAGGGCCGTGACCGCCATTGTGAAGGAGAGAACCGTCCCTAACGGCAGGCCCTTGCCGACCAGTGCTTCCGTGATGGGCAGCACGCCAGCGACATTCGCATAGAGTGGAACTCCGATGATGACGGCGATCGGAACCGCGAATGGATTCTGCGGCCCAGCCCAACGCACGATCAGATCTTGCGGCAGGTAGCCGTGGATTCCGGCACCCACGGCGATGCCGCCCACGATGTAAGGCCAGACGCTGCCGAATATCTCGCGTGACGATCGCCAGCCTTGCCGGATCCGCTCGCGGAGTGGCAGCGCTGGCGGATTCATCGTTCAGCACGCCGGTCTGAATCTTCCAGATGAACGGTTCCACCCATTTTTCCAGGCGCAGCAAGCCGATGATGATGCCACCTACAATGGCGAGAGTGACCCCGAAGGCGACGTAGATTGCGGTCACCTTGAAACCGAATAGTCCCCATAAAAGTGCCATCGCCACTTCATTCACCATTGGGGCGGCGATCAAGTACGAGAACGTCACACCTAAGGGGACTCCGCCTTTCAGAAAGCCGATGAAAAGAGGCACGGCGGAGCAACTGCAAAAGGGCGTGAAGATGCCGATCCCCGCAGCCAGAATGTTCCCAAGAGAGGTCCGCTTACCACCCAGCAAACGACGGACGTTCTCCGGCTGAAGCCACGTCTGGAGCGTGCCAACGACGAAGCTAATGACCAGCAGGAGAGTCATCACCTTCGGCACGTCGAACAAGAAGAATTGCAGACTGGCGCCGAGGTGCGACTCCAGCGAGAGGCCGAAGACTCGCGTCACGATCCAGCGTGCAAGCCAGTCAAAGAAAACGAAAGGGCTCATTGTTTATTTCAGTTCTCAGGCGATCTTCAGCAGATGCGGTTGCTCAATCGCCCTGCGGCAGGTTCCACAGAGAACGAGCCGCGCCGCAATCGGGAGCGCGACGGTCTTGCACACCGGCACCTGCATCTCGATACCCTTCGGCACAACCTCGGCATGCTCCAGGCACAGTGCGGCAGAGCAGTTGTGGCAAAGCGCGATGGCAGTCCGATGGACGCCATTTCGTTCACATTCCATGCAGTTCATCATGCGCCTCCAGCTCTCAGAACTCAGAGCCACATTCGGGCTCGTCAGGCACCCGCTTTTCGGAGCAAAAGGGCTAGTTCCGCTACTCGCCGGCCCAGGCTCCTGGCTGTCGCCAGGCCAACCTCATCCTTGCTGATATCGTCTTTCGTGCTCACCAAGATTCCGCCCAAGCCGCGAGGTCGGCTTTCCCTCGCTGACGATGATCATGTCCTGGCAAAGCATCGCGGCGTGGATCGTTTGAAGCGTCAACTCCTGCCCGCCGTTGCGCGCGGCTCCGACGGCCACCGCACCGCCGACCTTGTTGCGGAGAGCGAAGGTCCCGCGAAAAGCCATCCAGCGATCCAGGAACGCCTTGCACAGTGAACTCATGTTGCTGAAATAGACGGGCGTGCCGATGATGATGCCGCCCACGTTCGGTGCGCGCAGCTTGGCCTCAATCTGCGGGAAATCGTCCCGCTCTCCCGCAGCCAGAGGAATGCCGGCGACCAGATCGCCGTTGATCTTCAGGCCCCCTAAGTCGATCAACTCGACCTCGATATCCGGGCCGGCCGCCTTTGGCCGCCTCCAGGCAAATCCGCAGCGCCGCCGCCGTCGTCCGATCCTTTCGCGGGCTGCACGAAACGCCGATGATCTTCACTGTCTTTCCCGGACTGGCAGCTGACTCCGGGCACTTGAGCAAGGCTGCTGGGAATGGCACCCGCCGCCCCAAAGAAAGTTCGTCGCGTCCAAATTGCGGACATTTTGATTCTCCTTTCAGCTACGAGAACACCTCAAAAATGTAAGTGAGCGAGTAGTACATGCCTACCGCCGATGAAGACAACGCCCGTCACGCGCCGCGCCCACAACTCGACGCGCGTCACACGATCGAAAACGGAGCTGATCGCGCCGGTTCCGAAGGCGACCAGGAGTGCGAAGCCCAGCACCGGCAAACCGGTACCGATGCCGTACAAAGACGGCATCACCACGGATGCGCCGCTCGAGATGGCAAGCGGAATGAGACTCCCGAAAAACAGCGCGGCCGACACGGGACAGAACGAAAGCGCGAAGACGCAGCCCAGCCCGGCAGCGCCACACAGGCCCCAGCGGCCGGCTCCGCGCTGGACCCTCTCGCTCAGCCCGCTGTTGCCCGTCCTGAACTTCAGCAACTCCAACAGGAACATCCCGGCGACAATCAGCGCCGGCCCCAGCAGTTGGTTCATGTAGCGCTGCAATGCGTTCGACACCCCAACGATAGAGGCCAGACTGGCGACAATCAGCGCCCCAAGCACCGCGTAGGTGACCACACGGCCGGCGGTATAAAGGAGACCCGCCATCAGCAAGCGTCCTGGATTGCCCGAGGCCTTTGCCGATGTAAGAGATCGCGACGATGTTCGAGGCCAGCGGACATGGGCTGATGGACGTGAGAACCCCCAACCATAAAGCGGTTGCCGCGGCCGCGAGAGGTTCCATCACAGTTTCCGCAGGAACTCGCGGAGTTCCTTCTCGACGTACCCCTGCATGGCAGTCTTGTTGCCAACCAACTCCCAGGTGTCATTCAAAACCTTGTACTCCTTCTGCTGGCCGCCCTTCTGGAACACCAGCACGAGAGACTTGGTGAAGAGTTGATAGTCCTGAATGAAATGTCTGTTTTCGGGGGTCTGGATATTGACAAGCCGCCATTCGACGCTGCCCGAGGCAATCTCCTTGACGAAGCGTTGATGGATCACTTCTTTGGAATAGGCCTCGATCATCCGGCAGGTTGTGCAGCGCACGTTCACGTGGAAGTAATAAGCAATTATCTTCGAGCCAGCATCTACTTTTTGGCCTGGTGTTGCGGAGTTTTTCTGCTCCGCGGGTGCAGCCTGTAGCGAAGAGGGAGACTGCCAGTCCTGGGTGGCACGTATACTCCGGAATGCGAGGTATCCGAAGCTTAGCAGGACAAAGCCGAGCAGAAGGCGGGTGATGGCCCTTCGCGGGTTCATGACTCAGCGCACCTCGGCGCTTCCCGGAGTATCGTGCGAAGCCGCGCAGCTGCTTCGGCGACTCGCTCTGCAGTCGCGGGTGTCTTGCCTTTTTCCCATCCTAGATCCGTCATCCGGAAATGGACAAAGTCGTTAAACCCATTCTTCTGCATCGTCTTGCTGGCGCAATCGCTTTCGCAGCCATCGACTACCAGCATGCGGTTGGCAGCGCTGCGAGTTCACGACGATCAGTTCGACATCACCAGCAATGCCGGCCAGACAGAACATCCTGGCGTCTTTTGCCTTATGAAGATCGCGCACGGCGAGGTCAGCTATTTCTGCCGTGTCGGCGGCTCCGGAACAACAGAACATCAGGTCTGTTACTCCTTTGCAGGCGCACTTCGGTCGGATATTCATCAATTGATTCCTTTCGTTATGAGTTAATCGAGGTGGTAAGAATCGTCTGAATCTCAGCCGGAGTCGCCACCCTGCCTACGAGTTTCACGGTGCCGTCTATAGCAAGCGCGGGGGTCGCCATCACGCCGAACTGCATGATGTCGCTAATATTCGTGACTTTTTCCAGTTCGTAATCGAGCCCGAGGTTGCGGGCGGCTGTTTCGGCATGTTCGGTGAGTTGCTTGCATTTGGTGCAGCCGGTGCCGAGAATCTGAATCTTCATAAGCTCTCCCTTTAGCGAATGTTCGCCATCTCCATCTGCTCGCGCGCGGTCTGTTCGATCACTTCACCGACGCAGTCGAAGAAGCGCAGCACGCACGGCATTTTGAGCCGGTAGTAAACCTGCATCCCGCGCTTTTCGTCCGCCACGACGCCCGCTGATTTCAGTACTGACAAGTGCTTGCTCACCGTGGACATGTCCGAACCGACCATCGCCGTCAATTCACAAACACAGCGCTCACCATGGGAGAGTTGGTCGACCATGAACAGTCTGGAAGGGTGCGCCAAGGCCTTCAGTATCCTGGCACGGGCCTCAAAACGGGCTTGGTTCTTGGCATCCATACTCTGGATACAGCAAATGCTTGGCCATTCCGCCAAACGACCAGAGCCCGAGTGGAATCAGTCGTTTGGATTGAAAAGATGACCTTTCATCGGTATTTGGCCATTGCGCCAAATAGCGCAATGGTGCAAATCACTCAGTCTCGCTGGCCCTAGGCAAAGGTAGCGCGCGTTAGCGGTAAGACGGGAGGCCTCTGACGATCTGCGCGGTGGCTACGCTTAGTTGGATGACTTGGCCTATTAGGCGGATGATGTAGCCGGGGTCGTCTTCGCGGTTGGGGTCGGATTCGCCTTTTACCTGATCACCCAGTCCAGGGCGGAGCGGGAGCCGAGGCGGTGGTTGAAGGTTTCCGGGGGGATTCCGTATAGGGTGATGGAATCGTTGGCTCGCAGGGATTGCTTGTCCGCGCTTAGTTTCATTTTCTCGACGCGCTGGGTGTATGGGACGAGTTTGGTTTCGATTTCCTGGAGCGGCCACGGAGTGAGCGATTCGTAGTTGACGTGCAGCCGTGCGAGTTCTTTTCCGGCTGTCGCGAAGGCGGCGAATAACGGGGCGAACGGAATGCGCGGCAGTTCCCGCTTGAGGTTTGCGGCGTAGCGTTCGCGGTATTCCGGATGATGGAGCAGCGCGTAGATGTAGTGGAAGATGTCTTCCCTGGTGATGGTGTCGTCGGCGTAGTGCTTGCGGAACTGCTCGACGGCGCTCCGCAACTAGCCCGGCCAACTTCCGGATGCCCCGTAGTTCAGGACTGATCCGCCGGAGCAAGCTTCAGTCAGCCCCTTCATGGAGGAGCAACGCAGGGCTTCCTGGCGCTGTTCAGATACACCAGACCAAACCTGGCGCACGTCGAACCGGCGGCCGATTTGTAATCAGCCTCGGTCTTACTTCAATCCCGCCAAACTCGCGTGCCGGAACAGCAGACCTGACGCGGTGAACAACGCCACGTAGACAGCGTGCCCGATGGCCATTCTCCGCGCAAAGTCGGGCGGCGCGCCCGAAGGCAGCATCACGGCAATCAGCGCAAGCGTCGCCGCCATCGCGAACAACGTGCGAGCCAACCCTCGCGCCTCCAGCCGCGCCAGCCAGGCCCCAACGCCCCCCACCGCGAGCACGCTGTAGTACACCAGGTTCGCCGGATTTTCCGAGTCCGCGACATGGACCATGTTGGACCACCCCAAGGCGAACCCTGCCACCAGCGCCACACCGACGCCCGCCTTGTACGCCCACGCGCCCATCTTCCTCGCGATCAGCGCATACGCCATCCCTGTTCCGAAGAACAGGACATACACGAACACGAAAGTTCCCGCGGGCCAGTTCCATCCCTCCACCACCTGCGATGCCACGAGCGGCACCATCAACAGACCCAGCGCCCCCAGCGCCACACGCAGCATCGTCTTTCCCATTTGCGACATATGAGTTGTGTTCTCCCTAACGATTCCCACCGACGTCTCGAAGAAGATCCACAGCGCGAGCCCGAACAGTCCCCGCCTGGCGTCCCTGTGCTCCCGGCACAAGTCGTGAAATGTCTGCGCCATCCCCTCGCCGAACCGCTCACGGAAAGGCCGCGGATACAGCCGCAGCAGCATCGCATACCACGTCCGGTAGCGCCGGCCCGCGACGTTAGTGGCCATGCGCCAAACGTCCTTCCGCCACCGCCACCACGCCGCGATACCGCTTCAGCTCCGCTTCCAGCGCCGCCCGCCCCGCGCCTGTGAGCTCGTAATAGATCCGCCGCTCGTCGTCCATCTCCGGATCGACCCGCTTATCGCTTTCCCGGATCAGCCCGGCCTCCATCATCCGCCCCATCGAGCCATACAGCGTCCCCGGGCCCATCTTCGCC
Organism: Bryobacteraceae bacterium; assembly: GCA_963793625.1. Lineage (GTDB taxonomy): Bacteria > Acidobacteriota > Terriglobia > Bryobacterales > Bryobacteraceae. The sequence goes on along the minus strand of CAWCAT010000032.1, from coordinate 64,512 downwards.
TTGCCCTGCGAGTCCGCCTGCACCTGTTTCATGATCCCGTACCCGTGCCGCTCCCCCGTCGAAAGCGCCAGCAGGATGTGCAGCACTGCGGGAGTCAGTGGAGCTTGCGCCGTGTTCTTCTTCGCCATGCTCCAACACTATATCCGTTACGGATATATGTCAAGCCCAACTGAGTGGCAGGTGGGGCGGACGCCCTCGTCCGTAGCCGGACAACCAGGTACGGCTTGGGTTAGCCGATTTCGTCTGAAATCTCCCAACTGCTTGCGGATCATTGTTTTCGTATTGTGCCCGGGTGGTCGCAATCCGGAAGTTATGCGTTTCATCCGCGACTGTGAACGTGGCTCTTCGTTCTTCACGCGGCCTTCTGACGACGAATCTGCCGCTGTTTTCGCGCCTCCTCCAACTTCCGATCCCGCTCGGCATGGATCTCCTGCTGACGCCCGGCGAGCATGTCCTTCGGCGTGATGTAGCCGATGGCGCTGTTCAGGCGGACGTTGTTGTAATGCTCGACGTAGCCCTGCACCAGACGCCGCGCATCTTCCAGCGACAGCGGCGTTCCCGGCCGGATGCACTCTCCTTTGAGCGATTTGTGCCAACGTTCGATCTTGCCGTTCGATTGGGGATAGTAGGGCGAAGTTCTGACGTGGGTCATGCCCGAGATCCGAATGAACTCCTTGAAGTCCTTGGCGATGAACTGCGGCCCGTTGTCGGAGATGATCCGGGGCCGCGCTTCCGGGTGCAGTTCCTTGGCCCGCTCCAGGATGATCTCGATGTCCGCCTCGGTCATCGACTCCCGCAGATCCCAGTTGACGATGTACCGGCTGCAGCCGTCCAGAATGCTGCACAGGTAGTAGAACGTCCCGCTGATGTTGATGTACGAAACGTCGATGTGCCAGTGCTGATGCGCTGCCAGCGGCTGCTCAAAGCCCGTGCCCTTCTTCGACGGCTTGCCGTTCCACTTCGACAACAGTCCCGCTTGCCCCAGCACGCGCCATACGCTGGTCGGACTCACCGCCACGATGTCGGCATCCAGCATCATGAACGTCAGCCGCCGGTAGCCCTCCAGCGGGTTCTTCAGATGGAAGCCGATGATGGCCTGCTTCTCCCAATCCTCCAGCCAGAAATCGCGGGGAACCCAGCCGTTGTGCTCGTTCACCTTGCCGTAGCGTTCCCGCCAGTCGTAGAACTTGCTGGCGGTGATGTCGAGCCACGCGATGAACCGCCCGGCGCCGATCTCGGTCTTCTCCGACCAGCGCCGGACGAAATCCACGATCTGGTCCCGCGTATCGTGCGGAACCCAGACCCCGGTCAGAGTTCCCCAAGCTCTTTTTTTAGCGCGACGTGCTCCGCCATCAGTTCGGCCAGGACCTCGTCCTTGGTCTGGATCTTCTTCTCCAGGTAGGCGATCCGCTCCTGCTCGGCGGAGTGGTTGGCTGGCCTCTTCTGCTCGAAGGCAGCCGCCCCGTTCTCGAAGAACTCCTTCTGCCAGCGGTAGAAGACCGTGGGCTGGAGTCCCAGTTCATCGCAGAGCTTCGAGATGGGCTCCTGTCCAGCAAATGCCGCCTCAGGATGGCGACTTTCTCTTCCGGCGTGTAGTGCTTCCGTTGCTTCTTCATGCGTTCTCTCCACCTTACCGGGAGAACGCCTTCTCCATTTCCAGCTGAACCGGAACACATGCATCAGTTACTCCCTTTCGAGTGGTGAAGCTGACAGAACCGTGGAATTAATTGGAACTTCGGGGTTCGCGTGTGCGCTTCAGCAAACATGCTCACGCAGCAATTGCGCCAGATCTGGAATGCGGCTTTTGAATTCGTCCATCGCGCGGTGGAATTCGCGCTCGTCGGATTCGTCGTGCGAGAAGAAGCGGTTCAGCAGGTCCGCTACCTTGAGCGGTTCGGCGAGCGCAAACTCGCCTGCTTCGGAGCGGTCCTGAAAGAGCACCGCGCGTTGCGTGTCTTCAAAAATCGTGTTGCGCGACGGGTAACCGGCCTTGAGCTTTTTCTGAATTTCCGATGCGAGATGATCCGATGTGTCTTTCGCTTCCCACCAGCCGCTCGCGAGGCGGAACTCATCGCGCACGGTCCCGTCAGGCACGACGCGCTTGCCGCCGGAGTAAGTGGACAGCTCCTGCACTAACGTCCAGCCGCGCTTCTTTGCGGCTTTGTCGAGCAAGTTATAGAAAGGCCCTTTGAGGCCCAGTTCGTGGGTGACGGACTGGTTCCTTAAATGTTGAAGATCTTTGAGGTAGGTCTTTATCAGCGGAACATAGGCGGTAAGTTCGAGCATCGGGTCTTTTGCATCGCATCAGGATTGGGTGTTCGCTAGCTGAGCGCTCGCGGTATTCCGGATGCGGTCACTTAATTTTCCAAACTTTCACGTCATCGACGCACCGCCGGCGGTTTAGCTAGCGCCCGCATTGCGCACGGCCTGCGGGAGCGATATATATCAGTCTATTAGTTGGAGTGAACACAATGGTGGGCAAGACGTCCAAGAAGTCGGCGAAGGTCGCGAAGAAGACCGCCGCCAAGCGGGTCGCTGCGAAGGCGGCCAAACCGCGCAAGGCGGTCGCCAAGTCATCAGCCCGCAAGCCCACGAAGGCCGCGGCGAAGGAACTGCCAGCGCACTATGCAGTGCCCAAAGCCGCCGCAACCAAGAGCAATGGCCCCGCGGTGACTGCGAAGCCGACCCTCCTCGCAGGCGGCAACCCTCAGATCGCGAAGGCCGACGGCGACGCCCCCGTGCAGGCCTACATCGCGGCCATGCCGGGCTGGAAAAGCGACGTCGGGCGCCGCCTCGACGCGCTCATCGCGCGCACCGTCCCCGGAGTGCGCAAGGCGGTCAAATGGAACTCGCCCTTCTACGGAGTCGAGGGCCAGGGCTGGTTCCTCAACTTCCATACGTTTACGAACTACGTCAAGGTGGCTTTCTTCCGCGGCGCGTCGCTGCGTCCTGTCCCCCCGGCGAGTCCAAGCACAAGGAAGTGCGCTACCTCGACATCCACGAGGACGACCAGCTCGACGAGTCGCAGTTGGCGACGTGGATCCGGCAGGCGGCCGCCCTGCCCGGCTGGGTCCCGTAGCGCCGGCAGGGATCCTCGCAAGCGGTCCGGAGGATGCAGGTTACGCTGAGCGCAGCTAAAATAGGTGCGAGAGTTGGAGCTGTACATGAAAAAGCCCGTCCCGGTGGAATCTGCCTCTGCATTCATCGACGAGAAGATCAAGGAACTTGGGGACTGGCGCGGGAAGACGCTCGCGAAAGTGCGCGAAATCGTACACGAGGCAGACCCTGAGATCGTCGAAGAGTGGAAGTGGATGGGGACTCCCGTCTGGTCCCACGGCGGCATCGTCTGCACGGGAGAGACGTACAAGAACGTCGTCAAGATGACATTTGCCAAGGGAGCTGCGTTGAAGGACCCTTCAGGTCTATTCAACTCCAGCCTCGACGGGAATGTCAGGCGCGCCATCGACATCCACGAAGGCGACAAGGTCGATGAGGCGGCCTTGAAGGATCTCATCCGCGCTGCAGTGGCGCTCAATCTCGAGGGCAAGAGCAAGCCGAAGCCCCGGCGAGCGAGCAGCAAGCGGGCCGACTAGCTTCATCGCAGGTCCCGACCATATCTCCTCTCAAAGCTCAGCGGTCGGCGAGGAACTCTGCAGCGTGAACCGCAGGATGTTTTGTCCGCGCGTTTCGTAGCATGCGGACTATTGTGGCTCGTTTAAAACCGGCAGTACGGAATTCATCGAGGAATACAACTGCATCCTTTGCGCCGGCGATTCACGAAAACCAGTTGGCATCGCCGGCCTTGAGATGCTCAGGCAAATTTGATCCCAGGACCAACTCCGCACCCACGACATGACCGCCCGGGCGGACCACGCGGCCTAATTCGCGGAAGATTTCATCGCGAAAAGGGTTGAGGTTGAAAATGCCATTGACTAGCGCGATGTCAATGGACGAATCGCGGAATGGCAGTTGTTCGGCTGAAGCGCGCACAAATGCGACTTGAGCAAGGCCAAGCAGTCTGGCGGAGCGACAGGCCCGCTCCAGCATTCTGGCGCTAAAGTCGATCCCGACCAATCGCCCTGTTGGCCCCAAGCGCTCTGCCGCGATGAGGCTATCGAGGCCGGCACCGCAACCGATGTCGATCACGTCTTGCCCTTCACGAAGCAGCGCTTGAATAGAAACGCTCGACACGCCAGCGAAGGAATCGACTGCTTCATCAGGAAGCCGCTGCAGCAAAGCATCCGGGTATCCCAACTCGCGAGCGAAGGCGGCTCCGATTGGGAATGGGTGGTTGGCGCCGGGCACATCGGCTGCTGCCGAGTAGGCCACGCGAACGCTTTCTCGCAAATCGTGCGGATCGATCACGCTTCAAGCGCTCTATGTGAGGCCATCACGCAACTACCGCTTTCAGGCTATTTACAACCGCGTCAATTTCCTCTTTCGACGTAGTGCGGCCCAAGCTAAACCGGATTGCGCCTATGCCGGTCTTCGGAGGAATGCGCATAGCTTGCAGAACGGGTGATAGCTGAATCGCACCCGAGTGGCAGGCAGAACCTGTTGAGGCGGCCACCCCGTCCAATGCATGCAGAATCTCTGCTCCCACCCTGCCAGGGAAACTGACATTCAGAGTGTTCGGCAAACGGTCCGTTGGGTGCCCGTTCAGTTGAATTCGATCCCCGAATTCCCGGGTCAATCGGTCCCAGAACAGGTCCCGCAGATCCCGGATGAACGGTTTGCCTATCCAGGACTCGGCAAGTTCGCAGGCTGCACCAAGTCCTACGTTCAATAAAACGTTCTCCGTGCCCGCTCGCCTGCCCGATTCATGTCCCGCGCCGTGAATGAGCGGCTCGAGTTTGACTCCCGATCGGACATATAGCGCACCAACGCCTTTGGGTCCGTAGAGTTTGTGGCCCGCCACGGACAAGAGATCGACTCCGAGTTCTGCGACCTTCGTCCGAATCTTTCCGACAGACTGCGCGGCATCGGTATGGAAGATAATTCCATGCTCGTGAGCGATACGACTGATATCCGCAATGGGTTGAATGGTGCCAACTTCGTTGTTGGCGTGCATCACTGAAATGAGGATCGTGTCCGGCGTCAGCGCGCGACGCACTTCGTCCGGGTCAACGCGGCCGAAGCCATCCACTGGCAGGTAGCTAACCTTCGCCCCGAGCCGTTCCAGAAATCCGCAGGGGTTAAGGACTGCGGGGTGCTCCACCTGCGTCGTGATGATGTGCGGGTGGGCAAGCGAACTGTTGAAAAAGATCCCTTTCAGCGCGTGATTGTTCGCTTCACTTCCGCCGCTCGTGAACACTATCCCGGCGGCCTCGCAGCCCAGGAGATTAGCTACCTGGGCCCGCGCTTTCTGAACGGCCTCGCGCGCCGGCTTCCCGGCCCAGTGATCGCTCGACGGATTCCCAAACGGAGAATGGAGTACCGACTGCATCGCCGTAATGACCTCCGGCGCAACTGGCGTACTCGCATTGAAATCCAGGTAGATATGCGAACTCGACGTCATCTCGATGCCTCTCCTTGCGCAACCGGCAAACCTTCCGCACGCCACTCCGGCACACCCTCCCGCAGCCGGACAGCATGGAAGCCCTGAGCTCGCAGTAGCTTCACAGCCTTAACGGCTAGCACGCAGTAGGGACCGCGACAATACGCCATGATTTCCCTGTCTCGTGGCAGCGTCACCAGGTGGGCTTCCAGTTCCTTGAGTGGAATTGAAATAGCACCCGGAATATGGCCGGCGCGATACTCTTCGGGCGGGCGCACGTCCAACACGATCACCTCAGCGCGCCGTACGCGCTCCAGCAGTGCCTGTTTATCAACCGGTTCCATCAACTCGCGGCCGTTTTTGAACCGCCGAACGATCATCTCGATTTCAGGAAGGCGGCTCTCAGCTAGTGCGCGCAGAGCCCGATAGAAGCCGGCGACCTGCTGGTCGGCGAGACTATAGGTTACGAATAGTCCCTCCTTGTGCGCCTGAACCAATCGCGCCGAATGCAAAACCTGCAGATGCTGCGAGGTGTTGGCAACGCTCAAACCGGCTTGCCTTGCGAGTGCCTCCACCGTTCGCGGGCCCTGGCACAAGAGGTCGAGCAATTCCAGTCTGGGCGGACTCGCAACTGCCTTTCCAATACGGGCGAGTTGCTCATTGACGGCTTTCTTCAGAGATGTTCCGGCCATGGCGAATTCAAGAGTTTACTTGATTATAGACCGCGCTTATTTAATAATCAATTGATTACTTGAATTATGCGCATGAGCAAATCTCCTCTTCCCTTGTTCGACCACTGGCTGAAGCAGCCCTCCGTGTTCACTCCCGAGGCCTTGATAGGCGCCGTTCGAGACGAACGCGGCCTGCCGGAGGAGCAGTTCGACAAGGGCGATGCTGAGCTGGGCTACAAGATCTTCAAAGCTATCTGCCGAGCCGGCCGACGCGCGTTGATTAGCCTGGGTCGAGAAAGTGACGCGTGTGCTGTGTAGAGCTTTACCGGAGTTGTGGGCGTGGCTACGCTTAGTTGGATGACTTGACCTACCAGGCGGACGATGTAGGCGGGGTCGTCTTCGCGGTTGGGGTCGGATTCGCCTTTTACCTGGTATTGGTCGATCACCCCAGGGCGGAGCGTGAGCCGAGGCGGTAGTCGAAGGTTTCTGGCGATTGACTGATCGAAAAGCGGCAAGGTTGCCCCGCAGCGCGTCCTGCTTGAGGTCACGGCTCCAGTTGACGTGATCCGGCCAGTTGGCATCGGAATCAGCCCGATGGCGGTACACTTCAGCGTTGTAATCAGCGATAAAACTCTTCATTCGCTCGGAGAGCGTTTCGCGATTCCAGTCATATGCGACTGCATCGCGGGCCGTTTGCAATCCCCGGCTTCTGAGCTGAAAACGTCCGCTAGCGCCAGATAGCCGCGATATTCCTCTGCGTGCTCCCAGCCTACTTGGCGGCCGGACTCGAGACATCCAGACGCTGGACTCCGTGTCCCATGGGATAGACCGCAGAGCCATGGTTGCTTTGCCAGACTATCTGCTTTTCGCGGCTGATTTCCAGAAACCCGACCGCTCCGCCGGCATTGCATAAGAACAGATTTCCGTTTGGCAAGATCTGCAGACCGGCAAACCACCGGATTGCGACTTGAGGCAAATCGCTCTCCTGAAGGGTCCAGGACTCATTCCCTCCGGGATCCAACTCAACAATCGTTTTCTGCCCGCAAATGATCGTATTCCCGTTTCGGAGGCGAACTGCGGAATAGGGCCGGAAGTTCACCTTCATCTCACGGACAAGCTCACCGTCAGGATCGTATTCGCGGACGGCTGAGGCGGACTCCTCGGCTACAAGAAAATTGCCGTTAGCGATCTGGCGAGCGTTCCTCATGCAACTGTGGCCGGGTTTGTTCTTCACCAAAATCTGTCGCACGATCCGACCGTTCCGCGCGACGATGAGGAGTTTCCCCTGACTCGCCGCGCCAACCAGAGTATTGCCGTCGGCCAGACGTTGGCAGGAGAATACCTGTCCCGTAGTCTTAAAGTCGAACACAACCTTTTTGTCCCGGGTCACTTCCATGACGCCGGAAGGATTATCATCCCGCTTGGAGTCGTAGTTGAGGTTGTAGCAGAAAAGCGTATTTCCACCAGGCAAGCGCCAGGCATCCCGGGACATTTCGGCAGGGTACTCCCAAACGACCCGGCCCGCGGAATCGTATTCAAGAATCTTCTTTGAGCCTTCAGCCGCGAACAACAGGGGGCGGAATGCATCGACTTGTTTCTGGGCGCCCGCTGCCAGGGCGAGAAGCAATGAAAGAAGCGTAAAACCACAGCGCATGCAGAGATTGTATCGGACGATCAATCAACAATGGGACAGAGTCTACAGGAATTTTGCGTCACTGTGTGAGAATCGAAACGCGGAAGGCGAGCCAGCAGTATATCGCCGAGGCCGGCAGTGCATTGGCGTCTTTGAACCCGTTGTCAATGCCCAATGCCACCCTGAAAACTTCAACTCAGAGCGAGTTGAGGAACGCCAAGAGTTGCCGCCGCGATTCTGGTGGGAGAGTCCTGAATTTCTCTGTGACGCCTGAGGCTTCTTTGCCGTGGCGAAGGATCGCGTCCTCTGGCGTGGCGGCAATGCCGTCGTGGAGCAGCGGGCGTCGAAAGCGCAAGCCCCACAGTGCTGGGGTCCGGATCTCGCCCGCTGCTGCGGCGGACTGCTCGATTCCATCGCCGGTGCCAACGTCATGAAGCAACAAGTTTGAGTAGAGAGCAACTGGCTTCCTGTCGAACAGTGGATTCGCATTTGGAGCCGGTGGTCAGCACGGGGACGTGGCACGAAGCGCAACCGATGGACTTGAAAACCTCCTCACCCGCACGCACCGAATCGTCGATCGGCCCGCGCTCGATGGGCGCCAGGAACTTCATGAAGTTCTCGAAGTTGTCGATGCCGCGCAACCCGGTTCTCCTGTCGCGCACGTCCTCGATCCCGCTTTTCGGGCTGCATAGCTTCAATTGTCCCGGATCGACTCCGAGCGCCACTTCATCCGGGAAGAGTTCGTTGGTGATGCCCATTTCATTGCGATAGGCGTCGCCGGAAAAGCCCAGCAAGCGTCGCGTGCTGCGCCTTCCAACCGAACCGGCCGATGCGCTCACGATTCGTCGCCATATCGTTGATTCGAGCGGCGCGCCCGCGGATGCCATCGCCGTCGCGGTCGTCCGGGTCTTCGAGGGCAATGATCGTCTCGTCGCTGATCGCCTCGACGAGTCCGGCGCCGAAGAGCGGTATCGGAGCGCGCCGCGCGATCACGTTCGCTTCGGCTGGGATCTGCACCTGGCAGCGATGAGGCGGCGTCGAGAAGAGGTGGTACAGCGTGCCGCCATGCAATGCTGTGAACTTCCCGTTCTCGTCGCGGTACCCACCGCGGACCTCTGTCATCGTGCTGATGCCGCCGATCGCCGGGAACGCTGTGACACACGGCGCAACTGTTTCCGTTGAAAGCCGGGCCAAGGCCGTCCTCGGCGGTTTCGACCTCAGTGAAGTCCTCCAGCCCAAGCCGGAACATCTCATGTTCGGAAGGCGTGATCCCCGGCAGGGGACTTCCGGGCAAAACCAGTTGACGGCCAGTCTGGCTGAAACTCAGTCCGACAAAGCCGACTACGGCCGCGACAGCCGCCCAGTGCTTTTTCATTGCGGAACCTCATTTGACGATGATCGTGCCGCGCATCAGATTATGCCCGGCGCCACAGGGACGCGAGCACTCGAAGGCGAACGGTTCCCTTCTCCTTGGCGATGAAGCGAACGCGCGCCTCGCCCTTGCTGGACTGCGGAATCGCGACATCGATGCCGGCACTGGGAATGCGGAATCCGTGATCCGTGTCGTCGCTGGTAAGAACGAACTCGATCAAGTCACCTTGTTTCACCGTGATCTTCGAAGGGTTGAAAGTGAAGCGCTCGGCAACGATCGAAATCACGCGGTCGGGTTTGCGTTCCGCCTGTTCCTGCTCCAAAGACTGAGACGCAGAGAAGCAGAAGTCCAAGAAGTTTCATTAGAACCACCATCCAATACCAAGATTTATTCCATTGATCGAACGAACCACGGCGCTCGCGTTGCGGTTGAAGACGTAATCAAACTTGATGGCGACATCGGCGTTCGGCTTGTAGGTTACGCCTGTGACCCAAGATGATCGATTGAATTGCGGCAACGGTGTGTAGCCGTCCGGCATGTCGTGCTGCGTGTTGTACTTTTCGTAGCGTGCGAAGAGGATCACATCGTTCCGGGTGCGGCGCGGGAGCACGTGGACGCCGGGTTCGAAGTAGTATCCGCGCATCTGGCTGGCGACGTTCGGATTGACACCTAAGTTCCGTTGGAGACGCTGGTTGAGTTCCCCGGCCTGGCTGACCCAGGTATTCGCGAACAACCCCCGCAAATCGAGGCGGCGGAAGCTGTAGCGTCCGTCGACCTCGGCAATCGTGACGCCGGGATTCACGCCTGGGGTGTTGTAGCCGGCGTGTCCGGAATAGACACTCGTGCCGAGGGTCAGCCGCCGCACTCCTGCGTATTCGAGGCGGGCGACCTTCGCGGGGTTGCGGAATGAGGCATCGAAGCCCGCGGTCCGGCCGCCGGTGATGCCGGTCTCCGCATCGAAGCGGCTGGCGTCGAGCGACGATGTCAAATAGGCGCGATAGCGGAAGCCACGGCCAAGGTCACCAGTGAAGCCGAAACCCGAGTTCGCGCCAGGTAGTCGGAATGATCACGGTTTCCACAAAAGGGCGCTCCACACCGTTGAAAGAGGGCGGCTCGTGGCGCTCGTTGATAATGCCGACGGGTGTCAACATCATACCGGCCCTGAGATTGAACGCCGGCTTGATAAGGAAGTCCAGGTAAGCTTGTTCCAAGGCAACTTCGCCTGACTCCTCGCCGCCTTCGACAAGTGCGTGCTCCACTTCGAGTTCACTCCAGAACTTGATCCGGTCTGAGAAGCTGTGTCCGAACAGGAGCACGAAGCGGTGGAAGTCGGGCCTGAAGGGATCGCCGACATCTTTGTTGAAGTGGAAATCCATGTAGCCCGCGACCGGCAAGCGCGTCTCGGCTTCTGGTGAGCTTTGGGCATCGCCGGTTACGGAAACCGGCTGCAGGTTCGGCAGAGCAGCATGAGTGGGTGGCGTGGCCGGTGGATCGGATGCAGGCTGCCTTGCCGCCAGTACCTCCGCCATTTTCTTCTCCAGAAGCGCAAGACGCCCCGCGAGATCCGCCGTGCTTGATTCGCGCCCGAATGCGGGGTCGACAAGGCGCATCTGCTCTTCCAACGCTGCAACCCGGCGCTCAAGATCGGTTGAGGGCTGCCCCTGCACATGAGCTTGCATGAGAGAGCCCAGCCAGGAGACACTGAAAATCAGATGCTTCACCATAGCGTATATCGTTGTTTTCACCAGCATGAATGATTTAGTATTAACTATGATTAAGTAGCTGTCAAGGCCGATCACCGTGAAGATCACCATTTCAAAAGAGAATTACCTCAAAACCATAGCCGAGGCGGAGTCCGAGGGGGAGACCGTCATTGCCGCAACTCTAGCCCGCTGGCTGCAGATCTCACCCCCCGCCGTGACAGCGGGCGTCCACCGGTTGAAGCGCGATGGTTTGGTCCGTGTGGGTAAAGAAGGACGGATCCAACTGACCAAGCCAGGCCGCGATATCGCGGACCGGTTGTTGAACCGGCACCACTTGATCGAGCGCATGCTCACCGAAATGTTCGGCATGGAATGGTACAAGGTCCACGACGAAGCCGAACGGCTGGAACACGCGGTGTCCGAGGATTTCGAACAAAAGCTCATCGCTGCGCTTGGGACTGGCAAGACCTGTCCACATGGAAACTCGGTAGGCTCAGACACGCCGCAAGATCGCAGAACACGGGGCTGGATTCCGCTCGCCGAAGTGAGTTCTCCAGGCGATTTCCAACTCGTCAGCGTCTATGAGCGTGATCGTCAATTGATGGAATTTCTCGACAGTCTGCAACTGCGACCAGGTGTCAGCTTCTCCTGGATTGGACGGAACTATGATGAGACCGTCACACTTCAGGTGAATGGCCGGTCCGTCCCGGTGGGAGATTCTGTAGCCAAAAGGGTCTGGGTGACAACCGCGCGCCCGAAGTCTCTTAACAAGTCACGTTCTTGATTTGAGCGTGATCAGGCACTGGCATTTCGCCTCCTATCGATCCACAGATAGATTGCCGGCAACACGAGCGGCGGTTACTGTGCCGGACTCTTCCGGATACGAGTTCCGGCGGTCTTGAGTCCACTCCCACACGTTTCCATACATGTCAAGCAAGCCAAGCTTGTTTGGCTGCAGCTGCCCGACCGGAAAGGTTCGCTCCCGATTCGAACCACGCATAGTTTGGAAGCAGTTCCTCCGCTCTAAACGCTGGGCGAGCAGCGAGGAGCTATCAATAATGAGTCCCGAAGGCGAGAAGAGTCGTCAATCAGTACCGTGCCCGCAAATCGTCAATTCGCCGGGCCAGGTCGGCTCGGATCGCATGGAACTCAGGGTCGTCACGCAGGATGTGCAAGGACAGGCCGGGCCGCGTGTGATACTCCACCATCGGAAGGTTGAAAAAGCCGTTCTCGACCGCGACCTTTAAGGTGTCGAGCGCCTCGCGCCGCAGACCCAGCAGACTGCGCGTCTGCGCCGCGAACCACAGCAGCACAGGGTTGTGAGGATCGGCCGCCAGCGATTGCTGTAAGTTCCGCAGCGCATCCTCCCTCCTCCCCAGCTTTGCGTAGATCATTGCGTCAAAGCTGCGCGCCACCGGATTCTCGTTCCTGGCAAGCAACTCCTCCCCGTGGCGCACCCCCTGCGTCCAGATCTCCTTCGCTCCGGCGTGGTCTCCCGCAGCATCCAGCACGTAACCTCGCATGTATGCATAGAATCCGTACGGAACTCGGCTTGAGTCTCCGTGCGGGGTTTCGACGGCTTTGGCCATCTGCCCGGTTTCGGCGTATAGCAGCATCCCGAAGAGTCCGATTTGGCTGAGCGGCAGCGGAGAAATCACCTCGATCCCTTTCTTGTGCTGGCCGAGGTAAAGATACATGCGCAACATCTGGCTGCGAAAATAAACGCTGGTCGGTTCTCCGGCGAGCGCCTTCTCATATAGAGGAATAGCGCGGTCGTACAGTCCATTCCTGAAGTACGCTTCGGCCGCCGCCGCTATCGCGTCCAGGTCATCCGGATTGTTTCGAGAGCCCGCCGGGCCATGAGCAAGCCTTCCACTTCGCGCCCTGTAGCGTGCTGGATGTGCACCAGCGCGCGAATCGCGATCGACGAATTCGGATCTCTCGAGAGCGCCTGGTTGCCGTTTGAGATCGCATTCCGAAGCGATTCCGGACCCGCCAGCCAGAGGTTATAAGTCCGTACCTGGGCGAGAGCGAGCCAGCCGTAGGCGTCCGCAAATGCAGGATCGAGTTGAACGGCCCGATGCAACAATTGGACCGCCGATTCCGGATCTGCCCCACGCGCCCTCAGAACCAGGTCGTAGGCTTCGGGGCTGGAGGCGCGCGACTTCGTGACCAGATCGCGTTCCGTCGCCGTGAGTTCTCCTCTAACCTTGTGCGCCGCAGCTTCCGCCAGTTGTCCTTCGATATCGAGCAGCCTCTCGGGTTTCGCCTCAAGGCGATCGATGGCCCAAATAGTGTATCCGCTCCTGGTATCGACACCGTGGACACTTACGCGCAGCCGCCCGGAGGCCACCCTTACGGTTCCATCAATCACTGCTTCGACACCCAACTGACGGCCGATTTCGGCGGCCTCCGCAGAGGAGCCTTTGAACCGGCGCACCCGGGAATAAGACACCACGTGCAGCCCTTTGAGATTGGTAAGCCTGGTAATCAAGGCCTCCGTAATTCCATCCGCCAGGTAATCGTTCCCGGAATCAGACACCGTCCGGAAGGGAAGAACCGCCACTGATGCGAAGGATCTGCGAGGCTCTTCTCGACCGTTGATCCAGATCATCGCGGCCACCGCGACCGCCCCCAGGAGCGTCAAGCCGGCCCAGATAATTGGAAAGCGGCTGACCCGCCGCTGCTCCGCAATGACCTCTTCCTCGATCACCGTCCGGCTTCGGATATGCTCCTCGATTCGGAGTTCGGCAGGAGGGGCCTCGATCTCCTCGACCGGCGCGGTGAACCGGTACCCGCGTCGCGGTTGGTTCTCGATCCACGAGGCCGAGTTCCCTAGTGCCTTTCTCAGCAGCGAAATGTATTGAGCCAGTGTGCCCTCTTCGACAAACGTATCGGGCCACAGCTGCTTCATCATTTCGTCTTTTCCCAGGACCTGACCGCTATTGGTCACCAGAAGCAGCAACGTGTCAAAGGCCTTCGGAGCGAGGGCAACAACCTCACCTTCACGGTACAAAAGGCGGTCGGTAGTGTCCAGGCGAAAAGCCCCGAACTGGTACACGCGCCTGGCTCTTATCGCCATAGAACCTGCTGGTTCGATTTTACCGCTCAACAACCTTCAAAGATAGTTGAAGAGCCCCTTCAAAAATTCTTCCAAACTTCTTCAATGATTCTGAAGGACTTGCCGGGCCAACGCGCTGTATCGTAGCGGGCGGAGAGGACAATCAATGAAATGCACAACGTTTCGTACAAAACACACAAGCATGGTCCTGTTGGCTGGCCTTGTTCTGTTGTCTGTCTACTTGGCCGCCACGCCGGTGTATTCGGACTGGTACGCACCGATCAACCTGGGACCTGTTGTGAATTCGGCTGCTGAGGATTTCGCGCCGCATGTCTCCAAAAATGGGCTGAGTTTGTACTTCGCCTCGACACGCCCTGGCGGCGCCGGTGGGGAGGATCTCTGGGTTTCCAGGCGTGCCAGCATGGATGACCACTGGAACCCGCCTGTCAATCTCGGGACCATCATCAATACGGATGCAAACGAACGCTCTCCCGCCCTCTCGAGGGATGGGCACTATCTGTTCTTTGCCACTACCCGAGGAGGAGGTTCGGGCGGTTTCGATATCTGGATCTCCTGGCGCCACGATACGCGTGACGATTTCGGTTGGCAGACACCCGTGAACCTGGGAACTCAGTTCAACACGGCGGCGACCGACGCCGGCCCGGCCTATTTCGAAAACGACGACGCCGGCATCCCTCTGCTTTTTCTCGCCAGCAATCGGCCGGGGGGCGCCGGCGGATTGGACATCTATGTGAGTCAGCTCACTGCGGACGGCGTGTTCGGCCCTCCCGTACTCGCGAATGAACTTAGCGGGACGGCCAATGACCTCACCCCTGCTGTCCGGCACGATGGACTCGAGATTATCATCGCGTCCGCCCGGCAGGGCACAATTGGCGCTCAAGACTTGTTGGTCTCCACACGAAAGACGGTAGGCGATCCCTGGTTAGCACCCGTGAATCTCGGCCCCGTTATCAACAGCATGTTCAATGACAACTTCCCATCGCTGTCGTCCGATCGAGAGACGCTCTTCTTCAGCTCCGACCGGCCAGGTGGCTCCGGGCTGTCCGACCTTTACATGAGCACGCGCTCCAGACACACCGAAGCTCGTTGAGACAGTTAGCCGACTGGGTTCTTGTCGAGGTGACCAGGTGCGCATACGCAGACGAACAGTATCGGAAACGGAAACACACCGGCTTGTGACTCTGCGCAGAGATTCGATTCTTGCGTGGTGCCGTGGTTGTGGGCAAGAAGTTGAAATGGTCAGCGGGGAACGCGCGGAGGAATTTCTCGGCGCGAGCAGTCCTTCGCTGCGGCAGCGAATCAGGAAAAGCGGCCATTTCGCGGTGACCAGCGACGAAAAACTGTGGGTCTGCCGTCGTTGGTTGTGCCGTCCGGATTAACTGACGCGCGGACCGACCCCACAGATTTGAAGGCCTTTGTTTTAAGGCGTTGCACGCAACGCACTGGGACTAACAACACAAAAGGCCACGAAACCGGTATGCGGCCCGCTGCGCAGCGCGGGGGTCAATTAACTCCGGAAAAGAACGTCAGCTTTCGTTCGGAAGGCACTGACATGAAAGGAAAGGTTATGGAATTGAATAGGTGTAAAGTAACCGGGTTCGTTTTCGTGATGGGGTTAACCCTCCTCTCTCCTGCAGCCAAAGGCGGACAGGAGTCTTCTTCGGAGGGATCCACCTCCGTCAACCAGGTGCTTGAGTGGAATCAGATCTTCGTCGAGATGCTGATTGCCACGAATACGGCGAACTCGTCCAGTCCGAGGCTCGGAGCGATCGTTCATACGGCGATCTTCGATGCCTCACAACGGCATCGAACAGCGCTATACACCACTCTTCGTTCGCGATAGGGCCCCCCAGAGGAGCTTCGCGCCGAGCCGCGATTGTTGCTGCCGGGTACACGGCGTTGGTGGGCCTCTTCCCATCCCAAAAAGCAGCGCTGGACGCCCGCTATGAAGCTTCTCTGGCGGCACTTCGCCTGGAATGTCAGGATCAAACGCCAGAGCGAGAGAGTTCGTGCACGAATCGTATCGATCGCGGCATCGATTGGGGAAGCGGTGTAGCGCACGTTGTGCTCAACTGGCGGGCGAACGATGGTTTCAGTGTGAGCTACGCTCCGTTCAACGGAGGTACGGCAGTGGGTCAGTGGCGACCCACGCCGCCGGCGATGGCGGCAATGAGCGCCCAAGGCCTGGCATTTACAGATCTGTTCGTCCTGATCAGCAATACTCAGTTTCGGCCTGGACCACCTCGGAGTCTGACGAGCCCGAGGTACACGGACGACTTCAACGCCGTTAAGGCGCTCGGTCGCGCCACCGCATCGACGCGCACTGAGGACCAAACGGCGCTCGCCATGTTCTGGGAAGGGAATGCCAGCGTGCATTGGAATCAGGCCGCAAACCAGATTGCGCGGGCCAACCATCTGTCCCTTTCTGCGAGTAACCGGCTCCTGGCGGTGCTGAACATCGCGATGGCCGATACAGCGTTCACCATCTGGAGCGCGAAGCGGTTCTACGGCTCCATTGCCGTTCGATGTGACCTGGCGGCCGGTAACTTCAATCCCGATGGCGGACACCGACACGCAATCTGGATACTACTGCCGATCCGGCCTGGCTGCCGCTCATCAACACCCCGTCCCACCCGGAATACCCTGCCGGGCACCCCAGCCTCAACGGCGCCGCTGCGACCGTTCTCCTCAGTCACTTCCGGCCACAACAGGCTTTTACGCTGACGACCGCCGGTCAGCCGAGCCGCACGTACCCCAACATCGTGCAAGCACGCTCGGACGGTAACAATGCCCGGGTCTGGGGCGGAATGCACTACCCGAGCACGGTCCAGATCAGCGACGGCGTAGGCCAGGCGATCGCCAACTACGTCAATCAAAACTCGATGCAACGGCTCCACCGCTCTCCTCGTCGATGATCAAACGAACGCTGGAACACTACCTACTCGGAAGCGTGATCCTGTGCACAGGGCTTCACTTCACGTGTCACGACTCAATCGAAACTTGTAAGCCTCGCCTGCGTCCCATCGGGCAGGTCGCGTGACCCGGACGCCGCAGTGTTTACGGTCCGCGGGGACGTATAGTCGCCAAACCACCGATTGAAAACGACCGGCGCTGCCCCGCCGTCACGAGGAAGGGTCGGGCGTGATGCGTCAACTTGACGCCGAACAGCCCGACTTCCGGTTGGCCCGTAATCCGCCCGGCATCCGATTTCAAGGGGGGATCGACGTCCATATTCCGGTAGCGCCGTTTTGCAATCGCGGGGGCTGGCACCGTAGGATGAAACCACATGCGTCGTTCTGAGGCGAGAATGAAATAATGCGGAAGAGGATCGTGGGACCACACCATGACCAGCAAGGAGGTCAATCGGACAAAGGCTGGCTTGATCTGGAACAGATCGCGACCGTGGAGGTAACCTCGGAGGATCCCAGCTTCCCGATTGAATCTGCATTCGGGTCAGACGACGGACCGGGCTGGCTCGCTTCTCAAGGTGGTGAACAGCAGATCCGCGTTATCTTCGACCACCCTGTGTCGGTGCACCGCATGGAGCTTCGTTTCCATGAAACGGGCGGCGAGCGAACGCAGGAGTTCATTCTTCGTTGGTCATCTGAATCAGGCGGGTTGACAACAGAAATTGTGCGCCAACAATGGAACTTCAGCCCTACAGGCTCGACGACGGAGATTGAACACTATGTGGTCGATCAGGACGCCGTCTCAGTTCTGGAACTAGCAATTCGGCCCGATTTGCGTCGGCCGGAAGCAGTTGCCACTCTGGCCTCATGGCGCGTGGGCTGATGCCGCCGCCGCGTCCACATTGCCGAAATTGCCCGGTCCTCGGCGTGAGACACACGTTGGGCCGTGTTCGCTTCTACAGGCCATTTCCAACTCGTCAGCGTCTATGAGCGTGATCGTCAATTGATGGAATTTCTCGACAGTCTGCAACTGCGACCAGGTGTCAGCTTCTCCTGGATTGGACGGAACTATGATGAGACCGTCACACTTCAGGTGAATGGCCGGTCCGTCCCGGTGGGAGATTCTGTAGCCAAAAGGGTCTGGGTGACAACCGCGCGCCCGAAGTCTCTTAACAAGTCACGTTCTTGATTTGAGAATGCTCAGGCACTGGCATTTCGCCTCCTATGGATCCACAGATAGATTGCCGGCAACACGAGCAGCGTCAAGGCCGTCGATGTTACCAAACCTCCGATAACCACGGTGGCCAGTGGACGCTGTACCTCGGCTCCGGCGCCATGCGAGAGTGCCATTGGCAGAAAACCCAGGCTTGCGACGAGCGCAGTCATGACTACCGGTCTCAGCCTTACCCTGGCGCCCTGTTCCACAGCGGCCTCCGCAGCCAGACCGCTTTCGCGAAGCTGTGCAATGTAGGTGAGCAGGACGATGCCGTTCAGGACGGCTATACCGAACAAGGCAATGAAGCCGATCCCCGCTGAAATGCTGAAGGGCATGCCCCTGATCCAGAGGGCAAGGATTCCACCTGTAGCAGCCAACGGCACATTCAGGAAGATCAGCACAGCCGGCGACACAGCGCGAAAATTGAAGTACAGCAGCACGAAGATGAGCAGCAACGCAATCGGAATGGTGATGGCGAGCCTGCGGCCGGCGCTTTCCAGTTGCTCAAACTTGCCACCCCAATCGAGTGTGTAGCCTTCCGGAATTTTGACTTTGCTCTCCAAAACCCGCCTCGCCTCGGAGACAAATCCCGCAAGGTCCCGACCGCGCACGTTGACTTCAACGCTGATTCGGCGCTGCGCGTTCTCGCGGCTGATCTGCGCGGGTCCCTCTTCCTCGAAGATGTCGGCCAATTGCGCGAGGGGGATGAAGTGGCCCTCATTGTCGCCAACCAACAGGTTCTGGACTGACTCGACCGTCGCGCGATGATCAGGGGCAAAGCGCACCTGCAGCGCAAACCGCTTGTTTCCTTCGACGACTTGACCAGCGACCTTTCCTCCGATGGCCTCCACCGTGCTCAGAACGTCTTGAGCATCCAGGCCATGCCGCGCGATGGCGTCACGCCGCACGCGAATGCGCAGATACGGGAGTCCAGCGACCCGCTCCGCGCGAACGTCGGCGGCACCAGGTACTTTCTCCACGACTTTGACAATCTGTTGCGCTTTCTCGCGGAGGACATCGAGGTCGTCACCGTACAATTTGATGGCGATGTCGGAACGAACGCCAGCCTCCATCAACTCCTGCATTCGCATTTCAATCGGCTGGAGAAAGCCGTAAGCGGCACCGGGCGCTTCCTTTTCGAGCGCCTGCTTCATCGCAGTGACCAACTCATCCTTTGATCGTTTTGCCTGGCCATTCTGAGACGGGTTTGAGCATGACATACACGTCGCTCTGATCGATCGCCATCGGATCTACCGCCACTTCAGGCCGCCCGGTACGACAAACAACCTTGTCCACCTCCGGGAACCGCTTGAGAACATTTTCGATGATTTCGTTGCCATGCAACGACTCATTCATCGAGATGCCCGGCACCCGGTACATCATCACCAGAATGGAGCCCTCGTCTAATCTGGGAAGGAATTCAGCTCCCAGAAATGGGATGATCCCCAGCGATAGAACGAAGACCAGTGCCGCAATCGCAGTCGTCGCAACAGGAAAGCGCAGCGCGCGGCCCAGCACGGGAGCGTAGAGCGCGCTGATCTTGCGCATCAGCCAGGTGGTTTTCTCAGTGGCTTTATGCCTGAAGGCATACCATCCAAGCACGGGCATCAGGGTCAGCGCGATCACAAGCGATGCAGCTACCGCGAACAGCACTGTGATTGCCATCGGATCAAACATCTTGCCTTCCACGCCCGTCAACGTCAGGACCGGCACATAGACCAGGAAGATGATAACGACGCCGAAGAAAATCGGGCGGGCCACTTCCTTGCCGGCGTCTCGCACGGCATCCAGTGCGTTCTCCCCCTCTTGCCGGTGACTCAATCGGCGGAGAATATTCTCCATCATCACCACGGAACCATCGACGATGAGACCGAAGTCGATCGCGCCAAGGCTCATCAGGTTTCCCGAAATCCCTGCCTGCACCATTCCAGTGAATGCAAACAGCATCGAGAGCGGAATAGCCAGAGCGACGATGAGTCCGCCCCTGAAACTGCCCAACAAGAGCAGAAGAACTGCGACTACCAGCAGCCCTCCCTCGACGAGATTGCGACTGACGGTCTGGATGGTCCTTCGCACCAGGTCCGTACGATCATAGAAAGGCTCAACCCTTACGCCGGCCGGAAGAGTCCGCTCGATTGCTGCCAGCCTTTCCTTCACGCGATCAACTACGGTTCGCGAGTTCTCGCCCAACAGCATCATGGCGACACCTATTACAACTTCGCCTTTGCCGTCCTGTGTGGCGAACCCCTGACGCACCATGGGCGCGAAGCGGACATCGGCAATATTCCGTATCAGGATGGGGGTGCCATTCGGTGATGAGCCCACGACGATGTTCTCCACGTCCGACAGGCTCGTGATGAGTGCCTCGCCGCGAATCAGAGACTGCTGTTCCACGCGCTCCAGATAAGCGCCGCCAGCGTTGGCGTTGTTTCGTTCCAGCGCTTCCAGGACCCGGCGGAGCGTGATGTGGTAGCCGGCGAGCTTGTCGTTGTCCAGTTCGACTTCGTAGGTCTTTAGTTCTCCGCCATGGGAATTCACCTCCACGATGCCAGGGGTGTTGCGAAGCTTCGGAGCGATCTCCCAATCGAGGATGCTGCGCAGTTCCATCAGTGAACGTCCCTTGCCGGTCACCTTGAACATGTACACCTCGCCCAGGCCAGTTGTGATCGGACCCATTTCGGGTGTGCCCATGCCAGGCAGGATCGACTCTTTGGCCTGCGGCAACCGCTCCATGATGAGCCGGCGGCAGAAATAGGGGTCCATGTCTTCCTTGAAGTACACTGCCACGTAGGAGAGACCGAACTTGGAGACTGACTGGATTTTTTCGATTCCCGGAAGTCCACTCATTGCGGTTTCCACCGGGAACGTCAGGAACTTTTCCACTTCGAGCGGCGAGAGGCTGGGCGCCCGTGTGAGCACCAGAACCTGATTGGGCGTGATGTCGGGAACGGCGTCAATCGGCAACTGCTGAAGGGAGTAGATGCCTGCACCGACCACGAAGACCGCCGCCAAAATGACGATGAAGCGGTAGGAGAGAGCCCAGGCTACGAGTTTTTCCATGGTTATTCTTCTCCCAATTCCTTGCCAGCGACGATGGACTTCAAGTGGAATGCGCCGACCGTGGCCACGGGTTCGCCTTCACGAAGTCCGGAGAGGATCTCAACCTGGCCGCTCACAGTCTTCCCAGTTTTGATTTCTCGAGTCTCAAACTGGGTCGCTGCACGCCGGACGAACACGACAGTCTTGCCATCAAGCTGCTGAATCGCCCCGACCGGCAGCGCCAGCGCCTGCTGATTGAATGTGGTTGGCAGTTGAACCGAAGCAAACATGTCGAGTTTCAGCAAGACCTTGTCGTTGGGTACTTCGCAGCGGATCTTCGCCGTGCGGGTTTGCGGATCAAGTACGTCGCTGATGTAGGTGACTTTGCCAGCGAAGGGGTTCTCGGGATAGGTGTCCACATGGATGATTGCCGATTGGCCGACCTGGATGCGTCCCAGGTCTTTTTCGTAGACCTCAGCCTGCACCCAAACCCGCGAGATGTCGGCCACTGTGAACAGTTCCGTGCCGGATTCAACGAGCCCGCCCTGCGATGCAAGCGCCTTGATTACAATGCCGGAGAACGGCGCAGTGATTGCTGTGATCACCGGTTTATTGGGATCGGTATCCGACCCGCCGAATCGGCGCAAGCGGGTACCGAGCCCTGAGATAATGCCTTGCTGTGATCGAACGCTTTCTTCCAATGCCTGATATTCCGCGCGACTCTGCTCGTAGTCTTTTGTTGGTGCAGCCCCAATTTCAGAGAGCTTCCGGTTTCGTTCCACCTGTTTCGCCTGAAGTGTCAGGAGCACCTTCAGTCGCTGGAACTCGGCTCGCGCGGAAGCGAGTTGCGCGGTGAGTTCACCTGCTTCCAGGTTGTCTATGCGGGCGAGTTCCTGGCCCTGGCGGACACGATCCCCAACCCTCGCCAGCACATCCTGGAGGCGTCCTCGCGCCGATGAGCGCACCTGACTGACGCGACTGTCCACCGGCTGCACCGTGCCGGTTACCTGGAGATACTCTGACAATTGAATCGTTTTGACAGGAGAGATCTGGAGACCTACATTTTTCTGCGCCACCTCTTCCATGACGATCAATCCGGATGGTTCCTTTGACTCCTTCTCATGCGGCGCTTCAGGCTTGGTCTTAGTACACGCTGCAAGCAATAGCGAGAACGCGATCAGTATCACATGTCTTATTCATTTCAGATCTCCTCCCACAGCCCGCTCGATTTCCACCAGGCCGCGGCGCACATCGGCCTCCGCGTCGATGAAACTCATCTGTATGTCGATCAGGCGGCGTTGTTCATTGAGTACATCGAGCAAGCGCAATTGCCCAAGCGCATACGCCTGCCGAATGACATCGAGATTCTTCCCGGACTGTCCCAGCACACCGCTATCGAGAATTTTGAGCGATTCAGTAGCAGCGCCCCAATGCTGCCACGCGGCCTCCACTTCGAGCGGGATTGTCGCCTCCAGATGTTGGCGTAAAGTACGCGAGCCCACCGCCCGCGCGGACGCCGCCTCGATGTTGCCGAGATTCCTACGGCGAGTGAGGAGTGGGATCGACACTCCGAAGCTGAGAATGTTGTCCCGATCCCTGAGTGGCGTTGTCTGCCCCGACGCAGTGAACCCGTACAGATCCCCGATCCTTTCGTTCCTGAGTGCATACTGAGCGGAGAGCGTGACGTCTGGACGGCCCTGCGCTTCGGTGAGTCTTACTTCGGCGGCACCCCGCTCTTCGGTCAGCTTGGCGGCGCGCAGGTCGGGTCGCTGTTGGATGGCCTTCTGTTGGAGTTCCAGCAGCGTGAATGCAACGTCCCGCCGGTCCACACCCGCGAGCATGAGGGATTCGGAGGCTGCGAAGCCGCACAGGCGCCGCAGGTCCGAAAGAGCAACCCGAATTCTGCCTGCAACTGTTCGCTTCTGAGCCTCTGCCCGATTTACTTCGACCAGAAGAAGTTGGCTATCCAGCGGAGCCGCGTCGCCTTCGCGTACACGCGCCTCGATCAGTTTCAGCGACTCGCGGAAGGTTCCAATCAGGCGATCGAGTGCAGCCAGCCTCGCTTCTTCCGTGACGGCATCCAGATGTCGAAGCTTAATCTCGGTGGCCAACCGCAGGGTCCGTTCCGCGACTTCGGCCTCGGCCAGGCCCACGCCTTTTTCCGCGACCTGGAGCCGTTTGTCGCGCTTCCCGCCGGTCTCAAGCGGCTGCGAGAAAGCGGCTGAGTATTCCTCCTTTCCGGGCGAGCCGAGAGGGCTCCCAGTCGCGCCGCCAAACTCGAGACTCGACGCGGGACGCACGCCTGCCTGCCTGAGCAAGCCTCGGGCTTCCACCACTTTCTGCCGCATGGCGAGCAGCTCGCGATTTCTCTCCACGGCAGTCTGAATCAGATCATTGACGGCATACGCCCGGCCGCTCTCTTGCGGTGGCGCAGCCATAACACAGAACGGCAGCGTCAATAGTGACACTGATACCTTCCAAGGCATCGGCTTCTCCTGAAATCAATTTGGAAATCTGGCGGAGGAGTTTAGGCTTTGGGAGGGTGATAGATGCTTGCGGATTCGAAAGAGGAAAATGGGAGTTGCGGGACGGGATCGAGAGCTACAGCCGTTTCGGTTGTATCTAAGACGAGCGGCGCGCCAATGACAATATGAAAACAGCAACAGAGACAAGCGTCGCCGGAGTTGGTGCCTTGGCTGCCTGGAGCACCGGAAACCTCACAGGTCGCCGGGGACACGACTTCGCAGGCAATCAACTCTACGCCCGTGAGCAGGAGGATTGCGACGGCGACGATCCGAAAGATCGTGATTCGCGAAGGCATGGTCACTTCCGATTTTCGCACAGGTCCGGCACAGGCTTGTACGGTTATCTGTACGGCGGGAGACCTTTGACGATCTGGGCGGTCGCCACGCTTAGTTGGATGACTTGGCCAACCAGGCGGATGATGTAGGCGAGGTCGTCTTCGCGGTTGGGGTCGGATTCGACATCAGCGCAAGAAACGGCCACGTGCTGAGCAGTCTTGACTAATTTTAAAAAACGCTGCTTACAAGCCTCCTTCGGGGGCCCTAGCCCGTCCTAGGGAACTCGATGATCCGGCCGTTCTGAGTGGCAACGCCGGGCCCCATGCGGTCAACACCGCTGAGCGATTCCCGGATCTTCTCTACCAAGGTCACTCCGGTATAAGGCTTTTGCAGGAAACCTGCGACTGACCCGGGCGAGAAGCCCTGGCGAGCGTCTTCCTCAGGGTAGCCGCTGCTGATAATGATCTTCAGGTCCGGGTACTTCTGTTGCAGAACCGGGACCAGTTCCTCCCCTCCCATCACGGGCATTGCGAGGTCTAGCAAAACAACAGAAGGCAGCGATGGTGCCTCGGCAAGCAACTGGAGCGCGCCCCTGCCGTCCTTGGCGTCGAGTACCTCATATCCGTACTGTTTCAGGGTCATGCATGCCAATTTCCGCACCATCTCCTCGTCATCAACCACGAGAACGGTTGATGATCCGCGCTGCTGCTGGCGCACAGGGCTTGGCGCACGTTCCGCCAAACGCGATTTTTTGGACGCAGGCAGATATACCCGAAATGTTGTGCCATGGCCGGGAGAACTGCGGACTTCGATGAAGCCTTTCGATGTGCGTACGATGCCTTGAAGGGCGGCCAAACCAAGACCCCGGCCGGTGAACTTGGTCGAGAAGAATGGCTCGAAAATGCGTGAGATCGTCGCTTCATCCATGCCGGCGCCATTGTCGCGCACTTCCAGGCAAACATGGACGCCGGGGGCGACATCAAAACCCTTCGAGTGCTGCCGCCGGGCCAGCTCCGGCGTGACGTCGCAACTGCTGGTCGCTATCTCAATCAGACCATCGCTGTGAGGTGGTATGGCCTCGCCGGCATTGATGACGAGATTCATCAGGATCTGCTCGATCTGAACGGGATCTGCTTCGAGACAGGGCAGGTCCTTCGAGAGCCTGTAGCTCAGGTGTGTCCTCTTGGTGACGGAAGCCGAGAGAAGTCCTGTGGTTTGTGCGACGAGTTCCGTGAGTTCCACAAGCTCGACCTTGACCATGCCCTTCCCCGCATAGGCAAGTAGCTGCTTTGTCAGGGCCGCAGCACTCTCGGAGGCAGCCAGAATTGACTTAGAATATTCGTCGGATGGGGACCGGGCGAGGGCGGCACTGGCGCTCCCCATGATCACCGTCAAAAGGTTATTGAAATCGTGCGCGACCCCACCTGCCAGCAGGCCAATGCTCTCCAGTTTTTGCGTCTGCCGCAGACGCTCTTCGGCGTGCCTGCGGTCGGTGATCTCCATGCTTACCCCGACGAAGCGGACCGCGTGTCGGTGATCGCCCTCGCCCTCAAAGAAAGCCCGGCCGTGTGATGCCACCCAATGCAGCGAGCCGTCGGGCCAAATGACGCGACACTCCCGGTCGTACGCCCCGCTGGAGGTGCCCGATATCGCCTGCTTCCGTGCTTCGCGGTCCAGGGCGCGGTCGTCCGGATGGATTCGGGCGAGGGCCGTGTCGTAATCTACCAGACCTCCCGTCGATTCGCCGAAGATCCTGGCGCAGCGCTCATCCCAGAAGATGCGGCCGGTGTCCAAGAGGTACTCCCAGGCACCCATCCTCGCCGCTTCCAAGGCCAGCCTGCGCTGCTCGGATGCTTGCCGCACCGCTTCTTCTGCGCGCTTGTGTTCGGTGATGTCTATGTTGACGCCGACCAGGCGCAGCGGCTCTCCGAACTCATCCCTGAACATCCAGGCCCTTCCGGCGAGCCAACGGGATGTGCCATCGGAGCAGGTTATACGCCACTCTGCCTCGAGGCTGCCCGTTTCCATCGCTTCGTTCACTCGCCGCACAGCCTCGGGCCGATCATCGGGATGGACGAGTTCCTCCCAAGCCTGCTCGGTTCCAGCAAACCCTCCCGGTGGCAGATCGTACATAGCCTCCATTTCCGGGGTCCATCGATTCACGCCGGTCTGGATGTTCCATTCGAACGTCCCAACGCGAGCTACCTTTTGAGCAAGGCTCAACCGCTCCTCGCTCTCGCGGAGAGCCTGCTCAGCCTGCTTCCTTTCGGTGACATCGCGGTTGATTTCAAGCATACCCACCGGCTCGTTCCGATCATCGCGAACCAGCACCTGGCGGCTTTCCACAACGATCCGGCGTCCATCTCGCGCTATGTGAACAAGTTCCCCACTCCATCGGCCGTCGCGCAGGAGAGACTCATCGATCCCGGCGACCGAAATTCCGCTACTGGTCTTGGTCTGCAACAAATCATGGATGACTTTGCCCAGTGCGTCCGCTTCCGTCCAGCCATACATTTCCGTCGCGCCGAGGTTCCAACTTGTTATGCACCGGTTGGGCTCCGCCGCGATGACTGCGTCCTGTGAAAGATCAATCAGTTGTCGCTTGCGCCGCAGGGTCTGCTCCGCGCGGGCGGTCGCGATGAGCGACTCGCGGAGGTGGCCGACCAACAAACTGATAAGGCATCCGACTATCACGAACAGCGCCAGACCGGCCGCTGCTGCATGATTAGCGAGAAGGATGAGATGGTGCTCCTCAAAAAGGAAGAACAGGACGCCAACCGTGCTGAGGGCCGTAAACGCAAAGCCGGGCCCGCGGCCTCCGAACCGCGCAGCGATTATGACCGCGAGAATGAAAGGTAGATATGGTGAGTACTCACCAAGCACCGGATTGAGGGCGATCCGGATACCCAAGGCAGTCAGGGAGGCAAGGCCGGCAACTCCATACTTCAATCCTGCGGAGGGTTCTGAGCCCGGGCTTCGCTGCGTGCGAAGCATTTGGCGGATTCGGATGCCCATCGTCAACTCCTGTTCCGAATTCAGCTGCATCCGCTCAGGGAGGAAACAACCGATTGGGCAGTGGCTATCGTGGAATCCAAACGGCTGTAAACTCGACGAACTCTTACTGGCTCCCAGAGGCGTGGTGAAATCAGTATAGTCGGAAACCGGGGAAAGCGAGAAGTTTTTCGCACCTGCTGGCCGAGTAAAGTTCTTTTCCCAGGCGTGCGCCGCGGCGCTTCAAGCCCGGGCATGGACGAACGCATCACGGGGACAAAGCAAGCGCCTTTTCAACAACTATATGCAGTTCCTCTATCCGGAACGGCTTGCTAATGAACGTGGTGTGCTCTGGAAGTGCCTCAGCAGCAATACACCCCGACATCAAGACAAAAACGGCGTTGGGACATAGCCGGGTGATCCTCCTGACAAGCTCCGGCCCGCACATCTCCGGCATGATGACATCTGACACCACCAAATCGAAACACGGCTCGGCAGTGGCAAGCTCCAATGCCTGGACAGGATGGGATGCTGCGTGGATTTCATAGCCCCATGACGAAAGCACGTTTGGCAACGAGCTTCAGGACGTTCGGCTCGTCATCCACAACCAGTATTTTGGGTCTTCGCATCCAAGCCCCTTGAAGCGCGCAGCCCTGTGTGATTGATTATAGCCCCGCGAGCGCTCCTTACAAGCCTTTTTTGCGGCCGGCAGGGGGGATAGGGCAGGGTGCGCAGGGGTAGGCGACAAGGCCCAAAAACGAACGTTTCTCGCGCATGTCGCTAAGATGTTGATGTTGAGGTACTTACACGCATGTTCGTCTGGTCGCGTTTTTCGACGTGCGCGGTTGAGATGGCGATCGGCGCGCGCGAATGGAGGCGATGATTCCGGGGCGAGCGGCTTTGCTGACAGCCAGAGCGGTTCCTGCTTGTGGCAGGCCGTGGGCATAGCTGTCATACCAACGGGCTGGGGCAGCCGAGCGGGGAAGTAGGTGTTGTGGCGCTGGCCAGCGTCGGCGCGTGGCGTGGCGGCGGGCTGGGTGGCGGTGCTTACGATCCGGATCGGGGCTGCTGCGGGTTCGTCGTGGCATCCAGCGCCGCACGGCAAGCACGGCATGCCCCGCGAGAATTCACTCGTGCATCCTCGGCTTGATGATCTGCAGAAGCTGCTGGTAGGTGAACGGCTTGCACATGCAATTCAGGTACAGGCCACAGGGCAGCGTGCCAAAGAGGGAACACCGTGCGGTCCCAGGTTCTGCGCAGGTCACAATAACGATAGGCGGCGGGACGTCAGCGAGGAGGCCGCGGATCTCTGCTGTTACGTCCGGAGCAAACGTTGACGAGACAAATACAATTGGAGCCCTCTTCTCCTTCATGCGCTGCTGGCTAATGACTTGATGTACATCCCCGAAGTTGCTGACCTCAGCCGTAATTAATCCGGCCTCCGTGAGCATGGCTGTCAATGTTGCGCTCACATCGGGATTTTCGTCGAGAATTAACGCATCCCGCGAGATCTCGCAACGATGAATGGCGCACACTTCACACCATCCGCTCGATCTTCTGGTATTCGTGTTTCTTTCGCACGTGGTCCTCCAGTTCCGATTTCCGATTCCTTTAAATATTACTCCCGGGTGGCAAGGACTTCCAACGGTCCAACTGTACCGAAACGGACCTATTCGTTGGGTGTTCGGCAGCTTTGGACTGCGCACGGATGGACCGGCAGGTTACATAAACGGCTGTTGTCAGCCCCGGAGGGCGCACTTGTGCGAGCCGGCCGTTCTTGCCGGCTTCTGAATAACAGCGATTATGTTGCCGTATGCGCCTGGTCGGGATTCGGGCCCGCGGTCCCGCTAGCGGCCTTTCGCAAGCTGCCGCCCAGCGTCCGCGCGGTGGCTGGCGTGCTCGCGTGCTCCAGGCGCGGGGCTGCCTGACAGGGCGGAATGACAAGAAGGTTCGCACCGGGTAGCAAACTCAAGGCGATGCAGGTCCTCGGCCAGAGAGTTCGGACAGTGTACATCCCGCGGGATGTTGTGGCGCCGTCGCCGCCAATATAGAGAACCACAGGCAAGGTACACAGATATAAGGATTGCGATAAAGAAGACTGTTTCCATATATAGTGCCTCGAGTGAACGCAGAATCTCACTCATTTTCAAAAGAGAATTAGACCATAAATATACTGTTTGAAGCAATCTAGACACTCGCGGGCATGCGGTCGAGGTCGGGGCGGTCTTAACTTCCGGAGCATATAATTTCAATTGAGCTCTCAATCACAGATATTTTTTAGTATTGACTATCCCCTGTCTTTTCAAGGTGGTGGATACTCAATTCGCGCCTGCCTGAGAACAAAACACGCCAGATTTACGGCAGCTACAGTATGTAAAACAAATGTATTAAGTGATACACTTCTAACCATGAATGAATCTGGTAAAGAATCTGGTCGCAAACCTTATTCGCGGCCGACTCTTCGCAAACTGGGCGCTGATGAAGTAGCGCGCATGCTCCCACAGGGAGATATCGAATGTTTTGGGGCATGCGTTGAGCCCGGAGGGGACAAGCGCCACTTTCGGTTAATGAAGTCGAGAACGTGAACAGAAAGTTCACTCTGTAACCCGTCAGCCAGGACGCCGGATTCCGCTAAAGCAGTCTGCCAGACCTGCCCGTATCGATTCCAACAACACTGCGAGGTTCATGTCGGTGAATTCTCTTGTTTTGAGCACGCTTTGCGTTTTGAGCACCCTTTGCATTTTGAGGGCGCTGTACCGCGTGGTTGCGGGAACCTGCCCTCTCGCTGCAGATAGCGCTGCACCCACGATTAGACCCGGTGGCGTTGTGAACGCTGCGGACTACAAGCCGGTGATTGCTACTGGCACGATCATCACCGTGTTCGGAGACGCACTGGCATCAACGGTCATTGGCGCAACCGGCACTCCCCTGCCCACCGTACTCGATGGCACATCGGTGGAAGTGAAAGGGCACGCGATTCCGCTGTTTTTCGTCTCGCCCCAGCAGATCAACGCGCAGATGCCGTTTGATATCTCCGGCCAGGTGCAGGTGCGCGTACGCACCGGCAGAGGAATCAGCACACCGGCAACGATCACGGTCGTCGCGAGCGACACTGGACTGCTCGTCAAAGCCTTTTAGCGGTGACGTGCTCGCGCGCCGTTCAGCACCGCACGGCAGACACTCGCGGGCATTGTACGGCGCCCCACCCTTATGCACAAGGCATAAATGTGGGAGAGTACAAGCAGGACTGGGATTATGGGAAGTACATTATTCGACTCAGAGCCACACTTGGCCGCAATCGTCGAGTCCTCCGACGACGCTATTATCAGCAAGAGCCTGGATGGGATTGTCTGGACGTGGAACTCAGGCGCGGAACGGCTCTACGGGTATTCCGCACTCGAGGCGATTGGTCAGCATATGACGTTTCTGCTGCCTCAAGATCGAGCCGACGAAGAGACCGAGATTTTGGAGCGCATCAACCGCGGCCACCAGGTCGAGCACTATCAGACCGTTCGCGTGAGAAAAGATGGCCAACAAATTGACGTTTCTCTCAGCATTTTTCCGATCCGAAGCAGAGACGGCGAGATATTCGCGATCTCGCACATAGCACGAGACATTACCGAACAAAAGCGCGCTGAGGCGGCCATCCGGGAAAGTGAGGCTAAACTCAGGGCCTATCTGGAGTGTGCCTCGCAAGGGGTAATTACGGTTGACGCTGGCGGCCGTATCGACATGGTGAACGCGCAAATTGAGCAGATGTTTGGCTACCAGCGGGATGAGTTGTTGGGCGAATCGCTGGAGATACTCTTACCGGAACGCTTTCGCGGTGTTCATACGGGCCATCGGGCGGAATATTTCTCGAATCCCCGGGCGCGACCGATGGGCTTAGGCTTGGATCTGTTCGGTCTGCGTAAAGATGGCATGGAATTTCCGATCGAGATCGCGCTGAGTCATATTTCCGCCCACTGCGGGCCCTTGGCGATTGCGTTCGTTAGTGACATTACCGCGCGCAAGCAACTCGAAGAGCAGCTACGGCAAAAACAGAAACTGGAAAGCTTAGGTGTTCTGGCCGGTGGGGTGGCGCATGATTTCAATAACCTGCTGACCGGGATCCTGGGTAACGCCTCGCTGGTCCTGGAGATGTTTCCACCGACCAATCCAGGCCGCGAAAAGGTGCGCAATATAATTGACTCCAGCGAGCGGGCAGCCCATCTGATCAGGCAGTTATTGGCCTACGCCGGCAAGGCTCGGTTTGTTGTTGAACCGGTACATCTCTCAGCGCTGGTTCGCACAACCAGCGAGCTCATTCAGATGTCCATCCCGAAGGCTGTCCAGTTGCGGTTGCTACTGCAGGATGACTTGCCCTCAATCGAGGGCGATACCAGCCAGTTGCAGCAGATCATCATGAACCTGGTGATCAACGGAGCCGAAGCGATCGGTGAAGAAAAGCAGGGCACGGTAGTAGTGACGACGGGTGTCGAGGAAATCCATGAGGCCGATCGGCTCAACACAGCTGGATCCAATGAAATCAGACCTGGACGGTACGTCAATTTAGAAATCCACGATAATGGCTGCGGTATGGACCCAGCCACCATATCTCACATTTTCGATCCGTTCTTCACAACCAAGTTCACCGGCCGAGGGCTCGGCCTGGCGGCCGTTCAGGGTATCGTGCGAAGACACAGGGGCATCATAAACGTTTCGAGCGAGGTTGGCCAGGGAACCACATTCAAACTACTCTTTCCTGCGAGTGAGCATGTATCGTTCAAGGCGTCCGATCAGGCGCCTGAAGAGCTGGCGGTCCAAAGCGGAAACGCGACAATCCTGGTCATTGATGAAGATCAGCTCGTGCGCCATACAGCCGCGACAATGCTGGAATATTTCGGGTACAGGGTCATCATCGCGGATAACGGCGAAGAGGGGTTGAATCTGTTCGAGGTACTGGCCGACAAAGTGTCATTGGTGTTGCTTAATGTGACGATGCCTCTGATGGGCGGCGAAGAGACGCTCCAACGTATCCAACAGATCCGGCCTGATGTGAAAGTCATATTGACGAGCGGTCTAAGCGAAGCTGACGCGAGCCTACATTTCACCAGGAAGGGGCCGGGAGGCTTTCTACAAAAGCCTTACGATGCGGGCGCACTCGATAGTGAGATCAGGGCTGTACTCGGCCGCAAGGCATAATTAACCATGCTGGGGGTGCGGGGCTTCACTACGGTGCTGCAGCTTTGTTCAGCATAATCTTCCTGACCAAGCTCAGAAGAATCCCAGGGTGAAACGGCTTGGGAATGAACTCGATGGCAAGATCTTGAAAATCGGTAGTGTAGCCGGAGGTCAGTATTATCGGAAGCGCCGGGAAATCAGCGCGCACCAAGCGCGCCAGGGTGATGCCGTCCATTCGCGGCATCCTGATATCGGAAATCAGCAAGTGCAAACCGGTACCGAGCATACGGATTAACTCAAGTGCTTGTACTCCATCCGCAGCTTCCATTGTGTGAAAGCCTTCGCTTTCCAACACGGCCTTGATGAACATCCTGACGGGCGATTCATCATCCACGATCAGGGCACACTTATGCTCCATCGCATCCCCAATTTGGTCCATATCATAAGCTAACCTAGCAGACTGAACATAGCAACAATGCCGCTCGCGACCGGGGCGAGTCATTCCCTGCCCGCCCGCAAGCTGCCGCACCTGGCGTGCATGCGGTCCCGGACCTGGGAGCCGACTGACCATGAGCTTCGTACCTGTTCGTATGGGTTTATCCTGAAGCACG
Source organism: Bryobacteraceae bacterium (assembly GCA_963793625.1). Classification (GTDB taxonomy): domain Bacteria; phylum Acidobacteriota; class Terriglobia; order Bryobacterales; family Bryobacteraceae. The sequence continues at coordinate 31,824 of CAWCAT010000032.1, read as the reverse complement.
CAGTCCGATTGCAACGCCTCGACTCCTCGCAGCAATGCGAGGACTCACGCCCGGCGGTCGACCAACCCAAAACGAGCCGCGCGCTCACACGCGAGAATTCAGTTTTGCAGTTTGATCGTCTGCATAAGTTGCTCGTAAGTGAACGGCTTGCGCATGCACCTCAGGTACGCGCCACAGGGAAGCGTGTCAAAGAGGCGACACCGTGCAACCCCAAGTTCTGCACACATCACAATCACAATGGGCGGGGGGACGTCAGCGAGAAGGCCCCTAATCTCTGCTTCCACGCCCGGTGCAAAGGCGGACGAGACAAATACAACCCCTTCCTGGTTGCGCCGAACCTGCCCTATCCTCCTGATTGAACAGCCTGCGTGCGGCAAGTCGCCCCATGGCCTTTCAAGCAGTAGTCGTAGCAGTTCTTGTGCGCAATGTAGACGCGCCGGAGGGACTCTTCAAGGGTCCGTCCCATCTCGAATCGTGGATCGTCGTAGATGACGGGACACGGGTAGTAGCGGAGTGCGCCTTCGATCTTCTGAATTGCGCGGCTGAAGTGGCACATCAGCAGCTCCGGGGACTTTCCGAGAGCCGCGAAACAGTTTGTAGTCACGAATACCTCGTGATGCGGCGATTCGCCGCGGCGCGCAAGAGTTGTGAGCTGATGACCCATTTCGAGCATGTTCCCGATCAGGCTCACCTCGACGGCCGCGCCGGGAAACAGAGATTGATAGCTTTCACGTATCCCCACATCACTGCGTTCGTCCAGCAGCGGGCGTTCGGCCGCAATCACAAGTGCGAAACCGATCCCGGCCAGCAGCCGGATGGTTTCCGTTGTTTGGGCGAACGTACCTCGCCCGCGGATGGCATCGTGGCGTTGCGCTTCCGGACTCTCCAGCGTGATGCGCAGGGTCAGGCGGTCGCCGTGGCGACTTGTGGAGACGGCGCAGCGCTTCCAAGTGATTGCGGATATACCGGCGTCCGTTTGTGAGTACTTCGACGGGCGCGATGTCCAGAGCGAAAGCGAGGCTTTTCAATAATTCGTGGTTCTGCTCCGACCGGCCGCACAGCACGTCCTCGTTGACAAAAACTTCTCCCCCAGTGAAGTAGATCTTCCGGACGCCGAAACGCGCGGCTTCTTCGAGGTGCGGCGCGAGTTCCGCGAAGGAGATCTGCTCCAGCCGATTATTGTTCGGAGAAGACGCCGTATAGCAGTGCCTGCAGCGAAGATCGCAGAGAGAGCCCTGCAGCACCCAGAAGTCTTCCAGCACCGGACGGAGTCCGAGGCGCTTGGGCTCTACGAATCCGCGCGATTCGCCACGAGGGTTCGTCAATTCGAGGCCATCGGGGTGTTGCTGGTGGCTAGTCGTTTTCAAATCCATAAGAGTATAGCAGCCTTCTTTTCCATTCCAAGATGCCGTAAGGCCGCACCCAGAGCTGCGCCGAATGCAACGTGAGCTGTCAATACGACAGCGGCGAAATGCCATCCGAAGTCCGCGCCAAACAATCCGACACCCAGGCTCTGAACCGCCGGACTTACCAGGAATCCAAGGCCTACGGCGATTCCATAAGGGATGGCCCACCAGTGGGAGCGACCGTCAAACAGAAGCGCGAAGATCGCGCCGAAGGCGGCACCGTTGTAGAAGTGGTAAGCAAAGCCAGCCAGGTCGGATGCGGTCGATGGGCCAAGGGCGAAGCGGTTCAACAGCAGGACGCCCATCAACTGAGGCAGATTTCCCGGCATGAAGCCGAGCCGGTAACCGCTGTAGCGAACAATTTCCAGTGCGACTGTGGCCACCGCGCCGGCGAGCATGCCCTTGCCAATGGTGTTCCCAATATTGCGAAACGCAGGACCTCGCAGCAGGAACGAAGCTGCGATCAGTAGCACCGCTGATGGCAGGACAATAAACAGCGCAAGCCGCGAGAGCGGAGCATAACCAAGTTGTGCCAGCGGGAAAGCCGTGGGTCCGGCACCGGCGAGCGCTAACAATCCGATGTGCAACAGCAGAACTTTCATTTTCCTTCTCCATTGAAAAGGGGCGAGCGCAGGGTGCGTCCGCCCCTTACGGTAGACATTCCTACTGGGCGGCCATGGTGGCCAAGCCTTCCAGTTTCTGGTCCAGCATCTGGCCGATCATTGTGATTTTATCGTTGTGAAACTGAGAGAGCAGCGTCGAAGGCTTGTCATAGGAAACATAGGTCTTGCCGTTCTGGTCGCTGTACACGAATAAGCGCAAGGGCACGTACAGGCCAACGCTGTGGTTCTGCTCGAACAACTGTTTGCCTACAGTCGGGTTGCCGATGAGATATAGCGTAGCGTTGAGGCTCAGCCCCGTCATCGACAGCATCTTGCCCTGGTTAACTTCGGCCATCACCATCATTCCGTTCTTTGCGACCAGCGCTTTCACAGCGTCACTCACCTGACTGAACGACTTACTGGAGGCGACACTTACCTGGTTCGCGCTGAAGGGATTTTCAGCGGTGGCGGCAAACGATGGCAACACTGCGCCTATGGTAAGCAGAGCGCCGAGTACGGTTTTCACGATTATCTGTTTGGTCTTCATTTCTTTCTCCTCTGATCCGGTTACTTTACTTTGTGCAACCGTTCTGCCATGTGAGTGCGGAGTGGATGGACTTTCTTACAGGGGTTCTGAAAGAATGTGTTCTGTAAGCGATGTCCACTTCGACACAACTCGACGATGGCGCTGTGGCCCGCTTACGCGCCCGCGACCCCGAGGCACTAGCGAATGCAGTGGGTGATCACACGAGGCCGCTTTATCGTGCCGCGCGGGGCATGGGCTTCCGCGAGAGCGAAGCAGAGGATCTGGTACAAGACGTGTTCATCACGTTTCTTGAGACGCTGGATCGCTTCGAAGGTCGCTCACAGGTTCGCACCTGGCTGTTCGGAATTCTACATCACAAGGTTCTAGAGAGACGCCGCGAGTCGTATCGCGAAGAGCGCAACGACCCGATCGACGAAGTGTTCGAGTCGCGGTTCGACACAAAAGGCAACTGGGTAAGACCTCCAGCGGATCTGCATCAGGTTTTGGAATCGAAGGAGATTGGCACGGCGATCGGACAATGCCTGGAGGGTCTCCCTCCGGCGCAACGAGAGGTCTTTGTATTGCGCGAGATGGAGGAAGTGGACACCAAAGAGGTCTGTAAGATCCTGGGCGTAACTGTCACTAACATGAGTGTGCTGATGCACCGGGCTCGGATCCGGCTGCGTGAGTGCATCGATAAGAAAGGCCTGGGACCCAGATGATTCGCTGTAGGAGCGTCGCCGAGTTAATCACGTCAGACCAGCTCAAGGATGCGAACTTCCGGGTGAGGCTGGAGGTGAAATTCCATCTTATGATGTGCCGGTACTGCGCCAGGCTGGCGCGGCAAATCGAGCAACTGCGGATGGCGGCGTCGAAACTTGCCGGTTCCATTGACCAGGAAACGGCGGGCACAGCGGGTGACGAACTGGAAGAGCGAATCCTGAAGGGGATTTCGGGCAAGAGCCAGTAGGCACGAACTCCTCTTTATGAAGAATCCAGTTCCCACTATCTCTATCATCATCCCAACTTATAACGAGGAGGCGCGGATCGAGGCGCTGCTCAAACAGTTGACGGAATTGAAGGCAGACGAGATCGTAGTGGTGGATGGTGGTTCGAGTGATCGGACTGTAGCGCTCGCTTCGAAGTCGGCCCGCGTGCTCCATGCTTCGACCGGTCGCGCCGTGCAAATGAACACCGGCGCACGCGCAGCGATCGGAGACGTGCTGCTGTTCGTCCATGCTGATTCCCTGTTTGGCCCAGCCGCGTTGGAAGTATTGCGAGCGGCGATGCTCGATCCCGCAGTCCCGGGGGGTAATTTCAACGTCATTTTCGACGGAAGGGATTGGGTGGCTCGGAGCTTTACGGGTATTTACCGATGGCGGCGCAAGGTTGGGATTTTCTATGGGGATTCCGCAGTATTCTGCCGGCGCGCAGTCTTCGAGCAGCTTAATGGATACAGGCCTTGGCCAGTCATGGAGGACTATGAATTCATTCGCCGTCTCTGGAAGCTTGGCCAACTGGCATTGCTTGACGAACCAGTCTGGTCTTCGGATCGGCGCTGGAAAAAAGCCGGTCTGGTAGCGACCTTACTGAGTTGGGTCTGGATACAGGGGCTTTATTCACTTGGCGTCTCACCGCACAGATTGGCCGGATGGTACAGGCATGTCCGATAACGGGTCCATGCGACCGATCATCATTCTCTTCGCCAAGGCCCCATTGCCCGGCCGTGTAAAAACACGGCTCTGTTCCTTCCTCGATGCCACGAGCGCCGCTTCCCTGCACTCGGCATTTGCGCGCGACGCACTGGAGTTGCTGCTGACGTTTTCCGGCGTGGCCGACATTGAACTCGCGACCGACGTTGAAACGGAAGCCTGGAGTGACCTTGGCGTACCGCGTTCGTTGCAGTCGGAGGGCGATCTGGGGGACCGGTTGCGACACGCCCTCACGAAGGCCCTCAACGCAGGACGGCCGAAGGCGGTAATCGTGGGCAGCGATTCGCCGGGTTTGCCGGCCGGACACATCGCGCAACTGATCCAATCGGAAGCCGATGTCGCTTTGGGGCCGACCGAGGATGGAGGCTTCTATGCGATAGCCTGCCGAAGGATCACGCCGGGTATGCTCCAGGGTGTCAGGTGGTCATCTTCGAACACACTTGAGGACACAACGCGCGTGATCCGCGCCTGCGGACTGACGGTGGAACTTGGGCAGCCGTGGTTCGACATCGATGAGCCCGCAGACTTCTTACGATTACGGAAATCGAATAAGCTGCCGCGACATACCGCGGCCTGGCTGAGCTGTTATCGCGGCGATTGACGCTGCATCTCAGACGGCACCCGCGTCCGGTCGAACGGCAGCACCTTGACTACCCATTTCAACGAAACCGTCTCGGGCACGAAGCACTGGCGGTGGTCACAGGCCTGATAGCGGAATTGGCCTTCAATCACCAGTTGCCGGTCTTTGTCGAGCAGCGGTTCCAGTTGCTGTGCGTTGCCCAACGTGATGGTTTGCAGCAGCCGAAATTGACCTTCGTAAGCCGGAACCGTCTCCTGAATGGCGGCCAGTCTGACGATCTTTGATTTCGGAAAGACTGGAGCGTCCGGATGAAACGCTCGCGACTCGCTCAGCATCAGAGCTACTGGCTTGTAGCCCTGGACTCCTGGCGCGTACACGTGAACCTGTCGCGACAGGGTGACGTCCAAGCTCAGCGTCACGCGCTGCCCTGGTCGCAAATCGTCGCCGCTTGCCCATGCCCGGAGTGTGGCGTGTTTAGCGGTGATCGCCTCCTGCTTTGGCGTCTTCAACCCGAACTGGCGCAGTAGAATTGACGACGCAGTGTCGCGCGTGCGGAAATCCTCCTCAAAGAATTTAGCCGTGACCACGCCGCGGCTGTCCAGCACGTAGGTGCCCGGGTGCGGGATGCCGAAGGCGGCGTTATCCTTAGGCACGGCCTGGTTCAGGATTCCGTAACGGCGTATCACCTCCGAATCCGGATCGGACAGCAAAGGATAACTAATATGGGCGCGATCGGCGAACTGCTTGAGCACCGCCAAGCTGTCGTAGCTGATTGCCGCCAGCCCCAGACCCTGGGCACGAATGCGACCGGCGTTCTCTTCCAACTCGACCAGTTGGGCTTTGCAGAACGGTCACCAGTCGGCCGATCTGTAAAACACCAGCAGCGCGCCCTTTGGGCCCAGAATCGAACTGAGCGTCTGCGTTTTGCCGTTCTGATCCTGCAAACGAAAGTCCGGGACCGTCACGCCCACGTTGGGACCGGTGGTGATCGCAGCCGCCATTGCCAAGCCGCACAACGCTACGGTCACGATTAGTGCTCGCATGTTTTTATTCTCGCTCAGTGAGTGTAAGATTGAACGCGTTTCTTACACTCACGGTTGAGACTGAAGGAGGCCACGCGTGAGATGCGACTACGACATGATCGTAATCGGAGGTGGCGCGGCCGGATTGACTGCCGCCGGTATGGCTGCGGTGTTCGGTGCAAAGACAGCCTTAATTGAGGCCCGGAAGCTAGGAGGCGATTGTACGTGGCATGGCTGTATCCCAAGCAAGAGCCTGGTCCGGGCAGCTAAGGTCGCGCATGAGATGCGAAACGCCGAACGGTACGGGCTCACAGCGGCGCGGGTCGAACACGATTTTTCCAAGGTCATGGCGCGCGTACATTCCATCCGAGAGCACGTTTATAAAGAGGCTGACGCCCCGCCCAACTTCGAAAAGCTTGGTGTTGAGGTCATTGAAGGCCGCGCCCGCTTTCTGGACCCACACGCGATAGAGGTCGGCTGGAACGGCGCGGTGCGAAAGCTCAGTTCGCGGCGCTTCATCGTGGCTACCGGCAGTTCGCCGCGGATTCCGGCTTTCCGCGGCCTCGAGGCCGCTCCAGTTGTTAACAATGAAACTGTTTTCGAACTCGACCGTCTGCCCAGGCGACTGCTGGTGTTGGGAGCGGGGCCGATCGGCATCGAGATGGCTCAGGCGTTTCGCAGGTTGGGGTCGGACGTCACGGTCATCAACACCTCTTCTGGAATCCTGAAACGGGACGACCCGGAACTGACGGCAATCCTGCTGGAGAGTCTCCAGCGAGAAGGCATCCGGTTCCTATTCGGCACGGAACTCGTGCGCTTCGAAGGCGGCGCGGCTTACACAAAGAGCGGCGAACGGCTGGAGACTGATACTATTTTGGCGGCTGTGGGGCGCAAACCAAATCTGGATTCGTTGAATCTGAAGGCGGCGGGCGTCTGGACTAACGACAAAGGTGTAATCGTGGATAGCCGCTGCCGTTCGTCAGCGAAACACATCTACGCATGTGGTGATGTCGCGGGACGGTATTTGTTCACGCATTTCGCGGAGCACATGGCCAAGGTGGCGATCACGAATGCCATCCTGCATGTACCTGCTCGCCTGGATGAGCGCCACATCACGTGGTCCACATTCAGCGACCCGGAGCTTGCGCATGTGGGCCGCAGCGAACAGGAACTGAAGCGGGACAATGTGAAGTACTCGGTTCTACAGCTTTCCGTTTACGCAGTTGGATCGAGCCATAACGGACTCAGAGACCACGGGTCTCGTGAAGGTGCTCGCGAGCCGCTGGGGCAGGATTTTCGGCGTTTCCATTCTGGGAGCACACGCCGGAGAGATGATCGCCGAATACGCGCTGGCCATGCGGAACGGCGTAAAGTTGGGCAAGGTGTCGGCCACAATCCATCCGTACCCGACTTACGTTCTCGGCAACCGCCGCGCCGCGGACCGCTACATGATGGAGAAGCTCCGTCCGTGGATGGTCCGTTTGCTCCAGCGCCTGTTCGGATTGCGCGGCGATATGCGCGGCGTGAGGGCTCTCAAGGGCGTGACGTCAACCTGAAGAAGGAAACTGCATGGCGAAACTCTCCGACCTCAAACTGGGCTATCAGGTCTTCATGAAAGCGTACCCCTACCGCAAAGTTGACTGGCGCCCGGGCGCGCGCTTAAGCAAGCCACTTAGCGCGGCTCGGGTAGCGACCGTCACCACCGCGGCTTATTTCAAGCCGGACCAATTGCCCTTCGACAGCCGCCATCCGTGGAGGAGACTGTTCCTACCGCGTGCTCCCATTTGATACCGACTTGAGTACATTGGGAATCGCTCACCGAAGCGACGCATTTGATATCCGAGGAATTGCTACGGACAAGAATCTGGCTCTGCCGTTGGATCGGCTGAAGTCCCTGGCTGAAGATGGCGTCATCGGCTCGATTGCGCCACGTCATTTCAGCTTTATGGGTTCGATCAGCGCACCGGGCCGGCTCATCGACAGTACCGCTCCGGAGGTTGCCCGAATGCTGCTGGAAGATGCGGTGGATGCTGTCCTGCTGACGCCAGTCTGACCAATGTGCCATCAGTCGGTCGGACTGATCCAGAGCATCATTGAGAAAGCGGGTATTCCCACGGTGTCCGTCACTTTGATCCGCGAGATCACGGAACGAGTCGCTCCGCCCCGTGCATTGTTCGTGGATTTCCCTTTCGGATATCCTCTCGGCGCTCCGAACGACGATGCATTGCAAACGCGGATTATCCTGTCGGCCTTCGCCCTGCTCACAGAGATAGTACCGCCTCCCATCATTCGGGAGCAGTAAAATTCACAAAATCGGCTGTAAGAAAATGAGGCCCAAACGCACTCACCCCTTGGAAGCACGGAAAGCTTTCCAACTTAAGGAGAATGAACGCGATGAAACTGAATCGAGCCATAAGCAGTTTGATCTTACTGGCAGGCCTGGCGGGAGCTCTGCCGGCGGCGGAGGTCCAAGGCATCCTGATGGACAAGATGTGTTCGATGAAGGCCGCCAAGGAGGGACAGAAGGCAGCCGTCATGCACACGCGCGAATGTGCCCTGATGCCCGATTGTGAAAAGAGCGGTTACGGTGTTTTCACCGCGGACAATAAATATCTCGCTCTCGACGCAGCAGGAAACAAGCAAGCCTCGACGGCGTTGAAAGCGTCGAAAAAGAAGGACAATCTAAAGGTCAGAGTCACCGGCGAGGTCACCGGCGACACAATCAAGGTTGCGAGTTTAAAGCTGCAATAGTTTCATCATGAGCGGGGGCCGCACACGATGTTGTGTGGCCTCTGGCCCAAACCGGGATGGTGTTGTATCGTCGAAGGTTTCTCGGCCTGGCCGCCTCGAAAGCTCCGATGGTTCAGCCCGGCGCGAGCGGTCAGACCGCTTTCGCGCGGCTGCGCAACGTAGGCGCGAAGTCGAAGAACTCAGCGGTCGGCGAGGAACTCTGCAGCGAGAACCGCAGGATGCTTTGTCCGCGCGTTTCGCAGCGTGCGGACTATTGTGGCTCGTTTGAAACCGGCAGTACGGAATTCATCGACGAATGCACCTGCATCCTTTGCGCCAGCGATTCACGAAAACCAGTTGGTATCGCCGGACTTGAGATGCTCAGGCAAGGGAGCTTGAAGCGGATGAGCACGGCACCGTCCTGAAATCCGGCTTCGTGCTGGAGGTGTACGCCATGGTTGTGGCGCTGGTCCAGCCGTTGCCCATGTCCTTGGGGCCGGTACCGGTACCCAACGTCCGAATATCAAAATCCTGTGCATGAGCGGCATCGGAGAAACCTTTGTGGATCCGGATTGGCAGTTTCTGAGCAAACCATTCACACCGAACGAACTCAATGAAGATGTTGGGAAGCTGTTGGGATTAGCGAGGGCCGGTTGACGTTCCTACTTCGCTGCGCGACACCCAACTGCAGCGCTGGCTGCTTGCAAGCTACCGCACTTCGTCCGCGCGGTGGCTGACGTGCTCGCGCGCCGTTCAGCACCGCACGGCAGACACTCGCGGGCATTGTACGGCGCCCCCACCTTTATGCACAAAGCATAAATGTGGGAGAGTACAAGCAGGACTGGGATTATGGGAAGTACGTTATTCGACTCAGAGCCACACTTGGCCGCAATCGTCGAGTCCTCCGACGACGCTATTATCAGCAAGAGCCTGGATGGGATTGTCTGGACGTGGAACTCAGGCGCGGAACGGCTCTACGGGTATTCCGCACTCGAGGCGATTGGTCAGCATATGACGTTTCTGCTGCCTCAAGATCGAGTTGACGAAGAGACCGAGATTTTGGAGCGCATCAACCGCGGCCACCAGGTCGAGCACTATCAGACCGTTCGCGTGAGAAAAGATGGCCAACAAATTGACGTTTCTCTCAGCATTTCTCCGATCCGAAGCAGAGACGGCGAGATATTCGCGATCTCGCACATAGCACGAGACATTACCGAACAAAAGCGCGCTGAGGCGGCCATCCGGGAAAGTGAGGCTAAACTCAGGGCCTATTTGGAGTGTGCCTCGCAAGGGGTAATTACGGTTGACGCTGGCGGCCGTATCGACATGGTGAACGCGCAAATTGAGCAGATGTTTGGCTACCAGCGGGATGAGTTGTTGGGCGAATCGCTGGAGATACTCTTACCGGAACGCTTTCGCGGTGTTCATACGGGCCATCGGGCGGAATATTTCTCGAATCCCCGGGCGCGACCGATGGGCTTAGGCTTGGATCTGTTCGGTCTGCGTAAAGATGGCATGGAATTTCCGATCGAGATCGCGCTGAGTCATATTTCCGCCCACTGCGGGCCCTTGGCGATTGCGTTCGTTAGTGACATTACCGCGCGCAAGCAACTCGAAGAGCAGCTACGGCAAAGACAGAAACTGGAAAGCTTAGGTGTTCTGGCCGGTGGGGTGGCGCATGATTTCAATAACCTGCTGACCGGGATCCTGGGTAACGCCTCGCTGGTCCTGGAGATGTTTCCACCGACCAATCCAGGCCGCGAAAAGGTGCGCAATATACTTGACGCCAGCGAGCGGGCAGCCCATCTGATCAGGCAGTTATTGGCCTACGCCGGCAAGGCTCGGTTTGTTGTTGAACCGGTACATCTCTCAGCGCTGGTTCGCACAACCAGCGAGCTCATTCAGATGTCCATCCCGAAGGCTGTCCAGTTGCGGTTGCTACTGCAGGATGACTTGCCCTCAATCGAGGGCGATACCAGCCAGTTGCAGCAGATCATCATGAACCTGGTGATCAACGGAGCCGAAGCGATCTCTGACGAAAAGGAGGGCACGGTTTTAGTGACGACGAGTGTCGAGGATATCAATAAGGCCGATCGGCTCAACACAGCTGGATCCAATGAAATCAGACCTGGACGGTACGTCAATTTAGAAATCCACGATAATGGCTGCGGTATGGACCCTGCCACCATATTTCACATTTTCGATCCGTTCTTCACAACCAAGTTCACCGGCCGAGGGCTCGGCCTGGCGGCCGTTCAGGGTATCGTGCGAAGACACAGGGGCATCATAAACGTTTCGAGCGAGGTTGGCCAGGGAACCACATTCAAACTACTCTTTCCTGCGAGTAAGCATGTATCGTTCAAGGCGTCCGATCAAGCGCCTGAAGAGCTGCCGGTCCAAAGCGGAAACGCGACAATCCTGGTCATTGATGAAGATCAGCTGGTGCGCCATACAGCCGCGACAATGCTGGAATATTTCGGTTACAGGGTGATCATGGCGGATAACGGCAAAGAGGGCGTGTATCTGTTTGAGGTACTGGCCGACAAAGTATCTTTGGTGTTGCTTAATGTGACGATGCCTCTGATGGGCGGCGAAGAGACGCTCCAACGTATCCAACAGATCCGGCCTGATGTGAAAGTCATATTGACGAGCGGTCTAAGCGAAGCTGACGCGAGCCTACATTTCACCAGGAAGGGGCCGGGAGGCTTTCTACAAAAGCCTTACGATGCGGGCGCACTCGATAGTGAGATCAGGGCTGTACTCGGCCGCAGATAGCTGAACCAGCAGGGGGCGGCGGGCGTTTTACAAGGGAGGTACACAGCGCAATGCAAACAGCGGACATGAAAAGCGCGGACTCGCGAGTGAAGTTCGGTATTCCAGGTTTGGACGACCTGTTGCGCGGAGGTTTCCCGCCGCACGAATTATACCTGCTGGAAGGCTCGCCGGGGACAGGAAAGACGACGATTGGATTGCAGTTTCTCCTGGAAGGTAGGCGCCTGGGCGAGAACGTGCTCTACGTGACTCTCTCTGAGACGAAACAGGAACTCGAGGAAGTGGCGCGCTCCCACGGATGGTCGCTGGAGGGGATCGATCTGTATGAGCTGGAAGCCGCGGAATCCCGATTGAAGCCAGAGGAGGATTACACGGTTTTCCATCCGGAGGAGGTCGAGCTCACCGAAACCGTCAAACATGTCTATGAGAGGGTGGAGCGAATCAATCCAACCCGCGCCGTGTTCGATTCCCTCTCGGAAATGCGTCTCCTGGCCCGTGATCCGTTACGGTTCCGGCGCCAGATTCTCGCTTTAAAGCAATTCTTTACCGGCCGCCGATGCACGGTATTACTACTCGATGACAAGATAGGACGAACATTAGACCTACAAGTGCAGAGCATCGCCCATGGGGTCCTTTCGTTGGAGCGGATGACTCCGGAGTACGGTGGCTTCCGGCGCCGTATCGAGATCGTCAAACTTCGCGGTGCAATCTTTCGCGAGGGCTATCACGATTACGTCATCGCCACCGGGGGACTGCGTGTGTTTCCACGATTGATTGCGGCCGAACACCGCGGCCCACATGAGCGGGGCGTGCTCACGTCAGGAATCGCCGAGCTCGACCAGTTGCTCGGCGGCGGTCTGAGCCGCGGGACGAGCACCTTGATCATGGGGCCCGCGGGAACGGGGAAATCGACGCTGGCCAGCAGCTATCTGCGCGCTATAGCAGGCCAGGGCAAGAACGGCGTCGCCTATCTCTTCGAAGAGACCCGCCAGACCTTTATGGATCGCTCGGCGGGACTGGGCATGGACATGCAAGAGCCAGTCGATGCGGGGCTGGTGCAGGTGTACCAAATAGATTCGGTGGAACTGTCGCCCGGCGCGTTCGTCGCCCAGGTGCGGGACGACGTCGAGAACCGAAAAACTGAGGTGGTTGTCATCGACAGCCTGAACGGCTACCTGAATTCCGGACAAGATCAGCGAACCCTCCTACTGCAGTTGCAGGAACTGCTCAAGTACCTGGCCGAAAAAGGCGTGCTGACGATTTTGGTCTTTGCGCAGCAGGGCACGATCGCGGCTATGCCATCGTCCATCGACGTGAGCTACATTGCGGACACACTCATCATTCTGCGATATTTTGAAAACGATGGCGCCGTCAAGAAGGCTTTGGCGGTCGTCAAGCATCGCAAAGGCGACCATGAGAAAACCATTCGTGAACTGCAACTGACCACGGAAGGCGTCCGGATAGGTGACGTCCTGCAACAATTCCGCGGCGTTTTAACTGGCATCCCGGAGTATCGGGGACGCCGTGAGGACCTCCTCGACCAAGCGCAATGACCTCAAACGACAAACTGGTCGTTGTTGTCGCCGCCCCGACAGGGCGGGATGCTCATCTGATCTGCGACATGCTCTCGCGTCGGAGCATTTTCGGTGAGGCCTGTTCGTCGGTGCCGGATTTGTGCCGCAAAATCGAGATGGGCGTCGGAGCGGTCGTACTAGCGGAAGAGGTGTTGACTCCGGGAGCGGCCGACCAGCTCTCGGCGGTCTTTGCTGCGCAGCCCAACTGGTCGGACATTGAGCTAATCCTACTCACGAGCAACGCCAATAGAGTTCAGTCAGCGGCCACAACAATCCTGCAAGCAGAAGCTACTCGATCCATTGTCGTGCTGGAGCGGCCGTTGCGGGTGGTCACGTTGGTGAGCGCAGTCGCATCGGCGCTGAACTCGCGGAAGCGCCAGTATGAATTGCGCGACTACCTGGAGGAGCGCGCGAGGCAGGAGGAGCAACTGCGCCAAACGCAGAAGCTCGAAAGCATAGGTGTTTTGGCCGGAGGGATCGCACACGACTTCAACAATCTGTTAGCTGTGGTTCTTGGCAATACGAGTCTCGCTCTGGACGCCGTTCCACCCGAATCTCCGGTGCGGCCATGGCTGACTAGTGCCGTGGAGGCAACTGAGCGAGCTGCGCGTCTTACAGCGCAACTCCTCGCATACGCGGGAAAAGGGCGCTTCTTCATTGAAAGCCTGGACCTCTCTGAGCATGTACGCCAAATGAGCAGCCTCCTCCAGACGTCTATCCCCCGAACGGTTCAATTGCGCCTGGAGCTTGCCGCAGGTCTGCCGCGGATCGAAGCGGACGCCGGCCAGATCCAGCAGGTCGTTATGAACCTCGTCATTAATGCTGCCGAGGCGATTCCAGAGGGACAAACAGGAACGGTGCTGATCGCGACCGGGATGCAAGAGGTTGATGACGCGTACAGCCAGTCCACATTCGCTGATACGCAGCTTGCGCCAGGGAGGTACGTCAGCCTGGAAGTTCGGGATAGGGGCACCGGCATGGACGAGAAAACGCTGGGGCGCATTTTCGACCCATTCTTCACTACGAAGTTCACAGGACGCGGACTTGGGCTTGCTTCTGTCCTCGGCATCGTGCGGGGCCATAAGGGTGGAATCAGGGTTGACAGCACGCCGGGCCAAGGAACAACATTCGTGACTCTCTTTCCCGCAACTGCCGACCAGCAACGCATGCCAGAGGAGGCGGAAACGGTTCAAGCGTCGCTTGCCGGCACAGGGACCGTCCTTGTTATCGATGATGAGGAACTCGTCCGGCGCACCGCCAGAGCTGCCCTTGAACGCTCCGGCTACTCGGTGCTGGAGGCAGAAAATGGTGAGGTCGGCCTCGAGCTTTTCCGGAGCCGAGCTGACGATGTGTCAATTGTTCTCCTGGATATGACTATGCCGGTGATGACTGGCGAAGAAACCTTTCGGCACTTGAGAACGATCCGGCCGGAGGTCAAGGTCATTCTGTCGAGCGGCTACAACGAAATCGAAACCACTCGCCGATTCAACGCCAAGGGCCTGGCCGGATTCTTACAAAAGCCATACACCGGCGCCAGACTGGCGGAGATCATCGGTTCCGTACTTACGCCCGGCTAAGTCACGCGCTTCTCACTCGCGTTCGCGGGATTCGTCGTGCGAGAAGAAGCCCTTCAGCAGGTCCGAGTTCGTTGGTGACGGACTGATTCTATAAATGTTGAAGGTCCTGATCAGCGGATCATGGCGGTGAGTTCGAGCATCGGGTCTTCCGCATCGTATCAGGATTGGGCCGACCACATGACGTAGGTGAAGCAGGCGGCGGGTGCCAGTTTTCACTGACACCCGCTATTTTGCAAATCTCAGAAGTAGTATTTGAATCCGAGCTGGACGTTGCGATTCCCCACCTTAGTGCTCGTGATCTGGCCGAAATTGGTGGAACCGAACGTGTTCGCCGGGTCACTGAATACCGGGTGATTGAAGGCGTTTTGGGCTTCGAGACGGAACTCGACGCGTTGGCCTTCCTTCACGCGGAAGCTCTTCAGCAGAGCGGCATCGAACATAACCATACCCGGGCCGCGGTAGTTGAGGTTGCGCGGCGCGCTGCCGGGAACGTCGACGTCGGGCTTGGAGAACGCTGCCGCGTTAAACCAGCCGTTCAAACGGTTCTGGGCGCTTCCGCTCGTGCTGGGATCGCCAATGAGGTTCGGACGCTGCGTGCCGTCCCAGATGTTGCCGCCCGACTGCGTAACTTGCAGGGGCATGCCGGTGGAGAGGGTAGCCAGGCCGCTTAGATGCCAGCCCCCGACGAGCAGGTCCGCGGCGCGGTTGAGGTTGGAACCCCACTTGCGGCCCCTGCCGAACGGCATCTGGTATGACCCGGTGAACACCGCGCGGTGAGAGATGTCGTGGGACGAGAGAGCGCGCTCGGCACGGAGATCCCAGATGTTCTGGAGCGACGAGTTTCCACCCAGCCACCCATAGTTGCCCGAGCCATAGGAGGCGTCGTCGATCATCTTGGCCCAAGTGTAGTGAACCAGCATGGTGAAACCCGCTGAATATCGCTTTTCCCACTTCAGTTGCAAGGCGTGGTAGTTGGAGTCGGCGCGTGGTGGTTCCGCCGTACCGACGTTGGTCCCGTCAAACTGTGGCATCGGGCGCAGCAGGCGGTAAAGCTGAATGGTCGGGTTCTTGAGGTTGGTCGCCTTGGGGTCGGTTATCTGGCCGTAGAAGGGGTTGGCCACCGCTGAGGTGAGTGTGCTGCGGCCCATCGACCAATACTGTGGGGCGAGCGGCGAGAGAGTGGTGACCGGCAGAAACAGATGTGTGCCCCGGCTGCCCGTGTAGTTCACTTCCAACACCGATTGCCAGCCGACTGCGCGCTGAATGGAGAACGTTCCAGGAGTGGTATTCGGGGTTGCGGCTATTGGAGCCGAGAATCGTACCCGCACCGAGACCGATGAAGGTATTGTCGCCGAGCGAGTTACCTGGGGGCAGCAGCATGCCATCGGGATACGGATTGCTCAGCTTCGCATATAGCGTCGCGTTCGAATCCAGCGAGGAGTTCGACGTGGAATTGACATTGAATCCGGCACCGGTGTGACCAAAGACCGTCGCGCGGCTCAACTGGTAAAAGAGTCCGTAGCCGGCGCGGATCGAGGTCTTGCTGTCCAACGCATAAGCCAAGCCGACGCGCGGCTGCCAGTTGTTCATGTCCGTGTTGAAAGGTGAGCGATTCTTGGAGTCGTTGAACTTAAGGACGCCTCGCGTGTCATAGCCAGTCACCTTGACGGATGACTGGGCGTTCAGATCCCAGTAGCTCTGCCGATCCTCGTCTCCCAGCGCGGGACGTCAAAGTCATAGCGGAAACCGAGATTCAACGTGAGTTTTCGGCTGATCTTCCAGTCGTCCTGGAAGAAGAAGCCCCAATAGGCGGACCGGGTGAAGGCCTTCGGGTCGATGTGGAACTGGTTGGCAGTCCACCAGCCGGTCAACATCGAAGCGAAGCCATTGCCCTCGTTGCCTGGACAGGAGAAGCGGTCTTTACAGGTAATGCCGCGGGCGAAGTCGAACCGCCCGGAGGGATAACCGGGCTGAGCATAGTCAAGGAAGTTCTTCCGGTATTCGCCGCCGAACTTCATGCTGTGGCCGCCAATGAACTTGTTTGCTGAAGCCGAGACGTGATGCACTCCCTCCTGGCGGTCCATGACCACCCAGCCTTCCGTGCCGATGTCCCCGTAGCCGTCCGGTGCGATAGTGGGGAAGACCGGAAGCGTCGAGTTGGTCTTCATGTAACTCGGGAAAGCCGAGCGTGGTGAGATCGAAGTTGGGCACCATCGGATTTCGGAAATACGTGGAGTAGGTCAGTCCGTAACGCGCCGACCACAGGAATGTGGAGCTCTGGGCGCGCGTGAACTCAGCCACTGTGGCGTGAGCCGTGTACTGGTTGGGGCCGTCATTGAAGGTGTAGGCCGGATTGCCATCACCGAAGAGGTTGACGGGGTTAGCCACGCCGCGGCTATAGCTGTAGCGGCCCGTGATGCGGCTGCGGTCGCTAAAGTTGTGGTCGCCCTTGAGGTTGGTCTGATGCCCCGAGCTGGTATTGATCCCCTCCTCAAACCAGTTGTTCGTCTGAGTGATTGGCGCGCCCGCCTGATTCGGCGTCGGGAAGAAAGCCAGCGCCTTCAAGGCGATCGGGTCCATCATTCGCCTTCGGGACCATGTTGCCGGCGAAGGGCCTGCGTTCGATATTGCCCGCGGCATTCGTGAACGTGTCAAACGGGTTGTAGATGGACATCAACTGGCCGGAGGAGTTAAAAGTCTGCGAGAAGTCGCCGTCGCGCTGCAGAAGTGTGGGCCACGATTGTGTTTGCGACGTCGGGCTCTTCGATTTCGTGTATTCGTAGGAGGCGAAGAAAAACGTCTTGTTCTTCTTGACGGGGCCGCCCAGGACACCGCCGAGCTGATCGCGCCGGTAGAAAGGCCGCTCGCGGTTCGAGCGGTTGGAGAACCAGTTGTTCGCGTTCAGGTCCGAGTGGCGCAGGAAATAGTATCCGGTGCCGTGGAAGTCGTTCGTCCCCGACTTGGTCACCATGTTCACCACTGCGCCGCCGGTCTGCCCGTACTCCGCGCTAAAGAAGTTCGTCTGCATCTTGAACTCTTGCACAGCGTCGACCGACGGACTGAACTTGAGATCCGTGATACCGGAGTTCTGCTCCACAGTCACTACTGTGACGCCATCCAGCAGGACGTCGGATGTAGAGTTGCGCGAGCCGTTGGCCACGAAGTTGGTGTTGTTGTCGGAGTTGGCGCGCCCGCCGGAGCCCACCACACCGGGGGTCATGTAGGTGAGACCCATCGCGTTCCGGCCAATGTTCGGCAGGGAGAGGATGTACGCATTCTCGATTACCTGGCCAAGGTTCGAGATGGTGGTGTTGAGGAGGGCGGCGCTACCGGTGACCTCGACTGCGGTGGAAACGTCACCGACCTGAAGCTGCACGTCGAGGGTCGCCTGCTGCTGGACCGCAAGGGTGAGGGCGGTCTGGACGTACTTGGAAAAGCCTTTAGCCTCAACAGTCACGTTGTAGATCCCAGGGGGCAGGGCTGACAGGAAAAATCGTCCGGATTCGTCGCTGACGGCGGGGTGGGCTACGTTACGTTCGGATTCAGTGATGATTACCTTAGCCGACGGAATGGCGGCGCCGCTGCTGTCAGTGACTGTGCCGCGCACGGCGGCGGTGAAGGATTGAGCGAAAAGAGCGCCCGTAATAAGAGCGCCCGCGAGACCTAACATGAGCCACTTCTTGGTGTTACGCATGGGAAGGTCTCTTAATAGGAACTTGCTGAGGGGGTTCGCTGGACAAATTCGAGACATAGTTGCACCTCTAAATTTGACTTTGAAGCGATTCGATTGATCCCAGTTCGACTAAGTGGACTATGTGTCGCTTTACGAGGATTGTCAAGGATAATCTGATGGTCGGCTGTGAGGTTGGATCGTAAAGAGGGCGGCGTACGCCAGTTCTCACTGACACCCGCTCATTTTCAAATCTCAGAAGGTCAAGCGCAGGGCAATTTGGATCACACGCGGAGTTAGCGAGTTAGTCACTTTGCCTTGTAGTGGCTGGCGATGAGTCCACTACTTCTTCGCCTCTACCGGAGTCGCGGGCGCATCGGGAGTGTTAATATCATCCACGATCTTCCAACTCCCGTCATCCTGTTTGGCGTAGACCGTCAGATATTTGCCCGCCTCCCGTAAGATCTTCTTCGACTTCGGATCTGTCATGGTCATTGTGTATGCGCCCCTCGTATAGCCAAGTTCGCCCGACTTGGCCGCTTCGATCTTAGCCGTGTCGAACTTCATGGAGAAATTCGGGTCAGCCATCATTTCTTTGAGGAGAGGTTTGATCTCTGCGCCTTTGACCATCTGCATGTTGGTTATCATCAAGGCCGCATCCGCCGCATAGAAGGATGCCGACTTATCGACATTACGCTCGCCGAAAGCCCGAATCGCGGCCTCCTCGGCGACCCGGATCTGCTGGACCGCTTCGGCGCGGCGATCCACAACGGGCGGTGGTGCGGTGGCGCATCCTGTAAGAACCGCGAATGCAATCATCGGTATTACCAGATGTTTCATCGTTAGATTTTACACAATCAGCGATACGGAAGTTGGATACGCCATGCCGACTTGTCGTTCCTAGTGCTGTCAACTTCCAGATTGTCGGCGACTCGATCGAAACCGGGCAGACGCACTTCGGCGGTTAGGGTTTTCTCGTCCATTTGGCGACGGAGAAGGTCTACGCTGGCCGGCTTCTCGTTCCTAATCCTGCCGACGGGCAGGCCGGCCCAGTGGACCAGCACCTCACCCCGTTATCGGGCTCCCGATGCTGTGAAGAACGCGATGAGAATCTTTGACAGGATCTGTTCGCCAAATTCGTTCGCGTGGACGCGGTCTCGATAAAAGATGTGCGGGTGGACTTTTGCCGAATTCATATATTCTACCCACGGTGTAGTCATATCGAGGTATGCGCAGTGCTCCTCAACCGCGACCTGTTTCAGTTTCTGGCCGTATGCACCAGTGCCGGAATGGTGACCCTTCGCAAGGGTCTCGGCGTCACGCGGGTCGATGCTTCCGAAGGTTCCGCTTGCCAAGAGGATTTCCACGTCCGGCAAAGCGGCGCGCAGCGTTTTGATGCACTCGCGAATGAACTCGGTGTCGCGCTGGCTGATTCCGCCGATAAAGACCAGGTCGGGTTTCCGCGGCACGATATTCTTTGTGACACGATTTTCCTCGCGATAGTGCTGGCAGCCACCACCTCCGCGCACGTAAACCGTACCGCGTATTTTTGCCTTCGGATACGCTTCCCCAAGTTTCGCGAGCCAAGCAGAGCGCATCGTGTCGGCCACGATACTGTCGCCAAACGCCAGCACGTGCAAGTCGCCGCCTTCCGTGAGAGTTCGCTTCGTACGCTGCAGGTACTTCCAATCAGGCTTCGGCGGAGTGAATTCGCCTTTCACCATCTCCGACTGGATTTTCGCAACCTGCTCGAGCGATCTCTGCGGCGTTTCGAAGATTGAATATTCAGGTTCTGGAACCTCGCGCTTCGTCGTAACATCCGGAGGATATTTTGAAGGCAGCGCGCCCTTTTCCGGGAACTTCACCGGCGAATCCTTCATCATGTCGGCCAGAGCAACGGCTCCCGTCAGTGACGAGAAAAGGATGATGGCGCAGGCGCAGGGAACGACAGCCAGCGTTCTGTATATGGCTCTCATGGGTCGTTTCATTCTCATTAGAAGACTATACGCGAACGCGAGCTAGCGAAAGCTAAGATAGACTGTCCAAGGGAATGGAAGGGACATCACCGTGCACATTCGGATCATAGCCGCAGCAGTTCTTTTATCCAGTCTTGCGCTTAAAGGACAAACGTTCGATTTCGCTCCACTGGAAAGCACGGTCAAAGAGGAGTTGGCACGCCTCAAGACGCCTGGGGCGGCGGTGGCGATTGTGAAGGGCGATCAACTGTTATTCATAAAGGGATTCGGTATCGCCAATATCGAAACAGCAGAGCCGGTGCGGCCGGAGATGCTGTTCCGCCTCGGTTCCACAACCAAGATGCTGACCGCCGCTGCGCTGGTTGGCCTCGCTGTCGAGGGCAAGATCGATCTGAACGGTCCCATCGGCAAGCATGTCCAAGGGCTCCCGCCAAAGCTCTCGCGTGTGACCGCGAACGAACTCCTCAGTCATACCGCAGGTATCCACGACCAAGCTCCGATGCATGGACCCCACGACGAAAGCGCGCTCGGTGGCGGCATCAGAAATTGGACGGACGATTGGTTGTTCACTGATCCCGGCGGAATCTTTTCGTACTCTAATCCCGGCTACTGGATGGCCGGTTATGTGCTGGAAGTGCTGAGTGGCAAGTCTTATGCGGATGCAATGGAGGGGCGTCTCTTTGGCCCGATCGGCATGGTTCACACGACCCTTCGTCCGCTTGTCGCGATGACCTGGCCTCTGGCGCAAGGCCACGCGGAGTCCCCTAACGGAT
This sequence comes from Bryobacteraceae bacterium, assembly GCA_963793625.1. GTDB lineage: Bacteria > Acidobacteriota > Terriglobia > Bryobacterales > Bryobacteraceae. Next base: position 10,904 of record CAWCAT010000032.1, on the reverse strand, counting down.
CGCCCGCCGTGGTTCGTCCCGCTGCGGACAACGCCGCGTCGTGGCCCGCGGGATCGGTCTTTTCGAACGTTCAGGATTTGTCCCGCTTCGTCATCGCGTTTCTGAACGGCGGAAAGCTCGATGGCAAGCAGGTGCTGGATCCCAAAGTGATTGCGCTGCTGTCGTCGCCGCACGCGCAGCTTCCGGGCTCGACAGACTCGTACGGATACGGATTGATATTGTCGTACACCCGCGGCATTCGCATGTTGGAGCACGGCGGCTCCCGAGCAGGCTACGGATCAACAATCCGCATGGCTCCGGATGAGCGCGTAGGGGTCATTGTCCTTGCAAATCGCAGCGGCGTAACCATGTCGGCTACAGCCATGAAGGCGCTAGAGATACTCCTGCCACTTCAGCCAAGAGCTGCGGCTGCAATCAAGCCGGTGCTGGAGACCACCGCTGAAGACATCCGCCGTCACGTCGGTAACTATCGAAATGGGGACGAGCGGATTGAGATTAGCGTGAGCGAAGGAAGGTTGTTTGTAAAGCGAGGCGGGCGGACGGCACCGCTCGTCAAGCGCAGCGTTGTCCGTTATGAGGTGGAAAGCGGCAGCTCCTACGTGCTTGTCGAGGGTGACGACGGAAACACGCGATATGTCAATGCCGGCAGCCGCTCGTTTTCGCGGATCCGTTAGCATCCTGGCTTCACGGTTCACATCCCAGCGCGAACGTTCTTCTTGACATGAAGTTCTTTGCACTATAAAGTGATTTTATGAGTGCAGCCGATCAGCCGTGGTTGTGGTCTCCGCAACGCCGATGGTGTCCGCCTGATATGACGCGGCCGCCTCTGCTCGATCCCGCTATTCTCACGGGACCGATACAGCCGCGCTATGCGCTCCTGATTAACCCTTTCTACCCCAAGGATCCGAACGCGAGCTTCGGAAAGCACGTGCTCACGCCAACACTCGCTTTGACGAGTTTCGCGGCGACGACACCGGAGCACTGGCAGCTTCAGTATTGGGACGAGAACCTGCTCGATGGGCGGCCGCCTTTTGCACCGATGCCCGAGGTGGTGGGGATTACGGTCCACCTGACCTTCGCGAGGCGGGCGTTCGAGCTTGCGCAATGGTACCGAAGTCGCGGAAGCAAGGTCGTGCTGGGCGGCCTGCACGTGCTGTCGTGTCCTGAAGAGTGTGCGCCTCACGCGGACTCGCTTGCCTTGGGCGATGGCGTGCAGCTTTGGCCGCGGATTCTGGCGGACGTGGAAGCGGGCTGTTTGCAGCCGAAATACGCGGCCACCTACGAGACTGACTATCGCGAGGACCCGGCGCCCCGCCGATCAATTCTCCCGCGAAGGAGCTTTCTCACGACCACGAGTCTGATTGCCACGCGCGGCTGTCACAACCGCTGCGGCTTTTGCTATTTGGCTACCGATGGCTTGCGGATGCCATATCGAATGCGAGATCCCGAGCAGATCGCCTCGGAATTCCTGGCGGATAGGCAACCCTACGCCGTCTTCGTCGACAACAACCTGGGATCCAACCCGGAGTACCTGCGCAAATTGTGTCATGCGCTGCGCCCCCTGAACAAGATTTGGAGCGCGGCGGTTTCGATTGATGTCACCGACGATCCGAGTTTAATCCGCACAATGGCGCTCGCTGGATGTACGGGCGTATTCGTGGGATTTGAATCGCTCACAGATGAGAACCTCTCTGATGCAAGGAAGAAATCGCCGAAGACTGCCGACTATGCACGCCGGGTGCGCATGCTGCACGATAACGGCATCCAGGTGAATGGTTCGTTCGTACTGGGATTCGATCACGACCGGAAAGACGTCTTCACCCGGACGGCCGAATGGATCGAGGAGAACCGTTTGGAGTGCGCGACGTTTCACATTCTTACCCCATATCCGGCGACACCGCTGTTCCGCCAAATGGAGGCAGAGGGTCGTTTACTGCACCGCGATTGGGCACTATACGACACGGGCCACGCGGTCTTCCGTCCGAAACACATGACGCCTGAAGAACTGGAACGAGGTTACGCCTGGATGTATCAGCGTCTTTTTTCGCATGCCTCGATCTGGCGGCGCAGGCCCGCAGACTGGCGCTCCGTCGCTCCGTATCTGGCGATGTCGTATTTGTATAAGCGCTCCAACCGGTTCTGGCGGTTGCTTATTAAGCACCATTTGGTGCATGCGGTGTGGCGACCGCTGGTTGAACTGACGCGGTTGCGGCATGTGCGATTTCGAGAGGAGTTGGGGGTAGGCGAAGGGGTGCAGCGGCCTGGGGTGAATGTTGTCGCTGGGGGCGTGTAGGCGCTGAAGGCAGTTTACGGCCGGTTGCGCTGCGCCACAACTGTTACTTGCATGTCACGCGCTAGCCTCACCACCTTGTGAATCAGGTTTCCTAACGGAAAGCGCTGCAGACCCTCATACTTCGGCCGTGCGATAAATATCTGTGTGATCTTGTGAAGCCTGGCGAACTCGATCAATGAGGTTGCCAGGTCATCCCCCTGCAGCGTTCGCGTCTCCACATGCAGATTGCGTGCGAAATTCAGGTGGCGTTCAATGGTCTGCCGCGTTCCAGCGGGACATCCAGAAAATCGGGCTCATGGTGAATGTAGACCGCGGAACAACTGGCTTGCAGATAGTCTGCTACACGCTTGCCGCGCCGGATCAACATTGCAGTGGATGGATCAGCTGTCACCAGAATCAGAATGCTCTCATGCGAGCGGCCGGTATCATGCCGCATTTCCACTTCGTGAGCGGTCTGACGCAAGGCCACTTCGCGCAAGGCTACGAGCGTCGATTCCTTGAAGAAATTCTCGATCGCCTGTTTCGCTTTGTCGGGCTGATAAACCACTCCGCGCTCAAGGCGATTCAACAATGCGCGCGGAGTTACGTCCACCATCACGACTTCATCCGCACGCGTCATCAGCCAGTCTGGAATCGTCTCCCGCACTCTCACGCCGGTAATCTGCCAGACCTGATCGTTGAGACTTTCCAGGTGCTGAATATTCATTGTTGTGAAAACATCGATGCCGGCATCCAACAGATCGAGTACATCCTGCCAGCGCTTCTCATGACGCAAGCCGGGAATGTTCGTGTGCGGAAATTCATCAACGACGCAAATGCCCGGCCGCCGCGCGAGGATGGCATCCAGATCCATGTCCTCGAAAACAGAGCCGCGATATTCCACTTTACGGCGAGGAATCAATTCAAGACCCTCGGCCTTTTCGATTGTGTCCTTTCGTCCGTGCGGTTCGAAATACCCGATGATGATATCGACGCCCTTTGCCTTCAGTGCGTGCGCTTCCTCCAGCATCTGATATGTTTTGCCAACGCCGGCGGCGTAACCCAGGAAGATCTTAAGCTTGCCGGGCATATCAATGCGGAAAGACGCGCACATCCATGCCTTGTGCGGCGCGGATGAGGCGGTCCACCGGTCCCCCGAAAATCCTGTCTCGCCAACCCTGGCGCAAACTGTGGCCTATGAAGATCTGCGTGATGCCGTGTGAGCGTGCAAACTGCATGATCGCGGCCATTGGATCCTCGCCGTCCAGATTCTCAATTTGTGCGCCGCATTCGCGTGCGTAGCGGAATTGCTCGTCAAGCGCACGCTGGTCCTTCGGTTCGAGTTCCCCTTGCCGGACGTAAACGACGTAGAGGTCGCCGTGAAAACGATCCTTGTTGCGCTTGCCGCTGGCTATCATTGTCCGTGCGTTGGCGCGTGGAGTGATGCATACAGCGATGCGCTCTTGTGTGCCCCAGGACTCTTCGATCCCGCTGGCCTGAAGATAATCCTCCAACTGCTGATCGACCACTTCGGCTGCAAGCAGCAAGGCCATCTCGCGCAGTTCCGACAATTGCTGCCGCTTCGCTGAAGCAGCGTTCTCATCAGGCGGCGCATCGACAATCACGATCTCATCCGCCCCCTGTAAAAACGCCTTGGGTACGGTCTCTGTGATCGGCTTGCCGGTGATTCGAAATACTTGCTCGCGAAGCTCTTCGATGTGGTGCAGATTGAGTGATGTGATTACAGAGATGCCGGCGTCAAGCAGTACCTCCACATCCTGCCAGCGCTTTGCCCGGCGGCAACCGGTTGGATTGTCGTAAGCAAGTCCGTCGATCAGGCAGACCTCTGGACGCCGTTTGAGGATGGCTTCGATGTCGAGCACTTCCCCGCCCGGCAATACCTTCAGCGGTATCACGGGCAGCTTCTGCAGTACCTGTTTGACGTCTGCGCCGAACTTCGGCTGAATGCCGCCAACAACGACATCCTCTCCGCGCTCTTTCCTGCGGCGGCCCTCATCCAACATGCGGAATGATTTGCCGACGCCCGACGAGTAGCCCAGAAACACTTTCAGCTTCCCCCGTCGCTCCTTGCGCTCGGTGGCGTGGAGCTGCCTTAAGAGTTGTTCAGGATCAGGCCTGCGCCCGTTTTCAATGGCAATCGGCTGGAACCCTTCCACTTGACTCTAAGCCCTAACTCTTGGGGCCGAAAGAGGCAACTATCCCAAGCAGCAGAGTGTCCTGGTTGTTGTGATTCGCAGTCTGGTTGCCTCGGTTGAAGTAAGGCTGGTCGGACCAGTCACAGCGATATTCCAGGCGAGACAGGATTCCCTTCTTCATTTTGAATTCCGCTGTCATCGTAAACTCTTTCAATTTCTGGACCGCTCCCGTGGTGAATCCTGTCGCGTCGTTATACCACTCCAGGCGCGGGCTAAGAGCAAACCAGTCGTTGGCCTGAAATCTCGCCGCGCCGGCGATGGCGACCCAGCGGTCACGCCCTTGTCCAATGCGTTTGTCAGTGCCGTAATCGAGATTCAGATAGGCCCTGGCTTTCTTGCCTGGTGTGAGCAGCATTGTTGTGTCGTAGAGTTGGCGCTTGCCTTCGTTCGTCTCGGGGCCAACCATGTAATTGTGTGTCCATCGTCACTTTCGAACTGCTGAACTTGCCGCGTCCAGCGCGAGATTCAGCCGCAGCACATTGACGCGCGGTTCGCCCAGGAAGCCGAGAGTGCGATCCTCGGTGTGCATCGCGATCAACTTGCGAACCTCGTCCGCGGAGATTCCGCGCGACTTCGCGACGCGCCCAGCTTGCGCCTCCGCGGATGCCGGACTGATCTCGGGATCCAGACCGCTGGCCGATGTGGTCAACGCATCCGCTGGAATCGGTCCCTGAAAATCCGGGTTCTCCGCACGGAACTTCACGATGGACTGCTTCACGCGATCCACCAGCTTCGGGTTCGTGGGGCCGAGGTTCGATCCACCCGATGCCGCGGCGTCATAGCCTTTCTCTCCGGCAGCCGACGGGCGCGGATGGAAGTACTCGGGCTTCGTGAAATCCTGTCCGATCAACTCCGATCCGATGACCTTGCCGTTCTCGACGATCAGGCTTCCCGACGCCTGGTGCGGAAACGCCAGCTTCGCGATTCCGGTAACCAGCGCCGGGTACAGCAATCCGGTAAGTACAGTCATCAGTAGTGTGATTCGGATTGCCGGTGAGATTTGTTTGAACATGATTTCTCCTTACGCAAGCCCGAGCAAGTGCACGAGCTGATCGATCAGCCAGATGCCGGGAAACGGCACGATAATGCCGCCCAGCCCGTAGATCAGCAGATTGCGGCGCAGCAGGGCGTCGGCGCCGCCGGGCTTGTATTGAACTCCACGCAGTGCCAGCGGCACCAGCGCAATGATGATCAGCGCGTTGAAAATCACCGCCGAAAGAATCGCGCTCTGAGGGCTGTGCAGCCCCATGATGTTCAGGTACCCGAGCGCCGGATAGGTCGCCATGAACATCGCCGGAATGATCGCGAAGTATTTCGCTACGTCGTTCGAGATCGAAAACGTAGTCAGGGCTCCGCGCGTGATCAGCAGTTGCTTGCCGATCGCAACCACCTCAATCAGCTTTGTCGGATTGCTGTCGAGATCGACCATGTTGCCGGCTTCTTTCGCAGCCATCGTACCGGTGTTCATGGCGAGACCCACATCGGCTTGTGCGAGCGCCGGTGCGTCATTGGTTCCATCACCCGTCATCGCCACCAGTCGCCCGGCCGCCTGTTCCTTGCGGATGTATTCCAGCTTGTCCTTCGGCGTCGCTTGCGCCAGAAAATCATCCACACCCGCTTCATTCGCAATCGCGGCGGCGGTCAGCGGATTGTCGCCCGTGATCATTACGCTGCGAATACCCATGGCGCGCAATTGTGCAATGCGCTCCTTCATGCCACCCTTGACGATGTCTTTCAGGTGGACCAGGCCCAACAACCGTTCGGCATCCGCGACGGCCAGCGGAGTACCGCCGGACCGCGAAATCTTATCGGAGATCTCCAGGAATCCGGCCGGCACAACGCCGCCTTCTTCGGCGACAAACTTCGCGATGGCATCGCTTGCGCCCTTGCGCAAACGGCGTCCGTCGATATCGACGCCGCTCATGCGCGTGTACGCCGAAAAGGGTATAAAGTGTGCTTCGTGGTCCGCGATATGGCGGCCGCGCAGCCTGTACTTCTCCTTCGCCAGAATCACGATGGAACGGCCCTCGGGCGTCTCGTCGGCCAGGCTTGAGAGTTGCGCCGCATCAGCCAGGTCAGCCTCGCTCACTCCGGCAACGGGAATGAACTCGACAGCCTGACGGTTGCCCATCGTGATCGTGCCGGTCTTATCGAGCAGCAGCGTGTTCACGTCGCCGGACGCCTCCACCGCTTTGCCGCTCATCGCGAGGACATTGTGCTGCATCACACGGTCCATGCCGGCGATCCCGATGGCGGACAGCAGGCCTCCAATCGTGGTCGGAATCAGACACACCAGCAGCGCCGTGAGCACCGGCACTGAGGGAACGCTACCGGCGCCGGTCGAAGCGACGCCAAAAATCGCAAAGGGTTGTAGCGTCACAACGGCCAGCAGGAAGATCAGCGTCAGCCCTGCAATCAGGATGTTGAGCGCGACCTCGTTCGGCGTCTTCTGCCGCTCCGCGCCTTCCACCAGCGCGATCATGCGATCGAGGAATGTTTCCCCGGGGTTGGAAGTGATCTTCACTTTGATCTGATCCGAGAGCACCTTGGTGCCCCCAGTGACCGCGCTCCGGTCGCCCCCCGATTCGCGAATCACCGGAGCGCTCTCACCCGTGATCACGGATTCGTCAACGGTCGCGATGCCGTCAATCACATCACCATCTCCCGGGATGATGTCGCCCGTGTCACAGATCACGACGTTCCCCGCGCGCAGTTGCGATGCGGAAACCATTTCGAACTTCGTGCCGCTGCCGCCGAGCACGCGCTTTGCAGCCGAGTCGCTCTTCGTCTTGCGGAGTGAATCCGCCTGGGCCTTCCCGCGCGCCTCCGCCATCGCTTCCGCGAAGTTGGCAAACAACACGGTAAACCACAGCCAGATTGAAATCTGAACATTAAAGCCGAATCCTGGGGCTCCGGTGAAGACGTCGCGGAGGGTGAAGAGTGTCGTCACCAGCGCGCCGACTTCCACCACGAAGATCACTGGATTCTTTGCCAGCGTCACCGGATTGAGTTTTCGGAAGGACTCCTTCAACGCGCGCCGCACGATTTCCGGATCAAACAGCGGCCGTGCGTGCGCCAACTTCTTGGGAAGCAGCGTAGTAATGTCAGTCTTAGGTTCGTGGATCAATGTCGCAGGCATACTTAGCTCCAGTTACTCGTCAACATCAGAAAGTGCTCCACAATCGGGCCCAGTGACAGTGCAGGAAAGTAAGTCAAGGCTCCGACAATGATGACTGTTCCGACCAGCAGGCCCACAAACAATGCGCCATGCGTCGGAAGCGTTCCGCGGTTTCGGGTATCTTTTTCTTTGCCGCCAGGCTGCCGGCCGCAGCCAGCAACGGGATGATCATAAAGAATCGCCCCAGTAGCATCGCGAGCCCCATCGTGTAGTTGTACCAGGGCGTGTTTGTATTCAGACCCGCAAACGCGGAACCGTTGTTCGCCACGGCGCTCGAATAGGCATAAAGGATTTCACTGAATCCGTGCGGTCCGCTGTTGTTCAGGTTCGCGACCGCCGGCCCCGGCGAATTCCAGTATCCGTTCTTCGGAAGGTCGATCACCGAAGATGCTGCAGCCAGCACCAGTACGCCAAACGCCATCGCGATCATCGCAATCATCGCCATCTTTACTTCCTTTTGCTCAATCTTCTTTCCCAGATACTCGGGTGTCCTGCCAACCATGAATCCGGCGATAAAGACGGCCAGAATCGCAAAGAGCAACATGCCGTACAGGCCGGCGCCCACCCCGCCGAAGATCACCTCTCCCAGATGCATGTTGAACAGCGGAACCAAGCCGCCGAGCGGCGTGAAGCTATCGTGCATGCCGATCACCGCGCCGCAGCTTGCATCGGTCGTGATCGTAGCGAACAGCGCCGTAGCTCCGATTCCGAAGCGCACCTCTTTACCTTCCATGTTGCCGCCGGGTTGCGTCGCCGTCGCTGATTGCTGAATGCCGAGCTTCGCGAGAATTGGATTTCCGCTCTGCTCCGCCACAGTACAAGCCAGCACGCCGGCGATAAACAAGACAGCCATCGCGGCCCACAGCGCCCAGCCCTGGCGCGTGTCGCCGACCATCTTCCCGAACGTGTAAGTGAGCCCCGAGGGGATCGCGAAGATCATAATCATTTGCACAAAGTTGGTAAGTGGGGATGGGTTCTCGAAAGGATGCGACGAATTTGCGTTAAAGAATCCGCCGCCGTTGGTGCCGACATCTTGATCGCTTCCTGCGACGCCACTGGACCCTGCGCGATGACTTGCGGCGCGCCTTCCAGGGTTGTCGCCTGCGTGTACGGATCCCGATTCTGGATCATCCCCTGCGAGACGAAAAACACTGCACCGATCAGCGAGAGCGGCAACAAAACGTAGAGCGTGGCGCGCGTCAGATCGACCCAGAAGTTGCCGAGGGTGTGCGCCTGCTGGCGTGCGAATCCCCGCACCACCGCAATCGACACGGATATTCCCGCCGCGGCAGAAACGAAGTTCTGCACCGTCAGGCCGGCCATCTGCACCAGGTAGCTGAGTGTGCTTTCGCCGCCATACGACTGCCAGTTGGTGTTCGTCACAAAGCTGGCTGCCGTGTTGAAGGCCAGGTCGGGCGTCATGCCCGGCCCGAATCGCATGGGATTTAGCGGCAGCCATAATTGGAGTCGCTGCAACAGGTATAGCAGCGCGAGGCTGGTGAAGCTGAACGCAATCAATGAGGCTGCGTATTGTGTCCAGCGTTGTTCCATATCCGCGCGGATGCCGCACAGCCGATAGACCAGCCGCTCGACCGGCACGATCATGGGCGACACAAAACTTCTTTCGCCGGAAAAGACTCGTGCCATGTAGGCTCCGAGCGGTTTCGTCACTGCCAGAAGTAGAAGCAGATATGCGAGGAATTGGATAACAGTGAAGGTTGTCATAGACACTCCGTTAGAAACGCTCCGGTCGCAGCAGCGCATACAGTAAGTATGCGAATAGGCCTACGCTACACAGACCACCAATCATGTATTCCATTGCTGTTCTCCTACAGGCGGTCGCAGGCCTTGGTGAAAGCCCAAAGCACTCCGAAGAATCCGAGCGCGGTTAGTACATAAAACAGGTCGAGCATTGTAAACCTCACTTTGCCGGCAGGAAGATGACGTGATGCGAGTTGCGCCGCAACTCGCGAGCTAACGAAGCGTCGCCGTTCAGCCACCAGCGCTCGCGCCCACACATCAGGACCAAAGCTTGTGGAGGCAGCGCACGATTCAGAGCCTGCGCCCTGTCGCGACAGATCAGGACGCGCACCTCAAGGTTGTCCGGCAATCCCTCCGCGAGTGTGCGAATCTTGTCTTCCAAAAATCGCGGTTGCACCTGAGGGCGGTTTAACGGCAGCGCAAACGGGATTACTTCAGGAATCAACACCACCAGCCTTGCGTCCAATTGGGAGGCCAGCTCGCGTGCGGCCCGCAGCGCTGTCGCCGTGGCGGATGCGGTAGTGAAGACAACATGTATGTCGAATCTCGACTTGCCGTCCAGGATTGAATCCGGAGTGCCCGTCCCTGTTTCCATTTGGTGGTTCATGGCTTCCTTCCAAACCCAGATTAGGGTGGAGGCCATAAAGAAGGCATAAAGAAGCGATCAGGATTTCGTCAGGGTGTTCGAAAGCGATATCCGACCCACGGCTCAGTCAGTATGTAGCGTGGATTGGAAGGCTCCGGCTCGATCTTTTTGCGAAGCTGATTTACGAACACGCGCAGGTACTCGACTTCATCGCCATAGTCGGGTCCCCAGACGGCCTGAAGCAAGCGTCCGTGCGGAATCGCTTCGTTCGGATTCGAGATGAAGTACTGCAACAGATCAAACTCTTTCGGTGTCAGGCGGGTGGATTTCCCTGCGTGCAGAACTACGCGCGCACTCAGATCGATGGTGACGTCCTCAAGCGTGAGGGACTGTCGTGCCGCATCTGCGGGAGCAGTGCGGCGCAGCGAGGCTCGAATTCGCGCCAGCAGCTCCGGCGTGCTGAACGGCTTTGTGACGTAATCGTCCGCGCCCGCATCCAACGCTTCCACTTTGTCTTTCTCCGCGCTACGAACGGACAGGATGATGATCGGCACATCCAGCGTGTACGGATCGCCCGGCACGCAGCCAGTCCACCCATCCCGGGCATGTTCATGTCGAGCAGAATCAGGTCGGGCTTCTCATCGCGCAGCTTTTCGAGGGCCTCCTCGCCACTCTTTGCATCACTCACTATATAACCGCGGCCGACCAGAGTAGTGCGCATCACGCGCCGGATCTGCGGTTCGTCGTCAACCACGAGAATCCTGGGATTGTTCAATGTGTTTCCCCGGCTTTCGCCAATGGCAGTGTGAACAGAAATTGCGCGCCTTCGCCCGGAATACTCTCTACGCGAATCTCGCCGCGGTGTGCGCGCACAATCTCACGGGCAATTGC
>CAWCAT010000031.1:0-3711 GCA_963793625.1 Bryobacteraceae bacterium | reverse complement strand
GATATCGCTTGGAGACCATCGACATGCTAGGTGACTGGGCTTCGAACGAAGCACTCCTACAAAGACGAGAATCGAATCGGCGACCACATCTGTTACGTTTCAGATCTGACGAAGCTGCACGCGCATTTCCCGGACTGGCTGGAATACGATTTGCCGAAGATCCTGAACGAAATCGTTGAGCGGCATCATTCCGCCGAGCCAGTTTGAGAAGCTCTCAAATAGTTATAGAGCACGCCATTCACCCACGAGCGGCCGTCCCACTTGAGCGGGAAATTTCTTCGCGTTCGCACCAGTAACATTCAGTTGAACGTTTCACCGATGGAGACCACCCTCCCAGACGCTTTGTCAATGCGCGCGGTGATCATTGCATTGCGAATTGTGGCTGTCGCCCCGTTCTGTCGCTCCCGTGGCCGCAGCGGAAAGCCAGACCGGCGCTGGCGAAGACCCGCGGCGAGCCGGTAGATTTTCGATTTCGTCATGTTCGGCTTCATTCTACGATGGTCTTATCGAACCGGAATTCGCCGTGCTTCGTCCTAGTACTACTGTGTTATAAATGATTGCAGGTGTTGAGGATAGTGGCACGAGGGGTTATCGTGAAGGGAGATGAGTGTTGTTGAAGCGAAGATCCAGACAGTTGATGACATTTACCGGCTGATCTGGACTGCGGTGGCGGGCCGGCGACCGATTGAAGCGACCTATCATGAGCGCCGGCGACTGTTTTGTCCGCACCGACTGGGCCGGAATAGAGCTGGGCGACTTCGTGTGCTGTGCTATCAATACGGCGGAGAAAGTGAGCGCGGCCTCCAGCCGACGGGTTCAGCGGCAAACTGGCGCTGCGTCGTTTTAGAGAAACTCAGTAAGGTGAAGTTACTGGAGGGTAACTGGCGGACGGCGCCGAACCATTCACGCCCGGCATCCTGTGTTCTCGACGCGGATATTGACGCCGAGGATCACGCCGGGCGCGACCCACAAAAGGGACAGTGAGACAGTTGCCCGAGCAAGTGCCGAGCAATTATCGCTCTCAGTGTTGCGATCGAGCGCGGATTATGACGTTCGGGGCGAACGCGGCGAGCCACGCGGGTGGAAGTCCGGTATTGGGGCGGGTGCTGATAGTCCAACATTTCCGGCACGGGCTGAGGGGGAAAAACGGTTCCGCTCGGCTACCAGGAACCCATAAGCTGCGATGCACAATGTGGCATGGTGATGAAATCCGCGCCAGCTTCGACCTTCATAATGACCAAGGCCCAATTCCTGCTTTAGTTCCTCATAGTCACGCTCGATGATCCAGCGGTGTTTGGCGATCTTTACCAAGTCCTTCAGCTTCGTTGTCGGCGGAAGCGTCGACAGCCAGTATTTGGTCGGCTCCGATTCGCCCTTCGGCCATTCAATGAGCAGCCATTGCTCGGGGTGCGGTTCGGCTCTTTCGTAATCCCGATGGGCGACGCGAATCCGGACGGCAGCAAAGCGTGAGCGCAAGGTCCGCTGGGTCCCTTCGCGCCAGCCGATACTTTTGAAGGTCCCGAACGGCAACCCTAACGCCAACTGCTTCACTGAAACGGGTTGATGCTCGGCGGTGCGTTGCAGTAGTTTCGGCGGACGCCCCATTGTCTGCCGGGATTTGGCGGGCAAGGGTTGTCGGCCAGGCGCCCAGATGGTTACCGAAGACTGAATGCCGACAACATATGACAATCCCAATTCGTCAATACCAGCGCGGAACCGTGTGTCCACCCCATAGCCCGCGTCGGCCAAAACCACCCCGGTCGGAACCTGCTGCTTCACAGCTTGCCGGATCTGCTCCAAGGCGATCTGCGGCTTGGTTCTGAATTCCACTTCTTCGGGAACGCCGACTTTGCTCCGCCGCCCGGCATCGCTGGACCATATTTCCGGCAGATATAAGCGCCATCCAATCGGCAGACTCGAACTCCAGGTGCTCACCGACAAACTCACCGCCACGCGACAGTTATCCTGTTTCCCCACTTGTCCGCAATACTGCCGAGCCACTCCTACGGAGTGATTCCCCTTCTTCGGAAACCCAGTGTCATCGACAATCCACCCCACGACGGGGCCGTTCTTCTGCATGGCAGGCAACACCTGACTCCGAACCTGCTCCAGAATCGCTTCATCCTTCCATGGCGCATCGGCGACCAAATGATGTAAAGACTGATGCATTCGCCGGACGCGATTGGGCGCCAAGCGTGCCGCCATCGGTTCAACGCTTTTGCGATCGCCCGGTAACAACAATCCCGTGCAGTAGTTCTTCAACGGAACTTCCCGGTCGCTGTGTCCCGCGGCATTCGCCAGGCCCTCCATATACGCCGCGAAACGCTTCTGCTGTGGGCCTGGCGCTGAAAGGCGTGTCCCCACAAAACAATTCTACATCAAAGTGTTTGTTTATAACACAGTAGTACTAGCAGGCTGCTGAAAAACTCCGGATCCGTGTAGCCTCCGAAACATTTCTGTCGTCTTATGTAATATGCGTGGAGACGATCACAATCAAGCCGGGATGTTCAGCTATGTTTCGCCGGAGGAGCGGGTGCCGCGATTGCACCCGCTGCGGGCGATCCGCGAGATGACAGACCGTGCGCTGCAGGAAATGTCGCCACGCTTCGAGCAACTGTACGCCAAAACCGGTCGGCCCTCGATCGCGCCCGAGAAACTGCTCCGGGCGCTGCTGCTGCAGGTGCTCTACTCGATCCGCAGTGAGCGGATGCTCATGGAGCAACTCGATTACAACCTGCTCTTCCGCTGGTTCGTCGGGTTGAACATGGATGACGCAATCTGGGTGCCGACCGTATTCAGCAAGAACCGCGACCGGCTTTTGGAAGGCGACATCGCCGAAGGCTTCTTCGCACACCTGCTTACACAAGCCAAGGAAGACGGGCTGCTGAGCGACGAGCATTTTAGCGTGGACGGCACATTGGTAGAGGCTTGGGCCGGGCAGAAAAGCTTCCGCAAAAAGGACGATCCGCAACCGCCCGATGACTCGGATAAAGGCAACCCGACGGTGAACTTCCACGGCGAAAAGCGTTCCAATGAGACGCATGCTTCGACCACCGACCCCGATTCCCGACTGGCGCGCAAGAGCGGCGGCCACGAAGCGAAGCTGGCATATTGCGGTAATGCGCTGATCGAAAATCGCAACGGGTTGGTGGTGGCGACCGAAGTACTCCAGGCCAATGGGACCGCCGAGCGCGACGCAGCGCTGCTGATGCTCGAACGCCTTGCGGGAGATCATCGTGTGACCCTTGGCGCTGATCGCGGCTATGATACGCGTGATTTCGTGCAGGAACTTCGTGGCATGCATGTCACGCCGCACGTCGCGCAAAACACGAACGGGCGGCGCAGTGCGATCGATAACCGAACGACGCGGCATGCGGGCTACGCAGTGAGCCAGAGGAAGCGCAAGCGGATTGAAGAGGTCTTTGGTTGGCTGAAAACGGTCGCCGGCATCCGCAAGGTCCGGCATCGCGGTCTGGAAAAAGTGGCGTGGATGTTTACGTTCGCCGCGGCTGCTTACAATCTTGTGCGCATGAGGAACCTCCGCGTTCAAGCGGCAAGTGCATAGGGCGAAGTGTGCCCGGGCCCCGAAAAGGGGTGTTTTTTCAGCACGGGAGAGCCACGTTCCGGGCCACTTAGGCAAATTATTAGTAACAAAAACCGGTTGGGATAGGCGGTCCCGGTGTCGATCGGTCGTTTTTCAGCAGCCTGCTA
>CAWCAT010000030.1:0-313024 GCA_963793625.1 Bryobacteraceae bacterium | reverse complement strand
ACGCGACGAAGCAGAGATCCAGCGCCGCCGATCCGAGCCGCCGCGTCCCCTGCGCCGCCGCCGTCAGCGCCGCGAACTCGGCCATGTTGTTCTGCACCGGGTTGCGCTGATACGGAAACCCCGTCACCAGCAGCGCGCCCGCCAGCCGATCCGTCCGCGACGGGCGATCGGCTTGCCGTTGAACGTCGAACCGCCGCCCGTGCTCGTCCCCGCGAACGTCCACCCCAGCGCCGGCGCCTCGACGACGCCCAGCACCGGGCGGCGGTTGATCGCCAGCCCGAGCGACACCGAAAACAGCGGCATGCCGTGCGCGAAGTTCGTCGTGCCGTCGAGCGGATCGACGTACCAGACCCGCTGCGCGCCGCTCGCTTCGCCGGCGCGTCGTCCCCTCCTCGGCCGACGATCGCGATCGTCCGGGAACGCCGCCGCCAGCCGCTCGACGATCAACGCCTCCGACCGCTTGTCGTATTCGGTGACGAGGTTGATGTCCTCGGACTTGAAGCCGATCGCGGGCCGCGTCCCCCACCCCTCCAGCAAGATCCGCCCCGCCTCGCGGGCGATCCCGACCGCGACCTCGCGCGCCTGCTCGAGCGGATCAGCCGCGGTCATAGCTCCTTGCGCATCCACGTCGCGTCCTTCGAGCGCGCCAGCGCGTACTCGGCGGTCGCCTGGATCGGCGCGACGACGTCCTTGCGATCGATCGCCGCGAACCCGAGCTTCTCGCCGAAGTAGCCCTGCGCGCCGTCGGTGACCAGGTACAGGTGGCGCACGCCCTGCGAGCGCGCGCGCTCCGTCGCCGCCTCGACCAGCACGTAGCCGAGGCCCTCGCCGCGGCGTTCGGGCGCGACCGCCAGCATCCGCAGCAGCGCGACGTCGCCCACCATCTCGATGGCGACGCAGCCGACCAGCGGCGCGGCGTCGGCGTCGCCCGGGATCACCAGGTAGTACGGCCAGAACTGTTCGAGCACCGGGTGCGCGATGCCGACGCGGTCGAGCAGGTTCCCGATCGACACCTTGTGCTCGAGGCGCGCCGGCATCACCGGATCGCCCAGCTTGCGCAGCAGCTTGTCGTGCAGGCCGCCGTAGTCGCCCGACGTCATCACCACGACGGTGTCGCCCGGCGACGCGCGCGTCGCCAGGTGCTCGACGGTGGCGTCGACCGTCGGGATCAGCCGCGCCGGCACGTCCTCGCGCCGCAGATCGGCGGCCAGGCGCTCGACGTCCAGCCGCTCCGCCTCCGGCACCTTCTCGGGCGCGTAGAGCGGCGCCAGCACGACCTCGTCGGCCACCGACAGCGCGTCGGCGAACTGCTGCCTGGAAGACGTTGCGCCGGCTGGTCGCGGAACGCGGCTCGAACGCCGCGATCAGCTTGCCGGGACCGTAGCGCCCCTTCAGCGCCAGCACCGTCTCGCGAATCGCGGTCGGGTGGTGCGCGAAATCGTCGACCACGGTCACGCCGCGCGCGACGCCGCGCACCTCCTGCCGGCGCCGCACGCCCAGGAAGCCGCGCACCGCCTGCGGCGATCGCGGGCAGCTCGACGCCCAGGCCGGACGCGACGGCGATGACGCACACGTCTGTGAATACGGGCGGCGTGGTTCGCGGCCAGATGCGCAACCCGGAATGGACGCGCTTTGGCGTCAAGCTGATTCCGCAGAACGAAGTTCCGGCAATTACCGGACTCGCCGCGGATGCGCCCGGCGCGATCACTGCCTATGCTTTGCGCGCCCCCGATGGGAACGTCCAGGCCGGCACGGTCATCTTTGACGTCAACCCTCGTTTCCCCGGCGCTGTTGAGTTTACCGGATTGCACATCCATGACGGCAAAGCCGGCGTGAACGGCCCGGTGACCATCGGCACCTCGCTTTCCGGCACGAACAGCGTTTTGGCGCCGACGGGCACTGCGAACATCTATCTGCCGGTGCTGGTGACTGCAGGCACGCCGCTGGCCACGCTGAACTCGCTGCTGCAGAATCCGGAAAATCATTATGTGAATCTGCACACGCGCGACAATCCGGGCGGCGTTGTGAGGGCCCAGCTTGCAGCCGACAATACCGCGATGCCGGCAATTGGCAACGTGATCAGTGCCGTCAGCGAGCCAACGCTGACCAATGTCGCACCGGGCGGACTGATGACCATCTTCGGAACCAATCTCACGAAGGTGGCTGCTGACCTTTCGGGATGGGCGGGTAGATCGTGTGCCGACTCGCTCAACGGGACTTCTGTCACGATTGGCGGCCTGCAGGCGCCGGTGCTCTGGGTGAATCCTGGATTTATCGTCGCGCAGGTACCTTTTGAAGCGCCGGTGGCGACGCATCCGGTGGTCGTCAAAAACAGCAATGGCGAAAGCTCAGAGTTCAAGGCCGTAGTGGCGAACAAAGCGCCCGGGCTGTTCTTCGACACCCAGGGCGGACTGATCCTGAAGAACAACGATTTCTCAGCCGTGTCAGCGCAGAACCCGGCGCGTGCGGGCGATATCGTGCTGCTCTTTTCGACCGGGCTCGGCGGCTGTCCGGTTACCACTAGGTACTGGCGCTGTCGATTCCCGGTTCGCCCTTTTTCAACACCGATGCCGGTCACGGTTACGATCGGCGGCGTGGATGCTCCGGCGATTTACTCGATTGCGTCACCTGGTTACACGGGCCTGTATCAAACTGCTGTGCGTGTTCCAGCGTGACGGGCAATTTGCCGGTTGTGTTGACGATCGGTGGCGTCAGATCGAATACAGTTTCGATGATGGTTCGCTAATCTGCCATTTAAGGGGCGGGCCACCCGGCTCGCCCCGTTTTCCAGCCCACCGCAATTCCTCTAAACATTAGACCTGATTAATGTTGCAAACATTTCATGATATATTTGTAATGTGTTTGTATGTGTGTTCCCAAAGGGACACACTTATGGCGGCATTTGGTCACGCGAAGAGCCCTCACAGGCCGACTCGCACCTGCACGAGTTGCTGTATTTTCAGACTCTTAACTATTTGGGCAGCAAAGTGCAATGTTCTTACTGGACGATGCCTGCGATGGCAGTCCGAGTAGGAGGATTTGTGAGAAGACTCGCGGTTTTGATTTTCGTTTCTGATGCTATTGCTGTGCTGCTTGCGAGCGGCGCTGCAACCCTAAACGCGCAGACCAGTTTGCAGGTGACCCCGGCCACATTGAGCTTTAATATGCCAGCCGGTTCATCTCAGACACAGGTGATGACGGTGACAACGACGCCCGCGGGTCCGTTCACCGTCAACGTCCCTACGATCTTTCAGTCATTTTTAAATGTTACGCCAACTTTCCGGCACAACCACGCCTACGCAGGTCAACGTGGCTGCGAATTCAACGGGCCTGACGCCCTCCGATACGCCATACAGCATGTTCCTGACGGTCGGCGCGGGACAACTGCAGCAGCAGGTGTTTGGTGACCATCAAGGTGACGGGTGCGGCTTCGCAGATCGCCTGCAAGTCAGACCAGTCTGGCGTTCACCTTCCAGACAGGCGGCGCGGCTCCGGATCCGAAAGATATTACGATCTCCTCATTAACGGGCTCGCCACTGAATTTCACAGTGACCGCCGTTTCCTCAGGTTGGCTCGCAGCAACACCGCAGAACGGGAATACCGCATCGGCGAACGTCGTGCGTGTGACCGCCACTCCCGGCACTCTCGACGTCGGGGACCTATGACGGCACCGTAACGGTGACACCGGCTGGCGGCAATCCGCTGCAGATTCCGGTGACGTTTACTGTGGGCGGAGCGCCGCAAATCGGTCTGAACAAGACAGCGCTTTCTTATGTATGGCAGACCGGCACACCAGCCTCCCGGGCCACAGAGCATTGCTGTTACGGCGCTGAACACGAATCAGCCGCTCTTCTTTACCGTGGATTCGAATACGGACAACAACCTGCCCTGGTTGGTTGTGACCACCAACGGCAACGTTACTCCCGCCGAAGTGCAGGTCAGCATCAGCCCGTCGATTTTGAGCACGCTTGGCGCCTGGAAAATATATCGGGCGCGTGCGTGTCCTCTCAGGTGTAGCCGTCAATCCGATTCAGACCGTTACAGTCACGCTGACGGTAAGTGCGACGCCGCTGCTCGTGATTTCGCCGGCTTCGATGACCTTCAATATGGCGGCATCCGGCGCAGTTCCGGCAGCCCAGAATATTTCGGTTGGCAGCACCGGCACGCCGCTCTCATTTGGCGCTACTTATGCCGCAGCGACCGGTGGAAACTGGCTGACGCTTAGCCCGGTGCTGGGAACTTCTCCGGCGACCGTGCAAGTCTCGGTAAACAGCGTGGCGCAGACCTTGCTGCCAGGCACTTACAACGCAACTGTTACGATCTCTTCCGGCGTTGATCAGCAAACCGTGCCGGTTACGCTGACCGTAAGCAGCAGCGCGGTGCTCAGCTCCTCGCCTGCCTCTCTGACGTTTGTTTATCAAACGACCAAGCTTGTGCCGGCTGACCAGTTCTTCACGGTCAGCAGTTCCGGCGCACCGCAGAGCTTTACGGCCACTGCGACAAGCACTGGCAACTGGCTGTCGCTGACATGTAGCGCAGGGCGCGACCGTCACGACTCCGGTTGCGATCGGCGTAAAGGTTAATGTTGCGGGCCTGGTCCGGGCACCTATTCGGGTACAGTTACGCTGACCCCGCAAGGCGGCAACGGCGGACCGATCAATATTCCTGTAACGCTGCAGATCAGCAACACTCCGCTGCTGCGAATCGGCTCGAGCGAACTGACTTTCACGTTCCAGCCTGGAGCGGCACAAACGGCGACGCAGAATCTGGCCGTGGAAAGCACGGGAGATCCCATCAACTTACTCCGTGAGCACTTCGATCAATAACGGGACGAACTGGCTGGGGATCTTTGGTCTTCAATTGGATCCACTCCCTCGAATGTGAATGTGGCTGTCAATGTGTCCGGCCTGACCCCAGGTACATACACCGGCGCGGTCACAATTACGCCGATTGGCGGCGGTCCGGCGCAGTCCGTGCCAGTGAAGGTTACGATATCGGCGGGCGTACTCGCAGTGAGCCCCGCGTCCGTAACGTTCACGCAGTTCGCAGGCGGCGCGGCTCCGGCTACGCAGATCTGTCAGTGTGACGAGCACGGGCGGCGCTCTGCCGTTCTCCGTCACCGCACAGACAGATAGTGCGTGGCTTACAGTAACGCCGACTACCGGTACGACGACCGGTGCCCTGACGATTACCGCGGATGGCAGGAATCTGCTGCCGGGTATCTATAACGGCACGATTACAATCCAGGCCTCCGGGCGCATCGAACAGCCCGCAACTGGTGCGTGTCACGCTAACGGTGCAGCAGCCGCCAGTCGATTACGATCGGCACCAGCGCGTCTCGTATTCAATGCCGCTTCTCCGAGCACGCCTCCGGCCTCGCAGTCGGTAAACGTGCAGGGCAGTGGAAACGGCATGACCTTGAAAACAACTGTAACTACGGGGACCGGCGGTAACTGGTTGACCGTTGTCCCGACCGAAGCCAATCTTCCGGCCACGCTGACCATTTCGATCATCCCGCAGACGCTGGCGACTCTGACACCCGGAACTTACACCGGCGCGGTCAGAATTGAATCGCCCACCAGCACGAACAGCCCACAGACCGTTACAGTGACCCTGAACGTGGCTGCGGCGCTGCCTGGCGTACTCGGAGTGGTAAACGCGGCGAGCTATCTGGCGGGCGCGGTAGCTCCCGGAGAACTGCTCTATATCACGGGCACCAATATGGGTCCGGCAGCACTGTCGGTAGCTAAGGCTAACCCGGCTTTCCCGACCGTCTCGATGAGGTCCGTGTGTTGTTCGACAACGTACCGGCTCCGCTGGTCTATGTGATGAACGACAAGATTTCCGCTGTGGTGCCCTGGATCATGGCAGGTCGTTTGAGCACGAAGATGCAGGTGGAGTACAAGGGCCAGCGTTCAGTCCGCACTCGATCTGCAGGTTGGAACCGTGGCACCCGGGGTTTTCTCGAACGTGCTTCGGGTAGCGGACAAGGCGCGGTTCTGAACCAGAATTACTCGCCAAACGGCGTCGGCGCCGGGTTTGAACGCGCGGCAAAGGGCTCAGTGATTCAGGTGTTCGGCACGGGCGGCGGTGCGACTACGCCGGCCGGACTGGACGGCGCGATCACCCCGGGGATACTGCATCCCCTGAACGTGGGACTTGCGGCTGTTACGGCCTCGTCGGCGGCGTGCCCGCAAAGGTGGCACTACGCCGGTGGCGCTCCGGGTCTGCTTTCCGGAGTTATGCAGGTTAACGTGGAATTGCCGGCGGGTGCGCCCTCGGGCGCGGCAGTCCCGCTAGTGATTCTGGTCGGCGGCGTTCCCACGCAGGCCAACATCACAGTAGCTATCGAATAGCATTGTTGAGAGTTGCACCGGCGATTGGTTTAGCAAAAACCAATCGCCGGTGCGACAATCATCAGTGTATGAAAAGACTTTTTCCTCTCCTATTGCTGGCACTTCCGCTAGCGGCTCAAGAATACAAGATTGCTGTAGTTGGCCTGGTCCATTCCCATGTCTGGGGACATCTGGGCAAGATGGTCGCGGGCGAACAAGCCAAGCTCGTCGGTATCTCTGAAACCATTCCCGAACTGGTTGCGGAAGCCAAGAAACGTGCTCCGAACACCACGGTTTATGCTGACTACAAGAAAATGATCGCAGAGACGAAGCCTGACATAGTTTGGGCTTTTGTCGAAAACAATCGCCATCTGGAAGTGGTTCAGTTTTGTGCGCCGCGCAAAATCCACGTGATGTTTGAGAAGCCGCTTGCTTCGACCTACGCCGATTCACTGGCAATCCGAAAGCTGGCACAGCAGCACGGAATCCAGGTCATGACGAACTATCAGATGGCCTGGTGGCCTGCCAACTACACGGCGAAGGCGAAGGCCGATGCCGGCACGATCGAGAAGCCCTATCGTCTGCGTGGCGTCGTCGGACATGGTGGTCCTGGGAGCGGTGGCCTTGGCAAATACTTCTTTGAATGGCTCACGGATCCGGTGAAGAACGGCGCGGGCGCACTGATGGATTTCGGCTGCTACAACGCTTTGTGGAGCTTGTGGTACATGGGCCGTCCGGAAACTGTTTACGCAACGACGCAGCATATCCGGCCCGATGTTTACCCGAAGGTGGAAGACAACGCCACACTTGTGCTTTCGTATAAAACCGCCGTCGGTATTTTCGAAGGTAGCTGGAATTTGCCGCGCAGTTATCAGGATCTGGAAGTGTTCGGACGCGGCGGCAGCATTTACATGAAGAACGGCAGCGTCGAACTGCGTAAGGGCAAAGAGACGACCGCGGTGGAGATCGCGCCATTAGCGCCGCAGGACGCCGAGCCGATTACGCACATGGTAAATGCAATCCGCAACAAGAAGCCGCTGGGCGGCATGGTGGGGCTGGACCTCAATGTCGGAGTGGCTGAGATTATCGAAGCCGCGAAGATGTCGGTGAAGTCAGGTAGGGCTGTGGCTCTGCCGCTGCCTTTGAAGTAGTTGGTACGCACTTGCTTACGCGCGTGCCTCCGAAGAGGCGCGAGGCGACGCGACCGCCGTTGGAGTCGCCACGGAAGCACGCGCTATCTTCTGACGCCGGAAAACGTTAAAGCGGCCATTGCTTACGTCGTAGGTGCCCAAGGGGCACCGATGGCAGTTTATTTACGGGAGCGCGCCCGGGGAATTTAGTACGCACTTGCTGACGCGCGCTCTATTGTTCGAGCTTGTAGATTGTCAAACCCGTCAGCAGCTTCGGGTAGAAGTCAGTCGATTTCTGGGGCATTACGCCGCCTGAGAATGAAACGCGGGCTACGTCGTCCACCGATGTTGCCTGCAGCAGGAACGCAATCTGCGCTGCGCCTTTTCGGACTTCCTCTACCGCCGGTTCCACGCCTCGGATATAGCGCGTATTCTTTTCTTCGCGCACCGACTCCGCATTGACCCCGAGCACTTCCTGCAACAGAATCTCGTGCAGGATATTCACATCAAGCTCGCCGTACTGACGTTCGCGCTCGAATAGAAACACCTTCGAACTTTCGTTGGTGACGACGCCGATGCGGCTGACTTCGGCGTGCGGTTCGGCCCAGGCCGCGCGCAACTCATCAATCGATTCGAGTTCGCGCACGTTGAATTCAGCGCGCGCCTCGTTAAGAAACATCTCGAGCGAGAAGTCATTCAAGCCGCTCACAAGACGATGCGTCGCAAGGATACGCAGGCCCGGCGAATGCATGTTGACGAAGGTCATCATCACGCGGTTCGCATCGTGCAAGTCCGGGTGAGCGTGGCGGAAGGCAAGCGCGGTTTCATAACGATGATGCCCGTCGGCGATCACCAGCTTCTTGTCTTCCATCAACTCCTGAATACGGTGTATCCGTGCAGGGTCGGCTATCTTCCAAACGCGATGAATTGTGTTGTATTCGTCGATTACCGAACAGAGCGGCGCACCCGCTGCTTCCAAATCGAGTAACTGATCGATCTGCGCTTCAACATCGGGATAGAGCATGAAGATCTGCCCGAAATGCGCGTGGGTCTGTTCCAGAACCTGCATGCGGTCTTTCTTTGGACCAGACAGCGTTTGCTCATGGCGATGCACTACGCCAGCTGAATATTCTTCTACCGCGCCGAGACCGATGAACCCCTTGCGAATGGCGCGCTCGCCGCTATCGGGAACTTCAAACTCCTGGAAATAGGCGTAAAACGCGGGTTCTGTCTCCTTGACGAGAATGCCGCCGGCAATCCAATCCTGGAAATAGCGCGCAGCGCGCGTGTAGGCGTTGTCCGTTTCGTTGTCGGATTCAGAACGCGGCCCGAGAATCACACGCACCAGATTGTGCTCGTTCTGAGCCATATAGCGTTGCTGCATGGCCGGGGAGATCTTGTCATAGGGCTGGGTGACTAACTGCTCCAGCTGGCCCGCTGCCGGCGCGTAGCGGTAGGGTTGAAAAGGGAATACTCTTGCCATAAAAAAGGGAAGCCTCAGGATACCACTGTCTTTGTTTTCGGCTTCATCCAGACGAGCCAGAAGCCAAACAGCATCATGCCGAGCGCGATCCACTGTGTGAGCGAGAACGGTCCGCCCAGCGGCAAAGCCTGCTCGTGGAAACGCACAAATTCGACAAGGAAACGCACAATCGAGTACAGGATCAGATAGAGCCCGATGATCTGACCGTTGCTGTGCGGACGCGCCCATGCGCGATAGAGAATGTAGAAAATTATCGCTTCGGCAAATGCTTCATAAAGCTGTGTCGGATGCAGCGGAATGTTCAGCGGTGTCCCGAACATGCGGTTCGTTTCCGGGTTCGTGAACGTCACCTTCCAGGGAAGATCGCACTTCGCACCCCAGCAGCAACCTGCCGTAAAACAACCGAGCCGTCCGATGGCATGCCCCGCGGCAATTCCCGGTGCGAACACATCGGCAGTCAGCCAGACTGGGAGCCCTTTGCGGCGCATGTAAAGAATGGCGACGATCAACGCCAAAATTACTCCGCCCTGAAAGACACCGCCTGCCTGTAATGTGGCGATCGAAAAGATCTCACGCGGATGCTGCATGTAGTATTCGCTTTCGAACAGGAACATGAACAGCTTGGCTCCGGCCATCCCTGCAAGCGCGCAATAGATCGCGAGATTGACCACCGACTCTTTATTGAGGCCGGCGCGTACGGCGAGGCGCTGCGTAATCCAGATTGCCGTCAGGAATGCGAGCGCGATCAGCACGCCGTAAGTCGGGAGGAAGAACTCGCCGCTTTCAATTAGCTTAGGGTGCATTGCGCCTCCTTATGCCGTCGCTTTCGCGCGTTGACGACTGCGCCACATATCGAGCAGCAGTAATCCCGCGCCCACGCTGATAGCGCTGTCGGCGATATTGAATGTGTGCCAGTGGTAGCTGCCGATATAGAAATCGAGGAAATCGGTCACCATTCCGGAGACCACACGATCATAGACGTTGCCCAGCGCCCCGCCTAGTACAAGCGCGAGTGCGACGCGCATGACGCTGCTTTCGTTGGAACCGCTGGCCGAGGTCTGCCACAACAGACTGGCTACAAAGATCAACACAAGCGATGACAATCCGACCAGGAAAAAGGTACGCCATTCGCCGGACGCTTCCGCCAGTATGCCGAAAGCCGCGCCACGATTCTTCGTGTGAATAATATTGAAGAGATGCGGGATCACGACGTAGGTGTCCCACAGCGACACATACGATTCCACGAGTATTTTGCTGATCCGGTCCAAGGCAAACACAGCGGCCGCCAGACCGAACATGCTCACTCTAGCCATCATTTTCAGGATTGCACCAATCGCTGACCACTTCCGCGCAGGATGCGCAAATCGTCGGGAACAGCGGATTCGAGCCGATATCCAGCTTATATTTCCAGCAGCGCTCGCACTTCTCGCCGTCGGCACGTTCGATGTGTACGGAAAGCTTTACGCCGGGTTGTTCATCCAGCACCACCTGCGAAACGATGAACAGGGCCGGCAGTTCCTGCTCGTAGCGATCCAGCAGGCATATAGGTTTCAGCTTCCGCCGTCAGATGCACGCGGGCTTCGAGCGGCGCGCCGATGAACTTCTCCTGCCGCGCGACTTCCAGGCTCTTGAGCACCTGTTCGCGCACCTCCATCAGCCGCTCCCAATTTGCGAAATTCTCGCGATGCTCCGCACTCAGGCCAGCGGTCAATTCCTCCGGCGCGGGGAACTCGGCGAGGTGAACGCTCGCCGGCGCGCCTGCGGGTTTCGCAAAATGGCCCCAGACCTCCTCCGTGGTAAACGTCAGCATCGGCGCAAGCAGCCGCACCAGCGCATCTGTGATGCGCTATAGTGCGGTTTGCGCGCTGCGCCGCGCGGCGAATTCGGCGCGGCGGTGTAGAGCCGATCCTTGAGCACGTCGAAGTAGAGCGCGCTCAGATCGATGGTGCAAAATTGTAGAGCGCCTGGTAGACGCGGTGGAACGCGAACTCGTCGTACAAGCCGCGGCAGTTGCGCACCAGTTGTTCGGTGCGGATCAGAATCCACTGATCGATCTCATGCATTTGCTCGGCGGAGACGGCGTCGCTTGGCCGGATCGAAATCGTCGAGATTGCCGAGCGCGTAGCGGAACGTGTTGCGGAGCTTGCGGTAGGCTTCCGACAGCCGCGCCAGGATGGTCTCCGAGATGCGCACGTCTTCGGTGAACTCGACCGAAGCCACCCACAGGCGCAGCACTTCCGCGCCGTACTGCTTCACGATGTTCTCGGGCTCGATGACGTTGCCGAGCGACTTCGACATCGCGCGGCCCGTCGGCGTCGAGCGTCCAGCCGTGCGTGGCGCACTGCCGGTAAGGCGCAGCCGCCGCGCAGTCCCACGCCCACCAGCAGCGAGCTATGGAACCAGCCGCGATACTGATCGCCGCCTTCGATGTAGAGATCGGCGGGCCAGGGCAGTCGTTCGTCTCGTTCGAGCACGGCCAGATGGCTCGATCCGGAATCGAACCAGACGTCGAGAATGTCGGTCTCTTTGCGGAAGCTCGCGCCGCCGCATTTGGCGCACGTCGACTCCGGGCCGATCAGTTCTTCGGCGGTGCGCTCGTACCAGACGTCGGCCGTGTGTTCGGCGAAGAGCTTCACGACGCGGTCGAGCATCTTCTTGTCGGTGAGCGGTTCGCCGCAGCCCTCGCAGTAGAACACCGATGATCGGCACGCCCCAGACGCGCTGGCGCGAGATGCACCAATCCGGGCGCGTGGCGATCATGTTGGAGATGCGCTCCTCGCCCCAGCTCGGGCAGCCATTTCACCTTCTTGATGGCTCTCGAGCGCGCGCCGCGCAGGTCGTTGCGGTCCATGCCGATGAACCACTGCTCGGTGGCGCGGAAGATCGTCGGCTTGTGGCAGCGCCAGCAGTGCGGATAGCTGTGGTCGATGGTCTTCTGCGCAAGCAGCGCGCCGCGTTCGCGCAGGATGCCGGTCACGATCGGATTCGCTTCCCACACGGTCTTGCCGATGCAACTCTTCGGGCAGGCGGCCGTCGGCGCCTTCGGCGTGGAAGAAGCGGCCCGCCGCATCCACCGGGCAGTAGATGTCGATGCCGTACTGGCGGCCGACGGCGTAGTCTTCCTGGCCGTGGCCGGGAGCGGTGTGGACGGCGCCGGTGCCTTGTTCGAGCGTGACGTGATCGGCCAGAATGCCGACGGAATTCGCGTTCCAGGAACGGATGCCGGAAGACGGCGCCTTCCAGCTTCGCGCCCGCGAACGCGCGCGAGCACCTTCGGGTCGATCCAGCCGCACTTTTTCGGCGGTGGCCTTGAGCAGGCCCTCGGCGACGATGTAGACTTCGCCCGCCACTTCCACCGCCGCGTACTCGAATTTCGGGTGGAAGCGATGGCCATGTTGGCCGGAATCGTCCAGGGCGTGGTGGTCCAGATGAGACCGTAGACCGGCTTGCCCGGCGAGCGCGGGGTCGATCGCCGCCGGATCGGACGTGAGCGCGAAACGCACCCAGATGGACGGGCTGGTGTGATTCTCGTATTCGACCTCGGCTTCGGCCAGCGCCGTGCGGCAGCGCATGCACCAGTGCACCGGCTTGAGGCCCTTGTAGACGTAGCCCTTATCCAGGAAGTCGACGAACGCCTGCGCGATGACGGCTTCGTATTGCGGCGTCATCGTGAGGTAGGGATCGTCCCAGCGGCCGAGCACGCCCAGGCGCTTGAATTCGCGGCGATGGATGTCGACGTACTTCTGCGCGTACTTGCGGCACTCGGCGCGAATCTCCGACGGCGTCATGGTGGCCTTCTTCTTGCCGAGTTCGCTGTCGACCTTGATTTCGATCGGCAGCCCGTGGCAATCCCAACCCGGGACGTAGGGCGCATCGAAGCCCGCCATGCTCTTGGACTTCACGATGAAGTCCTTCAGAATCTTGTTGAACGCGTGGCCCAGGTGGATGTTGCCGTTGGCGTACGGCGGACCGTCGTGCAGCACGTACAGCGGACGGCCGCTGCGCGCCTGCCGGATCTGTCCGTACAGATCTTCCTTTTCCCACCGCTCGAGCATCTTCGGCTCGTTCTGCGGCAGGTTGGCCTTCATGGCGAAGTCCGTGCGCGGAAGATTGACTGTCTTCTTTAGGTCGATGTCTTGCAGATTCATGGGGTTGAAATACTATTATGACCTATGCCTGCAAATGCCGCGAAACGTATTTAGCCGAACAGTTTCGCGCAACCCTCACCGCACCTCGCACCTCTATATACGTATAAGGATTTTGGCGGGGTATTTATGGAATCTGAAAACGTCCAAATCGTTAAGAATCTATACGCCGCATTCAATCGTGGCGACATTAATACCATCCTCGAGCTTATTTCCGAGAACGCTGTACTTCTGGGTACGAGCTTTGACGAACTCGTCTGGAGTGGTGAGTACAAAGGGCCTTCAGGCGCCGCGGAATTCATCGGCAGGCTGCATTCGGCGCTTGAGGTGACAGATTTCGAGCCGGAGCGCTACATATCGACGGGCGATGACGTGATCTCGTTCGGCTGGTGGGAAGGGCGTTCACGAATGACCGGCAAAAGCTTCCGCTCAGACTGGGCCATGCGCATGACGCTACGAAACGGCAAGCTGGTTTTCATGCGCGCCTACGACGATTCCGCCAACGTCGCTGCGGCGTGCCGTGAGATGCACCGGTTTGCGGGCTAGTTCATTTCAGCCCGAGTTTCTTGCCAGCGGCGAGCATGTCGATTGCTTCACGAAGGCGTTTCTCTTTCGTTTCCTCGCGTTTGGCCGAATCGATCCAGCCAATGTATGCCCGTTTGCATGATGGCGCCAGCTGCTCGAAATAGTTCCACACACGCGCATTGGCCTTCAATTGTTTCTCGATGTAAGCCGGAATCGCCGACAAAGCTGGCCGTGGCGCATCGCCGCTTCGGTCGTGGGTGCCCGCTCCAGTCCTGGTGCCTCCAACAATCCGCGCGCCTGGAGGTCCGCGTAGCGACGGCGATTGATTGTGGACCACTTGCTGTCGGGCTTTCGCGGAGTGAACTTACGCGCGTAGCGGTCATCATCCAGACGCTTGACGATACTGTCGATCCAACCGAAGCACAGCGCCTCCTCGACCGCATCCTCATATTTCAGGGACGTTTCGACGCTTGTGGAATACGAGCCAGATCTCGGACTCTGAATCGTGATGCTCTCTTAGCCAGTTCCGCCATTCCTGGCGGCTTCCCACATCAAGCATTTTGGAACTCTTCGCCGGCATCTACGCCTCCTATTCTCAATCATTTGCAACGCCACCGGGCAACCAAGTTCGCGGGCGGCGGCAGGCCATTCCGGAAACAGAAACTGGAAGCCGGCAGCCAGCAGTCGGCCCGGCACAACGCGGCGGCTCTTGAGGACGAGTTCCGTCTCAGTCCGCATGACTAATGCGCCGATCTCCAGCATCCATCCTGGGAGGGACAGGCCGATGGGGATGCCCCACGCGTCACGCAGGGCGCGCATGAAATCGCGGTTGGGGAGGGGGTTGGGCGACGCGAGGTTTAGGATACCCGACAAATCGTCCCGCGCAATCAGCAGGTCCATTGCCCGCACGAAGTCGGTTTCATGAATCCAGGAAACATACTGGGTGCCGGCCCCCTGCTTACCCCCGAGGCCCAGGCGGACCAGCCCTGAGAGCACATCAAAGACTCCGTCGCGATCGGGACTGAACGTCATTGCGCTACGCGTCGCGATCTTCCGCGTGCGTGGCGTGGAGGTCGAGAAGAAAGCCTCTTCCCATCGCTTCGCAACGTCAACAGAAAAGTTCCAGGTTTCCGGAGCCCCTGCCTGTTCCCTCCGAATTCACCGTTAGTTTCGTCCATGGCGCGATCCAGAGCATGACGGTAGATGGTCGCAGTGCTGGCGTTCACCCACAGGCGCGGAGGCTGGTTGAGGGACGAAATCACTTGATTCAACAAGAGCGTGCTTCGAATTCGCGATTCATGAATTGCGAGCCGGTTCTCCGTGCTGTAGCGGCAATTTACACTTCGCCCGGCAAGATTGACGCACACGTCGCTCTGCTCGAGTTCCGCGACCCACGCACCGGGTGTGAAGCCATCCCACTTCATCGTGCGCCATGGCTCGGGCTGCGGGCTACGGCTCAAGACGGTAACGGCGTGGCCCTTCGCATGGAAGTAGCGCGCTAGTAAGCGACCCACCTGGCCACTACCGCCGGGTATGATGAGCTTCAGTTTCGGCACGAGCGCACGCTCCTTGCTCCGCCAGAATCCGGATATGATCCAGTACTCGCGAATGGATGCGATGTATGATCGCGTCTGACCACCATCGCCAGTACTCCGCCGGCCACAACCCATGTTGATACCAGGTGGTCCCTTCCAGCAGTGTGTGGCCATTCTTCAATTGCGTCAGACGGAACTGGCCTCGCTTGGAAATCAGGTACCCTTTCAGATGCTTAGGGAAGACCTGGGTGTAAAGGCCCATCTCTTTCATCGGAGCCGGATTTTCCGTAACGCTAAAGCGCATTAGGCGCGGCTCGTCCCAGACCTCAATCGGCTCCACGAAGGCGCCAGTGGAGAACTCGCAGTACCGTATGGCGCCGGGCCCCGATCCCTCGATGCGCGCTCGCCTCGGATAAGCAATCCCGGTGCGGAAGTACCACTCTTGCGGTTCCGGCAACTCCGGAAAAGTTACTACGTGTTTCCAAACCTGTTCGGGCGTCGCCGCAACCGCGATCTCGGTCCGCACTTTAAAAACAGGTGGTGGAGCTTTGACGTCCCACGTTAAAGTTGCCGCCGGCAACAGCAACAACATGCTGGCACCCGGCGTTGCGAGGCTCGAATGGCCGGCGTGAAACATCAACCAGCCCCCAAATGCGCCTAAGAGCACCACGATTGGCAAGGACATCAGAATGCACACAGACCCTTCCAACCCCAATATCAATAAGAAGAAAGTGGCTGTCACTACCGTGAGTGCGCCCAGACCTGCGGCCCGCGTTCTGGTCGTTGGACAAAACACCCACGAAGCGAGTCCTCCCACGAGCGAGGGGAGGAGAACGAAAACAGTCCATCCGTATATGCCGGCGTGCAGCAGAGCGACTCCGCCGGCACTCAACAAGGCCACAAGCAGCAGCCCTACAAGGTAACGCGCCGGTGTGCGCATAGCCTACTCCCCCTTTACGGTTCCGATCAATTGCAGCGCGGTCTTCCGCAACGGCATCATGAACGGCAGGGCTGAGAGCCGAATCAGCGTGGCGACGATCTTCGACGCCAGTTCCAGCAGCCTCTCAGTCCTTGCTTGATGTGGAGATTCATCAATGACCCAGAATAGGATCACGCCCATCTGAAAGAACCAGAGCACGCCTGGCAGGTGAGGTTCGAGGTCGCGCGGGATTCGCATGCCGCAATCGACGAGAATTCGCCCAAACCATTCGATGTCGATGTCGCGGATCTCCTTGGTTTGCGGGCTGAAAGGCGAGAGCGGGTTTTTCGGATCCGCGCCGTTTCGCAGGAGAGCCCGCAAGACGCCCCGGTTTGGCGCAAAGTGAATCAGCTTCACTCGAATCAACTCGCGTAACCGGGATTCCAGGCCGATGGAATGTTCCATGGCCGCCTCGATCGTGGGTTGCATCTCAGCGCAGGATCGCCGATAGAAATCCATGACAATGGCGTCCTTGGACGGGTAGTAGTAATAGGCCGCGCCGGTGGCAACTCCCGCACGCTGCGCGATGTCCCGCATGGTCGCGCTTTCAAATCCTTGCTGCCGAAAAAGCGCCAGCGCGGCATCCAGAATCCGGACGCCCGTCTCCTCTGCTTTGGGTGTTGCTTTAGCTGAAGGCGTGGATTTGAACGTGTTCAAGACTCAAGTATGCGCTTGCCCGCCAGGGCCGTCAAGAAGTTTTTGAACGTGTTCAAGAGCGGGTCGCCTGGCATCAGCCTGAGCGCGCCGTGAAAAATCATTTGCCCTGCAAAGATTTCTTTCCGGCGTCAAGGGTGCGCAGAATCGAAGCTACATCGAATACCGATCCGCCCCATGTACCACCGCTCACATCCTGCAAGGCGGCCCAAAGCCGGGTGTCGTCGGGTAGTTCGGGGTCGGGTGCGAGCGCCGGGTGCATGGGACGTGCCTCGAGTTCTTCTGCAGTTACCCCGAGCACGTTTACGGTCCCTTTCAGATTGTTGCGGTCGATGACGATCTCGATTACGTCGCCGTCCCGCAGCTTCCCAATCGGACCACCAGCCAACGCTTCGGGAGAGACATGTCCGATGCAAGCCCCGGTGGAGACGCCGCTGAAACGCGCATCAGTGAGCAATGCGATCTGTTTTCCGAAGGACAGATATTTCAACGCAGAGGTGAGCTGGAAGGTCTCTTCCATTCCTGCGCCCATGGGACCGCGGCCGGCGAGAACAAGCACTTCCCCCGCGTGAATCGAGCCGTTCTTGATAGCTTCGATGGCCGACGGCTCGCTCGTGAAAACGCGCGCGGTACCGGTTTTGCGGTAAACCCCGTCAGCATCGACGACGCTCGGGTCGATCGAGGTGGCCTTGATTACTGAGCCTTCCGGAGCCAGATTGCCGACAGGAAAACATACGGTGGAAGTGAGTCCCCGGCTGCGCGCGGAAT
Source organism: Bryobacteraceae bacterium (assembly GCA_963793625.1). GTDB lineage: Bacteria > Acidobacteriota > Terriglobia > Bryobacterales > Bryobacteraceae. The sequence goes on along the minus strand of CAWCAT010000030.1, from coordinate 295,470 downwards.
CAGGAGACATGATGACGTCATCGGGGTTGATGCCGTCGCGATCGCACAATACGCGACGCAGTTCCGCACGCCGCTCCGATTGCTCCCACCAATCGAGCATGCAGTCGAGCGTTGCGCCTGAAGCGGTGAGCGCGTTCGTTTTGAGAAGTCCGGCGCGGCGCAAGTGCAGCATCACTTCGGGAACGCCTCCGGCAAGGAACACCTGAATCGTTGGATGATTGCGCGGACCGTTAGGCAGCGAATCCACGATTCTGGGCACCTGCCGATTGATGCGTGACCAGTCTTCGCGCACAGGACGCGGCAGCTTGGCAGAGTGCGCGATGGCGGGCAGATGCATAATCAGATTCGTCGAGCCGCCGAATGCCGCGTGCGTCACCATGGCATTGTGCAGCGAGTCTTCTGTGAGGATGCGGTCCATCGTGAGCGACTGCTGTTCCAACGCGAGCGCGGCACGTGCGGAGCGGCGCGCCATGTCGAGCCAGATGGGATGGCCCGAAGGCGCCAGAGCGGAATGCGTGAGCGACATGCCGAGCGCTTCGCCAATTACTTGCGCAGTGGCGGCAGTGCCGAGAAACTGGCAACCTCCACCGGGAGAGGCGCAGGCGCGGCAACCCATTTCGGCGGCCTGCTCCATCGTGATCTCGCCGTGTGAGTAGCGTGCGCCAATCGACTGAACCCGGCCTGCGTCTTCGCCTTCTTCAGGCAGCAGTGCAACGCCTCCGGGCACCAGAACGCAGGGCAGCTTGTGCATGGCGGCAAGCGCCATCATCATCGCGGGCAGACCCTTGTCGCAAGTCGCCACGCCGATCACGCCGCGCCGTGTGGGCAGGGATCGAATCAGACGTCGGAAAATTGTGGCTGCGTCATTGCGATAGGGCAGGGAATCGAACATGCCGGTGGTTCCCTGGGTGCGGCCGTCGCAGGGATCGGTGCAATACGCCGCGAACGGAATTGCGCCCTGGGACTTCAGTTCTTCCGCGGCAGCCTGCATCAACAGCCCAACTTCCCAGTGGCCAGTGTGGTAACCCAGTGCGACAGGCGTCCCGTCTGGAGCCCGGATTCCGCCGTGCGTGCTCAGCAGCAGAATTTCTTCGCCACCGAGTTTCTGCGGCTCCCAACCCATGCCGGCGTTCATGCTCCAGCCGAACAGATCGCCCGAGGGGCGTTCGCGCAAGAGTTCCGGCGTGAGTGGCAGCGCTCCTTGCGGTCCAACTGCCCGACTGCGAACGTCGAAGACCGACGCGTCGCCTGAATCCAAAATTGATTGCAGCGTAATCTGATCCATCCTCTCAATCGTAGCCAAAAGCGCGCCAGCACTGAGGTATCATTTCTGCGTGGGAGGATTGCTTTGATCAAAATACTTGCATTGACACTTCTGTCTCTTGGTGCCGCATTCGGGGCCGATGCGTCCGGAAAGTGGAACATGACAGCCAAGATGGCGAGCGGCCGTGTCTATAAGCTGGACCTGGCGTTGATGGCCACTGATGGCAAGTGGACCGGAACTCTTGGCAATGAGGAAGGCACACTCGATCTGATCGATGTGAAGGTCGAAAATCAGGCTGTGAGTTTCAAGGTTCAGAGGGATGAGGGCATTTATTTGGTTTCTGCAATCGCGTCCGACAACTCGATGAAGGGTTCAGTCAAAGCTCCCGACAAATCTGAGGGCACAGTGGAAGCGACGCGCGTGGGTGCGCCCGTGTCGAAGTTGTCGGGCCGCTGGAACGTTGTCGCGAAGCTTTCGCCGGAGCGCGAAGTCAAGGCAATTCTGGAGTTGAACGAAAGCGCGGGCAAGCTGGGCGGCACGATTGCGACCGGCGGTGGGGACGTGAGCCAGCTTGAGGATGTGAAGCTGGATGGCAATATGCTCAGCTTCAAAGTGAACTCGGATGGCGGCGCCTATAAGGCGAAGTTGACCTTCGCCGACGGCGCGATGAAGGGCACCGTGGAAACGCCAAATGGCTCTAACGGTCAGCTGAGCGCGACACGCTAGTTTAGCGCGGGCTACTTGCGCACGAGGTCGGCTGAGATTACTCCCAACCAGACCGCAAGGTAGCCAAGCAATACACTTCCAGCGACGTTCAGGAAGGCAAACCAGCGTTCCGAACTGCGGACGGCCTGGATGGTTTCCCATTCGAAGGTGGAAAAAGTTGTGTAGCCGCCCAGAAAGCCTGTGACCAGCAGCAGGCGCCAGAGCGGACTCACGTGCAAGCGTCCGGTCAGCAGCGGCATCAACAGGCCGATCAGGTACGATCCCGTGACATTGATCACCAGGGTTCCGTACGGGAAGCGTCCGCCAAAGCGTTCCAGAATGGCCACGCTCGCGACGTAGCGCACCAGTGCGCCGGCTGCGCCACCCGCCAGAACCATCAGGTATTTCTCCAACCGTTATTCCACCTTTTCGAGTGTCACGGACGTGCTGTCGAAGTCTCCCGTGAGACGGAAGTTCAGTCCGTGGCCCATCAGGTAAGCGCCGCTCAGCAGTGTTTGCTTTTCTAATAGTTTGTCATCAATCGGCTTGACGCGGTAAACGGCCGCTTCGTCTAGACCTTTCAGGTAAACCGTGGGAGCGTTCTGCCGGAATTGCTGTGCGTGCAGGAACGCGAAGACCACCGCCTGTTTGCCGTCCTGCGCAACGTACTGATTTGCTGTGAGCATTCCTTCGCGCGGCGAAGCCAAACGGTAAAGCTTGCCTTCCTGTACTGTCCTGCGGATTGTCTTGTAGTGCGCCACCATCTGGGTGGCTAGTTTGTTGTCGGCTTCCTGCCAGTGATTCAGGTTTCCGCCGATTCCAACCGAACCCATCATGGCAACCAGGAAGCGGTATTTGAGCGGAGTGGTGCGCCCGTTCATGTTCGGAGCGTCCGTGATCCAGTCCATCATGATCTTGGCAGGATAAGCGAAGCTGAAGCCCTCCTGGATACGCAGGCGATCGAAGGCCTCGGTGTTGTCCGATGTCCAGACCTGTTCGACTCGCTGCAGAATACCCAGATCGATTCGTCCACCGCCTCCGGAGCACGATTCGAATTCGACGGTCGGGTGCTTCGCGCGCAAGCGATCGATGATCTCGTAAAGATTATTTACGTAGGCCAGGTAGATCTTGCGCTGTTCGTTCACTGGCAGCGACGGCCAGCCAGGTTCGGAAATGTGCCGATTGGAATCCCACTTGATGAACTTGATCTTGTTTTCTGTGAGCAATTTGTCGAGCACGCCGAAGAGGTACTCCTTGACGTCATTGCGGCCCACGTTGAGCATCAATTGATTGCGCTGCTCGCTGCGCGGACGGTCGGGGAAATGGATCGCCCAATCGGGGTGGGCGCGATACAGATCGCTATTCGGATTCACCATCTCTGGTTCCACCCAAAGGCCGAAATCCATGCCGAGATCGTTTACGGCTTTGATTAAAGGCTGCAGACCGTTGGGAAACTTCTGCTTGTTGACGAACCAGTCGCCCAGTCCGGCCTTGTCGTTGTTGCGCGCACCGAACCAGCCGTCGTCCATGACGAACAGTTCCGCGCCAAGCTTCGCGGCCTTTTCAGCGAGTTGTTTCTGCCCCGGTTCAGTTACGTTGAATTCCGTCGCTTCCCATGAATTGTAGAGCACCGGGCGCGGCTTTCCCGAGGTCACGCGCGGCAGGATCTGGGCCAGCGTGAAGCGATGCATGAGGCGCGAGGCTTCGCCGAAACCACCTTCCGTAAAGCCTCCATAGAACACCGGAGTGGTCAGCGACTCGCCGGGCTTCAGTGGATGGGAGAAATCGAAATCGTTGAAACCGCCGACTACGCGCAGCTGCTGGCTTGTGGTCTGTTCCACAGCGATCTTCCAGTTACCGCTCCAGGCTAGCGCGCCGAACCAAACGCGCCCATGGTCTTCATTCGCCCTGTTTGCGGAATCAATCGCAAACCACGGATTTGCCTGATGGCTGGTATCGCCGCGCCGGCTCTCCAGAATCTTCTTGCCGGGCAGTATTTCCTCGCGGATCAACTGCGTCTCACCCGCCCAGCGTCCGGCCAAATGGGTCAGACGGTAGCCATTTCCGCTCGGTAGAAACCATGCAGCAGATTGTGCGCTTTCGAGCGCCAGCGGAGCCGCAGTCTTATTCTCAATGATCGACTGCTTGCCTATGATGCCGCCCGGGTACACACGATAGCGCAGTGTCACAAATAGATCGTATTGAATATCCTTGAGCCGGATGTCGAGTTGGTTGCCCTTGATTTCATGCGAGACATATTTCAGCACAGTGTCGCGCACGCCGTTCGCCAGCGTAACCTTCAGGCACGGCTCGTTGAAGCGCATACCACCCCAGGCTGGATATTCCTCGGTGGTCATTCCTTCGCGGGTTTCAAACGCGTAGGCTGCTGCCGCACGCGTTGACGGGAGGTCCGCCGTGCGCGTCAGCTTGCGCCCCCAATACACATTCTGCAAGCCGTTCAAATCGTTCACGCCTACTACGTAGCTCGACTCACCCGTCGTCAGAATCCAAAGCTTTTGGTTAGGCAGGTAGTTGATCGATTGGGCCAGAGCGGCAGTTGCCAGCAAGAAAAAAACAAATATTTGACGCATGGGACTATCATTCTATCCAAGTCTGTGATCTAATCTCACTGTTATTGCAGATTACCAGACTTTAAAGTGTGATATGATCTTTCTGCGGTATCCCGAGGAGGAAGTGCGTGCAATTTTTAGCTAACAGGAAATTCGCAATTGGTTTTGGTCTGGCCTCTCTACTGATTGGTTCCGCGCTGTTGATCAGTGCTCCCAAGAGCCCGTTCACAGTGCATGACAAGGCATATTATGCGAGTCCCGAAGCCGTCAACTTCGTGAGGCCGGGTCTCGTGATCAAGGTTGCGGGCGTAACAATCGCAGCTGACGGCACAGTCAAGGCGAGCGTAAAACTGACCGATCCGAAGGGCCAGCGCTGGATCGCGATCGGCATCCAGACTCCGGGCACAGTCTCAACGAGCCTGATTCTGGCGAGCATACCGAAGGGCGCGACGCAATATGTTTCCTACACGACTCGCCGCGTGACCAGTCCGATTACCAACGTGGCGGCGACGCAGGCGGGCACGGATTCCGGTGGGACGTGGACGAATGTGGCCGATGGCGACTACGTCTATACGTTTGCAACGAAACTGCCCGCGAACTACGATAAGACCGCAACGCACAGCGTCGGCGCATACGGCTCGCGCAACCTGAGCGAGTTCGACATGGGCACGCAGTACGACGATGATGTTTATAACTTTGTGCCGGATGGCTCCAAAGTGACGGTGACTCGCGACGTGGTGCGCCAACGCAACCTGTAACAAATGCCACTCGCAAATTGCTTTCCACGGCGGCAGCCGCCGCACGATGGAACTTTGCGTACTTTGCCACACGCCGCAAACCACGGATCCGGACACCGGCAATTCAGTGGACATGCCAGTCATGACGCACAAGATTCACATGGGCGCGAATCTGCCCAGCGTGATAGCCGGCAAGAAATATCAGATCATTGGCAACTCCCAGTCGGTGCATGACTATTCCGAGGTCAACTTCCCGGCCACGCCGCAAGCTTGCGGTGTTTGCCACGAAGCGGGCCCGGCGCAGGCAAGTGCCTATCACAAAGCCGAATCGCGTTGCTTGCGGAGCCTGCCACGACAACGTGAACTTCGCGACCGGCGAAAACCACGCGAATCTTCCGCAGGTCAGCGACAATCTCTGCGGAACCTGCCACCAGCCAAAGGGCGAACTGGACTTCGATATCTCCATCGCCGGCGCGCATATGGTTCCGACCAAATCCAGCTTGCTGCCGGGTGTCGTGTTTGAAATCCAGAGCGTGACTGATAACGCCGCCGGCCAGAGGCCCACGGTTGTCTTCACGGTCAAAGACAAAGCCGGCAAGCCGATTAAGGCTGCTGACATGTCCAGGCTCTCGCTCCACCTCGCGGGACCGAACTCGGACTACACGACATACGTTACAGAAGATGTCCGCAAGGCTGATGGCGCAGGCGATGGCCGCCACTGGTGGACATTCAACACGGCGATTCCTGCCACTGCGAAGGGCTCATTTACGGTGGCCATCGAAGGCCGCATGGAAACCAAACTCCTCGCGGGCACCAAGAAGGAACAGACGATCCGCGACGCGGCGTCAACAAGCAGATCTACTTCTCAGTCGATGGTTCGAAGATGGAACCGCGGCGCAAAATCGTGGCGATCGAGAAGTGCAACTCCTGCCACGGCGCATCTCGCGTTCCACGGCGGTTCGCGGAACACTACTGAACAGTGCATCATCTGCCATAACCCCACCAAGACAGGCCGGCACAGCGCCTGGCACCAGCGTCGATATGCGCGTGATGATCCACAAGATCCACACGGGCAAGGAACTCGCTCGTCCGTACACGGTCGGGTCCTTCGTAGCGAACAGGAGTTCGGCTACCCTGGCGACCGCCGCAATTGCGGTCAGTGCCACGTAAACAACTCGGAGCAGCTGCCGCTGAATGCAGCACATTCCAACGTAGCAGATCCGGCCGGTCCGCTCAGTCCCATGGGTCCGGCAACCGCTGCCTGCACAGGCTGCCATGACAGCATGCAGGCTCTGTCGCACGCTCTTGCGAATTCGCCGAAGGGCAGTGAGAGCTGTGGTACTTGCCACGGCCCGAACGCCGACTTCTCTGTGAATCGCTTGCACGCTCGCTAAGAGCTTTATCCGTACGGTTTGATCCGGGGGCAGAATGGCCAACACCATTGTGCTCCCGGTTTTTTTTACTGTTTCACTTTTGCCTGAGATTGAGTATAGTAGGGTATTCGTTTCGGATGGCGGTATCCTGCGACCGTTGAACGCATAGAGAGATTTGGGCTATGCAACGAATTTTTTCAGTGCTGATTTGTTCCGGCTTGTCTCTTTGGGCAGGTGATCTCCGTATAGGTGTATTCTCAGCCACTCCCACCACGCGTCTCCTTGCAAAACCTTGTAAAGGCATGAGTTTTCAACTCACCGCCGGAGGCATCAAACGCAGCCTCGCTCCCGACGAAGCCATTACGTTTGTCGTGCGTGACAACTTGGTCGAGTATTCGCTCGGAAATGGAAAAGACGTGAGGCGGGCAGTCTCGGTACAATTGCAGGGTGGATCAGAATTTTTTCTTTCCATCCCCGGCAAGATCGAACGTCGATTTCGCGGGAATCTGGAAATTGTAGTTGAGGCCGGTTTGCTTCGCCCCGTAGTCAGCACTAGTTTAGAAACCGCAGTAGCTTCCGCCGTTCTGGCGGAGAGTTCTCCCAAGACTCCTCTGGAGTCGCTGAAGGCGCTCGCCGTAGCCTCGCGATCCTACTATCACGCGCTGGTCCGTTTACATAAGAAGTTCGATTTCTGCGACAGTACGCACTGCCAATATTTCAAGACGTCGCCGAGCCCCGAGCAAGCTTCCGCGAAGGCAACGAAATCGACTGAGGGACTGATTCTCACCTGGAAGGGAAAGGCCGTCCCCTCACGTTTCTTCGCAGCTTGCGGCGGACAGACAAAGGCGCTTAAGGATATTGGCCAGGTCGCGCGGCCGTATCCCTTCTATGGCGTCGATTGCAAGCAGTGCCGCAAACAGGAGCGCACCTGGCATAGCCGTCTGCATGTTGTCGAAGCAGCCGGCCTGCTGAGATCGCCCGGATCCGATACTGCGCGCATGGAGATTATTCGCCGCCACGGCTTCATGACGCTGCCGAGCAACAATTACACCGCAACGCGCGAAGGCGACGAGATCGTTTTCAAAGGCAAAGGCCTGGGGCATGGCATTGGATTGTGCCAGGCTGGAGCTTCAGGTATGGCCGCCGCTGGTGCGCTCTTCAAGGACATACTGACTCACTATTTTCCGGGTACGGCGCTGTCCACGTTGACCCTCGACCCTCCGCTACTTTCAAACAGATAACAGGATTTTATTTTTCGATGGAACAAATTATTGCCAGATTGTGTATGGATGCTCCACTTCTCTTTGTGAGCATGTTGATTGTGATTGAGCCATTGCATGTGCTGACACTGCTCAACAAGGTTGTTCTTGAATTGCGTGATTTGCGCGAACGTCTCGAAGGCTTGACGCTAGGCCCTGCGGAGAATTCCGAACCGCTTCACCGATTCGGCAAAAAACAGACTCGCAGTGAAATGCCTCGGCCTCGCACTCGCCTGCTGTTGCCTGCTGCACATCGTCGCGTGGCGATTAGTGGACAGTGCGCGTCTTGCGATTCATGTAGTCCATCAATAGGTACTGCCCCAGCGTATAAGGCGTCGTGAAATAGGCTTTGCCGCGGCAGAGTTCGGTCACCTTTTGCACGAAATTCACCAGGCCGTAATCGCTTGCCAGCATGAAGGTGTTGATCATGATGCCCTGGCGCTTACAGCGTCCAACTTCTTCCAGCGTCTTACTGATCACCAGCGGGTCGAGGCCAAACGCATTTTTATAAATGCGCCCGTCCTCAAGCGTGAGCGCCGACGGCTTGCCATCGGTGATCATGATGATCTGCTTCATGTCCTTCTTTTCCTGGCTCAGCAACCGCTGCGCAAGAATCAGCCCATCGCGCGTGTTGGTATAGTATGGCCCAACCTGCACGCGCGCCAGTTCTGAAACGCGTAATTCTTCGGCCGTGTCGTGGAATAGCACGCAACGCAGACTGTCGCCTGGATACTGTGTGCGGATCAGTTGCGCAAGTGCGAGTGCGACACGCTTAGCGGGCGTGAAACGATCTTCTCCATAGAGAATCATGCTGTGGCTGCAATCAAGCATTAACACAGTCGCGCACGAACTCTGATACTCGGCTTGATGGACGTGCAGGTCTTCGTACTCGAGATTCAAAGGAACACTTGCGCCTTCGCGACGCACAGCTGAGAACAGCGTGGCACTGATATCGAGATTCAGCATGTCGCCAAATTCGTAGAGCTTCGATGAACCGCTGGTCTCAACACCGGTCGCCAGTTCGCGTGTGTCGTGCGCGCCGAAACTCGATTTGCCCAGCGAGCCCATCAAGTCCTTCAAAGTTTTGAAGCCAAGAAAATCGAGTGACTTGTCCGTGACTTCGAAGCGCACGTTCTTTTCGGCGCCGCCCACTGAACCCGGACCCTCCTGGGGATTCGCTGAGTCGGGCTGCTCCTGCAAATTTATATAGCCCTCGTCGGCAAGCTTTTGCACAAGCCGCTCGAGAAGTTGGTCGAGGTTCTCGGCCGACATCGCGTCCAGCTTTTGGCGCAGTTCTTCGGCCCGTTGCTGATCGAAGAGTTGGCCGGATTCGAGTGCGCGTTGAATGGCTTCCTTGAGCCGCTCCAGCGAATGTTCATCGAATTCACTGAAGCGCATGGACTCGCCCGCGAATCCACTGTCGAGAAAGAAATTTGCGAGCGCACTCATCAGATCTTCGGCGCTGACACCAAGATCATCGCCGGTATAGCGACTGTAGGTAATTCGCTTCATGCATCACCGCTCAATTGAATTGCTGACGGCGCGTGCGGCGTTCTTCCGCGCTCGGGGTTTCGCGCTTGCGCTCCTCGGCATGGAATCCACGCTCTTCATTGCGGCTGATACGGCGATGTGCGTAGAGTCCTTCGAGAATGAACTCCGCAGCGGAAGCGCGAACCTGGTCCGGCTCACTGACTCCAAGCCCGAGCTTCGCCGTCTTTGCCATCAGCTCCTCTACTTTGTCGAGTTGCCGAACCATCTCTTTCGAGCGGACCGGTTCATCGAACTTCAATTCGCCGCCTTGCTCGAACCATCGCACGATTGCGGTTACGTTTACGCCGTCGAAGTATTCGGTGTAAGCTTTGCCGACAGCAGCTTTGATCAATTCGCGGCCAACCGCGTCGCCGCCCTTTAACTCGCCCTCGTACTCCAGTTCAAGCTTGCCTGTAATGGAGGGCAGGGCAGCGTAAATATCCACCACGCGCGGCACAGCCAAAGCCTCACCGCATATCAGTGCACGCTGCTCCGCACTGGAAACCATATTTTCCAGCACAGAGATGGGCAGGCGTTGCGAGACGCCGGAGCGCTTGTCAATGCGTTTGTCCTCGCGCGCCAGAAACGCTATTTGCTCAACAACCGAACGAATGTACTCCGGCACTCGCACCTCTACCGCTGAGTCTCGCGTGATCCAGGCCTCCTGCTCTGTAATCGACATCCCGTGCTCGATGGTCGCGGGATAGTGCGTGCGGATCTCGCTGCCGATGCGATCTTTCAAGGGCGTGATAATTTTTCCGCGCGCCGTATAGTCTTCAGGATTTGCCGTGAACACCAGCATCAGATCGAGCGGCAGCCGTACCGGATAGCCCTTGATCTGCACATCACCCTCTTGCATGATGTTGAACAAGCCTACCTGAATTTTTCCAGCGAGATCAGGAAGTTCGTTCACCGCAAAAATGCCGCGATTCGCACGCGGCAGGAGGCCGTAGTGTACCGTAAGCTCGTCAGAAAGATTCTGGCCCTGGCGAGCGGCCTTGATCGGGTCGATGTCGCCGATCATGTCGGCGATCGTGACGTCCGGAGTCGCGAGCTTTTCCACGTAGCGCTGCTCAGGCGACAGATACGCAATCGGCGTTTCTTCGCCCATCTCTTCAATCAGGTTGTGGCAGCGACGACAGATCGGAGTGTAGGGATTATCATGAATTTCGCAGCCGGCGATGTACGGCAGCGCGTCATCCAAAAGTGTCGTCAGCATTCGGATCAGGCGCGTCTTGGCCTGACCGCGTAAACCCAACAAGATGAAGTTGTGCCGCGACAGCACGGCGTTAATCACTTGTGGTACGACTGTATCGTCGTAGCCCACGATGCCTGGAAATAATGGCTCTTTGCAGCGGATGCGCCCGATCAGGTTTTCGCGCAATTCATCCTTGACGCTGCGCGAAGCGGTTGTGTCCTCTGAGAATTTGCTGTTTCGTAAAGAACCCAGCGTATGAGGAAGATCCCAGTGAGCCGATTTCATTCGCTCGCCTCCCAGTACTGTCTAAATTTTACACCAGCAACCGTCGCCCCTGGCCCTTCGAATTTTGATATTGTTAAGGCCAATTGCTTATATGATGATCCGCGACCTATCTGAGATGGAATTTCAGCGGTTCTGGAAGAAGTTACAGAGCGTTGGGCTGAACGCGTATGAAGCCCGCTCGTATCTGGTGCTCGATAGGGCACCCCAGATTTAAGGCGTTGGAACTGGCTGCCCGCGCGCATGTGCCGCGCCAGAAGATTTATGAGGTGCTCGATAGCCTTGTCGAGAAAGGCTTTGCGCAGGTTGTTCAGGAGAAAACCAAACTGTTCTCCGCAGTAGAACCCGCTTTGGCGCTGCCCGGGTATCTGTCACGACGCTCGCAGCAAATTCAACATGAGTTGACCGAGCAGGCACGCCTGGCCTCAGGCCTCGTGGACGATCTAAACGCAGCGTATTCCGAGGGCAAGGAAGGGCGGGGCACTCTCGACTTCCTGCAAATCGTGAGCGATCCCACGCAAACCGCCGCGCTCTACCGTCGCATGCTGGTGGATGCAAAATCGGAATACATTGAGTTTTCGCGTCCACCCTATGCAGTGGATCCGTTCGATGAAACGCTGGTGCGGCAAGCTTTTGCGCGCGGTGTGAAATGCCGGCTGCTGCTTGAAAGCGGAGCACTCGATGAAGAGCATCGCGCGCGTTTGGTAGAGTACATCCACATTGGTGTGGAAGTGCGCACAGCGCCTTCCGTGCCACTGAAGATGGCGCTTTTCGACGGCCGCCGCGGACTGATTGCGCTGCTCGATCCCGTGATCACGAAGCAGACCTGGACTTCGCTCGTGTTCGATCACCCCGGCCTCTCTGAGGCACTGAAAGGGCTCTTCGAAGATCGCTGGGATCGCGCTGAAGCACTGCCGTTCGTGAGCAGCGCGTAGGCAAGCCTTACAATGGTACTGACAAACGTCTGATGCCATCTGACTTCGCGATCGAAACGCTGGAATTGACCAAGGTCTTCCGAACCCCACTGCGGCGGCGTGAGTTTTGCGCCGTCGATGGCGTTTCGCTCAACGTTGCGCCCGGCAGCACGTTCGGCTTCCTCGGACCGAACGGCGCAGGCAAAACCACCTTCGTTAAAATGCTGCTTTCGGCCACGCATCCGACGCGCGGTTCCGCAATGATTTTCGGCAAGCACGCTTGCGAGATTGATGCGCGAGTGCCAGTTGGTTACCTACCTGAAAACCATCGCTTCCCAACCTACTTCACTGGCACAGGCATGCTCGACTTCTATGCAGCGCTCTCCGGCATGCCTTCACGCGACCGCAAGAAACGCATTCCCGAGCTATTGGCCCTGGTAGGTTTGGAGAAATGGGGCGAGTTTCGCATCGGCAAGTATTCCAAAGGCATGCTGCAGCGACTGGGCCTTGCGCAGGCCATGATGCACTATCCACGCCTGCTGATTCTGGACGAACCCTCGGATGGCGTTGATCCGGTTGGCCGCATTCAGATTCGCGAAATTCTGCAGGAACTCGAGCAACGGGGCGTGACCGTTTTTATCAACTCGCACCTGTTGGTGGAAGTGGAACTGTTCTGCAAGGACGTCGCGATTTTAAATCGCGGCAAGGTTGCGCTCACAGGCAAGGTGAAAGATCTTACGGCCGCAAAGGGCTATCGCTTGAGTGCGTCTAACGTTCCGGAGCGCCTTATCGAAACCCTCAGCCCAGCGTCTTCAGCTGTTTCCAGGAACGATGGCCTGACAACTTTCCAACTGGCTGATCGCGACGTATTGAATGTAGCCCTCGATACACTGCGTGCGGAACACTGCGAGATTGAATCGATCATTCCGACTGCGAGCACGCTTGAAGAAATTTTCATCAAAACCGTGGAAGGGAAGTCATGAGGACAACCCTCGCGCTCGTGGTTGACACTTTCCGTGAAGCGCTTGCGCGCAAAATCTTCTGGGGTCTGTTTGCGCTCTCCACCCTGATGATCGGGTTCTTCTTGTTCCTGCTGAAGATTGACATCGTTCAAGGCGCGGTCGCAACAATCACGTTGTTAGGACAGACCAACCCGAAAGGCATGGAAGTTGGCAAAATCGTACGGCAGGCGCAGGCCGGCATCGCGACGTTTCTTTACACCTGGGGCATGTTCCTGGCTGTGTTTGCCTCTTCAGGCTTGATTCCGAGCGTGCTCGAAGCGGGCCGTATTGAATTGCTGCTTTCAAAACCGGTGCGCCGCACGCATATCATTCTGGGACGCTATATCGGAAACGTTCTGGTGGTCGGTTGCAACATCGCCTACCTCGTACTCGGCGTCTGGATCATCCTCGGATGGAAAACCGGATTGTGGCCGAAAGCCTTCCTGCTCACCATAGCTTCAACAATGTTCACCTTCGCGGTGCTGCTGAGCATAGTAATCCTGATGGGCGTGTTGTTTGAAAGCTCGGCGCTTTCGACCATGATCACGGTGGCGGTGATGCTGCTGAGTCCGATACTCGCGCAAAAAACGGTGATGGAGCGGTTGCTCTCATCGGAATGGACGCGCGATATCTGGCGCGGACTTTATTACGCGCTGCCGAAGGTTTATGACATCGGACGCATGACGCTCGATTTTGTTTTTGACCGCACCGTGGAAAGCTACGCACCACTCTGGTCATCCGCGGCATTCGCCGTGATCGTTCTTTCCGCAGGCCTGATCGTATTTTCCAAACGGGATTTCTAATGCGCAAACTTCTAATGATTGTTGTCGTGAGCCTCGCTCTCTTTGTCGCAGGATGCAAATCGAAAGAGGCCGCCCGCCCGTTGTACATCGATCCGGCGCTGTTGACACTGGTGCCAACCGACACGATTATGCTCGCCGGTGTGCGTATGGACGAATTGCAGAAGTCCGCGCTATACCAGAAGCACTTTGCGTCGCGCGAGTTGCCAGCAGTCGATGACCTGGTCAAGAAAACCGGCATCGATCCGCGTAAGGCCTTGTGGCAGGTGCTGGTCGCATCCACCGGCAAACACAGCGTTATCATGGCGCGCGGCAAATTTTCCGAGATGGGTATGGAACCGCGCATCCAGATCGAAGGCGCCGAACGCATCACGTACAAAGGCACGAACCTGATCGGCCGAACCGAAGGTGCGATTGCGTTCCTGAACCCCACCACGGCGATTGCCGGCAAAGTCGATGCGCTGATGTACATCATTGATCATCGTAACGAGACCACCCTCGCGCCGGCGCTTAAAGACGCTCTCGCGATGATTCCAAACGGAAGTCAACTCTGGATGGTCGCGCTCGGCGGGCAAAATACCTCCGCGCTCGGAATTCCTAAGGAAGGTAATCTGGCGAACCTCGGCAAAATTTATTCTTCGCTGCAGCAGATGATGGTCTCCGCCGATCTTTCGCGCGAACTGCACATACAGGGCAGGGGAATCGCGGCGACGGATCAGGACGCGAATCAACTCGCGACCGCGCTGAAAGGCATCATTGGCCTCGGCCGCCTCAACACGCCAACAGATCGCAATGACCTGCTGCGGGTCTATGACGCGATCAAGGTGGAACAGAAACAGCGCGACGTCACGCTAGACGCTGTGATCCCCGATGAGCTGATCGACAAACTGCTCGCGCTTCTGCCGATGTAGAGTTTTACGCTTTTGCCTCGCGGCGTCTTTTGGCCCAGCCTTCTTTGATCACTTCGCGGGCGCGGCCGAGTGCCAGCGAGTCGGCGGGTACGGAGTCGGTAATCACGGATCCCGCCGCGACGTAGCCTCCCGAGCCGATTTCGACTGGCGCCACGAGCGTCGAATTACTTCCGATAAACGCGTCGTCACCGATTATGGTCCCGTGCTTTTTCGCGCCATCGTAGTTGCACGTGATCGTGCCCGCACCGATGTTGACGTTTTCTCCGATGGTCGAATCGCCGAGATAGGCGAGATGCCCCGCCTTGGCGCCCGCGGCGAACTTGGTCTTTTTCAGTTCGACGAAGTTGCCAATATGCGCGCCCGGGCCCACGTCATTTTCCATGCGCAGACGCGCGTACGGTCCAAGGCTGGCGCCTGCGCCGACGTGCGATGTGCCGATGCTGGTGAATGGAAGAATGTCCACGTTGTCTTCCAGTTGCGAATCCTGAATGATGCTCGACGCACCGATCCGGCAGTCTTCACCAATAACGGTGTTACCCAGAATCTGCGCGAATGGCTCAACCACCGTGTCAATCCCGATCCGCACCTGCGTATCAATCGTGACCGTTTCCGGTTTGCGAATCGTTACGCCGTCGATCATCAATTGCCGCACTTTGCGCTGGCGGAAAAGGTTGTCGACTTCGGCCAACTCAACCCGCGAGTTGATCCCGAGCACTTCGCTTGGATCATCAAGGCGCAGTATCCCGACGTTCTGGCCGGCGTTGCGGAACAGTTCGACAATGTCGGTCAGGTAGTACTCGTTAACCGGATTGTTCGGGACGATGCTGCCGATGTGTTGCCAGAGCAGATCGGAGCGGAAGCAATAAATCCCGGAGTTAATTTCGCGAACCGCAAGCTGTTGGGGCGTCGCGGCCTTTTGCTCGACAATCGCGCGCACGTTGCCGTCCTCATCCACGAGGATTCTGCCATAGCCAGTTGGATCGGGAAGAATGGTCGTGATCACCGTGGCAGCAGCAGTCGATGCGGCCTGGCGCTGCACGAGTTCTTTCAACGTCTTCGGCGAGAGCAACGGACAGTCACCGTAGAGCACGACGAGCAACCCGCCAAGCGGTTCCACCTGTTCGCGGCACATTGCCAGCGCGTGGCCAGTGCCCTTCTGTTCCTGCTGTTGGACGAAGCCGATACCGCGCTGTGCGAGTGTTTGCTGAACCTTTTCAGCCTGATGCCCGATCACCGCAAAAATGCGATCCAGGGGCGCAATCACGCTAGCGCTGTTGACGACGTGCTCAATCAGCGTGAGTCCGCCGGCCTGATGCAGGACCTTGGCCTGCTTGGATCGCATGCGCGTACCGAGCCCGGCCGCAAGAATGACAACGGTCACATTCTGTTCCATATTTAACTCTCTATTATGAACGCGCGAGGGGGTCTGATTGAAGGGCGTCTTTTACGCGCCGGCGCCGTCCGGCAGCGGCCAGTTCCAGTGCAACAGCGGCGATGGCATCTGAGTCATGGCGGACTTTGGCGGACTTTGCCAACAGGTCGCGCGCAATAACTGAAACGCCCAGTTTTTCGAGCGCCTCGTGATCCGTCTCCACGGGCATGGCGCGTTCCGCGGCATAGCGCTTTTTAAGGGCAGGGGAGATGCATGTGGTGTTCACCACAGCCACATCCAGCAGACCTCCACGAGCGTGCTTCTCGATTGCCCGGACATGATCGGCGGCGCTGAACCCAGTAGTTTCCCCGGGCTGCCACATCAGGTTGACAAAGCAGGCCTTGACTGCCGGTGACCGGCGAATCGCGTTCGGAATGCCTTCCACCAGCAGGTTTGGCACGATGCTTGTGAACAGCGAGCCAGGCCCGAGTGAAATCAAATCTGCTTCCGCGATCGCTTGTAGCGATTCCTTCATCGGCTTGCAGCGCTTCGGCTCCAGTTCGATTCGTTCAATTCTGCTTTTGCTGCGGCTGATTCGCGTCTCGCCGCTCACGGTGCTGCCGTCTTCGAGCGTGGCGCGCAGTACTACGTTTGCACCGGTGGACGGGTAGATTCGGCCGACGCTCGCGAGGATCTCAGAGGACACTTTCACAGCACTGGGAAAATCGCCCATCATATTAGATAGAGCGGTTAAGAACAGGTTCCCGAAACTGTGGTTTTTAAGACCTGCGCCGTTAGGAAATCTGTATTGAAAGAGTTGGGAAAGCAGCCCTTCGTCTTCGGATAAGGCGACCATACAGTTGCGTATATCGCCCGGCGGGAGTACATCGAATTCGCGGCGCAGACGGCCGGAACTGCCGCCGTCGTCGGTTACCGTTACGATGGCTGTAATCTCGAGTTTGCGGCCTTGGCTGCCCAGCGAAGTTTCCGGATTCAGGATACGCCGTTTCAGACCATGCAAAAGCGTGGATAGGCCTGTGCCGCCGCCGATGGCAACGATTCTCAGTGGCTCTTTGGTCACTATTCTCCAAGAAGTGATCCGCTACTCCGGATCCTACTGTCTTGAGAGTAACTCATTGAGCGGTGTCTTTCTGCAAAGCTCGGCGAAATCGGGATCGTTTCGCGCCATGCTGCGGTTGCGGGGCTGCAACTCAATTGCGCGCCGTAAGTGCTGGTATGCTCCGGCGAGTTCGCCCTTCAAACCGAGGCACAGAGCGTAGGCGTAGTGGACGTGGTCGGCGGCGGGGGCCATGCTCAACGCTTTTTCGAATTGCTGTCTGGCATCTTCCAGTTTCTTTTCATTCAGTAGTGTGATGCCGTAGTGATAATGTTCTTCGGCGCTGATTGGCCGTATTTCACGCCGCGTCATGCGCTGATCGCATAGGCGGGCATGTAGCCGTGCCGAATACGCGAGTTCGTGGGAAGCCCCTTCAGCCAGGTGTTCAAAACGCTTCTTTGCTTCCTTGAACTCGCCAGCGTGGAACAGTGCCACTGCGGCTTCGTACTCCTTGAGCGCAGCCGCTGTCGGGTCCGCCCGCGGAGCCCGCTTTGCAGTCGGCGGCGCGGATGGCGTGGCGGCCTTCTTTAAAGTATTTGTGCGGATGGGGGCTGGCTTTATGCTCTTCGAGGTCGCGGACGCTCCGGCAGATACTGCGCTTCTGGATGCCTTGTGCATGACTTCCAACCTCCTCTGAATAGTGGTTTACCTGCGTTGGTAAAAAGGTCTCCGAATCGCCAACGCGAAAAGGTCAAGAGTTAGACCTAACAGATCGCGCGGAATTTTGCAAGCGTGTTTTCAACTTGTTAACTGATGAAAGTGTCTGATCGTGGGCATCGAGTGTGGCGGAACTGGCACGCTGGATTTGAAGGGGATGAAAATATCTGTTCGTCAGTTTCGGGAGGTCACGTAGTATCAATAAGTTGAGGAATCCTCCTAGTTGCAAAGTGTGGTTGACTTACCACAACGTGAGATTTCAGTCGTTTATGAGTCCCATTAGGGCTCGTTGTCACTCGCTTCCGATAACATATATTATGTCAACTATGCGAATCGGCAATAAAAAGGAGGCCCCGATCCGGATACTGGACCAAGGCCTCAAGGGAAGAAAGAAACTGTTCTGCTCAAACCTACCGACCACGGCCTCCACGAGACTCGCCACGAGATTCACTGCGAGATGATGAGCTACCCCGACCGCCGCTGCTCTCACGTGATGCCCCCGCGTTGCCGCGCGACTCACTCCGGCTGGGAGCACTTTCAGCGCGCGGCGCAGGATCGGAACGCTGCTGCTGAACCGCAGGAGCAGAACGCTGCTGCTGAACGGCCGGAGCGGACCGCTGCTGTACGATCGGCGGGCTGATTCGGATCGGCTCGCTGCTACGGGTCTGTCGCTCACTGCGAGGGCTCGCATCCATACGAGGCGTACTGCGCTGCGTCTCGACTCTGGGCTGTTCCACGCGCCGCTCATCGCCAGACCGATTCCAACTATCCCATCGCGACGGCTGTGACCTTTGCTCAACGGCCGGTGCGGATTGTTCGACCCGGCTCTGACCGTTGCCGCGCGACTCAGATGTGCCAGCTTGCTGACCAAAGCGTTCCGTCACTCCGTTACTGCGCGTTGACGGCTGCTCGGATTGCCTTACGGCCGCGGGCTCGCCGAATCGCTTCCATCCACTGTCCGAGCGGTCACTCCTATCTGAACGGTTGCTTTCAACCGCGCGTTCTGAGGTTCGGCCGGAAGAAGCCGCAGGAACTCGATTCGAGGTTCCCCTGGCCTCCTGGCCTGCCGCCGGTGTTCCAAATCTGCGCCAGCCACTCTGACGGTCAGACTCTGCCTGTCTCTGCGAGGACTCAACTGCAGAATTTCGCGGCGACACAGTGATGTTGGAAGACTGATCGGCACGCCTTGAACCGCTTTCCGTAGCGCCCCGCACCGAATTGTTCGAAGCTGCGCCACGGTTTGCTGGAGTCTCGGCCGTACGGACCGCATCCGGAGTACTCCGCCTGGAAATCTGCTCGATCCCGCGACGCTGCTCTTCAAACGGAACCCTCTCCACCTTGGTCGCCTGCCGGCGGCTGAAGAAGCTTCGGTCTTCGCGAGTCTGCGGCAGAGCGGATGCACGGACTTCCCTATTGCTCATGCGCAGGCTCTCTCGGGTCGGCGTTACAGGCAAGGGTCCTCGTGCAAGATTGGCAGAGCGGATATCATTTTCCGAGACCCGATTGTAGCGGCCATTGCCGCGTGCAAACTGATCGGAGCTGGTGCCCGTGATTCCATTCGCCACCCGAGCGTTCCTATAGATGTTTGTAACATTCACGTTGTTAACAACATGCACGTTATTGATAATCGTTTTGTTGTGATATCCGCCGTAGTAGTTGCGACCGTACCAAGGATGATAGGTCTCATACGGAGCGAGCGGCACCCATCCGACATTTCCGAATCCGATGCTGACTCCTCCGCCGTGACCGCCCCATCCAAAGAATGCAACCAGTCCGGGACTCCAGTGGTGGCGCCCACCCACGGCGCCCGGCCACCAGCACCAACCGTGACGCGGAGAATTGAACCAGCGACCATAGTGATACGGTGCCCAGCCCCAGGGGTCATAGCTGACCCAGGACCAACCGTAATAATCCACCCAAACCCAGCGTCCATCCCGGTAAGGTGCCCAACCGACGGCAACGCGCGGTGCCCAAACCCAGCCGTAATTGTCGGCCTGCACCCAGGTGCCGTTGTCGTCAAGATCTTCTGCGCCGTAGATGTCGCGGCTGACGTAGTCGTAACTGCGCCCACGACTTAGATCACGGTCACGCTGATCGTTCCACCGGTCCCATTCGTCCTGCTGGATGGCACTCACCAACTGGAACTCCGGATTAGAGGCACTGCCGCGAGCAAGCATGGTGCGTCCGGATTTCAGCAGCTCAGATCCACGTGGAGTATAGATGTCGGCTTCCCCGCCTCGGACGGTGACTGCGGTGGTACCGTCGTCATTCACCGTAACGCGATAAGTCCCTTTCTTTAGAGGACGTACGGAGATGTTTGGCGTACTTACTTCAATTTCCGCCTTGCTGTCGCGAAGTACGCGGAACGTAACCGTGCCGCGGGCAATCTGCACCTGATAACGGTTGTATTCCAACTCCGACAGGCGAACTTCCGACATCGCGCCAACGCGCACAAAATTCGCATAGTCCAGCTGAATTTCAGCACGGGAGCCCGGCCCTGAGAGCACACGATCCTCGACTACCAACGGAGCGTTGATCGCAGCCGCTACCACTTCGCCGGAATCGCCCCGGCGCACAGACACGTCGCCGTTCATTACGCTGATTCGCGCTACTCCGCGGCCAGCTTCTTCCCCGCTCTGAGACCACATCGGAGCGGCACCGACCAGGCCGACTAGTAAAACCGCTAACCGATTGGATTTCATGACCTTCTCCTTCCACGACACAAGTCACAATGCATGCCATCTGCCAAACTGTAAAACCTTTATTTTTATAGACTTGTTAGTCGATTACACTTCATTAATATGGCTGAAAACCACCACACCGATTGCATTGGGCCAAGGTGTTGGTGCAAAATCATTGATTTCCAGGATTCTTACGTGTGGAAGATTCGCCCCCAACAGACGTTCACAAGCGCTAAGCTTTAAACAGCGACCTATGGCAGACAGCAGCCCGGCTCAGAGTACCCCAGCACTCTCAGAAGTCCACGCCAGCGTTGGCACGTCACAGGTATCGCTGTGGCGGCGCATGTTCGCGTTCGCCGGTCCTGCCTATCTGATCAGCGTTGGCTACATGGATCCTGGCAACTGGGCCACGGATTTGGAAGGTGGAGCCCGTTTCGGCTACAAGCTCCTGTGGGTGCTTGTGATGTCCAACCTCATGGCCATCCTGCTGCAAACGCTGAGTGCCCGCCTCGGAATCGTGAGCCGCAGGGATCTGGCGCAAGCTTGCCGCGAGACTTATCCCAAAACGATCTGCCACATCCTCTGGGTTCTTTGCGAAATCGCGATTGCTGCCTGCGATCTGGCTGAGGTTATCGGTGCAGCTATCGGATTGCACCTGCTGTTCGGCATCAACGTGCTCACCGGTGTGCTCATCACGACTGCCGATACCCTTCTTATTCTGTGGTTTACACGCTATGGTATTCGCATCATCGAAGGGTTTGTACTGGGTCTGATTACAATCATCGCCGGGTGCTTCTTCGTCGAGATCTGGTTGGCGAAACCAGATATCCGTGAGATAGCGACGGGTTTGATACCAACGCTCGACGGCGCGAGTCTCTATGCCGCGATCGGAATCCTGGGTGCGACCGTGATGCCTCATAACCTGTATCTTCATGCGGCACTTGTACAAACACGCCGTATCGGAGAGACAAAGCGGGAGAAACTGCTCGCCTGCCGTTACAATCTGGTGGACTCGGTAATCGCCCTGAATGGCGCGCTGCTCGTGAACGCGGGCATTCTGATCATGGCCGCGACGGTGTTCTTCAAGCGCAACATCGTGGTCGCTCAAATCGATCAGGCGCACGAGATGCTGGCGCCACTACTCGGTACATCGCTGGCCAGCATTGCCTTCGCGGTCGCTCTGCTGTGCGCGGGTCAGTCTTCCACAATCACCGGAACAATGGCCGGACAGGTCGTGATGGAAGGCTTCCTGAACTTCCGTATGCGTCCTTGGCTGCGTAGATTCATTACGCGCATAGTAGCCGTGATCCCAGCGGTCATAACAATTTATGTAGCAGGTGATGTTGGAACTTACAAGTTGTTGATTGTTAGTCAGATCATCCTTAGTCTGCAACTTCCCTTCGCGATCATTCCACTGATTAATTTCACGAGTGATAAGAAGCGCATGGGTGAGTTCGCAAACGCCGCCTGGGTCAAGCTTTTGGCCTGGATCACGGCCGCCATCATCGTCGGTCTGAACGTATGGCTGTTGGTCGATACGTTTGCCGACTGGATCAGCGAAGCCGGAGCGTTCCGAATCCCCCTCGCCATATTACTGTACAGCTTCGGAATCGGACTACTCGGATTGCTACTCTGGATTGGGTTCGAACCGCTCCTGCCCGAGTGGGCCAAACGCTACCGCTACGTTCCGCAACTTCCCGACAATCTGCTTTCTCCCGAGTACGAGGAGGTCAAGGTGAAGGAATACAGCCGGATACTAGTCACTCTCGACCATTCTGCGATCGATCGCGAAACCATCGGTCACGCCGCTGCTATGGCGCGGCAGCATAATGCCAAACTATTCCTGCTGCACGTTGAGGAAGGCGTCACCAGCCAGGTTTATGGTGAACTGGCCTCGACTTCTGAAGTGAAGGCAGGTCAACACTATCTCGATCAGATAGCCGAGACACTGCGCTCACAAAGCGTGGATGTGGAAGCCACCGTGGTGCACAGCAGCAAGCCCAGACGCGCAATCGTGGCTTATGCGCAGCAGGTTCGACCCGACCTGCTGATTATGGGTGCTCACGGGCATAAAGGCTTAAAAGACTTGATCTTCGGAACAACAATCAATGCAGTACGTCATGATTTGGATGTTCCGCTTCTAATTGTACGCAAGGAAGTCTGATCCGACGTAAGTTGTACCTTCCTGTCTCGGGCTTGTGTCCAACATACCCAACCCCCTCGCGAAGCCTCGTAAAAACCCCTATTGTTTCCAGCACTTTGTAATGGTACAAAGACTGCACTGTAAGCTACGTGACATTGAAGTCCACCATCGCCGGTCTGATTCTATGTGCCGCGCTCGGCGCGGCTACCCTGGAACGTCTGAGCACGGACGAGATGATCAGCAAATCGACCGCCATCGTGCGCGGTAAGGTGCTGAGCTCCCGTACAGCTTTCCGTGGGCCAATGATCTACACGTACTCCCGCGTACAAGTGCTGGAACGATGGAAAGGCGCGGCGGCATCTGAGGTCGAGGTCGCCACCCCGGGTGGCAAGTCGAACGGCCTGGAGCAGACTTTCTCGGGAGCTCCCGCGCTGGCGACGGGATCGGAGTATGTGTTGTTCCTGTGGACCGGCAAGAGCGGCATGACCCAGGTCATCGGGCTTTCCCAGGGCGTCTTCGACGTAAAGGTGAGCAAGGGCGTAACGATGGTTGCTCGTCCGGCAAGCACGGAAACGATGCTGGATGCGATCACGAAACTGCCTGTCGCCGATGAGTCGGTGCTGATGCCTTTACGTGACATGAGCGCCAAGATCAACCGCGTTGCCGGTGGAGGTTCCAGATAATGCTGGGTTCGTTCCGCAAATTCGCGATCCTGGCTGTAAGCTGTCTGCTACTGGCAACCGGCGCATCCGGCTACTATCATTTCGTTCACTACAATACACGAACCGGACCCTACGTCCCGATCTACGAGAAATTTGACCTCAGCAACCTTCCCGGCAAGACCGTATTCTTCTTCTTTTCGGAACAGCAGACTGCGTTGCAGTTGGGCAGCGGCGACTCGATGAATGCGGTGAATAGCCAGATCAGGGCGGCCGTCAAGGTCTGGAACGATGTCGAAACCTCGGATCTGCGGATTGCTTTCGGTGGCACGACTCCAGCTGGTTTACCACAATCGGCTCCGGGCATTGATGTGGTCTTCGACGAAATGCCTCCCGGACTGATCGCTTTGGGCGGTCCGACCAAGCGTGGCGATCTCGCCGGTTTGGGCACAGCTCCGTTCGTACCGATCATGCGCTCAGTGGTGGAGTTCAATCAGGACATGTCGCAGCGGCCGAGCTACAGCGACGCCTTCTTCATGACGGCGGTTCATGAATTCGGCCATGCGCTGGGGTTGCAGCACACGCTTACGTCTTCCACGATGTCAACCGAGATTACGCGAGCCACCAGTAAATCGAAGCCGCTGGCCGCCGATGACATCGCGGGCATTTCCCTGCTCTACCCGACAGCAGCGTTCCGACTCCTCGACAGGCACGATTGCAGGACGCGTTTTGTCATCAGGTGTGGGCGTCGGCCTTGCTTCGGTTGTAGCGATTTCGGCGAATGGTCCGGCCGTGAGTGCGCTTACCGCTCCGGACGGCAGCTATCGAATTGAAGGCATTCCGGCGGGCAACTATTACGTCTATGCGCATTCGCTTCCCCCTGCACTATCCGCTGAACTGACGCCTGCTAACATTATTGCGCCCCTTGATCCGGATGGTCGTCCGCTTCCCTTCCCGGCCGCATTTGACTTGCAGTTTTATCCGGGCGTGCGCACGATTGGCAGGTTGCGCCGCCGCTCCCGGTAACTGCCGGACAGACCTTTGAAGAGCGTGAACTTCAATGTGCAGCGCAGCACTCGTCCGGCCGCACTCCATTCGGTACAGGCTTATGGATATCCTGGTACCTACGGCGTCAAGCCTGCGTACATCAATTTCGCCGCGAGGCCGCCAATTGGTAGCCGCCGCAGGTGCGGGACTGATTGTGAATCGCGCCCGCAGCCGGCTTGAGCGTCAGCGTCCTCGGAGGATTGGCCGGAGTCATTCCCAACAGCCCCAGGGCCTTACACCGCGGATTTCATCCTTATCGATTTTCAGCAGCCGGTCCCCGCGCCCGCCGAAGGTCCGCGCCACCTGGTGTTTATGCTGAACAACGAAGTGTACGTGCTTCCGTTGGCTTCACTGCGGTCCAGAACGCACCCGCCTTCGATTAGCTCGATAGCCCCGGGTTTAGATGGACAGGGCCGCGGTATCGCGCAGATCAACGGAACAGGGCTGAACATTGAATCAAGGTTCTGGTTCGACGGCGCACAAGCGCCCGTTCTTGAGACGACGCCGCAAGGGCTGATCGGTTCAGGTGCCGCTTGCTTCCGCGGGCCACAAAGCAACAGTAACGGTACTGAATCCGGATGGCCAGACTTCGATGTTCCTGCAGGCACAAAACCCGACGACCTATCAGTACGACGGCCTGAGCGCCACAGACACGGCCGCTGTCTCGATGGCTCCCAACTCGATCGCTGCCGGCAGTGAATCCATGGTCGAAATCAGCGGCACCGGCACGGCGTTTGTCGATGGAGTGACTACAGTCGGGTTTGGCAGCAGTGACGTAGTCGTGAAACGTGCCTGGGTGTTGAGCCCGACGCGCATTATTGCGAATGTAAGCGTCAACGCCAGCGCGGCCTCGGCATTCTATACGCTGACGGTCGTGACCGGATTGCGGTCGCTGGATCAGCAGTTCGCGCTTCAGGTGCTGCCCGTTAACCCGAGGCGCTTCTCACTGAGTTCCACGATCGTTAATCTGAACCAGCAATCCTCCGGGCTGTACGCAGGTAGCAGCGTTTCGATCCAGGCGCCAAATCTCACACCGGCCCAGATTACCGGCGGACTGGTGCTCACCGTTGGTGGCATGCAGATCACGAACTTCTTGCGCAACACCGGGCTAATCTTCTTCACGATGCCCGGTCTCCAACCAGGGTCCAGCGATCATTCGTTTACAGGCCGGCCGGAATCAGCCTCGATCGTTGCCGTCGTCGAGGGTGCGGCAGGGTCGATCGTATCTGTGACTTTTGGCAACTTTCCAATAGACCCGATTCGCGGTATCAGGGCAGGCGATCTGTTAACCCTCCTGGTAAGCGGTTACGGCGACCTCGGCACACATCGCTTGAACAGGGTGGTGGTTTCCATAAGCGGCCTGGAGCAGCGCGTGACGCAGATTTCACAGATCGCTGGTGCCACTCCATTTCAGTTCATTCAATTTAGTCGTCGGGTCAGGTCTTACTCGGCAGTCATGCAATTGTCGTGATACGTCGATGGAAAGTCCAGCACTCCGTATGCTGTTACCGTCCGATAACCAAACGGGCACACATCCTGTGCTACCTTAATCCTACATATGGGCGCGTTTGAATCTGAGAAGACGATGTTTGAGATCTACCGTGAGACTGTCATATACCGGGCGATTTCGCGTGGTGTATTTTACGGAATTCCAGGAGCACAACAAAGAAAGCGAGATCAACCACGCGATGGCTGGCGAGCACTTCTTTGACGGGTTCCTGAAGAACTTCACCAAGGATGAAGGCAAGCAGATCATCGACAAAATTCTGGAGCGGATGAACGCCGGCGAGGCACTGACACCGAGCCAGGTTAGCGTCGAATTAGGCGAGCATTTAGCGTAGGGACGGTCAGAATGCGGTAAACTAGGAGTTTATCGTGCATTTGTCCTCATCATTATCCCGCTGGCTCCCTAAATCAATACTGCTTTGGCCGAAATACAGTAAGCAGACGCTGATCGCTGATCTGATTGCCGGTCTTACTGTTGGACTTGTGGCCTTGCCTTTAGCCATGGCCTTCGCCATTTCCTCCGGACTTCCGCCGCAATCCGGAATTTATTGTGCAATTGTCACAGGTTTCCTGATCTCCGCTTTGGGCGGATCCAAGACGCAGATCGGTGGCCCCACCGGCGCATTCGTCGTGGTTGTTTCCGGCATCGTCGTGACATACGGCGTCGATGGCCTGTTCATGTGCACCATGATGGCAGGCGCAATTCTCCTGATCATGGGCGCGACTGGTATGGGTACCGCGGTGAAATTCATGCCGCGCCCGATTGTGGTCGGCTTCACAAACGGAATTGCATTGCTGATCGCCAGCACCCAGATCAAGGACTTCTTCGGCCTGCAGATCGAAACGGTTCCGGGCGAATTCATCGAGCGCCTCGAAATCGATCATCGTGCATTTCGGCACCTTGTCGCCGCTGACCACGGCGCTGGCGGCTGGCTCGCTCGCGTTGATCCTGATCGTAGGCCGCTGGTCAAGCGCGTCCCCGGCACAATTGTCGCTCTGTTTGCGGGCACCCTCGTCGCGGTGATTTTCGAACTGCACGTGGAGACGATCGGCACGCGCTTCGGAGGAATTCCAGCCGGATTGCCTACGCTGCACATGCCGCAATTTCAGCCGCGCCTCTTCCTGAAATTGCTGTCACCCGCGTTGACGGTCGCGATGCTGGGCGCAATCGAATCTCTGCTCTCCGCCGTTGTCGCGGACCGCATGACGGGCGATAAACACAATCCGAATGTCGAACTGATGGCGCAGGGTGTTGCCAACGTCGTCTCGCCGCTC
Source organism: Bryobacteraceae bacterium (assembly GCA_963793625.1). Lineage (GTDB taxonomy): Bacteria > Acidobacteriota > Terriglobia > Bryobacterales > Bryobacteraceae. The sequence goes on along the minus strand of CAWCAT010000030.1, from coordinate 268,469 downwards.
TTCGGCGGATTACCCGCGACCGGCGCGATCGCGCGTACTGCAACGAACATCCGCTCTGGCGCCAAGACTCCGGTGGCCGGTATGATTCACGCCATCACGTTGCTGGTAATTATGATCGCGGCGGCGCCGCTGGCGAGCAATATTCCGCTTGGAGTGCTCTCTGCGATTCTGTTTGTCGTCGCCTGGAACATGGGCGAATGGCATGAAATTCCGAAACTGCTTAAGCTCTCAAAAGCCGACATCGCGGTCTGGGCCGTTACTTTCGGATTGACTGTATTCGCGGATCTGACTGTCGCAGTCGAGATCGGAATGGTCCTTGCAGCACTGATGTTCATTCGCAAGGTCACGGTCACTACGACTGTCTCGCGCGTGACTCAGAAATATATTCGCGAAGGCCGCGTGCACAGCCTGCAAGGCCGGGAAATTCCGCTTTACACCACAGTGTTCCGCATTCACGGACCGTTTCTTTTTGGTGCAACGGACAAGATCACCGAAATCACGGACCGTCTCCGCAAGCTACCGCCCATCATCATCCTGCGCTTACGCAATATGACCGCTCTGGACGCCACCGGATTGCAGGCGCTCCAGGCTTTGCACGCGAAGCTGCACGGCAGCGGACGCTCACTCATCTTATGTGGAGCCCGCGAACAACCCGCCCACCTTCTTCACCAGGCCGAGTTTGAGCAGCACGTGGGCAGAGAGAACATCTGCGCCAATATCGAAGAAGCGCTGAACAGAGCCGAAATTCTCTGGGCCGAACACGAAGAAGCTGAGCGATCCGTACCATCCGGCGAAATCAGCGCGTAGGCTCGGTCGCTAAATTCCTTTTTGTAAAGCTTTACATACTTAACGAATTCAAATCCAGGGTAGCCTCGTCTACAGCGTATGAACTCGAGACTGGGACTTACTCGACGCAACATCTTACGCGGCGTTGCTTTGGCGCCGTTCTTCTGGCACACAAAGGGCGTTTTTGCTCAAGAGCTTGTGAAAACGCCCGCCTTAACCATCGGACCGTACTATCCGGACAAATTACCGCTCGATCAGGACAACGACCTTCTTCTAATAAATGATTCGATTACGCCCGGTGTGGGCGATATCATGTGGGTTTCCGGGCGCGTGCTCGACAGCGGCGGCAGTCCGGTGCGTGGCGCTGTAGTCGAAATCTGGCAGGCCGACAACAACGGTGCCTACCTCCATACCGCAAGCCCTGTTACCAACCGCGAGCCGAATTTCCAGGGCTATGGAAAGTTCGAAACTGCCTCGGATGGCCGTTATCTGTTTCGCACTGTCAAACCAGGAATTTATCCGGGTCGCACACGACACATTCATTACCAGATCAAGACTCCAGGCCGCGGCAATTTAATCACACAATGCCATTTCGAAGGCGAAGCCCTAAACACTGGGGACATGGTGCTTAATGGGATCACCAACGCGGCGCAACGCCAATCCGTAGTCCGTCCGATCGAAACCGTCAACGCATCTGCGATCGGCGAAAAGCGCGTCACGTTCGATATCGTGATGGGCTTCACACCAGAGGATGCTCCAGCCGGCACCCTGCCTGTTATATCGACACGCAGCGGGGTCGTAAATGCGGCTGGCCTTCAAGCCGGCGCTGCACCCGGCGCATGGATCAGCATCTACGGCTCGCGACTGTCCAACACCACGCGTACCTGGGCCGCCACCGACATCGTCAACGGCAAGCTCCCCACCAGCCTGGATGGCGTTAGTGTCACGATAAATGGCAAAAACGCATTCGTGTATTATGTGAGCCCCAGCCAGATCAACGTGCAAGCTCCGGCGGATACCTTGAGCGGGAATGCGCAGGTGGTTGTTACCAACTCGAATGGCGCTTCCGCCGCTACTACTGTACAGTTACAGCCCGCGCTGCCGGGCTTCTTCCGGCTTACACAAGAGTACGTCATTGCTACCGATGCCAATGGCGGTTACATAGGCCCGTCTGGAATTGTCGACGGCTTGCTGACAGTGCCGGCGCGACCGCTGGACACGATTGCGTTGTGGGGCACCGGCTTCGGCCCGACCAACCCCACCATAACGCCCGGCGAAGTGGTCGTAAATGCGAGTCCGCTGCTCAACCCGGTCAAGATTCGAATCGGCCAGGCAACCGCACAAGTAACATACGCGGGCCTGACAAGTGCTGGTCTGTACCAGTTCAATACCGTGGTTCCGGATCTCCCCAACGGAGATTATCCGGTGGTCGCCGAGATCGCGGGCATTCGTACCACGTCGGCCAGCCGGTTGCGGATACGCCGGTGATCAGCGTTACAACGGCGCGGAGGGTTTACGATTGCGCGCTCAACTCCTCGCCAGCAGCGGCGCTTTCCTCCGCATTGGCTGCCGTGCTTTGAGTGAGCTTTTCAATCTGCTTTACTGATGGTCAACTTCGACATATCCAACATCTCGACGCGATGTGGACATTTCGTGACTAAAAAGTTTCCTTAGGGTCGCCCGTTCTAGTCGACCTTCTCAGGCTTAAACGCCGGGAAAGGATAGGTATCCGGGAAGACCTTCACTTCCGTCGTGAACTTTAACGGGAAGGAGCGGCCGGTGGGGAACGTGAGTTCTACAAAGGCCGCCGTCCAACCCTTTTCCGGGGCGGCAACCTTGGCGACGTAAACGCCTTTGCTCTCTTCCGTCAGCACGGTGCTCTTGTAGATGGGACCAACCTTCTCCATCCGGAAATCACGGGCGTCCGGATTGGTTGCCTGCCAGAGTTTCACCTCGGTAGGCTTAACTTCGCTCTTCACGCGGAACACACCATCTTTGCTGATGGTCCAGGAGAATTCCGGACGCTTGGTATCATGCACGATGGAATCGAAGAAGGCCCCGAGGGTCTGTATCGCGTCTGTTCCGCGCAGCGAATGATCGGCATTCGGCACGTAACGCAGATGTTTCTCGCCCTTGAGATCGTTGAAATAGAACTGCGAGGAATCCGGTAGAAAGAACTGATCGCCGGTCGCGTTCATCATCAGCTTGGGCATGATCAATCGATCGCGGTAGGAATATGGCTCCTCGATTTTCATCAGCGCGACATTCTGCGGCGTCCCCATCCAATTCATTATTTTTGCGTTGGTGTAGTCCTTGATGGAAGGGGCCCAGAAGCCGTATGCGCGCCAGTGATGCTCCATGGATTTCTCCATATTCAGCACATCGATAACGATCGGCACAATTGCCACAACACGCTTGTCAACTGCTGCCGTAGTCCACGTGGTCCAGCCACGCTTGGAACCGCCGGTCACGACAAACTTCGAGACCTTGACACCACCACCATCGAGCTTGGCGCAGAAGGACGTCACGGCATCCATTGCGCGCACGGCGGATTTGGTCATCGGCAGACGAGCCGGCCAGGTTTCATCTCCGGTTCGCAGGAACTTGTCCCAGGTGTAGGCGATGAAGGAGTCTTCCGTTAGAGGCTTTTTGTTGTCGCAGAAGGTAAGCGTCTGGTTCGGAACCATCTTCAACTCCGCCACCACGCTATTCGTGCCCATCGCGATTGGGATGATCATTCCATCCGGTTTCTGCGGAGGCTTGCTGTCGTTGTTGCCGCCGCCGATGTAGAGCAGGCCGATGTCACTGTCGATCTTGTCCGGACGTACAATCGTAAGCCAATGCTTCCACACCGGACGGTCCACTTCTGCCTTGCTGCGCCATGTCTGCGAAGTCAGTTCGAGCACGTAGGTTGTGAACCCCTGACCCGGCACGGTGTTCAGAAGTTCGTATTTGTACGTTGGGTCGGGCGCCTGCACATAGCGATCCAGCGCTGTATCTTCAGCTGCAGGAAGCAGGCAGGCTGACACAGCCAAAAGCAGAACCGGGAACAACTTTTTCATGAGTGACTCCGATGATGTATCCTACCGCAGTCTGAAACCAGCGCGCACCAACGATCAAACACGAGAGCAGCGGTTTCGCTCAGGCGGGTAGAATTGAAGTTCGGATCGATGGGTGATTGAAGCTCTTTAACATCGCCACAATTGGCGTCTTGTTCGCACCAGTCAGCAATCATTGCAGGCGTGACTTCGAGGTGAAACTGCAGTCCGTATATATTGTCGCGCAGGCGAAACGCCTGATGCCGGCAGCTTGCGGAACTGGCCAGCAGTTCGGCGTCTGGAGGCAAATCGAAGGTCTCACCGTGCCAATGAAAAACTGTTTCCGGCTGATCCAGCCCCGAAAACAGTGGATCCTGGCCTGCTGCCGCAGTGAACTCAATCGGAAACCAACCGATCTCCTTGACTGGATTTTTGACAACATTGCCGCCAAGCGCTTTCGCGATCAGTTGCGAACCCAAACAGATGCCGAGCATGGGAATGCCGGCAGCATAGGCCTCGCGAATTAGTGCCATCTCCTCGTGAATGTAGGGCAGATCGTCATTGGCCGACATCGGACCTCCCATAAATATCAAAGCTTGTGAGGCTGCAATATTTACTAAACCAGTTTCAGATGTATACGCGTCGATATATCTGAAATCAAGAGAATTACGCATCAGGGCCGGTGCGATCATGCCGAGGTCTTCGAAAGGAATATGACGGAACACAAGGACACTCATATGCCCATTAGTGTACAATCGCGTAAAACGAACCGCTTTACCGAAGTGTAGATTTTGAAGGATGTATTAACGTCATGCGGTCTTGATGCCGATAAGAGCATATAGACTATGAAAGTACTGATCGCGGACGATAGCATAGTCTCGCGCCATGTCCTTGAAGCAACCCTTCGCAGATGGGATTATGAGCCTATTGCGACGACCAATGGCAACGACGCCTGGGAGCTGCTGCAACGGGACGATGCTCCACATCTCGCAATCCTCGACTGGATGATGCCGGGGCTTACCGGTTTGGAAATCTGCAAGCTTGTCCGCTCTCGCGCAAAAGAGCCCTACACCTACATTCTGCTGTTGACCGCTCGCAGTGAAATTGGAGACGTGATCGAAGGCATGGAAGCTGGTGCCGACGATTACATCACAAAACCCTTTGAATACAATGAATTGAAGGTTCGGTTGCGCGCTGGTCGAAGAATCGTCGAACTACACAGTGAACTCCTTGTGGCGCGCGAAAAACTTCGTGTGCAGGCTACGAGGGATTCGCTGACTTCCATTTGGAATCGCCCTTCTATTCTGGAGATACTCGACCGTGAACTCGTTCGCAGCATTCGGGAAAAGCGTCCACTCGGGCTGGTGATGTTTGATCTCGATCACTTCAAGAACGTCAACGACACGCACGGCCACCTTGCGGGAGATTCCGTTCTGCGCGAGACCGCAAGTAGAATCAGCGGCACGTTGCGTCCCTACGATTCCTTCGGCCGCTATGGCGGCGAGGAGTTCCTGATCGTGCTACCGGGTTGCGACGAACGCAGCACCAGGGCCCACGCAGAACGGACACGCCAGGCGCTGGCAGCAGAACGATTTGACGTGGGCGGCATCTCAATCAACGTGACGGCAAGCTTCGGAGCAACCACATTTATGCCTGACCTGTGCAGCACGGCCCGGGAACTGATCAGAACCGCCGACGATGCACTTTATCAGGCCAAGAGCGAAGGTCGAAACCTGGTCTTATACCGCGACCTTCAGGACGATCCGGATGCCCAGGTAATCACAGAAACCCTGAACGTGAACGCCGACTAGCGCGGCGTAATCAGCCCGCCCAGTTTGTCAGCGTCGCCCGACGAATGCCGCGGGAAACGCGTGGAGTACGCTTCCAGATATTTCAGTCCCGCCCCCGTATTGTAGATTACGATACGTTCTTCCGGCTTAAGAAATCCACTCGCTATCAACTTGCGCAGTGCGGCAACACACGCTGCGCCTTCGGGAGCTACGAATATGCCTTCGTCTGTTGCGAGCTGCAATCCGGCATCGAGAGTCTCTTCGTCGCTGACTGCCAGTGCGGTGCCGCCGCTCTTGCGGACTGCATCTAAGATCAGAAAATCACCGAGTGGCTTGGGAACACGCAATCCGCTCGCAACTGTACTGGCGTTTTCCCAGAAACGGCTGCGTGTCTCGCCTTCTTCGAATGCACGGACCACCGGCTGGCAACCTTCCACCTGCACGGCGATCATTTTCGGGCGTTTGGCCTGTGTCCAGCCGAGAGCTTCCATCTCCTCGAAGGCCTTCCACATCCCGATCAGGCCCACACCGCCGCCCGTCGGATAAAAAATCACGTCCGGCAGGCCCCATCGAAACTGCTCGGCAAGTTCGTAGCCCATCGTCTTCTTGCCTTCGATGCGATACGGCTCCTTCAGCGTGCTGACATCGAACCAGCCTTCGCTGATCTTTGCGCTCCGCTACGATGCGGCCGCAATCGCTGATCAGGCCATCGACCAGCGTTACGTTTGCGCCGAAAGCCTTGCATTCGATGAAGTTGGCCTGGGGCACGTCCTGCGGCATGAAGATGTGCGCTTCGATGCCTGCTGCGGCGGCGTAAGCGGCTAACGCACTCGCGGCATTTCCGGCGGATGGAATCGCCAGCTTTTTGATCCCGAGTTCCAGGGCCATTGACACGGCCGCAGAAAGACCGCGCGCTTTAAACGAACCGGTCGGATTGAGCCCCTCGTCCTTGACCCAGAGATTATCGGCGCCAACGCTGCGTCCGATCCTGTTTGCCCGGACCAGTGGCGTCATCCCTTCGCCCAGCGAAACAATCGCGTTCGGCTTGCTGACCGGGAGCACCGGAGCGTATCGCCACATGCTTGAAGGACCGTTCGGGATCCAGTCGCGATTCCAGCTTTGTCGTGCCTTTTCAAGATCATAGCGGGCAAGTAGAGGGTCCGCCGCAGGCACAAAGATTCTGAGGCTTCGCGCTATCGTGCGTGGTGCCACAGAGACTACATTCCAGGTGGGTAAGAGTGGTCATGTCTGAACACATTCATGATAGCCTGAAGATGACCTGCACCCCTGCGGATCTTTTCGCGTCATACCTTGCAGGTCGAAGACTATTCACATGACAGGCGCTACATCCCGGTTCTTTGCTGCTTTGCTGCTGGTCTTGCCGCTCTATGCCGGTGAGATTGCGGTGTTCCGTACCGGATTTTCACTGCGGGTGGAACGTCATGAGAACTCCGATGGCAAGGTCATTCTGCACACGGATAGCGGCCGCATCGAAATGAGTGCGGATCAGATTCTGCGCTTCGATATCGAAGAGTACGTTGCGCCCAAACGGGCGCCAGCCCCGCCAATCGCAACTCCCGTAGAGTCGAAGGTTCCGGCGGCCTCTCCTCACGAACTAGTGGAACGTGCGGCAGACAAGTACGGTTTACCCCCTGCCCGCTGCATAGCGTAGCGAAGGCTGAATCCGGTTATCAGGTCAACGCTCTTTCTCCGAAAGGCGCAATCGGAATAATGCAGTTGATGCCTGGCACCGCGGCCGAACTGAATGCTGATCCAAGAGATCCGGAACAGAATGCTGACGCCGGGGCGCGCTACTTGCGCGAACTGCTGTTGAAATATAACGGAAGTGCGCACCGGGCACTGGCGGCCTACAACGCTGGTCCGGGTGCGGTGCAGAAATACAACGGCGTGCCGCCCTATCGCGAAACGCGCGAATACATCGATCGGATTATTCGGGAATACAATCGCTCTGCACTACGTTAGGCTCCTGATCTTCAAAACAGTAGCCAAACCCGCGCACGGCGCGGATATAAGACGGCGTCGTCGAATACAGTTCGATCTTCTGCCTAAGTCGCAGGATATAGACGTCAACGGTTCGATCCGTTACAGTCCTGTCATGTCCCCAGACTGCATTCAGCAACTGTTCGCGGCTGAAGACGATTCCGGGACGCGTCATCAGGTACTCAAGCAACCGGAACTCTGTAGCGGTTAGTGTGAGCAATGCACCGTTCAGCAGGACACGGCAACTATCGCGATCCAACTCCAGCCCGCGCGATTTTAGAACACGCGCCGGAGCACTCGGCACGCGGAACTGAATTTTAACGCGCGCGATCAATTCGCGAATGAAGAATGGCTTCACGATATAGTCATTGGCTCCTAGTTCCAGGCCGACGATACGGTCGGTTTCAGAAGCACGCGCACTGAGGAAGATCACGGGCACACCGGCGAGTTCCGGTGTGGAACGAATGCCGCGGCAGATCTCGAGTCCATCGGTATCGGGCAGCATGATGTCAAGGATGACCAGGTCCGGGCGATCCCGCTTGCACAAGCTCACTGCGCCCTTCCCGGTCTGGGCTCCCATGAACTCAAAACCTTCCTTCTCCAGGTTGTACTTAACCAGCGAAAAAAGGTCTGCGTCATCTTCGAACAGCGCTATCTTCTTCATTGCTAACCGCAGGGTATCCCATCCAATGTTTCAAAACAATGACAGTTCGATTAAGATCCAGCACACACCCAGTGGTTATTACCAACTGTTGATGGAATGTTCATCGGCCCGTAACAGTTGTGCTGTTAATTTTGGAGTCGATGAGACTAGAACGCTTCACAAAAGTGGTAATTGTCGCAGCCGCGGTGGCCTGCAGCGCCTTCGCGCAGAGCGATCAGGCACGAATCACAGGAACAGTCATCGACGCCTCCGGTGCCGTTATACCTAACGCCACGATCACGATCAGCAGCCAGAAGGGTGGACTGGAACGTACAGTCAAGAGCAATGAAGCTGGCAGATTTGCCATCGTCAGCCTTCCGCCCGCCCAATACAAATTGATCGGCAAGGCGGATGGACTCGGCCCGGCTGAATTCACTGACATCACCCTGACCGCGGGTCAGGAGAGAAGTCTGAACATTATCCTGCAGCCGCAGTCGGTTGCAACGGAAGTGAACGTATCGGGCGGCGAACTCGTTGTCATCGATACTAGCTCCGCCCGTGTGGGCGCGAACGTCAATGAGCGCGAAGTCGGAACCCTGCCGCTGAATGGCCGGCAACTCTCCCAGTTGTACCTTCTGGTGCCGGGCGCACAGACCGCGGGCGGCGGAAGCTATGACAACATCCGCTTCAGTGGCCGCGCCAATCAGCAGAACGCAGTGCGCTTCGACGGCGTGGAAGCATCGTCGATCGTTGATGCATCGCCGGGCAACCTGAACGGCGAGAGTTCCACCGGTTTCCGCCTGCAATCGAGCATTGAAAACGTGCAGGAGTTTCGCGTAGAGTCCAGCAATTACACGGCTGAATTCGGTACGGGTACCGGCGGCCAGATCAGCGTAGTTACGAAATCAGGCTCCAATCAGCTTCGCGGCAGTGTATTTGAGTATCTGCGCAATGACGCGATGGACGCCAGAAACTTCTTCGATGGCACGACTAAGTCGCCACTCCGGCTGAATCAGTTCGGCGGATCACTCGGTGGCCGCGTCATCAGGTACAAGTTGTTTTTCTTCGCGAGCTATGAGGGTTTGCGCCAGAACGCAGGGTTCAACATCATTGAGACGGTCCCCAGCCTGGCCGCACGTGGCCGCGCTGTCGCTTCGATCCGTCCTGTGTTGGATGCCTACCCAATCGGGCAATCAGCTTCAGTGAATCCCGACCTGGACATAGCCCGGCTCAACGCAACTTCCAGAATTACAGAAGACTACGGCAGTCTGCGTCTCGACTACAGGGTCAATGACAGGCACTCGATTGTGGCGCGCTATTTCCGCGACGAAGGCGAGGCGATCAGCCCGCTCAACACAGCCGGCAGTTTCAGCCAGACGAGAGCCACACCGCAGAACGCGCTCGTGTCCTTTCAGTCGATCGTGACCCCGACCGTTATCAACGAATTCAAGGCCGGCTTCAATGGGCAGAAGACGCGCATCAATGGCGTCGCGCCCACTGTGAATGGAATCGACTTCACTCCGATCTCGATTGACTTTTCGGGGAGCGCCGCCATTCCTGGAATCGGAGGCCAGGGTGCATCGGCAGGCGCTTCCCGACTGGGTGGACTGATTCGCTCCAACAGCACGCAGAACGGCAGGGGCCAGCCTTACACGAGCTACACGATGTCTTTCGTCAACAGCCTCAGCCTTCTCAAGGGCAACCACAATCTCAAATTCGGCGGCGAGTTTCGTCCAATCCACATCAGTACGGACCGCCTGGGCGGGACAACGTACACGTTCTCCAACTTGAATGCGTTGCTCGCCAACATGCCCTCGCAAGTACAGTTCCTGGGTGACGTGAGCGCTCCCAGTCCGTTTAATGGTGGCGCCACCGGAAGCCGCAACGCCAGCCAATCTTATTACATTGGCTATGCGCAGGATGAATGGAAGATTCGCCCGAACTTCACGATGAACTACGGCGTACGCTACGAGTATTATTCAGTGCTGCGTGAGGATCGCAATCTCGATGTTGTATTTAACACCGTGACTGGAGCGATCATGCCCAGCGACACACCTTTTTACCACTCGAAGAAGACGAACTTCGCACCACGCTTGTCCTTCACGTTCGCCCCGACCAGACTGAACAGCAACACTGTCTTCCGCATTGGCGCGGGCTACAACTTTGGACCGGGACAGACCGAAGATCAGATTCAACCAATCGAGAGCGATCGCGTCAGTCGCACCCTGAGTGGTGTTGCTTACCCGATCAATCCGGCCGCAATCATCGCCGGCTACGATATTAACGATCCGAATCTGGGCTACCAGCCGCGTGCCTATGCCCCCGGCTACACGCTTCCCGAAAAGATTCTTTCGTACACTGCATCGGTGCATCAGCAACTGCCCTTCAACACGATACTTTCAGTGGCGTATGTCGGTAGCCAGGGACGCAATCTGTTTCTGCGCAGTTGGACCAACCAGATCGTAAGTGTCGGAACGAACCCAACCACCGGCGCTGCAATTGAAGTGAAGCAGTTCGGTAATCGCTTCGCGCAGATCGATTACAAAACGAGCGGCGGAACGGATCACTACGATTCGTTGCAGACGACGCTCAATCGCCGCTTCAGCAAGGGATTCACGATGGGCGCGCAGTGGACCTATGGCCACAGCATCGGTAACACGGGCGGATCCAATGAAGCTCAGACCGCGAACAATCCCAACGACTTCTCAGCAGAGCGCGGCAACAACGCCTTCGACGTACGCCATAGCGCCAATGTCAGCGCCATGTATGAATTGCCATTCGGGAAAAACTCCAAGGGCCTGGCCAAGTCCGTACTTGGCGGATGGGAAGTGGGCGGTGTCATGAACGCGCGCACCGGGCTTCCGATCGATGTTAAGATCACGCGCCCGGACAGCGTGTATCGCGATACGCGCACCGGCGCCATAGTGAATGCTCCAATTCTGGTGGATGGTAAGCCGGTAACGGTTGCGGTCGCGAACGTGGTCGGGGGCGGATCCTTCCGCAACTCGCGCCGTCCCGATGTAGTCGCGGGCGTAAATCCGTTCCTTCACACCGGCGACAGGCGCTTCATCCTGAATCCCGCTGCCTTTACAACGCCAGCTCCGGGCACTTACGGCAATCTTGGCCGCTGGGCGCTGCATGGTCCTGGACTGGCTCAGTTCGACCTGACACTGCACAAGAAGATCGCAATTCACGAGAAGCACAACCTGGAGTTTCGGGCGGAGCTTTACAACGTATTCAATCGTGCGAACTTTGCCAATCCGCCTGCGGCGTTGAATAACTCGCTTGGTACCGGTATGAATCAGTTGCAACCTGGAATCCCCTTCACGCCGGCAGCAGCGGGCGGGGCCTTCGGCGTTGCGAACGGAACCGTTGAGCGGACAGTAGGTTTAGGCGGCAACCGCCAGGTGCAGCTGTCGCTGCGTTATAGCTTTTGATTCGTTACGGTCGAGCCCCTGCTGGCACCAGGAGCGCGACCGTCTTGATCAGTTGTTCGGGGTGTGCGGTGGCCGAGACTTCGATCCGATTTTCCAGCAGCCGGATCCGCCGCACGTTCTTATCGTTTACTCCAAAAGCCGCGGTTCGGACCTGAATCAGGCGGCGATTGCCGACTTCCACTTCTTCCACTGCGTCGGAGTGCCGGTGCCCTGCCAGGGCGAGCACAACGTTTTCCGCATCGAGTATTGCCTTCCTGATCCATCCCGAAGCCGAGTCCTCCTGCAATGGAATGTGCATCACAAGAATTACCGAGCGCTCGCGATTTGCGGCAAGTTGCTGCTTCAGCCAGCGCGATTGCTGCTCCGCATAGTCCGGATTCTTAGTGGAACTCTCGCCATTGTCCAGCACGAGAAATGCGTACTCCGTCGCGCCAACCTGCTTTCGGAACGAGTAGTATGTACCATCGCGAAAGCAACTCAGCGCCTCCGTCCATGCGCGGCGAGCGTCCGCGGACACAGACTGATCACCCCGTGGCGCAGGCTTATCCGCCTGCAGCCGATAGCGCTGCACGTCGTGGTTCCCCAATGCCGCAAACACTGGCAAGGGACTGGCTGTGTAGATGGATTTGAAGACGTCGATTTGCCCATACACGACCTCAGCGGTAGCTCCGTCAAAGCTGTAGGAATCGATCAGATCGCCCGTGAAAACAACGAACGCCGCACCATTCAAATGCTTCAACGCAAGCGGAAGACTGGCGCTGGAACCGTTGAAATGCTGCCGCGCCGTTCGGATCTTCGGATGGACCGCAGAGAGTTCCATCACATGCGTGTCGGAGATGTGTACGAAATCCTGAAAAGCCTCAGCCGCACAAGCAACGCCGCAAGCCAACAGCGGCAGGATTAATCGGACCAGTTCTCTTCGAGAGCGCATGCCGAATGTTAACGCGATGCCTTCTGAGTCTGCTCGCTCCAGCCGTATGCGGCCAGCATGATGCGAAACAGATCTGTATTCGCGAGGTAGCCTTTGACGCGTTCGGATCCAGGACCTTGCGCAGCTACCAGAACTTCCTCTCCGGTATGACCGCCATCGACGCGTGCGTCAGTTTTCACAGGCGGCACGGCCGGGTCGATCTTCGGTTTGCTCGATGCGGGCAGCGTGATCGCCTCGCCCGTCTTTCCGCCGCGCAGGCGGAAATCAAAGGAATGATCGGCGACGAAAATGATCAGCGTGTCTTTCGGCATACGACCAGCAACCTTCTCGATGTACTTGTCAAACGCTACTGTACGATCGAGACCACGCTGCGGGTTGTCGGTGTGCAGGTCACATTCCACCATCAGGAAAAAGCCCTTCGGACTCTTCGAGAGGATCTCGATGGCCTTGTCGGCGGCTTCGCCTAAATCGAAATCAGAACCATCAAATAGCGCGACTGCGCGGCGCGCGTCTTTTGGAACGGCCGCAGCGGATGGATAGATTGCGCGACCGCTAGCGACAAGACTCTTGTCCAGGTCGACGCCCATCTCGAGCAGAGAAGCGGTAATGTTCTTGCGACCCGGTCCGATGATCACGTCTACACCATCGCCGAAGCGCGGCTTCCAAACCTGCTGGAAGATTTCGCCCGTTTTCTTGCGACTGCTCGCGTTTGCGTAGCAGGCGGCCGGGGTTGCATCCGACATCGCACTGTTGGAGACCACACCCGTCGCGAGTCCACGTTCTTCGGCGTATTCGAGAATCGTCTTCAGCGGTTTGCCGTCAGGGGTTTCAGATAGCGCGCCATTGTTCACCTTCTGACCAGTAACGATCGCGGTCATTCCGGCTGCCGAGTCCGTCACCCAGCCATTCGCGGCTGAGGTTTCCGACAGGCCGATGTTCGGCATACGCTGCACAAACAATTTGCGAGGCGCTTTGTAGCCGTGAATGCTGGCCGCGTTCAGCACAGAAATACCGGCAGCATCGCCAAGAAAGATGATTACGTTTTTCGCAGGCTTTTGCGCAGAAAGCAGTGCAGCGCTAACCGCGAATCCCAGGAGCAGTTTGGTGATCTTCATAGTGTTAATGAGGTAGAGCACTCTTAATATACAGAATTGCGATAGCATCGTGAGATGCCGCAATCATTGTTCCTGATTTTACTCATAATGGCCCTGCCTCTGCTCGCACAGAGCAAGGCCGATAACTACCTGCTGGTGAGCAGCACTGAAATTCAAGCGGCGAAAGATAAGGCCGCAAGATTGCCTTGGGCAAAGGCGGCGCTGGATCGATTGATGTCCGATGCTGAGCGCGCGCTCAAGCGCCCGCTGGAAATGCCGGATCGTGGCGGTCAGTGGCCGCACTGGTACAGTTGCAAACGCGACGGCAGCAAGCTTCAGACCGTTTCGCCTACCGAGCACAAGTGCCCGACTTGCGGACAGAAGTACAGCGGCGATCCCTATGATGCCGTCGTGCTGTATGGCGTCCATAGTCGCAACAGTTCCGCCGTGCGCGATTGCGGCCTGGCTTATCGTTTCAGCGGACGTCCTGAATTTGCAAAACACGCCGCCGAAATTTTGAAGGCATACGCGGACCGCTACGCCACCTATCCCCTGCACGACGTGAACAACAAAGAACGGGTGGGCGGGGGTCGCATCATGGCGCAGACGCTCGATGAAAGCGTCTGGCTGATCCCCGTCGCATGGGGCTACGCGCTCGTGAGAGATACGCTGAGCGAAGCGGATCGCAAACACATTGAGCAGGACCTGCTGGTTGCAGCAGCCAACGTGATTCGCGAGCACAAGATGAGCATCCACAACATACAGTGCTGGAAGAATAGCGCTGTAGGTCTGGCCGGCTATGCCGCTGGTAACAAGGAACTGGTGCGTGAAGCCATCGACGATCCGCTGCGGGGTTTCCGCGTGCAGATCGAAAAAGGCGTGACCGCCGACGGACTGTGGTACGAAGGATCGCTCGGTTATCACAGCTATACGATGTCCGCGCTATGGCCGCTCGCCGAGGCCGCTCGATTGGAGGGGACAAATCTCTACAGCGAGCATTACAGCAAGCTGTGGGACGCGCCGCTTGCACTTGCCTTTCCCAACGGAGACCCTCCGGGCTTTGCTGATAACGGCGGAGGTAACGTAATGCTGCTCGCGCCGATTTACGAACTTGCCTACGCGCGTTGGAAGAAGCCGGAGTATGCGCACCTGGCCGCAAAAGGCCGCCGCGACACGCTGTTTTCGCTGTTGAATGGCTCAGAGCAGACGCCCTCAGGTTCAATGATTCCGCAAACAAGTTCCCTGCTGAAAGATGCCGGTTTCGGAATGCTGCGCGGTGGCGGTACTGCCGCTGCAATGCGTTTTGGAATGCACGGCGGCGGACACGGGCATCCCGACAAGTTGAATCTGGTGACGCATGGCGGTGGGGCTAATCTCGGTCTCGACCCGGGCTCCATCAACTACGGTGTGCCGTTGCATCGTGAGTGGTATCGCAGCACCATTGCGCACAATACGGTTTCAGTCGACCAGAAGCCACAGAGCAACGCTGACGGGAAACTCGAAAAGTGGGATATTGCTGAAGGCGCGACCACGCTCAGCGCATCGGCTAACGGGGTCTATCCGGGCGTGCAGATGAAGCGCACAGTTACAGTCACGCCCAAGGGTGAAATCGCGGATCGCTTCGAATGCGTTTCCGAAAGTGAACACGTCTACGACTGGGCCTTTCACGTGCCCGGATCCATCAGCACTTCGGTCACGCTTGCCGCGCGCGCGGAACCGCTCGGCAGCGAGAACGGCTATCAGCACATCAAGGAACTGGCTTCCGCGGAAACCAATGCTTCATTCTGGGTGAAGTGGCAGGTTGGCAAGACAACGCTCACGCTTCATTTCGCAGGACAACCCGGGACGGTGCTGATCAAAGGAGTCGCGCCAGGCAAGAATCCGGCCGACAAGGTACCGATGATCATTGTTCGCCGCAAGGCCACAAAGACGCTCTTCGAAGTGAAGCATACCGCTGCGCAATGACCTGGTGGCCCTGGCGAGCCGGCTCAGACGTGCTGATCGACAAAGATCGGATTTCCATCCGGGTCCACAGTGACGAAGCTGGCCGGCCCAGTTGTGCTCTCGTCCGCCTCTTGTTGCAACTGCACTCCTTGTGACTTCAGCTGGCGCTGCAACTCGCGGAAATCAGTGAAAGAGGCGAGCTTCTGGGCGTTGCTGTCCCAGCCGGGGTTGAAGGTGAGAAAACCTTGAAACCGAACTTCTCGTAGAACCGCCTGGAAGCCTCAATATCCTTGACAGCCAAGCTGATCGAAAACGCGCCGAGTTCCATGCTTTGCTCCTCACGGTACCGAAAAGACAGCATACGGCCCCTCTCAGCTTAGCGGACTGGAGTACCACAATGAAGGTCCGCGGTACCCTGAAGTAAGTGAATCAAAAATCTGAACGGCTGCGGGCAATGCTGCCCGATATCTGGGAACTGGTGAAACCGAGGCGATACGCGTTACTCGCGGGCCTTGGGCTGATTGCGATAAATCGATTGTCCGGACTGGTCCTGCCGGCGTCAACCAAATTTCTGATCGATGACATCATCGGGAAACACCGTCCCGAAATGCTGCTGCCGCTGGCGCTAACCGTACTGGGTGCGACCATGCTGCAGGGGTTGACATCGTTCACGCTGACTCAATTACTCTCGAAGGCGGCACACAAGCTAATCGCTGACCTGCGCCGCAAAGTGCAGATGCATGTAGGCCGCCTGCCCGTCTCCTACTACGATGCCAACAAGACTGGAACACTGGTATCGCGCATCATGTACGACGTCGAAGGCATGCGCAACCTTGTGGGCACGGGCTTCGTGGAATTGCTCGGCGGCTTGATCACGGCCGTGGTTGCGTTCGTTGTCCTGGTGCGGCTGAGTCCACTGCTGACCGGCATCGCGATCGTGCTCATGTCGATTTTCGCGCTGTTTCTCTGGCGCGCTTTTAAAACGATCCGGCCTATATTCCGGGAGCGTGGAAAGATCAACGCCGAAGTGACTGGCCGGCTGACGGAATCACTCGGCGGAGTGCGCGTGGTGAAGGGCTATCATGCCGAATCGCGCGAGGCTGGTGTCTTCGCTGAGGGCGTGCAGCGGCTGCTCACCAACGTGTTACGTTCGATGACCGGAATGTCGCTGATGAGTCTGTCCTCGACGCTGCTACTCGGCATTGTTGGCGGCATCGTGATGTACGCAGGCGCGAAGCAGATTTTCGCCGGCACACTTACACTGGGCGGCTTCGTCACATTCACGGCGTTCCTCGCGTTCCTGGTCGCGCCCGCGTTTCAAATGGTTTCGATCGGCACACAGCTTACTGAGGCGGTCGCAGGGCTCGAGCGCACGCGCGAAGTCATGCGCGAGCAGCCCGAAGATGCCGATCCGACGCGCACAGTCGAAATGGGCGTCATCAGCGGCGAATTGCGCTTCGAAGACGTCAGTTTCGAGTATGAAGCCGGCAAACCAGTGCTGCACGATGTCAGCTTCGTGTCGGAACCGGGCACGGTTACCGCGCTGGTAGGTTCTTCAGGATCGGGCAAATCGACCATCATCGGACTGGTCGCCGCCTTCTACAAACCCACCGAGGGCAGAATTCTGGTGGACGGCACAGACCTGGCGACCGTTCGCCTGAACTCCTACCGCGGGCAGCTAGGAGTGGTGCTGCAGGAAACCTTCCTGTTCGATGGCACGATTCGCGAAAACGTCGCGTTTGCACGGCCGGATGCGAGCCAGGAGCAGATCATGGAAGCCTGCCGTATTGCGCACGTCAACGAATTCGCAGAGAAGTTTGAATTGGGCTACGAGACCGTGGTTGGTGAACGCGGCGTTAAGCTCTCGGGCGGACAGCGCCAACGTGTCGCCATTGCGCGCGCCATTCTGGCCGACCCCAGAATTCTAATTCTTGATGAAGCAACGTCCAGTCTCGATTCTGAATCTGAGGCGAAAATTCAGGAAGGTTTGTCTTACCTGATGCGCGGCCGCACCACATTCGTGATCGCCCACCGGTTATCGACGATCCGCCGTGCCGATCAGATTCTGGTTGTCGAAGACGGCCGCATACTCGAACGCGGCAATCACGACGAACTCTATAATGCCGGTGGCCGCTACTGGGATCTGTACACCCGGCAGCACGGCTTAGAGCAAAATCTCTTTATTGCTCCGGGTGAAGGAGACAAAATCGAAGAAACCGAAGCAGCTCCGGCAAAGCACACGCGCGATTCCATGAGCCTGTAGCCGTGATTAGTATTCAACCGAGATCAGAAACAGTCCACGGGCAGGTACGGACGCGCCTGCCTTGATGTGGTTTGGTGTACGAAGGAATGCTTCTACATCCGCGCGGCTCAGATTTCCCTTCCCTACTTCGAGTAACGTTCCAACAAGATTTCGC
Source organism: Bryobacteraceae bacterium (assembly GCA_963793625.1). Classification (GTDB taxonomy): domain Bacteria; phylum Acidobacteriota; class Terriglobia; order Bryobacterales; family Bryobacteraceae. The sequence goes on along the minus strand of CAWCAT010000030.1, from coordinate 250,388 downwards.
ACCATATGTTTCAGGAATCCGCTGCCACGAACCCGATAGATCAGGCGGTCGCCGCCATCCAGACGTGCGATGGACGAGAATATCGTCCTAACCTTTGAATGGCCCAGAGCGTCCTTAGGATCACTGGCGGCGAATGCTGAGAAATCGTGTTCGCCTTCAAACAGCGGTGCGGCTTCGATAATGGCGGCGGTATCCAGAGGGTACGGATGGTGATGGACGTAGAGCCGCTCAAACGGCGAACAAACTTCAACACGCGAAATCCGGTATTCGTACGTTTTGGCGCGGGCGTTGAAACGTGGATGGAAATCGGGGTGTGTTTCGCAGGCGTCCAGAACACGGATATCCTTCGGCAGCAAACGATTCATTGCCCGCCGCAGATTGTCCGCCGGAATAGGATTTTCAAGGGAGAAAGCGGCTACCTGCGCCAGTGCGTGGACGCCCGCATCGGTACGTCCCGAGGCATGCACATCGGTATGCCGGCCCTCGATCTCCGCAAGTACCTTTTCGACAATCCCCTGGATGGTGAGCAGGTCCGGTTGAACCTGCCAGCCGTGGTAATTGCTTCCATCGTAGGAAACAGTGATGCGGATCCGCCTCATGCCGGAGTCGGTCTGGAACCCGGTTTGACTACCGGCAAACCCTGCTGGCACAACGGACAGCTATCAGGCTTGTGGGCGACAACAGAAAGCGTGGCGAGAGCTGCACGGGGAACACCGATGTCGACTTTGCCCGCGCTGCGGTCAATCACAGAACCGCCGGCCACGATATTCGCGCCTAACTGGCGCAGGATATCCATCATTTCGACCAAACTGCCGCCCGTCGTAATGACGTCTTCGATGACGACACCGGTTTCGCCTGGTTCGATCTGGAAGCCGCGGCGCAAGACCATTTTGCCGTCGGGCCCGCGTTCAGTAAATATGAAGCGAACGCCGAGCGCGCGGGCGACTTCGTGGCCGATAATGAGTCCTCCCAGCGCCGGTGCAGCTACAAAGTCAATTTTCCGTCCTGGATTGAGTTCCTGCAATGCCGCACCCAGGTCTTTGCCGAACTGTTCGGCGTGGGCAGGGTGCTGCAGGACCAGCGCGGATTGCAGATATTCGGAACTGTGCAGTCCACTGGTAAGGCGGAAATGGCCGCGCAGGTATGCTCCGGTCTGTCTGAATATATTAAGTACTGCTTCAGTTTGGTTAGTCACAAATTGCCAATATAGCGCAGCGGAGCGTCGAGCGCTCCCCCGAGCCTGTTAACATGGAGAATTCAGTGGAACAAAAGGAGAATCGATCTCGTCGGTAGTACTTGTATCGCAAAAGGATCCGAACTCATGAGACGCGTAAATCCGTTTATTAGCGTGCTTTGCACCCTTCTGATGATAATGCCGGCAATGGCGCAACAGGCGCCGGGTGCAGGTCCGGCAGTGACGTCACCCACCAGCCCCGCGGGATCCGTGACATTCCCAGAGAAGACGTGGCACAGCAAGGTGACCACGCCTTATCAGGCGAGAGATGTCGCGCCTGTCAGGCTGGCGAACTCCGGAAGACTAGAAGAATTGATGCGCGCCGGGCAGATCTATCTGTCGCTGCGCGATGCAATCGCGCTCGCGATTGAGAACAATCTTGATATCGAGATCGCGCGTTACGGTCCGGAATTGGCGCGTTCCGACGTGAACCGTGCCAAGGCGGGCGGAATCACTTCAATTCGCACTTCCAGCGTGACGCAGGGTCCCAGCAGTGCCGGCGGCACTTCGACCAGCGGATCCAATCTCGTGCAACAGACGACTGTCACAGCGGCGGCGGCCACCGGAACATCAGTTCCCAGTCTGGACCCCGTCTTCACGAGCCAGATCAACTGGGGCCACTTTAGCGCTCCGCAGTTGAACTCGTTCATCGTAGGTAGTTCTTCGGTTGTCTCCGAAACTTCCGGCTACAACTTCGGAATCAGTCAAGGGTTCCTGACCGGTACGCAGGCATCGCTGGGTTTGAACAACCGCAATCAGAGCACCAGTTCAAACCGCTCGGATTTCAATCCGGCCACGACCTCAGACTTCAACCTCCAGATTACCCAACCCCTGTTGCAGGGCTTCGGCCGGGCGGTGAACAACCGCTTTATCCGGATCGCTACGAACAACTTAAAGGTCTCGGATCTGGTCTTCAAGCAGCAGGTGATCGCGACGGTAACTTCCGTGATTAACCTGTATTGGGATCTGGTCAGCTTCAACGAAGACGTCAAGGTGAAGCAAAAAGCCCTTGACCTTGCCGTAAAGCTCTACGGTGACAACAAGAAACAGGTAGAAATCGGGACCTTGGCTCCGATTGAAATTGTTCGTGCGGAGGCCGAAGTGGCTGCCCGCCAGCAAGATTTGACCGTGTCGCAAACGAACGTACTTCAGCAGGAAACCATTCTGAAGAACGTGCTAAGCCGGACCGGTGTCGCTAGCCCGTCGATCTCCGATGCGCGCATCATTCCGCTGGACCGAATCCAGATTCCAGCAGTTGAGGCGGTGGAACCGGTTCAGGATATGATCCGCAAAGCCCTGGATGCTCGTCCGGAACTGGCGACCACTCAAATCCAGCTCGATAATTCGAAGATCACGTTAAAGGGCACAAAGAACGCTCTGCTACCGAGCCTTAACGCTTTCGTTTTCTTGCGCAACAACGCGCAATCCGGCCAGGTCAGTGACTTGCCGATGATCGATACAACCGGTGGTCTGGCGTTCCGCGACCCCAAAAACTACGATCCGTTCTTTATCGGCGGCTATTCGAATGTTCTCCGGCAGCTTTTCGGCCGAAATTTTCCGGATTATCAGGTCGGCATGCAGTTGAATATTCCGATTCGGAATCGCGCCGCACAGGCCGATGTCGTCGCCGCCCAATTGCAGCTCCGGCAGAATGAATTGCGCCAGCAACAGCAGAACAACAGCGTACGTGTCGAAGTGCAAAACGCACTGATCGGCCTTCAACAGGCGCGTGCGCGGCATGAGGCGGCGGTGAAGAATCGTGTCCTGCAGGAGCAGACGCTGGATGCCGAGCAGAAGAAGTACGCACTAGGTGCTTCCACGATCTTCCTGGTGATCCAGTCACAGCGCGATGTCGCGCAGGCGCAGTTCAATGAAGTAGTGGCACAGTCCGCCTATGCCCGAGCCCGGACCGAGATGGAACGGGCAACAGGACAGACCTTGTCAGCTAACAACGTGGTCCTGACGGAAGCTGTACAGGGTAGCGTGTCAGCAAGACCGACTCCGCTTCCAGTGGCCCCAACGAAGTAGTTACCTCTTGGCGGGAGCGAGTGATATTCGCCCGTTCCCGCCAGCCCTTTTCCCTGCCCCGAATCGGAACACGTTCCAAATCTGCACTCAAAACGATCACGCTATGTAATTATTTGGCACCGCTGATCCGCACCCGCCTGCTAAGTACTTGAACCTATTAGCGTAAATACTTTGGCTCTGTTATTGCATAAGGTAAACGCGTAATGAAACGGCAAAAGGCTCAAGGAACAAGGTCAACAACTTCAGACAACCCCGCAGGACCCAAAAACCCACACCCCACCCCGATTTTAGAACCAGCCCGGAACCCTCTGACCAAATCCTTGAGCCTACCAGCCATAATAAAATTTGCTGTAATTTTGCCCTAAAGCACAGGCCCACTGTGGTCGATTCTATACGCATGGCAAAAACTGCTGAAACTCTCGACGCTTCCCTTCGATTTCAATTGAGCCTTCTACGTCTTACGCAGCAAGCGCCCGCGCGGAGTTCCGTTAAGCCAGGTAAAATCGATCCCGCCAACCAACTCGCCGAACTGACCAGCAAGGTCAATGCGCACCGCGCAGCCTGAAATTCACGACTTTCGAGAAAAACGCAACCGGGGTACTCGCAACCGAGTCTGATATACTAGCAACAGGTTTGGTCCGCTGGCTTGTCTGGCGCAGAGGCCCTGCTCACATGGGTCAAAGTGGTCAATAGCTGGTGCGATCACTTCGAGAGGCTTCCGATTTATGAATAGCCGTTTCAAGCTCTTTGTCATGTCCTCTTCGACGTGTCTGGTCGTCGCTCTGCTCTGGGGCACAGTGATCGGCCGTAGCGCGTCGCCCGATGAAACTTACCGCCACTTGGGTGTGTACACCGAAGTGCTTTCGAAAATCAAGAGCGACTACGTGGAAGAGCCTGACATGCGCAATGTCACTCTCGGCGCAGTAAACGGCTTGCTGGAATCTCTCGATCCGTACGCCAGTTTCCTGAGCGCGGACCAATACAAGCAGTACCTGAAGGATCGCGACACCAAGAAGGCCGGCGTCGGATTGGTATTGTCGAAGAAATTCGGATATCTCGGCGTCGTTGACACGATTGTGGATTCCGCTGCCGCCAAGGCTGGACTGAACACCGGCGACTTCGTCGAAACCATCAGCGGTGTTTCCACTCGAGACATGCCGCTTGCTTACGCCGAAATCCTCCTACGTGGCGACCCCGGCACCAATGTTGACCTCTCCATCATGAGACTGCGCAAGTCAGAACCGCAGAAGTTCACGTTGACCAGGTCTGTTGTCAAAATGCCCAAAGTAGTTTCCAAAATGCTTCCTGAACAGATTGGATATGTGCAGGTGCAGAGCATGGAAACTGGCAAGGCGAAGGAAGTTGCCGCTGCCGTAGCTGCTCTGCAGCAGCAGGGAGCGAAGAAGCTGGTTCTGGACCTGCGCAATTCGGCCAGCGGTACACCGGAAGAAGGAATCGCACTGGCTAACCTCTTCCTGGAAAAAGGTTTAATCACCTATCTGCAAGGGCAGAAGATCACTCGCCAGAACTTCGACGCGGATCCCACGAAGACTACATACAAGGGAAGCGTCGTTGTATTAACGAACCGGGGCACAGCGAATGGCGCAGAACTCGCGGCGGCTGCACTGCTCGACAACAAGCGAGCGGAAGTCGTGGGAGAGCGCACCTACGGTGACGCTGCAGTTCGTAAGGCGATTACGATGGAAGACGGCAGTGCAGTGATTCTGTCGATCGCCAAGTACTACTCTCCGTCCGGTAAGGCCCTGCAGGACACGATGGTTACCCCTTCGGTGGCGGTGGCTGAGATCGACCCGGCAGCTGAGGCCACAGACGAAGAAGGTCCGGTGGAAACGCCCGAACCTAAGAAATCCACAGAAGATCTGTTGCTCAAGAAAGCAATAGAAGTTCTGCAGAAAGGTGCTGTTGCGGCGAATGTTGATCCAAACGCTGCAGCGAAGCCTGTGCCCGCCGGGGATCCCTCTATGGGACCTCTGAACGTGCCTCAACCAAAACAGCCATAAGTTGACATGCCTCTTTACGAATATAAGTGCCAGAAGTGCGGCGATGTTTTCGAAGTAATACAGAAATTTGCCGATGAGCCCTTGAAAACGCACTCCAAGGACGCATGCGGCGGTGTCGTAGAACGCCTATGGGCCGCACCAGCCTTGGTATTCAAAGGTTCCGGGTGGTACATCACGGACTACGCCAAAGGCGCTAACAGTAAGGGTCCAGGCAAGAACGGCGAGACCAATTCCAAGAATGAGTCCTCGAATTCCAAGGGTGAGTCCTCGAAAGATGGAGGATCGTCATCCAAGACCTCGGATTCCGGCTCCAGCTCGAAATCCGGCGATTCATCTTCGAGCAGTTCCAAGTCTGAAAAAGTAAGTTCGACTGAGAAGAAATAGCCTCAAGCACGCGGCCTGTACCAATCGGCAATAGCTGCGTGCAACTCCGCTGGTCTTACAGGCTTGCTGATGAAATCGTCCATCCCAGCGGCCAAACATCTGATTCTGTCTTCTTCCCGGGCACAGGCCGTCATCGCCACAATCGAAAGTCGCTTCTCACCGGATTCTCTGCTGCGGATCTGCATTGTCGCCTCGTAGCCATCCATCTCTGGCATCTGGCAATCCATGAAGATGATGTCGTATGGCAGCCTCGAAGTCATTTCGACAGCCTCGAGTCCGTTAGCCGCAACGTCCACCCTGCAACCCAGCTTTTCCAGAAGGCGTGTGCCTACTCGCAGATTTACAGGATTATCTTCCACCAGCAAGGCTCGGCAACCGGAAAAGCCGTTCGACGCTGTGTTCGTGTGATTGTCAGTGGGCTGAACACGCGCATGCGATGGCCGCACCAGCATACCGGCGATCTCGCCTGTACTGCAGGATCCCAGAACCTGACCAATCACGTCGTGCAGCACCGCTGCTTTCACGGGTTTCACCAGAAAAGCATTGCAACCCAATGAAGAGAAGCGCTGCGCAATCCCGCGTTGTTGAATGGAAGTCAGCAGCACGACCGGAAGCTCACGTAGTCCAGGGTGCTCCCGGATCGTTCTCAGCAGCGTCTCACCGTCCATTTTCGGCATGGCGTAGTCGGCCAGCAGCAATTCAAATGGATCGTTGTCGGCCTGAGCCTGCCGCATCAATTGGAGCGCTTCATCCCCGCTGCTCGCCGCTGAGGTCTTCATCTGCCAACGATCACACAACCGGACGGTGACCTCACGGCTTACGGCATGGTCGTCCACCACAAGCACGCGAACACCCGCGAGTTCATTCTTTCTGTAAACCGGCTCGATGCGCGCCGGCACAATGCGCAGGGGCAACGTGCATGAAAATGTCGAACCTACCTTGTGCTGACTGACAGCCTGGACCGAGCCGTTCATCAGTTCGGCTAGCTCGCGGCAGATCGCAAGACCGAGGCCAGTGCCACCGAACTTGCGTGTAGTGGAGGAATCCGCCTGGGAAAATTTTTCAAACAGCCGAGGAAGCACGTGCTCCTCAATACCTATGCCAGAATCGTGCACAAGAATGCTTACTGAGGCGGTGCTTTCGTTCATAGCCGTCCCCTGCACCTCCAGAAGTACGTGCCCCGCCGCAGTGAACTTAAGCGCGTTGCTCAGAAAATTCAGCGCGATCTGACGGATGCGACCTGGATCCCCGACAACCCAGCGCGGGGTCTCCGGCGAATAGCTGAACACCAGTTCAATGCCCTTCTCCTCGGCCTTCACGGCCAGCAGATCGATGACCTCTTCCAGCGAAGATTGCAGATCGAACTCGATCTGCTCGAGTTCCAGCTTTCCGGCCTCGATCTTGGAGAAATCCAGAATGTCATTGATGATTATCAGCAGCGAATCGGCGGATTGGCGCACAGCGTCGGCAAATTCGCGCTGCTCGGGATCAAGCTCAGTGTCCAGCAACAGGCCTGTCATGCCGATGACGCCATTCATCGGCGTGCGGATTTCATGGCTCATGTCGGCGAGGAATTCGCTCTTGGCCATTGCCGCTGCCTGCGCGGCATCCCGAGCATTCTTCATGGCTTCTTCCGCCAACGCTTGCTCGGTGACATCAAGCAGCGCGGAACGAATGCCTGTTATCTCGCCCGACAGGCCACAAATCAGATTCTCGTGAATTTCAAAGGTGCGCGCAACGCCAGCGCAGGTCATATATTCCCTGCGAAAGGTTTCCAACGGAATTTCACCGCGTAGTTTCCCTCTCACTGCGCAGCGGACGATTTCGCGGCCGTCTTCGAGAGCCAACTCCCATACTGGCCGGCCTACCAGTTCCTGCGAGGAATAGCCGAGCAGATCACACTCAGCCGCGTTGACGCGCCGTATGATGCCATCGCAATCGATCTCGTGGTACGCAACCGGAGCGTTATCGAAAAGCTGCCTGTAACGCTCTTCTTCCGCTTTGAGCGCCATCTCAGCCGCATTGTGTTCCGTGATGTCACGTTTAATCGCAACAAAATGCGTGACTCTATTGCCGTCACGGCGCACCGGAGTGATCTTCATCTCCTCGATGTACAAGGAGCCGTCTTTGCGGCGATTTAGAATCCGCCCGCTCCACGCGTTTCCACCCAGAATTGTGTTCCAAAGATCGGCATACACGGAGGCATCCTGGTGACCGGATTTAAGCACCCGTGGGTTCTCCCCAATCACCTCTTCGGCCTCATATCCAGTCATGCGCGTGAATGCAGCATTTACCCACTCGATCGCTCCACTCGCGTCAGTAATTACAACCGCCTCGCCCATGGATTCCATTGCGGCGTGGAGCATTTGAAGATCGACTCTAAAGCTTTTGAGTTTTAGCATCTACTTGGCAGACTGCTACTCATCCTTTCGGCAGAGTACTCCAGGATCATTAACTCCTTTTATATGATTTCCGAGAAGCAATTCGGCCTACCCAGGCTGCGCCGGCGGCAATGGCAAATCCAGCCACCGCATCAACCGCGTAGTGATACCTGCCATATACAGTCGCAGTGGCAATCAGCGTGGCCAGCACCGTCAATCCACGCCCGATCCATTTCCGTTCGGGCAGCAGCAGAACCATCCCGAAGGCACCGGCGAACGCGCCGGAAACGTGAGCGCTGGGGAAGACACTGGTATGGATGCCGTAACCGCCCAGCATTGACCAGTTGAAGCTTCGGAAGACGCTCGTGTAGGCGGGAAAGTCCTGCCCCGGAAACACCGCACGCGGCGGCTCTGAAGGAAAGAGCGGGAAAAGCATATAGGAGCAGACAACGCCCAGGAAGGCGATCGTCTGAAATGCCGGAATCCGTTCGGGCTTCCTGGCGATGTAAAGCATCACCATAGAAAACGTCGCTATCGTGTAAACCAGTGTGTACGAGATTTCGAGAATCGCCGGGAAGAGCGGACCTGCGAATTCGATGGCAGCTTTGAGCCCCCAGTCGTTAAGCAGGAGTTTGTCGTAGGCCACCCACGAGCGTTCCAAATGAAACGTAGTGTGCGGTTGGGCAAACCAGCCCATCTCACGGTAGGCCAGCAGCAATTGCGGCATCGGATACCAGTCGCGCACGATACTGAGAAACCTTCCGCGACGCAACGAATCGGTCCAGGCCAGCAGAAAATAACCCAGAATCACGGTCGCATTCAGTCCCGCGGTAATCGCAGGAATCGGCTGACGCACAGGCAGGATCTGGGCCAGTACTGCCGTGTACAGGAAGTAGCAGATCAGGATTTTTTCCGGCGTGCGTAGGAGCGGCATTCGTTTGTACCTAGCATAAGTGATACATCGGGAGTGATGCATTGAGCGACGGTGCTATAAAGGTAACGGAGCCTCTCATGAAACCTACCCGACGTCACTTTTTACAATCCTCCACTGCGGCCGGTCTCGCAGCGGCAGCAGCGCCGAAAGCTTTTGCTGCGAATGACAAGATTCAGGTTGCGCTGATTGGCGCGGGCGGAATGGGCCAGGGCGATGCGCGTTTGGCCGCTGCCGTCCCCGGCGTCAAGATCGTCGCCGCATGCAGATATCTACGACGGACGCCTGCAACACTGCAAGGAACTCTGGGGCGCCAGCATCTTCACGACTCGCGATTACCGCGAGGTGCTGCAGCGCAAGGACATCGACGCCGTGATTATCGGCACGCCGGACCACTGGCACTCGCGCATCTCCATTGACGCAATGAACGCGGGCAAGGACGTGTATTGCGAAAAGCCGATGGTCCACAAAATACCGCGAAGCGAAGCCTGTCGTCGATACGCAGGCCAAGACCGGACGCATCTTCCAGGTGGGCAGCCAGTATGCCAGTTCCGTTGTTTTTCACAAGGCGCATGAACTGCTGAAATCGGGCGCTATCGGTGAGTTGAATATGGTGGAAGCCTGGCTCGATCGCAACACCGCGATCGGCGCATGGCAGTACACGATACCGCCAGATGCGACGCCCGCCACTATCGATTGGGACCGCTTTCTGGGTAACGCTCCGAAGCGGCCGTTTGAACCGATCCGCTTATTCCGCTGGCGCAATTACAACGATTACGGCACGGGTCTCGCGGGCGACTTATATGTGCACCTGCTGACGGGATTACACGTCGTTACCGGTTCGCTCGGACCTAACCGCGTCTTCGGTACAGGCGGCACACGTTTCTGGAAAGACGGCCGTGATGCGCCGGACGTGATGCTCGCGCTGCTGGATTACCCGAAATCCGAAGCGCATCCGGAGTTCACGTTTGCACTGCGCGTCAATTTCGCGAGTGGCGGCAGCGAAGAGGGGTTCGGTTTGCGCTTCGTCGGCAGTGAAGGAACGATGAACGTGAGCATGACCAAGCTCACCCTTTCCCGTGTGCCGCGCGAGACCGAGCCTGGCTTGATGATGGGATCTTTTGCCAAGGCGACGCAAGATCAAATCATGAAAGCCTATCGCGAAAAGTACCCATTGAAGAAGGCCACACCGGAATCGCTACGCCCCACCTCGGAAGAGGTTTTCGAGGCACCGCGCACGCACAGTCCGCACCAGGAGCATCACAATAACTTCTACAATGCAGTCCGCACGCGCAAACCGTTCTTTGAAGATGCTGTGTTCGGGTACCGTACTGCCGGTCCGGCGTTGCTCTGCAACATGAGCATGAACGAGAAACGCATCTGCCATTGGGATCCGAAAACGTTTATCGCCAGCTAATGCTGTTTCTGCTTTTGCTGTGGCCCGCTCTTGCTTTCGGGCAGAGCGGGCTTTCGTTTCAATCCCCCGAAGCAACCATCGAGCGCTATCTCTGGGACCATCCCCAACCCGCGCAGGATGCGCTGCCTGAGCATACGCGCGGCTACTATCTTCGGCTCAGTTCAGAGAGCGCGAAATGGATGCGCGCCTGGCCTGATAGTGCCAGTGCGATCGCGGAACATGCACGTGCAATTCGCGGGCTCGCCGCAAAGAGAAGTGGTTCCTCTGCTGGTTGGGTGCGGCGTAACAAGCCGATGCCTGCCCTGCCCCCGGTCGAGTTTGGTGGCAGCGTAACGCTCGTCAACATCTGGGCTACCTGGTGCGCGCCGTGCCTGGCGGAGTTGCCGCATTTCCAGAAACTTTACGATGAACTGAAGTCCGAACCCGGCGTGCGCCTGATCACATTGAATGTGGATTCAGAGCCTGCTGTTGCTGCGCGATTCCTGCGCGAGCGCGGCTACACAATGCCGGTGCTGTTCGCGAAGCGGTTCGTGATGGAGACGCTGGGCATCAATGAATTCCCGCTCACCTGGGTGGTGGATGCAAGGCAGATCATCCGACTGGAGCATGGTGCTTTTCTGGATGATCCGAAGCGGTGGCGCGAAGAATTGTTGAGTACGCTGGTCGAGGCACGCGCGTCAGCAAGTGCGTACTAACTTCCTAAGTACGCGCTCCCTTACGGTCGCGCCTCCGCTTCACTTGCCGGAAGGAAGATCCAGCACTTCGTTCATAGCACCCTGGCGATACCCTTCCAGGTCCAGCGTGACGTAGTGGAATCCGAGCGCTTTGAAAGCAGCGGTAAGCTTGGAGAACATGTCGAGCGTCATCGCCGTTTCCATTTCGTCACGGGCGATTTCCAGACGGACGATCTCGCCATGGAAGCGCACGCGGAACTGACGGAAGCCCAGTGCTCGCATCGCTTCTTCTCCGGCTTCGACGGTCTTGATGGTTTCCTTTGTTACCGGAGTCCCATAAGGAATGCGCGAACTGAGACAGGCTGACGCCGGACGGTCCCAGGTTTCAAGACCAGCGATACGGGACAATTCCCGAATCTCCACCTTCGTCAATTCTGCTTCGACGAGCGGCGCCCGCACCTGGTGTAGTTTGGCTGCGCCCTGACCGGGCCGGTAATCGCCAAGGTCATCCTTATTAACCCCGTAGACCATGTGCTCGATTTTGCGTGACTGGGCGACTTCTTCCATGCAGCGGAAGAGTTCATCCTTACAGTGGAAGCAGCGGTCGGGATCATTCTTCGCGTAGTCCGGATTATCGAATTCGTGCGTGTCGATGTACTCGTGCCGGATGTTCCAGTTCTTTGCGAACGATTCGGCATCGCGCTTATGCGACTCGGGAATCGACGCGGAATCAGCCGTAATTGCGACCGCCTTCCCGCCGAGTACGCGCGCCGCGGCCCACGCCAAATATGCGGAATCCGTGCCGCCCGAATAAGCGACCAGTACCTCACCCATGCCGTCGAGAATGGAAAAAAGCCTGCGCTCTTTTTCCTTCAGGACAGCGGGATCGAGTTTCGTTGCACCACCCAGGGTAACCAGTGTCGCCATAAGAGAATTATACAAATACACGAAGGGCCGCGAACGTCGCATGATGCTGCATCGATTTCGCGGCCCTACCTACTTGATTACTGAATCGGCAGATCGCCCTGCCCGTCGTCTTCCCCGTTCTTTTCAGCTTCGGGAATTACGCTGGCAGCCGCGACGCTGTCATCCTCTTCCATCTTGACCAGACGCACGCCTTGCGTGGAGCGTCCGGCCTGCCGGATCTCACTCGAATCCAGCCGGATGATTTTGCCGTTCTTCGTGATAATCACCAGATCCGTGGTCTCTTCGACAGAGAGCACATCGACCACGTTGCCCACCTTCTTGGTGGTCTTCATGTTGATGACGCCCTTGCCGCCGCGACCAGTCAGCCGGTAATCCTTCAACGGCGTACGCTTGCCATAGCCGTTCTCAGAGATGGACAGGATCAGCCCTTCAGGGCCTACCACCTCAAAACCGACCACGTAGTCGTTTGCGGCCAAATTCATGCCGCGCACGCCACGCGCCGGACGGCCCATGGGACGAACATCTTCTTCTGAGAAGCGGATCGCCTGGCCCTCGCGGGAAGCGATGAAGATGTAGTCGTTACCATTCGAGAGTCGTGCCGCCAGCAGTTCATCACCTTCGTCGAGCGAAAGCGCGATGATGCCACGCGACAGCGGATTATCGAATTCCGTCAGCTCAGATTTCTTGATCACGCCGTGCCGCGTCACCATCACGATGAAGCGTCCAGGCGTGAACTCCTGAACCGGTTGGAAGGCCTGCACGGTTTCGTTCGGCTGCAGGTTGATCAGATTCTGGATGTGCTTGCCCTTCGCTGCCGAAGAGGAATCTGGGATCTCGTAGATCTTCAACCAGTACACACGGCCCTTGTTCGTAAAGAACAAGAGATAGCTGTGTGTGGAAGCGACCACGAGATGCTCGATGATATCCTCAGCGCGCGCCGTCATCCCGATGCGTCCCTTGCCGCCGCGCGACTGCCGGCGATAGGTATCGATCGCGGTGCGCTTCAGATAGCCGCCGCGCGTCACAGTGACGGCGACGTCTTCCATCTGCACCAGGTCTTCCAGCGAAATCTCGCCGGTGTCCTCGATGATCTCCGTCCGGCGGGCATCGCCGAAGTCCTTCTGGACTTCTTTGAGTTCCTTTACGATCAGAGCTTTGAGAACGGTCTCAGAGCCGAGCAGTTCGAGGTACTCGGAGATCATGCGCTGGATGTCGGCCAGTTCATCGAGAATCTTCTGCTGTTCCATGCCGGTCAGGCGCTGGAGCTGCATTTCGATGATGGCCTGAGCCTGCCGTTCACTGAAGTCGAAAACGACGCCGGCATAGATCGGATCGAGCGGATTGTCCGGCTCCATCAGACCCATCAGGCGTTCGCGCGCTTCCCTCGGATTCTTTGATCCACGGATCAGGGCGATGACGGCATCCAGATAGCGCAGAGCTTTCTGGAAGCCAAGCAACAGATGCTCGCGTTCACGCGCTTTGCGCAGAAGGTATTCGGTACGACGCCTGACGACGTCAATGCGGTGGTCGATAAAGCGCTTGATGCAATCGATAAGGCCGAGCTCGCGCGGCTGGCCGTTCACGATCGAAAGCATGATCACGCCGAAATTGACCTGCATCTGCGTGTGCTTATAGAGGTTGTTCAGCACGACCTCGGTCTGCTCGCCACGCTTCAGTTCAAAGACGATGCGCATGCCGTCGCGATCGCTCTCATCACGGATGTCAGAGATGCCTTCCAGACGCTTGTCGGAGACCTGCGCCGCCGTGTCTGCAATCAAGCGGGCTTTGTTCACCTGGAACGGGAGTTCTGTGACGATGATCGCTTCTTTTTCCTTGGTGACGTGCTCGATGCTGACCTTGGCGCGCATCTTGATGGAACCGCGCCCGCGGCTGAACGCATCGTAAATGCCATTGCGCCCCAGGATGTATCCGCCGGTCGGGAAATCCGGACCCGGCACCATCTGCATGATCTCTTCAAGCGTCGCTTTCGGATTCGCGATCAGCGCGATGGTCGCGTTGATGATTTCCGTCAGGTTGTGTGGCGGAATGTTCGTCGCCATCCCGACCGCGATACCAGAGGAACCATTGATCAGCAGGTTCGGAATGCGGGTCGGTAGAACCTCGGGTTCTGATTCGCTGTCATCGTAGTTCGCTTTGAAATCGACAGTTTCCTTGTCGATATCTTCGAGCAGCGTCGCGGCAATCCGCGAAAGTCGTGCTTCCGTGTATCGCATCGCCGCTGGCGGGTCGCCATCGACAGATCCGAAATTACCCTGCCCGTCAATCAGCGGGTAGCGCATAGAGAATGGCTGCGCCATGCGGACCAAGGTGTCGTAGATCGCCGAATCGCCGTGCGGATGGTACTTACCCATCACTTCACCGGTGATCTTGGCGCACTTACGCGTGGGGCGGTTGTAGTTCAGCCCCATCTCGCTCATGGCGAACAGGATGCGGCGATGGACCGGTTTCAAACCATCGCGCACGTCCGGAAGGGCGCGCCCGATGATTACGCTCATGGAATAGTCGAGATACGACCGGCGCATCTCGTCTTCGATGTTGATCGGAATCAGGTTCTTGTTGTCCCCACCAGGCGGGGGTGGAATTATCGGCGTATCGGGATTCTCTGGATTAGCCAAGCGTACTCCTTAACCTACAAACAGACGAAGCGTTCACTCTTTCTTCGCCAAACTTGCTGAAACAATTTTCTAACCTACAATTTTACCAGAAAACGTTGAGGAATCGGGGGGTTAGCTGTAAATCAATCGCAGTATTTCTCGTTCTGCTATAGTGCGATCCATGAGCACAGAACCGCTACCTTATGACTTCACCAACCAGTTGCTCGCAAGCCAGTCGTTCTTCGAGCGCTCGACCAGTGTTCTCGAAGAGTCCGACTCCGAATTCCGTCCTCAGGCGGACATGATGACGGTCGCGCAGCAGGTTGCGCACGCGGCCCAGACCCTCGACTGGTTCGTCGAAGGCGCCTCTAAACCCGAGGGCTTTGATCTCGATTTTGAGAAACATGCTAAAGCGCTCGCGGGTGTGACTTCGCTCGCCGCCGCCCGCAAGATGCTCGAAACGGCGTACGCCAACGCGATCATGTTCATCAGCACGCGCGGCCCCGAAGGTCTCGCACAGGCGCTGCCAGCCGGCCCGGTCATGGGTGGTCAACCAGTAAGTGACATCGTCTGGGCCATGGTCGAGCATACAGCGCATCATCGCGGCGCACTGACCGTGTACTCCCGATTACTCGGAAAAGTCCCACTAATGCCGTACGGCGGTTGAAGGGTGCCGTCAATGACTTGTTCTCTGATATTCTAAATCCCATATCAGGAGGGTTTACCAATGAACAGTTCCAAGCTGGCTTTCTGCGGCTGTCTTGCTCTGCTCTTGCTTGCATCGGCCTGCAGCCAGCAGACACCGGCAGACACGCGAGCAGCGGATGAAAGCGCTATTAGAGATCTGGACGCCCAATGGTCAAATGCGGCCGCGGCCAATGACTTGGAGCGCACGGTCTCGTATTACGCTGACGACGCGTCTCTGCTGCCCCCCAACGCCCCCATCGCGACCGGCAAGCAGGCAATTCGCGCCGCATGGGCGTCGATGCTCGGCCCGGACGTTGCCGTATCCTGGCAGGTAAGCAAAGTAGAAGTTGCTCGTTCGGGCGATCTGGCTTATTCGATCGGCGCGTATCAGTTAACCATGAAAGATCCCCAAGGCAAACCGGTGACGGACCGCGGCAAGCTCGTGGAGGTGTGGAAGAAGCAGGCGGACGGCAAGTGGAAAACGGTCGCCGACATTTTCAACTCCGACCTGCCGCAGCCCGCGCCGCCCGAGAAAAAGAAGTAGCGTGGGGAAATGGTATCCATTGCGCCCTGGCTCTCGCTTCGGGATGCTGCGCAGGCCATCGACTTTTACAAATCGGCATTCGGAGCAACTGAAGTCTATCGGCTGGACGCGCCAGACGGAGGCATAGTAGCCAGACTCTCCGTCGACGGCGCGGAGTTTTGGCTGAGTAGCGATTCCGGTAGCGAACCCCTCGGTGGCGGTTCTGTTCGAATGATCGTGACAGTGGCCGATCCTGACGCTGTCTTCGCGCAGGCGCTGGCGGCTGGTGCATCGGAGGTTTTCCCTGTAGGCGAAGAACACGGCTGGCGACTCGGGAGGGTGGTCGATCCATTCGGGCTCCACTGGGAGATTGGCCGTCCGCTTGTCGCGTAGGCGTTTGAAGCGGAACCTTTTCGCTCGTCCTTCGTATGCTCCTTAGACGCGCTCGTGTGCCCAAAGGAGATTGCTGTGAATCGCCGGACTTTTATCGCTGCCACTCTCGCTGGCCCCGCGCTTGCTGCATCATGGAAAAGCCATCCCCCGAAGGCATTTCTCGCCAACCTGCCCACCTGGATGGAGGTCGCTCCCGTTCCCGGAGTTTGGGTCACGTGGCTCGAGCGCGGCAAAGTCGCCTGGGGACAGGGCTTCGGCGTGAAGCACGCCGAAACGAAGCAAGCGGTTGACGGACAGACTATCTTTGAGGCTGCGTCGCTCACCAAACAGCTCACCACCTATGTCGCGCACGCGCTTCGCCGCGAGGGCAAGCTCGATTTCGACAAGCCCCTTAACGACTATGTGGACGGCATAACCGATCCCATGGCGAAAACCGTTACGGCTCGCCACGTGCTCAGTCATAGCTCCGGGTTTCCAAACTGGCGCTCCAAGGAAGGCGAAGCGTTGGTTCCTGAGTTTCCCCCTGGCCAACGCTATCGCTACTCAGGCGAGGGCTACGTGTATCTGTCACGCGTTCTCGAAAGAGTTGCGGACAAACCTTTCGGTGAACTGGTGCAGCAACGGGTCTTCGATCCTCTCGGCATGACCAACAGCAGCATTGCGCGTCTGCCGGAGCGCGAGAAGCAGATGGCCACTGGCCATGACCGGCGCGGAAAAGTCCGCGATATGACGGACAAGAAGCGCTTCTGGGAGACCGCGAGCGGTATGGAAAAACCGGTCGGGTCCTGGCGCTACGAGGATATTGAAGCCGCTCTGGCAAAGGCCCAGATCCCTGCGCTGCCGAACAACATGACGCCGAACGCCGCGGCATCACTGTGTACCACCGGACCCGACTATGCAAAGTTTGTTCTACACGCGATCAAAAATCCGGATCTCCGCAAACAGCTAACCACGATCGGCGAAGGCTCCGACTGGAGCCTGGGCTGGGGTCTCGGATGGGGCATCGAACGCGCTGCCGGACACACCTACCTCTGGCAATGGGGCGACAATGGCGGCTACAAAAACATTGTCATGGTCGATCCAGTGGCTGAAACGGGCGTATTCGTTTTCACTAACGGCGACTCTGGCATGCGGATCTGTGATCGGGTCGTGACCCACGCCACTGGTATAGAACACCCAGCGTTCTTATGGCTCTAGCGACTGGAGGCGACCATGCTGCCGCCTCCCGTCCCCGGCTTCATTACTTTTTGAGCGATGCCATGTCGATGACGAAGCGGTATTTCACATCCCCCTTCAGCAAGGCGAGCCTAAGCTTCGTTGATCTGCTGGATGCCGATGAGTTCGATATCGGACGACGATTTCGTGTTCGGCACAGAAGTCGAGCATCTCCTGGGTTTCGGCGATGCCGCCGATGGCGGAACCGGCGAACTGGCGACGGCCGAGGATCAGGTTGAACGCGGCGACGGGCAGTGGTGATTCCGGCGCTCCGACCAGGGTCAGGGTCCCGTCCAGCTTGAGCAGGCTGAGATACGCATTGATATCGTGATCGGCCGAGACCGCGTCGAGGATGAAGTCGAAACTGTTGGCTTGTTTTCTCATTTCGTCCGCGCTTTTCGATACGACGACTTCATCCGCGCCAAGCCGCAGTGCATCCGCGGTCTTGCCTGGCGAGGTCGTGAACAGGACGACGCGTGCCCCGAAGGCGTGCGCGAACTTAATCGCCATGTGGCCGAGGCCGCCGAGGCCTACGATGCCGACGTTCTGGCCGGGACCGACTTTCCAGTGGCGCAATGGAGAATAGGTTGTAATTCCGGCGCATAACAGCGGAGCTGTAGCAGCGAGATTCACCTTGCCGGACACCTTGAGCGTATACGCCTGGTCGACCACGATACTTTCCGCATAACCGCCGAACGTAGGACCACCGAGGTGTTTATCCATTCCGTTATAGGTAAATGTGGGGAAGTGCTCGCAGTACTGTTCGAGCCCGCGCAGGCAACTGGAGCAGGTGCGACAGGAATCCACCATACAGCCGACCGCGGCAAGGTCGCCTTCTTTGAATTTCGTCACGTCGCGGCCCGTCTTTACCACACGGCCAACGATTTCGTGGCCGGGCACCACGGGGTAGATGGAGTTGTGCCATTCATTGCGGACCTGATGGAGATCGGAGTGGCAGACACCGCAATAGAGAATGTCAATAACCACATCACCGGGCAGTGGCTCACGGCGTTGTATAGAGAATGGCGCCAGCGATGACGTCGCGCTCTGCGCCGCCCAGGCTTTTGCGGTTCTGGTTGTCGTGGACGTCACCAAAGAATCCGTTTTTGTAAACATAATCAAGAAATACCCTCCGCCTTCATAAGATCTCAAATCCGACTTTCCCTCAATGCCGGAATCTCCAAAACATTTGCCTAATCCTACAATTTGCTCGATTAGCGTGCTAAGAACCGGCCGGAAATATGCTACATTCCTCGTTATGACGGTGCAGGACCTGGACGCGGCAAACCAGCGAATGACGGTCCTGCTAGGGTTGCTGGCGAGCCGGGAGGGTATCCATCCCACGATACTGGACGACGTGTATCTCATGCGCGTCAGCCACCCGATTCCCCGCATGCCGGTCCTGTACGAGCCGGGGATCGTCATCGTGGGTCAGGGACGCAAGCGGGGCTATCTCGGAGACCGAGTGTACACCTACGATGCGCACAATTACCTGGTCTTGTCGGTTCCGCTTCCTTTTGAATGCGAAACAGAGGCCAGCCCGGAAGAGCCGATGCTTGCTGTATCGATCCGGGTCAATCTCGCGGTACTGGCTGAACTGTTGATGAAGATGGATGAAGGACACCGCTCGGGCCCAGAGGCAATGCCGCAAGGCATCTATTCGACGAAGCTGGACGGCAAGTTGAGTGAGACCACCGTGCGGTTATTGGAGTGCCTGAGCGATCCGGTGGAGGCGCGAATTCTGGGACCGCAGGTCGTTCGTGAAATCACGTATCGAGTCGTTTGCGGCCAACAAGGCGGCGCACTTCGCGCTGCGGCTGCGCTGCACAGCCGCTTTGGACAGGTGAACCGTGCGCTGCAGCGCATCCACGCAGATTTCGCACGCGAGCTGAGCGTGGAAGAGTTGGCGGAAACGGCGGGGATGAGCCCGTCGGCTTTTCACCTGAACTTCAAAGCCGTTACGTCCACGTCGCCGCTGCAATATATGAAGACTATCCGGCTGCACAAGGCGCGTATGTTGATGGTCCACGAAGGCCTCCGCGCAGGAGTTGCCGCCGAACGGGTTGGATACGAAAGCTCTTCTCAATTCAGCCGCGAATTCAAGCGGCTTTTCGGCATGAGTCCGGTCGAGGGGACCGAGCGCATAAGACAGATTCTGGGTGTGCCGGCACCAACGATGGCAGTCTTGGAGTGACCGCCAGCGGATATAATGGTCCCGCTGCTATGAACCCTTCTAACTCAGATTCGATAGCCGGCGTAAGCCGGCGAGCTTTTGTGACACTCCCCGCCATTGCCCTGGCTGCGGCTGCACCGGCACCGGCTCCAAGACCGAGCGTCTGCCTTTTCTCGAAGCATCTGGAAAGTATTACCGACTACAACAAACTTGCGGATACCATAGCTGAACTGGGCTTCGACGGTGTCGACCTCACGGTCCGCAACAAAGGACACGTAGATCCTACAAAGGTGGAAGAGCAACTCCCCAAGGCCGTTGAGGCGATCCGCAAAGCGAAGCTCGCAGTGTCCATGATTACGACGGGCATTGAGGATGCAAGCAAGCCCGAATCCGAACGCGTGCTAAAGACCGCCTCGGCTCTGGGAATTCGCTATTACCGCCGCGGAGGAGAGGGCTGGAAGGACAACGTTAGCCCAATGCAGCGCATTGCCGAAGTGCAGCCCAAACTCGCCGCATGTGTGGAATTGAACAAGAAGTACAATATGTTTGCCGGAATCCACAACCACTCTGGCTTCGGTATGGCCGCTTCATTATGGGCCGTCAACGAACTCTGCAAGCCGTTTGATGCGCGCTATGTCGGCTCCAATTTCGACGTGGGCCATGCCGTGGTCGAAGGCGGATATGGAGCCTGGCGCGCCGGGTTCAAATTGCTCGCCGCGGCGAATCGCGTGCAGATGGTCGCAGTAAAAGATTTTCTCTGGGAAAAACGCCCGGATGGCTGGCGTCCCAAGTTCTGCCCGCTTGGCCAAGGGATGGTAGATATGAAAACGTTCCTGGGCTATCTCAAGGAAATCAAGTTTGCAGGTCCGCTTTCGATCCACTACGAATACAAGGAAAAGGACCAGCTCGCAGCTATGGTCCGCGATCTGCGCACCATGCGTGCGCTGATGAAAGAAGCCGACCTGTAATTTTCTTGTTAACACACGTTCCCGGCAACTCGTCTCTAGCACAGTTGCATGGTGGAAACGTTCAAGGAACCTGTGTCCTGCTCGGATGATGAGAGCTTTGTCGTCAGCGCCAGCCAGGGCGATCGCGCTGCCTTCGGGGTCCTCTACAGCCGCTATGCGCGCATGGTGCACGGCATTTTACTGACACGCGTCCCGTACTCGGATGCGGAAGACCTGGTGCAGGACGTCTTCGTATCGGCTATGCGGCAACTTCCCTTGCTTCGTACTCCGGCTGCTTTTCCGGGGTGGCTGGCTGCAATCGCCCGCAACCGCGCCGTCAACTTTCATCGCACCTCCCGAAAATTCTCAGAACTGCAGGAGGAAGCGTTTCCGATGCGCCCGAACCACTCTGCGCAACAGGAGGCTTTTGCAATTCTCGACATAATCCGCAAGTTGCCTGAAGCCTACCGGGAGTCGCTGGTGCTGCGTCTGGTGGAAGGCATGACTGGACCCGAAATCGCCCAACGAATCGGACTCACACCCGACTCCGTGCGGGTCAACCTGTTCCGTGGCATGAAGTTGCTGCGGGAACAACTCGGAGGCAAGCTATGAACGATCAGTATCTTTGGGACCGTTCCGGACCCCGTGACATCGAAATAGCGCGACTGGAGCACGTGCTTGGAACCCTTCAGTTCGGGAGTAAGCCGGTTCAACGTCGTTGGTGGCCAACCGCGATTGCGGCTGCATTGCTGATCGGCCTGGCTGGTTCATTGTTCACGTTGGGGCCGGCTCCACAACAAACGGCATGGCGGATTGTGGACGGCAAAACTATCACTGAGGGGCAGGCCTTACGTACGGATAGCAATTCGAAGCTGGATTTGTACGCCGACGAATTCGGACGCATTGAAATGGCCCCGAACTCTGAATTGCGCATTGGGCGCGATCAACTCTCGCTTCCTCACGGCAGCATACATGTCCTGATCTGGGCGCCCCCGAAGAAGTTTGTAGTCGATACACCTTCTGCGCGCGCGATTGATCTCGGCTGTCAGTACACGCTCTCTGTCGATCCATCTGGGGACGGGATGCTTACGGTAGAGACAGGCTGGGTAGCGTTTCAAGTTGAGGGCCGCGAGTCATTCATCCCGGCCGGAGCGGCCTGTAAGACGCGGAAGCGGACTGGGCCTGGCACGCCATATTTTCAGGACGCTTCCGACCTGCTGCGCACATCGATTCACCAGTTCGATCAAACCGGCGACCCAACTGCACTGCGACGTGTTTTGACGGAAGCACGTCAACGTGATGCACTCACTCTTTGGCACCTGCTCACACGCGCGAAGCCTGCCGATCGCGGCGATGTCTTCGCTCAGTTCGCGAAGCTGGTTGCGCTCCCCAAGGAGGTCACGCGCGAAGGCATCGTTGCCAAGGACCCGCACATGCTGGATTTGAGCTGGAACGCGTTAAAACTGGACGACGCCGATTGGTGGCGCGAATGGAAGCGCGAATGGCGGCCGTAGGCACGGTCTACCGCAGGATCGGCTTGTCGAGCGTGTCCCAGCCGTATGCGCGAGCAACACGCTCGCGGATTTCCCGCGTCAACCTGCCGCCGTTGTCGCCGTTGGTCATGATCACCACGCCATAACCTTTCAATCGATGTGCAACCATGTCGCATTGAAATCCAAAGTTACTGCCGCCGTGGCCAAAATACCAGCCCTCGCCTTCTTTTGAGATCGAGAAGCCGACAGCAAACGGACCGACGCCAACGGGTGTGACCATTTCCTGCATCATCGTTTGCGTAAGCACGCGGCTAGACTTCCCACGCAGCGCAAGCTGAACTTCGATGAGCAGTTTCGCCAGATCGGTCGGGGTTGTCCAAAGTCCTGCCGCGGCCATTTCGGGATAGACGTGCCACTTCGCGTCCATGGCTGCGCCTGCACCGTTGTGAGCATGCGCGGCCTGCTTCTCGCGCGCTGCTGGAAGCGGTTGCTCGTACGTGCTGTTTGTCATGCCGATCGGATCGAGAATAGATTCCCGCATGATTTGCGGAAAGGGCTTTCCGAGAACGTCGGACAATGCCAGTTGCTGAATGGTTACGCCGCCACCTGAGTATTTGAAGCCCGTCAGCGGAGGTCGTTCGAGTCGAACCTTTCCAACGTTCGATGGCGGAAGCCCATTCAGGATTTGCGTCAACGAAGGAAGCGGTGCGGAGGGAGCATAGCCCGGGAAGCCGAAGCCATCACCAGTTCCGGAGGTATGACTCATCAAGGCACGCGGCGTCACCGGATTGTCTTTTGCGAACGGGACAGCCGGCAGTTTCCATGATGTCAGGATCGTGTTGATGTCCTGATCAAGTCCAAACTTCCCATCCTGAACAGCCTTGAGAGAGGCCATAGCCGCGACGGGTTTACTCATCGATGCCGCCTGAAATATCGTTTCAGTATTTACCGGAACGCCCGCGTTTACATCCGCAAGTCCCCAACCCTTTGCCCAATGAACCTTGAAGTCCTTAATGACGGCGACGCTCACTCCAGGCACATGGAGTCGGTCCATGACCTCGCGCAGCGTATACGGATCGAGTCCCTGGTGGTTCGGCAACTGTCGGGCTTCGATCACCTTGATGAACTGCGCAAAGTCCTGTGCGGCCACAACGCCGGCGAAGAACAGCAAGATGAAGAATCGGCCGAGTCTCATGTGCAGCCTCCAATCGGGTATTGCTTCAATCATCCTATATCTGTATCTTGATAGCTCCATGAGAATCGTACTGATCCTGACACTAATGGCGGCCACGCTCCCCGCTGCCGATATTCCATCATTCCCCGGCGCTGAGGGTTTTGGCGCGAAATCTAAAGGCGGACGCGGCGGTCGGGTCATCATCGTCAGCAATTTGAATGACTCCGGACCGGGCAGTCTACGCGCGGCAGTAGATGCTAAGGGCCCGCGCATTGTGGTCTTTAGTGTGTCCGGGTTGATCGAGATCAAGAAAGAGATCCATCTTACCGAGCCTTACATTACGATCGCCGGACAAACCGCTCCGGGCGACGGTATTTGCGTGCGCGGCAACGGCCTCAGCATCAATTCGCACGACGTGATTATTCGCTACATGCGTTTTCGTCCAGGCGATATTGCTGGAAAGGAAGTCGATGCGCTCTCAATCGGCGGCGAGAGTCGCGACGTGATTATAGACCACTGCACCACCGGTTGGTCCGTTGACGAATGCCTATCGCCCAGCGGTGCAATTGCGAACATCACCGTGCAATGGTGCATTATCGCCGAGGGTCTCGACAAGAGCGTGCATCACAAAGGCCCGCATGGTTATGGATCGCTGACGCGAGCGGTCGGCGGACTCACGATGCATCACAATCTGTGGGCGCACAACACGGCGCGTAATCCGCGGTTGGGCGATAACTACATGAAGCCTCCGTTCCCCACGTTCGATATTCGGAACAACGTGATCTACAATTTCGGCGGGATTGCCAGCGGTATGACCGGCGATACGCTGAGCGCCAATTACGTTGCCAACTACATTCGGCCGGGCCCCAGCAGCAACACACGCAAGGGCGTCATTGTTTTCACGAAGGAGGCCAAAACCAAGTATTACGCCACTGGTAATGTGATCGAAAGCGATCAGCCGCTCTTCGACAACAAGGAAAATGTGACGGTCATGGACAAGCCGTTCGACGTCCCCGCCGTGAGGACTACGTCCGCGAAAGAGGCTTACGAGGCCGTACTTGCGAGCGTGGGCGCGTCCCTGCCGCGCCGCGATGCGGCCGACGCGCGCATCGTGAACGAAGTGCGCACGCGTACCGGCAAAGTGATCGACTCACAAAAGGAAGTGGGCGGCTGGCCCGAGTACAAGAGCGTGCCCGCTCCGATCGATACCGATGGCGACGGAATGCCCGATACCTGGGAGCTAGCGCACGGGCTGAATTCGAAAGATGCTTCCGACGCGAGTAAACCCGGTAGCGGCGGCTACACAAACATCGAGAACTACATCAACTCGTTGGTTCGCGTGAACTAAGCAGCGAGGGCCGTTTCCACATCATCATAGAAGCGGAAGACGGTATCCAGGCGCGTCACTCGAAAGCTTTCGCGCACCTGCCCTACGGCTGCTGCCAGGCACAACTCCGCATTCACACGCATTGAGAGGTTGAGGGCGGAGATGAAGCGCCCTATGCCTGTACTGTCGATGTGCGTGATCCCTGAAAGATCAAAGACGATTTTGCGGCAGCCCGCATCGAGTAGATCTTTCACAAGAGTCTCAATCTGCTGGCTCTCCGGCCCGAGCATCACACGTCCAGCGACGGTGACGAGTTCAATGCCGGTCTCTATTGGCTTGTGGTCAATTTCGAACACTGTTCTTTATTGTACTTCGCGAAAAGCGTAACGGAAGCTGTTTTGCGCGAGCCCGAATAATTCTGTACGGGAAAACCCGAAAGTTTGTTCAGCGATTTCGTATTCGCGCGGCAGTGTGGTGTGGAACATCGCCGGGTCATCCGTATTCAACACTACCGGAACTCCGGCATCGTAGATGCGCCGCACAGGATGTTCCTCGAGTTTCGCAACAGCACCGGTGGCAACGTTGCTCGATATACAAATCTCTAACGGGATGTCGTTGTCGCGCAGATGCCGCAGCAGCGCTGGATCTTCAATGGAGCGTATGCCGTGACCGATTCGCTCCGCGCCAAGTTTCAGCGCTGCCCAGACGGATTCCGGGCCCTCGGTTTCGCCGGCATGCGGAACCAGGTGTAATCCTTTGCTTTGCGCGAAGGCACAAACTTCGCCGAACCATTCCGCTGGGCCACGTGCTTCATCGCCGCCAAAGCCGAAGCCCAGAACACCATCGGCGACACGCTCGGCTGCCACCTCCGCGACATAGCCGAGCTTTCTCGGGACCCCACTGCCGCACGGCATCAAAGATCCAGCGCACATCCACAGGCGACTCGCGTGTGGCGAGATTCACGGCTGAGTAAACCTCATTCAAATCCAATCCTTTCCAAACCACGACACCCGCGGACAAATTAATCTCGGCATAGGTAACATGCTCTGTGTGCAGTCGCTGAAGCAAGCGCCTGGTAATCAAGCCGTAATCAGCGGGCGACTGAAGATGCTGGATGACCCAGACATAATTCTTCAGAAAGCCCGAAAAATCGGTGTGGCGATAGTGCTCTTCGATCTCCGCCTCACTGATTGCAGGCTGTAATTCGAGTAAAGTCGCCGGCTCAATCGAGCCTTCGAGATGCAAATGTAGTTCCGCTTTCTGAAGGTCGCGGTGAAAGTCAGCCATTCTTGCCATAATAGGGGATCGTCATGACCCATGAAGAAGTCGAAGCGATTATTGGTGGTTACCACGGAGACCCGTTCCGCATTCTCGGGCCGCATGCAGTAGGCAATCGGAAAGCAAAGCGCCGCTGGGAGGTACGGGCATTTCTGCCTCAGGCCAAAACAGCGAGCGTGATGCTGGACGGGGTCGCCGTGCTCATGAAGAAGGAGCATCCGCACGGTTTTTATGTCGGGACGCTGGACGGCGACATTCAAGCGTATCGGCTGAAATATGAGCGCTGGACTGGAGAGTGCGAAGAGATCGAAGATCCTTATCGCTTCCCTACCCTGCTATCGGATTTTGAACTGCACCTTCATGGTGAGGGCACAAATTACGAGACTTACAGCACTCTGGGCGCGCATTTCACAAGCTGCGAAGGCGTGCATGGAGTACGCTTTGCGGTCTGGGCGCCAAACGCAATCTCGGTTTCGGTCGCGAGCGACTTCAACGACTGGGAGGGCAGGCGCCATCCCATGCGTTTGCGCAGTGGCGGCATCTGGGAATTGTTCATTCCCAACATGAGGCAAGGGACCGCGTATAAGTATGATCTGCGCAGCAAGTTCCGCGGCTATCATCAGCAAAAAGCCGATCCTTACGGTTCTTTTGCGAAGTGCCGCCGAAATCCGCCTCAGTAGTTTGGGATATCGACAACTATGACTGGCAGGATCAGGCCTGGCTGGAAGAGCGCGCAACACGCAGCCTGCTGAAAGAGCCCGATCTCCACTTACGAGGTACACGTCGAATCCTGGATGCGCGGCCCGCAGAATCAGCCGCTGACGTATCGTGAACTAGCCGCAACGCTGGTCCCGTATGTCAAAAAGATGGGCTTTACTCATATCGAATTGCTGCCCATTTTTGAGCACCCCTTTTCCGGTTCGTGGGGCTATCAGGTACTCGGATATTTTGCGCCGACCTCACGTTTTGGCACGCCGCAGGACTTCATGTATTTCGTCGACGAGTGCCATGCCGCAGGCATCGGAGTGATCGTCGATTGGGTTCCCGCGCACTTTCCGAAAGACGCGCACGGCCTGGCGTTCTTCGATGGCACGGCGCTCTATGAGCACGAAGATCCGCGCATGGGAGAACATCGCGACTGGGGCACGTTGATCTTCAACTATGGCCGCAACGAGGTCCGCGAGTTCCTGATTTCCAGTGCGCTGTTCTGGCTGAAGAAGTATCATATCGACGGTTTGCGTGTGGATGCCGTGGCCTCCATGCTGTATCTGGATTACTCGCGCAAGGCCGGCGAGTGGATTCCGAACCGCTACGGCGGCAATGAAAACCTGGAAGCGATCAGCCTGCTCAAGACGTTCAACGAACAGGCGCACCAGGTGCAAGGTGCCGTTACTATCGCCGAAGAATCGACTGCATTCCCTGGCGTCTCCAAGCCGACCTATCTGAACGGCCTCGGCTTCACCATGAAGTGGAACATGGGCTGGATGCACGACATGTTGCACTATTTTTCAGAGGATCCGGTCTACCGCAAATTTCACCACAACAACATCACCTTCAGCATGCTTTACGCCTTTACTGAGAATTTCGTGCTGCCGATTTCGCATGACGAAGTGGTCCACGGCAAGGGTTCGCTGTTGCGCAAGATGCCTGGGGATGAGTGGCAACGCTTCGCTAACGCGCGCGCATTTATTGCCTACATGTACACGCATCCAGGAAAGAAACTGCTTTTCATGGGCGCCGAAATCGGCCAGTATGAAGAGTGGAACCACGCAACCGGTCTGCCTTGGGACCTGTTAAATTTTCCGTATCATCGCCAGTTGCAGGCGTTTGTTGCCGAATTGAATCGGCTCTACAAGGCCTACCCGGCGTTGTATCAGGTTGATTTCCATCACTCCGGCTTCGAGTGGATCGATTTCCACGATGTCGAGGGTTCCTGCATAGCGTTCATTCGCCACGGCGAAGATCCGAAGGATTCGCTCGTGGTCTGCTGTAACTTCACGCCTGTGCCCCGCCTTGGCTATCGCGTCGGCGTTCCCGAATCCGGTTTTTATCAGGAGATCCTGAATTCCGATTCGGCGCTCTTCGGCGGTGGCAACATGGGAAACGGTGGGATGGTTTCGAGCGATCCCGTCGCCCAGCACGGCAGGCCCAACAGTCTTGCTCTCACGCTTCCTCCTCTTTCGGTCCTGGTTCTTCAAAGGAGAGTGGGTAGTGGCATTCAGTAAAAACCTTAGGTTGTACTAAAGTAAATTCGCCGCCCTCCGATAGATACTGGTAACCGCACAATGACAGCGGAATCGCGCCGAAATGCGTGGTTTCAGTGGGAGGACTGTACCGTGACCCGGACAGTGATTATTTGTGCTGACCAGCTTGTGACGAGTCAACTGGAATTCTTATCGGAGGGGATTCCAGGGGCTCGATTGGTGAGATCGCTACCGTATTATCCACCGGTCTCAGCAATCGCCCTGCTGCTCAGAACCAACGCACCGGAAGTTATCATCCTCGATTTTCAACTGATCGATACAGCCGTGGAAATTGCCTGTGAGATCCAGAGGCTGGCCCCGGGTGTGCAGATCATCGCATTACTGCCCGAATGCGACTCGACCTCGATTCTGAAAGTTCTGCAAGCGGGAGCCCGCGAAGTTCTATCGATCCCGCTTGATCTGACACAGTTGGAATCTGCACTCGTTCGTGCCCGCGAACAGATTGATCGACAACCGAAGATTTCCTCGCCTACAGGTGATCTGTTGTGTTTTCTGCCCGTGAAAGGCGGAGTGGGCGCCACCACAATTGCGGTGAACACCGCCTTGGAACTAGCGCGGCGTGAGCGAGTGAATCCGTTGTTGGTTGATTTCGACCTGAACTCCGGAATGGTGCGTTTCCACCTGAATCTGCACGGAGAGTTTTGCACAGAAGACGCCGTGGAGCGCGCGAATCAAGTGAATGGACGCGCGTGGGAGGAGGTAGTTAACAAAGTGAATGGTTTAGACGTGATCCACACCGGCAAGCTGAACCCGGACAGGCGGTTGGCGCACACGCAGATTCGAAACCTGACCGACACGGCTATGCGCATTTATTCGCACGTGGTGCTGGATTTCTCCCCCAATCTCGAGTTTTACGCGCAGATGGCGATGCAATGTGCCACGAAGATCTTCCTGGTTTCCACGCCGGAGTTGCACGCGGTGTATCTGGCGCGCGAAAAGCTGACCTTTTTGAAAGCATCCGGTTTGGAAGCGCCAATTTCGCTCGTGCTGAACCGGACCAAGGGCAATTCGCAGTTATCCTCTAGCGATGTCGAGAGACTCGTGAATGTTCCATTGGCGGCAGAAATTCCGAACGACTACGTGGGTACGCAACGGGCGCTGGAGAACGGATGCGCTGTAAAGCGTGAGAGCGATCTGGGCAAGGCCTTTCACAAGTTCAGCCAATCGCTCTGTTGCCCTGTAAAGGCTGCACCAACAAAGCGCTCGCTCTTCACCTTGCCATTTCTTCAATCTGCATCCGCAGGTTAAAAGTATGAAGATCCAGGCGGCCCTGCCGGACCGCCTGGAAAAAGCTTAGGCCCTCATCTTTTGTACGTACCTGTTAGGATCCATTTGGAACTTTTCCAGGCACTGCTCACAGCAAAAGTAGTATGTCGTGCCTTGGTATTCAGTCTGCTCGGCGGCCTCTTCAGGATCGACTTCCATTCCACAGACAGGATCTATCTCCATGCTGTTCACCTCCTGCGTGGAAGTGAAAGCAATCCGCTGGCCATGGCCTTGGTACTTTAAACTCCGCTTTCCAGAAGATAGACCTGACGTCCGTTGCCGCCGTGAGTGGAATCAATCGCAACGATTTTGCCGTCAGGACTGCAGCGCGGGTGCAGGTCGCAACGCCATTCATTTGCGTATTCTTTAGGTGTGTGATAGTCCCCCAGGCTGACACGCTTCCCCGTCTCCACTTCGTATCGGTAGAGGCGCTGCAATCGCTCCAGCTTGTCCGGATAGGTATCGTTCAGAATCCAGCGGTTTCCTGGCAGATATGTACAATGGCCATTCCCTGTCATTACGTTCGGGCCAACCGCGGTGACGTTATCGGTTTTATCTTCATACAGGTAAAATTTGCTGTTCAGCGAGGGATGCCAGGCCCACGCCAACACGGATTTAGGGTCGCGCCAGATGAAGTGTGAGGTCTCACCCCACGGATCTAGTACGAACAGATCCTTGCCGTTGGCGTTGGCCGTGAACATACGCGTGTAGAACGGTTTGTCGAGCGCGATGCGCCAGCGATGCAGAAAGATAAACCGTGTACCATCTGTGTTATACAGCAGATGATTGAACCAATGTCTTGAACTTTCAACGGGTGCGTTACGCTTGTATGGGATTTTGGCGGTCTCAGTGAACGGGATCAACAGTTCACTTTTCCCGGAGCGTAAATTCATCCGCCACAGACCGGCGTCATCTGGAATCTGCTTGTTCAGATTCGGATCGGGTATACCGGCGTAACCGTAGCCGGGACGCAGATCATTCAGTCGCCTGAAATCCGGATAAATCGCCCAGCGCCCGTCGGGGCTCAACGTATATACCGGAGCCGGCAATGTGCGGCGCTTGTGCGTCTTCACGTCGAGAATATGGGAGACGAATTGCCCATCCTGGCGGTCGTTCCAGATCACCTCGCTTTTCGAACCGGGCAGCCACTGCAGCATGCAACCCTGCTGCCAGTTCCAGGCATGCGTCTTGCCCAGTTCAATCCAGCGGTCGCCATCGGCTGTATCGACCATGCCGACTCGGATCTCATCCTTCGCCGTCGGCGAGCGGTGTTCGAAATCGACCTCATTGGCGAGTACATAACGACCCGTTGGATCGAACTCCAGCTTGTCGTAGTAACCAAACCAGTGGAAGCGCGGACCCCGCGTAATGGCACGCGCCTTAACCGTCTGTCCCTGGAGAATAGAAGCGGCGCTGGCGGCCAGAAACCCACGACGTGAAAATTCAGTCATTGTTCTCTTATACACCGCTTCGCAGGTTAAAATCAGGGCATATGGAAATCACCTGGCTAGGACACTCGACTTTTCAATTCCGCCTGGAGACCGGTGAAGTGATTCTGATGGATCCCTGGATTGAAGGCAACCCGGCCTACCCAGCCGCCCACAAGTTCGATCGAGTGGACACGATCTGTATTTCGCATGGTCATTTCGACCACATCCACGATACTATTCCGCTTGCTCACAAATATTCCCCTCAGGTTATTGCTATATACGAGACCTGCGCCTGGCTGGAATCAAAAGGAGTGAAGAACTGCTCCGGCATGAACAAGGGCGGATCCCAGGTGGCCGGAAATGTGACCGTCACAATGACGCATGCGATACATAGTTGCGGCATTCTGGATGACGGCAAGATCATCTACGGCGGCGAGGCTGCGGGGTATGTGCTCACCTTCCCCGACAAGCGCAGCTTGTATTTCGCGGGCGACACCAATGTCTTTACAGATATGAGCCTGATTGCCGAACTATACCGGCCCTCACTCGCGTTCCTGCCAATCGGTGGGCTGTTTACGATGAGCCCGTACGAAGCCGCTGCTGCGTGCCGTTTGTTGAAGCCAAAGCAGGTGATCCCTATGCACTACGGCACATTTCCGCCCCTGACCGGTCGTCCGGATGATCTCGCCGAGAGGATTAAAGACCTGGCCGAGACCGAAGTCTGGACGCTGGAAGCTGGCAAGCCCGTTAACTGGTAACGGCATCTACTTAGCCAGCGTCTAGAATAAAAGTATGCGAACGAAGTTGCTGGCGTTAGTTCTTGGCGTGTGCCTGATAGCGGGCGCACAGATGAAGATGACCATCGACCAGTTGGTCTCGTTCGTAAAGTCCTCCGTCAAGCTTGGACACGAGGACAAGAAGGTTGCCGAGTACCTTAAGAAAGTCACGCTGACCAACAGCTTGGACGCACAGCGCCTGGAAGAGATACAGGGACTGGGCGCGGGTTTCAAGACCATGGAAGCGGTTCGGGCATTGCAGGAAGCTGCAAAGAATCTGCCTGCTGCACCAGCGCCGCCTCCGGTTGCAAAGCCGAAGCCCGTCGAAGTCATCAGCATCCCCCCGCCATCTCCAGAGCAGCAGGACAAGATTCTGAGCGATGTTCGCACCTACGCGCTCGATTACGTGAAGCAGCTTCCAAATTTCATCTGCGTGCAGCGAACGTTACGCTATTACGACCCGTCCGGCCTGGAGTTCTGGCAGCGCGATGCCACAATCACGGCGCAGCTTACTTTCTTCGAGCAGAAGGAAGACTACAAGATCCTGATGGTCGACAACCGTGCCACCACGGGCATGAGCTTCGATCGTCTGGGCGGAGCGACCTCAACGGGTGAGTTCGGTAGCATGCTCAAAGAAATCTTTGAGCCGTCTACAAATACTTCTTTCCGCTGGGAGCGCTGGGCGACGCTTCGCGGCAGGCGCATGTATGTGTTTTCGTATGTGGTGGCACAGTCGCAGTCGCGCTGGAGCATCCGTTACCAGCGTTCCGATCAAATCACACCGGGGTACCGAGGCTTGATTTATGTCGATCGGGACACAGGCATGGTCATGCGCGTCACGCTGGAAGCCAACGACATCCCACTTACATTTCCGGTACAGCAGGCCTCGCAGTCGCTTGACTACGACTTCGTCAAAATCGCGGATCGAGAGTACGTCCTGCCGCTGAAATCAGTGATGCGGATGCGCGAAACCAAGCTGCTTGTGAAGAACGAAACCGAGTTCCGGCTCTATCGCAAGTTTGGCGCCGAGGCCACGATCAAGGCTGTCGATTTCGACAACCTGCCGCCACTGCCTGACAGCACGTCCACCGAAACACCGGCAGCTCCGGAGAAGCCCGCACCGAAGCCATGACGGAGATAAATCCGGCGTATCTCGAAGACGCCTCCGGTTTCCGGGGGCATGCAGAACGTGTATTTATACCTGAGGACGAGGCTGCTGTAGCCGCGATTCTGCGCGAAGCCTTTGCCACCGCGACGCCTGTAACCATAGCCGGAGCGGGTACCGGACTGACCGGCGGACGCGTGGCAACTGGCGGTTGGGTACTCGCTCTGGAAAAGCTGAAACGTCTGGAGATTTACGATGGATTCGCTGTCGTGGGCGCGGGCGTCATTCTGAAAGACCTGCACGCGGCGGCAGCGCGCAGTGGCCAGTTTTACCCACCCGATCCGACTGAAACATCAGCGTCAATTGGCGGCACCATCGCCTGCAACGCGAGTGGTTCGCGCAGTTTTCGCTTCGGTGATACGCGACGCTATTTGCGTAAATTACGCGTGGTCCATGCCGATGGCCGCATAGCTGAATACATGCGGGGGGAGCACGTCGATTTTCCGGTTCCAGCGCTGCCGCTTCCAGGCACAACCAAATATTCCGCTGGATATCGGCTGACGCCGGATATGGATTGGATTGACCTGTTTGCGGGCGCAGAAGGCACGCTGGGGGTGATTACAGAAGCGGAGTTGACGCTGTTGCCCGCAGCTCGCGAGTTGCTCGCAGGCGTAATCTTCTTCCCGGATGACGATGCGGCGCTCGCAGCAGTGGAAGCATGGCGCGGCATCGCGGAACTGCGCATGCTGGAATACCTGGACGGCAATTCACTCGAACTACTTCGCGGCCGTTATCCGGATATCCCGGTGAGTGCTCATGCGGCGCTGCTGATTGAACAGGAAGCGGATGACGCGGAAACTGATCGTTGGGTGGATCGATTGGAGGCTAGCCGTGCTGACGGCGAGGGCTCCTGGTTCGCATCCGGCGAGCAGGACCGCGAACGCTTTCGACGCTTCCGTCATTCCCTGCCCGA
This sequence comes from Bryobacteraceae bacterium, assembly GCA_963793625.1. Taxonomy (GTDB): domain Bacteria; phylum Acidobacteriota; class Terriglobia; order Bryobacterales; family Bryobacteraceae. Next base: position 216,752 of record CAWCAT010000030.1, on the reverse strand, counting down.
GATCGTTAATGACACTGTCCGCCAGAACGGCTTTCTGAAGCTGGGCTCCGATTACGCCGTTCCAGTTCCGCGCAACGGCGAGATGCTGGCGTATTATAACCGCCGCCTGAACGCCGAGTTCCCTGGCCGTCACGTCATTTTCGGACATATCGGCGACGCTCACGTACACGTGAACATCCTGCCGTCTTCACCGCGGGAATTCGACCGCGCAACGACGTTGATGATTGAATTCGCGACTGAAGCGGTGCGACTCGGCGGCACCGTCGGAGCGGAGCATGGTCTGGGAAAACGCAAAGCGCATTTGCTAGAGATACAATACACGCCTGAGCAGATCGAAGCGATGAAAGCTGTCAAGCGCCGGTTGGATCCAAAATGGATTCTGTGTCCAGGCAACTTGTTCCCCTAGCAAATGCGATGGATGATTTAACGAACAGAGTGGCACGGACGCGCAATCGCGCCAGCCTTGGCACGGGCTGGGTGCGATGTCGCGCTCGGCTATCACAACAACGAAGCCGAAGCACGGCTATATCAGCGGTCAGACTATTAATGTAAATGGCGCCTGGTATATGAGCTGAGCGGGTCCACTAATTCCACTCTGCTGTTCGGAATACCCGGATTTCCGTACGGATTATCGCCTGATCCAGAACTGTTATCAGAGCAGATTTATACGTTTTATTTCATTGAGCTCTCGATTTTTGTACCCGCTGCTCAGCATTCTGGTTCAATAGTTGGAGGGGGTTAAAGATCACGTTGGAAAACCTCACTGCTACTGGCCCGGGAGCCCCTGCAAGCAGGCCGATCGAGCGGCTTGTCCGGCCGTTTCAGCAGTTTGCCGCACGGGAGACTTCTGGTGGAATTCTGCTCCTGCTCTCCACTTTGGCTGCCCTCGTCTGGGCGAACTCTCCCTGGGCGGATGGCTATTTCTCACTTTGGCACACGGCGGTAACTGTAGGTTTCGGTGAACTCATAATTACTCGGGATCTCCACTTTGTGGTCAACGATGGTCTGATGGCGCTGTTCTTCTTTGTTGTAGGCCTGGAGATCAAGCGCGAACTTCTGGTTGGAGAACTCGCCTCGCCTCGTCAGGCGGCGCTGCCCATCCTCGCGGCTCTGGGCGGTGTTCTGGTTCCCGCGCTTGCCTATTCAGCGTTGAACGCGGGTGGTCCTGGCGCGCGGGGTTGGGGAATCCCGATGGCAACCGACATTGCGTTCGTCATCGGCGTCATGGCATTGCTTGGATCGCGTGTGCCTCTAGGCCTGAAAGTGTTCTTAACGGCCCTGGCAATCGTCAACGACATTGCTGCGGTGGTCGTCATCGCTCTTTTCTATACGAACCAGATTCACTGGGGGGCGATCGGGGCAGCAGCAATCTGCCTGGTTGCGCTTATCGGGGCGAATCGCCTCGGCGTTCGCCACCCGCTTCCATATGCATTGCTTGGACTTTGCCTCTGGGGCGCCGTCAGGGTATCCGGCATACACCCCACGATTGCTGGAGTGCTGCTGGCGATGACGATCCCGTCCCGAACGGAACTCAATCCCCATGACTTCCTGCTTCGGAGCCGGGCCGTGCTCGACCACTTCGAGCGAACAGCTCAGAACGAAAAGACTGTACTGAACGACGAAGAACAACAAGCAGCGATCGAAGCACTGGAAGATTCCTCTGAAAAGGTACAGCCGCCATTGCACCGCCTGGAGCAAGGACTTCATCCCTGGGTGACATTCTTCATCATGCCCGTTTTTGCCCTCGCAAATGCTGGTGTGGCCTTTGACGGAAATATCTTCACTAGTTTCCTCCAACCGGTTCCGCTCGGCGTGATACTGGGCCTGCTCCTGGGAAAGCCTATCGGCATTACACTCGCGGCTTGGTTGGCAGTCCGGTCCCGGCTTGGCATATTGCCGGAGGGAATCACCTGGAGCCAGATCCATGGAGCCAGCTGGTTGGGGGGTGTCGGTTTTACCATGTCCATCTTTGTCGCCGGCCTGGCGTTCAAAGAGGAGTCACTGCTGAATATGGCTAAGCTCGGTATCTTCACAGCGTCACTGTTGGCGGGCATCGTCGGTTCAGTCTTGCTGTTCCGCCAGCAGCGCGAAGACGTACAAGAAAAGAAGAGCGAGTGACTCGCATGTCCTCACAATGGTTGATAAGCTCCTCTTGAGTATTTAGTGTGACAGTGCGTTGGGAAAAGGTCTCGCATTTCGTCGCGCAGCGCAGTGGCTGTTCAATAACGGCAGAATTGCAGCCAATTCCGCTGCTCGGCGGACTTGAGAGCGCGGGTGTTTTCAAGCTGGCGATCAGATCCGGCAAGTCTCACTCGAACAGTTTCGTGGTCAAACGCCTGGTTGACCGCGGAACACGCGAACTACTGATCTACCAGGCGCTCGCCGGTACGCCCGTTGCTGGTGCGATGCCCCGCCTTCTTGGAGCCGAAAGTCTCAGCCAAACCGAAGTTTACATGTACCTGGAGCTGTTATCTACCGAGAATTCGTGGCCATGGGGGAATGTTGACGCGAGCGTCGCGGTTTTGGAGCAGTTGGCCAAGGTACACGCCTTCTCCAGCTTGAACCTGGAAGCAGTCAGGGATTGGGATTACGAAGCGGACATTCAGGATTCCGCCGAGTCCACAGTGGAACTTTTTGCCTCTCTTCTAAATCGCGGAATTGGAGTTGGAGAGCGGCCTATGCTGCGTCCGCTGGAACGCATGGTGACGACGCTGCCCGCAATGCGCCGCGCCCTGGATGCATGGCACAAACCAGCACTTCTACATGGGGATGTACACTCGGGTAACATCGCCTGGCGGACCGGAGAAGATGGCGTGGCGACGGCTGTGCTGCTTGATTGGGGACGAGCACGAATTGGCTCTCCGCTGGAGGATGTCAGCTCGTGGCTTCAATCGCTCGGATGTTGGGAATGGGAGGTTAAGCGGCGTCACGATAGCCTGTTCCGAAGCTATCTGCGTGCACGTCAAGTCCCGGATCACCTCAGTCCGGAACTCCGTCAGCTGTACTGGATGGCCGCCGCATGCAATGCCATGGCTGGGGCGTTGCGATACCATCTGGCAGTCTTGGGAGATCCAGCCAGGTCCACCGAGGAGCAGTTCGATAGCTCGTTCGCCGCGCAGAGTTGGCTGCGCATCATTCGTCGTGCGGATGAGAGCTGGCGCAATTGAAAGCTGACGTCAGATGTCGTCGATCGTCAAAGCTCTCGACGGTCCAATTATCCCCTTCAGCCACAACCCGTGTGATGCTGGCATTTCCGGGGCGGAAGCTTGCCCACTGCGCCGCGCTCGCGCCATTGATCCATCCAAGTAGCTGGCTGATCACACCGGCATGGGTGAAAACCAGCACCTGACTTCCACAGTGCTGTGTTGCGATGGCGCGAAGCGTTCGGATAACACGGCGACGAAATGACGAGTAGGTTTCACCGCCCGGCCATCGGAAGGCTTCATCCACCTGTGCCAGATTCTGAGTCCAAAGGTCTGAAAACTTGGACTCCACATCTTCCAGCGGTAATCCCTCGACCACACCGCAATGGATTTCGCTTAGTGAACGAAGCTCACGAAAGCTATCAGCATCACTCTGCTTGGCCGCGGCTGCGGTCTCGAGTGCGCGTTTCAGCGGACTTGAATATACGGCAGCGGTTGGCGTGTACTGTGCGAGATGCCGCCGGAGCTGTTCGACCTGCATCCGCCCGGCATCGCTCAACGGGACGTCATGCCACCCACAAAGCAGTTCCCTGCCGTCACGGGAGCATTTTGATTCCGCATGGCGGACCAGCACCAGCGTCGCTCGGCAGCCCACACTTCATTTCAGCATCTGCGCCGGTGGGCCCGCAAACCATCGGACTACTCACGCTATCGTTCCAAAAACCGCGCCTACGCCCACCGTCGCAGCCATGGCCAGTGCACCCCAAAACGTAACGCGCATCGCGCCTATGGCCACCCCGGCGCCGCCTACCTGGGCAGCCAATCCCCCGAGAATGGCCAGGAAAAGCAGTGAGGTCCCTGAGACGAGGGGCATCAGCGCCGCATCCGGGGCGAAAGCGGTGACCACGATTGGCATAGCTGCCCCGACAGCGAACGCCGCCGCTGAAGCCAGCGCAGCCTGAATCGGACGTGCTCTGAGATTACCGGAGATGCCGAGTTCGTCGCGGGCATGAGCGCCTATTGCATCATGCTTCATTAATTGCTCGGCTACCTGATTTGCGAGCGATGGATCAAGTCCGCGAGCGATGTAGATGGCTGTCAGCTCATTGTGCTCGCCTTCATTGTCTGTCTTCAGTTCCCCGCGCTCAAGATTCAGTTCGGCTTCTTCACTATCTGCTTGTGAGTGCACAGAAACGTATTCACCGGCCGCCATCGACATAGCGCCTGCGACCATGCCTGCCACGCCCGCGACCAGGATATTACTGCGAGTGGAGTGCGCAGCTGCAACGCCGAGCACCAGGCTAGCTGTCGAAACGATGCCGTCGTTTGCGCCCAACACTGCCGCGCGTAACCAGCCCATTCGCTCCGTACGGTGGCGTTCTATATGCCTCGCGGTCATCTCTGCTCTCTTGATGTCAGCGCGATTTTAAAGGTTACCGGTATTCGCCCTTGATCTGGTTCCAGCGCACGCGTAGAGGATCGAGGAATGCGTTTAATCCGTTTATCATGCTCACCTTTGTGCCCTCGACATTGGCCCAACGCACTGGCACTTCCACGCCGTGGATCCCGCGCAGTTTTGCAATGAACAGATCCTCGACATCGAAGCCGAAAGAATCCAGACGCTGGCGCTTAAAGATCTCTTTGGCTGCGCTGGCCTCATAGAGTTTAAAGCCGCATTGCGTGTCCTGATAGGGCAATCCCGTGATCAGGCGCATCGCGAGATTAAAAAACCGTCCTGCTATTTCGCGCGCCGCGGATTGATGAACAGACACCAGCGAGCGATCGACTGCACGAGATCCGATCGCAATCCACGCACCGCTGCGTTCGACGGCATCCGTCAACTTCTGCAATTCCTCGATAGGCGAAGAGAGGTCGGCATCGGTGAAGAGTATCCACTCGCCTCGCGCCTGCAGCACGCCGTTTCGGACTGAGAAACCCTTGCCGCGATTACCGGGATTTCGCACCAGGCGCAGCGCGGGATGTCCCCAGTTTTCGACTAGCGCGGCAGTGCCGTCGCTGCTCCCATCATCGACCACGATCACCTCTTTGAAGGCGAAATCTCGTGCATCCAGATAGGCCAGCACCGTTTTTAAAGTGCCGGGCAGCCGTCTTTCTTCGTTGTATGCGGGGATAACAATGGAGATTGAGTGCAACTGTTCATTATAATAACGGTTTGCGAGGAGATTCTATTGCCGCTCGAAGATGAGCTTTTGAAACAGCGCGTGGAGCGCACGAAACAGATCGAAACACTCGGATTCAAAGCCTACGGGCACCGCTTCGATTTCACTCACACGATTCCCCAGGTTCTCAAGGAATTCGGCGAAAAGACGGCCGAAGAGCTGGAACCGCACATTTCCGTGAAAATCTGCGGACGCATTCAGACGATGCGTCGAATGGGCAAAGCCGGCTTCTTGCATTTGATGCAGAACGGCGAACGGCTGCAGATTTACGTCAAAAAGGACAACCTGGCCGAGCAGGATTTCGAGCTCTACCAGTTGCTCGACATCGGCGACATCATCGGCGCGGATGGCTACCTGTTCCGCACGCGCACCGGCGAACTTTCGGTGCACGTCGAAAAGGTCTACTTCCTTGCCAAGACGCTGCTTTCGATGCCTGAGAAATTTCACGGCCTCGAAGATGTCGAAACGCGCTATCGCCAGCGCTATCTCGATCTGATTTCAAATCCCGAAGTTCACACTGTCTTTAAGACCCGCGCCAGGATCATCGGCTCTATCAGGCGTCAGTTGGAAGAGCGCGGCTTTATCGAAGTGGAAACGCCGATGATGCAATCGCTGTACGGCGGCGCTGCGGCGCGCCCGTTCGTGACTCATCACAACACTCTGGATCTGGATCTTTATCTGCGCATCGCGCCGGAACTGTATCTGAAGCGGCTCGTAGTTGGCGGCCTGGAGCGTGTCTTCGAGATCAATCGTAATTTCCGCAACGAAGGCATCTCCACGCATCACAACCCTGAATTCACGATGCTGGAGTTTTATCAGGCCTACACCGACTACCACGGATTGATGGAACTGACGCAGCAACTGCTCACGCAGACCGCGATCGATGCAACGGGTTCCGCTGTGGTCGAGTATGACGGCCAGCAATTGGACTTCGGCAACATCCGCCGCATTACGATGCGCGAAGCGGTTGTCGAGTTCTGGAATAAGCCGGACAAGCCGACGCTGGACGACGTAAAGAATCCCGATTGGCTGGCGCTGCATTCGCGCAAGTTGAGCGCCCGGCGAGCGACTGGTTGAAATTTTTGAAAACGTGGTCGAGGAGCAACTCTTCCAGCCCACCATCGTGTATGACTATCCCGGTCGAGGTTTCGCCTCTTATCCAAGAACAAGCCCGACGAACCGGATTTCGTCGAGCGCTTCGAAATCTACGCAGCCGGCATGGAGATCGGCAACGCGTTCACCGAGTTGAACGATCCGCAGGAGCAGCGCCGCCGCTTCGACATGCAGATCGCGATGCGCGAGCGCGGAGACGAAGAAGCTCACCAAATGGACGAGGACTACATCCGCGCGCTGAGCTATGGCATGCCGCCCACGGGAGGCGAAGGCATCGGTATCGATCGCCTGACCATGATCCTGACCAACTCAAAATCGATCCGTGATGTAATCCTGTTTCCGCTATTGCGTCCGGAGGGCTCTATCGGTCTTGCCGCGCAACTGCGAGAATTGGATTAGAGCACAACATGGCCGGAGCGCCTAAATTCGAGTTCTTTGTCGCGCGGCGCTATTTGAAAGCGAAGCGCAAGCAGGCGGTGATTTCCCTGATCACCGCGATCTCGATCATCGGCGTAGCCGCGGGCGTGATGGCACTGGTCATCTCGCTTGCGGTGAACAACGGTTTTCGCAACACTCTGCAACGCAATCTGCTGGGCGCTACCGCGCATGTTAGCGTGCTCGAGAAAGAGCCGGGCTACGGCATTGAAAACTGGGAGACGCTGATTCCCAAACTGCGCGCGATTCCACACGTGATCGGGGCAGCGCCTACGCTTTATGGCAACGTCATGGTGAGCCGGTCCGGGCCGCGCAGCAGGTCGCGGTTCTTAAGGGCGTGAACGTGCAGAACGAGCTGCAGATGAGCGACATTCTGCGGCACTTGAAGTCAGGCAGCGTCGACGGCCTGCGCGAAGCCACGGAACGTCCGGGCATCATTCATCGGCTCGAAACTGGCGCAAAGCACGGGCATGATGCTGAATGGCATCGTCACCATCATCAGCCCGCAAGGAGAACTCACGCCGTTCGGGCCGCGGCATCACGCCTTTCAAATTCCGCGTCATTGGCATTTTCGAATCCGGTTTCTACGATCTCGATTCTTCGTTTGCTTACACTTCGCTCGCGTCCGCACAGAAAGTGCTCTTCGTAAACGATGTTGTGAATTCGATCGAGCTTAAGGTCGATGACCTTTACCTTGCGCCGAAGATCGCGAAAGAAGCCGAGGCCGTAGCCGGGCCGAAGCTCGCCGCGACACATTGGCAGGAGACCAACAAGCAGCTCTTGAACGCCCTAAAAATGGAACGGGCCGTAACGATCATTACCATCGGACTGATCCAGTTTGTGGCTGCGCTGAACATTCTGATCACGCTCGTCATGATGGTGATGGAGAAGCATCGTGACATTTCGATCCTGGTTTCTATGGGCGCCCGCAAGGAACAGATCCGCAAAATCTTTATGCTCCAGGGAGTGATCATTGGCGCTATCGGCACGGTCATCGGATTAGTGGCGGGCTACTCATTCAGCTTCCTGGCGAATCACTATCGCTGGATTCGGCTTGATGAAGAAGTGTATTCGCTTGCGTTTGTACCCTTCGAACCACGCTGGATCGACGGCATCTGGATTGCCTGTGCCGCGCTGCTTGTAAGCTTTCTGGCCACGCTGCACCCCGCCCGTAGCGCTACCCGGATCGCCCCGGTCGAAGCACTACGCTACGAATAGCTAATATAGCTGTAAGATATTCCGTCACAAACTGGAAAGGCAGGGCTGCTTACGTCTCGAACACGCTCACTGGTTGCTCTCACCGCCCGGACCTTACTCCGGCTATTTTTCCGCGCGCGCATCCGCGGCGAAATGAAGAAGTCGGATAAGCTGCTGATCATCGCCAACCATCAGTCGTTTATCGATGGCATCGCACTCGGAGCATTCCTGCCGGTTGAACCCACGTGGCTGGTCCACTCACAGGTTGCGAAGAAATGGTATTTCGCGATGGGCCTGCGCCATCTTCCGCATTATGTAATCGACACCACGAGCCCGATGGCTATCAAGGCAATGATCAGCCTGGTGGACCAGGGTAAGCCAGTCATGATCTTTCCCGAAGGCCGCATTACGCAGACCGGCGGACAGATGAAGGTGTATGACGGGCCTGCTTTTGTAGCGGCGAAGACTGGCGCGAATGTGGTCGTGGCCCACCTCGATGGCCTGCAATATAGCAAGTTCAGCCGCATGACCGGCGACTTTCCGAAGAAGTGGTTCCCGCGCCTCACGATCACTGTTTGTCCGCCGAAGACAGTCGCCATGCCGGAAGGTAAAACGCCGCGTATCCGGCGGCGTCTGGCTGCCGAAACGATGCGCCGCATCATGCAGGAAGCGGCCGTCTATGCGCATCAGCCTACGACTTTGTACGAAGCGTTTCTCGAGTCTATAGAACTGCATGGCCGCAAGCGCGAGATGATCGAGGACATCACACGCAAGTGGACGTTTGGCGATTTGCTTAAGGGCAGTCTTGCGCTTGGTCGGCTCGTGAGCAAGTTCACGGCAGAGGGCGAACGGGTTGCGGTGATGATGCCGAATTCCGGCGCGCTGGTTTCGCTGCTGTTCGGCATGTTCGCTTTCAAGCGCGTACCAGCTGTGCTCAACTTCACATCTGGCGCTGACGGCATGCAGAACGCGTGCGGAGTAGCCCAGGCGCGCACGCTGCTGACTTCACGCGCGTTCGTCGAAAGAGCGAAGCTCGCTCCGGTGCTCGAAAAACTGCGTGGCATCGACATACGTTATCTGGAGGATTTGCGGCCCACCCTGACGCTCGGCGACAAACTTTGGGTGCTGCGGGCCTTGCGAAATCCACGTGGCGTGATGGCGAACGTGAAGCCTCACGATCCGGCTGTAGTGCTGTTCACATCGGGCTCCGAGGCCAAGCCGAAGGGCGTCGTGCTCAGTCACGATTCCATCATCAAAAACATCGTGCAGGCCAAGGCGATCATCGATTACACATCAAGAGACAGATTCTTCACGGCCCTGCCGATGTTTCATTCCTTCGGGCTGTGTACCTTTACAATTCTTCCGCTGCTCGCGGGCGCTCCGATCTTTTTGTATCCGACCCCGCTGCATTACCGGATCATTCCGGAATTGATTTACGACCGCGATTGCACTGTATTCGGCGCAACGGCAACGTTCCTGGCGAACTATACGAAGCTGGCACATCCCTACGATTTCCGCACAATGCGGTTGTTGATCGTGGGCGCTGAAAAGCTTACCGAGGAACTCCGCCGGGCAGTGATGGACAAGTTCGGCGTGCGGCCAATCGAAGGCTATGGTGTAACGGAGTGCTCTCCGGTGCTCTCCGGGAATTGCCTGCTGGCTTATAAGCCCGGCACCGTGGGTCAGCTGCTGCCCGGCATCGAATACAAGCTCGAACCGGTGCCTGGAATCGAGGATGGCGGCGTGCTGCACGTACGCGGTCCAAATATGATGCTCGGGTACCTGCTCGACGGCAAGCCCGGGGAATTGCAGCCGCCCTCGTCGATCTATGGCCCAGGCTGGTACAACACCGGCGACATCGTGCAGATCGACGCTGAGGGATTTATCGCGATTCAGGGCCGCATGAAGCGTTTCGCCAAAGTTGCGGGCGAGATGATTTCGCTCGAGGTAATTGAGAAAATCGCGCTGCAGGCTTCGCCCAAACATGTGCATGCCTCGGCTGCGACGCATGTTGATGGACGCGGTGAAATGCTGTTCCTGTTCACACAGGATCCGGATTTGAAGCGCGACCAGATTGTGCGCGCAGCTCGTGAAATAGGCGCGCCTGAGCTCGCAGTCCCGAAAAAGATTATTCACGTCGCCAAGATACCCTTGCTCGGCACCGGCAAGAAAGACTATGTGACTCTGAACAAGTTGGCAAAGGAAGAGGCGGCCAAGTGAGCAATGTTCGCGAGCAGCGCGGCTGGTACATGTACGATTGGGCGAACTCCACGTTCTCCGCGACTGTCGTCACACTTTTTCTCGGACCGTATTTAACGGAGCTCGCGAAAGCCGGCGCCAACGCCGAAGGACACATTTTCCCGCTCGGAATCGAAGTCGATTATCGGTCGTATTGGAGCTATCTGATCGCGCTTTCGGTAGTCACGCAGGTAGCGGTGCTGCCGATTCTGGGTGCCATCGCGGATTACAGCCACAAGAAGAAGTTTCTGATGGCACTGTTTGCCTATCTCGGGGCTGGCGCGACGACGGCGATGTACTTTCTGCAGGGCTCGGCGTTTCTGTGGGGCGGCTTTTTGTTTCTAATCGCAAACCTGGCATTCGGTGCGGCTATCGTGATGTACAACTCGTTTCTGCCGGAGATTTCTGAACTGGATGAGCGCGACGCTGTGTCGTCCAAAGGCTGGGGCATTGGCTATTTGGGCGGCGGAATCATGCTCGCGATCAACCTCATGCTCTTTAAGAATGCCGCCGCGCTTGGGTTGACCGAAGGGTTGGCAATTCGCATCAGTCTCGGAATGGCCGGATTGTGGTGGGCCGGATTCACATTGATTCCGATGCTGACCTTGAAGAATCGTATTCCCACACGTAAACCGCCCAAAGGAGAAGCGCTGCTAAGTGTCGGGTTCAAACAGATTTATAAGACACTGCGCGAACTGCCGCGTTTCCCGCAAACACTGATGTTCCTGCTCGCGTTTCTGATCTACAACGATGCGATTCAGGCTGTAATCACGCTTTCTGCGCAGTTCGGCAGCGAAGAACTGCACATGCCGATGTCAGAGTTGACGATGGCGATTCTGATGATTCAGTTCGTTGCTTTCATCGGCGCTCTCTCTTTCAACTACATCGCAAAGGTCATTGGCAGCAAGCACGCCGTTATGGTTGCGCTAGTTGTGTGGGCGCTGGTCATCCTGGCCATGTATTTCCTGATCCACGACAGCAAGGGCTTCTTCATCATGGGCGCCGTGGTCGCAATCGTGCTCGGAGGCAGTCAGGCACTCAGCCGTTCACTCTATTCGCTGATGATTCCGAAAGGCCAGGAAGCCGAGTTTTTCAGCCTATACGAGATCAGCGACAAAGGCACCAGTTGGCTCGCACCGCTGATGTTTGGACTCGCATTGCAGTATACGAAGAGCTTCCGCCTGGCCGCGCTATCTCTGGTGATATTCTTCATCGTCGGATTCATTTTGCTTGCCCGCGTAAACGTGCGCAAGGCTACAATTGAGGCTGGAAATCTGCCTGACGAGCGTGATCCCGCGCTTACGACCTAAGCCTCTTATTGTGTTAACCTCACTCAAGCAGGATCGGTGGGTGACCGGTCCGTTTTGAACTCAGGAAATCTTCAAAATTGTGCGGCATCGCCGGATTTACACATAGAAATAGAAAACCAGATCCCGAACTGATTCGCCGTGCCACGATGTGCCTGGTACACCGCGGACCCGATCAGCAGGGCGTCTTCGAAGGTATTGACGCGTCTTTGGGCGCAGTCCGGTTGAGCATCATCGATCTCGCGGGCGGCGAGCAACCAATCTCCACCGACGACCGCGACACCACCATAGCTTTCAATGGCGAGATTTATAATCACGCCGAAATTCGCAGCGAACTCGAAACTTTGGGCCATCGCTTTCGTTCCAAATGCGATACGGAAGTCGTACTGCGCGCGTTCCTGCAGTGGGACAAGGACAGCTTTAAGCGTCTGCGTGGGATGTTCGCGGCGGCGCTGTGGTGCGAATCGAAAAAGCGCCTGGTCCTGGTACGTGATCGCGTCGGCATCAAGCCGCTGTATATTTGCAAACGTGGGCAGGATCTGTATTTCGGGTCCGAAGTAAAAGCGATTCTGGCGCACCCGGAAATTGAGCGCCGCATCGATCCGCAGGGCCTCAGCCACTATCTTTCTTTCAACTACATTCCGTGCCCGTTCACAATGATCGACGGCATTCGCAAGCTGCCTCCGGCACACTGGCTGGAATGGCACGATGGTACGACCACTACCGGCAGCTACTGGAGCGTTAAGTTTAAACCCCAGCACCGGTCGTTAGAGGATGCGAAAGAAGAACTCGATGAATTGCTCCGGTCATCTATCCGCGAGCACATGATTGCCGATGTGCCACTAGGTGTCTGGGCCAGCGGCGGACTCGATTCTTCGACGATGGTGCACTACGCCTCTGAGGCGAGTTCCACACGCTTGAAAACCTTTTCCGTTTCGTTCCTGGGACGCAGTTTCGATGAGAGTACGTACTTCCGCGAGATCGCAAAAAAGTACGACACGGATCACCATGAGTTCGACCTGAACCCCGAGGTCGACCTGGTCTCCGCAATCGAAACACTCGCCTACAATTCCGACGAACCGAGTGCCGATGCCGGCGCGCTGCCGGTCTGGTTTCTTTCGAAGATGACGCGCCAGCATGTCACCGTAGCGCTCAGCGGTGAAGGTGCGGACGAACTGTTCGGCGGCTATTACACCTACCTCGCGGACAGCTATGCGCGTAAGTTGCGCTGGACGCCGAGGTTCTTGCGTAAGCTCGGCGTCAATCTGCTGAAGTTGTGGCCCGTATCAGACGAGAAGATCAGCTTCGAATACAAGCTGAAGCGCTTTCTGGAAGGCTCGTTGCTGCCTGCTGATCAGGCGCACGTGTTCTGGAACGGCGCATTTTCGGAAGCCGAAAAACGCATTTTGCTGCGTTCCAATACCGGTAGTGGAGTCGGCAGGCTGTACGATGAGTGGCCCGCCGCGCATGGCCTCGATCGCTACATGCAGTTCGATCAGAACTACTATCTGCCCGATGACATCCTCTACAAATGCGACCGCATGAGCATGGCTCACTCGCTCGAAGTACGCCCCGCCTTCTTGGATCATCGTATCGTCGAGTTCGCGGCAACGCTGCCAATCGGGCACAAGATTCACGGCTCTTCACTCAAGCACGTTTTACGCGAATTGATGAAGGTCAAACTACCGCACTCGGTGATTCATCGCAGTAAGGAAGGTTTCGATATACCGAGCCATGACTGGTTCCGCGGTCCGCTGCGCCAGATTTTGCTCGACACGCTTACGCCCGAGGCTGTTCGCGCCACGGGTCTGTTCAATGAGGCTGCGATTGCCGAGCTGATTCGCAATCACATGGAACGCCGTGCTAACTTCGGATTTCAGCTTTGGGGTCTTCTGATATTTTTCCTGTGGATTCGTCAATGGAGTATTCAAATGGAGCCGGTCGCCGGCCTGCAGCCGAGCGCTTTACGTCCGGTCTCGCTCTCGAATTAATCGTCATCGTTTTTGCCGCGTTGATTTTTCTCGGCACCAGCGTCAGCCCACCGTCTTTGATGGACGACGTCGATGCCGTGCAGGGACAGATCGCGCGCAATATGCTTGAGTCTGGCGATTGGGTCACAGCACGCCTGAACGGCGTCGCTTATCTCGAAAAATCGCCGCTGAAATATTGGATGATCGCCGTATCGTACATGATTTTCGGCGTTCACGACTGGGCCGCTCGTCTTCCACTTGCGCTATCTGTGATTCTGCTGTGCTGGCTAACCGCGCGCATTGGGCGCTGGGCGTTCTCGCCGCTTGCAGGCTTCTATGCCGGCTTGTCACTGGCGACGTGCATCGGACTCTTTCTCTTCACGCGCATTCTGATTCCTGATGCGATTCTCACCGGAACCATTGCGCTCGCACTCTGGGCGCTGCTGCGCGCGCTCGATGATGAGGAGCCCCACCCTGGTCGTTGGGCCAGTGTACTGGCCGCCTCGATCGCAACCGGCCTGCTGCTCAAAGGTTTGATTGCCGCGGTCTTCCCTGTTGCCGCAGCTGTGATCTATCTCGCAGTCACCAGGCAGCTCTTCGTCACGGCGTACATGGCAGCGCCTGCATCCGTTCCGCGGTGCTTCTGATCATTCTTGCAATCGCCGCGCCCTGGCACATTCTGGCCACCCTACGAAATCCGCCGTATTTCGATTTCACGATGAAGAGCGAGCCCGGCCACTACCACGGCTTCTTCTGGTTCTACTTCTTCAATGAGCATGTCTTCCGCTTTCTGAACATGCGCCATCCGCGCGATTACAACACAGTGCCGCGCATCGCGTTCTGGCTGTTTCATCTGCTCTGGCTATTCCCGTGGAGCGCGTTCTTTCCCGCCACCGTGGGCCTCAGCGTACAAGCCCATCGATCGCGCCGGGCGCACGCGTTTGCTGGCGCTTTGCTGGATCGGCTTCATCCTGGTCTTCTTCACGTTTTCGACGACACAGGAATACTATTCGATGCCGTGCTATCCGGCGCTGGCTTTGCTGCTGGGCTGCGCGTTGGCCAAGGATGGCAGCGCAGTACGCTGGGGCCGCCGCACGCTTGCTGTCCGATCGCATCGCTGTGCGTCGTCGCGATCATCGCCATTCTTTCGCAGGTCCACAGTCTGCCGACCCCTGGCGATATTTCGAACGCGCTGACGCAGAATCCCGATGCCTACACGCTTTCGCTCGGACACATGGGCGACCTCACGCTCGCGTCGTTCGCGTATTTGCGCCTGCCGCTGGTTGTCGCCGGAATCGCGTTTTTGATTGGCGCTCTCGGATGCTGGTTCCTGAATACGCACAAGGCCGTGTTCGCAATCGCGGTAATGATGACGTTGTTCTTTCATGCGGCCCGCCTGGCCCTTGTCGTGTTCGATCCTTATCTGTCTTCGCGTCCGCTGGCACAAGCGCTGCTCGATGCCCCGCCCGGCAAGCTGATCGCCGGACAACCAATACTACACATTCTCTTCGGTGTTCTTCTATACGAATCGCACGGCCCTGCTGCTTAAATGGCCGCGTGAATAATCTGGAGTACGGATCTTATGCACCGGGCGCTCCGAATGTGTTTATCGATGACAACGATTTCCAGCGACTCTGGAGTCAACCCGAGCGCTACTATCTGGTCATCGAAAAGCCCGCGGTCGCGCGGCTCGAAAGGCTCGTTGGCCCGGGCGCACTCATCACCGTTAAAGAGAGCGGCGGCAAGTTCCTCTATACCAATCGGCGCTAGACTGAAAAGATGTTGCGTATAGCTTGTCTGGCGGTTGCGTTGTCCGCCGGCCTGTATGGTCAAAATCTTCGCCCGTATTCCCCCAGGAACTGAAAGACTTCCTCACGCTTACAGACTCACAGGCCGATGCAGTCGGCAAAGCTGTAGCTGCTTATGACGGGCTCGCTAATGAAAAATCACAACGGGTTTATCAGGTGCAAACCGAAGTTGCCGCCGAGTTGCGCAAAGAACCGCTCGATCCAATGGCAATCGGACTGTACTATGCGGAAATGGAAGCGATCGCGCGCGGAATGCGATCGGAATTGAGCACGCTGCGCGGCAAAGTCACCGCTCTACTAACAGAGCCCCAGAAAACAAAGCTTAAGTCGCTCGAAGATGCGATGAAGCTGAGTGTCACGATCTCGCAGGCACAATGCCTCGGGTTTCTTACGCCAGAGCAAGCGCCGGGCGCGGATTCGCCGTTTTATGCACCAAACCTGTATCGCAGTACCATCACGGCAACATGGGGTGGCTGGAGCGGCGGTGGTTGCGGCTGGTTCAACACGAACGGTTTCTTCATCGGCGGTACTGCGGCACAACGTTCACAGGCCGCGCGGAAATAGGAACGGAGATCATCATGGAAGAAAAAGCATATTTTACGGAATCAAACACCACCAAGCCGGCAACGCTAAACTGCCCGTATTGCCGGACTCCGGATACCTACGAACTGCGCTGGCTGCTGCGTACTAAGAAAGATCGCCTGCCTCCAGGCGCAGATGAACGCGATCGCGCGCGCTTCCAGAAAGCGCAGAGCTACATGGTGCTGCTTGACGACAAGGCGGCCTGCAAGAACATGCGCTGCCGCAAACGCTTCGACATCTCCGGCATTAAGACGATGGCGTTCGTTTAGACTTTTAATGTGCCTACTCTCGGATTTCGTGAAGCCAGATCTCGCGTGCTTGAAGAACTGCGCGAAGTGCAGCGTCCGGCGCGCGAAACCGTCGACCTGCCGGATGCGTTGCGGCGTGTTCTGGCGGAAGATGTTCGTGCGGACCGCGATGCGCCAGCCTCCACGCGCTCAGTTCGGGATGGCTTTGCTGTTCGCTTCATTGATTTGCCCGGCACGTTACGCGTGATCGGTGAAGTCCGCGCCGGTGAAAGTACGAAGCGTACGTTGGCGGCCGGCGAGGCAATCGAAATCATGACCGGCGCTCCGTTGCCGGCTGGTGCGGATGGGGTTGTAATGGTGGAACACGTCCGCCGCGATGGTGATCAGATTCACGTTGAACGCACGCTAAAGCCGGGCGAGAATCTGAATCCGCAAGGCTCCGAGGCGAAGGTTGGCGACACGCTGCTGCGCATGGGCGAGCGCATCGGTTTCTCCGAAATATCAATGCTTGCGAGCGTCGGCAAGACAACGGTTCAGGTTTACACGCTTCCGCAGATCGCTATTCTCGCGACCGGCGATGAGGTAGTGGAACTCTCACAGACACCGCAATCTTTCCAGGTGCGCAATTCCAACACACATTCGCTTGCCGCGCAGGTGCGCCTTGCGGGTGGAACCCCGGTAATCCTGCCAATCGCGCCCGACAACGCTGATGCACTGACCGATCTAATCCTGCGTGGTCTTGTCTTCGACCTGCTGCTGCTCACAGGTGGAGTCTCGGCGGGCAAGTACGATATCGTCGAACCCGTGCTCGCCGAACTGGGCGCGGAATTTTATTTCGATCGCGTACTGATTCAGCCAGGCCAGCCCGCGGTATTCGGCCGCGCCCAGGGCACGCTGTTTTTCGGACTTCCAGGCAACCCTGCCGCGACTATGGTGACTTTCGAAATATTTGCGCGCGCCGCGGTGGAACGCCTCTCCGGCGTAAACAGATCGGAGTTGCCGATCACGCTCGCGCGCCTGACTCAGGATTTCCGACAGAAACCCGGACTCACGCGGTTTCTTCCGGCGCGGCTCAGTCCGGGCGGCGTCGATCTTACGCCAATCGAGTGGAAAGGCTCCGGCGATATACCGGCGGTCACGCGAGCAAATGCGTTTCTCGTGACGGATCCCGATCGGAGCGAGTGGAGCGCCGGCGACCTCATACAGGTTCTATTGAAATGAAGAAGCTCTCCCACTACGACAGCGCGGGCACGCCGCGTATGGTCGATGTTTCCGAAAAGGTCGAGACGAAGCGCACCGCGCAGGCGCACGCCTTCGTTCGCATCAAGCCTTCGGTGCTGCGGCATCTGCCCGATAATCCCAAGGGCAATCCGCTGGAAGTCGCGCGCATAGCGGGCATCTGTGCGGCCAAGCGTACGTCGGACCTGATTCCGATGTGTCATCCATTGATGCTCAGTCACGTTGATGTTGATGTCAGCGTACAGTCGAAGGGTGTCCGCATCCTTGCGTCTGCAACAACGACGGCGCAAACTGGGGTCGAGATGGAAGCGATGACCGCCGCAGCGGTTGCGGCGCTAACGGTCTACGATATGACAAAGGCCCTGGATAAGGGCATTGAGATCCAAGACCTATACCTGCTCGCCAAAACGGGTGGCAAGAGCGGCGATTTTCGGAGAAAGCAATCATGATACAGGCAGCAGTATTAACGATCAGTGATTCAGTACATGGCGGGACTCGTGAGGATCTTTCGGGACCCGCGGTGCGCGAACGTCTCGAGCAGTTGGGCTGGCGCGTGGCCGCACTGGAAGTGCTTCCCGATGAGGCCGACCTCATCTCGGCGCGTCTGGCAACGCTCGCTGATGGCAATCAACTTTCGGCAGTTTTCACGACCGGCGGTACAGGAATTGCTCCGCGCGACATCACTCCTGAAGCAACGCAAACCGTAATCGAACGGCTGATCCCAGGGCTTGCGGAATGTATGCGAATGGATGGCCGTAAATCTACACCGACCGCTGTACTTTCCCGAGGTATCGCTGGAACCAGGGGCAAAGTGCTGATTGTGAATCTGCCCGGCTCACCGAAGGGTGCGGTGGAGTCGCTCAATTCGATTGTCGATCTGGTCCCGCACATTCTGGACCTTCTGGGCGGAAACACAGCTCATCCCGCAGCAACGCAACTGAATTCCGTTCTGTGACATCTAAACATCATGGTGCTATCGAGATTACTGCCCCTGCTCCTCTGCTCCGCGCTCATTGCTCAGGAAACCGACAAGACCTTTCGGGCTACAGTCAATGTTGTTGTCGCGCCGACGATTGTTACTGATCAGTCTGGAGACTACGTTCTTGGTCTTAAACCCAGCAATTTTCGGCTTTACGATAACGGAAAGTTGCAGGATATCAAAGTGGATGAGATCTATCAGCCACTTGCGCTAGTTGTCGTCGTCCAGGCTGATTCTGCCATGGAGAAAGCACTTCCAGCGATTAAAAAAGTACCTACGTTGCTGACGACCCTTCTTGCGGGCCAACAAGGTGAGGTCGCAATCGTCTCTTTCGACCATCGCATCAACACGCTTCAGGACTTCACCCCGGACCCCGACAAGCTCAAAGTCGCATTGGACAAGATCACCCCGGGCAGCCACTACAGCGTAATGAAAGATGCTGTCCGTGAAGGAGTGCGCATGCTTGCGCGCCGGCCTCGCGATCAGCGCAAAGTGCTGCTTTTAATCGGAGAGACGCGCGACAAATCGAGTTCGGGAAAGACGCGCGAAGTTCTCGCGGATACTCAACTGGCGAACGTGACGGTATATACGATCAACGTCAACAGAGCGATTTCGACTCTAACGAAAAGGACGCCTGTGCCGCGTCCGGACCCAATTCCGCCAGGAGCACGGCACGTTCCCGGTCCCGTGCCCAATACCCCTTCATCGACAGCCCAGCTGGGCATGCCGACCGGCAACGTAATTCCTCTGTTCGCGGAAATTTTTAACGACGTAAGAGATATTTTCGTGTCGAATCCGGCTGAGGTTTTCACGCGCTTTACAGGCGGACGGGAGTTCTCATTCGTAAACCAGAAGGATCTCGAAAACGCGATTCAGGCCCTGAGCACAGATCTGCACAGCCAGTACATGATCAGCTACAACCCGGATAACAAGATCGAAGGCGGGTTCCACGAAATTAAAGTTGAGGTATCACACCAGGACGCGCCGTCGTGGAAGGTACGTACGCGTCCGGGCTACTGGATGGCTGGTGTTCCCGAATAAGCTTTTAGTGAAAAGCCATTCCCGCGAAACTGACTACGCTCTGGTCATCGATGTTCCACTGGTCATAGCGCAGCAGTTCGCCGCGCGCTTGCGGAACAGCTTTTAAGAACGTGTAGAGTGGCGCGGAGCCACACCACTTCAAATCATCGCGATTCTGCTGGACCAGGTCCCAGAAACCGCCCGCGTCACCGGCATTCACGCGCTCGATTCGCACCCGGTCGCGTTCGGCGACATCTCCCATCGGGCCGCGATTCGCTTCCGCGGCGTACGGGTCGCCATAGCGCCGACCCATGTGAGCCATATCGATGCCCAGCACCCAGCACAGCCGATTCCCTTCCCTGGCCTGCAGATCGCTCAAGCCGTCCAGGAATCGCCGCACGGTTTCATCGTCTTCAGGCATGCCGCCGTTGTAGATGCTACGCACGAAGGAGCCGCACAGAATCGGCAGAATCTTCACGCGCGGCCCGAAGAGATGTTGCAGAAATAAAACCTGGAATTCAATGGAATGTTCGACGGCATGGCAGTAGTCTTCCATCAACACTGCTTGACCGCCGGCGGCTGCCAGACGCTCGACCGAGGCCACGTCGCACTGCGCTTCGCCAAACGGAGTGACAAAGTTCTTTCGGGTTAAACCGAAGCGGTCTGGTTCGCCGTAGTGCGAGGTCCCAAGAATGACAAACGTACGGTCCTGATAACTGTCATCGAAGGCACGATAGGCGGATTGGTAACATTGCCAGCCGCCATCCGGGCTTACGTGCGGCGCGGCAATGCCAAGCAGCGGCCGAGGAGACCTGCCGTTTACAGCCCCCTCGGTCATATACTGCGCCATCGCTTCCTGGAGTGGTTCCAGTTCGTCTGGATACGCGCCGCCGGCATGCGCAGGCATTCGATTGCTGGCGTTTCTGAAGGCCTCCAGGCGTTCCTCGCGCATGGATTCGTAATGATCGTCCAACAGGAACCCGGCCCCGCTTAGAGCCTCTGAAAGGTGGTCCTGAAGAACGCTCACATCGAGCTCGCCGGTCATGTTGACCAGCAGTTCCCGCAGGTCCAACGCGCTGTGTTTGCCGTCGAACATGCGCAAGCACTCGACGAGCGCCGGCGGCACGATCAGTGTCGCTTCAGAGAACTGGTAGGGATCGCGTATCAGCAACCCCGGGCGTTCGGGCACAGGCGAGGGCATGAAATCGAGGTTCATCCGCAAAGCCGGTAACGTCATATTTTTAGAGTAACCTAAGGGCATGAGCGGGGAATCGAGAGTTGTTTTGATTACCGGAGCTAGCGGCGGCCTGGGAACTGCCGTAGTGGAAGCGTTTCTGGCGACCGGCGCCGATGACGTATTCGCGGTTGCACATTCCCGCGGAGGCGCTGCTCGGGAGCGCCTGCATCCGGTCGAAGCCGATCTTACTTCCAACGAGGGTGCGCACACTGCGGTCGCTGCGGCTTTGGCTCTCCGCGGACACATCGATGTACTCGTGCATGCGATGGGCGGCTTTCGCGGCGGATCGCCTGTCGCACAAACGACAGACGCGGACTGGAACACAATGCTCTCCATGAACCTGAGTGCGGCATTCTATGTCTGCCGCGCTGTCCTGCCCCATATGCTCGATCGCAAACGCGGTCGCATCATTGCCGTGGGCTCGCGTGCCGGCCTGCAACCGGGCGCTGGAGCGGGGGCCTATAATGTCTCGAAGGCCGGACTCAACGCACTCGTGCAAACGATCGCTGCGGAGGTGAAAGACAGCGGCGTTACTGCCAATGTCGTCCTCCCGAGCGTTATTGACACGGCAGCCAATCGCAAGGCCGACCCTGCTGGGGATCATTCCAAATGGGTTCAACCCGCAGCCATCGCCGATGTGATCGTGTGGCTCGCGTCTGATGGGGCCGCTGACGTAAGCGGTGCGCTGATTCCAGTTTACGGGCGCGCATGAGTACCATGGAGCTATGAAGAAACTACCCCGACTCAATGATGCGGAGTTGCAATCCGCCCTCGAATCGCTTCCGGGCTGGATCATGAAAGAGGGAAAACTTCATCGTGAATACGCCTTCCCGGATTTCGTCCATGCCTTCGGCTTCATGGCGACAGCCTCGCTCGCAATTCAAGAAGTGAACCATCATCCCGAATGGTTTAACGTCTATAATCGCGTCAGAATCGATCTGACCACTCATGACTCCGGCGGCATCACGGAAAATGACATCAAACTCGCTGCCACACTCGAAGCAATCGCAAATAAACTTCTATGACCGGATCTTTCCTTTCCGCCAAGGCGCCCTGGGCGCCGGTTTTTCTGCTGACAGTCTGCGCGTGCGCTCTTCCCGCCCAGACATTCTCCGGCTCCGGAGAACTGGATTCGATTATTCAGCAAGCCATCCTGGAAGACCAGATTCCTGGCGCTGTGCTGTTGGTCGGACATAACGGTAAAATCGTTCACCGAAAGGCGTACGGCCAACGAGCGCTCGTGCCCGTTCCGGAGCCAATGACGCTCGACACGATTTTTGATGCGGCGTCATTGACCAAGGTGGTCGCGACCACGCCAAGTCTGATGAAGCTGATTGAGCAAGGCAAGTTGCGGATGAATGATCCGGTGACGAATTATTTGCCGGAGTTCCAGGGTGGCAAAACCGATATCACGATTCGCCACCTGATCACGCATTTTTCGGGACTGCCCACCGTGATCGAACATACACCCGCCTGGAGCGGTTATCAGACCGGAATTCAGAAGGCACTTACCGCGAAATCCGTCACTCCGCCGGGATTGAAATTCGTCTATAGCGACATCAATTACATCCTGTTAGGCGAAATCGTGAGCAGGCTGAGCGGACAGACGCTTGCCGCCTATGCGACGCAGAATTTCTACAAGCCGCTTGGGATGAACGAATCGATGTTCCAGCCTCCGCCTGCGCTGCGCCCGCGAATAGCGCCCACGGAAAAGGTGAATGGCACGGTGCTGCGCGGCGTCGTACACGACGAAGTTTCTCGATTCATGGGCGGCATTGCCGGCCATGCCGGACTTTTCACAACAGCCGATGACCTCGCTAAATTCGCCGAAATGATGCTCGGATTAGGGAAGCGTCAGGGCGTTCGCGTTTTTAGTCCGCTGACCGTACACAAGGCGATCGAAGCGCAGACAGCAACCGATCAGCCGGTTTTGCGCGGCATCGGTTGGGATATCGATTCCGCATATTCCAGCAATCGCGGCGATCTTTTCCCGATTGGTTCTTACGGACACACCGGTTTTACCGGTACGTCGCTATGGATCGATCCGAAAACGAATACGTACGTCATTTTGCTGGCGAATAGCGTGCACCCCATGCGTCGTCCGCCGATCATTTCGCTGCGCGGCAGAGTCGCCACGGCCGTGGCCGCCGCTTTGGGTATCGACGTTCCGGACGTGCTCTTAACCGGTTATTGGGAAGCACGGGTGGGCGCGGCGGGCCGTCGCACTGTTGCGCGTAATGTGGAAACCCTGACTGGACTGGATGTCCTGCAGGAGCAGAAATTCGCTCCGTTTAACGGCAAACGTGTTGGGCTAATTACAAATCACACGGGACTCAACCGAAACGGGCAGCGCAATATCGATGTCATGGTGGGGGCAGGCGTGAAGCTCACGGCGCTATTTTCGCCCGAGCACGGCATTGCGGGTCGCGAGGATAAGGAAAACGTCGACCACACCAGGGACGCAGCCACGGGAATCCCGGTCTTCAGCCTTTATTCCGGTAAGAACCGACGTCCCAGCGAAGAAATGCTAAAGAACGTGGACGTCCTCGTGTTCGATATTCAAGATGTTGGCGCGCGCTTTTACACCTACATGTGCACGATGGTGAATGCAATGGAAGAAGCCGCGCGTCGCAAGGTTCCGTTCTTTGTGCTGGACCGCCCTAATCCGATTACCGGCAACCATATCGAGGGTCCGATGCTCGACCCTGACCTCAAATCATTCGTGGGCTGTGTCGATATGCCGCTACGCCACGGAATGACGCTCGGTGAAATAGCCATGATGGCTAACGCCCAGCAAAAAATCGGCGCCAACCTGACAGTGGTGAAAATGAAAAACTGGGAGCGCGGCGACTGGTTCGACGCCACCAAATTGTTCTGGGTGGATCCTTCACCAAATATGCGAAGCCTGAATGCGGCGCTGCTCTATCCTGGGGTCGCGATGATAGAAAGCTCGAAGAATTACTCGGTGGGGCGCGGGACTGATGCGCCTTTTGAACAGGTCGGCGCGGATTGGATCAAAGGACGCGAACTGGCGGCCTATTTGAACAAGCGCTTCATTCCCGGTGTGCGCATCTATCCTACGCAATTTCGTCCTAACGCTTCCAATTTCAGCGGGAAAGTCGTCGAAGGCGTGCGGTTTGTGCTCACAGACAGGGATGCATTCAACAGCGTACGTCTGGGGTTGGAAATTGGAGCGGCATTGGAAAAACTCTATCCTGGCCGGATTCCGTGGAATACGAACGAAAGGCTGATTGGGAATAAAGCCGCGATAGCCGACTTAAAAGGCGGGACAGACCCAAGGAAGATGGAGCAGGTTCAGGAGGAGGCACTCCAAAGCTTCCGCGAACAACGCAACAAATATCTGCTCTACAAGTAACTAAGAGAGTGGAAGCACTGCGCGCAAGCAGTGCTTCCACTTATTCCCCACTAAGCAGTGGCGGTCTTGGAAGTTGTTTTGGTTTTACTTCCCGGTGGGCGGCCACGCTTTTTGATATCCGAAAGCCAGGCTGGAGGACGTCCACGGCGGCGTCCTCGACCGCGAGCCAGACGCTCTAGGCTCAGAATGGCCTCTTCGATTTGTTCACGTTCCTGACGAAGTTCAGTCAGAATCTTTGCTACGTCCATGATCCCTCCAGGTTTTTGCTCCTTTGTACCCTTTAGTTCGGAATTCAGAACAAACGATAACGGAGCGAACAACCAAGGCTCACTGTTGTTTTAACGCATTTTACGGAGGAATTCAAGCTCCCTGTTCGGAATTCAGAACAGAATCTTTGTTTTTCTGCTTGTTGTTGTGCAGCTAGAAAGATCGGCTAAAACCCTTGCTTTCAAGAGATTATCACAAATTGCGGCGTTTCCAGTAGAAATAAAACGGGATTCCCGCAGCAATAATACCCAATCCGAGCAGCGATTCTCGCGGCGAATTTTGCAATGTGGAGATCAGAATGCAACCTGCCGCGACGACAAAAAGTATCGGAACCGCCGGATAACCTAACGTGCGATAGGGTCTCACCATTTCCGGGCGCTTGCGCCGCAGAACAATTACTGCCGCTGTCGCCATTGCGTACAAGATCCAACTGGCAAAGATAACGTAAGTAAAAAGTTGATCGAATCGCCCACTTAGTACTAATACGCAGGACCACAGGCTCAAAGCGACGATCGAAACCGAAGGCGTTCTGTGCGTCGGGTGCACTGTAGCTACTGAGCGGAAAAACAAGCCATCGCGCGCCATTGCGTAAGGGACGCGCGAGCCCGTCAGAATGCTGCCATTCAGCGCTGCGAAAATCGAGATCATTGCCGCAATACTCACAGCTGCTGCGCCGCCGGAACCCAGAATCCTGCGCATCATCTCCGCCGCCACTCGATCACTGTGCGCCACGTCCGAAGCGGAAAGAACGTAGAAATAGGCCAGATTTGTTAGCAAATAGATCGCTATCACGGCCAGCGTGCCAAGAATCAAGGCGCGCGGCAGGTTCTTCTGCGGGTCCTTGATCTCTGAGGAAACCATACTCACGTTGTTCCAGCCGTCATAGGCCCATAACGCCGCCACCATCGCTCCGAAAAAGCCCGCGATTCCGCCCACCGCAGTGATACTGCTGCCGAAGTTCACCGAATTTCCGATACCTGAACCGAGCCCGATGACGATTACGATCCCAATCAAGCCGACCTTGATGATTGTTACGGCGACCTGAACACGTCCGCCGATTTTCACGCCGAAGTAGTTCACAGTGGAAAGGAACAGGATCACTGCAATCGCCAGCAACTGGCCGGAGCTTACCGTCAGCGGACCGCCGTTCGGCCCGAGCGGAATCGGAATCGTTCCAATGACTGTTTCCAATTCAGGCCGGAAATTCGCCAGGTAATAGAAAAAGCCCGTGGCAAGTGTGGCAATTGATCCGCTCTTTGCGACCCACATTTGTGTCCAACCATACACAAATGCCCAGAACGGACCGTATGCTTCGCGGAGATAAACGTATTCGCCGCCGGCTTCCGGCATCGCCGCAGCCATTTCTGCGTAGGTCAGCGCACCAAACAGCGACAACAGTCCTCCCACAATCCAGACGGCAAAAACAATGGACGGCGAACCTGTCCAGCCAATCATTGTTTTCGGAACAAGGAATATTCCGGAGCCAATTACGGTTCCGATTACGATCGAAACAGCGCCCCACAATCCAAGGTCGCGCTTAAGTGAGGGCTGTTGCACGTGGCTTTTGCCTTTCAGACATCTTTCCTCGCTTCGGGCATAATCACAGACGCCAGCAGTGCGGCGCCAAGGGTTACGCTGGTTCCGATCAGCACGTACCACGTCCAGGCAATTGTCGTATTGAATTTGACGAAGAGCATTAGCACAAGGCCCACAACCATACCGAAACTCGCTGATCTCTCGCCGACATGCTTGGTCGTTAGCCCAAGAATGAACACGCCTAGCAGCGATCCGTAGATGATCGACGCGATAGATAATCCCGCCTCAAGCACCGAACCCCAATGGCGCGCCACCAGGCCGATCAGGAACAGTACCACGCCCCAGGCGATCGTGGCCCATTTCGCCATGGATAGGAAATGCGCCTCGCTGCGTTCCTTCGATCGCGCCAGCATCATGGGTTTGTAGAAATCCATAATCGTGGTCGATGCGAGTGAATTGAGCGCCGCGCTCAGGTTCGACATTGCTGCGGCGAGAATCGCGGCGATCACCAGACCGGCTACGCCTGTCGGAAGATATCGCCAGATAAAATCGGGGTAAATACGGTCAGCAGGCTTCGGTGCTGCCAAACCCGAGTCGGTGTAAAAAACAAATAAAAGCAAACCGATGAACAAAAAGAGCGTGAATTGAAAACAAATCACGATCCAACTCGCAAACAGGGCCTTACGGCCTTCGCTCAGCGAGCGTGCGGAGAGCAGGCGCTGAACCATCAATTGCTCGGTCCCATGGCTCGCAGTGGTCAGGAAACACCCTCCCAGCACGCCAGCCCAGAAGCTGTAGGGTCGGCTAAAGAACTCGCGCGTGAGATCGAAGCGGAAATCAAAGATCTGGAATTTGTTCGCGGCGTCGGCCATGGCGCTCACGTGACTCCATCCCCCCGGGATATGTTGAAGAATGACGAAGAAGCTCAGTATGGCCCCTGCAATGTAGAGGAACATCTGCACCACGTCGGTCCAGATTACGGCGGTCATCCCACCTTCAAAGGTGTAAAACAAGGTCAGACAAACAATCAGGATGATCGACGCGACCTCACCTGTGCCCAGGATGATCGAGATCACGATCGAAATCGCGAAGACTCGGACGCCCTCGGCGAGTGCGCGTAATATCAGGAATGAGCCCGCCGTCAGTTTCCGAATGCGTTGGCCGAAGCGCCGCTGCATCAGTTCATAAGCGGTATACATTTCGCCGCGGAAATAATGCGGCAGGAATAACAAGGAGATTGTGATGCGAGCGAGCAAATATCCAGCGACCACTTGGAGGAAACCGAAATTTCCGCCAAACGCGAGCGCAGGCGTGCCAATCACAGTCAGTGTACTGGTTTCAGCGGAGACAATCGAGAACGCGATGGCCCACCATGGCGTCGTACGTCCGCCTAAAAAGTAATCTTTCAGCGTTTTTTGAGAACTACGGAATCGCGCCCCGAACCAGGTGATTCCGATCAGATAAACGAGGATGACCCCGAGATCGAAGTAGCGCATGAGAACTGGGATTCTAACACATACGGAATGCGCAGGGTTGAAATGGCGGGAACAAGTTTAGCCCCAGCGGCATCTATTAGTGCAACTATGGTTTAACATGGTTGCGCGATCATGAGCGATTCGACTATACTCCGAAATTGCAAGCGTTTGAAGTTGCTTGTGGAGTACCACCAGACGCGTTCTAACAAGCGCAACGTTCAAGTTCTATTTTGGGAGGCGAGAAAGTGTTTCGTAAACTCTCCACACGACTGACAGCAGTAGCTGCGGCTATGATTCTTTGTTCCTCCGTTTGGGGCCAGGCGGCGCCAGCGGCTCCGGCGCAGCAGGGAGCGCCTGCGGCTCAGCAGGGAACTCCTGCGGCTCCTGCTCCTGCAGCCAAGAATTGGAAGGACAGAGCTGAATACGATATTTATGACAGCATCACGAAGGCGACTGATCCAAACAAGCGCCTCGAACTGCTGAATCAATGGAAGGCCAAGTATCCGCAAACAGATTTCGTTGCAGAGCGAAACGCTTTTTACATTGCTACCTATCAGGCACTGAACCAGGGGCAAAATCTGCTGAACTTCTGCAAGGAAACCCTCGCTGCGAATCCTCAGGATGTGGGTTGTCTCTACTATGCCAGCGTGCTGACGATCTCGCTTGCCAGTACCTCCCCGGATGCTCTTGACTTTGGTGAGAAATCCGCGAAGAGCCTGCTATCCAACCTGGACGCCGCTTTTGCCCCGGCCAAACGACCGCAAGGCATGACCGACGAGCAGGCGGCGAAACAGAAGAAAGCGCTTGAGGCTCAGGCCAATACGACGCTCGGCTGGATCGCAATGACCCGTAAGAATTTCGACCAGACCGAAGAATACTTTACTAAGAGTTTGCAGGCCGACCCCAACAACGCACAGGTTTCCTACTGGCTCGGCACTTCGATCCTGGCCCAGAAGAAAATCGAAAAGCAGGCCGCCGCGCTATACCACTTCGCACGCGCCGCCTCGCTAACTGGCGCCGGCGCTTTGCCGGAGGCCCAGCGCTCACAGATCGATGCCTACTTGACCAAGGTTTACTCCGGTTATCACGGCGATAGCAGCGGGTTGGCCGAGATCAAGGCTCAAGCCAAGTCGTCGCCCTTCGCGCCCGCGGATTTCAAGATCAAGAGCTCGGTCGAAATCGCTACGGAGAAGGAAGAAGAATTCAAGAAGACCAATCCGATGCTTGCTCTCTGGATGAGTATTCGCAAGGAACTTGCCGGTCCGGGTGGCGAGCAGTACTTTGCTGAGAAGTTGAAAGACACTCAACTTCCTGGCGGTGCGATGGGCGTGACCAAATTCAAAGGCAAGCTCATCTCGATGAAGCCGGCCGTGAATCCCAAGGAACTCGTGCTCGGAATCTCTGACGCGACCACTTCTGAAGTGACGTTGAAATTTGAAACGCCGCTCAAGGGTAAGGCCGACGTAGGCACTGACATCGCTTTTGAGGGAATCGCTTCCGCATTCCAGAAGGAGCCCCTTAATCTGGTGTTCGACGTCGAGAAGGACAAGCTGGAAGGTTGGCCCGTGCAGGCTGCCGCGCCTCCCGCGAAGAAGGCCGCCCCCGGGAAGAAGGCAGCGCCGAAGAAGAAGTAGTCAGTTCCTTAACTTGATCCCTTGGCCGGATTAGCCTTGGGAGCCGGGTCGGTAGCTAGAATCAAGCTATAGCCGACTCGCTCCAGCAGGCTAATCCGGCCTTCGGTTTTTTGGATCGCTTGGTAATACTGAAAGAATCGGCACGTGCCTGGCGAGAGTGTGATTTTCGCGGCGCCATAGGTTAGCAGCACCGCGAGGAGAATTCCAAACCCAGTAGTTAGCTCTCGCCTCATGTGTACTGAGACGAGTCGAAGCGGAAAAAGTTAGGGCCACAGATAAACACAGAAGGAACTCTGCATTCACCTGTGGCCGTGGATTTTACATCTTATATCGGCCAAGGTCTTCATCGTTGAGACCCTCCAGCCACCGCCGGAGTTCCTCATTGTTGACCTTATCGGTGCCGCCGCTGGCGGCTTTTGACGACTTGAGAACCGTTTCTTCCACGTATATCGGGCAATCCAGTCGCAAAGCGAGCGCAAGCGCGTCGCTTGGCCTGGAATCTATGCTAATCAGCCGTCCGTCTTTTTCTACCCAGATCAAGGCGAAAAACGTGTCGTCCTTCAACTCGCTTACGACTACTTTTTTGACCCCGGCCTCCAGGCCGAGCAGAAGGATTTTGATCAGATCGTGGGTCATCGGACGTGGAGTCGAGACCTTCTCGATCTCCAGCGCGATTGCATTTGCTTCATAAATTCCTACCCAAATAGGCAGGATGGTATTGCCACCGACGTCCTTTAAAATGACGATCGGCATGTTAGTCACCGGATCCATCATCAGTCCGCGGATTTTCATCTCGACTTCCATTCCGTCCCCCACATTCTCCCGCGGCATCAGGCGCGCTCCCCACAAAGGGAGTTCGGCCCTGCGCGAGTCACTCGGACCTCGAGATAGCTACCAACCAGCGTATCCCCATTTGGAGCCGAATGCAGCGCATCGACAAAATTTAATGTGCGATGTTGCGATGTTCGCCCGATCCACTGGCCGGTGGCTTTGTTGAAGCCCTCGACCAGAACTTCTTCGACTTTGCCCAGCAACTCGGCGTTGTTTCTGATCTGAATTCCGCGCTGCTTTTCCTGAACAATCGTCAGCCGCCTGCTTTTTTCCTCTTCCGGCAAGTGATCGCCTAATGCCAGTGCAGGCGTATTGGGCCGTCTGGAATACTTAAATGCAAATAGAGACTCGTATTCCACTTCATCAAGCAACTGCAATGTCTGCTCAAATTCCGCCTCGGTCTCGCCGGCAAATCCGACAATGATGTCGGTTGTGAGAGCGATATTACGAGGCGAGTGTTTCAACCACTCCACACGACGCAAGTATTCGCTGCGCGTGTAGAGACGTTGCATGCGCTCCAGCACTGTATCCGAACCGGACTGCACGGGCAAGTGGACGTGATTGCACAGATTCGGATAATCATCCAACGCTTCGACAATTTCTTTCGTGAAATCGCGTGGGTGCGAGGTAGTGAACCGGATGCGCCGCAGACCAGGCACTTCTGCCACTTTCCGCAACAGCTTCGCGAAATTCAGACCGGCCGGCGATGGGTCCAGATAGCTGTTCACGTTTTGCCCCAACAACTGGATTTCGCTATAGCCTCCATCCACAAGCTGACGTGCTTCGGCGAGAACGCTCTCACTTGTGCGACTGCGCTCCGGACCACGCGTGAACGGCACTACGCAGTACGCACAGGCCTTGTCGCAGCCTTCGATAATGGTCAGATAAGCACGGAGTGGATTGTCGCGCCGCGTCATCGGCGTCTCAAAAGTCTCGTCGGTGTCCAGGCTGAGTCCGGTGACCCGGCGGTTCCCCGCCTCCAGTTGCACGAGCATTTCAGGCAGCTTGTTGTAGCTCGCCGAACCTGCAACCAGGCTGACGTAAGGCGCGCGCTCAAAAATCTGCTCGCCTTCCTGCTGTGCCACGCATCCCAGTACGCCGAACACCTTACCCTTACCTGCATCCTTCTTGAACTGATTCAGGCGGTGAAACACCTTCTGTTCCGCCTTGTCCCGAATGCTGCAGGTGTTGTAAAGCACCAGATCCGCAGCATCGGTCGTGTCCACCTGACTGTACCCCTGCGAGATAAGCGTTCCGACAACCTTCTCGGAATCGTGCGCATTCATCTGGCAGCCGAACGTCTCTATGTAGAAAGTCTTCATGGGGTGGCTTTCCTTCCATTATAGAACGCTGCTGGAGCCCGATTGAGGTGTTTGCCATA
Organism: Bryobacteraceae bacterium; assembly: GCA_963793625.1. Classification (GTDB taxonomy): domain Bacteria; phylum Acidobacteriota; class Terriglobia; order Bryobacterales; family Bryobacteraceae. The sequence continues at coordinate 185,556 of CAWCAT010000030.1, read as the reverse complement.
TTGCCGGGTTCCGGGAATCGTCTTACCGTGGAAGCATGAGATTGTGTGCGATAGCGCTTTTCGGAGCCTTCAGCCTCCTTGGCCAGCAGGGTAAAAGTGTCGATTCTTCTTATACTTACGATCTGAACGGGCGCCTCGTGGACAGTGGGGTGAGGACGGCTGTGCTGCGGGCTCCCGGCACATCCACTACCATCGAGACTGAAATCTCACTGAATGGCCGCTCCGTGCCACGCGAAATCGTCGAGGAAAAAGTAATCCGGGATGACGCCTCCGGTCGGATAGTCGAGCAGACAGTCCGCCGCTATGACGCGACCGGCACACCAGGTCCGCCCGAAAAGACCCGCACGGAGGAGACGAAACGCCCCGACGGTAGCAGTCAGGTTGTAAAGACGACATACCGCGGAGACATCAACGGAGCTATGCAGTTGAGCGTGCGGTCCATCACAGAAACTCGCAGCACTCCGGACGGCGAAACGGCCAGCACCACTCTAGAGCGGCCGACTCTGAATGGCACGCTCGAAGCACAGGAACGGGTGCAGGTTGTGAAGAAAAAGTCCGGTGCGGGCCAGGAAGCTGAGATCTCGACCTATCGTCGTGATGCGAATGGAGGCTATTTCGAGTTTTTGCGTCAGGTTGCCGAAACAAAGACCACGAACGGTCAGTCCGTTTCGAACCTGAGCCAGTATGAACTGAAGAATTCGCGCCTGGAACTTGCCGGCCAGACCATCACGCGGACGAAGAAGCAGTCGGATGGCAGCGAAGTCAGCGAAGTGGATATTTATCGAATTGAGGTGCCCGGACGTCCTGCGGTCCCTGGAAAACCGAATCTGCTGGAGCGGCAATACATCGAACGGAAGCCTGCAGCCGGCGGCACGGTGATTGAGACACTTGCGGTCAGCCAGACTTCTCCGAACGCACCAGAGCGATTAGGAGCCCCAAAGCGGGTATCAGAGCGAGTCTGCACGGGCGCGTGCCGCTGAGTTGCACGAGAACGCACTTGCTAACGCGCCTGCCTCTGATCACACGCACAACGCGAATCGAACAGAGGCGCGACCGTGAGGGAGTGCGTGTCAGCCGTGGCCCAGGTACATCAGCCAGCCCAGACCAAACACAGCCAGCATGAAATAACCGAAGCACTGCGCGCCGTAGATCAATCGCTCGCGATCGGTTTTTTTGGTCACGACGCCCATGACCAGCGAGGCGAAGATCGCAAACAGCAGCGTTGCCTCGAAATGAGTCAGGTTCATCTTCATCAGTCTTTTTTCCCCGCAGCGATTTCGAAAGCGTCCACCATGGCCAGTATGTTCAGCAGACCCGCACCCACCAGAAACTTTGTTCCGTAATCATGGACGTGGCCCGCGATATCCGGTTGCGCGTAGCCAAACCAGACGCTAATCATGTAGGGCAATCCGGCTGCGACGTTCCCGAGGAAGCCGCCCGTGTAGATTATGGTGGTCAGCAGATCGCCTGACTGCGGCTCAAAGAGATTTCCCCGCATCAACAGGCCCAACGCGTACATCAGTACGACCGAGGTTGCCAAAATGGCGCCCCGCCCCGGACGCTTCTGCAGGAAGTGGCCCCCGCCAGGGATGATCCAGCCTAATGCGACCGGTCCAATCCACTGCCTTATGGGCGCACTCGGCTCTTTTTCAACAACTTTCTTTTCCGCCATATATGCTTCACTCTCAGTGTATCAGGTGAACGCTGAGCGACACCTTCATGGTCTAGGACGAAGCACGGCGAATTCCGGTTCGATAAAACCATCGTAGAATGAAGCCGAACATGACGAAATCGAAAATCTACCGGCTCACCGCGGTTCTCGCAGCGCCGGTCTGGCTTTCCGCTGCGGCCACGGGAGCGACGACGGGGCGACAGCCACAATTCGCAATGCAATGATCACCGCGCGCATTGACAAAGCGTCTGGGAGGGTGGTCTCCATGAGGTGAAACGTTTCGACTTGAATGTTACTGGTGCGAACGCGAAGAAATTTCCCGCTCAAGTGGGACGGCCGCTCGTGGGTGAATGGCGTGCTCTATAACTATTTGAGGCTTGAACTGGCTGCGGCGGAATGATGCCGCTCGACGATTTCGTTCAGGATCTTCGGCAAATCGTATTCCAGCCTCCAGTCCGGGAAATGCGCGTGCAGCTTCGTCAGATCTGAAACGTAACAGATGTGGTCGCCGATTCGATTCTCGTCTTTGTAGGAGTGCTTCAGTTCGAAGCCCATGGCACTTAGCATGTCGATGGTCTCCAGAATCGAAAGGCTATTCTGGCGTCCGCCGCCCAGGTTGTAGACTTCGCCGCAGCGTGGCTTTTGATAGAACTGCAGGAACAGATTCGCCACATCGCTCGAGTGAATCTGATCGCGTACCTGTTTGCCCTTATAGCCGTAAATCGTGTACGGCTTGCCGGTCACCGCGCAGAGCACGATGTATCCGAGGTATCCGTGCAGTTCGACTGCGGCGTGTTGCGGTCCCGTGAGACAACCTCCGCGGAACACGCCGACAGGCATCTGGAAATACCGCCCGAACTCCTGGCACATCACATCGGCAGCGACTTTCGATGCGCCGAAGATCGAGTGCAGGCAGTTGTCGATGGAAAAGGTCTCGGCGATTCCGTCCAGACCGTTCGCGTAGTCGTAACGCTTTTCCAGTTCCACCATCGGAACAAAATTCGGGCCGTCGCCATAGACCTTGTTCGTGCTCGTGAAGCAGAATGGCGATTCGCGACAGAAGTCGCGCGCCGCCACCAGCATGTTCATAGTACCGACGGCGTTCACGTCGAAATCTTCGTACGGAATCGACGCCGCTTTGTCATGTGAAGGCTGTGCAGCCGTGTGGATGATGAAGTCCGGTCGCTCGCGTTCGAGCAGGTCGCGCACACCCTGACGATCGCGTATGTCGAGTTCTACATGACGATAGGATTTCAGAGTGGTCGAAAGGTTCTCCACGACAGGTTTTGTTGTGCCGGCCGCACCGAAGAACCACGCCCGCATATCGTTATCAACGCCGACAACCTGCCAGCCCTCGGCAGCGAGCTTGCGAACGCAAGCCGAACCGATCAATCCTCCGGATCCTGTTACTAAAGCTTTCATGCTTGTTTAATTGTACTCACACGATCCCCATGCGCTTCGCCACTATCGAAAGTATCTCGATGGCACTGTCCAGGTGCTCTTTCGTGTGCGTTGCAGTTACTATGGTCCGGATTCGCGCTTTGCCCTGCGGCACCGTTGGAAACCCGATTCCTGTGGCCAGCAGGCCCTCGTCAAAAAGCGCTCGTGAGAATTCGTGCGCGGTTTTCGTTTCGCCCACGATTATCGGCGTGATCGGAGTCTCGCTGCTACCCGTGTTAAAGCCGGCCTCGGCCAGGCCTTTCTTGAAATACGCGGTGTTATCCCACAGATTCTGTATGCGTTCGGGTTCACGCTCCATGATTTCAAACGCAGCCATACATGCGGCGGGAACGGCGGGCGGATGTGATGTCGAAAACAGAAACGGACGCGCTCGATGATACAGGAACTCAATCAAATCGCGGCTCCCGCAGACATAGCCGCCGAGCACTCCGACCGCCTTTGAAAGCGTGCCCACTTGAACATGCACGCGGCCGTGCAGTCCGAAATGATCGACAGTGCCCCGCCCCGCGCGGCCTAGCACGCCGGACGAATGCGCATCATCGATCATCATGATTGCGCCGTAACGTTCAGCCACATCGCATAATGCGGGTAGTGGTCCGATGTCGCCATCCATCGAAAACACGCCGTCGGTGATCAACAGCTTGCGGCCCGGTTTGTCGGCAAGTTCCGCCAGGATTTCGCCTGCGCGCTGCGCATCACGGTGCGGGAACACATGGATTTTTGCCTTCGATAATCGGCAGCCGTCAATGATGCTTGCGTGATTCAGCTCGTCGGAAATGATGTGATCCTCAGGTGTGAGAATCGCGGCGACCGTGCCTGCATTCGCCGCGAAGCCGGATTGAAAGACCACGCACGCTTCCACGTTCTTGAATGCGGCAATGCGGCGCTCCAGTTCCATGTGAATGTCCATGGTGCCGGAAATCGTGCGGACAGCTCCGGAGCCTACTCCATACCTGCGCGTTGCAGCGAGCGCGGCTTCCACTAGTTTGGGATGATTCGCGAGTCCAAGGTAGTTATTTGACGCGAGGTTGATTACCTCTTTGCCATCGAAGCACGAGATCGGTTCACAAGGCGACTGAAGTTGGCGCAGGCGGGCGTAGGTGCCCGCCTGACGAAATGATTCAAGCTGCTCGGTCAGGAAGGATAGCGGGTTGGCCATGCCTCCATCTTAGACTTTCACGGGCACAACGTAGGGCGCGCGATACGGTCGGGTGAACATCTTGTTTGCTTCGGGATCGTTCTTCACGGTCACGCTGACAGGGTCGAAATGCAGCGTGCGGCCCAGGCGATAGGAAATATTCGCAAGGTGCACCAGCACAGTCGAGATAGCACCCTCTTCAATCTCAGCGTTGAGTTGGGCGCGTTTGCGCGAGCGCACAACGTTGACGAAATTGCCGAAGTGCCCGCCCTCGCCGTCATCCTCTTTCGCTTTCGCCTTCTCACCTACAACCGCTTCCTGGTTCTTGCCAATGAACATGGTGTACTTGCCGCCGTTGAACGCCATGTAGCCCTTGGAACCGTAGTAGAGATTGCCGATGGTGTTACTGTCCTTCGTTTTCCCTTCCCCGATTCCCGCCTCATGATTGCTCATCCAGTGGCGCACTTCGAAGACCAACATTTTGCGCTTGCCGGCGGCATCGAACTCGAAAGCGGCATTCAGCGTGTTCGGCGTCTCCTGATCGTCATCGAACATGAAATGTCCGCCGATGGCGCTGATCTTTGTGGGATACGTCACGCCCAGGCCCCAACGCGCCAGGTCCATCTGGTGGATTCCCTGGTTGCCTAGATCGCCGTTCCCGTAATCCCAGAACCAGTGCCAGTTGTAGTGGAATCGATTCTTCGTGAACTCGCGCTTCGGTGCAGGTCCCAGCCACATGTCGTAATGCACGCCTGCGGGTACCGGTTCCGGTGCCGCGCGGTTGATCGTATCGCGCCATTTGTAGCACAGCGCGCGCCCCATGTAGACGTCGCCCAATGCGCCGTCGCGCATCTTCTGCACTGCTTCCTGCAATCCGGCCGAACTGCGATTCTGCGAACCGTGCTGTACTATACGGTTATATTTTCTCGCGGCCGCGACAATCTGTTTTGCCTCAAACATATTGTGGCTGCACGGCTTTTCGACATATACATCTTTGCCTGCCTGGCAGGCCCAGATAGTTTGCAGTGTGTGGCTGTGGTTCGGAGTCGCAATAGAAACAGCGTCGATTGACTTGTCTTCGAGCAGTTTGCGGAAATCTGTAAAAGCTTGCGGCCGTTTCTTACCGGCTTTCTCGATATCCGCTATGCGCGAGCCGAGAACCTTTTCATCGATGTCGCAGATTGCCGCAATCTCGACATTCTTCATACCGGAGTAAGCGGCAATGTGGCTCTTACCGCGGCCACGCACGCCGACGCAAGCAACTCGCAACGTTTCGTTAGGGCTGGCAAGCGACACACGCGACGACAGCGCGGCCGCCGAGCTCATTAAAAAGAACCGTCTATCCATTACTGCACCTCCTCCTGATTCCGTTAGTAACTATACCAATCAGCGCGGCGTTCAGCAGGCCGAGAACGGCACCCGTAGCGAAGGCCGCCTGCAACACACCAATCCCGATCACCCGCTCGATCGCAAAGTCCATCAGAACCAACGCGCGTGTGACCGCAGCCTTGAGACGCAAGGCCTGATCCTCAATCGGAATCGGCACCACCAGAATGGAGGAGATACAGGTGAGCGGAACAAATGAGAAGGTATCCATCATCGCGAATCCGCGCCAGTATGCGATCACGAAGCCTACTGACAACACTCCGGTGATCTGAAAACGTAGTTTCGCGCATTGGTGCCGTCAGAGTTTGAATTTCAATACTGCCCAAGTCTGCAACTCTGGAACGACAATGCGCAGTTCGCGGCCAAATGCTTTCACGGGAAGCGTTAACGGGGCGGCGCCGGGGGCGAGTAACTCCGCGGTTCCCACCTTGCCCCAGAATCCACGCTGCTGTAAACGCACGCCGAACTGCTCCAGCGGCACGCTCTTGCTGAACTCGTCGAAGTTGCGATTCACCAGATGTACCACGACGGTTTTTCCAAAACTGTCGCGCGTGCCTCTTAAAGTTGCGATCACGTTCGGTGATTCCACGGATAGCAGCGAGACGGCACGCAGTTGGACCGCGTCCATCCCGCCAGGATAAATTCGAGCGTTACGAAAACGCCGCTTCAGATCCGTGGACGCAGTCAAATTGATCACTGTCGTGAGCCGGTCCGCCCAGCGAGGATCGATACGTGGCTCGAAGTGCAGGCGTCCCAGTGGAAGAATCACGAACGGGATGTTGGCCTCGGCCAAACTCTGCACGAGCGGGCGAAAACGCTTGTCCTCTGCCTCCTCGGTATCGACCGCGATACCGAGGACCGCAATAGTCTCCATGGAATCGAAGAGCAATTGTTGGGTGCGCACAAAGCCGAAGATATCCGAGTAATCAGCTGGGTTGCCAAAATGTCGAGGCAGATCGCTGGTGTGCATCCAGACATCGTAGGGCGCAAGACACAACTGCCCGAGAGCGTACTGCAGCGCGATCACGGCCCGAGTCTTGTCGAGCTTGTAAGGAAACGGCGAGAACACGGACACGCGGTGCAGCGCCTCCACTATCTTCGCGTTCACAAACACGCCGGCGATTGTTTCATCGCTGCCTTCGCCCATAAAGTAGTCCGGCAGATCGGCTGCAAGAAATGGGTTGCCCTGCTGGGATGTTGTGGTGAAGTTTGTGTTGATGGAAAGCGTCGGGCGCCGTCCATCCGGACCTGCGTTAGCGGCTAATGTTGACTTGAGCGCAGCCATGCCCGCGCGTACAGAAGCCGCTTGAAAGCGCACGTAGGCCTGCTGCAGCGGATCGCTGGATTTCTGCCTGCGATAGTTCTGATACTCTGCGACATTCGTCAGGCCGTGTTTGGATTTCAGAAATGTGCGGTAATCGAAATCCGCCGGATTGCCAACGCCCCAACTTTCGAGTTCCGCCGGCTTATACGTCTTACTCAGAAATCCGCGGAATCCGCGAAGGCAGTACTCACAGAAACAATCGCCGTTGCTTCCACCGATTTGTACGTTCGAAGCCCAGTCATCGTACTGCACGCCCGAAGCACCGGCGCGCGTAACTGTCTCTACAATTCCGGTGAGCCGCGCGCGGAACTTCGGGTTATTCACGCAAGCTGCGCCGGGCGGCAACCCATCGCGATGCGTCCACGAAATCATCCATGGAAAAGAAATCAACGCGTCATCGAAATTGCGCGCGGAATACGGACGGCCCTCCTGATCGTCGGTGCCGTTAATCGTTGCCGTAAACGAGATGCCGGCCGCTTTCACCTGGCTGATGTGCGCAGGATCGTTGTCGTAAATCCACTCGAGCCGAGTCGCACCAAAGGCCCACATGTCGCGCAACGTATCGTGCGGGTCACTTCGTTTCTGTGGATGCCACCAGCGCGAAGACAGCGCGACATCAGACCTCGCGGGCAGCATTGCAACCTTGTCGCGGACAACAGGAAAGAGAAAGCTTTCGAACGGCGCCGTTTCGCTGCGGATCATCGAAGGCAGGCTGCGGTCGAGCAACTCGCGCAGTTCGGCCTGCGTCATGGAGCGATCGTAAATCGCAACATGATCCATATAGCCTTGGAACTGCGCACCGACCTCGATCTTATTCGCACCGTTCGTCAACGGGCCAAACACAGCGGGCAAAAGCCGGAAACCACCGCTCTCCAGGGAATCACTGCCGACCTGCCGTAACGCAAACTCGAGACGCTGGCGGCTGCGATCAAACGAAATCGCAATCTGATACCAGGTGTCTGGTTCGCTCAACAAGGTCACAGCGTTCATTTGCGTACGCGACGTTTGGTAGTAAGTCTGCAAACTGAGCAGATTGCTCGAATTTACGCGGATCTGCCAGTGTCCCGGACGGCCCAGAACAATCAGTTCGCGATTCAGGCGGACCGGATTGAAGCTCACGGCGGCGGTGAAAGAATCGACTGCGCCCAGACGCGCGTCTTCAAATACGGGCTTGCCATTGCCGCTGAGCTCAGCGATGCCTTTGTTCGCGATCAGTGTATCGGGCGCCGCCCGCAGTTCGCCGCCCCAGACGCCATCGTTGGCAAGCGTACCATCGAAGCCAAAATGAACAATCGGTCGTGATTGCGCCAGGCACGGCGTAACAGCCGCGCCCGCACAGAGACTGAGCCACTGCCGTCTCGTCCCAAACCCAACTATTTTCGCCATTGCACTGAGGTGGTCTTACCGTCGCGATCCTTACTGCCTCCGCAAGCGCGTAATGTGAACTCGCCGCCCTCGCGCGTGAGCACGCTCTCCACCCAGCCGACTGGTTGAGTTTCAGAGAAGTTGTAGCCGACAGCAGGCAGATTGATCAGATGCAAACCCTCTTCGGTATCGAACCGATACACGTGCGAGTGGCCATAAAAGATCGCCTTCACTTTGCGGATCGGGCGCAGCAATTCCATCAGGCGCGGGGCGTCGTGCAGGCTGCCGTCAGAGTCGTCGAGGGTGTGGTGCAGGAACACCAGTGTGGGCGTATCGCTCGCAGAATTCAGATAGTCGCGAAGCCAGGTGCGTTGTGTCTTGCCGAGAAAACCAGGCGTCTCATTAGCCTTGATCAGCGAATCGAGCACGACAACGCGCACCACTGGTCCTTCAATCACGAGCACATGACGATTCGGAACAGTCTGCGCGCCGTTCTGCTTGCCGAAGCTCGTGAGAAAGTTCTTGCGGTCGTCGTGATTGCCCAGCGCGAACGCTACGGGAGTCTTCTCCAGAACGGGTTGAAAGATGTCGCGGAAAGCCTGGTAGTCTTCCGAAAGTCCCATCAATCGTGCGATGTCACCGCATACCAACGCCGCATCGGGATTAAACGCCTGAATCCCCGGAATGGTCTTCTTCAGATTCTCCACTGGACGGAAGCCCCGATACTCATTGGCCGAATCCGCAGGGATATGCGTATCGGAAAGCAGGGCCCAACGTGTCGAGGCGGAAGCACCTTTAAGTAGCGACGCTGCCAGCGGCACGACTGAAAAACCAAACTGGCGGCGAGTGAAAGTCGGGACTGTAAGAATCGGCATATTGCCAGATATTATCGCACCCCGCGTTTGTAGATATAATTTGAGATTCCGTGGCCCTTTACGCTCTGACCGTTTTCCTTTCCGCGTTCCTGCTGTTTCAGATTCAGCCGGTAATCGCAAAAATGATCCTCCCGTGGTTTGGTGGCTCGTCTGCCGTCTGGAGCACCTGCATGCTTTTCTTCCAGGCGACACTGCTTGGCGGATACCTCTACGCGCACTGGCTGCATCAAAAACTCTCGCCGCGCAGACAGGCGATGCTGCATTCCGCGCTCCTGGTTGTAAGCCTCGCAGTGCTTCCCATCGTTCCCGATTCGAGTTGGAAGAGCAGTTCAACTGAGAACCCTTCGTGGCAAATCCTTATTCTGCTCGCGGCCACAGTCGGCTTGCCTTACTTTCTCTTGTCAACCACCAGTCCGCTGATTCAATCGTGGTATGCACGCACACACTCAGGTGCTGCGCCATACCGCCTGTTCGCGCTGTCTAACTTCGCGTCGATGCTGGCGTTGCTCGGATACCCGGTGCTCGTCGAGCCAAACATGACGACGCGATTGCAGGGTCAGACCTGGTCGCTAGGCTATGTGGCTTTTGGAATCTGTTGCGCTGCTGCGGCGTGGATCGCATCCTCAAAGAAAACGGTTCGATCCGAGCAGACCTTTGCCGATGATGCGCCGCCGCCCGCAATCGGATTACGCGCGCTGTGGGTGTTGCTCGCCGCATGTGCGTCGATTCTACTGCTCGCGATCACAACTTTTCTTACGCAGGATGTTGCCGCCGTTCCTTTCCTTTGGATATTGCCGCTCGCCGTGTATTTGTTGAGTTTCATCATCTGTTTTGAATCCCCCAAGCTGTACTACCGCAAAGTATTCTTTGTTTTGCTGGTGCCGTCTTTATGGATCGTGGCGAAGATGATCAGCGGGGGCGAAGTATTCAAAGTGGCAGCCACCGTGGCATTCGCCACGGGATCGCTGTTTGTCTTCTGCATGATCTGCCACGGCGAACTGGCTCGCTTGAAGCCAGCTGCGAAATACCTCACGTCATTCTACTTGGCGCTATCGGTGGGCGGCGTAATGGGCGGGTTGTTTGTCGGCCTGGTGGCGCCAAATCTGTTCAACTGGAACTACGAATTTCCGATCGGTCTGGCGATGTGTGCGCTGCTCGCAGCTTATGTGCTGATCTCCGAAAATCGAGTGTTCCTGCGCACTTCGAACGGCCGTGTCGCAAGCGTGGTGCTGGCTGGTTGCGTGATTGCATTCCTCTTCATGTTGGGATCGGGCGTCAGGAAGTCCGTAGCAGGTTATCGAGTCGTAACGCGTAATTTCTACAGCCAATTACGCGTCCGCGAAAGAGACGAAGACGACGGACTCGGCCCCCGGCGCGTCTTGATGCACGGCATCATCGATCATGGCGGTCAGTTCCTTTCTCAGCCGTACCGCATGCAACCCACCAGTTACTTTTGTCCAGACACAGGGATTGGGCGTGCGATGAGCCAGGATGGCGGGACGCCGCGTCGAATCGGCATTATAGGACTCGGGTGCGGAAACCTGATCGCGTACGGACGCGCTGGAGATCTGATCCGCCTTTACGAGATTAATCCGCAAGTGCTCGAGCTTGCTCGAAGCGAATTCAGCTACCTGAATGAAACGCCTGCGAAGATCGAAACCGTTTTAGGTGATGGCCGCTTATCACTGGAACGCGAGCCCGATCAGAAATTCGACATCCTCGTGATGGATGCGTTTTCGGGCGATTCCGTGCCGGTACATCTGATAACCGAAGAGGCCTTTGTCACGTACCGTAGGCATCTGAAAAAAGGCGGAATTCTTGCCGTCAACGTCTCTAACAAGTACCTCAATCTGGGGCCGGTAATGGAGCGCGTCGCCAGCCGCTTTGGTTGGAAAGCTCAACTTTTTGAGTTCGAAACTGATTTCTTCGACAGCTTTTGCAATAGCGTGTCCTGGGTGCTGCTGATGGAACCTTCCCGCTATGCCGAAATGCCGGCCACACTGAAAGAAGGCGCGGCCCTGGAGGCACGCCAAGGCTTCCGGCTCTGGACCGATGACTTCTCAAACATGCTGCAAATCCTGAAGTAGTTACGCGTAACAGCGCACTTCATAAATTCGCGCGAAGTCGTCGCCGTTAGTCGCACGTGATGTGGATGCGCACAGCCTGCGCCTCGACAGCATTGAATGCATGCCGGTTGAGGCGCTGATGATTCTCCTTCACATCAGCGAGGCGCACCAATTCAGCACCTGCGGTCTTGCGGTACCAAAGCGAGTAATTCTTCGCCGTCTCGGGTTGCGGCGCGCGCACGATGCCACGATTAACTCCGAGACTGGAGGTCAGCGTCAGTTCGCGCTGGAACCCGGAATCGAACGTAATCTGCACAGTGCGGAGGCGCTGCGGTTTATCCCATGACAGTTCAAGCCACGCGCCTTCCGGACCCATGCGCGCCATCCATTGATTGATTTCCTTCTTGGGAATATCCCGCGGCATACCGTTGATCACGACGGCCGCCGGAGCATCAGGTTGTTCAGCGGACGCGACAACCTTGGCCTTCCGGGCCAGATCGCTGACATCCTGATTGCGCAGACCGCGAATAGTCTGATCATCACGCAGCAGCCTCTGCTGCAGTTTGGCCAGCACGTCCTTGCGCTGCCAGATCTGACGCGGCGTGAGTCCGTCCTGCACGCAGATCGCTGCCGCCGTACCCACCGCCTGCCCAATCACGGCGCAGGTCGCCATCACGCGCGTCGAAGTAAACGCAATGTGGCTCGCACTGATATTCCGGCCCGCCATCATCAGGTTCGGAACGTTCTTGCTATAGAGCGAACGCAGCGGAATATTGTAGACCTCCGGCGTTCGCAGTGAAGTGTTGGGCGGCAAATCCGAGCGGTCGAATCCTCCCGGGGGATGATCGTCCATCGGCCAGCCGCCAATCGCCACGGCATCCTCGAAACTCGCCGCTCATCAGGTCGTGCCTGGGTCATTATGTGGTCGCCAACCACTCGGCGGCTGCCGCGTTTGCCCGGCATCATGCCGACCCAATCCAGTGCCCAATTGGCTGCGTCGGGGAACTCGCCGCTGTTCTTGATGTAATCCCAAATACCCATCGTGATGGCGAGCAGTTCGAAGCGGATCCGCTCGTTGTCGCGAATTATGTCCATGTTGCCGCCCCACTCGATCCACCAGTAGCCGTATTCCCAGGAGGTAATCTTTCGCAAACGGAGTTGTTCCTTAGTAACCTTGCGCGCCCATTTCGGCGGCGTGAACGGCATACGCTGCTTGTGCAGGCTTGAAGTGAACAGGATGCTGCTGCCCAGAGTTTCACCGTCGGCCTTCTCCGGCGCAAGCGACTCGTTGAACTCGCTGCGCGCTTCCCTGCCCCAACGGATCTCCGCGCCGGTCTCAAGCGCCAGTCGCGAATCGCCGGTGCAATCGCAAAATATTTTCGCCTTGATGCGATAGAGTATCTCGCTCTTGTCGCAACGCACCAGTCGCCTGCGTGATGCGCCCATCTTTCATCGATGCCGCATAAAGCGTGCTCTCCAGCAACAGCGTGATGTTCGGCTCGCTGACGATCTTGTCATAGAGCAGCAAGTCCCACATTTCCCAGCAGCGCTGCGGATTGTTCGCAGCATCGTCGAGGCGCAGTTCTTCGATGATTCCGCTTCGCGCCAACCTGGGCGGCCCTTGTGGCAATTCGCTCCGACGATGTGCATCTTCACTTCGCTCGAAGAATTGCCGCCGAGCCGCGAGCGATCCTGAACCAGCACGACCTTCGACCCATGACGAGCCGCCGCAAGTGCCGCGCAGACTCCAGCAACTCCGCCACCTGCAATCAGGATCTCGGTCTCCAGATCGACTTGCACCATGTGCGCTTCCACGCTCGACATTTTTCGCACGCGCGCGGGCGGCGCAATCTTTTCAAAGTCGCGCTTGAGGTCTTCAGCCGGCGCTGCGTTTGTGGGCGCCGATCCGGCGAAGTACATCAAGGAATAACCAGTGGGAATTCCCGCGAGAAAGTTACGTCGTTTCATGATGTTTTTCCAGTCCCAGTGAACTCATTCAATAGCATATCGTAACGGACGCAACTCCACGCCTGCTTCTCGCAGTTTCGTGGCGACTGCAGCAGCAATGGCAACCGCGCCAGGTGTGTCGCCGTGAATACAGATTGTCTGTGCGCGCACGCGCATCAATGTGCCATCGGCAGCGATGATTCTTCCGCGCATCACAATGTCGAGTGCCTGCTTGGCGGCTTTTGCGGGATCAGTAAGCAATGCTCCGGCAACGGCCCTGGAGCGTAGCGTCCCATTCGCTTCGTAGGCCCGATCTGCAAAAGCTTCCGCTGCTACAGCGAAACCCATCTGCTTCCAGGTCTCGAGCATTACCGAGTTTGCCATTCCCACCAGAATCGTTTTAGGATTCCAGCGCGCTACCCCGTTTGCAATCGCCTCCGCAACAGCTGCATCGCGCGCAGCGACATTGTAAAGCGCTCCGTGCGGCTTTACATGCTGGAGTGCGGCGCCGAATGAAATGGCATGACGGGCCAGTCTCGATATCTGCGAAAAGACCGTCTCTTCGATTTCCGCAGGAGTTAGCGGCATGCGAAGGCGGCCGAAATTCGTACGGTCCGGATAAGCCGGATGTGCACCAACGGAAGCGCCATCATCGAGCGCAGCACGAATGCATTGCTCCATCGTCCAGTCATCGCCCGCGTGTTCGCCGCAAGCGATGTTAATGGAAGTGACGTGCCGCAGTAGCCGCAGTTCGCTACCATTTGCAATCGCTTCGGGCGACTCACCAACGTCACAATTTAAATCAACGATCATGCCAGTTCCTTCCCGCGCGTTTCCGGCAGCAAAAGCATGATCAGTCCGCCGGCCAGGAAAAATGCCGAGGTGGAAACCAGTGCCGGCCCGATGCCGTACTTATCCGCGAGAGCGCCTATGAAGATTGGTGCGAGGGCGCTCGCCGCTCTCCCTAAGTTGTAGCAAAAACCCTGTGCGCTGGCGCGAATGTCCGATGGAAACAGTTCCGCGAGCATCGCGCCGAACACGCTGAAATAGCCGTGTCCGAAAAATCCGATCAGGGGCCCAAGCAGTAACAGCAGCGTTACATTGCGTCCCAGCGTTCCATACAGCGGTACGAGCAACGCCGCTGCCGCGACGAAAACGACGAAAGCCGGACGCCGCCCGATGCGATCCGCAAACCAGCCAAAAAGAATGTAGCCGAAGAACGCGCCTATCTGCAACGGCACCATCCAGGCTGAAGTTCTCAGGATGCTCAGCCCCGCGCCGCCTTTCGCCGTAGGGCTGGATAAATAGGCCGGCACCCACGTGAACAAGCCCCAGTAAGCGAACATGACGCAGCAGCACATCAGTGTCGCAATCACAGTGCGTGAAAGCAGCGGTCGACGAAAAATGCGCGCGAAGCCCTGCATGGACCCACGCTGTGCACGCATCCAGACCGCTGGTTCCGCAATGCTGCGGCGTATCCAGATGGTGAGTAACGCAGGCAATACGCCGACGAAAAACAAAACGCGCCAACCGTAATTCGGCAGGACTAACGCCGCGAGTCCGGCTGCGAGCAGATACCCGATCGCCCAACCAGCCTGCATCATCCCGATCGCTTTTCCCCGATGATCCGCGGGCCACGTTTCGGCAACCAGCACCGAACCCGCGGACCATTCGCCTCCCAATCCAAGGCCCACGAGCGTACGCCACAGAATCAGCTCCGGCACAGAATGCGCGGTGGCCGTGAAAGCAGTGAAAACCGAGTAGGTAAGAATCGACCAGACCAGCACACGCACGCGTCCGAAGCGATCTGCGAGCACGCCCGCGAAAACGCCGCCTGCCGCGGATGCCAGCAACGGAACGGAAGCCAGTGCGCCTGCGCCCGCGGATGTGAGCGCGAACTCATCGCGGATGGCTGTCAGCGCGAAGGCGTACAGCATGACGTCCATCGCGTCCAGCATCCACCCGAGTTGTGCGGCCGCCAGCACGCGCCACTGTTCGCGATTAATGGACCTGTACCAGGGAATAGATCCACTCCTCCTGTTGCCGCAACAACGCGGCTGCTTGCTGGAAGCTGACGAACTCGAAGCGCACGCGATCCTGTGGTCGAAGCTGTCCGGCGCGTGGAATATCCGCAGCAATCACATTCGCGATCTTCGGATAGCCCCCGGTCGTTTGATGTTCTACTGAAAGCAGAATGGGTTGGCCGTCTGGCGGGATCTGTATGGCGCCGAGCGCGACCCCTTCGGTAATCATTTCCCTGACGTCGGGCAGCAGCAGCGGAGCGCCGCTCAGTCGCAGCCCCATGCGGTCAGAAGTCTCGCTGATCGAATATGTTTCGTTTGCAAACACCGATGCCGTTTCAGAGGAGAACCATTCCGCTTGTGGACCTGGCGTAACGCGCAGCAGATCCCGGGCAAGCCGTGCGGCGACACGCTGTGGGTGAACCTGGCCGATCGTAAAGACTGGCGCTTCGGGATGGGCCGTTTGCAGAACGTCTCCACTGCGCAGCGCCCGGCCTTCGAGTCCGCCCATTTTCGTGAGCAGGTGCGTGGCAGCGCTGCCCAGCACCAGTGGAACATCGAATCCGCCATTCACGCACAAATAGCAGCGCGCGCCTGCCCGGGTTTTGCCACAGCGCAGAACCTGGCCGCGAGTGACTTCGAAAGGAACCCACGTGGGTACAGGAGTCCCATCCAGCGTACAGCCAAAATCCGAGCCGGACAGTGCGATCAGCGCGACGCCATCGAACTCGAAAGTGCCGCCGGCCAGCGTCATCTCCAAGGCTGCTGCATTTTCGGTATTGCCAACCAGCAGGTTGCCCAGCCGCAATGACAACGGGTCAGCGGCGCCGGAACTTGACACACCCAGATCGGCATACCCCGGACGTCCAAGGTCCTGCACAGTAGTGAGCAGACCGGGTTCCAACACGCGGATCAGCGGCATGCGTGCAGGTACTCCTGTCGGGTGACCGGTACGAATCTGACATGGTCTCCCATGGTGAGCAGTGCAGGCGAATCCGCGCCGACATCGAAAAGACGCAGCGGCGTGCGACCGATAATACGCCATCCACCGGGCGAAGCAATCGGATAAATTCCAGTCTGTGCACCGCCTATTGCAACGCTGCCCGCCGGGACTGAGCGCACGGGTTGCGGCAGCCGGGGAGTTGCAATGGACTCCGGCATTCCACCCAGATAGGGAAAGCCCGGCGAGAATCCCAGGAAATAGACAACGTACTCGGCGCACGCATGAATTCGTACAACCTCGTCCATGGAAAGTCCGGTGTAAGCGGCGACCGCGCCGAGGTCGGGTCCGAATTCTTCGCCATAACAAACGGGGATTTCGATCATCCGCGCTGGTGCAGTCTGGCAGGTATCGATGCCAGGCAGCAGGCTCTCAGTGTAAGTTGTGATCTCATCCAGGCTGGATTCGCGAGGGTCGAATGTAATCAGCACACTCGCATAGGCGGGACTCAGATTGATGATTGCTGGATGCGGAGATCCCTCCAGTAGCGAACATAAGCCGCGCACGCGACGATGCACACTACAATCGATCCGATCCCCCAGGGTCACCAGCAACGAGCAATCACTCGCCGCCGTGACACGAATCTCGGTCATGTCTGATGTTAACGCTTCTCGTGTCGCAGCCATCGTCCGCTCTATGTAACTGTACGCGCAGCGGCGTCATTGATCAAGGTATCGTGAGCAGCGATGTCAAAGCAGCGATAGGAAACTTACGCCCTTGGCGATCTGTGTGCCGAAGTTTTCGGCTACGGTTTGGCCGATGTCGGAGAGGCTGCCGCGCGTGCCCAGGTTCGTGCCCCGCTTCACGCCGGGGCCGCTGGCGAGCACCGGCACATACTCGCGGCTATGGTCTGTCGAGGGCGTCGTGGGATCGCAGCCGTGGTCCGCGGTGAGCACCAGCAGATCGCCTGCCCGCAGTTTCGCGCGCATCGCAGGCAGCCAGGCGTCGACCTCTTCCAGCGCATTCGCATACCCTTCGACATCATTGCGATGACCGAAGAGCATGTCGAAATCAACGAGATTCACATAGACCAAACCGCGCTCGACGCGATCCGCAGCTTCGAGCGTTTTGGCCATGCCCTCGGCGTTGGTCTTCGTCTTGTTGGATTCCACGATGCCGCGCCCCAGGAACACATCGTAGATTTTTCCGACGCTGACCACCGGCACATCTTGCATCGGCAAGCTGATCCAGCAGCATTCCTTGCTGCGGCGGCACTGCGTAATCGTGACGGTTTGCGGTGCGCTTGAACGCGCCAGGCATGCCGATGAACGGACGCGCAATCACGCGTCCCACTTCGAACGGGCCAGTCAGAATTTCACGCGCGATTTCGCACATGCGGTACAACTCGGGAATCGGAATGATCTCTTCGTGCGCGGCGATTTGAAACACGCTATCGGCCGACGTATAGACGATCGGCTTTCCTGTCGCATGTGCTCTTCGCCGAGTTCCTTGATAATCTCGGTACCAGAAGCCGCGTAGTTGCCGAGACTGCCGCGCCCGATGCGGCGGTGGAACTCGTCCATGATCTCCGGCGGAAATCCATTCGGACACAGCGGCAGCGGACGATCCAGATGAATGCCGACCATTTCCCAATGTCCCGTGGTCGTGTCCTTGCCCGGAGATGCGAGCGTGCACTTGCCGTATGCGCCTTCGGGTGGCCCGCCGCAGTAAGCCCCGCTACAGGCCGGATGTTCGCCAGACCCAAACGGCACAGATTCGGCAATTGCATCGGACGCTGTTTCGCGATATTGCCGAGCGTGTCACTGCCGGCATCGCCATACGCAGCGGCGTCCGGCATTTCGCCGATGCCCACGCTGTCGAGCACGATCCAGAAGATCCGTTCAAATCGCATCAGCTATTCCGTTAGTGCATCGCGAATGCGCTCGCTCAACATCTCGACAAAACGGTCCGCGACAAACCCGTTCATGCGGCTGACGATCTCACCGCGCTTGTTGAACACGATAGTCGTGGGAATCGAGGAGATGCGCATTGCATTCGCCAACCCGTCTTCGAAATAGACCGACTTGTTCCACTTCTGCGCTGTTCAGAAACGGCTCCACCGCTGCGCGATCCTCATCAGTGCTGATGGCCAGAAATACGACATCCTTCTGGTCACCGAAACTCTTTTTCACCTGGTCGTAAAGAGGTTTCTGCGCGCGGCACGGTCCGCACCACGTCGCCCAGAAATCCATCACCATGACCTTGCCTTTGAGCGAGGCCAGTTCGAGTCTTCGCCTTTCAAGGAAGAGATCGTGAACTCAAGCGGTTCGGTTGCAAGCGCGTTCGGATCGACAGCACGCAAGCGATTGCGTCTGCCCGCCAGCAGAATCGCCGTGCGGTCATAAGCCGCCAGAACCACGTCGCCCAGACCCTTCTCGTTTTCGTGGGTTTTCCTGTAAAGTTCGCCAAGGCGCTTACGGTCAGCCGCGCGCTGCGCATCGGTTGCCTTGGGATCCGCGATGGCGAATGCGTCCGCCAGCGGCACGACCGCCTCTTCTGTTTTGCCGGAACGCTCAAGCCAGCGAGCGATTTCGCGAGCCGATTCGGCCGTCGGTTTCGCCTCGTATGACTTGCGTGCGAACGCGATTGCCTCGTCGAATTTCTCCGAGATTGCCGGACGCTCGGGCGCTGAAAACATAGCATCGTCCGAGTGCGGAATCGATCTCTTCGCGCGCTTTGCCACGCATGCCAGGGCCGGGATCTTCCTGCTCTCTCGCACGCCACAAAGCTTCTGCTTGCGAGCAATACTTGAGCGCTCGCGTCGCGCTCTGCTTGTCTTCCTTCGCAAGTAACCCGCGCGCAACAACTTCCAGCAGCATCGCATCGTCCGGGTCGCGGGCCAGCACGCGCTCTCCATAGATCGCGATGCGGCGGTGGTCCTTCAACTCCATCGCAGCCTTGACGATGCCACGCTCCATGTCCGCCTTGCGCGGCGACTCGGGATACTTTTTGAGATGCCCTTCCAGCGCGCGCATGAATTCGATTGGACTGTTGGAGGTTTCCGAAACAGCCTCGCGCAGATCGTTCTGCTCCTTCTCCGACAATTCGGCCTGTGCGAAGCACGCGACAGCGGACAACAACATTGCAGCTAAAAATAATTTCATCACTCGCCTTTGGGCTTTGCCGCGCGAATTGCATCAGCGAGCGACGCGGCGCGCTCCCGTGACATGTGCATGAAGGATTCGTTCTTGGCCACGCGGTCCAGCAATGGCAGGAACTGCTCCGCGGCAACAAGACGCTTGCGCTCGTATGACGACTGCAACTTCAGCAGCGCGCTATTCACTCCGAGTTTGTCGAAACGCACCACACGTTGCAGCACGATGAGGTGATACTCAGTTTCGGTCATGCGCTCAAACCACTCATGCAGCGCACGTCCATCCAGATCCTGAGTGAAGTTGAACTTTACCTCGCGCTTTTCAGCGCCGTTCTCGTAGCGAAAAGTCTTCTCGCCCATCTTGGCGACATTTAGCCCTGATTCCAGTTCGCGTTTGAAGTAGTCCAGCTTTTCGATGAAGCTGAACAACTCCTTGACTTCGGCGTCAGCCAACTGGAACCGGAGCGGAGTCTCGTCATCGACGGCCTCACGATACTCGGCCTTACCCGTGTTGTCCACTGTGATCTGAACATAAGCGGGAACGCTGCCTGGAAAGGATTTGATGTAGATCAGTTTCGGAACGTCAGCCATGCAAAGCGTGGCGGCGCACAGAAGCAAGTAGAGGAATTTCATGCACGAGCCCCCAATCGTTGCCGGGCGGCCGTGTGTGTCGCATGACAAATGGCGACTGCCAACGCATCTGAGGCATCCTGCGATTCAACAATCGCCTCCAGCCTAAGTAACGAGCGGATCATGATTTGCACCTGTTCCTTCTCCGCGCGTCCGTAACCCACGACGCTGGTCTTAACTTCCGCCGGTGAATATTCGCCGAGTTCGAGACCACACTCGGCAATCACCAATAAAGCAACGCCGCGAACGTGAGCCAGTTTTAGCGCTGTCTTTGCGTTCACGGCGAAAAACACTTCCTCCACTGCACCGTACGCAGGCTGGTGAAGATCAATCACTTTCCGAAGTTCACGGGCGATAATCAAGAAGCCGGGCATCCAGGGGTTGTTTCGCGCTCGTACGAATTACACCGGCTTCGATGAGAGAATGCACTCCCCCATCGCTGTCGATGACACCGTACCCGGTTCGTTCTGTACCGCAATCGATGCCAAGGACACGCATCCCCGCGAAACCCCGAATCAGCGCTTATCCGAGCGCTTCCATTTCTTTTTCGTCGATGTCGAAATTCGAATACATGCTCTGAACGTCTTCGTGATCGTCCAGAATTTCGGTCAGCCGCAACATACCGGATGCAGACTTTGCCTTCGAGCTTCACCAGATTCTTCGGAATCATCGCGATTTCCGCAGTTGACCACGGGTAGGCCGGCTTTCTGCACGACCTCGAGTACCTTTTCGTGATTCTCCGGCGCCGACAGGATTTCCCAGTTGCTGCCGTCGTTGCGCAGATCGTCGGCTCCGGCATCGAGCACCAGCGCCATCAAATCGTCTTCCGTGGCTTTGTCGAGCTTCGATCAATATCTGGCTCTTGCGCTCAAACATCCAGGCAACGCTGCCGACTTCACCGAGGTTTCCGCCCCACTTGGAAAAGATGTGACGAATCTCGCTGACCGTGCGATTACGGTTGTCCGTGGCTACATTGACCAGTACGGCCGCGCCGCCCGGACCGTAGCCTTCGAACATGATTTCGTCGATCTGTCCGCCTTCCAACTCGCCAGTGCCGCGCATGATCGCGCGCTTGATGTTGTCGTTCGGCATGCTGACCGCTTTGGCAGCAGCAACGGCCGTGCGCAAACGAGGGTTGCCGTCGATGTCTCCGCCGCCGGCGCGAGCCGCGATCATGATTTCTTTAATCACGCGCGTGAAGGTCTTACCGCGCTTCGAATCTAGGGCTGCCTTCTTGTGCTTGATCGTCGCCCATTTGGAATGTCCAGACATGTGAAACCTCTAGGTAGGAAACCTTTTAACCCAATCAGTAAGGGTACCAAATGGCGGCGTTGCGCTCAACCGGGAGGTTGTGCGATACGGGCGCGTTCGTTCTGTTAAAAACGACGTGCGGTAACCGCATCACATCCCAGGATCAGGCAGGCAATCAGGACGCCCCAGCCAAAACGAACGACCGCGTGCGCAACCGTTTCACGACAGTTCAAAGAGGAGACTCCGTTGCACACCGGCATCTAGTTTTGACTGAGCACCTTGGATACAGCATTCGTCAGCATTTGGAAGTTGCCAGCATTCACATTGACGAAATTCGCGCTAACCTTGCGTTTCACGTTGACCAGAACGGTGTTACTTGCGCCTGCATTTAGCTTGTAAAGCTTCATGGCAACATCGTCTTTACCATTGCGAAAGACGGTTAACGGTATGGTGATTCCATTTTCCTCGGCGAGCTTTTCCAGCCAGGGTTGACTATTCTGCCCTTCGATAACGACCGCGACCACCCTCAGGTCTCGATGTTGCCCTGCGAGTTTGTTGAGCCTCTTTACCAAGCTCGCCATTTCATCTCCGGTTTGCCGGAAAAACGCAAAGACCGCAGGCGCATCTTTGGACTCGCAGACGTAGCAGATCGATTTGCCTTTGTGAGGTCCCGTCACGTCCAGAACCGGAAATGACGGCGTCATTTCTCCCACAGCACGACCGGAAATCGTCTCGTTCGGCCAGGCATAGTTGCCCGAATGTCATCAGGCCAATAACAATAGCGAGAACAAGCAAAGCACACCGCATAGATATCCCTTTTTCCAGCTACCGGGCTACCGGCTTCCAGCCTTCGCCATCGGATACTTCAGCTCCCGCCACCTTGGCAAACCTCCCTGAAGGAGTTTCAATTTGGTGTAACCCAGTTTCTCCAGTTTCGATGCCATCTCGGTTTACTCTTCCTCGTGCTCGCACGGACAGTAGACAACCAGGGTCTTCGCGCGAGGGAGATTCACAGGCGTCCTGATCGTGTCCGTGTAGGGCAGATTGACCGCACCCGGAATGTGCGCTTCGTTGAAATACTCGCTCGGCTGGGTGTCGACAATAACGATATCCTTGGTTGCGCTGGAATCAATCAGCTTCTTCAACTCCTCGCATGTTGTCAGCGGATAACGGCTTTCGTTCTTCGACTCACCCGCCCGATTCTGGCTGCTGTAAATGAGCGGACCGCATGCAAGTACCCAAACAAGAAGACATGAACGCGTGATCAATTTTCTGGACTTCATGAAATTCTCCCTTGCCGGCGGCCCCCTTCTTATTGGATCACGAACTCTTTCAGCGGACGGTATCCAGCTTTTTCCATAAGCTGGTCCCAATTCGCCGGCAGCTTTACCTGCTTTACGGATTTGCCTGTGCCGCCAGCCAGAACCTGCGCCTTGTTTCTACTCGGGTCTCCGCAGACGAGAATTCGAATGGCATTCGCCGTTAGCGAGGGAATGGTTTTGATTTCTTCCCATCCTGGCGTCTTCGGATACCACGGCGGCAATTTCCCTTTCGCTGCGCGCGGATCTCTAAGATCCTTTTCGACCTCTCTGTCGAAGGAACCGAATATCCTGCCGTAGGACCCGTACACCTTGGAGAAGGTCCACTCAGCTACCGGCTTTCTCGCCGTCTCCACCAAATCTTCGATCAGCTTCTTCTTCGTATAGCCGCCCTTCGCGAGAACTTCGGCAGTTGACGGCGTTAACAGCAGCGTGCGCGGCGAATCGATCATGCCGGAAGCGAAGGCTTCGTTGTAGGTGATTCCGTACGCAAGCAGTTGCATCAGGATCTTAGGATCGGATGTCGATGGGATGATGTTCTGTCCCATGAACGTGCTGCTGGCAGCAGCTACCGTACTTACATCCTTGTCGAGTCCTCTCTCCACGTGGTCCGGTTGCCAGCCGATCTTCTTGAGCGCCTCTTCATCTTCCGCCAGCACCCAGGATTGTAGTTTCCCGAAGCTGCCCATCTGGGTCTCTTTGATCCTGAAACCTGCTATGTTCCTCTCGATCAGGCTCATCGTCCTGCCGATGGTTGCATTGGCTTGGGCAGCAATCAGTCCCTGCCCATAGTCGATCCCGAGCTGCCTGCCCAAGGGTCCGTTGACCCAGAAGAAAGTGCTGAACGAGTGTGTGCTGCCGCCCGTGACCGCGAGCCGGAACGCACGATCGCCGATGGCTTGCACTGCCGCAATAATGAGGGGCATATACTGCGGGCGTGCTCCCGCCATAACAGCATTCACCGCGATATTCCACGGGCGTCGCCCGCAGATTCGCCAACGGAAGCACGGCAATTTCTTCATGCGGCGCATAGCCGCTGTACTTCAGAAACTCTTCGACGCGCTCAACCGTGGGCGGAATGATTGCCATTCCGTCGCTCCACTGATAATCCGCGAAGTAGCGGTTGACCTCATCAAGCGTACCCGCTGAAGACAATTTCCCTGGGCTTTCCTTTTCTTGAGAGTTGTCTCCTGGAGCGGACGCCGATTCGGGTAACGGCTTGGTTAGAGCCCTCTATAACTTGGGGAACAACAATTTTTACCGCATTCTCCCGTACTTGAGAATCCGAGTGGAGATCGAACGGACCCGGATACACGGCAACCCGCACGGACGGCACTCCTTGGTCGTAAGCCGTAACTTCGGCCTGTTTCTTGAAAGCCGGAGCTGCCACTACTACACTCGGAATCGCGGATTTCTCTGCGATGACGGCCGCGTGTGACACACGCGGTGTGCAAACCCCTCAACCACCGTCCCCGGTTACCACCACGCTGCAGCCCTTTTCCTTCAGCGCCGCGCCGCAACCGCTCGGCATCCTTTTGAGCATTGTCAGGAGTTGTCGGCAGGGGAGCGATTGGCATCTGTGTATGCGAGACGATTCTGATATCCGGATAAATCTGCTTCAAACTGGTCCCCGATTGCCGGCAGGACTATGTCAGCCTTGAATGATCGGTTCGATACCATGCAGACAGTTTTGGCCGCCAAGGTATTCCAATCGAGGCGTCATGCTGATCATCTTGACGGTATTTTCGCCAATCGGACTCACGACGCTGTACACCGGCTCGGCTGACCCGCTTTGAACGGCGCCGGACGTCTGCCCCGCGGCCGAAACACTGAAAACGACGAGTGCTAACTTGAGCATACGGACACGCTTAAAGCTCATTTTTCCTTAAACACCGCCGCGCGTCCGATGTTGCGAGTAGGAATGTTGCGAGTAGGGAAAAAAGTGATTAGACGTGGGGGGGACCCATTCCCGCAGCCGGATTGACTCCCGTCATTAATCACTCCGGGCACCGTTACGTTATCTTTTGCAGGAACAACTGATGAATACGGACGTCTTCGCTCAGTTCCGGATGGAATGTCGCGACCAGGTGCCGCCCCTGTTCCACCAGCACCGGATCACCGTTGTAACTGGCCAGCACATGCGCCTTTTCGCCGACATTCCGGATAATTGGCGCGCGGATGAAGACAGCTTCCAGATCGCCACCCTCGACACCCTCCGGGTGGATACGCGCGACGCGGCTGTCGAGTTGCCGCCCATAACCGTTGCGCTGGACTTCGATATCCACCAGTCCGAGCGAGGCCTGTTCCGGATTCGAAACTTTGTTTGCCAGCAGTATGGCTCCGGCACAGGTACCGAAAATCGGTTTTCGAGCCCCAAACTCACGCAGCGGTTCGAACAGGTTCTCAATCCCGAGCAGCTTGAGCATGGTCGTGCTCTCGCCGCCCGGAATCACAAGCCCATCGACCGAATCCAGTTCAGAGGCAGTTCGGACTTCGACCGCCTCCGCTCCGGCACGCTCGAGGGCTTTGCGATGAGCTTCGAAATCGCCCTGCAGGGCCAGGACTCCGACTCTCGCCATTGTTTACCAGCCTCGTGTTTGCATCAGCTGATCAGGATCGAGTTTGGAAATCTCCAAACCAGGCATGGCTTCGCCGAGTTCTTCAGAGGCTTCCAGCAATTTGACCGGATCCTTATAGTAGGTGGCCGCTTTCACAATCGCGCGTGCACGCACCGCCGGATCGCTCGATTTGAAAATGCCGGAGCCGACAAAGACCGCTTCCGCGCCCAGTTGCATAACCAACGCCGCGTCGGCCGGAGTAGCGATGCCGCCGGCCGAGAAATTCGGCACAGGTAGTTTGCCATGTTCGGCAACCCACTCGACGAGTTCGAGCGGCGCCTGCAGCTTCTTCGATTCCGCCACCAGTTCCTCATGGCCAAGCACCGTGAGCTGCTTCATTTCCTTAACGATGGTGCGGATGTGACGCACGGCTTCCACGATATTGCCGGAACCCGCTTCGCCCTTGGTGCGGATCATCGCCGCGCCTTCGGCAATGCGCCGCAGTGCTTCGCCCAGATTGCGCGCGCCGCACACAAACGGCACCCTGAAGTTGCGCTTGTCGATGTGGTGTTCTTCGTCGGCGGGCGTGAGCACTTCACTTTCGTCGATGTAATCGACTTCGAGCGCTTCCAGTATCCGCGCTTCCGTGAAATGGCCGATGCGAGCCTTCGCCATCACAGGAATGCTGACCGATTTCATAATCTCGCGCATGATGCTGATGTTGGACATACGCGCGACGCCGCCATCTCTGCGGATGTCTGAAGGCACGCGCTCCAGAGCCATCACGGCTACTGCGCCGGCCTTCTCCGCAATCATGGCCTGCTGTGCATTGGTGACGTCCATAATGACGCCGCCCTTTAGCATTTCAGCCAGGCCAACCTTCAATCGGAACTGTTCATCGAGGTACATAATCGTTCTCCTGAATCAAACCATTGCGGGCGCCGGATCGAACCTTCTCACCGACTTCACCCGTTCCACTTCACTACTGAAAATCCGTCCGAGTATCGCCATTCCGGACTGAATCTTATCCGGCGGCAACCCCGCAAAACTGAGCCGTAGCGCCGAGGGCTCCGGCCGCGCCACTTCGAAAAATCGTCCCGGCAAATAGCTGACGCGCTCGCGCTGCGCTTTTTCAAGCAATGCGGAAGCGTCGAGTTGTTCCGGCAATCGCACCCAAAGATTCATGCCGCCCTGCGGTTCCGTCCAGGTTGCACCTGCCGGAAGAAATTGTGCACACGCTGACAGCACCGTGGCTAGCTGCTCCGCGCCCGTGCGCAAAATATGGCGACGATGCGCCTCTAAACGGCCGGATTCAGCAAAGCGCAGCATCACGGCCTGTGAGAGGTGATCCGAGTGTAAATCCGTCCATTGTTTGGCTTCCGCCAGTCGCGCCAGCAGCGGGCGCGAGCCAATTACCCAGCCAACGCGCAGTCCCGGAAATGACACTTTGGAAAATGTACGCAGCAGGATCACACGGTCGCGATCGAGTTGTTTCAAGTTCGGCAGCGGATCGCCCAGGTAGCGCAGATCGCCGTAAGTGTCGTTTTCCACCACCAGCATGCCAGCATCCTTGGCCATGCGTAGCAGCATCCGGCGGTGCGTCGAGAGTGAGCGTTGCACCAGTCGGATTCTGGAAGTTCGGAGTGACCACGATCATGCGCGCCGATTCGCGTTCCAGCACGCGTCCCAGGTGATGCAGGTCGATTCCGTCGGGTGTCATCGGTACACCGATCAGCCTTGCGCCCGCCTGTTCGAACAAATTCTTCAGACCGGGATACACGGGATCTTCCACGATCACCGCATCACCAGGGCGCAGCAGCACGCGCTGCATCAGATCAAGCGCTTGCTGGCATCCGTTCGTGATCAGAATCTCATCGTCCTCCGAAGCGATACTGGCCTCGCGCGCCTGGTCCATCAGGTAATGGCGCAAGGGAGCATAGCCGTAAGGTGAGCCTAATTGCAGGATGTTCGCGATCTCGCGATCGGCGACGACTTCAGCAACACTCGTCCGGAAATCATCGAGCGGAAACAGATCGCCGGACGGGCGCGAAGTAGCAAAGCTGATTATCGTCGTGGGTGCTCGGAAGAGCGGCGACAAAACTGCCGCGTCCGACATGACCCTCGATCAATCCAGCCTCTTCGAGAACTGCATAAGCGGCTGATACAGTGGCCCGGTTCAAGTCCAGTGAACCAGCCAACTCACGGGTAGCAGGCAGCTTATCGCCCTTTGCAAGTCGCCCGGAAATAATCAGATGTTGAATGTAATCAGCGAGTTGCCGGTAGAGCGGAATCTCCAACGTGGCATCGAGCTGTGGCCTGATTGGCGTATCCATTGGACTGCTCCAATCGTATCAGATTGGATGGTGTCAAGCAATCCAATAGGGATACTCGATGTACTCCGCTGTCTGCCGGGCGACAGTTTCACCAAGCAGCCTGCTTACCACCGCGAGCGACATGTCAATCCCCGCCGACACCCCGCCAGAAGTAACAATCTTGCCTTCATCAACCAGACGCACACCTTCGACAACGGTGACGCTGGAATCCACAGCGCGAAGTTCACTGTAGGCGCCGTGGTGCGTGGTGGCCGATTTACCAGCCAGCAGGCCAGCCTTCGCCAGCAGCAGCGCTCCGGTGCAAACAGAGAGCACGAGCGGAGTGGAACTTGCTCGGCGCTGCAACCATTCGATCACTGCCTGGTTCGTCAACAAAGGGCGAGTGCCGAAGCCGCCCGGAATGATCAGAATGTCCAGCTCCGGTGCAGTCTCGAAACTGAAGTGCGGCATGACCGCGAAACGATTGCGCGCGTGAATCAGCCGCATCTCCTGCGCAATCAAACATACTTCGAACGGGACGTTACGTTCCTTGAATCCGGTCACGCCGAAGACCTCGAACGGACCCGCGAAGTCGAGCACCTCGACTTCATCAAAGATCAGGATTCCGACTTTTCGAGTGGTCATTAGCTTCCCAGGTCAGTAATTACTTTCCAGCTTCCGTCCGCTCCTTGCGCCAGACTGTGATGTAGCGGCCCTGTCGGCGCTGCACTTTTCCGGCTTCATCCTTGAATGAAATCTCGGATGCGCCGTAGGTGTAACCGAGCGAGCCGTCCTTAGCAGCCTCGGCGTGCAGTGGTTTCCAGCGGATGGAAAACTCGGGGCGCGCGAACATTTTGGAATAGAACGTCACGCAATGCCGCTTTGCCCTTTAGCTCGCCGTTCGGCGTGTTCAATTGAGCATCGTCGGCGAACCAGCTCATCCAGCCATCCAGACCGCGTTCGAGCGTTGATTTATCGAAAGCGATGTCCGCGTCCAGCAATGATTGCTTCGCATCGGCCGAAAACATTGGCAACGCGAGCAGCACTGCCACCATGAGTGTCTTCATGGAAAGATTGTGTCATGGATTCGAAAACCCTGAGAAAATAGCAGCAGGAGCGATGGAAGTCGAATTCCACCCGCGCGGCATCTTCCTGCCACAGATTGATCTGTGGCTCGACTGCACCGAAACCTGCGATAACACCTGGATTTCACACGGTCATAGCGACCACGCATACGGTCTGCATGGAAACGTGTGGGGTACCGCACCAACGCTGGAAATCTATCGCGCGCGCTGGCCAGGTATGGTCGAGTGCTGCCCAGTGAAGCCCAACGAGCCGTGGCAACACAACGGCGCAACGTTGACCGCTATCCCGGCAAGCCACATCGTCGGAGCCGCGCAATTATTGATCGATTACCGCGGCGAGCGCTTGCTCTACACCGGCGATATCAAACTGCGCGAGCCGATCTGCGGCTCGAATACGGAGGTCGTGGCATGTGACCGGCTGATTATCGAATCCACTTTTGGTTTGCCGATCTATCACTTTCTCGGCGCGATCAAGCGAGAGAGCGAATCGTTACATTCGCCCGTGAATGTTTGGATACCGGTGTAATCCCTTGCTTTATTGGATACGCGCTCGGGCGCGGGCAGGAGATCGTGCATGTGTTGTGCGATGCCGGCATACCCGTCGCGGTGCACGGCGCAATCGCGCGTTTCATTCCCGTGTATGAACAGGCGGGCTACAGCTTCGCAGGCTGGGAGCCCTACGAATCCAAAAGCAAAGACAAGGCGCTGGTCATGGTGCCGGGTTTTCAGAATGTGCTGGAAAGCCGCGACAAGGATTACCGGCTGGCTTACGTTTCGGGATGGGCCGCGCTCGACAACGCCCGCGCACGAGTCGGCGCGCATGAGCTGATCCCGTATTCCGATCACGCGGATTTTGAAGAGCTGATCGAGTTGGTCGAGCGCAGCGGGGCACGTGAAGTCGACGTGGTCCACGGCTATACCGAGCACTTCGCGCATATCCTGACACAGCGCGGATTGCAGGCACGTGCGCCACGCGAAGCAGCGCTACGAGTAGGCGTTGAGGCACCTGAAGGCTGATGGATCGCTTTGCCGAGGTCTGCGAAAAAGTCGCTAGTCATCGCAGTCGGCTGCGCAAGATCGAATTTGTAGCCGAGTATCTGCGGACACTCGAAGATGCCGACTTTGCACGTGCAGTGAGATTCTTTTGCTGCGCTCCTGTTGCGGATGGCACAGGCGATCTCAATCTGTTCGGGGAACAGCAGAAGCGCCCGCTATCGGTAGGCTTCGCCACTTTACGGGAAGCCTACGTCCCGCTAACGGAGTGGGACGGATTCACGATTGGACGCTGCCACGAGGAGGTCGGCGACACAGGCGAGACGATTGCACTGCTGCTCGCCGGTCGCACGCAGAATCAGCCACTCTCACTGCAGCAGGCTGAAGAGTTCTATTCGGCGCTTTCACGCTGCACGACTACTGCCTGCAAAATCCGGCTCCTGCGCGATACGTTCGCCGCGCACCGACCGCTCGCGATCAAGTATCTGGTGAAGATCATCACGGGCGATCTGCGCATCGGCCTGCTCGGCAAGATGGTTGAAGAAGCGGTAGCGGCATCGACTGGCGATAAGCCTGCTGCCGTGCGATCTGCGCAAAACCGGCTAGGCGATCTGGCGCAGGTTGCGCTCGCTGCCCGCAGCGGCTCACTGCACACGATCGAAGCACGGCTGTTCCATCCCATGGATTACATGCTGGCCAAGCCGCTCGATTCGGTGCACGATCTGGATGATCCGGCAAACTACTGGGTGGAGCACAAGTACGACGGCATCCGTTCACAGGTTCACCTCTCCGGCAACCGCGTCGCAATCTACACGCGAGGAATGGACGAAGTGACGCAGGCGTATCCAGAGCTGGTAGCAGCGTTCAAAGAGCTCCCGGGCAGCGCAGTTCTGGATGGCGAAATCCTGGCTTGGGAAGAGGGACACGCCCTGCCCTTCGCAGTGCTGCAACAACGCCTTGGCAGAAAGAAAGTGAGCACGGCGATGATCTCGCAGATACCCGTGATCTTCATGGCCTACGACATACTCTTTCGCGACGGCGAACTGCTGCTCGATACCCCACTCGAAGCGCGACGTGCTGCGCTCGAGGCCCTGTTTGCGCACCAATCCGAACCGCTGCTGGTTTCACCGCAATACGAGGCGACAGGGCATGAGGACATTGACAGGCTCTTCGCCGAGGCGCGTGCAAGCATCAATGAAGGCCTGGTGCTGAAGCGCCGCGGCAGCCTCTATGAACCGGGTCGACGCAGCGGAACCTGGTACAAAGTGAAACGCGCATTTGCAACACTGGACGTCGTGATCACCGCCGCTGAACAGGGCAACGGCAAGCGCGCATCCGTTCTTTCCGACTACACTTTCGCGGTGCGTTCAGGCGACGAGTTTGTCAATGTGGGCAAAGCGTATTCGGGACTGACCGACATCGAAATTCGCGAGCTGACGCGCCTGCTTCGCGCTGCACTAATCGAACGCTACGGCCGCGTATTGCTGGTGCGGCCGGAGATCGTGCTCGAAGTCGCCTTCGATGGCGTGCAGAAAAGTCCGCGTCACAAGAGCGGTTATGCGCTACGCTTCCCGCGCATCGAGCGCTGGCGCAAGGACAAGACGGCGGAAGACATCGACACCCTGGAGCGTGTTGCGGAGCTATATACAGCGTCTTTATCCGCGCACACGCGCTGAGTTACTTCTTCAGCAGCGCATCGATCGCAAACTGGCCAATCGCTTCATCAACTTCAGACGCTGCGCCGCTGGCCGCGATTGCGCCAATCGTCTGACCGTCCACTTTGATTGGCAATCCGCCTTGATTCGGGAACGCGTCCGGGAACGCCAACACTGCAACATCGCCGGCCTTGAGTTGATCGGCCTGGGCTTTCGATGGACGCCGGTAGAGCGCGGCAAAACGCGCCTTTTTCTGCGCGAACTGGATCGTGTTAAGACCCGCGCCTTCGCCCTTCTGCAGGAATAGCAGATTTCCGCTTTCATCCACGATGCAGATGGTAACCTGGACGTTCCGCCGCGCGGCCTCAGCTTCCGCGGCTGCAACCATCGTCTTGACGGCCGCGAGATTCAAGTATTTACGGCTGGGCAGTTCAGCGGCAAACGTAAACGTGGCCGCGAGCAACAACAAAGTTACGAATCTGGACATGGGAAATAGTGTACGCCATGGAAGCAGGTAGTTGGAAAGCGAGTATGGTCCGCCGGGCTTGAGAATCGACTTGATCGTCACGCCCGGCCCGCCCCGGCACCACCACCGATATGACGCAACCTGAGTCCTTGCACTGGATGAGGCAGCAGCTCTTCCGCCGCTGCAAGAAACCGCAAGGTGTGTGGCAGGGTTACGTGCAGTTCAAAGGAAGCTTCATCCGCCCACTCCGAATGTATTGCGAACACAAATGGTTCCCGCAACGATTCAAATATATCGATGCTCAGACAACCAATCTCGCCACGTGAAGGTTCATTGACCCGGAGCAACTCGTCGCGAAATTCCGCTGCTTTTCCAGGCAGTGGAGCGAACTGGACAATGAAGTGGAATGACAATCTACGCCTCCAGCCAACAAAAGGGTAGGTATCTTCGTACAGCGCGGCCCGGCGAGTTCGGACCGCGCAACTAAGCAAGAAGAGTTTACTTCTGTTTCGCGATGATCTGGTCCTTGACCTTGTTGTACACGCCCTCAGGAAGAATCTTCTTCTGCACGAGCTCGTTTTTGGCTTTGTAAGGACGGCCCTTAATAATCTTTTCGGAATACGCATCACCGATTCCGGGGATCGCTTTCAGTTCGGCAGCTGTCGCGGAATTGATATCCACGAGTGCCGTTTTAGCTGCGGCGGCCTTCTTGGCATCGTCCTTCGCACCCGCGGCGGTCTTCGCTGCATCGGCTTTCGGCGTCTTCTTGGGGGTGGCTGCACCGGTCTGCGCAGCGCAGTTGAATGACAGTACAAGGGCCGTAAACGCAACAATTAACAATCGAGTCAGCTTCATGATCTCTCCCTCTCCTATTTGTTCTTTACGCACGACATCCTTTAGATTCTAGAATAAGAGTAGAAATGTTTTCGACTTTTTTAAGAGCAGTAGTATTGTGCGCATTCGCTTCGATGGCGATCGCCGCCTCCGAAATCGGCGAAAAGGCCGAGGTTCTCGACGTCCGCAAGATCTGGGACAAAGCTCCGCACAATGCGTTTACCGACCTGGTTCGCTTTCGCGACCGCTGGTACGTTGCGTTCCGCGAAGGTAGCGCGCACGTGTCGCGGGACGGTGCGATTCGTATTCTGACGTCCAGCAATGGCGAAACCTGGAGTGATGCCGGTCGCCTGACGATCCCCGGTGTCGATTTACGCGACCCGAAATTTACCATCACGCCGCGTCAGTCGGTGATCCTGAGCACGGCCGGAGCCTTCCCCGAAGGTTCGCCCGTCCACCATCAGAGCTATCTTTTCTTTTCCACCGACGGCCGCGACTGGAGCAAACCAATCGAAGCCGGCGACCCGAACATCTGGATGTGGCGCATCAACTGGAATCGCGAACGCGCCTTTAGCCTCGGGTACAGCACGTGGGGTCCGCCGCTGATCCGCTTATACACTTCCGGCAATGGTATTCAGTGGACCAGTCTGGTCAACGAACTGCTTACCGATAATTACCCGAACGAATCGTCCATGCTGTTCGGCGCGGACGATACGGCCTACATTCTGCTGCGCCGCGACAAGGGCCCTGCAACGGCGTTACTCGGTTCCAGTCGCCCGCCGTACAAAGGTTGGGAATGGCAAGACACCGGCGTGCGGATCGGCGGACCACAAATGATCCGTGTGCCCGGGGACCGCATTGTCGTCGCTTCCCGTTTATACGACGGCAAACAGCGCACCTCACTTTCGTGGTTCGATCTGAGGACCGCCAAGCTCACCGAGTTTCTCGTGCTGCCCTCGGGAGGTGATTCGAGCTATCCGGGCATGGTGTTCTATGACGGCGTGCTTTGGGTCAGCTACTACTCTTCTCACGAAGGCAAGACCGCGATTTATCTAGCAAAAGTCAGGCTGCCGGGCCCGGCCAGCACACCGAAGCCAGCCAGTTGGATGCCGCCTAAGAAATATTGAACGGCAGTCCCTACCCTTTTTGATATTCTTGGGAATTCAATAAAGGAGCGAACTGTCTTGTTACGCCATATTCTCGCACTCATACCGCTGCTCGCCTTGGCCCAGGTGCCCGATCGCGCACCGAAACCCGAAGAGTGGGGCTATCACCCCGAAGACGGCGTAGCTGTCGCAGTCAATCCGCCCGCACTTACCTGGGTCAGCGATGGCAACGCGCTGCGTTTTTCCGTGCAGTGGTCGCAGAGTAAGGATCTATCCGGCGCAGTCACCGTTACCGGCCTGCCATGGGGCGCTTACACCCACAACAAGCCGCTGCGCCAAGGGCACCTGGTATTGGCGTTATCGAATTCATCCGGCCCAGGGCGAGCCATCCGCATGGAGCCGTACGCGCAGCTTCAAAATCGCCGCTGATGCGGTCGACTTTCCGCAGCCGTCCATGGCTGAACTGCGCGGCCGCATTCCGAAAGATCACCCGCGCCTGTTCGTGACCTCCAGGGAACTGCCCCGATTGCGCGAGTGGGCCAAAGGCGGTGGAGCAGAAACATGGAAACGCGTCATTCAAACCGCGGATAAGCTGCTCACAGCCACGCCTACCCCCGAACCCATCGAAATGGGCAGCGCGTCAAACCCGCAGACAGTTCAGTTCTGGTGGTCCAATCGCGTCCAGACGCAGAAGGCATGCATGGAAGCCGAAGCGCTGGCTTTTGCTTATCTGATCACCGGCGAGCGGAAGTATGGTGATGCGGCGCGCCGCTGGGTGATGCATCTGGCAAGCTGGAATCCGGACGGTCCGACCAACTGGCGGCTCAATGACGAAGCTGCAATGCCGATCCTGCACAGGCTGGCACGCGCTTACGATTGGGCTTATCCGATGCTCAGCGAAGACGAGCGCAAGAAAGTGCGTGCCGTGCTCTTGCGACGGGCTCAGGATACATGGAAAGCCGGCCAGACGCGCGAAGGCGCAGGCCACATCAATCTGCCATTCAACAGCCACGGAAATCGCTCCTGGCACAAGCTGGCTGAAAACGCGATCGCGACTTTCGGCGACACGCCTGAATCCGAGCAGTACCTGCACTTCGCTGTCACCAAGTTCTTCGCCGCCTATCCGGTTTGGTCCGACGACGACGGTGGCTGGCACGAAGGGCTTTCCTACTGGGCCGGCTATATGGTCAAGACCACCTGGTGGCTCGACATCGCACGCACTGCGCTCGGCATCGACGGTTTCAAAAAACCGTTCTTCGCGCACGTTGCGGATTACGCGCTTTACACTGCCCCGCCCGGCAGTCCGGAAATGGGTTTTGGCGATCTCTCGTTCCGCCCGCCCGGCAATAGCTGGACGTTTGTTGACTATTTTGCGCTCGGCGCGCAAAACCCGTACTGGGCCTGGTGGGCCAGGCAGTGGAACATCAATCCGGTTCACGGCGAACCAGTCATGGGATTTCTGTGGAGTTCCATGCGGCCGATTCAACCTAAAGCGCCCACTGATTTGCCGGCTTCGAAAGTCTTCAACGGCATCGGCATGGCGATCATGAACAACACGCTGCTTGACTCCGCCAACAATGTGCAGGTGCGCTTCAAGTCGAGTCCGTTCGGACGCCAAAGCCATGGCCACGACGCGCACAACTCGTTCACCCTCAATGCTTACGGGGATGCGCTGCTTATGAACAACGTGTACCGCGATCTCTACGGAAGTCCGTTCCACAAGGGATGGTGCTGGTCAACCAAGGCCCAAAACGCCCTCCTTGTTAACGGCGCTGGGCAGAAGCCCCATTCGGCCGATCTTGGCGGCAAGATTATCCGCTTCGAATCGAAGAACGGCGTGGATTACGCAGTTGGCGATGCGACTGCATCGTACGAAGGCAAGCTCAAGCGCTATCTGCGCCACGTCATCTTCGTGAAGCCGGGCATCGTAATCATCGCCGACGAAGTCGAAGCCGCCACAGCCTCAACCTTTCAGTTCATGCTGCATGGCGCTACAAGTTTCAAACTCGACGAAGCGACACAATCCATGTCGCTCGAACGCGAGCACGCGGGAGTGCAGGTACAGTACATCGCGCCGGCCGCGCTTCGTTTCAAGCAATGGACAGGTTACGACCCTGAGCCGAACTGGAAATATCTGAAGGACGCCAGCAAGACTGTAATTCCAGCGCAATGGCACGTCGAGGCGTCAACCGCGACGCCTGCAAACAGCGCCTTCGTCGTGACAGTGCTTCGTCCTTACAAAAAAGGTTCAGCCCCCAGCGATCCGATTCGCACCCAGCGCAATGGCAATGTCGTAACCATCCAGGCGGGCGGCAAAACCATCACGCTCGGCGGCTCGCCACAATTCTATTCGGTACGCTGAAGTAACGTTGCTATCATGTACGTTTATGGATATCGTCACCGGTAATATCGGTTGGATTGAAGTCGTTTGCGGGCCCATGTTTTCCGGCAAGAGCGAAGAGCTCATGCGGCGCTTGCGCCGTGCAATGATCGCCCGCAAACGGGTGCAGGTTTTTAAGCCGGTGCTGGACGATCGATATTCGTTGAATGAGATCGTTTCGCACGGCGATATCCGCATGAAATCCGAGACCGTCACGTGCGGTGCGGAGATTTTGACTAAGCTCGATTGGCGCACGCAGGTGGTCGGTGTCGATGAAGCGAACTTCATGGGCAAGGAACTCATCGAAGTAGCCAATCAGCTCGCCGATAGTGGCAAACAGGTCTTGATCGCCGGGCTCGATACCGATTTCATGGGACGCCCATTCACGCCTGTTCCTGAATTACTGGCACACGCAGAGTCGATCACCAAGACTCTTGCCATCTGCATGCGCTGCGGAAACCCCGCCAAACACACGCAGCGGCTCGTGGAATCCGACGACCTGATTGTGGTCGGTGCGGCCGGAATGTATGAGGCTCGCTGCCGCCGTTGTTTCGAACCCGGCATCCCGAAACAGGAATTTCTCGAGTTTGCGCGTCCCCGCCTGCGGCAAGAGCCGGAGCCCGCGAAATAATCGGAAACCCCATTCGCTCGCGAAAACGTCAATAATAGTATATTGGCGTCCGGAGATGGACGTCCAGAATTTTCAAGGAGCCACTCTTGAACGAAAACAATATTCCGGCCATGCCACCTCCGTCCAGCAATGGGAAAATCGCAGTTATTTGCGGTGTAGTCGTTGCGCTCGGGTTAATCGGATCCAATGTTTATCTCTATTCGCAGCTCGACAAGGTCAAGCTCCAATCCGAGAAGACCCAGGAAAAGATCCTGAATGAACTGACCAATATTCGGGAGTCATCGTCGGTCACGAGCCAAACCTCCCGCAAGAATCTCGATAAACTCCGCGATGAACTCGAAACAGCGCGGCGCCAGGCCACAATGGCTGTCGGTCAAGTCAAGGTCGATGCAAATAAGCATGCAGAGCAACTAGCCTCCAAACTCGCCAGCGAGCAGGCCAAACAGTCGCAACTGGTCAAAACCGAAATCACTGAAGTGCGCCAGTCGGCTACCGCAGCCAACACCAAGATCGGCGAAGTAAGCGCTGATGTCGGAACGGTCAAAACTGAATTTGCTTCCACAAAAGCGGAACTCGACAAAACCATCGCAGGGTTGAAGCGCGTGGTCGGCGACGTCGAGGGTCAGGGCAGCCTGATCGCGACGAACGGCAAGGAACTGCAGGCGCTGAAGGCGCTCGGCGAACGCAACTTCTTCGAGTTCACGATCGCCAAGGCGAAGCAGCCCAATAAGGTCGGCGACATCACGATCCAGCTTAAGAAGACGGATCCGAAAAAGAACAAGTACACGATCGAAGTGGTGGCGGACGACAAACTCGTCGAAAAGAAAGACAAGAACACCAACGAACCGGTACAGTTCTATGTGCTTTCCAAGGCACGTCAGCCGTGGGAAATCGTAGTCAACAAGGTGGAGAAGGACAAGATTACCGGCTATCTCTCCACGCCCAAAGTTCAGATAGCCCGTTAAGCAAGATTACGCACGCGCGCCTTCGTTTGCGATCAAACAGAGGCGCGCGCGTAAGCAAGCGCGTTGCTAGAAATTCAGCTTCAGCCCTAACTGAATATTGCGGGCTGGGCCGCAGGCCGTCAGCGAACCGTAATCCGAACTGCTGGTGGTAACGCTCAGGCTCCGGAAGTTCGGGTGGTTCGCAACGTTGAACGCCTGGCCTTCAAAGCGCAGTCTCCAGCGCTCCTTCACGACAAACTCCTTGCGCAGCGTAACATCGGTCAGAAGCAGGCCCGGACCAATGACACTCCCCACGCCAGCGCTGCCGATCCGATCATTCGGCGCGGCCTTGAAGGCTGCGGTGTTGAACCAGTCGTCCGCCGTGGGATTGTCCAGGGTGACAGGACCACCGATGTAATCCGCGCGCCGTGTAACACCAGTCGCACTGCCCACCGGAGTCAGCGCGTTTCCTGATTGTCTGCGGAAAATACCACTGACTTCCCATCGCCCAAAAGCAGTTCCCAAAATTCCGCGATTCTTGCGCAGCAGCGGAATGCGATAAGTGTACGTCGTCACAAAAATGTGCCGCCGATCGAACGTGGTCGGGCCATAATGATGGCGGCGATCCGTGTATTCGAGGCCGCTATCGGTGTTATCCGTATCGCCACTGGCATCGGCCAGCGCTTTGGACCACGTATAGCTGACGGTCAGCACCAGGTTGCCCCTGCGCTTGGTCAGGTAGGTCTGTAACGCGTTGTAGTTTGAGTTCGCATCACTGATGAACATGCGGATTGTCGAGTAGCCCTTATAAGGACGGATCGCATTGGTCACCGGACGCGTCGCACTCGGAAGCTTGTAATTTTCCGAAAGTACCGCGAACGATGGAAAGTTGATATCCGGCTGCCGAAGCAGATGGTGGCCGACGGTTCCTGCGTAAGTCGCATCCAGGAAGAAGCCGCGCGGCAGTTCACGCTGTATGCCGAAGTTGTAGCTGTAAACCACGGGCACCTTCAGGTTCGGATCGATCGAGTTGATGCCACCCATCACAGCCAGCGCCGCCAGCGAGCCACCCGATGGATTCGACAAGTTGCCTGCCTCGTAAGCTACCTGCTTTGAGAACGGCGCAATGTTGCTCTGCGAGAAAATCAGATTCCCCTGCACGCGATCATGGTAGGCGCCGAAGCCGCCGCGCACCGAGGTCTGGTTATTGTTGAAAGGCTTCCAGGCGAAACCGAAGCGCGGCATAAACAGCTTGCCGGCGTTATAGAAACCGCGCGGAGCGCCAGCCGGCACAGCGAGTACCTCCGCACTGGTCGCGCCCGCGACACGGCCCACCTGATCCGATGGCACACCATCGCCGGCCCGCACCAAGCCGTTCAGAGGATTGCCGGAGTTCGCCACGATCGCGCCGGTCGATGTGACCGACACTGCCTTCGCGGGGTCGAACAGAGCAGGGTTGAAACTCACCAGATTGTTGGCCGCTGCGTAGGTCGGGATGAAATGACTAAAGCGCAGGCCAATCTCGAAGTTCAGGTTGCGCGCGACGCGCCAGGAATCCTGAACATATCCGTCGTACTGCGAGAACCGGAAGAAGCCCACCGGATCACTGGCCGCCTCGGTGTACGTCTGGAACTGCCCAAGCGCGGCGTCGGCCAGGGCGTAGTTCGTAGTCTGGCCATTCGCGCTTGTATTGAAAACCGCGCTACCCGTATAAACTGAACGTCCATTCTGGTCTTTGCGATTCCTCACAACAACAAAGCCCGCCTTGAACGTGTGCCGGTCGCGCACATAACTCAAGTTGTCGAAGATCGAGATGTCGGTCGTAGGCGACATTAGATAAACGCGCGCCGGTCCATTGAACGTGGCGAAACTGTTGATGTTCACATCAGGGATGCCCGTGCCGTACGGACCGTTGCCTCCGAACACCAGCGGATACTTGAAGCCGTACGTGTCACGCTGCCAGTTCGTGCCCTGCAACGGAGTTCGCTGCCCATTCCAGGACGTATTGACTTTGACTTCGTTAAAAACCCGCGGACTGATGGTCCAGAGATAACCGAGTTGCGGACCATAGCCTGGACGATTGCGGGCCGTCGGCGTGGTCGGAAGCTGTGATGAATTGAATGTGCCATACGGGTCAACCAAATCATAGTTGTCGTGAATCCAGCGTGCATAGACGGAGTGCCGGTCACTGGCGCGCCAATCGATACGCAAGATATCCTGCCGCCAACGGAACGGATTCAGAACTTGAAAGACAGCGTTATTAGTGGTCGGGGTATCGACGTAGCTGGCAGTGTACTTCTCCATCGCGTCATATACCTTCATAATTGCCTTGCCATCCACCGTCATCAAACTGGAAAGGTCTTTGTTGGGAATTGGCGTCCTTGTGCCGGGGTAATAGATGTTCGTTGTCCTTCGATCCGAGAAATCGCCGGCACGTTCAGCCCGCGTTGGCATGGTGCGTCGCGTGGGGCTGGTAAAGCGCGTAATGCGCTTCCACTCTTGTCCTGCGAAGAAGAACAATTTGCCCTTCTTCAGACCAAACATTGCGATTGGACCGCCAAGGTTCCAGCCGAAATCGTTGAAACGCAGCGAGGGTTTCTGCGGAGAGAAATAGTCCTTCGCATCGAAGTAGTCGTTGCGTAGCGTCTCCAGCAGGCCGCCGTGAAACTGCTTGCCGCCGCCTTTGGTGACCACGTTGATGGATGCGCCCGAATTGCGGCCGTACTCCGCCGAAAAGCCGGACGTCTGTATTTTCATCTGCTGGATGAAATCCACGCCCACGTTATTCACCTGGCTCCCGTTGCTGCCCGAATCCAGGTTCATCCCGCCGTCCACCGTCAGATGATTGCTGCCCGTGCGATTTCCGTTCACCGATTGATTCGTCACACTGAGGCTGGTCGTGAGCGCCATCTGGTCTTCGTCCAGCAACGCTACACCCGGGATCAGCGAAACAAGCTGCATGTAATTGCGCCCGTTTAAGGCCAGATCCTGCACCTGCTCGGAGTCGATCGTTCGGCCTACTTCGCCGGAGACCGTATTCACGGTCTCGCCAACCACTTCGGTTACGATCATGGTCTCTGTTACGGTACCGACCTCAAGCTTGAAGTCCGCCGTAATGCGGCCCTCATCCACCAGGTCATAACCCGTCTTTTGAGACTTGCGGAACCCCGTCGCATCGATCTCGACGTTGTATATGCCAACGGGCAGATTGCCGACCTGATAAAACCCGTTTGGATCGGTTGCTGCCTTCCAGGTCAACGCCGTGGCCTGGTTTGTGACGATCACGTTGGCGCCGGGAATCACTGCGCCGGAGCTATCCGAAGCAGTGCCGGAAATACGGCCGTTGTTAGTCTGCGCCCAAGCGGTGCAGGCTAACAGGCACACAAGAAGAATGCGGTGCATAAGAACCCCCAATTACCAATAAAGACTAATCGGAGGCGAGTATATCAAACAAACGCCTTGCGCACCTCATCCAGAAATACGGCCACCTTCACGCGCGGATCTCCTGCCCCGAGCGTTTCAACTGGGACGAAGCCGCGGTAACCCACCTTGTCAATGATGGCCTTTATTCGGCGCAGATCTGTCGTGACTTCCTTGGTGCCATACCAGATCTTCTCTTTGAGCTGCCAGGAAACCGCATACGGCAGCAGTTTTTCGATCTCCGCGTAAGGATCGCCCTGCCGCAGGCTGCCTATGTCGAGAATGCTCGCAAACCACTCGGAGTCGACCGCCTTGATGATCCGAATCGTCTCGTCGGTAGTCTTTATGAAGTCATGATGATTTTGCAGTCCAACGATGACGCCGTGCCGCTTGCCATGCGCCGCGCATTCCTTGAAATGCGGCACCATCCATTCGAGCGCCTGATCGAAGCTGTGGCCGTCCGGCACCTTGGTTCCGGAAAACACGCGAATAATGCTGGCGCCCATCTTGGCGGCAACTTCAATCCAGTCCTTCACCAGCTGAACGTCGCTCTTGCGACGCTCGGGGTCGGCAATGGCAAAGTCATTACGCACACCCGTCCCATGTATCGTGACGCCATTCACGAAGGCTTTCCGCTTCAGGCTAGCTATGAACTCGTCGCTGGGAACCTTGGGGTAACCGGGGAAGTAATAGCCCGTCGCATCGAGCGCCTCGATCCCATTCTGTGCGCAATAATCCAGGACGTCAGATAGAGTCATCTTGCCGTCGCGCAGCGGCTGATTGAAGGAATATAGGTTTAGGCTCAGCCTCACCCTGCTACCCGCGTTACGCGCCACCTTGCCCTGCGCAAGCGCACTTACGGGCCAGAGCGAGACAGCGCCCGCGAGAAACTTTCGACGAGGAATATTTGCGTCCATGGTTGTATATACCATACGCTGCAAAGTATGGGCACTGTGGAAAAAGCACTGCAAACTCAACTTAACAATATACAAGCGAAAACCGGCAAAACACTGGAGCAGTTATTCGCGTTGATTAAAAGCAGTGGACTCGTCAAACACGGCGAGATACGCGACATGCTCAAGCGCGACCTGGGACTGGGCCACGGCGACGCAAACACACTGACTGTTTTCGCGCTGAAGGCTGAAACGGAGAGCGCTCCGGCAGCACCGGATTCAGCAGTTAACGAAATCTACACCGGACCTAAAGCAGCACTGCGGCCGATTCATGACAAGTTGATGGCCGCCATCCAGCAATTCGGCACATTTGAAGTTTCGCCCAAGAAGACCTACCTTAGCCTGCGCCGAAAGAAGCAGTTCGCGATGATCGGGCCGGCCACAAACACGCGCGTGGAAGTCGGAATCAATTTGAAAGACGTCCCGGCCACCGATCGGCTGATTCTACTTCCTCCCGGCGGTATGTGCCAGTACAAAGTGAAGGCTACGGACGTCTCCGAAGTCGACCAGGAACTACTCGGCTGGATTCGCCACGCTTTCGATCACGCAGGCTGACGGGAGCCCCCGCCGATTCGCTAAACTTTTACTGGGAGGTTTCTCTCCATGGCCTTGCGTACTCAACCAGAGGCGGCGGCGCTCAGTTCCCTTACCCTGGGGCTGGACCGAGAGACTTTGATCAACGCGTTTCGTGTGATGTATCTGGCTCGACGGCTGGATGATCGCGAGGTTTTGCTCAAACGTCAGAACCGCATCTTTTTTCAGATTAGCGGCGCTGGTCATGAAGCAATCCAGGTTGCGGCGGGACTTTTACTTCGGTCCGCATCCGATTGGTTTTACACCTACTATCGCGATCGCGCGCTCTGCCTGACGCTGGGTGTGTCGGCCGAAGAGATGCTGCTATCGGCCGTTGGAGCCGCAGCCGATCCCGCGTCCGGTGGTCGCCAGATGCCCTCCCATTGGGGCCACGCCGCATACAATATCGTTTCGGCCTCTTCACCTACCGGCACCCAGTTTCTGCAGGCCGTCGGGTGCGCACAGGCCAGCCGCTACCTCAATCCCGACTCGACCGAGGTGACAATGGTCAGTGCGGGCGATGGTACGACCAGTGAGGGAGAGTTCTGGGAATCGCTCAATCTTTCCTGCCTCGACAAACTGCCGGTACTCTTCCTGATCGAGGACAACGGCTACGCGATTTCTGTTCCAGTCGAGCGGCAGACTGCCGGTGGCAATGTTTCGTTGTTACTAAATGGCTTTCCTGACTTACTAACTGTCGAAGTCGATGGTTGCGATTTCCTGGCGTCCTATGCCGCCATGAAGCAGGCGACCGAGTACGTGCGCTCGGGCAAAGGTCCAGCGCTCGTGCACGCGCATGTAATCCGTCCTTACTCCCATTCGCTTTCAGACGACGAGAAGCTTTACAAAACACCCCAGGAACGCGCGGCCGAAGCCGACCGCGATCCGCTTGTTAGTTTCCCTAAGTGGATGCTGCGTGAGGGGATTGTCGATCAGCGCACGCTGGAGATTCTGACCAGCGAAGTCGATAACGAAGTCCAGCAGGCAACCCAGATTGCGCTCAATGCCGAGCAGCCTGCGCCCGAAACTGCTTGTAAGTTTTTGTATTCCGACAAGGTCGATCCGACCGCTAATGCTCTCTCAACGATTCCCCAGTTTGAAGGCGCGCCGCGCACGATGGTCAACGAAATCAATCTGACGATCGCCGAAGAAATGCGCCACAACCGCAACGTCTTGGTATTTGGTGAGGACGTTGCCGATTGCAGCCGCGAAGGCAACCTGAGCTGCGTAAAGGGCAAGGGCGGTGTCTTCAAAGCGACGCACGGATTGCAGACCGAGTTCGGCAGCCAGCGCTGTTTCAACACGCCACTCGCGGAAGCCGGCATTGTAGGCCGCGCCATCGGCATGGCAACACGCGGTCTCAAGCCGATCGCCGAGATACAGTTCTTCGATTACATCTGGCCCGCGATGATGCAGTTGCGTGATGAACTGGCCACCATGCGCTGGCGCTCGAACGGCGCGTGGGCGAGTCCGGCAGTTATCCGCGTTGCGATCGGAGGCTATCTCAACGGCGGAGCCATTTATCACAGCCAGTCCGGTGAGGTGCTTTTCACACACTGCCCCGGCTTGCGCGTAGTAATGCCTTCGAATGCGCTGGATGCCTGCGGCCTGCTGCGCACCGCCATCCGCTGCGATGACCCGGTGCTTTTTCTGGAACACAAGAAGCTCTACCGCGAGCCCTACAACCGTTCGCCGCACCCTGGCAAGGATTTCACAATTCCTTTCGGGAAGGCCAACGTCGTCAAGGTCGGTCATAATTTGACGATCATCACCTATGGGGCGCTCGTGCAGAAGAGCCTGCTCGCAGCCACGCGCATTGAGCAGCGGCTTGCTGGAGTTACTGTCGAGGTGATCGACCTGCGAACCCTGGCACCCTACGATTGGGAGGCTATAGCGCAATCCGTGCAGAAGACCAGCCGCGTCATGATCGTGCACGAAGACACGCTCTCGTTCGGCTACGGAGCAGAGATCGCCGCACGCATCGCAAGCGAACTCTTCGCAGATCTCGACGCTCCGGTAGGCCGCGTCGCGGCACTAGACACATGGGTCGGCTACGCCCCGCGCCTGGAACAGGCCACGCTACCGCAAGTGGAAGACGTCGAGCGCGAGGCCGAACGGCTGCTGGCGTATTAACAATATTCCAGTCGCTAGCAAGAGATTTGATCAGCCTCAGGAACCGCGCTATCACGCGAAGAGGTTGACCAAAGTCTGCAGATGGCAAGGAACTAAGGGCGCAAATAGTGGGATACCGCCTGGCTGTCCTGAGAGCACTGTAAGCTAATTCCTCTTGCTCGGGGCCGTACCCGATAAGGATGAATGGGGTGAACGCGGGCACTGTGTTCTTGCCATCTTCACTCCAACAAGCCCACACCCCCTTAAATGGATTTTGAGTCTTAACTGTTTGTGTCAAAAATGGGGGCAAGTC
This sequence comes from Bryobacteraceae bacterium, assembly GCA_963793625.1. Taxonomy (GTDB): domain Bacteria; phylum Acidobacteriota; class Terriglobia; order Bryobacterales; family Bryobacteraceae. The sequence goes on along the minus strand of CAWCAT010000030.1, from coordinate 140,672 downwards.
CTCACCCAAGGCCTTTGCGATCAGGCGTATCTGCTGTTCTGAGAGTGCCCTCGATTTCGACAATGCCATATTCCCGATTCCGACCGTCATTGGTAGTGTCGCATTAAGCCGTTGCCTGAAGCAGCAGCTCGACAATCTCCTGGTGCCCACGTCGCTTCGCCCAAGCCAGGGGCAGCGCCCACGACTCATCCTCAGGCAGGTTGGGATTCGCGCCTTTGCGCAACAACCACTCCACCATCTCCTTCTTGCCCTCGCGCGCAGCCCAGCCTAACGGTGTGGAGGACCATTCTGTTTCAATGGGATCAATCTCGGCCCCGGCCTCGAGACAGACCGCCGCCATCGCAGTATCGCCCTTGGCTGCGCAGCGATGCAGCAGCGTGATGCCGAGCCAGTTGCGGCGGTTCGGGTCCAGCCCGCGTTCCATCAGCCAGCGCGCGAACTCCGGAGTCTTGGGTGTGCCATGACTCCACCAGGCCGTCGGATCGGGAATCCGCTTAAGAATGTCCGGCTGGTAGCGGAGAATCAGCTCCATCACCGGCGGGTTGTCGAGCTTCTCGCTGACGCTTAGCTGCGGGTTGACGTGCAGCATCGCGGCGAGTGTTTCCAGGTCGGCCATGTCAGCCCCCAGCACCCCTCCATAGGAGGCGATCAGATCGATCATTTCCTGAGGAGCGCCCGCGAATTTCGCCATCGAGAGGCAATTGCCAGACGATTCGACTTCAGCATTTGGATTGGCTCCGTGCTCCAACAACAGCTTTACGATTGCCAAATGCTTGCCGCCAATCGCTGCGTGAAGCGCGCCTCCGTGAGGTGCGATGCCCGGCTCCGGCTGGTTAGGATTGGCGCCCCGTTCCAGCAGCAGCTTCACCACCTCGATGTGCCCTGCGCCCGCGGCGTTGCGCAGCGGCACACCGGTGTAATAGGAGTACGCGGGCACCTGATTAATGATCGACGGGTTCTGGTCCAACAATTCGCGGACGCGGTCAAGATCGCCGAGCTTGGTTGCGGTGCTGATGTCGTAATCGGCGCCGCGCGCCAGCAAGTAGCCGACGAGGACCTCATGCTTCTGCAGTGCGGTGGAAGGCAAATCGCGCCAACCGCGGTAATGGTAGTCACCGTTGGTAAGGTGGATCGGGCGGAGTCCGTCCGGCCGCACTGCATTGATATCGGCGCCACGTTCCAGCAGGTAATCGATCAGTCCAATCTGCCTTGTCATTACGGCCCAGTGGATCGGCTGGCTTCCGCGCTCGTCAGCCGCGTGAATCAGTTCGGGCTGCTTCTCGATCAACGCACGCACGGCAACGATGTCGCGAGCCTTAATCGCGGCGGCGAGGACCGCGCCTTCAGGTACAACCTGGTATCGCTCCTTCAGTTTCGCTTCAAGGAAGGCGACCAGTTCCGTGTATCCTCGATCTCTTGCGAGGGCCAGCAGCGAATCGCCCGCCTCGTAAGCCGAATCCGCGCCATTCTCTAGCAGGAAGTCGACAACTGCACGTTGGTTCTCACGCACAGCGAAGTGGATAGGTGTGAAGTACTCATACTCACATTCGACGAGCTTCGGATCCCGGGCAACTAAGTCTTTGATGGTAGGCATATCGCCAGTAATACAGGCACATAACATAGTCCAGACATCAACACCGCGCCCGCGCGACCAAGGCTGGTACTCATCGCTCCTGAGGGATTCAGGTTGAATCATGCGGGCGACCTTGGCGAGATGACGAGTTTCGTCCGGCATGGTTGCCATGATAAGGGAAAAAGCAGGCGGCGTAAATCCAATTACCCATTTTCTGAACGTCGATCTTGACATCTATTCGAGCTTCGATCTCCAACCGCTTGTCAGCAGTTTTGGTAAGAAAGTGATTGCCCTTTATGTCGGGCGCGACAGGGGAAGGTACTCTGCGCGCCTTGAGTGTTGGCGAAGATCACTAAGTCCGCCGATTCTGCAATAAAGGCATTCTGTGCCCTCATCCGAGCACTTCCGAGAGCGGAGCGCGAGTTGTGGGATGCTACGAAAGTCCGAAACTTCAGCATCGGCGTGCAAGCAGGCAAACAGCCATTGTCTGCCGATTTTGTAATCGAAGCGGAGACGACAAAGGTCACAGTTTACGCACCTGAGGAACCGTTTGAAAGCGCGGTGGCGGGCTGACTACAATGGCAGGGTCCCTCTGCGAGACCGACGCGAAGGTCTATTCATCGACGACACAGCCTGCCTCGCTTTGAACGGATGGCGAAATCCAAAGCTGAAGAGGAAGACGATGCCTCTGTCCTTTCAGTCGTACCCACAAGTGAGATGCTCATGGTCAGGTGGTGCATCTTTGCCAAATACCAACGGCTATCGATAAATTAATCCTATGATGACAATGAACGCATTGTCTTTGGCTTACTCAGTGTCCTTCCATGCCGCAGTTGTCTACGCTATCTTGAGGTGTTGCACACGGTCATGCGCTCTCCGCATGAACTTATCATCGACGTCAGTGCTCACCATAGAACCAGAGCGGCATTTTTCGGCGCGCCGTTTGCGAAATATCAACGGCAATCGGATAAACTACTCCTATGTTGACAATGATCGCATTGTCTTTGGCGTTGACAGTGGCCTTCTATTCCGCAGTTGTCTTCGCTATCTGGAGGGTGTTCCAGATCGGTCATGAGGTTTCCGAAATAAAGAGACTTCTCATGGACATCAGGGCACACCAGATGAACCAGAGTGGATAACAGCATGTGCGTTTGCCGATGAAGCCTTTCCACACACAGTCCCCGGCGACCGATCGTTGGCGATAAGTCCCCGTTATCGGAAATCATCCTCGCTTTACGCGCGGCGCACTGGACCGCCTCGAGGACGTGACGAGTCGGGCCGCCTCAAGAGATGCGTGACTGCTTGGGCAGAGCGTCCTAACCACGCGCTTATGCCCGCGCTCGCTGCGCCCGCAAGGTGCAACCGTCCACGCCCTCTTTCGATGGGTTGCGCCCCAGAGCCGAGGATTGCACGTGATAGCTTAAAGTCAGAGGTGCACTATCAAAGAAAGCACCCCACTTCCTCAGCCCGGTGCTGGCACCGCAGGAGCCTTGTTCGCCGTCGTCAGCATCCTGACGTTTCTCATCGACTTTCCTGCGTTGCGGCATTTCCTTCCTGCTGCCCGCTTATTCGTAATAGTGCATTGCGACTGCGCTTATTGGTGGAATTCTCTATGCGCGTTAAGCCCACCAAAAACGAAGGTCGCCCGCGTGATCGAAACCACGCGGGCGATCCTTACTTGTCGTTAGTGGCGGCCTCCGCGTTCTCCCCGGTTTCCTGACCGGGCACCGCGATTGTCGCCACTCCGGGATGCAGATCCACTCTGTGCCGGAGCCCTGTAGCTCTCCCGGCTACTTTGTGCCGGAGCCCTGTAACTCTGCCGGGAAGTCTGAACACGTCCTTGATACCGGTAGTCGTTCCGGACATATCCACGGTTGAAGTCCCGCCGGCCGCCACCCCAGAATCCCAGGTAGAAACGCCCGCCGGAGTACCGCGGAGACACCCAATACCCTCCCGCATACGGCGGAAGCATCCAATAGCCTCCGACCCAGGAGTACCGTCCGCCAAAGAAATTCCAATATCCGTCCACCCAGTAATATCCAGGGCCTGGCATCAAAGGGCGTTGGTAGGCGTAGCGTGGCATCGGCGGAGGCGCCGGAGCATAGACACCCTGGTAGCTGCCGTCGTAGGCAGGGTCCTCGTTGTAAGCGCCGTTACCCTGGTCCCCAGCGTATTGCCCGTTATCGTATTGGCCATTGCCAGATTGTCCGTTGTCGTTCGGGTCGCCTTGATACGGCGGGTACTGCTGCCCAAACATGGCCGAACCAAATCCTCCCGCAATCACCAGCATCGCCATCCAATTGCGTTTCATGGTCTTTTCTCCTCTTCCCAAGGCCGTTTTTTGAGCGGCTCGGACGCATTGGATAATGCACTTAGCTGGCCGAATCTAACCTCATCAAAACAATACGGGTTTGATGCTGCGAATGTGGTCCAGATAAACCGGGCGGTGGTTCCCAACCGATTTTTGATCTGAAATCCATATAATCCTTAACCTTGGCGACAAATAATCTGTATCAGCGGGCGTGAGGTCCTCCGGCGCTGTAATAGCTGGCGGCGTCGCTACGGCGGTGGTACTCCCGGGGGTCGGTTACGCATTGGGCAACGCAGCCGACAGACGCACCACGGATATCCTGATCGTGCCCTAGCTCAACGCTGTACACCCTGAGCCACGCGCGGCGCCGGAACTACCGCACGCGGCCCTGTCCATCAGCCTGGAAGGCCAACGCTCCCTGAGCGATTCCCGATACCCGCAAATTATAGGACTGGCCAGGTTCAAGCGGCTCCGCAGGCTTCACGTCACGAAACCCGTCAGGGGCTTTCCCGTAAACAATGGAACGCCCCCCAGAGGTGCTGCCGAAATTCTCGGCCCGCGCGTGCCAAAGCAATCGATCATTGGCGCCATAGACCTTGATCGTATGGAACTTGGGTTCCGCGGCCGGTTCCCCAGGTTCTTCGACCACGAAGCGCGGGGCAGGCAGTTCTTGATCACCAGAATCCAGCCGCACCGATAAGACAGGCTGGCAAGCCGTCAAAACCAGCAGTAACGCCAATACAGAAAACCACAACTGCTTCATGCCCAACCTCCTGACCAATTCGCGCCAATCGTCCTTTTCAGGGCGCACCCTTTCCAGCCCGAAGCTGCTTAAGCGCCTCAGCCACGTAAGCACTGTAGTCCTTGCCGTTATAAACAAACTTGCCGGAATTCGCGCTGCTCGGGTCGAAGTAGCCGTATTGATAGGCCTGTTGGATCAGTTCGGCCTGCTGTTCCGGATTTAGTTCACTCCAGGACTTTCCTTCGTCGATTCCTTTGTCGAACTCATATTTGTCTCCGAAATTCTGGGCCCAGAGGGCCTCGCTCATATAGTCCGTACCACCATGCTGGTTCTGCCAGACGTGCCCCATTTCGTGGACCAGGGTATCCATGTTCTGGCTGAGCGGCAGAAAGTCTTTCGGCATGTAGATCGTGTTGCCGTGGGTGAACGGCCGGCCGAACACGCCGAACAGCGCCGCGTCTCCTTCTTTGATCTCGACCTTACTGTAATCGATCGAATCGCCGTAAACTTTGCGCAACTCGGTGATTTCGGCGCTGGTCAACTTGCGCCCCGGAGGCTCCAGGCCAACCATGGTCTGAACCGCGCTGATTGCGCGTCCGCCCATCATCAGGACGCCGTCAACCGGAGTCTGAACGAACGTCTTTACCAGCCCGAGTCCCATATCTTTCAGTCCGTCAACGAAATCGCCTTTGAAAATCTTTCCGATGCCGCCACCGAACGTTCCAATGCCCTCTACTACGTTGCGGGCCGCGCCGGTAAGCGTGTCGATTGCGCCGGTGAACAAACCTTTTCCGGCATCCCACGCACGTACACCAAACCACTTGGCTGCGCTGCCGATCGCCTCGCCAACCTTCTTTGTACCGCTCCAAATCGCTTCGCCTGCGATCTTGATGCCATCCAAAGCCTTGGCGCCAACGCTCTTAATTCCACCAGCTAACCAACTGGCCGCACTCGCGACGCCGCTGCCCACGGCTTTGGCACCACCCGCGATGGCGCCGCCTACAGCTTTGGCCCCGCCGGAAATAGCGCCGCCTACCGCCTTGGCCCCATCGGAAATGGCGCCGCCTACCGCCTTCGCTCCCTTTGAAATCGCACCGCCGATGTCATCGAAAATCGAGAATTCGACTTCGGTCTTTTTGCCGTCAACTGTGATGACGCCGTGATCATCGTCGGCTCGAATGGCGGCCTTCTGGGCAGCGGACAGGCGTTCGCCGCCCAGCAGTCTCCGAAACATTTCGCCTTCGTCACCGACTCTGTCGGTCTTGTTCAGCTTCGTATCGAGGAAGTGCCCAACTTCTTCAGTGAACACTTTAGTCGCCCGCGTCGGGTCGCTCTTGAACTTCTCGTTCACGTAGATAATATTGCGGCCGGCATCGTAAGCGCCGTTCCCACCATTGAGCGTCTCGTTCGAGCGAAACTCCATTTCGGGAAGCCACGAAAAGTCGTTGTTCATCGCGCGCTGGCGGAAACTCTCCGCGGCTTCCCGATTGTAGTTCTGGCCGTAAACTTCACTCATGAGCGAGTGGAAGGCCTGTGGATCGCGAGCCGCTTCTTTGAACTGAAGCTGGAAGCCCGACTGTACGATCTGCTTGGCGTGTGGATAAAAGACCTGTGGATCACGAACTGGTTGCCTGAACTGGCTTGAAATGCCCGGCCAGATGGTCTGCTGTGGTTTCGCCTCGCCCAGTGTTGCTAATGCGTCCGCGGCTTGACCGACTCGATTGCCATTCGACGGCAGTTGGGGGGTATCGACCGACCCTGTAGGCCGGTGACCGTTGTCGATTCTCATGTAATCACTCTCCGATCAATTTATCGGGTAAGATCCGCAGGGGTTGTGCATTATCAGAGAGCAGGTACTGAATCTAAGCCTGGATGATTATGGATGCGAGCATCCAGCGGCCAATATACTGGCTCTTACTCATACTGATTACAGGAGAAGACGCCGACCACGCCAGATTCGTCAAAAAAAAGGTCCTTCCGCCGTCAGGTCAATGCACGTCCCGCCAGCTACGGTCGTTGGACCTTCGACTTCGGCAAAACACGCGTCTCGCAAAATGTGGCCGTGGCCCGTCCAGTGTGAAAACTGAAGGTGATCTCGACTGCGTGCGGCAACCCGTCAGTCTCTTCGAATTTCCACAGGCTAGCCGCGGAAAGTGCTGAATCAGATAATTCACGCACGGCTAATTCACGCGCTGTGCTGTCAGGGAATCCTTGATCCAGTGGCAGACGAAGGCGCACTGATTGCAGGCGGGCGGATGACACTGAACCATCGGGAAGCACCCGCGCATCCACGAAGACAGTAGCATTTATTTCGAGACTCTTGACTGACTCTGGGTAAACTGCGCTGGGCTGTTGTTGGGCGATAAGGGATCCACTCTGCGCGGTTGCGTTGACGACAAACACACAGCCCAAAATGAAAATTGCGGATAGGGAACGCATGTTGCCTCCACAAACCAATTATCACACCGGGAATCAGCACGGATTACGGCAGACTTTGGCTGCCCCAGGCGACCGCATTTAGACTGTGCGGCTGCATCCGCCTACAGTGCAGGCGGAATCAGCTTCAGTTGGACCGCTTGGCTGTCGCCGCCATTGAGTTTCACTCTCACGCCTTTGCTCTCAATCGCCTTCATGAATTCAGGATCCATGTTTGCGCCGGATTCGAGCTGTTCCCAAGCGTACGCCTTGTACTCTCCGGGCGGGATCCCTTTGACAGTGAAGTTTCCCGTTTGATCCGAAACGGATCTTTTGTGATAGATCGCCTGCTTGCGGCGGACCTCGTCCTCCGGCACCAAGACGACGATAGCACCCGGCATTGGATTTCCATCGTTTTGTTCGACTCTGCCGGTAACCTGCGCGACTTTCATGCTGATCGTGATCTGCAAATTTTCCGTTGGAATCCCCAAACTCCAATCGACTAACCTGTCCGGCAGTTCCTGGCTTCCGAGCTTCACTGAAGCCACATAGCTGTCCTGCGGGGTTCCGTAAACCGAGACACTGTACTTGCCCGGAAACGCGCCAGGCAGGACAAACGAGCCGTCGTCCTTAACGGTGTCCGAAGGAATGCTGCCGAATATCACCCCTTGCTGGTAAGGGCTGAGCGAGATCCGCATGGTCCCCAACGAAACCTTCTCATCCCCTTTCTTGTCGACCACAACCACTGAACCGGTAACATTCTGTCCTGGCTTGAGTATGACTACAATACCCTCAACATCGTTTTCCCCAACGTCGATTGGCTGCGAGGCGGTCGTACGAATCTCGCCGCTGCTGTTGCTTACCGAAAGGGTGTAGGGACCGGGCGCCACATTTGCCAATTCAAACTGGCCGTCATCCCCACGCAACATCGCCATATTCCGATTGAACGTGAAACTCTCGCGCGGCATTAGTGACACCATAACGTTCTTGGCTGGTGCACCGCTAAGGCCGTCGACAACCTTACCCTTAACGCGCACGACTCTTGATTTTTGCAGGCGTATGTCATGCCCGGTAATTTCCGCACCGGGCGCCACATCGACCTTAGCCGCCTGGGACTGCTCGGTGACACTGGGAAAGTAAACGGAGATAAAACCAGTCTCAGGTTTGCCGTTGGCTGGCTTGGGAGGCGCAGGCATTCCCATCCGGCCCGGAGCAGCCATCAGGATATACTTGCCTGGAGTTATGTTGGCAAGCCGGTATTCGCCACGATCATTGGTCGAGGCGCTGCTTGATGGCATGAAAGCTTTTTTGCCTGCCGCCACCGTGCGTTCTGTCATCGCCTGGACGCTAACATACTGTACGGGTTCTCCTTCGTCATCAAACACGCGTCCGGAGATAGTTCCCTGGGGTGTTAGTTTGATTAGAAGATCCTTGAGTACCTGACCGGCCGTTACTGTCAAAGGCATCCCCGAACCCGTGGATCCACGAGACCCGTACCGGTTCGCCAGGAATCCTAGCTTCTGGCCGCTCAGAAAATAAACGCCTGGCTCAACATTCTCAAATACGAATTTACCCGTAGCCTCGGTAGTGGCGCTGTAAGAACCTTTCACGGGAGACGGGACGGAGTTCATATAAACTACGGTGCCCGCCATGTTTACGGGAATCAGAGTGAGTTCCGCCTTCCGGACCGGTTCGTTCGTCGCGCCATTGATTACCTGGCCCTGAAAAGTACACTTTTTCTCTTCCTTGGCCTGCTGGCACAAGAGAGGAAACGCAAACACCACGAGAAATACGAAGGATTTACGCATAATGTAGTCTGATTATCTTCTTTTGTAAGTTAAAAGTAAAAGACTGTTTATAGGCGGATGACGACCCGCGGCAGGGAAGTGAGACCCCGCGAGCGCCTGCGGTGCCGGCCCGCTGAAAGCAACGCTTTTACTTTCCGCCTGCCGCCGCATAATAACCTTTACGAACCTGAACAGTGTAGCCTTTCGGTACCGTAACTTTGATTTTGCGAAAACTCCTGCCGGAATCGGGCGGCCGATAACCGATCGAATACTGAGTCCGTAGTTCGTCCTCAAGACCCTGCAACACAGCGTGAAGCGGACGGCGGCGATTGACCTCGTAGAAGCGGCCGCCGGTTGGTTCGGCCAGAGCGCGAAGCGCGCGGCGTCCGCCTCGGTCGTCATCCGCGCCATAGCCTTGGGGATCGACATAGTAGATGCCGTAGATGGAGGCATTCGCCCTTTGGGCCTCCTTGATGACGGTCGATCGCGAGTTTTTACTGTAAAAATCGACGCCGTCAGTTATCAGGACGATGATCTTTCGCCCGTTCACGTGGCGAAGCCGACCGGCTACCCAATGCGTCGCGTCGTAGAGCAGGGTGCCAAGATCCTCATCGATGGTTAACCGATCGAGCGCGTCGGCCATCTTAAAAGGGAAACGGGTGAAGTCCTGCTCGTTGTAAACGCTGGACCCGAATGATACCAATGCGGCCCGATCACCGTCTTTCATAATGCTCGACAGAAACTGCGACGCAGCGACCCGCTCCGTTTGGAGAACTCTGCGCTGGCTGCCGCTCACATCAATCAGCATCGCGATAACGAGGGGCAGATCCGTTTCCCGTTTGAAGTACAGGTTCGTTTGACGTTGTCCGTCTTCGAAGAGCGTGAAATCCTTCTCTTGAAGATCGGTCACCAATGCTCCGCGGCCGTCGCGCACCGAAACGAGAACGTTGACAACGTTCACATCGACCTTGATGTCCTGCGCCGAGACAGGAATTAGCACGATGGCTGCGAGAATGGCGGCGATCGCAAAATCGACGCGATACCGCAAAGCTGGTTTTGCGTACCGACCTGATCCAATTATTGCGGTTCGGCAGGGCTAGCGGTATCGCGAGCAGTCGCATCTTGAAGATGATCGTAGCACCGCGAATCGACATAGTACAAAAGCCTCCTAACTAAACTCATGTTATGAGCAGATCTACCCGTTGCTAGTAAAACGGCGTTACCGTCACTTGGGTCAAAATCGAGGGCGTGGGCGATTTCAAAGTCCTCTTCCGCGGCGCAGACACCCGAACACGAGCGAATGTCCAGGCCGCGCCAAGTGGAGGATGATTGCTCTGGGCAGACGCTCGCAAGCTGGCACCCGCGTCGCTACGGTGCTTGGCCTTGCCGCGCGCTTCTCAGTGCTGCACGGCAAGCACTCGCCGGGCACGCGGTCCGGAACCGCCCAGTTGACTAGCTCTGATCGACCCGACTGAGACACCCCAGTTTTCGGGGTCCGCCGGATGCTAATACAGCAGATTTGCGCCGAATTCCGGCATTCCGCCGCCGCGCACCATCGCGGACCATTGGTTCAACTTATAAATTCCTGACTCTAATTTCCAGAACTTCCGGCAAAGCTCGAGGTACTCCAACACGGTTGCACGCTCGTTTGTTTGCACAAGATCGTTCGCGAGCGTCATGTTAGGACCGAACGAGTTAAGTTGGGGCGATCCCGGCGTCTTACCGGCTTCGAGTAGGCGGCGTTTTGCCTCCGCGAGATTTCCCCGCTTTATTGCGATGCGGCCCAGCACCACATTTCCGTCATGGAGCGCGTTGCCATGGTTCCAGTCGCGAGGGTATTGGGCTGCCATGCCGAGTAATTCGTTCGCGTACTCCTCCGCTTTGGAGATGGCACCAGCGTTGAATGCCGCTTTGGCGATGTAAGTCAGACGGTAGAAACGGGTGATTCCAGTTGCGCCATTGGCATCCTGCTCAAAATCAGCGAGTACTTGCTCCGGACTACGCGGCATCGCCTTGCGCAAATCGGATTTCCGCCGCTCAGCCGCGCTGAGTTCTTCAACGTTGAAATACCGTTCACCCGAACCAGTCGGCGATCTGAAGTTCACCATAGCCGTGGTCATGGCGTACACCGGTATCTGATCACGGAGAACCGGTCGAAACGTCCATTGCTTCACGGCATCGACTGCAGCTTGGCGCATTACTTCAGGGCCGCTGAGCACTTCAACTTTTCTGACGAGCCCTTGCGGGTCAATGGTCAGCAAGAGATCAACCGACGCTTGTATGTTTGTTGTGCGCGCAGCTTCGGGATAAAGGGCTTCCACTCGGGTAACTGGGAACAGCAGTGGCACAAACGCCCGAACCGGGAGGTCAGCTACTGTCGCGTCCTCAATCGGTGCGCTGGATTTCACGACTCCCTGGATTTGAGGAGAGTCTAAAGATGCGGCCGTCACCGGCTCCGGCCGTACGGGAGCAGCAGGTGCCGGTACCAGCGCCGCCAGTGCGGGGAGAGCCCTGACTTGCGCGAGTACCATGGGCTGGGTCGCCGCCGTCCTGCCGCGTTGAGGCACGTGATCCAGGGTGGCCGAGCCAAACACCAGCGACCCAACCGCAAAGAGGGTGGTCGAGCACGCCAGACGCGCTCGGGAAACCCGCGGTCTGGGTGCGCCTTCGAGAATTTTCCGAATGCGCCCGGCCAGGAAACTGCCTGACATAGCTGTTCCCAAAATGTCAATCCGCGTGCCCCTCAGTTGGACCGCACGGGCAATGTCCAGCAGGTATTTCGAATACTCCTGCGGCTGGTGTCCGCGCTCCAGCACTGCTGTGTCGCAGGCTTCCTCCGCCAGCACGGCGATACGGCGCTCCAGCCACCAAGCGAGCGGGTGAAACCAGAAAATTGCGCGATTAAGCAGGGCGAACCATTGAAAGAGTGGATCGCGACGGCGGGCGTGCTCGCGCTCATGCGTCAGGACGGCATCGAGTTGTGCCTCGGGCCACTCGCGCCAACACCCCGGCAAAATCGCCTTGGGTCGGAACCATCCCACGGTGACGGGAGCGGAACACGCAGCGCTCGTTAAGATATCGTCCTGCAGGGATGCCCGGCGATTCAGCCTGTGCGCCCGAAACGTCCCGACCGCCAGCCGAACCAGCATCGTACTCGCTCCTAACGCGTAAATCACCAGAAGTAAGTCTCGCCAATGCCATCCTGACGGAGGGGGCGCCGGTTCGGAGGCCTCGGGATACAATTCGCGTAGCCACACTCCGGCCATTGAATCAGCGCTCACTGCGGGGACAGCCTGAATGGCATTCCGCTCAGGCAAGGGAGGTAACACTCGCACGCTGGCCTTTGGACCCCAAGCCGTCCACAGCGGGAGCAGCAACATCAGCACCACGACACCCGCCCAAGCGGCGTGCCGCGCCGTAGCCGTTCTCACCTGCATGATGCGCAGCACGACGGCCGCAGCAGTTGCGATCAGCAGCGCTCTGATCGCACACTCCAGGAGTAGACGCTCCATAGCTATTTGTCTCCCTTTCGCCTGCCCGCTACGAACTTCTCCAAACGGTCCATTTCGGACTTACTCAAGACCTTGGCGTCCACCATGCCGCTGACTAACTCCTCCACAGAGCCGCTACAGAACCGATCAATGATCTGCCGCACAGCGCGTGCCGCAAGACTCCGCGCCGGTTCCACTGCTCGATAGATGTACGCTCGCCCTTCAGCCTCATGCTGCAGGTAGCCCTTCTGTTCGAGCCTCCGCAGCAAAGTGCGGGTGGTGGTTTCCTTAAGACTGCGGTCGCGGGATACGACTTGGTGAACAGCCTCCACTGAACAGGGTCCAGAGTCCCAGACGGCCCGCATGACCTCGTTCTCCAAATCCGTGAGCGGCGATTTCACGGCAGCGCCCGGTGTAGTACGCTTTGTCATGTTACGAGTTGTACCACTAGTGCTGTGTTGAGTCAAGAATATTTATCTGTTGGCGTTTCCCTGCCCTAAGAGCTTTTGCCGATCGCGGCGGCCCGGGTTTTGTCCCCTGCCCTTCCGCTAGCGGACGCCCGCGAGCCTGCTGCACCCGGTCAATAGCCTATGATTTTCGATTGCACATATGGAACGTTTGCCACGTCAGAGCGATCAGGAGGCATAGTAATGCTTAAGCAGATCCTTTTGTCTGCAGCTTTGATCAGCGTCGTAGTGGCTGAGACTAATTCGCCCCGTGAAGTTGCATACCCCAGTATGGATCCCTGTAGGCAAGGGGGATGTCTAGCGCCCGTATTCGACAAGGGGTATTTCTTCCAGATGAAGAGTCACACTGGCACCCCACCCAATGGTTACGCGCTCTGGGACCCTCTTGGGAACCCTGTATATCAGATCGACATTATCGCGCCGGATGGCACACCGGGCCGCCTACGACAGGATGCCGCCATCGACACGGACGGCACCGCTATCCTGCCGATTTGGTATGGCGGATATGGAGGTAAAGGTCATATCAAGGGCGCTGGAGTTGTAGTTGTCAATTCCAGCGGCAAGCAGATCCAATTCATTGATACGGGCCGCTTTGTTCCTGCGCACGTGTGTTTCGCCCAGGATCACTCCATCTGGGTAGCGGGAACACAGTATGCGCCCTTGCGCGCCGGCGACGACATCGATCATCTTCAGCGCGGCGATTTTCAGATGGTCCGAAAATATTCGCGGGACGGTAAGCTAATTGGTGAGTTCCTTTCCCGATCGTTGTTTCCAGCGGGCCTGGTGCCAGTTGAAACCGGATGGATGGCAGCGGCTACCGATCGAATCGGCGTGCTGACCCATCCCGGCATGGTTTCAAATCAGCCCGAGTGGGTCGAATTGGACCTTGAAGGCAAATTGATTGGACGTTGGAAGGTTGGACCTCAGTTTGTGGTCGATCCAATCACCAACAAGCAAGTCTATTCCCTTGGCCGTCTTGCCTTCACCTCCGACGCACGCTTGTTCGCGCAGCCCTACGATGCTGAATGTAAAAAATACAAGGTTTTGATCTTTGATCGGGCTACGTCCTCATGGCAACCAAGCGATGCCGCTGGTAACCAGTCGGCCAATTCGAATCTGGTAGGAGCCGACGGAAACAATCTCGCTTTTCAGCGTCGAAACGATAGCGTGAATATCGTTTGGGTCACGCCGCAAGGTCGCTAAGTTGGCGGTCGGAACCGGTTTCGGCATATGCTACGTTCGGAATCTCATCGGATCGCATAACCGCCATCGACACGAATCGTAGTACCGGTAACGAAGTCCGAAGCCCGCGAAGCCAAGTACACAGCTGCTCCGGCAACTTCCTCCGGTTGACCCCATCGACCGGCTGGGGTCCGCGCAAGAATTTCGTCGTTCAATGGCATTGTGCGTACCGGCGCCGTCATGTCTGTTTCAATCCACCCTGGCGCGATCGCGTTGACTTGAATGTTGTGCGGGGCGAGCTCAATGGCCATTGACTTGGTCAGTTGGATGATCGCTCCTTTCGCTGCGCTGTAAGAGGGGATAAGCCCAGATCCAAAGAACGAGTACATACTGCCAATGTTAATAATCTTTCCACCCTTTTTACTCAGCATCGATCTGGCAGCAAGCTTCGAAAGAAGGAACACTGCATTGAGCTGCGTCTCGATGACGCTGTCCCAATTTTCAGGTGTTTCGTGCAACACGCCGCCGCTCAGCGACACGTTGCCGGCATTGTTTACCAGGATACCTATGCCGCCGAGCTCGCTCTCGACCCGGTTCAGCGCGGGCTCCAGTCCGGCGCGATTGGTCACATCAACCCTGACAGCAATCGACGGAACACCGATTGCTTTCAATTCGGAAAGCACCCTCTGGTTCTTTTCGTCGTTTCGTCCAAACACTGCGACGGCAGCCCCGGCTTGGGCCAATCCGAGAGCGATACCACGACCAATGCCGCCATTCCCACCGGTCACGACAGCCACCCGGCCGGTCAAGTCAAATAATTCAGGCATTTTCATCAAGCACCCCCGTTTAGAATCTCTGAAGGTCGCAGTCCATCTGCTGTTCACGCCGGCCCTGGTTTAGGCCGTCAACGAAACACTAGCGGGAGAGCCGCAGCAGCCGCCCCCAGCGGCCACTTATTGTAAACGACTTCATGCGTGTCCAACAACTTTTCCTATCCTGGTTCCGGTGGGCTCATCGAGACGATGAAGAGCGCAGAGGTTCCTTTCTGCGCTCTTCAAGGGCCACGTCGGATCGGTAGATTCATCCCTCGTTGTGCCGCTCCCGCAGGGGCGGCATGGGGCATTGACAAGGAATTTCCAGCTCTTTTGTCCTTCGTTTCCTGAACTTACGAGGCAGGCTAGCATCCGCACGCAATGTCGCTTGCTACACTCTTGAGCGGATGGCACCAAACTGCGTCCACTTAGAAACATGGCACTTACTGATACAAGGTCAACATGCAAATATGCAAAAAGGAACCCAACTCGCCCGTGGCTCAGAACGCTCGATACGTCACAGCCGACCACAGGACACACAAAAATGACAAAACGAACCCAAGCGACGGGTCCATCCAACACTTCTCCTACTGAACCCACCTGGTCGGCAGCCATAATTTCCAAGCGGAACGAACCCAACTCGTCAGCCCATGAAAGTGAGGAAACGAACCCAACTCGCAACAACAGGACACACAAAAGTGAGCAAACGAACCCGACTCGAACAGCGATGCCCTGCCCGCCTGCGCCTGCAGCCAACATCGCTAATGAAATATAGTAGTTGGCGATATGAGCAAGCGCACATCTATCGGTTCCTGGGCCTACACCATCGGCCCGTACGCAGACAAGCCAATCGCCTTCGACACTGTTTGCGACACGCTCAAGCAACTGGGCTTTGACGGGGTCGAGCTGGGTTCCTTTCCACCACACCCCAATCCGGACGCCATGCCTGAGAAATCGCAGCGCGAAGAACTGCGCGCGAAGATGGCGGAAAAGGGTCTCGGATTCAGCGGTATCGCCGCGAATCTATGGGGCGAGAAGCTGATCAACACAGACGATCAGAGTAAGTACGTGGCGGAGTTTCGCAAGAACTCGGAATTTTCTCGCGACCTCGGGATTCAGGGCATCCGCGTCGATTGCGTGCAGCCCCCGACAATCCACCGCGAGATCGATTACGACACCGCGATGCAGCGCGTTGTCGGCGCATGGAAGCAGTGCTGCTGATATCGCCGCTGAAAACGGCCAGTACGTGATGTGGGAGTTTGAACCGGGCTTCGCGTTCAACAAACCCAGCGACGTGGTGCGCATTCACGATGCCGTCGACAAGCCCAATTTCGGATTGCAATACGACACTTGCCATGGCCACATGGTCGGCGTGCTCGGAGCGCGTCAGGAAGGCGAGAAGGAA
This sequence comes from Bryobacteraceae bacterium, assembly GCA_963793625.1. GTDB lineage: Bacteria > Acidobacteriota > Terriglobia > Bryobacterales > Bryobacteraceae. The sequence continues at coordinate 124,487 of CAWCAT010000030.1, read as the reverse complement.
ACGTTTGCCAGCCAGATCGACCTGATCCGCATGCTCTCCGGGCGCATCAATCACATACACCTGATCGACTCTGACGGCAGTTGCCACAAGGACGCGAGCGGTGCGGACGAAACCTCGGCGCATCCGCCCTTTGGCCTCGGCACTCTGAACTTCGATGAGATTATGCCGGAGTTGATCAAGGCCTACCGCCTGCCGCACGATTGGTGGACCATCGATCTGTGCTTCTGGCCGGATGCCTGGGCCGCCACGGCAAGCTGCAAAAAGCGCCTCGACGAATTGATTGCAAAGTTTGGCTAAAGGACCCGACATGGCTAAGGAACTGCGCGTCGGAATGGTGGGCTATGGCTTCATGGGCCGCACCCATTCCAACGCCTATAAACGACTGAATGACTTCTTTCCGGTGCAGCATCGTCCGGTGCTGAAGGCCGTCTGCGCGCGCGATGCCGCGAAAGCAAAAGCCTTCGCCGATACGTGGGGCTATGAGCGCGTCGAGACCGATTGGCGCAAGCTGGTCGAGGCCGATGATATCGATCTGATCGACATCGGTTCGCCCAACGACACGCACTTCGATATCGCGCTGGCCGCGGCGAAGAACGGCAAAATGATTTTATGCGAGAAGCCGCTCGCGATGAGCGTGGCGCAAGGCGAAGAGATGGCCAGAGCCGTCGAAGCTGCCGGCGTCCCGAACATGGTCTGGTTCAATTACCGTCGCGTTCCTTCAATCGCGCTCGCGAAGCAGGTCGTTGATGAGGGCCGCATTGGACAGACCTTCCATTACCGCGCAACTTACTTACAGGATTGGACGATTTCCGCCGACTTACCGCAGGGTGGCGCTGGTTTATGGCGTCTCGATGCAAGTGTGGCTGGATCCGGCGTAACTGGCGATCTGCTCGCGCATTCGATCGACACAGCCATGTGGCTGAATGGCGCGATTGCGCGCGTGACGGCCAAGACCAAAACGTTCATCAAAGAGCGCAAACACGCAGTCAGCGGGAAAGTGGAACCAGTCGGCATCGACGACGCCTGCATGTTCCTGGCGGAGTTCGCCAATGGTTCGATCGGTACCTTTGAATCGACACGCTATGCGCGTGGTCGTAAGAACTACAACACCTTCGAAATGAACGGAGCCGAGGGCAGCCTCTACTTCGATCTGGAAGAGCCCGAGTATCTGCAGTTCTTCGAATACAAGCAACTGCAGTCAGGCAAGAAGTTGGAATCGCACCTGACAGGGTGGCGCAAGATTCACACCACCAATGCCGAGCATCCGTATATGAGTCATTACTGGGTGCCGGGCACCTGCATTGGTTACGAACACACCTTTTTGAACGCGCTGGCCGACTTTGTTATGGGCATCGAATCAGGCAAACCAGTACAACCTGATTTCCGAAACGCTCTGCAGACGCAGAAGGTATGCGACGCGGTCATCGAATCCGGGCGCAGCGGACAGTGGGTAGAAACCGGCGTAATACAGGAGAGTTTATGAGTAAGTTCACCAGACGGCATGCTCTTGCGGGAGCGGCAGCTAATATTCTTATCGTCAAACCTGAGACGGCCTTTGGCTATCAGGCTAATTCGAAAGTAACATTCGGCATTATAGGAACGGGTGGCCGCGGACGCTATGTCGGCAGCCACATGACCAGGGACGCGAACGCCCAGCTCGCGGCGATCTGCGATCTCTATCCGGATCGCGTCGACTTAGGCAAGACACTAATTCCGGGCGGCGACAAGGTTCCTGCGTTCAAGGATTACAACGACCTGCTCGCGGCGCCGGGCATCGATGCCGTACTGATCACGACTCCGGTTTATCTGCACCCGGTGCATTTCGAAGCCGCTGTAAAGGCCAGGAAGCACATCTATTGCGAGAAGCCGGCAGGCGCGGATGTCGCGGGCGTCAAGCGCTTGATGAAGGCCGGGGAGATGGCCGACAAGTCAAAGTCCATTCAGTTCGGCTTCCAACAGCGCCACAGCCCGGAATATCTGGCCGCCGAGAAGATCTGGAAAGACGGCAAAATCGGCCCGATCACGATGATGGAAAGCTTCTGGATCCTGGGTGGAGTCGCACCGCAAGGTCCGTTTAAATCGCCGTACCCAGTCGAAGACCAGCAAGCCCGGCATTGGGGCGGATGGATGAAGACCTCAGGCGGAGCAATTGTCGAGCAGGATTGCCACGGCGTCGACGTGCTGAACTGGTTCGCCGAAAATCACCCGACGCGCGCCGTCGGCACCGGCGGACTGCGTTACAAACCCGTTTACGGTGACTGGGATTCCGACCACCATAACATCACTTACTACTATCCGAACAACGTCGAAGGCTGGCTTATCAGCATTAAGCACACCTCAGGATTCCGTGATGTTAAAGAGCGCATGTACGGGTCCAAGGGCATGCTGGAAGTAGCGCGCACTTATTTCAAACACCACGGGCCAATTGCGACCGCTCCTCTCAAGAACGCTGATGATCTGCAGGATCGCAGCTTGATCGAGAGAGGCGACTCCAAACGCGAGATTACGATCGACGCGATCGAGGTGTTCTACAAGAGCATCGTAGAGAAAAATCCGCACAACCACACAAAGCGGGCCGCCGAGAGCACGCTGACTTCGATTCTGGGCCGCATGGCATACCAGAAAAAACGCGAAGTCACATGGGAAGAGATGATGCGTTCGGCTTAAGTTACAAGTAGGACTGACACGGCAGGATCAGTGCAATACCGATCCTGCCGTTGATCACTTACTTCAGAATTTCCTTTATCGCAGCATCCAACACTTCGTCCTTCCCTGCCCGCACTCCGTCGATGGTTGGCTTAACTACAATATCCGGCACAATCCCGACCCGCTGGGTTGGCTGTTTGTTGGGATAAAACACGCCAATGCCTGTAATCATCGTACGCAGTCCGCCTGGCAGCGGAATATGGGAGACATTCCCGTCTGCGCCCGCCGTAGTGCTCCCCATCACAATTGCCTTTGGTGCGGTCCGGAACGCCATGCTGTGGTACTCGGCGGAACTCTGCGTTACCTCATCAATCAGGATCACGATCTTGCCCGAGTAATGCGGTCGTTGCGGACTTAGTGACAGCGACTTTGTCCAGCGGAAAGTGCCCGGGTTCGACAGGTCTCCGTTCGTGAACCGTGCGAACTCCGTCGCTTTGTCGACCAGCAAGGATCCCATCGCAAACACCAGGAACGCCGAAGGGTAATTCCGGATGTCAATGATCAAGCCCTTTGTTCCTTCTGTATCCTTGACATACTTGGCGGCCTCAGCCAGCTTTACTGAAGAAAGCTTCAGATATGCCACTTTGTTCGGCAGTACCTGAAACGCCTCTCCTGGCAAGTCATGAGTCCGGCTGACGTTTGTACCTGGAGTAACGCGCTTTACTGTGAGTTCAACATCCCCGCCAGCCCTGCTCATGCGAACCTTGGCATCTACGCAGGCCCCGCGCGTCATCGATCGTGCGATGTCCCGCAACCGCGTCGGCTCATTCGAAGCAGCGTAGTAAGGTGCCCACGTTTCCATCAACTTACTAACCGGAACGCCATCCAACGCCGTGATAACATCTCCTGCCTTCGCAGAAGCTTCGCTGCTGAGTCCGGTGACCACCGCCTGGTTCTCGATAAACCGCAAGTTCAACGGCAGCGCGCAGTCGCCCACCGGAGGCCGATACTTCAGCGAACTCCAAAGGTTGGTATGGGTATCGTGAACCTTAGCCATCAGTGCGATGAGCTCGCGCTGGTAAATCTCGGAGTCCGGCGCCAGGCCGATCCTGGGGATGAATTGCGCCAGCACCTTGTCCCAATCTTCGTCAAGGATGTCACGATACGGGAACCAATACTCGATGATGTTCCAGAAGCGGTACAAGGCTAGGATCTGGTATCCGGCATCGGGCAAGTTCACCCGCTCATATGCAGGCTCGCTCTCAAACTTGGGATTTCCGACGCCCGGCATCAGAGACACATAGAATTGCCTGGCAGGCACAGGCCGGTTTGCATGAATGGCTCGCAACTCACGCGCCAGTTCCGCACCCAGCAACTTCTCATCATCCAGCCAGCCAAGGCGTGGACGAAGATGCAGATCGGCTTCGTCCACCGCAATGCAGAGCTCGCATTTTGGAACCTCTCCAAGTCCTTTGATCCAGCGCAGAAGAGCCGTATTCGCTGTTGCTCGGTCGGGTGCAGCAAGAATCGCGGGTATTACTCGAAAGAGCTGATAATCCCAGTGATACTTGCCCGACGTGACCTGGGGATGGTGATACTTGAGGAAGCCCCACACCTTGCCCAATGTCGTTAGATTTACAGCTTGCACTCCCGAAAGGTTTTTGAGCGAAATCTTCGAGCCCGCATCGAATTCATCGTCCTTGTTCAACACGGTCCTGATGGCCGCCGCTTCCCATATAGGCTTCCCATCCACCAGCAACTGCAGATCGTCCGCCCATGCTTTCCCTGTTCCAGAGAGTAGAAAACCGAAATAGAGTTGCTTTGCCTCAGGAAGCACCGGCACGGTGATCGAGAATTCCGCCCAATCGTGGGTACCCTTGAGTCCGGCCTTTTGCATGTCCTCCAGAATTAAGTTTGGCTGGTCGCCGTCCTCCCGCATCCAGAGGCCCACGAAATCGCTCACATCTTGTGTACGCAGAAAGCCGCGCATCTCAACCATGTTCCCGGTGAAGTCGATGGGGAGGGCGGCCGTGATGGTGGAAAAACCTTGTGCGCTGGCGGCGTCACGCTCAAGCCGAACCGACCACTTACCGCCATGGACAATTTCGTCATCCACAGAGATAGTTGCGGCAGGACCGCCAAACCATCCTTTCGGCATTTTGCCGGCATGTTCCGTCTCGAAACTCAGCACTTCGGCGAGCTTTGGAGTCCGGCTATGGCTAGAGGGACTCTGCGCTTGGCACTGCGCCAGGGCCGCGCACGCCAACAGCACTACACGCGTATTCATAAGTTAAGGACAATGTACTAGTCTTCTAGTACATTGTCAACAGAAAACCTAGTTTTTCGACAGCAAGGACGCCGATTCGGTATCGAGGTACAGAAACACTTGTGGATGGGTGCGCAGCAGTGATGCCGGACAGGTCGTCGAAAGCTCACCTTCGAGCGCATTCCTGACCGCTTCCGCCTTACGGAGATCCGGCACCGAACACACGAGCGCTTTCGCTGATACGACCGCTGGGCAGGTGAACGTAACTGCTTCCAGTGGAACCGCCGCAAGATTCGGGAAATGACCCTCTCCCACCTGCTGGCGACGGCAGGCGTCATCCAGAGTTACCCGCTTCACCAGTGCAGCATCGTGAAAATCCGCCACGTGCGGATCGTTGAACCCGATGTGCCCATTTTCTCCGATGCCGACGAAACAGAGATCCAGCGACGCTTCAGCCAGCAGTTTCGAGTAGCGTTGCAGTTCCGCATCGAGATCTTCAGCATCTCCATTGAGATAATGCACTGTGCCGGGATGAACAAGATCCGCGAAGCGCGTCTTAACCCATAAGCGAAAGCTGGCCCGATGAGTAGCAGGCAGGCCGACGTATTCGTCGAGGTGAAATGCTTCAACGGCGCTCCAGGGGATGTCCGGCAAACGAACCAGATGCTGCATCATGGCAACCTGCGAATTGCCTGTCGCGACCACGATCCGGGCATGCCCGTTTCGATAGACCGCCGCACGGATGAGTTCCGCGGCCTTACGTGCGGCCGCAGCAGCGAGGTCGTCCTTGTAATCGGATACAGCGATGAATAGTCCAGCCATAACGCGCGCACGACCAGTATACTTGGCTTCGGAGCGAGCTTCTATGCTTTTAGTCCTCTTCCTTATTGCAACAGCAACGATGGCCGGGCAATCCGCCTCCGAGCAACAAACGATCGCCTGCCTGCGGCGTGAAGCCAGAAAAATCACCGATAGTGCCATTGCGGATGTGGCCAGCCGCGAGTCGTGGGAGAAAGTGCGCGCGAAGAAGCTGGAAGAACTGCGCGACATGCTCGGGTTATTGCCATGGCCGAAGCGGACTCCGCTCAATGTCCGCGTCACGGGAAAGCTCGATTATCCGGAATACACGGTCGAAAAGATCGCGTTTGAGAGCATGCCCAAGATCTACGTGACCACGAACCTCTATATTCCGAAGGTGCGCAAAGGAAAGGCACCCGCAATCATTTATGTCTGTGGCCATAGTTACTCGCCCTACGGTGATAAAGTCCAGTATCAGCGCCATGGAATCTCACTTGCGAAAAACGGCTATGTCGCGATGGTGATTGATTCGATTCAGATAGCCGAAACGTTTTCGCTGCACCACGGGACTTACTCGCTCGACATGTTCGACTGGTACGCACGGGGTTATTCGCCTGCGGGCGTCGAGGTCTGGAACGCCATGCGCGCCATTGACTATCTCGAGACCCGGCCGGAAGTCGATGCGACTCGAATTGGGATGACGGGACGTTCGGGCGGCGCGGGCATGAGTTGGTTTACTGCTGCGGTCGATCCGCGCATCAAGTCCGCTGCGCCAGTCATGGGCATCAGCACTTATGCCGTAAACCTGGAGCGAAACACGCAGCGTCTTCATTGCGACTGCATGTTCCCCGTGAACTTCCTGCGTCAGGACCTGATCCACCTCGGCGCGCTTATCTCTCCGCGAGCGTTGCTGATGGCGCATGGACGTAAGGACGAACTGTTTCCCATGCAGGGTGTCATGGAATTCGAGCAGAAAATAGGCGGGCTCTATCGCTCATACCATCGCGCCGACAGTTTCAAAAATGTGATCGTGGAAACAGCACACCAGGATTCCGATTTTCTGCGTGAAGAGATCATCCGGTGGTTCGACACTTCCCTGCTCAATACGCCTAATCGCAAGCTGGATATGGCCTATCAGAATGCCCCGCCCGAGTCCCTGGCCGTCTTTCCCGACGGCGCTCCGAAGGATGCCCTGAATTATCGCGTGCACGAAATCCTGATCCGCACGCCGCCGTACCAGCCGGCACGAAAGAAAGAACTACTTACCCAGTTACGCGATAAGACGTTCGACGCATTCCCTAAAGGAACTGGAGTCCCTGTTACACGGCGGATCGGCGATGAATTAGAGCTGGAATCCGAACAGGGCGTGCCCGTGCGCCTGATCGTGAAGAAAAGTTCAGCGGTTAAAGGACCGCTTCCCGCGATCCTGTATGTGGCTTCCGACGGCGACGACGATCGCTCACTTGTTACGCTTTTAAATTCCATCAGAAACACGGATGCGGTGAAAGCGATTGTCTTCCCGCGCGGAGTCGGCGAGATCGGCTGGAACCGTACCGTGTGGCGCGACATGATGCGCAATGCAATGCATGTTGGACGCTCGGTCGATTCGATGCGCCTCTGGGATGTTATGCAGGCTGTGCGCGCGCTGCGAGCCGATCCCGCGGTGGATCCCAAGCGCATTGTTGTGGCAGGAGCCGGTGTTTCGGCGGGCCTGGCGCTCTACTCCGCGATTCTCGATCCCCTGGTGGAACAGGTAATCCTGCTGCGGCCGCCATCCTCGCACACGGAAGGTCCGTTTTTTCTGAACATCCTGCGCTATACCGACCTGCCCGAAGCAGCTTCGCTGATCGCCCCACGCCGGGTGAACTTCTATAACGTGATGCCGCCGGCGTACAAGGTGATCCCGAATGGCTCAGTTACGATGTCGCTGGCCGGTCCGCTGCTCCATCGCTACGATCACGATTTTTCATCTGGATGGTAGGACTACCCGGTAAACCTGGGCGATTTGGTCTGCGTACACCTGCTCAAATTGCGAGCGGTCCCGGGCAAGCAAGCGGAGTGAGGTCAACGCAGGCTCGTGCAGATCGCGCCGGAAATCGTAAGCCGTCACCAGAAGATGTGTAACACGCTTCTCGCGCCAGATTGATGGAAGCGTGGTCACGTAAGCACTTACTGCGGCCTGATCCTGCCCATAGACCAACGCCGGCAGAATAGCGCTGGTATAACCGCGCCGTTTGGCGTGGAGGTACAGCAAAGTGTCGTCGTAGGCAGCGAATCGCGAGTCGGCAGGTGTATTGGCACTGATCCAGCGATAGACCGGCAGCATCTCCGCACTCTGCGTTTGCCGGTCGGAAAAGTAATCCGGCAGCATAACGATATTTCCCCGCATCATCGAAAATACTGATCCTGCGGCGGCGAACGCGATCAACAGCAGCACAAATGCGGCGGCAAACCTGTTTCCCAGTGTGCCCGACTTCCATGTCCGGACACCCAAGCCGCCAACCTCAGCGAGCTTGGTTGCCAGGCCGGCGACGTACAACGGCAGCAGCGGGTAAACGAAGCGCGTATCCGGAGGGTATTGCCAAACGAGCAGCACGCCGATGAACAGCACTGCGAAAACGGGATAGTGCTGGATGCCACGACGATACAACGTTACGACACCGGAAATCGCCGTTACGGTCATGAGCCAGGCGAGGGGACGGATCCAAAGCTCCTGTCCTGAGTTGAACAAAACCAACCGCGCAAGAGATTCAATAACCGCCGCGCAGTTCACCCAAACGCGCGTTGGGAAATCCGTCCACGAAAACGTCCGTACGTAAAATCCTACATAGGCTGCGTAGTAAGACATAACATCGTCTTTGGCCTGAAAGGCATTCGCGGAACACCAGAGTTGCCAACCCACGATGGCCGCCAGCAAGGGAGCGGCGAATGCAAGAGCGGCTCGATGCCTGTGCCGGTAGAGCAACACCGCCGGAACACTGATAACAAGCACTATCGCGTTCGTTCGAATCAGGAATGCAATCGCGGCGAGTACACCCGCAAGGAGCCCACGTCTGATAGATACGTGCTCCCGATTCTCGACCAGCAACACTGTGGCGAGTAGCATGACGCTGAACGGCTGTTCAGTCAGGGACGAAACAGCGAAGACGCTGGTCATTGGGCCTATGGCGATGAGCAGGGTAAGCGCGTATCCGGCCATATCGCCGAATGCGCAGCGCCGGAAATAGAGCCATGCCAAGGCGAGATATAGAGGCGCAAACGACCACTGCAACGCCATCAATAAGGCCTGGTTTTGCGGGAACGAACCCGATATCCGCCAGATGAGAGACAGCAACGCCGGGTAGAGTGGCGGATATTTCGTTTGTGCAGGCTGTTCCGGAAGATGCGAAATCTGGTACCCGCGCCCTTCCGCCAGCGCCTGCGCAGAGATCCAGTAGACCGCATCATCATGGTACGAACCCTGATGCGGCATGGCCCGATACTGCCAGGCAAACCACGCGGAGGGAGCCAATGCCAAAACTGTACCCAGCAGCACTAGAATGACGGTGCGAGTCGTCAATTTCCGAGCTGTCCGAGTCTGTTGCCCACTTATCACGCAGTACTCCCCTGAATTGATCGGCATGCGAGCGCCTTTTCTATATTGCGCTAGCCATTATTCGCCGATATGCAAGTGAGGAAGGAACAGCGTGCCAGTCCGATTGATCAAATGCGCGAAGTCATCCATTGTGTCCGCTTTTCTTGCGGCTGCAATCCTTCAGGCTTCAACTGAATCGCGCAGGCTGACGAGCGCTGCACAGGTGCGGGAGCTTACCCCCGAACAGGCGGACTCCAGGATTCCGGTAATGGTCCGGGGCGTCGTGACTCTTGGTTCGATCAATGGATCGTTTTTCTTTCAGGACCGCACAGCCGGTCTCTACGTGGAAATGGCCAAGCGCACAAACCTGCCATTAAAGGCGGGTCAAATGCTGGAGGTCGAAGGTGAGACCGTAATGGGAAAGTTCGCGCCAAACATCAGGGTGATCAAGCTGAAGCTCCTGGGATTTGGGGCTTTGCCGGTTCCGAAGCAATCACCCTGGGACACAATGGCGACGGGCCGTGAGGCGGGACAGTGGGTAGAAGTATCGGGCATCGTTCACTTCGCAAAACTCGCCAAAAGTAATCGGATGGACTTGATTCTATGGCACGCCGGCCGCAAGGTCATAGTACGTTTGGAAAACGCGAAGAACGTTGACCCTGAGCATTTTATCGACGCAGAGGTGCGCATTCAGGGCGTGTGCGGAAGTCTTTTCAACAAGCGCCGGCAATTTACCGGGTACCGGATCATGACTCCCACCGTCCGGCAAATTCTCATTACGAAGCCGGCCAATCCCGATCCTTTTTCTCCGCCCCTTCGCAAGATCAACTCAGTTCTGCAATTTGCGGACAAGAGTGCGGCTGGTCACCGCGTCAAGGTGACAGGGATCGTCACGCTGCAGCGCAGGTTGAAAACTGTCTTCATTCGGGATGGGGAGGACGCCTTGCGCGTGGAAGCAGCGCATCCCACCTCGTTGAAACCCGGAGACTGTGTGGAAGTGGCAGGTTTTCCGGAAATCGGCGAATATGCTCCGATACTCCGCAATGGATTGTTTCGAAAACTGGGGAGCGCGGCTATTCCTTCGCCGGAGTTGGTGACGGCGGAACAGGCTTTGGGCGGTGATCACGATGCCGAATTGATCACTGTCGAAGGCACGTATGTCGAACGAACGCAGCGACAGACAGACGAGATCCTGATTCTGCGCTCGGCAGGTGGTTTAATTTTTGAGGCCTGGATCCCTCGAAAACAGGATTCAAACAGCCTGCAGGGGCTTCGCCGGGACAGTGTCCTGCGAGTGACCGGCATCTGTTTAATTCGTTCCGGCGAAGATCGTGAGTCGAAAGACTTCAACCTCATCGCACGTTCTGCCGCGGATGTATGGGTTCAGAAGAATGCTCCCTGGTGGACCGCCGGGCCTATTCTGACTGTGCTTGGAGTCCTCGGCGTAAGCGTGCTGCTCGCCATCGCGTGGATTGTGATGCTGCGGCGGAAGGTGCGGCAGCAAACCGCAAATTTGCTAAGCACGACAGAAAAGTGGCGTCGGGCAAAGGAAGCTGCCGAAACGGCCAGCCGGGCCAAAAGTGAGTTCCTTGCCAACATGAGCCATGAGATCCGGACGCCAATGAACGGCGTGATCGGCATGACCGAACTGGCTCTCGGCACAGATCTCACACCGGAGCAGCATGAATTCGTCAGTACGTGCGCGCAGTTCTGCGGAGCACCTGCTGGGAATTATCAACGACATCCTGGATTTCTCCAAAATCGAGGCTGGCAAGCTGGAACTCCATCCGGCGCCAAACGACCTGCGATCGTCGGTTGGCGACGTGCTGCATTCAATCGCCGTCCAGGCTCACGAGAAAGGCTTGGCACTTGCCTTTGACGCCTCTCCTGCCGTACCCGAGCGTTTAGTTTTCGATTCAGGCCGGCTGCGCCAGATTTTGCTGAACCTGGTTGGGAATGCGATCAAATTCACGGATTCGGGCGAGATTCTGGTGAGAATCGAACGTGTTCCGGACACGGAAGACAACAGCTCCTGCGAACTCCACTTTTCAGTGCGCGACGCCGGCTGCGGGATAGCAAAAGAAAAGCAGGCTAGCATTTTCGAGGCGTTCGTTCAGGCGGATGGTTCGAGCCGGCGCTGCCATGGCGGAACCGGTTTGGGACTGACGATATCGTCGCGACTGGTCGGGCTAATGAACGGGAAGATCTGGATGGAGGGAGAGCTAGGCAAGGGCAGCACCTTTCACTTCACGATTGTCCTGCCTATAGCGTCCGGAGAGTCTGGGCAGCATGACGAAAAATCAGGGAAAGGCTTGTTTAACGTTCTTCCCGCACAGTGCTCTCAGCCTTTGAACGTGTTGCTTGCCGAAGACAATGAAATCAATTGGAAGGTGGCGGTTCGACTGCTGAAGAACCGTGGCCATCAAGTGACTCTCGCGACAAATGGAAAGCAAGCAGTGAATGCCTTTATGCTCGACCATTTCGACCTGATCCTGATGGATATTCAGATGCCCGAAATGGATGGTCTTGAAGCAACAATGGCTATTCGCAGCATCGAGGAAATGGGGCCGCAGAGAGAGTCGTCTCAGAAAATTCCCATCATTGCAATGACCGCTCACGCCATGCTGGAAGATCGGCAGCGTTGCCTGGACGTCGGGATGGATGGGTTCATATCCAAGCCCATCAACCCGGCGGAACTGTTCGAGCGAATTGAATGCAGGCAGGGCTGAAAAGTGTCAGAATCCATATAGTCCAAACTCATGCGGATTCGATTCATATTTGCGGCACTCGCGTTCGTTGCGCTCGCGATGGCACAAGGCCCCGCCGGCAAGCCGCGCCTGATCATCCTGACAGACATTGGCGGCGATCCCGACGACCAGCAATCCATGGTGCGCCTGATGACGTACTCGAATGAGTTCGAGATCGCCGGGCTGATCGCCTCCGCGTCGGGAACTCCGGGCGAACTTAAGAAAGACACGGTACGGCCTGACCTGATCCGCGAGATCGTGGACGCATACGCACAGGTACGTGGGAACCTGGTTCGTCATGCGGAGGGCTATCCGGAAGCCGGGAAACTTGCTCGCGGTGATCAAGTCCGGAAATCCGAAGCGCGGCGTGGAAGATGCTCGGGAAAGACAAGTCAAGCGAAGGTTCGGACTGGATTATCTCCGTGGTGGACCGCGCCGATCCGCGTCCCGTAAATGTAGCCATCTGGGGTGGGCCGACGGATCTAGCGCAGGCGCTCTGGCGCGTGAAGAACGAACGTTCCCCGGCAGAGCTGAAGCGCTTTGTTTCGAAACTTCGCGTGCATGCCATCGGGCATCAGGACGATTCAGGACCTGGATTGTGGAGAACTTTCCGGATCTTTTCTATATCCTCAGCGCCGCGGATCCGAACGATGTTTCCGGCCGCCGGCAGACCGGTCCGGACCGGCGCCTCTCCGCCTATCGCGGGATGTATCTGGGCGGCGACATCGCGCTGACTTCGCGCGAGTGGATCGACAGCAATCATCCGGACTCAATCATGGTCCGCTTGGTGCGCTCTATCCGGTGAAAACCTTTACCGCGCCAAACCCGCATGGTGCACTGAAAGAAGGCGACACGCCGTCCTGGTTCTACTTCCTGCGCAACGGGCCTCAATGATCCGGAGCATCCGGAATGGGGCGGTTGGGGCGGAAGGTTCCGGCAGATCCGGCCCAACCTATACAACGATTCGCCCGACACGGTCGAAGGAGTCAGTGAGGCACGCGCCACCGTTTGGCGCTGGCGTCCGGCGTTTCAGAACGACTTCCAGGCTCGCATGGACTGGTGTGCCACGCCTCACGTGACCGCGGTCAATCACGCGCCAAAGGCTGTTATCAACGGCGACGCATCAAAGCAGTTTGCCGCTATCGCGGTCCGCGCGGGCGAGCGAGTTCGCCTCAGCGCTGCCGGAAGCTCGGATCGGGACGGCAACCGGCTGACATACCGCTGGTTCCACTATCGCGAAGCCGGCACTTTCGAAGGCTTGCTGGAGCTTACCGGCGATGCCACACAGACGCTGGAATTCGTTGCGCCTGACGTTTCCGAACCCCGCAGTATTCACATCATTCTCGAGGTGACCGACGATGGGATGCCATCCCTGACCGCGTATCCGCAGAACTATCATCACCGTACAACCGGCACGAACGAAGAAATCATGAGACTCTTATCGCTTATAATTCTCACGGCCGACGACACTCGCCGCACAGCCGCCTCGCAGCCTCTCGAAATTGAAGGTCAGCGAGAACAAGCGTTTTCTGATGACAGCCGAGGGAAAGCCGTTCTTTCTACCTGGCCGATACCGCTTGGGAACTGCTCCACCGGCTCGATCGGAAGCAGGCGGTCGAATACCTCGATAAGCGCGCAGCGCAGGGCTATACTGCGATCCAGGCTGTGGCGCTGGCCGAACTGGATGGCATCAACGATCCAAATCCGTACGGCGACACGCCCCTGATCGACAGGGATCCCACCAAGCCCGCCGTCACACCGGGTTCGAATCCGAACGACGCGAGGAATATCGATTACTGGGAGCATGTCGATTACATCGTGGATCAGGCGAATGCGCGCGGTCTGTACATTGCGCTGCTGCCTTCATGGGGAAGCTGGGCGGTCAACACAGGCAAGAACGATCAGGCTCTGCTCACGTCGAAAAACGCGCAAACAGTACGGCGAGTTTCTAGGGCGCCGCTACGGCAAGAAGGGTGTCATCTGGATTATGGGCGGCGATCGCACAGCGACGGGCTTCGAGGAAACCTGGCGGATGCTGGCGCGCGGCATCGCAATCGGGGTAACCGGCAAAGAGGACTATGACGGCGTTCTGATGAGTTTCCATCCGCGCGGCAGCGAGACATCCTCGACGTGGTTTCACAACGATGCGTGGCTCGACTTCAACATGCATCAGACTGGGCACGGCCTCGCCGAGAAGACGATGAGCTGGGCAGAAGATCGCGAAGGATTACGAGCGCACGCCGGTAAAGCCTGTACTCGATGGCGAGCCTTTGTATGAAGATCATCCGCTCGCGTTCCGGGCCAAGGACAATGGCTACTCTTTCGATGCGCATGTACGCCAGCGCGCATACTGGGACGTGTTTCTCGGGCGCGTGCGGCCACACTTACGGCAACCACTCGGTGTGGCAGATGTATGCGCCGGGCCGCAGGCCCGATCAACGGTCCGCTGCACTATTGGTACGACGCGATTCATCGCCCCGGTGCGGCACAGATGCAATATGTGCGCGCGCTCGATCGAATCACGTCCGTACTTTTCCAGAATTCCTGATCAGAGCCTCGATTGCGAACGCGCTCGAAGGTGCGGACCATATCTCCGCAACGCGCGGCGAGGATTATGCGTTCATCTATAGCGCGCAGGGACGGAAGTTCACGGTCAACATGGGAAAGATTTCGGGCAGCTAACGTGAAGGGCTGGTGGTACAACCCGCGCACGGGCAGCACGACGGAAATCGAAGCGATGCCGAATCAGGGCACGCATGAATTCACTTGCCCTTCGGAAGGATTCGGAAGCGATTGGGTGCTGGTGCTTGACGACGCATCGAAGAAGCTTCGGGGCGCCCGGCCGAAAGCGCTGAGGGCGAGCGTGGTGCCCGCCCTCAAACATTGCAGAAGTTAGAAATTCAGCCGGATGGTCAAGCGGATTGTCCGGCCCGCGTTGGTGTTGTTCGGATCCATCTTGCCGAAGCTGCCATTTGTCGTGAACGGCTGGATGGCAGGGTTCGTCAGTGACGTGCGATTGAAATCACCGCCGAGCCAATCATGCCCGCTGATCGGATTGAAAAAGAAATTCGGGTGATTCAGCACGTTCAGGAAATCCGCGCGCAGCGTCAGTGAGAACCGCTCTTTGGGAGGCAGCACAAAGCGCTTCGACAGATTCATGTCGAGCGTGCGCGTGACCGGATTGCGCACCGAGGACATCGTACGCGGCAGGTTGCCGAGTTCCGGATTGCTCAGCGAACCCGGGATAGTGAACGCCGCCGGATTCAGGAATGATCCCGCGATGTACGGATTATCGCGCCAGTTGGCGTTGATAATCGGCACTCCGGGAACCAGGTTGGGACGCAGCACCGCGCCGGAAGCGAGATTGCCGCCACCGCCAGCCAGCGAGAACCAGTATCCGCCGCTGCCTTGCCGTAGCCAGATCGGGTAGCCGTCCTGAATCGTGAAGAACCCGGCCATGTTCCAGTTTCCAAACATGCCATTCAGGAACCTGTTCGACGTTGCAAAAGTGCGACCCTTGCCCATCGGCAGTTCGTAATTCACCGCCGTAGAGAACTTATGTGGAATGCTATAAGTCGATTCCGAGCGTTCGGGCTGCATGTTGGTCGGATTCTGGGGGCGCGCAAGACCGAAGATATCGGTCTCTTGTCCGATCAGTCCGCCAAAGCCGGCCGAGGCGTTATCAATCGACTTCGCCCAGGTGAAGCTGCCCTGGAAATTCAGGCCCTTGGACAGGCGCTGTTTGAATGACAGCCACAGCCCGTGATAGATCGAGCTTCCGCGGCGATCGAACATGGTCGGAATCTGCTGTGACCAGAGGTGTGGAAACGGCCGCATCGTGTCGAGCACTGCCATCTGGAGCGGACGTCCGCTCAGATCGTTGATGCCGAACGGGTTTGGAACCTGCGTTGCGAAGTTCACCTGATCCCTGATTTTGACCTTGATCGCGTCATAGGACGGGATGTTCTGGTCAAGACTTGGGCTGAAAAGGTGATTACCCTTGTTTCCGCTGTACGTGGCTTCCAGCACGGTGGACGGTGTGATTGCGTTCGCGATTGAGAAGGACCACTGCAGCGCGTACGGCTGGGCGTTCGTCTTGTCAATGTAAGGTAGTGCCGTCGTACCACTTCCAGTCCAGCTAAACAGAGGACCGCCAGAGATTGGCTGATTAGGAGGAATCGCGCCCACGGGGTTGGTGACGAGGTTCACCTGCCCGGGTCGAACGCCGCCGTTATTGCCGCTAATCGGCGTCGTCTGCACGTTCAGATCGGGAACGATGAAGAAGCTCAGGCCAGTAAGCGGGGCCTGCAGTAACGAGAACGATCCGCGGAAGGTCGTTTTGCTCATGGGCGTGTAGGCGAACCCAAAGCGCGGTTCGAAGCCCATCCAGTTAGAGTTCCACAGTCCACGCGGGTTGCCATTCTCGCCTGCGAAGGTGAATCCGCCCCTTACCGGTACGCCATTCAGATTCCCGGTGACGTTCGGGTCGAACGAACCCTGACGGTTGTACTTCTCCGTGCGCGGAGTCTCGTGGGAATATCGCATCCCCAAATTCAGCGTCAGCTTCTGGGTAACTTTCCAGTCATCCTGGAAGTACGCACCGGCATACTTCCAGCGGTAGTAAAACGCCATTGGAACAGTGCGCACCGTGTAACTGTTGACGATCCCCAACATCAAGCTGGCGAGCGGACTGCCGCCGCCGATTCCGTCGTTGGTCTGTGATGCGCTGAAGTTGTAGGTGCCGCCGCCGAGTTCGTTACGGTCATAGCGGTTCATCTGGAATGCTCGGTAATCGAAGCCGAACTTCATGCTGTGCTTGCCGCGAATCCATGAGAAATCATCGGCGACGCCGAAATTGATGTCGAGCGTGGTGCCCGATCCACTACCA
Source organism: Bryobacteraceae bacterium (assembly GCA_963793625.1). Taxonomy (GTDB): domain Bacteria; phylum Acidobacteriota; class Terriglobia; order Bryobacterales; family Bryobacteraceae. The sequence goes on along the minus strand of CAWCAT010000030.1, from coordinate 107,568 downwards.
AGTGACCCGCCGCTGCCGAGAGTCGTGCCGGGAAGCCCGGTAAAAGCCGGAAACCCGTAACCCTGAGTGGCTGGCCTTAAACCCATCTCCGCACCGAAGTCCTTGGCTGTCGCGATTTCGGAGGCGTAGCGCAACTGATTGGCGCGCATGTAGGTAACCCGAAACTCGTTGACCTTATTGCCGCCGAGTAACTGCGTATGTCCGAGATAGAAGTTACGCGCAGAGTTCTTGTCGCGTGCAATCGGGTTGGCTTCGGAATCGGGACCCAGGAAATTAAAACGCGTGCCGTTCACTGGGACGAAAGTGTAGCGAAATGCCAAGCGGCTGCCCGAGGTCAGCGAGTGGTCAAACCGAAAGCTATAACGATTGTCCACGTTCTTCACGCCACGCCCCAGGAATGCATTGTTACCGTTAGCGTCCCAAAGTGCGTCCGGACGCAGGAAAACTGCGTAAGGGCTCGGATTCGATGGGGTCGGATAGTACGACAGAATCTTCTGCGCGTAGGGGTTCTTAGCCAGTTGTGCCGAGACGTTGTTGTTTGGGATCGGAATATAGGTCAGCCGGTCCGTGTACTTATCGCCCACCGGAAAGCCTTCGGAATTTCTAGCGTACTGATACATGAGCTGCGGTGCGCCGCCGGTTGCATACAGATTGCGGAGTTCCTGCATGGCTGCGTCGGCACCCTGAGCGCGCAGCGTAGCATTGCAGCAACGGTTGAGAACATCCCAGCCATAAGCGAGATCACCCTTCAATTCAGCAGGGGTCGGAACGCGCCCCAGACCGGTATAGACGAGGTCGGAAAGGCGCGAAGGTTCGACTGTTGCATAAAAGAAGGTCTTGTTACGACCATCATATAGCTTGGGCAGAACGACGGGCCCGCCCACAGATGCGCCGAACATATTCTGTTTCAGCATTGGCGGAACGCCGGACTGGTGCGTGCCGTGTTTCCATGACTGCAGGCCTGGATCGGTGTGCTGCCAGTTCACGCCGCCATGGAACTGGTTTGTGCCACCCTTCGTGGTCTGGTTGATCACGCCTCCACTGGTGCGTCCGTATTGTGCCGGAATGCCGTTGGTTTGGACGCTCATCTGCGAGACGGTATCACCGGAGAATGTAACGCCGGTGCGAGGATAGCTTGCCAGGGAAATGTCGGAACCGTCAACGAGAATCGATCCGGAACCCGGTCTGCCGCCGCCGATCGCGATGGATGCACCCGGAGACAGAGGTGGCGCATAAATGCCAGCGTTCTCACTCTGAATGCCGCCCGGATACTGCGGGTCGCCCTGGATACCGGCTGACAGCATGACGGCACTGAGAGAACTGCGCTCTGGGAATGGGATCTCCTGAAGAAGCTGGTTTTCCACCGTGGTGTTGACAGCCGCGGAATCGGAAGTCAGCAGTGGAGCTTCTTCTTTAACCGTTACGCTCTCGGTGATACTGCCGACCTGTAGAGTGATGTCGGCCGTGGTTACGCTCGCCGTGAACACTTCCACAGGCTCCAGAACTGATTTCGAGAACCCGGCTTTTTCGACTACGACACGGTAACGGCCGGGCAGCAACGCGGGAGCGGAATAATTGCCTTGATCATTAGCAGTAATAGCACTGGTTACGTTTGTATCCAGGTTCGTGATCGTTAGTTTGGCACCCGGCAGAAGTGCCTTTGCAGAGTCGAAAATCCGACCGGTGATCGTTCCGGTATTACTTTGGGCAAACAGCGCAACCGCTGCCAAAACGATCGCCGCACAAAGCCCAACAGATGAAAATTTCCTTATCATGAACACCTTCCTTATCCTGAAGTGGGGAATGAGCTATTCGCTTTCTACGCCCTGGACGCATTAGAAGGAGTAGATCAGAGAGAGTGCCACGGGGTCAAGCCCCGCCTCCCCTGCAACCTAAGCGACTAAAACCGGAATTTGCCCGAAATATTTACGGTTCGGGTGTCACTGGCGGAGGTGATGGTGCCGAATGTCACGGGATTATTCATATCCGTCGCTGGATTGCCGAAAATTGGGTGGTTCATCGCGTTGTTCGCCTCCAACCGCAGCTCAAAACGCAGCCCCTCGCGAATCGGATCGCGGGTGTCCAGGCCATCCACGCAGCTGTAACGGAGATAAACGCGCTGCTTCGAGCTGATCATCTGATCGAAGCGCATCATCAGGTTGTCCACCGAGCCTTTGAAGCGAAGCGACCCTGGCCAGTCCAATTGAAAGCCCCGACTCGCGGCGCTCCCGTCTGATTCGGCAGTTCAAACAGGTTCATCACGGCCCCACCCGTTCGGTCGAACCAACTGACAGGGATGGCGTTGTTTGGAAAGGTTTGGCGAACAGTCTTGCCGATAATGATCTGGGTTGTGTTTGGGTCGTACACTCCCAGGGGAGTGTTGTTGAGCGAAATGGTCTGTGAAAAATCGCCCTTGCGCTCCAGCGCATCGTTTTCGCTCTTCAGCTTTTCGACACTGACGAAAAAGAAACTGCGGTTGCGACCGTCGTACTTCGGCAAGCCCCCGAAGCTGGGCACATACACTGGCCCACCCACAGTGCCTCCCCCAAGAAACTGATGGGCGAGCGCGTTTGACCCTCCCGGTTGCGCACCCAGCCGTTGGCATTCAGGTGTTCATCATGGAAGAAGTAGTGCATTGCCGTGCAAGTTGTTCGTGCCGCCGCGCGTGGTGAAACTGATCGCACCACCGTTACTACGCCCGTTCTGGGCATCGAACATTGTCGTCTGAACTTTGAATTCCTGCACCGCCTCCGAACTGGGCACGGTGAGAGCCATGCGATCGTTGATCTGCAGCACGGTGCCGGGGCGCACGGCGGTCTTGAAGCCCTCAGCCTCCACGCGCACGATATATTCTCTATACCTCGTTATCCTGTTAAGCAAGTTTTCGCAGTGGGGTCATTCTTTGATTAATAATTCGGAGTGCGTGTTGGTCAAGGTAATTCGGGGAACTGTCAGAAGGTTTGCCGCGTCGGGTGCGATCTTACCGGATGCGACTGTTTTACCATCGCGAACTAATCGCCAGGTGTAAGTCTTGCCTGCTTGAATCTTGAAGGTCTGCAATCTACGAAGAGTAACATCGACGGTGGAAGCGTTCGGCATCGCAGGCGGCGGGTTCTTAACGCTTGGATGCGCTATCCAGAGTTGTATGGCAAACCTGGATGGCTTGTCTTCCTGGTTCTTCCAGCGGAAGTAGGCATTGATTTGGCCGGACTCGTCAAACGCCTCAGGCGCACCGCTCCATGGCGAGCGCTGGTCCGATGACGCGTTCGTAAATACCGGATAGGCGGCATTTTTTCGGATTTCCAACCACGGGAAAGCGAGTGCGACAGCGCCCTCCGGATACTTGGCGATGCGGCCGCTGAATGTGGTGTGACCGAATAGCCCCCAGGCGAGCACAAAAGGCAGGCGTCCCTCGCGCGCCGCTTGCAGCAGGACCGGTTGAGTCTTTGACCAGTTATCGTTCTGCGCGGAAAAGTCGATAACGATCGGCGGATCAGGCAGGCCAAAACCGGAGATCTGTTTCGTCCAGAGATCTCGCTCGGCCTGGGAAGCACCTGGAGCGAGAGCCGAAGGAAAACCTCGACGATACGCGACGTATTCCGTCCCCGCCGGCACAACGGCAGTCACAGCGGCAAAGACATCTCCATGAGGCAGGCCGATGCCCAGCGCTCCGCAACCACCCATCGACACGCCGGAAAGATAAATACGATTGCGGTCGATCTTATGCCGCTTGACCACCCACTCGATCGTATCCAGAACCCGCTTCTCCGCGGGCGTGAGCACGTTCGCATACTTTACACTGTCGCGCCGCGCCATGCTCCAGCCCCACCATTCCGCATTGGTTGAGTTCAGGAACAGGGCATAACAATCATCCAGCACGCGCGTCATAACATTGATGGGGTCGTCGCCACCGTCGATCTTTCTGTTTAAGAATCGAAACCCCAGGTAATCGAAGGCTGTGCGATTAGCCGAGTGCAAAACCACGCACAAAGGCGCGTTCTTATGCGGCTTTTGCGGAGCCACCAGATAGAAACTGTTATGATTCTGCCCGAGTTTCCCGGTTTCCTGTGCAGGCGGGTATCCCCATTCGCCGGAAGCAGATTCCGGGTAGCCCCATTCGGCGCGGGCGGCGTGAGTATAGCGCTGTATGGTTCTACCATCAACGGATTTCGTCGTCGTATTGCGGAGGTCCAAAGTGGGCGGCCAATCGGCAGCCAGTGTGACGGTGCCAGTCAATAAGAGAACTAAGGTTAGGATCAACTCATGAGCCTATCACCTTCGGTTCAACTGCAATAGACTGCTATACTTCCGGCCATGGACGCACAGGAGATCGTCAACTACTTCGCGCAACTGGCAAAACCGCGTTTGCTGGAATTGTTGCGGCTGAAAGCCCTGCACGTCTATGATCCGACCCCAGGTCATGCCGGGTCCAAGTGCATGACAGAGGCTGGCGAAGTTGAAGTCCAGCTCACCAGCAGCGCACAACCGTATAAGGACATCGAACGCTTTTTAGCCGAGGACAAGGTGATGGGCTACGTGATCACGCCCGGGTTGCTTCCACTTGCCAAGGCGATCTCTCTGGATGTCAGAGGGCGTCGATTCCTCGTGACGCGAAGAGTAGCCGGCGATGCCGGTGCGGATGCAGTAGGCCACGCAGATGGTCTTGGGCTGCGGATCAGGATGTCGTTCGACCCTGAAGCTAACGAAACAAAGCTCCTTTGGGAATGTCTTTACGGAGTTGCCTAGACAGAAAGAGGAAACATGAACCGTCGTCAATTCTTGAACGCCGCAGGCGCGGCAACGCTTTCGAACCTGCACGCTGCCCCTGCGATGCCCAGCTACCTTCGAGGATTCGAGAAGCAATATGCCGCCGACCCGCGCGCGGCTGCTCTGGAGTGGTTCCGTCAAGCTCGCTTCGGACTCTTCCTGCACTACGGGCTCTACGCGCTGGAGGGGCGTCATGAATGGGAGCAGCTTCGCCAACTCACGCCCGTGGCCGAATACGCAAAACTAAAGGATCGCTTCACGGCTGCGAAGTTCGACGCGAACGTCATAACCGATCTCGCACTGGCTGCAAAGATGCGTTATATCAACATCACGACGCGCCACCATGATAGCTTCTGTCTTTTCCGCACCAAGTACACGGATTTCAATAGCGTGAACAGTCCAGCCAGGCGCGACCTCATCGGCGAACTCGCGGATGCCTGTCGCAAGAAGGGTCTGGGCCTGTGCCTCTACTATTCGCACGGCCGCGATTGGAAGCATCCGCATGCACCCAATAATGACGAGTGGGGCGGCAGCGCGCGTCCGAAGTACAACCCCCCAGAGCCATCTTATGCTTACGGCAAAGATCACGATCTGAATAAGTACCTTGATTTTATGACCGGGCCAGATAACTGAGTTACTAACTAACTACGGCCCTGTCGCCGCGATTTGGCTCGATGGCATCGCGGTTCCGCTGAACGGTGATCGGACAAAGTTCAAATGCCAGGAACTGTACGATCACATTCACAAACTGCAACCACAGGTGCTGGTCTCTTATAAGCAGGGTTTGCTCGGAACTGAGGACTTTTTTGCGCCGGAGCGCAAGGGAGTGCCGAACAACAATGGCAAGCCGACGGAGATCTGCGACACTCTGCAGGAAAAGGTGTGGGGATACTCAAAGGACGCAAAGCATTACGGACCCGACCAGGTAATGACGATGCTGCGCAACGCGGCGGCACAGAAGGCCAATCTGCTGCTGAACACCGGACCACTGGCGGATGGGTCTATCCACACCGAAGACAACGCCACGTTGCGTGAAGTGGGCCGGCGAATCCAAGTGGAAGGCTTTCCGAAATGAACCGGCGCGAATTTCTTACTGCATCGTTTTCGACCGCCTTTGGATTGGCGCGTTCCGGCGGTGCCGCACCTACCGAGAAGCCGAACGTAGTCATCTTTCTCGCCGACGATCTCGGCTGGCATGACGTCGGGTTTCACGGGAGCGAAATCCGCACGCCCAATATCGACCGGCTCGCGACGCAGGGTGTGCGCTTTGAGCGTGCCTACTCTTACCCGCTCTGCTCGCCCACACGATCGGGCCTGATGACGGGCCGTTCCCCCATGCGGCTTGGCACCGGCTACACGGTGATCCGTCCATGGTCGAACTTCGGGATACCCGTTACAGAGCGCTTCCTGCCCCAGGCGTTCCATGATGCCGGTTACCAGACCGCAATCACTGGGAAATGGCACCTCGGCCATGCGTACAAGCAGTTTCTGCCGCGGGCACGAGGCTTCGATCATGCCTATGGACATTTGAACGGAGCCATCGACTACTTCACGCACGAACGCGAAGGCGGCCTGGATTGGAACCGCAATGGCAAGAGCGTAAAGGAAGAGGGCTACACGACATTCCTGCTGGGCGCCGAGGCTGTCCAGTTCATTAAGAAGCGCGACCGCAAGCGTCCGTTCTTTCTCTACTTCCCGTTCAATGCGCCGCACGCTCCATTACAGGCGCCGCCTGAATTCGTCAACCGCTACGCCAACATTAAGGAACCGAAGCGCCGGAATTTCGCGGCGATGACGGAAGCGCTCGATACCACCGTTGGCAACGTGCTGGCGGCTCTCGAAGACGAAGGAATCGCGGACAACACGCTTGTGCTGTTCTTTAGTGATAACGGTGGACCCATTGGGAGCGGCGCATCAAATACTCCGCTGCGCGGCGCGAAAGCCACGGCTTTTGAAGGCGGCATTCGCGTTCCAACCGTGATGCGCTGGCCCGGGCATCTGAAGCCCGGCACGACGTCGCAGCAGGTGATGAGCATGATGGATTACTTCCCTACCCTGACTGCAGCCGCGGGAATAGCGCCGGGTAACACGCTGCCGTTTGATGGAAAGAATCTCTGGCCGGCGATTATGAGTGGGAAAGTCATACCGCGCGAAGACATGTTCTTCTCGGTCGGCACGATGCAAAGGCAGAGCTTCAGCTTGCACCACGGCGAATGGAAACTGGTGCGCGAGACCTTGCGTAACGGCGAAACCAAAAACTATCTTTTCCGTATCAACGAAGATCCAAATGAGACCAACGACCTCGCCGCAAAGAATCCCGAACTAACCGAGGAACTGGGCCGGCGAATTGAATCCTGGCGCAAGTTGCACCCCGCAGAAAGTGCTCAGGACGTGGAAGCCAAAGAAGGTTGGCAGGCTCCGAAACTGTGGGCGGAGGCCGCGCGCTAGGGCTTGGCCGCGCGCTCCACTGCGGGTAGCAGAGCCGCGGCCTTTCGCGGAAGAGAGGTTACTTGGGTGGAGGAGTCGTCGTGGTGCTTTCAGTCGTGGTCTTGGTCTTGGTCAACTTCTTATCCTTTTTGTTCTTCTTATCCTTCTTCTCTGTCGTCGTCGTCTTGCTCTCGGTCTCGGTCTTTTCCTTGCTGGTGTCAGGCGTGGTCTGAGCAAAGCCCAGACCCGTCAGACCGATAGTCATGACGGCGCCAAGAATCAAAGTAGATAGTCTTCTCATGTACTCTCCTGAATAAGTGATGCGCGTTGAGGTTACTAAGGATAAGCCGGAATAGTTAATTTCGTTTCATGATGACGGACGTTGCCGCTCGGCACACGATAAAGAACAAGTCCGTTTACGACAGATCTTCCACAGCAGGTAATATTCGGAAGTATCAAAACTTCATTAAGTCGCGTGGGGAAGCGAGCATCTGTCCCGTTCCCAAGCTTATTAGCCTGTGGCATACCGCTTGCAACCTCCACCGCCCGGGAGGCCTCCGTCATGGCAAAGGCAATCGGAATCGACCTGGGAACCACAAACTCCGTCGTCGCAGTCATGGAAGGCGGAACGCCGACGGTCGTTATCAACAGCGAAGGAAACCGCCTGACCCCCTCGGTGGTGGCCTTCACGAAAACGGGTGAGCGGCTGGTGGGACAGCTTGCGAAACGCCAAGCCGTGCTCAATGCGGAAAACACTATTTACTCGGCCAAACGTTTCATTGGCCGCCGCTTTTCCGAAGTCCAGTCAGAGCTAAAGAACGTACCCTATAAAGTCGAGCCAGGGCCAAACGATGCAGTACGTTTCGTCATTATGGGTAAGCAGTATCCACCCGAGGAAATTTCGGCGCAGGTCCTGCGGCGGCTTGCCGACGACGCTACAAAGTACCTTGGTGAAAAAGTCACCGACGCGGTGATCACGGTTCCGGCGTACTTCAACGACGCACAGCGCCAGGCCACCAAGGACGCAGGAAAAATAGCCGGCCTTAATGTACTCAGAATCATCAATGAGCCCACCGCTGCATCGCTGGCCTACGGACTCGACAAGAAGAAGAACGAAACGATCATGGTGTTCGATCTTGGAGGCGGCACGTTCGACGTTTCGATCCTCGATGTCGGCGAGGGCGTCTTCGAAGTGCGATCGACTTCCGGCGACACGCACCTGGGCGGCGATGATTTTGACAAGCGGCTGGTCGACTGGCTTGCTACTGAATTCATGCGTGAACAAGGCATTGATGTAAGAAAAGACCGTCAGGCATTGCAGCGGCTGACGGAAGCCGCGGAAAAGGCCAAGATCGAACTTTCCGGAGCACTGGAGACTACGATCAGCTTACCCTTCATTACCGCGGACGCGACCGGACCGAAGCACCTCGAGATGAAGCTGACCCGCGCCAAGTTTGAGCAGCTTACGGCTGATCTCGTCGAACGTTGCACGGGGCCAGTCAAGCAGGCGCTTGCCGATGCAAAGATTTCAGAAAGCGACATCGATGAGTTGATCCTGGTGGGTGGCGCGACTCGCATGCCTGCCGTCCAAGCCCTGACACGGCGACTCACCGGCGGCAAGGAACCGAATCAATCGGTGAATCCCGATGAGGTGGTTGCGATTGGCGCGGCAGTGCAGGCGGGAGTCTTGTCGGGCGATGTAAAAGGCGTGGTGCTGCTCGATGTAACTCCGCTCTCGCTGGGCGTTGAAACACTCGGCGGCCTGATGACGAAGCTGATCGAACGCAACACCACAATACCTGCGCGAAAGTCAGAAATATTCTCAACCGCCGACGACAACCAATCCGCTGTCGACGTGCACGTCCTGCAAGGCGAACGCGAACTCGCCCGCGACAACCGTACGCTCGGTCATTTTCGACTGGAGGGCATCGCGCCGGCTCAGCGCGGAATGCCTCAGATCGAAGTTGCTTTCGATATCGACGCAAACGGGATTCTCACTGCCTCTGCCCAGGACAAGGCGACCGGCAAAGAACAGAGGATTACGATCACTGGATCGACTCAGCTCTCACGTGAAGAGATCGACCGGATGGTCAAAGATGCGCAGGCCCATGCAGCAGAAGACAAGCGACGTCACGAGGAAATCGAGGCACTTAATACGGCTGATTCTGTCTCCTATCAGGTGGAACGTCAGATTCGTGAACTCGGAGAACGCGTGCCTGTGAACGAGAGAGCCCGCGCAGAGCAGTTGATTGGCGAGATCCGCGAACTGGTCAAGAGTAAGTCCGGTGACATTGCTCGCACCCGTCAGTTGACCAGCGACTTACAACAGATCGCCGCAGGCTTATCATCCGCGGCCTACAGCGAGGCCACAGGGGAGCGCACGCGGGCTAGTGGATCCACCCGTCCGGAATCGGGCGGCAGCGACGATGTGATCGATGCAGAATTCAAGCAGAGCCAGTAAGTTATGGAAAACACCGGCACAGAAACTTCTGAACTGGATCGGCTTAGGGAAGAGTTGCGCGTGGAGCATGACATGCATCTGCGTGCGCTTGCCGATTTCAACAACTTCCGCAAGCGTGTGGAGCGTGAGCGCATGAGTCTGGCCCAGAGCGGAAAGCGCGAACTTCTGCTTTCGATGCTCGAGCTGGTAGACGGATTCGACCGCGCTCTAAAACACGCTGGTGACGAGCCCTCGCCTGTGTATGAAGGGGTACAGGCAATCCATCGCCAGCTTTTAAACCTGCTCGAAGCACATGGTGTAAAGCCGTTCGAGAGCCGTGGCGAGGCGTTCAATCCTGAGCTTCACGAAGCGATCGGCTCGGTGGAAAATGAAGAGATCGAGCCGGGCGTAGTTGTTGACGAACTACAGCGAGGCTATCGCTGGGGTGACGAGTTGTTGAGACCAGCCCGTGTGCGGGTCTCACAGTAAGATGGCAGTCAAATTCAAAGATTACTATGACCTGCTCGGGGTCTCCAGAACGGCCACCGAGGATGAGATCCGCACGGCCTATCGCAAGCTCGCGCGCAAGCACCATCCTGATGTAAATCCCGGGGACAAGGCTGCAGAAGAACAGTTCAAGGACATCAACGAAGCTTACGAAGTACTGTCCGACTCGAGTAAGCGCCAGCGTTACGATCAGCTTGGAGCAAACTGGAAAGCCGGTGCGGAGTTCACGCCGCCGCCCGGCCCGGGAGGCACTCGGGTCGAGTACGAAGATCTTGGCAGCATGTTCGGCGGCGAAGGCGCGGAACATTTTAGCGATTTCTTTGAAAGCCTGTTTGGCGGCCGTAGTGGTGGACGAACTGGCGCAGGCTTCCGCATGCGCCCGCGGAATATTGAGGCGGAGATCGTACTCACGCTCGAAGATGCGCACCGCGGCGCCACGCGTAGAATTTCGATTGACTCAAAATCGCTCGACGTAAATATTCCGGCGGGCGTGCGCACCGGCTCGGTGATTCGCCTGCCAGGACAGGGTGAACCCGGAGCGCAAGGCCTGCCGCCCGGCGACCTGTTGTTGCATGTACGTATAGAACGGCACCCACACTTCCGCGTGGTCGGCGAGGATGATCTCGAAACCGATCTGCCGGTTGCACCGTGGGAAGCGGCACTCGGTGCTAAGGTAACGGTGCCCACTATCGACGGCTCGGTCGAGATGACGATTCCGGCGGGTTCACAAACTGGCCGGCGTCTAAGATTGCGCGGACAGGGCTTGAACAAACGTGGCGGCGGGCGCGGAGATCAGTACGTGAAACTCAAAATCGTTATCCCGTCTGAGCTGACGAGAAAAGAGAAAGAACTGTTTGAATCGCTCGCCGCCGAGTCTCACTTCGATCCTCGAAGGACCATGGCTGGAAAGCTGTAACACCTTATGCCGGATACTCTGCTTATTCGATGTCCCAGTTGCGGCGCAAACAATCGAGTGCCGCGCGAAAAACTTATAAAAGGCCAGGAGCCGGTCTGTGGCCGTTGCAAGACTTCGCTGCCGTTATCCGCCACGCCGCTGACGGTAACCGATGCGACGTTCGCGGCCCAGATCGCAAATTCACCCTTGCCGGTGCTTCTCGATATGTGGGCGCCCTGGTGTGGGCCGTGCAAGATGATCGCGCCAACTGTCGCGCAACTTGCGAATGAATTGGCGGGCCGGGTGCTCGTGGCGAAACTCAATGTTGACGAGAACCCGTTAACCGCATCACGGTTCCAGATTCAAAACATTCCGGCACTGCTTGTGCTGAAGGCTGGCCGCGAAGTCGATCGCATTGTGGGCGTGCAGCCCAAAGCTGTGATCGCGCAACGGCTGGAACGTATCCTCGCTGAACAAACGGTCTGAAGGGAGAGTGAATTCCATGACGATCGCAATTGCAAACGCATGGTGGTCATTGGTCGTTCGAGGTCTAATCGCCATAGTGCTGGGCGTGGCCGCATTCACGTGGCCCGGAATCACACTTGGAGTGCTGATACTGCTGTTTGGAGCGTACGCGTTCATCGATGGAGTGATGAGCCTTGCGGACGCGTGGCAAGCTTCGAAAGCACGGGAGCGCTGGGGTGCTTTGTTGTTGAAGGGTCTCGCCGGCATCGCTGCCGCGATTATCACAGTTGCCTGGCCGGCCATTACAGCGCTGGCGCTCGTGTACGTGATTGCCGCCTGGGCGGTTGTGACCGGTGCCTTCGAAATTGCCGCTGCCATTCGGCTTCGCAAGTTCATCCGTGGCGAATGGCTGCTCGCACTCAGCGGTGTCGCGTCGATCGCATTCGGAACACTGCTTATCGCGATCCCGCTCGCCGGCGCGCTGGCGATTGCGCTCTGGGTCGGTGCGTATGCGGTCATATTTGGTGCACTGCTGGTTGGACTCGGACTCAAGATGCGTACCTGGTCAAGAGAGCATGCAAGCGGTACACCGCTGACCTCTTAAGAGACCACAAATGGATCACATAGTTCTCTGGCGCACAGTGCATTCCTTATTGCCGATTGAAGAGCTGGCGAACTGGGCCGGCGTTCATCCGGAACTGGTCTCGAAGTTCGTGGCCTGTGGACTGCTCGAACCAGCAGCACATTCCGGCAGTTGCGCATTGTTCGAAGTTTCAGCAGTGGAGCGCGTCCGCTGCATCGTGCGCCTGCGCCATGATCTCGGAATCAATCTGGCGGGGGTGGCGGTGATTCTCAACTTACAGGAACGCGTGAGGGCCTTGAGTCGTGAATAGCACCGCTATCTACTTCATGAGTTGGTCCACGTAGCACCATCTCCAAGATTCACCGGGCTCGAAGGATTGAATAACCGGATGCTCGGTTGTGTGGAAGTGTTTGGTCGCATGTCTGTTGGGTGATGAATCGCAGCAGCCCACGTGCCCGCATGTCAGGCAGAGGCGGAGATGGACCCATCTGTCTCCCGTCTTTAGACACTCCTCACAACCGCGCGTCCGAGGCGTCACCTCGTGGATTTCTTTCATATGTACACATTCAGCCATGGAGCGCTCCTTGCTCAGATTCCCGCCAGGTAGCGATGTACAAACGCAACGGCCATCGCGCCTTCGCCGACTGCGGAAGCACAGCGTTTGATGGAACCGTGGCGCACATCGCCTGCCGCGAATACGCCCGGCAGGTTTGTTTCCAGAAAGTATGGGTTGCGATCAAGCGGCCAGTTCTCAGGAGGCTGGTTCCCGCGCATCAAGTCAGGACCAGTAACCAGATAACCTTCATCGTCGCGTATGATCCCGACTTCTTCCGCCCAGTCAGTGCGCGGAGTCCCGCCCAGGCAGACGAAGAGCCAGCGCGTGGCATGGCGCTCCTGTTCACCCGTCTCCTGATTAGTAACAGTCACCGACTGCAGTACCTTACCATCTCCGTCAATTGCAGTTACCTCCGAGTTCGTGAGCACACTAATGTTCGGCGCGGCATTGATGCGATCCAAGAGGTACTGCGCAATCGTGTCACTTAGTGAAGCGCCACGAACAATCATCTTGACCTCTTTGGCCACTTCGGAAAAATTCATCGCGGCCTGGCCGGCTGAATTGCCTCCGCCTACTACCAGGACTTCTTCGTTATCGCCGCACAGGGAAGCTTCACTAGCGCCGGCCCCGTAGTAGACTCCGGCCCCAAGGAATCGTTCCTCATTGGGCAGATTCAACCGGCGATATTCGACTCCGGTTGCGCAGATCGTGGAACGCGCGAAGATCTTCGCTCCGTCCGCCAGATGTCCGATACCCTTGCCCAGGCGGAACTCACCCCGGACCCCTTCCCGACCAATCAGAATTTCCGCGCCGAAGCGGCAGGCCTGCTCGCGCGCTCGTTCCGCGAGATCGGCTCCGCTGATGCCGTCAGGAAAGCCCAGATAGTTCTCAATCCTGGAACTGCTTCCAGCTTGTCCTCCAGGCGCAGACCGTTCGATTACGACGGTAGTGAGGCCCTCCGATGCCGCATAGACGGCGGCGCTAAGTCCGGCCGGTCCGGCGCCGTAAACGGCCAAATCGTATTCGGAACGAGATGGGTTCCGAAACAAGCCGAGCTTCTTGGTGAGTTGCCGGATCGTGGGGCGATCAAGGCGAGTACCGTCGGCGAACACACAGCTTGTGTTTTCAGGCGCCTCCACCCACTCGTACGGTATGTCGCTGCGGTGCAAATAATCACGAATCAGGTATCCAAGGGAGCACCCTGTCTTTCCGTAAACTCTCACCAGCTCGTCCGTTGGCGTACCCATAGTCCTGTGTAGTGCAGATTCAATGCCAAACGGGAAAGTGCAGGAAGACTTGACATACCCAAAAAAATGCTTACTCTCGCACTTTTCACATGCGGATCCGGCTGCAACTGTCGTATGATGCAAGAAAAGTGTTCGGAATCTGGACTGCAGGCTGATATCTTCACCGGGGGGCGCATGAAATCAGACGAACTCTCTCAGATCCATTCGAAAGGCTTTCACGGTTTTTGTGGTATCACTCTTAAAGTCGGACCAGGGGTTCTTGTTCCGCGCGCAGAAACAGAGATACTGGCAAATACTGCGCTGGAGTTGATCAAGGACATTCCTGAGCCGCACATAATGGACGTGTGCGCCGGCTCTGGGAATATTGCGTGTGCGCTGGCTCTACAGCGCAGCGACGCCAAACTGTACGCATCGGATATTACGGATGATTGCGTGCAGCTCATGCGGGAAAACTTTGCGCATCATTCGCTTCACGCATCCACAACGGTGCGCCAGGGTGACCTTTTCGATGCGTTCAGTGACCTGGATCTGGACGAAAAACTGGACCTTGTCACCTGCAATCCGCCCTACATACCAACTCGACGCCTGGAGACCGACCGCAGTTCACTGCTGGAGATGGAGCCCCGCGAGGCCTTTGACGCAGGCGCGTACGGTATCGACATCATCCAGCGCGTGATATCGGGCGCGCCACGATTTCTTGCCAAGGATCGACCGCTGTGCTTCGAATTTGGCCTCGGTCAGCACAAGCTTTGTACCTGGTTGCTGGAGCGCTCCGAGTTTTACCACTCAATCCAGCTGGTAAACGACTCCGAAGGTTCGCCGCGTGTGGCGGTCGCTTACCGTAAGTAGATTGGCGGCTAGTCTCTTGCTTTGATGAATGCTGCTGCTTTGATGAATGCTGCCACTTTTCTCGGCGGTAGCGCTGAGTCGGCACCACGGACTGCCTTCCAGATAATCTCGTTGTACTCCCGATCGTCGGAGGTGTCCGCGACATGCAGACTCATCTCCACGGAACGTTGGGCGCCGTATGCCCTGACGGTGTTTTTCTCATCGATGTCGATATTCGCAGGGCGCGCGGTGTAGGGCCGAAGGTCCGGTTTCGATTGGAATGACGCCCACATGGGAGTGGCCGCCGCGTCATACTGCGTCATGGGCGGCAGACCCAAAATGAGTTCCATGGTCCGCAACACACTGGAAGTGGAGTACATGGAACTGTCGACGATTCCCCGCTTCGCGTAAGGGCTCGCGATCATCACTGGCGCACGGTGCACGTCCACATGGTCTGGACCGCCCTGCGTATCGTCTTCCACGACAAAGATTGCCAGCTGTTTCCAAAACTTGCTGTGGCTGAGCGTATCGATGATTTTGCCCAGCACGAGGTCGTTCTCGGCCATCATGGCGGACGGTGTCTGCACTCCAGGCCGGGTTCCGAGCAGGTGATCGCCCGGTAGTGACATCACGGTGAAGCGAGGCATTTCGCCCTTTTTCTCGAACTGCTGAAACTCCTCCAGCCACAGATCGTATCGCTTCCTGTCAGACATAGCCATAATGCCATCCGCACCGTAATATGTCGGATGGTGGTGACCGATGAGCGATGGAGTCGCCGGCCTCACTGTTCCGGGTTCGGAAAAGCGGACCCGCGCGCCTTCGCCGTAGGAACGGTAAGATATCCCGGCTTTCTGGCAGAGATCCCAGAGGAACCCGCTCGCTGAGAACGCCACGGGATCATCATGCAGGTCAACCCGGGCCTTCTGGCCTTTCCCTGCGTACATCGCGGGCCAAAGCTTCTCGACATAATCGGTCGCATAAGCGCTGGTCACCCAGTGGTGTCCGTCCGCGCTGACTTCGGCATCGTGGTAGAGATTGTCGAACAGGACAAACTCACGTGCCAGGGCGTGATGGTTCGGCGTGACCCGGTCAGGAAACAGACAATAAGCCGGGTCGCCCTTGCCCGCCTTCAAATCACCAAATATGCCGTCATACGTGCGGTTCTCTTTGATGATGTAGAAAACATACTTGATGGGCGATGCCTTCCCCAGCGCGATCGGGGGCGGCGTCATGCCTTCGCGCTTCGTCTTGAAAGGAGAGTTGCGATATACCTTGACCGAGTGACGCGCCAGTTCTTCCGGGTTCGGCCGATCGATGAACGCCAGATTGCCCTCAAGCAATTGCGCCACGTAGCCGGGATTGGTCCGGTAAGAATCACCTTCCTTGAACTGCTTTGCATTCGGCTCGGAAGCGACGCCCTTGGCGTTGGCCACGACAAGTTTGTTTCCCACGGCGATTACGGCGCTCGGATACCAGCCTGTCGGGATGAAGCCTTTCGCCGAACTCGCGCCGGGTTTTGAAATATCGATTACCGCAAGCGCGTTGTTATCCGCGTTGGCCACATACAGCGTCTTGCGATCGGGGCTCAACGCCAGCGCATTCGGCGTCGTGCCTGGGGGCGAATCCGGCGACAAGCCAACTTCGATCTCTTCGACGACTTCGTTCTTCTTGATATCTATCACCGAAACCGTGTTCCGGTTGCCGTTTGCGACGAAGACTCGCGCCCCGTCCGCGTCGAAGAGGATGTCATTCGGTTTTTCCCGAACCTTGATCGTCTTAAACGTCGCGGCATGCCCCAGGTTGACTGCCGAAACCGTATTCTCTCCCCAGTTGCTGACCCAGGCGCGCCTTCCGTCCGCCGAGAGCGCACACGAATACGGCTTCATTCCAACTGGAATCGTATTGAGGACTTTTCGCTGCGCCACATCGATGACCTTCAACGCGTTAGCAGCGTTGGCCGTGACATAGAGCCGGGTTCCTTGCGCGTTCATCGCCAACCCAGCCGGGAAGGTTCCTGCCTCCAGCGGAACATCGTGCTGAAACTCCAGACGGCCCGCAGCAAGGCGATACACGAGAATCCGGTCCTCGCTGCCGGCGGAGGCATAGACCGTTTTCCCTGCCGGATCGACGACTACACCCATCCATCCTTCCTGAATCGGGACGCGCTGAACCACCTGCTCCTTCTCCACGTCGATGACAGCCAGAAAATGCTGCTTGTATCCAGTGTTGGTCGCGATTATTAGCTGTTGGCCAGGTACGGCAACGAGTTTCAGAGGCAGTCCGCCCAGTGCGACTTGCCGGCCTGCTGGAGAAATGCTCCAGCCATTCGGGAGCAAATAGCTGTCACCGGCCAGTTTGCCCGGTAGGCTTTTGGGTGTTTGAGCCAGCAGCATGCCTGAAAAGATTGCTGGGATTATCAAAGCTTGAAAAAGTCTCATTCGTTGTCCGATCAAGGTTACAACAAGGAAGCTACCACATGTGGGGAATTTCGCGGGGTTACACACGGTTATGGCGCTGAATTAGGATCTCAAGTGCCTAAAATGAATGCGTTTAAAGTAGTGGTGCGAATTCTACGTTACGTGCCGCTACGGCCGCCTGCTTGTGATAGACTCTCCGTCATGGCGTCAGTTAACATCGACTCGCGAGTGTCTCATGCGGGCTCGGCGTTTCCGCGTGCGGTCGTCGAACGCGAACTCGAACGCATCCTTCAAAGTGATCCTTTTCGCGAGAGCAAGCGCTGCCAGGAGTTCCTTAGATTCGTCATTCTGACCTCCCTCGATGGACGCGACGCCGAGTTGAAAGAACGCACGATCGGCATTGCGGTTTTCGCACGGGACCCATCCTACAACACGAACGACGACTCGATCGTACGGGTAAAAGCTTCAGAGGTCAGGAAACGGCTAGCACTCTATAACCTCATCGAGCATACGAACCAGCAGGTTCGCATCGAGCTTGCACCAGGCTCCTATGTTCCCGAGTTTTCCAAAGTAGTCACGCCGAAGCCGATCCCGGCGACACACTGGCGCCCGCAAGCACGCCATGTCTGGATTACAACTGCGCTGATTGTGCTCGCTGCCCTGCTGTCGTGGGTCATATCCGGCCGATCCACTTCAGCTCATGAACGCTTCTGGCAGTCTGTTGTGCAGCGCCCGGATCCGGTTTTGATCTGCATGGCGCATCCTGTGGTCTACACTCTTTCAAAGCGCCTCCACGAAGAATTCCGGGCGCAATCGGGCAGATCTGTTGAGCCGGGGCCGTATGTCCTTCCCTTAAAACCCGGCAACGTTGATGTCAGCGACATCATCCCCGTGACCGATCAGTATGTGGGCGTAGGTGACGCGCAAGCAGCGGTGCTGCTTTCCACGACGCTGCGTGGCTACAACCGGCCGAGCCAGATGAGGACTGGTAACGATGTGTCATTCTCTGAACTGCGGAATTCCCCGGCGATCCTGATAGGAGCGTTCTCCAACCGCTGGACGCTGCAGATGACCAACGAACTTCGGTTCGTTTTCGAATTCAAGGACGGCCGCAAAATCGTCCTTGATCGATCCGGCAAGGGACAGGCGTGGGCTCCACCCAGCATGCCTCCAAACGGAAAGGTCTCGGAAGACTACGCAATTGTGTCACGGGTGTTTGATACAAAATCGGGCCAGATTGTTGTCGCGGTTGCTGGCATCACTCAGTACGGTACTCAGGCGGCGGGGGAGTTTCTTGCAAATCCGGAACATCTGAACCGTGCGGTCGCCCAACTTCCTCCAGACTGGTCCCAGAAGAATCTGCAGTTCGTGATTAAGACGAATATCATCGGGGCCGGTACTACACCCCCACAACTCCTTGCCGTTCACGTCTGGTAAAGCGTCGCATTTGTTCGGTAAATGAACACGCGTAGCGGTTCGTAACGGGCGTGCATCGATTCCCTGCAATTATTGCAAACAAAGCAAGCTGTAGCTCTTCATCTCTAATGTAACCGTGTGTAACCTTCGGAGCTAAACGAATCCGTGTTATCTTCCTTCCGCAAGCTTAAGCAATAACTGACCGGAATTGTTTCGGAGCTATTTTTCGCTTGACCGCCACGATGGCGGGGTGTACGATCATCGCCTACAAGGAACAGGGGGTTCCCGTTGATGAGACAAAAACTAAATTTGAGCCGGATTATCCGGTCTATTTTGACGCTTGCCGTACTAGTGGCATTTATTTGGCCTGGTGAGCTTTTCGCACAGGTGTCCACCGGTCAGATCTCCGGCACCGTTCGAGATCCATCCCGCGCACCCGGTGCGGGGGTAAAGGTGGCGGTCATATCTGAACAGACCGGAGCGCGACGGGATACTAAAACCGATACCGAGGGTTTTTACCTTGTGACCAGCCTGCCTCCGGGAATTTATCGGGTCACGGTCGAGCATGAGGGCTTCAAGACTTTTACACGCCAAGGCGTTGAGTTAACGGCCGGCGCTCGCATGGATGTCAGCCCGACACTGCAACTGGGTTCCGTGACCGAAGTAGTGAATGTCGCGGCGCAAGGTGAACAGGTCGAGACCGATTCGGGCACCGTCGGGGCGCTGGTTACCGGTGAGCAGGTGCGCGACCTGGCGTTGAACGGCCGCAACCTGATCCAACTGATCATGCTATTGCCTGGCGTCGTCTCCACCACGGACCAGTTTGACAGGGGCGGAATCGCAACGGGGAGCGTGGCCGATTTCTATGTGAATGGCACTCGTAGCACATCGAACCACGTCACTGTGGATGGCGGCTACAACCAGGACAGCGGGAATCTGGTCTCGCAGACCAACAATTTGAGTGTGGATTTCGTACGCGAGGTGAAAGTGGCGGCCAGTGGATACAGCGCCGAGTACGGCCGCTTCGCCGGAGGCCAGATTAACTTCACCACACGAAGCGGTGGCACCTCCTATCATGGCTCCCTATATGAATTCATGCGCAACGACGCACTGAACTCTCGCAGCTTCTTCGCACCCACGGTCGAAAAGCTGCGTCTGAACCAGTTTGGCTGGACCCTAAGCGGTCCGATTATCATCCCTCGCATTTCAACCAAATCCGACAAGAAGCTTTTCTTCTTCGCTGGACAAGAGTACCGCAGGCGCATTGACGGAGAGACCCGCCGGGCCACGATGCCGACGCACGCCGAGCGGTCCGGGATTATCAATACGACCGCGACCTTGCGGTATCCCGTGAATTTCCCCGTGGTCTCACTGCGTGGCGAGCCGATTACGGATCCGAGCCGTGCTACCGCTGAGAACCCAACCGGCCGCAACATCCTGCCCCGCCAATACATGACCCCAAACGGCCTGGCCATCATGAAGATGTATGACGCGGTCGAGCCTATGGCCACGTTGTACGAAGACACAGCCAAGGCGAACAACATCACTTATCAGTTGGCGAATGTAGACATCCGCCGCGAGGATATACTCCGCCTCGATTACCAGCCGTCGAACAAAAATCAGTTTCACTTGCGCTACGTCTATGACACGGGGTCAGGCTTTAGCCCTTATGAGATGGGCACGCTTCCGCACTTTCAGGCCGCCCGCAAGAATAACGCGCAGAATACCCAGATCTCCTGGACGCGCGTGATTTCCAACAAGACGATCAACGAAGTATCCGTCGTCTCAAACTATCTCAATCTTCGCCGGATACCTGCCGGAGATCTGCGCTTCGGCAAGACATACGGCTTCCAGTTCAAGGAAGTATACGGCAACGAGACCGAAAAGTACGGCCTTCCCAGCATCGCGATTAGCGGCTACGCATCGGTATCCGGCGCGCGCGATGAGCGTTATTCGCCGGTCTGGGACTTCTCGGTCCGCGACGCTTTCAGCCATCTTCGCGGCAAACATAACCTGAAAACAGGCTTCATTTTCATCCGAAACCGGAAGAACCAACAGACGTATTTCACGACCGGTTCCGTATCGTTCTCCAACAGCGGCAACCAGTACACCTCCGGCAACTCGCTGTTTGATGCCTTGCTGGGCAACTTCCGCCAATACACAGAAACGGATAGCGAACGCTGGGTAAAGATCCGCTTTGCGCAAGGGGAATCCTACATCGCCGATACATGGAAAGTGCGCCCCAACCTGACCATTGACATCGGGGTTCGTTACTACTTTCTCAAGGCGCCGGTGGAATCGGCTAATACCGTCTCGACTTTCCTGCCTGAATACTACGACCCGGCGAAAGCGCAATCCGTGGTGCGGACGGGTACGAATGCCGGTCAGCTAACACCGGGAGTCGGCGTACCTTACAATGGCGTCGTTATTGCGGGCAGCGACTTCCGCGACACGAAGCAGGTGCCGGGCGACCCTGCGGCCCAGTCGCTCTTCAGAGGACTACCACGCGGCTTTTTCAGCAGCCAGCACAAGTTCTCCCCGCGCTTCGGTTTCGCCTACGACCCTTGGGGCAAGGGGAACTTCTCATTCCGCGGCGGCGCTGCCATTTATTACGATCGGCTGCCTCTAGGAATCGTCGATAGTGGCGCCAATCCTCCGTTCCAAAGCACGATCACGCTGTTCGACGGACGGATGGATGATCCGGCTGGCGGGAAACAGGCCAGCTTCCCGGCAGCTATCAGCGGCTACCTCCCGAACGTCGTGTTTCCTTCCACTTATAATTGGAATCTTGGCGTTCAGAAGAAGATCCCGTTAGGCTCCCTGCTCGACGTGAATTATGTCTCCACTCAGGGCCGGCACCTGCTCCGCAAGCCGAACATCAATCAAGTGCATCCCGCGGTGCAATATGCGGCCGGCACGAGCGTCAACATCAATGCGCTAAGGCCTTATCAAGGCTACACGAACATTGCGCTCTATGAGAGCAGTGCCTCGTCCAGTTATCACGCGCTGCAAACCGGTGTCACGCGCCGTTACGCGTCCAGCCTGACTTACAGCGTGGCATATACCTGGTCAAAGGTACTGACCGACGCATCCACCGAAACGACCGGTGTCGAAAACCTGGCTAACTACAGGGCGGAGCGCTCGCACGCTACCTTCGACCGCAACCACGTGCTGGTTCTCTCTTACATCTACAGCTTCCCGTTCTTCAGCAAGACCCCGGGGCTCGTGAAGACGATTGCGGGCGGTTGGCAGCTATCGGGTGTTTGCCAGTTCCAGACGGGTGGCTGGCTCACGCCAACCATCAGCACGCCGACTGGTGGCAGGCGGCCTGACCGTGTAGGAGATCCGAAAAACCTTGACCCCCGCCAAGTGCAAACGCTTTCCGGCGGGAACAACCAGATGGTCACAGGCAACTTCTACTTCGATCCGACACCCGGTGTCGTCTTCCTGACCCCAGCACCTGATGTGTATGGCAATTCGGCGCCTAACATCGTACGAGGTCCCGGCCGTAACAACTGGGACATGTCGATCTTCAAGAACTTCAAGTTCAACGAGCGTTTCAATTTCCAGTTCCGCGGTGAAGCTTTCAATGTCTGGAACCACGCCAGCTTCCGGAACCCGAACATGAGCGCCTCCGCGCGAGAATACGGCACGATCTCCGATGCCGGCCCGCCGCGGCTGATACAGTTCGGTCTGAAACTTCTCTTTTAGAAGAGCAAACCGATTCTGACTGTCGCAAGGTCGTCCGCGATCGATCGGGGCAGGGACAGATGTGGGCTCCGCCCAGCATGACTCCAACCGGCAAGGTCTCGGACGACCGCAGTGCACGTTCTGTAACGGTGCTCACGTTCGCTGTATGAACACCTGTAGCGGTCCGTAACTGGCATCCATCGACTTACCTTAAGCATCTGTTGCGAAAAGAGTTATAAGCAGTTTCGCATTATGTAACCGTATGTAGCCGTACCAACTATACAAATCCGTGTTACCTTCCTTCCACAGGCATGGTAACGACAGTGCAAAGTTGTATCCGCTGCAATTTTCAGCAGTGTCTTGCACTTGACCTGTTCACGCTGTCGGGTGTACGATCATCGCCTACAACAAAGGGGGGGCTTTAATGAAACAAGAAGCGCATTTGAGCCGGTTTTTCCGGTTCGTTTTGATGCTCACCGTATTGGTGGCATCTATTTGGCCTGCGGCGCTTTTCGCCCAGGTATCCACCGGTCAGATCTCCGGTACGGTGCGGGATCCATCCCGCGCACCAGGCGCAGGAGTAAGAGTGGTGGTTATATCTGAACAGACCGGAGCTCAACGGGAAACCAAAACCGATACCGAGGGCTTCTATCTTGTGAGCAGCCTGCCTCCGGGCATGTATCGGGTCAATGTCGAGCATGAAGGCTTCAAAACCTTCACGCGCCAGAATATCGAGCTGACGACTGGCGGGCGTGTGGATGTCAGCCCGACACTGCAACTGGGTTCCGTCACTGAAGTTGTCAATGTAGCGGCTCAGGGTGAACAAGTTGAGACCGACTCGGGTACTGTCGGGGCATTGGTAACTGGTGAGCAGGTGCGCGATCTGGCATTGAATGGCCGCAACCTTATCCAAATGATTATGCTGTTGCCCGGCGTTGTTTCCACCACCGACCAGTTCGATCGGGGCGGAATCGCAACGGGTAGCGTGGGCGATTTCTATGTGAATGGCACTCGCAGCACATCGAACCACGTCACCGTGGATGGCGGCTATAACCAGGACAGCGGAAATCTGGTATCGCAAACCAACAATTTGAGCGTGGATTTCGTGCGCGAGGTAAAGGTGGCTGCCAGTGGATACAGTGCCGAGTACGGCCGATTCGCCGGTGGCCAGATTAACTTCACAACCCGTAGCGGTGGCACCGAGTACCACGGCTCGCTTTATGAATTCCTGCGTAACGACAAACTGAACTCGCGCAGCTTCTTCGCACCCATGGTTGAAAAGCTACGTTTGAACCAGTTTGGCTGGACGCTGAGCGGTCCGATTATCATCCCTGGCATTTCGACCAAAGCCGCAAAGAAAGCTTTTCTTCTTCGCCGGGCAAGAGTACCGGCGGCGCATTGACGGAGAGACCCGCCGTGCGACGATGCCGACGCATGCCGAGCGGTCCGGGATTATCAATACGACCGCGACTTTGCGGTATCCCGTAAACTTCCCGGTCGAAGCGCTGCGAGGCGAACCAATCACCGATCCGAGCCGTGCTACCGAGGCGAACCCGACCGGCCGCAACATCTTGCCGCGTCAGTACATGACCGCGAACGGCCTGGCCATCATGAAGATGTATGATGCGGTCGAGCCTATGTCTGCGTTGTACGAAGACGTAGCCAAGGCGAACAACATTACCTATCAGTTGGCGAACGT
Source organism: Bryobacteraceae bacterium (assembly GCA_963793625.1). Classification (GTDB taxonomy): domain Bacteria; phylum Acidobacteriota; class Terriglobia; order Bryobacterales; family Bryobacteraceae. Next base: position 83,631 of record CAWCAT010000030.1, on the reverse strand, counting down.
AGATATCCGCCGCGAGGACATTCTCCGCCTGGATTATCAACCGTCGCAGCAGAATCAGTTTCACCTGCGCTATATCTATGACACGGGGTCCGGCTTTAGCCCTTATGAGATGGGCACGCTTCCGCACTTTCAGGCGGCCCGCAAGAATAACGCGCAGAATACCCAGATCTCCTGGACGCGCGTGATTTCCAACAAGACGATCAACGAAGCTTCCATCGTCTCGAACTACCTGAAACTTCGCCGCATACCCGCAGGCGACCTACGCTTTGGCAAGACTTACGGATTCCAGTTCAAGGAAGTGTTTGGCAATGAAACTGAAAAGTACGGACTGCCCAGCATCGCAATCAGCGGCTACGCCTCTGTTTCCGGTGCGCGTGACGAGCGCTACTCTCCGGTCTGGGACTTCTCGGTCCGCGATGCTTTCAGCCACCTCCGCGGCAAACATAACCTGAAAACCGGATTCATTTTCATCCGGAACCGGAAGAACGAACAGACGTATTTCACGACCGGTTCGGTCTCCTTCAATCCCAGCGGCAACCAGTACACCTCAGGCAACGGGCTGTTCGATGCCTTGCTTGGGAACTTCCGCCAATACACGGAAACGGACAGCGAACGCTGGGTAAAGATCCGCTTTGTGCAGGGCGAGTCCTACATCGCCGATACGTGGAAAGTCCGGCCCAACCTGACCGTTGACATCGGGGTACGCTATTACTTCATGAAGGCCCCGGTGGAAGCGGCCAATACAATCTCGACGTTCCTGCCAGGCAACTACGACCCGGCGAAGGCGCAGACTGTGGTGCGGACCGGTGCGAACGCCGGCCAGTTAACGCCGGGCGTTGGCGTACCGTACAACGGCCTCGTTGTTCCGGGCACGGAATACCGGGATATGGAACGGGCACCCGCCGACCCCGCAGCCCAGAAGCTTTTCGGAAACCTGCCGCGCGGTTTTTTCAGCAGCCAGCATAAGTTCTCACCGCGCTTCGGTTTTGCCTACGATCCGTGGGGCAAGGGTAACTTCTCATTCCGCGGCGGCGCGGCCATCTACTACGACCGGCTACCGCTCGGTATCGTCGATACTGGCGCAAACCCGCCCTTCCAGAGCACTATCACGCTGTTCGACGGACGTATGGACGATCCGGCGGGCGGGAAACAGGCCAGCTTCCCGGCAGCTATCAGCAGCTACCGTCCCGACGTAGTATTCCCGGCCACCTATAACTGGAACCTTGGCGTCCAGAAGAAGATTCCGTTCAATTCCCTGCTCGACCTCAATTACGTATCCACGCAGGGCCGTCACCTGCTCCGCAAGCCAAATATCAACCAGGTTCACCCGGCGGTACAGTATGCGGCGGGCACCAGCGTCAATATCAATGCGCTACGGCCCTACCAGGGTTACACCAACATCGCTTTGTGGGAAAGCAGCGCATCTTCGAGCTATCACGCTCTACAGACTGGCGTCACACGGCGTTACGCGTCGAGTCTTACATATAGCGTCGCCTATACCTGGTCGAAGGTACTGACTGACGCATCCACCCACAATGAAGGCGTGGAGGACCTAACCAATTACCGGTCCCAGTGGTCGCACGCTACGTTTGACCGCAACCACGTGCTGGTACTCTCTTACATCTACAGCTTCCCGTTCTTCAATAAGACCCCGGGGCTCGTGAAGACGATTGCGGGCGGTTGGCAGCTATCGGGTGTTTGCCAGTTCCAGACTGGTGGCTGGCTTACGCCAAGCATCAGCACTCCGACCGGGGCTCGCCGGCCTGACCGCGTGGGCGATCCGAAAAACCTTGACCCCGCCAAGTGCAAACGCTTTCCGGCGGGCAACAACCAGATGGTCACGGGCAACTTCTACTTCGATCCGACACCCGGAGTCGTCTTCACGACCCCTGCGCCCGATATGTATGGGAATTCGGCGCCTAACATCGTACGAGGTCCCGGCCGTAACAACTGGGACATGTCGATCTTCAAGAACTTCAAGTTCAACGAGCGTTTCAATTTCCAGTTCCGCGGCGAAGCCTTCAATGTTTGGAACCACGCCAGCTTCCGGAACCCGAATATGAGCGCCTCCGCGCGAGAATACGGCACGATCTCCGATGCCGGCCCGCCGCGGCTGATACAATTCGGTCTGAAACTTCTCTTCTAGGAGAGCACACCGATTCTGACTCCAGTACTGGCGGCTCGGAAACGAGCCGCCAGGAAAGTTTGGACAATGAATAAACCTCTTCCGACGGCTCTTGGCCGCTGTCATTGCGGCACTCGCAGTTGCTGTTTCGCTTTCCGCATTTCAGGCCCCCGTCGCGGTTCGTAAACCCCAAGGACCGCGTCATAGTCGTCATCAGCATTGATGGCTTTCCGGGATGGGAATGGCAGGACCCGCGCCTTCCCGTTCCCAACCTCTGGAAGCTTGCCAGCGAGGGTGTGAAGGCGAAGACGGTTACGGGCACCAACCCAACCGTAACCTGGCCATCTCACACATCGATGATCACCGGCGTACGCGCGGCGAAACACGGTGTGCTATTCAACGGACTGCCCGTTCGCGGCGGTGATAACGCGCCGCTGACCATAAAGCCGTGGCATCAGAAGGAAGACCTGGTGCAGGCGCCGACGGCCTACGATGTAATCTTCAACGCAGGTTTCACCACGGCCGAGGTGGATTGGGTTGCCATCCATAAGGCGAAGACGATCACCTGGAGTTTCCCCGAAGTCCCAGACCCCGCCGGCGCGATCGAGCGCGAAATGATTGCCGCCGAAACGATCTCTGAACGGGACGTTCGCGAGTTTTTCAAGAGCAGCCCCGCCTGGAGGGATTACTACTGGACGCAGGCGGCCGTCCACATCCTGAAGCAGCACAAGCCGAACCTTCTGTTGTTCCACTTGCTGAATACGGACGCAGCCAACCACATGTTTGGCCCCAAATCGTGGGCCAGCAGCAGCGCATACGCGTATGCCGACGAATGCGTCGCGAAGATTGTCGCCGCGCTGAAAACGTCAGGCCTGTATGACCGCGCTACGATCCTGGTCGTTACGGATCATGGATTCAAGGCCGCAAAGAGTTTTGTGAAGCCGAACGCCATCCTGCAGCGGCTCGGGCTGCTGAGAGTGGAGGATGGAAAGACAATCTGCGACGCGTACGCACTTGGTTCCGGCGGCAGTACTATGATCTATTTCACAAATCCCGCAAAGAAGCAGGAACTCGGGCCCCGCCTCGCGCAAGTGTTTCGTGAGACGGAGGGCGTCGATCGCGTGCTCACTCCCGCCGATTTCGGAAAGTCGGATATGCCGGATCCAGCTTCTAATTCCCGCATGGCCGATCTTATGCTGTTCGCGAAAAACGGGTACGCCTTCGCCGGCGGACACACAGCTCCGGAAATAGCCGGGCCAGGAGGCGGATATCCCGGGCACCATGGGTACTTCGCGACAGATCCTGATATGTATCTGACTTTCATCGCTTGGGGTTACGGTATCCGCGACAGGCGCTTCGCTCGAGAAAATGTCCCATCTGGACGTCGCACCCACGCTGGCGGCGCTCCTCGGCCTCGAGATGAAGAACGTGGAAGGCCGTGTGTTAAAGGAAATCCTTGTGCCGGAACAAGTGAGGTCACGGTAACACATGCGTGCACGCATACTCCTGTTATCTTTGTTAACTCTGGTTAACCTTTCCTGCCTTCGGTTGGCACGACCCGCACATAACAATTTCACATGCAGCGATCGCTTCACTGCCGCTGATACTGCGTCAGATGCTTGCCGGCCAAGGCGCCAGTATCGCCGAGGTTTACTCTTTCTATCCAGACCGGTACAGGAATGCCGCGCCAATAGAGCGAGCCTTTATGCAGCGCTATTGTGAACTTCCAGGCTGGCAAGCAGATTCACAATGTCACCTGGGACAAGAGTTCTGATGTCGAATCTGTCCAGTATCTATTTGAAGGAATGATCGCAAGTCTGCGCGCCGGCGACTCCAGCGCTACGGCGCGCTACGCAGGAACTCTCGCACACCTGTTGGAAGACAGTCTTAGTCCGGCCCACGCGATGGACCTTCGGCTTCTTCAGGAATTGGTGCCGCCGCCTGAAAGCGCCAGGAAACTCTATGTCCACGCGCCCATGGAGATTAGCTGCCCTGATTTCACGCTTGGAGATCGCGCGCCACGCCGGCTCGGTAAAACAGTACCCGAAGCGGCGAAAGCCACTGTCGAAAGCACCTACGCGCGCATTCGAAAAATCAGGGGTACGGTGATTGAGCTGATCCAGGCCGTGTACCGGGAAGATACTGCCGGCATGGACAGGCTGCGCCTGGTTGCCGCACAATCGGCGGCGGAACTGTATGCTGACGCGCTCTACTCGGTTCTCTCGATTGCCCGCGATCAGGGCATTGCGGCACCTGCGAGTGCGCCTCCGGCACCGGCTCATCCACACCGGGCCTGGGCCTGGAAATCGGCTCATCGGGAAACACCGAATCAACCACACGCCGCGCCGCGCTCCACATGGCTTACGGTCTGAGGGAAGCAGTTCGCCTCCTCGGGATCGACAAGCGTGTGCAACGTACACAACTCGGGCGCGTGCTCGTCCGCCTGCCGCGTACGCAAGATGTCACGTGCGTGGACATGTTGGGCGATTGGCCTCCGCACGCGGGATCGCAAGTCACGAAGGTCTGCCTGGAATCGGGCGGTGCGATCGCTTCCGTTCAGACCATTCTCGAAGGAGAGCCGGCCGGGCCGCAGGCTGTTCCGTTTGAAAAGTTGGTCCGGACAGTCGATCACCGGGGCGACCCGCTGTTCGAATTGAGCGCTGGGCCGTCGCTGATTACTCTCATGAACCACGAGAAAGCGACGGTTACCCTCAAGCCTTCAGGCGGAAGCTTCGCGACCGGCGTGCTGTTGGAGTCGCCCGGAAGTAAGAGTCTTTCGATTCGCGTAACCGGACGTGATGTAAATATTTCTGTGCCTTAAATCAATATGACACGTGCCCAATTTCTGATGTTGCTTAGCACGGCCGCCTCCGCGGCAGAGAAGAATGTCCCCCGCAAGCTCCCGGACAACAGCTACCTGCTGCCCAACGGTTGGGCGCTGTCGCCTGCAGGCCGGCAGGTTGAACTCGGCGGCCTTCCGCTGAAGCTGACAGCGGTCCCGCAAACCAAATATGTCCTTGCCGCCAGCAATGGGTACAAGGATCATTTCCTCGCTGTAATCGACATGGACGCCGAGGAGGTTGTGCAACGTGTCCCTATCCAGGAGGGCTGGATGGGTATCGCGGTTAACCTCGCCGGAGACGCCGTTTACGCGTCCGCAGGCGGGCAGGACATAATCCTCGCATATCGCTTCTCCAAGGGCACGCTGACTCACTCGCACGATATACCGCTGAGTGTCCGCGCCTTCCCTGCGGGCCTCGCCGTGAACCGCAAGGGTGATCGCCTCTACGTCGCCGGTAATGGAGACCACACACTGAAAGTGGTCGACACTGCACAGCGCCGCATTCTGACGGCCATCCCCGTCGGCGTCAAACCGTACAGCTGCATCCTCTCTGCCGACGAGCGCTTCGCCTACGTCAGTAACTGGGGCGAGGATAGCGTTTCCGTTGTCGGGCTCAAAGAGAACAACGTTTTCCGTAATGTGAAAGTCCGCGAAAAACCGAACGACCTTGTTCTGAACAGCAGCGGGACGCGCCTCTTCGTCGCGAACGGAAACCGCAACACAGTATCGGTTATCAACACCGCTTCGCACGAAGTTGTGGAAGAAATCGACATCGCCCTCCAGCCAAAGTCGCCTCCCGGCAGCACGCCTAATGCGCTCGCCTTCAGTCCCGACGGCCGAACTCTGTATGTAGCCAACGCGGATAACAACTGCCTGGCTGTTATCGACGTCTCGACCGACGGGAAGAGTGTGCCCAAGGGTTTCATCCCGACCGGGTGGTACCCGACGGCGATCGTCGCGGACGGCCCCCGAGCCAAGCTGGTGGTGGCCAACGGAAAAGGAACGACATCCGTGAACAATGCCGCTGCCTGGACCGACAAGTTCGAAGGCATGCGGAATCCGGGGTACATCGCGGGCCTCCTGCATGGATCACTATCACTAATCGGCGTGCCCGACGCGAGTACTCTCGCCCGCTACTCCCAGCAGGTCCATAGGAATTCGCCAGCAGGCAAGAAGGCGCTCCAGAACTGCTAAGGCGCCATTTCCGCTCGGGAAAAGCTGTCCGATCAAGTACGTGTTCTACATCATCAAGGAGAATCGCACCTACGACTGCATCTTCGGCGACATAAAAGAGGGCAACGGAGACCCCCACTATTGCCTCTTCCCCGAAAAGGTCACGCCCAACCATCACGCACTGGCGCGCCGGTTTGGCCTGTTCGATAACTTGTACCACGACGCGGAAGTGAGCGCAGATGGGCACCATTGGGTTACCGGAGCGTACGCCACCGACTACGTTGAAAAGCTCTGGCCGGCGATGTACGGCGGTAAGGGGCGGGCCTCGCGCCTGAGTTTGCATGACGACCCGGCTGCGTTCTCCGCCGCGGGTTTCATCTGGGATCTCTGCGCGCAGGCTGGCATTTCATACCGCAGCTACGGCGAGTTCGCGCGCGTGTCGTTTTCAGCTCCCGGAACGGTCCGGCCGGCGACGCCGACGCTCGTCGGGCATATTCATCCGACCTACTTGGGCTCGGACGCGATAACGCAGATGTCGGACCGACAGCGCCTGGAAGTCTGGCTCGAGGAATTTCGAGAATTCGAGAAGAAGGGCAGCATGCCTCGCTTCACCGTATTGTCGCTGCCCGGAGATCACCTGCTCGGCACACGCCCTGGCGTGCAAACGCCCTCGGCAATGATGGCGGAGAACGATTTCGTCCTCGGCAAGATGGTCGAAGCGCTCAGCGCCAGCCGCTTCTGGAAGGAAATGGCGATCTTTGTCGTGGAAGACGATACCCAGGGCGGACCGGACCACGTTGACGCTCATCGTGCACCGGCGCTGATGATCTCCCCTTACTGCAGGCGCAACATCGTGGACAGCACCATGTATTCGAGTTCGAGCGTGCTCCGCACGATGGAACTGCTCCTCGGCCTCCCACCCCTGACCCAGTACGATGCCTACGCAACCCCGATGTGGGCGGCGCTCCAGGGCACGCCCGATTACCGGCCGTACGCTGCATTGGCTCCCCTGGTCGATATTGACGAAAAGAACTCCCCAAGAGCATACGGCGCACAACGCTCTATGGAATGACACTCGAAAGCGCCGACACTTCCGATGACCGCGAGTACAACGAGATCATTTGGAAAGCCGTGCGCGGCGCGGAGTCCCCTCTGCCGCCCAAAAAAGTGGCCACCTTCGTCATGGCACGCAAATGACAAGATTCGCCCTGCTACTGCTTTGCGCGTGGAACACGCTTAGCGCCGCATCCGTTGCAGTGGTCGGCGTGAAGCTCATGAAGCGCGACCCAGGCGTTCAGACGCAGGGTATCAAGGTACAGCTTCCCGCTGATTGCCCGCAATGCGAACTCGCCAGCGGCGCGATCTACCAGGGCGAGAACTCGCGTGAGATTTTCTTCTACATTCGGGTCCCTTCCGATCACGGCGTCATCCGGAAAGTTGCTGTGCAGACTGGCGGTGTCGCCATCCGCGCGGTCATCGTCGAAAAGAACCGGCTGCCTTTTTCGATCGAAGCAGGATCTGCCATTTTTGATGTGCCGGTTGTTCCCCGACAGCGCTCTTCCACGCTCGAAGTCCAGACAACACTGAGTTGGCCGGGGATCGCGCTGCGCATCGAACATGCATTTGAGGACCGCAGGGCGGGAAAGTATGCGACCGGTACCTGGCCCGCGGTCCAGGCTGCCGCCGCGTTAAATCTTGAGTTCGGAATGCGCGAGGCGCTTCGAGCGCTGCACCTGGACCGGGATGTCGTCGAAAGGGGACTCGGTAAGATTCACCTGATGGGCTTCGACACCAATAACCCGCTCGGACACGAAGACTTTCCCCCGCACTTCCACGTCATTTTGCGCTGGCCTCACTTCGCCGGCTCGCAAGCCCCGCATTACTACATCAGCGATGCCGGGTTGCTGCTTCCCGAAGTGAAAGTGAGTATCGACGGCATGCCTCACATCGCGGACACGGACGTGCCGGCGGGCAAAGCGTTGCCCTCAGTGGACTACCTCGGCGGCGTGGTCTTCGAGACGCTGATATCTCCGAAAGGCGCCATGACAATCCGACGCCCCGGCGCAGGGAGCTGCGATCTCGATCCCCTCAATTCTGGCCCCACCGGATTCGCGTCAGGCGTGGCGTTACGCTGCTCCACCGGGGAACGCCTTCAGGTGCGTACGATCGACGACACTGCAAAAGGTGAGGTTCGGGTGCACGTCGATTCTCGAGAACCCGAAGTTTATCGCTACGATATTGACACCGCAGTCCTGCTTAAACCCTGAAATCGAAACGTTACATAACAGTACTTAACGTTCATAGACTTGCGGCTTCCGCAACCTCGACATAATCTCGGGTGGGAGAAATGCTTCATATGTCCAAGTTGCCATTATTTGCACTTGCTCTAGCTGTGAGTCTGGGCCTGTTCGCTCAGACACCCACCGGGACGATGGTAGGTCGGGTCCTGGATAACTCGGGCGGTGTCATCCCGGGTTCTGCCATTTCCGTTCGCAATATCAACACCAACCAAACTCGAATTGCTCGTACTACGGATGATGGGAATTTCACCGTTCCCCAACTGGTGCCCGGTTCCTACGAGGTGATTGCGGAAAAAGAAGGCTTCAAGAAAACCGTACGGAATGAGATTGAATTGCTGGTAGGCCAGGTGCTCCGTCTGGAGATGGTTCTGCAAATCGGCACTCTCGCCGAAACGATCGAAGTGCAGGCGAGTGCACCACCGGTCAATACCGAAACCGGCGCCAGGGGCGACGTCGTCGCGACCGATGAAAAAGACAACATGCCGCTGGCGGGTCGAAGTTTTGGCGACCTCGCATTTCTAGTTGCCGGAGTCGCACCAAACTCCGATGGCGGCTACGGCTCCGGTTACATCATCAACGGCGCGCGCGGAGACAACACCAACTTCGTAGTCGATGGCGTAAACGTCTATAACCGCCGCAGCGGCAAGGAAGTTGTTATGCCGCCGATCGACGCGATGCAGGAGTTCAAAATGGAGACCAGCGGGTATTCGGCCGAATTTGGCCGGCTCGCGGGCGGCGTTATGTCGGTGGCGATCAAGACCGGCAGCAACCGTGTTCACGGCTCGCTTTTCGAGTTTCTCAGGAACGATAAGTTCGATGCGCGCGGCTTCTTCGACGTGGACAAGGCTCCGCTGCGGCGCAATCAGTACGGCGCGACGATCGAAGGTCCGGTGCGTATCCCGAAGGTTTACAACGGCAACGACCGCACGTTTTTCGTCTTCTCCTGGGATGCAACCAAGCAGAGAATGGGCCAGTCGCGCCGCGGTCGTGTGGCGACAGCTTTGGAACGCGCCGGCAATTTCTCCCAAACGGTGGACGTCAACGGCAAAGTAATTCCCTTGAAAGACCCGCTCACAACTGCCGCCTGCACTGTCTTGAACGGGCCTGGCTGTTTTCCCAACAACATCATTCCGCCGTCGCGCTTTCACCCGACCGCGACCAAACTGCTCAACTACTATCCGGTCGAGAACATGCCCGGCGCCATCATGAACTACTACGGCACCGAGACAGACCGTGGCGAAACGAATAAACTGCTCTTCAAGGTCAACCACCGCTTCTCCTCGCGCGACACGGTCTCCGGCCGATTCCTGTGGCAGGCCTCGGATCCTTACAATCCTTTCCGCGGTTCCAATCTGCCTGGCTTCGGAATTTGGAGCGTGAACCGCTATTCGCTGGCGTCCATCAACTACACACGCATGGTTTCGACGAGCATTGTCAATGAAGCCCGTGCTTCGTTCACCCGCACGCGCGAAGCGGAAATGAAGACGCTCTACTCGAGCCGTGATTTTGGCGGCGAGTTGGGCATCACGCCCCCCACTGACAACCCGATCCTGTTCGGCTTCCCCAGCATCGGAATCACAGGCATCGAGACCTTCGGCGACACCAAGGAATTCCCGAAGCGCAACGTCGTGAACAACTGGCAGGCTTCCGACACCCTTACCTGGGTCAAAGGCAGGCATCTCATCAAAGGCGGATTCGACGTCAACCGCACACAGTATTTCGAGCCCTGGAATCGCGACACGCGCGGCACTCTCAGCTTCAACGGACGCTGGACCGGCGTCGGTTGGGCTGACTTCATGCTCGGCGATCTCTATAGTTCCAGCTGGCAGCGCGGCACTGTCTCGAACTACATTTTCGCGACGCAGTTTGGCTCATTCTTGCAGGACGACTTCAAGGTCACTCCCCGGCTCACGCTGAATCTCGGCCTACGCTGGGAGGTCAACAGCCCGCTTTCGGAGAAGTACGGGCGCATCGTGAATTTCATTCCGGAACTCAACAAGATTATTATTGCCGATGATGCCGGAGTGATCGATCTGGAGGCAAAAATAGCAACGGCGAAACTGCAGGGCAAAGTCGGCTTAGGACGCGACTACGACCTGCCGACATCGCTTGTGAACACGCAGTACACCAACCTGGCTCCGCGCTTCGGCCTGGCCTGGCGTCCTTTTGGTGGCATGAAGACGGTAGTTCGCGGCGGTTACGGCATCTTCTACGCGAGCAACATGAACGAACCGGTCCGTAAGGATCTTGGTAACGCCTATCCGTTCGTCATACCCGAGAGCTTTTCGCGCGACGCCAACAATGCCAACGCGTTGACACTTTCTAACGTATTCGCGCCGGCACGTGGCAGCATCGGAGGCACCACTAACGGTTACGGCTTTGAGATGAGCGCGCCCGCGCAGTACCTGCAGAGTTGGAACCTGACTGTCGAGCGCGGAATCGGGAAAGAAAGCGCGATTGAAATTGCGTATGCAGGTTCGAAGGGCACCCACCTGGGACGGCGTTATGACATCAACCAGGTTGTCCGCGTACCGGCGCTACGCCAGTCGAACGGGTCATTCCCCCGCCCCTTCCCGGCGTTCAGCTCCATTAATTACTACAGCTTCGGAGCAAACTCAACTTATAACTCGGGCATGGCGACTTATAAGCGTCGCTTCGCGAAGAGTTACTTCTTCCGCCTCAACTACGTCTATTCCAAGTCGATCGATTACGGCTCTCAGATTTCAGGATCGGGTAACGGAACTTATAGCGGCGCATCGGATTCCCGCAACCTGAAGCTCGACCGCGGCCGGTCCGATTTCGACATTGGCCATTCGTTTACGTTCGCCTTCTCCTATGAAGTGCCGAAGAGTGCAGGGCGCTACCTGCGAGGCTGGCAACTATCGGGCAATCACAGGATGTACACCGGCCAGCCCTTTACTCCGCAGGTGGATGGGGCCGACCTGGACAATGGCGAGTCGAACCGTCCCGATCGTCTTCGTAAAGGAACGCTCGACAATCCAACCGCCGACCGCTGGTTTGACGTGTTAGCCTTCTCGACAGTGCCGCGCGGCTCGTATCGCTTCGGCAGCTCTGATCGAAACATTCTGGATGGCCCTGGCTTCATCTCAATGAACCTCGGCCTGATGAAGAAGTTCTACGTTCGTGAGAAGCAGTATCTGCAATTCCGTTGGGAGGCCTTCAATGTAACCAACCACGGAAATCTGAAGCTGCCAAACGCGACCATCAACGACATCAAAGGCGGGATCATTACGAAGTCCTCGAGCGCCCGCACCATGCAGATTGCACTACGCTATCAGTTCTGAGTCTCAACAAGCGGGTGTGCCCAACCGGACACACCCGCACCTTCTCCAATTATCACGAAGTTGGCGTCAGAAACGGAGAATCGCCCCCAGTTTGATCACTCTCCCCGAGGACGAATTCGCCCGGTTCAGTATCCCAAAGTTCGCATTGTTAGTGAACGGCGCTACGGCAGGATTCGTCAGCGAAGCGGTATTAAAGTTACCGGTCAGGAAGTCGGTGCCGGGCCGCGTCAGATTCGGATGGTTGAGCACGTTGAAAAACTCGCTACGTATGTCAAGAGAAACCCGCTCGCGGTAGAGCCGGAACTGCTTGAACAAGGCGCAGTCGAACAGTCGCTGTCCGGGCGTGCGCGCCTGAGAATACCGCCTCGGAGCATTACCGAATTCCGGATTATCCAGCGAGCCTGGAACCGAGAATGCCGCCGGATTCAAGTACGGGGTAAAGTAAGGGTCTCCGCTCCCGAAGTTCGGATTGATGATAGGTACTCCGGGCACGAGATTCGGCCGCAGACCGTAAGAAGCAGTCGGCGCAACGCCACCGCCCTGTGAGACCCAGTAGCCACTTCCCACCAGACGCACGGATACAGGCCAGCCGGCCAGCATGGTCGCGTTACCGGACAACTTCCAATCCCCCACAAGCATCCCGAGCAGCCGGTTGTGAGGCGCGAGGGGTTTGTTGCGGCCGATCGGCAATTCGTAGCTGTAACCAAGGCTGAACTTTTGCGGTATATCGTTGCTTGAGATCGAGCGCTCAGCTCGCAGGTTTTCGGGGTCCTGTGGATATGTGGAGCCGACGATCGTGAGGCCGCCGAAGGTCGGGTTCACGCTGTCGTCGAAACCCTTCGAGATCGTGTAGCTGGCTTGCAGGTACAGACCTTTCGCCATCCTTTGCTTGCCCGAGAAGTAGATAGCGTTGTAGCTCGAATTGCCTCGCCGGTCCCACCAGAGCGGAATCGCCTGTCCATAAAAATTCTGGAAGGGCCGTAGCGTGTTCGCATATGTGGTGGTAGAGATCCGCCCCTGTGTGTCTGTGAGTCCGAGAGTGTTGGGCACCGTCTGGCTGAAATTGACGCGTGCCTTGATCTGCTGAATCACCTGGGCGTTGGTCGGACGGTTGAGGTCATAACCTCCGCTCGTGCTCATTATCAGGTGTGTGCCTTTCGACCCCAGATATCCGGTCTCCAGCAGGAGGCTTTGCGAGGCCTGAAACTGAATCGCGAATGAACGCTGCTGCACTGAAGGCACCGCGCTCGTCTGATTGACGTAGATCGCGGCCGAGAACGAGGTGAAAAAGGGTCCGCCAGATACAGGTTGCGCCGGAGCAAGGGGCCCGAGTGGGTTCGTTATGTAGCTGACCAACCCCGGATTCACCCCGCCGTTCTGGCCACCAGCCGTTACCGCCGAAGCCCCCAAGTTCGGAGAAGCCGTGTTCCCGATCCCGGTCAACGGAGCGTGCAAGAGCGCATAGGAACCACGCAAAGTCACTCTGCGGATCGGCGAGTAAGCGAAGCCCGCGCGCGGCTCGAACCCGAGATAGTTGATCGGCCAAAGCGACCTTGGCAGCCCCGCGCTGCCGGAAAACGCGAAAGCACCCTGGACCGGGAGTCCGTTCGCTGTGGTTCCTTTCAGGTCCGGCAGGAACGTGCCCTGCCGGTTGTATTTCTCTGAGCGTGGCGTCTCCACCTGGTAGCGCAATCCAAGGTTCAGCGTCAGCTTCGGGCTGACTTTGAAATCATCCTGAAAGTAGCCGGCATAATAGCGCCAGCGATAATAGTACGGCACCAGCGTTGTCTGGACGTTGTAGCTGTCAATCAGGCCCAGGATGAAAGTCCCAACGCCACTGCCGCCGTTCACACCGTTGTTGGTCGATGCGTTTCCGAAGTTATAGGTGCCCCCGCGGCGACCCACGACGTCATTGATATAGTTCATCTGGAAAGAGCGAATGTCCACCCCGGTCTTAATTGCGTGACGCCCCCGCACGATCGAGAGGTCGTCGCCATATCCGTAATTCGCATCGATCACTTTCCCTTCAACCGAACTCCCCTGGTTGGCTGCACCAATCACGTTCCCTGAGAACGAACTGTCTGAGAAGTTGAACGCCGGCATTCCCTTTCCGGTGACCGAGGGAACGAGGCCGATCTCCTTTCCCCAATCTTTGGCTAATGCAGCCGGAGGAGCATCGCGGAGGGCATTAATGCGCGCATACGTGGCCCTGAACTCGTTCACTATCGCGGAACCCGTGAAGGCGTGGGAATGACTGAATGTCATGTTGCGTGACCTGATCCGCTCCGTCGGCACGCTGTTCAGCGGCGAATCCGGCCCCCAGAATGTATATCGGACTCCGTCGATTGGCGCGTAAGAATAGCGCACGGCAATGCGGTCTTTGTCGGTCAGCTTGTGATCGATCTTCGTGCTCCAGCGGTTGTCGTTCTGGCGAACCCCGCGTGCGCCCCAGGCATTCATGCCCGTAGTCGTCCATAGCCCGTCCGGCCGGTGAAAAATGACCAGGGGTCCGTGTTTCTCCGGCGTGGGGTATTGGCTCATCAGCCACTTGGCTACTGGATTCTTCGCCAACTGTGCCGAGAGATCATTCCCGGGAATCTGGACGTATTGGCTGGTCGATGAGAACGTGGGTCCAGTTGGGAAGCCATCCGAGTTCACCAGGGAATGATAGTAGAGATTTCCCGTTCGTGGCGCAGCCAGTGCGGCTTCCGCGCCTTTGGCGCGCAGCACGGTCTGGTCAAGCAGCGCGTAACTGTTGTTCAGCTTGCCCTTTAATTCGTCCGAAGTTGGCAGCCGGATTTCCTGCCACGCACTCGAGACGAAGCGGCTCGGCTCATACGAAGCATAGAAGAAAGTCCGGTTGCGTCCGTTGTAGATCTTAGGCAGGACAACAGGTCCACCTGCGGACATGTTCATGTAATTCCGGTGGTCCTGCGGGCGATCAATAGAGCCGTGAGCGCGCGCCATGAACGCCGGATCGTAGTGTTGCCACCCCGCGTTCCCGTGAACCTTGTTGCTTCCCGACCTGGTGGTCTGGTTGATCACGCCGCCGCCAGTGCGTCCGTACTGCGCCGGGACGCCGTTCGTAACCACGGTCACTTCTTTGACCATGTCGCGTGAGAACAACATGGTGGCACGCGGGATGCTGGTTCCAGTAATCTCTGCACCGTCCACAAGCATCGAGGCTCCGCCAGCGACGCCGCCGGAGGCGCTAATTGTAGCGCCCGGACTGGTAACTCCCGTATACATGCTGGGGATCTCGCTGCCGATGTCCGCTCCTGTGCCTCCCGTTACGCCGGGAGTCAGGAATATGACTGAAAGCGTGCTCCGCTCCAGCATCGGCAGGTCTTCGATCAGCTTGGCTTCCACGGTGGTCGCTATCATCGCCGTGTCTTGCGAGAGCAGCGGCGCCCTGTCTTCGACCATCACCGACTGCTGGGCCTTCCCTATCTTCACCACCACTTCGACCGAACTGACGCGTCCAGTGAAGACCTCCACCTTCTCCACCGTCACTCTTTCGAAGCCTTTGGCGTCAGCCGTCACGCGATACGTTCCGGGAGGCAGGGCTGGGAACGTGTAAACGCCTTCGCTCGAAGTTGCCGTCTCCTGTGTGATGTTGGTGTCGATCTGGGTCGCTGCCATCTTGACGCCAGGCACCGCGGCCTTTTGTTCGTCGAGGACCTGGCCCATAATCTGGCCGGAGTTGGTCTGACTCCAGGATGTTGCGCCTCCCAGTATCAGAACGAAAATGAGGGCAAAAGAGAAATTGAGAAGCTTCATTTAGATCTCCAATCGCACCATATTAGATCTTAAAGTTCGAATTTAAAAGGGAAATCTGAGTTGCTTTCCCGCTCACCAGCCTCTTGACGGCACGCCGCCGGCAAGCTAAGAATATATCTATCTGAAACGACTGGGCGCTCGTACGGATCTGTGACCCGCCTTAAATCACTCTTGGAGGGGAAACATGCCTAACATCTGTTCAACCCTGTTGTTATTCATCGCGGTCGCGCAATTCGCGTCTGCCCAACCCGCCAAACCGGCCCAACCCACTTCGGGTCAAACCGACATTTACCATGTTTCTTTCTTTCGATCGGCTCCTGGAAAGGCTGCACAACTCGCCGACGATCTAAAGGGCCGGAACGCCAAGGCGCCGATGCCGGGGCATTTCCTGCTGTTGCGCCATCAATCGGGTGACGACTGGGATTACGCCAGCATCGAGCACCTCGGACCGAAGACGACTCTGGATGCGCAGACCACTCCGCCCCCAGCCTCATCGCGCAATCTTGTGGAATGGCACGACGACACTTTCGTGATCGGACCCTCGTGGTCCGAGTTCTCTCGTGCGATGGGGATTAGCGGCCAGGCCAAAACGAACACCGCCGGCTGGGTATACGTGGTAGCCGTGCACCGCGCCATTCCCGCTCACCGGGAACAATTGGAAAAGATTCTCCGAGAGCCCGTAGCCGGGGGTTCCGCTCTGGGAGGTTCAGTGGTCATGGCACATATGGAAGGTGGCCCATGGCAGTATCTGGCTCTGAACCGCTACAGCTCCTGGCAGGACTTTGCCGCGACCGAAAGCAAGAGCCAGGCGCAGACGCAACAGGGTTCCGGCGGGTGGTTCCAGGTTCGTGAGCACGTCATCTCGCACCGCGATACAATCACCCACCGTATCGCGCCGTGAGGGCGGCAAGGCATTCACTATGCCAGAAGTCAGCTACCGGGATGTAGCAGAATTTGGCTTGCCGTTCGTCACTCCTGACCATCCCGATTTCGCGGCGCTGGTTCGCGAAATCGCTAGCAGTCCGCAACCCATGGGACCGGCGCCCAGTGGCGATCTGAACACCGCCGCCGTATTGTTGAATGAAACTGGTAAAACGATAGTGGCGCTTGCGTATTTCTGGCGGTATCGGACAGCCGACGGACACGTCTCTACCAGCCGGCACGCAAATCTCGGATCCAGCATGCAATTGGACGTCCTTAGCGGCCGGTTCGGAGTCGTGCGAGATCGGGCAAGCTTCATCCTTCCCGGCTCGAAGCGACTGATAACGGAGGAGGGTATGTTTGGCGACAACCTCGATGTCCTTCCATCTGAGTCGCTGCCAGGCGGCTTCTCTTTCATAGGAACCGGACGGTCCGGACGGCCGACGCAGACGCGAGGAGGGTTTACTTCGATTGAACTACAACTGGACGTCGCATTCCTCGAAGACGGGCTATGTGTGGGTCCCGACGAACTCGGGACGTTCGAGAGTGTGACTACGGATCTCGAACGGCAGCGCACTGCCGCGCAGGAGATCACTCAAGCGTTGCGGGACGGCGCCTCCCGGGGTGCCGTCTTTGAAATCCTGCGTCCTTTGGCCGCGCACGATGCGCATCCAACCGAACCAGGCGGGCGGCACAGAAGTAACCCGTCACACCTGCTTCCGATGTTCGGAAACATGGCTATCCATCGTCTCGTAAATGCAAGCGACGCCGAATTGTTGGCTTGGTTTGAAGCAATTGCGCAGCCGTCCTCGATCCGTCTCCACCGGCCATCGTGAGGAAAGCTTAAAAATACTATTGACAGCAAGCCAGCATCGCCATAATACTATCCATGGAAACTATTTTCTGGGAATCTGTTTCTTACCGAGCCTGCCCTATGACCGGAATCTACGAGGAGATTAAGCAGACCAAGCCGTTTACCTCGCGCGGTCACGAGGCTTCGGTCACCATCATGCGCACGGCGGATGTCCTCCAACATGCCGTTGAGCGCGCCATGTCTCCTTTCGGTATTTCGAATGAGCAGTTTAACGTTCTCAGAATCCTCCGGGGTGCGGGCGAGAGTGGATTGCCCACGCTTGAAATTTCCAGCCGAATGATTTCCCGTAGCCCGAACATCACACGACTGTTGGACAAACTGATCGCAAAGAAATTCGTCCGGCGCATCCGCTCCAGACAGGACCGGCGCGTCGTCGTAATCTCCATTACTCCGCTGGGGCTGGAACTCCTCGCCCGGCTCGATCTCGTCCTGGAAGAGGTCTTCCAGAAGTTCCCCCGCACCACCAATGCGGAGATGCAGACTCTCCTGGAACTCCTCGACCGTATTCGGGAGCATCTGGCTGTGAAAACAGCCAAGGAGCTATCCCTCGAAAAGACCAAAGATTAACTAAGGAGCATCATCAACATGGCAGACAAGAAAATCATTGCGGTAATGGGCGCCACGGGCGCTCAGGGCGGCGGGCTGGTACGCGCGATCCTGAACGATCCAGGCTCCGGCTTTGTCGCTCGTGCGATTACGCGCGACGTCAATTCCGAAAAGGCAAAGCAGTTGGCAAGTCTTGGTGCTGAGGTGGTTGCAGCCGACGCTGATGACGAAGCCAGCCTGAAAAGGGCCTTCGAGAATGCCTACGGAGCCTATTGCGTCACCTTCTTCTGGGACCACTTCTCACCCGAGAAGGAATTCGCTCAGGCGAAGTCGATGGCAAACGCTGCCAAGACTGCCGGAGTTAAGCACGTTATCTGGTCTACCCTCGAAGATACTCGTAAGTGGGTCCCGCTGGACGACGATCGAATGCCCACATTGATGGGCACTTACAAGGTGCCGCACTTCGATTCCAAGGGTGCAGCCAACCACCTTTTTACTGACGTAGAAGTGCCCGTAACCTTCCTGCTTACATCGTTTTACTGGGATAACTTCATCTACTTCGGCATGGGTCCGAAGAAGGGCCCGGACGGCAAACTCGCAATTACAATGCCCATGGATGACAAGAAGCTTCCCGGCATTGCGGCTGCGGATATCGGCACCTGTGCGTATAGCATCTTCAAGGATAGCGGCGAGTGGATCGGCAGAACGGTCGGCATTGCCGGAGAGCATCTTACCGGAGCGCAGATGGCAGCCGCGTTCAGTAAAGCGCTCGGCAAAGAAGGTTGCTATAATGCCGTGCCACCCGAGGTCTATCGCAGTTTTGGCTTCCCCGGCGCGGACGATCTCGGCAACATGTTCCAGTTCAAGCGTGATTTCGAAGAGTACTTCTGCGGTGCCCGCAGCATCGAAACCTCTCGCGCGCTGAACCCCAACTTACTGACTTTCGAAGCATGGCTCGCCGAAAACAAAGGTCGAATTCCCCTCGAATAGAGATGATTGGCGCTGTGTGCTAGAGTGCAAAAAGATGCAGCTCGAAGACTTGGGCGTAATCGGGAACTGTCAGTATTCGGCACTGGTACACAACTCTGGAGAGGTTGTATGGTGCTGCCTTCCGCGGTTTGATTCTGAGCCGGTGTTCTCGACTCTATTGGACAGCCAGGATGGTGGGCACTTCCGAATCTCTCCAGCAGACGGAGAAAGCGGCACACAGCGCTACTTACCGAACACGAACATTCTTGAAACAAGCTTTCGAACCTCGACGGGTTCCTTCAGGGTTCTTGATTTTGCGCCGCGCTTCATGCTGTTCGGCCGCGCGTTCCGGCCGACGCAACTGATGCGGATTGTGGAGCCGAGCGAAGGCACGCCCCGCATTTCGGTGGTCTGCGAGCCAAGGCTGGGCTGGTCCAAAGAACGGCCGTCTGCAGTGCAAGGTTCGCATCATGTCCGATTCGAGGGATTCGCCAGCCAGCTCCGGCTTACCACCGATCTCCCCCTTTCCTACCTCGGTGGTCAGCCCTTCACGCTTACGGGACGACAGCACCTCGTGCTGAGTTGGGGTGAGCCTGTCGAAGAGACCCTTGAACCATTGTGCGACCGATTCTTCAATGAGACGGCTCGCTACTGGAAGCAATGGGTCAAGCAGTGCGATATTCCCCCGTTATTCCAGCAGGAGGTGATCCGGTCGGCGCTGGCGTTGAAACTGCATTGCTTCGAAGACACAGGTGCGATCATCGCGTCGATGACTACGTCGATTCCGGAGTCGCCTGGAAGCGGGCGCACCTGGGACTATCGCTATTGCTGGCTGCGCGACTCATACTATGTGCTGAACGCCTTCGGCCTGCTGGGACAGTTTGAAGAGCGCGAGCAGTTCGTCCAATATCTACTGAATGTGGCCGGCGGAGCGCCGGGGCTAAATTTGGCACCGCTGTACCGTGTGGACGGATCGCAAAAACTCCAAGAATCAATCCTTCCGAACTGGCCGGGCTATAACGGCGAACAACCGGTGCGGATCGGTAATGGCGCCGCACTACACTCCCAACATGACATTTACGGGGAAATGGTGCTGGCGCTGACGCCGATCTTTCTCGACCAGCGTATGGGTGCGGAGCGTTCACCGGCGGCCCTTCGTCTGATTGAAGAACTGGCGCGAAAGGCGATCTCGCTCGCCGGCGTTCCGGATGCGGGCATCTGGGAGTATCGCACTGAATGGAAGCCGCAGACGTTTTCAAGTCTGATGTGCTGGGCCGCCGCGGATCGTATGGCGGGAATCGCGGATCTTCATGCACCCGCGAGAGCACCGGAGTTCCATGCGGCGGCGGACCGGATCCATGCCGAAATGATTACTCAATGCTGGAACGCTGCGAAAGGGAGCTTTGTAGGCCACTATGGCGGCGAAGATCTGGACGCCTCCCTGTTGCAGATGGCCCGCTTGCGCTTCCTTCCCCCAGCAGACCCACGGCTCAGCAGCACGATTGACGCAATTCACAAAGACCTGGCCCGCGAGGGCTGGCTGCATCGCTATAGCCTCAACGACGGTTTCGGCAAGCCCACGGTCGCCTTTGTGATCTGTACGTTTTGGTTGATCGAAGCGCTCTCCGCGGCTGGACGCCGCAATGAGGCCCGAGCCATATTCGACCGGATACACGGGGCGTTGTCACCCCTGGGACTTCTCTCGGAAGACTATGACACTTCGGCTCCGCGCATGTGGGGTAACTTCCCGCAAACCTACTCACACACGGGGTTGATCCACGCCGCCTTTTCAGCCTCGCCATCGTGGACGGAAGTGCTGTAACAGATCCCAGGGATCAGACTGCGGGCCGAGAGGGATGCGGCGGCCGGGAACAGGCCGCCAACACCCCAATGATGATCGGCTACTCAGAAAATGTAACGCAACATGAACTGGATCTGCCGCGCCGTGCCTACCCCGATGGATCTGTTCATCGGCGACGTGATGCGTCCGAACGATCCCGGCGACGAGATATTCGAAGCCGGTGTACCGAGGTGGGGCCGGTTGAAGATATTGAAGAACTCCGCCCGGAACGCAATTTTATGGTGCTCGGTAATGTTCGTGGTCTTCTGTGCGGACAGGTCAAGTTGGTCCACACCCGGTCCGCGGCCGAGGTTACGAGCCGCGTTGCCCCACGTTCCGCTCTTCGGAACCGCAAACGCCCCAATGTTGAACCAGTTATCGAGCGTCTGCTTTTCCGGATAGATGGGGGCGCCAGGCACCACGTCCGGTCTCTGGTTGCTGCTGTTGCCATCCGGCAGGTCCCTGGAACGCCGCCATCACGTCATCGAATTGGCCAGGCGCACCCAGGCTAAGAGTGAGCGTACGACTCATCTTGAATTCGTCTTGCGCATAGCCGAACAAGTAAGTGCGCCGCCCGCCCTTAGTGGCCATTTCACCGCTAATGCTCACTGAATCCACGGAATTGCGAACGAAGTCATTGACCGTCGCGTACGTGGCGGATCGGGCAGGAGACCTTCGTAGTTGCCGAAAAAGAACAGCTTGTTTGCTTTGATGGGACCGCCGAAATTTCCGCCAAACTGATTCAGGCGGAATGGCGCAAGCTCGTGTGCTGGTTCAGCGTGAAGTGGAGAGCGCGCGTTCCCCGTTAGCGAGTATAACGCCTTTTTCGGCGAGCCAGTTTGGGACGACATCTCCCAATGCACTGGCGGGTGGTGGAACGGGCGGCGGCTGAAACTGCAACTGGTTTCAACAGTTAACCGGTCCAATCCGTCTGCACCCAAATCTAGCCGTAAGCGCCTCAGAATGACGGATTGGCTGGTTAACTGCTGATTGACCAGGTCCGATCATTTCACGCGCCTTAACCTGCTGGTTCGATTAGATATCCACACTGCGCGGGGCAATGATTAGCCGGTCAATCAAAAAGGAAAACACGTTGGGTGGTCCGCGCTCACACAGACCGCGTGGGTGGAAAAATTAACTGGCTACGGAAAAAATAGTGCCGGCGTGAACGGCTCACACTTCCCCACCAAGCGACTTCCGTGTGGGCCACTTTCCGATAGGCCAGCCGGGACCGATATGCCGGTTTCACGGCCCCGTAGCGGGATAGATGCTCCCTGACGGCGACGCGGCGAGTTGGCGATCCTGGAAGTCGGAACAGCAGGCGCGATATTACCCGCCACTTGGCGACTACACGGGAGTCTACGCCGAGTACGCGCCGCGCTGGACTTGCTCTTGGAGCCGTACGTCTGAAGGCGATGCCGCGGTTTTAGCCGCCCGAAATCCGCGGAATCGCGCCGGCCGCCCGTTTCGTTCGCGATACTTAATCGATGCGCATATGCGCGAATGAATCAGAAACTCATCAGACTCTGGATCACCGCCATGATGTTTCCTTCCGTGTCTTTGAACCATGCAGCCTTGGCACCGCCGCCGGTCGAAATACCCCTTCTGGTCTACGTTTGGCAGGTCGTACTTTTCGAATGTCACGCCGCGCGCCATCAGCTCCGCGACCTCCTGTTCGACGTTCTCGACTTGCCAGAACGCCTGGCTTGCCCGGGAGGTCCCGGCGTTCGGCGTCGGATAAAGGAAGCACGCGGTACCCTTGCCAAACTCATAGACT
The DNA here is from genome assembly GCA_963793625.1 of Bryobacteraceae bacterium. GTDB lineage: Bacteria > Acidobacteriota > Terriglobia > Bryobacterales > Bryobacteraceae. Next base: position 61,179 of record CAWCAT010000030.1, on the reverse strand, counting down.
ACGCCGCCTGCTGCCACGTGCTTGGGCTTAAAGCCCAACGTCTCCTCATAGAACTTGCGCGCCCGGGCGAGGTCTTTCGCTGGTATATACGAATACATCGGAGCGTCTTGCAACATGGGAGTCCTCCTCAAAGTTGTTCACGAAAGTGGGTTATGCAGTATAAGTCAGAGCGGACCGCGCCCGCTTCGAATGATTTGACGTCAATGAGCTTCAACGCATGCCGTCCCTTTACGTCCTTGAACAGCGCTTTTCCTTTGCCCAGGATGATGGGTTGCACGACCAGCCGGACTTCATCGATCAGGTCCAGGTTCATCAGGCTTGAAACCAGCATTGCACCGCCGACCGCATGTATGTCCTTACCTGGTTGCTGCTTGATCTTGCGGATTTCATCGACGTCCCGAACGATTCGCGTGTTCTTCCAGGCGACCTTGTCCAACGTCCTAGACAGCACGACATGGGGCGTCTTCTCGGCGAAGTGCGCGTATTCGATTTCGCCCTTCGAAGCCGCCTTTCCGGTGAAGGGTAAGGGACCTTCGGGTTTTGCCAAGACGGCGCTCCAGTAGTGCTCGTAGCCCGGATACATTCTGCTGCCCAGAATACACGCGTCGATCTGGGGGAGAAGATCAAAGGGATCCTCCCACGTTTCTACCCAATCCAGTTCTCCGTTGGGTCCCTCGATGAACCCATCCACCGACACCACCAGTGCGGCTATGATCTTTCTCATTGTTGGGTCTCCTTTGATTGGTCTGAGGTCCAGCTACCGTTCGACCGTCACCGGCTCCCTGACGCTACCAAGTAGTCGCAGAACACTTCGCGAAATCGATAGCCAGTGCCGCCCAACACTCAGCATCAGCGGCGGCGCTGCATGCTTCTTCGGCGCGTCACTCCAGCTGTTCATGCTCACTCGACACATTACGGCTTAAGATCCACCGCGGCGCGATAACTCCCATCCATGTAGAAGGGCACGGACGAGTGATCGCAGACGATTTGCCATTGCCCACTTAACTTCTGAATGACACATCGTGGTACGGTACCACAAATCCTGAGCTTCACCGCTTTGGCGCCCGCGCATTCTGTTGAGTGCCGATACGAACGCCAAGTCGCCGTCAACTGTAAGGCTTACGTCGCGCGCATCCACCCGGATTGGCCCTTCCCAGCCGGCAAGCCAGGCTGCGACGTTGTCGCGCTTCATTCCGCGGCGCCCTAGCGGTGGGGCCAAGTCGAACATCACAGCGTCCGGCGCATAAACCTCGACGATGGCATCCGCGTTATGGTCGGCATGCGCTCTCGCGAGCTTCTGCAAGAGCGCTTCGATCTCCGCCCTATCCGTTGCCGAGCTCATATCATGCCTCCTATTAAAATTGTGTCACGGTAGTCGAACGGCGCGGTTCCAGATCGACGAGCATCGTGAAGATGTCTTCCAATTGAGCGCCGTTGCAGCGCCTGACAGCGCCACGGCCGTATTCACGTACGTCGATCGTGGTGGCTGCCGTCGCAATATCAAGTTTGGCGTCCAAAGTCCGCGTCTGGCCCACCTGCAACTGGAGCTTGTCGAATTGGACGTCGTATGCACCGCTCGTGCCAACCTCGTCCGCGCGCTCTAGTCCTGAGCCCTGGTGCGTGACCCTTACCGTCGCATTAACAACGATCGGCGCGAAGCTCAACAAAGGCATCGTGGTCAGTCTGTTTTATAAAACCCACCGCGTGCTTTCGAACGCGACTTCGTCTTGACGGGAACAGCATGCTGCGAGCAACCAGCACGCACGCGCTCCGCCCTGTTCAGCTTTTCCTCTTCCGTTTGGCCTTTGGCTCCGGAGCCCAAACCGCGTGCGCCGACGCCACGAACCGCCCAACGCAGTGCTGCACAAATTGTCCGGCCACCACGGGATTGCTTTCCCGAATCAGGTAAATAATCTCGCGATGGCGCGGTATGTCGGGCTTCCAGCTGACGGTGCTCTCGTGAGTCTCCATCATGCGCAGCAGAACAAAGGTGAATAGCGGTCGCAGCAGACGTCCAAGCAGGTCGATCAGCACTGTGTTGCCGGAGGCCTCAGCCAGCGCGATATGGAACGCGAGATCGCTGTCGATCAACTCCTTTACATCACCACGCGTGGCTGCGGATTCCATTTGATCCAGGGCTGCTTCAAGCGCGGTCATGTCCGCCTGCGCCGCTGCGGCTAGTTGCGCCGCCAGTCCTTCGAGTGCACCCCGGACCTCGTATATACGCGCGATATCAGATTCGGTGTACTGCGGAACACGCGCGCTGCGCCCTGCGCTTTTCACGAGGAAACCATCCGCGATCAGCAGATTGATCGCCTCGCGCACCGACGCCTGCGCCACCCCGAACTCTCGTGCCCAGGAGCCTTCAATGACTCGCTGCCCCGGCAACAGCCGTCCCTGCACGATGGCGTCCTTCAGTTGCGCAGCCAGATGCTCTTTGACCAACGACCCGGTTTCAGCTTGAGTTCCCATAGTAAGCGCCCAAAGAGTTTATATCACGAGTTTGCGTTTTCTGACAACACGATTAAGCGCTTGACAGCAATGTCGAGATAGTCATATACTCGCCGTGAACAAGCGCTTAAATGGCGCACTCACGTAAACATGAATCGACGCAGCTTCTGCGGACTTGCTGCAGCCACGGCGCTGGCTCAGAGTAAGTCCGAACCGTACCAACCTGATTGGGAATCACTGAAAGCCCATCGCGACCCGGCGTGGTTTCGCGACTCCAAGTTGGGTATCTATACACACTGGGGCCCGGTGACCTACGCCACCGAAGACGCACCTTCCGACATGGAGTGGTACGGCAGGCAGATGTACATGGAGAAGCATGCTGCGTTCAAATATCACCAGCAGCGCTTCGGCGATCAGCGCAAGGTCGGCTACAAGGACGTCATTCCAAAATTCACCGCGCCTAAGTTCAATGCGGAAGACTGGGCCGATCTGTTCGCCCGCGCTGGCGCAAAATTCGCCGGACCAGTCGCTATCCATCACGACAACTTCGCGATGTGGGATTCCAAAGTAACGCGTTGGAACAGCGTAGCGCTAGGGCCTCGTCGCGACATCACCGGCGAACTCGAAAGAGCCATTCGCAAGCGCGGAATGAAGTTCGTCACCACGTTCCATCACGGCTTCGCCTGGCAGTACTTCGAACCCGGCTATGCTTTCGACGCCGCCGACGTCAGGAATTCCGACCTATACGCAGAACCCCACGAAAAGGGCACACCGCCCAGCGAACGCTTCCAGAAATTATGGCTTGCGATGGTCAACGAAGTGCTGGCAAAGTATCGGCCGGACCTGACATGGTTCGACTTCGAACTCTTTAAAGTAATCACGCCGGAGTATCAGCGCCTGATGTTCGCCCACACTTACAATTGGGCCGCTCGCGAGCGCCGCGAAATCGGCGTCGCGCATAAGTTCCGCGAGATCCATAAGTACACCGGTATCCTCGATTTCGAGCGCGGTCGCGAAGACAAGGCAACCGATTATCCCTGGCTCACCGACACCTCTCTGGGTCCGTGGTTTCACCACAACGTGCTGAAGTACCGCACCACCAACGATCTGATCGATGTGTTCGTCGATATCGTCGCCAAGAACGGTTGCCTGCTGCTTAACGTCGGACCGCATGCCGACGGAACCATCCCAACTAAGGCACGCGAGATGCTGCTGCAGCTTGGCGCTTGGCTCAAGATCAACGGCGAGGCGATCTACTCGTCGCGCCCCTGGCAGGTCTTCGGCGAAGGGCCCACGCGCAACACTGGCGGCGGCTTCAGCGAAAAGAAGGACCAGCCTCATACCGCTGAAGATATCCGCTTCACCACTCACGATGGTGCGCTCTACGCAATCGCGATGGACTGGCCGGCGTCGGGCAAATTGCTCGTCCGATCCATAGCAGGTAAGGCCAGCGGCGTTACGTTGCTCGGGCACCAGGGCGCCCTGAAATACACGCACGGCGAAGCGGGACTCGAGATCGAGCTGCCCACGCGCAAGCCCTGCGATTACGCGTTCACGTTCAAGATTGCTGGCAAAGGCCTCACGGCCAAGTCAACTGGAAAGGTGTGATTGCATGACCAGACGAAATTTCTGTTCTCTTCCCGTTGCGGCGGCCGTTCCGCTTGCGGGGCAGACAGGCGCGGACGCGACCGATCCCGGTGCTCCCAAAGCTGCCATCGAACGTTGGAAGGACCTGCGCTACGGCATGTTCATCCACTGGGGACCGGTCAGCATCGTCGGCACCGAGATCGGCTGGTCACGCGGTGCGGAACGCCGCGGCCGTACAGGCGTCGGCAACGTGCCAGTGGAGGTCTATGACAACCTCTACCGCATGTTCAACCCGGTAAAATTCAACCCGGATGAATGGGTGCAGCTCGCCAAAGATGCGGGCATGAAGTACCTCGTCTTCACAACCAAGCACCACGACGGCTTCGTCGAATTCGACTCGAAACTTACCGGCTATAAGATCACGAGCGAGAAATCGCCTTATCGCAAAGACGTCACCAGGATGCTCTCCGACGCCTGCCGTCGCGCCGGGATCGATTGGGGTGTCTATTATTCGCAGCCGGATTGGCATCATCCCGACTACCGCAACGGTGAGGCGCATGCTAAGTACATCGAGTATCTGCATGGGCAAGTGCGCGAGTTACTAACTAACTACGGTCCGACTAAGATGTGGTTTTTCGACGGACTCGGCGGCAAGGCGCCGGATTGGGACGCACCGCGCCTGCTGCGCATGATGCGCCAGATCGAGCCGAACCTGATCATCAACAACCGCGCTGGAATGCCCGCCGATCTCGACACGCCTGAACAGAAAATCGGCCTGTTCCAGAACGACCGTCCATGGGAGACCTGCGCCACCGTGGGCACACAGTGGGCATATAAGCCCGACGACAAGCTGCGCTCCATCGAGGAGTGCTTGCGGGGACTGGTGTGCTGCGCCATCGGGGACGGCAACTTCCTCTTCAACGTGGGGCCACGCCCGGACGGACTGATCGAGCCATCCCATGCCGCGCGCCTGCGTGAGATGGGCAGGCTTCCTCAAGCAATTCGGCGAGAGTATTTACGGAACGCGCGGAGGCCCGTTCGTCGCACCCGACGAAAAGAAGCGCCCCGCCAACGCGCGCGGCTTCGTGCTCTCAGAAGGTAACTGGTGGGGCGGCAGCACGCACACCGGCAACACCATATACCTGCACATCCTGCGCTGGCCAACGGACACCATCACGCTACCCGCCCTCCCGCGCAGGATCGTGCGGCACAGCCTGCTGGCAGGCGGCACCGCCACGCTGAAGCAAACTGCCAACGGCATCGAAGTAAGTGTGCCAACAGCCCGACGCCACGCCGTGGACACCATAGTAAAACTGGAACTCGACGGCCCGGCTAAAACGATTCCAGTATTGCGCCAGGGCTAACACGCTGCGGGTGATCGCTAGACCCCGCGACGATCACCTAAACACGGGTCACAGCCGAAGCTGCTCACGGTGCCAGGAGCGGCCAGCGACTGGTGGCGGAAAGACGCCAATACGGTGATAGTGTACTTACATAGCCATCGAAGGGTACAACCGTTGTCGTGATCGAGCTAAGAGAGTGCTTCCTTGGCATTTCCGTCCCATAAAGCAATTAAAAGAGCGCCCGCCCAGCGGACCGCATCCATGTATGTGATGAGAGACTTGTTCCTGCCCGCGACTGCGCTCTGCCTGGCATTCTCCGTCTCCGCGTTCGCGCAACCCGCTCCAGCACCCGACCCGGCGCACAAGCCCCCAGCTCTATGGGGCACAGTCATCTCTCGCGATCAATTCAAGCCACTCACCCCAGCGCAGCGATGGGGGCTCTATTGGAGACAATCCTACGGAACGCCCGGGCCCTATGCCGCGGCGTTCGGATCCGCTGTCGCATCGCATCTCGATAACGACCCGGAACAGTGGGGCGAAGACGCGGATGGATACTTTAAGCGAGTGGGCAACCGCTTTGTTCGCTCGCGAATCCGCAGCACAATCGAGGCAGCCGGTTCGGCCGCTCTCCAGCACGAAGTGCGCTACGTGCGTTGCCAATGTACCGGAGCGCTCCGACGCACGGGTTATGCGCTCGGCATGAACTTCGTGACACTGAACAAGAAAGGCGAATACGTGCCGCACGTCTCGCGAATCGGTGGAGCCTTTGCCTCTGAGTACATCGGCAACACCTGGATGCCTCCGGGCTACCGCGACAATGCCGAAGCAATGCGCGGCATCGGTCTGCAACTAGCCTTCGGGAGCCTCTTCAACACCTTCCGCGAATTCTCCCCGGAGATCAAGCGCCTCTTTAAACGAAACTAATTGGATTGTGCTTCCTGCACATATCTGGAGCCTCAACCCAACCATACGTACAACAACCACTCCGCAGAATCGCGGACAGGACACTAACACGCGTCGATGAAGTAATCATGTGGGGGAACGCGAGCCCGATTGGCATAACTGGAAAGGATTCGCCTCCTCCCGACATCATCAGTCATGCGAACCATAGCACTCCTGCTCACCATGGTCTCTCTAGCCCAGGCTCAGACCGACACGGATCGCGATGAAATACGCGAAATCGCGTCCGGGCTAAACGATCGCTCCACGGGCATTGCGCAGCTCTTCACGTCCGATGCCGACATCTGGACCCAGAACGGCCGCACCACCCTGGCCAGCCTACTGAAACAGTCGCAGCGCCCCTGGTCGGAAATCGCCTCGCTTCGCACACCCGCCGAGACAATTCGTTTTCTCACCCAGGATGTCGCATTAGTAGATGCCGAGATCGTCCAGTACGGCTCCGTCACTCTGAAGCGCTCCATCCCACTGCTGCTGGTTATGAAGAAAGAGAGAGGGCTCTGGCGCGTTGCTTCTTATCGGATGAACATCTGCCTCGCTCCACCAGACATGCCGCATTGATAACTGGCTACCCTGCCAGCCAACTATGCGACCTCCACGGCGGGTGATTCCAAGAGCGCGGAATTTGGTTGAAGGTGGATAGCGGCGCGCAGCGCGCCAGCCGTGGGTTTGGTTTTCATGCAGGCGTCATACCAAAAATGCTGCGCCTCACCGATTGGGAAAGCAAGGGTTCCCGCGGACTTTTATAAGACGAAATTCCACATGACCGGCGAAGATCCGAAACGAAGATTTTGCGCATGCAAAACACTAAAATCTTGTGCAAAACTCGCCACAGCACCGCCGAGGGCCTTACCCAAATACTTGGACCGTCCTAATATAATGCAGCGTCTACAATTGCCTCAGGGACGGATGCAGGTATGACGGCCACGGGCACAGTATCTGCTGGACTTGAAGCCCGCTTGATTGAGATCAGCGGCCCGCCACGTCGAACGTTTCAAACGCCTCTTAAGCTCTCCTCGATCCAAAAAATATCGTCGCACGGCTGCGAGGCGCTTGTAGCGAAGGAAAGCATGCGCATCACAGAACTAGAGGCTAGCTTATGACCTTACAACTCGATTGGGTGCTTATCTCGCTGGCGTTGCTTTCGCCGGTTGCAGTTGCCCAGGGGACAAACTCGGTGACGGGGACAGCTACGTACCGGGAGCGGATCGCGCTGCCTCCGGACGCCGTTTTTGAAGCGACCCTCGAAGACGTATCACGGGCAGGAGCCCCCGCCGATATAATCGGACATACGCGTCTGGAAAAGCCGGGCCAGCCCCCGTTTAAGTTCTCGATTCAATATGACCCCGCGCGAATAGTGGAGAGCCGGACGTATTCCGTTCGGGCACGCGTGACTGCTGGTGGCAATCTGATGTTCATCACAGATCAAGCGTATCCGGTGCTGACCCAGGGAAGAGGAAGCCAGGTGGCGATGATGATCATGCGGCGCGCGGGCTCATCTTCCGGCAGCTCTCTCGGCGCGCTGCCGGCCGGCTTCGCTGGGGAACTCCCCTGCGCCGATTGTCCGGGAATCCGCTATGCCCTGAACCTTTTTCCGGACAAGTCGTTCTACCTCCGCATGACCTACACCGGGAGGGCCGACGCCAAGCCCTTCGATGACATTGGAAGATGGTCTCTGTCGAGCGATGGATCTACGCTGATGCTCAAAGGGGCCAACGAATCCTCAGAGCGCTTTGCAGTGAAGAGCAGCGATGTTTTGCGCAAGCTGGATCTGCAAGGACGTGAGATCGACTCGACGCTCAACCATGATCTACGGCGAACGGCGGCGTTTGAGCGAATCGAGCCGCGGCTGGAAATGAGGGGGATGTTCCGTTACATGGCCGACGCCGCGGTCTTCGCCGAGTGCCAGAGCGGGCAGCGTTGGCCCGTCGCGATGGAGGGCGAATACAAAACTGCGGAAGCAGCGTATCTCAGTGCTCGGAAGCAACCTGGAGAAGAACTCATGGTCGATCTCGAAGGCCAGGTCGCGATGAGACCCAATCCGGATAGCGGACGCCCAACCCCCACCCTCGTAATCGAGCGGTACATCGGTATCCGACCGGGAGAAACATGCGGTGCTCCTTTCGCCACAGCGCCGCTGCAGGAGACGTATTGGAAATTGGTGCTGCTCGAAAACAAGCCAGTGATAGTCGCTGAGAATCAGCGGGAGCCTAGTCTTGTGTTCCGGTCCGAGCAGAACCGTGTGACCGGCTTCGGGGGCTGCAACAACCTGACCGGCGGCTACAAACTCAATGGCGCTGAGATTACTTTTGGCAGCATTGCCGCAACGCAAATGGCGTGCATCCAGGGCATGGACACTGAGGAAGCGCTTTTCAAAGCACTCGACAAGGTCCGCACCTGGAAAATTTTCGGAGAGCATCTCGAACTGTATGACGCCGGCGGCAATATGCTCGCGCGATTCGAAGCGCGCGAGATGAAATAGACCTACTATCGACCGACCTTTCCGTTCGAATCATAGACGATCAGTGCCAGATCACGTTGATCACCGATCATCGGCAGCGGTTGGAGATGAAAGGCAGCATGATCCGAAACACTTCCCGGTGCATGATCAACTCTTCCAATCGTGGGAGCACGAGTGGAAGTGCGTACATCCAAACGAATGGCACGATGGTTACAGGCGTGGATGTAGGCGGCAACATCAACGGCCGCAATTTCACCGGCAACTTCCGCGGACGCTGAGCGGCTTACCTTTAACTCCGAGTCATCTTCTTGGTCAAGCGCTGGTGTGGCAGTTTGCCCCGGCTTTCCTCAACGTAAGTACCAGTTGTTCGGTATCCAGAGCATACGCCGGTTGTCCGGTCCGGATCGGTCAATCATCCTGCGTGCATAATCTTGGTATTTACGGCACGCCGACGAAAAAGGGATTACTGAGCGCTGTCGTTCGAAGTTCGTCGCCGCGAACTAACACATAGAACCAGTAGAGCGGCGGAAGCGAGTCCAGGACGATGTCGCGGACTACGAAATTCTCATCGATCGTGAATTCGCGCGAAACCCCTTTCGGGTCGACGATTCGGATACGAGACAGACGCTTGGGACTCCAGGCCTCAATGTGCAGTTTGTACGGTCCCTTGCCGGCCACTTTGTTGCCGGGGACGTAAACCTGTCCCTGCGCATCGGTGAGGCTCACCAGAAGCCGAACGTGGGCCGCCCCGGCAACGACCAGACGGCCCGCGAAGGTTGCGGATTCGAGCGCCGGACGATCAAAGGCCGCAGCGTGCACCATGTTACCGATGTAGAAATCCTGCGGATTTTCGAAAAAGGTCTTAACATCGGAACCCGCCGTGGCGAAGACCGGAGCGCGGCGGCGTCCGTAGATGTAGTCGTTCAGCTCTTCATGCCAGCGCAGTTCAGCGTTGGATTGCGATTCGCGATTGCCAGCCATCCGGCCGCCCCAATCGTAACCGTTGAAAAGTTCAAACAGCGTCAGCGTCTGCCACTGCTGCTCTACCCATCCGTAATGTCCGGAAAGATGATCCCAACCGGCATACCCGTGGAAGTACTCTTCGGAGGCGCCCCAATCCCCGCTCTGCTGAACCCAGGCAAGACGTCGGTCGGAATAGGGATGGTTCAAAATGGGCGCGCCCGACATCTCAAATGCCGCGGCGAATGAGTTGTCTCGGGAGTTCTTCCAGACAGCTTGAAGCTCGTCGACCGCTTCTGGAAATGCCAACGCGACGTGGCACGACCCGAATCCGTTGTTCACTTCCCCGGCGGCTTGAATGATCAGCCCGTCGCCGGAGAAAGTACCGGCCTTCGTTCTTTCCGCCTCGTCATGGATGTGGCCCGTGCCCGAATAGTTGTAGCCCATGGTGCGGGACAACTTGTTTCCATATTCCTGCGCCGCCAGTGAATGCTGGTGCATGTCGGTAAGCGCCGCAACGGGAAATGACGATGAGATCACGTGGAAATAGGTGATGCCGATCCCGTCGCCACTGGACGCCGATTCGAGTGTGATCAGCGCTGGTACTCCCCGTCGCAAACAACCCAGTTCGAAGCGGAACGGGACCAGGTTGCGCGTGAACTTCGGCTTCGGGAGGTTCACCGGATGAAATGCGCGATAGGACTTGCCGACCGCTCCGTTCAACGAAAACCCGATTGCCTTCTCCCCCTCGAACACCTCCCTGCTGTCGAGACCGGCTTCGAGAATATAGATGCCATCCGCTTCGGGGATCAACTCAATCTCGACTTTGCGCGTAAACGCCGCACCCATGACGACGGGTAGCGGAGACCGCCGTTGCGAAAAGCTCACACGCACCGTTTCCGGCGATTTCTTCGGCGCGGAATCGAAGAACGCAGGAACACCGCTCCTCGCCACCACCGACTCGCGCCTGGAGCCCCGGACGTCCAGGAATATCGGATTGCTATAGAGATGATTCCCCGCGATGTCCTTCGCGTGCATCCGAAAGTAACCGCTATTGCCCGCCGTGAACTTGTGGCGCAATTCCAAGGTCGCTTGCGGAGATCTCCACTCAGCCACGACCTCTCCGGGCTTTCCTTTCACATCCGAAATCAACTCCACCAAAGCGATCGTCGATGGAGCCGTGACAACGATTGCAACCGTTACTTCGGCTCCGGCCGGGACGGAGGCTGTAGCTCCAGGCGCATGGCCTGCGATCTCGAACCGCATCTGCCACTTGCCATCCGCCGCGAAGTCACCTCCTCTCCGGAAAGCGTCTGCCGGCACGCAATTCCCGCACTTTGGCACAGGCGACTCGGCGTCACCAGGGTACGCGAAGAACCGGTGTTGCACATGCAGGAGCTTATCCCAAAAGCCTCCGGCGACCACGCCTTTGTCCCAGGTTCCGCCTGCACGCGCCGTGAATCCGTTCGTGTTGAGCAGAAACGTGTAGTCATCGAAGCGTTCGCGCACCCCCGAATTGGGGTTCGTGCCGAAGTACGACGCTCCACCCATTCCCTGAATCGTACGCAGCAGACTCGCCACTTCGCCGAATTCGAAAACCCGCTCATGTACAAGCAGCTTTTCCAGGTCGGCGGCGATATCTGGCCGGTTCGGGATCAGGATGTCGAACGGCCACTCACGAGGCTTCGTTTCCGAGATCGAATGCCGGAAGAGTATCGTCTTCCGGATCCGCTTCCAACCGGAAGCGGAAGACGCAGGCTCACCCTTTCCGGTCGCGGGGTTATAGATTGGATACCAATCGGCGGAATCCGCGTGACCGGCCGCCTTGAAAACGATGCGGGCAGGATTAGTTCCTGCAGTCAGATCGGCGAGCGGTATCTCGGCTTCGTAGCGCCCTGGCAGTTTGCTGTATAGAAATCCCCATTTCTGGAGCCCATTGAATGCGCCTGTCGAAAAACGGAACGGATATTCCTTGCCGTTCACCGAAACGCGGCCCTGCGCTTCCTTCACCGGCTGCATGTCTTTGCCGACCAGCATGGCCCACAGGGTCACGGAGCCCTTTGCCCAGTCATACTCCCGATCAACGTAGGTCTCGAGGACGTGGTCGGCTCCATTTGCCGGCGCCCGCGGAGCCGCACCGGCCACCACGGAATGGCTTAGATACTCAATGCCGCGGAACTTATGCGCAAATCCCCCGGGCAAGCGGATCGTCAGTTCGTTTTCGCCGAACCTCAGAAAGTTGAACGGGATCACGGACCACGCGTCACGTCCGGGGTGGACCGGATTCCGGTGCACCTTCTGCCCGTTGACCCAGACCTCGACATTGCTGGTCTGTTTCATCGTCGGATCGTTCGTGAGCTTCAAAGCCAAATCGCGGCCAAAAGCATCGCGGGCTAACTGAAAGCGCGTGGTGAACTCGGAATAGGCTGCGCCGGGCCGGCTTTTCAACTGGAAGTCCCCGACGGGCTTCTCGATGTACACGCTGGCCGCCCGCAGTAGCGGCATGTTCAAAGCTATCAGGAGAATTGCGACGGATTTGAGGCGCGACATTGGCTATCTAGAATCTCACATTCAGGCTCAATTGAACGGTTCGAGCTGGCGCGGCGGAGGTGATGGTAGCACCATTAAGCGCGTTCACATAGACCTCGGGAAGGCGGAAGTTCGTGTGGTTGGTGAGATTAAACGACTCCGCACGGAATTCGAGGCTGCCACGATCGGCGAACTTGAAGCGGCGCGTCAGGCCAAAATTAAGTCCCACAAAGCCGGGGCCGTCCAGTACGTTCCGGCCGGAATTGCCGAAACGGTATGAGCCGGAAGGCACCAACGGAAACGCCGTGACGTCGAACCATCGCTCCGGACCGGGGTTTGCCAGGTCGCCCTTCGCGATCCGATCGGGCCGATCCGCCTCACCCTTGTTGAGATCGACATTTGAGGTTCGCGGCGTAAGAGGCTGCCCGGTATAGGCGCGGCCGGTGCCGGAAAGCCGCCAGCCTTGAAGCAGCAGATTCCGTCGGAACGGCAGTTCGTAGCTGAAGGCCATGGTCATAGTGTGCCCGGTGTCCCAATCGGACCTGCCGCGCTCGCCCTTGAGGTTGCGCGCGTTTTGCGCGCCCGGATATCCACCCTTGGTATTGCTGGAGACCTGGGAGGCGTCATCGATCGACTTCGAGAACGTGTAGCTCACCGTATAGAAGACTCCGCCCGTCATCCGCTTCCGGAACGTGAACGAGCCCGAGTTAAAGGTCGAGTTGGAACCGAACGAGTAGAACAGAATCGTGTTGAAAGCCGGGAATGGTTTTGGAAAACTCCCGTCGGGTAGGCGAGCATCCAGGGTTCGCAATGGCTGGTTAAGATCATAGCGCCGGGCCAGGTGCGTTCCTTTGGAGCCACCGTATCCGATTTCGATTGCACTACCCCACCTAAGTTCCCGTTCGACGGTCAGGTTCCAGCTTTGCAGGTACTGGGCTGGCGCATGCAGATCGTATCCGGCGGTGTTTGTCACGCCGGAGTAGCTGGTTCGGGAAGCCGGAAAGGGATTGGTCATTGTGAGAACCGAGGGATCCGTGGTGTGCCGGCTGAATGTCTGCGATATAGCGAACGGGTAAACACTTCCCAAGTCGCGCCGCATGGGTTCGGTGATCGTGTTTCCGTAGAAGATGCCATAACCGCCGCGCACCACGCTCTTGTTGAGCTTCCCTGGACGCCACGCCATTCCGAAACGCGGCGCGAAGTTCCGGTAGTTAGGATAAATGAGCGACTTCGGCAGCCCGTTCTCGTCAGCCAGCGTCACCTTCCCGTTCAGTCCGGCGTCGGCGATCCTCTGACCCAAGTCCGGCACGCTGCGGCCATCCGAGATGACGATCTTCCCTAGGCTTGGGATGAAGTTGGTGAAGCGATCGTACTTGTCCTTGGGTGGCATAGCAAGCTCATAACGCAGACCCAAGTTCAGTGTCAGCTGCGGGAGCACGCGCCAGTCGTCCTGCGCAAAGAATCCGTAGGATCCGGAAAGCATATAGTTCGGGGCGTTGCCGACTTGGCGAGAGGTGCTATTGGGCAGGCCCAACAAAAAGTCTCCGAAGTTGTCGTTGGTCCAGCGGCCGAGAAAATTGTACGTTCCGCGCGGGTTATTTGTGCTGTAGTAGGGCTGGAAAAACTGCATTTTCTGAATATCAGCGCCGAATTTTATCATGTGCTTGGCACGCACCCACGTGAGCGTGTCCGCCCACTGCCAGTTCGTGACGGCGAACCGGATGGGCCGTTCCGGCGCATCTCCCAGCACCATGTAATCGGTGACGACCACGCGCGGGAATCCCAGCAACTCCGGTTCCTTCGTTGTCCCGGGGAGTGCGAAATCGGCCGCAAAGTCGTGGCCCGCATTGACGCTGTGTTCGTTCTGCGATTGCCGCGTTAGGCCGAAGCGAAACTCGTTGATCAGGGAGGAGGAAAACATCCGGGTATGCGTTAATCCGGCCAACAACTGGTTCGACGCGACGAGATTTCCGAAGATCATTCCCAGGTCGCTCGACCGGAATGGCTCCTCCGCATTGCCGCCGCCCCGCATCATCCGAACCGAGAGATTGTCCTTGGCGGAAAGCCGGTGGTCCACTTTTACGACCAGCGTGTTCGCGTTCGTCCCGGCATTCGAGGCGGATAGATAGTTGTTAGCTTGCCCGGGCCGATTCGGCAGCGGGTAGTACCCCATTGTCTTGGCGGCGAAAGGATGAATTCGGCTGGCCGGCATCCGGTTGCCCGGGAAGCAGCCGCCCTGCGATTGAGCGGAGCAGGTACCCGTCGCCAGGGGATCCTTCACATAGACGCGGTTGCCCCCGGCAGCCATGCTCGCCGAGAAATCGCCAACCCGCTCCAACTCGGTCGGGACCCTACCCAGCCGCACATCTCCGGCGCGCTGACGCGTACTCTCCCAACTGAAAAGGAAGAAGGTCCGGTCGCGGCCTTTATAGGCACCCGGTAGCAGGACAGGTCCGGTGGCAGTCGCGCCGAACTGGTTCCGTCGCAGCTTCGACTTGGCTTCGCTGAAGAAGTTCCGCGCATCCAGCATGTCGTTCCGAAGATATTCGAATAATGTGCCATGGAACTGGTTGCCGCCGGTTTTTAGGGCCATGTTCATGACTCCGCCCGCCAGACGTCCGAACTCGGCGGAGTATCCGGAGGTCTGCATTTTGAACTCCTGCATGGAGTCCAGTGGCGGCCGGGTCAGCAGCCCGCCGCTCCGGCGGTTCTCGCTGTTGAATCCGTCCACCAGGAAGTTCGTGTTGTCCGATCGCGCGCCGTTCACCGCAAAGGTTGAACCCTGGCCGCTCTCGGCGCGCCGCGCTACTCCGGGAACCAGGTAGGCAAGATCGGAGTGATCCCGGCCTTCCAGCGGCATCTCAGCTATTTCCCGGCTTGTTATAACTTCGCCTTTGGCTGCGTTCTCAGTGTTCAGCAGGGGAGCGTGCGCAGAAACTTCAACCGTCTGGGTCACCTCTCCCAACTCGATCGCGAGGTCGAGCCGGACCACCTGCGCTACCTGAAGTTCGATTCCAGACCTTTGGAGGCGCCGAAAGCCGGAGCGCTCCACGCTCACTTCGTAGCTGCCGGGAGCCAGGTTAGTCACGGCGAATTCACCAGTTTCGGCGCTCGATGCCCGGCGCACTTCGTTAGTCGCAGTGTTTCGCACCTGAATAGCCGCCTGCGGCACGACACTGCCTGTTGCATCCTTGATGCTGCCGACGATAGTCGCGGATGGCGTCTGTGCACAAAGCGGTGCGCCTATACAGAAGAGGATTGCGGTTATAAGGGATCTCATTATCGGCCTTTGAATTCCGACGACACAGTCTGAATTGTATCTCGTGGAGAGTACCCTGCGTGTTACAATCTTTCCGTCGTCGTAACCTTTATGTGTTCCACCAGATGCCCGGATCAAGTGGATTCACCGTGAATTCACCGGGAACGAGGGTTTGTTTGAACGAAGATACTCCCGCACGAGACCAACAAGCCTGTTCCGCCGATGACGGGCGGGCGCTGGTGCAACGGATTCTGGCCAGCCGCTACTTCCAGAAGGCGCCTCAACTTCGCGCTTTCTTGGGGTACATTGCCGGCCAGGCCCTTGAACATGGGGCGGTCGAGCTTAGCGAACAGCAGATCGGCTGCGACGTCCTCGGACGGCAACCGGGATACAGCACGGTTGAGGACAATATCGTCCGTGTACAGGCGCGCCACCTGCGCCGGAAGCTGGACCAATATTTTTCCGAAGAAGGCGCATCAGAACCCATCGTCATAGTCATTCCTAAAGGTAGCTACGCACCGAAATTTGTCCCTCGGCACAACCCCGGCGAGCGGATGGGTCGGCCCAGGTTCCGGATTTGGATTCCGGCCATTGCCATTGTGGTCATGTTCGGAATCTGGATCGCGCTTGGTTGGCGGGATGGCAAGGTGATGCTGCCCGGGCTCTCTGCAAAACCGCCATTTCCTGCGTCGCTCGTGTTCGACCGCATCCGATCCACTGACATTGTGGTCGCCGATACATGTTTGGTTATGATGCAGGATTTGCTGCATACCGACATCCGGCTTGCCGACTACACCAGCAAGTCTTATCCGCAGAACCTCCTGGAGCGGGTCGCCAGCCCCGAATTGCGGTCCGGCCTCGAATTGCTCGCTTCCCGGCAGTACACCAGCCTGGGTGACATCAATATTTCTACGCGATTGCTGCAACTGGCCGACCGCTGCGGCATTCGTGCGAACATCCGTTACGCCCGGAATCTGAATCTCCGCGACTTAAAGGAAAACAACCTCATTATCGTCGGCAGCAGGCGCGGAATCCCATGGGTGGAACTCTTCGAACAACCCCTCAACTTCTCTTTTGAGCGAGACCCGCAGGACAACAAGTTCCGCATTCGCAACCGTGCCGCCAAAGCCGGAGAACTGCCGGTCTACCCCACTACTCTCGATCCCCAGGGCCGGCAAGTGACCTACGCCGTGATCGCAATCCTGCCCAACCTGGGGCTGGCCGGCCATGTCTTGCTGCTTTCGGGGATTACGATGGAGGCGACTGAAGCGGCGGGAGAACTGCTCGCGAGCCCCGGCTTTTCCAAACTCGCCACCAGCCTGGCGGCTGGCGACCAGCGGCCGCATGAGCGAAGGATATTCGAATTCCTGATCAGGACCACGTCGCTAGCCGGCGCCCCTGGTGGAGCGGAGGTCATCGCTCACCGTGTTTCGGACATCGACATCCGGCGCGAAAAAACGCCGAGTGACGCAACGGGTTCCAGTCGTCCGTAGGGCGCGATGTTAAACCGTCCGCGCGGAACCGGAGCGCCTCATCAGCAGCGCAGCCAGGAACCCGCTCGCGAGAACATCGAATGCCAGGCAGAAACCGGGCCACCATCCAGGGACACCCGGATTCTGGATGAGCAGGTGATGGAAGAAGTCAAAAACACCGTGTCCCGCGAGAGCGGCGACAACCCACCAGAGGTTCTTCTTAAACCCCACCACCGCAACCGCCAAAAACGCGACCGCCACCAGGGACTCGATCGTAAGCGCCGGAGTGGAACTCCCTATCACCGCAAACAAAATGTAATAGGTGGCAATGACGGCCAGCAGCATCGGATGCCGATAGCCCACGAAACTTCACAGTGAAAGGCTTGGTCAAAGCGCAGGAGAGTTCTTCTTAGTTCGTCCGACTGATGGTGTCACTCGGGACTCCTGCGCCCGGGAAACGATGGCCTGCTGTAGGAGACAGGACATCGGGGCGAGGCTGGCGCCGTTGGCACACCCCGCAATCTATCGATTCGAGAGCTTTGCGGACCATTGTCCGCTTCGGACAACGCCCGCGACTTGTCCGCGGACGACCTTCGACTCGGTCCACTTGCCCTGCGTCAGAGCTTTGCCGTCACCGGAAAGGACGGCGGTATACACGCTCACTGCCGGGTACGTGTTTCCAAACGTAACCGTGCGCGTGTCGGGATTCCACTCGCAGGGCTCCTCCACACCTTTGGTCCCCTTGCTCGGGTCGCTTGACTTCACTTCGAGGATGCAGAGCGAATGGTACTTATTCGCGTCGAACCGAGCCGGATCCAGCTTCTCAATGCTGAGAGTGCCGGACCAGGCCAGTCCGGTGTTGTCTTTGCCGGTAAACTCCCACTTTCCCAGCTGTGGGCCCCTCTTGGCCGGGCCTTGGTCAGCAGCCGGGGCGGGAACACCGATGGCAAGGCTTACCGCCGTGATGGTCAGGAGGGTGGTGATCATTCTACTTGTGGACATGACTTTGCCTACGTGGAACTGTCTTTCGATTGATCGCGCCGGAATACGCGCTTCGGTCGCCCGAGTTTAGATCGTGCTCATTTCTGGGTTTGCGTTCGGTTGACTATCTCGTCGCGCCCCGTCTTCGGTTCTTCGCGTCTTCTTCCAGCTGTCTTGGCTTTGGTGTTCAGGCCCTTTGCTTTGGTTGTTTCGGGCTTGACTATCTCGTCGCGCCCCGTCTTCGGGTTCTTGCCGCAGTCTTCTTCGCAAATGCTTGTCTTGGCTTTGCTGTTCAGGCCCTTTGCTGTGGCCCTCTCCGGCTTGACTATCTTAATTTTGGGACTCTTATCCGTTGTTGTGGCACCCTTATCCGTTGCTTGCGTAACGCCGAAAGGGAGCAGGATCGCGATTAGCAAAACGGGTATTCGCATACGGATATAGGATGTCCCAGTTTTGTGGCACAAGTCAAATGAAGCCGAACCCAGTGTGACTGACGCTTTCTGAATGCTCAGTGGCGGTACGGGAGTGATTTCACAATGAGGATCTAACCTCATTTGGGGCCAGGAGCAAATGCTGGCAGCAAGCGGTCTCGTCGTCGCGGCGAGCTACTGGTCACTGATTGAGCCCGATCGTGCACTGTTTCTCTACCGCCGCGTCACCCCGATCTATCGAGCAATGGGGCACAGTTATTGGATGGTGCTCGCACTCGATTCTGCAAGCGAGGATGCGATTGCGACCGTGCCATCTGCGATCAGACGAAATGCGTGAGCCCAGTGCGCAGAGCGTCGCCTTCGCGATGGTAGGCAATGAGATGGCCGATGTTGATCGTCGCTGTGCGCAGTCGATGCGTGCCGCGCAGGAGGGAAAGAACATTGAGCGCTTCTTCACGGAAGCGGGACACCTTATTCAGCGTGCCGCCGAGACCATTCGCGGTGCGAGCCACGACCGATTCCATTTGCTGCGGCTGCAGTCGGCGATCCTGTCGGCCGAACCGGAAGCGTAGCCATGACGACCGCAATGTCGATGATGTCACACTCGGTCTTCCAGACATCACTCAGCAAGATACCTAACCTGGACGGCCACGTTAGCCTGCCTGGTCGAGGTTGGCGAAGAGATGCGAAATGCGGCGCAACGCCGGGACCAGGGAATTTAAGGTACCTTCGTCAACAGCCGCCATTGCACCCATGATCACGAAGCCGACATACGTTCAGGGAGGTGGCAGCATTGCATTTGCCTGGGTCCTTGGGTATGAGAGAGCCGATCGCGTGTCGGACCATCACTGCAGGTGCTGTGATACTTTGACTGGGGGTCTCTTAATGCAGGTGTCTGATATTCTCGGCGTTGTTGCGCTCGTTATTAGTCTTGTCGCCCTGGCGGTCTCCTGGTACAACTTGCGGACTGCCGACCGCGCAGCTCGCAACGATGTCGTCGCAGAATTGCGCCGAGAGCACCATGGACAGTCCCTCCAACCAATCTCTCCAGCGTTCGCGGTTGGCAACGCGGGCCTCAGCTCTGCTGGACCGTGGTCGTTTCTATTTTCCTAATTCGCACCAAAACGCGTTAGATTCCCAGCACGTTCAAATACATCCTGCCGGTTATGAGCGATGCTTCGAAGCACCGCTCAAGCCAGGCGCTGTCACCCCGCGTTACCGTCCAAGATTTTCGGGTCATCCAATAATGCCCCACGAGAATCCGCGTCCGGTAGGTAAATGCTTCGAGAAGTATTCCTTGATCTGCGTAGCGTTGAGTTTGCCCATCAGCCTCCATTCAATGGCTCAATGACCCGATGATTCAACGATTCAATACCCACGTCACAGCCGTCCCTGCGTACGCCGTTCCTCTTCCAGAAACTTCCGCACAGTTCAGTTGCGTTTCCGATTACCAGAGGAACTTCAGGGCCAGTTGCAGGGTGCGCGGCTGGTTTGCCTGGCTGCCGATCACCCCAAAGCCCGGGTTGCCCACCGTCGTATTTGGTAAGCCGAATTTTGGCGTGTTGGTGAGGTTGAAGGCTTCGGCTCGGAACTGCACTCGCATGCTCTCCCGGATCGGCACAGTCTTGATGGTGGAGAAGTCCAGATTGACGTTCCCCGGGGCGCGATTGCGTCCGTCCAGCCGTGGCGTGTTGCCGAACTCGAAAGATACCGGGACCCGGAACGCCGAGGCGTTCAGATAACCGGCTCCGCCGGAAGCGCCGCCCAACCTGTCGCTGGTACTGCCGGAGGTCTGCGCCGATCCGCTGCCGGTGAAACTGGCGCGGTTGCCTGCATAAGCGGGAGCTCCGGAGACACCAAAGTTCAGGGGCTGGCCGGACTGATTGCTATAGATCCCGTTCACCTGCCATCCACCGATGATCCTGTTGACCCACCCGGAAGCGCTGCCTCCCAGCTTGTGTCCCTTGCCGAACGGCAGGTCATATACGCTCGACAGCACCAGCCGGTGCGGAAAGTCTGAACCGAGCACGCTACGATCGGTCTTGCGGTTGAACTCGTTCTGATATCCCGGATTCTGGCCGGCATCGGAGAACGAAGTAGTAAGCATGTTGATGTCGCCCAGATTCTTCGAGAAGGTGTAGCTGGCGGTGGCCAGCAGGCCGTGCGTCATACGCTTCTGGAAACTGAATTGTAGGGCGTGATAAGTTGAATTGCCTGCGCCCAGGAAGTTGATGCCGAACCCGGTGAAGTGTGGATACGCCCGCAGCAACTGGTTCTGCTGAACAGTCCGCGCGGCCAGCGTGCCGCTGGTGATCACGCCGAAGAAAGGATTGTTCACCAGCGCGTTCAACTGCGACACGCGGTTGAGATCGCCCGGCTGGCCGAAGTACACCGGATTGAGCGCGTTCGGGTTGACGTTTATTGGCAGCTTGACGCCGCGGTTGCCGGCGTAGGAGATGTTCACTGCGATGGCGGAGGGAAGTTCCCGCTGGATGCCGAAATTCCACTGGACCGAGTAAGGTAGCGGAGTATCATACGTCAGCGCGGAGATGCCCGTGCCGACCAGCGAAGCCGCACCCAGCGACGAGCCAAGCAACGGCTGGAGCCCGTTCGGAAACGGATTTGCAAGGTTGCCGACTGGAGTGACGCTGTCCAGGGTGGCGACGAACGGCGTCGTAACCTGGAAGCCAGGGTTCCCACCGTTGAACAGCCGCACTAGTCCGGGCGAGTAGAACACACCCACGCCGCCTCGCACCACCGTTTTCGGGTTTACGGAGTAAGCCATGCCCATTCGCGGGCCGATGTTGTTCGCATCCGTTTTGTAACGCCCCCGGGATGCGCCGTTCACACCGCGGAAGACGAGCCCGCCGCGAAGCGGCAGCCCGGTCGGCTGTGCCAGGGGCGACACGATATTCGGATCGATGGTCGCGATCCGGTCGAACCGTTCCGTCGGCCCGGTCTCCACTTCCCACCGCAGGCCAAGGTTTAGGGTCAGCTTGGACGTCACCTTCCAGTCGTCCTGGAAGTAAAGCGCGTGGTAGAACCCCTGTTGCGACGTTGCGTCCGAGTAGGTGATCTGGCCGCCGGTGGGCAACCCGAGCAGGAACGAGGCCGCGCTCAGAAAAGGTGCTTGGCCGCCGGGCACGCCTGCCACCGGGTCCGGACCCGAGGTGAAGGTGGTGCCGAAAGAGAAGTTGCCACCTGGGCTGGAAAGGCTGGCGTTGTGATCCAGGAACACACGACCGTCCCAGCCGAACTTCATGCTGTGACGCGAACGAATCAGGGACACCGCCGCGGCCGCCGTGTGGGTGTAGCGTGTGAATCTCTGGTTGCCGGATTCGTCATTCCCATTGAAGCCGTTGATGTTGATGACCGGCAGAAAACGCTCCTGCACCTGAGTGGTGTACAACTGCGAGAATCCTAGCGCGCCCAGGTCGGTTCCCAGCGAATAGGGGTCGCGGAAGTTGCGCTGGCGTGCGAAGCCGTAGCGCAAGTTGAGGACCAGCGTAGGACGCAGCGTCATGACCTCGTCTAGTACCAGGGTGTGTGACTTGATGAACTGATTGAAGCCGGCTGGAGAGGAGACACTGTTCCAGTAGTTGGGCTCGTAGTGGTCGTTCCACAGCCTGCTGTAGCGCCCGAAGAGGCGGTTATGGTCGGAAAAACTGTGGTCGATGCGAAAGCTCAGCTGCTTGTCATCATCCCGCGAGTTTGCGACCGAGTCGAGATTGTTGACAACGCCGGAGCGTTGCGGCTGCGGGTAAAGCTTCAGAATGTTGGGCGGAAGTTGGCCGATGCGGGCCGCGGGAATCTGCCGGTTGGCGAATGGGGTGCGCAGATAGCGCCCGGCCGCGTCGGGGTTGGCCCGGGTGGTCGCTGGATCGTAGATGTCGAAGGGCGCCTCGCTGAAGTCGCCGGTACGTATCTGCGCGGTCGGAACGCTAAAAGTGCGGAACAGTGAGCGCCGCAGGTTGACCACTTCGAAATTGCCGAAGAAGAACGTCTTGTCCTTGCCGTTATAGACGCGCGGGATTATCACCGGCCCACCGGCGGCGACCCCATACTGGTTGTAGCGCAGAGGAGTCCGTCGATCCTCTCGCCCAGGAATCGGATTCGTGCCGGCCCGGTTGATGAAGAAATTGGCCGCGTCGAGCTTCTCGTTGCGGAAAAATTCGTAGGCCGATCCGCGAAACTTGTTGGTGCCCGATTTGGTTAGAATGTTCAAAATTCCGCCCGAGGTTCGCCCGAATTCGGCAGGCGAGGTATTGGTTTGGACCTTGAACTCTTCAGTGGTGTCGATCGTGGGAATGAGCGCCGGCTGGCCCTGGCAGCAGACCGTAATCGGGATGCCGTCAAGCAAAATCTCGTTGGCCCCGGTCATGCCGCCGTTAGCGAGGAAGTTGTTGGCACCCGCACTTTGCGCCGCGCCCCGTGCGCCGGCGATACCCGCGCCGAAACTTGCCAGCGGCGTGACCCCGGGTGTCAGTGCCGCCAACGCGAACGGGTTGCGGCCGTTCAAAGGCAGATCTACCACCTGGCGATTGGATACCACCTGGCCCAGGTTCGACGACTCCGCTTCAAGGATCAGGGCGGAGGCGCTTACCTCGATCGTGTCGGTCACCTGCCCCACCGTCAACTGGGCGTCGATGCGCGCCTGTTGCGTCACCGCCAGGGTGAAGCTTCGGGCGAATCGCTGAAATCCTTGTATCTCGACCGTGATTTGGTAAGCGCCCGGCTGGACCAGGGGAAACACATAGTTCCCGCTGTCATCAGTGCTGGCAGCTTGTCTGAGGCCCGTACCGGTGTTGGTGAGGTTCACCGATGCCTTCGGGACAAACGCGCCAGCCGAATCCGTAACGAAACCCGTCACAGTCCCGGTTGTAGTTTGAGCCCCTACTGGAAGCGTAGCGAAAGAAAGAATTCCAATTGCTGCTGCCAGGAAAATCCATCTGTTTTTCATACTGTCCCCCCCAAGTCCCTCTAAAGATGAAGGGATTGTATCACAGTCCTTGCCCGTCCAGCTTACCCGGCGGGATTTCTTACCGGCCCCTCAGGACTTCGGTTGCGTGGCGGGCGAAGAGTCCGCGCAGATCCGCTTCGTATTCCTTAAGGATTCTCATCCCTAAGCCTTGATAGTCGCCGCAACGATAGAGTGCCCGCGCAATGGTGATTTCACGCAGCGGGCCGGTCCTGTTTCGCAGGTCCATTTCCTGATCATGTAACGGCTGCAGCTTCGTCATAACATGATTGCGCATACCCGGCTTGGCAAGCAGTCGCGACAGCGGTTCCGCTGCGGCGGGATCTGCGATAGCTTCAAGCGCCATCACGACGGCACGATGATGGGACAAGGTCACCGATTCGTCTAGTGTTTCCAGCTTCCGCAACAACGCGGGTAGCGCGCGCGGGTTGCGGGTTCTGCCGAGCGCCAGGATCAACGAATCGATGGGTGTGGGTAGATACGCAAACTCGGCCATTTTGCCTTGCAGGATGCGGGCATCCCATTCTTTTATGGCATCAAGCGCGTCCGCTAGAACCGGTACGACTTCCTTGTCGCCAAAGAATCCGAGCAGGCGTGCATACGCGAGCTTTTGCCGCGGTCTGGCCGTTTCGTAGGCATGGCGAAGCAGTGGAAGCGACGCAGCTTTGTGCGTCAAAATCACTGCCAGCCAAGGACCGGCTTCCTCGGGATTAGTCGCAAAGGCGACGTTCTGCACGGCAATTCGGATTTCGCTCTCCGGCAGCGGAAATGAGTCGCGGTGTTTCAGGACCTCCGCCGGGAGCGCGCCGATCTCTACAAGATGGCTTTGAAGGGCGCGGACATCCAACGCACGCAGCGGTTGGTTATTCGCCGCGGTCATGGCGGCGGCTACTCCCGCCGCGTAACCCTGGTTGGCCATGTCGCGCTGCATCCGGACCATGGCAGACGCGTCGCGTTCCATACTGATACCGAGACCGGCGACCAGCATGCCCTCCAGTCCGCGCGGCAACAGAGAGCGATATGGGGTGTAGCACATGCCTCCGGGGGCAGGGTGATTGGCCTGACGGGAACGTTGATCGTGGGGCAACAGGGCAAAAAAGTCGTCACTGGGATAGCCGTGGGAATCGTAATCACTGGCTGATAAGACAACGCTATCGGGATAGGTGCGGCCGGCAATCTCATCGAGATAGGCGAGCACATGGTCACCGACTACGCGGCGCCGCTCACGCGTTTGGATGAGGGAGCCGGAATCGTAGGCATTATCCGGCATGGTCATGCGCGCACCTACCAGCGCACGCCACACGTTGACCACGTCGTTTTCGTCCACCAGCAGGTAGTCGGTGTTGACATAGCGGCTATCTGGCTTGCGCTGCGGCAGTCCGGCGCCCTGCATGGCGACATCGATAGCATCCCCGCTGGACATCGAGTCCGCACCAGCGGCGACCGCCACGTCGGCATTTCCAGTCGCGTCGATAACAACTTTGGCGAGCACGACGCCGCGCTGCTGCGGGGTCACCAGGATAGCGCCCCGCACACGTTTGCCCTCCACCAGAGCGCCTTCGCCGAGCACGCCGAACCAGATCTCGCCACCGGATTTCCGAATCTGCTGGCGATACCATTCCATCTTGTCTTCGATCGAGTACTGTTCGCTGGGGAAAGGGACCGATTTTGCGAATCCCACATCGCGTCCATGATAGGGTTTGCCGATCAGGCCGAGCGTGCCGACCCCGCCGAGCCCTTCCTGAAACTCCGCGACAAGGACAGACGCACCTTTGCGAGCGGCGCCGATCGCCGCTGCCGCTCCGGAAGTGCCGCCGCCCACTACCACGACGTCAAACTCGCCGAGCACGGGCAGAGCACGTTGCGGCGACTGAACCGAACGTTCCGGCTTGCCGGTCGGACGCAGACCGTCGAGGGTTTCCCTCACTTCTCCAGCCAGCACTCCACCGCCGGGACCGGCCACTCGCGGATCACGCGGAACCCCTATGGCTGCTGACTGTCGTGCGGCCTCAGAGCCAATGAATCGTCCAATGCGTTCGGCCACCGAGGGACGCATGAGTTCTTCCGCGACCTTCGTGGACAGATCGGCGTGGCTGCCCGCTACGAAAATCCGATTTACCGTCTTCGGTTGAAAATGTCCGATTCGGGGCCGATCAAAGCCCTGCCAATCGCGCGCTGCGAGCCTGCCTTCAATGCGGTCTGGGGGTACAAACGCGAGGCGGGCGGAGGCTCGCAATTGACCGGGGCGGTAAGTCAGATCCCGCGCCTGCTGCTCAGCGCGGGCAATCGCCGGCCAACCGGTGTCCGGCAGATTGAGGGAGAGCGCGTATTCGAAATAGGACTGTGCTTCTTCAGGCACGCGAACCTGGCGCCGGATGGCATCCTCGTTGGCGGCTTTTCCGCCGAGCACGACGCGGCGAACCTCCATGGTTCCGCCCGGCCACTTCTGGAACTGCGCGCCGGCGAGCCGGGCAAGCGAGGCATCGATGGTTGCATCGATTACAACCTTGGCGATCACCGCTTGGCGGCCGGCCCGATTGGCCATCACGATGCCAGCCGGGTGCCCCGCCTGATCGACCAGTATGTCTGTCGCGTAACAACCGAACAGAAAGCGGATTCCTGCCTTGACAAGCGCGTTTTCCAGCGTCTGTTTGACACGCAGCGGTGGCGCCGGTCCCGGTTTGGAGAAAATCCGTTCCGTAAGCGGGCCTGTAGGCTTTTCACCCTCTTCAAGCCATAGGTGCATGGTGTTGACTACGTCTTCGCCCAGGTACAGGCGCGGCGCAATCAGGAAGACCGATTTGCCCTTTGCCGCGGCCTCTGAAGCGGCAGCAACTCCAGCCACACTGCCGCCGACAACCACGACGTCCACCGAAGCGGCCACCGGAATCCGCCGCGCCGATTCGATTACGGCTTTTGGAGCCGCGCCGGCCTGCGCCAGCGAAACGGCGAACAGGCAATACGCCAACTTCATAGTCTGCCCCTCGGTTAGTAGATTAGCTTAAGTCCCAGGCGCGCGTCGCGCGCCGTGGTGATTATGTCGCGGCCAAGTGAGAAGTTCCGCTTTGAGCCAAGTAGAAAGTTCCTCTTGACAGCCGCAAGGCTAAAGGATGGAACGAATCGCGATGAGCCAAGAGGAACGAGATGAACTGGATTGGTTGAAGCGGGCCAAGGAAGGGAGCATGACCCAACGGGAAGCGGCCCAGAAGATGGGGGTGAGTGACCGCTGGGTGCGAAAGCTGCTGAAGCGGATGAGCAAGCAGGGCGACGCTGTGGTCGTGCATGGGCTGCGGGGACGTCCCTCCAATCGCAAGCTTGCCGATCGAGACGCAAAGACAAGCGCTGGCGATCCTGAAGCAGCCGGACTGGCACGATTTTGGGCCGACGTTTGCCGCCGAGCAGTTGGCTAAGCGGCACCAGATCGCAGGTGGGCAAAGAGACCCTGCGGGGGTGGATGATCGAGGCCGGGACTGTGGCAGAGCAAGTCGCGCCGGCTGCAAGAGGTGCACTGTTGGCGGCCGCGGCGAAGCGGATTCGGAGAATTGGTGCAGTGGGACACCTCAGAGCACGACTGGCTGGAAGGGAGGGGGCCGGTGCGCTATCTGGTGCGGATGATCGACGATGCCACCAGTTGGAGTTGGGGCCGCTTCGTAGAACGCGATGCAACGCCTCAGAACATGGGCGTGCTGTGGGAGTACCTGGAGAAGAACGGCCGGATGGTGGATGTCTACACGGATCGAGATTCGATGTTCACCGTGCCGCCGCGGCCGGGAGAGAGCCAGGAGAAACAGCGCGAGGCAGACCGGCTGACGCAACTGGGGCGGGCGCTACGGGAACTGGGAATCGGCTCCATTCTGGCCTACTCGCCCCAAGCCAAAGGGCGCATCGAACGCAGCTTTTTAACGGCGCAGGATCGATTGGTGAAGCATCTGCGTCTGGCGAAAGTCTCGACTCTGGAAGGCGCCAATGCGTTTCTGGAGAAAGAGTATTGGCCGGAGTGGAATGCGCATTTCGCCCGGCCTGTGGCGGAGTTTCCCCAATCATCATCGGGCGCTGACGCCGCAATTGGATCTGGCCGCGATTCTGTGTCACGTGGAAGAGCGTGTGATCGGTAACGACTACACATTCTCCTTTGCCGGCCATCGCTATCAGATCGCTGCGCGCCGCAGGTGCAAGCCGGCATGCGCCGCCAGCGGGTGCGCGTGGAACTCCGCCTGGACGGCGAGTTGAAGGCGCGCTACCAAGGCCGCTACGTGGAGATCGGCGAGTGCGGCATGCGGCCCGATCGCGGCTGAACCGAAGACGAGCAAACCAGTTCGCAAAGATCACAATGCGGGCGGCCGGAGTCACTGGATGCACGGCTTCTTTGATCGTCCCACCCCACCGCTGTGGAAGTGCATCGGAAACTGAGAGGCAAAATCCAATTTGGAAAGGCGCCCGGCGATCTTCGCGTTTTATGCCCAAAGCCTCAGCTCCGAAGTTTCACCAAAGCAATGGATCCCGGCCAGCAATGCCCTCCTGGCGCTCCGGAAACACTCACGGGTTCTGCGTCACAGGAGGGCTTCCGCCGATTGCTTCGGAGCCAACCCCGTCGCCTCGGCTTTGGGCAACCCCGCCAGGCGCGACCCCGGCGAGGCTATGCGAACATACCATGAGGGTCCCAAACCGAACCGCAAACCCGGAACTTTCTACTTGGCTGGGAATAGGAACTTTCTATTTGGCTCCGACAGGGCACCCATCCCGCCGCTCCTACCCGGCGTTCGCCGACTTGGTTCCGCGAGCGAGTTTCCGGCTCAGGATCTGGCCGTCACTCAACAGCCGACGGCGCAGTGCCGCATACTCCACCTGTTGCACGTCCGCGCCGGCCTCTATCGCCATCACGGCAGCGGTGGCCGCGGACTGCCGGGGGAGGCCTGCCCCTTCGCGGCCTGATATACACTCACACGCCCTTGCAGTTGAGCACCGGCCGGAGGGTGCGCGTCACTTTCACCAGTTCCTTCTGAGCCCTTAGCACGGAGCGGATGTCTTTGTATGCGGAGGGAGCCTCGTCACAAAGCCTCGCCGCAAGGCGGGCGTCGTACCAGACTCCCTCCATCTGCCGGCGGAGTTCCCGTTCGGTTACTTTGCCGCGGGCGGCGGTCCGGCTTAACGCCCGGCCTGCACCGTGGGCACTCGAACATAGTGCCTCCTCGTTCCCACGTCCCTCGACATGGAAGCTGAGCGTGCCCATTGACCCTGGCAGGACCCCGCTCTCGTCAGTCCGGGCCGGCATGGCGCCCTTTCGGTGCACCCAGAGATCGCGCCCACCATGGTGTTCGAGCGACACGTGGTTATGGTCGGTCGTGATGACTGTCTCCCAGCAGACGTGCGCCCCCAATCTCGTCGACAGCACTCGGCCAACCTCTTCTGCTATCGCCCTCCGCGATGCGTTGGCAAAGCGTCGGGCGCAGGAGGCATCGTGAAGATATTCGGCGCCTGCGTCGGACTCGGCGTCGAGCACGCGGAGCCGGTTATCTACTGGTTGCGCACGTGCAAGATGGTGGGCGTGGATCGCCTGGCCAAGCGCCCGTGACCCGCTGTGCACCATGAGCCAGAGGCGGCCATTCTGGTCCGCCTGAATTTCAATGAAGTGATTTCCGCTGCCGAGCGTTGCGAACTCGATCGCGCCTTCAGTCCGCCGGACGGACTCCAGGCTGTTATGGCTAAGCGTGTCGCTCGCCAAGTCCTCCGGCTGAGAAATGATCGCGTGGCGATTGCGCCGGCGAGCAGGCACGGCCCGCCCGATATCGGCCAAGACCTGGCCGGCGACTCTCGGAACGTCAAAAGCGGCAGCCTCGAGGTCCAGGCCCACAGCCAACATGCCACAGCCGATGTCGCCTCCAACGGCCTGAGGATAGATCAGATGTGACGTGCCGACGACAACTCCTATGCACACGTCGGCGGCCAGATGCACGTCGGGCATTACGGCTATCTGCTGAACGTCTGGGGCGCGCCGGAGGCGGTCGATCGCCTCCGACACGTCATGATTCATTGGCGCTGCTAGCCATGTCCGGATCGGTGCCACCGGCACTTCACTCATCGTTGCCTCCTTCCGGGAAGGCCGGTACAAACATCAATTCAGGCGCCCGCTTCCGATTGATTGCCATCGCCACCTCCGAACGTATCCGCGGAGCATCGCGGCGGAGCGCACAGATCGCATCAGGGACAGGACAGCCTGCCGGGATGAGCACGTGCGCCAGGAGCCGCCCGCAATCCGGGGCCGGAGAAACTTCTTCGACGAACAGACCGGTGATGCCATCGTCGGCATTGTGATCTGCGAGCGCGAGGTTTAAGGCTCGCTGCACTTGCCGGCAGAACTGCCGGGCCTTCCGTTGGGCCTGCCGGTCAGAAGACCGGCTGTCAGACTCGCCTTCGCACAGAGCTTCAGCGAAGTCCGAATCCATAAATTGTGGTTCTTTACAGCGACGACTATGTTGTTTCAAAAAGACTCCCCTATTGCGAGAACACACACCTGGCCTGCATGCACAAAGTGCGCTTGCAGCCGTCAACTTGTTTGTTGAAAGCGATGGGAGCCAGTCAGGCCAGCCGGTTTACTTACGCGGCGGAGAGCAGGCTCGACATCATCGGGTAGTGTGCAATAGGGGACATAATCTACTCCGCCGTTCGTCGACTCAAGATAGCGGACCGCTTCACGAGCGGCCGTATCCTGCGACAACATTATCGCCCTGGCGTCAGGCGTGATGCAAGCCCGACTCAGGCGACACTACGGAGGGCTCGCCGGATTCTGGCCGCGTGACGCGCTCAACTGGAAGTTGGGCAGAGCCGGTCAAGCGGACGTATAACGCGCTAACCGCCGAACTGCCTCTGCCCGGTTCCGATAGAATCGTCAACAATCCGGAAGTTGACAGGATTAGGAACGATAAGTCGGCTAGCGTAGAACCTTCTCGGTCGCCAAATGGACGCATAAAGCGCGATCATTCCGTGTGGTTCCATCTACGCTGTCACTCCACGGTTTGGCGACTACACGTCAAGATGCGTAGTCGGCGCCACACCGGTTGATTTTCGATCAGTGCTGAGGTCGAGAACTGCGCAGGCGCTCCCTTCCGCGCGACATCCGCCAGCGTGGAGCCGGGATTCTCTTGCAGGACTTCCTGGGCAACGAAAGGCGTCGTCGGCCTCAAATCGCTTGAACGGCGCGATGACTGGATGGATGTTCCGGAGACTGTAGCAACGCTACAATCAGCGGAACCTAGACCGCCATCTCTCCGTACCACTTAACAGATCGTGACTCGATCCTTGGGTCAAGATCGACCGCAAGGAGATGAGCCGATGTCAATCAAGGCTGTGTGGTGGGCGCTGCTGACTGCAATAGCGCTTGCCCTTGTTTTTCTGTTCAACTATTGGGCTTCGTTTCAGCCGCTAAGTGCGCTGGCTTACACCGGAATCGTGCTGGCGCTCGGTGGGCTGGCGAACCTGGCGCTGCCGTTCCGGTTTCTTGGAATTCGGAAACGATCCGCCGGAGCCCTTATTTTCGCGTGCGGTGTGGGCCTGGCTGTTGCGGCTCTGCACTGGCCAGCCACGATAAACCGCGTCGCGCAACATAGAACCCGTCTTGATGAAATCATGCCGGAGTACCAGTCCAGTGAGCGGCACTCGGAACGCATTCATGCAAAGCCCGAGCAGGTGATGCAGGCTATTCGCCAGGCAACGGTAGGCGACCTGAAATCCTTGGTCACGCTCCTGAAAATTCGCGGAGCGGTCTTGCGCACACCCTCTCATGACATCGGCCATTTGCAGGATAAGCGGATGCTCGATGCGTTTTCGGAGGCTCAATATCTCTTTGGCGGCAGCGAGCATGAAATCGCGATGTTCGGGGTTTGGAATGTGCGGGCGCAACGCCGCCCCGAGGTGCGCACTTTGCAGGAGTTCGCTGATTATCGGGAGCAGGGTGGGGTCAAAATGGGTTATAACTTCAACGTGGAAGATGCGGGCGGCGGATGGTCCACAATCAGCGCCGAGACGCGTGTCCTGGCGCTTGACGATGTCACCCGCCGCGGCCTGGGCCGTTATTGGAGATTGATTGTGCCCGGAAGCGGGCTGCTCCGGCGTCAGTGGCTCGAGGGTATCAAGAAAAGAGCCGAGAGCATGCCCAACCCACGGTCGTAGATGCCCATCAGGAACGGTGCGCATCCGCTTGTTGCCACACCGTCTCACTCGGCACCACGTCGAGCACAGCGAGCCCGGTCACACACTCCGAATGGTCAAATGCAAGCGACGCGGCCGCCACGATCATGCCCCGCCACACAAAAGGCGAGAGAACCCCTCGGGACGGCGTCCCCACCGGCCATGCTCCATCCGCGAAAGGGACCGGCAGCAGGTCGCCCTTGACAGACATCATAACCGCCGTGACCGTCCGCACGAAACTGCCGCAGGGCAGACTATCGACGGCCGCCTCGATTGCCGTAAACCGTGATCTTGGCTCGCCCCCGAAGAGTTTGCTCATAGGCTGCGCGACGTTTCGAGGGCGCCGGACGGAGAGGCCGCGATTCGTTTTTTCTCGAGCCCGGGAGCGTGAAATTAATAGATCACGTGACGCAGAGCGAACATCAACGTCGCGGCATCGGAGGGCGTCGCCCGAGGTGTTAAGGACATCGGGCCTCCAGGAGAGGATCTGGCTTCAAAGAATCCTCGCGAAATCCGGACAGGGGGAACATGATCATGCTCAAACTCGGAACCAGTAGCGCGGCGGCATTCGGCGGGCTCGTCCTGAGCCTGATTCTGAGCGGCGCGGTTACCCGGTCGTTTCAACGAAACCAGAAGGCATTTTACGCCGATCCGAATCTGGCGGCATTTGTGCGGCCCGGCTTGACGATTAAGATCACCTCGGCCGCGATCGCCCAGGACGGGTTGATTACCGTGGTTTTCTCCCTAACCGACCCGCAAGGCCTCCCCTTGGACCGCACCGGAGTGTTCAACTCCCGGAGCAATCTCGCTCAGCTTTATCGCCGCGCATATCCCTTCCGGCCAGACCCAATATGTCGGACTACATAACCCGAAGCGCGACCGGCGCGGTCTCGGGAACCGTGACACAGGCGGCTTCCGAGAATAACGGCGCGTTCGCTGTCGCCGGCGATGGATACCGTTACACGTTCGCGACCCGTGCCCCGTCGGGTTTCAATGCGGCAGCCACGCACACGATCGGCATTTACGGATCGCGCGACCTGACGGAGTTCGACCTGGGCACGAACTATTCCAGTGCGACGTTCAACTTCGTGCCCAACGGATCTCCGGTCTCGACGACGCACGACGTAATCCGGACCCAAAGCTGCAATCGCTGTCATGATCAGCTCTCGGCGCACGGCGGCTCGAGACGCGGCGTCGAGATGTGCGTCCTGTGCCACACTCCGCAGACGAGCGATCCCGACACCGGCAATACGGTCGATCTACCGGTGATGGTCCACAAGATCCACATGGGGGAGGAACTGCCGAGTGTCGTGGCAGGCCGCCCGTACCAGATCATCGGCTTTCAGGGGAGCGTAAACGACTACTCGACGATCGTCCATCCCGCGGATCCGCGACGGTGCGAGGTGTGTCATGCGCTGGATTCGGGCGCGGCGCAGGCCACGGCATACCTCACCCGGCCGACTCGCGTGGCGTGCGGGTCGTGCCATGACGACGTGAATTTCGACACGGGGACGAATCACGCCGCCGGGCCGCAGATCAGCGATAACCAGTGCGGATTATGCCACGTGCCGCAGGGCGAACTGGACTTCGACGCGTCGATCAAGGGCGCGCACCTGGTCCCGGCGGATTCGAAGGACCTGAAAGGGCTCGTGTTTTCGATTCAGCAAATCGAGAACGGCCTGGCAGGGCAGCGGCCGCGCGTGACGTTCACGGTGAAGGACAACTCGGGCGCTGCGGTTCCACTGAGCAGCTTAAACAGCCTCTCGTTCCTGATGAGCGGGCCTACAACGGACTACGGAAACACGAGCTTCGGGCCGGATGTGACGACGGTCGGGTACGTGTCGGAAAGCGCGACCACGGCGGCTCAGTGCGGCGCCGACGGCGTCTGCACGTATACCTTCACCCACGCCGTGCCCGCGGGCTCCCGCGGAACGTTCGCGATCGGCGTCGAGGGCCGGCGAACGGAAATCCTGTTGCCGGGAACCGTCATCGAGATGAGCGTCCAATACGGTGGCGACAATAAGGTAGCGTACTTCTCGGTGGATGGCTCGCCCGTCCAACCCAGACGCCAGGTTGCTCAGATCGCGAATTGCAATCAGTGTCATGTCGATCTGACGCTGCACGGCAGCAATCGCAACGACGTCGAGATGTGCATCTTCTGCCACAACCCGTCCAACACCGACGCCGCGCAGCGGCCGAACGCGACCGATCCCGCCGAACGGACCAAGCCGCCCCAGGGCATTAATTTCAATCTCCTGATTCACCGCATCCACACCGGCGAGAACCTGCAGGAAGCGGGAAAGAACTACACCATCATCGGCCGAAACGGGAGCATCAACGATTTCACGCACGTGCGGTTTCCGCTGATGAGTCCGCAAGGCGCCCCGGGCGACACCCGAAACTGCGCCAAGTGCCACATCAATGACTCCGAGACTACCCCACGCGGCGTAAACGACGTTCGCGACCCACAGGGATACATCAATCCAGCCAAGCCGGTCGCGGCGGCGTGCATCGGCTGCCACGTCAGCGCGTCGGCCTCGTCGCACATGATGGCCAACACGACGAGCATCGGGGAAAGCTGCGGCGTGTGCCATAGCACGGGCTCCGCGTTCGCCGTGGACAAGTCGCATGCGCAGTATTAGTGAGTCTGGCGCAGTATTAGTGAGTCTGGCGCTGCGGACATTTGACGGCGCACATCGGCGAAATTCGCTGCTACTCGTCCTGTTTCTCCGAGACCGGAGTCCAGGTCTTGTCCGGATTGAACCGCTCCATCTTATTGAATTCGTCGAGCGTCCTGGGCCCGAGGTCCTGTGACTGACGATGAAGGTGCGGACACCGGTGACGTTGTAAACGGCGGGCGCAGCGACTAGGGCGAAGCCACCGATCATGACGCCCTTTACGACAAAGTCCATCTCGCCGAGCGGGGCGGCGGGGCCCTGGCCTTTCAGGATTTTGACGAAGGAGCCGTGATACGGCTCGGAGCTGTTGGTATAAGCCCTGCTCGATGGCAATCTCCTGATTCACCGCATCCACACCGGCGAGAACCTGCAGGAAGCGGGAAAGAACTACACCGTCATCGGCCGAAACGGGAGCATCAACGATTTCACGCACGTGCGGTTTCCGCTGATGAGTCCGCAAGGAGCCCCGGGCGATACCCGAAACTGCGCCAAGTGCCACATCAATGACTCCGAGACCGCCCCACGCGGCGTAATCGACGTTCGCGACCCACAGGGATACATCGATCCAGCCAAGCCGACCGCGGCGGCGTGCATCGGCTGCCACGTCAGCGCGTCGGCCTCGTCGCACATGCTGGCCAACACGACAAGCATCGGGGAAAGCTGCGGCGTGTGCCATAGCACGGGCTCCGCATTCGCCATCGACAAGTCGCATGCGCAGTATTAGTGAGTCTGGCGCTGCGGACATTTGACGGCGCACATCGGCGAAATTCGCTGCTACTCGTCCTGTTTCTCCGAGACCGGAGTCCAGGTCTTGTCCGGATTGAACCGCTCCATCTTATTGAATTCGTCGAGCGTCCTGGGCCCGAGGTCCTTCTCGTAAACGACGCCGTCGTGACTGACGATGAAGGTGCGGACACCGGTGACGTTGTAAACGGCGGGCGCCGCGACTAGGGCGAAGCCACCGATCATGACTCCCTTTACGACAAAGTCCATCTCGCCGAGCGGGGCGGCGGGGCCCTGGCCTTTCAGGATTTTGACGAAGTAGCCGTGATACGGCTCGGAGCTGTTGGTATAGCCCTGCTCGATGGCCTTGGCGATGTTCTGTCCGATGGGGCCGGCCCACTGGCCGTCTGCCGTCTGCCAGGCGAGGCCGTCCTCTTTACCGGGCGTGCTGACGACCCGCTGGGCGTACTGGCTGACGTCGTACAGCGAACGCTGCCTGAGCGCGAACTCGTGCTGGGCTTCGACGTAACCGCGGCAGATGTCGATTGCGTCGAGTTCATTAGCGCCGATGCGGCGGTACAGAAGCTCCTGGCGGCCGGCATTGCCGTCGAAATACCACTTCACGCCGCTCTTCACGAGCGGCACGGGGAAGGGCCAATCGTCCTCGCCGACGAGCAGAAAGGCGCGGGCACCGTTCTTCGGTTCAACGGAGACGGATTTCTTGACGCGCGCCTGGGCGACGAAATCGGCAGCGTGCTTGCGGTCTTGCGCGAACTCGCCGCTCAGCACGATGTCGGCGGCCCCGGGGCCGAAGATCTGCGTGAGCGCAGAGACATCGAAGCTCTCGGCGGCGGCGACCAGCGCGTCGGTAGCCTGCTGGGGAGAGTCGAAGAGGCGGGCGGCGGGCGTCGGGGCGGCGGCGCGCGGGGGGGCCTTGGCCGCGGGCTTGGGCGCGGGCTGCTGTGCGAATAGAAGCGGCATCGCAATGAGCGAGAGAGACGCGCAGGGGAGGCCGATCCATCGGAAGAGGTTCGACTTCGTGAAAGGTGATTGCATATCCGTTCTCCTGTGCCCCCCGGCTTACCGGCGCCGGCCGCCGCCTCCACGGCTGAAGCCACCGCCGCCGCGGGATCCGATGCTGGAGGAGCCGCGGCTGCTGCTCGATCGCGCGCTCGAGCCGCTGTAGCCTCTGGACCCTCCACCGAAGGCCTCGCGGTTGCCGCCGCCGCTGCGGGAGAGGTCGCGGCTGCCGATCCGGTCGGAGCCGCCGCCGAGGCCCGAGCTGCCGGCTCCCCGCGAGCGATCGGCGATGCCGGCTCCCGACCCCGGCCGGCTGCTGGCTAGGTTGCCGCCCTGGCTGGCGATCCGCTGTTGGGCGCCGGTGCGTCGCTGGGAGAGAGAGTCGCCGCGGGCGCTGCCGCCGAAACGGTCGGCAGTGGCGCGGTCGCTGTAGGGGGCACCGCCGCGATGTTGGGGGTTGTGGGACCAGTTGCTGCGGTTGCCGCCCACGCCACCAGGTCCGCCGACCCCACCGACACCACCGACTCCGCCCACTCCACCGACTCCGCCGACCCCACCGACTCCGCCCACTCCACCGACTCCGCCCACTCCACCGACTCCGCCCACTCCACCGACTCCGCCCACTCCACCGACGCGGTTGCCGCCTCCGATGTTTGTGCGATTGAAGTTGGTGTTGTGGTTGATGTAAACGTTGTTGCCGCCCCACCCGCATCCCCAACCCCATCCGCCGCTCCAGAACGCGCCCATCATGACGCCGACGCCGAAGGAGACCGCGACGCCAGCGGCGTAATAGCCCCAAGGCGGATAGTAGATCGGTGGATACGGGTAGACCGCGGGACCGTAAACGATCACGGGGCTGTAGGACGGAACGTAGACGACCTGCGGATTGGCCTGTTCGATGACGATGACCTGCTTGGTCTCGACGACCTTGGTCTCGACCTTCTGCTGCTCGGTGGTCTTGAGCGTGCCCTTGTCCTGCGCCTTCTTGCGCATGCGCTGGACGGCGTCCATAACGTCAGGCTGCTGGGCGAGGAAGGCGTTGCCGAGGTCGGTAGTCCACTGGATGTCGTCGCCGAGCCGCTTGACGACGTCGGGGAGCGCGGCGAGGGCCTGGACGCTCGGGTCCCAGGATTGTTTTGCGACCGCGTCAGCAAGCGCCTTGTCCTTGAGGGTCTTGTTCTTCTCGAGCCAGCGCTGGAGCAGGATGATCTCAAGAGGATAAGTGGATGCGGCGAGGACTTGGGCCAGCAACGGGTCGGGATACAGGGCGATGGGCGCGACAAGCGAATCGAGCTGGTCGGGCGGGATCTTGGCGGTCTGGGTCCCTGACCGCGCGGACGTCAACGACTGCTGCGGCGTGAAGGCAAACGCGTCGCCCGGCGCGAGCGCGACGGCGCACAGAACCGCCAACACAGATCGGGAGATGGCGCGGATTCGTTCGAGTCTCATGAACTATCGCTCCTGTCAGGCCGCGGCCGGGAGAGCGAGGCCCGAGGCTTGGTACATGTTCGAGATGCAGACGGAAGGCCGGGGACTTTCTTTTTTGACGAGAGGATGAGGGCGCCAGCTAGTGATCGACGATTGGGCCATGTCATCTCTCAATGCGATGCGCGTTGTGCACGAGCCGGTCGAGGATGCCATCGGCCAGCGTGGGATCTCCTATCTGTTCGTGGCATCGCGAGACGGGCGCGTCGAGGGCCGGCGAACGGAAATCCTGTTGCCGGGAACCGTCATCCAGATGAGCGTCCAATACGGCGGCGACAATAAGGTAGCGTACTTCTCGGTGGATGGCTCGCCCGTCCAACCCAGACGCCAGGTTGCTCAGATCGCGAATTGCAATCAGTGTCATGTCGATCTGACGCTGCACGGCAGCAATCGCAACGACGTCGAGATGTGCGTCTTCTGCCACAACCCGTCCAACACCGGCGCCGCGCAGCGGCCGAACGCGACCGATCCCGCCGAACGGACCAAGCCGCCCCAGGGCATTAATTTCAATCTCCTGATTCACCGCATCCACACCGGCGAGAACCTGCAGGAAGCGGGAAAGAACTACACCATCATCGGCCGAAACGGGAGCGTCAACGATTTCACGCACGTGCGGTTTCCGCTGATGAGTCCGCAAGGAGCCCCGGGCGATACCCGAAACTGCGCCAAGTGCCACATCAATGACTCCGAGACCGCCCCACGCGGCGTAATCGACGTTCGCGACCCACAGGGATACATCGATCCAGCCAAGCCGACCGCGGCGGCGTGCATCGGCTGCCACGTCAGCGCGTCGGCCTCGTCGCACATGATGGCCAACACGACGAGCCTCGGGGAAAGCTGCGGCGTGTGCCATAGCACGGGCTCCGCGTTCGCCGTGGACAAGTCGCATGCGCAGTATTAGTGAGTCTGGCGCTGCGACCGGATACAAGAAGGGATCGGGCGGTGTGGGCCTGGCCGTTGCGGCTCTGCTCTGGCCAGCCCCGAATCCGTCGCGCAACATAGAACTCGTCTTGACGACATCATGCCGGAGTACAAGTTTTTCGAGAGGCACTCGGCCCTCATTCATGCCCGGCCCGAGCAGGTGATGCAGGCTATTCGCCAGTCAGCGTTCGGCGACATGAAATCCTTGGTCACGCGCTTGACGATTTCACCCGCCGCGGCATGGGCCGTTACTGGAGATTGATTGTGCCCGGAAGTGGGCGATGGATTCCCACACGGCGTAGTTCATGAACACGCTGCTGCCGGCGACAGCTTGATGGAGCTGCGTAGAAATGAAGCCGGTCTGTCGTTTCATCCATAGAGCATCTTCTTCCCACGCCTTAAGGAGCGCCGGAATATCCGTTTCGGCGACATGGAAGATGTTCACGAGTACGACTGGCGAGTCATCGGATTCGAGTTGCTGAAATATGGGAATCCTGGACGTAGGAGGTGATGGCATTGACCATCGCCTGGCTGAACGACGCCCGTTGTTCAGCAGGTTTCAGATCCGCGATGATGTCGGGATGTTCCGCCGCAAATCGCGGGCGTGACCCGGCGATCGACAATCGGCACCACCCCGAGCACAGCCGCGCCGGGTCACTCCAGATACGGTCCTACCGTTACCCGTTATGAATCCCTCCGGAGGCTAACATTTCCTATTGGAATCAGCAGCTTGCATTGCCACTCGGTCGTCACGGCAGATTCAATCACGAGCACAATGTCATTTATCGACCTGCACTAACAAATCGTTGAATCGTGCGTCATATGAGTGTATCCCATATAAGGTAGCGATGAATATGGCCTTAAATCCGGCGGACCAGGAATGGAAGAAAGGCGCTGAACTTCTGGTGTTGTCGTTATTCGAGGATCAACCTCGCTACGGGTATGACATTTCCAAGTTGATTCAGATCCGATCCGGCGGGGCGTTGCGATTTCATGTCACCTCGCTCTATCCATTGCTCCATCGGTTAGAGAAGGAGGGCTGGATCGAGGGGCACTGGGTGGAAAAGGTTGAGCTCTGCGCAGGCGGCGCTATTACAAGCTGACCCCAGAGGGCCGAAAGGTGCTCCGTGCAAAGCAGAAGAGTTGGAAGGATTTCGTCGCCGTCATCAGCCGCGTTACGGGAATCGATGCATTACTGGAAGAGTCTTGTTCGAGAACGAATCGCCTCACTGCGCCTTGAGCCTGCAGCGGAAACGAATCGATCCAAGACAGATCCTCATTCCCGTGCAGCGGGAGGTGCGTGCCGCGGGGCCACAAATCAGCCGGTTTTCCTTTCACGGAGATACTTATGGCTGAAAAGTTTATTTCACGCGGTTTCAAAGGACGGGTGGCGGAGACCGGTAGAGCGCTCAAAGAACGGATTCCCCCCGGCCAATATGAAACGAAGGATTTTCCGGTCTTGTCCGCCGGCCCGACTCCGCGAACGCCGCTGTGGAACTTTTTGATCGACGGGGAGATCGCCGAAGAGCTGAGGTGGACTTGGGACGAGTTCCTGAAGCTGCCTCGTGAGACCTTTACGGTTGATATTCACTGCGTCACCAAGTGGTCAAAGCTCGACACCATCTGGACGGGCGTTTCGGTCGACACGTTGCTCGAAGGCATTAATCTCGACGCGCAGCCCGCCGTCCGTTACCTCACGGCTTTCTGCGACGGCGGCTACACAACGAACCTGCCGCTCGCCGACGTCCGCGGACGGAAAGCGTGGGTCGTTTACGAATACGACGGACGTCCGCTCGCGCCCGAGCACGGCGGGCCGGCTCGCCTGCTGGTGCCGCATCTCTATTTCTGGAAAAGCGCCAAATGGGTGCGCGGCCTCAAGCTCGTCAGGGAAAACCGCCCTGGCTTCTGGGAGTCGCTCGGCTATCACGACTACGGAGACCCCTGGAAGGAGCAGCGATACGCGGGAGATTAAGAGTCATGGCGCGGCAGCTCAAATGGCAACTCGGGACGGTGG
This sequence comes from Bryobacteraceae bacterium, assembly GCA_963793625.1. Lineage (GTDB taxonomy): Bacteria > Acidobacteriota > Terriglobia > Bryobacterales > Bryobacteraceae. Next base: position 20,745 of record CAWCAT010000030.1, on the reverse strand, counting down.
TCGAAATTCGGCAGGAAACGCCGAACGCGAAGAGTCTAATTCTGGAGCTGCCGGATTGGGCCACGCACCTGGCGGGGCAGCACGTGGACGTGCGCTTGACGGGGGAAGACGGCTACCAGGCGCAGCGCAGCTATTCGATCGCCTCGCCGCCGGGAGAAAAACATCTGACGCTGATGGTCGAGCGCATCGAGGGCGGCGAGGTTTCGCCTTATTTAACTGACGGGTTGCGCGTCGGCGACCGGATCGAGCTGCGCGGGCCGATCGGCGGCTATTTCGTCTGGAACGCCCGCGACGAGAAGAACGACGGCTCGCCGCTTTTTCTTGCCGCGGGCGGGAGCGGCATCGCGCCGCTGATGGCCATGCTCCGCCACCGCGCGAATTCGCACAGTACTGTTCCGGCGAGACTCCTTTACTCGTCGCGCTCCTACGAAGAGATTATCTACCGCGAAGAGCTCGACCGTCTCTCCGTGAACGATCCCTCGCTCCGTGTCATTCACACTTTAACCAGACGGCGTCCCCCGAATTGGACGGGCTATGAGCGCAGAATCGACCTGGCGATGCTGGCGGACACTGCCTGGCCGCCGGCGGAAAAACCGCTCGCTTTCACCTGCGGCCCGACCGCGCTGGTCGAGGCGGTTGCCGATCATTTGCTTGAATTAGGCTACGAGCCAGGACGCATCAAGACGGAGCGTTTCGGGCCTACCGGAGGTTGAATGGTATGAAGGATAACGATTTGAGGTTGGACGGCAACGCGGCGGGCGGAATGCTGAACGAAATTTTTCCGTTCGAGATGACGGCCGCGGAGGCGACCTGCGGGGGCTGCGGCACAATGAAACCTATCGGCGAACTGGTGCTTTACCGGCACGGGATGGGCACGATTTTGCGCTGCCCCGGCTGCGACTCGGCGTTGATCCGGATTACGCACATCCGCGGATGTTACCGGCTCGACCTGAGCGGCATGAGCTGTCTTCGAATTGCCGCGGGTATTTAACGAGCTTTTTATAGAAGTGTTGACTAACGAAAAATTTCTGACCGTTCCTTACTTCAACAGGAGGTTCACAGATGAAGCTTTTTGTTGTTATGCGCCGGACGTTCCTCGCGCTCGCCGTCTGCGCCGCCATCGGTGTCGGCGGGATGACCCTGGCCCAACACACCGGAAACGGCCACGTGAAGGTGACCCAGCTGTCCCAGCGGGACATCATCGAGAAGCTGGACGGGAAGGCTGCCAGTGCGACGGTGAGAGAAGTGACCTTCGAGCCCGGCCAGAAGGATTCGCCGCACCGCCACACCGGCCCGGTGTTCGGCTACGTCCTGGAGGGCGAATACGAGCACGCCATCGACGACGAGCCGGTCAAGACCTACAAGGCCGGGGATACGTTCTACGAGCCGTCGGGATCTGTGCACCGGGTGGCCCGGAACCCGAGCGGCAAGACCAGGACCCGCCTCCTGGCGGTGGTCCTGCACTCCCGCGACACCAAGGAAGTGACGCTCCCGGAGAAGGGCAAGGAATAGGGATCGTGGGTCGTAACCGTTCGGCTGCACTTCGAACGCCCGAAGGGCGGTCCATGAAAACCATCCGACTTCGGGCCCGCGGCGAGTCTGAGTCACCCGCCTTCGAGGACGCACGTCCCAGCAAACCGGTGCGGCTTATCAGCGGCGGTGGGCTTTTAGAATCGAGGCGCCGCGCGAGGTTTCAGCCCGACCGGCATAGAATTCGTCTTATTCATCAATTTCATCAATAGTTCCATACTTCAACAGGAGGTTCACAGATGAAGATTTTTGTTGCAGGGGGAACGGGAGCGATCGGTCGTCCGCTGATCGCGGAATTGCTTGCCAAAGGACACGCTCTAGTTGCTCTGACCCGTTCTCCAGAAAAAGCTCAGGCTTTAGTGGAACAAGGCATAGAACCTGCGATCGCCGATGTATTTGATACCGATGCGGTCAAAGCGGTTGTCAGTCGCGCTCAGCCGGAAGTCGTGATTGAACAACTCACCGCCCTACCCAGAACCTACACCCGTGAGTCAATGAGTGCCGCCGCCGCCTTCAACACTCGCATCCGTTTAGAAGGGGGCGCCAATGTGCTGGCAGCCGCGCAAGCGGCGGGTGTGCGGCGTTACCTGAGGCAGTCGATCGCATTCTGGGCGGTTCCTGGTCCTGGATTGGCAGATGAAGAAACGCCTCTGGCATTTGATGCCTCGCCTGCGGTTGCAGCAGATGCCCGCGTAGTAACTGAGCTTGAGCATCGCTTACTAGGAAATCCCAACATAGAAGGGATTGCCCTGCGTTATGGCTTCTTCTATGGACCCGGCACCTGGTTCAACCCCGATGGCGATGTTGCCCAACAGGTGCGACAGCAACAGTTCCCGATCGTCGGGAATGGCGAAGGCGTCTGGTCGTGGTTACACATTGAGGACGCGGCGATTGCCACCGTTGCAGCAGCAGAGCAAGGCAATCCTGGGATTTATCTGATTGCGAATGATCAACCTTTAGCGGTGCGCGAATGGCTCCCTGCGTTTGCTCAATGGCTGAATGCTCCACCACCGCCGCAGATATCGGTTGAGGATGCTCTGAAAGCGAGTGGTGCGGATGCGGTTTACTACGGGACTCAGATGCGAGGCGTATCGAATGCCAAGGCAAAACGCGAACTGAATTTTCAGCCGCGACCGTTGGAGTGGATCGTTGACACCGCCGTGGCTCAGGGAGGACGCGTCGCCTGCACGGCCCGATCGTGATGAACACGCAGGAGCAGCACAGTTGGGCGTCATGACAGGAGAGCGTATGGATACGTCGCATGAGGATCGTGAGCGGGTGTCACACGCGCATCTTCCGCGCGTCGTCATCGTCGGCGGAGGTTTCGAGGCGGAAATGACTCATGCCGAGCCGGGCCGTCAGACAACCAGGTCCTTGGAGGTCGCATGAGTAATAAAGGTAAGGGCTCCAGCAAAAGGAAGGAGGTCACGATGACAAGCGATGACATGAGCACGAAGACCGAGACGCCGCTGAAGGACCAACCGGTCGACATGAAGCTCGAAGTCGTGCTGTTCGGCGTTTCCGACGTCGACCGTGCGAAAGCGTTCTACGAGAATCTCGGCTGGCGCCTCGACATCGACGTCGCGGCGGGCGACTTCCGTGGCGTGCAGGTGACGCCGCACAACTCGGAAGCTTCCATCATCTTCGGCAAGGGGGTCACGTCGGCCAAGGCCGGTTCGGCGCACAGCCTGGTCCTCGCCGTGGACGACATCGCCGCCGCCCGCGACGACTTGATCGCCCGCGGCGTCGACGTCAGCGAGGTCTTCCACTACGCCGGTGGGCCCTTCAACAACACGGTGGAGAACCCACGCGTCGGCGGGCGCGACCCGGAAGGTCGTTCATACTTCTCGTTCGCCTCGTTCGAGGATCCGGACGGGAACAGCTGGCTGCTCCAGGAGATCCAGACGCGGCTTCCCGGCCGCGAGTGGAAGTTGACGCGAGCACGAGCGATGGACGTCGAAACCCTTGCAGAGCTCCTCCGCGAAACAGAGGAGCGCCACGGCCACTATGAGAAGACCCACGCGAAGCACCACTGGTGGGACTGGTACGCGCCCTACCTGAGCGCCCGCGAGAACGGCAGCAGTCCGGAGGAGGCAGCAGCAGCAGCCGACCGCTACATGGAGGAGGTGCTTCATGTTCCTCCCCGATGACGTCGCACGCTCCGAGTAGGTCGCTGGGTGAGCGACCGTCTTCTGGAACGTCACGCTTCAACGAACAAGTGTATCTGGTTGACGCTCGCATTCAACAAGTCTGACTTCGATTAGGTGAACGCACAGGAGGAAAGAACATGGCAAATCCCATTCTGGTCACCGGCGCGGCGGGCCGCGTCGGCGCGGTAGGGCGCACGGTCACCGAACTGCTGTTGAAGCAAGGCAAAGCGGTGCGTGCGATGGTGCGAAATGAAGACGAACGCGCGCAGGCGTTGCGCGACATGGGTGCGGAGGTCGTGGTCGGCGATCTGCTCGATCTCGATTCGATGCATAGGGTGATTGCCGGCTGCGAGACGATGTACTTCGGCATGTCGGTTTCGGATGCCTATCTGGCCGCGACGGTCAATGCGGCGGCGGTGGCGAAGCATCACGGCGTGAAGGCGTTCATCAATATGTCGCAGATGACGCTCTCACAGATGAGCATTACCGAAACCACCGCGAGCCCGCAGCACAAGCTGCACTGGCTCGCCGAGCAGGCGCTGAACTGGTCCGGTCTGCCGGTCGTGCACGTGCGGCCGACAGTGTTTCTCGAAGGCTTCTTCCTGATTTTCACTTCGGATTCGGTCAGGGAATCAAATCAGATCAGACTACCGTTCGGCGAGGGCAAGACTTCGCCGGTCGCAGTGGAAGACGTTGCACGTGTGGTCGCCGCGCTGCTCGCCAATCCGCAGCCGCACATCGGCAAGATCTATCACCTGACCGGTCCGCAGTCCGAGAACATGCATTTCTATGCACAGGAGTATTCGAAGGCGCTTGGCCGCACGATCACCTTTCAGGACATTCCGGTCGAGCCGTGGCGGGACGGGCTGCTCGAGCGCGGCTTGCCGGTTCACCTGGTGAACCACCTCGCGACGATGGCCGATCTGCACCGCGCGGGACGCTACGACCGGATGTCGGACGACGTGCTCACGCTAACGGGGCAAGGGCCGCTGAGCGTGCAGGAGTTCGTCAGGAAGAATGCGGCGACATTCACCGCGTCGGCAAAAGCGGCCTGAGTGTCTGCGGACGCTCGCATCACACCAAGCCTCGCAAGTGTCCCGAGAGTCGACATGAAACTCGAGGTGGTCCATGATCCTCACTTCCTTGCGCAAGCGTTGTACTCAAAGAGCTCCGTCCACCTCCCCTACGAGGAGAACTCAAATGCGAAAGTTCAGCAAGAACGACGAGGCGATCCGAAAGCTCTCGCCAGAGCAGTATCGCGTAACGCAGCAAAACGGCACGGAGGCCCCCGGCACCGGAGAATACCTAAATAACAACGAGCCGGGCATCTACGTCGATATTGTGTCCGGCGAGCCGCTGTTCGCCTCGTCCGACAAATTTGAATCCGGATGCGGGTGGCCCAGCTTCACCAAGCCTATTGAACCTGCGAATGTCAACGAACTGCGGGATACCACGCACGGCATGATCCGCACCGAGGTGCGATCGGCGCACGCGGACAGCCACCTCGGGCACGTGTTTCCCGACGGTCCAAGGGACCGCGGCGGATTGCGTTATTGCATTAACTCAGCCTCGCTGCGGTTTATCCATCGCGACGATATGGAAGCCGAGGGGTACGGGGCTTACCTGAACCAAGTAGAGGATGTCCGAGGTGACGACGAAGAGAGCCTGCCATGCCCGAAGGGATAACTGGAGCAGTGTGGGCCTTCTGCTGGGGATTGGCGGCGGCCTCTGGAGTGCTTGGAGGGACAATACTGGGGCTGATAGCCCGGCTCCCGCACCGCGCCATTGCCGCCGTCATGTCCTTCGGCGCGGGTGTGCTGCTTTCAGCCGCCTCTATTAAAATCGCATCCGAGGCGCTCATCGTCGCTGGCGCGGCATTTACAGGAGGCGGAATGATCGCCGGTGCCGCTATGTTCAGCATCGCGAACGCAGCTCTGGCGACCGCCAGGGATCGCAAGCGCTGCGGGGAATGCAAGCCGCAGCTCTCGGAAGCGGAGGCGCCGGGCAGCGGCACGTCGATTGCGCTTGGCACCGCGCTTGATGCTGTCCCGGAGGCGCTGGTCCTTGGGATCACCCTGCGCGTCAGCGGACCTGATGTTCCACTGGTCGTGGCGCTCGCGCTCTCGAACGTGCCGGAGGCACTTTCGGGGACGGCCGGGATGCGCCTCGCCTCCCGCTCATTTACCTACGTTCTGAGCCTATGGAGCGGCATTGCGCTTGGTACTGCGGCGACGACGGCTCTTGCGTTTTACTTGCTCGGTGATCTTGGCCCTGACCTGACGGCCATCCTCAAGGCATTTGGAGGCGGGGCGCTCATCGCGATGGCGGCGGAAACCATGATCCCGGAGGCCTTCCACAATGGCCCCCGCTATTCCGGCGTTCTGGCCGCTTCGGGCTTCGCAGCCCTCATCCTGCTCAGCGAAGTCGCCAAGTGAGCCTAGTGTTCGGAAAGGGGCGAGTAATCGCCTCCCCGCATCACTTGGCCATAAAACGCCCGACTCGTCGGCACGTACGGCCGTAGGCTCTTGGCCAGCCGCGTTGGAGGCGGCTGCCCAATGAGCAAACACGCAACGAAGAGATCCGCGAAAACGAAAAGGCAAAAACCAAGCTCGGGCTTCCGGACCTGGATCACAGCAAGGCGGCAGTACTGGACAGCTTACGTTCACTTGAATCGAAGCGAGGATATCGGCATGCCATCGATGACTTCATCCAATGGTACTGTTCTGAGCCTCGTCTCTCGTTCAACAAGGTTGTGGTGACCCGGTTCCGGATTGTCCTCGAGAATCGCGGCCTCGCCGCAGGAACGATCAACGGGCGACTGGCCGCAGTGCGACGGTCAGCGTATGAGGCGGCAGACGCCGGTTTGCTCAGCCCTGAACTCGCTGCCGGCATTCGGCGCGTAAAGGGTGTCAAGAAATTGGGCGTCGTGAGGCTTGGAAACTGGCTCACGGCTGAGGATGCCCGGCGCTTTTGGCAGGCACCTGATGCCAACACGCTCAAAGGCAAACGGGACCGCGCGATCCTCGCGGTGTTGCTTGGCTGCGGCCTGCGAAGACGAGAATTGGCTGATCTGGACTTCACGCATCTGCAGCAGCGAGAGGAACACTGGGCGATTGTCGATCTGGTGGGCAAAGGCGGGCACATCCGGACCGTGCCTGTGCCGGAGTGGGTCAAGGCGACCGTAGACGCGTGGGCTCGTGCCGCCGCACTCGAAACGGGCAAACTATTCCGGTGCGTCTGCCGAGCCGGAAAATGCTGGGGTGACGGCGTCACCGAACGGTTGGTCTGGCACGTGGTGAAGCAGTACGCCGCCGAACTCGGCTTCAGGGGCGTCGCGCCTCATGACCTGAGGCGCTCGTGCGCGAAGTTGTGCCATGCTGCCGGCGGGGAACTGGAACAAATCCGATTCCTACTCGGCCACGTTTCCGTCCAGACCACCGAGCGTTATCTCGGCTGCAAACAGCGGATTCGCGGCGCCGTGAACGACCGGATCGGCATTGAACCGTAGCGGCCCTGGCGTCGGGGTGCGTCGGCGACTACACGCCCATGTGGATCACCTCCGGGTTGCCGACCGGTGCCAGACGCCGCCCAGGTCACAACAACGATCCGTCTCTCAAGGAATCCGCATGCTTAGAAGACCCCGGCAGACCGACGAAAACACATCGATCTGCCACCGGTATGAACCCAGGGTGCTTTAGCGCTTGCTCGAACGTTGACTCGATCCAGTTGTGTTGCTGTGAGGCCGTGAGTCGCACCTGGATAAAGTTGTTGCTTTCACTTGACTGGTATCAGCACCGGAGCGTCCTTGTTCTATATCTGGCTGTATCCGCTGCCAAGCCTCATCGCTCTGCTAGGCTGGACATTCCTCTTCGTCACAGCCGACCTGCAGTTCATCGTATTCGGCTTGGGAACTCTAGTGGCCGGACTGGCGGCTTCTTGGTGCTGGAAGCGATTTGGGGCGCAGGCCACGGGGACGCCGTAAAGGGATGACCTCACACTGAGTGCAAGGCCGAAGTCCCTGCGAATCGAAGTAGGCTCAGATATGGGTGGCGCGAAACGGACTTTTCGTCCCTAATCCGGTGTCGATCACTTCCGCGGTTTGGCGACAAACCAGCCAAGTGGAATTGCGAGAAATCGATCGCCGTTTTCCCTCCACTCATTGGCTGCGGCTCGTGATCAGATGTTCAGCACAGGGCCGGCTTACGTGCGGCGGCTGATAAACCGTCTAAACTGAGACCGGCAAGGCGATGGTTATGCGCTTTCAATCAAAGCCACACAGGCTGTAACTGGCAATGCCATTCGGATCGCTGAAGACACCGCATCCAAAAAATACCAAGGTCTATTCGGGCCCTGCGGTTTGCGATGGATACGCTCACTGCCACATCGCTCGAAACGGTAAAATAAAGAGGCGAGGGCGTTGCCTCGCATAAAGCCGGGCACGAACACGTCGTTCGGCGGGCTGAAGCAGATCGATGCCGGGCTGCTCAATGTAGGCTATGCGGAAGTCGGTCCTGCAAACGGATCGCCCGTCATTCTTTTGTACGGCTGGCCATACGACATTCACAGCTACGACGGACAGTTACTGAGTCGCAGTTTAGGAGGTCTGCTTTGCCAAGCCCAATCAATCAAGGTCGCTCATGGTGTGTGAGTGCGCCGGTCATCATCGCCTGCCTGGTTGCTGCTTCAGCCGCTGCGCAAACCGCCAGGGAGGTGCGTGGAGCAGCTGCTGTCGAGCCGCTTCAAAACGAACCACCGGCGAAGATCATCATCGATCCGCCTCTGGCCGAACCCCTGTCGCATGGCCGGGTGGTGATTCAATATCGCACGGAAAATCTACACATCGTGCCGGTGTTCGGGACTGCCGCGCTTGACGTGTCTCCCCGGGTCGGACACATCCATGTGACTGTCGATGACGCCCCGTGGGTCTGGGCCGATGCGAGCGGAGAGCCGGTGATTCTCAACGGCCTGCCACCCGGGCCGCATAAGATCCTGATCCAACTGGAGAGTGCGAACCATCAACTGCTCGATCAAGGCACCGTCAAGTTCACGGTGCCTGAGGCTCTGATGGCTGCGTTAGCCTCTGCGCAAACCGCGAGGGAGGTGCGTGGGGCGGCGGCTGTCCAGCCTCTCCAGAACGAACCACAGGCGAAGATCATCATCGATCCGCCCCTTACCGAACCGCTGTCGCGTGGCGTTGTGTTCATTCAATATCGCACGGAGAATCTGCACATCGTGCCGGTATTTGGGCCTGCCGCGCTCGCCGTGTCTCCCCGGATTGGACACATCCATGTGACGGTCGATGACGCCACGTGGCACTGGGCAGACGCAAGCGGCGTACCGGTCATTATCAATGGCCTCCCGCCCGGGCGGCACAAGATCCTGATCCAACTGGTGAATGCCAACTATCAACCAATTGATCAAGGCACTGTCCAGTTCACGATGCCTGCCGCGAAGCCGCGGCCGGAGGCGCACTAGCGATCAGAGTTTTCGTTATGAAGAATCTTGCCTTTTGGATTTCCGCCACGGCCCTAATCAGCGGGGTCGTCGCGATTGCATCACGAACCAGAGACGAAGGACGAATGCCTGATTTGGATGGCGCGGTGGCCTGGCTCAACTCCACTCCGTTGAGCAGCAAGGCGCTGCGCGGGAAGGTGGTGCCCCACTCACACGCCCTTGTAGTTGAGCACCGGCCGGAGGGTGCGCGTCACTTTCACCAGTTCCTTCTGGGCCTTTAGCACGGAGCGGATGTCTTTGTATGCGGAGGGAGCCTCGTCACAAAGCCTCGCCGCAAGGCGGACGTCGTACCAGACTCCCTCCATCTGCCGGCGGAGTTCCCGTTCGGTTACTTTGCCGCGGGCGGCGGTCCGGCTTAACGCCCGGCCTGCACCGTTGGGCACTCGAACATAGTGCCTCCTCGTTCCCACGTCCCTCCACATGGAAGCTGAGAGTGCCCATTGACCCTGGCAGGACCCCGCTCTCGTCAGTCCGAGCCGACATGGCGCCCTTTCGGTGCACCCAGAGATCGCGCCCACCATGATGTTCGAGCGACACGTGGTTATGGTCGGTCGTGATGACTGTCTCCCAGCAGACGTGCGCCCCCAATCTCCTCGACAGCACTCGGCCAACCTCAGCTATCACAGGACAGAGGCGCGCACGTGAGCGCGTACCATTTGACTAACCGCGCTGGAACAGGCGCGCGCCCTTTACCGAATCCGGATGGAAACAGCCCAGCCCCTGCTTGGATTTAAGTGCATTCGAGTGTACACGATCTATCTGATTCTGCGAGTGCGGCGCTAAAGGTAAGCTTCAGCAGGACCGATATATCAAGGTAAGACAGCATGCGCCACTTATCGCGTTCCCTGATTCAGCTCGTGATCACTGTGCTTGCCGGTGGCTTCCTTTCAGCGTCGCTCGTGCGCTTCTCGCCCGGGTACGGCACGAGCGAGGAACAACTCGATACGCGACGCAGTGCTGCAAGCGTTCAGCGTTTATTAGATGAGAGACAGGAACGAGGCGGCATCGCGCAATATTATGTCCGCTTTGTCGCGGGCTACCTCAGTGGGGATCTGGGCCGCTCGTCAGCGTTCGAACGCCCGGTCCGGGAGTTGATCGCGGAGCGGGCGCCAAAGACGATCGCTGCGGGAGCCCTGGGGCTAGGCCTTGCGTGGGCATTCTCCACCATTCTCAGCTTCGCCTCGCTGGCATCGAGGAGAGTCTCCATGGCGCTGATGATCGTTTCCACCGGATGCCTCCAATGTGTGCCGGCTGGCGTCGTGGCCTTGTCTCTATTCCTGCTCGGCTATCAGGGTGCGCGGGCAGCCGGCCTGGCCGTCGGAATATTGGTGTATCCGCGCGTGTCGCAGTACTTACTGAACATTCTCAATCAAGCCTGGGAGGCTCCGCACGTGACACTCGCACGCGCGAAGGGGATCGAGGAATGGCGCGTTCTGCTCGTCCACGTTGTACCCGTGTGTACGCCACAATTACTCTCGTTGCTAGGGCTTTCCGTTGCGCTGGCCATGGGCGCGGTTATTCCTGTGGAAGCCATTCTGGACGTTTCGGGCGTGGGACAACTGGCCTGGCAGGCAGCGCTGGCCCGGGACATGAATCTGCTTGTCAACATCACGGTGGTTGTGACGGTGGTCATCACGGTGTGTAATATTCTGCTCGAAATCGCAAGTCGTGTGCTCGTTCCGAACAGGGAGGCTGTGGCTTGATCCGCGGATTGACACGTGGGCTGCGCATCGTTAGCGCTACATATCTGTTGACCTTGACCGCGGCCGCTTTATTCGCGGATTACACGGCGCCATACGGTTACGAGAAACAGTTCCGAAGCAGTGTGGACGCTCCAGCGACAGCCCGGCATCCACTAGGTACTGACAGCCTCGGTCGGGACCGCTTTTCGCGGTTGCTGTATGCAACCAGAACGTCGCTGCTTCTAGCGCCCGCCGCCGCACTACTGGCCGTTGCGTCGGCGGCTTCCCTGGGCGGGCTGGCAGGTATAGCGGGCGGAAGGACGGAGAAGCTGCTGCTTTCCGGGGCAGACCTGGCGATGTCGCTGCCGTGGCTATTTCTGATGATCACACTGCGGGCTCTGTTACCGCTTGACGTGCCACCCGCAGTTTCGGCCTGCGTCACTTTCGGCCTTCTCGGACTCCTCGGGTGGGCAGGACCGATGCGCGTGATACACGCCAATGTCCGGCAGATACTGGCTTCGGACTATATCAGCGCCGCGGCCGCTCGCGGGGTCGCCCCAGGCCGATTGATCTTCCGTCATACTCTCCCCAACCTTTCGCACCTGCTTGCCGCGCAGTTCTGGACGACCGTGCCCGCCTTTATCGTTGCGGAGGCGAATCTCGGCATGCTCGGACTGGGCGTTACCGAACCGCTGCCCAGTTGGGGATCGATGCTCCGCGAGTTGGAAGGCCAGGCATGGAGCTCCATGTACCTCAGTTCTCACCTCTGGTTGCTGGCGCCTCTGTTCATCGTCGTATCGGTTGTACTCTGTTGCCGGTTGGTATTCAGCGTGGAGGTATCTCAATGAAAGAAGCTCTTATAAAATTGCTGCTCGTTGCGGGGCTCGCGGCCCTGATCAGTGCCGCCCCAGGAGACGAGGGGACTCTCAGGCTCACCATTAACGCCGAGCCGAAAACGCTGGATCCGCTGATGGTTGCGGATGAGCCGTCGGAACTTGTCAAATTTCTGACGCACGGTGTACTCATCCGCATGAATAGGACGCGGCAGGCGGCCGAGCCAGAGTTAGCTACGTCGTGGAGCACAGGTGAAAACCAGCGCAGCATCTCTCTGCAAATTCGAAAGGGAGTTACGTTTTCCGACGGTACGCCTTTTGATGCGGCAGACGTCTGCTACACGTTCGACCGGTTGGCAAAGCCTGAAACCACTTCGCCTATGGCCGAGCCCTTCCACTTCGCGCAAGGGCGGCTTACTTGCCGGGCGAGTGGATACACGGTAACTTTGCAGTTCCCTGTTGTCCTCTCAGGAGTGGAAAGGTTGTTCGATGCCGTGCCGATACTATCGTCGCGCTCACCGCAGAAGGACAAGGCGGGACTGGGCCCGTTCATCGTTGAGGAAATCAAGGCCGGATCGTACATCCTGCTGAAGAGGAATGGAAGATTTTGGAAAAGGGATGCCGCGGGAAAGCAACTTCCGTACCTGCAGGCGGTGCGCCTCGATATTCAGCGAAATCGCGATTTCGAGCTGGTCCGATTCCGCCGGGGCGAACTGGATCTCGTTAACAATCTGGATCCCGAATCCTTCGAACGATTGCAGGCGGAGCTGCCTGGTTCGGCTCGCGACCTGGGCGTGTCCCTGGATACTGAGCAAATCTGGCTCAATCAGGTAGGATCGGCGCCGCTGCCGCAGCACAAGAAGGAATGGTTTCGATCGACACAATTCCGACTGGCGTTGTCAGAGGCGATCCGTCGTGAGGACCTGGCATCCGTGGTTTATCGCAAACACGCTGCACCGGCTTTCGGCCCTGTTTCTCCTTCGAATCGTTACTGGGTGAACGCCGCTGCCAGGCAACCTGCGGGAGGCGTCAACGCGGCCATGGAGCGACTGAAGCGCGACGGTTTCCGTTTACAAGGAAAGAATCTGGTTAACCGGTCGGGCAACCCAGTGGAGTTCTCGATCATCACGAACGCCGGCAACAAATCGCGAGAGCGTATGGCAGCCATGGTGCAACAGGATCTTGCAGCGATAGGCATTCGCATCACTGTGGTTCCTCTGGACTTCCCCTCCCTGATCGAGCGAATTACCAAGAGCTTCCAGTACGAAGCTTGCCTTCTGGGGCTGATCTACGACGACCTGGATCCGAACGCGCAGATGAACATTTGGGTAAGTTCGGCGCCCCAGCACCAGTGGAATCCTTCCCAGAAAACTCCAGAAACGCCCTGGGAAGCCGAAATCGACCGCCTCATGACAGCGCAGGCGGCAATGAGTGACGTCAGGAAGCGGAAGGTAGCATTCGACCGGGTGCAGCAGATCGCTGCTGAGCAGGCACCTTTTATCTATCTGGTTCATCGCAATGCGCTCCTGGCCATTGCCGCCGGAGTGCAAAATTCAGAGCCCGCAGTGCTCAGGCCCCAGGTGTTGTGGAATGTCGAACGACTGAGACTCGACTCTGCGATACGTGCGAAGAAGTGAAGCTCACGATGCTCTTGGATGCCCGCCTGACAGTCCAATACGGTTCCCGCGAGCCCGTCTTATCGGAGGTTTCGCTTCAGTTGTTGCCCGGCGAGATCTTTGGGCTGGCGGGCGAGAGCGGCTCGGGGAAGAGCACGCTGGCACTGGCCCTGCTGCGGCTGTCTAAATCCCGATCAGGCAAGGGTGACAGGCAGTATCCTTTTTGACGGGGTTGACCTCCTCAGGCAACCGGCAGCAGCGATCCGGGCAATCAGAGGCAAGAAGATCTCGCTGGTGTTGCAGAGTCCTGTTCAGTCCCTCAATCCAAGGCTGCGTATCGAGACGCAATTGGCGGAGGCGTGGCGCGTCCACGAGCACCGCGAAGTCGGTTCGCGCGAGATCCGGCAGGCATTGGAGGATGTCAATCTTCCAACAGAAGCCAGTTTTCTGCGGCTGTACCCGAACCAGCTTAGCGTCGGTATGGCGCAGCGTGTGCTGATCGCTATGGCCGTCCTTCACCGGCCGAAGCTGATTATCGCCGACGAGGCTACCAGCGCGCTCGATCTGATCACCCAGGCGGAAGTACTTGCCGCTGTTCCGCCGGGTGAACCGCGTCCACGGGACCGCCATACTCTTTATCACTCACGATCTCGCCGCGGCCGCGGCCCTCTGCGACAGGATCGCCATCCTCCACAGGGGAACCATAGTGGAATCCGGGCCGACTGCAGCCATTTTCGAGAATCCAGCCGAAGAGTACACCCGCCGTTTAATCTCGGCTCTCACGACGGTGCGGTTGCGACCTGTGTTGCCGACAAGCTCCGCTTAGTGTGTTGGGGAATTCCTGATCGCAGGGGAGATCGATTCAGAACCCACTTGCTCAGAGAGACGTCCCAATTGAACTCCGAGTGTCAGTTCCGAACGCTGAGCCTCTTCCGAAGCTCGCTTGGTCAGTCCCCATGAATTAAGTCGCAAGTAGTACGCCAGCCATGATTGGATGGCCAGCAGCACCCTCACGTGATCGATGAGGAAGGCGTCCTTCTCACGGCTGTAGAGTGTGACCACCGAGGACGGGCCAAACTCTGAATCCAAAGCGACAGCTAGACCCGCCTGAAGGTCAAAACCCGATGGCACGGCGCCGGAAACACCAAACTCCGTGAAAGCATTCCCGTTAAGCAACGGTTTGCCGTTCGCGGCCACCCACCCCGAGACGCCAACCCCCAGCGGAATCGTCAGATTCTGTGAGGAACTCCGCACCCCTGCCCTCCGCGTACTCACAGCGGAGTATCTGATCGTGCTTCACATAAAGCGCAAAACAATCGAAGGGGATCAGGCTTCGGAGCGGAACCCGTATAGCCGAAAGCGTGTGCTCCAGGGAGTCCAGGCGGCTGATTTCGGCGTAGATCCCTTCGATGACGGACATCTCCAAATCCGCGCTGTCACTGCGTAAGCGTAAGTGTTCGACCAGTGCCGTCCCACCCTGTTGCAAAGCCGGCATCTGGCGCCATCCCGCGCTGAACCTTCAACTCGGTGGAAAGTTCGAGGTTGCTACCCTCAAGCGTAGTTTTGGCCAACTGCTCCAGTTCGCGGTACCGCCTGCTCAGAGCTTCCACAACCCGTGGATCAAAACTCTTGCCGGCTTCTGCGACGACAATGCCCATCGCACGGTCCAATGGCATTGCCTTCCGATATTGCCGGTCGCTGGCAAGAGCGTCAAGGCAATCCACTGCCGTCAAGATTCTGGCCCCAAGCGGTATCTCTTCCCCTTTGAGCCCATCTGGGTACCCGGTTCCGTCCCACTTCTCGTGGTGGGCACGCACGAGTGGCGCTACCGGGAAAGGAAACTGAACGCTTTCCACGATCTCCGCTCCGACTACGGGGTGGATCTTCATCTTTCCAAACTCTTCCGGTGTCAGTTTGGCGGGCTTGGAAATAATGTATTCAGGAACCGCAATCTTCCCCACGTCGTGGAGGATCGCAGCCGCACGCAAAGCCTCCATCGCCTCAGGGCCGAGCCCGAAGTCTTTACCTAACTCGAGAGCGTAGGTCTGTACACGGTGCAGGTGTTCACCCGTAGTTCGATCCTTGGCTTCGATCGCCAGCGCGAGGGCGTGGATCGTGCGCAAGTGCAGTTTTGCGGTTGCTTCTGCGTGGCGCCTTTCGACCTCGGCTCGTTCCATGGCCTGGTTCAGTCCTGTGATGTGCATCTGAAAGGTGTGGTAGACCAGGTAGGCTACTGGAACGACGAGCAATACTACCTCTATACCGATCGCTTTTCGGAGCGCCTCGACGGCCACTACGATGGAGGCGGTTAGAAGATAGTGAGGGAGGGTCCACAAATAGGAACTCCGCCACACATGCCATAGAGAGCGGGACTCTGTGAGTGCAATGATCGTCGCTACGCAGCTCGTGTTAACGAGAAAGTAGAACGACTGAAGCAAGCACAGTGCGTATCAATTCGCTCGGCGCGAGCGACTGCACAAGGCTTGAGGAAAATACCAGCTTGCCTACGCCAACAGATAGCGATATAAGCGCAAGATTGAAGGCAACTTGGACGAGGCGGGGCTTCTTTGCGCACCGCCAGTACGATTGAACGACGGCGGAGACGATTCCCATAAGGACGGTTTCGCCCAATCCCAGGTGTGCGATACCCCATATCAGGAAGACATAGCTTAAAGAGAGGTTGCCCTGAACGCCCGGAAGGACAACTCTTAACAGGCTGGTTCCAACGCACAGAACAAAAAACGTGGCGAAAGTTCCTAGACCGGAGGAAGTCCAACTGACGCCGCCGATCACTGCGGTCGCGGTCCCTAGCGCCAATATGAGGCCAACAAATAACTTTGCTCTGAACGTCATCCGGGGTACAGTCTTCCTTCAGCACGCATATTAGGAAACTTCTCAGCAATTTCCCTCTGGGTAATATCGGAAGAAAGCCTGAAAAGCTGTAATGTGACGTACAGCTCAGCCTACGTTCGCGCCGGGACGGATTTCCGGAACAGGTTGTAGATACAGCAGAGAAGGAGTACGGAAAGCAATGCTCCTTGAAACCGGGAGTATCGATTGCAAAAGGTCCAGGTCGATGCGAGCGTCGAGCCCAACAAGTAGTAGGGGAGAGTGTAAATCGTCCACTGATCCCATACCTGCTTAAGTCCTCCGCCCTGCACCAGGCTGAGGACGATCGCGGTCATCCCTGTGTTCAATACGTAGTATCCGATTGCCGCTAGTGCGACGGAGAGGAATCGCCACTCCTCGGGCCAGATACTTGTGAGATGAAATATCGCGTAGGCACCCGCAACGCTGATGACGAGATTTGAAGTGTTGAACGCCATCTGCTCCAACTTGGGAGTACGGGCCGCCCGCCAATAGCTCTGTGTTACCGCGCAGGCAGCTGCCAGGATCAGAAGCTGGATCAATCCCATTTCGGACAGGGCTGCCAGAATCACCACGAAGTTAAGGGAGTAAATACCCTCCAGGCCAGGAATGCGGACCTTAAAAGTAGACGCCAGGGTCGCGATCAGAAGAAACCCACCGAACCGAAATGGATCGGGGAAGTCGAGGCGCAGCACCGAGAACATCGCAATAATTCCGGCAACGCACGCCACGAGGGCCACGTATGCCTTCGTTTTCGAGTTCAAGAAAACGCCTCCGATCTGCATGAAGAATTTGCCGGTCCAGTCATGGAAAAGGTCCTCGATCCCCACAGAGAGTTGCTCCCGGTCACAGCATTACTGTTTGTTCTCGCCCTCGATGGCGTCGAAACGGACTCCACCGTCGAGGTTGTGGCCGTTCCCCAGAGCGCTGAGGTTCCCCATAAGGCGCTGAAACCGGATGTGCCGCTGGTTCCCCAAAGTGCAGAAGTGCCCCATAGTGCGGAAGTCCCCCATAATGCCGACGAGCCGTCCAGAAACGCCGAGTTTCCCCAAATTGCGGTGCCCCAAAGTGCAGAAGTGCCCCAGAGTGCAGAAGTACCCCAAAGAGCCGAATTTGTGTTCACAAGCTGCACACGCCGGGTGTTCGGGTCATATACCGCCGTGGGTGAGATAGAGGCGCCGGTCGCCAGATTGCTATCGTTGAGAGCCTGCCAGACATCCAGGTACCCGGCGCCGACAGTGAAGATGTCGTGCTGCGAGGTGTAGGTTACTTTCGTTGCGGGATCATAGGTCGAGGAAAATGCAGGAAAGCTCTTCGACGCCGTCCTCATCAGCCGCGCCTTCACCTGATCGGGTGTCAGTGCCGGATCCTTCTGCAGCATCAGCGCCACGGCCCCGCTTACGACTGGCGCCGCCATGCTGGTTCCACTGAGCCTGAAGTATCCGCCGGCAATCTTGTTTGCCGGATAGGAATGAGCAAGCTGAGTCCCGGACTTGGAGTTTAGCGAGACCACGCGATTACCGGGCGCGACAAGATCTGGCTTTACCACATGATCGATGATGGTTGGGCCCTTTGAACTGTAGCTGGCAATAACATCGTCGGCTCGGCTCGTTGATTCTTGCGTTTTCACAGCGCCAACCGTGATCACAAGCGGGTCGTTGCCGGGTGAACTAATAGTCCCGTACCCGTTCGTTCCACGCGAGTTGTCACGTCCGCTGTTCCCTGCTGAGGTGACAACAACGATACCGGCTTTCCAGGCCGCCTCAGCAGCCTGGCACAGCGGATCGGTGCGGAAGCTCTCGTAAACGGGGCGGCCCAGCGATAAATTTAGGATCCGGATGTTATAGGTGCTCTTAAGTTGAATGGCACGCTGGATTGCGGCGATGACATTACTGTCTGTGCCGCGGCCGTGGTCGTCCAGGACCCGGAAGGCAATGATATTTGCAGCCGGTGCGATACCTTTGTACTTCCCGGATGAACTGACGCCATTGCCCGCAATGATGCCCGCGACATGCACGCCATGACCGTAATGGTCGATCGAATCCTTGACGCCAAACCACTGCTTATATACGATGCGCCCCGTCTAGATCCGGTACGTCAGATATTCCGCTGTCGATCACGGCAATCCCGATCCCAGCTGCCGGTCCAACCAGACTGCCATCCGGTTGTTCGCGTATAAGGATGGCGCGGTGTAGTCCAGCAGGGTCTCTACGGGACGATCCGGAGACATGAACTTCACGTCCGGGTCATCCGAGAGCTCGTCAATCATCTCGGACGGAATGGAGTATAGGCCGGCGTGGACGACCGTCAGGTCCGCCTTGTGAAGCCCACCTTTTTTAGGACCTTCTTGTGGTGCTTGTCCTGTGGTGGCTGCGTAAACTGGACGATGACATCAACCAGTTCGGCGGATCCCGTACGAAGGTCGCTCGCGATTTTCGAGCGATTGCCCGCCCACAACGTGCCGGCTATGCTGGCCGTTAGTGCCATGACGATAGCGGCGCAGCGTATCGTCAATTTCGTTGAATGCGTGGTTGCCATACGCATAATAACTTGCACCTGCCCTTTAAGGTCCAGAACTCTTCTTCTGTAACTAAATCGTAATGGACCAAATCCATTGCGTCATGAGAATAAGGGTTCATTTTCCGAATGGGACTGAGGTACTTATCTAGATAGGTGAAATATCTTAGTGCGCTATCGAAAGCGCCTGAGGTCAGAGGCGTTAATTACCGAATGTGACTACCACCTGGCCCAGTAAGCGCCGCACTTGGACAATATGGTTCACGTCGTGTCCGGCCATATGCCGCGCTAGAGAGCGTCCAGCGCGCCGGCGCGGGCGTCATGTGATCCAGATTCCCGGCAGTACACCAGCCTGGGTGACAGCAATATTTCGACGCGATTGCTCCAGCTAGCCGACCGTTGCCGCGTTCGTGCGAACATCCGTTACGCCCGGAACTTGAAGATCCGGGACTTCAAGGAAAACAACATCATTATCGTCGGCAGCAGGCGCGGAATCCCCTCAACTTCTCCTTTGAGCAAGACCCGCAGGATAACAAGTTCCGCTTTCGCAACCGTGCCGCCAAGTCGGAGAGCTGCTGGTCTACCCCACTACTCTCGATCCCCAAGGCCGGCAAGTGAGCTACGCCGTGATCGCAATCCTGCCCAACCTGGGCTGGCCGGTCATGTGTTGCTGCTTTCGGGGATTACGATGGAGGCGACTGAAGCGGCGGGAGAACTGCTCGCGAGCCCCGGCTTTTCCAAACTCGCCACCAGTCTGGTGGCTGGCGACCAGCGGGCGCATGAGCGAAGGATATTCGAATTCCTGATCAGGACCATCTCGCTACCCGGCGCCCCCGGTGGCGCGGAAGTCATCGCTCACCGTGTTTCGGACATCGACATCCGGCGCGAAAAAACGCCGAGTGACGCAACGGGTTCCAGTCGTCCGTAGTGCGCGATGTTAAACCGTCCGCGCGGAACCTGAGCGCCTCATCAGCAGCACAGCCAGGAACCCGTTGGCGAGAACATCGAATGCCAGGCAGAAACCGGGCCACCACACAGGGACGCCCGGATTCTGAATGAGTAGGTGATGGAAGAAGTCAAAAACACCGTGTCCCGCGAGAGCGGCGACAACCCACCAGAGGTTCTTCTTGAACCCCACCACAGAAACCGCCCAAAACGCGACCGCCACCAGAAACTCGATCATCAGCGCCGAAGTGGAACTCCCCATCGCGGCAAACAAAATGTAATAAGTGGCAATGACGGCCAGCAGCATCGGATAGAACACGCGCTCGCGGTCAAACCCAGCCAGCATAGCGAACGCGCACACCAGCGTTGCCAGTAGAATCCCGATTAGATATGCCATATCTTCCTATCCATCCGATTTCTAAGTGATGTCATAGCAACTTACTTTGAGTAATCCAGTCATTCCGCTGAATTGCACCGCTTGTGGCGCAACTCTGGAAATCCACTACGACATGGAGCAAATCGCCTGCGCTTATTGTGGAGCCGCATTGCTCGTCCAGCGCCGCGGAGGCACCGTCGGGCTCAAAGCAGTCACCGCCGCCATCCAGAAAATGCAAATCGGTACGGACAAAGCCGCTGCCTAACTGGCCTTGATCCGGCTGGCGCAAGAGAGACAGGCGCTCCTGTCTGAAGCCGAGAAATTGGACGCCTTTAAAAACACCGGAGTCGGCTACGGCTGCCTGGCCATTGCGCTCTTTATTTCGCCGAACAGCGCAAAATCGTAAACTCATGATCGAAAATCGCAATGGACAGGCGCGACGTTCCTGACCCCAAACTGGCAAAACTTTCAACCCAATCCACCTCACCCACTCACCAACGAGGCGTGACGTCCAACCCCTACGTAGCGCGAGCCGCCGAGTACCCGATAATCCCCCGTATTCAATTCGGGAATGGGGGTTCACGCGTAGGCCGCTCAGGCGAGGTCGGTGATAGGCGCGAATGCGCACCCTGGGCCGCCACATCGCTGACAGACAGCGTCTCGGCTCCGAAGCCATTTCGGAGCCACAATGAATAGTCGGCGCGTGTCAGACAA
>CAWCAT010000029.1:0-14486 GCA_963793625.1 Bryobacteraceae bacterium | reverse complement strand
CAGGGCTGAAACAGCTTCGCTTTCATCTCCGGGCTGTAGAATGAGTAGATTTTGATGAACCGCTTGAGGTGATCCGGTTCATTCAGCGAAAGCGCGCCCCGTTTCAGCCTCGCATTTCTCGGCAGCCGGCCGATAATTGGGTTGATCACGCCCTGAGTCAGAACCGATGGAAGACGGCTGTACAGCGAGGAAAGCTTGACGCCAACATAGCGCGGATAGCCCGCCCAAGGCTCATCGGCACCCTGTCCCGTTAGCGCGACCTTGACCTTCCTGCTGGCGATCAGGCTGACAAAGTAAAACGCCGCTGCGGTTTCGTTTCCGACAGGCTCTTCCAGGTCCCACAAGTAGCGCTCGTAATAATCCTGATACTCCTTCGGGCCCACCATCATCTCCGAGTGATCAGCTCCAAACTTGTTCGCGATCACCCTGGCATCATCGGTCTCATTGGACTTCTCGCCCTGTTCGAAACCAATGGTGAATGTGTGGACTGGCTTGCCGTTGTACTTGCTCATCAGGGCGAGCAGCGCACTGGAATCGACTCCGGAGCTGAGGAATAGCCCGACCGGAACATCACTCCTCATCTGCAGACGAACGGCATCTTCCGGCATGGTTAAGCTTCAACCAGTTCCTGCTCGTTGATGTCGGCGCGAATCTGCGGCGTCCAATTCCAGAACCTCTTGATCTGTGTTCCGTTTCGGACACGGTCATGTAGTGTGCCGGAGGAATCTTCTTTAATCCCACTGAACAGCGTATCCGGCAAGGCAACGTATCGAATAGTAAACAACGCACCAAGGGCGTTCAGATCCACATCTTTGGGCATGATGGATCCTGCAGCAGCGCTTTGATCTCCGAGGCGAACAGCAACCGCTTCCCGAGGTCAACATAGAGTATAGAGGCTTCACGCCCAGGTGATCGCGCGCAAGAAACAGGCGACGGACCTTTGCGTCCCCGAGGGCAAAGGCGAACATGCCATTGAACCGACTGACGCAATCCAGTCCCCACTGTTCATACGCGTGAACGATGACTTCGGTATCGGAATGCGTTCGGAAGACGTGCCCGTGCTTCTCCAACTCCTCACGAAGCTCAACGAAATTGTAGATCTCGCCGTTGAAGACGATCTGCACCGAGTAATCTTCATTCGCGATCGGTTGTCCGCCCGCTCACGTCGATAATGCTCAATCTTCGATGGCCCAGTGCGACGTTGCCGGAGACAAACTCTCCCTCACCATCAGGCCCCCGGTGAGATGGCCGACTTCATTTTCCCGAGCAGCTCTCGGTCTGCTGGCGCGCCATCGGCATTATGGAAGCCGCAAATTCCGCACATTTATTCGTGGCTCCAAACTTTGTCTCTTATCGTGGATCGGGTTGCTATTTTTCGGAACTGGTCGAGTACACGCCGGTTTAACATGTGGGTGTAAAACCGCGCCTCCGCATCGCTCACACCCCTCGGCCGGCCAGCGAGCCGACATCTCAAGTATCCCCAGAACATTGCCAGAGCCCCGATTCTAGCGGGGGTCCTCCTGAAACCATGCGATGGAGCACCTTTAGAAGGAAAAAGAGGAATCCTCCACCAGTGAGGTAATAGATCTCCCCATGTAAGGAGTTGGTCTAGGCTTGATCCATCGCCGATACCTCCTTCTTGAGGTGCAAAAACTGAGAAATCCGGAAAGTGGCGCGTCTCCCATCCGCGCATGGTGGCCTTGATCTCGTCAATTGTGTCCCAACCCCGGTAAAGGACGAATCCTTCGATCTCTTCGAAACACGCCCTCCCCGCACGAACTTGGAAGCGCCCGCTGCGTGATAGTCCGGCATAGCGACGGGAAACCACCCTCCATCTTTTTCCTCGAGATAGACACCAGAGGCGATCCCCAATCGCGGATTCCCACGAAACTGGCCCAGAAGTCCCTCAAAGTAGTCGAGCGGCAACTCCAAATCGCAGTCCAATTTGACGACGAAATCGTAATCAACCTGCTTGGCTCGTTTATACCCCTCGGCGAACGCACGGATCTCAGTTATGCCAAGATCCCGTTTTGCGTCACGCTGGATCCGAACCACTTCAATCCAGTCATGACGCTCCGCATACTCACTGAGAATTCCAAGGGTGCCGTCACTTGACCCATCATCAACGATCACCCACTTCACTGGCTTTATGGTCTGATTGATAACCGATTCGAGCGTTGACCTGAGGTACCCGCTCTTCATCCTTGACGGGCGAAACGACGAGATACTGGGTTTTGTTTTGATCAATCACCTTCGTGTCACTGTTGCTGGACTAGTCAGCTGCATTTGAGTTTTGTCGAGCCGGAGCGGAAACCGCGCCAATCAAACCTGTGGTCAGCGGGCGCCGCTTCCACCATTTCCTCTGCACGGCCCTGGTTATGGTGCCCACAAACAGTCCGTACCTGCACTGACAACGGCTGGCGAATCCATGCGTGGAAGAGCGAAAATCCCATAAATTTCGGCGTCGGAAAACCAAGGAGACGCAGTCCCAGCAAGCGCCCAAACAGTTCCCGGCGCCTCTGAAGCAGGCCAGGTTGGGCGGCCAACACCGCGTCAGCATCTACCCGCTCAAGATGCACATAGCCTGCCGACATCGCCTCGTGCAGAATCCGTCTTCCCCAACCCGCTCCGTTCGGACAAGCACTATTGACCGGCCGTGGTCGCCATTCGTACTCAATTTGTGCCATGCGTCTCCACACGAGATGTCCGCTACACGGCCCAGGCCATCGGGGCAGAGATTGCACCTCAGTGGCCGGTATGAAGTGAGCCGAGCCCAAGATTCCACGTAAGTGGACGATTTCTCGTTTCGTCTGCCCTCGTAGATGACCCGAAAATTTCCGGGCCACCCCTCGCCGCGATAGTCGATCGAATCGACAGTTTGCGGTTGGATCTCTAGCGAGGTCATCAGATCCAGCGTTCCCTGAGTGCTTGGGGTGCCTGCGCAAAAAAACGTCAGTACCAGACCGAGCTTTCGGTCCAGTTCAGGACGCTGTTGCCGGAGCATGCCTACCGCGGCGGCATCGCACGGCTTTCCAATAAAGACACACTGTCCTTCACTCTGCTCGATACTTTGAAGGGTGTCGCAGGGGGAGGATGGCGCGTACCGCGACCCAGTGCGACTGAGCAGTTCACTCCTGTTCGCACTCTTCACTGTCCGATTGATCCAAGGCTGCCCGCTGTCAACTCCGGTATGCAGAACAAACTCCATGCCCTCTCTCTCAATGCAAAAAAGGGCGAGGGCTGAGAGTAGCCCTCCGGAAGACGCCTGAAACCGGATTTCGGGATCAACCGCATGCCCTTCCCAGATCTCCAGCGCTGGTCCAAATTCGTGTTCAGCCGAACTAGCCTTCTCCCGACCCAGCGTTTGCAGTCCACCATCGACAGAATAGCCCGGACAGATGGACAGACAACTTGTCACGATCCGCAATCCCCTGTCTTGAAATGGGGCCTGATCCCGACCGTCTGAATGTTAGCTAGTTCCACGGCCTCCTTGTCGCAAGCGTAAAAGCACGCTCCGCAACCCGTGCAGAGGCCCCACTCCACGACATCTTTCAGAGTCGTGATTCTGTGCAGTACGTTAGGCATCGTCAGGTTTTGGCGGACTCAGCTTGGCAACGGACTGCTGCCCGAAAGACTCTTTGATGCCTTCTGAACGGGATGCATCCAGTCATATGCGCCATCGAGCTTAGCCCGAAGCAATCGCATATCATCACACGAATTTACTGGTAATCGTTTTAGGAACAATTGATCGGTGATTCGTTCGGATGTCCCAATGATCGTCGAGACACCGTTTTGATAACCAGCTTCGTCGAGAAAGCCACGGAGCATTTCGGTAAAAGGCCGATCCGTCTCCGGGAACGCATACGGGTACGCGAAGGAGGTCAAAGCGCAACCCAACTCCTGTTCTATGGTTTCTTTAGATGCCCGGACTTCGTAGCGAATATCTTCCGCCTTCATCGATACCAACTTGGGATGCGTGACCGTGTGCGAGCCAAACTCCACTCCGGCGGCTTGCAGTTCCCGCACTTCGTTCCAGGTCAGGCACTCGATGCCTTTGAACTTCTGTGGAACCTGTCCGATGTAGGCGGTGGGCAGATACACTATTGCGCTGAAGCCGTACTTGTTCAGGGTCGGGAAGGCCTCGGTGTAGAAATCCCGGTATCCGTCGTCGAAGGTGATTACCACTGGCCTGGAGTTCGCGGGGCCGGATTCGTCGAGCCACTGCAACGCCTCAGAAAGACTGACGCTCCTGTAACCGTTTTCCTTCAGGTACTTCATATGTTGTGCGAAGATCCCGGGAGTTGTGACGGTTCGGTAGTAGGGATGCCCTTGTTCGCTGGTGTTCGAGATGCTGTGATACATCAGGATCGGTACGCGGCGCTGACGCGAGGGGAATAGCTTCCGGAGCGGATGCACCAGATAGAGGGTTGCGAAGGCGTCGGCTCGGAAGATTGGGTTCACGGATTTTGGTGCGTCGGCACGGCGTCGGCACGAGTGCCGACGCTGCACGCATTAGTGCGTGCGCCACGATGGGATTCAGGAGATTTTGTTCCGGGTACTGGCACTACAACCATGTGAACTCGCGACGGCGTCTTCCACATATCTATCCCCAGGACCGATGGCTCTTCGTTACCTGGCACCTGCACGGCAGTCTGCCCCAGGGCCTCTATCCACCGGCGCACAAGGCGAATGCCGGTGAAGCCTTCGTTTGGATGG
The DNA here is from genome assembly GCA_963793625.1 of Bryobacteraceae bacterium. Lineage (GTDB taxonomy): Bacteria > Acidobacteriota > Terriglobia > Bryobacterales > Bryobacteraceae. The sequence goes on along the minus strand of CAWCAT010000029.1, from coordinate 9,770 downwards.
ATCGCTACCTGGACTTTGAGCGCTCCGGCCCCATCTTCCTGAGGCAGGAAGCCGTCGCCAAAGTCGTTGTCGATTCCCTGTTCCGCGGCGCCGGTCTGGGCCATTACCGGCTCGCCGCCTTTGTCGTAATGGCCAACCATGTTCATGTGTTGTTGTTGCCGCTGATCCATCCAAGCCGCTTGCTTAAGGCGCTGAAGGGAGTTACGGCGCGTGAAGCGAACCGGTTGCTCGACCGGACCGGCGAGAGGTTTTGGCAAGCCGAATCCTACGACCGTTGGGTGCGGGATGAGCGGGAGTTTGCTCGGATTTTAAAGTACATTGAGAACAATCCAGTGGCGGCCAGGGTGGTTTCACGGCCGGAGGACTATTTGTGGTCTAGTGCACATTCGCGGTGGGGCGTCCACACTAGTGTGGACGCTGCACACACTAGTGTGTGCGCCACGTAAGATTGTTGATCGGGTGTGAGCCCCGGGAACATCGGCAAAGAAACGATTTCGGCTGCGACTTGTTCCGTCGACCGGGAAGTCGCCTTTGGTATAGCCCAAGGCTTTGTACGCTTCCTGCAGGTGCAGCGGGAATGGGATAGTGAATCCCGGTGCCGATACCTACTCCGGCGAGCTGCTTCATCAGCTCGTCCCGGTTCTGCACCCGTACCACATAGAGGTGATAGACGGCTTTGCTCCATCGGCTCATACGGCAGGTAACCGACTGTCCCCTCCCGAACAGTTCGCGATAGCGCGCGGCCGCGGCCTGGCGCTTCTCGTTCCAATTCGGCAGGTGCTTCAGCTTCACGCGCAGGATGCCGGCCTGGATCGCGTCCAGCCGGCCGTTGTAGCCTTCCATGTCGTGGTAATACTTCTGGCCTGGCCGTGGTCGCGCAGCATGCGGATCTTCTGCGCCAGCCCGGCGTCGTTCGTCGTCACCGCGCCGGCTTCGCCGCAGGCGCCCAGGTTCTTGCCCGGATAGAAGCTGAACGCCGCCGCCATGCCCATCGAGCCGGCCTTCCGCCAGCGGTTCTCCTGCTGCGAGAAGTACTCCGCGCCGTGCGCCTGGCAGGCGTCTTCGATCACCATCAGGCTGTACTGCTCCGCCAGCTCGAGGATCGGGTCCATGTCGGCCATCTGGCCGTAGAGGTGCACGGGCACGATCGCGGCCACCCGCGGTGCCGGTCTTCCGGTCCATCAGCTTGCGAGTGCCTCGGTCGAAGTCGCATTCGGTCTCCAGGTACTCGCGCAGCTTCGCCGGATCCATGTTGTAGGTGGCTCGTCGATGTCGACGAAGACCGGACGCGCGCCCGCCTGGGAGATCGCCTCCGTCGTGGCGATGAACGTGTTCGGGACCGTGACGACGACGTCGCCTGGGCCGATGCCGGCCGCCATCAAGGCGAAGCGCAGCGCGTCGGTGCCGCTGCCCACGCCGACGCAGTGCCGCGTGTCGCAGTAACGCGGCGAAGTCCGCTCAAAGCCCTGCACCATGGGGCCGCCGATGAAGCCGGCCGTGTCCAGGGCGGCGCTGAAGACCGCGCACAAGCTCGTCCTTCAGCTCCGCGTGCGGAGTCACCAGATCCAGAAACGGAATATTGTTCGTTGTCGCTCATTCGACACCTCCAGCCGGGACTGGCACTTCGCGCAATACGCGCGCCGGATTGCCGGCGACGATCGTGTTGGCGGGACATCGCTCTGGTCACCACGCTGCCGGCGCCCACGATGGCGTTTTCGCCGATGGTGACGTTGGCGAGATGGTGGCTCCGGAGCCGATGGAGGCCCCCGCTTTACCAGCGTCGGCGCCACCTTCCAGTCCGCTTCGGTCTGCAGTTCGCCGTCCGGCGCGTCGCCCGCGGGTAGATGTCGTTGATGAACACCACGCCGTGGCCGATGAAGACGTTGTCCTCGATGGTGACGCCTTCGCAGATGAAGGTGTGGCTGGAGATCTTGCAGTGCTTGCCGATCTTCGCGTTCTTCTGGATCTCGACGAAGGCGCCGATCTTGGTGTTGTCGCCGATCTCGCAGCCGTAGAGATTGATGAACTGGGAGAGCTTGACGTCTTTTCCCAGCTTGACGTCGGGCGCGATGCACCGGTACTCGCTCATGCGTAGACGGCCTCGCCTCTTGCTTCAGTGAGCGCTTCCGCGGCCTCGAGCATCCTGACCACCCGCAGGCCGCGATCGCCGTCGTTGAAGGGGCGCTGCCCGTTCTTCACGCAGTCGACGAAGTAGGTCAGCTCCGCTTTCAGGGCTTCGGTGGCTTCCACCTTCGGCGACCACATGTCGCCGGAGCGGTAGCTGACCAGGCATCGTAGACGCCTTCCTGACTGGTGATCTCGACGCCCTTGTCGTAGACCTTGATCTTCTCGTCCGCTTCCAGGTCGTTCCACGACCAGCATCTTCTTCTCGCCGCCGATCAGCGTGGTCCGGACCTTGACCGGCGAGAGCCAGTTGACGTTGATGTGGGCGATGACGTTGTTGGGGAAGTAGACGGTCATGTAGGCGACATCGGCATGTCCGTTGAGGTGGCCCGGGCCGGTGGCGACGATCGCTTCGGCTCGGCTGGCCGATCAGGTAGTCCATGATGGAGAGATCGTGCGGCGCCAGGTCCCAGAGCACGTTGACGTCGTGCTGGAAAAGGCCCAGGTTGACCCGGGTGGAGTCGTAGTAGTAGAGCTTGCCCAGAGCGTCCGTCGTCGATCAGCTGGCGTGATTTTCCGGACCGCGCCGGTGAAGAGGAAGGTGTGGTCCACCATGATCGTGAGATTCTTCCTCTCAGCCAGTTCGATCAGTTCCTCAGCCTGTTGAGCGGTGGAGGTGAACGGCTTTTCGACGAAGACGTGCTTGCCGTTCTCCAGCGCCTCTTTGGCGAGTTCGAAATGCGTCCAGACGGGCGTGATGACGGCGACCGCGTCGATATCCGGGGAGCATAGAAGCTCTGAAGCATCGGTGGTGACGTGGACGTCAGGATATGCCCGCCTGGCCTTCTGCAAGCTCGATTCAGTCTTGTCGCAGACTGCGACGACCTTCGCCGAGCTTACGTTGTGAAGGTTACGAACGATATTGGGTCCCCAGTACCCATATCCAATGACACCAAAACGCACCATGATCTACCTCCAAGTAGATACAGCTACGCCGTCTCGATGTTCAGAGGACGTGCGGGTCCCCGCAACTTATTCGGGTTAGAAATTTGTTAGCTTAGCTAGCAGGCGCCGTTGCCGCTGAATACGGCGCGGGGCGTCTGCAGAAGAATTTTGACGTCGAGCCAGAGCGACCACAGGCTCGCATATTTCAGGTCCAGGCGAACCATGTCATCGAAGCCAACTCGGCTTCGACCTGAAACCTGCCATAGACCGGTGATTCCCGGCCTGACAGCTAACAGACGACGACGGTGCCAGAGTTCGTAACACTTGACTTCGTATGGAATCGGCGGGCGGGGCCCCACCAGGGACATGTCGCCCTTGAGGACATTGAGAAACTGAGGCAGTTCGTCCAGGCTGGTTCTGCGCAGAAATTTGCCGAGCGGCGTGATTCTCGGATCATTGACCAGTTTGTAAACTTTCTGTGGCTCACCGGGTTGCTGTTCGCTGTCATGGCCCGCGATTAAATCTTTGACAAACTCCTCATGAATTGCGGAGCTGTTTCCGGGGTCCATCGAGCGAAATTTGAAAAATGTGAACTTCTGGCCGTACTGTCCCACACGCTGCTGTTTGAAAAAGACTGGTCCCTTTGACGTAAGCTTGATCGCGATGGCGATCACGGCCATAACGGGGGATAGCAGGAGGAGCGCGAGAAGGCTGCCGCCGACGTCCATCGCGCGCTTGCCACGAACCGACTTTCGTCCGGGGTTGTTGCCGTGAGCGGTGTTTGGGTACAAGGTCGTTACCGATGGGCGACCGCCGCTATCACCTTCCCAATCTTCTGGAAAGACCTGAAATGTGATTCGAACCTGATTAATTTGTTCGATTCGCAGGTTGCTTGAGAGTGCTTTGCTGGCTTTGGTAAGGAGCGCATTCGCGACAACGTTACCTTCCGCGGAATCGAGTTCCGTGAAGATCGTGCCGACAATCGATCCCTGCTTGTACCAGCCTGTAATGTCTGTCTCGCGGGTAGTACTCGATAGCGATTTTAAAATTCCATGGACGGCTTTTGCCGTGTCGCCAGAAGTAAAGAGGGTGGCGAAATCGACAAGCATGAGCACAAAGCGCCTGTTTGAACGTTCGGTTCTCTTCTGCTCGAGGTGGAGCATTTTGAGAAAAACATCCTGTTCTAAGATGTTCAGATCGCTGTTGTCGAACGGATGGTTTCTGTGACTGAGCGAACACGCCTGCACGCAACTTATTCATCATTGGAGTATTTACCCACGCAATTTAGCCGATTGGATTTCCTGCGGTATCGTCATGACGGGCGAATACCCAAGACTTCGGTCCAAAGCGCCTGCGCGGGGCTGCTTAAATTTGTAATGAATAGTGAAGATACCACGGAGCAAAGGAGCGATCAATGTAACTTTTCAGGTAAAAGTACTAAAACCAAAAGTTTTGACTCTACTGTGTCACGGCGTAAATCACGCCGGTCAAGGCGGCTCCGATCAGTGTCGGAACAAGATACAGGAGCATCTTTCCCGAGGAAGATGACTGGGGTACCACCAGAACATCATTTGGCAACAGAGGGAAGTCGTTTGCTTTTCCGGCCATGATGGCTTTGAGGTTTAGTGGAAGCTCTGCGCGTCGGGCGGAATCCATTACTGGCCGCAACACTACTGCTTTCTGCAGTTTTGCTTCGGGGGGGAGGCCTCCGGCCATTGAGATCACCTGCAGCACGGAAAGCGAGGTCTTCTCACCCAGAGGAACGGACCCAGTCTTGGCACCCTGGATATAGATCATCTCTTCCTGACTTTGGACTGCGCGAATCATGTCATTGGGTTTCAGGATGATGTCATCTTCCGGGTAGACTGTCGCCATTGAGCGCGTGAGCTTGATTTCGGCAACGCTGGTGCCACGGTCCTTGTCGTCCACTGCGCTGGGTAAGGGTATGCGCCCCTGATCCAATCGCCGGGTGACAGTAACCTGGAGGCCCGCATTCGCGAGCAGCCCGCCAACGACGGCAAGCATTTCGGTAACTTTGTGCTGGCCTTGAAGAGGATAGATACCCGGCTTCTGAAATGTCCCGACGAAATATACAAGATCGCTTCGGTATTGCAGCGCGGTAATGGTCACCTGGGGAGAGCGGAGGTAAGCAGAAAGTTTTTTGGCGAGTTCTTCTTCGAGCTGCCGGATCGTGAGGCCAGCGGCCTTGAGGGATCCAACGAGCGGGAGAGCCAGCATCCCCTCGCTATCAAGCTGAAACGTTTTCTCAGTAATGTCCTCGGCTCCCGGCACGCGAATCATTATCTGATCGTTTGCACTTAAAACGTAGGTCAAACGAATGTCCTCACCGAAGGCACTCTGGGTTTTCTGCGGGGGCGGCGCCCCCTGCTGTTGCGCTGCGGAGGCAGGGCAAATCATAGTCAACGACAATAGCAGCGCTACGAAGTTTTTAACTATATTACTCATCGCTGTCCTTAGGAACGGGCATAGCATGCTCCCGTACAATTAACTGCGCCATCTGTTCGAGTCTATCATCCAGCTTTGAGATGCGGTCGTTTACAGCCGTGATGGCCTGCTTCAGATCGTTCTCTCTATCGGCCCTACGTGACAGGAGGGCCTGGACGGCAGCGCGGGAGATTTGAGATACGCTTCGTGCTCCCTCGTCGCCGGTACATAAGGAGTTCAGTTCTTCAAACTCCTTGTCGGACAAGCGGAAGTACACCAATCGGCTTCTTGGCCCAATTATTGGCATTTTGATCTACCTGGAAGGTGGAATATGTGTCGCGAGCAACTAACCGTTGAAAACAAAGCAGATCCGAATTTCAATCGACAGTAAATCAAGTGAATTTTGACAAGCTCGCGCTTTCTCAGTCCCATCCGGCTTGTCCTGCGAATCGACAGACGCGAAGTGGCGAGCAACTAGTGAATAAGAAACTAACTTCAATACCGTCCAGCCTGCGCTCCGAATTGCTGGAATCGGCATTCCCCCCGGGAAACACTACACTACTCAAAGGCACACTTGCAAAAACCGGAGCCTCTCCGGCGTGTTTCCCATTGATGTTATCGGCCCGATTGCCCCGACTCTTTATGGGTTAATACGACATCTGCTGCCGTATGAATTCAGAATGTTTGAGCGCTGAGATCCCATTTTCGTCATGTATTTGACAATTGTCAATGGCACTTCAGGGCTAAAGCCTGGAAAGAGTAGTACCGGTACTGCTCTTTCCAGCCGTAAGAGAATTCCCATGATTCCGCACGGGATAATACTGTTTTACTGGTCGCTCAACCGCGAACTACTGCCGCGAACTACCCGCGAACTACTGGATTGGAATACTAACCGAGTTCGATGTTCCGACCTCATTAGTGGCGGTGACTGAAACCGACGACAGTTTTGCTACCCTGTCTTCGGTTGCATCCCCATTACCCTGCACCGTTACAGGCACCGAAACACTGAACAGGCTGCCATAGGCTTGCGACGGTACACTCTGAAACCAAAGCAAAGCGGCAGATTGAAGATCAGCAGTCAGGTGCATGGTCGAGAACTTCGCGTCGGCGCTGGGCGCCAGATCCAAAACTAACTGTTTGAGCGACCTGTTAGTCGAATATCCGGTAACTGTCACCACGAACGATGACAATCCACGGTTGACGATCTTGATGTCCAAAAGCTTTGGTGCGGAGCGGTTGACGGTTGCGGTGTAAGAACTCGGATTGTTGGGAGTTACATCCAGGCCCGCAAGTGTGGCGAACGCTGGTGCGATTACGATGCTCCCCGCCACGGTTCCAGTCTGCATGCGTACTGTTTTGGCACCGTTGTCAAAGATCGCTTCGGTCCCATTCGCAGGGATTGTGAAGCGAGCGACACGTCCTCCGGTGGCGAACTGCACAGCCGGGTTGGAGCTGAAAACATCGGAAACGAAATCGAGGGTAAGCGCACCCTGGAGCGCAAGCGGATACGGTTCTGAGAGCGTCAAGCCGACAGCGGGTTGCTGCAAAGGCTCCTGAGTCCCGGAAGCGCCGTTAAAATTGAATTTTGGCATGCGCTGGGGTGCAAGCCCGTTTCCGACGATAGCGAAACCAACGTTATTGACGATCAGATTCGCCAATGCCGTCCCGATGTTATCGGGCCGGAAGCGAATGTTGAAAGTGAGGCTCGCCCCGGAGGCCAGATTGAGGGGTAGCGCAGGATTCCCATCCATTTGGAAGGGTAAGGCGGTGGAGGAACTCGCGCCGGCCTGCCCGGACAGGATCAGGGAAAAGATCGGTCCTGCCTTATTACCCCGGTTCACAACTGTGAACTGCACCAATGATTGCTCACCCACGGCCGCCGAGCCGAGCAGAATCGCTCCATTCGAGTCCAGCAGCGTAGTTGCCTGGCCCTGGGTGAAACTGTATTCCAGCTTGATGCCAATTCCCTTGCCTGAGAGCGTGAAGGTGTCATCACCGACTCGCAGCCTGCCATTGGCGGCGTCGGTCTGAGACGGAGTGAACGCCAAGGTCAACTGGATGGACTCGCCGGGTTTAATAGTGACCGGTGGAAGTGGCGAATCGGAAACAGTAAATGATCCTGCAGTGACCAACAGTGTGGTCAGCCTTCCTTCCGCCGTGCCTGTGTTTGACACCCTAAGGACCACCTTCGATGTCTGGCTCACTTCAGTATCTGCGAACGCGATATTCCCGTCCGGCAAGATCGGCGTGGTGGCATCGGTGGAGACCAGCGAGTAAGTAAAAGCTGGACCAGTGCCCGTGCCTTCCAGGCGCAAGGTATAAGACCGCTCCGCCATGGTGATTTGCAGTGTACCGGTGTAGAGCTGCCGATTGGCCGGAGTGAAACCAACGACGAACGAAATACTCTTTCCCGGTTCTAATGTGAACGGTAAGAGAGGCAAACTGGCCAGTTCGAAGCCGGCACCGTTGATCGTTACGGCTTTCAGCGTACCGGCTCCAGTCCCCCGGTTCTCGATCAGGATCTTCAAGGAATTGAAACTGCTGACCGCGGTAGCTGGAAAGGTCATCGGAGAACCGTCCGACAACGGAGTGTTGTTATTGAGGCGCGGATCGCTGTAGCTCAGGAGGAAGTCCGGCGGCGCTGTGGAACCGTCGAGGGCCACGGTAACACTCTTGTCGCTCAGATCAACCTTTAGAGTTCCTGTATAGTGCCCGGCCGCTAAAGGCTTGAAACGGACAGCAAAACTGGCCGCTTTTCCCGCTTCCACTGTGACTGGGAATGGAGGCAGACTCACCAACTCGAAGCCATTACCACTTAAGTTCACCGCGTTGACCGTGCCAGAGCCCGTACCCCGATTCTCAATATAGACACTGGCCGTACTGGTGCTTCCCATTGAGGTTGCGAGGAAGGCTAACCGTCCGCCATCGGGCAGCGGGACGATATTCTGGTTCGCGGGTAGCAGGTAAGAGATCCGGAGATCAGGAGCAGCGCCGGTTCCGTCCAAAGTTGCGCTGAAGGTCCGAGCAGATACGGCTACAAACAGAAGAAAACAGAAGAACAACAGGCGATGGGGCATCCTCATAAACAATCCTCGCAGGCCGGAATAAAGAACACACCCGATTGATCGCCCGTGCGCAAGACGAGATATGGGTCTCCCTTGTTCTCAGCAGTATTCAGTAAATACAACGAGCCGCTAGTGATGCGCTGGACGAAGACCGGCGCTACCTCCAGAGCTTGTTCCGATTGGAGCCGGCCGGTGGCGGTTTCGTAGACCCGCACTGCCGGTTGGCTGGCTAGAGCCACCCACACTTTTCCGCCATCTTCGGAGACAGCCAAGCCAACTGCCTGGGGATCGGGGGCATCCGCGTCAGCGAGTGTGATCGCATTCACGCTTGATGCCGCATCCACAATCCGGATTTCATGTGCAATTTGATCTATCGCGTAAATGGTGTTTCCGCGATTTCCGAAGACTGCGCTCGTTGGCTTCCCGATCAGGGCGGCCAACGCGAGCGACCCATCGTCGGAGATCCGGTAGAGTGCGCCTTCGACGCCAACCGCGACTTGACGCCCATCCTCACTTACAGCCAAGGTAGTCGGTGCTCCACTTAGGGATGAGAGATCGACCGCAGTTCCTGTAACGACAGCTTCACCGCGTCCACGGATACGGATCAACTGCAGCGTCCGTCCGCTTGAATAAACCGCCGCAGTGTCGCCCTTACGGTTCCAGGCAACCGAGGTCACATCCGCAAGCACGTCTGAAATTGGCGTGGTTACAGTGGGACCGTCGAGCAATCCGCAAATCACCGACCGATCAGACCCTCGGGTGGCAAAGGCGCAGTTTCCGTCTGGCGAGACGAAAGCGGCATCAATATCCTGGGCCACCGCAGAACCGATGTAGGCGCTCCCAGGAACTCCCAGGGTCGGCCGCAGAGTGCGCGAGGCGCGATGATAGATTACTCCACTAACAGGGCCCCGGATCTGGCTGTTGCCAACAACTGGGGAGACAAGGATAAGAGCTGCGACGGCCAGCATCGATGACCGTAAACGGATTGGATTCTGATTCCTGGACATTTTTCTCACTGAGGCGGTCCGATCGTGACTGGTCCGGCACCGACGGAATACGTAGGCGAAGACTTGCTTCCGTAGTAAACACCGAGACCTGCTCCGGTCGCGGCGGCCCCGGCCAGAGTGACCCATAGCCATTTGCGCCGCTGCTTGTGCTCGGAGACAGCTTCCCGAGTTTGGGTTGCATTGG
>CAWCAT010000028.1:0-172080 GCA_963793625.1 Bryobacteraceae bacterium | reverse complement strand
ACTTGCGGGCTAACATACACTTCACGCTAATAACCAGCCCTCTGCGGTTTAAGGATCCTCTGGATCTAATCAAATGTTACGACCTGGAGAAACGGCACGTCCTAGAGGAAAACGAATGGTTCAGGGCATTTGCCTATGACGATCTCCTTGCAGCGGGACATGCTCAGTCTAGATTTTGCCTGGCTAAAGGATCGAGCCTTTAGGATTCGAAGAGCCTGCCGGAGCCGGAAGTGATTGCGGCGGAAATCGTGGAGAAGGCAGCGTTGGAGCGAATTGGAGCTTAAGGGCAGGAAGTGACAATCCGAAATTCCCACATGGCAGATGACCATGATGAGTAAACTGTTTCAAGGGGGCTCTAAAATGTTACCTGATTATCATACAACCAAAACCAAAATCATCAGTGTTTTATCAAAAAGGATGAAAATGATAGCTCATCCACCACCATTCAATAAAGTGAGGCGACAGGGTGTACCTGAAGGCAATCAAATAGAAACGATTTATCCTGATGGTCACAAACGAACAGCCGAATTTAAAACTCTATCTTCAGCCATTAACATTCCATTGACTAATTATGAGGATTTAAGTTTTACTGAGATACTCAGAAGACTTGATGAAAGCGCCTTGATCTGGCCAAGCAATCTACAGATCATTGGTTAGAAACAATGGAAGAAGTAATTGCGTATACGGGTAACTCGATTAGTGGACGAGGAGAAAAGTTACAACCAAAACATATTTTGAAATGCTAGAAAGGATTCAATTAGAATTCGATGGTAATGGAAATCCTGATCTTCTTGAACTGGTTGCTGCTGATTGTATGAAAGAACAATACTCACAGGTCATGAATGAAATTAAACAGGATCAAAATATGAATAAAAGATATAATGAATTGATTACAAGAAGAGGGAAGAATGGCGTGATCAAGAGGGTTCTAGAAAATTGGTTGGATAATTCAACAGAAAGAACATTTCAAATTCCGTATTGTCAAATTCTTCAAAGTGATGGATATACTATCGTGCATGTGTCAAGACATTGCGGCATGGAGTTGGGAAAAGATATATTGGCTATGGATAACAATGGAGTACTTTGTGCATTTCAACTAAAAAAAACTGATGGTAAGAAGATTACATTAAGATCAATGGCGAAATATTAGTGCTCAAGTTCTTGACTTAATACATGGCGAAGTTGTAGTCCATCCGTCCAAACCTATTGGATATCACCGTTCCATTCTGGTAACAAATGGTGAATTTGACGAGGAAGTAATTCGGATAATTGAGGATATTAATAACCAATTGAAAAAACAAGGAAGTAAATTACAATTAGAGACAGTAGTTCGAGGTGAATTGCTTCGTAAATTTTATCAAATCGGAGAGGGCTTCTGGCCCACCGAGATTACAGATAGAACAGCATTTTTGAAATTGTTTCTTACCGATGGACGATCGGCTCTTGATAAAAAACAATTAGTTTCTATTCTAGAGGTATCACTAAAACTGGACGCAGAAGAATTACCTGGTAATGAGACATGTCGAAATATATCAAGTTCAGTTCTATTGATATCTATTCTTCTTCGCCCTTTTTCAATGAAAACAATTACTATGCTGAAATTGAAGGTTTAGTAATAGGACTTGCATACATGTTGGCCGTACAAGAAAAATACCGACATCAATTCACGACGAATTGAAGAATCAGTTAATCTAATTGTTGAATTCATATATAATAGTCTTGAAATGTTGTGCGCAGAATTAAAAGGCAGGCATCATTATGTTGAAGGAAATGCCATAGCAGATAAGTTTCTATATCCAGTTAGAATGACCTTATTGGTTGGTTTGATGAGTGTGTATGGTTTGTGGCGAAAACTTAAAAAAATTACGGTCGATGATTATGATGATTTTGTCCATTCATTTTGCGTGAGAGATAGGCAACGACTAATATTATGGGGTAAAGGCAGCGATACCTCAATTTCTTGCTCTTTTTTGGTTCTAAAAGCAACAGGTGGTTCAAATGAATCAGATAGGATTATAATGGGGCTGATCAACTCAATAGTTAAAACCAATTCTCCAGATAGTCTGAATGGTATCGCTAGTCCATATCATGATATTGATTCTATTATACCAAATCAACTAGGTATTCAGTCGGATGATGAACAAGATGACTTCCAAGGTAGTGCGTATACTCTTGAAGGATTGCTCTATCTGATGGTTCGACGCAATTGGAAACGATTCATCAAAGTGGTTTGGCCAGATATAACAAGAATTTCATTTAATTCTTTCATTCCTCAGGATATGTGGCAAAATTATCTATGGTGTTCTGAACACGGAGTTAATCGCGCTAAAATACCACCATTAACAAAAAATTGGATAGATTTATGCCATGAGGCAAGGAAATTGATGATAATATCCCTGATTATTTTAAAAATGAATTGTATATTGCTCCTATTATTTCTAATAGTGTATCCTCATGGTACAGAACAGATATGATTACTTGGATTGATAAAAATTTACTTGATCAAATTAGATAAATTAGCCATAGCAAAATACCATGATGGGATAATTACGTAATCATATCGCGGCAGTAACGATCGCCCCTGATGAGAGAGTTTCACTTAAAATTGGACGTAATAATAAACTATGGCCTCAACAGGTAAGAGGTTATTGCCATGGATGACGATGTGCTGTCAATATCGCGCGCCGAATCAGCTCAAAGATCTTCCTCACTCGCATCTTCGGCTGTAGATGGCTCTTGCCCTCATCCGCGCTGTGCACCGTTACGGCCTCATCGAGGGCGAAATTCCCGAACTCTTCCCTTTCAACGCGCCGCTTGAGAACACTCAGCATAGTCAGAAACGATACGCCCGCCCTCACACCCTAAACACCTCCCCCTTCCTCCCCCTGGCCTCCACGCGCTGGATGATCAGCTCGATCAGCTTCTCCGGTTTGCGCCAATTCCGCGCCAGGCCGGACGGATCGAGGCCGTGTTTGCTGATGACGGCCTTCAGATCCTTGATCTCCAGCGCTTCCAGGCGGCGGCGGAGCTGCTCCGCGCCCTCGGCGAAGAAGATCTGCAGGACGTCGATGGCCGGCGGCGGCGCGGGGGCGGCTTTCTTTTTCCGGGCGGGCGCGGGGAGATCCGCCAGGTCCAGGCCGTCCAGAAACTCGGGGTGCTCCTCGATCCGGGCCGCGATCATCTTGAGAAATCGCGCGGCCCTCTTAGCGTTCTCTTGGTTCGACATAGCTCAAGAACTCCTCCGCCAGTTTTTCGTAGCTCTCGTAGAGAGCGCCGTAACCGTACTTCTGCTTCAGGGTATTGACGCTGACGGCGAACTCCGCCGCCTCGGCGCTCTTGACCGCCAGGGGGATCATGGTGTTGAAGATGCGCGGCACCCAGTGTGAGTCCGCCTTCGGGAAACCGCGAACGGGTCAACAGGTCCTGCACCATCGTCTGGTGCAGACGGCTCTGGCCGCGGTACATCGAGACGACGACGCCGAGCGGCGTGATCTCCTTGCGCGTGACCTCCATGAACTTCCCGATCCGGGCGAGGATCAGCGGAATGCCGTAGGTGGAGAGGATATCGGGCACGCAGGGGATGAGGTAATGATCCGAGAGGAAGATCCCGCTCAGGGTGGTGATGCCCAGATACGGGGGGCAGTCGATGAGGACGATGTCGTAACGGTCCAGGAGGGGATGGACGGCGTCCCTCAGGATCGTGACCGGGTTCGAGATGAAGTAGCGGCCGACGGGCACGAAGGCCATGGAATCATGGATCTCCAGCAGACCGGGGCTGGAAGGGAGCAGATCCAAGCCCGGGATGCCGCCGCCCACATTGGAGACACCTTTGACGATCGCGCGCTCGATCTCGAAGCGATTGGTATTGTCCAGCCTGTCGCGGAAGAGCTGGGCCAGCGTCTCGCCGCGGCGCTCCTTGGCCAGCCAGAGATCCTCCGGGATCAGGGAGACCGTGGCATTGGTCTGCGCATCCAGGTCGATGACGAGAATCCTTCTTGCCGTGCTTGAGGGCGAGAAATTCCGCCAGGGCCACGGTCATCTGGGTCTTGCCCACGCCGCCCTTGAGATTGATCGTGCTGACCACCACGGCCATCCCGGACCCTCCCAGCACGGAAAAAGGTATCATAGATGATTCATGTTTCGCCCTTCCTTCGACAGATTCCTGTAAAAATTGGCAAGGAAGGACCGGCGTAGGATTAATTCCCCTCCTCTTGGGAAATATAGACCCGAGGTGAAAGATATGGCGCGCATCTCGGGCCTTTGGCTCTTCTGCCAAAAATGGTTAAAGGGCTTCTGGCGACGGTCGTGCCGGCCCTGGCTGACTCGGCGGAACATCCCGTACTTCGTTCTCCTGGCGCTCGTGGCCTTCCTCGCCGCCAGCAGCTATTCCCGCCGGCTGCGCAAGCCGCCCCCCTGGCGCCGGCTGCCCCGGCCGTCACCAATGGCAAGGAGAACAATCCCCCCCTGCGCCTGAGCCAGACGCCCGAGGAGATCGGCGCCGTCTGGGAAGAGATGGTCGCGAAAACGCCCTCCGCCACGCCTGGAACCGGCTTGGCGGTCGATTCGTCCGCCTTCGTCCGGCCTTGCCCGGGCCGGGTGATCCTGGGGCGCGGCTGGCGGCGGGACAAGCCCGGCGCGGCCTGGTTCTATCATCCCGGGGTGGATCTTGCGGTAGCTACGGGCCAGCCTGTCCTGGCCATGGCCGCCGGCCGGGTGACCAAGGTGGGCCCGGATGACGAGGGAGGCACCAGGGTGGAGATCGACCACGGCCAGGGATGGCGGTCGGTTTACGGGCAGTTGGGACCCGTCGAAGTGCAGCCCGGCGAAGACGTGGATAGAGGCCGGATCATCGGCCGGCCGCTGGGGGCCCAGGTGCATCTGGAAATCTGGCGGGACAAGGCCGCACTGGATCCCCTGGCCGAATTGCCGGGGTTGGGTTAAGAGCCTGTTTAGGAGTCTGTGCGTGTAATCGGTTCTGCCACAAGATCTTGTGCTCCGAATGTCGAAAATTGGGTTAGTCGCACAAGCTCTTAGGACGCCGGACTCGCCGGTCCAGTCCAGCGGAAGTAGCGGCGAGCGAGTTCCACATACGCCTCGTCTGCAGTCAGTCTGAACTTCTCCAGCGGGTTCGGACGCCACAAAGTGTAGCTGTAGTGCTGCTGATCGAGTCGGCCATTTACGGGCACGCGCCGGATTTCGCCTTCGGACTGTAACCTGCCGAGCGCAAGCGGAAGCGTGGTCGTGAGTCCTTTCTTCTTGCCTTCCTTGCCGAGGCTGCGTGCGGCGCCGCCAGTGGCCTCACGCAATGCGTCGGGCGCAAGTGGACCTTTCGCGAGCGCATCAACGACGGCGGCGCACAGCTTGTAAATCTCCGTTGAAGTCACGCCGAGCTTGAGTGCGACTTTCATGTCGCCGCCGCTGAATGCCTGACCAGCGCGCAAGCCCAACGCGTACGCACGCCGGCAGCACATAAGTGCAGCCGCGGGCACTGGGCAGTTCATGAATTTCAAGTCTGGCCATTGCACTATCTATCAACGCTCGGCTGAAGCCGCCGCGTGCGAACAGAGTGATGTAAGGTCCCGCACCAGCAACGGATCGCGCCCAGCCTGTCGTTGTCAACACCTCCGCAGGTGTCTGCCCTGCGGAGTTTCCATCGAGCGCCTGTTTGTGCCACCACCAGGCTCGTAGTTTGCTTGCGTCCATGATGAATGTGCGGCTAGCGCCCATAGCGCGGAGGCGCTTCAGGCTCTGCTCGATGCCGTCGAGTCCGGGGTAGGCGAGTCTCTCTTTTTCGATGATGTACCACTCCCTGCCGCCAACCCCCTCGCACGCTTCAAGCACCTCCGGCCATTCACCGCGCCGTCGCCAATCAGCGCATCCTTCTTATTTGCGTTGTACTCCTTCACATGAACCGTCTTCGCCCTGCCTGGGTAGCGCTTCATCACCGCAACAGGATCTCCGCCGGCGTGCACGCAATGTCCGATGTCAAGTTGCATGACGACATCCTTATTGGTCTTGCCGAAGAAGATGTCCCACGGGATCTCACCATCAAGCAGCTGAAATTCGATCGAGTGATTGTGGTACCCAACGCGCATTCCGAGTGGCTTTGCCTTCTCGGAGGCCTCGTTGAATATCTTCACCGTCTCGCGCCATGCGTCGGCGGTCTTGCGGTATTTCTCCGGCAAGCCGGGAACGATCAAGTTGCGGTTTCCGATGACCTTGTTGAATTCCATGGTCTGAGCGAGCTTGTCGCCAATCAGATTGTCAATGCCAATGTGTGTGCCGCAGCATTTCAGGTTGTTGTCATCGAGCATCTTGCGCAATTCGGGCGCGGTGCGATCGTAATAGCCCGCAAACTCAACACCCTGGAAGCCAATCTTGGCGACCCCAGCGAGTGTTCCTGGAAGATCCGCCGCACACAGCTTGCGAACGGAATAGAGTTGCACGCCGATCGGTATCTTGCCTGCAGCCTGCAGGAGGCTGGCGAGACCCGCACCGGCGAGGTAGCCAAAAGTACGTCTGGAAATTGTGTTCATAGAGACATCCCAATACATTCTTACAATTTTCGCTGTGCCCGTGATAGCATCGCGAGAGTGCGCTCTGTCTTCATATTTCTTCTAACATCTGCGATGTGGGCTGCTGCCGAGCCAACGGCCGCAATAAAGGTGGATCAGGCTGGTTACCTTTCGCAAGCACGGAAGCTTGCTGTTGTTGTTTCCAGCAATCCTTCGGAGCGCTTCTCATTGAAACGAGATAGTGATGGCAAGGCTGTCTATTCCGGAACGTTGAGCGCGCCGATGCAGGACTCGAATTCTGGAGATCGAGTTCAGCTGGCCGACTTCAGCGAATTCCGCGAGGCTGGGAAATATTTCCTTGATGTGCCAGGAGCCGGCCGCAGCTATACATTCGAGGTCGGTGCGGACGTTTACCGCCGCGCATACTATCTGGCGATGCGTTCGTTCTACGGCCAACGTTGCGGCATGGCGGTGAATATGGGACCGGAATTTCCGCAGTTCCGCTACGACGAATGCCATCGCAAAGGTGCGTGGCATGCTTCCTCAGGTAAATCAGGCGAACGCGAAAGCAGCCATGGCTGGCACGATGCAGGCGATTACGGCCGCTACGTTGTGAATTCCGGTCTCAGCACGGGCACTCTTCTCTGGTCCTGGGAACTGTTCGGAAAACGTATTGGAGCGACTCCACTCCACATCCCGGAGAGCGGGAATGGAACGCCCGACATCCTCAATGAAATTCGCTGGAACCTCGAATGGATGCTCTCGATGCAGGACCAGGACGGCGGCGTCTGGGCGAAGCAGACCAGCGAGAACTTCACAGGATTTGTGATGCCACCGCGCGATTTGGCTGTCAGCTACGTGATCGGTGCGACAGATGCTCCGAACAAAACGACCTGTGCTTCTGGTGATTTTGCCGCCGTAATGGCGATTGCGCAGCGTGCCTATCAACCATTCGACAAAGCTTTCTCAGCCCGCGCAGGTGAGGCAGCGGCGAAAGCCTGGAAGTGGCTGGAAGCGAATCCAAACGTTCGCTTTCGTAATCCGGCCGGCGTGCGGACTGGTGAGTATGGTGATGGTAACTGCACGGATGAACGGCTTTGGGCCGCTGCAGAATTGTGGCGCAGCACTGGCGGCGAAGCCTATCACCGCTACTTTCTCTCGAATTACGCTGGCTTCGTAGCATCAGCGCGTTTACCCGCTTGGCCCAACGTTGCGCCGGTTGCATTGTGGACGTACGTGCTCGCGAAACGAAGCGACTCGAATACTGAGGTAGTAGAGACGATTCGTAGTGCAGCTTTGAAAACTGCGGATTCCATCGCCGATCGCACAGAATCCAACGCTTACCGGATTGCCATGCTGGGCAGCGATTACATGTGGGGATCCAACAGCCAAGCCGCAAACTACTCGATGCTGCTGCTGGTCGCAAACACAATTCAGGCGAATCCTCGTTACGTATCGGCGGCGCTGGAGAATCTGCATTACCTGCTCGGCCGGAACACCTTTTCGGTGTCGTGGCTGACGTCGGTCGGCAGCAATTGGTTCAAGAATCCACACCACAGGCCGAGCGGAGCTGACGGCGTTGCGGAGCCGTGGCCAGGGTTGCTTTCAGGCGGTCCAAACAAAGGCCGGAACGACCCAGCGATGAAGAAGTTATTGGCTGCGGATTTGCCTCCAATGAAAATGTGGATCGATTCGCAAGAGTCCTACGCGGGAAACGAGGTGGCGATCAATTGGAATGCGCCGCTGGTCTTCGTGCTGGCAGGTGTTTCGTCCGAACCAGCGGCGCGTAAGTAGAAAACTAGTTGCGGATGCCGAGCTGTTGCATCAAGCGATCCGTTTCGCGATACGCTTCGGTGACCCAGTTGACGATCTTTGCCGGTTCGGGAGAGTATTCGAGCTCGATGCTGACGACGCCATTGAAGCCCGCATCATGCAAGGCTTACAGATACGGCGGGAAATCGACAACGCCGCGCCCGGCGGCAGATCGCCATGCACTTTGCCATCGCAATCTGAGAAGTGAACGTGTGCGATTCGGTCGCGCAGTTTCTTGACGTCCGCGGGAGGCGTGTTCGCCAGCGCGAGATGCGACACATCCATGTTCGCCTTCACCGCCGGGTGCCCGACATCATTGAGGAACTGAATCATCTTGGGAAGGTCGTTGATCAGCGAAAGTTTGAACGGCTCCAATTCCAGTGCGATTTCGAGGCCAAGGCTTTCCGCGTAGTCGCCGAGTTCCGTTACGTGATCGACCGCCCAGTTCCACTGATCGCGTGGTGCGATGACTTCCTGTTGCCAGATATACTCGCCCAGGACCAGCAGCATGTTCTTGCCTTCCAGTTCGTAGGCGAGATCCAGATACTGCTTGGCGCGTTGCACATGGAAACGCCGGACCGGCGGATTGAAATCCGCGATGCCCAACGCGCAACAGACCGATGCGACAACTGGTATGCCGACTTCACGGCATGTGTCCTTGATCAGTCTGCGCTCCTTGATGTCGATGTCCATCGGATCGGCAAAGATATCTATTGTGTCGAAACCGATTTCCTTCGTGAGCCGAATTCCTTCGGCCGTCCCTACAGGCGAGCCGAGCCATGCTGAGCTGATGAGTCCGAGTTTCATTTTGATTCTCCAGAAATTTCTGTGATTTGTACCGGTCGATGTTCGTCGAGTGAACGATAGCAGGCGTCGACCAGAGCCATGGTTCCGAGGTTTTCGCGACCACTGATTGCGGGCGCGCGCGAGGTTGCGATGCTGTCAAGCAATTCACCCATCGTGCCCTGAAATGCGTCAGGGAACCAGACTTCATTCCATGTAGGTGTGAACCACACGCCGGGCTCCCGCTTGGTTGTGAACTGCATCGTGCTGGGCACAGCGTTGGGATAGCCTGGCCAGCCGATAGTGCCTTGCGCCATTCCGTCCGTACCTTCCACGCGCCATTTGATGTAGCTGTCCGCAGCCGCACCCTCGCGCGCTGGGCCCGCCCAGACATCGTCCCAAGAGGACGCGCGCATGCCGCCTGCATATTCCAGAATCGTAAGTACAATTCCATCGCGATGCGCAAAGTTAGTGCGTGGATCCGTCCTCGCGCTCGCGTACACAAATTCAGGATCGCCAAAAAGAAAGCGGAAGCAATCCAGATGATGGATGCTCATGGCCGCCAGCGTAAGGCCTGGATAATCACGGAGCCAGGTCTGCCAGTGGGGTATTGCACGCATTTCAATCGTGGCCAATACGGGCTCGCCAAGATCGCCTCGGTCCAGCACCGTTTTCAGCGCGCGGATCGATTGATCGTAGCGCATGTTCTGATTCACGGCCAAAGTGATGCCGGCTCGTTCACATGATTTGACGCATTCCAGCGCGTCGGCGTAGTTCATCGCGAGCGGCTTCTGAGCCAGGATGCCGCGGATGTGCCCGGACTGTTGTGTGGCTTCGGCGATGATGGCTGGCTGCAGATCGGGAGGAACGGCGATATCAATCACTTCGATCGACGTGTCTGCAAGCAGCTCGTGATAGTTGTCGTGTACCTTCGCAACGCCCCGTAGCGCAGCGGCTTCACGTGCTTGCTCAATGGGATGTCCCGTAATTGCTGCGACGCAAAAGCCGGCCTTGGCATAAGCGACCAGGTGGACGTCCCGCATGATGAAGCCCGATCCGATCGCGCCGATGCGATAGTCCTTGCGCGCAGGCGGCGCGGGCATGTGTCCCAGATTGAGGTTCATTGCTTTGTTGTCCTTGCCCAGTTTGTGGCGATGTTAATATCTGCGGAAACTTTGGCTGTGAGTGCGTTCAAATCGACGTACCCCTCGCGCGTCAGCAGTTGCGGCTTGTACTGGCCGGTCGCAACTGCAACATAGGACTTCCAGTGCAGCAGCGCGGCCTGCAGATGCTTTACGGCGGACTCCTTCTGCGCCGCCGTGCCGGAGCGATCAAACATCGCGAGATCGACAGCGCCCAGAATTTTCTCCGCGTAGTAGTTCCCAAGGTGGGCCATCGCTTCGAGATCGCCGAGCGTAAGGCGAAGTTCCTTGCTTTTCACCGGTCGCAATCCCGCAACCAGCTGCAGGGTTTGGGCAGCCTGCGCCTTCAGTTCGGCGGCCACCTGCAGCGGGGTTATGCCTGGCACTGGCTTTCCACTCAGCAAGCTTTCACGGTACGCGGAGATGTTCAGAATACCGCTGGCTGGCATGGTCTGGCCTTCGACGAAATGCTTGACCGTGTACCAGCCCGTGTGTTGCCGATGGCTTAGACAGGCCTCAGGAAACCACTTGATGTCGATATCACCCCAGAAGAAGCGTGTAATTTGCGGAATGATTTTCGAAGCGGCTGTTGAGGCTGCGTAGAGCTTTGCGCTGGAGACCTCAGGAAAACGTTGCGCGAGCATGCTTTCGAAAAGCGCATCGGGCAGGGTAGGTTCATAGCTCAGACGACCCCACATCATAAAGCTATACCACTGCTTCTTGATAACCAGTTCGCGCGGCGTCTCGGGTTCTGTGCTGATGAACTCGCGGCCCCACGTGTAGCCATCGGGTCCCATGTAATAACCGGCCAACTTATCTGGCCCGGGTAGATTGCGGATGTAGGCGCGTGCGTATTGCGGATCGCCCCAGCGGAAACTGTAAATGTCGTCGTTGCGCACGGTCATCCACATCCGTAGATGAGACGGCAGTTCTGCCAATGATTTCTGGGCGAACTGCGGTGCGGGCGATGAGTACATATGCGCGACGGAGTATTTGTAACTCAGATCAAATCGCCCGGGATAATCTTTCCAGTCCTCCAACATCGGCTTCAACGCGGTTTGATGATACCGGTGAATGAGACGGATCTCGCGCGCGGGCTGTAGTTTCTTCGCATCGCGAATTCCCTCGCCGTACGTTTTCCAAAGCCACTTCTCCTGCGAAAACTCGTCAGTGCGCTTCTGCATCTGTTCACCGGCCGTGATCCCGAAGCCGGCCAGCAACGGGTACGTAAGCACTGTCTCGCGCACACTCTTCCTGAAGTAGTCGATCGTTGTGGGGTTATTCTGATCCTTCGTGATTCCGTACTTTCCATCCGTGCCGAAGACGAAAATATTCCAGGTGAAGATGTAGGTGTCGATTCCACGGTCGTGCGCGTATTGCATCACGTCGCGCCAGAACCGGATCTTCTCATCAATCGAGATTTTCTTGACCGTCTCCATGTGCTGCGCCATCGCAGGGCGGTACATGTCGTGGCCCATTGTTGAAAACGTGTCGTCGAACTTCAGCGTGGTGCGCTTCACATCGTCGAGAGCAATGTCAGGATACTCCGGCACCTTCACCATGGACGGAAACGGGTGCAGACTCCAGAGCGAGAGCACGTTGTAACGATCGCGGGCCATCTCATCCAGAAACTCGCGCCAGAAATCAAAACTCCACATTTCAGGAATGTTCTGTTGCGCGGAGTCGCTGGCGTCGGAGTAACTCGGAGTACGCGCATCGAGCGGGATGTTGAACTTGATGCCGCGCTGCGCAATGTGCGGGGAATGTTCCGCATCCGCGATCTTTGCAAGTGTACCAAGCCGGAGAGCCTCCGCTATGTCAAGACCGCCGTACATTGCGCCGACAGCGTCTGTTCCAATCACGACGTAAGTGGTTTGAGAATCTACACTGCGCTTGCGAATCGTGTAGGATTGCGGTGCAGTCGCCTTGAGAGGCGGGACTCCAAGTGTCGATGCCAACTGAGTTCCAGCTTCGCCGACGGCAAGAATCAATTGTGTCGAGGCCGCATTGACGGAGCCATTCTCAATTACCGCCGTGCCTTGGCGAGCGAGCGTAGCGCGGATCTCGCTGGCGGCGAAGCGCACTTGCGGCATCTGCGCGTCATAGTGCAGCGTGACGGGTTGCGTCTGGGCGATAAGCATCGCCGACGCAATCAACGGTAGCGCGAAATAGCGAGTTTTTAGAAATCGGGGCATGACGGTCTTCCCGTTAAAGATATCCGATAATGGTGGAGTTATGAAACTGCCGATTCTTCTTGCCCTGGCGGCCGCGATGCTTCCGGCTGCCGACAATACGATCACGAGTGCCGAACGCAGCGCCGGGTGGAAGTTGCTATTTGACGGAACGACCATGAAGGGCTGGAAGGATCCGGCGAAGAATACTCCGCCCGGAGACTCCTGGGAAATTAAGGACGGTTGCCTGGCGACTCGTCTGAAACCGCGCATTTCCGAAGACTTGATCACGCAGGAAACCTATAAGAATTTTGACTTAAAGTTCGACTGGAAGGTTTCCGAACGCGGCAACACGGGTCTGAAGTACCGTATCCAGCGCATCCTCTTTGTTGACGAGACAAAGATTCAGAAGGGTCCGGGAGGGTTTGAGGGGGAATTGGGCAGGGAACTGGCCAATCCGAAATCCGATCGCAAGACGATGGCGCCTACAGCGAAGGGCTTCGAATACACGATCGGTTACGAGTTCCAGTTGCTGGATGACGAACGTCACCCCGATGCCAAGAAGGATGCCTCGCACAAAACTGGCGCGCTCTATTCCATGATTCCCGCCTCGACCACTGCTGCACGCCCGGCGGGTCAATGGAACGAATCAAGGCTTATTGTTAAGGGCGAACACATTGAGCATTGGATCAATGGCGTGAAGGTGCTCGATGCCTCACTCAATTCCGAGGGTGTGCGCGCTGGCGCGGCGAAGCGTTGGTCGCAAAGTGCCCGCAATTTACGATGCACTAACCAAGCCGAAAGCGGAAGGTCCGATTGGACTGCAGCACCATGGCGACCCGGTCTGGTTCCGCAATATCAAAATCAAGCGCCTCTAATGTTTGCCAAAAGGTCGTGGTGGTTGGTGTGGTTCGCACTCTGCTTCCAGCCTGCGCTCGTGTGCGCCGATTGGCGGCCTGTATCCGCTGGAGGCGTGAAGGTGCAGTCGGACGGCAAGAGTGGCTGGAAGATCCTATCGGAACAAGACGACGAATTTGACCTGACCTCTAAAGAGGAACTCCAAGCGCGACCTGGGGACACGTTTGAGATCAAGCTGCGGATCCAAGTGGACCTGCACACGCACGCTCTTCCAGAACTCGCGTGCTACGACGCAGCAGGCAAAGAGATAGAGGTCCCTTCTGCGCTCGAGTCCGGCCCTGGTGTTTCGACTACCAACTGGCAGAGCTTCAGACGCATCTTTGCAGTCCGGCCCGGTACAGCGAGCGTTCGCGCACGAGTGCGTGCCGATGGGCGTGGAGAAATCGGCATCGCCGATCTCGAGTTTCGACCCATCAAGATCGACACTTATCAGACCGGCGCCTTGATCGAACCGATGTATCCCAAGCTGCGGAAGGGCCTCGTTCTGGAGAGCAACCTCGGCATCGTCAACACGGAACTGCTAACCGAAAGCGATCGCGACAGCGATGGCAAGTGGACGGTCATCTACGTTGATCTCGACAAACTCTCTGAACCAGAGCAGAAAGGTGAGGACTGGCGCACAAAGTTTGAATACCGTCCGAATGAGATTTACTGGTCGGATGGCGCGGTGCTCAAATCTGATTCCGTGCAGCAGGATCGTGCAGCGGATCTAACCAAAGCGCTGCATTTTCGGATGAAGATCCACGAGGGGCCTTATCGCGTGATATTGAGTGATCCTGGTCGCGCGGTGGCTGTTTCTACTGATGCAAAGACCTGGAAACGCTACGAAGGTGGAAGTGAGCTCGACGTCGGGACCATGGCCGTGAAGGACGGAATTCTCGAATTCTGGCTCGATGCCTGCTATCGAGATCCTGTGACCGTTGGGCCTGCTTATTTTGACTACGTTCGCGTGCTGCCGAAAGACAACGCGCCTTCCGTGGCGAAGCTGTTCGATGCGGCCCGTAAGAAACCGGAGCGCGTTCTGCGCGGATCAGTGGAAGATAAGGCTGTACGCGTCAGCGTGCGGGCCACGCAATTCGACGGTGGCGCGAACTGGCCCGTGCGCTGCGGCTTACCGATTTCGCAGGGTGAGTTGGTTTCGGCGGAAAATGCCACTGTGCTCGATACAAGCGGGCACGCGCTCCCTACCCAGAATCGTGCGATGGCGACATGGCCGGATGGCAGCGTGAAATGGTTGTATCTCGATTTCCGCCACGACTTCTCCAGCAGTGCCCACGGGCAATACTCTGTCGCTTATGGCAACCAGCGGAAACAGATTGTGCCCTCAACTTCGGTGCAGATTCAGGAATCGGCTAACGGGCTTGAAGTTGACTCCGGTGCGATTCGATTCAGCGTGCCGAAGGCTCGCTTTGGTCTCTTGGAAAATGTGCGGACGGCCACTGACAAACTGCTGCAGCGCGAGCCCATCAGTATCGACATCTTAGAAGCCAGTGGCGCGAAGTGGCGGGCGCTGGATTTGCCGGTTGAAACACTTCGGGTCGAGCAATCCGGCCCGCTGCACGCTGTCATTCTGGTCGAGACCAGTCTGCCCGCTTCGGGTGCTGCTGCGCGTGGATTTGCACATCGCGCGCGGATACACGTTTATGCGAACAGTCCGCTGATTGAAATCGACTACTTCATCGCGAATACCGACAGCCGCAAGCAATTGAAAGTGCGCTCGATTTCAATGCGCGTGAAGCCTTCCGGCCGCGGGCAGGGAAGCGGTGCCTCAATCCAGTTCGACGGCCGACGCGAAAGAGAGCGGCGCAGTTGCGCTGGGTGGAGATGCATTGCTTAGCGCGGGTGTGGAAGCGTTTCGGGAACAGTATCCGAAGGCGCTGCGCTGGAACGCGGAAGGATTACAGATTGATCTGTGGGCGCCGGAGGGTGGCGACTACGATTGGATTCAGGGCGTCGGCAAAACGCACCACATTGCGTTGTTCTATGGTGCGGCCGGTGGCGATGCTGCTTTGCTGGCGCAAGGCCCGGTGCTCGCGCTTGCGGAGCCACAGTGGTACACGTCATCCAAAGCGCTGGGTCTCATAGACACGGCTGCGCTCAGTCCACTGCCCGAGGTGGAAAAGACACTGGATGCGCACATGGCGGGTTCGGTCGTTGGGCGCGTGGGCCTTGGTTTCGAGAACTACGGAGATCACTCTTCGTCCGGATACGTGAAAGGCACCTACCTCTGGGACAACAATGAATATGATTTGCCCGCGGGCGCTATCGTGCATTTTGCACGCACCGGAGATCGCGCGGCGCTGCGATTGGCGCTTGCCTCAGCGCTTCATTATCTCGATGTGGACGTAATACATTATTCGAGCAAGAACGCCGATTGGCCGGGTGCGCCGCATACACACAGCCACGGCACAGTGGGGCACCACACGGCCGAGAATCCGGGTATGTCGCATGCCGGCTACGTGCAGGGACTGATCTGGTCCAGCTACTTTACAGGCGATCCGGACGGTCTTGTGGGTGCCCGACGTATCGCCGATTGGGCGCTGAAAGCCATCAAGCCGGAAGGAACCATGGGTACGATGGAGCGCGCGATGGGCCATCCCATGATGACGCTTACTGACGTTTATGAGGCTACGTGGGACGAGCGCTATCTGCTCGGTTCGGCGAGGCTCGTGGACTGGACGACGAAGTGGGAGCATCCTGTGCGCGGCGGCTTTCCCGCGCCGATCACGGAACAACCCGCGTTCATTTCCCAATCTCCGTTTTGCGGCGGACTACTCGTTTCGGCGTTGCTCAAATTTAACTCGTGGGCCAAGCTTCCTGAACTCGATGCGCTGCTGGAGCGTGCCGCACGTTCGACACTATCAGACATGTGGCGACCTCCCATGAACATCATGTCGAAGGGTGGCTCGCCGCGGCGTGGTTCGAATGCGCAAAACATTTCCACCCATCTGCGCCTGGTCCGTCATGAATATCTGCGCACGGGCGATCCGCTTTTCCTGGTGGTCCCGCGCGAGTGTGTGGCCGGTGGATTCAGCGGTGCGGGCAAGGACTTCGGGACACGCAGCACCGGACTGGTGTTCAACTATGTCCTGTGGTTCCTTTCACTGCTGACCGAAAAGGGTGATCCCAAGCCGGAGTCTGACCTAGTCGTCACGCCGCGTCAGGATGCGTACAAGATCCTACGCGGCGCGCACGCTAAAGTTTGTTTTGCGGTGCGCAATGCGGGAAACACGCCGATCAAGAACCTGCATGCTACCATTCAGCCAAGGCTCGATATGGCCGTACTAGGACGAGCCGCTGTGCCCGCGGAACTTGCGGCAGGCGCGCAGGTTGACCTCTGTTATGAAGTTCAGGCGCCAGAGCGAATCAATCTCAGTACCGACTACAATCGCACGAGCTATGCGCATTGGAGCGCCAGCTATGAGCGCGAGGGCAAGCCGCACCTCGCGCATGGCTGGACAAAAATCAGTGTGACTGCACCGTAATTGCCGCCACCGGCAGATTCGCAGATTTGGCTTCGATGCGCACAGCGCCGGGTTGGCGGGTGGATTGCACGATCGCGAGAGCCTTGCCCCAGTACGTGGTCCGCGCGGAACCTTTATATGACTCAGCGCTGCGCAGGTCGCCGTTATCGACACCAATCAGAGCGGCGGGCCCTGTCACTGTGAACGTGATCAAGCGATCAGAATCCGGGACGAGCACGCCCGCGGAATCAGTCAGGTTGACTTCGATGTGTGTGAGGTCCTGGCTGTTTGCGCGCAACGTGGTTCGATCGGGTTTCAGCACGATGCTCGCAGGAGCGCCCGCGGTCGCAATCTGGTGCTTCGCTGCGATTTGCCCGGCGTTGCGCCCGATGACTTCCAGCTTGCCGGACTGATAAGGCACATACCACTGCGGCGTCGAATTCCTGTAATCCGCGCTTCGCCGAACGCCGAGAGATTTCCCGTTGTGAATCAGTTCGGCGGTCTCGCAATTCGTCGGAGTCTCGACACGCAGCAGCTCGCCTTCGTTGCGCGCAAAATTCCAATGCGCGGCCATTTTCGGACTGCCCCAATGGACCTTACCAGGATCAATGTCCAGGCCATCGTGCAGAACCGTGATGCGCACGAGCGGTTCGTTACGCCACACGCTCCGGTGGAAAAAGGAACTTGCCTTAGGGAAACCGCATGTGTCAATCGGTGATGTCGGCCAACCTTTGCTGGGCCAACCGCGCGACTCCCCCAGGTAGTCGATACCCGCCCAGAGGAACTGCCCGGCGACGTAGTCGTGCTTCACCACGTCATACCAGGGATTGATCGGCTGGAACGCGGTGTGCGTATTTATGTCCCCATGATAATAAGGATACGTTTCGGTGCCGATGATCAGAACATTCGGATCGGCTTTGCGGTACTCCTCGTACCACTGCTCCTGATAGTTGACCGAGAGCACGTCCATGAATTTCGAAGATGCGGTAACTGCGCGGACCTTTTCCGCGAGATCGCCGCGTGATGGGGGAACCAGTGCGCAGGTGACAAGGCGCGTCGGCTCTTCCTTGTGTACGAAGTCGACCAACTGCTTCATCGTGTTGTTCAATTTGTCCGAACCCGGTGTGCCTGATTCATTTCCTACGCTCCATAGAACAACGCTCGGATGGTTTTGATCGCGCCGCAACATGGCGAGCATATCCTCTTTCCACCATTTCTCGAATTGCGGAGCAAAGCGGCCTTCCCACTTGTCGAAAGCCTCATCGATCACGACAAAGCCCATGCGATCGCACATGTCCAGAAATTCAGGCGCTGGCGGATTATGGCTCGTCCGGATGGCATTGCAACCGATAGATTTCAAAACCTCGAGCCGCCGCTCCAGTGCCCGATCAGGCACTGCTGCGCCAAGGCAGCCGGCATCGTTGTGCAGGCAAACGCCTTTCATCTTAACGGGACGCCCGTTCAATAGGAAACCCTTATCCTTATTGAACTGGATCTGACGCACACCGAATGAATCGACCGTTTCGTCCACTTGCTTCCCGTCAAGTTTCACGATGGTTTCCAACTGGTACAGGTTGGGGTTCTCAATCGACCAGAACTGGGGGGCGCTGAGTTCGAGGTCTTGCGACAGTTCGGCTTGAGAATTTGCCTCGAGTCTCCGACTAACGAAGGCGTTGCCGTGAGCCTTTCCGTCCCGGTCGAAGATCCGATGTTCCAATTCGCAATTGACGGCGCGTGTATGCGTGTTCATGACTCGCGTCTTGGCGCGCACGGTTGAAGATTGCGGTGAGATACGCGGAGTCGTGATCGAGGAGCCCCATAGCGGGATGTGCAACGGATCGGTAGTAGTCAGCCAGACATGCCGGTATATCCCAGATCCGCTATACCAGCGGCAACCGGGCTGTGTTGAGTTGTCCACGCGAACAGCAATCGTGTTCAATTTCCCAAAGCGCAGGTGGCGTGTGAGATCGTGCTGAAAGCCAATAAACCCATACGGCCGCACTCTCAGACTCTGCCCGTTGATCCACACTTCGCTGTTCTGATACACGCCGTCAAACAAAAGGAAAGTGCGCTTGCCCCTCGAGCTTTGGTCTACTTGAAAGCGCTTGCGATACCACCCGATGCCACCGGTCGCGAATCCGCCATTCCGCCCGCTCGGGTTGTCCTTATCGAACGGCGCCTCAATGCTCCAGTCGTGCGGCAGGTTCAGCGCGCGCCAATTGCTATCGTCGAACTCGGGCGCAGAGGCCACTGTTACATCGCCGAGAAAAAACGTCCAATCGAAATCAAAGCAGATACGGGTACGCAGTTTGGTGCCGGCCGCCGCTTGAGCAATGCCCGTGAGCAGAGGCATGGCTCCGCCTGCTCCGGCTATACCGTTCAAGAATTCTCGCCTGTTCACTCTTGTGACTGTACCAAGAGCGACGTCTCAGAGGCGCACGATGTTGAGCGATGAAAAATTCTTTAGGGCATTACGGGTATCGACGATGAGCCGCGCGTCGTCCACGATTTCCTTGTAAGGGAATGCGGAGTGGTCGGTGACGATCACTGCGCAATCGGCCTCGCGAACTTCCAGCGGGTCGCCACTCTGGAGTTCTCGATCGTTCAGGCTGATGCGAGGGACATGTGGATCGCTATACGTGACGCGTGCACCACGTCTCTCCAGCAGGTGCATGATGTCTAACGCGGGCGACTCACGGACATCATCGATGTCGCGCTTGTAGGCTATTCCCAGCAGATGAACAAGTGAATCCTTCAACGGCTTGCCGCGGTCGTTAAGAGCATTCTGCACCTTCTCTACAACGAAGTAGGGCATCTGCCCGTTGATGTACCCGGCCAGTTCGATGAATCGCGCCTCGATTCCGACCTGCCGAGTTTTCCAGGAGAGATAGAACGGGTCGACAGGAATGCAGTGTCCGCCTAATCCCGGCCCCGGATAGAAGGGCATGTACCCGAGCGGCTTTGTTGCGGCTGCATCGATCACTTCCCACACGCTGACGCCGAGGCGATCGCACATCAACGCCATCTCATTTACCAGACCGATGTTGATCATGCGAAAAGTATTTTCAAGAAGCTTCACCATCTCCGCCGTTTGGGTGGAGCGCACCGGGACAACTGTCTGGAGGGCTTGGGAGTAAAACAGCACGCCGATCTCCGTGCAGGCCGGCGTCACACCCCCGACCACCTTGGGGATGTTGTAGGTCTTGAACTTGAAATTGCCGGGGTCAACGCGCTCGGGTGAAAAGCAGAGGAAGAAATCGCGCCCCACTTTAAGCCCGCTCGACTTCATGATCGGCATTACTACTTCCTCCGTAGTTCCCGGGTATGTGGTTGATTCCAGAATGATCAACATCCCTGGGTGCAGGTACCGCGCGATTTCCTGGCACGCCGAGATAATGAAACTCATGTCAGGATCTTTCGATTTGCGCAATGGCGTGGGCACGCAGATGTTCAACGTGTCGAGTTCCTCAATCGCGGAGAAACCTGGCACGGCACGCAGTCTTCACGGATTTTACGAGGGGTCGAAGGATTTCACCAGGGACATCGGGAATGTAGCTTTCTCCCCGGTTTACCCTGGTAGTCTTGGCTGTCTGCAGATCGATTCCCCGGCCTAACCCGATAACTCCTGTCCTGGCTGTGCAGCATAATATTTTCTCAGCCAAAGCTGCAGCGCGCGGATTCAGCGCTACAGCATCCTGCGCAGCATTTAACATGTGTCCTTTCCTCCATGTTCTTGAAAATGCGAAGTGAGCGACAATAGTAAACTATTAAGACTAAGTCCTCTGGATACGCCAGCAAAAAAATTAGCCTGAAAAATATTGGGAGACCAGGCTGAAGGTAAGATCCTGTAATTAAAGAACCTACATGAAATGGTATGTAGGATTCGGCTATGGCTTCTAATAGACGCCGCTACTTTCTTCGGTACAAGCTATTGCGGTTCCGAGTAAACCAGTGATAAGGTTGAAACTGCTTACGGCCAATAGTTAAGTTCCCCGGAGTTACCCGCAATTCCGAGCGTTACTAACCTGTTATCTGAGTGTTTGACACGTGTATTCGCGTTTCGAATACAAACGTACTTAATGTTGAAACATACGAGATTGCTAACCGAAGCACACTAACATCCTCAAATGAAACAAATGGAGATACAAGGATGGCTTTCGACGTTATTAGACGCGGGAAAGAGTGTGTTCACCGCGTCCTAGCTCTTTCAGTCTTGTTCAGTGCTTTAGCTTTAGGGTCAGTTCTTTCGGCCCAGACTCTCAACATCAACTGCGGCGGACCGAGTTTGGTGGGTTCCGACGGGACGGCCTGGTCGGGAGACGCCAACTTCGTGGGTGGAGCGCTGCTTTATACAAGCGACGTAATTTCCAATACATCTGACGTTCAGTTGTACCGCTCAGGCAGGTACAACCTCTACTACGATTTCTCCTACTCAATTCCTTTGCCGAATGGCGCCTACCAGCTCACCCTCAAGTTTGCTGAGATCGAATACAAAAGTGTTGGACAGCGCGTGTTCGATGTGACCATCAATGGTGTAAAGACCCTTGCCAATTTCGACATCGTTGCAGCTGCGGGTGGGGCCAGGAAGGCCTACGACAAAGTTATTCCCGTTACGGTCAGCGGCGGCGTCCTGAAAATGGATTTTACGGGTATCGTAAAGCGGGGTCTTGTTAACGCGATCCGAATTAAACCCGACACGACCGTGGCCGGTACGGGCGCTTTTCTGGAAACGGGCGGAGCGGTCTCGATGGAAGCCGAAAGTGGCACCTTCGTCCAGCGGGCAGCTTCATGGCTCGAGTCTAAAGACTTGGCCAACTATTCCGGTAAGGGCTTCCTGCTAGCCAGCCCAAATTCCGGTGTCAACCAATCCACCGGCTACGTCGGCGTTGCGCCGGAGATCAAATTTCCCGTTAAGATTTCAACCCCGGGTACGTACTACGTTTGGATCCGCGGGTACGGGGCCACCGATTCGGACGATTCGGTCCACGTGGGACTCGACGGCGCTGCAGTAGCTAGCGGCGAGACAATTTCCGAGTTTCCGCTCAATCCGTCGGCTTGGGGCTGGACCAGTTATTCAATGGACAAAATCCGGCGTGCGACGATACCCATCACCAAATCAGGTGTCCACACGATTCATGCGTGGATGCGCGAGGATGGTTTCCGCTTCGACAAAATCTACCTCACCACAGATGCAAATTACGTTCCCAGCGGCAATGGACCGGCGGAGAGTCTGCGCGACACAGGGACCGCCCCGCCTCCGGCTGCGTCTCCCGTACTTCAGGTCTCGCCTCTCAGCCTTTCGTATTCGGGCGTCGCCGGCAGTTCCAGCCCCAGCGCTCAATCATTCGCCATCAGCAATGGTGGCGGCGGTACGCTGAGCTGGACTCTGGCAAAGACTCAATCGTGGCTTTCGCTTTCGCAAAACTCGGGTAGCGGCACTGCCAACGTGAGCGTTAGCGTGAACACGGCTGGGCTGCCCGCCGGCACCTACACCGACGTCGTCAATGTGGCTGCTACTGGTGCGACGAATTCTCCGAACCGTGTAAATGTCAGTGTGACGATCAGTGCGCCAACGGCACCGCCTCCACCTCCTCCGACATCCGGAAACTCCTTCTATACGTCAACGAGTGGTTCGGGCAGTGGTGACGGTAGCATTTCCCGTCCATGGGACCTGCAGACCGCGCTCAATCACCCCAGTGCTGTGAGGCCTGGCGACACGATCTGGGTCCGCGGCGGAACTTATGGTTCCGGACGGACAATCTTCCAGAGCAAACTGGTCGGCACTTCGAGTTCCCCGATCATTGTTCGGCAGTACCCTGGTGAGCGCTCCACAATCAACGGTTGGCTCCAGGTCGGTTGCTGCGATAAGAATCCGCAGCCCTCGATGGGTGCCTATGTTTGGTTCTGGGGTCTCGAATTCGCAAGTTCCATTACGGATCGTACGGGCGAAGCGAGTGGCCCTCCGGGATATGGGAATTCCTATATTCTCAACGCAATCGACACCTGGGCACCGGGTTCGCGCTTCATCAACAACATTATTCACGACACCCGCCAGGGCATCAGTTCCTGGACGGAAGCCCTGAATAGTGAAGCCTACGGTAACGTGATCTACAACAACGGATTTATGGCGACCGATCGCGGACACGGCCACGCCATCTACATCCAAAACGACACCGGCTTGAAGAAGATTTACGACAACATCATGTTCAACCAGTTTGCACTGGGTATGCAGGTCTATGGTTCCGGAGACAATTCATACGTCCGGAACTTCGACATCCAGGGCAACATGGCGTTCAACAACGGCCTGCTCGCCAGCGCTACGGAGCGAGCAAACAACCTGCTTGTGGCAGGGGGCATTGGTGGCTCTCAGGGGATAAGTGTGAAGGACAACTACTTCTTCAACACCCCTGAAGCGAACAACGGGTACAACTCGCTTGGGTTCCTTTGGAGCAAAGGCAATCGCGATGTCGTGGCGACCGGTAACTATTTCATGGGTGGCTACGATGCCGTTGATATTTATGCCTGGAGCTCTGTGAACTTCACCGGGAACAGAGTGTATTCCAGAGGTGCGACGAACATCCTGATGGCTACCGACGGCGCCAGCACGTCGAACTACACAGTCGATCGCAACACCTACTATGGCGCGGGAAGGTTCAACTTCAACGGTTCAGGACTGGACTTCAACGGTTGGAAATCTACTACCCGCTTCGATGCTTCCAGCACGAACAACCCCGGCGCCCCCACCGGCGTTTGGGTGGCGGTTCGTCCCAACAGATACGAACCAGGTCGTGCGAACATCTCGATCTACAACTGGGACCAGCGCAGTTCTGTCGCAGTGGACATCTCTCAGGCGATTGCCGTTGGCACAAACTTTGAGATCCGCGACGCACAGAATTTCTACGGCCCGGTTGTCCTAAGAGGGACGTATTCCGGCGGAACGGTTAACATTCCCATGACGGGGTTAACCGTTGCCCCGGCAAACGGAAGCGTTCCCTATAATCCTCCCCACACGGCACCGCAGTATGGTGTCTTCGTTCTTCTTCCAAAATAGGAAGTGACATTGGCCTGGCTGCCACATCTAAGGGCAGCCAGGCCATTTTTCGCTTTTATCGCGAGATCTCGGTGAAGACTTTTCCGGGTGCAGGAGTTTCACTCTCGCCGGCCGGCAACGTGTAGATCAGCCCCAACAAAAATCCCAGCCCGTACGAAAAGTGATATACCGCAAAGACCAGCGGTAATACCAGCATCAAGCTCCAGCCGTGCTTTTGAGCAGCCTGCACTGCTGCGAAAACACTCGCGGCGAAGTATGCCAGCGTCATCAGCATCCAGCCAACGCCCGCCAAGGCCAGAAACAATTTCAACTCCAGCAGCGCTGAAATACCAATGCCCAGCAGTAATACTATGTTTGCGAGTACCCACAACACCGGAACCAGATGGCGCAAAGCCGCCGGCCTCCCGTTCTTTCGAATGACAGCCACCTTCCAAAAGCCGTATTGAAAATACTGCCGGAACAGGCTCCTTAACCGCGCTCTGGGCGTGTACCAGGAGACAATGTCAGGCGATTGCCAGATTGTCCAGCCCGCGCGTCTCAAACGAAAATTCAATTCATCATCCTGGTTTCGAACTAGCGCTGGATCAAACCCCCCGAGGGTCTCCAGTGTGGAGCGTTTCCAGCAGCCATACGGCACCGTGTTAACATAGCCCTTAAACGTCGGGTCGTGAAACTTGGCCCCGCCGCATGCAAAGGGTGATTGATAGGCCGCGGCGATGGCGCGTCCCCAAAACCCTGCTGCGCGCACTCGTGCAGGTCCGCCGACGTTTCCGGCCCCGGTACTCAGCAACACGCGCACGCAGCGCCACACGTAATCACGAGCGTAATCCGTGTGCGCGTCCATCCGCAAAATGACATCCCCGCGGCATTGTTGTATCGCCGAGTTCAGGCCCGTAGATACGATCCGTTGCGGATTATCAATCATCCGAATCCTCTCACTGCGTTCTTGATATTGTTCTATTTGTTCCCGAGTGCCATCGTCACTCATGCCGTCAGCAATGATCACTTCCCAATCCATGCCACTCATGTCCTGCGCAAGTATCGCCTCCATCAACTTACCGATACTGTGTCGCTCATTCCGGCATGGCACGATGATCGAGACTCGCAGG
Source organism: Bryobacteraceae bacterium (assembly GCA_963793625.1). GTDB lineage: Bacteria > Acidobacteriota > Terriglobia > Bryobacterales > Bryobacteraceae. The sequence continues at coordinate 147,115 of CAWCAT010000028.1, read as the reverse complement.
GACTGAGTTTTCATAGGCCTCCATTGATGGCGACAAAAGTGCCTTGAACGGGCCGATCTGCCGGGGGCAAGTTGCAGATCACAGCGCGGAACTTGCCGTTTGCGCCACGAGGGATTTGCTCCACGCTCTCGAGCACCACCTGCACCGGGCCGATGAAGTTCTTAACGAGTTGCTCGATCTCCGAAGCTGTAGCCGCATTGAAATTCTTTGCGGGCACTACTCGCACTCGAATCACGTTAAGCGCCTCCTGTATAATCTGCGCCTCTTGAATCGGAAGACTGTCTTTGAACACCGTGTCCAGGCGGCCGATGCGGCGTCCGTCCTGTGTCCAAAGCATATCGTCTTCCCGTCCCTCAATGCATACCAGCGAGGGCAGTGTTCGACCACAGGCGCATACGCCGTTATTGGCTGCGACCGTCGCCCGGTCTCCGATGCGATAGCGAATCAGAGGCATGTCCGCGTTCAGCAGTCCGGTGCAGATCAACTCGCCCGAAGCTGCGGGCCTGCCGTTTTCAAGCACCTCAATCCAGCCGACCTCTGGCCACAGGTGCATCACTCCCTTGCGGCACTCACTGGCTGCGGCCACAATTTCAGCCATGCCATACGTCTCTCTCACAGGACAGTGAAACGCGCGTTCGATGGTCTGGCGTTGCCTGAGTGAGAGCGGCTCCGCGTTGGTGATTGAGACCGCGGGACGGAAGTCGCTGAAACCCTCTTCCAATGCGCACTTCGCCAGCGCTTCCAGGGAAGAAGAATAGCCAAGAAGATAATCAATGCGGTGCTTCTTGAGTGCCTCAAGATACGACGGAATGAATTCTGCGGAGAGGTGGTATGACGACATGTACAACTGCCGGAGCGGAGCATTCCAAACCCAGAAAGGTGGTTTGCTCTGTGCAACAGGCGCCACCAATCTGCCACCCAGAATTGCCCACGGATGACGCCTCGACACGCCGTACCAACGGCGCGCACGCGCTTCAAAAAGTGCGTACCACGCACGCACGGTAGCCGGACTCCGCCATAACGTGAGTGGCGTGCCCGATGTTCCGCTGCTTGATTCCGGCACCATGTGGCGGACATTGCAGTCATCGGCGACGAAGGCTCGCGGGTTCTCACGTAACGGGAGTTTCTCGAGAATGGGCCAGTTGTCGAGATACTCCCATGACGTGCGGTCCCCTTTTTTGCGACGTGCCGCCCAGTATTCGCGATAATAGGGCACTTGTGTCGCGGCCCTATGCAGGACGTACGCGAGGCGTTCTTCCTGCCATCTCTGGCGCTGCCGGACAGTCCAGCGCTCATGTTCAAAAGCCTGGGCAACCAGTTGCTCTGTTTCCGGGCCGTAGCGGCTTCGGTTGAGCAGCCATCCCTGCGCGCTCGCCGCAAGCGTACGTGCCATTGGCGGCATATGGTGATAGAGGGCGAGAACTCTGCTGTCCATGTTGCCTCTAGCTGATAAAATCCGAATGCAATCTGGCGATCGTCAGGCGTACTGCAAAGCTCTGGAAGTCGTGCTTTGCCGGGTTCTCAGTTCGACCTGCGTCATGGTTTCGAGTTGCAGCTTCCCGGATTTGCGATCTGCTGCAAAGGTGTGTAAAAACTCATCCAGACAAGCTGCACTCTGCTCGTTGCTCGTGAGCGCCTGGTTTGGATGTCCATAAATCGCAAGCGTAAGGTCGGAGTCCAGATAGCGCTTCACGAGTGCCCGAGTGGCGTCGCTGAAGCCAGTGCTGTGCAACGGAATCGCTATTACGTTGTGAAAGAGAAACGGCTGCTCTGGAAGAGCGGCGGACGCGAGCTGCAGACGCTCCAGAGCGTAGCTGAGCTTGTTCACAAAGCTCACACGCGACCAACCGTATCCAGCCGTTGAAAGAGCCTTCAAAAGGGACGAAATACTCTGCCGCCCGCGCCCGCGGCCATGCATCCCAAACACTTCTGAAAAGCTGACGGCTCCGCGCGATGGAAAGTGCATGGGGCGGTTAAATGGCGGAATGAACCCACGCACCGGCGCTTGAATACAGGTCTCCAGCACGTCCCGACTGCCGCGTAGATCGTCAAGCAATTCGGCGTCACTCATTGAGGGCAGATAGCGATGATGCAGAGAGTGCGATGCGATCTCATGTCCGGCCCGATGTAGCGCCCGAATCTGCTCGGGGCAGTGGTCAGGCGGAGTGCCCTCCAAAGCAGCCTGTCCAACAACACCAAACGTCGCGAGCGCACGATGTGCTGCAAGGACCTCGATGAGTGCATCGGCGCCGCGGTAATCCGAATCGGCCGCAATCTCCTTCAACTTAAAAGATTCCCGGTAGCCTGCCGGAGAATCGTAGTCGAACGAAATCGAGAGTCTCATGCGTACTCTCCGTCGGCAACGGCCTGTTCTATGCTGTTCACTTTGTGGTACAGCCTTGGTGTTTTTTCGAAGAATCTCTCGCGCGACAACTCGACTTGAGAAGGAAGCGGCTCACCAACGTACTTCCCCAGAAAGCTTCGGATCGGCGTGTTCTTAGCAGTCTCACGAAATAGAAAACTAATGCTGGATATATCAAACAGCTCAAACAACTGCCGCAGGCATTCGTCTTCTATGCGGCGATTGAATGCCCGGCAGCTGAGAACCCATGTATCGATTAGGATCGTTTCTGCACTCAGCATCCCGGTGAGTACTGAGATTCTGCCTAGCTCCCCAAACTTGTCGGCGTAGCGCGCCACCTGGAGAATGTAACGGGAATCGCCCAGGCGTTTAACCCACTCAGATGGTGCAACCCTGACACCGTTCAGGTTGAACTGGTTTGTCTTATTTACGAGTTCTAACGGACGCCGATCGTCGGGTTGCTTTCGATAGCTGAAGGTCAGCTCACTTCTGGCCTCTTCCAGAAAGCTTTCAGTTTGCTGAGCCGCTGACTCCCGGGACCAGCCAGCCTCTGTTGCTGTTCGCAGGCTTTGCTGGCGCAGGTGATCCTCTTCAGTGAGGAAAGACTTTCCAAAAAGGTCTCTGATCCGTTCCAGAAAACAGTAAGCCGCAGGCGGATTATGGCCCGGAAAGAGAATGCACTCAAGTTCAGGGTGCACTGCTTTAACCTCTGCCAACTCCGTCGGGCTATCGTCAATGAACACAACGCAATCTGCAGCGATGCCCCACGCCCTGAGGATGCGCGAGACAGACTGCGATTTCGGTTTCCAGTGAGCCTCGATCGGGTGGAAGTGGTCCATTCCCACCAGCAGTCCGGGCCTGCTCAAGGCCGCATTCACCGTCTCAAGTTCATTCTTGCTGGCGATCGCCAGCAAGACTCCCTGGCATGCGAGCGCGTCCAACAACTGTTGATACAGACCATGAATTTGCGATCCATGCTCCAGATCCCACGAGACCTCCGCAGGGCCTATCTCGCCGACAAGACCCTTCCAGAGAGTGCCGTCTAAATCTGTGATTAGTCCCTTCATGGGAGGGGGCGGAAAAAGCAGCGCAGCTAACATCGAAGCCAGGATTGCCGCATGTGTGCCGCTATAGGGAAAGCCGGAGATCAAGTCGGCACCAGGATCGCGCCGCCAAGCCGGCGGGGAAAGACGGTCGAGTTGACTGGAATTCAAAATGCGAACTTCTGGTCTGCCGGCCAGTTCCATCGCACATCGGGCAACCAACTCGCGGAGAGCAAGGTCAAAGACGCCCGATTCCGTTCCCGGCTGATTGGCGACTGGAGGAAGTGCGAGTGTGGGAAAGGATACTACAAGCGACAGGCCTCCAGTGATGCGCTTCAATGCGGTTTGAATCGCATGCAGTCTCTTCCGTGCGCATTCCAGAATGTCGTCCAAGTTCCTCAATCCCCATCCGCCCAGAGTGCGCAGACCGAGCCGTGGATCGAGATCGCTCCACTCGATCACCACGGCAGCCGCACTTGACGAACTGTTTTCAATGCGGTGCAGATTCGTAAGAATGTCGCCGAACGTTCCGGTCTCGATGCTTATGCGCTCCCCGGCCGGTACGGCTTCCAAACTGTGAGCCGCCAGAAAAGTTTCAAGGTGAAGCGGGGTGAATCCGCATACGAGTTCGATCTTGTGCGTGCGTCCAGTATGCGGGGCGCTCTTCAGTATTCGTAGTGCGTCCACCAGCCTCATCGGAGCCAGGTCCGTACTGCCAGAAGTCATTTACAATCACCTTCTTTCAGGACAGAAGCGAGCGCCACTGATTTAGAATTTCTGACCAATCGTAAAGACAGGACTTCTGCCGTGCGTTAACGGACAAATTGGAAACGAGCTTCGGATTCGTAAGCAGCCGTTGCACTGCGTTGGCCATCGCTTCATCGTCGCCCGGCGGCGTTAATAGGGCGTCATGTTCATCGCTCAGCATGTAGGGAATTCCGCCGACTCGCGCACTCACGACACATGCGCCGCACGCCAAGGCTTCCACCACGCTGACCGGTGCATTGTCCACCCGAGAGGTATTCAGGAAAATGTCTCCGCGGTCAATGCAAGCACTAACCTGTGCCTTTGAGATACGGCCGTGTATGTTCGCTCGATGTTCGAGTCGCAGGTCGCGCAGAGTTGCTTTGGTCTTCTCAAGGCTGCCGTCGTGTTTGTCAGGTCCGAACATATCGAGCGTTGCGTCGGGGAAGCGTTCGGCGATGCGCCCCAGGACTCTCACGGCGAGCACCGGGTTATAAATCTCGTGGAAAGCGCGCAACCAGACGAGCCGTGGCGTAGCGCTCGTCCGATGTCGGAACCGATAAAGAGAAAGGTCGAGGGCGTTTGGCAAGAGCTTCAGGTCATCACGATAGGGTCGCATCCGCTCAATCAGATAGGGCGACGGTGCAGTCACGGCTTGTGCATTCCGCAATAGCCGGCGCATGCGAGACTGCCAATGCGCCGCAAAGACCGGAAGATTACCTCCGTGCAGCGTTAGTACGTAAGGCTTATGCGCGAGTTGCAGGGTCATGCAGACGGCTTCTGCCCAGATGAATGCCGCACCGCTATAAACATCGACTTGTGCGATTCGATAATCAGTACGGCGAAGCCACGCAGTCTTCACCATGTCAATGACGCGCGCGACACGCTCTTCTTTTGCAGATGTGGTCAGTACGCGCCAACCTGCTCCCGCCAGGCGTTCCGCCAATTCCTCGCAGACGGTGCGAACCCCAATCTGGCTTGACAGGAAATTGCCAACCAGAAGCACGGCTTCATCCGTCGCTGCCATCAACTGACTCTCCCAAGCGGAAGTAAAACAAAGGCTCCAAACTGCGGGCACGTGTGTTGAGGTTTCGTGGGAACAACACCGACGGGGGTTCCACACTCCAAGCCGCTCATCCGGAGGGAAATTAGTTTGCCATCATACGTACCGCTCGCTACGGGGGAGCCGAAGAAGTCCTGAACATCACGAATCTCATACCGATCACCTTCGGTAAGGAACGGCGACAGGTCGACGCCGACCTTGTCGAGCAGGTCCCAGTTGTAGATAACGATATTGGCCCGCCCACGTTCGTACTTGTTGGGCCGCATGATTTTCCATACGCCGGTTGGTTGACCTCGAACCTGCTGGCTATTTGAATCGAATCCGCTGATCGTTCTCCACTCCGCAATATCGTTGGTTTCCTTACCTGAGTAGAACCACTTGCCCGTTCCGTAGTATGTGTTGTCATTCCAGTCGTAAGACTTGGGATTCTGGTCCGGCAGTTTATCGAACATCATAAGATAGTTGCGATCCATCATCACGACGTTGCGATTGAAGGCTACCTTCGCCCACCGGTAAACCATCAGGGACGTGTAGCCACCGATCCAGTAGTTTCGGCGAACAATCACGTTCTGATTTGCAGGGCTCCATTCCCAACCCAGACGCGAGTATCCTGCCGCTTTTGTGGGTGGGTAGTACGTGTAGTTGTCTTGTATCAGGATATTCTGCAATCCTGAATCAGCCGCAAAAATGATGTTGTCAGTGAAGGCTCCGTCGGCGGAGATTCCACCATTGCTGAAAACGATGTTGCCCTGCACGGTGACATTCCGCACGCTTGATCGTTCTGTTGCATAGCCGTGAATGCCGCTTCCAAACTGGTTGAATATGATGTTATCGGAGATCAGTTTTGTGCCCGTGGTGTTCTGCACATATACGCCGTGCCCGTGCCCGCGATCCGAAGCCTGAAATCCATTGAAATAAATAATGTTCCCGTATGCCTCATTGTCGGGGGCTTCGTTCCAGATACCAATACCCTGGCGAGTATCGTGAAGCACCAGGTTGATCAACTTGACCCCAGGTCCGTAACTGTCGACGGAGTTCACGTTCTTGGAAGCGCCGTCCGGCCGGCCAGTGCGGTCGGTCACTGTGCTGGAGATCTCAAATCCCCAATACCACGTGTTCGCGCCTTGAATGTAAAGCCAGCCATTCACGATGGCGCGTTCGTTTGCATAGCGGCGCAAAACGATCGGACGATCACTAGTGCCGGTGAGCTTACTCCTAAACTCCGTGAGTCCGGAACCGTCGCCATAGACTCCGCCGCGCAACCAGATCGTATCTCCGGGTCGGACCGCACGCGGATGATTCAACGCCGTGACCAGATCCCATGGGAAATCGATCGACCCGTCTCCTTTGGCCGAGCCGCTGGGAGACACGAAAAACTCTCGCGAGACTTCTTCCACGCCACCCGCTCCAGGGGAGACAAAAGTGAGTGCATTCAAAAGCAACGATCGTAAGAAAACTCGTCGATTTGCCACGATTGTAATCCTCATGAACCGGAAAGAACCGTTGTGTAGACCTGGCAGAAGTGTTCAATGATTGAGGCCGTGCTGTAAGACGATTGGACACGTTGGTGCAGCGCGCGTCCGAGCACAGACCTTCTTTCTGCGGATTGCAGTAATTCGATCAACGCACCGGCAAGATGCTCCGGGGATTTTGGAGGAACCAGGATACCGGCTCGACCATTGTCTAGAACCTCCGGACACTGCCCGACTGCAGTTGCGACCGTGGGCAGTCCCAGCACACCGTACTCCAAAAGCGACAGCGGTAGTCCTTCTGAAACGGAGCTCAGAACCGCAATGTCACAGAGCCGCAACAGATCGGCCACGTCGCTGCGAGTGCCAAGAAAGGTAACATTGCTGCTCAGGTTAAGAGCCGGAATGCGCGCGAGTACAGCATCCTGATATTCGGCATCGGAGCGAGCACCCACTATCACGAGATGTGCGTCAGGCACTATCTCCACCACCAATTGCATTGCAGTCAACAGCGTGAAGTAGTCCTTCTGCGGTCTCAGGTTTGCCACGCAGACAATTCGCTTTCCAGCGGTTCCAGGCAGTGAGAGAGGGAAGCCTCCGGTCACGCGTACATCGACCAGGTTCGGGATGTACCAAACCCGCTCAGGCGGTATGCGAAGCCGCGTTCTGGCCCATTCGCCCAGGAGTTGATTTACGACAATTGCGCCGGCGACACGGCGCGTTGCGAGCCGATACATCCACGCCGGCCGGTCGTCCAGTTCACAGCGGCCCGTAATGGTCATGCCAGAGCACGCGCACATTCGAAAAACGTGAGACGATGCTCGCGAGAAACAGGGATGAGCCGTGAGCATGTACGATGCGAATGTCGTGATTGCGAATGAACCGGGCCAGGCGCGAGACCGCACTCGGATCGAAGCGATTCCGCCGGTTGAGACTCAAGCGGACCACATCGGTGGAGATGAGCTTCGCAAGCGGACCGTCCTTTCGCGTGGTGCAAAGATAGGGCTGAAACTGATCGCGCGGAAGCAGGTTGACGAGGTTCACTGCCATGCGCTCGGCGCCCCCAAGCTCGAGAGCGTCCACCATATGCATCACGCCGATACGTGCAACCTGGGAGCGCGCGCCTTCAGATTGCGCGGGCGGGCACGTCGATGGAATCGAATGTGACATTCCAGTGTTGTTCCAGAAGTTCCTGGATCGCTTCTTTCAAACTTTCCATTGAATAGCTGGACGCCCACGCCGATGCGAGAGCCCGCATTCGCCGATAAGTTTCGGGATGGGATGCGATATCTACGAACAACTCAGTCAACGGTTCTGCGAGCCCCGGTTCGATTACGACGCCGCGCCCTTCGCTCAACATATAGGGAGTGAAGCCCCGATTTGCGCCTATACAGACAAGGCCGAATGCCATGCCTTCGGTAAGCGACTTGGCCCAACCCTCGGCTTCTGACACGAGAACGAGAACATCCGCCGATTCCAAATACTGATGGACTTCGTCAAAGCTGACGCCGCCCTTGAAAGAGACGAGTTCAGTGATGCCAAGTGCCGATGCCAGCGCTTCGAGATTGGGGCGTTCCGGGCCGTCGCCCACTACATTGCAAGTGATTCTGACTCCGCGGTCTGCTGCCGCCGCCACGGCATGCAGCAGAATGTTGACGTTCTTTGCTTTCGATAATCTGCCTGTGTAGAGTACCCGCAGCACGTCAGAGTATCTGCGATTCCGAGCGGCAACTGACGCCCGCGTCAGGTGCTCCTGAGTTAATAATGCGGGGAAGAAGGAGATTACGTGCCTGGGCTGATTCGGCCATCGCCCGTAGATAGTGACCGGCCCTCGCCAGTATCGTGATGCGAGCAGTGCCTTTTGCAGGCGGACTGACCACGGTTCGCCTTGCACATCAGACCACTGCCCGGCGTACTTCGCAACGAGTCGCCGTGAAAACAGCGGAGCGAGGATTACTCCGAGGAGACCGATATTGCCTGGACATCGCACATGTATGGCGTCGGCGTTTCTCATTGCCCTGGAGAGTTGCAAGAGCATGAAAGGCGTAAGGGCGAAGAGCTTTAGTTTGGGTATCAGACCCGATCCGCCAGCCTCCAGTTGCGGCACGATGCTGATGTTCGTCCTGGTAAAAGGAACGCAATCCGACGGAGGCGTTGTTGTTCGGCACGGCGATGCGATGCGCACTTCTGCAAACAAATCAGCCCACAGGTCGATCTCGCGCGCGTACGGTCCATACGCGTACAATCTCCCCTGGTGCATGAAGTGAATCACGTGCGACACAATCAGCAGCCGCATTGATAGTCCTCTTAGGTGGTCGGTCTCACCCGGAACAGCGCGCCATCGCGTCGCATCAGGGCCAATGCCAGGAACAGCCCGGACGCAGCATCAAGGCCTTGAATCGTGAGTGCGATGAGTGAGTAGCAGACGGCGCCCAACAGCGGAACAACGGTCCGCGATTTGATCAATTCACGCGCGGCCCGTCGGAACATCGCGACGAAAAACAACAGCAGAAGCGAAAAGCCGATCAAACCAGTTTCCGCTCCGATCTGCATGTATAGTGCGTGCCAGATCAGGTAGTGACCTGAGTACTGCAGCGATATGTCGCGACCGGACCCGGGACCGAAACCCCAGACCGGTGAGTCGGCAATAACGTACGGGATAGCTGCCCACTGTTCGCTTCTGCCCGTTGTCAGTTTCGACCAGCTTTCGTCGGTGGAGAAGGTCCTCTCCAGATAGCTTTCGAGCGTACTGCCCTGCGATGAATGTCCGTACAGTAGCGCGGCCGCCACTATCACGGCTGCGAACACAAGAAGGAACTTCCGCTGCTCCGCGTTGGCCCAAAAAATCAGAAGGACTCCGGCAAAGGCTGCCAGCCAACTTCCGCGAGAGGTCGATAACAGCAGCGCTGCCGCAGCCATTATTGTGATCAGGAGGCGCCAGATAGGGTGATGCCGCAGAAGCAGCCACTCGCCCTTATACAGAATAGAGAGCAGGAATATGAACGCGGCAGGAATGCCAAAGGAAATCGGGTTTCCAAGACGTTGCCCCTCGATTTCAGCCATGCCGAGTCTAGTTCCGAATCGCAAGAGCGCCGCGCCTTGCAGGATGATCGAAACGCCGATCCCCAACAGCGCGGTGCAAAGTAAGTTGCGGCGACGGTTAAGGACGTAAATCGCAGATACAGCGAAGGCGAGTTCGAGTGCCCGAAAATTTGGAACGTAGGAACCGGTCAAGATAACTCCGATGAGCCAGTAGACCAGCGTTCCCAGTATCAAGCTCTTCATCAGCGGGTCGCGCCAAAGCCTGGAGATCGCTGGACGTTGTAGTTCGAAGACAAGAAGGAGTCCAGTCAAGAAGAGAATCTGCGGCGAGTTATAGAAGAAGTAGCCGCGGAATATCATCATCGGCGGTATCGTGCCGATCAGCAGCGCGAGAAAGCGGTGGGGCTGACGGGTAATCAGGTGTACGGTGAAAATCGCAAACAGTAACGAAAAATAGATTGCGGCCCCCACTGACGGTGTTCCCGCGGCAGTTGCTGCGAGCGAAGGCGCCGCACAGAGGCAGATTTCGGCCAGTGTTCGACGGTCAATCGAAGGCTTGACTAACTGCGCGGGCCGCGGAGTAACTTGAGGTTGGTACAGCGACGAAACTGCTGCTGTCATTGCTGCACCTCCTGTGCGCTTTGCACCAGCGCGTATCGCCTGTGTGGTGCGGGTTCCTCAAACGTCGGTTCGGCGAAAATGCAGCGCAGCGAACCAACGAAAAGTCCCACCGCATGGAAGAGCGAATCCGGTCTCCACGGTCTCGCACAGAACCATGCTAAATCCATCGCATGAAGAAAGAGTATGTCTAACCAGAACAGTGTTATGTAGCGTGGCTCTGCGTCAGGAGTGTGGCGTTTCCAGATGAAGTACCGGTTGATCACATCCATTTTGCCGCGTTCAAAAAACCTGGGCCGGCCGCCTGGCGAGGCCTTATGGATGATTTGAGCGTCGCCGCAACAGACCAGCTTCCATTGCTTCCCGACTCGCAGCGACATCTCCAGATCCTCGCCTTGTGAATAGCCCTCGAAGAATTCCGAAAACCGGTTAGTCTCGAGCACCTCTCTACGGAAAGTCCATGTGCAGCCGGGCAGGACATCCACATCGCGCACGCCGGAGAATGGCTTCATCAACCCGCGCGGAGTATGCGTGCAACTTCTGTAATAGATCATCGGTTCCAGCCTCGGAACCAGACGAAGCGCAAACCGCATTCGCCAGCGCCTCGATATCGGCCTGTCGATCTCATTCATCACGCATCCGCCCACTCCACCAATGGAATGCAGGGAGTCATTCAGTAGTACCGTGCGCATCGCCGAAAAATAGCCAGGCAGGGGAATCGCGTCATCATCAAGAAAACATACGAACTCGCCAGAGGTCAGATCGATGCCGATGTTGCGCTGCAGCGTGAGCCCGGGTTTGCTATCGACATACATCAGATCAAATGCCAGGGCGTTTGCCTGAGCCCAATCCCAGACCTTTCCGCGCAGACCATCATTCGGAAAGCCATTGACGATTACGATCTCGGAGGGCTGTTCCTGCAAATCATGAATGGCAGCAAGCAAAGCCAGGACGTCGTCCGGACGTTTGTATGTCGCCACCACAAGGGAGCAGTCTGCAAGCGCACCGCCTCGTTGTGCGCTGCCTTTGCCAGCCTGGGAGCGATATGAGCGTGGAATCAGCCATGTGAGTTCAGAAGGAATCGACGCAGTCCCTGTAAAACGCCTCGTAGCGTGGAATCATAACCTCACTGGAAAAGCGCTTCAGCACGGAGTCCCTGCCATTCGCCCCTAGACGCGCTGCAAATTGGTCATTGCGCAGTAATTGAATGATGGCGCTCGACAGTTCCGGAAGTTCATCGGGTTCAATCAATAAGCCGTTCTCACCATCCTGTATCAATTCAGGCCCGCTGGATCTACGCGAAAATACCACCGGACAGCCCTCTGCCATCGCTTCCATCGGGACCATGCTGAAGCCCTCCGAATACGAAGGGAATACCGCAAGCCGGCAGACTTGAAATTCCAGCCTCAGGCGCTCGCGATCGATGTGGCCGTGAAAGTGGATCATTCGGCGTGTACGGGGATCCATCATAGCTTCGAGCCGAGCTTGCATAGAATGGCCGTCCTCGGTTTTACCATCTTTTCCAAAAATATGAAGCTCCGCTTCCGGCACCTTCTCAAGAACGAGAGGCCAGGCGCGAATTAGAGGTATCAGCCCCTTCTTGGCCGTCATGGTTCCAGCGAACAATACCTTCAGCGGATCTCGTGGGCGGACAGCCGCCGGAGGTGGAATGTTCGACGAAGTTATAGAGCACGACAGGCGGCGAGTCGAACACTGAGAATAGTTTCTGCGTCACGCGAGCCGTGTAGCTGCTTGCAGCTGAGCAGTAGTCCGCGCGCCGCAGTGAGCAGCGTTCCAGCCAAAACTCAACCCGCCTCACCTTCGCTTGGGTTTCAGCGGCAAAGTAACTTAGCGAACCATGTAGCCGCGCCACAACAGGTACAGGCATTCTGCTCCACCCGGCTGCCTGTCCTTCCCAATCAGGGACCTCAATCAGATCGATTTCTTTGCAGCGCGCCCACTCCGCGACTTTTCTGTAAAGTCGATAGCGCGCGGCGGCCCACGGAAGCGGCACTCTTTGAAATGAAAGCCGGTAGACTTGCACTCCCTGATCTTCTTCGTAATCAGGCAGTGCGCTGTCCCACTTCATGCCGATTACTTTGACACCGTGTCCTCGCGCAGCCAATGCGCGCCCTGTCATCTGGACCGCGGATCCGATTCCTCCGTGCGGCTGTGGTGGATACTCGGAGCAAAGAAAACAGAAGGTCATAGGCTTAGTTCGCCATGCTTGCTATACGTTGTAGCGTCTCTGTGATGACGCTGCCAGATCGTCCGAGTGGCACTCCGACCTGCAGTTCGAAGAGCTTTCTTCGGCCTTCACGATCAAGCGAGGGTTCCTGCAAATAGCCGTTGATGTGCTCGGCGAATTCGTCCACGGAACGTGCGACGCGTGACGCTTTCAGTTGCAGCACAGGTTGGATGTGATCATCCCGGTAGAAGTAGTCCCAGATCGGCATTCCAAAGATCGGTGGATTTGTTACGTCGAAGGCAGTGTTCACAACCGGTTTGTCGTGAATTCCAAAATCCAGCGTCATCGTTGAGCCAAAGTTCACATTGATGTCGCAGTGCGCGGTCAGGTTTGCCAGGAAGCGAATATCGTGCCTGGTCGGAATCACGCGCGCCCAATTTCCCGGTTCCGTGTGAATCCATTGAGGCTGGGCGAAAAGTAGTTCGGGGAAGGCCTCACGGACCGGTTGATAACGTGTGCCGTTGTTAACCGGCGACGGGCGCACCAGCACTTGCGGATTGTTCTTGATTCGCCCCGAACGAATCAGAGTCAGCAACACTCGCACATGATTTGGGTCCTCCGGACAATTCCCCGTATCCCCGCCGGAGTAGCAAATCAACGGGCGGCGAGGGTCTGCGCCTACACGGGCGAAAAACTCTTCGCGTGTCCAGAGCAGTTGTTCATCGGCGTATGGATCGAATTGCGGCGTGCCGACGATGTGAATGTTCTTTGGATCAACGGACGGATAGAAACGGCGCAACTCCGCAGCCATGTGCGGGCTCCAAACAAGGAAGTGCTGGAAAGGAGCGACGATGCGACTCTTGCTACTAAGGTTATCCCAACTGAAAATGAATGACGATGTCGGAATGCCAAGATCTGTCGCAGCGATCACTGCCGGCAGTATGGATGTTGGACGTTGATGCGAACAGAACAAAACGTCGGGCTTAATCTGATTAAACATTTTCGAGTAGTAACCCGTCTCAGGCGCTTTGCGTACCAGCGAGCAGTGCAGCGCATCGAGTACGTTCATTGACTCGGGACGTGCCGCGCCTCTGCCGAGAAGCCGAGTCGCCCGCACAAAGGCCCGGGTACGAAGTGGGCCAGTAATCGGCTTCCCGAGTGCGCGACGCATGGACACAGTGTTCGTCCAGTACATGTGCGCGTACCCGAGTGAATCCTGCAAAGCCCGGGCAGGCCGCGTCTGTTGATACGGTATCAGCGAATGCCAGTGGACCGATGGGGGCGTGTCTTTCCGATAACTGTCCAGCAACTCATCAGGGATCACGTGAAAAATATGAACCTCGGCTTGCTCGACCACGTTCTCCAGAAAGTGGCCCAGAACAAAATTCCTGATGCCAACGCCATCCGGCACCAGCAGCGCCACTTTGAACCGATCTGCTTTCGCGCCGTTCATGACCGTACCCCCTGGGCAGTATGCGCACCGGGGCTGGAAAGCGACCAGTCCGCCTGTGGGCTGAGTATGGAACCCCATCCGCAACTTACACCTCCGACGTCCAGGTGCAGCGGATCCGATAACACCCGCACAACGCCGCCTTGAGTCCACGGGAGAAGTTTGAAATACAGCGTGTATAGTCCGGGCTCCAGCCATAACGCCGGAAGTTTCAGATTCACCACATGCTTGCCTTCCCAGTCCTGGCCGGCCCGGATATCCGTACTTTCCGTTCGAATCTGGAAGACCCGTCTCTGGTGCATGTCGTCCACTATGCAGAGCAATGAAAACCCGGCCAGAGCCGAGCCAATCTGAAGCTCGGCGGAAACTTCAAAAGCTTCCGACTGTTGAATGGAACTGCCCTCGCGCCCAACGAGCGTGATCGGACCGAAGGCGTGAGTGCCGGGGCGGAACTCACGTTTGCCGGAAACACCATCGACGCTTGAGGTGAGCCGGTAGTAGGTCTCGATGGCCGTTCCAATGTTCCCGGCCATGACGACCTCGCCATCATTCAGCACGACACCCTTTTCACACAGGGACCGTACTGCGCCCATATTGTGGCTCACGAAGAGAATCGTTCGCCCTTGTTTTGCGACATCATCCATTTTGCCGAGGCATTTCTTCTGGAACGAGATATCGCCGACCGCGAGCACTTCGTCGACCAATAGAATCTCAGGATCGAGATGAGCGGCCACCGCGAACGCGAGCCGCAGGTACATACCAGAGGAGTAGTGCTTTACCGGTGTGTCGACGAATCTTTCCACTTCAGCGAAGCTGACTATGTCATCGAACTGACGCTGAATATCGGCCCGACGCATGCCGAGGATTGCGCCATTCAAGAAAATGTTTTCTCTTCCCGTTAATTCCGAATGAAAACCGGTTCCTACCTCGAGCAGCGTGCCGACCCGGCCGTAAAGATCGATTTCGCCTGTGGATGGCTCGGTGATGCGCGAAAGGATTTTGAGCAGCGTGCTTTTTCCAGCACCATTGCGCCCGATAATTCCAACCACCTCACCCTGCTTCACTTCGAATGAGAGATTCCTTAGCGCCCAAACGGTTCGCTCATCGTCATCGGGCTTAGTGGCTGCCGTGCGCCGGCGCCAACTCGCCATGGCTCTCATGGGCCGCCTGCAGGTGTCCATAACGGTTTCGCGAAGTGTGCGATAGCCCGCTTGCTGGGCGCCGATCCGGTACTGCTTGGAAAGGCCGTCAATACGAATTGCTGTGTCGCTCATGAGTGTCTATTTGTCCTGACTGTTCAAGCTCCGCGTTGGAGAGTATTCTCCCGCTGGTATCGGAGCATTTGTTCCGCTACGAAAAGATCGAATTCCGAATCGATGTTGGCTGCCCGTTCTGGTGGGACGATCCATGCCCTGCAGTCCTTGCCACGCAACGAATTCTGCTCCATCAGGACAGCCATCCGCGCGACATAAATTGAGCCTTCCTTCAGGTACATTCGTGGCAGCTGCTGCCGCGGTTGTCCTTCGAATTCCTCAGCAAACGGCGGGTCAGAAATCTTGCCATCGAGCGCAATGAACTTCATCCGCGCGGGATGTGCGCCCCCGACTTCGACGAATGAGATTACTGAGTCCGCACCCGACGTTTCCAGCAACTCTATGGCTCCGTCAATGTCCGCGGTTCTCCGCAGCGGCGCGGTCGGTTGCAAAACAAAAACTGCATCGTAAGACTCGCCCGACTCGAGTAGGCGTCGCACCACATCCTGAAGAACAGGTATGGTCGGGGTGTCATCCTGGGCCAGCGCTGCCGGTCTGAGGAAGGGCACTTCGAGTCCACACTGTCTTCCAACTTCGGCAATCTGCGGAGAGTCCGTTGAGAGCACGACGCGCGTCAGGCGCCGCGACGCAAGTGCCGCATCAGCTGTGTAGGCCAGTAGCGGTTTCCCCAATAGCGGCACGATATTCTTGTTGGGAATCCCCTTCGATCCCCCACGCGCCGTTACGATTCCTAGGGTTCGCATCCGCATTGTCCTTTCCGGATCCATTGGCATCGTAGATGTAGTGCAGTCGCTTCTGCCTGTAGGGTTGAAGTGTCGCGAGTGCCTTCGCGATTCGCTCCGCGACAAACCCGTCTCCATACAACGCGCTTGGCGGGTAGCGACCGTGCTTCAGCTGTGATCGAACGGCATCTGCAATCGGCCCAGCGACGGGCGGCGCAGGCCTCACGTGAATGTCTGTCTCACGGCCTTCCTGGCGCTCTCCAACGAGAACAACAGGTGTTCCGAAATAGCCTGCGTCGCGCACAAAACTACTCGAGTTTCCAATTGCGCAAACCGTGCGCGCCAGAATATGCAGATAGTACTCGGGTTTGAGGTTCGTAACGGTCCTGAGCCAGTCAGGAGCGTGATCCGCCCGAAACATCCTGATGGTTTTGCTGATCTGGTCTGAACCCGCGTCGATGTTGGGCCACAGCATAAGTGTCTGGAGGCTGACGCTCTGCAGAGCTTGCAGCAGTTGCTCTACCTGGTCGTGCTCACTTCCATATGCGGTTGTGGTCGGGTGGAAGATCACCAACTGGAAAGGGCGCGCAAGGTCGATCTCGACACCACTGCCGGTGTTGTTGACCACTTCGTTCGGCAAGTCGCCATTCACGCTGCGTGCTAAATCGCTGCCGGGGCAACCTGTGCCGAGAATCGATTCAGGAGCCTCTCCCATTCGTATCAGGTAATCCGCGGATCGCTTAGTGCTCGGGAAGTGAAAGTGCGCGAACTTCGAAATTGCATGCCGAGCACTTTCGTCGATGGACCCAGATACCTCACCGCCTTGTATGTGTACAATGCAGATGTTCATGTAAGCGGCGGCTATAGCTGCCGCCAAAGCTTCGTATCGATCACCAATCAAGAGAACGACGTCTGGTTCCAAACGTTGAAAATCGCTCGCAAACTCGACAACTCCGAAGCCAATGGATTTGGCCATTGTTGCCGGCGTTGATCCCTCCAGTTCGATATACGTCTCACCATCGATCGGGAAGCCGTCCTTGCGAACCAGATCAACCGGTTTGCCAAAACGGCCGAGCACCATGGTTCCCGCGGCGATCACCTGCAACTCCAATTCCGGTCTCGCCTGGATTGCTTTCATTACGGGCTTCAGCCGTCCATAATTTGCCCGGTCCACAAGGATCACACAGACTTTTCTTCTGCGTGGAATCACTGAACGCCTCCTCTTGCGACCGCCTTTTTACAGTCGAGTCTGACAACGGAATACAGACCAGCTCCAGGCAGGTTATCGCCGGTTTCTGTCGAGAAGCCACAATTAAATGCAAGCTCCTGCAGGGTCCTTACTGCCCGTGCGTCGTAAGAGTCGCGTTTGCCGTACGGGTAGCAGAACGGCAGTAACGCCTGCCGGCCCAGGCGCTCATCCAGCAAATGGCGGCAGACCGAGAGGTCCCAGGCCAGTTCGTCATCAGGCATACTGCTGAGCGGTTTGTGCTGATGTGAGTGGCCCCCGAGCGCCATCCCTGCGTTGCACATCTCGCGTGCGTGGTCCCAGTTTAAGTAGAGCGTTTTTGAAAACTCACGTTCCTTCCCGACATGTCCCTGGAACAGTTCGCGAACGGCCTTGTCCCTAACACTCGGCTCCAGAACAAAGTTGAACCAGAACTTAAAGCAGGCTACATCAGGCGTATCCCACACATATGCGCGTGTAGCGTTCGCTACAGCAACGGTATTCGGGTCCGGGGCCGCGCTGTCCAGGTCTTTCACATGCTCGATGAGGCGGCGTTTATAGAATTCAAAATCGAGTGACGCCATCAGAAAGTGGTTCATATGCACGGCGGCTACGCGATCGTATTCAATACACCCTGTGATCAGGAAGAACGCACCCTGGATTCGCGCCTCCGACAAGATCGGCGTTACATCACTGTAATGTTCCTTGAGTCCGT
The DNA here is from genome assembly GCA_963793625.1 of Bryobacteraceae bacterium. Classification (GTDB taxonomy): domain Bacteria; phylum Acidobacteriota; class Terriglobia; order Bryobacterales; family Bryobacteraceae. Next base: position 129,200 of record CAWCAT010000028.1, on the reverse strand, counting down.
CATCGAAAGTGAGCAGACAGAGATCCCGCCGCGGAGTGTACTCTCCCTTTAGGAAAGCCAACGCGGACTCCACGCTTGCCATTTCGTAGCGCGACCGGAACTCGCGGACCTGCTCGGTAAAGTTGCTCAGCAGTTCACTATGCAGGCGTGGGAAGCTGGAGCGCTCCAGGTCCCGGACATAGTGGTACATAACAACCCGCAAAATGTACGGAGAGGCGATGGCCGGATCCGTTGTACTCATAGCTAATTGGGGCGATCCTGATCCGAGTCTGATTTGGTCCAATACCATGGGCAGTCCCAACTCAGCGAGCAACTGGCCACGCCCGGTTGCACAAACATCGCACTGAGGATTACACCGCCTTTCGATTCCAGCGGTTGGAAACGGTTTGGAATTGCAGCACCATCTCCCTCATTGGGAACTTCGCGAAAACCAAGCTCATTGAGTAACAACCGTGTTGGTCCGTGGAACCCATAGTGATCCGCTCCAAAGGCCCCACAATCTTTGAGTTCACGCATGAAGACTGCCACCAGTCGCTTTGCGTTTTCCGGCGAGGTTGGCAGGATCTCGAGCAGCCGACCGATTGTGTCGACGTCTTCGCGTCCGCACTCTGTTTTACGCCGAATAGTTTCAAGGCGCCAGATAGCCAGTCCGTGGCGCTTGCCCTCGGGAACTGTAATCAGGCGGTATTGGAATTGCGGATGATTCAGGTAGCGCCAGGAGATGAACTCTTCTGTACGGGCTGCCCCGACGTGTTGAGTCGCAAGGTGCGGCCAATCAGCGTCGTCCCAGTCATGTGGCAGCGTCCTATCAAACTTACAAGCATCGGGAATGCCTTCAACTAGAAAGCTGCGAGCCAAAGCGCTGGCCCGTTCCACTGTCCAGTCCGGATATGCGCTGCGCAAGACGTTAACCATGCGATCAACACTGCCCGGCAGAACCATAAAGTGTCTGGGTATGGGTGGCAGCACTTCAGCGCGCATCACACGGTAGATTGGAATCGACGCAGGATTCACTCCGAAGGCAATCACAGGATGGTACTGCGGCCGCCTGAACATCCCTAGGAGCTGCAGCGCTGCCGAGCCGCGACGACGGTCAGGTCTCATGAGGTAGTTCGCAAGCCAGATGCCAACCGAACTGGCGCCCTTGTGATTGAAAGTATATGGAATGCCGCCGAGCACTCCGGCAAGTTCACCCCCGTCTTCCGCGAGCGCCAGGCTATATACATCCGAGGGCCAATGGCCTTGTCTTGCGAACGTCCAATCGAAAAGATTCTGATCGCGACAGTAGATGTGATCCCTTGACCAGTAGTCGTGCAAGAACCTGCTGATGCGCGGGTATTCATCGCGGTGCGCAAATCGTAGCTCAACGGCCATTTGCGACCCCACCGTGAGAGAGTGTTTGAGAGAGTTTGAAGTCAACGAGGCGGGCGATTGCTTCGACCGAAAACAATGACTCTATTTCTTCCGGCGTGAACTGAATTCGGAATTCCTGCTCAAGCACGAGGACAAGGTTCAGGTGCTGGAGGGAATCCCAGGCAGCTAAAGAGTCTGGGGAGGTACTCGCCGAGACCTGTTCCGGTGGCAAACTGAAGACCTCACCGAACCGGCGTTGAACCCGTAGGAAGGTGTTAGATTTCATACACAGGCTATCCTTTGCACTGCACTTCACTGTGCTCAGCGGGATGCTTTGGCTGCTTCGGGGAGCTCTGAAAGATGCTCTTCTGAGAGCAGTTCCCCGGCAGCGATCGATTTTGACAACCGCTTTCCGATTACTTCCGCCAAGCGGTTTGGCGGTATTCCCGAACCTGGTTTGCGAAGGCACACGTCCACTTCGCTGAGTACTTCTCCCGCCACCAATTCGCGCGCAGCCACGATGCTCTTTGAGAACATGTTCCGCATCGGTCCCATCTCCGCCGCAACTTGATTCTTGTCAACAAACGAAGCATTCATCCGTTCTATGAAGCGGACGCCGTTAACTAGCTGACGTAGCTCCTGTGTGGTGACCGAAGCCGGTACGTCCGGCCCAAACATTTCCCGGCTTAGCGTCACGTGAATTTCCAGCGCATCTAAACCTAACGAGACTGCGGCAAGGCCCGCGAATACCGTACCCGAATGATCAGATAGGCCCACACGGCAGCGATAGCGCTCGCGGAGTTCCCTCACCACATTCAAGCCAACCTTCTCAGGCGGACAAGGATAGGCAGAGGTGCACTGAAACACTGTGAGCTGGTTTCCGTGCGCCCTGATCCGATCCACGGCCGCGTCGATTTCGCTATAGCTACTCATGCCCGTTGACAGCAGAACTGGTTGCCCTGTCCGGAGCATGAAATCCAGCAATTGGAAATTGTTGTACTCACCGGACGCGATTTTCCACCCTGCAACTCCGACCCGAAGCAACATCTCGGCCGCTTCAATAGAAAAAGGCGAACTGAAAAAAAGGAGGCCGCGCTCGTCAGCATGGCGCTTTAGGCCGGACCATTGTTCCTCTGTAAACTCGGTGCGTTTCCAGTAATCGTATCGGCTTGGGTCCTGAGGGCTGAAGCGAACTCTCCAGGGCTCAAGCGCGGAGCTTTCCGCAGCGGCGATGTGCGTCTGAAATTTTACGGCATCGGCTCCGGCGTTCGCGATCGCATCAATGTACGCGTGGGCCAGGCCCAGGCTGCCATCGTGCGCCTGAGCGATCTCGCCGATGATCATGCACGGATTTGTCTGTTCGCTAGACGACATCCGCAAAGCTCCTCTCCATTCGGCGGAAATAGTAGGCGCCGCCGATCAGCACTGCACATGCGGCGATCGCAGAGACGGCAATCATCGGACCAGGCGCGGTATTCGTGCCCAGGAGCGCCCAGCGGAAGCCTTCGACCACACCGACCATCGGATTGAGTCCATAAACAATCCGCCACTTGCCTGGGAGCAAGCTGCTTGGATACGCGACCGGCGTCGCCCACATCCAGAACTGGGTAAGGAATGGAACTACGTACTTCACATCACGATATTTGACGTTGAGCGCTGAGAGCCACAGGCCGACCCCAAGTGAGGTGATGAACGCCAGTAGTACGAAAAATGGCAGCCACAGCACATTCACGGTCATGTGAACTCCAAAGTAGAAGCAGAGCAGCAGCATCACAGCGAACGCGAGCGCAAAGTCTACCATTCCCGAACACGAAGTTCCGATCGGTATTGCAAGCCGCGGGAAGTAGACTTTCTTTATTAGGTTTGCGCTGCCCACAAGGCTGTCAGAGGACTGGCTCAGGCTCTGCGCGAAGAACGTCCACGGGATCAGGCCTGCATAGAAGAACAGCGGAGCCGCCACGCCATCAGTCGGTATCTTGGCGAGCTTACCGAAGAAGACCGTGAACAGCACCATCGTGAACAGTGGCTGGATTATCGCCCATGCCGCACCCAGAGCCGTCTGTTTGTAGCGGACCTTTATGTCGCGCCAGATCAGGTAATAGAGCAACTCGCGGTAGGCCCACAGTTCCCCAAGCCGTAGTGAAACCCATCCCTTTGATGGCTTGATGTGGAGATGGTGAGCGTGGTTGGAGGCCTTATCCGCCGTGCTTGCCCGAGAGCCCGCGGGCTTGGGGCCAGCTTGATCCAGTGAAGGTGTCAATGGTGTGTTCCTCTTATGCGCGGGAGATAAGATCAGGCGCGGACTTCGCGCGCCACGCATGATCCGGAGTGTATTCAGGGACCAACGACATCATCTCCGCAACGGCCGATGCTTCGTCCCGATTCGCCGTGAACGTTTCCAAACGCGTCAGGCGCTGTTCCAATTCCTCCCTGCTCATCACTGATCCACAGAAAATCTTGATCTTTTCATGGAAGGTCGGTTGCATGTTCTCGCCGTCCAGCACCAGCTCCTCAAACAGCTTTTCGCCTGGACGCAGACCGGTGAAGCGAATTTCAATTTCGTTATCCAATCCACGGCCTGACAGGCGGATCATGTTGCGAGCGAGGTCCACGATCTTGATCGGGTCTCCCATGTCGAGAACGAAAATTTCGGAACCCTTGCCCATCGTGGATGCCTGCAAGACCAGCTCGACTGCCTCTGGAATCGTCATGAAGTAGCGCGTGATTTCCGGGTGCGTTACCGTCACTGGACCACCGGCCGCGATTTGCTGTTGAAACAGCGGAACCACGCTGCCGTTGCTCCCGAGCACGTTACCGAAGCGCACGGATACGAATTGCGTGCCGGATTCTACACGTGCGGGCATGGTGGAAATTATTAGCTCGGCAATGCGTTTCGTGGCACCCATCACGTTTGTCGGGTTTACGGCCTTGTCGGAAGAAATCATTAAAAACCGTTTTACGTGATGCCGTGCTGCGGCTTCCGCCATCGTCTTCGTTCCGAATACATTGTTCTGAACCGCCTCGACCAGATGGGATTCCATCAGGGGAACATGCTTGTAAGCAGCCGCGTGAAAGATCGAATCGACGGAGTACATGCTAAGCACATGGTCAACGCTGCGCTTATCTCGGATGTCCCCAATCTGTGCGACAAATTCCACCGAGGCCATCCGGTCCGCCATTTCCAGTCCGAGCCGAAAAAGATCGCTTTCGGCTCGCTCAAACGCAATTATTCGGCGTGGACGATAGCGCGCAATCTGACGGCAAATTTCGGATCCGATGGAGCCGGCTGCGCCGCTGATCAGCACGGTCCTGCCTTCAATCGAAGACGCAATCAGTTTTCGATCAAGGCTTACAGGGTCGCGCCCCAACAGGTCCACCACAGAGACCTCTCGTATCTGACCGCTCAGGATTCTCCCGGTGAGTATTTCACTCATGCTCGGAATGGTCTTGCACGGCACCCCCGCCGCACGGCAGTTCGCCAGAGCCTCTCTCATCTGCTTGCCTGTTGCGGAGGGCATGGCGATCACTATCTCGTCGATGCGCCCACCGCGGGCGTTATGGCGCTGTACGATTGTCGCCGCATTCCGGCCTGGGCCAAGCACAATTACACCGAAGAGCCTGGTGTAGGTCTTGCTCGGATCATCGTCGAGAATCCCGGCGACGTGATAACCCAACGCCGCGTTCGAGCGAATTTCACGCAGCAGCGTTGCAGCAGCTGCGCCGGCACCGTAAATCAGGATTGTCTTCCGCGCTGGACCGCGCGAGTGCCTGATCAAACCTTCGTTGTGCAGCCGCGCTGCAAAGCGCGCCCCCGCTGTTAGCAGAAAACAAATACCAAAGTCGATGATGTAGATGGAGCGGGGAAACTTGGGTCCAATCAACAGATAACCCGCACTAGCAAAGAATGCGGATGCGGCGAGATTACCAGCCCCGATACGCACCAGGTCCGCAATACCCGCGTAGCGCCACGCGCCACTATCGAAGCGAGCTGCCCTGAACACAATCAGCTTGCAGGCCAGGGCAAGCCACAGCCCCTCAGTGATTATGAACGACTCGGACCGCGGCAGATAGAAGTCGAATCGCAGCAGTGCGGCGACCACTAGCGAAAAGACAATGATCAGGAAATGGCAGCCAATAATTACAGTTTGGCGTAGGTGTTTGTGGTTTGACACGATCTCAATTACCTCAATACCCACTTCCAGTCGAGACCATCCTTTGTGTTTTAGCCTCGGCGAGCAGCTCCTTAACTGCTGCCGCGATGAAGAAGACTTGCTCCTCGAACATGCCTGGATAGAGTGGCAATGAAACAAGTCGCGGATAAAGCCGCATCGCCTGAGGGCACCTATTCTCTGGACGAGTGGCCCACGGAGCGAAGAACGGATGAACCGGTATTGGAATGAAATGAACGCTTGCGCCGATGTTCCGCTCACGAAGCCCCTCGATAAATTCCGCGCGATCAATCTTGATTCGATCCAGATTGAGCCGGATGGCGAATAGATGCCAGGCGTGCCTGCCGTCAGTAGTGTCCGGTGGCAATTCCAATTCATCTACCCCGCTCAGCAACCGGCAATACGTTTCGACGTAGTACTTTCTGCATTCGGTAAATTGCTCGAGCTTGCGAAGCTGATGAATTCCGACTGCGGACTGTAGGTCAGACAGGTTGTACTTAAAGCCCGGTTCGAGAACTTCGTAGTACCAGTTGCCGGTTTGCGCATATCGCTTCCAGGCATCCTTGCTAATACCGTGCAATGACAGTACACGCATGTGCTCGGCCAACTCCCGGTTGTTGGTCGTGACCATGCCCCCTTCACCGGTCGTCATGTTCTTCGTGGCGTAGAAACTGTAAGCAACCGCGTCGCTGCGATGCTGCGGTGAGCCAAGGTGAAAGCCCTTATAAGTGGTTCCCACAGCATGCGCGGCATCTTCGATCACCTTCAAGCCGTGCTTCTGAGCCAGCTCCCAGATAGCTGTCATGTCGCAAGGAAGGCCGGCAAGGTGAACCGGCAGTATCGCGCGAGTCCGGGTTGTGATTCTGCGTGCGATGGATTCGGGATCAATGTTACCGTCCGGTAATACGTCTGCAAGGACGGGCGTGGCGCCTACGTGAATAATTGCGTTAACAGTTGCGCAGAACGTGATTGGGCTCGTGATCACCTCGTCACCTGGCCCGATATCAAGAGCTTTCAATGCAAGGTGAAGGCCTGCGGTACACGAACTGACGGCCAAGGCATGTTTGGCGCCAGTGTAAGCGCGGAACTCGCGCTCGAATCGAAAAGTGCGTTCGCCAGTGGTCAGCCATCCTGAACGCAGCGTTTCGACAACTTCGTTGATTTCTTCTTGATCAATCTGCGGTTTTGAGAGCGGTATGTATTCTGGATATTTCATCATGTATTCCTGCTCCTAATGACCTCGCAAGCGATTCGGAATTGAATCTGGCTGGGAAGAAAGAGCACAACACCGTGTAGGCAAGCAGGCGTAAGTCCGCGCGGATGGACCTGGACGAAAGCGCGCACGCGCTGATTGCGAGTTTCCGGGGTAGGACGCTTGTGCGGTAGCATAACTCCGGATCCGCCGAGCCTGCTAGGATCTCTTCTTCGTGCCGGAACGCGAGAGTGGCAATATCAGTGACGCCTGGTTTTACGCTCAGAACTTTCTGCCACAAGGGATCCGATAGATCCACGTACTGCGGAACTTCCGGCCGAGGACCAACCAGATTCATATCCCCGGCTACTACGTTGACCAATTGTGGAAGCTCATCAAGCTTGTATTTCCTGAGGAACCTGCCCACGCGCGTGACTCGCTTATCGCCGCCCGCTGTGATCGATCGGCCCGAGCCGCCCTGCCGCATCGTCCTCAGCTTCACAAGCAGGAACGGCCGTCCGAACTCGCCAACCCGCTTCTGGCGGAACAGAATCGGACGGCCATCCTCAAACCAGATGGCGCACGCGGCAGCGACCAGCACTGGACTTGCGGCAACGATCGCAAGCGCAGAGATAGCCCGCGCAAAAAACTCTGCAAGTAACGGGAGCATTGCGTGCTGTACTACGAGCCGTTGATGCCGTATTCCGAATAGGTGGAGTAGCCGTATCGCGTTTTGGCTTTCAGATCCCAGCCATTGAGTATGGTCCCGAGCAGTTCAATGCCGTCCTCAACCATTTGTTGCTTCGAACGGAGCGCTTCGTCGCGCGTGGTCTTTCCAGCGCGCAGGACAAGAATCGCCGCGTCAGCCAATCGGCCAAGTACACGAGCGTCGGCCACGAAGAGCATGGGTGGGGTGTCGAGTATTACTGTGTCAAATTCATTTCTGAATCGAACCAGCAGTTCCGCCATGCGATCTGAGTAGAGAAGGTTTGAGATGCTCGCCGTGCCCGGACCGCTCGGCAAAACGTACAACCCGCTAATTTCAGTTTCACGAGCCAGCGACTCCAGCGGGACCTCCGCAAGCGGTGTCCGCTCACGCAACAGATCACTGAGACCCCAGTTGTTCGTAAGGCCGAAGATATTGTGCAGTTGCGGTTTACGCATGTCCGCATCAATCAACAGAACGCGTTGATTGATCTCAGCCAGCGCGAGTCCGACGTTGCACGCCGTGGTGCTCTTACCATCGCCGCGGCTTGGACTCGTCATGATGATGACGTGCGGGCGCCGACGCAATCGTCCTCCGCTCAGTATGGAGGCGAGTGCGTTGCGAAAGGATTCGGCCATCAGCGACGGGCGATCCTGCCAGGTAACCAGTTCGACTCGCTCCCTGGTCGCCTTGTTCTCATTCGACGAAACCCAGATTGATGCGGTTCCTCTGCGAGCTGCCGAACCGCTCGTGATCGAACGCTGTTCAGGAATAACACCCAGTTCAGGTACACGCAGATGGAACGGTGTTTCGCCTGGCGCCTTTACTCGCCGGTTCACATAATCTCCTGCGAACACAAAACCAATACCGAGCATCAGACTGCTGAGGAGTCCCATTGCAAGATTCCGCAGCAGGTCGGGTTTGTACGGAATCGCGGCTGGTTCTGCCGCATCCACGACTCGTACGAGGCTTGTACTCAGCGTTGACGCGATCGCAACCTCTTTCAGCTTTCGCAAGAGCTCATCGTACATTTGCCGCAGCGAGTTCACCTCTTGCGTTATCAGGTCGTTTGTGAAAGCCTTGCTGGTCTTGTAGACAACCACTGCTGCTTGTGAAGCAAATGCGGCCTGCAGCAGGCGCTCGCGCCGTTCGGCCGCTTTGTAATCGTTATTTACTCTAAGCAAGACCGCCTCACGCTCGCGTTTGAGTGTCCCTTCCAGCTCATTGATTTGCGCCTGAACGCGTTTTACTTTGTAGTGCTCCGGCGTCAGTTGGGAGCTGAGGTCAGCGAGCTCACGGCGCAGATCGGCCAACCTGCTCTGATAACCGCTAAGTCGCGTGTTGTCCATGACTTGGGGCATCGCATCGATCGGGCCTGAACTTGTCACTTCGTGAACTGACTGTTTTGCCATGCGGTCCGCCTGGGCGCGCGCGAGCTCATCCTGAATCCTCATGAGGCTCTCCACCTGCACGTCAGATTGCTTGTCAGGTGTCAACATCAACCCGGCGGCTGTACGGTAGTCCTGCAACTCTTTTTCGGATTTGTGAAGCTTCTCTTTGATATCGACCAGTTGCTTTGAGATCCACTGGCTGTTGCGCTGGGCAGCATCCCAGCGGGCTGTCATTCCGGAATCCACGTACTCACGCACAAGCGTGTTAGCGAAAGTCGCAGACAGATTTGGATCTGGCGAATCCACCAGGATCTCGATCATTCGTGTATTCTCGACGACTTTAACTTTGAGGTTGACCTTGGCTGATACAGGACTCGGCTCCAGGTTCGGAAACGGAATAGCGATGCCCATAGCATTTGACATCGTTTTGAGCCGCGTGTCGGGACGGCTCGACCATTTAGCCTCTGAACTCTGCAAGCGGCTGGTAACGGTGTCGAAGAGCGCTTTGCTTTGCAGCACCTTAGCCTGCGTCTGAATGTAGGATTCAGCCGGCAGTGTTGCGCGTCCACCATCGGGGGGACCTATCCGTACTGAAGCCGTGTTCTCAGGTATCCCCTGGATCTCGACGGTCGTCCTTGACTGATACGTGGGAGTCTCAAGCAAACTGATCAGCAGTGTCGCAAGTAGTCCCACCATGACGAAGGAAAATATGGTCCATTTTCGAAATCGAATGAGGTGCCAGAACTCGAGCAATCCGGATGCGTCGGACTCATCTCCCCCGGTAGTATCAACGGGTTCCAAATATACGAGGGGTGGGTTGGGTTGGTTTTGCGGGATGCGGACAGACAGAGAGGAACTACCAAGTGGCTGCATGCTAAACCTCCGTGAGTGGAACGCCCAAAAAACGTTTGCGGCAACCCTAAAAGCGGCCCAGGATATAAATCCCGCTGGTGATTGCCGACATTGTCGCGGCCTGAATGTACGTCATGATCTGACTCGAATTGACAATTACGATGTCCCCAGGGATCAACTCGATATCCGCTGTTTGCCCACTCATCGTTTTCTTCAGATCGACCATAGCAGAGGACGTCTGCACCCCGCTCTCGTCCACGTGAACAATCATTGTCTTGCTAGGCTTCGCGGTACGGGTGAAACCGCCAGCGATCGCCAAAGCCTTTTTAACGGATATCCGATCCTGCGTAACCAGTTCAATGGCGCCAGGCCGGATTACCTCTCCAGAGATGTGAACCAGCTTGGGTTGCTTTGACTCGGACACGTAGATGACGTCCTGCGGTTTGATCGGTAAGGCCGCGGCGGTGCTGCGGCCATCCATCACATCAGCTAACTTCAACTCGACCGCGCTGAATTTTCCGTCCTGTTCAGGGTGCGCTCCAGGATAGTTAATCGCACCCGAGAGGATGCTGCGCGTTACCGTCACGATTGGTCCTGCTTCGCGCGGACCACCAGCCCGCGCGATGATGTCGAGCAGTGTTTTCGCACCATCCATCTGAATGGTCCCAGGGCGCACAACCGCTCCGGTCACAGTCACGGGCTGACTCCGCGATTCGGAAACGAAAATCGTGACATGCGGCTCTTTTACGTACTTGCGCAGAAGGCCTGCGATTTGTTTCTCGGCCTGGTCCACGGTGAGTCCCGCCACGCGGATACGGCCCAGCATCGGGAGATTTACATCTCCAGCGACGCTCACCCGCCATTGCTTGCTGATCTCCTCGGCGTCAAGCGCGTTAATGGTGATGGTGTCTTCCGGGCCGATCTTTGTGTCGGAAGGACTGGGCGGAACTGCGTTCGTTGCCGTCTGGGCAAATCCTGCCATGACCAGAACAGCGAATATGGAAATCACCTTGATTGAAATGCGTCGCATTTTCGACCTGCCTTGATGCTCCTCGGTGTTTGTAATTGCGGGCACTAATGCTCGCCTATCGCAAACTTACGCTTACAGGGGCAGACGTGCCTTTCACGTTGGTAGCCGTGACCTCGATGCTCTGGAGAGCCAGTGGATCGCCAGTGATGCGCAAGGTGATGGCAGCGGTGAACTGGCTGCCGAACGCTCTGGACGAGTCGCTCTGATACCAGTTTCGGAATGCCCCGTCAACGTTGGTCGTGAGAGTCGTGGTCTCAAGGCTGCTGCCCGCTGCGGGCGTAATCTTGAGAGTCAAATCTGTGACTGCGCGCGATGTCGATATTCCGGTGAGCAGTAATTCGACCGAAGTCGCGGACTGCGAACCCACTTGCAGGTTCCGCAGTTGCGGCGCGGCGGAATCCATAAGCACGGTCTTCGCCGGTGCCGGAGTCGGTGTGAGGTTTACTTTGGCTGTAGCCAGTGCGACAGTCATGGTCAGCGCGCCGGCCACCGTTCCGCCCTGGAACTGAACCTGCTTAACACCTTGTCCGAACAGGGCTTCTGTGGTCCCGGCCGGGATTCTGAATGCCGCGCTCCGGCCTCCGGTCGAAAACTGTATCGCCGGATCGTCGATGAAGGAATCAGATGCAAAGGCAATGTTGAGTGTTCCGGTCAACTCGAACGGGTATGGCGTGGCAATCTGAACGCCCACGGAGGGCTGTTGGAACGGTTGAACTTTCTCAGTGAGGCCCATGAATGTTACCGCCGGAACAGCAGGCGGTGTATTGGCCGCTCCGCGCAGATTGATTGTGAACTCTTCCACCTGAAGGGTTCCCGTTGCCGTGCCTAGCGAGTCTGGCGTAAAAACGAGTTGAATGGTCGCGGCCTCGCCGGGCTGAACTGTCAACGGCAGTCCTGGGGGGACGGGCATTGAGAAGACCCCTCCAGATACATTCAGTATGTTGACCACCGCCGGCGTGTTCCCTGCGTTCGAAATCTCTACCGCGGCATCGGACTTCACGCTGACGTCTGTGGCCTGGAATGCCAGGGAACCATTGTTGGCGAGTGCAAATCGATTCCCGCCCACCACGGCAGTCAGGTTCAACCTGCGGCCGATCCCGGTTGCGCGCACGGTGAATGTGGCGTTGTCGATTCGCAGCGTAGCGTTGGCTACACCCGCCTCTCGTGCCGTAAATCGTACAGTCAGCGCGAGCGTGCTGCCCGTCGCCAGTGTATAAGGAAGTCCTGGCACGTCATCGAATTGGAATCCTGGTCCGCTTATTGTGATGGCCGCGATGCGTGCTTCGGCGGTGCCGTCGTTCTTGATTGCGAAGGTCGATGTAGCACTTTCGCCAACGTTGACGTCGGGCCCTGATAAGGTAGACCCGGCTTGTGCCGGTACCGTCGTGGCTCCAGTTGTGATCGTGTAGGTCAGGATAGGCCCTGTTGGCGATCCCACCAGAGTTATCCTTACAATCGTGCTATCCAGGCCTAACTGCAGCGATGCCTGCGCGCGGTCCAGCGATGTGGGCGTAAATGTGACCGTGAAGCGCACTTCGCCGGTCAACGCGTCCAATTGGCGCGGAAGCAGCGGCAAGCCCGAAAGTTTGAACAGATCGCTGGTTAGGGTGACGCTATTTAGCCTGCCTGCGCCCGCACCGCGGTTGTTAATGATAATGGTGGCGGTACTCGATTGGCCCAGCCGTGTGGGTGCAAAGGTAATCGTTCCGTTATTCCCGACTGCGGTCTGGTTCCCATCGGGATTCACTATGTAACTCACAGCGAAATCCGGGGTCAAGCCGCGGCTGGACAGGAAGAACAGGTATGTGGCACTTCGAGGAGCATCCACGCCAATCGTCAATGACAAGATCCCGTTTGCTACACCCGGCGCGGTTGGAGCGAAAGTGATCGTGACCACGGCAGATGAATTTGGGTCGATTGTGGCCGCTTCTGGTGCGGCTGTGAAACCTGCTCCCGTAGCCCGCCCCGCAGTCATTACGACGGTGGCAGGCCCGGCATTCCTAACAATCAGCACTGCGGTCGTTTTTTCACCTACCAGTACGCCTGGGATGGGGATGGTTCCGTTCGGCTGCACGGGTGACGCGTTCGCATCAGTGGGTGTTCGCCAACTGAATTCCAAAGCCGGAACCTGTGCCAAAACTGGCGCTGCGGTCAGCAGGGTTATAAGCACACAACATGCATTCTGAATTCGAGTCACGTCAGTTTCCCCCTGCAGACTGATTTACTGGTATGAAAAACACCTTGGGCTGCTCTGTCATGTCGAGGAGCGCCAAAGGTGCTGAACCGACGGGTGTGAGAAGAAAAACCTTGGGTGAAGAGAGTCTTTCTAACCGACTGGCTGCGGCAGGGGTCGGCAACTTCGTGAGCGTCACACTGGAATCAGGCGCGAGGCGAGCCACCAACAAGTCCGTTGACGCACTGTTTATGATCAGCAGGGTGGTGTCGTCATAGAACTCCAGCGCACTCGGTTCGGCGAGTCCATCGTCCAAAGCCGCCACCGGCAACGCAGCGGCCGTTCCGTCCACATCTTTAACGAGGAATACTGTATTGGCGGTCTTGTCGGCAACCGCGAGATCTTTTCCATTTCCGGAGAAGGTGAGGGCGGAAGTCGCGCCAACACTGGCAACATACCTTAGCTGCAACGGCTGTCCGGCAAGTGCCCCGGAAAGATAAACCGCGCCCCTGGATTGTCCTGTGACTCCGATTGCGATCCGTTCGCCGGAATCATCCAATGCAAATGCACTGGCCTCTCCCGCCAGATCAGGAACCTCGAACAGCCCGGAAACGACTGGACGGTTCGGAAGCCCCGTAACTACCTGCAGCCGGTTGCTGTTGCCGAAATAGAGTAGTGCGGCAGATCCTGAGCGATTGAAGTGAATCTTTGATGGCCGCGCAGCTACGCCTTCCAGCAGGGAAGCACGAAAGGGGAGTCCGGGATCTGCCTTCATTACATAAACCCGACCGTCGGTATCCACCCCCAGTGCGCAGGATTGTCCGGGAGCGAACTGCATCTCTTTTATGCCCTCAGCCGGAACGACGGCTTCGCCCAGCAGACTCGCACCAGGGAATCCACCGATCGCTCTGACCCCTGATACGCTTGCATCGAACACGAATCCTGTTGTGGGATTCCGGAATCCAGACTCCTGCGCGAATACGGTACCCCAAAGCAGCAGCGCCAGGAGCACGAACCCTCCAAGGCGATTCATCGCGGACCTCCTACAGTGACGGCCCCGATGGATACCGATGTGCCGGTCCGTCCGCCGCCTCCGGGAGTTGGCGTATCCCCGGAACCCCCCAATGTCGCGGCGAGGACTCCAGCTGTTGCACCGCCGCCCACAAGGCCCAAAATCCACCACTTCTTGTTTGAATTCCCGGCAGTTTCGCTCGAATATATTCCGCCTGCCAAGGTATTGCTCTGGGAAAGAATCGCACTGCCCTGGCGGGTACCCTTAACAGCCTTGACTGAGATGTTGAATCTTCCTTCCAAGGTGTTTGGGGTGAACGTTCCCGCAGAGGCCTTTCCTGCTGCGTCGGTTTTGACATTGGAAACGCGCGAGGACCCCGCAAACTGACCGCCTGGTCCGCTGAAAGGTAAAGTAAAGGTTACGTCTGCACCTGCAACCGGCTTTCCCGATTCGTCCACAACCTCAACTACGGGTTCCTGGGCGAGTTTTTTGCGAATGTTGTTGAGGCTTCCGTCGCCTTTTTTTACGAGTATTTTCAGAATTCCCGAGCTTACTTCTTCCGTCTGAGCTGCACCGGCGCACTGCACAAACGGCAATGTTTGCAGTAGCATGGAAAACGTTACTACAGCGACGCCGGTCTTATGGTTTATATTGTGAGTCTGCATGTAGCTCTACCCTTCGGGGGCAGCGACAAAGTGCCCCCGCCCCGTGACCTATCGTCCTGACTGCTAAATCCGGCGTTACTCCTGCTCTGTTCGGGATGAACCCAGGACCTTTGCTATCCGTGTGCGCAGGTCAACCAGGCCGTGATCAAGATCCTCCAGCCTGGTGCTGAGTGTCTTAAGATCTTCCGTGAGCAACACCTTCACTGAACGGTGCGACTCCACCCGCTGCATGACTGCCTCGCGCGCGAAATCGGAGATGCTTCGCCAACCCTCAACTTCGCAGGTTCGCCTCAGCGCCTCGAATTCCTCGTTGGTCAGCCGGAATGTGACCAGGCGTCGCCTGGCCGTGAGGACTGCCATATTGTGTCTCCAGACTCGCCATGAATTGATACACGGCGGCATTATCTAACGCTGCGCCCTGCCTAGCCATTCGCTCGTGCAAAGCTGCGGAGGGCGGTGTATTGTGCGACGGGGACAACCCAATCGCGATCGGTTTCTATTGCGACCGATCTTTGAAGTAGGTCAACTGACAAAACGACCCGTAGCGAGGATTTCACTTGGGTCAGGATTCCTTCCATGCCGGACAACGGCCCTTTAGCGACTCGAACACGCTCTCCGATCGTCAGATAGGGCCATGGCTGATAATCGAGCGGGGAACCAACTACGGACTGAAGCCGGGCGATTTCAGCGTCTTCCAGCGGAGCCGCCTTCTTGCCGATGCGCACTGCGTCAATGACGCCAGGTGTCATCAGGGTAAGACGAAGGTCCGCCGGTTCTAGGCGGCAGAAGACATAGCCGGAGAAAAGCGGGAGATGGACATCTTTGTAGCGGTCCGCCCATTTGTTGCGGGAGCGGTAGAGCGGCAGGAACTCCTCAAAGCCCTTGTTTCGTAGAGCCAGAGACACCTGCTTCTCGTGCCTGGATTTTACGTGAAGGGCGAACCAGGTAGACGGGACCAGACTGGCCATGTGTCCTCCAAGTCAGTCATTAACGCAAGGCGATCCAAATCTACTCGAAAGAGAGACAGAATTTGAAGTTCGGCAGACCTCCGGCGTTTCGCTTACATCAGCGACTTGCCAGAATCACAACCCCATGAACTCGTACACGCTTAAGATCCGGGAATCTCCAAAAGTGTTTCCCGAAATTTCTCAATTCGCGTGAAGCGTAGGCCAACCCAGCACTAACCCGTTTACTACGAGGTACTTTAGCGAAGGTTGGTTTCTCCGATTCGTATCACTAACGTAACACGCGAATCTGCAACTCTGAACTGGGGGAATTCCGAGCTTGTCGTGCGGGACTACCCTAGTTCCTACAAACGATCGCAGATGATATTGAATTCGTCTATACATTGAAGTTTCTACACAAAAAAGATCGATCCGACGTGCGAAGAGTTGTATACTGGTCTCCAAGTTTCTAAACGGAGGGCAGTTGACGGACCACTACCGCTCTGTGTCCCTTCTGGCGGGAATTTGAACTGATCGGGCGGGGGTACAGCTGTGAAGTCATTCGCTTTCGCTTGCTTACAGTTATCGAAAGTGTCACCGTTCTTCCCGTCGCAGCACTCTGAAGCCCGCCACTTCCATAATGATCTAACCCGCGGTTGTATTGGTTCCTGGATGAGCCCCATGTCCGTAAGACAGGAGGAACTCTGATGCGTGCGCGCCTGCTCATTGCAGATGACCATACCCTGGTGGTGGAAGCATTCCGCCGTCTTCTCGAACGAGATTTCGACTTGGTGGGAGAAGCGGAAGACGGACGGGTATTGTTGCAGACAGCGGCAAGACTCAAGCCCGACGTCATCTTGCTGGACATTGGAATGCCGCTTCTCAATGGTATAGATGCTGCGCGGCAGCTTAAGAAAATCGTGCCAACGACGAAACTGGTGTTTGTGACAATGTACTCAGATCCGGAGTACGTGCGCGAAGCATTCAGGGCCGGCGCGCGCGGTTACATCTTGAAAAGGTCTGCAGCTTCGGAGTTGATCACCGCTATCAACGAGGTTCTCAAAGGCCGCTACTACATCACCCCGCTCGTAACCCGCGAGGCTCTGGGTCCTCTGCTGGCTAACGCGGATCAGAAGCGAGGCCGCTTAACTCCGCGCCAGCGCGAAGTCCTGCAACTCGTAGCTGAAGGCCGATCCGCAAAAGAGATCGGCGCCATTCTGCATATCTCGACCAAAACGGTTGAATTCCACAAGTCCTCAATCATGGACGAATTAGGCTCGCGCTCCACAGCCGAACTCACTCGTTACGCACTGGAGCACGGGCTGGTCGGGATCTAACAGTCTGGGCTGCATTCTGGGAATCATCCCAGTATCGAATCCCGGGGCTTGGATGGTAAGTAAACTCTAGGGGCTAAAGTCCAAACTTCAAATCCACCGGAGGATGCTACATGTGTGGAATTGTGGGCTATATCGGCACGCGGAATGCCGTTCCTATTCTGCTCGAGGGGCTGCGACGGCTCGAATATCGTGGTTATGATTCAGCGGGCCTGGCCGTCCTCTCTGAAACTGGCAATCTCACAGTGTGCCGAACGCCCGGCAAACTGCGCGTTTTGGAACAGGCGATTCGCATTCAGCCGATCGCGGGCGCATACGGCATCGGCCATACTCGCTGGGCGACGCACGGGCGCCCCACTGAGACCAACGCGCATCCACATCGCGACTGCACCGGCGAGATCGCCGTCGTTCATAACGGAATCGTAGAGAATTACTCCAAGCTCAAGCATGAACTGGAAACCGAGGGGCACGTCTTCGTCACCGAGACGGACACCGAGGTCATCGCACATCTGATTGAAAAGTACTTTCACGGCGATCTCGAAAAGGCGCTGTGCGAAGCTGTTCGGCAGTTGGAAGGCATCTTCGCGATCGCTGCGATTGCTCAGCAGGATCCGGGGAAGATCGTACTGGCATGCTCAGGTCCGCCGGCAGTGATCGGCGTGGGGCAGGGCGAGTATTTCGTCGCCTCCGACGTACCGGCTATCCTTAATCACACCCGCGACGTTTATCTTCTGGCCGACGGCGATCTGGCTGTGATCACCGCTGCGGGCGTTCACTTCACGGATTTTACGGGGCGTGCCCGTCAAACGGGAAATGACCCGAATTCTTTGGGATCCCACGATGGCGGAAAAGGGCGGCTACCGGCACTTTATGCTCAAGGAAATCTTCGAGCAGCCGCGCGCCGTGCGGGAAACGATCTGCGGGCTTGTAGATCACGATTCTGGTCAAACTCTGCTTCGCACAGGTGCAATCAGCGAGGCAATGTTCCGGCAGTTTCAATCGGTACGCATCGTGGCTTGCGGTACGAGTTGGCATGCGGCCCTGGTGGGTAAGAGCATGATCGAGCAACTCGCCCGCTTGCCGGTGGAGGTCGATTACGGTAGTGAGTTCCGCTACCGTGACCCAATCGTGGACAGCACCGTGCTCACAGTCGTAATTTCACAATCCGGTGAAACGGCCGACACGCTTGCCGCTCTGCGCGAGTCGCGCCGCAAGGCTTCGCCGGTTTATGCCATTTGCAACGTACAAGGTTCCATCATCACCCGCGAAGCCGCAGCCAGCCTGATAACGAATGCAGGTCCGGAGATCGGCGTCGCCTCCACCAAGGCGTTTACGGCGCAACTCACGGCGCTTTTCCTGCTTGCCATGCACTTGGCGCAACTTCGCGGCAAACTGTCCGTTGCCGACTCTCGCGAACTCGTTCAGCAGCTCCTAAGAATCCCAAACAGTCTGGAAACTTTGCTTGCTCTTAACGAGGTGTCCGACGAGATTGTGCGCAAATTGTCACGCTCGTCTGGTTTCCTGTACCTGGGGCGGGGCATTCACTTCCCGATCGCACTCGAAGGCGCTCTGAAACTGAAAGAGATCTCGTACATTCACGCCGAGGGGTATCCTGCCGGGGAGATGAAGCATGGTCCCAATGCCTTGATCGACGACCAGTTTCCGGTCGTGATTCTCGCAGCTCGCGATCGTACAGATCCGGCAAGTTGCCTGCGGTTTGAAAAGACACTCTCGAACTTGCAGGAAGTTAAGGCGCGCGGCGGCTGCGTGACCTGCGTTGCGACTGAGGGTGATGACGAAGTCGCGAAGGCGGCCGACCACGTGTTCTGGGTTCCGCCCTCAATTGAGCTGCTGTTGCCGATTCTCGAGATCGTGCCGCTTCAATTGCTTGCGTATCACATTGCCGTGCGGCGCGGCTGCGATGTCGATCAACCGCGCAATCTGGCGAAAAGCGTCACCGTGGAGTGAACTCCGTTACGCCAGGCGAACAATCGCCGTGACGATCGACAGGGGCGGCAGTTCGGTCACGAGCTTCGAACCCTGTACGCTTACAACCTGGTTTTTCGGAACAATCTCGTTTGGTTTATCGAACGTGTTGCACGCGTTGAAATCGGCGTGATGCAGCACTTGGGCCTTGGCCGATTCCGGTTTCACTCCGGCGATTTCGCAATTTACTTTGACGCTCTTGTCGTGCTTCGGATTGACCAGCGTGACCACCAGTTCCTGGCCCTGTCGCGATGCGGAAACCGACAAGCCCAATGGGGTATCGTCGCCTGTTTCAACACGCACCGCCTTCTTCGAGCGGTGCTGCTTCATCATGTCGAACGCATAATAAGTTGAGGTGCGGATGCACTTCTCATCTTCGGTTAGCAGCAACGAGTGCAGCACGTTCGCAATCTGCGCGATGTTGCACATAATCAGTTTCTCCGCCTGGCGATGGAACACGTTTAGCCCGAGTGCCGCAGCGACAGCGGCGCGCATCGGGATCTGCTGCCAGAGCTTGCCGTATTTCTTCTCCTCGTCCGGAACCATTCGGTCCCACACGCCCCATTCATCGACCATCAAGCCGACCTTGCGTTGCTTGTCGTAGGTGTCCATCAGCTCGCGCTGCTGTTTCACCGCGGTTTCCACGCGCGCGAATGAGGATAGTTGCTCGTTCATGTGCTCGATGGTGAACTTGGTCGCGGGGCTCTTTCCATTCGAATAGAAATGCATCGAGTAGCCCTGCGGATTGCGATGCCGGCCCATACCATCGAAGAACTTCTTCGTCCAGTCCAGGTTGTTGCCGTTCGGTCCGCAGGCGATCAGAAAAGGAGTTGTTCCGCCGAAGGACTTGATATAGGTGGCGTATTGCCGGTACTTCTGGCAATACTCTTCGGATGTCATCGTGCCGCCGCAGCCCCAGTTTTCATTACCTACGCCCCAATACTTCACGCGGAACGGATCCGGCGAGCCATTGCGGATTCGCTCATCCGAAAGCGAACTGCCGGACGGATAATTGCAATATTCCACCCAGTCGCGCAATTCCGCAGGCGTGCCGCTGCCCACATTGCCCGCAAGGTAAGGCTCAGCGCCAATCAGTTTGCAAAAGCCAATAAACTCGTGCGTGCCAAAGCTGTTGTCCTCGGTGTAGTTGCCCCACCAGATGTTTACGGATTTCGGCCGCTTCGGACCGATTCCATCGCGCCAGTGATAATCGTCCGCAAAACATCCACCCGGCCAGCGCAGCACTGGAATGCCAACTGCCTTTAGATACTCAACCGCGGATTTCCGGAATCCGTTGATGTTCGGAATTTTTGAACCCTTGCCAACCCAAAGTCCCCCATAAGTACACGAGCCAAGGTGTTCGGCGAAGTGTCCATGCAACTCCGGTTGAATTGTGCCGATCTCAGCTGCGGCATTGATACTGATGCGCTGTTCCTGGGCTTGATAGGACAGCCCTTTACTGGCTGTGATTGCTGAAAATATTGTGGCGCCCGCACCCGCAAGAAAGCGCCGTCTGGATGTAGAGTCTTGCATTGTCCTCACCTCGTGATCAAACAGAAAGTCTATTTCAATCACAAACATTGTGCAAGCGGTTACACGGATGGGGTGTCACGCAATCCCGTCAAAAGCTGTAATGTAATAACGAAATGCTCAGAACACTCCTAGGTCTCTTTATCTTCGCGGCCACGCTCTTCCCTCAGCAGCACTTCAAGCCGAATGAGATGCTCAACATCGGCGTTTACTATTACCCGGAAGCCTGGCCGGAATCCCAATGGCCGCGCGATGTCGCGAACATCAAGAAGCTCGGGCTCGAGTTCATCCACATGGGTGAATTCGCGTGGGCATTTATGGAACCCGAGGAGGGCCGCATCGACCTCAATTGGCTTGAGAAGAACGTGGACCTCGCCGCTAAGCAGGGACTCAAGGTCGTACTGTGTACGCCCAGCGCCACTCCACCGGTCTGGTTGGTTCAGAAGCACCCGGACGTGCTGATGGTGGATGACCGCGGACGCCGGATGCAGCACGGATCCCGTGAGCAGGCCTGCTGGAGCGTGGCGAAATACAGGGAGTACGTTGAAAAGATCAATGCCGCGCTGGCACTCCGCTTCGGCAACGACCCGCGCGTTTGGGGATGGCAGATCGACAAC
Organism: Bryobacteraceae bacterium; assembly: GCA_963793625.1. Lineage (GTDB taxonomy): Bacteria > Acidobacteriota > Terriglobia > Bryobacterales > Bryobacteraceae. Next base: position 108,246 of record CAWCAT010000028.1, on the reverse strand, counting down.
GAACTTAGTCACTACGGGAAGAACTATTGCTATTGCGATTCCTGCCAGACGAAGTTCCGGGGATGGCTGAAGAAGAAGTACGGCAGCACGGGCGAACTGAACCGGAGCTGGGGCACTTCCTTCTGGTCTCAGATGTACCGCGACTTCGAGCAGGTCCGAATCCCTAACGAAGCTGAACTCGTCGCACAGATCAATCCGCATGCCCTGCTCGATTTTCAGCGTTGGTTTGCGGACGAAGCCGCCGATTACATCCGCTTCCAGGCCGCCACGCTTCGGCGCTATTCGAAAGAGCAGTGGATCACCACGAATTTCATGAGCATGCATAAAGAGGTGAACCCGGCGCTCTCGGTAAAGGACCTCGACGTGATTTCCTGGACCCATTACCCCGTCCACGGCAATTTGAACGAAGGGCCGCTCGGATACCGCATGGGCAGCCCCTACGAGATGTCATTCATGCACGATTTCCTGAGGGCGATGCATGGACTGGAGGGCCTGATGGAATTGCAGCCGGGCCAGGTGAACTGGGGCGCCATCAACCCGATGCCTTATCCCGGTGCGATCCGAATGTGGATCATGCGGGCCTTCGCGGCTGGCGCCAAGTTCGTCTGCACCTATCGCTACCGGCAGCCTCTTTCCGGTTCGGAACTCTATCACTACGGCATCGTTGGACCTGACGGCGTCACTCCTACTTTCGGCGGGCAAGAGTATTCGCAGGCCATGAGCGACGTTGCGAAATTGCGCCCGCTCTATAAGGAAGGTGCGAAGGAACCTGCCGCCTATGCTGCGCGCCGGGCCGCGTTCCTATACAGCTTCGATAACCGTTACGACATAGACAACCACAAGCAAACGACGCGTTGGGACACAACCGGGCATCTGTTCAAGCACTACAAAGCTCTCAAGCGCCTGGGCGCTCCGGTGGACGTGATCACGCAAGAGAAGGATTTCGGCAAGTACCCGTTCCTGATCGCGCCCGCGTACCAGCTGATCACAAAAGAGTTGATCGGCCGTTTCCAGAAGTATGCCGAAAATGGTGGGCACCTCATTCTCACCTGCCGCACGGGCCAAAAGGCCACGGACGGACACCTCTGGGAAGCACCTTGGGCTGCTCCGATTTACGACCTGATCGGTGCGGAGATTTCGGGCTACGATGTCCTGCCCGACCCCTACAAGGGCCGGGTCAGCGCAGGGCAGAAGTCATACGAATGGGGAGTGTGGGGAGACCACCTGGTGCCTCGCGCCGGTACGGTCACGCTGGCAAAGTACTCCGATCAATTCTATGCGGGCAAGCCCGCCGCCGTCACGCGCAGACTTGGCAAGGGCACAGTCACCTATGTTGGAGTGGAAAGCCTGGATGGCGAACTCGAATTCGATCTGCTGCAAAAGGTTTACGCTACAGCCGGGGTGAAAACGCAGGCCCTGCCGCCGCAATTCGTGGTGGACTGGCGCGATGGCTTCTGGGTGGCAACGAACTTCAGCGAAAAACAGGTGCCGATTCCGGCCGCGCCGAACACGAAGGTCCTGATCGGAACTCGCACGCTCGGACCCGCAGGCGTAGCAGTCTGGCAGGAGTAGTCGCAAGTTAAGCGGGCGGAAGCCAAACTGCGTACGGAGTCTGCTTGCCCCGCAATGCCTTGGGGCGGCGCGGATCGGCCCCTGTCGGTGTTTAGGCTTGCTTCAACACTGCGTCCTTCTCTTCCGCCGTTCGATACAACTGCGGAATCCATCACCATCAATAGTCTGCGCCGCGAAGAGATGATTCCACAGCAGCCGTTCGATGGCATCGGCGTGCGCAGGCGCTGCCGTAAGTTCCAGGAGCGCTTGATTCAGTAGCAGCCACGACATGCTCGCGCACGTCTCCACGACGCTGCCGGTATTAGACAGCTTGTGCGGCTCGCCATAGCCTTCAGCGACGCTCACTCCGCCCCTAATGTAGGCGTAGTTCTTGACTACGTTGCCCATGCACCCTGCACTTTACTGAGCATGCGCTTGTCGCCGGTAGCCTGATAGATTGCAGGAACCCAGCATATTCATGTGCAGCGTATGTGCATGCACGTTTGGGCTGAATCTCGAAATCCCCCAGCCGCATTGCGGCCGTTAATGCAAGCTCACTGCCCCACTGCTCTTTCGCAGTCACCAGCGCGTGCAGGGTGAAGTACAACTCATACGGATCCATGCCGCGGATCGGACGCCGCGCCGTGCGTACACCGGGCGCCGTGATGCCCATGTACCCGTCTGGATCCTGTGCGGCAATCATCCGTTTAAGAACGCCTTCCGCCTTGTTGCGCAGCGCGCTGTCGTGACCGGAAGCGCTCGCGTAGATAGCCGATTCCAGCCACTTCCCAGGCTGCTCGCCGATCCACCACCAGGCACGATGATTCTTCTCGGCAGCCGCCCCCACGCCCGCGCCAGCTGCTGTGATCGTGAATCGACGTCGCGAGATTGTATCCATAAGAATCGCCCTCAATCCTATCAGCGTAGAAATAGTGCTGCAAGCGTTTACGTTCAGACTTGACGCAAACCCGCCGGCTGCAATAAACTCCATTTGCGTGATGCCGCAGGAGGCTCCCATTTTGATGAATCAGAAGACATGGTGTGCATGTATTGCCGCCGGAATTATGCTGACGGGCTGTGCTCAGAAAAGTGAGCAACCGGCGCCGAAAGTGCAGGCGAATGCAATGGAAACAGAAATTACGATAGGTGGTAAGAAGGCCGTTCGCTTAACGCAACCGCAATCGGCGGACGCAGCGAAGCCGCAGATCATCGAGGCGGAAATTCTGCCCGGGCGCGGCATGAATATTTATCAACTGAAGGCCTACGTACCCGGCAAAGGCGTCGTCAATATGATGCCTTCTCCTTCCCTTGAAGAAGCTCATAAGCTGATGAACAACGGCGAGGGCGATGAGTATGGCAATCAGGGCTTCAAGATCGGCGGGGGAATTCTCGTACCGTTTGCGAATCGTATTCGCGGCAAGCTGTCTGCGGATTCCAAGACGCTGGAGACGATGATCAACGGCAAGAAGATCATGCTCGATGCCAACTGGAAGGGCAAGGAACCCAAGGCGATCCCGCACGCGATGCATGGATTGATTTTGGGCACTGCGATGGATTCAGCGAAAACGGAATCGACGCCTGATGCCGCGAGCGTAGTAAGCGTGCTCAACGCCGGCGACTTCCGCGGCCACTGGCCGTCCAAGACTGAATTGACGATCAAGACCACGCTGCAGAAGTCCGGCTCCTTCCGCTTCGATGTGACTGCGAAGAACGTCGGTGAAGAAGACCTTCCGATGGGTATCGGCTGGCATCCGTATTTCTCATTCCCCAGCGGCAATCGCGAACAGGTCCGCGTGCGCATTCCCGCCAAGGAACGCGCGCTGGTCAACAATTATGACGACGTGTTCCCGACCGGCAAGGTGGTCCCGGTTGCAGGCACAAAGTACGATTTCTCCGCGCCTGGCGGGGCCCCGCTCGATAAATTGTTCCTTGATGATTGCTGGCTGAATGTGCAGAAGGATGCACAGGGCCGCTCCGTTGCCGAGATAATCGATCCGGCCGCAAAATACGGCATACGCATCACCAGCATCTCTCCGGAAATCAACGCCTTTCAGGCATATGCTCCAGTCGATAAACAGTTCATCGCGTTCGAACCTCAGTTCAATTTGGCCGATCCGTACAGCCCGATCTGGAAAGGCCAGAAGACCGGCATGGCTGTGATTAAGCCGGGCCAGTCTGTCACCTACTCGGTGGAACTGGAACTGTTCGTCCCGTAGCTCTCGGGGATCGTGCGATACTCTGGTGTTGGAAGCGATTGCATTGCTTGCAACGCTTCCACACCGGAGTTCCTAAGGCCAGCAATGAATCTCGAGGAAGTCGCCAAAAGAGCGAAAGTTTCCACCGCGACAGTTTCGCGCGTGCTGAACAACATTGACGTTGTAAAGAGTTCCACGCGCATCAGGGTCATGAAGGCGGTCGAGGAACTTAAATATCATCCCAACCTCCACGCCCGTACGCTCGCGGGCGGAAAAAGCCGAACGCTGGGAATGATCGTCTCCAACATGGAGAATCCGTTTTTCTTCGACATCTTTCGCACGCTCGAATGTGATGCGCACGCGCAAGGTTATGAGGTCGTCGTAGCGAATACGGACTACCGCGCCGAGCAACTCGTCAGCAGTATTCGTCTGATGATCGGGCGGCGTGTCGCCGGTCTTGCCGTAATTGTTTCAGAAATGGATCAGACGCTCATCCAGGAACTCACGGAAAGCAGCATTCCCGTGGTTTTTTACGATGTGGGGGCGGCGCGCCGCAACATCTCGAACATCCGCGTGAACTATCAGCGCGGCATTGAAAAAATCGTCGATTATCTGCATGACCTGGGCCACCGCCGCATGGCCTTCGTGAGCCATCATGCCGCGCTCGGTCCGATCAATGTTCGCGCCAATTCATTCATCGAAGCGGTAGCGCGGTATTCGCCCGGTGTTGAGTGGCGGACCGCAGCCGATACAGATGGACTGCACGGTGGCAGAGAGGCAGCTCGCGAGATTCTCGCCTCCGGTTTTAAGCCGACTGCGATCGTTTGCGTCAACGATTTTATGGCCGTAGGTGTCTTGCGAGAACTGCGCGAACAGGGTCTGCGAGTGCCGCAGGATGTGTCCGTTACCGGCTTCGATAACATCACGCTTTCGGAGTTTTGTTACCCCCCTCTGACAACGGTCCACATCCCGCGCGAACGCATTGGGCACATCGTTTTCGAAACGCTCGTGCCGGATCCGTTGCGTCCGCAGACACCCGGTCGCGAGATTCAAATCGATCCCGAGTTTGTTGTGCGTGAATCGACCGGGCCCGCCCGCGCCGACTAGTTCCGCGCCGCTTCCAGAAACTTCACGCAGACCGGCGAAGGCACGTCGACTGTCTGCCCTGTGGGCGTAAGCCGTCCGGTCTTAGCGTCGATCCGGTAAACCACGATATTGTTGCTGTTCTGATTCGCCGCGAGCAGGAACGCACCGCTCGGATCGATCCCGAAATTCCGCGGATTTTTACCCTGCGTCGGAACGCTCTCCACCCAGGTCAGCGTGTGCTTTTTCGGATCGATGTTATACACAGCAATGCTGTCGTGTCCGCGGTTCGAGCCATACAGGAACTTGCCCGAAGGATGCACCTGAACCTCCGCGGTCGAGTTATTGCCGGTGAAGTCCTTGGGCAGAGTCGTGATCGTTTGAAGCTGTTGGAAGGTTCCCTTCGCAGCGTCATAGCTGAGCGCAGTCACTGTCGATTGCAGTTCGTTGATTACGTAGGCATGCTTGCCGTCCGGATGGAACATGAAGTGCCTTGGCCCAGCGCCAGGAGCCATTGCGGCGAAAGCTGGTTCATTCGGTGTGAGCATCGCTTTGGCGGCGTCCAGCTTGTAAACATACAGCTTGTCCACGCCTAAATCGGCCACGATTGCAAAGCGGTTGTCCGGCGAGAGATTTACCGAATGCGCGTGTGCTTTCTCTTGCCGCTTCGGGTTCGCCCCTGTGCCGGTATGTTGATCGAAAAACGTCGCTTCAGACAGCCCACCATCAGCCCGGATCGGCATTGCCGCAACGCTGCCGCCTGAGTAGTTTGCCACCAGCACGCACTTGCCGAACTTATCAACATTTACATGGCAGGGTCCCGGACCGCGCGACGAAACGGTGTTGATCGCAATCAACTTTCCGGTTCTTGCGTCGATCTGGAAAGCCGTAATCGAACCGGCCTTCTCCCCTCCAAAATTGTTGACCTCATTTGCCGCATACAGCAGTTTGCCGTTCGGATGAATCGCCAGAAAGGCCGGACTTGGAGTCTCCGCTACTAATCCGACAGGGCTCAGCTTGCCTGTTCCTGTATCGAGCCGAAATGCGTAAATTCCTTTACTCTGCGGACCCGTAAAGGTCCCGACATAGACGAAGTAATCGCGTTTTACGGGCGTTTGCGCGGTGAGCAGGCTGCACCCAAGGGTGAGGGCCGCGACTGTAACAAAGAAGTGTTGTCCAAAATCCATGCGTCTATCAGATCGCATCTGGCGTCGCGAGGCAAGCAATCGCCCGGATGTGCCGGTCGTCGGTTCCGCAGCAACCGCCCAAAATCTTGAGCTGGAACTCGCGCCGCAGTGCCCACATTCCATCTGCATAAACGTGAGGCTCTTCGGTTTCGAGCGTGCTCAATCCCTCCAGATCGGCATGGTTGCGCGCCGACGTGTTCGCCTGTAATCCGAGAATGCGCCGCCTTGCAGGTTCCGCAATGCAACGTAGCACGGCGGTCGCGTTGGAGTGGTGCACGCAGTTGAGCATGTAGCCGAGCGGTGCGGGCGAAACAGTAGCATCAATTTCCGAAATGACTCGCGCGAGCGAGGTCCCATCCAGTAAAGTTCCATTCGCCTGAATGACGAAACTGAGTATGTACGGCAGGGGCATGCGGGCAAGCGCTCTTGCGATTCCGATAGCCTCGCTCGCGGCCGGCAGCGTTGAGGCGAATAAGAGGTCCACGCCCGCCGTGGCGAGTTGTTCGATCTGCTCAGCGTGAAAACGCTCGGCATCGGTGGCAGACATAGCGTCCTGCGGACGATAGGCATCGCCGCGGCACCCGATCAGTCCACCCACAAACGCATTCGCTGCATAGCTGTCGCGAATCTGGAGAAGGAAACGGCATGCTGCGCCGTTCACATCGTTCGCCTCCATTCCGGCTTTCCGCAGACGTTCGGGATTTGCGCGCCAGGTTGGTGTCAGGCACAGCATCGGCAAGTTCGCCGATCGTCCGATGTCGAGATATTCGCGATAGATCGATTCCAGTAGCGGACCATTAACAGGATCGCCTGGGAAAGTGGCATGCACCAGCGCGGGATGAAAACTCGCGCGCGGATCGCGACGCAAACGCTCCACAACAGCACCTTCGGTCAGAATCAAGGGCGCAGTTCGCACCACATCGACGAAGCTCATGAGATCCATCTTGACATAGGGGAGGGGGGTATAGCAAACTGAAGTTATGCAAACCGAAATGAAACTTACAATTGGCGGAATGTCCTGTGATCATTGCGTGCGGCACGTGACGAAAACGCTGCAGGCGATTGAAGGTGTTCAGGTGAAGGATGTGCGGATCGGTTCCGCCGAACTCAGCTTTGATCCTGCGAAGTCCTCGGAGCAGGCGATCTTGTCCGCGCTCAATACGGCAGGCTATCCATCATCGAAGTAAGGGGTCCTAAGATGTCAGAGCGAATCAGTTTCCCGGTGCAGGGCATGACCTGCGCGGCGTGTTCGGCTCGCGTACAAAAAGCGCTCTCAGCAACGCCGGGCGTGCAGGACGCGAACGTTAACCTGCTTGCCAACGAAGCGACTGTTGCTTTCGATCCGAGCATAACCTCAGCGGAAGCGCTCGCCGAAACAGTACGCAGCGTGGGGTACGAAGCGGAACTGCCCGTGGCAGGAAGTTCGACGCTCGACGACCAGGAAAAGCAGGATCAGCAGCAAGCCGCCGAGTTCAACGACCTCAAGCGCAAGGCAATCGTGAGTCTGGTGTGCGCGACCGTGGGCATGTTCATCCTGATGCCACTTGGCCATCGCGCTCACTACGTCGAGATGCTGATGACGCTTTTCGTCATGGCTTGGGCTGGTCGGGGTTTCTACACGCGCGCGTGGGCGGCGCTACGGCACGGAACCTCCGATATGAACACGCTGATCTCGATTGGCACCCTGGCTGCGTTCGTATTTTCGGTGGCAACACCGGATTCCTATTTCGAATCGGTGAACTGGATCATTGCGCTTGTCCTCACAGGACGCGCATTTGAAAGCCGCGCCAAGCGCCAAACCACTATGGCGTTGCGCAAGCTGATTTCGCTGCAACCTCGCACCGCGCGAGTATTTCGTGATGGCGTGGAGGTGGAACTGCCGGTGGAACACGTCCGCATCGGCGACACGCTGCTCGTGCGACCGGGCGAGAAGATTGCGATCGACGGCGAGGTTCTCGAAGGTGCGAGTTCTGTTGATGAATCCATGCTGACCGGCGAATCAATTCCCGTATCCAAACAGCCTGGCGATCGCGTGATCGGCGGCACGCTCAACACGACCGGCAGCTTCCGATTTCGTACGACCGCTCTCGGTTCACAAGGCGTACTCGCGCACATCGTGAAACTGATGCGCGAGGCGCAGGGCAGTCGCGCTCCCGTGCAGCGCCTCGCGGATCGCATCAGCGCGGTGTTTGTTCCCATCGTGCTTCTAATCGCGCTCGCGACCTTTTTCGTTTGGTACTTCGTGCCTTCTGAACCGTCGCTTGCACGCGCGATCAGTGCGGCTGTTGCGGTCCTCGTAATTGCCTGCCCATGCGCCATGGGTCTGGCTGTTCCCACCGCCGTAATGGTGTCGAGCGGGCGCGCAGCGCAGCAAGGCATTCTCATCAAGGGCGGCGAGGCGTTGGAAAAACTGCAGGCCGTGGATGTTGTGGTCTTCGATAAGACCGGAACCATCACTGAGGGCCAACCGGTCGTAACCGACGTTATCGTAACCGGTGACACGACACGGGATGAAATCTTGCTACTAGCCGCGTCCGTCGAAGCGCACTCGGAGCATCCGCTGGCGCAGGCGGTTCTGCAATTCGCCGCAGGGAAGGGTATCAGCCCGCAGCCAGTGAGTGGCTTCTCCTCCACTCCTGGCCTCGGTGCAGAAGGCATCGTTTTGGGGCAACAGGTTCTGATCGGCAACGCGGCCTGGCTCGTGGATCGAAGAGTCGCAACGGCTCCGCTGCTTCCTCACCTTGAACAATTCTCCGCGGAAGGCAAGACGCCGCTGCTGATCGCAATCGACGGCCGCGCCGAGGCGGTCATTGCAGTCGCGGACACGTTAAAAGCAACGTCCGCCGAAGCTGTTCAACTGCTGCACGAAATGCGGCTGAAGGTCGTTCTTTTAACCGGCGATCGTGAAGAGACGGGCCGCGCCATTGCGCACCAGATCAGTGTGGATGAAGTCGTCGCCGGTGTACTGCCCGCCGGCAAGCTCGACGAGATCAAGCGGCTCCAAAAGCAGGGCCATGTCGTTGCCATGGTTGGCGACGGTGTGAACGACGCGCCTGCTTTGGCACAGGCCGAAATCGGCATTGCGATGGGTTCCGGGGCGGACGTCGCAACGGAGGCCGCGGATGTCACGCTGATGCGCAGCGACCCGCGGGGAGTCGCCACGGCGATTCAAATTTCGCGCAAGACAATGTCCATCATGAAACAGAATTTGTTCTGGGCCTTTGCCTACAACGTGATCGGAATCCCGATCGCAGCCAGCGGCGAACTGAGTCCTGTGTTTGCCGGCGCAGCCATGGCGCTGAGTTCGGTGAGCGTGGTGACGAACAGCCTGCGATTGCGCCGGGCGGGGAAGACAACATGAAGAAGACAATTTCTTCACCAGCTTCGTGCGGTTGTGAAATGCAGGCCGAACCGCGCAAGGCGACGGCGGTCGACGCGGCTACCAAAGCCTCTAACCTGCGCAGGCTGCGGTTAATCGAGGGGCAAGTGCGCGGGCTGCAGAAAATGGTGGAAGAAGATCGCTACTGCGCCGACATCATGGTGCAGATCTCTTCCGTGCAACAGGCGATGCGCGGCGTGGGCCGAGCCCTGATGCGCAATCACCTGAAGCACTGCGCCACGAAGGCCATCGCTTCCGGGGATCCGAAGCAGAGCGAGGCGATGTACGACGAATTGCTCGAGCTGATCTACAAGCATTCGCGCTAAAGCTTATACTGATCTGCAAATGGTCTCTCGCGGCTGTTCGCTACTGTTCATGCTTGCGTTCTGCGCGTCGTCGCAGACCGTTCCGTCGCCCGCAGCGCGCGCCAAAGAATTCCTCGACTTTCTACTTGCGGAAAAGTATCCAGCTCTGATCCAGCTGCTCACTCCGGAAATGAAGAAGGGTTTGCCGATCGAAGTTTTGCGCGACAAGATCTCCCCGGGCCTGAAGCAACTTGGGAAAGCGGAGAAGATCGAAGCCGCGCGGACCGAAAAGTCAGGGCAATTCACCATCGTGGTTATTCCGGTCGAGTTTGCCGTGACTGCCGTAAACATGCAGATCACAGTGGATGCTGCCGGATTGATCGCAGGCTTTTACGTTCGCCCGCCGGATACGCCCGTCTCCACATGGAAGAGCCCCGCCTACAGCAATCCTGCTGCTTTCCGCGAACGCGAAATTACCGTGGGCGAGGGCGATTGGAAACTGCCGGGCACGCTGACGATTCCAACCGGAACTGGCCCGTTCCCCGCGGTTGTACTGGTCCACGGTTCCGGCCCGAACGATCGTGACGAGACTGTGCTTTCCACAAAGGTCTTCAAGGATCTCGCCGAAGGTCTGGCGTCCAAAGGCATCGCTGTGCTGCGCTATGACAAGCGCACGAAAGTGCACGGCGCGAAGATGACCACAGTCAAGAATCTGACTGTTCGCGAAGAGACCATCGACGACGCAATCAAAGCCGCAGCGCTTGCGCGCACTCAGCCGGAGATTATCCCAAAGCGAGTCTTCATCCTCGGGCATAGCCTGGGAGGGTATCTCGCACCGCGCATCGGATTGCGGGACGATAAGCTCGCGGGCCTGGTTCTGCTCGCAGGCAGTACTCGTCCCCTCGAAGACATGATGCTGGAGCAGACCGAGTACCTCGCATCGCTACAGCCCCAGCAGAACGAAACCGTGCGCAAGCAGGTAGCTTCAATTCGTGCCATGGTGGAGCGCATCAGAAAGCTTGAGCCCGGAAAAGAGACTGACGAAATATTCCTTGGAATGCAGTCGCCCTACCTTCTGGATCTGCGCGGTTACAACCCACCGGCAGAAGCGAAGAAACTCACACTGCCTATGCTGATCCTGCAAGGCGAACGCGATTACCAGGTCACCATGAAGGATTTTTCAAACTGGAAGACCGCCCTACAGGACCGCAAGAACGTGACGCTGCGCAGCTATCCCGCGCTGAATCACCTCTTTATTGCGGGCGAGGGCAAGAGCACTCCCACTGAATATCAAAAGCCGTTGCACGTAGATGTCAGTGTTGTCAACGACATCGTAAAATGGATCGCTGCCGTAAACTAGAAACCACAACCTGGAGATTTCATGTCCTATCTGCTCGCTCTCGATCAGGGAACCACGAGTTCTCGCGCGATTATTTTCGACACCACAGGCGCCATCCTTTCCGTCGCCCAGTCGGAATTTCGACAGATCTTTCCGCAAATTGGGTGGGTCGAGCATGACCCGATGGAGATCTGGTCTTCGCAACTTTCGGTTGCCGTCGAAGCGATCAGCCGAGTGGGCTTGCAGTCCCGTGACATCGGCGCGATCGGGATCACGAATCAGCGAGAAACGACCGTGGTGTGGGATCGCGAATCAGGGCAGCCCGTTTATAACGCGATTGTCTGGCAGGACCGCCGCACATCTGACTATTGCGACACGTTGAAAGCCGCCGGCCACGAACCTTCCGTTCAGGCCAAAACCGGGCTCAAGGTGGATCCCTACTTCTCCGCTACGAAAATCCGCTGGATTCTGGAAAACGTTCCCGGTGCCCGCACCCGCGCCGAACAAGGCAAGCTCGCCTTCGGCACTGTAAACTCCTGGCTGATCTGGAACCTGACGCACGGCCGCGCGCACGTGACCGATCCAAGCAACGCATCTCGCACCATGGTCTTCAACATCCACACTGGCGAGTGGGACAGCGAGCTTCTCGCACTGTTTGGAATTCCGCGCGAGATGATGCCGGACGTGCGCTCCTCCAGTGAAGTGTATGGCGAAGTTGGCGCTCCGCTCAGTGCGACGCCACTGCCCATCGCAGGTATCGCCGGCGACCAGCAGGCAGCGCTGTTCGGTCAAGCGTGTTTTCTGCCGGGCCTCGCAAAGAACACTTACGGCACCGGATGCTTCATGCTCCAGAACACCGGCGAAGTTGCGGTGCCGTCGCACAACAACCTGCTCACGACGGTCGCCTGGCGCACTAATGGAGTCACCGAATACGCGCTTGAAGGCAGCGTATTCATTGGCGGCGCTGTCGTGCAGTGGTTGCGTGATGGACTCGGGATCATCCGCAGCGCGCCGGAAATCGAGGCGCTGGCGCAGTCAGTTCCCGACAGCGGCGGAGTGATTTTCGTTCCTGCCTTCGCTGGCCTGGGCGCACCTCATTGGGACTCGCGCGCACGCGGCACAATACTGGGCCTGACGCGCGGGTCAACTGCCGCACATATCGCACGCGCCGCACTCGAATCAATCGTGTTTCAAGTTGCCGATCTGCTCGATGCCATGCACGCCGACAGCGGCATCCGCCTGCCTGAACTCCGCGTCGATGGCGGTGCGTCCAGTAACAACCTGCTGATGCAGATTCAGGCGGACTTGCTGGGTGCGCCCGTTGTGCGCTCCTCGGTGCAGGAAACTACTGCGCTTGGAGCAGCATTCCTCGCCGGGCTGGCAACCGGAGTCATCAAGAACCGCTCTGAGGTCACGACTATGTGGAAGGCCGATCGCCGCTTCGATCCGTCCATGAGCCGCGATCGCGCCGAAAGTTCGCGCGCACAGTGGCGGCGCGCGGTGGAGCGTGCGAAAGGCTGGGAGCAGTGAACCGTACGGAGATGCTGCGTCGCATGATCGAGCGTGTCCAACCCTGGGACATGCTGATCATCGGCGGCGGCGCGACCGGCGTTGGTATAGCGGTTGACGCGGCTTCACGCGGCTATGATGTCCTCCTGCTGGAGCAGGACGATTTCGGTAAAGGCACCTCAAGCCGCAGCACCAAACTCGTTCACGGTGGCGTCCGATACCTGGAGCAGGGCAATGTTTCGCTCGTTATGGAGGCGCTGAAAGAGCGCGGGATCATGCGCAACAATGCGCCGCATATAGTCAGCGATCTTGCCTTCATCGTGCCCAACTACGAGTGGTGGGAATCGCCGTTCTACGGTGTCGGCCTGCGCATCTATGACGTGCTGGCTGGCAAGTACGGCTTCGGTACGTCGAGCAATCTTTCCCGCGAGCGCACTCTCGAACGGCTTCCGACCATCAAGACCGAGGGTCTGCGCGGCGGAGTTGTCTATTACGACGGTCAGTTCGATGATTCGCGCCTGCTGATTAATCTCGCAGAAACCGCGGTGGAGCAGGGCGCCACCCTGCTGAACTATTTCCCTGTCGAGCGCCTGCGATTGAATCACGCCGGCGAGGTGGAAGGCGTGCTGGCCCGTGACGCGGAAAGCGGCCAGGACATGCTGATCCGTGCCAGTTCCGTAATCAACGCGACTGGTCCGTTCAGTGACAATATCCGCCGTATGGCAGATCCCGCAGCGCCTCAATTGATCGCGCCCAGCCAGGGCGTTCATCTCGTGTTCGACCGCGCGTTTCTCCCCGGCGATCACGCTATCATGGTGCCGCACACGAAGGACGGTCGAGTAATGTTCGCGATTCCGTGGCATGGCCATACGCTGGTGGGCACCACGGATACCCCCGTCAAGGAAGTCTTACTGGAACCCGTGCCGTTCGATAGCGAAATCGACTTTATTCTCGAGACGGCGGGCGAGTATCTGCACCACGCCCCAACTCGCGACGACATTCTCAGCGCGTTTGCCGGAATCCGCCCACTGATTAAGTCGGATGCCGGTGCCAATACGGCCGCACTATCTCGCGACCATTCGATCATCATCGATAGTTCCGGTCTGCTCACGATTGGTGGTGGCAAATGGACCACATACCGGCACATGGCCGAAGACTGTGTCAACCAGGCTGCTACCCTCGCCTCTCTTCCTGAGCGGCCCTGTGTGACGCGCTCACTGAAGATCCACGGCTATCATCAGCATGCCGAGAAATTCGGCAATCTTGCAGTGTATGGTTCGGACGCGGTCGCGATTCAGGATCTGATTAGCAGCGAACCTGTGCTGGGAGTACGCTTGCACTCGGAGCTTCCTTACGTGGATGCCGAAGTTGTCTGGGCCGTGCGTAAGGAAATGGCGCGCAGCGTGGAAGACGTGCTCTCAAGGCGCACCCGCGCTCTGCTGCTGAACGCCCGCGCCGCGATTGAGATGGCTCCGCGAGTGGCTGAAATTATGGCAGCGGAACTCGGACGTCCTGAACGCTGGGTCGCGATTCAGGTGGAATTATTCGAGCGCCTGGCCGCCAATTACATCGTGAATTGATGCGCGATTCTGCGCGAAACTGCAGCGCCGTTCTAAAATAGCTTTAACTGGAGAGCGAACCGCTTATGATCACCGGCCGCACTATTTCACATTACGAAGTTTTGGAACAGCTTGGATCAGGCGGCATGGGGGAAGTCTACAAGGCCCGCGACATCACGCTGAACCGTTTCGTTGCGCTGAAAGTACTGCCGCGCGATAAAGCCGAGGACCCGGATCGCCGCCGCAGGTTTCTGCTGGAGGCGCAGTCCGCCTCCGCACTGAATCACCCCAATATCGTCACTATCCACGACGTCATCTCTGAGCCTGACGGCGAGTTCATCGTCATGGAGCAGATTACCGGCAAATCGCTTACCGACATCATTCCCAAAGAAGGGCTCCCGGTCAAACAGGTTCTGCGTTACGCGATTCCCATGGCCGATGCGCTCTCAGCAGCGCACGCCGCCGGCATTTTGCATCGCGATCTGAAGCCCGGAAATGTCATGGTGACCTCCGCCGGTCTGGTAAAACTGCTCGATTTTGGACTGGCCAAAATCATGCACCCGCCCGTCTCTGAGTTAGACGCCACGAACACGTTTCAAGCGGCGCCGATGACGACCGCGGGCACCATTATGGGCACCGCCAGTTACATGTCTCCAGAGCAGGCCTCCGGACGCAATCTCGATGGACGCTCTGATATCTTTGCCTTCGGCCTGGTGCTCTATGAGATGGTGACTGGACGGCGCGCCTTCGAAGGCGAGACTCCGATCACGACCATCACCTCTGTGCTTCGCGACGAACCGCGGACTATTGCGGAACTGGTCAAGGACGTGCCGCCGCAGCTGGAACGCCTAATCAGCCGCTGTTTGCGCAAGGAAGCCGATCGCCGCTGGCAGACCATGAAGGATCTGCACATGGCGCTTGTCGAACTCAAGGAAGATCTTGACACGGGCACCATTGCCAGCGGGCAACACGCCATAGTCGCTCCAAAACGAAAGCCCGTGAGCGTCGGAATGGCGGTCGCCGGAGGCGTGGCTGTCATCGCGTTAGCAGCCGCAGGCTGGTACGTGACACATCCCGTAAAAACCGGGTATCCTGCTCCCAGCGTCACTCAGACTGGTCCTATGGAGGGCGGGAGACCCGCGCGACCCAGTGCCGCAGTGTCAACCACCAAGCCCGCGCTTGCGGACACTGTCGCCCCCGCGACTGCACCGCCAGTTGTTGTACCTCGCCTGGAGAAAATAAACCTGCCGGATGGGGCGCGCTTGCGGCTCACGCTCTCTGACGATGTCCCAGCAGGTCCGGATAAAGGGGACGTTGTAAGATTCACAGTAGCCGAGGACGTAAAAATCGGCGACCTCCTGGTAATCGCCAAGGGTGCGCCTGCCTCCGGCGTCGTTGCCGAGTCCGGGCGCAAAGGGCTGTTCGGGCGTAAGAACAAGCTCAATGTACTTCTGGATAGTGCGGAAGCCGTGGATGGCACGAATGTTCACCTGCGTGGGAGCGTCGCTCCGCAAGATGTGGGAAAGGCCCGCAAATCTACCGAGCTACTTCCGCTTAACGGTAAGGAGTTGAAAGACAAAGACATCGCGGCACAGAAAGGAATTTCGGTGGACGCGTTTGTGAACGGCGGCACGCAAGTGACCCCCCGAAAGGCACGTTGAAATTTAGTTTCGGACCCGTAATAATGTTTGCCCCGGTCAGCAGGCAATTTTGTTGCGGTTGACAAGCTCCTCAGGGTCCGCTATATTTCTGAAGTACTGATCTTTCAACGGTTTGTGTGTGTCTTCGATGAGGATCCTGGTTACTTCCTTGGAGTATGATGAGACGGGATTCGGATACTCAGTAGCTCGCACAAGGGGTTCGCAGGGTTTGGCGTCGCTATCACCAGTCGTTGATCAATCGTTGGCGCGGAGATTTGGCTATGGCCGGCAGACCAGATGACGGGCAGGTGGAACAACCTTCTGTTCCACCGGTTGAGTCCGAATACGAACAACTTTTAGACGACTACACCCATTTCGCGCCGCCAGCCGAAGGGGAAGTCCTGAAGGGTCACGTCCTCAAGGTCACAGACCAGGACGTGATCGTCGATATCGGATATAAATCCGAAGGACTTGTGCCCCTTGAGCAGTTCCGATTGCCGGATGGAACCACGACAGTTCAACCGGGCGACACGATCGACGTAATGTTCGATCGCACCGGTCCGGAACCCGAAGGCTACATACTCCTCTCCCACAGCAAGGCAGCGCGTTTACGTGCTTGGGACAACCTCGAACAGGCCTATCGCGAAGGGCTGATGGTTTCTGGCCGCGTGACCGGGCGCATCAAAGGCGGGTTGGCAGTTGATGTGGGTGTAAAAGCGTTCATGCCTGGCTCCCAGGTGGATGTCGGGCGCATACCTAACCTCGATTCTTATATCGGGCAGGATATCCCGGTGAAAATCGTCAAACTCAATCGCAGGCGCGGAAACGTTGTCGTTTCGCGGCGTGCTGCCCTCGAGGAAGACATCACGGCGCGCAAGACCGATGCACTCGAGCATCTCTCGGAAGGCGCTGTGGTCACCGGCGTTGTGAAGAATCTTACGGATTACGGCGCATTCATAGATTTAGGCGGAATCGACGGGCTCCTGCACGTCAGCGACATGTCCTATGGGCGGGTCACGCACCCCTCGGAAATGCTCACGGTCAATCAGGAGATCGCGGTCAAAATCCTGAAATTTGATCGGGATAAAGAACGTATCTCGCTTGGTCTGAAGCAGCTTGCTCCTGATCCCTGGCTCGATGTCACAGAGCGTTATCCGCCTGGCGCGCGCGTTATCGGACGCGTCGTCTCGATTACGGATTACGGCGCTTTCGTCGAACTGGAACCCGGTGTCGAAGGGCTCATTCACATTTCAGAGATGACGTGGTCGCGGCGCATGAAGCACCCCAGCAAGGTCGTCAAAGTTGGCGATCAAGTGGAAGCCGTCGTCCTCGAAGTGCGCTCCAAAGACCGGCGTGTCTCGCTCGGAATCAAGCAGCTTGAGGCTGACCCCTGGACCACTGTCGGGGAACGTTACAGCATCGGGTCCGTAGTCGAAGGGCGCGTTCGCAAGCTGACAGATTTCGGCGCGTTCATTGAGATTGAAGAAGGCGTGGACGGGCTCGTCCATGTCTCTGATCTTTCGTGGACCAAACGTATAAAGCATCCCTCGGAACTGCTCAAAAAGGGGCAACTCATCCAGGCTGTTATACTCAGCATCGATGCGGGAAACCGTCGTCTGTCGCTGGGTGTGAAACAATTGCAACCGGATGCGTGGGAAACTTTTTTCCGTTCGCATCAGGTGGGCGACATCGTGCATGGCACTGTTTGCCGCGCCGCGAGCTTTGGGTGCTTTATCGAACTCGCTCCGGGCGTCGAAGGACTTTGCCACAATTCGGAAATCAGCGGTTCGCAGGAAAAAGGCAGCGATGAAGCTCAGCTTCCGATAGGTGAGGAACTGGATTTCAAGATCATCAAAATGAGCGAGCCCGAAAAGAAGATCGGGTTGAGTTTGCGCGCGGTCGCTGATGACGAAGAGCGTGTGCGGCTGGAGGATTACCAGCGTCAGGCCGCAGCCGCCACCATGACCATAGAAGAAGCGATTAATCTTAAAGAACAGGGTGAGGGCCGTTAAGGCTTCACATTTTTGGCCGGTTTGGCGATATTTAGTAAGGAGAATTAGACAGGATGACGAAAGCGGATCTGATTGAGGAAGTATCGAGGGTTGTCGAAATGACACGTAAGGATTCGGAGGTTATTGTTGAGGCGATCTTCGATAGCGTTGTCCGTTCTTTGCGCACGGGCGACAAGATCGAGATCCGTGGTTTCGGCAGTTTCCGGACCCGCCAGCGTCAGCCGCGCATCGGACGTAATCCGAAAACCGGTGCGCGCGTCGAAGTTCCTCCAAAGCGTATTCCGTATTTCAAGCCCAGCAAGGAACTGAAGGACCTTGTCAACGGTTCCGAAGGTGCTCCTACGGAAGCAGCAGCGTCTCCTGTGCCCCCGGTCCCCGAGGCCCCAACCACCTTTTAACTAAGGCGATAAGCCTCGTATGGATTATCTTTGGAGCCCATGGCGGTACGCCTACGTGAGTCGTGCCGCACCCGTCGATGGCTGCATCTTCTGCGAGAAAGCCGCGCAGGACAGGGACGAAGAGAATCTGGTCCTCTATCGCGGCAAGCTGAATTTCGTGCTGCTAAATCTGTACCCTTACACGTCCGGCCATCTCATGATTGCGCCATTCGAGCATGTTGCGACGCTCGAAGAGGCAAGCCCCGAATCAGTTGCTGAAATGATGCAACTGGCCCGCATTGCCAGCAAACACCTCCGCGAAGCCTATCAGCCGCAAGGTATGAATCTCGGCATGAATCTGGGCGAGTGCGCCGGCGCCGGTATTGCCGGACACATCCACATGCACGTATTGCCGCGCTGGATTGGCGACTCCAATTTCATGACAACCGTGGGCGAGACTCGCGTGTTGCCCGAAGATATTTCCATTACCTACAAGAAACTCTCAGAGGCCTTTCGCCGCACATGAAAACCTACGGACTGCTTGCGGAATTGACGGCTGAATTTATCGGGACCATGATTCTGATCATGTTCGGCTGTGGTTCGGTCGCCATGGTGCTGTTGTTTGGGAATGGGACACCCGGTGAAGTCGTGAACGGGGGCTATACCAATATCACGATCGCCTGGGGACTGGGCGTCACCATGGGCATCTATACGGCGGGCAGGATAAGTGGTGCGCACCTCAATCCTGCCGTCACGTTGGCCGTCGCGTTATTCCGAGGATTCTCCTGGAAAAAGGTGATTCCGTATTCGATTGCGCAGACTGCCGGCGCGTTCTGTGGCGCACTCCTGGTGTTCTGGAATTACCGTCCGGCTTTCGAAAGAGCTGATCCGCTGCTCGAACGCACCACCGGAATCTTCACGACGTTCCCGGCCTTTCCCAATCTTCCGCAGGCCGGATTTTTGGATCAGGTGCTGGGCACGGCACTACTGCTGTTTCTGGTTTTCGCGATCGGAGACGAGCGCAACCAGCCGCTTTCAGGCAATCTCACGCCACTGTTTGTCGGATTGATTGTGGTCGCGATCGGCATGTCCTTCGGCGCACTGCACGGCTATGCGATTAACCCGGCACGCGACCTTGGCCCACGCATTATGACCGTGCTCGTGGGATTCAAGCACAACGGGCTTACAGACGGTACAAACGCCTTCTGGGTGCCGATTGTTGCGCCCCTGCTGGGTGGTGTTATCGGCGCTGCCGCATACGATTACGGTATCCGCCGCTTTCTGTCTAAGGCCTAGCGGCAATCAGAATTACGCACGACCTTGGACCCACCTGGTAGCTGCTCTGCTCTCCCAGGCGAACCTCAGATCCCGGCTCTGCGATGTCATGAGGCGACTCGAAAGAAGTGTCGGCAAGGCGCAGCCAGACCCAACCCGGCAGATCGGGCAGTTCGAATCTGTGGCCCTCCCAATGCGAATTCACGATGACGTAGATGTGCTCGCTGCCCCTGCCATCCACCTCGCCGCTGATGTGCATCGCCAGCGAACGTGATTCATAGCTCCAATCGGGCTCATTCAGCTTTTGACCGTGCCATGCAATGCGCGGTTTGCTGCCGCCCGCCTCGTCCGTAAAGCTGGGCCTTCGGAGTAGCGGATGACGCATCCGGAACGCGATCATCAGACGGAAAAATCGTAGCAGCTCCGCATTTCGCTCCGTCAGTGACCAGTCGATCCAGCTAATCTCGTTGTCCTGGCAATAAGCGTTGTTGTTGCCCTGCTGCGTTCGGCCGATCTCGTCGCCCGCCAGGATCATCGGAACGCCGTCTGAAATCAGCAGTATCGTTGCGAAGTTCTTCTGCTGCCGCAGTCGCAGCCTGGCAATTTCCGGAGTACCGGGGTAGCCTTCCACGCCGCAATTCCAGCTCAGATTGTGATCATTGCCATCACGGTTGTCCTCGCCATTTCTCAGGTTGTGCTTCTCATTGAAGGCAACTTGATCGGCGAGTGTGAAGCCGTCATGACAGGTCACGAAATTGATGCTGTGGTACGGCTGACGGTTGCTCGTCTGATACAGGTCCGGACTCCCAATCAGTCGCGTCGCGAGTGCCGAAACCATTCCGGCATCACCCTTCACAAAACGCCGCACATCATCGCGGAACTTTCCATTCCATTCCGCCCAGCGTCCCCAGGCCGGGAACGTGCCCACCTGATACAGTCCTGCCGCGTCCCACGCTTCCGCAATCAACTTTGTGTTGGCCAGCACCGGATCATTCGCAAGCCGCTCCAGCAGCGGCGGATCGGCCAGCACAGAGCCGTCCTGACCACGGCCCAGGATGGCCGCGAGATCAAAGCGGAATCCATCAACATGCATTTCCATTACCCAATAGCGCAACGCGTCCTGAATGAAAGCGCGCACCACCGGATGATTGCAGTTGAACGTGTTCCCGCAACCGGAGTAGTTGTGATAGCGCCCTGTCTCCGGATCGACGATGTAATAGACAGCGTTGTCGATGCCACGGAACGACCACATCGGACCACGCTCATCGCCCTCAGCAGTGTGATTGAACACCACGTCAAGGATTACTTCGATTCCCGCCTCGTGCAGCTTTTTCACAAGCCGCTGAAACTCCGTGACCTGGTTCTTGTCAGTCGCGGCGTAGGCGGCATTTGGAGCGAAAAACCCGATCGGCTGATAACCCCAGTAGTTCAACAGGCGCTCGCCCGTAAGCGGGTTGAAACGATCGCTATCGGCTTCCTCGAACTCATTGACGGGCAGCAGTTCGACCGCGGTCACGCCCAGCTTCTGCAGGTAGGGAATCTTCTCGATAATGCCTGAAAATGTGCCTGGTGCCGAAACGCCTGATGAGGGATGTTTCGTGAATCCGCGCACGTGCATTTCATAGATAACGGAGTCTGCCAGTGGGATATTCAGCGGTTGGTCCATGCCCCAGTCGAAGCCGTTCTCGATGATCATGGAGCGTCGTTGACGACGGCCCGTACCGCGCTGAACGCCCCACTGGCTGCCGCCCGAAATCGCTTTGGCATACGGGTCCAGCACCATGTTGGTCGGATCGAATCTATGCAGCTTCGGATTTGGATTCGGTGACAAATCCATGCGGTAGCAGTATTCAGTTGAGGGTTCAAGGCCGCGTACAAAGGCGTGCCAGATCTCGCCGGTCTTGTTGTAGCGGGGATCGAGCGGGTGCTCCAGCATCGGTTCTTTCGCGCCAGGAGCAAACAGGACGAGTGACACAGCGGAAGCATTCTTCGAGAAGATTGCGAAATTGATCCCTTCCCGCAATGCTGTCGCGCCTAGTGGAAGCGGCCACCCACGCGCAATTTCAAAAGCTGCACAAACTGGTACGGATACGGGCGAGACGGATTTCTTCACAATCGACATCGATAATTTAGTGTACATCCGCGAGTCCCCGGTCGCGGAATTGCTACCATGATTCGGTGAACGTACTGGTCCTGAATTCCGGCAGCTCATCGGTTAAATTTCAACTCATCGAGACCAGTCCGGAGCAGATTGCTTCGAACCAGGAGCGGCTGCTCGCAAAGGGCGCAGTCGAGAAGATCGGCACTGATCAAGCCGAGCTGTTCTACCAGCCCGAAAACGGCGAACGCACGCGCGAAGTCCGCAGCATTGCCGACCACAAGAGCGCGATTGCAGCGGCTTTCGAGTGTCTGGCCGGTACTGCCGGGGGTTCGCTGGTGATTGATGCGGTGGGGCACCGCATCGTACACGGTGGGGAACACTTCTCGGATTCGGTGCTGATCGACGACGAAGTCGTGCGCCACGTTGAAATTTGCAGCGAACTCGCGCCTTTGCACAACCCTCCAAACATCAAAGGCTATTACGCCGCACGCGTGCTGTTGCCGCATGCGCCACATGTTGCAGTATTCGATACCGCTTTCCACCAGACCCTGCCGCCGAAGGCCTATCTCTACGGCTTGCCTTACGAAATCTACCAGCAGCATCGGGTACGCCGTTACGGTTTTCATGGAAGCTCGCACCGCTATGTTTCAGGACGCTATGCGCAGCTTAAGAACGCCTCGCAGGAGAAATTCAAGCTGGTGACAGTCCACCTGGGAAATGGCTGTTCCATGTGTGCAGTGGAATTCGGGCGTTCCGTCGAAACGTCGATGGGGTTCACCCCGCTTGAAGGACTGATGATGGGTACGCGCGGCGGGGATTTGGATCCGGGAGCGTTGTTGTATTTGCTGGGGATGGATGGGATAGCCGTGTCAGAAGCCGACGAGTTGCTCAACCGCCGCTCTGGACTGCTGGGCGTCTCTGGAGTTTCCAATGATATGCGGGACGTCTTGCGGGAAGCCGAACGCGGCGACCGCCGCGCCAAACTCGCCATGGAACTCTACTGTCACCGCGTCAAGAAGTACCTTGGGGCCTATCTTGCAGTGCTCAACGGCGCCGATGCGGTGATCTTTACTGGTGGGGTCGGCGAGCATCAGCCACCTGTGCGCGCGCTTTGTTGTGAGTCGCTCGACAGGATAGGCATTAAGCTCGACCTACAGCGCAATGCCGCTGCTTCAGGGGTGGAAAGTTGTATTTCCGCACCGGATAGCGCCACCGAGGTGTGGGTCATCCCAACAAACGAAGAACTTGTGATTGCCCGAGACACCCTGCGTTGTATATCGCAGTAGACAATAAAAGGGCGACCCATAACAGGTCGCCCTTTGTTTTACTGGTCCGCCCAATCCCTCAAACTAATTACCAGCGGGGTTCGCGCCGCTTGCCACCGCCACCGCCGCCACCGAAGCCGCCACGACCACCGCCGCCGCCGCCACCGCCGGGCCTGCGATTGCCACCGCCGCCGCCGCCAAAGCCGCCACGACCACCGCCTCCGCCGCCTTCGCCCTTAGGACGCGCTTCGTTCACGTTGATGCCGCGACCATTCAGATCTGCGCCATTCAATGCCGTGATGGCCTGATCGGCCTCCGAGTTATTGGTCATTTCACAGAAACCAAAACCGCGAGAGCGTCCCGTGTCCCGGTCGGTCACGATGGTTACGCGCTCCACCGAACCGTAGCGCTCGAATAGCGATCTGAGGTCCTGCTCCGTTGTTCCGAAATCCAGATTACCGACAAAAATGTTTTTCATCTTGCCTCCTTACGTGTGGTGAGCGGAGTTGCTGAGGGTAACATTGACCTTCATCATGGGCGGTAAGATGTGGAGTTTACCGGGCAAAACCGTACGCACAATAAGTATAGCAGAAGCAAAAAGTTAAAAAAACTGCAGAAAGCATGCCGCCTTTTAATTTGATAACCTATCTGCTTCGGACCTACTGAATAGCAGACTATGAACTCTCTAAGAATCCTCACCTTGGCCGGCTGCACAGCGTTGCTGGCCGGCGGACTCTCCGCCCAGAGCGCGGCGCCTAAAAAGCAGCGCACGGCCCCCCTCGGATACAGCGACACTCCTGTCCTGCCCGGACAGAAGTGGAAGGTCCATGACATCGACCGTCCCCGCCCGCGCCAGATCACGCCCGGCACCTCCAGCACGCAGGAACGACCCGGCCTGCCGCCTTCCGATGCCGTTGTGCTGTTCGATGGCAAAGACCTCTCGCATTGGACCACCACGGCCAAAGCGAAGGGTTCAAAGCCAGGTCCTGCCGCCTGGAAAGTTGCTAACGGCTATGTCGAAGCCGTGGGCAACACCGGCGACCTCGTCAGCAAAGAGAAGTTTGGCGACGCCCAGTACCATATCGAATGGAGCGCACCCACTGAAATCGACGGCACCAGTCAATGGCGCGGCAATAGTGGCGTCCTGATCATGGGCATGTATGAAATTCAGGTGCTCGATTCCTGGAATAATCCAACCTACGCCGACGGCCAGGCCGGTGCGATCTATGCCCAGTGGCCGCCACTGGTAAATGCCGTGCGCAAGCCGGGCGAGTGGAATTCCTACGACATCATCTGGGAAGCACCCAAGTTCGAAGGCGACAAACTGGTGAAGCCCGCGTTCGTGACCGTGCTGCTCAACGGTGTAATCCTGCACAACCGGAAGGAAGTTATGGGTCGCATGACGCACCGCACTGTCGGAACTTACGCCCCGCACGCGCCCGAGCTTCCGCTGGCTCTGCAAGACCACGACACGAAGGTTCGCTATCGCAACATTTGGGTTCGCCGCGTGGGCGGTTACGATCAGCCTTAAGCGCCTGGAACGTCCTCGACGTCCATGATGTTGTCGTCATACCGGGCCACAATTCGCTGGCCCGGTTTGACCACAAGAAATCGATCTTTATCCCACTCGCCCTCGACCAGGTCCTTCAGCAGCGACATATCCCCGTTCATCTTCTCGAAGATCCAACCACGACGCTCAGCTTCCTCACGTGACCTGCGTTCGAAGCTGTCGTCGGGCTCGATTCCCATCTCGATGTAGGTGAGCTGCTTGTAGTTGTTAAGCATGCCAAGCTGCTCGGCAAGATAGGCCGCATTTTCCTCGCCGTACTTCACAACCAGATCCTCATACTTTGCACCGAGGCCATGCGCGCTCTGGATCGAAAGCTGATCGAGTTGGCCTCCGCGTTCGAGCCAGCCTGTCGTGCGGAAATACACGCCTGTGTTGTTGGTGAAGTAATCGAGATAGCGCTCTTTGCTGCCCATGAAGAGCGTCATGCAATCGTGGCCGCGTGGCAGCACTATCGGCACGTCGCGCGCGACCAGGCCGGCGAGTCCGTTGCCGCACAGCGCATAGCCCATCAGGATGGCATCGTAGTATCCGGCAGGAGTGGCATCGACGGCCTTTTGCAGGCGGTCGCGCATGCCGTTCGCACCGATGTCATGCAGCCCTTTGGGTAGAAAATCGAAGTCAACCTGATTGCGCGATTTCGCAATCAGCGAACACATCTCGCGGTACAGAATCTCGCAGCTGATCAGTCTGAGGCGCACGCAGCTATTTTCTCACTTAATGCGCGAATGAATGCGGGGCTGGTGCCGCAGCACCCGCCCAGGAAAGTTGCTCCGGCTGAGAGCAGCGCTGATGCGAAGCCGGAAAACTGCTCCGGAGTGCTTTGATATACCAGCACGCCATCAATCATTTCAGGAAGTCCGGCGTTCGCTTTGATCCAGATGGGAAGCTCGGTTGCCGCATGCAGACGCTCGCAAATCGGGAGATAGCCCGCAATGCCACGGCCGCAATTGGCTCCGATCACGTCAGCCCCGGCTTCCGCCAGTGCCGGCGCAACCTGCTCCGGAGTGTTACCCATCATCGTGCGATCTTTGTTCTTGCCGCTGTCAAAAACTACGCACGCGACTACCGGAAGTCCGGTTGTCTTGGCGGCCGCAACTGCAATCACAGCTTCGTTCAGGTCGCCCATCGTCTCGACAACGAGGCCATTCGCGCCACCTTCGGCAAGCGCGTGGGCCTGTTCCTCGAAGGTTGCCCGCAGGGCATCCGGGGTGATTTCCTCAGTGACAAGCATTTTGCCGGAGGGCCCAATGGATGCAAAGACCAGCGCTTTCCCATTTGCCGCACGCACGGAAATAGCCGCCCCGGCTCGATTGATTTCGATCACGCGATCGGCGACACCGTAGCCTTCGAGCGCCACGCGATTTGCGCGAAAAGTATTGCTGAGAATCACGCGGCTGCCGGCATCCACATAAGCCCTCGCGACCGACTCGACTTTCCCGGGGTTTGTGAGATTCCACAAGTCCGGGCAGTCTCCGCCTTCCAGGCCGAGCGCCTGCAATTGAGTACCCCACGCGCCGTCGGTGACGACAGGACCAGCCGCCAGTAGTTGTTCGAGAGTCGGATGCATTCTATGCTTTTGCCAATGAGCGCGCCAGCGTGACGGCCGTGCCTGCGTTCTCAGAGTAGCCGTCCGCACCGATTTCTTTCGCGTATTGTTCGGTTACAGGTGCGCCGCCTACCATTACTTTGACCATACCGCGCACGCCGGCGTCATTCAATGCGGCGATAGTCGTTTTCATCATTGGCATGGTGACGGTGAGCAAGGCGGAGAGGCACACGATGTTGACGTTACGCTCTTTCACGGCGTCAACGAACTTCTGGGGCGGGACATCCGCGCCCAGGTCGATCACTTCGAATCCAGCGCCTTCGAGCATGGAGGCTACGAGGTTTTTGCCGATATCGTGAAGGTCGCCTTTAACGGTCCCTATCGCGACGCGTGCAACGGGTTGCGCACCTTGTGCGGCCAGCAGCGGACGGATGATTTCAAGAGCGCCTTTCATGGCACGCGCGGCCAGCAGCAGTTCCGGCACGAAATATTCTTCGCACTCAAACCGGCTACCCACCTCGTCCATGGCGGGGATCATGTAAGTAGTGACGAGTTCCAGCGGATCGACGCCCGCCGCCAGAGCCTCGTTAGTGACGGCTACAGCGGTCTTGGCATCGCCGTTCAGAACCGCGTCGTACAGCTTTTTCAAGTCGGCCATTCGGCCTCCAATCTAATCAGATCTTATACTATTTTGGAGCACCCAATGTGCATCAGCACGGATCTCCATCGTAACCTTTTCGGAGGGAGCGGCATCGTAGGTTATAATTCAAACTGAATAGATTATGATGTCATTCTTTCCGCGCTCACTTGGCTGCCTGATTTTTGCGGCCCTTTCGTTCCCGTTATTGGCAGAAGACGCCACGGCTCCCGCAGCAAATCCAGCGCTTGCCTGGTCCACTTACGTGGGCGGCAGCCTCTCTGAAAACGTACAGGCTATGGCGGTCAACAAAAACGGCTACGTCTGGGTGGCCGGTTCCTCTTCGTCACAATTCGATTTTCCTGGACAGAATGAGCCTTTTCAGGCCGCAATTCGGTCAAAGAGTGACGTTTTTATTGCCCAATACCGGCCCGAAACGAACGGTACGGCGACGCTACTGTACTGGACCTGGCTGGGCGGTAATGGTGATGAAGACGTGAAGGCGATGGGTCTTGATGCGCAAGGCCGGGTTTATCTCACCGGCTCCACCACCTCCACCGATTTCCCAATGGCTGGACGGACGTTTGGAGCGAGCACGGGCGCGGAAGACGTCTATATGTCAATCATTGATCCACGCTTTTCGGGCCAGGATTCGCTGGCATTCAGCGCATATTTCGGCGGCGCGGGTGTGGATCGCCCGACGGCCCTGGCGGTCGAAGCCTCAGGCGCTTTTGTGGTTGCGGGCTATTCGAATTCGAGCGAGTTGCCCGGCCCGAATATGACAATACGCTGCAAGGGCTGAACCGTGGTGGTTATGACGCGTTTGTCATTCGCGTGGAACCGGAGCTTGCCTCTGCGCTGACGTATGCCACCTACCTCGGCAGTGAGGGTAGCGATTTTGCAACAGCGATCGCCGTGGATAAAGTGGGAAATATCTGGTTCGCCGGATACACGACGTCACCTGATTTTCCGATTAGTACAGACGCCTTCCAGAGCGATTTGCATTCGAGCGCGGATGCGTTCCTGATTCGCTTGGATCCGAAGCTACCAGGTTTGTTTGCGCTGACGTACGGCACGCTGCTGGGCGGCAATGGTTGGGACGCACCTGAGAAGCTGGTTATTGATGACACCGGTGCGCTCTGGCTGTCCGGCTACACGCTGTCCTCGGATTTCCCCATCACCCCGAATGCTGTCCAGCGCAATTTCGGCGGCTCTGCGGATGTGTTCGTTACGCGCATCGACATGACCAGACCTTCAAGCCAGGTCGTGACCTATTCGACCTACCTCGGCGGCATTGACGGGGATGTGCTCTATGGTTTCGTACTACTGGGCAATGGCAAATTCGCCGTGGCGGGTTATACGATGTCGAGCAATTTTCCGACCTCTGGTCCTCCGCTGCAAGCCTCACAGAAGACCGTATTTCCCGATGCTTTCGTTTCGGTAATCGATTCGACGGTGTCCGGTGCTGCCGCCCTGCAGATGTCCACCTTCTTTGGTGGCAGCTATACGGATGTCGCGAATTCGGTGGTAGCCGATGCGAACGGCAGTTTGTTTGTCGGCGGCTTCACCACATCGGCTGATTTGCGCGTGACCGACGGCACCACGAAGCAGAGCTCCGCACCCTACGTGACCGGCTTTATCACCAAGATCACAAGGTAGCTCAGCTTTTGCCGCGGAACAGATAGTACAGGTCGATGATCAGGATGATCACGATCATCAACTCCAGCACGAACGCGCGGCCCTGGTGAAATTCGTCCATCATGAAGCGGTAGAGTTCACCGGCCGTCTCCAGTTTTTGATCGACGAGCTTGCGGTAGTCCGGCACGCCCACTTTAGCGGACACAAGGCGATAAACGCGTGCGGCAAACATATCGCTGAGGAACTTCAGCGAATTGTCCATCCGTTCGGTGAGCTCGATCACATCGAGCCGGATCGTGTTTAGCCACTTGGCGCGGCGCTGCAGACGCCAGCGCCCGAGCACGCCAGTACCTTTGTCCAGCGACTTATAAACATCGGCAAGCACACGCGTCAGCACCTGGTCGTAGTGCCGAAACTCGAGCAGTTGTGAGTTGGCGTATTCCAGCAGCTGGACAGTAGGCGCAGCGCCTTCCGGCGTGTCATAAATGAACGCGGTCATCCAGCCTGCCACAAGCAGGTCGTTGGGGTAATACGACATGCGCGAATCCAGAATCTCCTGGCGCTCTTCGGAGGAGAGCGGAACGGCTTCTCCGCGCACTATCTGTGCGATCTCCGCGCCGTGCTGAACGATCAGTTCTGTTGCGCGTGGAGCCAGTGTTTTCGACGTGGACGATATAGTAGTCTTCCGAAGACCAGGCCGGATAAGGCTTGAGGAGCGCATCCTGCACAAGTTCCAGTCGACGCCGGACTACGCTGGAGGCTTGTTGCTCAAGGTCGGGTGCGGCGATCCAGCGGCCGGCAAGCTTCACCAGCGTAGGCCAATCGCCTTCGAAGCGCAGCTCGAGCTTTAGGCTTACTACGCCGTAGTCGTAGTAATTAATGCGCCCGGCCAGTCGTTCGCCCTGAGGGCAGCACCAGTTCCTCAATGACTTCGCGAACGGGCGGGGCTTCAAAGCGGACATACTCGGGGACGGGTTGGCGGAATTCAGGCTCACGGACGGGGCCCGGAGCGCCCAGGCGCGAACGAATCGCGTCCAGATGCAGCCCTTCGGCGACGTCGTACAGGAACAGAAAGCGGAACGAGCCACGTAGCGACTCCGCTGCCACACTTCGAGTTTAGCGCGAGGTTCGCAGCGCGGGGTCGGGCAGGTGTGGAGTGGCGTTGAAGGTGACGAGATAGGATTCGTGTGTTTTCACTGCGACACTGGTAAAGGCTGAATTATATGACGTTCCGGCAAGGCGCAGTGCGCGGCGTGCGTCGAATTGCAGCGTTGCGGCGACAATAGCGCGATGGGCGTTCCGGACGTGAACACGGCTACGTTCTGATCAGTATCGCTATTTCCATTCAGCAGCTTTTCAAAACTAATTCGAATGCGATTCTGGAAATCGGGCCAGGATTCGCCCGCGAATTCATAGCGATCCTCGACCCAGGCGCGCACGATTTCAGCGTCGCAGGGCAGCCATGCGCGATGCAGGTGCGAAGCGGCGTCCTGCGTGGCCAGCGTCATCGCTTCCCACTCCTCTGCAAACACCGGGTCATCGGCCGCAATCAGCGGGGCAAGCCCTGCGCACACGCCATCAAGGTCGAATTCATTCCAGCCGGGGTCGATCACAGGGGCGGGGAAGTTGATACTCGCCGCAGCGTAGGCGTCTTGCACTTCGGCCATTGTTTTCTGCTGCCGTACCAGGCCACCAACCAGACATCGTGAAAAATTCAGCTCCTGCCCGGCTAGAAACTCGCCGAGCGCGCGCGCCTGTTGATGACCTAGCTCGGAAAGATTGTCGTAGTCGTCGCGCAGGCCTGCCTGACCATGCCTGAAGAAATATAGGGTGCTCAAACCGCCAAGTTTAGCATCCAAAAGCTATAAGGAGCCACCGTGAAAATCCAGGTTATCTTCTACTCGATGTACGGCCCGGGGCCAGGGAGGTTGACGGCGCCGAAGTGAGCGTTTTTCAAGTTGCGGAACGGATTCCGGACGAATCCCTGCAGCGCAGCGGAGCGGCTACGGCAAGGGCTACTTTCGCGCACATACCCGCCGCAGCGACCGACAGACTGGCCGAAGCGGTCGGGATAATCTTCTGTGCGCCCAGATGCGCAATTTCATATTCCGAGCAGCGCCTGAGCGCTATGGCCGAGATCACGGGTGGATCGCCCTACGGAGCGGCGACGGTGACCGGCTCAGACGGGTCCCGCAAGCCCAGCGAGAACGAGCTCACGATCGTTCGTTTTCAGGGCCGTCATGTGGCCCAGATCGCCAAAAAATGAGAGGCTAGTGAGCGCTCCTACACTTCCACGTAGTGGCTTATTATGGAATTGCGGAGATGGTAGCCGCAAAAAATTGTAACTGTCACAAATCGTTCGCAATAGCGCGTTCCTGGCGGGTTTCCAAGTTGGTACCATAAGTGCTAGGAAGAAACACTAGGGAGTGTAATGCCGCGCGGTCTCAGGGATCAGTTGTCCGGTGCGCTGTTGATGATCTTAACAGCGGCTGCCGTTATTTCCGCGTTCATCAACTTCCAGCAGCAGAAGCGATTCCGCCTTCCTGAAGACGGCGCGATCTGGGTGGAGCGTTCCGGCAAGGTCAATGCCCTGCATGTCGAACCCAAAAGCCCCGCCGACAACGCCGGAGTTCGCGTCAACGACGTTCTGCTTCGTATCAATGGCCTGAAGATCGAGCGGACCGCTGAAGTGAGCGAGGTGTTGCTTGGCACTGGCGCCTGGCGCACGGCCGAATACCTGGTGGAACGGCGCGGTGTCGAAGTCAAGGTCAAGGTCACGGTCGGCGAGCACGTTCCGGGAGCGGCCGTTTATTACCAGTATGGCGTCGGGTTGATCTATCTGGCGATCGGGCTCTTCGTGTTCTTCCGGCGCGGCGCAGCGCCCAAAGCTGTCCACTTCTACATTCTGTGCCTGGCATCTTTCATCCTGTGTTGCTTCCATTACACCGGAAAGCTGAATAACTTCGACAAGGTGATCTACTGGGGCAACGTCTGCGCGGGCGTGTTCGCACCGACGATTTTCCTCCATTTCTGCCTGGCCTTCCCAGAATCGCGGCGCTGGATGCGCAGCAAGTGGGGTGTGCTGGCGCTTTACATGCCTGCCGCCGCGCTGGTGGGGATCTACGCGGGCGTGGCTTCAGGTACGGTGCGTACGGCGATTCCACTGTTCGAACTACGCTGGCTGCTCGATCGCGGCTGGCTGCTCTTCCTGGTGGTCTTGTATATGTTTGGCTCTGCCGTACTGGCAATGCGTTACCGCCAGAACATCGACGAGCCGATTGTGCGCCAGCAATTGAAATGGCTGCGCAATGGCGCGGTTTTCGGGATCGTGCCATTTGCCGTGCTCTACGCTTTGCCGTATGTAATAGGGGTGACATCCGGCCCATTGGTGGAAGCGGCAGTGCTGTCGCTTCCACTGATCCCTCTGACTTGGGCGTGGGCGATTGTGCGCTACCGCCTGATGGACGTGGATGTCATTTTCCAGCAAGGCTATGTGCACACTCTTGCGACGCTCTCCGTGCTCGGAGTTTTCTATGGCCTGATCTTCTCGCTGGGAAAACTGGAAGACCTGAGCTCGAGCGCCGTAATCCTGCTGATCCTGATCGCGACCTTCATTTTCCAGCCGATCCGCAACTGGATCCAGGAAATGCTCGATCGCTACGTGTTCTACAAAGAGAGCTACGATTACCGCTTGACGCTGATCGAATTCGCGCGCGAACTGAGCAGTGAAACCGATCTGCAGGCCATGCTGAGTGCGGCGGTGGAGCGGATTCGGCGTACTCTCGGATTGCAGCGGGTTGCGTTCTTCCTGAAGGCCGAAGATGCCGACGATCAGTTCCGGATGGAGCGTTCGTCTGGTCCAGGGCTGGACGGATTGTCGCCTAATCAGCTGGATCTGAGCTTCCTGCAGCGTGAACTCGATAAGCCCTATCTGTTTTTCGAACGCACGCGCCACTCGCTGGACGTCGTTTTCCGTCACTTCTCCCCGTCGGTGCGGCAGACCATTGCCGACCTCGATTTGACGTATTACCTGCCGTGCGTTGTGCGCGGCAAGACGATCGCATATCTTGGCGCGAGCCGCACCCACAAGGGCGATTTCCTGTCGAGCGATGACCTGGAACTGCTGCAGACGATTTCAGGCTATCTTGCGATTGCCATCGAAAACGCGCGGCTTTATCGCTCGCTGCAGCGCAAGGTCGATGAATACGAGCGGCTCAAGGAATTCAGCGAGAACATCGTCGAATCCATCAACGTCGGCATTCTGGCCGCAGATCTGGAAGACCGGGTCGAGAGCTGGAACAGCCAGATCGAACGCCTTACCGGAATTTCGCGGGAACGTGCGCTGGGCCGTCGCTTGCGTGACCTGCTGTCCCCTGAACTTTGCGACCACTTCGATGCAGTGCGGGGAGAGACCGGCATTCATCACATCTACAAGTTTCTTCTGCGCCCGTTGGTGCTGGAACCTCTGGAAGCTCATGCCGCCGGCGCGAACGGAAGCAGCAACGGGAACGGTACGAACGGGAATCATGGCGTGGCTGTACTGGCCCCACCCGATGTCACGCTGAATATCGCGATCGCTCCGCTGGTCTCCAAAGACCTGGAACAGATCGGCCGACTGATCATTTTCGACGACGTCACAGATCGAACTGAACTCGAGCGCCGGCTGGTACAGGCTGACAAACTGAGTTCGATTGGCTTACTTGCCGCAGGTGTAGCGCACGAAGTCAACACGCCTTTGGCGGTGATTTCGACCTACGCGCAGATGCTCGCCAAGCAGGTATCCGACGATGAGCAGAAATCTAAACTGCTTGAAAAAATCGCCAGGCAGACATTCCGCGCAAGCGAAATCGTCAACTCGCTGCTGAACTTCTCACGCACCTCAACGACGGAATACGAAGACGTTGACTTGAACAAGGTCGTTCGCGAAACCGCCACGCTGATTGAGCATCAACTGCTTAAGGCCGGCGTCCATGTCGAGTTTAAGCTGGAAGATCCGCTGCCGCTTGTACGTGGCAATAACGGGAAACTGCAGCAGGTCTTTCTTAATCTGTTCCTGAATGCGCGTGACGCTATGGAAGCCGGCGGGATCCTCACCATCCGCTCCTGGAGCAAAGGCGGGTTCGCGCACATCGACGTCAGCGACAACGGGCAGGGCATCTCACCCGATCATCTGGCTCGAATTTACGATCCGTTCTTCACGACCAAGGCCGCCAAAAAAGGCACCGGTCTCGGTCTTGCAGTAACTTACGGTATCGTGAAAGAGCATGGTGGAACGATCGAGGCTGACAGCCGAGCGGGCGCGGGCACTTGTTTTCGCCTTGAGTTTCCACTTGCAAGGAAACCGGTGAATGCCTGAGCGGGAAATTCTTGACGAGTTGACAGACTCCCACACCAAAGGCCGCATCCTCGTAATTGACGACGAAGCGGATATTCGCGAGAGCCTCGAAGCGCTTCTATTACTGGAGAACTACTTTGTCGACATGGCCCCGAATGCGACCGAGGGGCTGAAGCGTCTGGAGACATCTTCTTACGATCTGGTGCTGCTGGATCTGATGATGCCCGATCGCTCAGGAATGGAAGTGCTCAAGGAAGTCCGTGAGCGCGACACCATTACACCAATCTTCATGATCACGGCGTATGGCTCGGTCGAAGTTGCGGTGAATGCGCTCAAGGCTGGAGCGAATGACTACTTTTCGAAGCCCTGGGACAACGAGAAGCTGCTGATCGAAATCGACCGCATGATCGCGCGTGGTCGCCTGGAGCGTGAGAACACGGAGTTGAAGCGGGCGCTTAAACAGCGCTACAGCTTCCCCAATATTGTCGGTAAAAGCGAACGGATGCTGCGCATTCTGGACCTGGTGACGCAAGTTGCGCCCAGCCGCGCGAACATTCTGGTGACCGGCGAGACTGGCACTGGAAAAGAACTGATTGCCAAGGCGATTCACGCGAATTCAGCGCGTTCGGACAAGGCGTTCGTTCCCGTGAATAGTGGTTCGATTCCGCAGGAACTGCTGGAATCCGCATTGTTCGGCCACGTTAAAGGCGCGTTTACGAGCGCCATCGCCTCGCAAAAGGGCTACTTCGAAATTGCCCATCGCGGAACCATTTTTTTCGATGAAATCGGTACGATCACCCTGGATGCGCAAGCCAAACTGCTGCGCGTGATCCAGGAGCGCGAGTTCCGCCCCGTGGGTTCCACCGATGTAATAAAGGTGGACGTTCGCCTGTTAGCAGCTACCAACATTGATTTGAAGAAGGCCGTGGAAGAAGGCAAGTTCCGCGAGGACCTTTATTATCGTCTGAATGTCATTAACATCGCTCTGCCGCCTCTACGCGACCGTCGGGAGGATATCCCGGTGCTGATCGAGCATTTCTTCCACAAATACTGCAAGGAAAATGATCGCTTTCTGGATTCCGAGGGCCGCGCGACTCTGAGCTTTGAACCCGATGCCATGCAGATCCTGATGGACCACAACTGGCCGGGCAACGTGCGCGAGTTGGAAAATGTGATCGAACGTGCCGTGGTGCTCGCGTCTGCGCCGGTAGTGACTGTCGATGTGCTGCCCGATAATCTGCTGCAGGCCGGCGGCTTACGGATACGCAGGGACGCCAGCGGTTCTCTGCCGGCAGACGCCTCGCTGTTCGAAATCGTGGCTGAGTACGAGCGCAAAAAAATCATCGAGAGCCTGGAAACGGTTAACTGGAGCCAGACCGAGGCCGCCGAGGCGCTGCGCATCCCGCTGTCGACGCTGAACCAGAAAATTAAGCGCCTAAACATCGAGATCCGGAAACGACCTGCCTTAAGCTCCTAAGCTAACAAAGCAGGCAGGTTAGATTGTACCTTGACTTAAGGTATAAACCTCTGATACTTTATTGTCTTGAGTTTGTAATCGTTCTTGTTCCTGAAAGTCTCATAAAGGTCAGGCCGTTCGCTTTTCCGTCGAAGATAATGAAGCAGCAATACTTCATCGTAGTTCTTGCACATTCTTTGCACGGCCGTTTGCGTCGGATTCACGTACCCCACCACGCAGTGTATGTAGTTCTGGCTCTCGCTGTTCTGGGATGCTTTTCGCTGTTCGGCATTGTTTCCAGTTATGCTCGCATGGCCTGGAAAGTGGCTAACTACAATGCTTTACGGGAAGAAGTAAGTTCTCTGCGCGGTCGCTATGCTAACTTGCAGTCCTCGGCAAATCAGACAAAAGAGCAACTCGCGACGCTGCAACTCTTCGCCAACGAAGTATCGATGGCGTACGGTATCAAGCAGAAACTGGAAGGACCGGCCGACATTTCCAGTGAAGGCCGCCTCAGTCCCACGTTCACGGAATCCCTGGCAGAGTACAACTTCCTGAAAAGTGCGAGCTTCTCACACGGCTCCCGCGCGCTTGGTTTGGTGCGTTCCAGCGAGATTCGCCCCAGCCTGTGGCCCGTCAATGGTCGTCTGCTGAGTTCGTTTGGCCGTCGCAATGATCCGTTTTCAGGTGAATTCCTGTTCCACGCTGGCGTCGATATTTCGGCTCCGGTAGGGACTCCGGTTCACGCCGCCGCGGACGGCACTGTAATGCATGCGTCATGGTTCGGTGCATACGGCAAGCTGATTATTGTAAGGCACGGCGGCTTGCAGACTTACTACGCCCACCTGTCAAAAATAAACGTAGTTGACGGTCAGGAAATCCGAAAAGGGGACACGATCGGCGCCACTGGAGCGACCGGCCGCGTGACCGCTCCGCATCTTCACTATGAAGTCCGCCAGGGCGGCGCAGCCGTGAATCCTTATTCTTACCTGAACAAAGCCTTCACCAATCCTTCTTCCGTCAAAAAAGACATGCCGTTCTAGGCTGTTTTAGATAAACTGTTTGCACGGCCTCTCGGTCGCTGGGACAAACATGAAACCTTTAAAATGGTGGTTGTTGGGGATTGGTATCACTGCGATGCTATTGACCGCCGCACACAAGCGCGCGAATTCGCCCGCTCTGATGTCTGAAACCGCTGGGAACTTTCTGAAGTCGCTGACGCCGGAGCAACTCGCCAAAGCAAAGTTTCCCTTTGAAGGCGAGGAACGCTACTTCTGGCACTATATTCCTTCAGACGACATCCCCAAACGCTTTGGGCGTCCTCGTAATGGCGTGCCGATTCGCGACATGACTCCCGCGCAGCGGCATCTGGCGCAAGCTCTTTTGAGCGCCGGACTGAGCCAGCGCGGTCACGTCAAGGTATCGAGTATTATGAGCCTCGAAGATGTCCTGCGGGTTCTGGAGAAAGACAGCGGCGAGCGTCGCAATCCCGAAAAATACTTCTTCAGCATTTTCGGCGAGCCTGCCGAAAAGGGCACGTGGGGCTATCGCGTAGAAGGCCATCACGTCAGCCTGCACTTCACGGTTGTCGATGGGAAGGTTGTCGGTAGTCCAACATTCCTCGGTGCGAATCCCGCCGAAGTTCGCGAAGGACCCCGTAAGGGTCTGCGCGTGCTGTCTGCAGAAGAGGACCTCGGTCGCGCAATACTGGAATCGCTCGATGCCGCTCAGAAGAAAGTAGCCATTGTTTCGGATACGGCGTATCCGGACATCCTCACTGAGGCGAGTCGCAAAGCCGCTTTGAAAGGCCAACCGTCGGGTCTCTCGGCTGCGAAATTCACGCCGAAGCAGAAGGCGCTGTTGACGGATCTGCTCTCGGAATATGCGGAGAACCTGCCGGAAGACATGGCCGAAGCGCGCTTAAATCGCATCAAACAGGCCGGAAACAACCTGTTCTTCGCATGGGCTGGGGTAGCTGAGCGCGGCGGCCCGCACTATTATCGCGTTCAGGGGCCAACATTCCTGATCGAGTACGATAATACGCAGAACAAAGCAAATCACATCCATTCCGTATGGCGCGATTTTGACGGCGACTGGGGCCAGGATCTGCTGAGCCAACACTACAAATCCAGCGCTGATCACAAGCGATAAGCTGTAGAGAGTACAATTGAAGTATGAGGCGAGTGATGCCGCCCACAAGACGCGCATTCCTCGCCTCAATGACAGGCGTCCCGTTTCCGCTCGTGGCTAAGGACGACCAGGTATACCCCGCCGATCGCAAGCGTTATCTCGATCCTACGACCGAGTTCGAAGTGCTGCGACTTACAGATCCCGCTTACGAAAGCTGCCTGCCTGTGGCCCAGAACCGCCCAGCAGCCAGAAAGGGCGGATTTCTGATTTATGCAAGCGACCGCTCCGGGTCTCTGCAAGCCATGCGCATGGATCTGAAAAGCGGTGAAAGCACCGTGCTGACTACGGCTGCCGCGCTTCGTCCCGGCAGCGTGACAGTGATGCCGGATGAGCGATCGCTCTGTTACCTCGATGGAAGATCACTTGTAATTTCTAGTTTGTCTGCTGGCA
This sequence comes from Bryobacteraceae bacterium, assembly GCA_963793625.1. Taxonomy (GTDB): domain Bacteria; phylum Acidobacteriota; class Terriglobia; order Bryobacterales; family Bryobacteraceae. The sequence goes on along the minus strand of CAWCAT010000028.1, from coordinate 70,707 downwards.
AGATCCGCAAAGTCTATGACTTAGGTACTGATAGCGAATGTGGTGGATTCAGTATATCGGAGGACGGTGCTCATGCATTCCTGGTCGAATTGAAGGGGCAAGCTTCGCGTCTGCGGCTCATCTCGCTTTTGCGCGGTGGTGCGACGACGGTGCTGGAAGTTAACGGCAGAATTCTCGATCCGCTGCCGCGTCCGTGGCGTTCCGGGATTCTGTATCGACGGGAAGACAGCTCGCTCTGGCTGGTGAATTACGATGGCCAACAGAATCGCAAGCTCCGACTTGCCCCTGGAAACATCCCAAAAGCGATTTGGTCGCCCGATGGACGTACGGTCTTGTATCTAAGCGTTCAGGAACAACCCCAGCGCAAGCACGTGCTGCGCGAGTGCACGCCCGATACAAATGCTGATCAGCAGGTTGCCCCAACCACACAGTTTGCCGATTTCGGTCGCAACGCCGACGCTTCTGTCTTCGTGGGTGCATCCGGCAGCGTGGCGCAACCGCACATATTGCTGCTCGTTCGCAGCGTGAAGCGGGAATTCACGTTGTGCGAGCACAAGTGCAAAAACATTCGTGTGGTGTCGGTCCAGTTCGCGCCGGATAACCGGCGCATTTACTTCCAGACGGACCGGCACGGAAAACCGGCGATATATTCCATGGCGGTGGACCGATTGGTGGAAGCTGCACAGTCCGCGTGATCAGACTACTTCGCCATTGCAGTCTTGCGGTCGAAGAGGAATCCCCTGTTGTTGTCCGCCTCCATTTTACGCGCCTGCTTGTTGCGATACATGCGTCGGTCGGCTTCAGCTAATAACTGCTCCGCATCGGTTCCGTGCTCAGGGAACGTGGCGACTCCAACCGACAACGAAAGCCTGGTTTCCGGATTTACCTCACAGGCCGCCTCAGTTGCCATCTGATCCATGTGCGCGACTTTGGCCGGGATCGCACTAGCATCCAGACCTGGAAATACCAGCGTAAATTCATCGCCGCCCATGCGCGCGACATAGTCGTATTCGCGGCAGCTTGCTCTCAGGTTGCGCGCAACAGTTTTCAGTACCTGATTACCTACCAGATGCCCGAACCGGTCGTTCACCATTTTGAAGCCATTTAGATCGCAGACCATCACTACCAGTGGAGTGCTCAGGCGCCGGCAGCGTGCGATCTCGCTATCGAGGTGGAGAAAAAGCGAACGCGTATTCGGCAGGCTGGTCAGATAGTCAGTCGAAGCGGATTGCTCGGCTTGCCGGAAACGCAGCGCATTCTCAATCGAAATCGACAGCTTGGTCGTAACCCCAGTCAGGATGCGAACATGATCACGAGTGTAGAGGTCGCGATCGGCATGGTAGAGCGTGATTACGCCGATCACTCCATTGATGCCTTCCAGCGGCACGGCAAGCGCGGAGCGTAGCGCTGTGAATTTTTCGGGGTCGTTCAGATAACCGCATTCGACATTCGGATTCCCGTTCAGAATCGTCTTGCGGTGCTCCGCCACCCAACCCGAAAGTCCGCTGCCGTAGGGAATCTCCAGACTGGAGAACAGTCGCACGTTTTCGCCCGTGACATACTCCGGACGCAGCTTGTCATCGCGCAGTATGTATATCGCAAGGGCGTCAAATGGGATGATGCGCTTGAGGCGCACGCCGAGAACGGAGAGCGTTTCGTCGAGGCTAAGCGAATTTCCCAGATCCTGAGATAGCTCAAAGAGAGTCTGGACTTCCTGGCGCGCGGCCGCGATAGAGGACAGGAAGTCACCTGCCGGTCTTGCTTCCGTCTGCGCAGGCAGTGGCCGAGAGGATGCTGCGAAGCCGGTGGCAGGAGCGTCACCACGCTGAACCCTGAGATCAGTTGACAACCTGTTTCCGTTTACTTCGAGGGCGTTCGCCTTGCGCTCCAGTTCGAGATAGCGACGCTCCAATATTTCAACCACCCTGGGATCGTAACTAATGCCGGATTCCCCGCTGACGTGGCGCATGGCCTGATCAAGCGGGATAGCACGACGGTACTGACGATCTGAAGCGAGCGCGTCCAGACAATCAACCGCGGAAAGGATGCGCGCGCCTAGTGGAATTTCTTCGCCACTCAATCCGTCCGGGTAGCCTGATCCGTTCCACTTTTCGTGATGCGACCTGACAATCGGCACGACAGGATAGGGGAACTTCACCCGCTCGAGAATTTCCGCCCCCACGACCGGATGGATTTTCATTTTTTCGAACTCTTCGCGCGTCAGTTTACCGGGCTTTGCGACGATATGTTCCGGAACCGCCAGCTTTCCTATGTCGTGCAATAGCGCGGCGGCGTGGAGCGCTTCCAGGTCCGATTTGTTGAGACCGAGTTCTTTCCCGATTTCGATCGCGTAAACACGTACTCGCTGCAGGTGATCGTGCGTTGTAAGATCTTTCGCTTCAATCGCGAGCGCCAGCGCTTCAATGGTACGCAGGTGCAGTCCGGCGATCTGCTCGGCATGTTTCTTCTCTGCTTCCAGGCGGCCCAGGTAAAGGCTGTAGGAGCGATAGATCAGATACACCACCGGGAAGAGCAGCATCGAAACCTGCCACCCGAATTTCTGACTGGCAGCGGAGAACCCCCATGCCCCGCAGGCGCCAACGACATAGTAAGGGAAGCCCCACAGGTAACACTCGCGGAACATGTGCTTCAACGGGCGGTTTTCTTTTAGCGTGAGCGCCGCGGCAACCGGAAAGGTGTTCAGCAGGAAAAAAGTTGACGATGCAAGCAGCAACACGACTGATGGCGGGATGAGCCCGCGCCAGAAAAGCGAAGAGTAAACCGAGTAGGCTGCCGCAACTGCGATGGCCATCCCGGATACCTGGAACAATATCTGTAAAACGTCAGTCTTTTTTCGCGAATTTCCGTAGAGGCACTGGCCCAATGCGGCGACGCAACCCAAAATGATGGTCTCTGAAGGTGTAAGTTCCGCCAATCCGAGCATCACGAAAAGAAAACTTACCGACATCGCCCCGGACAACGAAGGCAAGTCAACTTTCAGCCCTGAAGACAGGAGCGCCACGCAGAAGTAGCAGAGAAACCGGAGAGGATCCGCAGAGCGCCACTCCAGCAGCCCGTTGAAAACCAGCACGAGGCCGCCCATCAGAATGGTGGCGTAGATGTATGCCCGCGCTGATGCGTTTAGTTTAGCTGGCATTATGTTGTGCGCCGCGCCAAGGTCCCTCCGGACGCGCCGCGATCACCCGTCTCCAAGGGTGATGTAGATAGGGTAAGGGACATCCAGAGATGGCGGAATCCGTAGAACACCTTAGCGTGGGCGCGCAACCCACCTAGTGACTTCGTAGGCTATCCTGCCTTAGCGGAGGAGTCGCGCTGATGAATGCCGATCAACATGCCTTCGGTGTCCTTGCAGTAGGCCTGATAGCCAACTCCGGGGATGGCCATTCGCGGTACCACCACTTGCCCTCCCGCTTCCGTCACCTTCTGCATTCCTGATGCACAAGCATTGCTCCGTTGATACCGGGTTCGGAAGCGTCGCCCGTACTGATATAACGGAAGTTTGGGTAACCGCCCCAACTCTCAATTTTCCAGCCGACAATGTCGGTAACGCCAAATTCGAAGTGTGTGATGCGATTCATGGCCCCTCCAAGGTTGACTTCGTGCCAGTATACACCGGCGGCCACTACTCGTAACGCAGTGCTTCGACGGGATCCAACCGCGACGCCTTCACGGCCGGCCACACGCCGAAGAAGACTCCAACAGCGACCGAGACTCCGAAACCTGTGATCACAGCCCAGGGTGGAACCTGAGAGGGCAGCGAAGGCACGAGTGCTCCTACGATCATCGTTACCAGAATCGAAAAGATGATTCCGATCACGCCGCCCAGTCCAGTCAGCGTAATTGCCTCCATCAGGAACTGCAGCACGATGTCGGAGGCGCGCGCGCCGATTGCCTTGCGCACACCGATTTCCTTCGTGCGCTCCGTGACACTGACTAGCATGATGTTCATCACGCCAATGCCACCTACCAGCAGACCGAGGCCGGAGATCGCGATTGAAACCAGCACAATCAGCCCCGTAATCTTGTCGAACTGCTTGATGATCTGATCTGGTGTGGAAAGGTTGAAATCGTTTTCTGCATCAGTCGGAGTCTTGCGGATTTTGCGCAGGATCGCCTGCGCCTCGTCATAGGCCTGGGCGCGCATGCCGGGCTTGGCCTTAATCACGATCATCACGCGATCCACCTGCGGATAGCGCATCTGGGCTGTGCGAAACGGAATGGTCACCTGCCGGTCAAGTCCGTTCTCACCAAAGAATCCACCTTTGGCTTTGGCGAATACGCCGATCACCTGATACTCGGCTCCGCTCAGGTTGAAACTGCGCCCCACGCCATCCCCGGCCGGAAACAGTGCCTCCGCCAAACTGAAGCCAAGACAGGCAACCTTGGCGCCCCGCGATGCTTCCTCCTGGGTGAACACCCTGCCAGCGGCCAGGTCCTTGGGTTGCAGTTCAAACGAGTTGGCTGTCGATCCTACCAGCGTCACGGTATCGGATTCGAAACCGGCGACCCGCGCAGTCAGCGGTTGCCGTCCGATAATCGGGGGTATAAAGAGCGCGAGGCTCGTATCCAGTACCGATGGCCCGAGTCGCTTGATGGTCTCGGCGTACTCCGGAAGAATCGGTTTGCGTCGTCGCTCTTTTTGCGGCACATTCTGATTGTTCGGGTCGCCGCTGAACTGATACACAAACATGTTGTCGGGCCCGAATTCCTCGAAGAACGTGACCACGCCTTTGCGCAGTCCCGTCAGCAGGCTGGAAACCGTAACTACCGTCGTGATGCCGATCACGATGCCGAGAATGGTGAGCGCAGAGCGGAAGCGGTTCGTCCAGACGGCCGACAGCGCCATAGTCAAGTTTTCGCCAGTGCTGATCCTCACGTGCTACTCCGCCCTCAGTGCTTCAACAGGGTCCAGCTTTGCCGCGCGGGTGGCCGGGTACCAACCTGAGATGATTCCGACTGTGCTGGAAACCACCAGCGCAACGATCACATAGGGCGGTGTCACTGTCAGCGGGACCTCGAAAGCGCGTGACAGAATCGCTGTCAACGCGATACCCACAAGTAGTCCGATCAGGCCGCCGATTGCGGCCATCAGCACCGCTTCGATCAGGAACTGCAGCTTGAGGTCCCACGGGCGTGCGCCGATCGCCTTTCGAATTCCGATTTCGCGCGTGCGCTCCGTGACACTCACCAGCATGATGTTCATGATCACGATTCCGCCGACCACTAACGAGATGGAAGTGACCGGTACAATCACGGCTGAAATCAGCCCCAGGATGTTGGTGACAAATCCGCGAATGGAATCCGGGGTGAGCGTGTCGAAATTATCGGGCTGTCCAGGCCTTGCCTTGAAGCGCGTGCGCAATGCGGCGCGCGTGATATCAAGGGCATCATCCAGTTGTAAGTTCGTACCCGGCCGGGCACGTCCAAAGATCGACAATGTCTGTCCCGGTCCGAACATACGATTGAAGGTGGTTGCAGGAATATACATCGAGTTGTCCTGGCTGCGTCCGAATGCCGAGCCGAGTTTCTCCTGCACCCCGATCACGGTGAAGTCTAGCCCGTTGAGCTTGATCACCTGGCTCAGCGCCGAACCTCCTGGAAAGAATGCGAGTTTAACGTCATCGCCGATAACGCACACGGCCTGCTTGCTCTGTTCTTCGCTTTCAGTGAAAAACCGGCCTTCCACCACGGTAACGTCGCGAATTTCCGGCAGTGCTGCTGAGGCTCCGATGATTACTGCGTTCTCAAAGGCAAGCTCGTTCAGTTTTAAATCGTCCGAGCGCTGGCGGAAGGTCGAATAGAGCACCTGGTCGCCCGTCACAGAGCGCAGATAAACAAGATCTTCCTGCCGGATGCGTTTGTTGCGGCGAAGCTTATCCGAGAGTTCTTTACGGCTGAGCCGGCCTGCGGAAGCGATCTGCGCAATCAGGTAACTATCGGTGCCGAACGCCTTGGACGTACTGGTCTCGGCGTAAGTGCCCAGACCTTCTATTGCCGCACCCACCAACACGACACTCGCAACGCCGATGATGACCCCGAGCAAGGTGAGAAAACTGCGCAGCTTGTGGGCGCGCAGCGAATCCACGGCGAGTCGCAGTGCCGTAGTCAGGCTGTCAAAACGGGATCGGCCCAGCATTGTTTCCATAGGTAGCGTTGGGATGACACAGACTCCCCCAAAGTCTGCGCACACTACCAGCGTAACATCCAGGGGTCAGGAATCAGCTTTAGGCCGAAAGCCGGAGCAGTCAACCCTGAGCAGTGAGCTTCTGGTCAACGTACTGGCGCAGGGCGGTCGCGACATCGCGGCCAAACGCCCGCGCCGAGTCAGGCGTTACGACCGCGCCACCGGCATTTGCATAGGGAAGTTCGATGGTACTCGCCAGCCAGATTCCCGGCTGTTCAGACGTCCATGTAGTGGATGATTTTCCGTCTGTGAAGTTCGTCGCGGAATTCCAACTCTTGCCGAACGGCAAGTTGTTCCTGGAATCGAACCTCAATGAGCCGGCTTGTACTGACTCCAGAATTCTGCTGAGCGCCTCGGCTTCCTTCCAAACACGTTGGTCCGGAACTCCCACGAAGTAGATTTCGCGGTCCGGAAGATTCGGGCAGTGCATGTCGATGTGGATGCGAAGTTGCCCTTCAGGCCAAGCATGGACGAGTTTCCGCAGAGCTGCGACGGACGGATGTATGCTCTCACCTGCATAATCCCGATTATGGTCGCGAGGGCGGCGATTCTTACCCTGATCGCCATCCTCCACGCCGTCTTTGTCCATGAATGGAACTACAGTGAAGTGGACGTGTGTCCGCAGCCATCGGCCTGTACTGTCGTCAGCCAGCACCTGTTCCAGAAATCCTTCCAACTCGAAGCTTGCGATGCTTTCGCAGGCGTGATGCCGCGCCGTCAGCAGTACACGCAAGTTGTTTTTGGTTAGCCTACCGATTTCGGCGAGTTGGACCGGCCGGCCTTTTTGTGAGGTGCAAAGCACTGACTGCCTAAATGCGGGATTGCTCGCGTGCCTGGCGGCGAAAGCCCGCCAATGTGACTCCAGGTACGGCAGCGTGACACAAAAGCGGACTTCAGCCGCGCCTGGCGGCACGCTATACCGGAACGACTTTCGCGTTTCATCCTCCAGACCGAGCCAACTCCAGGTTCTGCCGGCGTCCGTGCTTACAGCCGGTCCTCGGAGGCCTATCGCGGTGCTGCGGGTGAAGCGGAAAAGTAGCGTCCGCCCCGCTGCGCCGCGAACCCGGAAACACCAGTAGAACCAATCTCTGTTGGTGTCCCTGAGATCCTGGTGAAGGTGCACTGCGTCGCCTTCGACAGCGTCCAAAATGATGTTCCCGCCGGGAAAGGCGCAGTCGATCTCGAGGGCAGGCCCCGCAGCTCCCAAAGGCCTCACCAAAACGGCCAGCCCGGCCTCAATCGCATTACGGCGTGTTAGTTGCATCTCAGCAGTAGTATATGTGAGTCCGGAAGATCCCAGGCATGCGTTTCAAATCTGGCGTTAGGATGATACGCTTGTGAATACAGTCTCAACTTGAAAAATGGGCGTGATGGATGACAGGCCGGGTACCGGAGACTCCGCTAAGTCCGTTCACACTACCAGCGCAACATCCGGCGACCAAAATGTTCGACTCGATGTGGCTGAGGTCGTGGTCCGGCTAGGCGTAGCTCTAGTCTTTTTGATTGCGCTGTTCGGAGGAATGGCTGGATGGTACATGGTAGGTGGAGCGGGGCATTTCGATGTAACCGCGTGGTACTGGAAACTGGCTTTACCGGGAGCTTTTGCCTGGAGCGTGGCGCGTTTCCTGTCCGCGTCTCTGACACAGCGAAACCCGTGGAATCGCATCAGCGCGCGTTGGGCTGCCCTGGCCTTCACGATCATCATCGCGATGGGCGCAGTGACGTACTACTATCACTTGCTGGAGCCGCTGGACGAGAACTCGGTAGAAGAAGGAACCTCATCGCAACTCTGATGCCTTCAGGCCTCGGGGAAACAATTCAATGAATCCCATCGACGACGCTTTCGAGTACGGCTCATGGAAAGCTGATGGTCATGCCCTGCTCATAGAGTACTCGCGTAGCGTGCTGGACAGCATCGGCGCAGCTGTAACCGCGGCCTTTCAGCGCGGTTCTGGTGTCGGCGCCGAAACGGGCGGTATTCTCTTCGGGAAGCATGGAGGCGAATTCGTTCGGATCCAGGCATGGCGCCCGCTTACGCTGGAACAGGCCGACGCTTCCCGGCTTGCGCTCGGTCCAGTGGATGAACTCAATCTGAAACGGCTGATTCAATCCGCCAGCAGTGATCCGAAATTGAGAGGGCTCGTCCCGGTAGGCTGGACGCAGTCGACTCTGCGGCGGAACATCGTTCTGTCGGACGCGCCGCTTGAGATCTACAAACGGTATTTTCCAGAACCATGGCAAGTGGTGCTGATGATCCGTCCCTCGTTTCAACGGCCGACGATGGCGGGCTTCTTCTTTCGGGAGCATGACGGCACTGTGCACAACGAAGCCTGCTACCGCGAGTTTCTACTGCTTCCTCCCAGCAGTGGATCAGTAAGCGCGCCTGAGCAAATCATCGTTGCCGAGCCTGGTCCACGACTTCAGCAAGTGCAGTTGCCAGAGAGCAAGCTTCCCGGCCCGTTCTCTGCGGCAATTGCACGTAGTCACAGTTTGCGTTGGGTGCTGCTCACAGTCCTGGCGCTGGCGCTGCTGCTGGTGGCCGGAGCCATTGCGGGCCTGCCACGAGTGTTGCCGAAGACACAGGTTTCGGCGCTCAAGGTCACTGAAATCAGCAATCAACTGCGCATCGAATGGGATATGTCGAATGAGGCGCTGCGCGATACAAAGAGCGCCACCCTGGCGATCTCCGACGATGGCCGAATGACGGAGAAGACTCTCACACCGGAAGATCTGCGCGGCGGAACCTTCACATACCAGCGCAGCGGAGCCGACGTCAGTGTCCGCATGATGTTTCAACAGCCTGGCAAGCCGGGAGTACTGCAATCAACGCGCTTCCTTGGTCAACCGCTCGCGCAATCGACCGAATTGCAGGACCTTCGGCGCAGGACGGCCTCATTGCAGGAAAGCCTGGACAGCGCGAAAGAGGACGTCCTGTTTGAGCGCACGCGCGCCAGAAACCTAGAAGAGGCCAATAGGTTGCTGCAGCGTCGCGTGACTGGCGTTTCCGCCGAAGATCAAAAAAAATAATCCTCCCTGCCGCAGCGTCCGCATCCTATGGGCGTCTGAAGGTTTATCAAAAAGCCTACGGAAAGAGGAGACACCAATGAAGAAGTTTCTGCTTGTAACCACAGCTCTGTCAGGTTCCACTTTGATGGCGCAGGAAAAAGATATCGTTGACACTGCGATTGCCGCAGGATGGCTGCCGATGTGGTCAAACTGAAGTCCGCAAAGACTGTTCAGGGCTCGACGCAATTTCAATGATGGGTGACAAAGTTATGGTCGACAAGGCCCACGTCGTCAAGACTGACATAGTCACTTCAAACGGCGTGATTCACGTAATCGACTCTGTGATTCTGCCCAAGTAACTCTTCCCAACCACCGCGGACGTGTGCAGTTGAACTCTGCCCCCGTCCGCGGCCTAATCCAGATCTACGCGGTCCATTGCCAGGAATTCCTGTATGTGCGGATGTTCGGATTTGTCCAGGTCCGGCACCGGGCCGAAGTAGATTGCTTTCCCCTCAAACAGCACAACCACCTTGTCGGCCACTTTGCGCATGAGCTCGAGGTCATGCGTGACGACCACGGATGTCAGCCCCAACTGCTTTTTCAAGCGCAACATCAAATTGCCCAATTGATCGGACATGATCGGGTCGACCATCGTGGTCGGCTCGTCATAGAGAATGCATTGCGGTTGCGCAGCCAGAGCCCGGGCAATCGCCACGGCAGCGTTTGAAACCCGTGGAAAGGCTGGTCGGGTAACTGTCGGCAAAATCCCCGAGATCGACCATGTTTAGCAGGCCGCGCACAACTTTTTCCTTGTTTGAAGAGTCGTAATCTTCGCGCAACTCCATCGAAAATAGAATATTTTCAGCCACCGTCATCGAATCGAACAGCGCGCCGGACTGGAAAACCATGGTCACTTTCTTGCGAATCGCGCGCAGTTCCGGCTCACGCATATGAGTGATATCCTGATTCGCTGCAATCACTTGGCCCTCATCCGGCTTCATGAATCCCATGATGTGCTGCAGCGCGACCGACTTGCCGACGCCGCTTCTTCCGATCACCGCAACCGTCTCGCCCACATCCACGTGAAAATTGATATCGACTAAAACGGGGTAGTCGAACGTCTTATACACGTGCCGGAATTCTATATAGTGCGGAAAGTTGTCTGTCATAGCGCTGATTCGTCGGGAGTCGCGCTCAGATGAGCTTCCCATTCCTCCGGCGTGTTCATGTTTTGGAACCATTGCGCCTCGTCCACGGGCTGGTGAACAGTCCGAAGCTCTGCAAGGGCGGTTTGCATCTTGCGCACGCCGCTGTTGAAAATCGCTTCCAGCGATGCGCGGCTCCGGCTATGATAAACGGCGCACATCGGTTCGAGCCGGCCACCCGGCGAAACGGGGACCAGGCAGTCGCCTGTGCAATCCTCGGCAGTCGGCGAGCAGCGACTCGAGGAAAGGAACTGTCAACGACGGCAGGTCGCAGGCCAGCACCAGGTTCCAGTCCGCTTGCGAGTTTTTCAAAACCGTGATCAACCCGCCCAGCGGTCCTTCGCCCGGGTAAAGATCGGCAATCATGGGAATCCCCAAGTGTCCGTAAAGATCGGGGTTGCCAACCAATGTTGCGGATCCAGCCGCTTGCTGCACGATCGACGCAATGTGAGCGGCGAGTGTCACGCCACGGTAGGGAAGCAGTGCCTTGTCGCGACCCATCCGGGAACTCCGGCCCCCGACCAGCACGAAACCGGCGCTCCGCATGAGAAAATGATAGCATCGAAGCGGTGGCAGAGCGCTTCAGCTCCGGGTTGGCATAAGGTTTATTTCTGTTTGGCTGGTCAGAAAAATACGGTTATAATCAGGAAAACATAGAAATGCGTAATTGTTTTAAACACTTGGCGTTGTACTGTTTGGCGGGCTCGCTTGGTATGCTGAGCGCCGCCGAAACGCCACATGTCCGCACTGTCGTCAAAGCCGGGAAGAGCGGAAAACTCGTGCGCAGCGTTGTGATTACTCCTGCTCGTGGTTGCGCCCAGGGTGATTGATGCGACCAATACGGCAGAACCTCCTCCCTCCGTCGTGGCCGATCTCCCGCTGTCAGAACTGGTGGAGCAGGCCGCACGCAAGTATTCGGTTGACCCGCTGCTGGTGCACGCGGTCATCCAGGTGGAGAGCAGCTATAACCCGTATGCGGTTTCGCCGAAAGGCGCCCAGGGACTGATGCAGTTGATGCCCGCCACGGCCCGGCGCTTCGGTGTCAGCGACTCCTTCCGCATGGCGGAGAACATTGATGGTGGCGTGCGTTATCTGAGTTATCTCGGAGGATCTGTTCCAGCAGGATGTCCGGTTGATGATCGCGGCCTACAACGCAGGCGAGGCAGCGGTTATAAAGTATAACTGGAACATTCCGCCGTATCCCGAAACAATGAATTACGTTTATCAGGTTGGGAAGCGACTGGGTGATGCTCGTCGGCTTCAGAAGAAAAACACCAGTCCTAAGGTCGAAACCGCCCAACTGCAAGTTCCTTCTACGGAAGAAATGCACCGTCCGGTGGAAGCGTTTGTGGATTCTGAAGGGAAGCTTTACCTGAGAACGCGTTAACACTACTCTATGGCGCCGGTTTCCCCGACTGACCGATTGCGCTGTTTCGTTGCTCTGCTCGCTTCTGTTTGCCTGCTGACCAGCGCAGCTACCCCCATCCCGCAGCTTCGTTGTCCGTAACCGCAGTGCGTTTCTGGTCCCTGAACGACGTGACGCGGGTTGCGATTGAGGTCAGCGGAGAATTCCACTACTCCTCCGACCGCATTCCCAATCCAGACCGCATGTTCTTCGACATCCGCCAATCCCGTTCGAAACTTCGGGATCGCGGTGAGCATGTGATTCCAGTCGGTGATCCATTCCTCAAGCAGATTCGGGTCGCCCAGACTCAACTGGATGTCACGCGGGTCGTGCTGGATCTGGAGCCCGGAGTCGAAGTTGTTTCCTCCCAGCTTGCCGAATCCGGACCGCCTGATGGTGGAACTGCGCCGCAAAGGTGCCGCCGTTCCCACTTCCACGCTGACTGCGCCTGTAAATCGCGCGACAACTACGCTGACGCGCATGGAACCTGCCGAAGATCTGCGCCAGCGCCGAAGATCTGCTCCGAACTGCCTGAACCCGCTGCTCCGACCGTGCGCCGACTCCTGATTGTGATCCGAGCCGCCGCGCCTGGTCTCCAGCGCAGTCGATTCGTGATCTCGATCACGCCGGATGTGTTGCGACGCGAAGCACCTGGTCGCTCCGCCGCCAGCGACGGCAAACCCGGCGTGAACCAAGATCGCAGCAGAATCCAAGCCGGTTGAGATCAAAAAAACGGACGTTTCCGGAGAGCGCGGCCAGCTCCGGCGCCAAGAGCGACAGCACCGGCGGCACGCTCCATGACCCGCGTCCTGGGTCTCAAGATCGGACGCGTCGTGATTGATCCGGGGCACGGCGGGCACGATACCGGCACGATCGGGCCGGGCGGCTTGTACGGAAAAGAACCTGGTGCTCGATGTCGCCAAGCGCCTTGGGCGCAATGATTGAGGAGCGCATGGGCAGCGAGGTGATCTACACCCGCAGCGACGACACTTATGTCGGCCTGGAAGCCCGCACGACAATCGCGAATCGAGCATCGCGCCGATCTGTTCATTTCGATTCACGCCAACTCGTCATCGCCTTCGCACGATCTCCGGTGTGGAGACCTACTATCTGAATTTCAGCAGCGTCAAGGCCGATCTCGAAGTCGCGAGCCGCGAGAACGCTTCGTCGCAGAAACGTTTTCGAGCTGAAGGACATGCTTCAGAAGATCGCATCGAGCGACAAGATTGAGGAATCGCGCGAATTCGCCGCAAGGTGCAGGCTTCGATGTTTGCTCGCGTGCTGCGCGACAACCCGAGCTTACGCAACCGCGGTGTGAAAAAGGCCCCATTTGTAGTCTTGATCGGCGCGGAAATGCCGTCGATTCTGACCGAAATCGGATTCATCAGTAATCCGAAAGAAGAAGCGTTAATGGCCAAGGCGGATCAGCGGCAGAAGGTGGCCGAATCGATCTACAAAGGCCTTTCGCAATACGCACTGACGCTGAGCCATTTTCAGGTGGCGCAGCGTGGTGTAACGGCGAAGTAGCTCAGCGCCGATCTTCGAACTCTTCATCGCTTGGTGACAGCTTCTTCTCGAAGTGCCCGCTCCGGTACATAAACGTAAGCGGCGTTCGATCGAAGTACATCAGCCCGATCGAATCGGCGCTGTAGCGGAAGGGCTTGAGCTTTTCGAAATCGAAGTCCTTCGATCCCTTGTCATAGCGCAGCAGGAAGACAAAGGGATCCGGCTGGTCTTCGGCCAGTACGTGCGCGCTGTAGCCGTTCTTGCGCTCCAGCATAACGATTAGCACCTGCTTGCCGTGCGCCAGCACCTGCACCGCGTAGTCCGCTTGCCCATCGCCGTCAAAGTCACCCTTAACAACGTTGGGCTGGTAATCCAGTCGGTAGTCGCGAAACCAGTCGCTGATCTGCGGTGCGACCGAGGACAACTTCCAGCCCGGAACGGTCTGATTCAGACGTGTGCGAACGCCGGCCGGCAGTTCCAGTAGTGCGGCAGCGAACAAAAGGATAGCCCCAGACATTGCTCCCAATCTAGCGCATTCTTCGGGCTCTGATATTCTGGTTAACTTCATGCCACGATATTCGATCGGAGTGGATCTGGGCGGCACCAATCTGCGCGCCGCTGCAATCGATGAACAAGGAACGCTTCTGGAGCGCATTGCTGTGCCCACGAATCTGGAAGCAGGTGCGGACGCTGTCGTGGGGAACCTCACGGCGGCGGTTTCACAACTCCGCAATACTTGTGGACGCGAAGCGCTTTCCGGTGTCGGCGTCGGAGTGCCCGGCATCATCGAGATGAACAAAGGCCTAATTCGCGAATCACCGAACCTCGCCTCCTTCGACGGGTACCCCGTCCGCGACGAAATCGAAAATCGTCTGCAAACGAAGGTGCTGTTGGAGAACGATGCGAATGCGGCCGCACTTGGGGAAAAGTGGATGGGCGCGGGCAAGGATGTGGATGATCTGGTGCTACTCACACTCGGCACTGGCATCGGGGGCGGCATAATTTACCGCGGTGAGATCATGCACGGGTTCGTCGGCATGGCCGGCGAATTCGGACACATGCAGATTGTGCCGAATGGAAATCCTTGCGCGTGTGGTGGTCAGGGCTGTTTGGAGAAGCACGCCGCGGCGACGGCGATCACATTAATGGCGCGACTGCTCGGCCTGGGAGATGATCTCACATCCAAGCAGGTTTTCGATTTGGCGAGCGCGGGGAATCGTGATGCGCAAATCGTCTTCGAAACGATGGGCAGGGCACTCGGAGTCGCAATCGGTGCCCTGGTGAACGCCTTCAATTTCCCGCTTTATCTGCTGAGCGGAGGCGTGCTGCCCGCATGGGAATTCTTTGCGCCTGCGATGATGCAGGAAATCAGCCGCACCTCCTATGTTTTCCGCAACAGTAATCCTACAATTGGTAAGGCAGCGCTCGGCAAGGACGCAGGTCTGTTTGGCGCAGCCTTTCTGCCGTTTCGCAAGTAGTAAGAAGGAGTTATGTTGACCGCAAAAGATATTGCCAAGATGATCGATCACTCGCTGCTGCGCCCGGAGCTTACCGTGCGTGACGTAATCGAAGGCTGCCAGCTCGCGGCCGAGTATGACGTTGCTACCGTGTGCGTGAAGCCGTGTGACGTGGCGACCGCGAAGCAGGTGCTGCTGGATACGGATGTGCTCGTTACAACCGTGGTTGGTTTCCCGCACGGCAGTAATCTTACCGAGACGAAATTGCTGGAAGCAGAACTCGCAATACGCGACGGTGCAGTGGAACTCGATATGGTGTTGAACATCGGACGCCTGCGCTCTGGCGAACTCGACTATGTCGAACAGGACGTAAAAGCAATCACGACCCTGGCACATCAACATGGCGTCATTGTAAAAGTCATACTGGAAAACTGTTTCCTCACGGACGCAGAGAAACGCGCGGCTTGCCTGCTTTGTGAACGCGCGGGTGCTGATTTCGTCAAGACTTCGACGGGCTTCGGCAGCGGTGGCGCGACGATCGAGGATTTGAAACTGATGCGTGAGACGGTCGGCCCGAATGTGCGCGTGAAAGCAGCCGGCGGTGTGCGTACGCTCGATGCTGCGCTCGAAGTGCGCGCGGTCGGGACAGTGCGTTTCGGCGCCACTGCCACTAAGCAGATCGTCGAGGACGCAAGAGAACGGGAACGCGCGGGAACACTTGCTTGAGCGCGCCGTCTTACGGATTCAGCGCGGCAGAACGTGTTGTTCTGCGTACCCTTTCCACGCCATTTCGCATTCAGCAATTCCTCGACGAAGAGGTGAAGTACAACAAGGAACCTGACGGCGAGACCTGCCGGTCGCCGCGCCGTGTGTTGCGTGACCGCGTCGGGCACTGCATGGAAGGCGCTCTGCTGGCTGCTGCGGCGCTCCGTGTTCACGGAAGGCCGCCGCTGCTGATGTACCTCGAATCCATACGCGACGACGATCATATACTGGCTGTGTACACGCAAAATTCACGTTGGGGTGCGATCGCTAAATCGAACTACTCCGGTTTGCGTTCGCGCGAGCCCGTCTATCGCAATCTGCGCGAACTGGCGATCTCGTACTTCGAGCACTACTATAATCTCGCCGGTGAAAAGACGCTGCGAGCGTACTCGCGAGCAATCGATCTTTCGCGCTTTGACGACTCCGGCTGGATGACGGCAGAAGAAGAAGTATGGAATGTCTCCGATTATCTTGCACTTAGTCGCCACTATCCCTTAATCGACAAGCTTACAGCTCGCAACTTAAATCGTATGGATTCCCGTCTTTACGAAGCCGGTAAGTTGGGATTAGTCAAATAACAGGCTTGCTTTTCTAAATTAATCAACCTAGTCTAGCCACAGCGTGGTGACGCGTGATGAGGAGTACTGGTTTTACACTCCTTGTAGCGATCGGGAGTTTTCTCTCGACTCCCCTGTTTGCGGCTCCGCACGACGCTCTCTCCCGGTTCGTCGAACTAAGGTCGGCACGCAAGTACGCGGAAGCGGAAAGTGTTCTTCACGATGCCTGGATACAGGCAGAACGCAGTTCTCCCAAGAGTGCAATTGCAGCTGGCATTTGCCAATATCTCGGCAAATTCTACTTTGAAACCGGCAGGCACTCCGATGCCGAGCGCCTCTATAAACACGCCATCGCACTCTGGGCCAAGATTCAGCCGTCTGAACCAGAGCGGCAGGCAGATGCCGTAAATAGCCTCGCAATCTTGTACCTCAATGACAATAGATTGCCTCTGGTCGAGCAGCTCTACGCAAAGTATTTCTCAGGCTGGCTGGCTTCGCTCAAATCGGACAATGTCGAAATGGCTCGCGCCTGGAATAATCTCGGTTTTCTGCACTATCGCCGTGGTCGATTTATGGAAGCCGAGGCATTCTATCTCAAGGCGTTGGCTCTTCCCGATGATCGGATGACGGCGCTGAACAACCTTGGTGTAGTCTATCTGGAAACCGCCAGGCTGGATCGGGCTCTGGAGTGTTTCAACCACGTCCTCGCCATCGAAGAGAAACGCGCTGAAAAGAATGTGTTGCTTTCGGTGAATGCCCACCTGAATGTAGCGGCGATTTATTGTCTTGCTAAACGCTGGGCCGAGGCCCTGAAGTTTTACGACAGAGCGCTGCAGGATGCACTCAACCTGCTTGGTCCAGAGGACCCGCTGTGCGCTTCTGCCGCCGAGCGATACGCCGAGGCGCTACGCATTCTGAATCGCAAGGATGAAGCAAAGGATATGACGAAACTGGTGCGAATGCTGCGCGAGTCTTCTATTGAGTTTACCGCGCGCCACACAGTTGATCTGATGGAACTGAAGCGCAGTCCCAGATGATAGGCCTTCGAATGACCGGACGTGTCGTTGGCCTTATGGCGCTGCTCTGGGGCGTGCTCGCGGGTCCCCTAGTCCGCGCAGCACGCGAACTGGTGCCAGGCACTCTGGAGTTTTTCCGAGCTCAAGGATGAGCGCCGGTATGCGGAGGCTCAAAGCCTTCTTTTCGGGGACGAGTTCGTTGCCCGGATCAGTCATCACTTGGGTACCTTCAACCACGAGCTCGGAAGATCTTCCGAAGCCAAGCGTTTCTACAAACGTGCTCTCCAGTTTTGGGATGTGCACAGGCCGGCCCGCCTGGAAAATCAGGCCAAGGCCGTAAACAACCTTGCGGTCCTCTTCCTTGACGAACAAAATCACGAGCTAGCCCGGCAACTCTATGTCCGCTATCAAGCGGACTGGCTCGCGAAGTTGCCACCCGATCATCCCGAGATCGTTAGTTCATGGAACAACCTCAGCATGGTTTACCTCGCTCGCGGGGAATTCGCCAGGGCTGAAGAGCTCTGGCGCAAAGCACTGGCGCTTGGGGAAGGGAAGCCCGACTCGCATCTCGCCAACTTGATTTGGTCGCTAAATAATCTCGGAGTGCTCTATTCCAGAACTGATCGGCTCGACAAGGCGGCCGAAGTGTTCACCCGTGTCATCTCTCTCGAATCCAACGGTCCCGAAAACGATCCTTTGGTTCTGGTCAGATCCTACCTGAACGTGGGCGCAATCAATTGCCGCGCCAAGCGCTTTGGGGAGGCCGACAAACACTACGACCTCGCGCTACAAGAGACACTTGATACACTCGGTCCCGAGCACCCGCTCTCTGTTACGGCAGCCGCCGAGTATGCCAAGGTGCTGAGGATAATGAAGCGCAACAGAGAGGCAAGGAACATGGAGACGGTGGTGTGTTTGTTGTGTGAGGTCTGTCCACAGGCAGCAGCAGTTCGCTACACCATTGGGGTTGCTGACTTACAGCGTAAGCGCCACACCAACTAACCTTCCGGATCACTTACTACCTGGGAAGATCTTACCTGCACCCGGGTGTATCATTTGCCCTGAAACAATTTGTCGAGGCGGACTCACTACTGTATGAAGGTGCGGATGCGGATCCGCGTGACTCAACCCGATCCGCAGCGCAAAACCAAAGCGTAGTGGTGCCTTATGAACAGATACACGTGTGCCCTTGCGGCGCTGCTCTGGGCAGTGCCTGTTACTCTGATCTTCGCTGGGTCAAACGCTGCTCATTCCGAATGGTGGCGTGCGCTCTCGCAATTTTCGGAGCTCAAGAACCAGCGCAAATACGCAGAGGCTGAGCGCGTGCTCCTCGAACTATGGAAGCAGGCGGAGCGTACCGCTCCGGAGGACCCGCTAGTGGGCGGTATAAACCACCAATTAGGGGCGTTCTATCACCAAACGGGCAGGAACTTCGAGGCCGAGCGCTTCTACAAACGAGCCCTCGAATTCTGGGACGAGCACAAGCCCGCGCGCCTGCAGGACCATGCTTCCGTCGTGAACAATTACGTGGTATTGCACCTGGACGAACATCGCCCGGAGTTAGCGGAAGGTCTGTACGCGAAGTACCAGTCAGGCTGGATTACTGCCCTGCCGCCCGACGATCCCGAGATCGCCAGCTACTGGAACAATTCCGGTACAATTCATTTCCAGCGCGGCGACTTCGCCACGGCCGAAGCCTTCTGGCTGAAGGCAATCGCGCTGCGGGAAAAGAAGTCGGACCCAAGCCAAATGACCTCTGACCGAACCAACTACATAGCGTCACTAAATAACCTCGGAGTGCTCTACTCGAGAACTAAAAGGACGGACAGGGCGCTGGAGACTTTCACGCGTATCCTCACACTCATAGAGTAAGGTTTCGAAATCGATGAACTTGCCTTGATCAAAGCCAAGCTCAACGTGGCCGGCCTGTATTGTCTGACGAAGCGCTTCGATGAGGCTGATAAATTCTACAACAAAGTTTTGCAAGAGGCGCTCGAAAAGTTGAGCGAACTTCAGCGGGCGAACCAGCGTTAGCGACGCCGCTATATTTGTGCTTGATTGTACTAAGGATTCAATCTAGTCTGAGTTCAAGCTGGGCGGTGTGTGATGTCCAGAGGTGGCGTTGTTGCACTCGCGCTGTTCCTCTCAAGCGCTTTCCCCGTCGAAGGGCAGGACGCTTTCTCGCGATTCCTCGAACTGAGGTCTGAGCACAAGTATGCGGATGCGGAGCGGGTTCTTCTCGATGCCTGGAAACGGGCAGAACTCAGCTCTGCCAAGAGCGCAACGGCAGCCGACTTTTGTCATCAGCTCGGCAAGTTCTATTACGAGCGCGGCAGGTACTTTGATGCCGAGCGCTTCTTCAAACGCGCGCTCGCTATCTGGGACGAGAACCAACCGGCTCAAGCAGAAAAGCAGGCAAGCACGGTCAACTGCCTCGCTGTCGTGTACCTCAACGAAGCCCGCTTTGAGTTGGTTGAACCTCTCTATGCAAAGTATCGCTCCGCCTGGCTGACATCGCTCGAACCGGATAACGTCGAGATCGCCCGCTCCTTGAATAACCTCGGTTTCCTTCACTACCGGCGCGGCGACATGGTGAGAGCCGAGGCACTTTATCTGAAGGCTCTGGCGCTTTCAGATCGGGTGACTGCCCTGAACAACCTCGGTGTAGTCTATTCAGAAACCGGAAGGCTGGATAAGGCTCTCGAGTGTTTTACCGAAGTCATCGCCCTGGAAGCGAAGCGCCCCCAAAGCAACGTCCTGGTGTCGGTGGGCGCCAATTTGAATGTTGGCGCAGTTCATTGTCTTGCGAAAAGATGCGACGAGGCTCTTAAGTTCTATGACAAAGCGCTCCAGGACGCACTGCGTGTGCTTGGTCCGGAGCACCCGCTGCCAGCTACTGTGGCAGCACGATACGCCGAGGCCCTGCGCACCCTCAAGCACAAGGACGAAGCGAAGCGTATGGAAAAGCTGGCGCGCCAGTTGCACAAAGACAATCACGATCAAGCACGCGCGCGCCTCACCGTTAACGTGAGCGAATTGCAGCGCAAAAGCCGTCGTTGAACCTTGATCGTACTAGGAATTCCGCTTAATCTGAGTTCAACTGTCGGAGCTGGTGTGAGCAGAATCAGTGTTGTTCTTGTGGCGCTGTTCTGGGCAGTGCCCACCGTGTTCGCGCAGCTTCACTCGGAGTGGCGTGAGTCGCTGGCGCATTTTTCCAAGCTCAAGAATGATCGCAAGTATGGGGAAGCCGAACGCGTTCTGCTTGACCTCTGGATTGAGGCCGAGCGCAACGCTCCCACGGATCACTGGGTCGGCGGAATCAATCATGAACTGGGCGCGTTCTACTACGATCTTGGCAAGCACTTTGAAGCCGAGCGTTTCTTCAAACGTGCACTCGAGTTCTGGGACCAGCACAAACCGACGCGCATGGAGGATCAGGTAGCGGTCGTCAATAATCTCGCGGTGCTCTATCTCGATGAAAACCGCCACGAGTTAGCCGTACAACTCTATGCCAAGTATCAAGCCCGCCTGACAGCCTTGCCAGCTGATCATCCTGAGATCGCCCGCTCCTGGAACAACCTCGGCACAATCCACTTCCAACGCCACGAATTTGTCGAGGCTGAAAACTATTTTGTCAGGGCTCTCGCACTTTGGGGGAAGAATCCCGATTCGGACCGAACGGACTTAATAGCGCTGTTAAACAATCTCGGCGTGATTTATTCAAAAACCGGAAGGTTGGATAAGGCACTGGAAGCTTTCACGCGTATACTCTCTCTCGAAGCGACCAGCTTCCAGAATGATGCGCTGATGGTGGTCAAATCCAACCTGAACGTGGGTGCTATTTATTGCCTGACGAAACGCTTTGACGACGCGTCAAAATATTACGACAAAGCGTTGCAGGAGGCGCTGAACACCCTTGGTCCGGAGCATCCGCTGGCTGCATCTGCGGCCGCGCAATATGCCCAGGCGCTCCGCACTATGAAACGCAAGAGCGAAGCAAAACGCATGGAAAAGCTGGCGCGCCAGTTGCGCGAGAAGAATCCTGAGCGAGCGACAGCGCGCCTCACCGTCGATTTAAGCGAACTAGAGCGGGCGAATCGACGCTAGCGATCTACACGAGCGCCGCCGCCGCCCATCACCTTTTCGACTTCCGCCAGCGAAACCATGGTTGTATCGCCTGGTGTAGTCATCGCGAGTGCCCCGTGCGCGGCACCGCAATCCACGGCGTACTGTCCGCCCTTGTTTTCAAGGAAGCCATAGATCAGACCGGAAGCGAACGAATCGCCACCGCCGACACGATCCCAGATCTCGACATTCGGGCGCTGGCGCGCCTCGAAAAACTCGCCGTCGTGATAACAGACCGCGCCCCAATCGTTGATCGAAGCGGTCTTTGCATGCCGCAGCGTAGTCGCAACAACTCCGAAATTCGGAAAGGCCGCGACTGCCTTCTGGATCATGCACTTGAAATTGCTCACGTCTAGCTTGGAAAGGTTCTTGTCGAGCCCGTCCACCTGAAATCCGAGCGCAGCCGTGAAGTCCTCTTCGTTGCCGAGCATCACATCGACATACGGCGCCAACTCGCGATTCACTTCCTTGGCGCGGGCTTCTCCGCCGATCGCTTTCCACAGCGAGGGCCGGTAGTTGAGATCGTAGGAGATGATCGTCCCGTACTTGCGCGCGGCCTGCATGGCTTCCTTGGCGACGGCCGGAGTCGATTCCGAAAGAGCACAAAAAATTCCACCTGTGTGAAACCAGCGCGAACCTTCCTTACCGAAAATCTCATCCCAGTCAATTTGGCCGGGTTGCAGTTGCGACACGGCCGTGTGCCCACGATCCGAACAGCCCACCGCGCCGCGCACACCGAACCCGCGCTCAGTAAAATTCAATCCATTGCGCACGCTCCGGCCTACACCGTCGTACTTGCTCCAGACCAGATGCGATTGATCCACGCCACCCTGGTAAATCAGATCCTGCACCAAACGCCCCACGGGGTTGTCGGCCAGCGCAGTGACAACGGCAGTACGCATACCGAAGCAGCGTTTCAAACCGCGTGCGACGTTGTACTCTCCGCCGCCTTCCCAAACCTGAAACGTGCGCGTCGTGTGAATCCGGCCGTCACCTGGATCCAGCCGCAACATCACTTCACCGAGACTGACTGCATCCCAACGACATTCTTCTTTGGATCTGATTTTAAGCATGAGTTCACCTGTGAGGTATTAAGTCAAACTAGTATTTTATTACACGTATTCGGCGGGCATCAGCAGCGTTACAGCGTCATCGACAATCTCTATGCGTGCGGGCAAGGTGCCGGCCAGTTCTCCATCGATCTGGATGTACACCGGACCACTCTCCACGGCGCGCAATTCAATTTCGCGACCCCGCAGAATCGTCACACCCGGCAGCACGTGCGCTGCGCGCAGCAGCACCGCGGTCAAATAGGGCAGGTAGCGGAATGCCGTGCGGCCCGCGAACATCACCAGTTCGAAGTCGTTGCAGAGCAGGCTGGCATTGCGTGCGATCGTCAAATCGCCGCCATAATTCCGAACCCGGCTCGCAAGCGCAAAACTGCAGCGGGTCGTTGTTCCATTGACCACCACATCGAGTTCCGAAAGGCGTCGCGCCACCATGCCGAAACCAGCTACCCAATAGGCAAACTTTCCTGTCGCGCGCTTCAATCCCGCGTGCAGATTGTTGACCACCTGCGCGTCCAGCCCAATCCCGCCCATGAGCAGAAAGTGCCGCGAACCACACTGGTTTCGCAGCAGACCTGTTGAGAGGCGCACTGGCTTGAGCGCATCAATTCGTGCGGCAACGCGTTCCATACGGTTGCCCAATCCAAGTTCCATGCAGAGTACATTCGCAGTGCCGGCAGGCAGCGGAGCCATGGGCACCGTACTCCCGATCATCCCGTTCAGCGCTTCATTGATAGTGCCATCGCCCCCGGCAACCAGGATCAGATCCGCATCCCCAAAGGCGTACTTCCGCGCAATCTCCGTAGCGTCGCCAGGACCGGTGGTGGCGTGCACGGTAACGTTGTGTCCGTTATCGCGCAGAATCGCAAGGCTGCGCTCCAGTCGCTCTGGATGCCTGCGAATGCTTCCTGCCACGGGGTTAAAGATTAGGTGTGTATTCTTGTAAATAGAGATACGCTCATTATAGTTCCATGTCCAAGAGTCCCCAACAGCAGGTCGAAGAACTGCGCACTGAGTTGCGCCGGCATGAATACCTTTATTACGTGCTCGATCAGCCAGAAATCACTGACATCGAGTACGACGTGCGCATGCGCAAGCTGCAGGAGCTTGAGGCTAAACACCCGGAACTGCTGACATCCGGATTCGCCCACGCAGCGTGTCGGCGGCAAGCCGCGCGAAGGTTTTGTCAAAATGCCGCACTCCGCGCCCATGCTCAGTCTGGACAACGCGCTTAATGAAGGCGAACTGCGCGAATTCGATCGGCGCGTGCGCGAGTTGCTCAATGGCGAGCCGTATCGCTATGTCGCGGAATTGAAGATGGACGGACTCTCGATGGCGGCGCATTACAAGAGTGGCCGCCTTGCCCAGGCGATCACGCGCGGCGATGGTATGACAGGTGAAGTCGTTACTGAAAACGCCCGCACGATCCGCTCGCTGCCTCTGCACGTAAAAACGGAATTGCCGTCCTTTGAAGTACGCGGCGAGGTCATCATGGACCGTGCTGCTTTCGAGCGCCTGAACGCTGAATGCGATCGGGAAGGGAAGCGCCAGTACGCGAATCCGCGTAACTCCGCGGCTGGGTTCGTTGCGCGTGCTCGATCCCGCGATTACGGCCTCGCGCCAGCTCGACTTCTTTACGTACTTCCTGCTGGTGAACGGCGACTATCACCTCGACAGCCACTGGGAATCGCTCGAATTGCTCGCATCGATGAAGTTCAAGGTGAACCCCTTTCGCAGGGTCTGTCAAAACATCGACGAGCTAATCGCGTTTTGTCAGGAATGGGATGAGCCGCCGCGACGGGTTGCCGTATGAGATTGACGGTGTCGTGGCGAAGGTGGATTCCATCACGCAGCAGCGCCGCCTCGGCTGGACTTCGAAATCTCCGCGCTGGGCGATTGCGTTCAAGTATCCGGCGCGACAGCAGGTCACCGTGGTTGAAAACATCGACGCGTTTGTGGGCCGCACCGGAGCGCTGACGCCCGTCGCTTTTTTGAAGCCCATCGTTGTCGGCGGAGTCACGGTCAGTCGCGCCACGCTGCATAACGAAGATGAGATTGAACGCCTTGGATTGCAGATCGGCGACACGGTCGTGGTCGAGCGTAGCGGTGATGTGATTCCGAAAGTGCTGCGAGTCGAAAAGCAGGGCGCGGACCGTCGTCCCTATGTGATGCCCACGGCCTGTCCCATCTGCGGCGGAGAAGTGGTGCGTGAAGAAGGCGAGGCGGCGCGCCGTTGCATTAATACGAATTGTCCCGCGCGCTTAAAGGAATCCGTGCTGCACTTTGCCGCGCGCGGAGTCATGGATATCGACGGCATGGGCACGGCGCTGGTCGATCAGCTTGTCGACGGCGGGCTCGTGCGAAACGTCGCCGACCTTTATTTCAAAGTCACCAAAGAGGCGCTGCTGGCCCTGGATCGCATGGGCGAAAAATCCGCCGACAAGATCTTGCTGAATATTGAGAAATCGAAGAAACGTCCGCTGCCGCGCGTGTTGAACGGGCTCGGAATTCCGTTTGTTGGGGAACGCACGGCCACGATTCTAGCCGAGACATTTGGGGATCTCGATGCAATCCGGCAAGCTGATGAAGAGACCCTGCAGCGTGCGGAAGAAGTCGGGCCGAAGGTTTCACACAGCATCAAACGGTTCTTCCATGAGCCGCACAATTTGGAACTGGTCGAACGTCTGCGCACAGCCGGCCTGCAGTTCACGCATGAAAAGAAGAAAGCCACGGGCGGTCCGTTGAAGGGTTACACATTCGTGCTCACCGGCACGCTACCAACGCTCACGCGCGAGGATGCCAAGGTGCAGATCGAAGCCGCAGGTGGCAAAGTCAGCGGTTCGGTCAGCAAGAAGACCAGCTACGTCGTTGCCGGTGAGGAAGCCGGATCTAAACTCGAGAAGGCCCGCGAACTCGAAGTCCGTGTGATTGACGAAAAGCAGTTGCTCGAAATGATTGGTTGATGAAAACACTCGCTGCGACACTTGTCTCGTGGGGCCCGGCCGGTGTGCTGCTGCTCGCGATTATCGATTCTGCTGGAATCCCAATACCCGGAGGCGTTGACGCCCTTGTCACTGTCGTTGCAGCGCTTGGTCCGGAACGCGGTTATCTCAGCGCGTTGCTTGCGACTGTTGGCTCTGTTATTGGCTGCGTGATTCTGTTCTATATTGCGCGCAAAGGTGGGCAGCGATTCCTGGACCGCTACACGTCCGAAGGACGAAGCGCACGCTTCAAAGAGTGGTTTCTACGCTACGGTCTGATCACCGTTTTCATCCCCGCGCTGCTGCCCATCCCGCTCCCTTTGAAAGTGTTCGTGCTGTGCGCAGGGGCATTCGGTGTTAATGTCGGCTCGTTCATTCTCGTGTTACTCGCCGCGCGCATTCCACGTTATTTCGGACTCGCCTACCTCGGCGTCCAACTGGGCGAACATTCCGGGGCGTGGCTCAAATCGCACAGTAAAGAAATCTTGATTTTCGCGCTCGCTCTCGGCCTGGCACTGTATATACTCGTAAAGTTATCCGACAGGCGGCGGCGCGCTAATGAACTCGGTCAGCTTTAAGCAGAGCATCACGCGCGGGTTTCTGGTGCGCTTCCACATGGCACTGATCCTGCTGGCGGTGATCGCCGCTGGACTCCTTGCCAGCAAGGGACTACTTGAATCAGGCGTGCTCTCGTTGCGCCTGCGCTACCCGCTCGCGATTCTGTGTTCGTATTTCGTGTTCCTTGGACTCGTGCGCGTCTGGATCTGGTACGTTTCCATCCGCGACAGATCGTCTTTCGATCTGGGGGATGTCAACGTCGGGGGCATCGATTTGTCTGGTGGCACAGGAGGCGGTGCTCCAGTTCGCTTTGGCGGGGGCGATTCCGGTGGTGCGGGTGCTAGCGACTCGTGGGGCGATGGCGGCTCTGTCGAGGCTTCCAGCGCGTCGAAGCTTGATCTCGGTTTCGACTTCGACCTCGGCGACGACGGCTGGCAGATAGTCCTTTTGTTAGCCGCAGTAGTGTTGGCGATCGTTCTGGCGGGCGGTTATCTGGTCTACGCCGCGCCCGAAATTTTGCCCGAGGCCGCGGCTCAAGTTGCCTTTGCATCCGCGATCACACGAGTCAAAAAACAGTACGATCATCACGGCTGGATGCGCGGAGTGCTGCGTTCCACTGCGATCCCGTTTCTTATCGTTCTGCTGCTGGCAGCGGGACTGGGCTGGAAGGCTCACAGCTACTGCCCGCAAGCTACAAAGCTGAAGCAGGTTTTGAACTGCCCGGATTCTCAGAAAACTAGCTCGGCGTGTACGGGCTATCGATTACATATGACCAACCCCCGTCCGTCTGCCGGCGTGCTACTTCCGTGCTCATCCCGTTGGACCCCGTGCTAAGCGTCCATGCACCATGCAAGACGGCCAGCCCTTCTTCCGATTCGATCACCTCGCGCGTTTCCAAATTCATCTCGGGGCGCGATTCGGTCAGTACTCGAAAGGCCAAACCGATCGCGTCGTGTCCAACCAGAGGTTTGCCGTCGAGATACAAAAGCGCATTTGCCTCGTAAAGGTTTACCAGGGCGTCCACATCCCCGGTGTTAAAGGCTTCCAAAAACAAGGTGTGCAGTTGTCCAGGAGTATGTGCAGGCACAGATCCATTGTCCACAACCTATAGAACCAAAGAACCGTGCAGCCGCTACAATGGTCTCTATGTCCCAAGCGACCGACAATTACGTAAGCTCGAACCGGGAGCGCTTCCTTGAGGAACTGAAGGAGTTCATTCGGATCCCCAGCATCAGCACCTCTCCTGAAAATAACGACGACGTGAAACGTGCGGCGGAGTTTGTCGCCGATGCTCTCAAAACCGCGGGCCTCGAAAATATCGAGATCATACCCACGGCCAAGCATCCACTGGTCTATGGCGACTGGCTGCATGCGCCGGGCAAGCCGACCGTCCTTTGTTACGGCCACTACGATGTACAGCCGCCAGATCCGCTGGAACTCTGGGAAAGTCCGCCCTTCGAACCCACTATCCGCAACGGCAACCTGTATGCCCGCGGCGCTGTGGACGACAAGGGCCAGATGTACATGCATGTCAAGGCTATCGAAGCCCTGTTCGCCACGCACAGCACGTTGCCGGTCAACGTGAAATTTATCGTCGAAGGCGAAGAGGAAGTCGGCGGCACGTCGATCGCAAAGTACGTCAAGGAAAATCCGGCCAAGCTTAAGGCGGACGTTGCGCTCGTGTCCGACACCGCGCTCTATGCCGAAGGAGTTCCTACGCTCTGCATCGGTCTGCGAGGCTTGCTCTATTTCGAGGTGGAAGCCAACGGTCCGGCGCGCGACCTGCACTCTGGTCTGTACGGCGGCGCTGCTCCAAACCCGGTCTTTGGCCTGATCGAATTGCTTTCCAAAGCCAAGGACGCCGGCGGCAAACTCCTGATCCCCGGCATTTACGACGAAGTCCTCGAACCGTCGCCGAAGGAAATTCAGAGCTGGAAAAATCTTCCTTTTAGCGAAAAAGATTTCCTGGAAAAGGAAGTGGGTGCTACCAGTCTCACGGGCGAGTCAGATCGTATGGTTCTGGAGCGCGTGTGGTCGCGTCCCACGTTTGAAGTCCACGGCATCGCCGGCGGGTTCACCGGCGCGGGCGCAAAAACCGTTATACCGGCCAAGGCTGTTGCCAAGGTCAGCATACGGCTGGTGCCGGATCAAAACCCCGACAAAATCATCGCAGCGTTCAAGGACTTCGTCGTGAAGAACACACCCACTGGGATCAGGACGGAAGTGCGTGTGCTCAGTGGCGGACCAGGCTTGGTTGTCAACCCCGAGCACCCTGCGATTCAGTTCGCAGCCAAAGCGTTCCAGGAATTAATGGGGCGCGACACCGTCTTCATTCGCTCAGGTGGCTCGATTCCGATCGTCGGTGATTTCGCCAACCATCTCGGGATACCAACGATTCTGATGGGTTTCGGGCTGCCCGATGATGGCCTCCACTCCCCGAACGAGAAGTTCAAGGTGGAGAACTTCTATACAGGCACGAAGACCGTTGCCCATTTCCTGGAGCAGTACGGGAAGTAGTCGTCTGTCTAACGCACCCAATCGACCTTCGCAATCGGTGAGCGTAACGCGCTCGGCCGGCGTAATGGCGGCTGCCGTTTTCGCCAGTCGCATCACAGGACTCGTGCGCGAACGCATGATGGCCAAGCTGTTTCGGCGGCGGCATGTCCTATGACGCGTTCCTGCTCGGTTTCCGCATTCCGAATCTGACGCGAGATCTGTTCGCGGAAGGGGCATTGTCGTCCGCCTTCGTGCCCACCTTTACGGAATACCTGGCCACCAAGAGCAAAGAGGAAGCGTCGGAACTGGCCAACCTTGTCGCGACTGCTATTTTACTGGTGGTCGGCACGCTTTGTCTGCTCGGCATTATCTTCAGTCCGCAGATTGTGCGGCTGCTCGCGCCTGGCTTTTTGGCTACGCCTGGGAAATTCGAGATCGCAGTTACTTTGACGCGCATCATGTTCCCGTTCCTGCTGCTGGTCGCGCTTGCCGCTCAGGTCATGGGGATATTGAACGCCTGCCACACCTTCTTCCTGCCTGCCCTTTCATCGACTTTCTTCAACCTCGGTTCAGTCGGCTTCGGTTTGTCTTCTGGGATTTAGTATTCGGGCCCGCGCTGGGCGTTTCGCAACTGGAGGGCATGGCCTGGGGTGTCGTCATGGGGGGTCTGCTGCAATTGCTCGTGCAGGTGCCGGTACTGCGCCGCCACGGATTTGTTTTCCGCCCGACGTTCGAGTTTGTCGCATCCCGGAATGCGGCACATCATCAGCATGATGGGCCCGGCGATCCTGGGTAACGCGGCCGTGCAGGTCAACGTGATGGTGAATACGTACTTCGCCTCGCAGATCGTCGACCCGGTTCGCGGATTGGATGGCCCCATCAGTTGGCTCGGCTATGCCTTCCGATTTCTGCAACTGCCGCTCGGCCTGTTCGGCGTGGCGATCGGCTCGGCGACACTCCCGTCAATTACGCGTAGCGCAGTCGCAGGCGACATGGATGAATTCCGGCGCACGCTTTCGCGCTCGCTAGGCATGGTTTTCCTTCTGACAGTGCCGTCCTCCATCGGACTGATCGTGCTAGGACAGTCGATGATCGGCGCGATCTACCAGACCGGCAATGTTCGAGTTGTACGATACACAGCAGACTGCGGCTGCGCTCTCGTGCTATGCGGTCGGCCTTGCGGGCTATTCCGCGCTCAAGGTGCTCACGCCGGCGTTTTACACGCTGCGGGATGCGCGTACGCCGATGCTGGTGAGTCTTTCGTCCATCCTGATCAATTTCGGTGTGTCGTATGTCATGGTCACGCGCACCACTTTTGGCCACGCAGGACTCGCGCTGGCGACATCAACCGTGGCGCTATCGAACTTTCTTGTGCTGTTCGTTATCCTTCGAAATCGCATCGGAGGCATTCATGGACGTAATTTAATCTCTACTTTCGTGAAGGTCTGCGCGGCCTCCGCAGCCATGGGCGTTGTGGTTTTGCTGAGCAGTGGATCAATCAGTAATGCTTTCGGAGTGGCTCCACGAGCACGTTTGCTGGATCTTTTGATCTCGATTCCGATCGGTCTCGCGGTGTTCTACGGAGTCTGCCGGGTGCTCCGCGTGGACGAGTTGGATCTCGCGATGCGGGCGGCCGCCGGACCCCTTGCGCGGCTCTGGCCAGCCAAGCGTGATAAAATTCAATAAGAAATGACCCCTGAACTCACCCTGGTCATCCGGCTGCAAGGGATCGACCAGCGGATGGCAGAACTCCAGAAGGAAGTCGCGGAACTCCCCAAACGGGTTGCGCAAATCGAAAAAGCCCTGGATCAGCACCAGCGGCGACTCGAGGCCGACCGCGCCGCACTCGCAGCAAACCAGCGCGATCGCAAGAAATGTGAAGGTGACATCCAGGTTCACGAGCAGAAGATTTCAAAGCTCCGCGATCAGATGCTTGCCGCCAAGACCAACGAACAGTACAAAGCCTTTCAAACCGAAATCGGCTTCTGCGAAGAGCAGATCAAAAAAGCCGAGGATCGCATCCTCGAACTGATGGCCGAAGCCGAACCACTGGACAAAGCAGTCAAGAGCGCGGAAGTTCGCCTCAAAGACGAAAAAGTCGGTGTTGACAAAGAAAAGAAGTCCGCTGAACTACGCACCGCGGATGATAAGCGGCAGCTCGACGAGATCAAGGTGGACCGTAATGCAATTGCAGTCCAGCTCAAGCCTCCGGTGTTGAAGGAGTACGAGCGCATTAAGAAGAAGCACCACGGCAAGGCACTCGCCGACGCTACCGAGGGCCGCTGTGATGGCTGCCAGATGTCGCTCCGCCCGCAATTCTTCCAGGAACTCAAACTCTCCAACGGTCAGATCATGCACTGCGAGAGCTGCGGTCGTATTCTGGAATACAACCCTCCCGTGGTTGTTGACCAGCAAGCTGGACCCATGCCTGCCGCTGCAGGCAAATAGGAATCGACGTCGCGACATGGCGCCGTGCGCCCGCGCTGGCACCATGTCGTGTTTCTAATCCAGCCTGCCTGGCAAATCACTTACTATCCAGTTACACTATCTATTTCGAGTTCTCTCTGATGCTGCCCGGACCGGAGCCAGTTCGACTTTTAGATTCGTGGAAGGAAATTGCGTCCCATTTAGGCGTAACGGTTCGAACTGCCCAGAAGTGGGAAGCGGAGCGGGCCCTTCCGGTGTTTCGCATGCACGGAGGCCGAGGGCGCGTATCCGCAAGCTCCGTCGAATTGGATCAATGGCGCATTTCGCTCCACGTGCTTCCTGACGAGGAACCCGATCCTCCCCACCGTCGTTGGCTACTCCTCGCGTTGGTCGTGGTCGTCATCGCAACCGCAACCTGGGTGCGCTGGTTTCGGGCCGGGCCACCCGCAACATTGCGAGTCGATGGCAAAACCCTTGTGGCGCTCGACGCCCACGGGCGCGAAGCCTGGCGCCACACGTTGGATGGCGCTGTGCGCGAACCCCGCATGCGCAAGCCGCCAGTCGCGAACGCGGTCTGGTTCGGTGACCTCGACGGCGATAGCGAAATTGAGACGGTGTTGCAGCACGAACGCCCCGGTGTCAACGCGAGGAGTGATGAACTCCTATGCTTCTCCCAGTCCGGAAAACTGAAATGGACTTTCATTCCTGGCGCTCTGGTCAGCACAGGCGCAGATGTCTTCGATGCGCCATACAGGCTTCGCGGAATCCACATGGTTCGACTGGGCGCCGGCAAGGGCTTTGCGGTGGCCGTCAGTGCGTCACATCACCTCTATCATCCGTTCCAGGTTGCATTGCTCTCGCCACAGGGCAAACTGCTGCGGGAATACTGGCATTCCGGGCATCTCGGGACGATGATCGTTTCCGGACTTCCCGCTAGTGATCGTGATATTCTCTACCTCGGTGGCGCAGCCAATGGATACGGTCGTGCTGTTTTGGTGGCGCTCGATCCGTTGAATTTTGATGGCGCCAGTCGCGAGGAGAACCCTGCGTACCAGTTGCGCGGGTTCAAGCCCGCCCAAGAGATCGCCAGAGTGCTGTTCAACCAAACTCGTCTGGCGAAACCTCTGGCACTGTACAATTTCATCAGCGTGCTTGAAACTGAAGGTGAGTCCCTCATTGTTGGCTCCGCGGAGGTGCCAAGCTGCGTGGTTGATTGCGCGTTCGTAATGTACCGCCTGTCGCGGTCGCTTGTAGTGCAAACGGCCGTGCTCACCGACAACTACTATCCATACCTTTTCCGCGCCACAGGCAGTCAGGAGCGGCTTACTCCAGACGACCATTCAGCGTTGCTAAGTGTGCGCTATCTGACTAACTCCAAGATCGAGTAACATGCTGCCAGCCTCCGCACAGGAACTTAGATCGAACGCGACGCTGCTCAACTCGTGGAAAGAGGTTGCGGCGTATCTTGATGTGACTGTCAGGACGGCGCAAAAATGGGAACGCGATCGCGGGCTCCCCGTACAGCGGTTACCGGGGAACAGAAGCCGAGTTTCCGCGCACACTGATCAGATTGACCGTTGGCGGGATTCGCTGGATTCGCTGCCGCCGCCGGAAACCTTACAAGAAACCTTCGGACGCTTCGTGGCCCTTTCGGCTGTACTCGCACGTTCCAGGCGAGCACAGTTTTTCTGCTTGCTAGGTGTAATGCTGCTGTCGGTCATGGGCTGGGGGCTGTACGCGTTTCTATTCCGGGTGGGTCCTCCATCAGACTATCGTCTGGAAGGAAGAACTCTGATCGTGCTGGATGCACACGGGCGAGAGCGCTGGCGTTACGCCCTGGACGGAGAGGCTCTTCAGTCGTGGAAGCAGCACCCATACTGGGTTTCGCCGCCGTGGTTCGGTGATCTGGATGGAGACGGATCGGTGGAGTTCCTATTTCCGCATAACCGAACAAACGGCCAAACTCTCAGCGACCAGTTACTGTGCTTCTCAGAGGATGGGAAATTACGCTGGAGTTTTAGCAACAAGCGAAATGTACGCACCAGAGACGAGGTTTTTGCGCCTCCTTTTCGAAGTGAAGGCCTCCGGGTTGTGCGGCTTGGACCTGGAAAGGGCCTCGCTGTCGCCGTCACTAGCTACCATTCTCTGTACTACCCTTTCCAAGTGGCATTGCTTTCACCCCAAGGACAGCTCATACGCGAATACTGGCATTCCGGACATCTCCTGGTAATGTTGACAGTGGAAGCGCCGGGCGGCGGGCGCGATCTGCTTTACCTGGGTGGCGTGAGCAATGCTGCCTCCCGCGCTGCCGTTGTTATTCTGGACCCGCTCGATCTTTCAGGGGCAAGCCGGGAAGAAAACCCGACATATCAGTTGTTGGATTTCGAACCGCCTCGCGAACTAGCCAGAATCATATTGCCGCGTACGCGCGCCACTGAGGACGCGTCGCGCTTCAACATGGTCTCGATGATGAGGCAACAGGGTACTGATGTGGCAGTAGCTACAAACGAAGACACCGCTTGCTTTGGAACGTGTCCAACCGTGCTTTTCCATTTTTCGCCCGGATTGAAGTTGACCAATGCCGTCCTCGGGGATAACTACTACGTTTACCTGTTGCACAAGATCGGGCGCCGAGAGCGCCTTTCCGCAGATGAGGAATCTGTGTTGCGCCACGTGCGCTATCTGACTGAGCCTGCAGCCTGGCTCTCGAGATAATATGCTGCCATCCCACGCGCAGGAACTTAAACCCAACGCGCTGCTCAGCTCTTGGAAAGAGGTGGCTGCCTATCTCGATGTGACCGTCCGGACGGCCCAAAAATGGGAGCGCTACCGCGGGTTGCCGGTCCAGCGCCTGTCGGGTAACAGAAGTCGAGTCTACGCGCACACCGATCAGATTGACCGTTGGCTGGATTCGCTGGATTCACTCCCGCCGCCTGAAACCCTGCGGGAACTTTTCGAAAGATTCTTGATGTTGGCCGCGCATTCCACACGGGCACAGCTTTTCTGCTTGGTTGGTGTGTTAATGCTTTCCACTGCGGGTTGGGGACTGTACACGCTTCTGTATCGGCCGGGTCCGCCGGCCCGTTACCGTGTGCACGGAAGAACTCTCGTCGTGCTGGATGCCGACGAGCGCGAGACATGGCGCTACACCTTGGACGGGGACGCTGCTGAAGTAGGGAAATCCGCAATCTGGAGTATCCCGGTATGGTATGGCGATCTGGATGGCGATGGCTCTACGGAGATGCTGTTTGTGCATGTCCGGCCCAGCGACGATAAGCGGAGCCATCAGTTGCTGTGCTTTTCCGCGGCTGGACACTTGCGCTGGAGTTACAGTCTAGCGCGGAGCGTCCGCACCAGAAACGAAAAGTTTGCACCCCCGTTTGGCATCGAAGCCTTCCGCGTCTTGCGGCTCGGGCCAGGCAAGGGGCTCGCGGTCGCGGTTACCGGAGCACATGCCTTGTATTATCCATTCCAGCTTGCGCTGCTCTCGCCCCGGGGACAGCTGCTCCGAGAATACTGGCACTCCGGGCACATCCAGCGAACTTTAGTGGTGGAAGCGCCGGGCGGCGGGCGCGATCTGCTCTACCTGGGCGGCGTCAGCAACGCGTATTCTCGCGCCACCCTTGTTGTTCTGGATCCACTGGAGATGGGCGGCGCAAGCCAGGAAGAGAATCCGGACTATCAACTGCTGGATTTCGAGCCACCTCGCGAAGTGGCCCGCATTCTGTTCCCGCGTCTCCGAGTCGCAGAAGGTTCAGCACGCTTCAACATAGTCTGGGACATGAAGGCGCTGGGTGAAGAAGTGGTAGTGAGTACGAACGAAGACCTGGCCTGTGCGAGCGTTTGCCCAACCGTACTCTTTCACTTTTCAGCTGGGCTGAAGTTGAATCAAGCGGGCTTGGGTGACGGCTACTATCCGTATTTGCTGCGCAAGACCGGACGGCGCGAGCGCATGTCCGCCGAAGAGCACTCCGGATTGCAAAAAGTCCGTTATTTGACGGAGCCTGCCGGGTGGCTCCCCAAATAGTACCCTTTGTGTCATCATGGCTTTATGATGATTGTGGGCGGGATCGAGAGCTGGCTTGAAGTGTTAACTTGATTCCCCAGCCTGTGGGCCTTAGAATCAGAATAGCGCAGAGTATGTCTTTGGAAGCAAAGTGGTGTCTATGAACGTAAAGCCAGCCCTAGCATTAGGTTCCATTTTGGCCCTGGCGGTTGCAGCCCCGATCGGTTGGGCTGCAGAGAAAGAATCCAAAAAACCAGCGGCAGAAGCTCCCAAACGGGAAACTCTGGCAAAACCCATGACGGAGAAGCAAAAACGTCGCGCGCGAGGAAAAGCTGCGCAAGGAACTAGAAGGCCCGTACCGCAAATGGTTGAACGAGGACGTCTCCTACATCATCACCGATGAGGAACGGACTGCGTTCAAGCGCATGAGCACGGACGAGGAAAAGGAGCAGTTCATCGAGCAGTTCTGGCTGCGCCGTGATCCGTACTCCC
Organism: Bryobacteraceae bacterium; assembly: GCA_963793625.1. Classification (GTDB taxonomy): domain Bacteria; phylum Acidobacteriota; class Terriglobia; order Bryobacterales; family Bryobacteraceae. The sequence goes on along the minus strand of CAWCAT010000028.1, from coordinate 35,433 downwards.
GATACCGCGGAAAACGAGTTCAAGGAAGAGCACTACCGCCGCATCGCGTACGCCAACGAGCGCTACGCCTCGGGTATTCCAGGTTGGAAGACCGACCGCGGCCGCATCTACATCACGTTCGGTCCGCCGGATGAAATCGAATCGCACCCCTCGGGCGGCAGCTATGAACGCCCGATGGAAGAGGGCGGCGGCACCACTTCCACATACCCCTTCGAAAAATGGCGCTATCGCTACATCGAAGGCATCAACACCGATGTGAACATCGAATTCGTTGATCCGACGATGACCGGCGAATATCGCATGACGATGGATCCGTCTGAAAAGGACGCGTTGATGATGGTCCCCGGCGCGGGCCTGACGCTGAACGAGCAGATGGGTCTTTCCGACAAAGCCGACCGCTTCAACCGCACAGACGGCACGCGCCTCGGCACAGGCGACAGTCCGCTGCCCTCGCGCATGAATCAGTTCGAGCGCCTGGAGCAGTACGCCAAATTGCAGAAACCGCCAGCCGTGAAGTTCAAGGATCTTGAGGCTTCGATCAGTTCATCAATCCGCTACAACACCCTGCCCATGCAGGTGCGCGCGGACTTCATGAAGATGACGAACACGACGGTCCAGACGAACGTCACGATCCAGTTCGATAAGAAGGATTTGCAGTTCCAGACCAAGGAAGGCGTTTCGAAATCCGTTATCAACATTTATGCGCGTGTGACCAGCATGGCGCGCCGCGTAGTGAACGTGTTTGAGGACGTGGTCTCCGTCGAAGTTCCAATGGAATTGCTGCAGCAGGCTGCGCAGGGCGCATCGATCTATCAGAAGTCGATCTTCCTCGCCCCCGGCATGTATCGGCTCAATGTTGTCGCCAAGGACATTATTGGCAACAACATGAACAACTATGAAGTCGCCGTCAACGTCCCGCGCTACGACGATGAAAAGCTCGGATCCAGCTCGCTGATCCTGGCCGATCAGATTGAAAAGGTTCCGACGCGCAGTATCGGCACGGGCCAATTCGTAATCGGCACGTCGAAGGTCCGTCCGCGTCTCGCCGAGAAGTTCAAGCGGGATGAGAAAATGGGAATTTACATGCAAATTTACAATTTCCAGCCGGACGAAAAGACGCAAAAGCCCAACGGTACCATAGAATATGAGATTGTGAAAAACGGGAGCACGGTAAGTCTCTCGAGTTTTCCGAAGAGCTGAATACCATTGAAAATGCCTCGGCGACGCAGGTCACGATCGAAAAGGTCCTGCCGCTGAAGAGCATGGAACCCGGCCAGTATATGCTGAAGATCAAGGTCATGGACAAGAACAAGAACCAAACCTTGAACCAGGCAATCGCGTTTACGGTAACCTAGAGACAGGGGCGGAATAGTCCGCCTTATGAGTGGCTTAGCTTACTCATGAATTACAACCGGCAGAAAATCGCTGCTGCATTGATCGCGGGCGTGCTCCTGGGCGCCTGCAGTGCGGTCGCCGCGCCTGTAGCCTCCGAATTCACTGGTGGCATCGTTGGTTTTGTCGCCGATGTAGCCGGTGTCCCGCAGATGGGCGCCACCGTACTACTCTTCAATCGATACGATCGTCTGATCCAAAAGGCTCTGACCAATGAGAAAGGTGCTTTCGGGTTCGACGGCATCTCTCCGGACCTTTACTCCGTTCGTGTCACACTCTCCAGTTTTGTCCCAGCGGTAAAACGTAATCTGACTATACAGCCCGGCGTACGCAGTTTCCTGTCAATCAGCCTCGCCAGCGTATTCAGTTCGATTGAGCTGGTGAACACGGTTCCGGGGCAGGGCGCGATCATGAGTGACGACTGGAAGTGGGTTCTGCGTTCTTCACTAGCCACGCGGCCTGTATTGCGGGTCCTGCCCTCTGGCGTGGACATTTCAGACCCGCTTGGACAGCATCAGAACGTCTTTTCGGGAACCCGTGGCATGTTGCGGGTGTCAGCAGGTGACAACGGTAATGCGTCGGCATTTTCGAGCGAGCCGGACCTGGGGACTGCTTTTGCCCTCGCTACTTCGCTTTATGGTTCGAACCAGATCCAGTTCGCCGGGAATTTCGGCTATGCAGCGCAGGTCGGCACGCCCACTGCGGGTTTCAGGACCAGTTTTGCGCCGAACATCTCAGGTGCGGCAGGTCCCGAAGTGAATCTAACGATGCGGCAGACTTTTCTGCCGTTGCGCGCGGGAGCTTCGTACTTCAGCGCACAACGTGATGGCTCACCGGGCTTGACGAGCATGTCGCTGAGTGTCTCGGAAAAACGCAAGATCGGCGATGACATTGAGCTGGCCTATGGGCTTTCACTCGAATCGGTTTCGTTCCTTGACCGTTTGAATTTCCTGAGCCCCTATATTCAATTGAGCTACAGCCTGGGCGCGCTCGGCACCGTAATGGCCGGTTACAGTTCCGGAGTTCCGCCGACCGAGGCGATTGTACCAGGGTCGCAGTCGGAACCAGAGTTCGGCAGGGAACTGGCGGCACTCTCCGCATTTCCACGCATTTCAAGACGCGATGGTGGCGTGCGCGTGCAGCGTGCAGAGGATTTCGAACTTAGTTACCGCAAGGCATTCGGCAGTCGCACACTCAGCGTGGGTGCCTATCGTGAGAGCGTTTCCAACGCGGCTCTTACCTTACAGGCTCCGGCGGGAACCTATTCAGCGGACAATCTTCTGGCTGATCCTTTCACGAACAGCTCGATCCTGAACATCGGTACGGTGCAGCGAACTGGCGTTTCAGCGGCGATCACGCAGAACTGGGGTGACCATTTCAGCGTGACCGTGGCAGTCGGAAATCGTGGCGTACTCACAGTCTCAGACCGTTCCCTGGAAACGAGCGACTCCCGGGAATTACGCAGCGTACTAAGCCCCGGGCAGCAGTCGTGGGCCTCGGCGCAAATCGCAGGCGTATCTCCTTGGGGCGGTACGAAGTTCATGTCGAGCTATCAGTGGGATGACTACTCGGCAGTCGCGCCCGTGCATCGTTCCCTCACGCAACGAATGAATACCGACCCTGGTTTGAATCTGCAGATACGGCAGCCGCTAGGCAATGTTCCGGGCTTCTCCGGACGCCTGGAAGCGTCCGCTGAGCTCCGCAACCTGATGGCGCAAGGCTATGTGCCGTTGTCAACTCCGGACGGCGGCAGACTGGTTCTGGTCCAGGCCCCACGTTCGGTGCGGGGCACAATCAGCTTCATTTTCTAAGAGTGCTCAATCGTCGGCCTGATTGCACGCCATGCCGCGACCCGACGCGTTGATCAACTACTCCAGCGACAAGAAGAGCGTGCAGTATATTGTCATCGATCTGGCGAAGCAGGTTGGGCTCAAGTACAACTGGAACAAATCGTTTGCGCAAACCGATCCGGAATGCCGCCGGTTCGTCTTTGATGTCTCCATTCGAAACCAGCCTTTCGGCAAGGCAATGGCAAAAATCCTGGATCCGGTGAATCTGCGCTATCAAGTGGAAGGCGACGAAGTAGTTCTATACAGGCGATAGCTTGTCAGTCACGGCAAGCGAGGGGATCGTCTGAAGTCCCCGTTGTTCCGCGGCTTTCTCCAACCACACCAGAAAATAGCCAAACGCGAGCGTTTGCGCCAGGATCTCGGGAATGTGAACGTAATACAGGTATAGGCTCACATTGCGGTAGAAAATCAAATTCTCGATCAAGCCGTTGAAGCCGGCCAGACAACCTATGCCTACCATGATTCCGGCGACTAACAGTCCACCGAACCGGCCCTTCCGCAGCAAGGTTTCGCGCAGCGGATAGAAGACAGCTGCCAGCACGAGCGATCGAATAAACTGGGCGGGCCACAGCCAGAACTGGACGTGGCTGCCGGTGATGTCCCGCAGGCTCAGATCCGCGGGAAAATTCGCCCAGCAGTGCCTCATGATCAGCATGTAAGAGAATCCGCCGATAACGACGTACGTCAAAACGTGCGCCATTGTCATTCGCATGTAGAACCTTGCGAATGCGCTGAAACCTCGCCAAACGTCCATGGAATCTTAGCCTCTGGTGGGGTTAGACATCCCGAGTACGATGAAAGTTCCCGCAGGCCGTCACGTCACTTGACAGGTACGGGAAGGGCCTCGGCCACGTGCAAGCGTGCGTCAGTCGTCTCGTCCACGAAAAACCGTCGCAGCTTAACACCGTCGAATAGAGCGGCTCCGAAGCTTGTGGCCATTACCAGCTGATCTCCAACGCGAGTTATTTCCCACAACAATCTCCTGAAGCGGCAGTCGAGTTGCTTTCTGCGTTGAGCGATCGAATTGAAGTATTCCACCTCCGGTAGCTCCCCATTCGCCGTTATGCGCGAGCCCAATCCAAATCGCATCGGACTCCACCAGCATCGCAGTCGCGGACCAATCCTTTATTTCGACAGGCGAGTAGATACGGTACTCGCCTGTTTGTGTATCGAAGTATCCGAACCCGCCCACCCCTGTCATCCCTTCGCCGTCGTAGAAGGTCTTTGCGAACCAGAGCGTACCGTCCGCGATTTGGTACGGCCCGATCTGTTCGTTCATCACTGATCCCTCGCGGGTGTAGCCACTTTTCACGCGTGAAGGCCGGGCCGTACTGAACTCTTCATACGTACTTTGAGGTAGTGGGAACTGCTGCACCGATCCGTCCAACAAAGTGAATCGGTTTCCTGGCCCGAAGTGGACAGGCTTGGGTTTCTTTGGCTCGGGGTAAAGCTCACGGCGCTGCTCCGCTCCCACACCGATTGTGCCGGTTGTAAATGGGACACGCCGTGTCCAACTCTCAGCTTGCGCACCGCTCAGCAACCGGAATGCAGGTTCCTGCGCCGGACGGTACTCGATGGCGATCACGCGGTGGGAGTCGGAGCCGACGAGCACTGCCTTCTGCTCCGAGCCAAACACACGGTACATCGCGAATTGGTCATAAACGACTTGCTTTACCAGCACCTTGGCGCGAACATCATAAACGAACTTCCGGTTAGGCCCAGGTCGGCCTTTCTCTGGCGTGCAGGAGATTACGACGTCCGTCGCTGTTGCGCGTTCGACTCGGGCGTAGCAGTCGGCGTCTCCCCGCCCGTGCTCGACTGCGATCTTGTACCGCAATCCCGGTTCTTCCCGACGCTGCAGGAAAAGCCCGAGCTTCGATCTGGTGTTCCACCAGCCTTCATCGGGACCGCTCAATGCAACCACCATATCCAGTTCCGGATCCACGGCAGCTCGATGTAATATTCGAACTTGTTGCGCACCATCGCTCTGAACCCGCATTAACTGTATTACTGCCCGGTCTGCCTCCGAGGCAGCCCAACCGTATGCGGCGATCAGCCAAACACTGATCGGTAACAGCGAGCGCAACATGGCTTCATTCTATAGCCTGGTCGCATTTGCGACACTGAATGAGTGAAAAAGTGTGCGCGCCGATACTTTGTGCGTGGCCGGGTGCAGGGCGTCGGCTACCGCTACTTTGCTGAAAAAGCTGCTCAGGACCTTGGACTGACCGGGTATGTCCGCAATCTCGACGACGGACGCGTCGAAGTGTATGTCGTTGGCCCGCTCGATAAACTGAACGACCTCGCGGGGCTGCTTTGGAAGGGGCCGCGCTGGGCCGACGTGCGCGGCGTCGAAGAACATGAGGAGGCAGTGGTAAAATACTCAGAGTTCCACATCCAACACTGAAATGTCCGATCTTAAACAACTTATCCGCGAAGTGCCCGACTTTCCGAAGCCCGGGATCAATTTTTACGACATCACGACCCTGCTGAAAAACGGCCCCGGTTTGAAGTGCACTATCGACCGGCTCGTCGAGCGCTATCGCGATGAGCATATCGATGTCGTGCTCGGCATCGAAGCGCGTGGTTTCATCTTTGCGCCGGCTGTTGCCTATGCGCTTGGAGTTGGATTCGTCCCGGTGCGCAAGCCTAAGAAGCTGCCCTCCGTGACGGAGCGCATCGAATATGCACTGGAATACGGCACGGATGTGCTCGAAATCCACAAGGACGCGATCGAGCCCGGACAGCGCGTGCTGATTATCGACGATGTGCTGGCTACCGGCGGTACCGCCGCGGCAGTCTGCAAGCTGGTCGAGAAGCTCGGCGGAACCGTGGCCGGTCTCGGCTTCGTGATCGAGCTCGATTTTCTCAAGGGCGAAACGCGGCTTAACGGCCACGAGAAGTTCGCGCTCGTGCACTACTAGCCAATGGGCCATCCAGCCCGCTCGGCGCGCGTCAGGGCGCTGGCGAAGATCAATCTCGGACTCAAGGTGCTGCACAAGCGCCCTGATGGCTTCCACGAGCTGCGGACCGTTTTTCAGACCATCTCGCTGGCCGATACGTATCGAACTCGAATTCACTCCGGCGCGGCGTACTGACCATCAACGCCAAGCCGGAGATTCCGAACAATCTGGTGATTCGCGCGGCTGAGGCGGCATTCGCCTCCATGCGCATTGGCGGACAGCTTAACATCCGTCTTTCCAAGAAGATACCGATGGGCGGCGGGCTTGGCGGCGGGTCGAGCGACGCAGCCGCGATTCTGCTGGCGCTGCCTGCGTTGGCTGGCAAAACTCTGCCTACGGAGACGCTGCTGGAACTGGCGGCAGGCCTGGGCAGCGATGTGCCGTTCTTTTTGTTCGGCGGCAGCGCGGTGGCGCAGGGGCGGGGAACCGAGCTGTATGGGCTCCCAGATATCCGAAACAGTACGGAATCGTGGTCGCTCCGGGCATTCATGTCTCGACTCCGGAGGCCTACAAAGCGCTCGGCCGTGGTTTGACTTCAGACGCCAAGTTCCAATATCATTAATAGTTTCCAGGCATTTGTCTGGAGTTTAGGGGGCTGGCAACCGAGTCAGGTAAGCCGCCTGTTTTTGAGAACGACTTCGAATCCGTAGTATTCGACAATTCACCCTCGCTTGAAATCGATAAAGAGAAAACTCCTGAAGCTGGGAGCGTCTTCTGCGATGATGAGCGGGAGTGGGTCCGCCCTGTTTGGATTGTTTGCAACTCGCGAGAGCAGTGCAAGCTGCTCGTCGCCAATTGGAGGGTATGCGGATGGGTGAATCGGCGTTTCCGATTCAGACCGTGAGCCGGGCTCAATATCAGGCGCAATGGCTCAGAAGTCTTGCCCCGCATTGAATCGAAAGGTATGGCCGCCCCAAAGCCGGTACGCGTAATGAGGTCGAACGTCTGAAGATCTTCACCGGGAATGCCAATCCCGCGCTTGCGCGGCGAGATCTGCGCCGAGCTGGGAATCGACCTCGGCGCTCAGTTCGGTCAAGACGTTTTCCGACGGCGAAATCTATCTCCAGATCCAGGAAAACGTGCGCGGCGCCGACGTCTTCGTGGTGCAGCCCACCTGCACGCCGGTGGACCGCCACCTGATGGAACTGCTGCTGATGATCGACGCGCTCAAGCGCGCCTCGGCGGAGCGCATCACCGCCGTGCTGCCCTATTACGGCTACGCGCGGCAGGACCGCAAGGACAAGCCCCGCGTGCCGATCTCGGCCAAGCTGGTCGCCGAGCCTGCTGGAAACCGCCGGCGCGGACCGGGTTCTGGCGCTCGATCTGCACGCCGCGCAGATTCAGGGCTTCTTCGACGTTCCGGTGGATCACCTGTTCGCGACGCCGGTGATGATCGAATACTTCAAGTCGCAGAGCGATTCCGAATCTGACCGTGGTCTCGCCCGGACGCCGGCGGCGTGGAGCGCGCGCGCGCCTTCGCCAAGCGGCTGAACGCGCCGCTGGCCATCATCGACAAGCGCCGCGAGGAGGCCAACGTGGCCGAGGTGATGCACATCATCGGCGACGTGGAGGGCCGCGACTGCCTGATCGTCGACGACCTGATCGACACCGCCGGCACGCTGGTCAAGGGCGCCGAGGCGCTGCTGCGACAGGGCGCGCGCGACGAGTGTACGCGCCTGCGCCACGCACGCCGTGCTGTCCGGGCCCGGCGGTCGAGCGGATCGACCGCTCGCGTCTGAAGGAAGTTGTTTTGACGAACTCGATCCCGCTGCGGGAAGAGGCGCGCAAGTGCCGGCGACGATCAGCAGCTCTCGGTGGCGCCGCTGCTGGCGCGGGCCATCCAGTCGATTCACGAGGAGACGTCGCGTCAGCACATTGTTTGTTTGAGGTTCTAGAAAGGCGCAGGGTTCACGTGGCCGCACAGCGAATGCATGGCTACGCCCCGGCGAAAGGAGCGAGCAATGAGGAAAGATATTACGATCGCCGCCGAACCGCGCAGCCTCGCGCGGCAAGAACGAAGCCCGCCGTCTGCGCGTGAAGGGCGCAGATTCCCGCCGTGGTGTATGGCGCGCGGCAAAGGACCCGTCGCGGTTTCGGTGAGACCCGAAGGAAGTGAACCGAGATCCTGCACAGCAAGTCACCGGCCACAACACGATTTTCGACGTCGCCATCCAGCGGCTGGCGAGACCACGCCCGTGATGGTGGTCGACTGGCAGGACGATCCCGATCAAGGGCAATCTGCTGCACGTCGGATCTGAAGCGCATCGACCTGACCAAGCGCATCTCGGTGAAGGTCCCGGTGCACTGCGCAGGGCGAAGCCAAGGGCGTCAAGCAACAGGGCGGCCTGCTCGAGGTGGTCGACGCGCGAAATCGAGATCGAGTGCCTGCCGGACGAGATTCCGGAGAGCTTCACGTTCGACGTCGACCGAGCTGATGCTCGGCCAGAGCATGCCGCGCCAGCGATGTGCCGCTGACCGGTTCATGAAACTGCTGAGCCCGCCGGATGCGGTGCTCGTGCACGTGGTCGCGCTGCGTGCCGAAGAGGCGCCGGCCGAGGCTGCGGGTCGAGGAAGCCGCCGCCGCCGCCGCCGAGCCCGAAGTCATCAAGAAGGGCAAGAAGGAAGAAGAAGCCGAGGCCGAAGTCAAGGAGAAGAAGAAGTAAGTTCCGTGCCGGATGCTTGCGTGGCCTCGTTGCTCGGGCCTTGGCAATCCGGGCCGGGAATACGCAGCGTACGCCGCACAACCTGGGGTTTCTGGTGGTGGACCGGCTGGCGGAGCGGAACGGCATGCGGTCAGGCGCGCCGGGAATGCCAGGCGCTGGTGGGGACGGGCAAGATCGCCGGCGGCCGGTGCTGCTGGCCAAGCCGCAGACGTTCATGAATTTGAGCGGGACATCGGTGCGGCGCTGCTGGAAAAGTACGAGCTCGCGGCGCGGGAGCTGATCGTGGTTTACGACGATCTGGACCTGCCGTGGACGTCACTTCCGGATCAGGCCGAAAGGCTCCGCCGGCGGGCATCACGGGGTGGAATCGGTGATCCGCGAGCCTGGGAACCGAGCGAATTCGCCCGGGTTCGCCTGGGCATTCATCCCGGCCACGAGGTCCGCGATGGCGCGGAATTTGTGCTGGCGCCCATCAAGCGGGGGCAGAGAAAGGAATTGGACGAGCTGCTCGGACCTTGCGGCTCGAGGCGGTGGAGTCCATAATTGCCGAGGGCGTCGAAAAGGCCATGGCGAGATTCAATCGTCGCGCCCGAGGCTCAAAACAGAGGAAGAATGAGAATCTACGAAGAGCTGTTCATCGTTCGGCCGGACGCGACCGGAAGAAGAAATCGACCCGTTCGTCGAGCAAGTGCAGACGTCAGTTATCACCGCCGGCGGCGGCACCATGGAAAAAGTCGAGAAGTGGGGCGTGCGCAAGCTGGCCTACCGCGTGCACAAGCGCGCGAAGGCTTCTACGTCCTGTTGCAGTTCACTGCCGGCCCGGACCGGTGAAGGAATTCGAGCGCCGGTTGCGCGTCTCCGACCTGGTCCTGAAGTTCATCACCGTGCGCATCGACGAGAAGCTGAAGAGGGTGGAAAAGCGCCGAAAGGCCGCGCGAAAAGCGCGCCGCCCGCAAGCCGCACCGCCGCTCCACCGGCTGCTCCGGCCATGCCGCACGGCCGAGCAACAGATGCTGGCAGAGGCCGCCGCGCCGAGACTGCCGGCCAGCCGACAGGATAAGGGACGGAGGAGAACGATCATGGCAGAACAGAGCAAAGGTGGAAGGCCGGTAGCGGCCAGCCAGCGACCCACGGGCGGCGACAAGGCGATCGCTGGCAGAAGAAACAGTATTTCCGGCGCAAGAAGGTGTGCCGGTTCTGCGTGGACAAGATCGACGACATCAACTACAAGGACGTCAAGCTGCTGTCGGCGTTCGTTTCCGAGCGCGGCAAAATCACCCCGCGCCGCATCTCGGGCGTTTGCACGCCGCATCAGCGGCGGCTGGCGGAAGCCATCAAGCAGGCGCGCAACATCGCGTTGCTGCCGTTCGCGACACAGGTGTAAGGAGACAGGACCATGGAAGTCATTCTCAGGGAAGACATCGAAAAGTTGGGTACCCGCGGCCAGGTGGTGAAAGTGGCCGCCGGCTACGCCCGCAATTACCTGCTGCCCAAGCGTCTGGCCGTGGCCGCCACCGAATCCAACAAGAAGATCGTCGAGCAGGAACGGCAGGCGCATCTGCGCCGCGATGCCAAGGATTTGGGCGACGCGCAGGAACTGGCCAAGATCATGGCCGCTCGTGCGTCACCATCTCGTCAGAAGGCCGGCGAGAACGATCAGCTGTTCGGCTCGGTCACCTCCAAGGACATCGCCGAGCTGCTCGAAAAGCAGAACTACACCGTCGACCGCCGCAAGATCCAGCTCGAAGAGCCCATCAAGCAGCTCGGCGAACACAAGGTTCCGGTTCGCCTGCACCGCGACGTCACCGTGGATATCACCGTGAACGTGGTGAAGGAAGAGGAATAGCAATAAGCGGGGCGGCTGAAAAAGCCGCCCCATACTCCCGTGTTTATCAATCCTGAGCAGTACCAATCCACGCCGGCCTATGATCTTTTGACCGCGTCGGCGAGGGGGATGATTGGTTTCGATCATCGCCTGATCCACGCGCTCGTTGACGATCCCGCCCGTGACTCTCCCTGACATCCTGCGCTTCGCCATGGAGGACCGTCTCGACGACCGCGTCGACATGGAAGAGGAATTGGTAGCACTCTTCCGGTACCTGCGTACGCCCGAGGCACTGCCGTTTTATCTGGCTTATCTTCGCCGCAATGTGGGCGAAGACGTGTCTGAAGAGATCATGTCGGCTCTCCGCGAGATCGGTGAGCCCGCCATTCAGCCACTGCTGGATCTGTATGAGGAATTGGGCGAAGATGAAGCGGGCGAAATCCCGTACATTCTGTCTTCGTTCCGCCAGCGCGACGACCGAATTCTGAAGTTGCTGCTTGATAGGATGCAGTTCGACGCTGTCGATGGTTTGTTGCTGCTCGGTCTGTACGGCGATCCTTCCGCGCGTCCCGAAATCGAAGAACTACTGGCCGGTTTGGGTGACGATCCCTCCGCTGCGCTCATCCGCACGGAAGCCGAATTCGCATTAGAGCATTTCAACGAAACACGCGTCGATGGCTTTCCTGAGCCGGAATCGATCTGGGAACTGTACCCGGAATTCCGGGTCCGTTCTTCTCGATTCTGGATGATGAAGAACGTGTTGGATTTCTGGCAGAGCTGTTCGGAAGAGTACAGGACTGCGGCGGTACAACACTTTTTTAACCGCGAATTGGAACGCCCGCTGCGCGACCAGATTTTCATGATGGCGCACGAGGATAGCTCCGTCACGTCCGCGCACACGCCTGGGAAACTCTCGGCAGCGCTGTAGATAGAACCGGCTATTCGCGCCGCCATGGCCGCCAAGCTGAACGACGAAGCCGCACCGCTGGAAGAACGCTGCGGCGCACTGGTCGGTCTCGCGTTTGAATCGGACGATCCGATTGTTCGCGCCCGCATGCTGGAGTTTTACGAAATTCCCGAGTCGCGCGCCAAAGCGCTCGAAGCCATGTGGCGTTCGCTGGACCGCTCCTTCGCGGAATTCATGCCGCAGCATCTGGCTGACCCTGATCCCGAGATCAAGCGCAACGCAATCTGGGGCACGGGCTACCTGGGCATCGGTACCGAAGCCGGCAAGCTGCGCGAGTTCTTCGACGAGGAAGACTTACCGCAGCGACGCATTGTTTGCGTATGCGCTCTCGGTTCCGGCCGAAATTTCGAGGGGACGAATTCGCGGATTGCTGCGCAAGATCGAGGAAGCTGCCGAGTGGTCTGAACCGGAAGAACTGGAACTTGTCGAGATGGCTCTGGACGAACGATTGGCGCTGCACGGTATTGAGCCGGTCTTTGCCACGTCCAGGGAGTCTGAGGAGCCCGAATCTTTCAACGACGAGCCAGTGACGGATATGCCGATCGAGGTGCCTCCCGCCAACGGGAAGGTCGGGCGCAACGACCCGTGCCCATGCGGTAGCGGCAAGAAGTACAAGAAGTGTTGCGGCGCGTCCTCATAGCGTAATCTGTTCACAAGAGTCCAGGACTTCCTGATAGAATCTCCCCATGTCACAAACACGGCGCGGATTTCTGGGAGCCATGACAGCCGCATCCTGGAATCGTGTTCGCGGAGCTAATGATCGAGTACAAGTCGGTTTTATCGGCTATGGCTTGATCGGCACGCAACACGTTCACGATTTCAAAAATCAGAAGGACGCCGATCTTGTCGCCGTGTCCGACGTGTATCAACCGCGCATGGAGCAGGGCATTGCCGCGTGCGGCGGGCGCGCAAAAGGCTATCACGATTTCCGCAAACTGCTCGATGAAAAGAGCATCGACGCGGTGTGCATCTCCACCCCGGATCACTGGCACGCGCTGATGACAATCATGGCCTGCGCGGCAGGTAAAGACGTCTATGTCGAAAAGCCGCTCACGCTGTTCGTGCGCGAGGGCCGCTGGATGGTCAATGCCGCGCAGCGCTACAAACGCGTCGTGCAGGTCGGCACGCAGCAACGCAGCGGGCCGCATTACAAGCAGGCGCGTGAGATGCTGCGTGCCGGCTATATCGGCAAGATCCACGAAGGTCCGCATGGGCACCGTTCGCGCAACGTGAATGCCGGGCTTCGGAACGTCCACCGGATGGCGCGCGCCGACCGATCTCGATTACGACATGTGGCTCGGACCAGCGCCTGCGCGCCGTACACTCCTCATCGCGCGCTTTATCACTTCCGCTGGTTTTGGGATTATTCGGGCGGGCAGATGACCAATCTCGGTGCACATGAAATCGACATCGTGCAGTGGGTTATGCCAGTGCTGGGTCCTGACGCTCGTGAGTTCCGCCGGCGGCCGGTTCGTTTTGGAAGACGACGGCGAAACCCCTGACACGCAGGACGCAATTATCGAATATCCCGGTTTCAACGCCACATGGTCGCATCGTGAAGCGAGTGTGGGACGAGGTAAACTGGGTCTCGAATTTTTCGGTTCCAAAGGCAGCATGACAATCGGGCGCAGCGGCTACGAGGTTTTTCCCGATCCGCGCATCGATCCAAACAACGCCGTGCCCGTATTTCAGGGTCATCCCGCGGGCGGTCCGGTGCGCTCGGAAACCAGGCCCACGCCGTGGATCAAACCCGCGAAAGGCACCGGCACAGCCATGGAGCAGTTCGCGCTGCACGTGCGCGAGTTTCTGGATTGCATCAAGTCCCGGCAGCAGCCTGTATCGAGCATCGAAGACGGCCACCGCACCGCGACCACTTGCCATCTGGCAAACATCTCGCTGCGCACCGGCCGCAAAATTCGCTGGATTCCGCAACGCGAAGAAATCATCGGCGATGCCGAGGCGACGGCCATGCTTGAGCGTCCCTATCGCAAGCCTTGGGACGATGTGCTGAAAGGCTTCAAACTGTGACGCGATTTTTCGCCGGAGTCGTGAACCATTCGTTTCCGCAGCGCAAGCCCAAGGACACGCTGGAGTTCATTGAGTACTGCAACACGCTTGGCGCGGGCGGCGTGCAGATGAGTATCAGTTCCACCGACCCCGCCTATGTGCGGCGCGTGCGCGAACGCTGCGAGCAACTCGGAATGTTCTTTGAAGCGCAAGCCAGTTTGCCGGGAGCCGACACTGCACAATTCAGTGCTTTGCTTTCAGCAGCGCGCGACGCGGGAGCCCTCTGCGTGCGGACGGCTTGCCTAAGTGGACGCCGCTACGAGACCTTTTCGACACTGCAGGAATGGAAGCGCTTTGATGCGGATTCACGCGCCGCAATCGAACGCGCACTTCCGATTGCGGAGAAATTGAAGTTGCCGCTCGCGATCGAAAATCACAAAGATCGCACGGTTGACGAACTCGCAGCACTGCTGCGAGGCTACAGCAGCGAATACCTTGGCGTCACGCTGGATACGGGCAACAACATGGCGCTGCTGGACAATCCGATGGAAGTTGTCGAGCGGCTCGCACCGTATGCCGTTTCCACTCATTTCAAGGACATGGCCGTCGATCTGCATGCGGAAGGTTTTCTGCTCGCCGAAGTTCCTTTCGGAGAGGGTATTCTCGATTTGCGAAGAATGCTGGAGTTGGTGCGCAAAGCGCGTCCGCGCACGAAATTCTCGATTGAAATGATTACCCGCGATCCATTGAAAATTCCCTGCCTTACCGAAAAGTACTGGGCCACGTTTCCGGATCGCCCCGCGCGTTATCTGGCGAGTACATTGTCGTTCGTTTCCGCGCACAAGCGTATGCTGCCGATAGCTGGAACGCTGGATGCGGTTGCGCGGCTGAAACGGGAACAGGAGAACGTCAGTTCCTGTCTGCGCTATGCACAGGAGAAACTCATCTGAACTCGCGCTACAATTAACTAAACGCCCCAGGCAGGTATGATTGAGTATCCGTTGGCCACGAAGCCCGCGTCTGTAGTAGCTATTTATCCCGGCTCCTTCGATCCCGATCACGAATGGGCACCTTGATCTTATTGAGCGGGGCTCGCGGATCGCTGACCGGCTGATCGTATCCATCCTGCGGAACGAAGACAAAGCAACCGCTATTTACGGTTCAGGAACGTATGGAGATGCTGAGTGAGGTAGTGATCCCCTTTCCAAACGTGGAGATCGATTGCTTTGACGGCTTGCTGGTCGACTACGCGGCCCGCAAGCACGCCACAATCATCCTGAGGGGCATCCGGGCCATCTCGGACTACGAATATGAATTGCAGATGGCACTGATGAATCGCCGCCTGCGGCCGGAGATCGAAACGATCTTCATGATGGCCGGCGAGGCGTACTCTTTCATCAGTTCGCGCCTGGTGAAGCAGGTTTTCGGCCTGGGCGGAGACATCTCCGGGCTGGTGCCGCCCACTGTGGAAGCCCGGCTCAAGGAAAGATTACTGGGAGAAATCAGATAGAAGATGCAGACTACTTCGGATCTATCTGATCGCATTGGACTGATCAGTGTATCGTCCACGATGAAAGTGGCGGCGGATGCCGACCGCCTGCGCCGCGAAGGCGTCGATGTTGTGGATTTCGGGGCCGGCGAGCCCGACTTCCCAACACCTGAGAATATCAAGCAAGCCGCGATCAGAGCCATCGACGCAAAACTTCACCAAGTACACGCCCGCGGGCGGCACGATGGAACTGAAGCAGGCGATCTGCGAGCGCCACACGCAGGACTACGGGACGGCCTACTCGCCTGCCGAATGCGTCGTTTCGGTCGGCGGCAAAGCATATCATTTTCAATCTGACGCAGGCATTGCTGAATCCAGGGCGATGAAGTTATTATTCCGGTTCCGTACTGGGTCACTTACAAGGATGTCGTCAACTACGCTGGCGGCAAGTGCGTGTTTGTCGAGACCGACGAATCGAAGGGCTTCACCTTCACGGCGAAGATGATCGAGCGCCTACCTCACCGACAAGACGCAGCTGGTGATCATCAACTCGCCGTCAAATCCGAGCGGCGCTGTGCTCGACCGCGAAGAGTTCGAGCGCATCTTCGATCTTACGTCGCAGCGCGGTATCTGGCTGATGACCGACGAGTGCTACTGCCGTTTCCTTTACGACTCCGAACCGTTCTCGATCGCCTCCATGCCTGGCGCAAAGGATACCGTTCTGGTCGCCGGATCGCTTTCGAAAACCTACTCGATGACTGGCTGGCGCATTGGCTTCGGCCTTGGCCCGGCGGCGGTCATCGGCGCGGTCAGCAAATTGCAGAGCCATAGCACTTCGAACCCGACATCGATCGCACAGAAGGCGGCGGTGGAGGCGTTGCGCGGTCCGCAGGATTCGGTGGGCGTCATGCTGGCCGAATACCGCAAGCGCCGCGATTATGTTATCGCGCGCCTGCGTGGATTCCCGGCGTCACGACTCCGATCCGCGCGGCGCTTTTTACGCCTATCCGAACATCAGTGTCGCTTTTGGCAAGAACGGCATCCACAACACGATGCAGTTTGCCGAGCGCTTGCTGGCGGAAGCCCATGTCGCCGTCGTTCCGGGCGAAGCCTTCGGAACGGAACAGCACATTCGCATCACCTACGCCGCATCGTTGGAGGAACTGGAAAAGGGACTTGACCGCATCCAGGCCTTCATTCAAAACCTCGGATGAGTCGATCTAATCCTGTACCGGCTGAGGCGTCGTTGCATGAACGCCCGTGGGGAACCATGTCGCTTGGACTCATGGTTCCCGAAGCCGGAGTTCGCACTGGCGAAGTCTGGTTGACAGCGCAGGAATCACTGCCGCTATTGATCAAGTTTCTGTTCACGTCGGAGCCGCTTTCCGTACAGGTGCATCCGGGCGACGACTATGCGCGCAACCATGAACATGGCTCATTGGGCAAAACCGAGATGTGGTACATCCTCGCGGCGGAACCCGGTGCAACAGTCGCGCTTGGCTTTCGCGAGCGCATCACGCCTGAGCGTTTACGGGAATCCGCGATCTCGGGCGAAATCAAGGATCTGATGAATTTTGTGCCTGTGCAGGCAGGCGACGTGATCTTTGTGCCTGCGGGCGTGGTGCACGCGATTGGCGCCGGGAGTCAAGCTGCTGGAGATCCAGGAGCAATCCGATATCACCTATCGCCTCTACGATTACGGGCGGGGCAGTCAACTGCATCTGGATCGGGGCATTGAAGTATCCGACCCAGCTCCCCCGCCGGCCAGCGGTGCAACCGTGCAAGCTTGATGGCGTGCGCACGCTGCTTGCCACCTGCGCATATTTCGTGACCGAACATTGGGACGTCCGAGCGGGGTTTACGAACCCGTTCGCGATTTCTGGCGTCTGCCACATTCTGATCGCGCTGGAAGGGCGGGCACAATCAACGGCGAACGCTTCAAGGCCGGCGAAGCATGGCTGTGCGCAGGCGCTCCGGCGTAGCATCGGCCGAAGGCGACGACGTAAATACTGCCGCTGCTGAATCCATCATCGTTATGCCGCCGTTCTTCAAGGCGGCCCGCATAAGTCTGATGATGCGAACTGATCTGCAGCCCGCTGTTCCGCTATTCGATGTCGTTAATTTCCGCAACCTTGATGCGCAATTCCGTTTCTCTTCCCGATCCGCTGCTGCTGTATTTTACAGGCTGCAGCACGAAACCTGCCCCTGCAGAGCCAATCGGCGAAGCTTATGTCGCTCCGCTAGCTTACGATCCGTAACGATCTCTCTCCTCGTTCCGACGTGGTGGCCACGCTCAAGCATAGTGACCGCCTGGATGTGCTGCAAATCCGCCGGCGCTTTCGTCCGTTTGCGCACGCCACAAGGCGTCGAGGGCTGGACCGACAACCGGCAACTAATGACATCGGCCCAGATGGACCGGACTTCACAGCATGATCGAATCTGCAGCTAAATTCCCTCACAAGGCCGTGGTACGGTCTACGAAGCCCTGAACATACACAGCGAACCCAACCGCGGTGCGCCCAGCTTTTACCAGATCCCTGAGAATGGCTCGATCGAGGTGATTGGACGGCGCATCGTGCAGCGAGCTTCCATTTCCAGAGCGAAGTAGTTGCGCCGCCGCCCCCGCCCGCAGCTAAGAAGACCCAAAAAGAAAGCGAAGCGACAGAGGCGGAGACCCGCGAAGGTGCCGTACTTCCGTTGCCGCGCCCGCCCAAAGCCCCCGCCGATTGGCTGGAGCTTTCGCGCAGTGATCCCTTGCTCGAAGTTCCGAAAATCCACAAGGCGAGCTACAGCAAGCTGCCCGCCGCCGACTCAAGTACGACGAGTGGAACCTGATGCGGACCAAGGACGGAATGTCAGGTTGGGTACTGGCGCGCATGGTCAGCATGGCGATTCCCGATTCTGTCGCGCAATACGCGGAAGGCAACCGGATTACTTCTTACTTTTCGCTTGGTGAGGTGAAGGACGAAGACGGGAACCGCGCAACCACTGGCTCTGGACTACGCTTTCGCGTTCGCTGGAGCCTACGACTTCGATGGCTTTCGCGTATTCATTTTCAATACGCGCCGCAACCGCTTTGAGACGGCCTATATCGAGCGAAAAGTCAAAGGCTACTACCCGGTCCAGACGCAGCACGGTCGAAGTAACTGAGGGCAGAAACCGTCTGACGGTTCAGGGCTTTTCGCTGTTGATTGAGGACGGCGATGGGCAGGTCTGGAGACGTACATTCGCATTCCAGGGCTATCGAGTGCGGCTGGTAAACAAACTGCCAGCGGAGAAACCCAATCCTGACAGCCTCACGAACGATGTCGATACATCCCTGCTGGGCAAAGCCGCCCAGGCGCCACAGGAAGTACGCTCTTTCATGCAGCGCATGAAGGACAAGGCCAAACACTGGTTTTCGAAGTAAATCGCGTTCTGGTATAACGCTTTACTAAACTGACGAAGTTCTTCCCACGAGTGGACACGGATGCGCCTCAGAAAAGTCTGCGCCATCTTCCCAAACAGGGTCCAACAGGGAGACTAGCGATAGTAGTAAACGGTCGGGAAGATGCGGCCTTCGTGCTCTGAGCACGGTCCGCATTCCTGTTTGTATCCGGACCAGGCTGCGTCGATTGACTGCGGCACCGTCACTTTGTCGGTAGCCGTGTGGTACACCGAGATTGCCAAACGTGGGCGGAAACGCGCCAAGGTCGCTTTTGCTCCGGCGAGTGCGCGTGGCTCAGCGCCTTCGATATCCATCTTGATGAAATCGACGCGATCCAACTTCAGTTCCGCCGTAAGGTTGTCGATCGTGGTCAGCGGAAGCTTGATGGAATCGTGCATGTCGTCGCGCTGAATGACAAAGCTGTCGGCCGCCGAGTTCTTCGGATCCACGCGCATAGTCAGCATGTCGTTCTTGTCCCATACGCCTTTCGGATAGATGATAACGCGACCGGCGTCGATATCATGCTTGAGGTTTCGGCGCAAGCACTCCAGGTTTTCTGGTGCGGGTTCAATGGCGACCACCAGCTTCGCTCCAGCGGCCAGCGCCTCACGAGTGAACACTCCGATATTGGCTCCGCAATCCAGCACCACGTCGCCGCGCTTCACGGATTGTTCGCCCGTGCCGTAGATTTTGCGCTCCTGCTCGGCAAGATCGAAATGCAATGAGAAATCGCTGCTTGCCGGAATCCAATAAGCCCCAGCGGAGGTCTCCCACAGGTGATAGCCGGCCGGGTCGCGTTCCACAAGGCGGCTGGTGCGTACTATTTCGTCTTTGATTCTTATTTGCCGCTGATCTTCGCTTATGCTCCGGGCCGCCCGGTTGAATGTGCAACCCGGCGCGCGGCCGGCGAGCGATAGAGCGATAGGTACGGTCCATTCACGAAAGAAAATGGCGAGAATTATGAGGAGGAGTGCTGGTGCGAGCCAGCGCAGTATTCGAGTCACGAATCTGAATATAGCATTTTAAGTCGTATTAGCTGGTATATACCGTTCGCGCGGCGAAGTACAGCCTCAGCGATTCCTCGATGGATGGCATCGCTTCCAGCCCCAGTTTTTCCATTTTCGCGTTGCTCAAGGCGGAATATTTCGGACGTCGCGCCTCTGTGCGGTATTCGCGATCACTGGTGGCCTTAAGCGCGGCCGCATCGGCACCGGCAATTTCGAAAATCTTCTTCGCGTAATCGAACCAGGAAATTGCGCTGCCACCTCCGATGTGAAAAAACCGACGGCCTTGCGCTCCACAAGATCGGCCGAACGCGCGGCGAGCAGCGGCGCGTAGGTGGGCGAGCCCACGTGATCTTCCACAACGCGGATCGGCTTCTTTTCCTCGCTCAGGCGGAGCATGAGTTCGACGAAGTTGCCGCGGTTATTCCTGAGCCCGCCGGGTCCATAGACGCCGGAAGTTCGGATGAGGAGCGGGTCTTGCAGGTAGGCGTTCGCGTATAGCTCGCCGGCATACTTCGAAACGGCATAGGCCCCCAATGGATGCGTCGTATCCTGTTCGGCGTATGGCCGGCCTGCTGTTCCATCGAATACATAATCAGTGGAAAAGTGTACGAAACGAGCATCCACCTGGCGGCATGCCAGTGCAAGATTGCGGACTCCGATCGCGTTGACCAGAAACGCGTGTTGTGGTTCGCGCTCTGCCAGGTCAACCTGATTGTAAGCCGCGGCGTTCAGCACCACATCTGGATCGAGATCGGCAATGCAACTCTCGGTACGCACCTGGTCGGTGATGTTGAGAGAGATCTCGCCGTAATCCATAACTGTGTAGCCGCGCTCACTGAATTCACGAACCAATTCGATGCCGAGCTGTCCGGGCCGCCCCCACCACCACAATTTTTCTAGTCATCCTTCGAAAAGGATAGCGAAGTCTGAGGCTTGCCCGTTGAAAAAGTAGCAGGAGTTTTTTAGAAACTTCCGCACGGAGGAAATCGTCCGATACCAAGTTGCCGGGGAATCGCTAATGCCTCACCTACTGCAAAAAGATTTGAAGAGGGGTCGGCTGGCTAACCGAATCGGGGTAGCTCTGTTTTTTGCGCTCCTGGCCGTTCTGGTGATCTCTTTCCTTACCGGAGTACGGACGTTGCCGACTCTGTAGGCTGTCGTCCGGGATCTTCGTCGAACACACGGTTCGAGAGCATTTCGAGTGAACTCATTCCGCACAGTACCTGCTCTAAGCGCAAGCCTATTACGAAATTTTCTCCTGCAGGTTGGCAGTAGCAGACTTCCCCCAGAAACATCTGATCTCCAGCGTCCACGCGCACAGGACTGCTTAGCGGCACGGGTGCGCTTGCCGACAATTGCATTCCCTTGCCTGATACATTCACCAGAGTCGCGGAGATTTCGCGGTCAGTGTCTCCCAGGAGGACGACCTTAACCGGCACATTCGTTTGGAATCTGGGCTGCTTCTTCGTTCCACGAATGGCTTATCGACCACGTGGTCAATTTTTTTAAGCGAAAATCTAGCCAACGTTTGCAGCAACGAAATAATCGATGGATCGGACGATAGCCGCAGAGGATTCATTCGCCTGTAAAGGCAAAACTTGAACCCTGGTTCCAAGCACAATAGGAGTTCTTCCCTCTTTGCTCTTGAGCCATGCCGTGACAGGCTGCGCGGCGAGTTGATCGATTTCGGATGTGAAATCACGCCAGTTTGTATTCCGCTGAATGATCGCCAAAAACGAAGTTCCACTCCAGCGGTAGAGTTTGTCCTCGCGCCGCAGGGTGGTCAACCAATGCAGGCTGAAATCGAGCAGCATTTGATCGCCTGCTTCATAGCGAACTGCTCGCTGAGCGCCAGGATGCCATCGGCTACCAATAGCGTCGCAAATGTCCGCTGTCCGTTTTCCGAAGCTGCCTTGATTGCCAGTTCGGCTTCCAAACGCCCGGGCAGTTCCAAAAGCGATAAGCGGCAGTGCGCTGCAGTTGACATGATTTGCTCAGTAAAGCTATCGGCAGATTACGGTAGAACTGATTACACTCGAATGCGGGTATAAGAAAAGTAATCGGTGGTGATAGTGGAGTTTGTGGGAATTCTACTAGGTGCTAACCGCGGTAGGATGGGACCTGGCTCAGCACCACCAGCACCAGCCCAGCGCAAGACAGCTCCAGGCAAACCAGTCCCCCAACGTGTGTAGGGAGACAGGCTGGCTTCGTAGGAATAGTGCATGCGTGCCGATGTGGCGGTGTACGGTTCCAAACGCTCGGTTATGCGACCGGCGGGGTCGATGGCTGCGGTGATTCCGTCGTTGGTTGCCCGGATCAGCCAGCGACGATTTTCGACTGCGCGCATCCGTGCGATTTTCAGATGCTGTTCACGGGCGGAACTGTGCCCGAAATAGCCATCGTTCGAGAGTTTACCAGCAGTCCGCACCCTGCGCAGCGAACTGCCGCACGTAGTCCGGAAAACCGATTCGTAGCAGATGAAACACGCCGATTTGTGGCCGTCGGTTGGAAAAACCACCATTTCGGTGCCCGGTTCAAAGTCGCCGGCTTCCGTCGTGATCTTGTTGACGAATCCGAAAGGAGGGGGCACGTACTCACCGAACGGCACCAGATGGATCTTGTCGTAGCGTCCGGCGGATCGCCCGCCGGCGAAACCATCACGGCAGAATTGGTCGGTGCGCCCTTTGTCGTGTGCCCGACCACGCCGAGCATCACGGAAGCCTTTGTCAGACGCGCCAGCGTGGCGACGTCGAGCTGCAGTTTCGGATCTCGAAATAGTACAACGGCGCGGGCATTTCCGGCCACAGTATCAGGTGTACCGGAGGCTGATCCGGCTGGAAGGCGGCACTCATTGAGAGCGTCTCCAGCTTGTTATTCAACGCCTCGGACGTATCGGGTGTCCACTCTGTGTCTTTGGATACGTTCGGTTGCACGACCACAGCCTGTTCTGTGCCGCGTTGGGCTTCGGGCAGCGCCGGCAGCAGGTAAAAGCCCGGCAACGCGAGCAGCCATGCGATCTCTTTGCGCGGTCTGCGAATCGAACCAGCGCGAGCGCCGCAGCCCATCAAGGCAAACACGAACGATACGCCGTAGACGCCCGTCAATCGGGGCAAGACGCATCGGCACTTCATATCGATTCCGGCATTGCCCAACAGGAACCATGTGAAGCCGAGCGGAGCATGCAGCCGTTCGATGCCAATCCACAGCGCCGCCACCGCGGGAACGGCATACCGTTTCGGCATTACAAAACCGGCCAGGGCTGCGAACACGCCTAAATGCAACGCTTTGAGCACGCAAAACAGCAGAAACGTGGCCCATCCGCCCGCGACTCCCAAACCGCCTTCGTTCTGCAGCACTGCCTGAATCCAGTAACACACGCCGAACCAGTAGACAACGCCCGCGACCCAGCCCGAGCAGAAAGTGCCGCGAGGTTCGCCATTCGCGGCCGAGCGCCACCAGCAGCGGCGCCAGCGCGACGGCAGCCAGCCAGAGAGTCAAAGTGCGGGTACCGCGAGGATCAGCAGGACGGCGCTCGCCAGGGCCAGGATCCAGTTCAAGCCGGATGCCTCCGCTGGCTTCGTCACTTGACTGTCCGCCATGTAGGAACTGCGCACGAGCGGCCCGCTGAAGACCGCCCTGAAGCCGAGCGACATGCCATATTCGCCGGTAGCTCGCAAACTGCTGCGGGCGTCACGTACTCCGCGACCGGCAGATTGCGGCGCGTGGGCTGCAGGTATTGGCCGATGGTGACGACATCGACGCGCTTGCGCCGCAGATCGCGCAGCAACTCCTGCACCTGCTGCGGGTTCTCGCCCAGGCCCACCATCAAGCCGGATTTCGTGAGCGCCTCCGGGCGGTAACGCTTGGCTTCCGCAGGACGTCGAGCGATTGGCGGTAATCGGCCTGCGGGCGCACGCGCCGGTACAGCGCGGCACGGTCTCCATGTTGTGATTGAAGACGTGCGGGCCGGCGTCCAGCACGCGCCGCACGGCGTCCATGTCGCCGCAGAAATCCGGGGTGAGCACTTCGACGCGCGCCTCCGGCAGCGCGCTGCGCACCTCGCGCACGGTCGCGGCGAAATGGCGGAGCCGCCGTCTGCCAGATCGTCGCGGTTCACGCTGGTGATGACCACGTAGCGCAGCTCCATCTGCTGCGGCCATGTCGCGCGACATTTGCCGGCTCGTCCGGGTCCAGCAGGAATTCGCGCTTTTGCGGGCGAGCCCTTGGGAACCGAGCAGAAGCCGCAGCCGCGCGTGCAGATGTTGCCCAGAATCATGAACGTGGCCGCGCCGCGGTGGAAGCACTCGTGGATGTTCGGGCAGCGCGCCGATTCGCAAACCGTGTGCAGGTGCAACTTGCCGCAGATCGCGCTTCAGCGAGGTGTACGGATTCGATATGGGTGTCCGCTCTTGCGCAGCCACTCGGGCAGGCGAGGTCTGCCCGGTCCCCTAGCTGTACAAGGTCATGCGAGCACGCTAATATTTTCGCACGTATTGGTTCTTGAAGCCGGCGGCTTCGAGATCGGCGCGGGCCTTGGACACTGCGCGTATCCTTCAGCGGTCCGACCAGAACGCGATAGAGCTTTTCCTTGTCGGACGGTCCAGCGGCCATCACGGCGGCAAAGCCGCCCTTGCGTAGGAATTCACGAACACCTCGGCTCCGGCCTTGGCTACGGCGGCCACCTGCAGGAACTCTGTCCCCTGGCGGGCTCGATGAACAGCGCGTCCGGACGCTGGAGCTTTGCTTGCCGCCGGCTTGCGGCGCCTCGGCCTTGACGGCTGGTTTCAACTCGACTTTTTTCTCGACAGCGGGAGTCGCGGCTGCGTTGGCTGTCTCGGTTACCGGCGCTGCTTTGGGCGGTTCTGGCCGCTGCGGCTGCTTGCTTACTGCTTGAACGGCCGGAATCCGCCAGCGAGACTTCTCCGGGCGCATCATCGGGTGTCTGCTGCGTTTTCCGCCGGATGCTGGTTGCTCGGCCGGTTTAGTGGGATCGACTATCAGCGGCGAAGGTCGTTGCCTCTTTCTTGCCGTCCAGCGGGCGCTGGCACTGTGCTTCTTCCCACTATGTATCCCATCGTGGCGAATATGCCGAGGAGCACCACGACGATGAAAAAAACAGTTAGAAGCTGCTTATTGCCCAGTACCAGTTCGAACTCGCCGTCTTCGTTTCGGGGCATCTCAGCCTCCTCCCTAACTCCCGCGCCGCACCGGCGACTCCGGGTAAGCTATTTCCTGCCGCATAGGGTTAGTTAACAAGAGGACCGACCTTTCCTGTTTTCCCTATCGGCAAAAAACAACGTCTTAATTATACTGTTAAAACGAATTGGCGAAACATAAAAGCTCAGTTCTGTTTGGCGATTTTGGCTAAAGCCTCAGCTGGCGTTAGCGAGCATATCGATCGGCAGCGGGAAAACCACGGTGGTGTTCTTCTCCGCGCCGATTTCCACGAGCGTCTGCAGATAGCGCAACTGGATGGCGGCCGGCTGCTTCTGAATCACCTCCGCCGCCATGGCCAGTTTTTCCGCGGCGCGTGTACTCGCCCTCGGCGTGGATGATCTTGGCGCGGCGCTCGCGCTCGGCCTCCGCCTGCCGCGCGATGGCGCGGATCATCTGCTCCGGCGAGATCCACCTGCTTCACCTCCACCATGGCCACCTTCACGCCCCACGGCGCCGGTGTGCTGGTCGAGGACGGATTGCAGGCGCATGTTGAGCTTTTCGCGCTGGCTCAGCAGTTCGTCCAGTTCCACTTCGCCGAGCACGCTGCGCAGCGTGGTCTGCGCGAGTTGCGAGTGGCGTAGAGAAAGTTGGAGACCTCGATCACCGCCAGCTGCGGTTCCATGACGCGGAAATAGATCACGGCGTTGACCTTCACGCGTGACGTTGTCGCGCGTGACCACGTCCTGCGACGGCACCTCCAGGGCTTCCACGCGCAGCGACGATCCGCACCATCCGGTCGATCGGCGCGAATACCAGGATCATGCCCGGGCCCTTCGGCTGCGGCAGCACGCGCCCCAGGCGGAAGATCACCCCGCGCTCATACTCCGCCAGGATCTTGATGGAGCACAGAAGGTAGATCACGACGATGATCAGTGCGACTGTCGGTAGACATCAAAGGGAAACATGGTCTCCTCCGAGCCGACTCAGGCTGGCTCCACGGTCAACTTGCAAGTGCCTTCTATGGCGATGAACCCGCACCTGCGCACCCGGCTCCACCGGCGTGGCGCACGTGGCGTCCCAATACTCGCCATGGACGAAGACCTTGCCGTGCGGGTCCAAGCGGCGTATGCGCCTGCGCCGATTTCATTCCCAGCATGCCGGCTGTCCCGGTCATCACTTTGTTCGCTGCGCGCGCGCATCACCAGCGTGACCAGGAACGTGGTGATCAGCGCGAACGGCAGTGCGAGCCGATGGCCGTAGACCAGCGGATGCGCATTTCCGGAGCGGGCCCTCCACCAGCATGACAGCGCCCAGAACCATGGCCACGGCGCCGCCCACCCCCAGAATGCCGTGCGAGGCGAACTTCGCCTCCAGCACGAACAGCGCCACCGCCAGCATCAGCAGCGCCACGCCCGGCCAATTGATGGGCAGCACGGAGAGCGCCGAGAGTCCCAGCAGCACCAGAATCGCCCCCGGCGACGCCCGGCAGGATCAGGCCCGGCGAACTGAACTCCACGTAAATCCCCAGCGCGCCGAGCACCAGCAGCATGAACGCCATGTTCGGGTCCGCAATGGCTGAAATCATTTTCTCGCGCAGTGTCTTCTGTACTCCGTGACCTGCGGCGCCGTCGAGCTGCAGCGTCTGCTTGCGCCCGTCGAAGCGGGTGATCTCGCGGCCGTCGAGCTTGTCGGAAGAGCTCGTTTTCGTCGTGTGGCGATGATTTCGATCAGGTTGTCCTCGAGCGCTTCCTTTTCGGTGAACGACTTGCTTTCGAGCACGGTCTTTTCGGCCAGTATCGCCTGTTGCGGCCGCGCTTGGAGACGAGGCTGCGCAACAGAGGCGGCGGCGTCGTTCTCCACCTTCTGCTTCATCACCGGATCCATCTGCCCGCCCAGCAGCACCGGTGCGCCGCGCCGGTGTTCGTGCCCGGCGCCATGGCCGCAATGTCCGCCCGCCTGCAGAATGAAAAAGCCCGCCGAGGCCGCGCGCCCGCCGCTTGGTGTCACGTAGGTGACCACTGGGACCGGCGAGGCTACGATCTTCTGAATGATCTGGCGCGTCGCTTCCGCCAGCCCGCCGGGCGTGTTGATGCGCAGCAGGATCAGGTCGGCATTGTCGCGCTCGGCCTGCTTTATCGCGTGATCGAGGATCTGCACGGTGATGGGATGGATCATCCCCTGGACTGGGACGGCAACTACCGTCGAAGCGGCCCGGCAAGGCGCCACGGCAGCGAGCAGCGTGATGAAAACAAAACAGGATCGCGCGTTCACGCACCATTAATATAACACCGGAATTCTGGATTGACAGTGTGAAATTTGAGGAGGGTGGAGACGCTGTCTTTCAACCGGACTGCGCCAAGCAACTTCCGGGCGCAGCCATACTGCGGATTTCGCGATTAGACCGCGGGTTCATTTGCGGGCTTAGGCTGCACGAGAGCAGCTTCTTTCCGCATCGACTGTGTAAGTTCCCTACGCGCCAACTTGCGTTTGCGCAAGCGCCCGTAGCGAGCTTTATCTCCACATTGTGCTGACATAGTGGCCCAAGCGTAGCAGGTTATGCCCTACGGCGTACGGAAAATGCTGTAACTATAGAAGAGAGGTACCCTTTGGCCAATCGTCTCATCATCGGAATTTCCGGCGCATCCGGGTGATCTACGGCATACGGCTGCTGGAAATTCTCGCCCGCGACAAGTCCATCGAAACGCATCTGGTGCTGACCGCATCGGCCAAGGCAACGATTTCGCAGGATACCGATTTTCGGCCGCGCGACGTCGAAGCGCTGGCCGACGTCGTGCATCCAGCTTCGAACATCGGCGCCTCGATTGCCAGCGGATCTTCGAAACGCTCGGCATGATTGTCGCGCCCTGCAGCGTAAAGACGCTCTCCGCAATCGCGAACTGCTACGATTCGGACCTGATTGCGCGCGCCGCAGACGTCCAGCTCAAGGAAGGCCGGCCGGTGTTGCTGATGCTGCGCGAGACTCCGCTGCATTTGGGCCATCTGCGACTTATGGTGCAGGCAGCCGAGAGTGGAGCCATTCTCATGCCCCCCGTGCCCGCCTTTTATGGCAACCCGAAAACCATCGACGACCTGGTGAATGCCACCGTTACCCGCGCCCTGGCGCGAATCGGAATTCGAAGCGAACTCTGTGCGGAGTGGCAGGGCATGAGCAAAGCCGTACAAGTTCCGGAATCCGACTAAATGCCTCTTTACGATTCGATTCTCTTCGATTTTGACGGCGTGCTTGCCGACAGCGAACCCGTGCATTTTCAGGCATGGTGCGACACATTGGCGGACCTGGATCCGCAGGTTGACTGGAACACTTTCGCCGCATGCTGCATCGGACTTGCTGAAAAGGGCACAGTCGAGTTTCTGCTTGCACACGTGCAGAAACCCGCAACGTATCAGGAAATCTGGTCGCGCTATCCCCACAAGCAGGCCATCGTTCGCCAGCGCATGTTAGCCAGCCCTCCAATCTTTCCGGAAACGCTGGACCTGATTCGTAATCTCAACGGCTACAAACTCGCTGTGGTTTCATCGAGCGGTCATGCCGAGATCGACCCAGTGCTCGAAGCCGCCGGCATACGCTCGTTCTTTTCCACGGTGATTTGCGGTGAGGATGTGACGCGCCACAAGCCCGCGCCAGAGCCTTACCTGAAGGCTGCTGCCATTCTGGGCGCGGCTGCTCCGCTGGTTGTCGAAGACTCTGCTATTGGCGAACAGAGCGGCCTGGCTGCGGGTTTCCGCGTGCTGCGCGTGTCGAGCGCGTCACTGATGGCGCACGAACTTCGCCAGTTGCTCGACAACGATTTCAGTGCCTAGCTGCAAGTACATCGATTCCTGATGTAAAATGACACTTTCTGCATCAAGGAGCCCTTCGTGTCCGAATACACAAAATACGTTCTTAGCGACAAAGACATTCCGTCCGCCTGGGTGAACATTCTGCCCCGTCTGAAGGAGCCGATGGATCCGCCGCTGCACCCGGCAACGGGTAAGCCGCTTGGCCCGGAGGACCTCGCGCCGATCTTTCCGATGTCGCTGATCGAGCAGGAATTTTCTCCGCAAGCCGGAGATCGACATTCCCGGGCGAAGTGCTCGACATCTACAAGCTCTGGCGGCCCACGCCGCTGTATCGCGCGCGCCGGCTGGAGAAGGCGCTCGATACGCCGGCGCACGATCTATTACAAGTACGAAGGCACCAGCCCCGCCGGCAGCCACAAGCCCAACACCGCCGTGCCGCAGGCCTTTTACAACAAGCAGGCCGGCATCAAGCGCCTTGCCACGGAAACCGGCGCCGGGCAGTGGGGCAGCGCGCTGGCGCTGGCCTGCCAGATGTTCGGGCTGGAATGCACCGTCTATATGGTGAAGGTCAGCTACGACCAGAAGCCGTACCGCCGCATGATGATGAACACCTGGGGCGCCGAGGTTTTCGCGAGCCCCAGCACGCACACGCAACTCGGGCGCGCGATTCTGGCCGCACACCCCGATTCGCCCGGCAGCCTCGGCATCGCGATCAGCGAAGCCGTCGAAGACGCCGCCACGCATCGCGACACCAACTACTCGCTCGGCAGCGTGCTCAACCACGTCATGCTGCACCAGACGGTGATCGGGCAGGAAGCCAAGCTAGCAGATGGAGCATGGCCGGCGACGAGCCCGATGTCGTGATCGGCTGCTTCGGCGGCGGAAGCAACTTCGGCGGCATCGCGCTGCCGTACGTGCTGGACAAGCTTGCAACGGCTCGAAGGTGCGCCTGCTGGCGGTGGAGCCCGCCGCCTGCCCGACCCTGACCAAGGGCATCTATCGCCTACGATTTCGGCGACACGGCCAAGCTCACGCCGATGATCAAGATGTATACGCTGGGCCACGATTTCGTGCCGCCGGGCATTCACGCCGGCGGATTGCGCTATCACGGCGCCTCGCCGCTGGCGAGCCACCTGCTGAAGCACGGCTGGATCGAGGCTCGCAGCGCCAATCAGCTGCCATGCTTCGAAGCGGCGGTGCTAGTTCGCGCAGACCGAAGGCATTCTGCCCGCGCCCGAATCTTCGCACGCCATCCGCGCGGCCATCGACGAAGCCTTGCAGGCGAAAGAGGAAGGCAAGTCGCGCACCATTCTGTTCTGCCTGAGCGGGCACGGCCACTTCGACCTGTCCTCTTACGACATGTATCTTAACGGCCAACTGAGGATTACGAGCATCCCGGCCGAAGAGATGGAGCGTGCGATGGCGACGTTGCCGAAGGTCTAGTCGTTACCAGTTGAACCGAACGGCAAACTGCACGCGCCATTGCGCTGCTGCCGCAAGTGTCTCGGTTACCAGTTGAGCCTGACCGCAAATTGTACCCGCCGTGCGGGCCGCGCCATGATTCGTTGCAGGAAACCGGGTCCACCTGTTGGCCCTGCAGATCGAATCGGGCGGCGGCCTGCCGCAGCAGGAATTGCGTGTGGTTGAGAGTGTTGTAGCTCTCGATCCGGATCTGGGTGATGTAGCGTTCCTTGCGCCTGAACTGGCGCGCGACGGACATATCGAAATTATTGATGCCGTCGCCGCGCAGTATCCCCGGTCCTGTATTACCGAATGATCCGCGCGCTGGTCGGGTGAAGCGTTTCGTGACCTCGGCCTCGGGTCGCACCAGATCCACACGCGCCGCTTCTGACGGTGTCCCGGTGATGTCCTGGCCATCGACAGTGCTGAAAGTCGGTGTGAACGGAGCGCCTGTGGATAGCCGCGTGATCCCGGAGAGCTCCCATCCATCCATCGTCATGCGGACTATGCGCCAGCGCAGGTGCTTACCCGGTTTGGGCAGTATCCAGGTGTAGCGCAGTGAGAGCACGTGCCGTAAATCCCACGGCAGCGGGCCGTAATTGCGCTTGCGCGGATTGAAGAACGGACTCACCGCGGAATATTCGGAAGCGGCCGCACCCAGCGTTTTGCTGACGTATATGCGCCCGTCACCTGTATGCCGCGCGAGAGGCGCCGAGTAACCGTCGTCAACAGCGCATGATAATTCGAGGTTGACGCGAACTCATACTGGTACACCTCGCCGTAGCCCTGATACGGACGCAGGAAATTACGCGGCAGTGGGCGCATCGGTGCGGTCGGGTCGCGATTTTCAGGATGCAGGTCGATATGATTTGCGCCTGCTGGAACTGCATTGAGGTTGCGCTGCCAAAGCAGATGGCGCGCGAGCGAAGCGGCGTATGAAATGTCCACCATGATCAGCTTGCCGACCTGCTGCTGGATACCCACACCGAAGTTGTAAACAGCCGGCATGCTGTTGCGGCCACTCAGGGTCGCGATGCTGTTTGCCGGTGCATATACGCGCTGCCCGCTGGTTTGTTTCAATCCGTCAATTGTTCCGTAGTAAAGCAGCGGACTGAAAACTGTGGGCGGATTCGAAAGAGCTGAGAGCGCGGAAGCGCCGCTGATCCGGTCCAGAAAAACACCTCCGCCGCCGCGTACAACGGTTCAACCCTTACCGCTCGGGTTCCAGGCAAACCCGACACGAGGCGCAGCAGCCAGGGCAGGCAAACTGTACAAACCGGCTGGCACGCCTTCTGATCCGGCCAGCACCATGCCGGCCGATGGATCGCCTGCGCCGGGCGCGAACTGCCCGATCATGGCTTCGGGAAATGTGTCACCGTTCAGCGGATTCAACGCGACCCGCTTTTTCGCGGCGTTGAAGCCCGGACCCAACAGCGGCGGCAGGTTTGCACCGTTGTAGCTTGCCGCGTCGAAGGCGGCCATCTGCATGCGCCGATCGTATTGCGGCGGTGCGTGGCAAAGGCGTACACCGTAGTCCAGCGTCAACCGCCCAGTGGCACGCCATGCATCCTGCACAAAGTATTCAAATGTCGTGTAGCGGAACTGCCCCACGGACGCGCAGTCGCTTCCGTGTAGGTCGTAAAATTACCCAGCAGTGCGTTGGCGAACGCGTAATTGGTATCGAGCGGATTGTTGCGGTCGCGATCAAAGCCCATTGTGCCGCGCGTAATTACAGAGGCGACTTCATCGCGTCTCGCGCGTTCCAAAAAGAAGCCCGTCTTGTAGTTGTGCCGGCCGCGGATCTTCATCAACTGCTCGACAACATTGAATACGGTGTTGGCGCTGTTGTACGGCAGTCCATTCGCCATCGATGGGTTCGCAAAATTCGGAACGCCGCCGAAGCTCATGTTGGGAAGCAATCCGCCGGGATTCAGTTCGGGATTCCACTGCGGCAGATCGATTCCCGTTCCGGCGCGGCTAACCTGCTCGGGGTCCTGCGGAAGATAGCGTCTGCGGCCGACGCTCACTCCGAAAATAAGCGTTTGCACCATGGTCCTGGAAATTGTCGCCGTCGTGTGGATCGCCGCACCCCAACCCGGCTGTTCAGCGACAATCTGTGTGAGCGGAAAGTTTACCGCGCTGTTGCCCAATGCCCGTAAGGTGCGCTCTGCTTATCCGCCACACGGCTTACGCGCGCATAGACCAGTAAATTCTTGAGGGCAACATAATCGAGCCGGAGTGTTTCCGTGTGCCGCGGATAAGTGCCGCTTGCCGACGAGATGTAGTTCCACTGCTGCCTGCGTGCCGGGTCCGGATCCACAAAATTCGGCAGCGGAAACAACTTCAAAATATTGCTTCCAGCGCGGTTGAAATCCGCTCTTCCGGAATGACTCCACCCGGAAACGGCTTCTGTCCGGCAAGTGGATCATAGATCACGAAAGGCTTTCCGTTCACCTCATAGCTTTCAGTGAAATTCCCGGTGCGTTCCAGCACGTTAGGCACACGCACGGTCCGCGTTCCGTAGCTCAACAACTGGCTCTGAAAAACCCCGCGCAAAGAAAAAGAATGCCTTGTTGCGAGCCTTGTTAAATTTGCCCGGAATGAAAATAGGCCCGCCCACGGTGTAACCGAAAAGTTGCGACCGGGAGCGCGGACGCGCGGCGCCGTTGCGGTTATTGAAAAAATCGTTTGCTGAATAGCTCTCGTGCCGGTTCACCCAGTCGCCTGATCCGTGGAATTGTTTGCTGCCGCTTCTGGTGACAAGCGAAATCGTGCTGCCCGTGCTGCGTCCATATTCCGCTGCATAGCTGGATGTGAGCACACGGACCTCGCCGACCGATCGCGCGGCCGGTGCGACGAGCGTGGTCCTGCCCAAACCAGGATCAGTAACTGAAACGCCGTCGATCATGAACGTGTGCGCGCCGGCGCGTGCGCCCAGCATGTGCAGGCCTTCCAACGTCTGCGGCGAGTTGCCCGCGCGGCCAGGTTCCAGATCAATAACTCCGGCCAGCAACCCGGCAGCGTCGATCAGATCGCTGCCCTGCAAGGGCATGTCAGCAAGTTCCTCAGCCGTGATCACTCCGGGTCGCGTTTTGACGGTCATCCGAACGGGCGCCAGCGAGTCCGTTACCTGGATTATCTGACGTCGATTGCTGAGTTCCAGCCGGATTGTTTCAAGCGAATTGGTTCGCCCGTCTTCGACCTCGATAGCGTCCATAACCCGAGTTTGAAAACCGGGCGCTGCGATGGTAACGCGATATATCGCCGCAGGCAGGCTGACGAAACAGAACTTACCGTGGGCATCAGTTCGGGTGGAGTTTTTAGCGCCATCAGGACCGGTCAATTCGACTTCCAGATTTGCGAACACAGCAGCGGATGGGTCCGCCACGATGCCGGAGATCGAGCAGTCTCGCGTCTGCGCTTGCGCCACGGTGGACACCAGGCACACAGCGCAGCCAGGGCGCACTTAAAGTACATAACCGTATGAAGATCCGAGATATCCTAGAACAAAGCAGGCGCGAGTACCAGCGTGATTTCGTCCTTAAGCAAGTAGCCGGGAACAACTCAAGCCCGTTCCGCGTCGAATGCACTTTGATAAGGGGTGCTTTCGTGATTCTTAAAACTTCGTTGCTCTGCTGCGTGGTTTGCCTGGCTCAGGCCGCTGACCCCGCGCTTACTCTTGACAATCAACGCTTCGCCGTGATTCGCGAGACTATCCCGATCGTGCTCAAGCAGGGTGTAAATCAGATTCAGTTCACCGGCGTCACCGCTCAACGGGAGCCGGATTCCGTAATGCTGCGCGATCCATCCGGCAATCGCGTGCTGCAGATTCTGGAGCAGAATTATCGCGCGGATCCCGTTTCTGTTGACGCACTGATGGTGCTGTATGAAGGCAAGACGATCGAGTTCCAGGTGCGCAACGGCGACCGCGTCGAAACTGTCCAGGGCAAGATCATCCGCGCCGGCACGACGCCGCGGCCAGGTATGCAGTACGTGCCGCAGTACGCCCAGCAACCGCAGATTTTCTCCCAGCCGATCGTCGAAATCGACGGCAAGCTGCGCTTTGATCTTCCGGGCATGCCCGTGTTCCCTGCCCTGTCGGGCGACACCGTCCTGAAGCCGCTCTCGACTGGACGATCCGGAGAGGCCGGCCGGACGTATGGATGCCGAACTCGCCTATGTCTCCGGCGGGTTGAACTGGTCATCGGATTACAACCTCGTCCGGGGATGGGCCAATCGCTGGACCTGATCGGCTGGGTCACCATCGAAAATAGGAGCGGCAAGACTTTCGAGAACGCGCGCATCAAGCTGATGGCCGGCGATGTGAATAAGCTTCAGCCGGCCAGGATATGTACGCGGGTGCCGGATGGCGGAGTTGCGGGTGGCCTCATCGCCGGCATCCGGGGCCCCGCAGATTACGGAGAAGCCCTTCGACGAGTACCACCTCTACACGCTTCGAGCGCCCGGTGACCCTCCATGACCGCGAATCCAAGCAGGTGGAATTCGTGCGCGCGACCGACATCAAATCAGACGCCCTGTACGTTTATGATGGCGTGAAGATCGACGCGAACCGGTACAGAGCTGGACTTGGGAGCAGATCCGCCAGGATTCAGGCTTCGGAACGCAATCGAACCCCAAGGTCTGGATGATGCGGGAATTCGAGAATTCGGATGCCAACCGTTTCGGGATGCCGCTGCCGGAGGGCCGGGTGCGCTTCTACGTCGCGACACCGATGGCCGACTCGAGTTCACGGGGGAGGACAACATCGCGCACACACCCACAGAGATACGCTTCGCGTGTCTGACCGGTGCTGCGTTCGACCTGGTGGCGAGCGCCGCCGGATGAACTACCGGATCGACCACGCGCGTTCTATGCTCGACGAATCCTTCGAGATCAAGTTGCGGAACCGGAAGAGAACCGGTCGAAGTGCGGGTAGTGGAGCACCTTTATCGATGGTACACATGGGAAATACAGGTAAGTTCTGTGCCGTTCACCAAGACTGACGCCGCAGACGGTTGAGTTCCGCGTGACGCTGAAGCCGGACGAGGAAAAATCCGTGAGCTACGTGGCTCACTATACCTGGTAGCTATTTCCAGAGCGCGATGCCGCCTAGCAGACCTTCGCGATTTGGTGAGATTTTCACGTTCTCGGGGAGATCGAAGGTGATTTTCTTGGTGTTGCCGCCGCCCAGATAGAGCTGGTCATAGTTGAAGAAATGTTCCAGCGTGTCGATCGCCTTTTGCAGTCGCTTGTTCCAGCGTTTGCTGCCGATCTCATCGAGCGCGGCCCTGCCGAGGCGCTCTTCGTAGGTTTCGCTCTTATCGAAAGGATGGTGACCGAGTTCAAGGTTGGGCGCCAGTGTGCCATCGATCAGCAGCGCGGAGCCGATGCCGGTGCCCAGCGTGATCATCAGTTCGAGCCCCA
>CAWCAT010000027.1:0-158331 GCA_963793625.1 Bryobacteraceae bacterium | reverse complement strand
CTGACCTCCCCTTCACGACCAAGATCGACCTGCGCGACCACTACCCGTTCGGGCATGTTCGCCGTGCCCCGCGACGAACTCGTGCGCGTGCACGCATCGTCGGGCACGACCGGAAACCCGACGACGGTCGGCTACGTGGCCGCCGACGTCGACCTCTGGGCCGACTTCATCGCGCGCACGCTGTCGCGGCGGACTCAAGCCCGGCGACATGTTGCAGAACGCCTACGGCTACGGGCTGTTCACCGGCGGTCTCGGCCTGCACTACGGCGGCGAGCGGCTCGGTTGGACCGTGCTGCCGATCTCCGGCGGCAACACCGACCGCCAGCTCACGCTGATGCGCGACTTCGGCGTCACCGGCCTCTCCGCTGCACGCCGTCGTACGCGCTCTACCTTGCCGAGGCGGCGCCTGACCGCGGCCTGCGCCCCGGACGACCTTCCGATCCGGGTCGGCTACCTCGGCGCGGAGCCCTGGACCAACGAGATGCGCGTCCAGATCCAGGCTCGGCCTCGGCTTCGACGCGCTCGACATCTACGGGCTCTCCGAGATGGGCGGCCCCGGGGTCGCGTTCGAGTGCCTCTGCAAGGGCGGCATGCACGTCAACGAAGACCACTACCTGGTCGAGATCATCGACCCGGAGACGCTGCAGCCCGTGCCCGAAGGCGCCGTCGGCGAACTCGTGTTCACGACGCTCACGCGGCAGCGCCCAGCCGTTGATCCGCTATCGCACGCGCGACCTGTGCAGCGTCTCCTACGACCCCTGCGACTGCGGGCGCACCTTC
The DNA here is from genome assembly GCA_963793625.1 of Bryobacteraceae bacterium. Classification (GTDB taxonomy): domain Bacteria; phylum Acidobacteriota; class Terriglobia; order Bryobacterales; family Bryobacteraceae. Next base: position 157,551 of record CAWCAT010000027.1, on the reverse strand, counting down.
GCCCGCATGTCGCAAGCCGGTCGGGCGCACCGACGACATGCTCATCATCCGGGGCGTCAACGTCTTCCCGAGCCAGATCGAGGAAGTCCTCATGACGCATCCCGGAGTCGAACCCCACTACCAGATCGTCGTCGACCGCAAGGGCCACCTCGACATGGTCGAGGTCTGGTTCGAGGTCTCGGAGGACATCTTCCCCGAGACCATGGGCGGTCTCGAGCGCTTCGAGCGCGAGCGTGGCGAAGCGCGCATCTACGAGGTGCTCGACATCCAGGTCGAAGGTCAATCTGAAGGAGCCGCGAGACGATCCCGCGCAGCGAAGGCAAGGCCGTGCGCGTGATCGACAAACGGAAGCATCCCAGCTAGCATCCGCGGTTAAATTCTGACGCAGCGCCTCGAGCTCCGCCCGTTCCGGAGCGGACGACCTCGAAGGCGCTGCTCGTCGTCCTGGGAGACCCCGAGGTCATGCGCTACGTGGGGACGCGGAGGGAGCCGCTGACCCCGCGCCGAGGTGCGCGACGCACTCGGGCGGGCGGCGGCGCTTTGGAACGACACTGGGTTCGGGCCGCTGGCCGTCGTGGAGCGGGCCGGCGGCGCCCTCGTGGGCGACGCCCGGCCTGCAGTTCCTCCGCCAGCGGCCCGCGACGTCGAGCTCACGTATACGCTGGCGCGCGCCGTCTGGGTCCGCGGCTACGCGACGGAGGTGGCGCGCGCGGTCCCTCGCGTGGGGCTTCACCGAAGCTCAGCCTCGACCCGCGTCGTCGCACGTGGCCGACCCAGACAACACTGCTTCGCGACGGGTGCTGGAGAAGGTCGGCTTTCGCAAGGCTCGGCGTGCGGCGCTGCTACGGCGCCGACCTCGACGAGTTCGTCATCACGAGACCGCTCGGCCGAGTGTCGAGACGCGGCGCGCGCCTAGCACCGGCGAAGTGGGGGGCAGGCGCCGCTATACTGGTTCGGTGAACCCCGCGACCTCCATACTGAGCCCGCTTCGCGGCCTGCGCGTCGACCTGTCGACGGCCGCGACGCCGAGGAGCCGCCGGCCGGAGGGCGCGCGCCTGCCTCGGCGGACGCGGCCTCGGCGCCCATCTGCTCCTCGAGCGGCACTACGCGGTCGAACCGTTCGACCCGGCAACCCGCTCATCTTCGCCACCGGCCCGCTGACCGGCACCGGCGCGCCGGCCGCCGGCCGCTACAGCGTCAGTGCGCGGTCGCCGCTCACCGGGACGGTCTTCGACGGCAACTCCGGCGGCGCTTCGGGGTCGTTTGTGCCGCCTCGGCTCGACTACCTGCTCGTCGAGGGGCCTGCGACGGCGCCCTCGTACCTCCTCGTCGGCGACGGCGGAGCCGGCGCCGTGCCCGCGCCGGCAGCCTGCGCGATGGCCTCCGGCCGGCGACCTGCTGGGGCCTGCGACGTCCCGGCCTCGCTCGCCCGGCTGCGCGAGCTGCACCCGGACAGCGAGGCCGGCGTCATCGGCCCGGCGGGCGAGCGCGGCGTCCTGTTCGCCTCGATCGTCAACAACCGCGGCCGCTCGGTCGGTCGCGGCGGTCTCGGCGCCGTCATGGGCGCCAACGCTCAAGGCGATCGTCGTGCCGGCCACGGCGAGCGCCGGCCGCCGGTGGCCGACGCCGAGCGCTTCGCGTTCGTCGTCTACGAGGCGGAGAAGCTGCTCAAGGCCAACCCGATCACCTCGCAGGCGCTGCCCGAGTTCGGCACCTCGGTGCTGGTCAACGTGCTCAACCAGGCCGGCGCCTTGCCGACGCGCAACTTCCGCGAGTCGCAGTTCGAGCACGCCGAGGCGATCTCCGGCGAGGCGCTGCGCAACGGCTACGCCAGCGCGCGCGCGCCTGCCGCGGCTGCGGATCGGCTGCGCGCGGCGCACCGCGACCGGCGACGCGAGCGGCGAAGGTCCCGAGTACGAGAGCATCTGGGCGCTCGGCGCCGACTGCGGCGTCGGCGACCTCAAGGCGATCGTCGAGGCCAACTACGCCTGCAACCGCGCCGGCATCGACACGATCACCATGGGCTCGACGATCGCCTGCGCGATGGAGCTCGGCGAGGTCGGCGCTCCTCGACGGCGGGCCGCGCTTCGGCGACGCGGCGGCGCTGGCGCCGCTCTTCGAGGCGACCGCCGCCCGGCGCGGGTCTGGGCGCCGAGCTCGGCCAAGGCTCGGCGCGCTTCGCGGCGCGCCACGGCCGGCCCGACTCCGATGACGGTCAAGTCCCTCGAGCTGCCGGCCTACGATCCGCGCGGCATGAAGGCCAGGGTCTCGCCTTCGCGACCTCCAACCGCGGCGGCTGCCACCTGCGCGCCAACATGCTCGGCCCGGAGATCCTCGGCGTGCCCAAGATGATCGACCGCTTCGCCACGCTGGGCAAGGCGGGCCTGCTGATCAACATGCAGAACCTCAACGCGGTCCTCGACTCGCTCTCGCTGTGCAAGTTCACCGCCTTCGCGATGAAGGAGGACTACTACGCCCGCCTGCTCAGCGCGGTCGCCGGGGAGACGGTCGAGCCGCAGGAGCTGCTGCGCATCGGCGAGCGCATCTGGAACGCCGAGCGGCTCTTCAACCTCGCCGCCGGCTTCGCGCGCGACGACGACACGCTGCCGCGGCGCCTGCGCGAGGAGCCGGTCGCCGTCGGGCCGGCCGCCGGCCGCGTCGTCGACTTGCCGCCGATGCTCGACGAGTACTACATCGCCGCGGCTGGGACGTCGACGGCCGGCCGCGGCGCGCCAAGCTCGAAGCCTCGGGCTGCGCCGCCGCGGCGGCGCCGGCCGGAGCTCGAAGCGAGGCGGCACCGTGAGCTCCGCCGTCCTCGACAGTTCCAGCAGATCGGCCGGGACCTCTTCGTCGCCGGCCTCATCAGTTCACACGGCGGCAACATGAGCGTCAGGCATGGGCGACCGCATGCTGATCACGCGCCGCGGCTCCATGATGGCCCGCCTGACGAGCGCGACCTCATCGAAACAGGGCTCTAGGAAAACGACGCCAACGTCATGCTTGCCTCCACCGAATTCGTCGTGCACCGGGCTATCTACCAGGCCACCGCGGGGCTGGCGATCGTGCACACCCATCCCCCGTACGCCGTAACCCTGTCGCTGGTCGCGGACGAGATCGTCCCGGTCGACACCGAGGGTTCGTACCTGCTGCACAAGATGCCGGTCGTCGCGGCCGAGCTGACCGCCGGGTCGACCGAGGTGGCCGAGCTGGTGTCACGGTGGCTCAAGGAATACGACCTCGTGATGCTGCGCGGGCACGGCCCGTTCGCGATCGGCCACCTGCTCGAGGAGGCGTACCAGCTCACCAGCGTTCTCGAGAAGGCCTGCAGGATCCTCACCATCAGCGAAGGGAGGGCGGCGGAGGGCAAGAGTACCGCAAGGGCAGCGACAACTACGGGGCTGGTAGGCGGAGGGCTCGCCCGCAGGCGGCGTCCGCGCGCGGCCGCGACCTGCGCTAGAAGCCGAGGAGCCCGCCGACGGCCTGGGCGAGCGCCCGGGTCGCGGCCTCGGAGAGCCAGGTCAAGGCGCCCGTCGACGTGGGCGTCGGCGTCGGCGTCTTGGTCGGCGTGGGCGCTGCCTCGCCTTCCGCGGGCTTGACGCGTCCGCTGGTCACATCGAAGGCGCGCTCCGCAGCCTCGGGACTGGAAAAGACGTAAGTGGAACTTCGAAAAACAGCAGGGCGAGCCGATCCGACAGAAAGGCTTGGGTCGAAGCCTCGGGTCAGGACGTGGGTTGCTGGGTGCAGCGATGGGCTTTTTTCTTTTAGCTCCGCCATATAGTACTCCCGACCAAAGTGTACCGCTCTAAATGCTCGAATTCGACCCGCAAAATGCTTAGTACGAATGGTGACCGGCTACATCAGGGATTAACTTACCCGAACTAGGGACTCCGCCCGATTGGGGAATGCTGACGAGACCATCTATCATGCAAAAGGAGCACAGATCCGGGAGGCTTAATGATCGCCACAATGCCGACAAAAGGGCACTATTCAGAAACGGAAGCCGCCGAGGCTTTAGGAGTTTCAGTTGACAAGCTGCGCTTGTTAGTACGGCACTACATTGCCGACAACGACGACGACATTAACAATCTTTCGGTCGCGCAGATCCAACCTTCGGACCTGCTCCTGCTCAGGATTCTTTCCTGTCAGGAACCGGTCGCCACGATTCAGGGTTAAGCAGATTCGGCGGGCGCGTGCCTTCAATCGCGGCAGCCGCGTTCTCGGCAGCCATGGTTGACATGCGCCGTCGCGTTTCCACCGAAGCGCTGGCAATGTGCGGGGCGAGAACGACGTTATCCAATTCGAGTAGCTTTGGATTCAGCTTGGGTTCTGTTTCGAAAACGTCCAGCCCAGCCCCCATGATGACCCGTTTTTCAAGGGCGTCTGCCAGCGCAGCTTCGTCAACTACCGGCCCGCGAGCCGTATTGATCAGGATCGATGTGGATTTCATCATCTGAAACTCCGCCGCGCCGATCAGTTTGCGCGTTTCCGGCAGCAGGGGCACGTGCAGGCTCACGAAATCGGCTTCGCGCAGCAGTTGTTCCTTGCTAACGTATTCGGCCTGCAACTCCGCCTCGATTGCCTCTGGAGCGCGCTGTGCGTCGCTGTAGATGATTCGCATCCCGAACCCACGCCCACGCCGAGCCATCGCCTGTCCAATCCGGCCCATGCCGAAGATACCCAGCGTCCGGTGGTGTATGTCCTGGCCAACCAGCAGGTCGATCGTCCAGCGCTGCCATTTGCCGGAATGTACGAACTGATGCGCTTCAACCACGCGCCGCGCAGTCGCCATCAGCAGTGAAAACGCGAAATCCGCTGTAGTTTCGGTGAGGACGTCGGGCGTGTTGCTTACCAGAATGCCCTTACGCGTTGCCGCCGCCACATCAATGTTGTCGAAGCCCACAGCCACATTGCAGATGGCGCGCACGCCATCGAGCTGTTCGATGGCAGCGGCGTCGAAACGATCGGTCAACTGGCTCACAATCGCGGACACACCGCGTGCACGTTGCTGCAGTTGCTCGGGTGTGAGGCCCTCGTCACTGTTGACGTAATCGACTTCGTAGCGCTTCTCAAGGAATTCTACTGCCTCGGGATAGACCCGCTTCGTGACTAAGAATGCGTGGTTTCATAAACGGTCGAATTGTCGCATACCGGAAGGGCGTCGTACAATGGCTGTTAACTATGGCAAAGCTTGGGTTTATCGGTCTGGGCATCATGGGTTACCCCATGGCGCAGAAACTTTTGGACGCTGGTCACGATGTGGCGCTCTGGTCGAACACGGCCGGGAAGGCGGAGAAGCTTGCCGCCAGCGGCAAAGGGAAAGCCTGCGCTTCACCTAAAGAGGTCGGCGAGAATGCTGACTGCATTTTCCTTTGTGTAGGAAATACCGACATGTCGGAGGCCGTAATCCTCGGCGAGAACGGAATTGCCCTTGGTGCGAAGCCTGGGACCGTGTTAGTGGACTGCAGTACCGTCGCGCCAAGCCATAGTCGCGCCACTGCCGCCAAGCTCGCCGCCAAGGGCTTGGCGTTCCTCGACGCCCCCTGTACCGGCTCCAAACCGGGCGCCGAAAAAGGCACGCTTACATTTATGGTAGGCGGCGACCCCCAGGTTTATGAAAAAGTGAAGACGTACTTCGAGCCGATGGGCAAACAGTTGTATTACTGCGGCGGCTCTGGACAGGGTCTCCACGCCAAGCTTACACAGAATCTGATCCTGTGTAACTTGTTGCAAGCATTCAATGAAGGCATGGTGCTGGCAGCCAAGGCGGGAGTCGATCTGGAGCAGATGCTCGACATCCTGGACAACAGTGCCGCTAAGTCGGGACTCATTGCATTTAAAGCACCTTACGTCTTGCGCAGGGATTTCAGCACTAACTTCTCCGTAAAATGGATGCACAAGGATATCGGACTCATGCTGGATTCGGCTGAAGAGCTAAATGTGCCCCTTCCATTAACGGGATTGACCCAGCAGCTCTTTCGGGCCGCCATCGCAAAAGGATTGGGAGAAGAGGATATGTGCTCTACAATCAAGGTGTTAGAGGAAATCGTCGGCGTAGAAGTAAAGAAAATCTAAGCCGTCGAAAAATTTTCTACAATTTTCTGTTGCAATTCCATAAATAGTATTCTAATATTGGAATCAAGCCAGGGAGGCAACTCCCACCAAAGCGAGACTAACCTCATTAAAGACCCCTGAAGCATCCTCCCTGGCGACCCCTTCAAAAAGGAAAGGGTCATTGAGTCAGTGAGGTTCACCTGAGAATCCTTCGTTACTTCCGACACTGATCCTGTGTGAGTCCGCATCCGGAAGAACTTTCAGGATAGTCACTGTGTTTCGATCCCTGCCCAAAACCTATCGTGCCGCCTGCCGATCCAGATCGAAGGCCGAATTTATTTCCAGAATCAGATTGGTTTATGGAAGAACTCGACGAGACAGCTTTCTGGCTGGATATGTTGGTAATAACAAACATCCTGCTAAAACCCAAACTCAGTTCCTTGTTGGACGAACCCGAACAACTGGTGCGCATCTTTGGTGCTTCCTAGCGAACTGCCCATCGGGTCCGGCAAATGACCCGATGATTCAATGATTCACTGGCCCGATGATACAATGGTCTCGCCCATGAAACGCCTCTGTCTGCTCGGGTCAACCGGGTCCATTGGGTCGAGTACCCTCGACATCGTTCGCCGCAATCCTGAGCTTTACCATACCCAAGCCTTGGTCGCCGGGCAGAACGTGGACCTGCTTGCAGAGCAGATATCGGAATTTCGGCCTGAGGTTGCAGTTGTTGCATCGGAAGAGGCTCTGGGGAATCTAACGAACAGGCTTGTGGCCAGGGCGTGCCTCGTTCGGAGTGGCCGGAGTTGAGTTTTGGCGCGACTGCGCGCATTTCTGCTGCTATTGCTCCGGAAGTTGACTTCGTCATGTCTGCGATTGTTGGTGTGGCGGGGTTGGAAGCCACTTATGAAGCGGTTCGTCGCAAAAAGATCGTCGGATTGGCAAATAAGGAAGTGCTCGTCGCCAGTGGTGAACTCGTCATGCAAGCGGCGCCGGGCCGCAGGTACGGAAATGATCCCCGTGGATAGCGAACATAATGGGGCCCATCAGTGTTTGCGGGCAGGGAAGCGAACGGAAGTCACGCGCCTGATCCTCACGGCGTCGGGTGGCCCATTTCGCGACACGCCTAAAGCCGAGCTGGCCTCTGTGACCAGGGAACAAGCGCTGAATCATCCGACCTGGAAGATGGGCCAACGCATCACAATCGACTGTGCGACGATGATGAATAAGGGCTTCGAGGTGATTGAGGCGTGCTGGCTGTTTGGCTTCGATCCCGATGATGTGGGCGTGGTAGTGCATCCGCAATCTTCTGTTCACGCAATGGTGGAGTACAACGACGGCAGCGTGATCGCACAAATCTCTGCAACTGATATGCGCATGCCCATTCAATACGCGCTGACATATCCGGAACGCGCAGCCGCTCCTGTGCCACGCCTGAATTGGACGGAATCGCGTACCTGGCAATTCAGCGCACCTGATCTGGACAAGTTTCCGCTGCTGCGTCTGTCCTATGAAGCCAAGCGCGCAGGCGGATCCGCCGGATGCACGTTGAACGCAGCCGACGAGATTGCAGTAGAGTACTTCTTAGGTGAGAAAATTGCTTTCCCCCAGATTGCGGAAGTCGTTGAAGAGACTCTGAATCGGGTTGCGAGCCGTCAACCGAAGTCGGTTGGCGAGGTGTTGGAGATTGATCGTGAATCCCGCGCGCAGGCTCGTGAAATTGCGAGTCGCAAATCCGCGAGTGCCAGTCTGGTTAAGGCTTAATCCGTTATGGTATTTTTTCAAAACATTTGGTGGCTGCTTGTCCTGATCGGGGTCATGATCCTGATCCACGAATTGGGGCACTTTTGGGCGGCGAGATTTTTCGATGTCAAAGTCGAGGCGTTCAGCTTCGGGTTCGGTCCGCGGCTGTTCGGCTTTCGGCGGGGCGAAACCGATTTCCGCTTTTCGCTGATCCTGTTTGGCGGCTACGTCAAAATGGCCGGCGAGCAGCCAGGCGAAGAAACAAGTGATCCGCGCGGATTCCTCTCGAAGCCGCGTTGGCAGCGGCTGATCATCGCATTCGCCGGGCCCGGCCATGAACATCATGCTAGCGATTGCGTTGCTGGCCGGACTGTTCATGGTGAAGTATCCGAAAATGGCGGCAGCAGATGGCGCGGCCACCATCGGACACGTGCTGCCCGATTCCGCAGCCGCAGCTGCCGGCTTGAGAGACGGCGACGTCATCGTCGCGATCGACGAGATGACGCAACCCCACCTGGGAAGATGTCCTGATCAAAGAAATCTCCAGTGCGAAGCAGCCAGTCAGTGTGGTGGCTACGCGCGATGGCCAGCAGACTTCGCACCACTGTGACCCCTGTGCTGGATGAACGCACCGGCATTGGTTTCGCTGGATGGGCCGGGCAAAGTGAGATCCAGATCGCTGGAATTCTGCCGGGTATGGATGCCGAGCGCGTCGGCCTGCGCAAGGGCGACATTCTGATCAGTATCAATGGGGAGCCGGTTCGCTCCACTATGAAGCTGCACGATGTGATCTCTCGCGCGCCGGGGCAGCCGGTCGATATCATTTACTCGCGCGATGGACGCCGCGATAAGGTTCGACTCCAGCCGGCCAAGACGACACTCGATGGCCAGGAACGCTGGATGATCGGGGTGCAACTGGAACCGCGCATTGTGTTCACCAGCCTCCCTTTCCCCGAAGCGCTGCGCGAATCAGTGCGCCAGAACGTGAAGAGCGCGTCGGTCATCTTCAAGTTCCTGCTCGGAATCGTCGAAAGGCGCATGTCGCCGAAATCGCTGGAAGGTCCCATCCGGATTGCGCAATTGTCCGGCGACGCCGCGCGCGAAGGTCCCATGGCGTTCATCGGCTTGATGGCCATGGTCAGCCTGAATCTGGCGGTCTTCAATCTTCTGCCGATACCGATTCTCGATGGCGGCGTGATCCTGCTGCTTCTGATTGAGATGATCATGCGCCGCGATCTCAGCCTGCAGGTCAAGGAAACGGTGTTCAAACTCGGATTTCGTCTTCCTGATGGCGGTCGTGGTTTTTGTGCTGTATAACGACATCACCAAAATCCTCTCACCGGGTTAGGCATCGTGCTCACGCGAATCTTTTCTTTCTGATTCTCGCGCTCTGCTTCCCGTTGCTGGCGTGCCGAGTATCGCGCGCCTGCGGGAACCGAACCACCCGCGCGACGTCCGGGCGGCACCAGCGTGTTGCCAGGCGGACGCGTCATAACGCCGCTTGGATCGCACCACACCACCGGTCCCGGCCCCTTCGGACTTGCCGTGAGTTCCGATGGCAACACCATCGTCTCGGCCGACGGTGGTCCCAATCGCTTTTCACTTACCATCCTGCAGCGCGAGCATGACCGCTGGACCTCCCGTCGCGTGCAAGTGCCGGTAAAAGGCGAGCCGGAAGCCGACCGAGGACGATTGGCGCAGCGTCTTCATGGGTATCAGTTTTGGCGATGACAAAACTCTCTACGCCTCAGAAGGTAACTCCGGCCGCGTGCGTGTCATGCGCATGCCAGGCGCGCGCAAAGAGCGCGTCTATGACCTCAACCAGAACGGCTACAACGACAGCTACACCGGAGATCTCGCGCTCGATCTGAAACGTGATTTGCTGTACGTCGTTGATCAAGCCAATTTTCGGGTCGTCACTATCGACACGAAGAAACATAGAATCATTGCTTCGGTGCGCGTCGGGTCGATTGCCGTTTGCCCTCGCGCTGTCACCCGATAAGCGCCGCGTCTATGTCACGAACATTGGGATGTTCGAGTACAAAGCCCTGCCCGGCGCTGACATGAAGCAGGCTCGCGATACGGGCATAGCTTTCCCTGCCTTTGGATTTCCCTCCGCTGAATCGCTGAATGGTGTCACACGCGAAACCGCACGTGGCCCGGTGAACGTACCCGCATTGGGGGATCCCAATGTGCGCGAATCCAATTCACTATGTGTGATTGATGTTTCACGGCCAGAGGCTCCCGCGATCGTCCAGTTCGTGCGCACGGGTGTACCCTTTGGTGAGCGCGCGAATGGCGGCAGCAGTCCCTTCAGGCGTCGTTGCCAGCGCCGAACGCATCTACGTCTCGAACGGAAACAACGACTCCATCAGCGTGATCAACGCCGCTACGCTGCAGTTGGAAAAAGAGATTGAAATCCGTATCCCGGAACTCGAGAAATATCGCGGCGTGCTTCCCATTGGGTTGGCGCTTTCGGGCAACCGCCTGCTGGTAGCCGAGGCGGGCATTAACGCGATTGGCGTGATCGATACGGACGACGAATCAGTTGCAGGGGCATCTGCCCGCAGCGTGGTTTCCAACGCGTATTGTCGCGCGCGGCAATCAGGCCTATGTGTCGAACGCCAAGGGCCACGGCACAGGTCCGAACGCCGATTCTGAAAAGGCGCTGCCAGATAGCTTCCAGGCTAAATTCCGACGTGGCGCAGTCACTGTGTTTGATGTGCCGCTACTCAATCGCATGGATGACTACACCCGGACCGTGATGCAGGCGAACGGCTTTCTCAAGCGTAATGACAACCCTAAGCCGTTGCCCAAAGAATTGCGTTATGTCGTCGTGATCGTCAAAGAGAATCGCACTTACGATGAAGTCTTCGGAGATAACGAGACCGCGGCCAATGGCCCGCTCTATGGCGCCCCTTCCTTGGGACGCTTTGGACGCAGGGGCTGGGCCACGCCCGATTCGGGACGTCTGGTCGCTTCGCGCCAGGATTTGCGTTTCGTGAACGTCACGCCTAATCATCAGGAACTGGCGAAGCGTTGGGCTTTCAGCGACAATTTTTACGCCGATTCCGAGGTCAGCGTCGATGGCCACCACTGGCTCGTCGGCTCTTATCCAAACGCCTGGACAGAAAGCACGATGATGGCATCCTATGGTGGGCAGAAAGATTTTCGATTGCCCACGTCCGCTCCGGGACGTCTCGCTTTCCCCCAGAGCAACTCGTCGGTCCACCCTGAGGATCAGCTCGAAAATGGCACGATCTGGCACCATCTGGAGCGCAATAAAATACCATTTCGCAATTATGGAGAAGGCTTCGAACTGGCGGGCGTTGACGAAGGCTCGGGCCTGATGCCGACCGGGGCGCGCTTTCTGACGAACGTCCCGATGCCGGATCCGCTCTACCGCAACACGTCGCGAACGTATCCGCAGTACAACCTGAATATTCCCGACCAGTACCGCGCGACTGCTTTCATCAAAGAAATCGATGAGATGTACTTGAAGCCCGGCAAGGAACTGCCGCGTTTTATCTATATCCACCTGCCGAACGACCACATCGCAAAGTCGCGCCCGCAGGATGGCTACCCGTTTCCGGCGTCCTTTGTGGCGGACAACGACATTGCGCTGGGTCGAATTATGGAATTCCTGACGCACACGCCGTGGTGGAATCAGATGGCGGTCTTCATCACTGAAGACGATGCGCAGGGCGGAGTGGATCACATCGACTCGCACCGCACAGTGCTGCTTGTGGCGAGTCCCTACGCCAAGCAGAATTACAATCACCGTTCGAATTCAAGCTTTCCGGGCCTGCTGAAAACCGTGTTCCGGATTCTGAATCTGCCGGCGCTGAATCTTTTCGACGCGGCCGCCACCGACCTGAGTGATTGCTTCAGCACAAAGCCGGACTTCATGCCGTACAAAATGCTACCCGTGAACGCGGATTTATTCGATCCGGCGAAAGCGAAAGACCCGGCCGATCCGCAACCCTCTCCTAAAATGGACGACCCCCGCGTGCTGGAACAGCAGCATCGCGAGGGTCAACGTCCCAGGTAATTGTGCCAGGTCAGATTACATGAAGTAGTCTTTGACCTTGTCGAGCAAGCCCTTTTCTTTGGGTTCGTTCTCGACCGGCAAGGTTTCACGAAGTTGCTCAAACAGCTTCTTCTGGTCTTTGCTGAGCTTGGTGGGAATGCGCACTTCCACATGCACGAACAACTCGCCGCGCCCATTCCCGTTTACGTAAGGCACACCGCGATTGCGAATTTTGATCTGCGATCCGCTCTGCGTTCCCTCAGGAATCTTCACGGTCTCCAGTCCATCGAAGGTCAGAATATCTACTTCGGTGCCCAGAGCAGCTTGCGCGATGTTGATCGGCACCGTGCAGTGCAAATCGTTTTCATGGCGCTCAAAAATCGGATGCTCTTTGACGGTCAGGAAGACGTATAAATCGCCATTCGGACCACCATTCGCTCCGGGCTGACCTTCCTGCGCCAGACGGAGTCGCGTCCCGTTATCCACGCCCGCCGGAACCGTTATCTTCAGCTTGCGATCCTTGCGGACGTGGCCCGCGCCCTGACACTGTTTGCAGGGGCGACGGATCAATTTCCCGCGGCCGTTACACTGTGAGCAGGTACGCCGAATGGAGAGAAAGCTCTGCTGATAAATGACCTCGCCGCGTCCACGGCAAACAGGGCAGGTCGTGAGACCATCCACTGCTTCCGCACCAGACCCGTTACACCCTGAGCATTTCTCCATGCTCGGAACTTGTATGTCGACGCTCATGCCGCGCATCGCGTCTTCAAACTCGATTTCAAGATCGTAGCGGACGTCTTCGCCGCGCTGCACACGGTCACGTTTGCGCGTGTTCCCGCCGCCGCCAAAGAAATCACCAAGATTGAAGAAGTCCCCGAAAATGTCGCTGAAATCGGCAAAGGCGTTCGGATCGAACCCTTGCGAGGTCGCACCGACACCCTGGACGCCTTGATGGCCGTAGCGATCGTAAGCCGCCCGCTTCTGAGGATCGCTCAGAATGCTATAGGCCTCGGCGGCTTCCTTGAAATTCTCTTCCGCGTCCGCGTTATCCGGATTGCGGTCCGGGTGGTACTTCAGGGCCATCTTGCGATAAGCGCTCTTCAGTGTACCGTCGTCCACTTCCCGGTTAACGCCTAATACTTCGTAGTAATCTCTCTTCGTCACTTTGAATCTTTCGTCACGATGCCGGTTTCACAGCCACGCGCACCATCGCCGGGCGCAGGAGTTTACCCCGGAAATTGTATCCCTTGCGGAACTCGTCGAATACCGTCTGATCTTCCGCTTCGGTCGTCGGCACCATATCCAGCGCCTCGTGCATGTTCGGATCAAAGGGTTTCCCGACAGTGTCCAACGGTTCCAGACCAATCTTTTTGAGTGTGTCCACCAAACTCTGGTAGATCAACAAAACACCCTTCGCGTACTCTGAATCGGATGCGTCAGTCTTCATCGCCAATTCAAAATTATCGATAACCGGCAGCAGTGCCGCTGCTGTATCCATCGATGCGCGTTCAAACAAATCTGCCTGTTCGCGTTGCGTTCGCCGGCGGAAATTGTCGAACTCGGCCCGCAGCCGCAGCAACCGATCGCTCGCATCGTCTCTCTCGTTCTTCAGTTGATCGCGTTCGGCGATGAGAGTTGCGAGTTCGGTGTCGGCAGCGCTCGGCTCAACAGGCGCAAGCGTCTCGTCGGCGTTGGTTTCGACAGTTTCTTCCATGGACTTACTGTTTTCCATAATCCTATGTTTTTGGGCAGCTTGGGACCGCCCGGGAAGCATTTTTGAAAGCAGGCTAGCAAGCCTTTGCCCGCCGCTACCTACCATTATACAGGGAGGCTGCGGAAGGCCTGTCCCACTTGCAGCACGGCGGAAATCACCTTGCTGTAATTCATGCGCATCGGGCCAATTACTGCGATGCGTGCGGAAAGTCCGCCGGGCAGTGCCACGTTCAGACCGATAAGCGAGAGTTCGCCCATGCTGGGATGCTCGTCTCCGAGCCCCACATGCACGGCCACTTCATCGGAGGCATGTTCCAGGAAGCGTTCCAGTAGATGCAGAATGCGCTGCTTCTCTTCGAGCGCACGGAACAGGTCGCGCATCTTCTCGCGGGTAAGATGGAATTCAATACCCACCAGGTTGGATGCACCTTCCATGTGCACTTCGGGAGTCGGATCCAGGTCCAGCATGCCCTTATCGTAAAGCACGATCAGCTTTTTGAGCGTTTCGTCATAAGCCGCACGCTCTTCGGCCAACCGGCGCTGCAATTCCGTGTGGATCGCGTTCATCATCCAACCGCCGAAGTTGCGATTGATGTAATTGCGAATCGAGATCAAATCTTCCGGGCCGATTTCCTGATCAAGTGTCACGACCCGATTGCGCACCATCCGGTCGCGTGTAACCACAACCATAAGAATGCGTCTGTCGGCCAGCGGCAACAACTCAACCTGCTCCAATATCTGGCACGCAGTCGGAATCGCTGCGGCAATGCCAACATTGCGCGTCAGCTCCGTCAGAAGGTGTGAGGATCTCTCAACGCGTCCTTCAACAGTATCGGCGAGACCCAATTCGGCGAGTACGCGTGCTACTTCCACACTGGCCATGGGGCGCGCTGACAGTGACTGAGCGTAGCTGCGGAAGGCTTTTTCCGTGGGAATCCGTCCTGCGGATGTATGCGGCTGCGCCAGGTAACCGTCTTCGCTCAAGTCGGCCATGACATTTCGAATCGTGGCGGGACTGAGAGGAAAACGAGTCCACCGTCGTGAGATGGTGCGAGAAGCCACAGGTTCGCCCGTCTCTATGTAGGTCTGTACTATAGAGTGGAGAATCTCTACAGTTCGTGCCGGCAACTGTGATTGTCTGGCCACATTAACAGGCAAAAACCATTGCCCCTTAACATCAGTGTAAGGAATTGACGTGTAGGGGTCAAGCTAATGCCCGAATCCATTTCACGATTTGGCTGTCCACGTGCGCACGAATTGGCCTTTCGCATAGCCCGCCAAATCTATTTGACTGACTGGCATGCAGACGATAAACTTAATACTTTGGCTTTCTCCGCAGGTTTCCTGAAGGATAATCTCTAAACGGCAAGCGTGGAGTTTGGCTGGACTGGGTCCGCTGACGGGCCACAGAATTTCACTGACTGAGGAACAATCTCGATGGCTGAGGCGCGCAAAAGCATTTTCACCTCGGAATCTGTAACCGAGGGCCACCCCGATAAGATGGCGGATCAGATTTCCGACGCCGTTCTCGACGCGGTGTTGGCGACGGACCCGACAGGCCGTGTGGCTTGTGAAGTCCTTGTCACCACGGGCATCTGTATCGTAGCTGGTGAAATCACCACTACCAGCTATGTTGACGTGCCGTCATTGGCGCGCGAAGTGATCGCCGATATCGGTTACACCGATTCCGCGATGGGCTTCGATGCCAAGACCTGCGGCGTATTGAACATGATTCAGAGCCAGTCCCCTGATATCGCCATGGGAGTGGATACCGGTGGCGCCGGCGACCAGGGCCTCATGTTCGGCTATGCATGCAATGAAACCGACGAGTTGATGCCGCTGCCAATCGTGCTTGCACACAAGCTCTGCCAGCAACTCAGTGAAGTTCGCCGCGCGGGAACGCTCAACTTCCTCCGTCCCGACGGCAAGTCTCAGGTCAGCGTGGAATACGTGGATGGAAAGCCGACGCGTATCGATGCAGTCGTTATTTCAACCCAGCACTCCGATGACGTTTCGACCGAAGAACTCCGCGAGAAAGTTCGCAAGTTCATCATTGACCCGATCGTGCCGCAGGACATGGTGGATGCCGATACCAAGTATCACATCAACCCGACAGGCCGCTTCGTAATCGGCGGACCGCACGGTGATACGGGTCTTACCGGCCGCAAGATCATCGTGGACACTTACGGTGGTATGGGCCGTCATGGCGGCGGCGCTTTTTCCGGCAAAGATCCCACGAAGGTGGATCGTTCGGCCTGCTACATGGCTCGTTATATCGCGAAGAACATTGTGGCCGCCGGCCTCGCCAGCCGCTGCGAAGTGCAACTCGCATACGCAATCGGTGTGGCCGAGCCAGTTTCGGTGCTTGTCAGCACCTTCGGTACCGGCAAGGTTGACGAGAGTCTTTTGACGGACCTCGTCCGCAAGAACTTCAAGCTGACCCCGAAAGGCATGATCGAGCACCTCGATCTGCGACGTCCGATTTATCGCAAAACCGCTGCCTTTGGTCACTTCGGGCGCGCGGGTTTCCCGTGGGAGCAGACTGATAAGGCAAGTGCACTTCGGGAAGGCGCGGCTCTCGTAACTGCAGCAAGTTAAGCAGGGCGAATTTTTTTAGATGTCGAACACTGAAATCACTGTTGGCTATGATGTCAAGGATCTGGCGCTTGCTGACACAGGCAAGCGCCGGATTGAATGGGCCTTTCAGTCGATGCCGGTGCTTCAAGGCATTCGTAAGCAATTCATCAAGGCACAGCCGCTGGCGGGAATCCGCGTAGCGGCTTGCCTGCATGTCACCGCGGAAACGGCCAATCTGATGGTGACCTTGCGCGATGGCGGAGCAAGCATGGTGCTATGCGCCTCGAACCCGCTTTCGACGCAGGACGATGTTGCGGCTTCTTTGGTTCGCGATTACGGGATTCCCGTATTCGCGATCAAAGGCGAAAGCAGCGACGTGTACTATTCGCATATCGCTTCCACGCTGGGCTACAAGCCGCAAATCACTCTGGATGATGGCGCGGATCTCGTGACTGCCCTACACACCAAACGGCAGGATCTGCTGGAGGGTGTGATAGGTGGAACCGAGGAGACCACGACCGGAGTCAATCGCCTGCAGGCCATGGCGAAGCAGGGCATTCTGCGCTATCCGATCATTGCGGTCAACGACGCGCAGACCAAGCACCTTTTCGATAATCGTTACGGCACCGGGCAGAGCACGCTCGATGGAATTCTGCGCGCCACCAATATACTGATGGCCGGGCTGACGTTTGTTGTTGCGGGCTACGGTTGGTGTGGGCGCGGTCTGGCGATGCGTGCGCGCGGCATGGGCGCAAACGTGATTGTGACTGAAGTGGATCCCGTCAAGGCGATTGAAGCCGTGATGGACGGCTATCGAGTCATGTCGATGTCGGACGCTGCCGCCGTCGGCGAAGTCTTCTGTACAGTCACTGGTAGCAAGAACGTCCTCAGTAAAGACCATTTTGAAAAGTTAAAGAACGGCGCGATCCTTTGCAACTCGGGTCACTTCAACGTGGAGATCGACCTCGAAGCACTCGGAAAGATGGCATCGTCCCGCCGTCCGACGCGTGAGTTTGTTGAAGAGTTCGTAATGCGCGATGGCCGCCGTTTGTATGTACTGGGTGAGGGTCGTCTCATCAACCTCGCCTCCGCCGAAGGCCACCCTGCTTCGGTGATGGATATGAGCTTCGCCAACCAGGCCCTCGCGGTGAACTACGTGGTGAAGAGCCATGAGAGCCTCGAGAAGAAATGCTATCCGGTCCCAACGGACCTGGACCGCCAGGTTGCTCGCATGAAGCTGGAATCGATGGGCGTAAATATTGACCGGTTGACGCTCGAACAAGAGCGCTACCTTGCAAGCTGGTCCGAAGGAACCTGAACCGCGTAACTCACAAAAAATGTCTGACTCCTGCAAACACTCCCTCGAATTCACGATTCCCGTTGAAGAAGTCGAAGCTGAAACCGTTAAGGTTGTCGCGACGCTGCAGAAAAAAGTGCGCATGCCGGGCTTCCGTCCGGGCAAAGTGCCTCCTGCCCTTATCAGGAAGAACTGGGCTTCCGATATCCGCCAGGAAGTTCTGGAAAACCTCGGCAGCGCCCGTTTCCGTGAGGCCGCCGAGAAGGACAATCTAAAGGTTGTCGGCAGCCCGCATCTGCACGACGTGCACTTCCATGAAGGCGAACCGCTCAAGTTCTCGGTCCATTTCGAAGTCGCGCCGGAAATCGAACTTAAGGAATATCGCGACCTGGAAGTGGTCTATAACGAGCCTGTCGTCACAGATGAAGACGTCGAACACGCGCGTGAACGTTCTCCGCGAGCAGAAAGCCGAATACGTCAACATCGACCCGCGTCCGGTGGCAGATGGCGATTTTGCAGTGGTTTCACTGGAAAGCCTCGCCGGCCTTGCCGAACCGATCAAGCAGGATGAACTGACGCTGAATGTCGGCGCCGAAGACACGGTAGCTGCTTTCAGTGATGCAGTTCGCGGGATGTCTCCCGGTGAAGAGAAGGAAGTTGACGTCACCTACCCGGCTGATTACGCGCAGCACAACCTGGCAGGCAAGACGGTCAAGTTCAAGATCGCGCTTAAGGGAATTCGCCGCAAGGAATTGCCGGAAGTGAACGATGACTTCGCGCGCGATCTCGGGGACTTCCAGAATGCTGACGAGTTGCGCGCCGCAGTCCGCAAGGCAATTACGTCAGAGCGAGAGTACGAAGCGCAGCGTACCGCAAAGGACGCGCTGGTTCAGAAACTCGTTGATCTGCACGAATTCGAAATTCCCGAGGCGTACCTTGACCGTCAGATCGAAATGCAGGTGGAAAGCCATTTGCGCTCGATTGCCGCCCAGGGTGTCGATCCTCGAAAGCTCAAGCTCGACTGGGAAAAGATTCGCGAGAGCCAGAAGGAAAAGGCAGGGCGTGACGTACGCGCGTCGCTGTTGCTCGAGAAAATCGCCGACCGGGAAGCGATCGAAACCACTACCGAGGAGTTGGATCGCGAAGTTCAGCGCATCGCCCGTCAGGAGCGTGAACCCGCGGCGGCCGTGCGCATGAAGCTGGAAAAAGACGGGACCCTGCGTCGCGTCGCGTCCCAGATCCGGACAGAGAAAGTGCTGAACTTCCTGTTCGAACACGCCAAAAAGACGGCGGAATAGTTTTGCTTCGGGTCATTCTGTCATTTTTTTCAATGGCCAAATGACCCTAAGGTTAAATGTTCAGGATTCGATTTGCCCTTCTCCCTTCAATCGGAGGATAATCAAGTTATGGGGACAACGCTGGTCCGGCGGCCTCTTGCCAGCCAGGAGAATAATTCGTGAAGCGAGCCGGTACCGACGACTCTTTGCGCTGTTCGTTTTGCCACAAGAGTCAGGATGTTGTTGGAAAACTGATTTCGTCCCCCAGTGATTACCCGCGTGCGTACATTTGCGATGAATGTATTGCGGTGTGTAATTCGATTCTGGAAGACGATCGCGCGGAACATCACTACGGGTCGCCCAATAAGCTTCCCAAGCCACTTGAGCTGAAGGAATATCTCGATCAGTACGTGATCGGGCAGGACGCAACCAAGAAGAAGCTGGCTGTGGCGGTCTATAACCACTACAAGCGCATTCAGATGAACAAGCAGCGCGGCTCGGAGGTGGAACTCTCCAAGTCAAACATTCTGCTGATGGGGCCGACTGGTACGGGCAAGACCCTGCTCGCTCAGACGCTCGCCAGAATCCTGGATGTGCCGTTCGCCATCGTCGATGCCACAACGCTTACCGAAGCCGGCTATGTCGGTGAGGACGTTGAGAATATCATCCTTCGTCTGCTGCAGAACTCGGATTGGGACGTGCAGCGCTGCCAGCAGGGCATCATCTATATCGACGAAATCGACAAAATCGGCCGCAAGGACGAGAACCCGTCAATTACGCGCGATGTCTCAGGCGAGGGCGTACAGCAGGCGTTGCTCAAAATCCTGGAAGGCACGATTGCGAACGTACCGCCGCAGGGCGGACGCAAACACCCGCACCAGGAGTTCACTCCGGTTGACACTTCGAATATTCTCTTCATCTGCGGCGGCGCATTTGTCGGGATGGAGAAGGTGATCGGCCGTCGCGTGGGGCAGAAGTCGATCGGCTTCCTTCCGGAAGAGAAGAATGCCGCCGAGTCCAATCGCCGTAAGGCATCGGGCGCATCTGGTCGTCGCGACACGAACATGCTGGAGCAAGTCCAGCCCGTCGATCTGATCAAGTTTGGGTTCATTCCCGAATTTATCGGGCGTCTTCCGGTCGTTGGCGTGCTCGAAGATTTGAGCAAGGATGCGCTTGGTCCAGATCCTCACGAAACCGAAGAACGCGGTGGTCCGTCAGTACCAACGACTATTCGAGTTCGAAAATGTTAGACTGAAGTTTAGCGAAGACGCCCTCGAAGCCATTGCTTCGCTCGCCATGGAGCGAAAAGTCGGGGCGCGCGGCCTGCGAATGATCCTGGAGGACCTGATGCTGGACCTCATGTATTACCTTCCCTCTTACAAGAAGGTTCGTGAGTTTCTGGTCACCAAGGAGATGGTTCTCACCCAGAAGATCAACATGGCCTTGCTTGAAAAAGCGGGTTAACGGCAGACCGATTTGAATAAACCCGAATTTCGGGTTGGTAGAATAGAGCCAGGGGTGGGGTCGGATGGCTTGCTTTTTACCGAAATGCCAATTACCGCGAAGATGTTTGATCGACCGACTAGCCAACTAATCGTAAAACCGTATTAATTCCATGCTGACATCGAAAGAGAAATCCGAGACCAAGCGCCTGCCGATGATGCCGATTCGGGATGTCGTCATTTTCCCGTTTATGATGACGCCGTTCGTAGTCGGTCGCGAATCCAGCGTCCGTGCTCTGGAAGAGGCTCTCGCAGGCGATAAGAAAATTTTTCTGGCCACGCAACACGATGCGGCAATTGATGAGCCGCGTCCCGACGAGATTTTCTCGGTCGGTACCGTAGCCAACATTGTGCAGAGCTTACGCCTGCCCGATGGCAACATCAAAGTTCTGGTCGAAGGCGTCGAGCGCGCCAAAGTGGTCTCGGTCAGTGAAGACGAAGGCTACTTCCGCGCTGTCCTGAAGACCATTCAGTTCAAAGTTGAAACCGGGCCGCAGGTCGAGGCGCTGATCAGTCGCGTGTCGACACTCTTCGAGCAATACGTCAAGCTCAGCCAGAACCTGAACTACGAGAGCATGATCGCAGCCATCCGCGTGGACGATCCAGGCAAACTGGCCGATACCGTTGGCGCGAACCTGCAACTCACCATCGAAGAGAAGCAGGAACTGCTCGAAATTTTTGATCCGATCGAACGACTGACCCGCGTTGCTGAGATGCTCGACATCGAGATCGAGAAGCTGAACGTGGATCGCACCATCCAGGGCCGCGTGAAGCGCCAGATGGAAAAGGCTCAAAAAGAGTACTACCTCAACGAGAAGATCAAGGCCATCCAGAAGGAATTGGGCCGCGGCGAAAAAAGCGAAATCGACGAACTCAAGAAGAAAATCGACAGTGTCGGTTTGTCGAAAGACGCGCATGAGAAGGCCATGGCCGAACTCAAGCGTCTCGAGAACATGCCGCCCATGTCGGCTGAGTTCACCGTCTCGCGCAACTATCTCGACTGGATGCTCGCGATGCCCTGGAAGAAAAAATCCAAGGAAATCCGCGACCTGAAGTTCGCTAAAGAAGTGCTCGAATCCGATCACTACGGCCTCGACAAGATCAAGGAACGCATCCTTGAATTTCTCGCGGTGCGTCGCCTGGTCAAAAACCCCAAAGGTTCGATCCTGTGCTTCGTCGGACCGCCCGGCGTAGGTAAGACCTCGCTCGGTATGTCGATCGCCAAGGCTACCGGCCGCAAGTTTATTCGCCTCTCCCTAGGCGGCGTGCGTGACGAGGCCGAAATCCGCGGTCACCGCCGCACGTACATCGGTGCACTGCCCGGACAGATTCTTCAGATGATGAAGAAGGCTGGCACCCGCAATCCCGTTTTCATGCTCGATGAAGTCGATAAGATGTCGATGGATTTCCGTGGCGATCCCTCCGCGGCGCTGCTCGAAGTTCTCGATCCGGAACAGAATTTCATGTTCATGGATCACTACCTCGACGTTGAATACGATCTGAGCCAGGTGTTTTTTGTGGCAACCGCGAACGTGCTTCACACGATTCCGCCAGCGCTGCAAGACCGCATGGAAGTGATTCGGCTCTCTGGTTATACCGAGCTTGAGAAGCTGGAAATCGCCAAACGATTCCTGGTGAAAAAGCAGAAGGAACAGACCGGCCTCACTGACACGAATATCGAGTTCACCGACGACGGACTCAGGGAAATCATCCAGAGCTACACTCGCGAAGCCGGCGTTCGTAATCTGGAGCGTGAGATCGGAAACGTCTGCCGCAAGGTCGTGCGCACTGTTGTGGAAGCGCAAGGCACTCGCAAAAAATCTCCCAAACTGGCGATCAAGCCAGAAACTGTGCCCAACCTGTTAGGACCGCAGAGATTCCGCGATTCGCAGGCGGAAAAGCACAATGAAGTTGGTGCCACCACTGGCTTGGCGTGGACCGAAGTTGGCGGACAGATCCTGACCACGGAAACCACCGTGATGGAAGGCCGGGGCAAGCTGACGATGACCGGGAAGCTCGGCGACGTCATGCAGGAATCGGCGCAGGCGGCCATGAGCTACATCCGCTCACGCGCCCAATCGCTCGGACTTCCGCGCGATTTCTACCGTCACCTGGATATCCACGTGCACGTCCCCGAAGGCGCGATTCCGAAGGATGGTCCGTCTGCCGGCATCACGCTGGCTACGTCTATCGCGAGCGCGCTGACGCAGATCCCGGTGCGTTGCGATATCGCAATGACTGGCGAGATCACGCTGCGCGGAAAAGTTCTTCCCATTGGCGGGTTGAAAGAGAAACTGATGGCTGCACACCGTCAGGGAATCAAGGAAGCGATTCTTCCGAAAGATAATGAAAAGGATCTCCCGGATATTCCGGAGTTGATCCGCAATGATATGAAGCTCCATTTCGTGGAGCATATGGATGAAGTGCTGAAGTTCGCGTTGGAGCGTCCACTCGGTGAATTGCCGATGACGCTGCATCCTGCGCTGGAACCGATGACCAGCAGGCGTGCGGAAGAGAAACTCACACATTAAGCGGCCGGGTGATGCCATCACCCATTTGCCCGGTCGCTTGATAGCCAAGTCCTATGGCTTCTTTCTGCTTCCATACCGCTTCGAAGCCCGGCGATTTTCCTGCCGGGGACCTGCCGGAAATTGCGTTCCTCGGGCGCAGTAATGTTGGTAAGTCCAGCCTGTTGAACAAGCTTGCTGGGCAAAAAGGTTTGGCTTTTACTAGTTCGACACCAGGCCGGACTCGCGGATTGAACTTCTTCCGTATGGAAGACAAAGTTACATTCGTGGATCTGCCTGGATATGGCTATGCCAAGGTTTCCAAAACCGAAAGAGATAGCTGGAGAACTTTGATCGAGTCGTACCTGGTAGACCGGGAACCTTTGGCATTATGCATCCTGCTCGTGGATGTTCGCCGCGGCTGGATGGACAAAGACCTGGAACTCAAAGAGTGGTTGGAGTTCCATCAGCGGCGATTCACTGTCGTCGCGACTAAAGTAGACAAACTCAAGAACCAGAATGAGCTTCGCCGTGGCCTGGAAGGCATTCGGAAGCAATTTCCGGATGGCGATCTGGTACCGTTCTCGGCCGTAACAGGTCAGGGAGTGAGGGAAATTTGGCAAACGATTTCGAAAACAACGATGAAACCGTAGGCACGGCTGCCTCGCAGACAGATAAAGCGCAGGAGCCGAAAGCCCCGGAGATGAAGGCCGCCGAGGCCAGATCCCAGGAGCAGCCTGCGACCACGCCTCCCGCAACGGGAGGCAAGAAACGCCACACCTCGAACCGCGGCGACGGCACCGGCACCAAAAACGGCGTCACCACCGTCGATCTCGTTGAGTTGAAGGATATGAACATCCAGAAGCTCAACCAGATTGCGAAGGATCTCGGCGTAGCTGGCGCGGCAGGTCTGCGCAAGCAGGAGCTGATCTTCAAAATCCTGCAGACTCAGGCGGAAAAGAGCGGCTTGATCTTCTCCGAAGGCGTACTCGAATGCCTGCCTGACGGCTTCGGCTTTCTGCGCGCGCCTGAGTACAACTACCTGCCGGGTCCGGATGACGTCTATGTCTCCCCTTCGCAGATCCGCCGCTTCGACCTGCGTACCGGCGATACCATCTCCGGCCAGATCCGTCCCCCCAAGGAAGGCGAGCGTTACTTCGCCCTCATCAAGGTAGACGCGATCAACTTCGAACCACCAGAGGAAGCGCGCAATAAGATTTTCTTCGATAACCTGACGCCGCTTTATCCTCAGGAGCGTCTCAAACTCGAAACCGTTCGCGACAATTACTCGGGTCGCGTAATGGATCTGTTGACTCCCATTGGTAAGGGCCAGCGTGGTCTGATCGTCTCTCCGCCTCGCACCGGTAAGACGATGCTGTTGCAGAACATCGCAAACTCCATCACAACTAACCATCCGGAAGTCACGCTGATCGTGCTCCTGATCGACGAGCGTCCTGAAGAAGTCACCGACATGCAGCGCTCGGTTAAGGGCGAGGTCATCAGCTCCACGTTCGATGAACCAGCCGCCCGCCACGTACAAGTCGCGGAGATGGTTATCGAAAAGGCCAAGCGCCTTGTCGAGCACAAGCGCGACGTTGTCATTCTGCTGGACTCCATCACCCGCCTGGCGCGCGCCTACAACACTGTAGTGCCGCCTTCAGGCAAGGTGCTTTCCGGCGGTGTCGATTCCAACGCCTTGCAGCGCCCCAAGCGCTTCTTCGGCGCAGCCCGCAACATCGAAGAGGGTGGTTCGTTGACCATCGTTGCCACGTCGCTCATCGACACTGGCAGCCGCATGGATGATGTCATCTTCGAAGAGTTCAAGGGCACCGGTAACATGGAAATCCACCTCGACCGCAAGTTGGTCGACAAGCGCGTGTTCCCGGCCATCGACATCAACAAGAGCGGCACCCGCAAGGAAGAGCTGCTGTTGCCAAAGGAAGAACTCAACCGCGTGTGGGTGCTCCGCAAGGTGCTCAACCCGCTCTCCCCGGTAGAGACCATGGAACTCCTGCTCGATAAGCTGGCCAAGACCCGCAGCAACGGCGAATTCCTCGCCGCCATGAGCGGCTAGCTTCCATCCAATCACCTTCTCGCGCGCCTCGGTACCGCCGGGGCGCGCAACCCCCTTCTTGCCTGCATTTCTTTTCCCGCCCATCCCCCGAATTTGCGATTCTGTTTACTTAGACATGAAAATCAGAAAAGCTGTCATCACAGCTGCCGGACCCAAGCAGCGCGCGCTCCCGTTACAGACGCTGGTCGATCGTGATGGCGCGGAAAAGTCCGTACTGGGAATCCTTCTCGACGAAGTGCTGCGCGCCAACGTGGAAGAGATCTGCATCGTGGTCCTGCCGGGCGACGAGACGGCTTACGCTAAGGTCGCCGGCGATCACGCCGGGCGTCTGCGCTTTGTGCATCAGACCGAGCCGCGCGGCTACGGCAACGCCGTTTACTGCGCGAAAGACTTCGTCGGTGCCGATCCCTTTCTACACCTAGTCGGCGATCATCTGTACGTAAGCAGGGCGCAAGTTGGTTGTGCCCAGCAACTCGTCCAGGTGGCCGAATCGGAGAGTTGCGCCGTGTCAGCCGTACAGGCCACGCGCGAAAGTCTGCTCCCGAATTTCGGCACTATCGGTGGACAACTCGTGCACGGACGCCAGGACCTGTATCGCATCGACACCGTCATCGAAAAGCCCACTCCCACCGAAGCTGAACGGCGTCTCGTCGTGCCGGGTTTGCGCGCCGGGCACTATCTCTGCTTCTTCGGAATGCACGTGCTTACGCCGGCGTTGATGGAGATACTCGCTGAACTCTCAGCTGCTAAAAATGGCATAAACTTCTCCGCCGCACTTGCCGAGCTAGCTCGCCGCGAAAAATATCTCGCTTTTGAACAGAGCGCCCGGCGCTATGATCTCGGCGCACGCTACGGACTTCTATCTGCGCAGTTGGCGTTGGCACTCAGTGGCAAAGATCGCAATGAGGTCCTCTCCCAATTGCTCGAACTGCTTGCGCTCCGTGAATCCGACTCGGTGGGAAAGTAGGGGCACCGCATGAGTGTTCTTGCCAGCATCATCACAGCCACTGACGCGGAGCTTCGTAACCGTTCTCTAGATGCCTTTTGTCGCGCAGCTACGCTTGAAACGCTGCTCTCGGAGTGCGACGCCCTCGATCGTCTACGCCACACCAACGACAGCCTTTATGAGCGCGTGCGGGCTCTCTTTTTCCTGTACGCGGTGCACCGTTTCCACCTTCAGTTGAAGCCGGGAGTCGCCAGTGATGGCTTGATTCCGTTCAAGGGATACGACAGCCTGCTGAATCGCCGCTTCGAGGAGGCCATTCGCATCTTCGCAGCCGCCCAGTGCGCGAATGGGCCCAGCGAGGCCATTTCCAGCGCACTTGCTACAGCCTACCGCGGTCTCGCCTTCCAGACCCTCGCCGATCAGGTCCGTCGTAGCGTCCGCTCCGTGCGCGGCAACCAGTGGATGTTTCGTACAGGCCACCCTGCCGACTACCCGCTTCGGATCCGGCGCGAACTGCTGGAACAATTCGAAGGAGACGGGTTATTTCCCGATTCTTCGTGAAACCACACCCGTGCGCATGGACCTCACGCACAGTGGCTGGAGCGACATCTTTTTTCTCGGCATGGATTTTCCTGAAGGCGCGCGCGTCCTCAACATTTCCATTGATCTCAGCGTGCGCGCCGGCGATAGCGGCGGAGTGCCACGGCCTCCCGTCGAAGCCTATCTGCGCGTGATCGACAAGCCAGTTCTACGGCTCACCAGCGTCGACCTGAAAGCCACAGCGGAGATCACCTCCCTCAACGAAGTCTTCGATTTCGCGCGTGATTATCTTGGTCTGCTGAAGGCGGCAGTAATCGCATCAGGCATTGTCCCGCCGGGAATGGAAGGTGCTGGGCAACCTCTTTCTGACCTGCTTACTAAACTGGTCGGCCGCTCCGGTTACGGTCTTGAAATCGTCAGCAAAGTGAACGATATTCCGAAGGGATCTCGTCTTGCCGTTTCCACGAATCTGCTCGCGTGCCTGATTTCGGCATGCATGCGTGCCACAAACCAGACCACGGAACTGACGGGACAACTCTCCGAAGAGGATCGCAGGCTTGTCGCTGCCCGCGCGATCCTCGGTGAATGGATCGGCGGTTCCGGCGGAGGCTGGCAGGATTCGGGCGGCGTCTGGCCCGGAATGAAATTGATCGAAGGTGTGCTGGCCAAGGACGGGCGATCCGGAGTTCGGCGTCAGCCGCGGATGCCTGCTGCCCTCTCATCGCATTTTCACTGAAAGCGATATTTCTGCCGAAACGCGCCAGCGGCTGCAGGATAGTCTTGTGCTCGTGCACGGGGGCATGGCGCAGGATGTCGGCCCATTCTCGAAATGGTCACCGAGAAATACCTGCTCCGCTCCGAAGCCGAATGGAAAGGCCGCGAGGATGCAATCCGGTTACTGGATGATGTCGTCGCTCATCTCAAATCAGGCGACGTGCAACAGGTGGGTGCTGCGACGCAGCGCAATTTCGATGGGCCGATCCAAACCATTATCCCGTGGGCCGGCAACTTCTACACGGAAAGCCTGATCCGACAGGTGCGCGCGGAATTTGGCGACCAATTCTGGGGTTTCTGGATGCTCGGCGGAATGTCGGGCGGCGGCATGGGATTTCTGTTTCATCCTGACGTAAAGCAGCGTGCGCAAGAGCGGCTGGCCGCGATCATGCTGCAGACCAAGCAGAGTATCGAAAACGCCGTGCCGTTCGCGATGGATCCGGTTGTCTATAACTTCGCCATCAATGAGCGCGGCACTTATGCCGACTTACTCTCCGGCGGCTCTGCACTAATGCCGGCAGGCTACTACTTACTCACGGTCCCGGCCCTTTTGCGTCAGGACCCGCGTCAACTTTCGCGCTCCTGTCGCCTGGAAATGGATCGGTTCGGCGCAGCCTGCCGCACCGCCCCGGAACTCTCCGGAATGGTGCAGAACCTTTTCGATCATGTGCTGCCGCGCGCCGGTAACGATGGTGCAAAGCAGGCACAGGATCTGGAAGCGCTGCTGGAACAACTCGGATTCGATCGCGTGCAGCACGAACAGATTCAGGCCGACCTGCGCAGCGGACGCATAGGCCTTGCACAAAACCGCTTGCCCGTGACCAGCACGATCAGCGACGTCGCGCCGGGCGATGTCTTCGACGCCTCCGCCGGATTGCCCGAGCGGCTATCGCAAGATCGGCATGGACGCGCTAGCCTCGGGTGCTGTTGCGGTGGTCTCCCTGGCAGGCGGAATCGGGAGCCGCTGGACTAAGGGCGCCGGCGTCGTTAAGGCGCTGAACCCGTTCTGCCGCTTCGCCGGACGGCATCGGAGCTTTCATTGAAGTTCATCTCGCCAAGAGCCGGCGCATCAGTCGGCTGTGTGGCACGCCGCTCCCCCATATCATTACAACCAGTTACCTGACTCACGACGCCGTGGAAGCCTTTCTGAAAGCTGAGATGAATTACGGTTACTCCGGGCCGCTCCTGCTTTCGCCCGGACGTTTCGTCGGCCTACGCCTGATTCCCATGGCCCGTGATCTGCGCTTTGCGTGGGAAGAGATGCCCCAGCAGATGCTGGATGAGCAAAAACAGAAAATGCGCGAGAGTCTGCACTCATCGCTCATCGGCTGGGCTCAGCAGATGGGCGAGGGATCCAATTACACCGACAACCTGCCCGCACAATGCCTGCATCCGGTGGGTCACTGGTATGAGGTGCCGAACCTGCTGCGCAATGGAGTGCTCCTGAAGCTTCTGGAGCTACGCCCCAATCTGAAGTACTTGATGGTGCATAACGTCGATACCATGGGCGCCGATGTCGATCCGGCGTACCTTGGATTGCATATCGAACAGAATTCGGCGCTCACAACGGAAGTGATCGCACGGGCGATTGAGGATCGCGGGGGCGGGCTCGCCAAAATTGACGGCCACCTAAGACTTGTCGAAGGACTTGCTCTGCCCAACGAGGAGATCGAATTTACCCTCTCCTATTACAACAGCGCAACTACCTGGATCAGTATCGATAAGTTACTCGATGTGTTCGCACTTACTCGCAACGATCTTACTGACGGCGCAAAAGTATCAGCCGCAGTCCGCACAGTCGCTGCCCGTATGCCGACTTACGTGACGATAAAGGATGTCAAGAAGCGTTGGGGGAAAGGGCAGGAAGACGTTTTCCCCATCACCCAGTTCGAACGCTTGTGGGGCGATATGACCGCACTTCCAGAACTGGACTCACGCTTCGTAGTGGTCCCCCGCACGCGCGGCCAACAGCTTAAGGAAGTCGCACAACTCGATGGCTGGCTGCGCGACGGATCAGCCGCTTTCGTGGATTCGTTATGTGAATGGAATTAAGCCCAGAAACCGGCGCGAGAGCCTTCGCTCTCGCGCCGCGGAAAATGCCGGCAAATTTACATTCGCCTTCGCATCACTCCCAGGGCAATCAGCGCGCTGCCCAGCAGGACAAGTGCGCCTGGCTCTGGTATCACTACCGCATTCACAACGCCCTGAACAGTCGTATCCGTTAGGTTCGTAGCATTTAGTATGTAACCGAATGCGGGTGGCGGATTCGGATTGCCCGGTTGCTGTAACGAATAAAATACTTGGACTAGACCATCGCTGGTCGTGGACGTAAGTACCGAACTCGGCCCAAATGAAAGCAGACCAGATCCGGTATTAGCTCCGATGGCTCCGCTCAGCGCCCCCGAAAAGGAAACGCTCGAATCCACGAACGGAACAACCTGATTCACGTTAAAGCTTAACGTACCGTTTATTGGAATTGGAGTGATGCAATCTCCAGGAACGAGGCAGGTCGGGTCGATGGTGAGAAACGGAACTCCAACTGGTGGGGGTGGGTTCAAGCCCATGTTATTTGCCCCCGTGATCGTCAATGCCAGATTTCCGAATATAATCTGGTTTCCCGATACAACACCCGTGCCGCCTGCATATGCAAACGCCGTGGTGAATGAGACCGGAGTCGCAAAAGAGGCTCCGGCGAATAGAACCGCAAGAATCGTCAGGATTACAACAGACTTGGTCATCCTGAATGTCTCCTTCCTCCGTAGAACAGGGCTAACCAGTCGGCCAGACCGCTCCGAAACGGCTAGCCCAGGTGTTTGTGAGTATAAGCCTAGGGTTTGTACTTAGTCAAGGAGTAAGTTGAAGCTCAAAGGAATGGATTAAATCCAGTATTATGAAGGTCTTGAACTAACAAAAAGTATAGTAAGTCGGGGCGACGTCGATCGCCGCCCCTCTAAGTGCCATAGGACTGTGTTACAGGCCGGAACCACCGGTTCCGCTTCCACCCAGTCCACCGCTGCCGCCCTTGCGTGTTCGCGGTTCTGTGACATCCAAGTCAGTTTCCGAACCACGCCGGTACGGCTTGTCAGACTCAGCGTAGCTCGCGCTCGCCTCGCCAGCCGACGCGACATCCTCGGCGCCCGTCTGTTTCAGAATGTCCTTGGCGCGCCCCACCCAGTCGGAGTTGTCGCAGTGGACTGAGAGCAGCATTCCGCCACTTTTTACACGGCCCTCATATCGTTTAGCTTCGTATTCCGGGATGCCCATGCCAACCAGAGCTCCAACGAGTCCGCCAACAGCTCCGCCGACACCGGCTCCGGCCAGCGCCCCCATAATCGGCCCGGCGGCGATGAAGGGTCCCACTCCTGGGATCGCCAGCGCGCCAATTCCGGCCAGCAGCCCCAGTGTTCCGCCGATCACTCCGCCCGTTCCAGCACCAGCGGTCGCTCCCTCCGGAGCCTTTGTGGCCTTCTCGTGTGCGAAGTCTTTAGTGCCCTGGTTCTCAGGGAACAACACCGAGATATCCTCGTTTCGAAAACCCGAAGAAAGCAGTGTGTCGACCGCGTTCTCAACTTCAGATTGAGTGCGGTAAATGCCAAATACAGCTGTGTTCTTTCCTGCCATTGATTCCCTCCTTTTTTAAGTCGTTAGCTCTTCGTCTTCTGGTCGGCCGGCTTTACAGTGATCTCACTTGTGACACGGTCTGCGCCGCCCGCAGCCTCTGCTGCTTTGCTCTCAATGGTCTTCTTTTCCTCTTCTGAGCGCACCGGTCCTTTCAGCGTGACCTTTCCTTCTTGTGCAATGATCTTCACGTTGTGTGCGTAAGTGGACAAAGACTTGTCGCTTACGATGGCCTTTCGTATCCGACGCATAAGCTCGCGGTCGGACGTGTTTTCCTTTGCCTGATCGGCGGTCGGTTCGGCTTTGCTGCGATCCTGCTTGTTTACTTTGGTATTGTCAGGCTGTGTCGTTTGAGCACCGGCCTGCGCGCCCGTCTGGCCGCCAGTTTGCCCACTGGTCTGAGCGGTCAGCATCACGCCGGAACCCATCAGGAATGTTCCTGTTAATAAAATCCGGATTGCAGACCTCAAATGTAAGTTCATACGTCTCCTCCTGGATAGTCAGGAGCAATTGGCACTCCACGGAGGAAGGCCTTAGGTGCCTTATGTTTACGGAACCAGGGACCGCCCCTATTACGTGCGTGACGAAACTACAGTGAAGATTTGTACCGCTTAGAAGTGGAAGCCCAGTTGCATACCAGGATTTGCCGGGGCAGGAGGCTCGACTTCGTGCTCATGGTCGATCCAGGATAATTCCCAGGTACACTCCCTGGCTGTCTGGTGGTCCCCTCGTAATTCGGCTGCTTCGCCAAGCCGCTTCAGCCGTTGTACTCCGGCCGCGACGAGCCCTTGCGCCTTCAGAAAGGCTAAACTATTTTTCGCCAACTCCACGGCGCCAGGCCAGTCGTTGCTTAGCGACCACTGGAACGCACTCTCAATCTCTCCCAGATACAATGCGCACCGCTCCGGATATTTGGCCCAACGGCAAAACTCTTGCCGCAATACCTCCGCGTGCCGCCGCCTGTGAGTGGCGCCCGCAGCCGCTATCGAGAAGGCGTTAAGCCGCAGACGAGGTCCATCTTCATCGAATGGGTCCAGCAGGCGGAACTCAGCCAGCCGCTCACATGCGGAACGAGCCTTACTGGCAGGAATATCGGCGATCCGCACCGCCAGTTCCAGCGGGAATCCATCTGCCCGGCACGCCGCCATTGATTTCCAGAGCCGCACGTCCTCCGGCTCCTCCGGAAAGCGCAACATTGGTGCGGAGCACTTCTCCAGTTCGATCACGATTGTATTCTGCAGCACTTCGAGATCGCGGAATCGCGTAGTCATCAAAACAGAAGCTCGGGAATCAGCCGAAATCGGGAAGGGCAGGGAATTACTGACATCATCGAGCACGTGCAGTATGCGTCCATCACCGCCCGGCGCGTTCCAGCGAATCTCGCGGAAATGCGCCAAGGCCTGCCGTGCGAACTCCTGTGCCAGGCTCGTCTTGCCGCTACCCGGTTCAGGCTGTACAAGCACCACAGTACCTGCGCGATCGACCAGCGTCTGCCAGAGTAGGTCCAATTCTCTTTGACGCCCTTCAAACCACGGCAGGCGCGCCGGTGTGAATCCAGCCTGCTCTGGTTGATCACGCAACCCAATCGCCCACCGCTCCATTGCACGAAGCGTCTCAATCGATCCTGCGTTCCAGCGATAAAAATTCTTGCGCTCAAACAATGGCGGATATGCGCACTCGTCGATCATCAGACAAGCCACGGAAGCCGTGGAGTGGTCCAGCAGGCCAGCCCACTCCGCACGATCAAAGCGCACCGGAACGGAGTTCGAAGACAATGCCAACACAACCGCACTACCAGTCCAACTGGAAGGCAGTCCATGCTTCGAGCACTCATCCATGGAGACATTGGCCTCCGCCCCCATAGACAACCGAGCCGCCACAGCCAAAGCAATCTCTCGGTCCGCCTGAGCGTAGCAAATGGAAATGTCGAGCATTCAAACCATCGTAGCGGACAAAAGAAAAGGCCGACTTCCCACCTCGCGGAGGAAAGCCGGCCTTGTTGAGTATCGCGCTAGCCTAGAAGCTGAAGCGCAATCCCAATTGAATGCTACGCGCCTTCATCGCACTGGTGATGCGGCCGAAGCCTGCATTCGTATTCTGCCCTTGACGGTTGGGCGAGAAGCTGACACCCGGATCATTAGGGTTTACATGGTTCAGGAAGTTGAACGCCTCAGCGCGGAAATCTAGCGATTTGCGTTCACTGAAGTGGAAGCCCTTGAATGCGGAGAAGTCCACCTGGATCATGCCCGGGCCGCGCGTGTTCGGCAGTTGGCGGGGCGCGTTGCCGACGACGAAGTCGGGCGGGTTCTGGAAAGCGGTGGTGTCAAACCATTGAAGGATGCCGCGGTTATCGCCCGAAAGCGTTGGGTCCTTCACCACGTTCGGCCAGTTGAGCGCGAAGTTATTGGCTCCGCGTACGGCCAGCGGGTGACCGGTTTGCGCGGTGGTCACGGTATTGACCTGCCAGCCTCCGACGATCTGGTTGACGATGCCGCTGGCATTCCCGAGCAGCATCTTGCCTTTGCCGAAGGGGAGTTCGAAGACTCCGCTCACGACAAGGCGTTGCGAGATGTCGTCCTGGTCAATGGCGCGGTCTACACGCCGGTCAAGGCGGCCAATACGGAAATCGCCGGTCTCACCGGAGCTGCCGGCGCTCGAATAGCTCTCGTCAATTACCTTGCCGTTGGTGTAGGAAGCGAGAGCGCTGATGCCTTTGGCAAAGCGTTTTTCAGCGTTCAACTGAAGGGAGTGATAGATGCTCGAATTGCCGTGATTCGCCATAGTCATGACGCTGCCGTAATCGGGATAGGGTAGCAGCAACTGAGCGCGAGATACGGTTGCGCCGGAGAGTCCGCCGCTCGTGATCTGGCCGAAGTAAGGATTCGGAAGCTGATCCTGCAGGGCCAAGCCGTACTGGGTATAGTACTTCGGGTCGAGTTGGTTGAGGTTGTAGTTCGAGCCCGGAATGTGAATACCGTGGTTTCCGGCATAGCTCGCTGTGAGCACCACCTGGCCACGGATCTCGCGCTGCAATGTGAGGTTCCACTGTTCCAGGTACATGGGGTCAGCGCTGCGGTTTTGTGCGCGCACGTTCTGGCCACGGAAGGCCGACGGACCACCGGCGGCCCCCAGAGGCTGCACCAGCGATGTGGGGCCCTGGCTGAACTGGAAGGCTGGGAAGTTGCCGCCGCGAACAGAGGTAAACGGAGTCGAGGCTTCCCATCCGAGCGAGTTCGAACTGTCGGCCTGCATGTCGTAGGACTCGGTGAGCATGTGGACGATGCCGAAGCCGCCGCGAATGGCGGTTTTGCCGTCCGCCGTCATGGCGTACGCGAAACCGGCGCGCGGGCCGAAGTCGTAATTGTTGCGGTCGACGAAGTTGCGCGGTGCTGTTACGCCGGCATAGGTGAGGGTGCCTGGCATTTTGGTGTCGGGGTTGGTCGCGTACGGCTCAAAGTTCGAGTGACGGTTCCAACGTTCCACCGGTGTGGAGCGAAGATCGTAGCGCAATCCGAGATTCAGGGTGAGCCGCGGCGTGACCTTAATGTCGTCCTGGACGTAGCCGGCGAGTGACCACGCGTGGAAAGACATGTGATTGCGGATCACGAGTGAGCCGCCCGTTACCTGGCCGAGGAGGTAGGTTGCCATGCCGACGCCGGTTCCGACGGGACTCTGCGGGTTGCCCGTGAGCCCGGCCCCGAAGTTGAATTGGCCGGACGGGTTCGACTTGTTGATCCAGTTTTCACGTACCCATTTCTGATCGATCCCGAATTTGATCTGGTGCTTGCCCTTAATCCAGGTCAGGCTGTCGGCGAGTTGGACATTGTGCTGCGCCCGGTGGCCGAACGAGAACGAGGTGGGGCCGATCTGCAGGACGCCGTCGATCGTTACCGCTGGAAACATGTCCTGCGGAATGATGCTCGGGTACCCGAGTTTCTGCGGCCAGTCGCCGCCATAGCCGATCGACTGGAACGGCAAGTTCTGTCGTGCTCCGCTGAGCTTAAACTCATTGATTACCGTGGGTGCAAAGATGTGGGTCTCGGTGAAGATGGCGGCGTAGTTGTCGCGCTGATCCATGCGAGCGAAGATGTCAGGATCCGCCGGACCAAGCCCGTAGCCCTGTCCCGAGCGAGTGTTGCGTGTGACCGAGTAACGGAAAAAAGCACTGTCTTTATCAGTGAACCGCTGGTCCGCACGTAAGTTGGTAACACCCTGGTTCGAGGGCTGCACTGCCAGAGAGTAGAAGTTGTTCGTATTGGTGAACTGGTTGATCGGGGTGGCATTCGGCAGCGGGATGAAATCGAGCACCTTCAGGCTGAGCGGATCCATGCGACCTTTGGGGACGACGTTGCCGGCTAGCGGGTCGCGGATAAAGCCGGAGCCGTTCGGGTTGGCACGCGTGGTTGCCGGATCGAAGATCGTGATCAGGTTGCCCTGTCCATCGCGGGTATTTGTAAAGTCACCACCGCGCTGCAATGCCGTAGGGACGCTGGCAAAGCGTAGCTCGGAGTTGCGGAAGCGCCACTGCTCATAACCGGCGAAGAAGAACGTCTTGTTCTTGCCGTTATACAGCTTCGGAATATACACCGGACCACCGACTGTACCGCCGTATTGGTTATAGCGCAGCACCGGCTTGATGCGGCCGCTGTTGTCTGGCTGCGTGGCAAACGCGTTGCGTGCGTCCATGGCGTCATTGCGGACAAACTCGTAAAGCGATCCGTGCAGTGCGTTGGTGCCCGCCTTCGTAACGACATTGACAATACCGCCCGACGTCTGGCCGTATTCAGCTTTCAGTGAGTTGGTCTCTACCTTAAACTCTTCCACCGCATCCACCATCGGGACCACGCCGATTTCGTTGTGAACGGGTACTGTGTTTGCGCCGCCGTCCAGTAGGAACTGATTGCCATACACAGGGCCGCCATTGAAGTGGATTTGAGAGAAGCCCTGGTTTGTGATCTCGCCGAAGCCGTCAGCGCCGCGGTCAGATGGTTGCACTCCGGCTACCAGCTTGACCAGGTTGAAGACATGACGGCCATTGAGCGGCAGTTCCTCGATGCGTCGCTTTTCGACTACTGTTCCGAGCGAAGATTCTTCGGTGCGCACGCGAGTTACTTCACCCGCTACCGTGACCGTTTCGCTTAGCTGTCCAATTTCGAGAGTGAAATCGAGGCGCATACGCTGCGCCACTTCGACCTGCACGTCGTTGCGCCGCACCATCTTAAATCCAGGCACGCTGGCCGTTACTGTGAACTGTCCCACGGGCAGGTTGGGAATTACGTACGTGCCGTCGTCCGAGCTCTTGGCCCGGAAGGTCAAATTTGTATCGACCTGCGTTGCCACTACCTCGGCTGCGGGTACTCGGCCACCCTGCGAGTCTGTGATAGTTCCAGTAATCGTTCCCTGGGGCGATTGCGCGAGCGCAGCAATAACTCCCAGGAGGCATGCCAAGAAGGTTAGAAAAATCCGTCTCATAAGGTCTCCTATTTGACCGTACCCGCCGTACCGGCGGGTTTCAATTCCAGTACTGAGCGTTGCGAGCGCAGCTTCTCCCGTAACGCTTCTACATCAATTTCTTGTACTGCTTTTCCTGATACGGCAGCCATTCTGGCCGCCACACCGGCCGCGTGGCCGAGGACCATGAACACTGGTTCCATGCGAAGGGTTCCGTAAGCTATGTGGCTGGTGGAAGCGGCAACCGGCACCAGGAGGTTCGAAGTCTGGTTCTTTTTCGGCAGCATCACCCGGTATGAGATCTGGTAGGGCTTGGAAGGCACCTCCGTGTCTCCCTCGTTTTGAACCGTGCCATCCGGGTTCACGTGCCGCTGAATGTTATGCGAATCGATCTGGTATGAGCCCATCCCCACCGAGTCGGGCTTTACGAGGTCAGTCTGCGCGTCTTTTTGGGTCATCACGAATTCGCCGATCATCCGGCGCGCCTCGCGAATGTAGAGTTGGTGCGGCCAGTTGTGATTGTCGGTGAACTCGTCTTTGGAAAGTCCGAACTGGCTGATTTCGGCCCGCAGTGACTCAGGCACCTGCGGGTCGTTGGCTAGGAAGTAGAAAAAGCCTGCGGTGTAATCCTCGTGCTCTTTCCAGATAGCCGCGCGGCGCTTGTAGTTCGCAGTGGGATAGTCCCAGTTGCGGCCGATGAAGTCGGTGGAAAAGCCGCCGTAGTTATTGATGTCCGTCTTGCGATTGGGCATGCGCGAGATGATCATGAAATCGCGCATGATCACAGGGCGACCCTTCTGCTTTGCGGTGGCCTCGATGTTACGGGCGAGAAGCTCGTAACGCTTGGGGTCGTATCCCGCGGGTTTGGCAAAGGGGATGCGATTGGAAAGGTCATCGGTCAGGCACATGCGGTAGTTGTACGCCTGAACCTTACGGTCGGCAGCGCCGAGCTCTCCGCGCGGCTGCGATCCGATTTCGGGGAGGAGCTTGCCATCAGCGCCGTGGGCTTTCACTCCGGGCGGGAAGATATGGTAGTGGTAGCGGTTGACTGGGCGGACGCCTGCAAATTCCTCACCATATTGCGCGCGACTTTCCCTGCCGTATGCAAAAGAGACCCCGGCGAAGGCCATCAGGTCGCCTTCGTAGGTGCAGTCGATGAATGCTTTGGCGGTGAACTGCGCGCCGTTCTCCATCACGATCGAGGTGATCTGTCGGCCCTTCTTGCGCACGCCATTGCGTTCCTTGAGCCGATGCCCATAGAGCACCTGCACCCCGGCTTCGGATGCCATGGCTCGGAGTGTCCGTTCGGCCACGTGCGGCTCGAAGTACCAGGTCGCATCGGCACCGTAATGTTTGCCGAGGCGCTGGTAAAATTCGAGCGAGATCCCGCCGACGGTGTTCTGGCGTCCGTGATCGGTTGCGCCCAAACCGCCGCTGGTCATGCCACCCAGGTGTTGTCCAGGTTCGAGCAGGACGACACGAGCGCCTTCACGCGCAGCTGCAACTGCCGCAGCAACGCCAGACGCAGTGCCTCCGTAGACGACGACATCGAAGGACGGTACGGCTGCCGTGCTCTGAAATGCGAGCGCGGCCACCAAAAAAAGTGGACGCATGACAAGAGAGACCCCAATGAGTCGAATATACAAGCAAACGCGGCTCCGCACAAGCGGCGCTACTTCTTCTTGCTCTTGCGGACGCAACCGGGATACAACTTTTTAAGTTTTTCCACCTTGGGATCGGAGACGTTTACGATATATGGATTGGCGCGGTTCTGCGCGGCATAGTTCTGGTGATAGCCTTCCGCCGTGTAGAACTTCTCGAGCGGGACGAGTTGCGTCACGATCGAGTTGCGCAGGACATGGGCATCGTTGATCTGCTTGATATAAGCTTCAGCGACACGTTTCTGTTCCTCATTGATGTAGAAGACGGCGCTGCGGTATTGAGGCCCCGTGTCCGGACCTTGGCGGTTCAGCGTAGTAGGGTCGTGCGCGACGCTAAAGAAGATCTTAAGGAGTTGCCCGTACGAGATCTTGGCTGGATTGTAGGTAATCAGAATGGCTTCAGCGTGACCTGTGCGCCCCGTCGATACGACGTCATACTTCGCCGTCTCCTTGCTGCCGCCCGAATAGCCGGAGATCACGTCCTCGACGCCTTCCACGACTTCGAAAACAGCTTCGGTGCACCAGAAACAGCCCCCCGCAAGGACAGCAGTCTGTTTGCCTGAAGCGGGCTTGACGTCAACAGCAGGATCGGGGAATGCTCCCTTTTCGGCGGCCATCATATTTCCCGCAAAAGCCAGCAGAG
Organism: Bryobacteraceae bacterium; assembly: GCA_963793625.1. Lineage (GTDB taxonomy): Bacteria > Acidobacteriota > Terriglobia > Bryobacterales > Bryobacteraceae. The sequence continues at coordinate 119,147 of CAWCAT010000027.1, read as the reverse complement.
CGAAAGCGAGCACCAACGACGGGCGGAACCTCAGTTTGTTTCTATACACACCAATCACCTGTATGAGTAGATGAGGCTAGGTACCGCCGGTGTGCATAATACATCGAGGTTGGTTGTATGGCGGAGAGTTGCGACTGTGTTGTGCTTCGAGATGAAGTGACTTCACCACCGCACCAGGTGGGCCTCCAAGGGCTTACGTGGCAGACCGTCGCGGCTTAGTTCCGGCGCGGGGCAGGATGAGTGACGCGGTGAAGCCAACCGTTTTTCAGGCCGAAGAAAACCAGGGATCCGTTGACGTCGAAGGCGGGGCCGATCAGCTTTCCGTAGGGCTGGCTGATAGTGGCGTCGAGGACTGCAAAAACCATTCTGCCAACGGTGGCGGCATAGGTCAGGTGTTTTCCGTCGGGACTGAAGGATAGCGAAGAGACTTCGTCGTAGAGCCTGCCGGCGCGGCTGCCGGAATGGACCGCCCACTTCCCCGCGGTGAGAACGGCGTAGGCCACTTGTCCATCGTCGCGGCTGAACACAGGCGTGTCACGGAGGACCGCCTCGTAGGACTGACTGGGCCGCGCGTCGATCACGACGCTCTGCCGGGTGGCCTGCCAGGCGATGTAGGCCACATGCGCGCCGCCGGGGCTGAAGAAAGGCGTGCCTTCGACGATGCCGTTGTACTCCGGGCCGGGTTGGCCGTCCACCACCACGAGCGCCTTGCCTCCTCGCATTGCGACATAGAAGAAGCGCCGGCGGACGGGATTGAATTGCAGTGAGTCCTTGTTGATGGCGTCGAATTCAGGACCCGGATTTCCGTCCACGACCAGCATGTGGGCCGGCCCCCGTTTCGCCAACCAGGCAAAGCGTTTGCCGCCGGGTTCGAGAAGCAGCGACGTAATCTCGTCGTATTCCAGTCCGGGCTGGGCATCCACAAACACGGTCCAGCGCGTGTTCCCGAGCCTGGCGGCGTAGACCAGGCGCCTGCCATCCGAGCTGAAGAGCGGCTTGTTGTGGAGAATGGCTTCCACTTCCGGACCGAGCAAGCCGTCACTCATCACCCGTACCTTCTGTCCCTGTCGCACGCTGTAGGCGATGCGTCCTTCGTCTGCACTGAAGACGAGGGGTCCTACGTGATCGAATCCCATGTCGATATTTCCATCTCGATGGTCGTCGACGATGACGTTGTACTTCCCACCGCTTCTCGCGCCGTACGCCACGCGGTTGCCACGGGGGCTGAAGACCACGGCGCCGTTGGAGATTTCGTCGTAGAGAGGACCCGGACGCCCGTCCACCACGGCCAGCCACTTGGCGCCCTGCCGTGCGATGTAGGCCACATGCTTGCTGTCCGGGCTGAAAACCACCGAGTCGCGGCCAACGGCGTCGAACTCTGGGCCGGCGTCGCCGTCTGCAACGACGAACTGTTTGCCGCTGCGGGTGGCGACATAGGCGAAGCGGCTATGATTCGGGCTGAAAGGATTCGGCGCGACGATGACAGAATCGAATTCCGGCTGGAGGCGGCCATCGATGACAACAGTGCTCTTGCCGCCTTTCGAGGCGATGTAGAGGACGTGGCGGCTGTCGGCGCTGAAGAGGAGTGTCCCTTCTCCGATCATGTCGAATTCGGGACCCGGATGACCGTCGATCACGGCCAGCCAGCTTTCGCGGTTGCGTGCGATATAGGCCATGCGGCGGCCATTGGGGCTGAAGAGGATGGAGCCCGGCGCGATAGCGTCGTAAACGGGGCCGGAACGGCTGTTCCATGCAACGGTCCACTTGTCCATTTGGGGAAGGGGAAGGGCGATAGAGGTTCCACCGGGATTAAGGCGGAGCTCCTTCAAGTCGGCGGGGTCGGCGGGCCAGTGGAAGAGGCGCTGCTCCTGGAACGGGGAGGCTGGTGTCTGGGCCTGCGCGGCGGCGGCCACCAGAGCGCACACGAGTAAGGCTCGCATGTCAGGCTTGACGCGGAAGGTCGCGGATTCGTGCAGGGGGGCGTGTTGGATCGGGGAGGGATTGAGTCCGCCGGAGAGCGGCGATTTATATGAGCGTCACCACGAGGCAAAGTTTAGGTATTATGTGCGTGAACTAGTCTGGGATCCGGAGTCTCCCCCGTTGTTTGGTGTAGAGCCGTGTAGAGCCGGTTGGTTGTATGGCGGAGAGAGAGGGATTCGAACCCTCGGTAGAGTTTCCCCTACACACGCTTTCCAAGCGTGCGCCTTCAACCACTCGGCCATCTCTCCGGATACGGTTTACTGCGGAATTGCGTCGTTTCCGAGCGCAATTTACAGTCTAACACAGCCATCACTCTTTGCCGCGCAGCAGCGCATCCCGATAACGCAAATACCACTCGGCTTTCGGCGGTAGGGTCTTCGACGCGCACCACGTTTTAGAATCCGTAGCACCTGCCAATCGCAGCACCTCGCCGATCAGCCGGACACGATCCGTGCCCGTGAATAAGCTGCGGGCCAGCGCCAAATCCTGCAATGCGGCGCGGTCCAGCAGGAACGCCAATGCACCTGGTTCGGCGGGCTTGGTTGGCTGCAGCGCCTCACCACACACGAACTGCCGCAGGCGCAGCATCGCACCCGTATCAGATCGCTTCTCCGATGAGGTCAGTTCAGCGGGCTGGCCAACATCCTTGGGAACCACGGGCTCCATCACGCGCACTTCCAGCGGATAAATGCTCCAGTCCTCGCCGATATTCAGTTGCGGCTCCAGTCGGGTCCGTCGAACCTCCGCAGTTGCCGGCACCTTCAGGTCGAGCCAGAACACGATCACGCTCTGTCCCTCGATCGGCGATTCTGCGTCAGGCAGTTTTCCCGCATAAGGCAGAGAGACCTCCACCACCCGTTCTGGAATCCAATGTTCCCCGACCTTTGTGAACAATTCCTTATACAGCTTAAAAGTAAAGAAGCCGTCTGGATTCTGGGCAACGTGCAACGTGAAGGTCTTGTCCTTCGGCGGAGTCACCACAATGTGGAAGCCCGTATGCGAATTACGCGCCACCATAGGCGACAGGATCTCGCGCGAAGTATCGGCCCTGTCGATCGGCACGACACGGCCAAAGGGATCAATACGCTGGAATTCAGAATAGAGCTGGAGGGGTTGGGCTTGCAGAAACGAAACGGTCAATCCGAGCAGAAGGAGTGATTTGCTCATTGTCTCATTGACTCATTTACGCACTGAACTGTTGCAAAAGCAATTCGTCCAAACGCAAACGAGCCAATGAGCCAACGACTTTATGCCATCAGGCCAGGTCGAACTTCTCCTGGTGCAGCAGCGCATCGCTGCGGACCAGCACCGGCTTGCCGAGGATGCTTTCGAGTTCTTCGAGATATTTGTTCTCGGTCGATTTCAGCACCTTGCCGACTTCAGGATTCACGCGCAGGATCACGTTGCCTTCGACAGCATTCACGATCTTATGCGCCTCCTGCAGAATCTCACCCACCACGGTCTGCACGCTCTTCACATAACCCGCGCCTTCACAGTACGGGCACGGCGAACAAAGCGTACGCTCCAGACTCTGCTTCACGCGTTTGCGGGTGATCGCAACTAACCCGAAGTCGTTGAACTGCAGAATTTTGTACGGAGCCCGATCGGCACGCATCGCTTCTTCGAGCGCCTGCATCACCTTTTGACGATTCTTGCGTTCATCCATGTCGATGAAGTCGATCACGATGATGCCGCCCAAGTCGCGCAACCGCATCTGCCGGACGATTTCCTTCACGGCCTCGGTATTGGTCTTGACGATCGTGTCTTCCAGGCGGTTCGACTTGCCGACAAATTTGCCCGTGTTTACGTCGATTGCGACCAGCGCCTCGGTCTGATTGATCACGATGTAACCACCGGATTTCAACCACACCTTCGGACGCAGCGCCTTCTCCAACTCTTGCGTGATATTGAACGAGTCGAAGATTGGAGCCGGACGCGTGTACAGTTTTACGCGGCCCACCAGCGTCGGCTGGAAGCGCTGCACGAACCCGAGCACGCTTTCATACACTTCCTCGTTGTCCGTCCAGATCGCCTTGAAGGTTTCGGTGAACTGATCGCGCAGCAATCTCTGTACGATGTCGAGGTCGTGATGCAGCAGTACCGGAGCCTTGCGTTTCTCCGCCTTCTGCCGGATGTCCAGCCACAGGCTGAACAGGAAATTCATGTCTGCGGCGATCTCTTCTTCGGTCTTGCCCTCGCCCGCTGTGCGCAGGATGAAACCACCCTGCATGCCGGCGCGGTGCGTATTCAGAATCCGTTTCAGGCGCAGACGTTCTTCGTCGCTTTCGATCTTGCGCGACACGCCCATGTGCTCCAGCGTGGGCATGTACACGACATAGCGCCCAGGCATGGCGATGTGCGAAGTGATACGTGCGCCCTTCTGACCGAGCGGCTCCTTCGCGATCTGAACGATGATTTCCTGGCCTTCGCGCAGCAGGTCCGTAATCAAAGGCATCGGACGCGCTTCACGAACATCCGGCTTGACCTCGGCGCGTGGCTCGGAACGCTCGGCGCGCGGTGCAGGCTTGTGCTCCGTGCGTGTCTCGCGAACTTCAGGTTCGCCAGTGCCCGCCGCTGCGGGTCCGGAGCCATCGCCACGAACTTTGCGGCGCATGCGTCGAGATGTGCGATGCGGGTAGCGTTGACCCTGCTCGCGAACATTTGCCGTCAGGCTGGCCGGCGCGCTCGCCGTTTCCTCCCCCTCGATTGCTTCGGCCGCTGCGACTTCCTCAACTGATTCCGCTACCGGTTCGACCTCAGAATCGGCGTCAGCGTCAGCCTCGACATCAGGCTCGCCATCACCATCAACGTCAGCTTCAGCTTCAGTCACAGGACCGGCTTCGGTAATCGCTATTTCAGCGACGTCCTCCCCCGCTTCCATGACGTCAACGGTTTTCACGACTTCCGGTTCTTCATCCTTGCTGCGCCGCTCTGCATCGAGTTGCGCCTCCAGGATCATCTCGCGAATTTCGCTTTCCTCGAGTTCGGTTAGTGCTGGACCCGCGGCCTGCTGAATCGCAGGTTCTTCCACTTCGGGTTCAGCTTCAGCAAGTAGCTCTACAGCTTCCGCCACCACGACCGGCGCTTCTTCGGCCTCAACCGCGACTTCCGGGGCTTCCACCGTGGGTTCAGGCGCTAGCTCAACCGCAGGAGCAGGCTCCGACACGCGCGCTTCGACCGGCGCGACTGCTTCGGGCGCTTCGCTCCGCTCCGGATTCGGACGTGAATACTTGCGTAAAGTCTCGCCGGGCAGCAATACCGGGACTGAGACCGAGCTGTCGCCCGCTTCAGGTGTGCTTTCGACGGCTACCGCTTCAGGTACCGCTTCAGCCTGTTCTGCTACTGCAGGCGTGTCGGTGGATTCGACATCGGAAGCGTACTTGGAATCGGGCAGACCGCGTTCGCGGCCACGACGGCGGCGTGAACGACGGTTACGTCTGTCGCCTCCGCCAACACCACGGTCGTCGGTGCGTTCCCCTCCCGCGCTGGGCTTCTCGCTCTGAGCAATTGCGGAAACACCGGCCAGCGGAGCCATGCGCTCCACGGGCGGCGGTACGGTTACGGCTGCCTGTGCTTCGGTGCGCGGAGTTCGGGCAGGCCGATCATCTCCGATTTTGTCGTACTCATCGTTTTCTTCGAAGAAGTCCGACACATAAAGAAATGTATCGCGGTCCAGGCCTAAGTCCACAAATGCGGACTGCATTCCTGGTAGCACGCGTGTGACGCGGCCTTTGTGAATACTGCCGGCAAGAGAATACTCTTTTGCCCGCTGAAAAAATACTTCCACCAGTTGATCGTCTTCTAGAATCGCCACTTTGGTTTCGTGACGGTTCGACGAAATCACCAGCTCTTTCGCCATGTTCTTTCTCCACGGAGAGAACGCGCGAGGGTGGTATCAAAAAAGCAGAAGGTAAGCGGGTAGGTTCGGCCCCTCCCGGCCAAAATCGGCCAGTGAGGGACGCGCAGTAAATCTTATTGGCCGGTTCGGATGGAGAACATGCTCGCAAACATCCTGCCCGGTCCACTTAACGGTGGACTGGCTCATTCAGCAACCCGGACGTGAAGACGCCAGTAAATGGCGAGATCCGGAGGCCTTATTGCCCCTCCAACGCTAACGAAATTCCGTTCGGAACCAAAAAACCGTCTACCTTGAAGCTCAAGACTTCACGCCTCGAACGCCTCAATTCAAAAATCTACGGAGCCGTACGTTATTCACCAGCCCCAACATCAGAAACATTGACAACGTATTTGAGCCGCCGGCACTCATCAGCGGCAACGGGATGCCAGTGACCGGCATCCGGCCAACAACCATCCCCACATTCACCAGAATGTGGAACAACAGCAACGTTCCTACTCCCATACAGACATACATCCCGGCCCGATCTGGAGCCGCTTGTGCGTTCTGCACAATCTGCATCAGCAGCAGGAAGTACAACCCTAACACAACAACTACGCCAACAAAACCGTGCTCTTCCGCAAAGGAAGAGAAAATAAAATCTGTGTGCGGCACCGGCAGGAAACGCAATTGCGTTTGCGATCCCTTCGTTACGCCGCTTCCCCAAATGCCACCTTGGCCCACCGCGATCGTGGACTGGATCACCTGGTATCCGCTTCCCCGAGGATCCTTCGCCGGATCAACGAATGTCGACAGTCGCGCCTTCTGGTAATCCTTCAGTACAAGCCAGCTAAATGGCAATATCAGCGCGACAATCACCAGGATCGTCACCGTATGCTGCCACCGCAATCCGCCTAGGAAAACGCCTACCGCTAAGACAGGCAGATAGGTCAGGGATGTCCCTAAATCAGGCTGACGCATTACCATCAGCATCGGTATCCCTACCAATACACCGAGTTTCAAAAGATCCCGGGTTTTGATCCGGTCACTCTTTACCTCGGTCATGTATCTCGCTACTAGCAATATTATCACTAATTTAGCGAATTCTGAGACCTGCAGGTGGAAGCCGCCTACCAGCGGGATCCACCGCCTGGAACCGAAAATCTGCTTCCCGACCAGGAACGTCACCAGCAACATGAGGATGGTCAGGACGTAAAACAGGGGAACCTGGCCCAGCAGCGTGTGGTAGTCGACCTGCGTCGCTATCCAGAACAACAGCAGCCCCACAGCCACGTAGAGCATCTGCTTCCACCACGCGTCCTTCCAGATGGTGTCGTGCGTGGCGCTGTAGATTTGTAGGACACCGAGCGCGCAAATTGCCAGCGTAATAAATAGCAGCGCCCAGTCAAGATCGCGCAGAGACCTGTAACTCGCCATGTTCTAACGTTCCCCGCCTTCGGAGCCGAAGCCGGCCGCTTCCACCTTTTCTCGTGCTGGCGTCATCGCCGGAATCGGACGCGGTAGCAACCCTACGCCTGGCTTGGCCGCTGCCACGGGCATATTGGTGCGATATTTCTTGTCGTAGTAAGCCTTCAGCACATCGCGTACGATCGGCGCTGCACGGTCGCCGTGGGCCCCCGATTCAAACAACGCTACCACCACGATTTCAGGCGCTTGTCTCGGAGCAAACCCGACAAACCACGCGTTATCTGCCATCGTCCGCCCCTTTGCCGTCCCCTTCAGAAAGGTGTTCGATGCCAACTGCGCCGTGCCCGTTTTTCCGCATACGTCAAAGCCCGCCAGCCGCGCAGCCGCGCCCGTACCGTATTCGTTCACGACGCCCCACATTCCGAAAACTACTTTATTGACGTTATCCAGATTGAAATCGACTTTACGAGCGCGCTCGCCAGTACTCTGGTTTTTGACCAGATGTGGTTTGTGAAATACGCCGCCTGTCGCAATCCCGCCGATGCTGTAGGCCAGCTGCAGCGGAGTCAGGATTAGCGCACCCTGGCCGATCGACACCGAGATTGTTTCTCCGGCATACCACTTTTCGCGAAATGCCCGCAGTTTCCATTTTGCGGACGGCACGAGTCCTTCAGCCTCATGCGGAAGATCGATTCCCGTTTTTTTGCCCAGCCCCACGGCCTCAGCATATTCCGAGATCTTGTCGATCCCCATGTGGTTGCCCAGGTTGTAAAAGAACACGTCGCACGATTGGACAATTGCCCGGTGAAAGTCAACACCGCCATGGCCGCCCTTTTTCCAGCATTTAAAAAATCTGCCGTAAAAGGTGGCTCCGCCGGGACACGACGCTCGCGTAGAATCATCCGCATTGCCTGATTCCAGTCCTGCCAGTGCCATGATCGGCTTAAACGTGGAGCCTGGTGCCAATTGCGCCTGAGTCGAGCGGTTCAATAACGGATTGTCAACGTTATTGATGATTTCCTTCCATGCCTTCGAACTGATCCGGCCCGTGAATTGATTAGGGTCGAACGCCGGACGGCTGACCATCGCGAGCACTTCGCCGCTGCGTGGATCCAGTGCAATTACTGCTCCGCGCCGGTTATCCATCGCGAGTTCAGCAACAGCCTGCAGGTCCAGGTCGATCGTCAATTGTAGGTCATGCCCCGGAACCGCCTCTTTCATGCGCAGCAACTTGCGTTCGTGGCCGCGGTTATCGACCACAACCTGGCGCTGGCCATCGATTCCCATGAGCGACTCGTTGTACTGGCGCTCGATGCCTGCCTTTCCGATTACGTCACCCTGCTCATATCTCGCCAATTCGGGTGAGTTCAGTTCGGATTCGCTGACCTCGCCGACGTATCCGATCACATGCGCTGCCAGCCCGTCGCGCGGATACAGCCTGCGTTGGGCACGGATCAGTTCCATTTCCGGAAACGTCTCCGAATCGCGATGCGATTCAACAAACGCCAGCTCTGCCGGAGTCAATTCTTCCTTGATAGGGATCGTTTCGTAGGTGGGACGCGACCGGAAACGCTTCACCCGAGCCAACAACTCGTCGTAATCCAGGTTGAGCCCCTCGGCGATCGGCTTCAGGTGTTCCTGCTTGAGGTTTTCGCGTGAGAGAATCAGCCGGAAGCTGGAGTGGTTGTCGACAATCACCCGCCCGTCGCGGTCCAGAATCTTACCGCGGGGCGCAAGCACAGGCAGGGCTTTAATGCTGTTCTTCTCGGCGAGTTCCTTGTACTCTTCCTGATTCCGAACCTGTAGCGTCCAGAATCCGCTCAGAAGAAAGACAAAAATGCCCACGGAGAAGTACTGGAAGAATGCGACCTTCCCGGCCGCAAACTTCGTGTCGTCCCGCAGTAACGGGACGGTGGAGAGATGCTCCTTATCGTGTTCTCGCTCGGTCGGAATCTGACTCACGCTGAACAACTCGACGGGTGACCGTCTCTTACGGCTACGCCGTTCCTCTCATTTTATCCAGAAAATGAAACAGCGGTAGCGCGACCACCGCATTCAAAACCCCAAAGATGAAGGTCTGCGGCGCGTCGAAGGCCGCATTTTGTCCGAGCAGCGCACTCGTCAAAAGCCAATAGAAAGTTTGGTGGAAACAGAAGAAGATGAACCCAAGCAGAGCCCGCACGAGCGGATTGTCCACGTCAAAACGCACACTCACAGAAGCTGCGAAGTACCCGATCAATGTCTTCACGATTCCGAACATGCCGATTGGCTGATGCGACAGTGAGTCCTGTAACAAGCCAATCAGGCACCCAATCGCGATGCCAGCCACAGGTTGACGCCTCATCAGCGAAAAATACACCGTGACAAGCAGCGGCAGTTCCAGATAAGAGAGGTACTGGAAGAATAGCGGAACATAAACCTGAAACAGAATCGCCGCCAGCGAGATCGCGACCAGCACCAGTGGACTGTAGCGGGAGGCCCGCCGCTTGCGCGAACCCTGTATCAGGATCTGATCGCTGAATTCCGTCATTGCTGCGGAACCGCCTGGGCGGGAGCCGGTTTCGTCGTGCCCACTGGAGGGGCGGGAGCCGGTTTGACCGTGCCAACTGGAGCGGCGGGCGGCTTAGTCGCGCCACCTGGAACGACGGCGGGTGGCTTGGTCGCCCCACCTGGAACGCCGGGTACTGTGCCCGCAGCCGGGGCAGTCGCAGCGGCGCCCGGTTTCGGAGCCTGCACCTGCGTAGGATTGATCTTGAAGTCAGGCGCGCCGCCTTCCCCAAAGGTGTGCTTCTGCGCCTCGCCCACTGCTTTGTAGCGATCACGGATTCGGTCGGCGTCGGTGCTCAAAGTTGGGGAAGTGCCGGCGGGTGTACTAGGCTGGGCCGTTTCGCTGGCCGGCGGTGGTGGAGCCAGATACGTCTCCTTACCCGGAACCTGCGTTGCATCCGGAATCTGCTGATGGACGCCATCGAGCACGACCAGAACTTCTTCGATGCCATTCTGGAACCCGATTGGCGTAATGAAGATCTCTTTGAACGTTTTCCCTTGCCGCACGACTTTCACAATGCCCACGGGCATGCCCTTCGGAAAGACGCGGTCATCGCCTGAGGTGTAGAACCACTCGCCCACTTCCACCTTCTCTTCGTTCTGCACGTAATCCACCAGGCAGGCGCCGTGCCCCTGGCCTTTCAGCGTGCCGTGTACGCGGCCCTTCTGGGAAACGACACCCGCCGCAAAGGTCGAATCGGTAAGTAGCAGCACCTGGGACGCGATCGGATAAGCTGCCAGCACGCGACCCACGATGCCATCCGGCGTAATTACCGCCATGCCGCGCATCACGCCGCTAACCGTCCCTCGATCGATATAAACCACCTTCGAGTTTGCTCCGGTGCCCGTTGCGATAATCCGCGCCGCCTGCATCCGGGATTGCGTGTGAGACTGGAATGCCGCGAGAGCACGCGCGCGATCTGCCGTCGAAAGCTCCGTCTTCAGAAACTGGTTTTCCAGTTTCAAACGATCAACTTCGCTCTTGAGCCTGCGATTATCCTCATTCGCGTTCATCAGAACGAAGTAGTTCTGCACGAAACCGACAGTGTGGCTGCGGATCGTTTCCACCAGTCGTGCGACAGGCGTAATCGTCGTAACAGCCCAGATGCGGATTAAGCGGGCGTCCTGGTTGCCGCGAACCTGCCATGCCAGCAGCATTAACTGGCCGAACAGGACCAGCAGCAGCACGGTCAAGTTGCGGTACCGGTTTAGAAACTGCTCCATGGGTCTCTGGCGCGCAGCCCGACAGGCCCGCGCGAGTCCAAGCTACTCAATTGCTACGCGACGCAGCAATTTGAAGTCGGTCAACATTTTGCCGGTTCCGAGCACCACCGATGCCAGTGGATCTTCTGCAATCGAGACAGGCAACCCAGTCTCTTCGCGAATGCGCTTATCCAGATTCTTCAGCAATGCGCCGCCGCCCGTCAGGACGATTCCACGATCACTGATGTCAGCACTAAGTTCCGGAGGCGTGCGTTCCAGTGCCACTCGAATCGCGTTCAGAATCGTGGCCACGCATTCCGAAAGCGCCTCGCGGATTTCGCTATCGTCAATCGTTACGGTCTTGGGCACGCCCTCGATCAGGTTGCGGCCCTTCACTTCCATAGTAATCGGCCGATCCAGCGGATAACCTGAGCCCAGTTGAATTTTTATCGCTTCCGCCGTCCGTTCCCCGATCAGCAAATTGTACTTACGCTTCAAGAACTGCATGATGGCGTCGTCCATCTCGTTCCCGGCCACCCGCACCGAGCGCGAATAGACAATACCCGACAACGAAATCACGGCCACGTCCGTCGTGCCGCCGCCAATATCTACAACCATGTTGCCCGATGGCTCCGTGATTGGCAATCCGGCGCCGATAGCCGCCACCATTGCTTGTTCCACCAGATGTACTTCACTGGCTTTGGCGCGGTATGCGGAGTCAATGACCGCACGCTTTTCCACCTGTGTGATCTCGCTGGGGACGCCAATGACGATGCGTGGATGCACCAGCATTTTACGTCCGTGCGCCTTCTGAATAAAATAATTCAGCATGCGCTCGGTCACCTTGAAATCGGCAATCACGCCGTCTTTCATAGGTCGGATGGCCACAATATTGCCGGGGGTGCGCCCAAGCATTTCTTTGGCTTCTTTCCCTACTGCCTCCACCTCTCCATTGTTCTTGTTAATAGCAACAATGGATGGCTCATTGACCACGATGCCTTTGCCCTTGGCAAAGACGAGCGTGTTGGCAGTTCCTAGATCGATAGCCAGATCGGAAGAAAATAGGCTGAAGAGCGAACGAACGTTCATGGAACAGTTTTACGGAAACTCCTGGTACAATCTGCCCGATTAAATACTTGTGGGTATTCGGCGCCGACGACAAGAATCAAAACTCTAGCAACTAGTTTCGACCAATGGGTCCCGGGGATGACGCAGTCCATCCCAAGCGTAACACAACACTGTCCACCCTTCAATTTAAGCTTTTACTTTCAGTGAAATAGGCTCAAGTGCTAGGTAATGAGTAGAATAGATATCAGGTGACTACCCGAAGATCATTCCTGCTGGCAGGCACTGCCGCGCTGGCTTCCTGTAAGCCCAAGCGCAGCCATGGCTATGAAGGCTATGCCTTTGTTGCTAATGAAGAGGGCAAAGCCATTGCCGCCGTCAACCTCACGGCCTTCGCCGTCACGCGCCATATCCCCCTGGATGGCCGCCCAACCGCGGTCATCGCTCCGGCCCAAAATCCGTCTATTTTTGCATTAACACCGGAAAATGGGACCATTCACGAAATTTTAGCTTCAAAACTTAGCTTCACCCGTTCCGTTCGCGTCGCACCCACGGCTTTGGCCATGCGCCTGGACCAGCAGTCGAACAGCCTTTGGGTGCTCGCCTCCCGTCCAGCCAAACTCGTCCATGTCAATCTGGAGTCGTTCCGGCCTGTCGCGGAAATCGCCCTGCCGGCCGAACCACTCGATTACGACATCTCACAGGATGGCAAGAAAGCCGCCGTCAGCTTCGGTCCGGAAGGCTCCTGTGCCCTGGTAGATCTGGTCCAGAAACGCGTCGAAAGGCGCATCAAAGTCAGTGAGGCCATCGGGACCGTGCGCTTTCGTTCCGACGACCGCTCCTTATTAGTAGCGAATCTGAGCCGGCGCATGCTTTCCATTTACGATGTCGGCTCGGGCCAGATCATAACGCACCTGCCCCTCGCCGTTCGCCCGGATCACTTCTGCTTTCGCTCGGACGGCGGCCAGTTATTCATCACCGGGGAAGGCATGGACAGCGTCGTGGTCGTGTACCCACACAAGACTCCGATGGTGGCCGAAACCGTACTGGCCGGCAACGCGCCTGCGGAGATGGGCGTCTCGACCGGCACTCCGGATTTGCTGTTCGTCACTAACCCCGCCTCAGGCAGTGTAACGATTCTGGACATCGTCTCGCGCCGCGTAATAGGCATCGTTCCAGTCGGAGCAGGCCCAGGCTACGTCACAACCACGCCCGACGGCCAGTACGCGCTAGTGCTCGACCGCACCTCCGGCGACATGGCCGTAATCCGCATAGCCGCCATAACCGGCAAACGCAACAAACTCGCCCCCATCTTCACAATGATCCCAGTAGGCTCCCGCCCCGTCAGCGCCGTCGTTAAAGCAATCTGACGTTTTCAATCAATATCCCAACGTGAAGTCCTCTGCCGAATTTCGGCTCTCGCCCTTTTCATCCGTAACGAGCGCATCTTTGCTAAGCCGGAACTTGCCAGTTCGCGCGCCGGGCTGAATAAGCGCCGCAGGACTCAGGCTGGTCCAATCGAGGCCTGAACCTTCGAGCGCTGTCAGCACGTCACGATGAGCAACGCCGATGGGCTTCAATTCCTCCGGAAACGCAGGCGCATCGAGGAGTTGAACTCCTGGCGCCACTTCCAGGCTGCCCGCTCCTCCAACCATGAGAAATCGCTGTACACCCGCCTGCTTCAATCCCGCGACAATCGTTCGCGTTGCTTCCACCAACTTTGTCACCTGCATTCGCGGCCGGAGCGTATGCGCTGATTGCGGCATCGGCTCCCTTTGCCGTCTCGGCGACGCTATTGAAATCGAGTACATCGCCCTGACGCACCACCACGCCGGGCAGCTTGATTTTCGATGTATCCCGGACAACGGCTGTCACTTCGTGTCCGCGTGAAATTAGTTGTGCTGTCAGCTCTTTCGATCGAGAAATCGGATCGTATCGCGGTCCAGCTCTACGGAATTTTCGGAATCGATGGCGCCTTTCAGTGCTCGTCAGTGGAAGTTGTAGCTGTAGAGCGGCTTGCCGATCAGTCGGACGATGCAGACGCGCACGTTTGAGATGTACGCAATAGTCCGTCACGGCGCTCCCTGTTATTAAGGATGTGGTTAGCGTCAGTCTGGGTGTGTGCCTCGCAAGCGCAGCAACACAATCGAAGTTAGTCCGGTGATTGGACCTTTGATTCCGTAAAACGAAAGCAAACGGGGTTATCGAATCACTGCCGTGACCTCGATTTCCACCAACCAGTCCTCAGATGCCAGTGATTGCACTCCAACCAGGGTAGCCGCGGGTGGCTCGGCAGTACCCATGAACCGTGATCGTGCATCCCGGATATCGCTCCGCATCGAAGGTTTGTAGTTCACCACGTAGGTATTGATTTTCACGACGTCCTGAAGCGTCGCCCCTGCCGCTGTCAGCGCAGTTTTCACATTCATCCAAACCTGATTCAACTGGGCCTTCAGATCTCCTTTGCCCACGACTTCGCCCTTCGCGTCCGCCGCGACTTGGCCTGAGATCCAGACGATCGTCCCAGGCTTGGCCGTTACTGCCTGCGAGTATGCCGGCGACTTGCTCAAGCCAGTTGGGTTGATGTGTCGGATGTCTTGCGCAAGCAGGCCAGTCAGAGTAAACAAGAATACAAGCGATACTCTAAACATACGGCTACACTAACAGGTTTTGGAAATCTCGCGCGAGCAGGTCGGGTCAACGGCTACTCCGAGTCGGCCGCATGTGCCGATGGTTGAACCAGACCCCTTCGGCTGATCGCCATGTTTGCCAGAAGGATGTGTTCGACGGATATTCAGAGGTTCGAACTAGTCTCACGATCAGGGTGTCATTCTGGTTGCGCGGTGCGAATCGATGTAAAGCTTTAGCGGGGAGGAACAGTTTATGCCAATCGGTATAGGTACGTTGCTAGGAAGCCGGACAATCGCGCTATTCCTGGCCGTGGCGGGCGGATTCGTCGGCGGTGAGATTCGGAGCGCGCTGTTTGGGAGTTCGCCAACCCTCGCTAAGGCGAGCGAGCCCACTACGATCAGGGCGCGAGCTGTAGAAATCGTGGATCAGAGCGGCAAACGCATCGGCGTTCTTGGCAGCAACAAGGGGAACCAGCCGGTTCTGGCTTTCTTCGACAAGGACGGTGGAAAAGGTGTAGAACTCACTCTTCGCGGAACCGGGAATCCTGTACTGGAACTTTTCGGAAAGGATGGTGTAATGGCACTAGACATGGGTCCCTATAGCGGAAAACCACGCTTATTCATGTCTGATAAAGAAGAGAATGGAAGGGTCCTTCTGGGTATTAATGAGCCGCACGCTCCCGAGGACAAGGCGCTGATAGATGCGTGGGTGCTCGAGATTCGAGGAAATCTGAAGAGCATGGCTACTCTCGGACTGCGCACGAAGGGAGAAGGGACTTTACTGTTACAAAATCCTAACGGTAAACAGTGGTGGTACCCTCCAGTTGACACTCCCAAAGAATAGTCGCCCAATCACCAGTTCTTCAATGATCCGTTGACCCGATGACTCATTGATTCAATGCCGCAGGCCCATTTCCGTTACACTGAGGATGACATCCCATGAGCCGCCCGCTCCGCTTACTGACCCTCGCCGCGCTCTTTGTTGTATCCGCTTTTGCCGTCAACTTCGCCGCGCTCACGCCGCAGGGTTACGTAAGCGACTTCGCACGAGTGCTTGACGCCGCCGGCAAGGCCGAACTGGAGAGCTACTGCGCACGTGTTGAAAAGGCCACCGGTGCCGAAATGGCGCTCGTTACTTTACCCACCATCGAAGGCGAACCTGTCGAAGATGTTGCGAACTCGCTGTTCCGAACCTGGAAAATTGGCAAGAAAGGCAAGGACGAAGGCGTTCTACTCCTGCTCGTAATTAACGAGCGCAAATCGCGTCTCGAAGTCGGTTACGGTTTGGAACCCATTCTTCCGGACGGCTCAGCCGGCGGCATCCTTCGCGAAATGCGTCCGGCGCTGCGCTTGAACCGCTACGGTGACGCCCTGGCCTTGGGCGCCAATGCAATCGGGACACGCATCGCGCAAGCCAAGGGTGTCAGTCTTGCGAATCCTGCGGTCGAAAGGCGTCGCGGCACTCAACGGTCGGAAGGATTTCCGATCCCTGTTCTCATCGGCGTCGGCGTCATTCTGCTACTGCTATTCATGTCACGGGGCAGCGGCGGAGGAGGTGGCAATTTCCTCACGGGAATGCTGCTGGGGAATCTGTTGGGTCGTGGCGGTTTCGGGGGGAGCCACGGCGGTTTCGGCGGTTATGATTCCGGCGGTGGTGGTAGTGGAGGCTTTGGTGGATTTGGCGGCGGCGACTCTGGTGGCGGCGGAGCCTCAAGCGATTGGTAATGGAGAATTGCTATGGAACGCGTACTGAATCAGTTAGTCGAAAAACTGAAGAAAGCGTACGGTGATCGTCTGGTTTCGGTTGTGCTGTATGGGTCGGCTGCTATGGGCGATCATCAGGGCCGCTTTTCCGACATCAATATATTCTGCGCGCTGAAGCGCATCACTCCAGAGGAGTTGCGTGAGGCGGAGCCCATCTTCCGCTGGTGGCGCGAACTCGGTAACCCTTCCCCATTGCTGTTGAGCGAGCAGGAGGTGTCCGGTTCCACGGACTGCTTCCCAATTGAATTTCGCGACATACAGTCACGTAACCGCATTCTGTTTGGCGCCGATGTTGTCTCGAATTTGCAGATTGATTACTCGTTCTATCGTGCGCAGGTCGAACATGAACTCCGCGCCAAGCTGCTGCGCTTGCGACAGAAAGCCGGCGGAATCGTTTCGGACAAGCAGCTGTTACTGAATCTCCTGATGGATTCCGTCTCCACTTTCGCCACGCTTTTTCGTCACGCGCTCTTGCTAGCCGGTTTTGAGGCAAAATGGCATAAGCGGGATGTCTTCGAAGGCGCGGCCGAGCACTTCGCTATCGACGCCGCACCCTTTAACACCCTTCTGGATCTCCGGGAGGAGAAATTAAAGCCTCGGGATGCCGAAGCTTTCTTGTTGTTCGGAAGTTATTTGAAGCAAGTCGAAACCGTGATCGACGCCGTCGATCGCCTGGAGAGATGAGGACAAATGAAAATCGGATTAGTAATTCTGGGAGTTCTGCTGCTGATCGTGCTCGTGATGGGAGGCAAGATTATAGGGACTCGAAACGAGCTGGTCACGCAGCGTGAGTCGATCAACGGCGCATGGGCGCAGGTCGATGTGGCACTGCAACGCCGCGCGGACCTCATTCCTAACCTGGTGGAAACTGTGAAAGGCTTTGCCAAGCAGGAACAGTCCGTAATCGATTCAGTCACTAAAGCCCGCGCCGCTCTGGTAGGCGCAAGAACGCCTCAGGAAAAGATTCAGGCCAACGGCGCACTCGATAGCGCATTGGGCCGCTTGCTGGTTGTAGTCGAAAACTACCCGAACATCAAGTCGAATGAGAACTTCATGCGCCTGCAAGACGAGTTGGCCGGTACGGAAAACCGCATTGCTGTCGAGCGCCGTAAGTACAACGAGACCGTACAGCGTTACAACACGACCATCGAGTTGTTCCCCAACAACATCGCCGCGAGCATCTTTGGCTTCCCGCGCAATGACGCGTATTTCAAAACGGATCCGGCTTCGCGCCAGGCTCCCGCAGTGAAATTCTAACCAGATGAGCACTGAGACTTTTCGGAACTACATCAACGGCGAATGGGTTGCTGGCAGCACGTTCGAGAATCGCAACCCCGCCAACACTGACGAAGTCGTTGGACTCTTCGGCAGTGGCACTGTGGCCGATATCGACGCGGCTGCTGAAGCCGCGCACGCAGCACTGCCCGCATGGTCAGCGATGGCGGCGCCCGCTCGCGGCGCGCTGCTGTTCAAGGCCGCCGACATCCTGGACAAGAAGTTTGAGCTGATCTCTGCGGAGATGACCCGCGAAGAAGGCAAGACGCTTCCCGAGGCGAAGGGCGAGGTGCGGCGCGCGATCAACATCTTCCGCTACTTCGCGGGCGAGGGATCGCGCATGCCGGGATTTCTGGTTCCGTCCGAGCGCGATCGCGTCCACATGTTCGCGATTCGAAAGCCCATCGGCGTCGTCGGGCTCGTGACCCCATGGAACTTCCCCAGCGCGATTCCCGCATGGAAGCTAGCGCCCGCATTGGTCGCGGGTAACACCGTCGTTCTTAAGCCGGCTTCGGCCGCGCCTCTGAGTGCCTGGCGCATCGTCGAAGCGTGCCACGAAGCCGGCATTCCCAAGGGTGTTGTGAACCTTGTCTCAGGCTCGGGCGGTACATTGGGATCGGCGCTGGTCAAGGCCGCTCCGCTCAAGGCCGTGTCCTTTACTGGCTCGTGCCAGGTCGGCAACTGGCTGCATGGCGAGGCGTCCAAACGCCATCTTCGTATCCAGCTCGAAATGGGCGGTAAGAATCCGACCATCGTGCTGGCCGATGCCGATTTCAATTCAGCGGTCGAGAATGTCGTCAACGCCGCGTTCTTCTCCACTGGCCAGAAATGCACGGCTACCAGTCGCGCGATCGTCGAAGAGTCGATCTATGACCGCTTCGTCGATGCGCTTGTCGAGCGCACGAAGAAGCTGAAGGTCGGCAATGGCATGGACCCGGATGTACATATCGGTCCCGCCGTCGACCAGGCGCAGTTGGACACAGATCTCAAGTACATCGAGATTGGTCGAAAAGAAATTGGAGCTCCGAAGATCGGCGGCAATCGCCTCACCGGCGGTGCTTACGACAAGGGCTACTTCGTCGAGCCGACAATCTTCGCCGACGTGCAGGAATCGCACACGCTCGCGCAGGAAGAAGTCTTCGGTCCGGTGCTCGCAGTAATGAAGGCGAAAGACTTTGAAGATGCCATGCGCATAGCGAATAACATCCCGTTTGGTCTGTCTTCCTCGATCCAGACCAGCAACATCTCACGGGCTTTCGAGTATATCTATCGCAGCGAGGCTGGTTTGCTGACTGTGAATTTGCCGAGCGCTGGAGTAGAATACCAATTGCCGTTCGGTGGCACAAAAGATTCCAGCTTCGGCCCGAAAGAACAGGGTCCCGCCGCTATGGAGTTCTATTCCGACTACAAGACGGTTTATCTGAAATACTAGGTCAAGAAATATCCAATGCAACTGGGACAGATTAAATGGAACAATCAGGTGATGGCTGCGATTTTGATGCAGCCGGTGCTCGCCCGATTCCGGATCACACGCTTCAGGAACTCATCACCCGTTCAGAAGTCGAGAAGATTCCGCTGCAGGAGTTAGCTCTACAGCAGGCGACGACGCACCACGTCCAAACGCCACCAATTATTCCGATCCACCCGAAAGAAGTGTGGGCCTGTGGATGCACCTACCAGACCAGCGCGGAATTTCGCGATGGTGAACATGGAACTCGCGAAGGCTTCTACGCACACGTACACAAGGCGGATCGCCCCGAGATCTTCTTCAAGGGCACCGCGCGCGTCTGTGTCGGATTGAACAAGAACATCGGCATCCGCCAGGATTCGAAGTTCACCGCGCCAGAACCCGAACTCGCGGTTCTGCTCGGAAAGAACGGCCAGATCCTGGGCTATACGCTCGCCAACGACGTTTCGGCGTGGGACATCGAGCGTGAGAATCCGCTTTACTTGCCGCAGTCGAAGGTCTACACAGGCTGTTGCGCGCTCGGCCCGGTCTTCGTTACGCCGGATCAGTTGCCGGATCCATACAACCTGGAAATCACGTGTGCGGTGACACGTGGTGAAGAGACCATATTTACGGGCAGCGTATCCACGTCGCGGCTGGCTCGCAAGATCGAATACCTCGTCGGGTATCTGTTGCGCTCCAACCCTGTGCCGTCCGGTTCCGTTCTGCTGACCGGGACCGGGATCATCGTCAAGGAAGATGCCGCATTACAGCCAGGCGATGTCGTCATTATCAGCACGCCCCAGATAGGCGAACTGCGCAACTCCGCCGTTTTGATCTAACTCTCAAGCGCAGAATCTTCAAGGTCCTCTGCACGCTCCGCATAGCGTTTGAGGACCTTGATGGAATTGCTGGAACTGAATCCCGAGTAAATCAACTTCCTATAAGCAGAGGCGAGGTGTTTCTCTTCCGCCAGATATTCCGCCATCTTGACATTGCGGAACTTGCGCTTGAGAAACGCTTCGATCATTTCGACTTCGTCCGCGCCGGAGTACGCTTTTTCGACAGACTCTTTCGCAAGCGCCGGAGCCACGCGCCGCTGCCGCAATTCACGCAGCACGCGCCCCTTGCCGATGCCCTGATTTTCCTTGCGGGAAGTTGCCAGCATGTCGGCGTACTTCTTGTCGTCGAGGAAGTTGTACGTCTTCAGCTTGGTCAGCACCGCATCGATGTCCGCGGGGTTCTCCGCTTTACGTTTGAGCTTCTCAGTCAGCTCGCCAATAGACATCGCCCGGCCATACAAAAGGCGCAGTCCGTAGGCCTCAAGCTTATGTGCATCCAACAACTGCGGAACTCGGGGCCCACGCTGCGCCATCAAAAGTAACTCTACCCTAAAGCGTGGGCCTTTGGTGAGCGGGCGACTCTCTTCGTTGCCACGTGCTGTTCGCCCCCAACCAGTTCGCGCAGGTCATGAACAAGCTGCATCAACTGATTGGCCTGCGAGTTCAACTCTTCACCGGCCGATGCGCTCTCTTCCGCATTCGCCGCCGTACGCTGCGTCACCTTCTCCATTTCGACGATCGCGCGCGCGATCTGTTCGATGCCGCGCGATTGCTCCTGGCTGCCCAGGTTGACCTCATCAACCAGCGTCTTGATCTTCGAGGCGTCGTCGGTGATGCCGATGATTGACGTCTCCATCTGTCGCAGGCGGCCGCCGCCGTCAGTCGTCCTGGCGATCGACTCCTCGATCAGTCCGGCTGTGTCTTTGGCGGCCTGCGCGCAGCGTTGCGCGAGGTTGCGTACTTCGTCCGCGACAACAGCAAAGCCCAGCCCCGCTTCACCCGCGCGCGCTGCTTCGACAGCCGCGTTCAACGCCAGAATGTTGGTCTGGAACGCGATCTCATCGATTACCTTGATGATCTTCGAGATCTTCTCGCTGGACGTATTGATTTCGCCCATCGAAGTGACCAGTTGCGCCAGATTCCGATTGGCCTCTTCCACACGCCGGCCCGCCTCGCCTACCACGCCGGCCGCCGAGTTCGAGTTCTCGGCGTTGCGACGCGTCATCGACGACATCTCTTCGGTCGATGCTGAAGTCTCTTCCAGCGACGCCGCCTGTTCTGAAGCGCCTTGCGCGAGCCCCTGACTCGACGAGGCAATCTGCCCCGCTGCGCTCGTCACCTGCTCGGAGGCGCTCGCCAGATCAAGGGCGAGATTGCGCAAGCCGATGTTCGTGCTCCGCACCAGGAAGAAGATGACGGTTCCCATCACCAGCGAGAGCACGATGAGTCCGGTCGCGATAGTATTACTGCGCGCCTTCAGGTCCGACGCGCTTTTTGCCCCTTCTTTCATCAGTTCCGCTTGTGCGCGCACCATGTCATCCGCGTTCCTGCTCATCGATTCGGAGAGCGGCAGGACTTTGTCGCTGAACAGCTTCAATGCCAAATCACCCTGCTGTGCGGAGAGAAATTGCACCATTTGCTCATGCGCCTGGGCCGACGCGTCCAGCGCCGCGCCCGCATCACGAAGCGACTTGCGGCCAGCATCGGTTTCGACCAGCGGTTCAAACTCGCGCATGCTCTGACGGATACGTTCGACATCCTCAGAGTAGCCGCGCTTGCTCTGATCCATGCGCGCAGTATCCTGCAACATGCTGCGCAGGATCAGTTCGTTTTCACGGCGAACCATGTCTGCCGTCGCCGTGCTGATGCGTCCCGCTAGCATCTGCTTCTTCGCGGTGTACGTAATCGTGTGATCGAGTTCGCTGCTCAGGCCATAGACGGAATATAGCGATCCGATTCCGAGCGCCAGTGCAAGTGCCAGCATGGCGCCGAAGCATAACAGCAGTTTGTTTCCTAATGTGAGTCTGTTCGACATGGGTGTCTCCGTAAAACACCCTCATCGGCGACTAAATCATTTCTGTGAGCAGTTCGGGGCGTGGTTGCGCAATAACTACTTTATTGACCAGTAGTCCCTTGCGCGCGATGCGCTGCGCTCCGGCTTCAACC
Source organism: Bryobacteraceae bacterium (assembly GCA_963793625.1). Lineage (GTDB taxonomy): Bacteria > Acidobacteriota > Terriglobia > Bryobacterales > Bryobacteraceae. Next base: position 96,965 of record CAWCAT010000027.1, on the reverse strand, counting down.
GCGGCGGTAACGGCGGAGACGCTGCCGGTCATGGTCGCAAAGGCCTTGCCGCCGAGCGCCATGGCAAGGCGCACTTCCATCAGCGTGACGTTTGCGGCTTTGGCCGCGGCGTCCGCGCCTTCGAGTAGAGAGGTGACTGAGAAGGCTTCAATGATGCCGAGCGCCTCCATCTTCTCCACCTTGTTGGTGCCCGCGATAGCCGGGAAGATCTGCTCGTCCACATTTGGAATCACGAATGTGTCGATCACTGAGAAGTCCCCGATTTGCTTGCCGGCGTTGACGGCGGCTTCGATCCCGCCGACGTCGCCACGCACCATCACCATATACTTGCCCGAACAGATGCTGCGGGAGAGAATCAGTTCCACGTCCGCGGCCTTCAGCATGGCGTCAGCCACCTGCATCCCGGCGGCGATGCTGCCGAGTTCAATCATTCCGATGGAGTTTCTGGATGCCATGGCTAAGTGTGTATCTCAATATACTTGGCGGTGATGTCGGCCACTGTGCCGTTGACGCTGGAATGGATGTTTACGCCCAGGTCCTTCTCGCCCACCTGGGCGAGTAGTTGGTTCTTGCGCACGCTGGCGCCCTTCTGCACAACTGCTTCGGCGGGCTTGCCGACATGCTGCGAGAGCTTGATGCGCGCGATCTTCGGCACATGGGCGTGAGCAACGAACGGCGTCTCGCTTTCGAACTGCTCCACCTTAAGCCGCTGGCGCAGCATGCTGAGCGGCACGCGCCGGTACTCCTTCATCGGGTGTACTTTAACGGGCTTCTGCTGCACGAACTTGATGCCGGCCGTGCGCAGGTCTTGCTTCGCGCCGTCGCAGGCTTCCTTGGGGAAGAGGTCTTCCGGACAGGCGTACAGCGTGCAGAGTCCGCAAGCGCAACACAGCTCGCCCCATTGATTCCAGTGATCGGAACCGCTCGCGGTGAAACCCAGGCTGCGCATTACTTTGTGCGGCTGGACATCGTAGCCCAGCAGGTAACGCGGGCAGAACTCGGTGCAATAGCTGCACTGGTCGCAAGCCGATTTGCCGATGCGCGCTTTCGTTTCCACAGGCAGCGCCTTGCGCGTGACCAGGTAATGCTCTTTCGGCAGCACGATCAATCCGCCGGTTGTCTTGGTCACGACTTCGTCGAGATCAAAAGTCAGCGTGCCCATCATCATGCCGCCGATGAAGACGCCGATTTCGTCGGGAATCGCACCGCCCGCCAGCTTGATCAAGTCGCGGAAAGACGTGCCGACGGGAACCCAGAATGAACTGGGCCTATGCACAGCTCCGGCGACCGAAAGAAACTTCTGAGTGACCGGCGTGCCCTTGTGTGCGGCGTCGACGTTGTAGAGCGTCTCGACGTTGTTGACGACGCAGCCGACCTGCAGCGGAATGCCCGCCGCGGGAATCAGGCGCCCGGTCGCCGTATAGACCAACTCGTATTCGTCGCCCGACGGATAGAAATCGCCGAGGTAGCACATCTCGATGCCCGCGGCTTTCGCAAACGGCTCGATGGCGTGGATCGCTTCCTGATTCTTTTCCTTGATGCCGAAGCGGCCTTGTTTGGCCTTGATGGATGCCATCATCAGCGACATGCCGGAGATGATCTCCGCTGGTGCGCTCTTCATCAGCTCGAAGTCTTTGTGCAGCAACGGTTCGCACTCGGCACCGTTGGCGAGCAGAAATTCCACTTCCGACCTGGCTTTGACGTAGGTTGGGAAACCGGCTCCACCGGCGCCCACCACACCCATCTCTTTTAATGTTGTACTCAGCATGGGTGGGTCTCAGGCGGCTTTGCTGTGTTCGAGGGCAGCGGCGTAGGCTTCCAGTTCTTCGTACTTCGGGGTGACGATGACTTTGTCCATGTCATCGGAGGTTTCGATCATGTGGACCAGGTGCAGCGCGGCCAGTTTCATGCACCACGGATCGGTAAGCGGATGCCCGTGCTGCGCTGATCTTGTGCTCAAAGTGAGAAGGTCCGGGTGCGGCAGTGCGATGACTTTTTCTTCCCAATCATCCCCGTTCGAGATGACAAATTTCACGTTCACGGTGTCCGCGTGGCGTATCGAAATCGCGGTTTGGAGCCAGCGAAATTCCACCTGCCACATGCGTCCAAACGGATCTGGCCCAGTCTCAAATTTTCGAAAATTCTCGATCATTACCTTCCATCCTAGCAAGCGCCAATGCTCCGTAAAGCACGCTATCATCGCCGAGCGCGGCGGGAACGACGTCGATACGCGCGCGCGACCAGTCTGTAATCCTGCGGCGCAGTTCCGCGCGCAGCGGCACAAAAAGTGCATCGCCTGCGCGGGTTAGGCCTCCGCCGATCACGATCCGCGCGGGATTGAGCAGCATGATCGCGGCTTTCAGACCTAAGGCCAAGTCTTCCACATAATGCGCGACAAACTCGGGATCCTGCAGCAGTTCGGCGGGCTTGCGTGCGTTGTCGCGTTCCAGCCAGAGCCCGCAGCACATACGCTCGAAACAGCCGTACGCGCCACACAGGCACTCGGGGCCATCCGGCCGGATCGTGAGATGCCCGATTTCACCAGCCCACGAATCCGCTCCGCGCAAAACCTGCCCGCGCGTGAGAATTCCTCCGCCGATGCCGGTGGAGAGCGTCATGTAGAACAGCGGATCCGCGCCTTTTCCAGCGCCGTACAGGCCTTCCCCGAGAGCGCCCACATTGGCGTCGTTGTCCATAATGACGGGCACGCCGAGACCTTCACGGATCGTTTGGACGAGCGGAAAATCGCTCCAGCCGCCGACGTGCGTGGAAAGCGCGACGCGCTGTTCCGCGAAGACGACGGGTCCGCCGAAACCGATTCCACAGCGCGCGATGGGCAGATTCCAGGAGCGCACGATTTCGAGAATGCGGGGCACCATGTGGACGGGTCCGCCAGCGCGATCTGTCGCTTCCCCTTCGCGCTTGATCAGGCTTTCACCATCGAAGAGCGCGACGCGGAAGTTCGTGCCGCCGATGTCGATCGCAAGCGTGTTCACCGCGGCATCTCCCGCGAGGCTGCGAGCACTTCCTCGGGCGTGGCGGTTCCGGTGCCCTTTTTGGTGATCGTGATGGATGCGACGATGTTTCCGAAGCGCGCGGCCTCTTCGGCGGAAGACGTGATCTGGTACGCCAGCGCCGCGCCGGCTGAGAAGCTGTCGCCCGCACCGCAGATATCGACTGGCGCCGGATTGGGCCTGGTCTTGATCCAGGCCTGACGGCCCTGTTCGACAAGCAGCACGCCATCACCGCCATGCGTGACCAACAGCAGGCGCGTGTTGATGTGCCGCCGCAAGCGCTCGTAGTCGACTTTTCCGAAGAGGCGCAGGCAGGCTTCCTCGGCTTCCTGTTGATTGGGCTTCACGACCGCGTGGCGATAGAGCTCAGGACGGCGGCGCGAATCGACCCAAATGACTTTACCGGGATCGTCTTCGGCCAGGGTTGAAAGATACTCGCGGATATTGGCGTCCACCACACCCTGTTCCGCCTCGGCCTGATCCGCAACGAAGATTACGTCGAACGCGCCGGCGCTGTCGCGCAGCTTGGCCAACAATTTTTCGCTGACGTCGATGGCCGAGCGGCTTTGCGTTGATGAAGTCGATGCGCGGCTGGTCCTCGGCACCGGTAGCGGAGTTGATCAGCTTGGTGTAAGTGAACGTTGCGATACTGGGCGTTCTGACGAGCAGTTCCGTTTCGATGTTGCGCAGTTGCAGGGCGCGCACGAGTTCCGTTCCATGACCGTCATCGCCTATGACGCCGAGCACGGAAACGCGACCGACCCCGAGCGCAGCCAGGTTGTTTGCGACGGTGCCACCTGCGCCGGGCGTAAGTTCGGTGGAGACGACTCCGATGCGCGCGATGCCGGTTTCACGGGAGGGCTCGGCGGCAGCGGGATCGTAGGTACACCAACGGTCGAGGCAAATGTCGCCAACGACGAGCGCCGCGCGCGACGGGATTGCATGCAGGATGCGCGAGGTCATGCAGTCTCCAGCGGCTTCAGATCCAGTAGGGCGGTTCGAAGGGCAGGGAAGGTGGCCCTGTGATCGCCGCAGAAGTACATGCTATCGCCGCCGTCGGCCACGGTGCGGACGAGCATCGTTTTGTGGGGGCGGAAGTAGTAGCCGGGATCGGTCTTGGGCAATTCGCGGTGAATGTCGCCGTGGATGGGCACCATGTCGAAAACGGCGGTGGTGAAGTTGGTCACGGTGCGACCCTGCTGGCCGGCCACGTTGCGCACCATCGCGAGGGCTTTCAGATAAACCTCAGGCGCCATGATGGCGGAACCGAAGCTGAGCAGGACGCCGCCATCGAGCCGTTCCATGGTGTGCGCAAAAATCAGGAAGTCGCGATAGCTGGCCGCGCCGAGCGCCGCGCCGTCGCAATTGGGATGCTCATGCAGGATGTCGTAGCCGATGCCGACGTGGATGGTAGCGGGCACTCCGAGGCGGTATGCGGCAGCGAGCACGCTGAGATCGCGGTGCGCGTAATTGCTTGCGCCGATGCGTTGGCCGGCGTACTCACCGAGCCCACAGTTCTGCGCCGCGGCGTCGACGATCCAGTCGTTGAGTTCGCCAGTTTCCTGCCAGAGCCCGAACTCGCCGGAGCGTATGTAACGCGCAACGCTTTCGGTGGTGGCGCCGATGCGCGCGATTTCGTAATCGTGGATGCAGCCCGCGCCGTTCATGGCGATGTGATCGATGAAGCCGCGTTCCAGCAGATCGATGATGTGGCGATTGACGCCGGCGCGGAGCACGTGCGCGCCCATCATCAGGATGCGGGCCCGGCCTGCGTTGCGGGCTGAAGCGAGGCGGCGGGCGAGTTCCGGAAGGCTCTCATGCGAGAACGGCGGAGTCTGTTCATCGAGCGTGAGCCAGCGGCTGAGCTGGAGATCGTGCGTGCGTTCCGCGAGTGGCTTGACAAGCAGCCGGGAACGATCGAAAACCTCATACCTGGAGGGCATTGGACGATGAGTAAACCGTGACTATTCAGGGAACAGAGCGGTAAACAGTTCCTTCCTATCGAGGAAATTGGGGACGATCCAATCGGCGCCGACGTTCTTGAGGCGTTCGCGTTTCCACTCGTCAACCTTGAGGCATTCGGGCTCATCGCTGGCCACGCCGACGGCGACACCGCCGACCTGTTTCACGTTTTCGATTTCGACATAGCCGTCGCCGAAACCGAGGAACTCTTCGCCTTTGGATTCCGCGGAGGCAATGATGCGCTGGACGAGAATCGCTTTGGAGAAGGCCTTGTAGTCGTCGAGCGCGCCGAAGACTCCGCCATCGAAGTAGCGGGAGACGTCGAGCAGGTCGGCTTCGCGGCGCATATAGATTTCGTCGGTGCCGCTGGCGAGATACATCTTCATGCCACGTTCCTTGAGGCCTTCGAGCAGTTCGCGCGAGCCGGGGACGAGGTACTGTTCGGGGGAGACGCGGCCCTTTTCGAGATCCTCGACGCGGTCTTTGATCTGATCCCAGAGGCGGTCCAGATACATATGCTTATAGACGAGCGGTTCAAGGGGGGTGCCGCCGCGCGCCGTGATCTGGTCGGCGAGTTCGATCATCTGGTACATGGTCTGCTTGCCGGTGAGTCGGCCGACGAATTCCCTGACGAGTGCGGTGAGGGATTCCTCGCTTTCGCCGGACTTACACTCGACGAGGAGTTCGACCATCATCGGGACCATGACATCGATCCAGCCGGCGCGAATGGTGGAAAGCGTGCCATCGAAATCAAAGAGCGCAACTCGGGCTTTTGAGGCGTTGGCCCCCAGGGAAACATGTTCAATCATCTGCTCTCCAGTTTGACATAGTAGGGGCTTTTGCGTCCTTTTTGCCGCGGATGAACGCCGACAAGGCAATCCATACTTTTTAGTTCGTTTCGCTGATTTTTTATTTATAGAGCGCATTTCCCGGGATGGCTGGCGGGGTGGGACCGGGTGGGTTTGGTTTCAGCGATTTGTCGGATGGATAGCATGAGTTGATTCGGTTTCTTATCAGGTTGGGCGGACGGCGCCTTTCCGTTGGAGTGTAGCAGCCGGTGGCGCGGATTTTGGGGGTGATGGATTATAAGTGGATGATAACGCGGGAAATAAAGATTTGGATCGATTGGGAACGGCCGGAGGGTGTCCGGATTTCCGTTGAAAGTTGCGACCCGTCATTAATAGTTTACGCCGCACCCATCTGAGTTTTGAGTTCGGCTTGGTTCTGCGCGCAACGCTGACGGAAAGCTGCGTTGAGCGCGTTGAGCAACACGGGCAAATGCCGGCAACCGTGAATCCGGTTCCAGCGCGACTCAGCAAAGAGCAAAGCCGAGCCGACCCACCGAAGACGATGGTCGCTGCCCTGCAAGCGTTTCACTTGTTGGCAGATGTGCTCGACTATTGAGAAACCGCTCTCGATGCAAACCCGCATCGCCGCCACCCGCACGATGGACCTCCGCTACTTCACCGACGCCAGCCAGTCGAACACCCGCTGCTGCGCGGAGCGCTGGAAGCGGTTGAAATCCACGGGTGTCTGGAGCTTCAGCACATCCTTTCCGCTCCAGGCGGGCCGCGCCGCCTCCACCGCCCGCCGTACATCCTCTACCGGCGCGTAGCGGTCGTACTGCGGCGCCCATATCAATACGGGACGCGGCGCCGCCATCGCGAGGATCTCGTCATAATCCACCGGAAGGCGCGCTTCGTGATTCAAGAAGAACCCGAAACGGGGCGCCAACCCGTGCAGGTGCGAATACTGCCGGATGCCCTCGATCCCTTTGTCCGCGGTCGCAAGGCGCAGTGGCGTGAAGCCAGCGATGGCCGCAACGCCGGCCACGCGGTCCTCCAGAGAAGCGGTGAACAGCGCCACCTTCGCGCCCAGCGCCCACCCCACCAGGTAGATCCGCGACGCATCGACGTTCTCGAGTGACGCCAGCGCGTCCACGGCAGCCCGCGTGTCCGCCACCATCTTTCCCATCAACGACCACTTCGGATAGCGGTCATAGAACCGGGCTGCGTACTCCACCCGGGTACCGTACCCGAGTTGATCGATCGCCAGCACCGCAAAACCGCGCGATACAAGCGAGGTAAACGCCGGCTTCGTGTTCCTGGAATAGCCAGTCGCGTAACTGAATGGTGCAACCATACGACCACCGGCCACTTGCCGGGTTTCGGAGCGCCGTCGGCCGTCACGGGGTAGTAGAGATCGCCCTTCAAGTCGTCACCGTAGGACAGCGCGATGGCGCCCATTCCCTTGTCCTGGAAAGGCCGCTTGTAGAGGCCGGCTAGCCACCCGTCGCTGGTTCGCCCTTCTGGACGCAGTTCGCGCCGCGCGGGAAAGCGAATCCCCGCCGGCTCTTCGCCCAGCGCCCACCGGATCCGCTCGCGGACGGCATCACGCCACTTCGGCTCCTTCAGAAAATCGCCAACTGTCCGCACGGGATACTTTGCCGCTTCGATCTTCTCGCCCGACAGCTTCGCCCACTTGTCGAACGTGTAGCCATTCACCCAGTTTTCGAACGGCGGGCTCTGCTTCCGTCCGAACACCGAATCGAAGAAGTTAACGTAATTCTCTATATCGCCGGCAGTGGTCGGATGTTCGCCCGCGCGTGTGTACAGGCCGGCTTTTTCCGGCGCTCCCAGAAACTCATAAACTCTCCGCACCGAACGGTACGCCTGCTCGAAGCCCATCGGCGCTCCCTGAGCCTCCGAAAACGCGGAGGACATCAGCAGGCCGCGCGGCGCAACCATTGCCATGAGCGAATTCTGATCGACCGGCAGCTTCTGTTCGCGGCCTGCGAAAAACCGCAACCGCGGATGAAACCAGTGCGGGAACGAGCCGGTAATCTGTTCGATGGACTCATTCGCGTACATGTCCGTCGTGTACCGCCACGGGTTGCCGTCACCAGTAAGGCCGCTCGATGGGACCACGGCCGAGATGCGCTCGTCAAATGCGGCCGCGATCAGCGCCTGCTTGCCGTTCCTCGAATGCCCGGTCAGGCCGATCTTGCCTTTGTTGACCTCCGGCAGCGTGTACAGGTAATCCACAGCGCGCATCGCCGCCCACGCCCAGCGAGCCAGACACGAGAAGTCGTGCTCGGGATACAGTTCGATGAACTTGTCCGAATCGTCCTCCGTGCCGTACATCGGATCCGCCGCGAAGTAGATGGCGCCGATATAACCGCGCCGCACCGCGGTTGCGACCCATGGACGCGTCCGCGAATGGTTGGTCAGGAATACTGGGAACGGACCCTTTCCCGGCGGGATCAAGAGCTGGACGCGCAGGCTGCCCTTGCCTCCGGGCCGAAATGCAACACGACGTCGCGAACCGTGACATCGCCGTCCCTGTGAGTGCCGGTCACCTCCGCCCGAAGATTGTCGGGCGAAGGCGGCAGTTTCCCGATGATCCAACGCTCGAACTGCTCGCGGACCCAGGCCTTCTGCCGCTGCCACTGCTCCCGCGTCTTCACCGTGACCTTGCGGCCGTTCTCCATCATCGTCAGCGGATCGGGCAGTCCGGGGATCGACGGCATGGCATTGAAATCGGGAGGCAGTTCGCCCGTACGGCGCTGCCAGTCCTCCCAGGTCTTGTCCACCGCAGTGATCCTGCCCGTAGCGGGTGGCGAAGTCCTGTTGAGCGTCTTCAGCAGGACATCGAGAGCCTCCTGGCGGCGTTCGAGCGCGGCGTCCTGGGCGAATGCGCCCAGGGTGGAGAGACATAGAAACGCGGCTAGTGTAGAGATGCCCATGCTACCACCGCAGCCGGCCCTGGATCTGAATGAAACGCGGCGTGCCGTCGGTTTGAGACATCACCCGCCCGAAGTTGGTCGAGTAAGGACTCATCTCCGGCACGGCGAACTGCGCACGGTTTTGCAGGTTGATGGCTTCCAGACGGACCTGAAAAGCGAGGCGCTCGTGGAGGCGGAACTCACGCTGCAGATTGACGTTCCACTGGTTCAGCATGTCCTGGCGCAGACCGGTAACGCGGCTGGGGAACACGCGCCGATGATAGGACGTCGGCCCTTTCGCCTGATTGCGCTCGAAGTTGTCCGTGTTGAACCAGCGATCGAGCGTGCGCGGGCCGCTCGCGATGGCCTCGATATCTTCGCCGTAATAGAAGACGTTGCCGAAATTCAGCAGCGCTCCCGGCTGCCATTCGTACGTCGCCCCGGCCTGAAAGCCTCCCAGCAACGCGCCCGGGACGCCTTTCTTCAGGAAATGGCGTCCCTTCCCGAACGGAAACTGGTAAATACCGCTGGCAAAGAAACGGTGCGGACGGCCGGACACGCCTTCGCGCCACATTGGCTCGGGATCGAACTCGTTGGCGTACCAGTCTCTGGTCCGGTCGCGCAGGCGCGTGTAGCCGGCGTTTAAGTTGAAGCCCTTGGAAAAGCGTCGCTCGAAGGAGAGCTGGAGCGAGTCAGTGCGCACCGCGCCGTTGGGCGCGTTGTTTAAGGTCAGCCCGCTCAGGTGCGGATAGGGCCGCAGGAGCCGGTTCTTGGAAATCGTGCTGCTGGTGTAGAACGATTGCGTGGTCATGTCCTGCCAGACCACCGGCATGGACTGTTGGAGCGACTGGAAATTGGCCAGCCGGAACGGGTTCGCGACGTTCGCATTGAGATTGGTGGCGATAGCGTCATTACGAGTCAGCCCGGAGGCCCAATATTGCTCCGGCAGCGGGTTCAGATTGATCGCGATGTAATTGCGGTCGGCGTAGGATCCCGTGTAAGCCGCTTCGATAGCCATATTGGGGCTAAGTTGCCGTTGCACGCTAATACGCCAGCGCTGCAGGCGGGCGCGTTTGATATCGGGGCTTTCGTAGCTGAAGCTGCGGCCGGTCGAGGTCATCAGTCCGAGCGCGTCCCGGGTGGGGACGTCGAAACGCGAGCCGTCGGCGCGCACCGGAAACGGATCCGTTAGCGGCGACACGCCCGCCTTGGGATTCCCCACGAGCCAGTTCATGCCGAAATCGTTCGTCACAGTGGTGGAAGTGCTTCGACTGAAGCCGGTCTGGATAGGCCCGTCGTTGAGCACGTTCAAGCTGTCGAAAAACAGGCCGTAGCCGAAGCGGAGCACGGTCTTGGAGTTCGCTTGCCATGAAAAGGCGGCGCGCGGCATCAGCATGGCCGCTCCAGCCCAGAGGCGGCGGCTCTTGCCGTTCACGCCGGGATACACCGATCCGCCGAGGATCTTGAAGTCGGAAGCGGCGCGCTCCGGGACAGGAGCGGCGGCGTAGGCGGACTGCGCGGCGGCGGTAATGGGAAGCGTGGCGTTGGCATCGAACGCGCCGATCATGCGGTTGTAGCGCTCCGTCGGTCCCATCTCATACTCCAGGCGGAGGCCGAGGTTGAGCGTGAGAGTAGGCTTCAGGCGCCAGGATTCCTGCACGTAGCCGGCGTAGTAGGGCGTGTGGGTCGCATAGCTGTCATTGCCGGCTATGGTGAGACTGTTGGGCAGCCCCATCATGAAGGCGGCCCAACTGTGGCCATAGTCGCCCGCCGGCGTGTTGGTGTCGTCGTTGCGGCGCGTGAATTGGTTGCTGAAGCTGAAGTTACCGCTGGTGTTCCCACCGCCGCCGCCGGTGCGGAAGTGGTGGCGGGCATCGAAGCCGCTGCGCACGCTGTGTTTGCCGCGGACGTGCGAAACCTCCGCTTTAAAGGTCGCAAGGCGGTAACGGGTGAAGCTGGGAATCCCGCTCGGGCTCGCCGACGAATACCCGCTCCAGCTCATCTGCGGAAGCAGGTGCAGGTCGCCCGCCTTGGCATCGAGGTATGCGGGCAGGCCGACGTCGGAGGGCTTGTATTTCGCCGGAACCGGCTGGACGCTGCCTTCGCGGAATTCATTTAGCGCGAACGCGAAATCGAACACAGTGGTCGCACTGCGGGTCCACACCCAGTCCGCCGATCCGCCCAGGTTATGGCGGTTCAGCCCGTTGGTGTTGAGGCCCCGGGCCGATTCGTAGGTCCAGTTGACGCGGTCCTCCATGAAGTCGTTCCAGCTCCAGCGTCCGAAAAATCGGTGCCTCGATGTGGCGTTGAAATCCACGCGGTTGCTGTAGGCCCAGTAGTCCCAGAAATAAGGAGTGCCGACGGCTAGATAGTTGTTCACGGGATCTCGCGACGGGTCCGTGGGGTCGTTATTGGGAACCGGCAGCAGCTTCAGGTATGCGTTGTACGTCGGATTGACGACACGACTTTGCGGCAGGATATTGCCCGGTATCGGATCGCGGAGGTAGTGGGTAGGCCGCGCGGGATCGGGCCGTACGGTGAGCGGGTCGTAGATTTGATAACGCGCGTTCACGTTCAGCAGTTGCGAGAAATCGCCGCGCCGGTTGGCCATCGTGGGAATGGTGCGGTTGATCTGGGTCGCGTCTTCTGTCTTGGTGTCCTTGAAGCCGTTATAGGCGAAGAAGAAGAACAGGCGGTTCTTGCCGTTGAACAGGCCGGGAATGCGCACAGGGCCGCCGATGGTTCCGGCCCAGTTATGGGAATGCCCGGAGGGCTGTTTATCCTGCGCGCGCAGTTGCGCGGCTGCCGCGGCGTCGCCCCTGGCCTCGGCGGCCGCGATATTGCGGTAATAGAGTTGCTTAACGAAGAAAGGCGAGCCGTTCCAGCGCTGCTGCCAGTGCTGTTCGGTGGCGGTGCCGTGATACTCGTTGGTGCCGGTCTTTGAGATCATGTGGAAACTGCTGCCGGTGGAGTGGCCCACGGCGGCGTCGAAATTGGCTGTTTCGACTCGGTACTCCTGTACTGTGTCGGAGTAAGGCATATAGGCGGTCTTGCGGTCGTTGCCGGTGTTGGGCATGCCGTCTATAGACCACTCGTTGCCGCCCACGTTGCCCTCGGCGCCGCCTTTGGAACTCGCGGTCGGGTTCGAGTGCAGGCCAACGTAGTTGTTCGTTCCCGTGCCGTGCTGAATCCCCGGGCTCATCTTGGCCAACAGAATGATGTTATTGCCGAGGACCGGCAGGTCCATCAGGCTGCGATTCTCCAGCAGCCGGCCCGAAGAAACTGCGTTCGTGTCGAGAATAGGGGCTTCGGCGGTGACCGAGACGCTCTCGGCGACGGCCCCTAGCTCGAGGTTCACGTTGATCTCCAGGCGGCCACCCAGCCCCAGCGTAATCCCGCTCCGGGTGGATGTCTTGAACCCCGCCGTTTCGGCAGTGACGCGATACGCGCCCGGCAGCAGAAGGTTAGCTTCGTAATAGCCGGTAGCGTTGCTCTTAAGGCGCGCGGTGTTTTTGGTTTCGGTATTGACCACCAGTACGGTGGCGCCGGCGACCGCGGCGCCTTGCGGGTCGAGAACGCGCCCGAAGATTATGCTGCGGGTTTCCTGCGCAGCCAGCAGCATGCCGAACGACAACAAGCAGAGAAGCAGCTTTTTCATAATAGATTACCTCGGCGCCGGCGCCGCCGCCGGCCCGCTACATCAACGTCCTTTCTAACTAGAAACAGCGTTGCTGTCTGACATTTAATTCCTTTGAAACCAATCGCTCACCAATTGAACCGCAACATGAACTGGCCGAGCCCCCCGCCGGATCGAAGGTGTTGCTTGCATCCGTGTAGGCTGTCTTCACCTGAAAGATGGACGCGCCGGTTCCCAGGTTGGGGACCGGATCGAAGTTGATGTTGTTGAACATATTCAGGAGGTCGCACCGGATCTCGATGTTCTTCGATTCCGTCAGATTGAAACGCTTGGTCGCCCCCGTGTCTAACCGCACGAACCACCGGGCACGAATCAGCAGAGTTCGCGGCACGCCGCCGCCCCTGGCGATCTGAATGCAGCTCCCAGAATTGGCGGGCGCGATGCACCGGCCCTGCGGCGCGCCAAGCGTGGCGGAGTATCTGTCAGGCCCCGTGGAGCTGATGTTGTAAGCCCTGCGCGTGTTCACCCTGGCGTCCTCCGGCATCATCCACACCTGCTTGGTTTCCACGCTATCTGCCCTTGCACTGGATACCGGATAATAGTATTCGAATCTTCCGATTTGTGTCAATCTTTAAATAAAGAACTTGTTCGTAAATTCCGATTTATTTGCGGCCGAAGATTGCGGATATGGTCTGAAAAGGAAGGGCCGGTTAACGTGACATCCCTCGTGCCTGTCGAGATGGTCTTTGCTCCGAACTGGTCCACTACGGCATCTCGTTCGACGAGGCGTTCGCCCTCTGCTGGGGCGAAGTGCTCCTTCACAAAATCCAGCCAATAAGCCCACCAGAGAACCGTGACGGAACGAGCGCTCAGCTTGTAAATCGTCTCCGCTGCGGAAGCGAGCAAACTCGCGCTCACCTGGCTTGCCGAGGGCAAGGCACGGGCGTGCGTAACTTCGAGGATCTCTCGCGGAAGAACGCAAAGTTCGTCAATCCAGAGCCGGGCTCGGGAAGCCGTGGGTTGTTAGATCAGCTCATGGAGAAGGCTGGTATGGTCGGGCAGATGGTCCAGGGATATGATCGAATCGCGTACGGTCACCTTGCCGCCGCGTATTGCGTGGTTTCACACGAAGCCGACGTTTGCCTGGCGACGCGGTCCGCGGCCTTCGGGTTGGATTTCATTCCGCTCCACAGCGAGCGCTACGATCTCGTAATGCGCAAGCGCACCGCCGACCTGCCAGCGGTCAAGGCGTTCCTGGATGTCTTGCAGCGCGCCACGCTCCGGCTGAAGTTGGAGGTACTCGCCGGGTATGACATATCAGAGACGGGAATGCTGCTCACTTAAGCGCCGCAGCACGCCACTAATCTTTATCGAGCATTACTTCGGTTGACTCGATCACCACTTTAACCTTGTCTCCCCTTTTGAGACCAAGTTGCCCGGCGCTGCGGCGGGTGATAACGCTTTCTAGCGCTCGGAGGCCCGGGTGACTAGACAACCACGCTGTATTCTTGGATTTCGTGTTCCCAGACCCGGAAGACGCGGTAGCCTTGCGCGCGGGGCCTGGCGGATCCGAGTTGTCGCGCCGTGAAATTCGTTGATTCCTGCGGGTTGCGCCGGAGCTAAAGCGGACGGTACACTTACCCGCTGGAAGGAAAGCATGACGAATTCGTTGACAAAATTACTTTTGGTCAAAGCGGCGATGGTGATGGTCTTTGTGAGCGCTTTCTCGCGCGTAGATGCCTCCGAAATATCCGCTGCCACACGAAACGCGGTGCGCATATTGCCTGCATCAGCAACCGTGCCGGCTGGCAATACCCAGCAATTCACAGCGACTGCACGGGGAGTCTCGACCCGCTCGGTTATTTGGAGGGTGAACGGGATCGAGGGCGGAAATTCCATCATTGGCAAGATCACGTCAGGCGGTCTCTTTACTGCGTCCGCAGCCGCTCTCTCGCCTTCCCGAGTCACGATTACAGCCAGTGTGGACGCCTCGACCAAATCCGCTGCCGCCGTCAGGGTAGTTGCGACGAACGGCACACCGCCGCTGGTCGTTTCCGCCAGCGATCTGCCGGTTGGTACCGTGGGATCTTACTATTCGGCCCAATTGACCGCCTCTGGCGGCACTGGGCAACAGACGTGGGGCGTGGTAATGGGGAACTTACCCCAGGGCCTGACGTTGAGTAGCGACGGTACCATCAGCGGGACTCCTTCCAATCCCGGAGGCAGCGGCGTGTTCAGCGTCTGCTTCCAGGTCTGGGACTCGGCCGATCCCCGGCAGACGGCCATCTCCGGCCTGGTCAATATCAATGTAGGCCCATGGACTTCGCCCCGGGATTATTACGTGGACGGCGTAAGCAGTTCCGCACTGGATACTAACCCCGGGACAATGGAGCTTCCGTGGAAGTCACTAACGCCGGTCCACAACACAGTCTTCCAGCCGGGGGATACGATCCACTTCAAACGCGGAGGGAACTGGGCTGGACCTCTGGTGATTGCCAACTCCGGCGCCTCAGGTTTACCGATCACCTTCACGGACTACGGCGAAACGAGTGCTGCCGCACCAACCTTTAGCAACCCGGGCGTGAGCTACGGGCATGTGATCGAAATCAACGCCAGTTGGGTGGTGGTGGAGAACGTCCTGGCCCTGCAATCCCATGAAGCAGGTATCCGTATCGGCATCGGCTGGGCCGCCAGCGGCGCTGATAGTAATACGGTAAGGAACTGCGAGGTTACGCAGACGGGAACTGGACTGACGGTCGCCAGCCGGTCCAACCTGATAACGGGCAATTCCGTTCATGACCTGAGAATGATTGTTAACACGAGCGACATACAAGATGACGACTATGGAGCTGTCGGTTTTTGGATTTATGCGCCAGACAATGAGTTTTCGTATAACCGGTGCGTAAATTGCGGAGCTCAAAGCTATGACTACGGATCCGACGGCGGAGTGTTTGAAATCTACAACAACGGTGATAATTCCTACATTCACCATAATTGGGCAGAAAACTCCAATGGGTTTTTGGAAGTCGGCGGCGGTACCGCCAGGCACGTGCGATTGGCCTACAATGTCTCCTATAACAACGGCGGCCTCGCCTGCCTCCACACGAACGGTATGTTTGGCGCCACCATCCTGGATGTACGCTTCGAAAACAATACCGTCGTTCAAACGTCGGGCGGGGATACGTTGATCGGGTGTATGAGCGGCTTCACTTCAGACATGATTTCACTGCGGAACAACAATATCTACACGTCGGGCCGCGTATTCTCAAACCAAAACTTCCTCCACACGAATAACATCTATCGCTCGAATCCCGGGTATGGGCTGGACCCGAGCGAGAAGATTGCAGATCCGCTTATGGTAGACGTGGCCGGGAAAGACTTCCAGCTTCAGCCCACGAGTCCAGCGATCGACTTCGGAGCAGTGCTTGGATATGCGGTTGACCTGGGAGGTACTGCTGTTCCGCAGGGAGCTGCACCCGATGTTGGGGCGTATGAACGGCAACTACCTTGAGGGGCACTGGGTTGATTAAGCCTGGACATCACGACTGACGGCAAGGACTATCCCGCCACGGGCCCGGTGTGGTTTTAGAGCCATACCGTGAAAAATCATGATTCCCGCGCTCTGCGCATAAAAAGATTACGCAATTAGCGCGGAGATATTGCCAAAAATCTGGAGTTTAACCTTGCGGCGGAGGCAAGGTGGAGAGTACACTTACCCGCTGAAAGGGAATCATGACACTTTCGTCTCTTAAACTATTTTTTCGAAAGGCGGCAATGGCGGCTCTATTTGTGAGCGCTGTGGCCGGCGCCCCACCGACCTCAGTGAGCATATCGCCAACATCAGCTAGCGTGCCGGCTGGCAACACACGGCAGTTCACGGCCACTGTACGGGGACCCTCGAACAACTCGGTGCTTTGGAGTGTGAATGGGATCGAGGGCGGAAATACCATCCTCGGGAAGATCACGACCGGCGGTCTCTTTACCGCGTCCGCAGCCGCGCTTTCGCCGACGACTGTTACGGTTACGGCAACCAGTGTGGCCGCCCCGACCAAATCCGCTTCCGCCGCCGTGACCGTCACCGCGTCCAGTGGCACGCCGCCGCTGGTAGTTTCGGGCAGCGGTCTGCCGGCTGGCACAGTCGGAGCTGCCTACTCGGCCCAATTGACCGCCACTGGCGGCACTGGGAGCCAAACGTGGGGCGTGGTGACGGGGAAGTTGCCTCAAGGCCTGACTTTGAGTAGCGACGGGACCATCAGCGGGACTCCCTCCAATCCCGGTGGCTCCGGCGTGTTCAGCGTCTGTTTCCAGGTCTGGGACTCGGCCGCTCCCAGGCAGACCGCCATCTCGGGTTTCATCAATATCAATGTAGGCCCATGGACGTCGCCCAATGCCTATTACGTAGACAGCGTGAGCGGTTCCGCATTGGATACTAACCCAGGGACAATGGCGCTGCCGTGGAAGTCACTCACGCCGGTCCACAACACAGTCTTCCAGCCGGGGGACACGGTACACTTCAAGCGCGGAGGAAGCTGGACTGGACCCCTGGTGATTGCCAATTCCGGCGTCTCAGGCCAACCGGTCACCTTCACGGACTACGGGGACGCGACGGCCGCCGCACCAACCTTTAGCAACCCTGGCGTGAGCTACGGGCATGCGATCGAAATCAACGCCAGTTGGGTTGTCGTGGAGAAGCTCCTCGCCCGGCAAGCCCATGAAGCAGGTATCCGGATCGGCATCGGCTGGGCCGCGAGCGGCGCTGACAACAATACTGTGAGGAACAGCGAGATTACGCTGACGGGAACCGGGCTGACGGTCGCCGGCCGGTCCAACCTGGTTACGGGCAATTCCGTCCATGACCTGAGCATGATCGTTAACACCAAGGGCACACGAAATGACGACTATGGAGCCGTGGGTTTCTGGATTTATGCGCCAAACAACGAGTTTTCCTATAACCGATGCGTAAACTGTAAAGCGCAAAGTTATGACTACGGAACGGACGGCGGAGTGTTTGAAATCTACAACAATGGAGATAATTCCTACATTCACCACAATTGGGCGGAAAATTCCAATGGTTTCATGGAAGTTGGCGGTGGTACCGCCCAGCACGTGCGATTGGCCTATAACGTCTCCTACAACAACGGCGGCCTCGCCTGCCTCCACACGAATGGTTTGTTTGGGGCCACCATCCTGGATGTACGCTTCGAAAACAACACCGTTGTTCAAACGTCGGGCGGGGGTACGTTGTTCGGGTGTATGGGCAGCTTCAGTTCAGACATGATTTCCCTGCGGAATAACAATATCTACACATCGGGCAGCGTATTCTCAAACGGGAACTTCCCGCACACGAACAATATTTATCGCTCGAGCCCCGGGTATGCGCTGGACGCGAGCGAGAAGATTGCAGATACGCTTTTCGTTAACGTGGCCGGGAAAGACTTCCATCTTCAGTCAACGAGTCCAGCGATCGATTTTGGGGCGGTGCTTGGATATCCGGTTGACTTCGACGGTACTGCTGTTCCGCAGGGAGCTGCACCCGATGCTGGGGCGTATGAACGGCAACTACCTTGAGGAGCACTGGGTTGATTACGCAGGTTCATTCCCGTCTCTGTTCATATTCCGGACCTGAAGTGGTTACCGCGGTACGGATGCCGATCAACCCTTGATAAAGGCATCCATGGTTTGAAACGCCTTGTCGGCACTCTTCGCCGCGTATTGTGTGGTTTCAGGCGAAGCTGACGTTTGCCTGGCGACGCGGTCCGCGGCCCAGACCTTCGGGTTGGATTTCATTCCGCTCCACAGCGAGCGCTACGATCTCGTGATGCGCAAGCGCACCGCCGACCTGCCAGCGGTCAAGGCATTCCTGGATGTCTTGCAGTGCGCCACGCTCCGGCGAAGGTTGGAGGTACTGGCCGGATATGACACATCAGAGACGGGAACGCTGGTCACTTAAGCGCCGCAGCACGCCGCTAATCTTTTTCGAGCATTACTTCGGTTGACTTGATCACCACTTTAACCGTGTCCCCCTTCTTGAGACCAAGTTGTTCGGCGCTGCGGCGGGTGATAACGCTTTCGATTTGGCTCTTCCCGATACGCACGACAACGTGCGCCATGATGTCACCGAGGGTTACTTCGACTACTTTTCCTTCCAATTGGTTTCTGGCCGAGAGAGGCATGACCTAAGCATGCCACGAAATCGAGTTAGTGCCTGACTTTTTCCGGAGAGCCATGCGCGTTAAACGGTGCCTGGCCTCCTCCGAGGTCAGTTTTCTCGAGGCGACGGGGTGATCAGCATGTTGTTCAGGAGTCAGTGGCTCGGCCTCGGAGCACGCACGTTAGGCGCGGAACGGTTTGTTTCCCCGCGAGGCCTTCTATTACGACGGCCCCCCGCCGAGTCGCATCCGCGATGAATTGTTTGACGTCCTTTTCTGACACGAAGGGCTGGACCAAAAGCTTGCCAAGCAAGTTCCCATAGGTGATCTGCTTTCCGGGCGCGGTTTCGGCAGCGAAGTGTTCCCTTGCTTTCGTCAGCTGTTTGCTGCGCTCGTGTTCGAGTGCGTTGGGCATGCCTAGTTCGCTGGCGTCGTACAGTTCCTGCTGTCCTGTCCTCGCGATGCGATTCCGCTGTTTTCCTGCGTCGCGGGCCTGCTGTCGGGCGGAGAGCGATCGTTGCTCTGTGGCGCGAAATTCGATCAGGCCGCGGATGTTGCGCGTACAGTAGAGCAGATAGAAGTAAGGACGGTCGGCGAGGGGCTTCAGAATGGGCGTGAACGTGGCGAACGGATACGCCCCGTGCTTTTGGAGTTGCGCCGCATAAAACTCGACGATTTGCTCCCGATCCTCGACGCTCCTGATGAACTTCCATCGCTCCGTACCGAAGAGGCGATGGAACGACGCCTCGATCTCCGGGCGTGTGTCATTGAGAAAGCGGTTGATGTAGTCATACATCAAGTTCACGATGACTTCCCCTCGTACGTTGTTCAGCAGGGGTTTGATGCGTTCAATCGCGAATCCGTCCCAGCCGGTCGGATCAATGAAGACGAGTGAGAATCCGGTTCCAATAAATCGCTGGATATCAGGAATCAGCGCTTCAAAGTCTCCGCAAAGTGCCTTCGTCTCAAGCCGCGCTACATCGCGCGTTGCGGCCTCAAGAGCGTCAAAACGGGCCGGGTCCGCTTCGATAAAGAGGCAACGGATGCGCGGGGCTTTCCCCAACTTGCCGAGAGCTTCGCGAACATACTGCAGCTTTCGGATCGCGATCATGAAAGATGTGTCTTCGAGGCCCTCGCCGGCTGCTTTCCAAGGGCCTGAAAAGCCGTCGACATAAACAAACTCCTCCTGAGAGTAAGCGATATGAAACGCTACGCGGTCCAGATACTGTTCGAGGAACAGGTGCTTTGCGTAGGTCTGCTCGCGCCCATGATAGAGTTCAGCATCCATTGGCGCACGCCGGCAGTTGTACCAGTCCAGAGACGTGTGCAAGGTCAAGGCCACACTCGCTCCAAAACCCCTTCGCAAGATCACGTCGCTGCTCTTGGCATGGAGTGGGTTGATCGATCACGGGTGGTATTTCGTCGTACGTCCGACCATGGATTGTGCGACCGGTTTTGGCCTTCTGTCGGCCGCCCCATTGTTTGAAGAAGAACGGCACCCGCGCTGATCGGCACTGCGCGTAAATAGATTCAACCCACTCCCGCTCCATCGTCCGTGCTCCCGGCCCGCTCTCGCCGCCAACGATGGCCCAATCGATGCCTCGGAGCGGGATGTGCCCGAGATGCTCCAGTAGAGGTTCAATGGAAAGGAAGCGGCATCGTGCTGGTGCGTCTTGGAGATGCTCGACTCGCGGAATTCCATACTGCCGATCTTCAACGCTGACGCCCCACCAGATATGCGGCAGTCGCGCGGCGAACGCCAGGTTGCCTCGCAGTAGCCTGGCCATTCGCTCTGATCGTTTTGTTAGCACCTGATAGGTGTGCCAGTTTGCCCGTTGCATCACCGTTGCCACGCCGAGAATGTAATCTTCCGGCACATCGTCCTGGAAAAGGTCGCTCATCGAATTGACGAAGACCATGCGTGGTCGCGACCAGCGAAAAGGCTCCGTTAGTTTGCTGGGCACGAGCCGAACATCGAAACCTTGTTCATAGGGGTGTCCCGGAACGCCGCGAAAGCGTTCTGCAAACACTTCCGCGTAGCAATGCTTGCATCCCGGACTGATCTTCTTGCAGCCGCGCACAGGGTTCCAAGTGGCGTCGGTCCATTCGATTTTAGAAGTAGCACTCATTCTCGACCCCTAGCAAAAGCGTACGGTAATGTTTTGGCCAATGCAAGACGGCAGTCGCAGGGATGGCGCTGCGGGTCACTCAGCGCCCCCCTCCTCTGCACCGTGGCGTACAAATTGGTTCTCATTTTCAACCTGCCCTCCGGGTCACTGTGGGCGATATTCGAAAATGCCTCTCCCAGTTCTAATGGGAGGAGAAAAACCTACAAGTGGTTCTCGAAACCCGGGTGGTTAATCGGACGCCGGCTCCTCTGCGGATCATGGCATTCCACGTCTGGTGAGCTGCTCAGCGGCCGCCTCGCGCGCGGTTCATTGCGACAGCCGGGAATCTGGGATACTCGGCGTCGTAGCCCTTGGCATCCCACCAGAGAATGCGGTTCAACACATCGCTTGGAACATCGTCTACGTCGTTCCAGTTCATCGCCGCGCACTGCCTGGCTGCCCAGAGGCGTCTTCCGCTCAGGGCTTTCAGCGGCGGGTTCATGGTGTCGAGCGGAATGTCCGGAACGATGTGCTTATAGGGCGTCAGGTTCTTCGTGAGCGTGAATATGCTGCTCATGGGCCGGGCGCTCTTCAGGTAGCGCGTGCGCGGGGGTACGCGGTAGATCTCCTGAATGGTGCGGACCATGCTCGTCTGATTGTAGTTGTTCGAGTCCACCACTCCGCGGCGGATATGCGGGCCAATGGCAAGCGCCACGGTGCGATGTCCGTCCACGTGATCGAATCCGTCCTGGGCGTCGTCTTCCACGACGAGGATCAGGCTGTCGGGCCAGAAGCGGCTTTTCGAAATGCCTTCCACCATGCGACCGAGTGCGAGATCGTTATCCGCGACCATGGCACGCGGCGTGGGCGAACCGGGGCTTGTCCCCATGGTGTGGTCGCTGGTCATGGTCATTAACAGCAGATTGGGCATCTTACCGGTCTTTTCGCGCTCGGCAAGATCGATCAGAAACGATTCGGCGCGGATCTGGTCGGGGATCCGCATGCTGCTGGCCGGATATCGCGAGGCGGTGAGTTTGGCCAGCGCGGGGACTCCGCTGCGGTGGCCTACCGCGTCCCGCCACTTGCCTTCCTTGTAGAGACGCCAGTACTCGCTCCAACTCAGCAGATCTGTTTCGTTGATATCCACGGCGTTCTGAGTCTTGCTGTCCCAACGCAGCGGAAGCGAGAATTCGCCATACAAGCGAACGTCCAGCGGACGGGGAGCGCCTTGCCAGAAGAACCCTGCCGGCGACACCGTCAGGGCATCACTCATATTCCACGCATAACCGCGCGGAGCGGAAAGTAACGCCCGCTCGACGTAGTCGCTGACGAACGCCTGCATCAGCCACTGGTGGCCCTCGAAGCTGATAGCACCGCTTGCGTAAAAGTTGTCCAGCAGCACGTACTGCTCGGCGAGCTTGTGGTGGTTGGGCGTGACGTCCTTCCCGTAGATGGCCAGGTTGGGATCGCCATTGCCCTTTGGCACATCGCCGAAGACCTGGTCATAGGTGCGGTTCTCCTTGACGATAAGAAACACGTGTTTGATGCCGAGCGAGGAGAGCCGGTCCACCCCGCCCGCCGGTTCAAATTTCGGCTCGTTGGCTGCGCGAACTTCGCGCGTGCCGGCGAACAGTTGCGCGGCGGTGGGCGCGGGGATTCGGAGAAGCGAGCCTTCAAACTGCCGGGTGTTGAACGCGCCCTTGCCGTCGGAAGTGTTCCCGACGCCTTTGATGTTAATCACGCGCAATGCGTCTTCCCTGTCGACTGCCAAAGCCGATGGAAACCATCCGGTCGGCAATGCGCCCTTGATTTCCCAGCCCTTGCCGGAGGCGGCCAGTACGACTATGGCGTTTGTGCCTCCACAGGCAACGTACAGTGTCTTGCCGTCGTTCGCGAATGCCGCGGCGGTCGGCTGGCTGCCTATGGAACCTTCCGGCCAGGCTGGAATCCGAATGTCGGATTTCGACAGCGTCGCGGCGTTCACGAGCGACACAGAATCCGAGTGCCCGTTGGTTATAGCGAGGAGGCTCTGGTCAGGGCTGAAGCTGATTCCCGATGGACCGGCGCCCACGGCGAGTTCGCGAACCGAAAGCTGCCTGGGCTCGATAACACTGAGGGTCCCGAAAGTGGCCGCGCCTGTCACGGGATCGGTGACTACATCTGTTCCGCTGGAAGGTGCAACTGTGGCGCTTGCTCCAGGCCGCCGCCCGCCGCGGTTCGTGACAAAGATCGTTCCCGACTTTCTGGATACAGCCACCGAGAAGGGGGCAACCCCCACCGGCACCATGGCTTTGATCTTCCGCGTAGCGGCATCGATCACCGCAACAGAGTTATCGCGGCTGAATGCGACGTAAGCTGTTTCCCCATCGGCAGAGAAGGCGATACCGGTGGGAACGGGATGTCCCGCCAACACTATTCTCGCGGGATTGCCTGGCTTCCCGGATTCGGAAACCGGAATGACGAGGATGTTGTCGGGGCCGTTGCGAGTCGCTTCACTCGCCCAAATCTCGCGATCGCCGGGGCGGTACGCTATGCCCGCGTAAGAGGCGCCACGCGAACGCACTTCGCCAATCTGCGTGCCTGTAGACGCGTGCCATACCGAGACCCCGTTTGAGTTCAGCACTGCAAACAGACTTCTCGCGGAATCGTACGCAAGATCGATGGGGCGGCCACGCAGGAGCGCCTGCTCTCCCCATGGGCGCAACAACTGGTTGGTAGGCACCAGGTGCATACCTGCGCTTAGTTTTCCCAACGGCACGTTGCTCTGCAGGATCGAGAACAGGTCCTGCTCTTTCGCGAGTAGAATCAGCGCTGCACCCAGAACGGGTATGTAAACGGACTTCTTCATTACCAGTCAGGATAATCTGCGAGGTGGCGGCGGGCCAAGCTGAAGATGCGGATCGAGTGTGCGCTCGCTAAAAACGATCACCAACGTAACTTCGAGGAAGCGATAGAAGCCGGCAGTGTGCGGGTCTGAAGACCCGCGCAGGCTGAAGCCCGCCCCACAAGGGGCTGGGTTGATTCCAAAGAGTCCCAAGGATAATCTGCAAGAAAGGGGGATACCACCATGCGTAATGTGTTTCTGATCGCCATGTTCGCCTGCGGCCTGAGCGCCGCGGCCGATGCGCCCTACGCGGGCAAGTGGAAGATGAACGTCGCGAAAAGCAACTTCGGCGACACCACGGTGACGTACGAACAATTGCCCGGAGGCGAAATGAAGGCTACCATGGACGGCCAATCGTACACCTTCAAAACCGACGGCAAGGATAATATGACGCCCTGGGGCATAACCCTCGCCTGGAAACAGGTCGATCCTAAGACATGGGAAGTCGTCGAAAAGACCAACGGGAAGGTAACGGCTACCTCCACTGTGAAGCTCCCGGCCGACGGCAAGGCGCTGACTGTCGATGCCAAGCGCGTCAAGGCGGATGGCGGGACTTCCAACGACACGATCACCTACCAGCGTGTTTCCGGCGGACCGGGACTGGCCGGAAAGTGGAAAACCAAAAACCTAAAAACCAGCTCGCCGCAGACGTTGAGCCTGACCCAGAAGGGTAGCGACGGGCTCACTATTTCCGTGGGTAACGAGGGCGGCGTCTGCGACGCCAAATTCGACGGCAAGGACTATCCCGCCAAGGGTCCGGTGTGGCCTTCCGGGTGGACGTGCGTGATCGCGAAGAGCGGCGCGGGCGGCCTCAACCTTACCTGGAGGAAAGACGGCAAGGACATGTATAAGAGCGTGTTGACCGCTGCCTCCGATGGCAAGACCCTAACCGAGACCGCATCGGCCGCGGGAGTGAATGAGAAAATTACAGTGGTCTACGATAAGCAGTGATGGGTGAGTCTGCTGCGGTCGCTGTGACCGGGGAGGTTCGCAGCGGGCGGTCTATCGGCTCGAAGGCCTCAATTCTGATTCCTCCGCCTCCCGAGCTTCCCTGCCACCTTCGTTTCGCTCACCTTGCCGGAGACCGCCTGCCTGGCCGCTTTGCCGGCCACCGCTTTCACGTTTGGCACGAACTTCGGATCGGCGGTGGTCCCTTCGATCGAGAAAGGCACACCGCCGCCTTGCCTGCCGCTGAGATCGGCGTTCATATCGAAGTTGAGCGCTCCCGACGGGCTGACGGTACCGGCGCCGGTAACAACCCCGAGCGAAGGAATGGTCACGTTGATGGCGTCGGCCGCCGTACTCTCAGGAGCCACGCGGACCGTTGTACTGAAGTTTTGGATTGTGGTGTCCTTACCTCCGGTCTGCTTGCCGGATAGAGCGGGGAGGGCAGAAAGCTTCGATCCCAGGTCAAGGCCGACGAGCTTCGCGTTCGACAGGCGAATGGCACCGGTGATGATCGGATTTTCGGCCGGTCCCGCGATGGCCAGGTCGGCCGACAACGCGCCACCTTGCAGTTTTGACCCAGACGGCAACACGACCCCCACAGCGGGCAGCGCAGCCGCGAGTTCGTCCACGGGCATGTCGCTTCCATTGACCTTCATATTGAGTGTGGTGGTTTGCCCCTGTGTCCGGTACGTGCCGGTCAGGTGCGCGACGGCCTTGCCGATCGTGACATCGCCCTGCGTCAGCGTGCCCGCATCCGTTTTCAGGTCGAGATCGACGGCAGACTTCACTTGCACAGGCCGCTTCGAAGGCGCGCCCTTCGCGGCGAGTTTCCAGTTATCCGCCTTGAGGGTTCCGCTGGCTTTGGCCTGTTGGCCATTGGAGTTAATTACGCCGTCGAAATCGGCTACGCCCTGGATTCCCGTCGAAGCTGGCACGAACCCTGAAGCGGCCAGGTCTAATTTGCGGATCGTCAGGGAAACCTCGAACGGGGTCGCACCAGTGTTGCCGGCATTGATTGGGCCGCACTTGCCTTTCAGGCTTAAATCGCCACCGCGCGGCAATACGGCAGTGAGCGTGAACGGGAACTGGGCCGCCGGCGAGAAGTTCTTCACCTCGAGATTCACCTCATCGTAAACCACGGGCTTCTTCGCCGAATTGGCAACGCCCACCAGCAAACGCCCCTCTTCAATATTCAGCTTGTCAACCGACAGGGCGCCGCCGGACCTCGCCGCCGGGTCTGCCTGCGGGGCGGCCGGCGTCGTGGAACTTCCGCCGAGGGTGGAGAAATTCCACGTGCCGCCGGCCCCACGGAGCAGGGTAATTTGCGGCTCCTCGAGTGTGATGCCGGTTATGTGGAGGGTCCTGGAGAAGATGAGCGGCATGAGCTCGACCCCGGCGTGAAATGACTTCGCGGCTACAAACGGCTCCTTGCTGAACGCCGGGTCGTCGGCAATAGAAATATTGTTCGCCGAGACGGAGCCCGATAAAATCGAGAGGCTCAGATCGCCGACCTTCACCTGCCGTCCGAGGGCTGCGGTCAATTGGGATTCCAGCTTGGGGCGGAAGCTGTTCACATTTACCAGACGAGGCAGAAGGAGCCCGATCACGATCAGGACTCCGAGAACGATTGCACCAATACGAACAACACGACTCATAATGCTCCTGCCTTTCCTGATCGGAGCCAAATAAGACCGGCTCGATTAAAACGAAATTCCACAATTAATCAATCTGCTGATTAATCTCCGGCTTGAAGACTACGGAGCTCCGCGGCAAGCGGCTCCGAGCCTCTGCCCAGCGCGCGAATGATCTTGAGCGCCTCTGTTATGGAGACGGGCAGCTTCTTTACCCGTTCGGTGAGAACGAAAACTACGTTGCCTGACCAGGGATTCGGCGCGCCTGGCAGGTAGATGGCGACCACGCCACCTGGCATGCGGCCGGTCTCGAATGCCACCTGCGAAAAGTCGCCGAATTTCACAAGCACGGGCACAAAACTGCTTGCGATCTCCTCGCTTTGCTGCATGTTCTCCGCCAGGCCCTTCACAAAGGCGTAGCCGGGAAAAGATCCCAGCAG
The DNA here is from genome assembly GCA_963793625.1 of Bryobacteraceae bacterium. Lineage (GTDB taxonomy): Bacteria > Acidobacteriota > Terriglobia > Bryobacterales > Bryobacteraceae. Next base: position 70,468 of record CAWCAT010000027.1, on the reverse strand, counting down.
GAGCTGGTCCACCTTGGTCCGCATCCTCTGTGCGGTGGCCCGGCGCGCCACCAGACCCCCCAGAAAGCACACCAGCACGACTGCCGCAATTGCCCCCAAATCCAGCAAAAAGCCGCCGAGCGGTCCGTGGCGCCGAACTTCGGACCAAGCGCCTGGGCAAGCGACCTCAGCATGTTGAAAACCTTGCCGAGCACAAAGACGGCCAGAAATCCCGGAATGAGGAAAATAGCTCCGCCGACCACGGTTGCCTTTACCGCAGCCACGATCGATGAGTCCTTTTCAGGCATTGTCGCCTTTTCTCCCTGATATTCAGCTGAGGGTCTTTGCGATTGCCTTGAGCGAGGCACTGCTCCCGTCTATCGGCATCACTATCGCCCAGAAGCGTTGGCGTTTATGCTCGAGCACTCAGCAATTGCTCGCTTTCCAAGTGGCACAGTTCGTCCTCGCGTAGTGTTTCCCGCCGGAGTGACAAACAACTCCCAGCCCACATGGAACCACGTGAAACAGAAGATGCCCTTGGCCGCGGCCAGACTCAATTTATTTCGTGTCCGAATTTCGGGGAATGCGACACGCCGTTCCGGCGTCCAAGGTTCGCGCTTTGTACGACCGAAAAACGCTTTGTACGACCGAAAAAAAAGTCCATCGCAGAGCAGGCATGCATCTCTTGCTCGACCTGTGTGGCCGAGACAATTTTGCATCGAGCGTATCCGGAAGCGCGGTGGCCGGGTGCTGAAGTGGGGGCCATCTGACCTGCCGAACTGAAGGCACGTTGAGGCGGATATGGCAAACGAACAGGTCGGATGAACGAGGAGGGCTGAGACAGGAACTTCAATGCATCATGTCTCCACCTAACTCTAGAAAGGAGTGCCATGTACCATTTTCACAGCGCTTTTGCGTTGCGTTCACTTCACCGAATGAGCATGCTCCTGATCCTGCTTGGTGCATCTTTGACCGTCTGCGGGCGTGCCCAACAAGCGACAGCAAACCAGTCCCCTTCGGTGGTCGTAAATTGCCTCTCCAAGGAGGGGGAGCGCCAGGTCTGCCAGGCCAATACGGCTGCGGGGATTGCGTTGTTGCGCTCGACAGGAACGTCCGCCTGCCTGCTCGGAAAGAACTGGGGTTATGACGACTCGAGTGTTTGGGTATCGAATGGTTGCGGTGGCGAATTTGCTGTGGGCAGCACTACGGAAGTGAGCGGGGCGAACAAATTCGTTGGGATGTTCGAACCATACGGTCAATTGCGTACCCACTTCGCCACGTTCAAAGACGACGCGGAAGTTCAAGACAACGCCACCCGAATAGGCATAAATTTTGCTACCCGGAGCAAGATCAAGGTATTCGCCGGCGTTGAGTGGGGGGTAAACCTCGTTCAGAGCGAGACCCAGTTCAATCTCTCGGCGCCCGGACCATCCAACGAATTCGGTACCGTCAGCACTGAAACCAATCCAGTCTTCCTGGCACGACTGGGGTTTATCGGCGTCGATTTCGGGCCGTTGGGTCGAGTAGCCATCGGTAAGCAAAATGCCGTGCAGTATGACATTGCGGGCTACACGACGGATCGGTATAACGTGTTTGGGGGCCAAGGCACTTTTGCGTATGTCGCGGGAACCGACGGCGGACAGACGGGCACGGGCCGCGCAGACCGCATCGTGAACTATCGGAACACCTTTTTGAAGGTGATCGAAGCCGGTGTTCAGGGCCAGTTCCGGGCTGTCGGAAATGACACCAGCACGGACGGGGTCGGCGGTTCGCTACAGTTCAAAATCCTGCCCGGCGTGAAAGCCGGCGGCACCTATACTCGCACCAAGTGGTCCCCTTCGCAGCAGCAAATCCGGGGTCTGGGCGGCGACTCCGATTTTATGGGGGTCGGCGGCCGGGTGGATTGGCGGATGCTGCAAATCGGACTCGTCTACGCTCACCAACATAACGGCGACGTGGCGTATATCCCGACTCCGAATGCCACCGGGCAAATTCCAATCGTCTATGACGCACACGGCGTGGAAGTGTACGCGCGAGCGGGTCTGGGGAAGTTCGGATTGATTACGGGCTACATTTGGCAGGATCCGAAAGTCAGGGATCCGCTGTTGAATCCAAACTTCAGAACCCGGTATTTCATCCTTGGAGCCGAGTGGTTCTTTGCAGAGAACGGCAAGATCTACACGGAGAGCAAGATTGACCTCGACAGCGTATCGGCGACCGGAGAACCGGGTTATAGCGTGTTCACTATCGGCTTCCGTTACGACTTCTCGTGGCGTGCCAGCCACCAGCCGTAAGCCGAGCCGCCGCAGACCAGGGCCCGAAGAGCGGGTTTGGGCTGCACATACAAGCCGTCAAGAGCAGATGCCGGCTTTAGCGCCAGGGAACCACAATGGAAGCTCTGGCCTCACGTGAGGAGAAAAGGAATGAAATTTCGAAACATCGCACAATTCCTGGTTGTTGGCTTGCTGACCGTCGGTTTGTCCAGCGCCAAGGACTCACCCGAACAGCAGCGGGAGAAAATCCGCAAGATGGCATCCGCCACGCTGAGCGACCTGTACAAACTAAAGCCCGAATCCCAGGCGGCTATTCAGAAATCGGCGGGATACGCGCGTATTCAACAACATGGGCACGAACCTGCTGCTGGTAAGCACTGCACGCGGAGCGGGCGTGGCTGTCAACTCGAAAACCAAGCAGGATACCTTCATGAAGATGATCTCAGCCGGCGTCGGCCTCGGAGTCGGAGTGAAGGACTATCGGGTGATTTTTGTTTTTGAAACCGAGCCAGCGCTGGCAAACTTCGTGAATTCGGGTTGGGAGGCGTCATCGCAAGCGGACGCCGCTGCCACGGCAAAAGGCGAGGGCGGCTCTTTCTCGGGCGCGGTCGCGGTGGCGCCCGGCGTGTGGGTGTACCAGATCACGAAGAACGGTCTCGCTTTGCAGTTGACGCTGCAGGGTACGAAGTACTCCAAGAACGATGACCTCAACAAACCCTGATGACGCGGGGGGACGAGGTTTGACTTCGATGTGATCGGTGTGGGACCTCTCCGTTCCTCGGAACTCAACCTACCGCAGCCGATAACACGACGTCTCAACAAGGCGACCGAATCAAAGGGGTCGGGGAAGGAGGTGTGTAATGTTGCGGAAGGTCGAGACGGTAGTCTGTGCCCTGGTGACATTCGGCGGTGGGATGTATGGGCAGAAGACGCCGGACGCCGCCACCGGCGACTTTGGAGCGAACTATGCTTCGCTGAAGCCGGAGCAGAAGGCCCTGGTCGACGATTGGATCAGGCGATTCAACGCGACCGTTAATAAACAAGTGGATCCGGAGAAGGCGTACGACAACCTGCCTGCGTCAACGAAGACCACCTTTAACGCAGTGACCCACGCGCTGCTTTCGACGCAGTTGACCGATGAGTCGGGAAAGGAGTTAGGATCGGCATTTCAGATCATCGACAAGCTGGATACCGTGCGCGGCGAAAAGCCGGCCGCCAGGGGCGACGAGCAGTTCCGCATCTACGTCCAGTTGAAACCGGGTGCCCTGGACGTACTGGACAAGAGCCGGGAGTTTCGACGAATGCAGGACAACACGACCTACCACAAGGGGTACCCGACCTGTTATCGCAGCAGGCCGGCAGTACCCTCAATCCAGGTATCGGCGACGCAGGACAACACTCGGGCCGACGTTGACGTCGACTACCGGTCGAGCGGTTTTCCCAAGGGACTGGTGAACGGTCATCTGGCGGCTTCGAACTCCGATGTGCGCGCGGGGCGGAACGACGAGATACACAACAACCAGTGGCGGGGGCTAAACAATTGGTGGCGGAGCCTACTTTCACTTCCGCAACAAGTTGGGAGGCAGAGCGCCGGATTTGAGGAAACGGGGAAAATGCCAGCGGAACCGGCCGCAAGAGCCGGCATGAAGCCAGCGGAGGCGGTGTTCGACATGCTGAACACCTGGCTGGTGAAGAGGGACGTCGAGAATGTCCTTTCCTACTTTGCGGAGCAATCGCTTGCTTGTGCGGATTTGGAGCCGGGCGAGAAGGCGGACCGTGGAATGGCCAGGTTCAGGCTTCTCATGGCGCTGCAGCGGGCCAACCAACGTTTTGGAATTGTGCAGCAATTGGGGGATATCAGCACAGCGGTGCAGCCGGAAGGGACAGGCGCGCGGAGCAAGGTGGTGCAGCAGCCCCATCAGGGGCAGTTCGCGCTGTACGACGTTCGGGAGGACGCGGCGGAGCGGTTCAAGTGCGTGAACCGCCTGGATCCAACCCAGATATCGCCGAAGGCCGCGGAATCGAAGAAATTCGGCAAGTACTACGGGGCGGTTTTCCGGCTCGGCAGGAAAGACGGGACTGAAGGAACGACCCTGGCTACCCTATGGACGCGAGAAGCCAATAGCTGGAGGCTGATCTCATACGATGTGGATCCTATATGGGAGGAGTACCGGGTTCCGGACACCTCGACGGCCGCACCGCCGGGCGCGCCCACAGTATATGCGGTGGCTCCCGTGGAAATGGTGAGAGCAGGCACAGAGTTTCTGGAATCGTGGCTGGTGAAACGGGATGTGGATAAGGCGTTGAGTTACATTTCCACGCGCTGTATCGACTGCGTGAGACTCAACCTGAGTGCGGATCAGCCGCCGCCGAAGACTGCGGAAGACGCGCGGGCGCAGTTCAAGAAAGCGATGCAAGTCATCATCGAGACCACCGGGACCGTTAAGCGGCTGGACGAAGCGACTGTGGCGCCGCAGCCGAACCATGCTGACATCAAACTGGTGAAGCACGAAAACAGCAGGGCGTTTGCCCTCGTCTCGATCCCGGACTACATGGCGAGCGCTCTGGACTGCAAGGGCCGTACTGCGGGAGAGCCGGTGAGTTTCAGGGCGTTGGCTGGAGAGAGGTACTGGGGCAAGTACTATGCGATAGGGCTGAGACTGGCGAAGGCCGGCGAGGATTCCGGCGTCCTCTGGACGGTGTGGACTCAGGAAGGCCGGGCTTGGAAAATGGTCGCATATACGGTGCTGACGCCGTAACAGGCCTTGGCGCGTCTGCGACATCGACGATCCCGAGTTGGATCCCACGCATGTTGTCGTCGGAAGTGTAGACGATCCATCGGCCGTCCGGCGACCACGCTGGCGAGGAATGGTAGGTTGGTCCGGCGGTGAGTTCGAAAGCCTCTCCGGAGTTAGGCTCGATCTTCCAGATCGAACCCGCAAAGGACACCGCGATCCACTTGCCGTCCGGTGACCAGCACGGCATCCATGGCGATGCGCTGGGAGCGGGCGGCAGATAGTAGTTGTGCATGTACGGGCCGCCGTGGCGCGCAGCGGCGTAGTGCGGCGGTTCGGCCACCAGCACTCCAACCAGCCAAACCAACAACAACATCGCCTGCAAGCCAACCTTTGTGTTGACGCATCGGCGGGTCCTCGTTCTGTTCAGCACAAAAATCCTTGGGCTCAGCCTCTCTCGGACTGCACCGCTTTCAGGGTTGCGTTCATGTAGCCAATACAATAGGCCAGGCCGGGGTTGGGCCGGAAGCCCTGAGTTGTACCCTGCACGTTCCCCACACCCGGGATGTGATCCGGGATTGCTATGCCATCGAACTTGACGTCTACCAGAGCCTTCATGACCTTGTACATGTCGTAGTAGCCGTCGTCCATCAACGACTCCGTGAAGTGGGGCAGCGGCGCACTCACGTTGCGGTAGTGAATTTTGAAGAGCTTCTTCTGGCCGCCGAAGTACTTAATCGTTTCGACCGGATCCTTGCCCATGAGTGGCCCACCCTCAAGCCAGGATCCCACGCACAGGCACATGCCTACGTTGGGACTGTTGGCTATCTCCAGAGCTTTCTTGTAGCCGTCGAAACTGCTGAAGATGCATCGCGGAACACCGGCAAGCATGGGTTGAGGCGGATCGTCCGGGTGGATCCCAATGCGGACGCCTGCCTCTTCGGCCACTGGGACCACCTTCTTGATGAAGTAAATGTAGTTGTCCCAGATCTCATCCTTTGAGAAGACGCGACCGTGAGAGAGAGGCTCCTCATAGGTCTTTCCCTGCCAGACTCCGCGCCGGTTGGGACTGGCCATGTCCAGATCTCTGGCTTCATACCCGCGCGGCGTGATGACCCTTCCACTTGTCCAGATGCCGTTCCCCATGTGGGCATAAGTGGTGTAGGGGATACCGGCTTTGCCCAGGTAGCGAAGGTAGTTCAAGTACTCTTCGATCTTCTGATCGCGGCCGGGAAGATTGAGCGTGACCTCCGGCATGTTGTGCAGGCTGCCGCTGGGGCCGACCCCGCTCCCGATGTTGTATATCTTGAAGCCGCCGGCTTCCCATTGCTCGCGCATTTTGATGAAGCCCTCGGCGGTGGCCGTTTGTGGCGTGGCTGCGAGGCTCAACCAGGTTATGCCGAGCTGTTTGAGGTAGCGCATGTTCTCTGGGGTAGGCTGCCCGCCACCGGTTCCGATCTTTATCCCCGGCGGGACGCTCGGCAGCTTGGCGGAGATGCGGCCGGCAGAGGCCAGAAGAGCCGCACCACCCAGGGTCATCCTGGCGAATTCTCTCCGGTCCGCCGACAGTGTCCTGATATTCAGTTTCATGTTTCGCTCCCGTTCTACTTCGATGTTGCGGCACACCCTGCCACAGCCTTACTAACAGCTGCGCTCGAGAAAATGCGCATAGAATCCAACCAGACCGTGCTCCAGATCCACGAGCGGCTTCCAGCCTAACGACCTCAGGTGGGTACTGTCAAGCAGTTTGCGGGGCGTTCCTCCGGCTTGCTGCTATCCCACATGATCTCGCCTGAAAAGCCCCCAACTTCCCTGATCGTTTCCGCCCAAGTAAGACGACTGGCGCCCACATCGTTATGGTTAGACGTTCGTCCGCGTTACCGGCCCACCCAACAGCTTAATCCGAGTTGGCGGGCACTGTCTGGACTTGCGGCTTCTCAGTGCCGGGTTGAGGCACCGGAGGCCTGTTCAACAGCGCGACCACGTTTTCGTAAAGCCGGTTTCGCAACTCAAAGCGCTCCGAGGCCCGGGTGACGTAGCGGACAACGATATTGATCCCTGAGGCGCCGGGGCGCATTTCCACGGCAGGGTCCGCGGTAAACTGGCTCAAACCGACGTGCCGGGGGCTGCGCTTCCACTCCGCTTCGGCGAGGCGCGCATCCTTCTCGGTTTCCTTGAGCACTGCTGCGTGGATGAGTTCAATCATGGCGTAGTTTTCTTCCGCTGCGGGGATGCTGAACCTGATCTCATCCCACATCCACTGGCCCGCAGTCGAGAAGTTAAAGTATTGACCCTTGATGGCGAAGCTGTTGATGAAACTGACGCGGCGGCCTGTCGGATGGCCCTGATCCGTCCAGTTACCGGTCTCAAAGATGGAGGTGCGGAAAAGACCGACCTCGGCAACCTCGCCCGCGACGCCGTTGATCTCGACCCAATCGCCAATCCGGATGCCATGCTTACCCATCAATACAAACCAGCCAAAGAAGGCAATGATGAAGTCCTGCAGGACCAGCGTGAGTCCGGCAGTGGTGAGGCCGAGGATGGTGGGCATCTCGCTGGGGGCGCCAAAGATGACAAACAAGATGATCAGCGTGCCGAGGAGTCGTATGCCGAGTTTGAAGATGATGTGCAGGGTTTTGACGCGGCCCCGGTCGAGCTTGGGACGATCGATGAGACGGCTGGCGAGTGCATCGAAGAAAATCACACAGATCAGAATGAAGGCGATCCATGCGAAAGACTGCAACAGCAGATGCTGCACGATTCGATGCTGCAGAAGTATTTGCGCGGACCACTTGCTGTAAACGCCAGCGAGTTGCTGTTGACTCTGGATGCGATCGTTGCAAATGCCGATGATCTGGCTGAGCGCGCTGCGCCTTTTCAGGTTGGCGAGCCTTGCGGACCTGTCCAGTCCGGAAGCGGAAGAGGCGGCGGTTTTGATCTGGTTGGTGAGGTCCTTATGCTGGTCCGTGAGAATGACTATGTCCGCTTGAGCCTGCCGCAGGGCTTGTTGAACTAAATCGTAGCGGGTGCGCTGATCGAACCACGCGTTCACTCTTCGGGCGAGATTGCCGTGCCGTTTTACGGCAATGACCGCGACTTGTCCATTTTGGGCCGGTTTGACATCGTAGCCCTTCATTTCAGCTTCGTGCGCGGCAAGCTCTGCCTGAACTCTGCTGGGCTCATCTCCGCCGGCACGAGCGAGATCCTGCTGCGCGTCCGCCAGCAAATCCGAATCGAGTGCAAGCTGCGCCTTAGCAAGTTCCAGGTCGTCTCGCGCGGTTTCGGCCGCGTCGGTGTTCGCGCTGGCAGTCTGAGCTGTCAGGCTCTGCACTTGCCCCTTATCGTCATTGACGATCTGCTGCAGTTGGTCTACACGCTGCGAGACGGCAAGCGCTTCGCCGGTGAGCGAACGCTGCTTCAGGTTAGCGTGACGTAACGCCGAGGCGAAGGCCTGGTTCACTTCGTGGTCCGCAAATCGCTCGGCCTGACTTGCGAATTCTTTTTCCTCTGAAGTAGTCGCGAGTCCCGCGAGCGCGTGAGCAGTTTTCCACGGACGCAGGTCCACATGCGTGCTTCCGTTTGAGGCGAGGCGGCTCGCTTCAGCGCGCTGCTTCCTGAGGAACGGAAGTTCCGCCAAAGCGTCGCGAGTCGCCCAGGCAAAGGAAAGGAGCAATACGAGAATTACGAGCAGGCCCGCAAGGAGCATGCGCCTAGTGCTGCCAAGCATACCGTGAAGGAGGGCTTTGGTCGTTTTCCCGCTGAAGCTATCGGTCACTGACTTGATTGTCACAGAATTTGGCCACGAGCGCCGGAACAGGGACCGGAAGAAGCCGGCCGTGTTGCTGGCGATCGTAAGATTGACCGGCCATGCAAAGGCGCAGATATCCTGCGGCCGGGACTGGCTTGCATTGGACGAATCGCAAGGATAATCTGCGAGGAATGGGGGAAAGACAATGCGTAATGTGTTTCTGATCGCCATGTTCGCCTGCGGCCTGAGCGCCGCGGCTGATGCGCCCTACGCGGGAAAGTGGAAGATGAACGTCGAGAAAAGCAACTTCGGCGACACCACGGTTACGTACGAACAGTTGTCCGGCGGCGAAATGAAGGCTACCATGGACGGCCAATCGTACACATTCAAAACCGACGGCAAGGATAACATGACGCCCTGGGGTATAACCCTCGCCTGGAAACCGGTCAACGCCAAAACATGGGAGGTCGCCGAAAAGACCAATGGGAAGGTAACCAATACCTCCACCGTGAAGCTTTCGGCCGACGGCAAGGCGCTGACCGTCGATTCCAGGCGAGTCAAAGCGGACGGCGGGATTTCCAACGATTCCATCGCCTTCCAGCGTGTTTCCGGCGGACCGGGACTGGCTGGCAAGTGGAAAACCAAAAATCTCAAAACCAGCTCGCCGGAAACGCTGAACCTGACACCAAAGGGTAGTGACGGGCTCACCATTTCTCTGGGTAACACGGGCGGCGTCTGCGACGCCAAATTCGACGGCAAGGACTATCCCGCGAAGGGCCCGGTGTGGCCTTCCGGGTGGACGTGCGTGATCGCGAAGAACGGCGCGCGCGGCCTCAACCTCACTTGGAAGAAGGACGGCAAGGACATGTATAAGAGCGTGTTGACCGCCTCTTCCGATGGCAAGACCTTAACCGAGACCGGATCTGCCGCGGGAGTGAATGAGAAGTTTACCGTCCATTACGATAAGCAGTGATGCGTCCGCTTATGGCGACGCACTAAGCCAGCGTAGTGCGTCATGCAGAACAACGAGTATGGATTGACGGTAGGGCCAAACCCGTTCTCACCTCAGCTGAACGTGGACGAGCAGTCGGGTCAGGAGGGGGAGCACTGCGAAAAGCGGCTTTGCCTTGCGCAGCCAGGCCGCAGTGTTCTCAACGAGCACCGCATTATGCGCCATACAGGACTATGCCTTCGCGCACCACTGTGGAGGGGAAAGACGCTTTGAGGTGAAGCTGCCGCCGGAAGTCGCTCGTCTTGGACACAAAAATATCACGCGCTACGCCAAGATGCCGGACAGCGCGGTAACCTGCGCGGCTCCTATGGCGTTCGGGGGTAGCATTATCCGGCACCACAACCATGAGATCGTAGTCGCTGTCGGGACCTGCTTCAGCTCGCGCGACGGAACCAAATAGGTAAATGCGCTCTGGCTGATACACCTCTACAAGCCGTTGGACCATCTCGGCGAGTACCGGATCGCTGGCCGCCGGCGTCCTGAATACGGTGCTATTGGTGCTTGCCATGGTTCGTTCCCACCACCAGTTTGCCACAACCAGCCGGAGACGGTTCTTAGTGTTGTCTTCTGGTGTGCGGATGTCTTATATGCTGCTGATGGAAAGACTCCCGATAGGCTGCGTCGGTGGCTGAGACTTCCTCCTTGGTCATGGGGCAAGTGAAGCAAGCGGAAGAGTGACACCTGCGCGAGTAGGGGAGTTCTTTTTTTTGCAGACGGGGAGCCTAGCGACCAGCGCTCTGCCAGTCGGCATGGGCATTCGTCAATATTAGCGCGTCGCCTCCGGTCGCTTATCGCTCTGGCACTGTGAGAAGGTTGGGTGAATTGGGTGGGGAATTTGCCAGTTTGTGGTCAGGGACAAGCGGCAAGGGGCTTGCTTCAGTTCGATCCGGGGGGCAAAATATAGGCATTTAGCGGGAGGCGTGTGTACGGATTAAGTCTTAGCTGAAGGGGGAAGTGCAATGAAGCTACGTCTGATCCAGATCTTATTTCTGATTGCCCTTCTGGCGGTCAGCCCAACAAACACAAACCTAAACGCCCAGGTGCTATACGGCACCATTGTGGGCACCATCACGGATGCAAGTGGAGGCGCTATCCCTGGAGCGAGCGTGAAGATCGTGAACATCGGCACCCAACAGGAATGGACTGCGAAGGCCAATGAGTTGGGCGTGTTCACCGTGTCCACCATTCCGGCCGGAAATTACGACGTCACGGTCACGAATGCTGGATTTCAGAGCTTCACGCAACAAGGCGTGAGAGTGACGGCCAATAACGTGGTCCGTGTTGATGTTCCGCTTAAGGTCGGTGCAGTTACGGAATCGGTGAAAGTGAGCGCATCGGCCGCGGTTTTGCAGACCGACAGTTCCGACGTACGCGCCGAGATTCGCGCCGACGAATTTCAGAATCTTCCTGTTCCATTCACCAGGAATTACCAGAGCCTGCTGATAACGGTTCCCGGGATGGCTCTGCCCACGAACCAGCACTCGGTGCCCGCGAACCCCTCGCGTTCGTTGATGGTGAACGCGAACGGGACCAACGGGCAATCCGCCAACTTCCGTGTGGACGGCGCCACGACCGGGCATCCCTGGCTTCCGCACGTATCGGGCTACGTTCCTTCGATGGACTCCATCGAAGCCGTGAACGTGGTTTCCAATAGCTACGATGCCGAGCAAGGCTATGCTGGCGGGGCGGCCATAAACGTACAGGTCAAGAGCGGCACCAACGACATTCACGGGTCGCTGTATGAATATCACACCAACCAGCATCTGAAAGCCCGCCCCTACTTCCTGCCGGCCGGGCGCGACAAGGATAAGAGAGTCGTCAACCAGTTCGGCGGCACGGTTGGCGGTCCCATCCTCAAGAACAAACTGTTTTACTTCGCCTCCTTTGAGGGCACTTTTGACCGCCAGGCTTCGTGGACGAGCACTGCGTCCGTAGCGACGGCGCTCATGCGAACCGGTGACTTCTCCGAGTCCACAAGGCCGATTTACGATCCTCTCACCGGCGCGCTCGACGGTTCCGGGCGGACGCCGTTCCTCAACAACATCATTCCGCCCTCGCGTATCGATTCGGCCGCCAGAAAGCTGGCAGGTCTGACTCCATTGCCGAATCTCGGCAGCGGGGTGGCCAACAACCTGTTCGCGAGCGGTGCGTCCGTTTTTGACCGCAAGACGCTGGATTCGAAGGTCACCTGGAACGCCAGCTCCAAGCTGAATCTCAACGCGAGAGTCAGCCTGCTCTACTGGAACTGCACCGATCCGGCGATTCTCGGCGAGCTTGGCGGTGGTGGCATCGGCCGCTGCAGCTACGATGGCCAGTCCCTGGGGCACACGCACAGCATGACCTTCTCTGGTGTTTACACGCTGACGCCGAGATTTGTCATTGACGCCAACGTCGGCTACACGCTGTATGACTCGCGCGCCGAGCCTATCCGGCTGGACGAGAAGCTCGGTTCGGACTTCCTGGGTCTGCCTGGAACTAACGGCCCCGAACGCTATCAAGGCGGCTGGCCGGCGTTCACGATCACCGGCCTCACTACACTGGGGCGCGGTAACAGCAACTCCCCGTGGTACTATCACAGCCCGCAGTCGCAGTATGTCGCGAACGCTGCGTGGATTCGCGGCAATCACAATGTCCGCTTCGGGTTCGACTCGATGCGCGTGAATCTGACGGGCAACGAACCGAACTCGGCAGGCGCACAGTCGGGCCAGTTCGACTTTCCCGGCGGCGTCACCGCCCTGCGGGGTGTGACCACCGACGCTTACAACTCGTATGCTTCCTTCCTGCTGGGGCTTCCGTCAACCATCCAGAAGACGGTGATGTGGGAAGAAAACACCGAGCGCGTTCAGGCCGTCAGTCTGTATGCGCGCGACAAGTGGCAGGCCTCACGCAAGCTGACCTTATCGTTTGGCTTGCGTTGGGACTACTTCGGGACTCCGCACCGTGCCAATCGCGGCATGGAAGTGTACGATTTCTCCAACAATACGATGAAGTTCTGCGGCGTGGGCAGCGTGCCTGATGACTGCGGCGTGATCAGCATGAGCAAGAAAAACTTCGCCCCTCGGGTGGGCGTCGCGTACCGCGTGACGGACACCCTGGTGGCGCGCGCCGGCTATGGCATTGCGTACGACCCGGTGAATATCGGGCGCAACGCGCTGCACAGCTATCCGGTGCAGACCATGTTCTCGCTGCCCGGAGTCAACACTTATCAGCCGGCCAGCAGGATGAGCGATGGCATCCCTGCCATCACGCCGCCGAACCTGGGCGATGGGACGGTTACGCTGCCCTCGACGATCGGGGTCGAGATCTTCGATCCGCACTTCCGGCGCGCGTACGTTCAGTCCTGGAATCTTATGCTGCAAAAAGAATTCGGAGGTGGCTGGACCGCCGAGGCAGGCTACGTGGCCAACAACTCACGCCATATGCAGAACCGCTGGAACGCCAACTACGGTTTCATCGGCGGCGGCACGCCGAGCCAGGTTCTGAATCAGAGGTTCGGCCGCACCGGGACAACCAACTATTTCTCCGACATGTTCGGATACAGCTCGTCTTTCAATGCGCTCGAGAGTTCCCTCACCCGACGCTTTTCCGCCGGTTACATGGCGAAACTCACTTACACGTGGAGCAAAGCGATCGGACCGAACGGAAACACGACCGGTGTGGACGGCTACTCTAACAACACACCCGAATACCGTCATTTGAACAAAGCCTTGCAGAGCTACGATCGCACCCACCAATTCACCGCGTCCACATCCGCCGAACTACCGTTCGGTGCGGGCAAACGATGGGCACAAAGTGGCGTAGGTAAGGCTCTCCTGGGCGGCTGGCAGGTTAACGGACTTCTGGTGCTGTACTCGGGTCCGCCGTTCACAGTCAGCACCTCGGCCACTTCGCTCAATGCTCCGGGGAACACACAGACTGCCGATTTGGTAAATCCGGAGGTCCGGATTACAGGCGTACGGGATAGCTGGTTCGACCCGTTTGCTTTCGCCCCTGTGAACGAACCACGCTTCGGCACCTCCGGTTTTAACATCCTCCGCGCGCCGGGGCTTGTGAATCTGGATGCCAGCGTGTTCCGCGAGTTTCCTATGACCGAACGCTTCAAGCTGCAGTTCCGCGCAGAGGCGTTCAATGTGAGCAATACGCCTCACTTCGCCGCACCCGGCGCCACGGTGAGTTCGATGCAACTGAACGCCGACGGGTCCATCAGGAACCTGAACGGCTACACAGTGATCACCGGAGTTCAGAACACCGGACGCGAAGGACTGGACGAGCGGCTGTTTCGGTTCGCGCTTCGATTCACCTTCTGAGACGTTTGTGGATCAGCATGGCGCGGATGGCAGGCGGGCCATCCGCGCTGTAGTGTTGTGCGTTACACCTGTCCGCTGTTCCCACCCACAAACGCTGTGTATAGTGAACAGGACCTGGAACTCCCAAATGGAGGATAAGGACCATGCATTGGCGCGCGTCCTGTCAGTCTCGGTGATCTGGCCGCCGGCGGTCTGTGTCCATGCAGGATCTTGTAAGCGGGCGTAGGTGGATGCCGGAGAGTAGCTTGCCGCTACTCTCCGGCCGGCTGTTAGAACAGTAGCTTCAAACCGAGTGAAAGTATCCGGCCCGGGCCGGATGACGTGATGGCACCGTAGTTCTGGGTTGGTTTGCCGGCTGCGTCGAAGCGTACCGTGGTGTTGATTCCGGTGAACGAAGCATGGTTCCAGGTGTTGAAGGACTCGCCGCGAAACTGGAGGGTGGTCTTCTCGCGGAAACGGAAGTTCTTCATGAGGGCAATGTCCCATTGGCTGAAACTGGGACCGATCAGGATGTTGCGGCCGCTATTTCCGAACTGCCCCTGAATCATTCTTTCAGGCGCCAGGAATGCCTCGGTGTTGTACCAGCGGGCGAGGGTGCGCTCGCTCGCGGGAAGCTTGGGGTCTCCGATCAGCGAAGCGCGGGAAGAGCTTATCCCGTTGCGGGCTACGTCCACCGGTACGGTGACCGACGTTGGCGCTCCGCTCTGGAAGCTCGTAATGCCGGAGAGCTCCCAACCGCCCAGTGTCTGCCGCAGCAGGGCACTGGAATTCTTGTGGAAGAAGGGCAGCTCATAGACGTAGTTGAAGTTCAGGACATGCTTGCGATGGATGCCAGAGAGCCCGTAATCCGGCCTGGCGTCATAGGCGTTCTGAGGCGTGCCAGACGAGCTGTCCAGCGTGCGCGAGAAAGTGTAGCTCATGCCGAAGGACAGCCCATGCGCCCGGCGCTGGTTCAGTGCCACTTGCAGGCTGTTGTAGTTGGAGCTGTCGCCGTTCTCATTCATGTTGATGTTGCCGTAGCCCAGGTAAGGCCGCAGCGCGTTGACGTTCATCGTGCTCTGGGGCGCATTCAGGCGCGTGCCCGGACGCAACTGGTTCAAGTTGATCGTGCGCCAGTTGAGGTTGCGCGCCAGGGTGCCGACGTAGCTGACGTCGGCGATGATCGAGCCGAGCAGTTCCTGCTGAACTCCGAGGTTGAACGACATGACCTTGGGATCGGGATGCGAGGTGCTGATCACTGAGAGATCGGGTGGAAAGGCCTGGGTGGTGGCAGCGCCGGGATTGTCGATGTTGCCGTCGTACACGCTGGCGCTCGAAACAAACGGCGGATTGCCCTGCGAGTTCATGATGTAATTCGTCTGCATCAAGTCATAGAAAATACCGAAGCCACCGCGCACGGAAGTCTTTCCGCGGCCGAACGGATCATAGGCGAAGCCCAGGCGCGGTCCGAAATCGCGATAGTTGATGGGCTTGCCTCCACGCGGCAGACCCGCGAACAGACGCGTTACTGACGAATCGGAAGCCGCCGGAATGCGCCCCTTGGCGGCATCGGGGAATGCCGAGCCCAGGATGACGATGCCGTTGTAAGGGTCGCCCGTGCCGGCAACCAGCGCTCCGTTACTGGCAAGCACTTGCGGCGCCTTGGCAGGATCGAAGCGCGACGGCAGGAAGGTGGTGAAGTTACCCAGTCCACTGTAAATCGGCGCAATGATGTTATAGCGCAAGCCGAGTTCCAGGCTGAGCTTGCGGTTCACTCTCCAACTGTCCTGGCCGTAGAACTCGAACTGGCTGAAGCGGGCCCACATCCATGTGTCCACCTGTCCTTCGGTGTAGGTTTGGAAGTTGCCCAGCAGGGCGTCACCGAGGACGTTCCTGGAGGTCCGAAGCGCGGAGGTATTGAAGGTCACGGTACCGTTCTCATTGGCTCCGGAGTTGTTCTGATTCTTACGGCTGCGCGTGATCTGTGCGCCGAACTTGAGTGTGTGGGCACCAAGGACTTTGCTGAAATCGTCGCGCCACTGGAAGGTGGTCATGGCGTTCTTGATGCGTTCACCCACGGTGTAACCCGTGAAGCCCGAGATGTTCACATTGGGGCCGACCTGATATTGGTTATTGGCAAAGATCTCCGGGTAGGTGAGCCCAAGAGCCGACCGCTTTAGAACCTGATTCTGCGCGTTGCCCGCAATTTCGTTTGCCGTGACACTGAAGCTGAACGAGTTCAGCATCGTGGGTGAGATGGTCTGCCGCCAGGTGGCTATCGTGGTCCAGCCTGGACGAGGACGCCCGCCGGGAACGATACCGGTGTTGCCGCCCTGAAAAGCGTTCCAGATATCCCACTCATCGTGCGTCCAGCGGTAAGAGATTTGTGTGCTTGGCGAGAGAAGGTAGTCCACCTTCAACAGGTCCTCGCGTGTGTCGGTGCGGTTCACGCCGTTCACTGAGTAATTGCCGCCCGGTCCACCGAAGTTCGGCAGCGGATAAGGCTTGAGCAGCAGCGGTCCGTTTTTGGAGAAACGCGCAGCCGGAACGACACGGTTCGGGAAGGCCTGTCCGGTGAGTGGGTCGATGGGGGCAGCGAGCGAGGAACCCTGGAAATCGCCGATGCGCTCGAGTGCCGTTGGCACGGTGCTGATCTGCGCAAGGCCCTGGTGGTTGTACTTCCACTCCTGGCCGGCGAAGAAGAACCATTTGTTCCTGTCTGAGTTCCACTTGCCCGGAATGTAGATGGGACCTCCCAGCGTCCAGCCGAAATTGTTGAAGCGGAGCGGGGGTTTCGAAATCGAGAAGAAGCTTCGCGCGTCGAAGCTATCGTTGCGCACAAACTCGAACAGGGAACCATGAAAGTCTCGTGTGCCGCTTTTCATGACAACGTTCATGATTGCGCCGGCGCGCCCGCCGAACTCGGCGCTGTAGCTCGATGTGAGGATCTTGATCTCGCCGATGGCGTCGATATTAGGGTTGATGATGGCGTTGCTGTTCGCGCCGTTGTCCATGTTGTCGGTCCCGTCCACCATAAAGTAGAGGGAGTTAGTGCGGACTCCGTTGACGCGCTGGGCGGTGGCGTTCAGGCCCAGGCTGAAAGGATCCGTGCTGGTCGAAACTACGCCCGGCACCAACTGAAGCATCTGGACATAGTTGCGCCCATTGAGGGCGAGCTGCGACAACTGCCGTTCAGTGATCAATGTGGAGACATCGCCGGAAGTGGTCTGCACCTGGGCGGCGGATGCGGCCACCGAGATCGTCTCTGTCAACTCGCCGAGTACCAGCGTGAAGTCGACAGCGCGCCGTGATGCTGCGTCCAGAACTACGCCGGACTGTTCGCTGGGCCGGAAGCCCTGGGATTCCGCCCGCACCGTATAGGTTCCGCGCGGCAGCGATGGAAACGAGTACGTACCACCATCGTCGGTTGTCGTGGACTGGCGCAACCCAGTCTCAAGACTATTGACAACGATTGTGCACTTAGGGACCACCGCGCCGGTTGAGTCGAACACCTTGCCCGCGATCTGGCCGACGTTGGTCTGCGCCCAGGCCGGAATCAAAGTCAACAGGGCGAGCGCCGGAACTGCTCGAAGCATTTGGATGAGTGACAACCGTGACATATTGACTTCTCCTTTTGCAGATCATCAGATCTGTTTGAAGTGAGAAAGTCAAGGGTGCTTGCACGCGTCCTCTGAAAACCGTTGTCCGCTTGCTCGTTCCGGCACAGCGCTAGTTGTGCTACTTTCGCGACATGAGTTCCCACCTGGCGACAAGGCGCGAAGTTCTGATCGGCATTGCCGCGGCGCCGCTACTTCAAGCGCAGGCAGCTGCGGTCCCGGATATCTGCTACCTGAGTGCTCGTGAGATGGTGCGGTTGATCCGGCTTAAGAAGCTGTCCGCGCGCGAAGCGCTGGCTGCACACCTCAAGCAGATTGAGCGTATCAATCCCAAGGTAAACGCGATTATCACGCTGGTTCCGGAGATGGCGGCTGACGCTGCCAAACGCGCTGATGAGGCGCAGGCACGGGGGGTGGCGCTTGGTCCACTGCACGGACTGCCGATCGCGCATAAAGACCTCGTGGAAACGCAGGGCATACGCACCACGTCCGGTTCGCCGCTATTTAAGGACTACGTGCCGCAGCAGGATGATCTGATCGTTCAGCGCATCAAACGCGCTGGCGCGATCACGCTCGGCAAGACCAACACTCCTGAATTCGGCGCGGGATCGCAGACCTTCAACACCGTCTTCGGCGCAACGCGCAATCCTTACGACACGACCAAGACCTGCGGCGGATCGAGCGGCGGCGCGGCGGTCGCGCTGGCTTGCGGGATGATCCCGATTGCGGACGGGAGCGATATGGGCGGTTCGCTGCGCAATCCCGCGGCGTTCTGCAACATTGTGGGGTTTCGTGTGTCCCCAGGGCGTGTTCCTAATCCGAAAGCAGCATTTGCGTGGTCGAACCTGAGCACCGCGGGGCCCATGGCGCGGTCAGTTTCCGATCTCACGTTGTTGCTGAGTGCGATCGCGGGTCCTGATCCGCGCTCGCCGCTCTCGCTGCCGGAGCCCGGCGAAAGCTTTGACCGACCGCTCGACCGCAGATTTAAAGATGTTCGCGTTGCCTGGTTTAAGGACCTCGGCGGCATTCCGTTCGATCCGCGCGTGCGGTCTGTGGTGGACGGCCAGCGGAAGGTCTTCGAAAACCTCGGCTGTGTGGTGGAAGAGGCCGAGCCGGATTTTTCGGGCGCTGATTTTGCGTTCAAGACTCTGCGCGCGTGGAATTCCGCAGCCACTCACGGCGAGCGAATCCGTGCGAACCGGGGAGCGTATAAGGACACACTTTTGAACGAGATCGAGGAGGGACTCCGGCTCAGCGGTTCGGATATAGCGCGTGCTGAGAGTTTGCATGGTCAGCTTTGGAGGCGCTTTCAGACGTTCCTGCAGAAGTACGAGTATTTCGTGCTACCCACGACTCAGGTGGCTCCGTTTGATGTGAACCAGCCGTATCCGACTGAGGTGAACGGCACCAGAATGGGGAGCTATATCGACTGGATGAAGTCATGTTGGTACATCTCGATTGTGGGCAATCCAGCGATATCGGTGCCAGCGGGATTCACGCGTGAGGGGCTGCCGGTCGGACTGCAGATCGTCGGGCGCGACCGGTCGGATTTCAGCGTGCTCCAACTGGCATATGCGTTTGAACAGGCCGGCAATGTCGGGCGACGGCGTCCTCCGATCGTGTAGGCCGCTCCCGGCGAGAGCGCGCCAGGAGCGGGGTATCATGAGTCCTACTTGCGGCCTTGACGATTGCCGGCGCCAGTTCCGCCGCCCGTGCCCGGTGTATGCTGTGGACCGGAACCGTCCTGCTTGCCAAGCTTCTTCCCCTTGTGCTGGCCCTGCTGCCCTGGGGCTGGAGTCGGATTCGTGGTGGTCTGTGCCAGGCCCGTTGCGGCCATCAACAGAAACGTCATTGCGATTGCGATGTAGTTCTTTTTCATTCGATCGGTCTCCTTTCAGACCTCGCTGTCTGAAGGGCAATCCGCGCTCCAATTCTCGCATTTGTGAATTCATTGACTTAGAGGCGTTTCAGGATCGGCACCGCGCAGATCTCGCGTAGTGTGTGCAGGTTTTTGTGCGATTCCTGCACTTAACGGGTATGGTGGATAGATGGTCGTTTTCTCCGATTTGCGACGCGCCGAGCAGGAGTTTGTCGGGACGTGGCCTGGTTATCTGAGCACGTGCGAGTTGGACAGTCTGCGCGGGCAGGAATATGCGCGCCTGGATCAGCTTGGGCAGATTTATCTCGACTATACAGGTGCGGGCTTGTACGCCGATTGTCAGGTACGCGAACACCTGGCGCTGCTGCAAGCGAACGTCTTTGGCAACCCCCATTCGCGAAACCCCACGTCCGTTACGATCACGGATCTGGTGGAGCAGGGCAGAAGCAAAGTCCTCTCTTACTTCAATGCCTCCGCCGAGGAATATGTTGCGATCTTCACGGCGAATGCTTCGGCTGCGCTCAAATTGGTGGGCGAATCATACCCTTTCGGCTGCGATGATCATTACCTGCTGACATTCGACAACCACAACTCAGTGAATGGAATCCGTGAATTCGCGCGGGCGCGGCACGCAAGAATCACTTACATTCCGCTGAGCCTTCCTGAAATGCGTATCGACGATGGGAGCCTGGAAGAGCACCTTGAACTGGCACGGCCCAATGGGAACAATCTCTTCGCTTACCCTGCACAATCGAACTTTTCAGGCGTTCAGCATCCGCTGGAATGGATTCCCAATGCGCAGGCAAAGGGTTGGGATGTATTGCTGGATGCGGCAGCTTTTGTGCCCACGAATCGTCTCGATCTGAGTCAATGGCATCCCGACTTCGTGACTCTTTCCTTTTATAAGATGTTTGGCTATCCGACGGGAATCGGGTGCTTGCTGGCGCGGCGATCGGCGCTTTCAAAACTGCAGCGGCCCTGGTTTTCAGGCGGAACAATCACAGTCGCGTCCGTGCAGGGTGACCGCTATTTCCTGGCTGAAGGCTCCTCAGCATTTGAGGACGGTACGCCGAACTATTTAAGCATTCCAAGCGTGGAAATTGGATTGCGCCACCTGGAGTCCGTTGGCATAGGACGAATTCATGAACGTTCGACGTGCCTTACGGGATGGCTGATCGAGAGCCTGCTTGCACTTCATCATGAGAACGGACGGCCACTGATCCGTTTGTATGGGCCTTCGAGCACGGATCGACGCGGCGGCACGGTGACGATGAACTTCTATGATTCCAGTGACCGCTTCATCGATCATCTGCGCGTGGAAGAGGCCGCTTCGCGTCATCGCATCTCGATACGCACGGGCTGCTTCTGCAACCCGGGCGGAGGTGAGATAGCTCTGAGTCTCTCAAAGTCCGAGCTGATCGGCTGTTTCAGCCAGCAGCACGTTGAGGAGCATTCGCGATTCACCGTGGATGATTTCCGGCTGTGCGTTGATGGCAAGAGCACGGGGGCGGTCAGGGTTTCGCTTGGAATCGTAACAAATTTCGAGGATGTATTCCGGTTTGTGGAGTTCGCGCGCGAGTTTCTGCAATAAGCCTCGCTGCGGCATCCGACCGCAGCAAGGCTCAGCACACGGGGCTACCACATCAAACGTTGTGGTTCAACGTGTTGTAAGTCTCGAGCCGCAACTGGGCTGAAAGGCGCTCGCGGATGGGAATTCTTCGATAGACCGAGAGATCCCAATTGTTGATCCCCGGCAACTTCAGTACTCCATGCTTACGGAACCCCGCAGCTGATACGACGGAAACGAACCGCGCGCCGCTCGAATCTTCGACCGTGCCGGTTAAAGACGAGGAGATGTTCTGCGCAAAGAGAGCTGCCGCAGATAGCAACAGCCGCTGTATCCCAGGTCCGAACTCACGCTCCTGCGATTTAGCCCGATAAGAACTCTGGAGGCATTGTGAAAACGGGTCTGCGGTTCTGCTCAGCTTTATTCGCGCTTGCACTGGTGCAGGGCGAGGCGCCGGCCCAGAGTTCGGCCACGCGGGGCGGGATCGTGCATGTTGGCGCTGAGGAAAGGGTCCGGCTGGAGGACTTGGACGGTGTAGGATTCAATCCCGGGGGCAACACGTATTTGCTGCAGCGCCTGCGATTGAATCTGGATATTACGCCGCGGTCATGGCTGAAGTTCTCATTTCAGGCGCAGGATTCGCGGGTTTTCTTCAGGAACGTAGTGCCTTCGCCGACGTCGCAGAAAGATCCCTTGGACCTGCGGATCGGCTACATCCAGATTGGCGATTCGGAGACAGCTCCGGTGAGCTTGCGAGCGGGACGGCAAAGTTTAGTTTTGGGTGAAGGAAGATTGGTCGCGGACCCGAACTGGTCCAACGTCGGCCGAACGTTTGACGGTTTGCGTGTGACCCTTCGTTTTCACAAGGTGCGGTTGGATGCGTTCAGCGGCGCGTCGGACAAGATCTGCACTGACGGCTTTGACAGGCCTACGCCCGCTCAGCATTTTCACGGCGTCTATGGGTCCTTGGACAAAGTTGTTCCTGACGCCACAATTGAGCCGTACTGGTTCTGGAGGCTGGAGCACAAAGTCAAAGGCGAAATTACGAGATCCGGCAAGCTGGACGCGAAGACGGCTGGTGTTCGATGGGTTGGGAAGCTGCCCTACCGTTTCGATTACGGACTGGAAATGGCCGTGCAGCGCGGCAGGCAGGCGAACGAACCCGTGTCTGCATGGGCCGGCCATTGGGTTCTCGGCCACACGCTGGCTGATACGCGGCATCGGCCCAGGCTGTTTGCCGAGTTGAACCGCGCATCCGGTGATCGTAATCCCGGCGACGGAGTTCACGGCGCATTCGACTCACTGTTTCCCAGTGCGCACGACAAGTTCGGCACGGCTGATCAGTTCACCTGGACCAATATCTTGCACGCGCGCTCGGGTATCGAATACAGAATCCGTAGAGGCCTGACGGTCGCGACTGCCTACAACTCGTTCTGGCTCGCTAGCCGGCGAACGCATGTCGGCCAGGAAGCCGATGTTCAGGTGCAGTGGAAGCTCGCGGCGCGTACGCTGATCGATTTCGGTTTCGGGTCCATTTTCCCTGGCGAGTATCTTCGCAAGACGGGCCGGGGAACAGCTTATCAATGTGTATTTCTTGGAGTAACTCAGCGCTTTTGAAAGGGAGCTGGAGCAACATGGAAGCGACAGTTTTGGAGAGGGCAACGGATCGTAGTGGCAAGTATCTGGTGTTTCAACTCGGACGCGAGGAGTTCGGAATCCGGGTCCTGAAAGTCCGGGAGATTATGGGCGTGCAGGATATTACGGCGGTGCCGCAGACCCCGGCGCACGTTAAGGGTGTTATCAACCTGCGCGGGAAGGTTACCCCGGTAGTCGACTTGCGGCTGAAGTTTGGCATGCCGGAGCGGGAGTACACCTCACGCACCTGCATCGTCGTTGTCCAGGTGCAAGGCGAGGCGGGGCCCATGTTGATGGGCATCGTGGTGGACTGCGTGGCAGAGGTTCTCAACCTGGCCGCGGCGGAAATCGAGGATACTCCCGACTTCGGTGACGGGACCGCCACACCGTGCCTTTTGGGTCTGGCGAAGGTTAAGGGCAAAGTGAAAATACTGCTGGAGATCGATCAGGTTCTGACCAGCCAGGAACTGCATGGGCTGGACGCTCTGGTGCGGTAACAGAATCACAGAGGAAAGCAAGGAAGACCGCTTTATGAAATCGATGACGATTGGCAAGAAATTAACGTTGGCCTTTGCCGGTATGTTGGCACTGGTGATGGCTTTAAGCTACGTAGCACTGAGCACTGCCGGGAACCTCGGCGGTGCGCTGGATGAGGCTGTAAATATAACAGCGAAGAAGCTGGACCTGGTCGGGGTCTTGCGAGCAAAACTGCAGGAGATGGTTGGCGCAAACCGCGGCGCCCAACTTGCGTACGTCAACAACGATCCTGAGCGAGTGAGAACGAATAAGCAAAAGCTCGAAGCTGCGAGGTCCAGGATTGTGGAACAGCTTAGCGAATTAAAACCGCTGCTCCAGACCGAGGCTGGGAAGGAGGGCCTTCGAACGATCGAGACGGGGCTGTCCAGCTGGACGTCCCTGAACGCGCAGTATCTTGAACAAGGCAACCAGAAGCAATATGCAGAAGCACACGCTTTGCTAAACGAGAGAATTCTGCCAATCGTCCAGGAAATGGAGCGCGCAGGCGATTCGCTCACCAGGCAACAGCGCGAGTTTCTGGCGAATTCTGCGCGTGATGCAGCATTGAATGTTTCTCATGCCAGATGGCTCGCCTTAGTTGTGATGGGCCTATCACTGGCCGTGGGCGGATTAGTGCTCTTCGTGATTCGCCAGATTACCCGTAATCTGAGACGAGCCGTGACAGAGTTGTCTGAAGGCGCCGAGCAGACGTCCAGCGCGGCCGGTCAGGTGTCCAGTTCCAGCCAGTCCCTGGCACAGGGTTCGTCCGAGCAGGCGGCGTCGTTGGAAGAAACTTCCGCTTCAACTGAGGAGATCAATTCCATGGCACGCAAGAACAGCGAGAATTCGCGGACAGCGGCCGAACTGGTTTCGCAGTCGCAGCAGAAATTTGTTCAGACCAATCAGTCACTGGAACAGATGGTGGTCGCCATGGGCGAGATCAACACGCAGAGTGACAAGATCTCGAAGATCATCAAGGTCATCGACGAGATCGCGTTTCAGACTAACATCCTGGCTCTGAATGCTGCCGTGGAAGCAGCGCGTGCGGGTGAGGCCGGCATGGGCTTTGCCGTAGTCGCCGACGAGGTCCGCAACTTGGCGCAGCGCTGCGCTCAGGCAGCCAAGGACACGGCGGCGCTGATTGAAGAATCGATTGCAAAATCAAATGACGGCAAGAACAAGGTGGACCAGGTGGCGGTAGCGATCCGCACCATCACAGGGGAATCGAGCAAAGTGAAAACTCTGGTGGATGAAGTGAACCTGGGCAGCGAGGAGCAGGCACGAGGGATCGAGCAGATCGGTAAAGCCATTATCCAGATGGAGCAGGTCACGCAGAAGACGGCGGCAAATGCCGAGGAAAGCGCTGCAGCGGCTGAGGAGTTGAACGCACAATCGGAGACGCTGAAGGACATCGTGGAACGGTTGACGGCGATGGTGGGAGGCGGGGAGACATCCAATGACGATGCCCGTCCAGGTCAGCAGCGAAGTTCCAGGGTCCCGGCTCAGCGCCGGCCGGGCGAATCCGCAGCCGGACTGGGCGCGCTGCGAAAGGCGGTGTCGAACCAGTCTGCATACGTACACGCCTCGCGTAGAGACGCTTTTCCGCTTGATGAGCAATTCAAGGAGTTTTGATGTTCGGTCGCTGGAACAGGCTGCGAGTATGATACGATTCCCCCGCAAGCCGCGTGGACGAATGGAGTCTGGTTTGTGGGGGAATTTTCTTGCGATCTCTTATCCTTAGTGCGATTTTGTTGAGCGCGTTTTCGGCCGCGGCACAGGCTCCGCTACCGGCTGTCGGGCAGGCGTACGCGCCGCCCGTATTGAGTGGGGGTGGTCCAGCAATCTTTGCCCATTCGGATGACGTGCTGCCGGACCAGAGCTTCGTCGTTACGGGCTCTGGCTTGAAGGCGGCGGAAACGATGCTGTGGGGTCCGAGCGCGACGTCGGCCGGAGGACAAAAATGGCCGGTCAAGATTCAGTCGCAGAGCGATTCGATGATTGTGGCCACGGTTCCAGAGCAGGCTCCGGCGGGGCTGTATTCACTTTGGGTTGGTAATGGCGGTAAGTGGAGCGCTCCGGTTCGATTGAATGCTCCTGAGCTGTGGTGGAGCACTCCGGACAAGGCCTTTGCGGGCGACACGATTCGAGTGTGTGGTCGCAACCTGGCGCGGAAGCCGGATAACCTAATTGCGCCGGTCTATCTGCGGCAGCCCGGAAAAGACGGGCAGTGGATTACGCCTAGCAAGACAGATAAGTACTATCTCGATTTGCCGCTGCCGAAGACACTGGCGGCAGGGCGTTATGAGCTGTGGGTCCATGCAGGTTCCGGAGGGGCGCAGGGTTGGGGCGTACCGCTCTGACTATTTCCGTGGAAGCGAGACGGGCCGCGGGACGTGAGCGCATGTGGGACGGGAAGGATCCAGCCAGGCTGCAGCAGGTTTTGAACGCAGGCGAAGGCACGGTACGTATCCCCGCCGGGACGTTTGTCCTGCCGAAAACGCTGGAGATACCGGCGAATGTGCAGGTGAACGGCGCGGGAGGAGCGCGACGATTCTGATGCTTTCGCCGGATGCGACACCGGAAGGTGAACGGCGCGGTCACGGTGCGCATTACGGGCAGACGCTCAGGATTGCGCGACGTCAGTGTGATCGGCAACTCGCGCGTGAACTGGGGCCTGTTTATCGAACACGCTGATAAGCTCACGTGGATGGAAGACGTAATCTGGAGCGGATCCGCGTTGCAGGAGCCGACAGCCGCGGCGGTGAGAGTGGGGCGGTGCGGATTCAGAAAGCGGCGCGCCCGCGAGTTACTAACTGCGAGTTACACGGACGTGCTCCATTGTTTTTATCCGGCGTTCGCCAGGGATGGTTTGTGAGTAATCGCATGGTGCCGGCGTCGCGGGCTGGCGGGGGCGCGGAGGGAGCGATTCTGTCGCGAACTGAGCCGCTGGCCCAGTCGATCTTTGAGGATAACGTGTTGATGAATCCGGTGGGCGGCAGTCCACAGGTGCGCCGGCTGATTTGGGTTAGCACCGGCCACGGCAGCGTGAACGACAATCTGTTCCTGCGCAACCGCGCAGAGAATCCGCGCTTCAGCGGCGTGCCCGGGACGGACCAGAACGTAGGCGAGACGATCCTGCTGGAATCGCACATGCGCTATGCATACTACGGAGTTCCCGACCAGACCAGTGAAAATAGCGTCACGCTTCCTGCCGATGCGCCGTTTCTGCCACCCATGAAAGACGACGGCACGATGGAAGCGCCGATTGCGGAATACTACGTGGTGGTAGTGCAGGGCAAGGGCTTGGCGCAGGTGCGGCGGGTCAAAGACCGGAATGGACGGCAACTGCTGCTCGATCGTCCATGGGACGTCGCGCCGGACCGCGAGTCGCGGGTCGTGGTAACGACTTTATTCGCACGCAACCTGATTCTGGAAAACGAAACGATGGACGGGATGACGGGCGATTCAGCTCTGGATCGGCGGATGGGAGAACGTGATTGCGCGGAACCGTATCGCACGTGAACGACGACAAGGAATTTATCTTTACGCGGCAACGACAACGTTGGCCCCGCAGATGACGCCGACCTGGAATCGCGGCATCGGCGTGCTGCTGTTCAATACGGTGGAGGAGAACAGCATCGAGAACTGTTCGGATGGGATTCTCCTGAACGCGAATAATTCAAAGCTGGACGTGGAATGGCCACGGGCGATCGGGAACATACTGCGGCGCAACACGGCGGTTGGTAGTCGCGGAAACGGGATTGTCCTGAATGGTTCCAGTCCTGTACGCCCGGCATCGGTATGGGGTACGGTGGCTGAATTCAATATGCTGCGCGACCAGCCCACAGGGGTTTCGGCGGCGGAAGCCACGCTCGGCACAGTTGTGCGCCGGAACTTAATCTATGTGTGGGATTCGTGGCTGTTGAGCCGTGAACGCAAGGGCTTGGACCTGCGCGGCGAGGGCACCGCGCAGGAGTTCAACAATCTTGAAGGCTCGCGGGGAGAGGGGCTGCGCTGATCAGGTCACCAGACATGCCAGGCGACGACTTTGGGCGGGCCCGGGGTCTGATTATGAACGGTGCAGTGCAACACCACCTGGAAATTGCGCACTGCCCAATCTGACGGGCGCCAGCTTCACGAATTCCGCGAAGGCCTCTTCCTTCGTCAGAAATTCGGCTGCGGCTTCGGTTCCGGGCGGCGACATTCCCGCCGCGATCATGGCGATCTGGCCGCTTTTGGATGTGAACAGTCGGGTGACCAGTGCGTAGTCTTCGTCCAGTCACTTCCGAATCCTGCGACGGAGGTCTCGCCCAGCGGCGACCTCCAGGCTTCATCTCCACGATGGAATTGCCGGATCAATCTCGAAGCGCAGGCCCTGCGTCATTTCCATGCTCCAGGGAGCCGAAAAGGCACCCAACAGCAGTGCCGGTTGAGCCTTCAGATCAGTGAAGGATATATCCGGATTGATTTTGATGGCAAACTGCCTTCCGGCCCGCCCCAACAGCTCCGCAAAACGCACTGCTCCGGTTGCGGCACCCAATCCCACCCAGTAGCGTTCGCGCCAGCGGAGATCAGTCGGGTTCACATTTCGGTGGGCTCGCTTTGCCACCTTTGACCTTCCAGTCCATCCAGGCATCCTGTGTTTGGCCTGTCATCATGATTACCTTTGGCGAAGGCACGGCGATCAGAACGGGCTTCTGTTGCCGGAGAATTGGCAGCCACAAGCGGTCGAGCGCCGATTCTGGCGTCCGCCCGGCACGCCACCAGAGCGCTCCCGCAATGAGCAGCGAAGGCCAACAGCGCCAGAGTCGCCCACCACCATAGCCGTGGCTTTGCTCGATGGCGGTGCTGCGGGTTCCGCCGCCTTTTCCACGATGCGGAATGTTGGCACGTACGTTCCAGGCAGCAGTTCAATGTGCAACCCATCAGGGTGCGTCGCTCTCATAGAACGCAGCCAGACGTCTGCGCACCTCCACTGCTTTCACGCGGACAATCGAATCCTCGGAAGGCTCATAGCTTCCATTTCGCCCGAAGACCGCGGTCGCAATGGTCCGTTCTTTGATCGTCGCAGCTCGCCCGCTGAGCGACTCCTCGACCACAAATCGCAGAAACTCCTGGCAGCGTTTCGATGGAGCAAATGCCGGGCTTGTGAGGACGGCGGCCAGATGCCGCTCGACCATCTGCCCGCTCACTGGTTATCTGGTCTAATTGCACGGCTCAACTATTCTACTCCCATGTAGCCGTTATGTAGCCTCCCGTGTAACAGCCGCAACACAATGAAAATCCAGTACTCTTCCTCGAATGGTCGTGATTAGCAGCAAGAGACTTCCCTTTTTTCGGCATTCTCGCTGCACAATTCACATCGAAAGGTTCTCTTACCCGCATGTCTCGCAAACTGCTTGTCCTCGCGGCCATCTTCGCCCTGTCGGCGCTGGCTCAGACCGCTTCTGTCACTGGCCGTATTACTGACAACTCCGGGGCCATCGTGCCCAGCGTCGTCATCGTGCTTACGAATGAGGGTACTGGAATCGACTCGCGCACTGATTCCAACTCAGAGGGCTACTTCCGTATTCCCTCGCTAACCCCGGGAAAGTACCGCGTGCGGGTGGAGAAGTCCGGCTTCAAGCCGATTGTCGAATCCGGCCTCGAACTGATCGTCGGACAAGTTGCGCGGCTGGACTACGCGCTGCAGATCGGCGCGATGGCTGAATCGGTTGAGGTCAGCGCTCGCGCGGTGCTGCTCGATTCCGAAACGTCGTCGCTGGGACAGGTGATCGGCGGGAAGCAGGTCACCGAACTCCCCTTACTCGGCCGCAACGCATATGCGCTGGCCGGCCTGGTACCAGGCGTACGCACCTCGGTCGGCATGAACGATCTTCCCGTTGACCAGATCTCCACCGTCTCGGCCTCGATCAACGGCGGCCGCGCCACACAGAATGAGTTCCTGCTGGATGGCGCCCCGAATACGGCTGCGGCACAGAATCAGCCGGTCATCTTCCAAAACGTTGACTCGGTCCAGGAGTTTAAGGTTGAGACCAACACCTTCTCCGCCGAGTACGGCCGTTCCGCCGGCGGCGTATTCAATGTGGTCACCAAAGCGGGCGCCAACGACATCACTTTCAGCGCGTACGAGTTCCTGCGCAATGACAAGCTCAATGCCAACGACTTCTTCGCCAATCGCGCAGGCAAAGACAAGGCACCCTTCCGCTTCAATCAGTTTGGCGGCGTGATCGGCGGCCCGATCGTCAAGAACCGCACCTTCTTCTTCGCCTCGGCCGAACTTGTCCGCTTCATACAGGGTGTCACCTGGACCGCCACGGTTCCCCAAGCCGACCAACTCGCCGGCGACTTTTCCAACACGCGCAACGCCGCTGGTCAGGTGATCAACATCTACGACCCGCTCACTACGACAAGCACTGCCACGGGCGGTTTCACACGTAGTCTGTTTCCAGGCAACCGCGTGCCGCTGGACCGCATGGATCCAGTTGCGCGCAGTATTGCCAAATACTGGCCCGCGCCCAACACCGCCGGAGCGGCCAACACCGGCGTCAACAACTTCGTTCGCAGCGACTCCAGCAAGATCGACAAGAACACCTGGTCCACGCGAATCGATCACAACCTCAGCAACAGCAATCGCCTGTTCGGACGCATCTCCTACGACAATTCGCCCATTAATCGCTCGCCTGCTGTACGGAGCCGACAACGCCGCCTCGCCGACGTTTGGCCCGCAGACTTTCAATCGGTATAACACCGTCATCGAAGACACGCACATCTTTTCGCCATCGCTGATCGGGACACTGCGCGGATCATACGCCCGGCTCTCCAACTTCCGCACGCCTTTCTCGAACGGCTTCGATATCACGACGCTCGGACTGCCGGCCGCGCTCAAGCAGCAGATACCGATTGCTTCATTTCCGGTGATCACGGTGAACGGACTTAGTACCACCTCGACCGTCCCGAACACCGGCAACGGGGCGACACTGGGCGGCGCCGATTCCATCGCCTTCGGCATGGATAACTGGGCACTCATGGCTAACGCGACGAAGAGCTTCTCCAGCCACACCACCAAGTTTGGCGGCGAGTTCCGAATCCTGCGATTCAACGCACAGCAGTACGCCGACAACAGCACCAACTTCAGCTTCGGCCCCGCTTTTACCCAGGGACCTAATCCGACGCAGGCTACGCAGACAGCCGGAAGCGCCATCGCCACCTTCCTGCTTGGCATCGCCGGGGGCGCGGTCACACCTGTGCCGGCGTTGGCGATGCAGAACATTTACTACGGCCTCTTCCTGCAAGACGATTGGAAGATTTCGCCGCGCCTCACGGTTAATCTGGGATTGCGCTACGACTTTGAATCGCCGCGCACAGACCGCTTCAACCAACTCACCAACTTCGACCGCTCGATCAACGCCGCCGATCACCGCACCGGGCCTCGACCTGCACGGCGCGCTCACGTTCGTCGGTGTGAATGGAGCTGAGCCGCTACCAGACGAACACGGACCGCAATAACTTTGCCCCGCGCGCGGGCTTTGCCTTCCGCCTCAATGACAAGACCGTCATTCGCGGCGGTTCCGGACTCTTTTATGGCACGATCACCGGCGTCGGCGGCGGCGCGGCCGCTTTCGGCGTCTCCGGCTTCACGACCAGCACCCAGTTGGTCACCTCCCTCGACGGCGTGAACCCCAAAGACTATTTGCGAAACCCTTATCCGAATGGGCTGCTCAGCGCTACCGGTAGCTCGCAAGGCGCCGCCACGCTGCTCGGCCAGGCCATCCAATACACGGATCGCGGCAACTACTCACCCTACTCTGTTCAGTGGAATCTCAACATCCAGCGCGAGATGCCGTGGCACATCCTGTTCGATCTCGGTTACGCCGGTTCGCGCGGCGTCGGCTTCTCGCAAGAACGCCAGTTCAATCAACTCCCAGACTCAGCCCTGGCGCTAGGCGACGCTCTTCGCACCCAGGTGCCGAATCCTTTCTTTGGCCAGATCGCAGTCGGTACACTTGCACAAAAAACCGTGTCGCGCGCCCAGTTACTACGCCCGTTCCCGCAATTCGACGCAGTCAACGCGGTCAACTCGGCCTGGGCCACTTCGAACTACCACTCGCTCCAACTCAAAATCGAGAAGCGCTACGCCAGGGGATTCAGCGTGCTGGGCTCCTGGACTTACTCCAAGCTCATGGACTACGGCATCGGACCGTTTGGCGGTGAGACGCTCGGTGCAGGCGGCCTGCAGAACTGGAACGACCTGCGCTCGGACTGGGCAGTTTCCACCATGGACCAGACGCACCGCTTCGTTGTGAATGGCGTGTGGGCACTGCCGTTCTTCAAGAATTCGAACCGCGTCGTAAAGACTGCCCTGGCAGGCTGGGAAATTGGTGCGATCAACTCCTGGTTCTCTGGCGGTCCGATCGGAGTCGGCTCCGCGGTCAACAACACCTTCTCACAAGGCGGCGGCCAGCGGCCCATGTGGAATGGCGTCAACCCCACGCTCGCGAACCCGACGGTCGACAAGTGGTTCGATACCTCGGTATTCAGCAATGCTCCGTCTTACACGTTCGGCACGGCCTCGCGCACGTTCTCCGGACTCCGCACCGACATCACACAGCAGCTCGATGCGACATTCAGCAAGACGACCGTGTTGAGAGAGAAACTGCGCCTGCAGTTCCGCGCCGAGTTCTTCAACATCACGAATTCGCCGCGCTTCGCGCCGCCCAACTCCAACTTCGGAAATCCGTCGTTTGCCGTCGTGTCCAGCCAGTTGAACCAGCCTCGCATCGTTCAATTCGGCCTCAAGCTGCTCTACTAAGGAGAATCAGAAATCATGAACCGCCGCGACTTCCTACTATCGACCTCTGCCGTGCCGGCAGCCGGTGCTGCCATGCAATCATCGGCCATCCAGAAGCCGGGAGACAAGCCCAACGTGATCTGGTTCTTCGGCGATCAGCACCGCGCACAAGCGCTCGGCTGCAACGGTGACACAAACGCCCGCACTCCGACTCTCGACAATCTCAGCTCGACCGGCGTACAATTCACCGGCGCCGTGTCAGGCTTCCCGCTATGCTGCCCGTTTCGCGGTTCACTGCTCACCGGGCGCTATCCGCACCACGCTGTGGTCGGGCATCAGTATCCGCTGCCCGACGGGCAGCCCACGATTGCGCAACCGTTAAAGGAGGCAGGCTACCACACGGCTTACATCGGAAAATGGCACCTGGGCGGCTGGCAGGAGTCCCAGGGCCGCGCTGCTCACTTCATTACGGATCCCAATAAGCGAGGAGGTTTCGACCACTGGGTTGGCTACGAGAATAACAATTCTCAATACGATTGCTGGGTCCACGGCGGCGCCGGTAAGGATGCCTTCCACTATCGATTGCCGGGGTATGAAACCGACTGCCTGACTGATCTGCTAATCAAGTACGTCAAGGAGCAGGCGGCTGCGCAACGCAACGGACAGGGCAAACCCTTTTTCGCCGCGTGTTCGGTGCAACCGCCGCATGATCCCTACGTGGCACCGCCCGAATACCGCCAGCGCTGGTCCGCGGGCAACATCCAGTTCCGCCCCAATGTCCCGATGGTTTCCTCTATTCGCGACCAGGCCGCCCGCGAAATGGCTGGTTACTACGGCATGGTTGAGAATCTCGACTTCAACCTCAATCGTGTGATGAAGACGCTCCAGGAAGAGGGGATAAGCTTTAACACCCACGTCGTCTTTTTTTCGGATCACGGCGATATGCTCGGCTCACACGGGCAGTTCCGTAAGATGACGCCCCATGAGGAGTCCATTCGGGTCCCGTTCTTCATAACAGGCGCAATGCCGACTTACGAGGGACACATGACGGGACAGCATCCCGTCCTGATCAACGCGCCAGATATCGCACCTACTACGCTGGGCCTTTGCGGGATCAAAAAGCCGTCATGGATGGAGGGCCGGGACTATTCCGCATTCCGGCTACGCAAGGCGTCCGTCCAACTACCAGAACTCCCGGACTCGGCCTTCTTGCAGACTGTCGTGCCCACGGGTCACGCCAACTCGGTGAATAAACCCTATCGGGGCATCGTCACACGCGACGGCTGGAAGTACGCCTGCTTCGACAACATGAGCTGGCTACTTTTCAACCTCAACGAGGATCCATACGAGCAGGCCAATCTGGCGCACAACAACCGCTACCGTGCTGAGCGCCGCCGCCTGACCGATCGCCTAAAACAGTGGGTTGCCGACACCGGCGACAAGTTCAATGTCCCGAGTGACTGATCAGCTCTTCCTCAGGTACTTGTTGAAGAAATCGAGCGTGCGCTGCCAGGCTAGCGTGGCTGCGGCCTTGTCGTAGCGCGGCGTCGTGTCGTTGTGGAAACCATGGTTCGCGCCTTCGTAGATGTGCGCTGTGTAGGTGACTTTGTTGGCTTTGAGGGCTTCCTCGTAGGCGGGCCAGCCTGCGGCGATACGCGTGTCGAGGGAGGCGAAATGCAGCAGCAGCGCCGCCTTGATATTGGCGACTTCGGCGGCTGGAGGAGGTCCGCCATAGAATGGAACTGCTGCGGCAAGGTCAGAACCCATGCGGACCGCGAGGGTGTTGGCGATGCCGCCGCCATAGCAGAAGCCGACTACGCCGATGACGCCGGTGCAGTCGGGACGGGCTTTCAGCCAGCGCGCAGCCGCGAGCATATCTTCGGTCATCTTCTGGCGGTCAACTTTGCGAAACGCCTCGCCACCTTTTTCATCGTCACCGGGATAGCCGCCAACACTAGTGAGTCCGTCTGGCGCGAATGCCATGTAGTTCTCTGTGCCCAGACGGCGGGCGACGTCCTCGATGTATGGGTTCAGGCCGCGGTTCTCGTGCACCACGAGGACTCCGGGCAGTTTTCCGGTGGCCTTGGCGGGACGCACCAGATAGCCGCGGATTTTCTCGTTTCCCTGAGGCGATGGGGCTGTGGCGTACTCGGTCTTGATACGGCTGTCGTCCTTGGGGATTTGCTGCGCCCAGGCGTAATTGGGACGCAAGCTCTCCCAGATTCCGATGGCTGTCATACCAGTGACGGCAAACTTCTGTGCACCCTCAAGAAAGTCGCGGCGATTGATGTCGCCGTGAATGTAACGGTCAAAAAGATTCAACAGCTCTTGTGGGAAATCAGTCGCTTTCTTTCTTTCCATTGGACCAGCTCCTCTATTGTGCAGAGGATACCATAGTGTTGATTTCTGATAGGCTGTTGGAAACGAAGGAGGGGACCCAATGCGACAGTATCTTCTTGGAATGCTGCTATGTGCCGCTATGTTGCCGGCGCAGCAGAAAAAGATCCTGGTGGGGGCCGGGGGGCCGGCGCTGCTCCAGCAACTTCAGGATGCGACGCCAAAGGCCAGACTCGTTCCCGTGACGCCGGCCAACGTGATGCAGGAGGTCGTCGATGCCGACGCCTACATCGGCGAAATTTCGCCAGCCGCGTTGCGTGTTGCCAAGCAACTGAAGTGGGTGCAAGTGGTGAGCGCGGGAGTAGAGCGGGTGCTTTTCCAACCGGAAGGCAGCGAACTACGCAATAGCAACATCATTCTGACCAACAACAAGATTGTGCAGGGGCCTGAAATTGCCGACCACGCGCTTGCGATGTTGCTGATGCTGTCCCGCAATTTACACACGCTCTATACGAATGCGCGAACGGAGGACTGGAATCCACGCTCTTTTCACGGCATTGAGTTGAACGGCAAGACGGCGGTGGTGATTGGTGTCGGCGGCATCGGCACACAGATCGCCATTCGTGCGAATGCGTTCGGCATGAACGTGATCGGCGTCGATCCCGAGGACAAGCCGTTCCTGCCGTTTCTGAAACGCGTGGTTAAACCCGATCAACTGGATGAGGTTCTGCCGGAGGCCGATGTAGTGTTTGTGTCCGCTCCATCGACCCCCAAGAGCAACAAGATGATGGGCGGCCGCCAGTTTGAATTGATGAAGAAGAATTCGTACTTCATCGCCGTCAGTCGCGGGGCGTTATATGAAATGGGCGGGCTGGTCAAGGCCCTGGATGACAAGCGGTTGGCCGGTGCGGGCGTCGATGTGACCGATCCGGAACCGCTGCCCAAGGGGCATCCGCTCTGGAAATTCGACAACGCAATCGTGACGCCGCACGTTGCGGGACGGTCCGATCAGGACTTCGGACGCATGGCCGGAACCGTGAAAGAGAACATCCGTCGCTTTGTGGATGGCAAGCCTCTGCTAAACGTGGTGGATAAACAAAAAGGCTATTGAGCGTTGCGTTGAGAAAGGGCCATTTCCAAAGCGTTGGTGAACCCTGGAACTACTCGAACAACTGGTCTGTCGTGGAATTCCGGCTTGGGCGGGCTATCTTCCCAGATAGCCTCTCT
Organism: Bryobacteraceae bacterium; assembly: GCA_963793625.1. Taxonomy (GTDB): domain Bacteria; phylum Acidobacteriota; class Terriglobia; order Bryobacterales; family Bryobacteraceae. The sequence goes on along the minus strand of CAWCAT010000027.1, from coordinate 34,866 downwards.
CGAATACACACCTATCCAATCCCAAACGATGGATGCCTTGTCGTGTTCGCCCATTGCCTTGGATAAGAGTCGATCAGGATCCCAGTATTGTTGGACTCGGAGGTCGGCCACTCGGTTCATGCTGGCTGTGGACGGCGCGCTCCAATCCGTGGCGATGACCGGTTCCCAAATAACAAACACCCGAAGCTTTTCGGCTCGGTGCTGATTCAAAACTCGCTCGATTGCAGAGGCCCCCTGCAGACAAGTCGTTCAAGTGGGCGAGAGCAGTGCCATTACACGGACGGTGCCGCGGGCCTGATTGAAGCTATTGCGAAGCTCTTCGAAATTGCCCGGGGTGAGGGAAACCAGCGCACTCTGTCCGCTGGGCGCTTTGTTGCCGCCGTAGTAGTAATACAGCAGACCGGCCAGCACAACGACGAAAGCAAGCGCGATAAGTAGGCGGGTTCGTCGCATATTCAGCCCGCCAGAAGTCCGGCTATTATCTGAGGAAAAACGATCGACACAAATACGATTGCGGCCGAACACCAGAGCAGAAACGTGCTGACCCGGCTCGGCGAGCGATCGCATTTTTTGGCGCGGTAGCCCTGATAGAAGCCGTAAGCAATCAACAGTCCCGAGAGGACCAGGAGATATGGTCGTAGGGTGGACAAGATCACGGAACCGCCCGCTGCACCCGCCGCTGCGACTAAGGGGACGACCGGCAGGCAGCAGCTGGACGCAGCCAAGACGCTTACAAGGGCGCCAGAACTGGCCAGCCAGGTTCTTCGCGATGCGGCCGCGTCGTTCATCAATCCATTATGGCAGCCGTGCCGATTGGTGAGCGAGCAACTGCCAGCGCCCCTGACGTTTAACGAACACGTGCAGCAATGATAATTTCATATCCACGGGTTTGCCGCCTGAGATTACGCGGACGTCGGCGCGGGCCGTCAAAAAAGCGACGTCGGCCTTTACCGGAAAGACTTCGATTTTCTGGTACTCCATCTTTTCGTATTTCAGCTTACCCGCACGGAGGTTATCCAGATAAACCGCGCGCGTGTCACGGTTGCCACCGGAATGCGTGTAGACGAGATCGGTGGCGAGCAGTTTTTCCAAGGCTGCAGTGTCGGCCTTAACAATGGCGTCGGCGAAGGCGCGTTCTGCTTTTTCGACCGCGGGCTTTGAATCGGCAGCCGTAGCTAATAGTGCTGTGAATGTCAGACAGGCAGTGAGGCGAAGTAGGGTTCTCATGTGATTTGGTCCGTCTTCCAGACTACTTCAAGTGGGGCCACGATCGCTGAAGATGCGGCATACTCGATCTATGACTTTCCCGTTGCCGGTTCTTCTGCTGTTCGCCGTCAGTGCATTTGCCGCGGATTATGATGTGTTGATCCGTAATGCCCGAGTAATTGATGGCAGCGGCAATCCGTGGTTTCGTGCGGACGTGGGTGTGCGCGATGGGCGCATTGCCGCCGTCGGGAAGCTTGCCAATGCCACGGCGTATAAGACGGTGGATGCGGCAAATCGCGTGCTTGCGCCCGGGTTCATCGATGTCCATACACATGTTGAGGATTCAGTGGAGAAGGTCCCAGGCGGCGACAACTACGTGCTCGATGGCGTGACGACGATCGTCACGGGAAACTGCGGCGGTTCGGATGCGAATCTGGCGGACTTCTTCGGGCGGCTGGAGAAACTCGGCATCGGGCTAAACCTTGCTTCGCTTGTGGGCCACAACACGGTGAGGCGTGAGATCATGGGCCGCGAGAATCGACTGGCGACTCCTGAAGAGATCGTGAAAATGCAGGCGATGGTGGATAAGGGAATGATCGACGGCGCCGTCGGATTTTCCACGGGCCTGATCTACATTCCGGGGACCTACTCGAATACCGAGGAAGTTGTGGCGCTGGCAAAGGCGGCTTCAAAGCATGGCGGGGTATATGCAAGCCACATGCGCGATGAAGGTCCGAACGTACTGGAGGCGATTACCGAGGCGGTGACTGTGGGCAAAGAGGCGGGGATGGCGGTCCAATTGTCGCACTTCAAAATCGATACGCGATCGATCTGGGGGGCGAGCGAGAAATCACTCGCGCTGGTTGAGAGGTTCCGTAGAGAAGGCGTGGACGTCGTGGTGGATCAATATCCGTACGACCGCTCGAGTACGAATCTTGGTGTGCTGCTGCCGACGTGGGCGCTCGCGGATGGGCAGGCGCAGGTCAAAGAGAGGTTGGGTGATACTGCGACGCGAGACAAGATCAAAGCCGAAATGAAGGACAAGCTGCAGCGCAAAGGGCAAGCTGATTTCTCCTATGCCACGGTGGCGCGCTACAAGCCCGAGCCGGCATACGACGGGAAGACAATCAGCGAGATTACCGTGCTGAAGGGTCGCGAGACGACGGTCGACGGCGAGATCGAGACTGTGCTTGAAATGATCGCCGAGGGCGGGGCGCAGATGGTGTATCACACGATGGGACCTGAGGATATCGAGCGCATTATGCGTTATCCGAACACGGGAATTGCCAGCGATGGCGGCATGAGGGAACTCGGTGTCGGCATGCCGCATCCGCGTTCTTACGGGACCAACGCGCGGGTGCTTGCGGAGTATGTGCGTGAGCGCAAGGTGATCACGCTGGAGGACGCGATCCGACGCATGACATCTCTACCCGCGCGCACTTTCAATTTTCGTAATCGAGGTCTGATCCGTGAAGGCATGGCTGCTGATCTTGTCTTGTTTGATCCGGTCAAGGTGCAGGACAAGTCCACGTACTCGGAGCCGCACCAGTTTTCGGAGGGCTTCGACCTGGTACTGGTGAATGGCGTGCCAGTGGCGGAAAGCGGCAAGCTCACCGGGTTGAAGCCGGGCAAAGTTTTGCGAGGGCGTTAAAGAGCTGTATATCCTGTTCGTATGGAACAGGAATGCCGTTGCCTCAAGGCAGCTGGGCTAAATCGCAGGGATCTGCTGCAGAAAACGCTGATGTTGGTCGGCGTTCCGACGCTGTGTTGCACGACGGCGGATGTGCCGGGCGCGAGCATCAAATACGAAGGCTCACTCATTGTAATTGACCTTGCGCAGGCGCCGCACTTGCTGCAGACCGGATCTGCCGGCCAGATCGTGGATGAAAAGCGCGAACTGAATATTCTGATCGCGCACACAGAGAAGAAGCGCTTTGTGGTCCTGGACAGGAAGTGCACGCACGGCGGCGGGCCGGTGGCGTATAGTCACAAGCGCAGAAGCGTGCAGTGCACCTGTTGGGGGCACACGGAATTCACGATGAGCGGCAGTGTGATTTCCGGTCCCGCAAAACGGCCCTTGAAAGTGTATGAAGCACGGCTTACAGGGAAGACGCTCGAAATTAAGCTGGAGGCAAAGGCATGAGGATCGCCCTCGTGCTAATGTTTGCGGAGCTGGCTTTTGCCCAACGTCCGGAATTCGTGCAAATTCCCGCGGGCTCGTTCCAGATGGGTTGTAAGCCCGAGTTAGCCTGTTCGGAGCGTTTACCGATTCGCGAAATCGAATTTGCTGAACCATTCTGGATGGGCCGGACGGAAGTGACAGTGAAGCAGTTCCGGGCTTTCGTGAAGGCGACGAAGTACATCACTGACGCGGAGAAGAAGAAAGACGCGCGCACGTGGAAGTCGCCGGGATTCGCAGTAAAAGCCAACCAGCCAGTGATCTTTATGACGCTGAACGACGCCACGGCTTACTGCGTGTGGATTGATGCGCGACTGCCGAACGAAGCGGAGTGGGAGTATGCCGCGAAGGCAGGCTCGACCACACATCACTTCTGGGGCGAGGAGATGGATGATCGTTATGTCTGGTATCGGGGCAACTCTGATGGCCATCCTCAACCGGTCGGCAAGAAGCTGCCGAATGCTTTCGGGTTGTACGATGTTGAGGGGAATGCCTGGGAGTGGGCCACCGGGACGGGTCCGCACACCAGCGTGACAATGAATGGCTTCGGCACTATTCGCGGCAGTTCCTTTATCAGCTGTCCGGAACCATACCCTCCAAAAGACGGAGTGCGTCAGCGACATATGGGTGTGACGGTCCCATTTGAGGGCGCGCCGCGTCAGAACTTTGCGCCGACTTTCATGCGCGAAGACACAGGTTTCCGCTGTGCCAGTTCGGTTCAGCCTGGGGCTGGGCGCTAGCTCTTCGGATTCATCAGGCTGACGCCCATCAGTCCGATTACGACGTCGCGGGAACGCGCTTCCTCACGCAAGGCCCCGCCGCGTCTCAGTTTCCATGAGAGGACCATGGCGCGGCAGTTGTTTCGCGGCCCCCCAGGTGGCACAGTGTCCAGAAGGTGAAAGGCGGGATCAACTCCAATTTTTCTGTGACTCCATCGGCGTACAGGAAGCGAATTTCCGCGTTAGCAATTTTCGTTTGCATCGGATTCGTGGTGCCGGCTATCAGCAGCCAAAGTGCTTCGGCTTCACGGTTCACGGAAATGCTGAGGGCGTCCGGCCAGTTATCCCAGAGTGATGTGAAGGCGATGTTGTTGCTGTCAGGCATGCGCGTGAAAACAGCGTTCTGCGGTGTGAAAATGCGCCCGCTCGCGTCTGTGAGCTTCGCGTCCGGCCACTTACTATCTTCGCCAGGATGGCGAGTGGCTGATCGCGGCTCACGAGACCGTGGTTCGCGATCAGCCCTGACCCTATAAGCGCGCGAGTGCTTTTCTTGCCAACTTCTCAGCCATGGCTTTCTGCTTGGCTTCCGGAGCGCTCATCAGAAGGACTATAACGGTGACCACGTTTGATCCTTTGTATACGCTGAGCGCGTTCATGCCGAATGACTTTACGAAGAAGGCGCGATCGCCGAGACTGGGTACCATCTGTACTTCGGACTTTCGCTTTTTGAATGCTTCGAGCACCTTGTCGGCGTTGTTTAAGGAGTTTACACCCTCGATACTGACAGTGACCCCGTTCGGTGGACCAATCTCAAAGTGACACACCTTGTTGTTGCTCGGATTTAGTTTTCCGTCGCTGGGCGCTTTTCCGACCACTTCCTGAATCTCTGCCTTTGTGACAACAGTGCAGGGCGTTGGCGCGGCTGTGGCAAGCGCGGCAACGAAAAACGCTAGGAACACTGGGACTAGTCTAGCCATAGTAGATGCCGGAATTATACACGGGGGCAACTCAGCTAGTCACACCGGGCGGCGGACCGGTGCTATCGGCGAAGCGTTCCACCGGCGCGCCGAATGCAGCGAGCATCGAGACATAGAGATTCGCGCGCGGGGTGTCTTTGCCATAGACAAGATGCTGTCCTGTAGCGAGACGGCCGCCTGCGCGATCTTCCAGAGAGCGCACGACGGAGAGGTACTCGTTAACACGTTGCCGATCGGCTGTGCCGAGGCAAAGTACACGTTGAGCAGGAGTTCACTTCCGATGTGCGGAAGATTGCGAACTCTCTGAAAGTTCTGAAAGAGAGTGGCGACGGAAGCAGTTCGATCGATGCTGTCGCCCGCGCGGTGGAATTGCTGAAGAGCCGTCCCGCGAATCGACGCCGCGTGATTCTGCTGATCGGCGAAGGACGTGATCGCACCAGTGAAATGAAGCTGGGCGAAGCCGTCTTCCTGGCGCAGAAAGAGAACATTACGATGTATGGCATCACGTTTTCGCGGATGCTGATGCCTCTTGAAGGAACAGCCCGAAGCCCGCAAGCCGGGTCCGATGAATCTTCCCGGTCCGTTCGGTGAGCTAAAGAGAGTTTCCAGTCCGCACACCGTCGAAACGCTCGCGAAGTTCACCGGAGGTCGCGTGGATTCGGTTCTGCGCAAGCGCGGACTGGAAGATTCCATCGAGCGGGTGGGAAGCGATCTGCACATGCAGTATTTGCTCAGTTTTACGCCGGCTACGTCTGGAATCGCCGCGTTCCATGAGATCCGTGTCGAGGTGAAAGCGCGGCAGGAATTGAGAGTACGCACGCGAGCCGGATACTGGTCTTTGCCTTAAATTCGCTGGGGTGTTACCTACGCGGGGTTTGCAGCGTTAGATAAACTGTAAGTTCTTTTCTCCCGCGTATGTGGATTGTAAAACTAGCCCTCCGAAGGCCCTATACCTTCATCGTGATGTCTCTGCTCATCGCGGTTCTCGGCACGCTTGCTGCCGTCTCGATGCCCGTCGACATTTTTCCGGTGATCGATATCCCGGTTGTGAGCGTGATCTGGAGCTACACGGGGATCTCAGCGGACGACATGGCGAAGCGCGTTGCGACGCCTTTTGAGCGTGGCGTCACGACCACGGTCAGCGACATCGAACACATTGAATCGCAATCGATGCAAGGCTTCTCGCTCATTCGACTTTATTTCCATCCCGGTGCAAAAGTGGAACTCGCGGTAGCGCAGATTGGCGCATTGAGCCAGAGCATTCTGCGCGTGATGCCGCCCGGATTGTTTGCGCCTGCGGTTATCCGCTACAACGCGGCCAGCGTGCCGATTCTGCAACTGGCGCTAGGCAGCAAGACTCTTACCGAACAGCAACTTTACGATCTTGGCCAGAACTTCATACGCACGCAACTTGCGACCGTGCAGGGCGCCTCGCTTCCGACTCCGTATGGCGGTCGCTCACGCCAGATCATGGTGGATATCAACAACGATGCGCTTTTCAGTAAAGGCCTCTCCGCGACAGACGTAAGCGCCGCACTGGGCGATCAGAATCTGATTCTGCCGGCTGGTACTGCGAAGTTCGGTCCGCAGGAGTACAACGTCCGGCTGAATTCGAGTCCTTCCGTTGCGGAAGCGATCAACGACATGCCGGTCAAGATCGTGAACGGCACGCCGATTTACATAAAGGACGTCGCGCAGGTTCATGATGGGTTCGCTGTGCAATCGAACGTGGTGCGCATCAATGGAAATCGCGGCTCGCTGTTAACGGTGCTCAAGAGCGGTCCTGTATCCACGCTGGAAATTATCGATCGCGTGCAGAAGCAGCTCACGCGCATTCTGCAGGGCTTGCCCAAAGAACTCGAAGTCACCCGGCTTTTCGATCAATCCATTTTTGTGCGTGCGGCCGTGACCAACGTGCTGCACGAAGCAACAGTGGCTGGTGCGCTGACGGCGCTGATGATCCTGCTCTTTCTGGGAAGCTGGCGCAGCACGCTGATCGTGTGCATTTCGATTCCGCTCTCGATTTTGACGTCGTTGTGTGTGCTGGCACTGCTGGGCCAAACCATCAACGTGATGACGCTCGGCGGACTGGCTCTCGCGGTCGGCATTCTTGTCGATGATGCGACTGTGGAACTGGAAAACATACATCGCAATATCGGTCAGCGAAAACCAGTGCTGCAGGCGATTCTGGATGGCGCACAGCAAATTGCCGTGCCCACCTTCGTTTCGACGCTGGCGATCTGCCTGGTGTTCGTAACGGTGGTCTTTCTGACAGGCACCGCGCGCTACCTGTTCACGCCCCTCGCGATGTCTGTGGTGTTCGCGATGATGGCTTCCTACTTGCTATCGCGCACGCTGGTGCCGACCATGGCTCGCTACCTGTTGCCGAAAGAAATCGACATGTACTTGAGCGAGGAACAGGGTACTGCGTCGACCTCGGGCGGCTGGATCTGGAAGGTACACACCAAATTCCATCACCAGTTCGAAAAGCTGCGCAACAGCTATGCGAACGGACTGGCGTGGGCGCTGAATCACCGCGCCGTGCTGGTCGGCGGCTTCATGCTGTTCACTGCCGGGTCGCTCGCATTACTATTGTTTATCGGTCAGGATTTCTTTCCGGCGGTCGATGCCGGGCTGATGCGTATGCACCTGCGCGCTCCGGTCGGGACGCGTATTGAAGAGACTGAGCAGCGCTTCGCACAAGTGGAGAAGGTAATCCGGGAGATCATTCCCGCGTCCGAACTCGACACCATTCTGGACAATATCGGACTACCGAACGTGAGCATCAATCTCGCTTACAGCGACTCGGCTACGGTAGGTCCGGCGGATGGAGAGATTCTTATTTCGCTCAGGCCCGGTCATCGACCGACCGAAGAATACGTGCGCGAAATTCGCGATCGAATCAAGCGTCAGTATCCGGATCTGATCGTGTTCTTCCAACCTGCCGACATGACCAACCAGATTCTAAATTTCGGTTTGCCGGCAGCGATGGATATACAGATCAGCGGGCGCAACACAGATGCCGCGTACAAGATCGCGCAGCAAATCGAACAGCGCGTCACGCGCGTGCCGGGCGTCGTGGATGCGCACATTCACCAGGTGGTCGATTCGCCTGAAATTCGTGTGAACGTGGATCGCACCAAAGCCGGCCTGCTAGGGCTCACGCAGCGCGATGTCGCGAGCAGCATGTTGATCTCGCTCAGTTCGACAAGTCAGGTCTCGCCGAATTTCTGGTTGAATCCCGAAAACGGAGTCAGCTATCAGGTCGCGGTCCAGTCGCCCCAGCGCGAAATCAGTTCGATGGACAACCTGCGCCGCATGCCCATTTCGAATGTCGCGCGCGGCCGCACGCATCAGCTCACGAACATGGCGACGTTCGGACGCGGTGAGGCAGCGAGCGTAATAAATCACTACAACGTTCAGCCTGTGTTCGACGTGTACGCGGGCGTGCAGGGACGCGATCTCGGTGCAGCTTCGGGTGATGTGCGCAAGATCCTCGACGAGTTCAGAGCGAAGCTGCCGCGCGGCTTGAGCATCGATATGCGCGGACAGGCTGAGACGATGCGCTCATCCTTCATCAGATTAGGCTTTGGGCTGCTGTTCGCAATCCTGCTGGTGTACTTGTTGATGGTTGTGAACTTCCAGAGTTGGCTGGATCCGTTCATTATTCTGACAGCGCTGCCGGGACTGGTCGCCGGAATTTTGTGGATGCTGTTTGTTACCCAGACCACGTTCAACGTGCCGTCCCTGATGGGCGCGATCATGAGCATCGGCGTCGCTACCGCCAATAGCATTCTGATGGTCACGTTCGCTAACGATCAGAGAAAAGCCGGCTACGCCGCCAAAGAAGCCGCACTGCTGGCAGGCTTTACGCGGCTGCGGCCTGTCATAATGACCGCGCTGGCGATGATCATCGGCATGCTGCCGATCTCGCTGGGAATCGGAGAAGGCGGCGAGCAGAATGCACCGCTCGGCCGCGCCGTGATCGGCGGGTTGATTGTCGCCACGATTGCGACGCTGTTCTTCGTCCCCGTGATGTATAGCCTGTTGCGGCGCAAATCTCCTGTTGACCACGACCCAGATATCGAGACGTTCCATGGATAATCCCACCGAAGTGTTGAAACGAACCCAAACCGGCAAACAGCATTATGCCGGCGCGCTGCTGGTGCTTGTCTGCATCGCCGGTCTTGGCTGGCTTGGTTACCGCCCGTGGAAAGAGCGGGAAAAAGTTTTGTTCGCCGCGGCCAAAGAAGAGGGTGATCGCGCAGTACCCGTGACGGCAGTGCGAGTGCGACGCGCGCCGGGCTCCATCGAACTTACGTTGCCAGGTTCCGTAAGTGCGATTTCAGAAACCTCGATTTACGCGCGCGCGGAAGGCTACGTTTTGGCGCGTCACGCAGATATTGGCGATCGCGTGAAAGCGGGCCAACTGCTGGTGGAAATCGATTCCCCCGAACTGGATGAGCAACTGCGTCAGTCACGTGCGCGTCAGGCGCAGGCCAAGGCTGCAATCGGACAGGTCCGCGCGGCGCTGGCGCAATCGCAAGCGACTTTGCGACTAGCGGAGTTGCAGGTGAATCGGACGCGGCAACTGGTGCAACAGGGAATTGTGTCGAAGCAGGAAGGTGATGATAAGCAAGCCGTGTTCGAAGTGCGCCAGGCGGATGTCGAAGCTCAAAAGGCTGCATTGAATTCGTCGGAAGAATCCGCGCGCGCAACCGAAGCCGAAGTCGCGCGCTTGACGAGTCTCACGGTTTTTAAGAGAGTGGTTGCGCCGTTTGCAGGCGTGATTACGTCGCGCACAACGGATGTGGGCAATCTGATCAACTCTTCCGCGCTGGCCTCGGGTCGCGAACTATTCAGACTGGCGGACCTTTCTACCGTGCGAGTGATGATGAATGTGGCGGAGCCAAGCGCTCCGTCAATCCAGGTGGGCCAGGCAGCAGCCGTTGTGATTCAGGTGCTGCCGGGGCGCACGTTTGCGGGAAAGATTGCGCGCACAGCAAACGCACTCGATCCCGCGAATCGGACACTGCTGACCGAGGTACACGTCGCGAACGCAGACGGGAAACTGCTGCCGGGCATGTACGCGCAGGTGAAAGTGCTTGCAGGCAAAGGCGGTCCGTCAATGTTGATTCCCGGAGATACCTTGACGGTGAGGCCGGACGGCACCTACGTGGCGGCAGTGACTGCGAGTTCGACGGTTCATTTTCAAAAAGTTACGGTGGGACGCGATTACGGCGCCGAACTCGACATCGCGGACGGCCTGCAGGGTGACGAGATGTTGATCATCAACCCGGGTGACGCTATTCGCGAGGGCGTCAAAGTCGCCCTCGTCGCCAAGGGCAAGTAGTCTTTACTTATCTTTACATTCGCCGGGTGACATTCCCTTTCGCGTTATCGTCTTTCCTTCAGCATGAATCGATTTACTAATGGGTTGTTGTTACTTGTAAGTGTCGTTACACTCGCGGCTCAGACCGCACCGAAGCCGAGAATACTGGGTGAAATTGGTTCCGTAGACGCTGCAAAGAAAGAGTTTAGTGTGAAGTCGGCGGATGGGGCGGCGAGTACGGTCCAAATCAACGATGCGACCAAGCTGATGCGGATCCCGCCTGGTGAAAAAGATCTCGCCAAAGCGGAGACCATCAAATTCGAAGAACTGGGCGTGGGCGACCGCGTCCTGGTGCGCGGCGGATCGCCTGCCACTTCCGTTATCGTAATGACCAAAGCCGCGATCGCCAAAAAACATGAGAGTGATCGCGCCGAATGGCAGAAGCGCGGGGTTTCCGGACCGGTTACTGCCGTGAATCCGGAAACCAAGGAAATCACAATCTCGACGCGCACGGCCGAAGGGCGCAAAGAGATCGTCATAGATGGCAAGGAAGCGGCCAGCGTTCGCCGCTACGCTCCTGATTCGATCCGTTTTTCGGATGCGAAACCGAGTTCCATTGCCGAATTGAAAAAGGGCGATCAACTGCGCGCGTTGGGAGATCGCGACGCGACCGGTCTGAAGTTGAAAGCCGAAGAGATTGTATTCGGTACATTTCAGTCGATTGCAGGAACTATCAAGACAGTGAACGCCGCTAGCGGTGAGCTTACGATCACCAATCTGGATACCAAGAAGCCGGTCGTAATCAAAGTGAATACCGACACTTCCAGCAAGAAGCTACCGGCGATGCTGGCGACCAGATTAGCGATGAGCATTCGTGCGCCTGCGGGCGCTGCTCCGGCAGGTGCCGCGGGATCGAGGGGCCCAGGTGGCCCTGGTGGCAACATGGATTTCTCGGCCATTCTGGAGCGTATGCCTGCTCTGGACATTGCCGAGTTGAAATCGGGCGACGCAATTATTCTCTCTGGCACGATGGGCAACGACCCGTCCAAGGTCACGGCGATTGTCGTCGTGTCTGGCGTGGAACCGCTGCTCACTGCCGCCCCGGCGGGTTCGATGGGTTCGTGGAACTTCGATATCGGGATGCCGACGATGTAGCTTCGCCTTCAGGCGAATACAACTGGAAACAAGACATATGAAAAATAGAACGTTGTACGTGTGCGTGCTCGCACTATCTCTTATGCTCGGGAACGTAGCTGCGCAAACCGCGCCAGCGTTGACAGCCCAGCCTCAGGCTGCCGGCGTGCTTTTGAAGGGAACCGTGACGGACGAATCCGGCGCGTTCATTCCCGGCGCCTCAGTGATCCTCACGGGGCAGGGCTCATCGAAAAAATTCAGCACCGCTGAAAATGGAACCTACTCAATCACGGGCCTGGCGCCCGGCAAATACACCGTACGCATCGAATCGACCGGGTTTTCGCCAGCGCAGAAGACGGGCGTTTCGCTGCAACCGCAGCGGACGCTAACGCTCGATGCCTCGCTCAAGATTGCGGTGAACAAGACGGAACTTACGGTGCAGGGCGAGACCAGCGCACTCTCGACGGACGCAGCCAGCAATGCCGGTGCGATCGTGTTGCGCGGCGAGGATTTGCAGGCCTTGTCGGATGACCCGGACGATCTCGCGGCTGATTTGCAGGCGCTCGCCGGACCCTCCGCCGGACCGAACGGCGGCCAGATTTTCATCGATGGATTCACCAACGGCCAACTGCCGCCGAAAGCTTCGATCCGCGAAATTCGCATCAACTCGAATCCGTTCTCGTCGGAGTACGACAGGATCGGCTTCGGCCGTATCGAAGTATTCACGAAGCCAGGTTCGGATCGCTTTCGCGGTTCGGCGAATTTCGGCTTCAGCGATGGTGTTTTCAACTCGCGCAATCCCTATGTAACGAACAAGCCTCCGTTCCAATCGCGCAACTACGGTGGGAACCTGAGCGGACCAATCAGCAAGAAGTCCTCGTTCTTCCTGGATTTCGACCGGCGCGAAATTGATGACAACGCGATCATCCGCGCCACGATTCTGGATGCAAATCTGAATCCGCTTGAGGTGAGTGAGTCTGTAGTGACTCCGCAACGCAGAATGCACTTCAGTCCGCGCATCGATTATCAGCTCACGCCGAAGAACACGATTGTGGGCCGTTACACCTACATGCGCAACAGCTCGGAAAACGATGGCATCGGCGAATTCTCGCTGCCTTCGCGCGCCTACAATTCCGCGAGCCAGAACCATTCCATCCAGGTCACCGAGACCGCTGTGCTGAGCGCCCGCGCGATCAACGAAACTCGTCTGCAGTTTGTTCGCAGCAGCCGCGATGTATTTGGCAACAACAGCGTTCCAACCGTAAACGTGCTGGAATCGTTCATTGGCGGCGGATCGCAAGTCGGCCGTGCATTCAATTCGGGCGACAGCCTGGAGGTTCACAACCTGACCTCGTGGAATATCGCCAAGCATTCTTTCAAGGTTGGTGGGCGCGTGCGTTACTCGTCGGTGGATGACAGTTCTCCGAATAACTTCGGTGGCTCTTACACTTTCGGCGGCGGCATTGCCCCCGTGCTGAATGCGAGCAACCAGCCCATCATCGGTGCGGATGGAAATCCGGTTCTCGGGCAGATCACATCGCTGGAGCGCTATCGCCGCACACTGTATCTGCAATCGCTCGCCTACACACCGGCGTTGATCAGGCTGGCCGGTGGCGGCGCGACGCAGTTTTCCATCGCGGGCGGCAATCCGGAAGCGGGTGTCTCACAGACGGATATCGGGCTGTTCATGCAGGACGACTGGCGCGCAAAGCAAAACTTGACGCTGAATTTTGGATTGCGTTACGAAACACAAAGCAACTTGCGTGCCAGCGGCAACATCGCACCGCGCTTCGGGTTCGCCTGGTCTCCGGATGCAAAAGCCGGCAAACAGAAGACCGTCATTCGCGGCGGCTTCGGCATCTTTTATACGCGCGTTGATGATGGCCTGACGCTGAACACAGTGAGGTTCAACGGTACCAATCAGCAGCAGTACATTGTGCAGAATCCGGATTTTTATCCGGCCGTGCCGCCGATCTCCGAACTGAACGCACTTGCGCTACCCCAGACCATTCGCACGAAAGACAGCGATCTGAAAGCGTCATACCTGCTCCAGACCGCGATTGCGGTGGAGCGCAGCTTGCCGAAAAACACGACGGTTTCAGTCACGTTTACAAACTCGCGTGCGGAACGCCTGTTGCGTACGGTGAATGTGTCGGCAGGGAATCCGGCGCTGCAGACGACAGTGAATGGCAACGTGTATCAGTACGAATCGAACGGCATTCTGCGGCAAAGCCAGATCATTACCAACGTCAGCAATCGCCTGAACAGGAACCTTACGATTTTCAGTTTCTATGTATTCAACAAGGCGAAGAGCGACACGGACGGAGTTGGTTCGTTCCCATCCAATCCGCTGAACTTCGCGAGCGATTATGGGCGGGCTTACATCGACACGAGACACCGCTTTGTTCTGGGCGGCTCGATTACAACGAAATATGCATTTCGTCTGAGCCCGTTTGTGATCGCCAGTTCAGGTGGTCCGTTCAACATTACGACTGGTCGCGATTCGAACGGCGATTCGATTTTCAACGATCGACCGGCGTTCGGTGATCCGAGCACGGCGGGCACCATCGTCACACAGTTCGGTGCATTCAATCCGACTCCCATCACTGGCGGGGAGATTATTCCGCGCAACTACGGGAACGCTCCGGGCAGCTTCACGGTCAATCTGCGCCTGGGCCGGACTTTTGGTTTCGGAACCAGGAATTCCGCTGCTGCGGGAGCCGGTGATATGGGCGGCTTGGGCGGCCCTGGTGGTCCGGGCGGCGGCGGTATGCGCGGTCCTGGCGGCGGTGGCCCTCCCGGCGGTGGCATGCGCGGCGGCGGTGGCGGTGGTATGCGCGGTGGCGGAGGCATGATGGAAGGTGGATCTTCCGACCATCGCTACAACGTGTCGCTTTCGGTCTCAGCGCGCAATATCCTCAATCACGTGAATCCGGGCGCGCCGGTCGGCAACCTGAGTTCACCGCTCTTCGGCCAGTCCACGTACCTCGCCAGCGGCTTCGGGCCGGGTGGTTCGAGCGCGAACAACCGCAGGCTGGAATTCCAGTTGCGCTTCAGCTTCTAAAAAGATCGACTCTGTTTCAGACAAGGCCGGCTTCCCTCCGCAAGGACGGAAGCCGGCCTTTTTCAGATGGGTGTTCGCATGCATAGCAGTACGCTGATGAGCCGAGCAGTTGTGCTTGTATTCGCGGCTGCCCTCGCGGCCCAGGAGTCGCGTTTCGACGTTCGTTCACGACTAGTGCTTGTCCCAGTAACTGTGACGGATGTGAAAAGCCGTACTGTCGAGGGTCTTGAAGCGTCTGACTTCCTGGTGTTCGATAACGGACGGCGGCAGAAAGTTAGTGTGGACACGATTGACACAGGTGTTGCTCCGATCGCACTGGTGATCGCTGTGCAGTCCTCGGGCATTTCAGTTGCGGTCCTTGAGAAAGTCCGGAAGATCGGAGCCATGATTCAGCCGCTGATTAGCGGCGAACGTGGCTGCGCCGGTTTGGTTTCCTTCGATCAGCGCGTCGAGTTGCTGCAGAATTGTACGAAGGATCCCGACGCGCTTCAACGCGCGTTCTATAAACTTCAACCGATGCTTAGTCCCGGTGAGGAAAAAGAAGCCCGCATGCTCGACGCTGTGCAATCGGCTGTGGATCATTTGCGTCAGCAATCGAGTGCGCGCCGGGTGCTGTTGCTCATTTCCGAATCGCGCGACCGGGGCAGCGAGACCACGTTGGAAACTGCTACCGCCGCAGCTCAATCCGCCGGTGTAACCGTGTACGCGGCAACCTACTCCGCGTTCAAGGCGGCGTTCACCTCAAAGTCTCCGGTCAGCCGCCCGCGGCGGCCGCTGAAGCCTAAGGCTCCCAACGACGAGACTGGTACCGCAAATGGCACTCAGCCGGGGCTATACAATCCCTTTCCGAAGAACTCCCCCTCCGGAACAGCAGATCGATGTTCTGGGCGGCATCGGTGAACTTGCGCATCTCAATAAGACGAACACGACTGAGGTGCTGACGAAAGGCACCGGAGGCACGACATTCCCGTTCACTAAGCAGAAGGCGCTTGACGAGGTCGATCCAGAAGCTTGGAGCGGAACTGCACACGCAATATGTGGTCGGCTTCGTGCCGGAAGCCTCGGCTCCAGGCTATCACGCCCTCGAAGTGCGGCTCACGCGCCCCGGCGAGTTTCGCATACGCGCACGGCCGGGGTACTGGTCTGTGGAAGCGGCACCATGAACTGCGACGCAAAACGGCTCCCGGATTCCTTGCGGAATCACGGGAGCTTTTCTATTGTGGCTTACAGGCCGCCGTCGAGCACCCAGCGCTTCGCTGCGTTGTCGTTGCGTAAGGCCAGATTGTGCTTGCGTACCTGGCCTGATTTCAGCTTGATTTCGTAAGGCACGAACCAGCCGCGGTAGAGGCCGGACTGGAATGGTTCTCCAGTCGAAATGACCTGGAGTCCGCCGAACATTGTCTTGAAATTCTGGTTGAAATCCGATTCCGAAAATACGACGAGAGCCTGCGGCCAGTCCTCACGCGACATGGCATCAAAAGCCATGATTGCGGCTTCTTTGGGAGAATTTGGAAGCGGCCGGTTGGTGGGCATCTTCTCCGGATCCACGCTCCAGATTGCGTTCTGCGGCACAACTAGCGTGAAGAGCGCTGGATCGAGCGGTTCGTTGTAGCGAATACCGGTGATTTCAAAAACGACGCTATCGCCATCCGCTGCATGCAGCACGATTTGCATGCCCTCCAATCGTTTTGTCACGGGGTCGAAACGGTAGATGCGTGTGTGGTCGGATTCGGAAACGCTCTTGTTTTTCACCCAATCGTTCCCGACATTTGAAGCCTTGCGCTCCACGGTAAGCACCAGTTGGCGCACGCCATTGTGGTCCTGCTCGCCGAGGCTGGTTTTAGAAATCTGCGCTCGGGCCAATTGCAGTTCCTGTTCCATAATCTGCTCGCTATCGAGCAGTACGTTCAGCCAGCTGAGATAATTCGCGCGCGGACTGTGTTTCGACGCGCGATCATCACCGATCAACATCACCGCATGTTGACCATCCACCGCAACGCGACGCCCTGGCTTTTCGACGCGCCATTTCGCCGGATTACCATACTGCTTCCAGATTTCCAGCGGAAGGAACTCGCAGCGTGGATTGATGTACTCGAAGTTCTCACGGGGCAAAGTACGCATGCGCGCGGTGATATGGATTGACTGCAAATTCGACATGGCCTGCACGGACTGCGCCAGCAAGCTCATTACGGGCGTGGGCTGTTGCCCGCCTTTTCGTCCCAAAGAATCCAACATGGGTGCAAGCGCTACCAGTACCAACGCCACAGCGGAAACCGCCGCCAGTCTGGGAATGAGAATGCGCCAGCGACCGCGCGGCGCTTCGGGTTCTGTAATCTTGTTCATGACACGCTCCTTGAAATCCGGAGAGGCCTGGACACGAAGCGGGGGCTCAATGCTGGCGACGGCTGCCTGAAGTTGGGCATATTCGCGGGCGCAGATTTCACATGCCGCCAGGTGTGCGCGCAGTTCAGCGGCTACTCCAGTCGGCGTTGCGGAATCGAATAGGTCAATCAGGCGTTCTTGCGTATCTCGACAGTTCATCGTTCGCCTCCTGTGTGTTGCAGGACTCTACGGAGCTTTTGAATTCCGTAGCGAAAACGCGATTTGACAGTTGGAACGGAGCAGTTGATTGTTTGTGCCACGACTTCAAAGGGTAAGTCTCCATAGATCCGCAACCGGATGACCTCGGCCTGCCGCTCGGGTAAGCGTGCAAGCAAGGCGTCAATCCAGCGCTGGCGTTTCGCGGCCTCGACGGAATCCAGTTGAATGTCCGCCGCGGCTCGCGGCTCCATGTCATCCAGGGACACGGACCCACGCTTGCGCTGCTGGCGCAGCCGATCCGTGCAGCGGTTGGCGACCATGCGAAACAGAAACGCGCCGACATGATCGACGCCCTTATGCTTCTCACGATCACGCCAGGTTTGCACGAGAACATCCTGTACGACATCCTCGGCATCCGGCTGAGATTGCAGACGGCAGAAGGCGAACTGCACCAGCCGGTGCTGATATTGTTCGATCAAGGCCTCAAACTCGTTAATCGATTGCGGCCAAGTCCGGGCTGGTTCTGCCTGTTCCATGGACAACGGAATACTTCCCGATGTTATCGCTTCGCTCCAATCCATCGCACTCGCCTTTTCGACAGCTATAACGAATGCCTGGAGCAAAAAGATTTAAGTTTTGTCGATGATCACCGCACAGCAAGGTATACGTTGCCCTGCGTGTACTCCCACCCGTAGGCCTGCGCAAAGGAGAACTTTACAAATGCCTTGCCTGTAATTGTCGTGGGTGGAATCCAGGCCTTGACAGCGATGAGACCGGAGACTTGACGGAAAACGGGTGCTGCTGAGACGAGGCCCATTTCCGAGAAGCTTGAGGGTCCGGTCGCGATATTGAGGTAAAACTCACCTGCGACACGGCCCAAGACTCCACTGCTCGGTGTAACCGTGTAATCCACCGGCGGATCCAGCACACCGAATCCCGTAACCAGCAACGTTGGTATCGTCTCGCGCGGCGCGGGGTTGCTCTCGGAATTCAGCGTTCCGTCTTCGTTAAACGCAAGAATCTGTCCTGTGCCAAGCTGTCCAGTCGTGAAGAAGCCTGGCACCGCAGGCGTCACGTTGAGATTATACGGACCAAGCACCCTGCCAGCGCGTTCTACAGTAACTGGTGCGGACCCACGCCGTAGCGAATAGGGCACCATCAGATTTATCTGACGGTTTTGGACGTACAGCAGTGCGGCTGGTACGCCGCCGAACTTCACAACTGTTCCCACGAGTTCGGTGGGAAGACTGCTCCCGGGATAAAGTGCCGGGACAATGCCGGACTCCGGTCCAAGTCCGAGCCCCATAATCGTCACGATCTCCCCGGGCGCAACTGCCAAGCCAATCCCATAATTTCGTCCCTGCTTCATGCTGCCCGCGTTCACGAGGCATGTGAGCCGGGGCTTGGCCGGCCGCGTAAAGTCGTAGGCGGCCAGTCCGAGCGGGACGTTCCCTCCCCCCAGGTTTGCCGGTCCAAACGGATTGTCACTTGCCCACAGGCCGAGCGTAACTGGTTGGCCGGCGCTATCCAGTGTGAGATCGGGACTGAAGACCCCTGGCAGGGTCTGGTAATCGACAACCCGTCCGGTCATTGCGTCCACCTGAACTATCGAAGACGGCGCTTCACAGCCGCCCACCGGGCGCTTTTCGAAGCCGGCGGCAACAGGCCCGCGAACGGTAACAAAGACGCGGTCGTCCTTTGCAATCGCAACTCTGAGAGCGCGCTCAGATCCGGGGCTCCCCATGTAGCTGGAGAAGGCCACCGAGCCCGAGAGAGATCTTCGTCAAGAACACGTCGCCACCAATTGGATCGTCTGAGGCCCAGCCTCCGTAGCGCTGCTGCCAGGGTGCGGAACTGACCGGGAAATCACTCGACAGCGTTGTTCCTACGATGAAGCCCTGCCCAGAGCTGTCCAGCGCAATTGCGGTATCGAAATCTGCGCCTGTTCCGCCCAGATACGTTGCCCAGTGCAGCGATTTGCCGTCTGGCGCGATGCGAGCAACGAAGGCGTCACCATAGCGCTGCTCCCCCATCATCCCCGTGCCGCCGTACTTCGGCTGGAATGCTCCGGCGGTCGCCGGAAAATCGGGAGAGAGCGTCTCGCCCGTGACCCAGGCCGCTCCTTCAGCATCTACGCTCATCGAAGTGGCGCGGTCCTCCCAGGAACCGCCCAGCAGGGTGGCATACACGATCGCACTGCCATCGGGTGTTACTTTCATTACAAACGCGTCTGTGCAAGCTTCTGGACCTTTGTAACCAGTGCAATTGATTGCGCCGATCTGCTCTTTCAACGCGCCGCGTGTGGTTACGAAATCGGATTGGGCTGAACCCGCGACGTAAACGAATCCCTCTGTGTCGGTCGCAACAGCTGCAGGGTTTCCCGAAATCCTGGCAAACCATAAACGCTTGCCGTCAGGCCCGAATTTCGCCAGGAATCCAGACCCGGATGAAGTCTGAAATACACCAGGCGTGAAGGCCGGAATGATAGCTCCTGTCGTTCCTGCCAGATAGACGTTTCCCGCGAGGTCGGCCACAAGCGCCGACGGGACTGTGTCGTACGGCAGACCGGAGTAATAGATCTGAGTCTTTCCATCCGGAGCGAACTTCTTCACCCAGGCAGTCCGGTTGACCGTTGATGACTGATGCGGAATGTAATGAAGGTCAGCACGAAATGAGGATGCGTACACGTTGCCTGCAGTGTCAGAAGCAACGCTGAACGCATAGGGATAAGCACGAATATCGGAGTAATCGAAAGGGGTCGCATACACCATTTCGGCGCCATACGAGTTAGTAAATGGAACTGCAGCGAGTAAGACTAACGCTAACTGGTAAGAACTCATCTGGTTAGATCATAGCGCCGACGAGGCCGCCATCACGAAAGCTGCAGATTCTTGTTCGCCACTGCCAGCAGGGTTTCAAAATGCGGGGCTTCGGTTTCGCGGTGGACCACGGACGTCCAGATATTCTGGAACGAAGCCTCGCGCAGGAAGCGCTGCACCTCAACTTCGGTGAAGCCGAGCCAGACATCGGCGTAGAGTTCGCGCGCCTCTTCGACGTGATGCTTGACGAGATCGAGCACGACGATGCGGCCGTCGGGTTTCAGAATGCGGTGCGCCTCGGCAACCGCGCGCTCCGGGTGTTGCGCGTGATGCAGGGACTGGCTGAAGAATGCGAGATCGACCGACGCGTCGTCGATCGGCAGCGCCTCCAGATCACCCTTGCGATACCGCAGGTTCTTGACGCCGTGCCGTGCCGCCAGCTCCGCTCCGAACTCAACCATCTTTTCGGAATTATCGACTGCGATCACTTCCTTGGCGCGCCGCGCGAGAAGCTGTGCGAACGTGCCCTCACCTGCTCCGAGATCGGCGATCACAAGCGGCGGCATCAACTGTAACAACATCTCAGTCAGCCCACGCCACGAGCGGCCAGGCACGTATTGGCGTCCAAACTTTCCGGCGAGTTCATCGAAGTACGAGCGGACTTTGTCCTGGCGCTTGCGCAGTGCAAGTTCGAGCGCGTCGCGATCCTGCTCGGATTCGGGAATCTCCGCCGCGCTCTGCCGGAGCAGATCCATCAATTGCGCGAGTTGTCCATCGGCCTGCTTCGCATTCAGGCGGTAGAGGATATTCTTGCCGGTGCGGCGGTCTTCCACCAAGCCCAACTGCTTGAGTTGTGCGAGATGCGTTGAAATGGTGCTTTGCCCCATGCCGATGATTTCCTGGAGTTCGGCAACGGACAACTCTTCGCGCTCGAGCAGCAGGGCAATCCGCAGCCGGCTGGGGTCGGCAAGCAAGCGCAGCGATTTAAGGATTGACGGCATCGGTGCTTCTCCATTATCATATCAACATATCGTGATTTGTCGATAGAAGATTAAAGGAATTAACTAAATGCCCACCACTCTCTCAACCACTGACTACAAAGTGGCCGATATGTCGCTCGCCGACTGGGGCCGCAAGGAAACCACCATCGCCGAATCGGAAATGCCCGGTTTGATGTCGATCCGCCACAAATATGCTCCGTCCAAGCCGCTGGCCGGCGTGCGCATCACCGGTTCGCTGCACATGACCATTCAAACGGCCGTGCTGATCGAAACCCTGGTGGATCTGGGCGCGGACGTGCGCTGGGCGAGCTGCAATATTTTTTCGACGCAGGACCATGCTGCCGCCGCGATTGCCGCCAGCGGGCGTTCCGGTCTTCGCGTGGAAGGGCGAGTCGCTGGAAGAGTACTGGTGGTGCACTTATCAGGCGGTGAGCCATCCGGGCGGCAAGGGTCCGCAGCTTGTTGTCGACGACGGCGGCGACGTGACGCTGCTGCTCCACAAGGGCTACGAACTCGAGAACGGTTCGGACTGGGTGAACTCGGCTTCCGAGACCCATGAAGAGGACGTAATCAAGGACCTTTTGAAGAAGGTCTATGCGGAGAATCCGACCCGCTGGCACGACATGGTGAAGGAATGGCGCGGCGTTTCCGAAGAGACGACCACGGGCGTCCATCGCCTGTACAAGATGCAGCAGCAGGGCGCGCTGCTGGTTCCGGCGATCAACGTGAACGACTCGGTGACGAAGTCGAAGTTCGATAACCTGTATGGCTGCCGCGAATCGCTTTCGGACGGAATCAAGCGCGCAACCGATGTGATGGTGGCGGGCAAAGTCGCGGTGATCTGCGGCTACGGCGACGTCGGCAAAGGCTCGGCGCACTCGCTGCGCGGATTCGGCGCACGCGTGATCGTGACCGAGATCGATCCGATCAATGCGCTACAGGCCGCGATGGAAGGCTACGAAGTAACGACCGTCGAAGATACGCTCGGGCGCGCCGACATCTATGTCACCTGCACCGGCAACTGCGACATTCTGACTTTCGAGCACATGGCGAAGATGAAAGATCAGGCGATCGTCTGCAACATCGGCCACTTCGACAACGAGATTCAGGTGGATCGGCTGAACACGGCCGAGGGCGTGAAGAAGACCAACATCAAGCCGCAGGTCGATATGTACACCTTCCCCGATGGACACAGCATCTTCATGCTGGCCGAAGGCCGTCTGGTGAACCTGGGTTGCGCGACCGGCCACCCCAGCTTTGTGATGAGCAACAGCTTTGCGAACCAGACCCTGGCGCAGTTGGATCTGTGGAAGAATCGCGACACTTACAAAGTGGACGTCTATACGCTGCCGAAGAAGCTGGACGAAGAAGTCGCCCGCCTGCACCTGGAGAAGATCGGCGTGAAACTGACGACGCTGACTCCGAAGCAGGCCGACTATCTCGGTGTGGCTCCGGAAGGTCCTTACAAGCCGGATCACTACCGTTACTAAACGCGATCCCTTAGCGTGCGCGCCTCTGTTTGAGTACCAACAGAGGCGCGCACGGTAAGCGCGTTAAGTTGCTTCACAAACGGCTCACTGATTAGCCCGCTGGGCTGAATCGGTACGTCCCACGTCACTACTCCGCCGGCGTTCACGAACTTGCTGGTCCACTCGATCACTTTCGCATCAGGAAAGCGTGGATCGCCTTTGCCCCATGTGGAACCCAGATAGCTGAGCACGTGCGGGAAGGCGCCATCGACTCGTCCGTTCGCGAAGCGTGAACCTTTCCACGTAATGCGATCCGGTTCGTTCACTTCGCCGGCCGTGTAATCCTCGTGCTCACTGATCGAAATCAACGGATAAATGACGCCGTGATTAAAGGCCACGATGCTATCCGGGTTGCCGGAGCGCAGTGCGGCAGCGAGGCTCGCGAAATTCGGCGGCTCCGGCTTGCGGTACATCGCGTTAGGCGAGTAACAGCCGTCAATCCACCAGCCAGAAATCTTCTTGCCCCAACGCATCGACCATTCGCGGATGATCTGCTCCCATTTGAGCTTGAACTCATGATTGGGAAACGGACCGCGCTGCCATTCGAGTGCCTTCACGGCAACGCTGTCGCGGGCCGGCGCGCCGGAAGGCAGATACACGATCAGCTTAATCCCTTTCGGACTCAGAGCCGCGGAGAGGTCTGCAATCAGGTCGCGCCGCGAGTTCTTGCTTGGCTTGTTGCCGACGATGCGGTCATAGCTGGCATTCGGCGAACAGTAAAACCCGGAATTCTGGCCGAGCGTGATGATGTAGTATCCTGCTCGAACTGCGGCGAGTTGATCGGCCAGGCCGCGTGCATCAAAGCCGTCGACCAGCTTGTTCCATTCGTTGACGCTGCTGTGGGCGGAAGGCGCCATCCATTCGGCGAGGAAGTGCGTCATGACACCCCAACGGGCATCTTTCAGCCAGGCGGCACGATCACGAGCCTCCGCGGCGGACGGCGGAAATCCGGCGCACAATCCAAGTGCGGCGGATTGAAGAAAGAACCTGCGACTGGATCCAATCACGAGGCAATCCTATCAGTTCTGACTCTCACGCTGAAAGAGAATGTACTTGCCGTTGGTGCTGAGGATGCGCCAGCCACCTGCAGCCTGAAGCAGGGAAGCAATGGGCGCGTTCACCGGGCTCAGGACAAAATTGAACTTGTAATTGTCGAGAAGGCCTCGCCATGCAGCACCGCCCTCGCTGATTGTGCGGTACTCATTGCCGAGTTTCTCGCCATAAAAGTTGTGGCGGGTATCAAAGAATACCTGCTGGCGCGGGTAGTTGCGGAAGATCAGGTAATTCGCGATTTGGTCCGAGGTGAACAGGCGCTCACTGGCCAACAGGTCGAGATGTGGTTCGATAAACTTCACCGGAACCTCACCATCGGGAACTGACTTGGGATATGGATCCCGGGCGCGATCGCCAGCACCATAATGACAAGCGGAATGAACGCGCTGGTTCCCGGCAGTCTGACGGTGAGTTGCTGCGAGACGTCATGCAGCATTCCTGCAAGCGATGCTCGCGACCGGCTCCTGGCAAAATCCGTCCACCATTCTGAAAGCTCGACTGCAATGATCGGAGCGGCCACAAGCACATAAATAGTCAGGTGACGCACCGAAACGAGCGAGCAGTATCCAAGGAAAAGTATCCAGAGCGGTTCGACTATGCTCTTCTTGCGAATCAGTGTTGGGATGGTGGCCATCCCGGCAAATAGCAGCACCATGTAGTCGTAGAGCTCTTCCGACCGGAAAACAGGCGAGAGCGCTTCCGACACGTTCGACGTAATCCACCCGAAGCGCAAATATTCAAATATGTGGACGTGCAGGTAAATCCCGTAAGGGTTTGCAAGTGAGCCTGAGCGCACAAGCCGCCCCGAGTGCGATCAGTTGCAGTGCCTCGCGCTTGTGCTCCGCCGCAGTTCAGGCCAGAGCCAAGCTTCGGCTGCGCAACCTGACAGCGCGCAGGCCAAGCAGCACCAGGAACATCACAAAGCCGCCGTGTATATTGGCCCAAAGTGCAGTGAGCGGGACCAGCAGCCAGAGCAGACGTCCTCCGTGGCGCCTTTGTAATCCAGCACCCAAACCGCAATAGCCAGAAACAATAGCGTGAACAGGTGCGGGCGCGCCAGGAAGTGAATCGATGTCGCCGTAGCGGTCAGCAGCATGACCACCAGTGCAATCATGCCGTTGGCACCCTTCCACATTGTGTGCTTCAGCAGCACGGTAATGTAGAGCGCGATCAGCATGCCAGCCAGCAGTACGATGCCCTTGAACCCTGCCAGATTAAACAGCCATCCGTATGCGGCCTCGGCCAGCCATTCATACGCGAACCACACGTCGCCGGGTTTGGTGAATGAGAACAGATCGTGTGTGGGAACGCTCGCCGTTTCCAGAATGTGCTGACCTGTGCGTGTATGCAGCACAGTGTCGGAATCCTGCAACAAGCCAGCCAGCCAGCCGGACTCACCAGAAACATCCAGGCGGTGAAAAAGAAAGAAGAGATCGGAATGCGAAGGCCACAATATTCTCGACCAGGAGCGAGTCATCCTGGGCGTCTGCACGATTTCTAATTCTGTCTCCGACACGTTTAATCATCGGCAGGTCTATTCCATGGCTTTACGCGCTACACTGAATGTAAATTGGTGGGTTTCCAGCATTTCCGTATATTCCCGCCATAGCTTCAGGAGATTAATTAATATGGTTCGAGACTTCACCCGGCCACAAACGGGGATAACAGCCCTGCTTGTGTGCTTTCTGCTCAGTCTATTCCCGTTGTCCGCGCAGGAAATTACTGCCAATATCGTTGGCACAGTCACGGACGCAAGCGGTTCCGCGGTAGTCAACGCAAAGGTAACCGTCACCAACACATCACGTAACGGCGTCATCCGCACAGCAACCACGAACGACGTCGGTTTCTACACAGCCCCGCTTCTTCCAGTTGGCATGTATTCTGTCACTGCCGAAGTTCCGGGATTCAAAAAAGGTATTCAGAACAATATCGAATTGAACGTCAATGAGAAACTGACGGTCAACTTAAACTGGAAATCGGCGATGTCACGCAGGAAGTGACAGTCGAGATCCACGACGAATCAGGTTGAGTTGCAGTCGGCGCAGCAATCCGGTCTGATCTCCGGAACGCAGGTACGCGAACTGTCGCTGAACAACCGCCACTTCGCGCAGTTGCTCGCTTTGCAGCCGGGCGTTTCGTCCAACTTGTCTGACTCCATTTATGTCGGTATCGACCAATCCGACCGGCGGCAACAATACTGTCGGATTCTCGGTCAACGGCACGCGCCAGAGCCAGAACAGCTGGACGATCGACGGCGCGGATAACGTGGACCGCGGTTCCAACATCACGATCCAGCAGTATCCGAGCATCGACGCGATCGAGGAAATGAAGATTGTGCGTACGCCTTATTCTTCGGAATTCGGCCGCGCCGGTGGTGGACAGATCAGCATTGTCACCAAGTCCGGCACAAGCTCGTTGCACGGAACCGCGTACGAGTTCATGCGCAACGACAAGCTGAACGCGAATAACTTCTTCAACAACTTCAATAGCGTTTCCCGCCCGCCGCTGCGCTATAACGATTTCGGTTACACAGTCGGTGGTCCGGTTTTTATTCCGAAGGTTTACGACGGCCGCCAGAAGACGTTCTTCTTCTTCTCGCAAGAGATTCCGCCGCGTCATCAACTACAACGCGTCGAACGTTCAGATTCCCACGCTGGATGAACGCAAAGGCATTTTTGCGAATCCGGTTTGCGTAGCCACCAGTGCGGATGGAGCAACCTGTACACAGACCTCCACCACGATAGGCGCCATCAACCCGATTGCGCAGCAGTACATCACTGACATCTTCTCCAAGCTGCCCGCTCCCACCAATGGCAACAACCTCGCAGTGCCGCTGCGCGGCGTGTTCAACGCGCGGCAGGAGATCATCAAGATCGACCACAATTTCGGGCAGAAACTGGTGCTCTCCGGCCGCTTCCTGCACGACGTTATTCCGACCACCGAACCGGGCGGTCTGTTCACGAACGCTTTTGTTCCTGGCGTCTCCACGACCAAGACCGATTCGCCGGGCCGCAGCCTTGTGATTCGCGGAACCAGTTCCTTCACGCCGACGCTGTTCAACGAAGCCGGATGGGCCTGGAGCAAAGGTGGAATTTTCAGTCACCCAGTTGGCTTGGCCGCCCGCGCGAACTCGCCGAACATCAACCCGAAGCTGGCCTATCCGGGCAATCCGGAACGCATCACTGGTCTCGCCTTCACGGGCGGGCTCTCGACGATCACCAGTTATGGCGCGTACGACAACTTCAGCTATAACCACTCGATCTTCGACAACCTGACCAAGATTCATGGACGCCACACGTTTAAGTTCGGCGCGTCGATGAACATCTATCGCAAGAACGAGAATCAGCTTTCGGACAACTCTGGCGCGTTCAGCTTCTCCAATACGCCACGTCCGGCAGGGAGCACAAACGTAACCCTGCAACAGTCGTGGGCGAATTTCCTGCTGGGCAATGTTGCGACCTTCAGCCAGTCCTCAATAGATCTGACGGCGGACATCCGCAGCAAGTCCTATGAGGCCTATTTCCAGGACGACTTCCGCGTGACATCGCGGCTTTCGCTGAATCTCGGCATCCGCTATTCGAACTTCCGTCAGCCCACCGACAATGGCGGAATCCTGACGAACTTCGACCCGACGATGTTCGATCCTGCCAAGGCGTTCAAGATCGATCCGGCTACGGGCAATCGCATTGCCGGTGCTGGCGATCCGTTCAACGGCGTCATTACCGGCGGCTCAAATTCGCGCTTTGGCGAGAAGATCGCGCGCGAGAACAATCACGACTTCGCGCCCCGCTTCGGCTTCGCCTGGGATCCGATTGGCGACGGCAAGACCAGCGTGCGCGGCGGATACGGCATGTTCTATGACACGACCCTGGTCGGCCCGCTTCTGACGAATATCGGCACGAACCCGACGCCGACGTTCAATGCTCTCTCGATCGCAAATACGCGCCTGGAAAATCCGACCGCGGGTTCGCCCGTTGTCAGCCTGGCGCCGGCCAGCCTGCGAGGCTGGGACGTCAACTACAAGACGCCCTATATCCAGCAGTGGAGCTTCGACATCCAGCGCCAGTTGAAGGGTGATTCCATCTTCACGATTGGCTACACGGGATCGAAGGGCACGAACCTGATCGGGATAATCGATCTGAACCAGGTGCGTCCCGGTGCTGCCGCTGCCGCCGGACTCGTACCGGCCAACGGCTATATCACCTCCGCGATTCGACCGCGTCTCAATGTGCTGCGTCCTTATCAGGGCTATAACGCGATCAACGGTGTGGAGACGTGGTTCAACTCGAACTACCACGGGTTGCAGACGAGCTTCCAGAAGCGCTTCGGCAAATCTGGTACGGTCAGCATGTCCTACACCTGGTCGCGCGCGCTGACCGATAACGGCAGCGACCGCTCCAACGCTCCGCAGAACACCTATGACTGGAAGGCGGACTACGGTCTATCGCCGCTCGATCGCCGCCATGTCTATACGGCGTCTTATGTGTATCCGCTGCCTTTCCTGCGTAACTCGCGGACCTTCGCGGGACGCGTCTTTGGCAATTGGGAACTTTCGGGTATCGTGACCTACAACTCTGGTCTGCCGCTCAACGTAACCTCCTCGCTCGGCAACGACCCGGGCGGTTTGGGAAGCGTGAACAACGGGTCATCTACGGCGGGCGGGCGCCCGGATGCAATCGGCAATCCGTTTGCCGGCAGCGACCTCAAGACCATCTACAAATGGTTCAACACTGCCGCGTTCGCGGAAGTGCCGGTGGGCCAGTACCGTCCGGGTAACGCGGGCCGCAGCATTATCACCGCGCCCGGCATCGTGAAATGGGATTGCTCCGTATTCAAGCAGATTCCCGTCACCGAGCGCGTGAAATTCCAGATTCGCGGCGAGGCCTTCAACACCTTGAATCACGCGAACTTCAATGCACCGACAACAGCACTCGGAAACGCGAACTTCGGCAAAATCCTGGGAGCGCGCGACCCGCGTAACATCCAGCTTGGCGCCAAGTTTATTTTCTAGTTAGTGAAGTAGGTTGAATAGAAAAGCCGTCGGGGTAATCGCCCCGACGGCTTTCTTCGTGTTTGGCTATCCTGTCGCGTACAGGACGGCTGATTTCAAGGTAAATTCGATTTGCGAAGGCTTCGTTGTGGTCCTGTCGGCCATAGCGAAGCCGTTTTTATTAGTTAGACCAAGTGCGGTTGACCACAAGCAGGCGCGAAACAGCGAGAGTGCTTGCGGTGTGGAGACGCGTTGCAGCGGGCGTTTCGGTTTTCTGCGCTGCCAGCGGGGCGGCGGCAAGGGCGTGTGGACGAATTGGCAATGCTGTAGGGCTAACAGTAGAAGCGCATAGACGAAAACAAAAAAAGCAGCCGTGGTGCGGACCGCGGCTTCGGTGCGGACCTGGGGTTCGCCGAAGCCGAGCAGGGTCTTCTCGTCGCGGAAGTTGACCTCGATTTCCCAGCGCCAGAGATAAGATTGCAGGATCTGCTGCGGGGTGAGCGCGGGGTCCGTGCAGATCAGGTAAGCGGGCTTGCGGTAATTCAGATCGGCGCCTTGTTTGAGGCGATAGGCAACCGGCCGGACGATCAGCAATAGCAGTTGGCGATCGCCGCCGGCATGCTGCCAGCGCAGCGGCGCGATGGTTTTGATCTCGAAGTCATAAGTGTTGCCAGCGGCGCAGGCGCGAACTGTTTGCCAAGGGACTGAGTCGTCCTGACGGTATTGCTCCGGGGTGGGCAGGCGTTGGCCGTAGCAACGGCGGCGGCCGCGGCCATGGTTTTCTTCCTCCGGCGTCGGCAATGCATACAGGCGTGCATCTTTGCGGATGCGGCCGATCAGCGTCGTACGTTCCGGCAGGCCTTGGAACACGGCATGGCAGGTGAAGGTGGCGTCGGCGCACACCAGCAACTGGCGTTGCGTACCGCCCGGGCTTGCATCCAGTGCGACACGCAGTGCGGCAATGCGTTGGGCGCCCAGCGAACTGACTGTGGCAAGCGCAGAGGCTGCGCGCCAAGCATCCCAAACTTCTTCTGGCGCGCGCTTGGAGGGTTTGCGCGGAGAAGGCGCGTGCTGGAGGTCGACGGGAATGGCGCGGGCTGGCGAAGCCTCTTGCTCAGAGTGCGCAGGCAATGCGATCGAGAGTTGCAGGAATCGGCTGGCCCAAATGAAGTTATCGGCGAACGGCGGGCCGAGGGGATCGCGCCGCCAGGAAGTGCCGTGAACGTGTTTGCCGCGTTTGCGGCGCAGGGTATCGTCGATCAGCGCGACCACCGGCGCTGAGTCCGGCAACAGGGCAAAGACCTGGTTCTGGACGCAGTTCCAAAGTGGCGCGGGATCCAGGCGCTGTTTCTCAAACAGACGATAGGCCGCGGACCAGTCGTGAAACTGCTGGCCGGAGGCGCACAGCAACCCCGACAAGGTGCGCCGGCCCAGACACGCCAGAGCAGACAAAGCGAGTCCGCGAGCGCGGTCGAAGGTGCGCTGCTGGGCAAAGGCCGGACGGGCCGTATCGAACAAGGCCTGCCAGGCGGACATCAATCCTTCCCGCGACTCGTTTTTTTTTGCGTTGAAGCGGGGACGTTGCGGCGGCGAAGGGCAAGCTGAGACTTGTCCTGGATGATCCATTCAACGACCTCGCCGCGCTCGAACTCCATGGCTTGGGCGATGGCCGACGGGAAGTTAATGTACCACTGCTCGCTGTCCTTGCGTTTGATGAGCTGGACTTTGGTGGGGAAACCCATGGCTCCTCCTTGGACTAGTTATATAACTAGTTAAACAAAAACACAAGGAGCTGTTTGAGCTGGAGCTTGGAAGTGGATACACAAAGGAAAGGCCCTCTGCTCTAGTCAGAGGGCCAAACACGAGGCGGCGGCCATGCTGGCCGCCGAAATCATCTGGGTGTTGTGCCTTCCAGGTAGCGTCGGCGCGCAAAGTAGATTCAATGGATTGCCACTGTCCGCCCAGCTCTCGTGTCCGGCCGCGGCGATGGCGGTTCGCGCCATTATGCTTTCCTCCTCGGCGAGTGGCTTTACCGAGTTTGAGAAGCGCTGGATCGAGACGAGGAGCGACGTATGATGAGCCCGGTTGAAACACTAACCAGCGCTGCCGAAGCACCCTCCCGCTGGGGCGGGGACGCGCCCGACGAGGTGGTCCTGGAGCGCGTGCGCGCCGGGGAGACCGCGCTGTATGAGGTGCTCATGCACCGCCACAATCCGCAGTTGCGCCGGGTGGCGCGCCGCGTCCTCTCCAACGAGGCCGATGTGGACGAGGTGATCCAGGAAGCTCACTACAGGGCATTCCGCTCCATCGAGCAGTTCGCGGGCCGGTCCAGTTTCAGCACCTGGCTAACGCGGATCGCCATTCACGCCGCTATGTCTCGACTGCGCAACCGGACGCACTTGCATGAACTGAAGACCAGATCCTACGACTACGATCCGCTCGAAACCGTCGTTTCGGTGGAGCGCGATCCCGAGCGGCAGATGCAGGCAAAACAAACGCTCGAAACGTTGGAAGCGGCCGTGCGGGCGCTGCCGGAGCCCTATCGCACCGTGTTCTCCTTACGCGTCGTCCAGGAGTTAAGCACAGCCGAAGTGGCCGTATTGCTCGAAATCAGCGAGCCGTGTGCCAAGACGCGTTTGCACCGGGCCAAGTGGCTGCTGGGCAGCCGCCTGCGAAAGCAGTGGAAGCCTGTGCGCTCGCACGGCGCATCCGTTCCGGCTTATACGCCGGCATATCCCGCTCACTAACGGAGCCAGCCAATAGGCTGTAAAGTTCCATTATTTGAAGTAGCGGTGCCCTGCCACGAATTCGACCGTATTCGGTCACTTGACGGTTTGAGGTCGGGGCAGTCGTACTTGGCGGGATGTTCGCCCCACGTCTCTGTCTATATCACGCGATTTGGCCGCGGAGGTTATGGGAGACATCTGGGCGCTTCTCGACGAATAGACGCTTCTTCAAGCGGCAACGAGGCAGGGGTCTGGCCCCTCCGGACAGATACCTACCTCGTTCCCGCCGAATCGGGCGCGCGGCTTTTTCGGTTGCGGGCCGGAAAGCTGACTCTACCCCTTTATCCGACGCTGGATCCCGGCTTCACGCACGTGACTCGCAGTCGGTTTGGAGTAGATGCCCGCAATAGAAACTGCATTCCAGTGGCCAAACGCAGGGCTGGCGGCAACGCTGCTCAAGATGGTTCCGGGCGGATCATAGTATTCTCTTTCTACTTCAGTGAGAGCATGGGCGGCGAATACGGATTTGAGATTGACGTGCAGGGGGTGATTTCGGTCGGCGGGCGTTGCAGCATGACCTCCCACTGCACGGACCGCACCGACTTGTTTTGAGTGTGGGCCGAAGCCCGGTCGGCACGAATGTGACCATATTCGGTCAATTGGCCACTTTGAGGTCGGGGGCAGTCGTACTTGGCGAGATGTTCGCCCCACGTTTCTGCCTACGTGACGCGGCTCCTCCGCTCGACATGGCCGCAGAGGGTCAAGAGGATACATCCGGAGCGCCGCCAGACGAAAAGGCGCTTCCAAATGCGGCAACGAGGCAGGGGCCTGTCCCTCCGGGCAAGCCCCACCGTCGTTCCCTCCGAATAAGGCATTCGGCTTTCCACACTGCAGACCAGAAAGCCGGCTCTACTCCCCCTCTCCCGACCGCTCGATCCCGACTTCATACTCGTGACTTGCGATCAGTTTAGTAGATGCCTGCAAAAGGACTTGCACACGAGTGGCCAAATGCGGATTTGGCGTCTGCGCTACACCCGAGCGTCGAACTTGGGGAGCTTGAGGCGACAGAGCAGGCCACGCCGGGATTTCCAGAAAGGGCTTTCTCGCGCCTTGACGATTGGGCAACGGATTGCTCCTTTTTACTGTTGAGGAGCCGGAAGAAATTGACTATCTCGTCCCTGCGTCTGGGTTACCGCGCGCGCGTTGCTGCTGGGCCTCGCTTCGGCGACGGCATTGCGGCCGAGGTGGACGCGCGCGAGATCATCCGCCGCGCCGTGGCAGCCGACGAGCGCAACTGGAAAGTGGCCCGCAACTATGGGTTTTCGGAGCGGGTGGACGCGCGCCGCTTGGACCCCCAGGGACAGTTGAAATCCAAGGAAGTGAAGAGCTACGACGTCATGCTGCTGGAAGGCTCGCCTTACCGGCGGCTGGCTGGGCGCGACGACCGCCCGTTGCTGCCCGGCGATGAGAAGAAAGAGCAGGAGAAACTCGCAAAGAGCACTGCCGAGCGCCGGAAAGAGACTGCGACGCAGCGGGCTCTTCGCCTGACCGAATACGAGCGCCGTCCCGAGTGGCAACGCGAGGCCTGGCACGAGTTGCCGGAGGCTTTTGACTTCCGTCTTACCGGGGAAGAGAAGCGGGATGGCGATAGCGTCGTATGTGATCGAAGCCACACCGCGCCAGGGATACCAGCCCCGGTCCCGCACGGCGAAAGTGCTTGCGCACCTCCAGGGCAAGCTTTGGGTGGACAAGCAGGACTACCACTTGGTGAAAGTGGAGGTGGAAGTGGTCGACACCATCTCGGTGGGACTGTTTCTGGTCCGCCTGGCCAAGGGCTCGCGCGCGGCCTTTGAGCAGACCCGGGTGAATGACGAGGTTTGGCTGCCGCTGCGCGTGCAGGTATTCGCCTCGGCCCGTCTGGGACTGCTGAAAGTGCTGCATATCGAACAGGAAGTCATTTACAGCAAGTGCCGCGAGTTTCAGACCGGTTCGTCAGCCGTCTCCAAACTGGAAGCAGGGCGCACGCCCGGCGATATCAAAGTCTCACGCGAACGTTGACCTCAAATGGTCAAGTGACCAGATATGGTCCTCGGTTCTTGTGAGAGCTCCCCAAGCTTCCGCGTTGTCACGTTTGTTTGAAGTCAGCGAGCAGTGCACCAAGGTGCGCCTTGCACTGCCCCAAAGCCGCGCTGCGCAATGTGGGCTCTGAAATGCTCTTTCAGATAGGGAGGGATCGGTGACAAATATGGAGACGGCTAAACTGAACGACTGTAACTGTAGAAGTTCTGCACTACCATTTTTCCTGAGCGGGCTCGGAGCTGGCGTCGCTTTGGCGCTTCTGCTTGCCCCTCTCAGCGGAGCTGCAACGCGCAGCCTGATCAGCCGCAAGGTCAAAGACGGGGAGGACTGGATGAAGGACAAGGCTGCCGCGGCAGAAGACTACGTCCTCACCCGCGGAGCCGAATTGCGGGATCGGGCCAAAGAGGTAGCTGAAGTGATCGGACGAGAGACGCCACGCACAGCGCAGCCCTGAGCGCGCGGAGTCGCGATTGCATAAGGGCAACGGACATGGGGACAAACCCAGCCAGCATGCAGAGATCGTTGGTGTCACAGTCGCCGGGTGGCGTGCCCCCGTGTGTCTTGACACATTCGCAACCGGAGGCGCCGCGTCGCTCAACGGGGCTGTCACTTTCGGCACTACGCGCTTTCGCCGATGGTTTTGGGGGCGGCCTCATCGGCGGGCTCATATATTGTCTGGGATTGGCTTATTTCCATCCCGGCGGGCTCGAGTTTGCCTGGCCGCGTGTTTTGGCTCTCTCGTTGATTTTCGGGGGGTTCGAGATGTGGCGTGTAACACGAACGCGAACGCTAAGGAGCGTAAGAATAGGCATGCTCTGGACCCTCACTGCGGGCCTGTTCGTGTTGTGGGCGCTGGGCGCGGTTATTTCCGCTTCGGAGACGCCACTCCGTGAGACTCCGCCTCATTTAACGGTTATGTGACCGGCCATCGGTAGCTCTAACGTCGTGGGCGCACGAATTTCCTTGAAGGAGATCTAAGAATATGCTTTGGACTATCTGTTTAATTCTGCTGGTGTTGTGGGCTCTGGGAATGGTCACCTCCTATACGATGTCCGGCATGATTCACATCTTGCTGGTTGTCGCAGTAGTCGTCGTGCTCATCCGAGTCATTCAGGGCCGCCGGGTTCTCTAGCGTACTGCGTCGATAATCCTGAGATTTACGGGGGGCGGTCCCCCTGGACCGCGCCGGGTCCCCTGACCCGGCCAAACCCGGCCTGGAGGTCGGATTACGGCTCAGGGGAGCCGCCCCCCGCAAGTCAGCAAACCATTCA
Source organism: Bryobacteraceae bacterium (assembly GCA_963793625.1). GTDB lineage: Bacteria > Acidobacteriota > Terriglobia > Bryobacterales > Bryobacteraceae. Next base: position 246 of record CAWCAT010000027.1, on the reverse strand, counting down.
TTATCTGCACTAGGTCTGCGACCGCGAGAATATGTTCGTTTGTGGGGCAGCTTGTCAAGCTGCGCGCCGGTTGGCAACCGGCGCTCCGGGCGGGTTGCCAACCCGCCGCAGGATTCCATCCTGCCCCACATGAAAACAACATCATCACTCGGTCAAAGACCTAGCGGCTGACGTCTTGACCACTACGATGAGCCTCGCGCCAAAACTGGCGAAGTGCGGTGAGAGCCCTTCGAGCGCTCGAAGCCG
>CAWCAT010000026.1:0-40089 GCA_963793625.1 Bryobacteraceae bacterium | reverse complement strand
AGTCTCTTATCAAAAAAATATGTTCAGGATCATCGGAGGCAAAGGAACACTCAATAAATGTGACATGGCATCAGATGCCTGAAATGTGTGACGAAAATAGCAAGGGTTCACTAAAAATGAAGGTGATACTATGAGCACATTCAGGTATCCCCCTTAACTGATTCATGAAAGGAGCGCTTTGATGAAAACCCTGTCCGCAATCCCCATCTATCTAGCAGTTCTGGGAATGCTCGTCGGCTGTGGCGGTAAATATTCTGTAATCGGCGGTGTTGCCGGTGACGCAACGCTCGCCACGCTCAAGGCCCATGAGCGTTTCTCTCAATCACTGAATCTCGATGACCCGAAAGATTTCGACGATGCCAAACGCGGTCTTATCGCCAGGCCCAGCGGAAAGATCACCAGTGCGGAGGGAGCGGTGCTTATCGATTTCGACGCCTTCACGTTTGTCGAAGGCAAAGCGCCCGCGACGATCAACCCAAGCCTCTGGAGGCACAGTATCCTCAATGCCCAAATCGGCCTGTTCAAAGTAACTGAAGGCATCTACCAACTGCGTGGCTTTGATATAGCCAACATGACCCTGATCGAGGGCGACACCGGGTGGATCGTTGTCGATCCGTTGACCTGCCGCGAAAGTGCAGCGGCGGCGATCACCTTCGCCCGAAAGTATTTAGGTGACAAGCCGGTATCTGCAATCATTTTCACGCACAGCCATATTGACCACTTCGGCGGTGTTTTCGGAGTGACTTCGCCTCAGGAAGCGGTTGAACGGAAGATACCCGTGATCGCACCGGATGGCTTCATGAAGGAAGCAACCAGCGAAAACATCCTGGTCGGTCCTGCCATGGGACGACGGTCAGGCTACCAGTTCGGCAGGCATCTTGAACGCTCTCCCAAGGGCCTGGTTGATACCGGCTTGGGCAAGGCGTTGGTGGACGGCCACTATGGTATCCTGCCGCCCAACCTCATCGTCACGCAACCCAAGCAGGAGATGGTCCTTGATGGCGTTCGCTTCGTCTTCTACAACGTGCCGGGGGCGGAGGCTCCCGCCGAACTAACCTTCCTGATCCCTGATAAAAAGGCCTATTGTGGTGCTGAAATTCTCGTCCAGACCATGCACAACCTCCTGCCGGTACGCGGGGCCAAGGCGCGCGATGCCCTGCGTTGGGCGGACTATTTGGACCAGGCACTGGAGCAGACCGCCGGCACCGAGGTGTGTTTTAACTCGCACAACCAGCCGATCTGGGGTCGGGCGCGCATCGCCGAGTTCATCACCAAGCACCGCGATGTCTATAAATATACGCACGACCAGACGGTTCGCCTCATCAACGCCGGCTCCACTGCGCGTGAAATCGCCGACATGATAAAACTGCCCGCCTCACTGGAGACCTACCTCGCGAGCCGCGGCTACTATGGCGATCTGCGCCACAACGTCAAGGCAGTCTATCAGTTCTATATGGGCTTCTACGACGGCAATCCGGCGAACCTGAACCCCCTGCCGCCTGAGGAATCGGCCAAGCGATATCTCAACCTTGCCGGCGGCGCCGAGAAGGCCATCGCGGCGGCACAGGACGCATTCGACAGGGGAGACTACCGCTGGAGCGCGGAGCTGTTGAACCACGTCGTGTTTGCACTGCCCGATAACAAGCAAGCCATCGAGTTACTGGCGCGCACCTACGAGCAAATGGGCTACATGGCCGAAGCAACCACCTGGCGCAATAGCTATCTGACAGCGGCCTTTGAATTACGTAATGGTCCGCCGAAGAAGGGCATCGACAAGAGTTACGTAATCGACATGCTCATGCAAACACCAATAGAGTATTTCCTTGACGCCATGGCGGCGGCTCTCAATGGCCCGGATGCAGAGGGCAGGGATCTCAGGATCAACTTGGTAATCTCTGATATCGGGGAATCCCACGTACTCTGGATAGAAAATGCAGTGCTGCATCACAAGAGGGCAGCTCCAGCAGCCGATGCCAATGCAACCCTGACAATGACCAAGGATCTCTTTGTCAAGATGCTGGTCGGTACCGCCGGCGTGAAGGACACGCTGATGAACGATGATCTGAAGATCACCGGCAGCAAGATCGATCTGGCCCGCTTTTTGATGCTGATCGATCAAGCGCCCGGTACGTTCGCCATCGTGACGCCATAGGCTTGCCGGCTGCCGAGAACCGAAGCAAAATAAGTTTTCTGGATTGAGGAAGAGCAGGACTAATGTGTATATTCAGCAGTTTAACCATCACGCCCAAACAGAAGGAATTGGAGAAATAATCCTATGAAAAAATTCATTATCGCAGCAACAATCATTATCGTTGTCGCCCTCACTGTTTATTTCGGCTTGCCACTGCTTCTGAATGCAATGGGGTTGCACGCGCATTACCAGGGACGGAGTTTTGATCTCGGCGGTCGTAAGGCTTTGATTATTACCACTAGCCGGGGCGTTCTCGGCGACACCGGCAAGAAAACAGGCGTATATGCGTCTGAAATGACCGTCCCCTACTACGAATTTTTAGATGCCAAGATGCAAGTGGACGTTGCCAGCATCAATGGCGGGGAAATTCCCATAGAACCAATTTCTCTTAAATGGCCAGTGCTAACTCCGGCCGATGAAAGATTCCGGATGGATGCTGATTTTCAGCAGAAGGTGAAAAATTCTCTAAAAATAGATGATGTTAATTTTACCCGGTATGATCTTGTTTACATGGCCGGTGGATGGGGTGCAGCCTATGATCTGGGCACATCTGAAGTCTTAGGCCGTAAAATAAGCGAAGCATATTCCATGAAGATTATTTTAGGTTCTGTCTGCCACGGGGCGCTGGGATTCCTCCGGGCGAAAGATGAGAAGGGCAATCCCCTGGTAAAAGGGAAAAAGATGACGGCTGTTACCGATAAGCAGGTAAAGGAGTTGGGCATTGAGATAACGCCGCAGCATCCGGAAAGGGAATTGCGTGCGGCGGGTGCCCTTTTTGAGGCCAAGAGTTCGTTCCGGGATATGTTTGCCAACTATGTTGTCATTGATGGCGCTATTGTGACAGGGCAGAACCAGAATGCCGGCGCTGAAACTGCCCAGAAAATGATGGACCTGTTGAATAAAAAGAAGACAGTTCCTACAATTGGGGAATAATAATGGAAAATGCAAACTCAGGTAAAAAACCTACGGGGCGTTTACTGAAAGCCGCCATTTGGGTGGTTTCTATAATTGTCATCGTCGTGCTGACAGCTGCTGTTTTCCAGAAGCAGATATTCATATTCGTAGCAACTAAGATAATCCAGCAGCGGCTTCTTAGTCAAACGCATAAGAAAGACGACGGGCTTTATGCGGGACTGGCCGGCACAGGGGCACCCTTTCCCGATATAAACCGCGTCGGTCCTTGTATAGTTGTGGAGGCTGGCAGTCACCTGTACATTATAGATGCCGGACCGGGGTCTGCCCGAAATATTGGACTGATGGGCTTTGACATAGGCAAGGTGGATGCGATTTTACTTACGCACTTTCATTCCGATCATATCGCTGACCTGGGGGAGATGATGCTTCAGCGCTGGGCAGGTGGTTCCAATGCAAAACCAGTGGATGTTATCGGTCCAACGGGAGTTGAAACTGTAGTTGATGGGTTTAATCATGCTTACAGCCTCGATGCGGGATACCGGGTGGCATTTCATGGGGCAGCAACCGTTCCACCATCAGGTGCAGGCGGCACTGCCCTGCCGTTTGGCTTAACCTCTGAAGAAGACGCGTCGATTATTGTTGTCGATAAGGAAGGGGTCAAGATCACTGCGTTCAAAGTGAATCATTTCCCGGCATATCCAGCTGTTGGTTACCGTGTTGACTACAAAGGAAGGTCATTGGTTGTCAGCGGGGACACTGTGCCTTGCCGGTCATTGAAAAAACAGTCACAGGGAGTTGATGTGCTGTTTCACGAAGCACAGCAGCCTGCCATGATCAAGATGGTACACGACCAGGCGGGATTATCACCCAATCCATCCCTGGCTAAAATAACGGCGGATATTCCCAGTTATCACACATCGCCCGAAGATGCCGCCAAAATAGCCAATGAGGCCGGTGTTAAGCATCTGGTGCTTTATCACATTCTGCCACCTTTGCCGCCGGTGCTTCATAGCATGTTCCTTGGCGATTCAGAAAAATACTACAACGGACCTATCACGCTGGCAGTGGATGGACTGCTCATCGGCCTGCCGGCCAACAGTGCTAAAATAAGCATTAAGCAAATCCTAAAATAAAAATATTCAAGATACAAAGTTCATTTTTTTATCTATCCGATGACTGTTGGGTAGTAACTATTCAACTGGATAATGAAGCTGGATACATTTTATCCATATATTCAGATTAAATTACGAATGAAATTTTCGTATCGAAAGAAACAAGCATGTGATTCCAGCATGTTATTGGTAATAATTCCAATTGGCATAAGCCTTGCTGAATAATATCTTGGCTGAAGTAAAGATAATGTCGAAAGAAGATTGATTATGAAAAAGTTGACATTAATTTTGATGGCAATTAAAATCGGTGTGCTACTAAGTGTCACGTCATTTGCTTTTAAACCTAGAGCATGTTAGCGGCTGAATGGAGGAGTAAAAAGATGCGGATAAAGAATCTCAAGATTATACCAATTGTTTCCATTGTCCTTTTGATTATAGTGTCCTTCTTCTGCAAGTCAAGCTATGCTGAAGGAACATCAGTTGTATGGACTGACAAGGACATCTATAATCAGGGTGAAATAATCAGGGTAAATTTTACGAATGCGCCAGGCAACTTCAATGACTGGATATGTATAGTGCCGGTAGGCTCTCCAGATACTGATGGCGGGGACTGGAAATACATATCCAGTGGATTGCGTCAGGGGGTCTTAATCTTTGACCTTCCCTCACCAGGACAATACGAGGTGAGGGCTTATTACAACTATTACCGTAACGGATACGTAGTAACCGGCCGTTATGCTTTTTTAGTAGTGAATGATTTTGTTGAAGCCACCCCCCCTCCGCCGCTTCCGTTTGACGCACCTCCGGATGTGGTCGTGATGCCCGATACAAGCGATGTTTACGTTGTTCCCGATATAAATGTTGACTTGTTTTTCTGGAGCGGTTGGTGGTGGCGTCCATGGTTAGGTCATTGGTATCGCTCACTGTATTATAACTGGGGTTGGGGTTATTATAACGCTATTCCAAGTTTCTATTTTGATGTAGACCCAGGCTGGAGAGGATATTACAGAGACCATAATTGGTATGGGCACCGATGGGACTATGAACGGATTCCTAACCAGCGACTTCAACAGAACTGGAAAAGCTGGCAAAATGATCGGCATTGGGAAAGGCAAGGAACTTGGGGTGTCCAGAACTATCAGCCTAGACCACAACAGCAGAGGCAGGAACTAAGACAACAAAGGCAACAGCAATATCAACAGAGACAGCCTCAGGTGCAACAGCCGCAAAGGCCTCAGGTTGGGCAACAACAGAGACGACTTTGGGGTCAGCAGCAGAGACCTGGCTTTCAACAGAGGCAGAGACAACCTCAGGTGCAGCAACCACAGAGACGATCTTGGGATCAACAGCCACAGAGTCAGTCTCAGGTTCAACAGCAGAGACCTCAGTTTCAACAGAGGCAGAGACAACCTCAGGTGCAGCAACCACAGAGACAGCCTCAAGTTGAGCAGCGGCAGAGACCCCAAGTTCAACAACAGGAGAGACAGCCTCAGGGTCAGCAGCCACAAGGGCAACGCCAAGGTCGGCAGCAAAAGCAACCTCAGGACCAACAGAAAAGGTAGTTGTTTTACAAGAACTTGGCTTTAGTGACCGGTGTTCTGGAGTCTTTATATTTTAAAGTATTGGATATTTAAACAGATTGAAATTTGCCCGTTAACATAAAAATTATTGACTTCCATTTCCCATGTTGTTATAGGAACACACAATTAAATGAGGAAGACAGATAAGTGAAACAAATCGCAGTAACATTAAATCTTAATAACTGGTGGTGGTGGAACCTTACAGGGAGGATTTTCCGCCGCTAATATTTTATTATAATAAAAGTTAAAGCCGTGGAGACCCTCTTAGGACTCCACGGCTTTTTTGTTTGCATAAACTAAAAAGGCCGTGACGAAACTCACGGCCTTTTTATATTGTAAAGGAGAAAGAATATGTACCAACCCAAATTCACAGAATTTGAAGCATTCGCCCGGAGGGGAAATCTGATTCCCGTTTACCGGGAAATCCTGGCCGACATTGAAACGCCTGTTTCCGTTTTGAAAAAGCTGCAGCAGAAGGATCACGTCTATCTGCTGGAAAGCGTCGAAGGCGGCGAGAAGTGGGGGCGGTATTCCTTTATTGGCATGGATGCGGGTGTTGTGTTCAAGGTCCGCGGCCCGAACGTGATCATTGAAGAAAAAGGAAGGTTATCCACGCGGGAGCATAAGGGCGATCCGTTAAATGCTATGCGCGAGTTGCTTAGCCGTTATAAGCCTGTCACCACTCCCGGACTGCCGCGCTTTTTCGGAGGCGCCGTTGGCTACCTGGGTTATGACATGGCGCGCTATTTTGAAAAGCTTCCCGATGCGCCATCGGATGATCTGAATCTGGATGAATCCGTTTTCGTCATCAGTAATTCTCTGGTGATTTTCGACAACACCCGCCACACCATCAAGGTGGTGGCCTGCGCTTACACAGAGGATACGGATTCCCCGGAAGAAGCTTACGAGACGGCCTGCCGGCAGATCGATGAAATGATCGATCTGCTTTCCACCCCGGCTATATCGCCTACTCCCGCGCCACAAACCAATGACGTGGCCTTTGAGTCCAATATGACACCCGATCAGTACAAAGCCATCGTGGAGAAGGCCAGGGACTACATTGCCGCGGGAGACGTCATTCAGGTGGTCCTGTCCCAGCGCTTTTCCACACTCTGCCACACCGATCCGATTGATCTTTACCGGGCGCTTCGTTATGTGAACCCTTCACCTTATTTGTTTTTCCTTAAACTCGACGATTTGACAATGATCGGTTCCTCGCCCGAAGTCATGGTGCGTCTTGAACAAAGTGATGTCGAACTGCGGCCGATTGCCGGCACCCGCAAGCGCGGCAGGACCGAGCAGGAAGACCGGGCACTGGCCGACGAACTGCTCTCCGACGAGAAGGAACGAGCCGAGCATGTCATGCTGGTCGATCTGGGCCGAAACGATCTGGGAAGGATTGCCGAAACCGGCTCGGTACAGGTCAACCAGTACATGGTTGTTGAAAAATATTCTCATGTCATGCATCTGGTGTCCAACGTGCGTGCGCAATTGGCCAAGGGCAAGGACGCGTTTGACGTGCTCGCAGCAACATTTCCCGCCGGTACGCTCACTGGCGCGCCCAAGGTCCGCGCCATGCAGATCATCGACGAACTTGAACCCGTGCGACGCGGCGCATACGGCGGCGCGGTGGGCTATTTCAGCTTCAGCGGCAACATGGATCTGTGCATCACCATTCGCACCATGGTCATCAAAGACGGCTGGATATTCGTTCAGGCCGGCGCAGGTATTGTCTATGATTCCCAGCCCGAATCCGAACATCAGGAGACGCTCAATAAGGCGCGCGGCATGCAAATGGCTGTGAAGCTGGCCTGCAGCGGATTTGTTCTCGAAAATGGAGACTAGGAGCGCCTTATGATATTAATGATTGATAATTACGACTCATTTACATTTAACATTGTCCAATACCTGGGGCAGATGGTTGAAGATGTCCAAGTTTATCGCAACGATAAAATAACAATAGATGGCATCCATCGGCTCAAACCGCAGGCGATTTTTTTATCGCCCGGCCCCTGTTCGCCACGCGAGGCGGGCATCACGGTCGATGTAATTCGCGAGTTTCATACATCCGTTCCGCTTATGGGCATCTGTCTGGGACACCAGTCCATCGGTTTCGCATTCGGCGGCGAGATTGTCCGCGCCGGACGAATCATGCACGGCAAGGTTTCGCCCGTTCGGCACGACGGCAAAACGATTTTTGCGGGACTGCCCAATCCCTTTACCGCCGGGCGCTATCATTCGCTTGTCGTGCGACCCGAAACGCTGCCGGATTGTCTGGAAGTGAGCGCCCAGACCGCCGAGGGAGAAATTATGGGTCTGCGACATAAAGAATTTCCGGTGGAAGGCATTCAATTCCATCCCGAATCCGTGCTCACTCCGCAGGGCAAACGAATTTTACGGAACTTTTTAAAAACACTTGGACGAAAGGAGTGTTCATCATGATTAAGGAAGCCATTGACAAGGTTGTGAGAAAAATCGATCTGCCGGAATCGGAAATGATGTTGGCTATGGGAGAAATCATGGAAGGCGAAGCTACACCCGCGCAAATCGGTGCGCTGATCACGGCACTGCGCATGAAGGGCGAAACGGTGGAGGAAGTAACCGGCGCCGCACGCATCATGCGCCAGAAAGCCACGCGCGTAAACGCCTGCGCGACGACCATTGTCGATACATGCGGCACAGGCGGCGACAAGCTCAACACTTTCAATATTTCCATCGCGCGTAGACCTCAACTTTGCCGCGTTGAATAATGCTTGTAGCGCAGTCAAGCATGAAAGGAAAAAGTTCATCGCTGGGCATACCGAATGTAAGGGGATTAGTACCGAGCATGTTCTCGACACCGAAAGTGGGAGCAATACTGGGGCGAGCATTTGTGCCTGTGATCCCGATTAGCCCCTGCTCAACCGCCATATTCGCATAATAGCCTGCGATCCCGTAATGAGTGCTATTTCTAACGACTACCATCCCCATACCGAGCTTCTTCGCCTTATCTATGGCGAGTTGCATTGCTTTTTTACCGATCACCATGCCCATTCCTCCATGACCATCCACTACTGCGGTTGTGGGACTTTCACGAATGATCTCGAAGTTGGTGACTGGAGACTGGAGACCCGCCTTGATCCTCTCATAGTAGATAGGCTTGAGCCTACTTACACCGTGGCTGTCTATTCCCTGCTTATCAGCAGAGATGAGTACGTCGGCGCAGACCTTTGCGTCTAGTTTCGGAACGCCGACATTTACGAAGACATCGACCATAAAACTCTCCAATGCGTCTATGCTGACATATTCTACCTCTTCGGGCATATACTATTTGGTAGACGAGCAGAAATATACTCGTTTTCCCTTTCAGCTGAAGTGCGCCCATCCGAGAGAATCGTTCTACGGCAGCTTTCCATGTCGAGTAAAGGCGTTCCCGCTCCGCAGAGGGCATCTTTGGTTCGTAGACTTGATCGGATCTCCAGATTTCGGTGAGTTCCTTAAGGTTACTCCATACTTCAGCAGCTAGACCGGCGATGAAAGCGACGCCGAGGGCTGTTGTCTCCGAGTTCCGAGGTCGGACAACGCGTTTACCGAGAATATCTGACTGAAATTGCATAAGCCAATCGTTCCGCGTACCACCACCATCGACTCGAAGCTCACCGAGCTTAATCTGCCCCTCCGCCTCCATCGCCTCAGAGACATCCCGGGTGAGGTAGGCGATGGATTCTAGAGTGGCTCTAGCAATATGGGCACGGGTTGATCCACGAGTTAGACCGAGTATTGTTCCACGGCTGTACTGGTCCCAGTAAGGGGCGCCAAGGCCGGTAAATGAAGGAACGAAGTATACACCCTCGTTACCCGGAAGGCTTGAAGCGAGTTCCTCGATCCCGAGCGGAGTCTTCGCTATATGGAGTGCTTCCTGTAGCCATTGAACCGCGGCTCCAGTTACGAAGACGCTTCCTTCTAACGCGTAAGATATCTCTTCGTTGAGCCCCCAAGCAATAGTAGTGAGCAATTTTTGGGACTTGACAGGTTTTGAACCAGTATTCATGAGCATAAAGTTCCCGGTACCATACGTGCATTTCGCTGTTCCCGGCTCGAATGCGGTCTGACCGAAGAGGGCTGCCTGCTGATCCCCCAGGATCCCAGTGATGGGGATGGTTGCTCGGAAGAGACGCGGTTCAGTGTAGCCAACGACACCGCTTGAGGCTACGGGTTCGGGAAGAATTTCAGCTGGGATATTCAGCAGCTCTAGCAGCTCCGGGTCCCACATGAGTTTCCGGATATCGAATAACATAGTACGAGAGGCGTTTGAGTAGTCGGTGGCGTGAACCTTTCCCCCAGTGAGCTTGTAAAGGAGCCATGTATCTACGGTGCCGAACAGGATCTCACCTTTCTCTGCTCGTTCTCTGAGGCCGGGTAGGTTGTCGAGTAGCCACTTGATCTTGGGACCGGAGAAGTAAGAGTCTGGAACGAGTCCGGTCTTCTCCTTGATGAGGGATGCGTGCTCTCGGAGCGATTCAACGATCTTAGCGGTACGTCTGCACTGCCAGACGATACTGTTGTAGACGGGCTCCCCGGTCGCTCGATCCCAGAGGGTAGTAGTTTCACGCTGATTGGTTATCCCCACCGAGGCAATCTCCGACGGATTCACATCGGCGACCCGGATCGCTTTCCGGGCCGCCCTCAGTTGGGCCTTCCAAATCTCAATAGGATCCTCCTCTACCCAACCAGGCTGAGGGTAGAACTGCCCTATCTTTGACTGCCCTACGCCTTTAACCTCGGCACTTCGATTAAAAATTAGAGCCCGTGCGCTCGTTGTCCCCTCATCGAGGGCGAGCACGTACTCACCGGATGGCATGAAGAAAACCATGTCCAGCTAGTAAAGAAGATTACCTGTCTACGTGACTGTGGATTTGTCCTCGCTATAGTTCTGGTACTCTTTGTTGTCGATGACGGCTTTGAGGTGCTGGGCAACTTTCCAAACGTCGTGATAGCTGACGTAGAGGGGGATAGGTGCGAGCCTTATCGTGTTCGGAGGCCTAAAGTCAGGTAAGCCTTCCGCTTTCGTCCCGCTCGTAGCCGAGGTCATGATTAGCGAAAGCTTTGCCGTACAGTGCGCGGTCGTTGGTGACCAGGCAGCCCCCTTCCCCGGCCGTCAGGTTTTTGTTCATTTGAAAACTGAAGATCGCCATGTCGCCGAACGTCCCCACCCGGCGGCCGTGGATGCTGCCCCCGGCGCACTGTGCGCAGTCTTCCAGCAGAAACAAGCCCCGCCGCTTTGCGATCCGCTGCAAGGGTTCGATGTCGGCGGGGGCGCCGCTCATGTGGACGGCGATGATGCCGCGGGTGCGGCCGGTGATCTCGCGCTCCACGGTTGCCGGATCGAGGCAGAAGGTGTCGTCGATGTCGGCGAGAACCGGCACGCCGCCCAGGTTCACCACGGCCGCCAGCACGGACACCCAAAGGTAGGCCGGAACGATCACTTCGTCCCCGGGACCCACGTCGAGTGCGGCCAGAGCGGAGTACAGCGCTCCCGTCCCGCTCCCGACCGCCAGCGCATAGTCCGTTCCGATGAACCGGGCGAACTCCGCCTCGAAGTGATCGACTTCTCTCTGCGGGTCGATCCCGTAGTAACGAAACAGCGAGCGCGAACGTAAGACGCGGCTTACGGCTTCTATCTCCTGCTCGTCGATTCGGTACACTCCCGGGAATTCCAGGGGCAACGGCTCGGTCCTCACCGGCGTTGCTTCCCCTATGGCTTTTGCCATATCTATTTGCCTCTCAGGTCAGCACGGTAGTCGCTCAGCGGCGCGACTCTTTCCCAATATGGATCAGGTAGCGGCTCCCGTACATGGACGAATTGGGAAACATTTGCACTTTATCGGCTTACGGTCTTGCAGGCGCAGCACTGTGGTACGCTTGCCTGAGTCACCATGTCAGACACCCCGCGCTTGCCGCTCCGGCAGAAGCGGCTCTTCCTCAAGCAGTTTGAAAAAGACCTCGACTTCTTCAAGCTTTTCTTCCTGCTCGTCAATAAGTCCCGAGTTACCAAACACGTAGGAGTGCTCTGGGCGCTCGACGGTCCGGCGGCGGACATCGGGCTTCGTCAGGTGTTCGACACTCAGGAAGCCATGCGCAGCCCGTGTTCGCGGTATTTGCAGTGCGATCCGGAACTCGATCCGGAGTTCTGCCGCATCGTAAACGACTACGGAAAGCATGAAGACGAAACCTGCGCCGCGTCTGATCGCGCCGCGGAGAGACGATGCCGCGAAACCGGCAGCACGCAGATCTACTCGTGCCACGCCGGCCTGGTCGATATTGCGGTGCCGGTCTCCAGCGGCCAGTATATCGGGACGCTATTGTGCGGCCAGGTGCTGCGGGAGCCGCCGAGCGAAGCAGGGTTTCAGCAGATCCGCCGGCATCTATCCCGGCTGACCTATATCGATTTTGAGAAGCTGCGGCAGGCGTATTGGAAAGTTCCCGTCTCCACCGAGGAAGACATTCGGAACGCCGTGCAACTCCTCGAGGCTTTTGCCGCTTATCTGGCGACGTCGTGGGGCCGGCTGTCCGAACTTGTGCGGGAACAGCACCGGACGATACGGGAGACTCAACTCCTGCGCAAGGAATTCGCGCACCTCATCCTGGACGGAGCCACATGCGATCAGATCGCTGTCCGTGACCTGATGGACAGACTTGGCTTTGCCCGGGCTCCCAACAGGGTGCTCGCAGTGAACGTGGAACCTGAAGAGCACCAGCATCAGGGCTCATCGTTCGACGTGGCTTTTACTGCCGCATTGCAGGCGGTCGAGGAAGTCGGCGATGCGCTGGACGACGTGGTTGTCGCGTATCTTCGGAACCGGGGAATCTGCGTCTTCTTCCACGACACATTTGAAGCCTACGCTCTGGCGCAGCGAGTTTTGGATGCCGTCAAGGCCTGCTGCCGTCTACGCGTACGCGTGGGAATCGGCGGCGCCAAGGAAAATGTGCAGCCCCTCGTGCAATCCTACGACGAAGCCTCGATTGCGTTGGTGCAATTCCCGGATGATATCGCCGTTTATCGCGCGCCCGCCTGGCCGTTTGAGGATCTTTCATCGGCAGCCGAGAGGGTTTGCACGTGTCTCTCCGGACGCAGGCTGAGGGAGGCGCGGCTGGCCATGCACTCCCTCCCCGAACTCGCCGGGCAGCGGCTGGGAGAAGGGTCGGAGAACCTGCGCGCCCAACAGCAATTCCTCTCGTCCGCCCTGTACTCCGTCTGCTTCTGCGCTAAGCAACTGGGCGCCGACCGCGAACTGTTGGATGACCTCTTGTGGAGAATCGATGGCGACCTTCATCAGCCGCAGACCGCTTTGGCGCTTCACCAGACGTATCTCGCATTCGCGGATAGGATTCTGGAGGCAGTTCACACGCTGTATTTGTGCCGGCGCGAGAAGATTGTCGAGCTTGCCCGCAGGATGATCGACGAATTCCTCTTTCATCCCACAACTGGGGAGCATCTTTCCTCCGCGACGGTCTCGCGTACACTCGGCATTTCGGTGAGCCACCTGGATCGAACGTTCACGCGCGTTACGGGTGTCACGTTCGAGCGATTCGTCATGGTGAAGCGGGTGGACATGGCAAAGCGGTTGCTGCTCGACCCGGCACTCAACATTGCGCAGGTCGCTGAGAAATGCGGATTCTCCGACCCGGCCTATTTCGCCCGGGTCTTCCGAAAACTTGCGGGCTGTGCTCCGCGGGAGTACATCGGCGACCCGATCCGGTTCGGTACTCCGCCCGCTCCGCGCCTCAATGGCTGCTGTCAAGGAGAATGCAATTCATGAAGCCAATCTGGGTTCTGGCTCTGTTGCTCTGGCCGGCGATGCCTTCGGCCAACGGGGAATTTCGCGCCGCCGCCGTCAAGGTGGATATCACTCCGGATGCTCCGCAGTGGCTGATGGGATATAACGAACGGAAGTCCACCGGCGTGCATGACCGGATCTACCACCGGATTGTGGCTATGGACGACGGCAAGACACAGTTCTATCTGGTCGCCAGCGATCTGTGCCTATTCTCGCCCGCAGTCTACGACGAAGTTGCCTCCACGCTGCGCAAGGAGATGGGAATTGAACCGCAGAGCCTGTGGTGGAGCGTCACCCACTCGCACTCGACGCCCGAGGTGGGCGCCCCGGGCATTTACAGGACGCTGCTCGGCCGGTCCGACCATGAGTTCGACGCCGGCTACGCGCGCAGGGTGACAGACTCCCTGCTAGATGGTGTGCGAAAGGCGAAAGCCGAATTGTCGCCGGCCCGGATCGCGATCGGCGCCGGCATGTCCATGGCGAACATCAACCGGCGGGCGAAAGAAGTGAACGGGCGCGTGTCGTTGGGACTCAACCCCGAGGGGCCGGCCGACCGCCGGATAGGCTTGATCCGCCTGGAGAAGCCCGACGGTTCGCCCCTTGCGGTGATCGCGAATTACGCGATGCATGGAACCGTGCTGGGTCCGCCAAACCTCGCGATCAGCGGCGACGGGCCTGGAACCGCCGCCGCCTACGTCGAGCGGAAACTCGGCGTACCCGTGCTGTACGTAAACGGAGCCGCGGGCAATCTCGCTCCCATCTACACGGTATATCCCGATCCGCAGAGCGGCCACCTGTCCCAGTTCGGCGCGCTGCTCGGCGATCCGATTCTCGCGGCGCTCCGGCGCATGCCGGTAGGCGACAGCGATGTGACTCTTCTGGCAGGTGAGAAGATTGTCGAAACGCCCAGAAAAGAAGGTCTCGAATGGCCGGAGGAACTGAGCGCCTACACGCGCTCCGGACTGGTCCGGCTCCCCGATACGCTTCCTTAAAATCAAAGACACTCTGATCTGGGCGGCTCCCGTCGAGCTTTTCTGCGAGATATCCAACACCGTCCGCGACCGCTCACAATTCACCCATACATTTTTCTTCGGCTACACCAACGGCTGGTTCGGGTATCTGCCAACCAAGGCCGCTTTCGCCGAAGGCGGGTACGAGCCGAAGACGTCGCCTTTCACCGATGCGGCCGAAGGCGATCTCCTCGAAGCCGTGATCACCTACATCCACGGCTTATCGCGCTGAACGCCTCCAGGCATGCCCGCCCTGGTCGGAATCGTTCGGGCTGAATGCCTGGTGCACCGAGGTTCACCCAGCGATGAACGCCGCCGACTTGGCCGCAGCCGCCCCGGCTATCGAGCGGGCCGTGAAGAAATACGGGGCACGCACAATGACAGCGCGCTGAACAGTTCCGGAAGAGTTCTCGCGGGCTGCAACCCTGGCGTCGGGAGAACTGTCTCGCGTCCGGGATGCAGTCCGCTTACCGCCTCTGTCGTCGTTCATTTTTCCGAAGCCCATCGACTCCTCGGCTTTTCCGATTCCACTTCCTCAAAGGTGTTTCGACGTGTCCCAGTTGTCCGCAACTCAGTAATCCCTTGCTAACGCGGCACTTACCACAGCGTTCTCCCGGACACCTCGCCACCCGGCAAGGTGTCCCGGAGGTGCCCCGCTGTGCTTCCGTGTCGAGAGTTCGTGGCTGGCGAGTTGCTGAATGGCCTGTCCTCAACGACGCCCATCGGGCACCGCTGCCTTGCCCCGTGCGCCGCAACAGGCAAAGGTGTTCGCCAGAAGCGTGTCCATGTGACCTTCAGTCGTGAATGTAAATTCTGCTCGCCCACCATTTCCCTCGCCCAGGTACTCGGGACAATTTTCATAGTGCTTTCCGCTCCCGTTCAGCTAAGCCCTGTAGAACGAAGCTTCGAAATCTGGCGTGGAAATTGCTGATTCAGGAAACCGGACCTGCGACTCTGTAGAGCAGCTCGACCTTCCCGCTCGATGTGGCCGGGCACGCACGCCGATTCAAGGCCATCTCGAAGGCGAAAATCCGCTTTTACATTCAGGCTAAAGGTTTAGAATGAGGTTCTTCACAGGGAATCATGCGCGAATTCTAGTTGTCGATGATGAGCCCGCAGTCTTGAATCTGGTAAGCCGTGCGCTTTCGGCACGCGGGCACGAAGTACTCCGGGCCACAGACCCGTTACAGGCTCTGGAACTCGGTACGCACTCCCCTTCCGTCGATCTTATTGTTTCCGATGTGAACATGCCCGTGATGCAGGGGACGGAACTGGTGCGCAAGATCATTGACGTGTATCCCGGGACGAAGGCCATTCTCATGTCAGGTTACGTGCCTTCACTGAACCTTCCCCCCGACATCCCGTTCATCAAGAAGCCATTTCCGATCGGCAAGTTGGTCGGAAAGGTGGAGGAAGTACTGGCGCTATCAACGGAATTGGGGGCCGGAGTTCAGGACCAGAACGCAAGAGCGGAAGCTTCTCCCGCCCGCACTACGGTTCAGCACGGACTCTTCGGGCTGGCTTGAGGCAGACTCTCCACCGGAGTCGCTTGTGAACCGTGCATGGACGCCGGGCACGCGCCCCGTAGCAGAGGCAGGCTGAGCGCGTTTGCGCCGGGTCAAGCTCTCGGGCAAACAGACATTGAACTTTTGCAACCTTGTCCCGAGTTATGGTTCACTCCGGACAGGGGCGAATGTGGGGCACGGCGATCGCGCCTGGAAACGTAAGCTCCCTCAACGGCAGCCGTGACGTCCCTGGCCCTGGCGGTTCGTCTCCGCACCCCGACTTCGCGCCCTTGTTCGTTTTCGGCCTTGAGAGGAGACCACGTGGACGCGACTTACCAGGATTTCTACCGCCGCTCGATCGGAAAACGTGAAGAGTTCTGGGCCGAGCGGCCCAACTGATCGATTGGCACAAACCGTTTGACCGGGTGCTGGAATACTCGAATCCGCCGTTCGCCAAGTGGTTCCTCCGCGCGGAAATCAACCTGTGTCACAACGCGATCGACCGTCACCTTCCCACCCGCGCAAGCCGGCCGGCCCTGGTGTACATCTCGACGGAGATCAACGAAGAGAGGACTTACAGTTATGCCGATCTGCACGACGAAGTGCAACACATGGCTGGTGTGCTGCAGTCCCTTGGTGTCGGGAAGGGCGACCGGGTTCTGATCTATCTACCGATGATTCCTGAGGCCGTCTTTGCCATGCTCGCCACCGTACGCCTTGGAGCTATTCACTCTGTCGTCTTTGGCGGTTTCGCGGCCCATTCGCTGGCGGCGCGGGTATCCGATGCCCAGCCCAAGGTGCTGATCTGCGCGGATGCCGGCATGCGCGGCGGCCGGCCTATACCCTACAAGCCGATGGTGGACGAAGCTCTACAGATGGTGAAGCATCCGCCCGCGAAAGTCGTGGTGGTCAATCGCGGTCTCGATCCGAACATGACGCTGCTCTCGGAGCGCGACCGCGACTACGCTACCCTCCACAAGCAGTGTCTGTCCTCTCGATGAGCCGACCGCCCGCTGGATCTCAGGTGCTTTGAAGAAACCGGTCTACGATCACTATTGGCAGACCGAGACCGGATGGCCGCTGATAACCGCGCTGCCGGGCATCACCAAAGCCCCAGCCAAATTCGGCAGCCCATCGTTCGCGGCTTACGGTTATGATGTTCGGGTACTCCATGAAAGGACCGGTGAAGAACTGAACGCCAACGAAAAGGGTGTGGTTTGTGTGCAACCGCCGGTTCCTCCCGGGTGCATCGCGACCTTGTGGAACCAGGATGAGGCCTTTGTCGATACCTACTTCACAAGTTTCAAGGATCGGATGGTCTACACAATCTTTGATTGATTTGCGCGGTGGCCGGATCCACTGAAAGGATGGAGTTAGGATATGCGGCCTCCTCGGCCCTCGTGGAAACCCAGAAACGGGAGCGCATCCCGTCCCATACCATATCCTTCACACTGAGCTGGATCGCCTGCGTTCCCGCCGGCATACGTTGTCCGAACGCGCACGTCGCCGCGAGCGCCGCGACAAAGATCGCGCACCACCTCTGCCATGTCCACATGTATCCGCCTTCAGGCAGAGTCTATATTCAGGCCGCTTCCAGCGTCAAACTCTAGGCGAGTTGAACCGGCCATTTTTAAGGCCAACCATCGTTTCACCCTTCACCACCCGGTTCTGCCCCACTGCATACTCTTCGCACCGCCGTAACGTAGGTCGCGCGGGGCCGACAGACCTAGTTCCGATAAGCTTCGATTATCCGAACGAAAGATCGATGCCATTCTGGGCGGCAGTAATGGGAACAGGTAGGGATCGGCGCGCCGATCGGCTTAGTTTTGCATTTCCCCCGCTGTCCCGGTTAACTAATGCCTGCTCGAGGCGGAAAAACACCCTGAGCTGGAATCCTCGACCATGCGTGCTGCAAAGGCCGGGTTTGGCGTCAACTCAATCCGTGCCCTTGGCGTTGCGGCGAGGGGCCGCCGCCAGCCGCTCCATAAAGAGTTCGAGGAACTCGCGAACCTTGACCTGCCTGGCGACCATCGTCGAAAAAGCCACGTCTTGCCCCACGCCCGCCGAGACCGGGAGCATGGCTGTACCTGCCAGGCAGTTCAACTTGGCGGGCTGAATACGGTCAACCCCTTGGTCGCCTTGGCTCCGGAAATCTCGACCTCCACTCGCCCCAACTGCGTCTCCACCAGAGCCGGCAGGAACGCAACGGCCACGGCCAGCGGATCGTGAAGAGTGGGATATCGGTCGGCCGTCCCCCTTGCCACAACTCAATCAAGCGCACGAGGAGCTGGGCAGCGGGGTGGCTGAGCCTTGCGCAGCCGTTCGAGGTCGGCACCGGCAGAATTTGCATTGGAGGGTGACGTCAGACCGACCGCGGTAATCGGCATCCGGAGTTGAAGACGATCGCCGAGGCAACATATCGCGGCCAATGTTATACTCCGGTATCAGCAGGTCGAAGGCGCCCCCCATCAAGACGATCCGCTCGATCTTCTCTTTGATGCGGGGCTCCGTCTTAAGCGCCAACGCGATATTGGTCATGGGCCCGATTGGCACCAGGGTCAGCTTTTGGGGCGAGGCCAGCAGGGTCTCGATAATGAGGTCCGCTGCCCGCTGTCGGGCCGATGGGGGAAGACGTCCTGCGGTGTAAGCACTTTGAACTGCGCCGGGACGGGCCTGTTAGCGAGATGTTCAAGGAGCGATTCCGGGGCGCCGGCAGCGACAGGGATATCCTGCCGACCGTACAAGCCCAGTTCCTTCCAGGCCACGCGAGCCCGGCCAGTGGTGTCATCGCTGACGGTCGTCACGGCGCGAACATCGAGTTCGGGCGATTGAAGGGCGAACGCGAGAGCCAGCGCGTCATCGATGTCACCGCCCATATCGGTATCGAGGATGATCGGGACCCCTGGCCGTGCCCAAGAACGACCATCAGCAACAAGATTGCGAAACCGCGAATCCACATCAGTTTTCTCCTTTTCACAACGTCTGTCTGCCGGAGTTTGTAGAAATAGACCTTCACTCCAAGCTGCATGCGCCGGCCCCCTTACGGGCGGACTACGCCACCGCCTCGGCGGATTTGCTGTGGCAGAACCGGAGAAATGATAGCACGGGCTGCCTCGCGATCTCGCACTATACCATGGGCCTCGGCGCCGTGGCCGGGCTCTTCATTGGTCGCACCATCGACCGCCGCTTCGAAACGCTTGGGATCGTACCTGAGCGGCCGTACCGTGACACGCCCGTCCTCAAATCCGTAATTCGGCATTCTGGCTTTTCAGGAGTTTCTGAAGCGCTTTTACATCGAGCTTCGGGGCGGCGACGCCGGTAGTGGCCGCCATCGCCGCCGCGCAGCCCGAGGCGTGGCCGATCGCCATAGCCGGAGCCATCGAGCGCGCAGACTGGAAGGGCGCCTGTTCGCAAGAAATGCAGCGGCCTGAGAGCACCAGACCGTCGATCTTCTTCGGAACCAGTGATCGATACGGGATGTCGAAGCCCTCGTGTTCGAAGAAGAACCGCTTGCCGTGGTAGCTCGGCATTGGATTGGAGCTAATCGCAATCACGTCGGGAAAGCGGGTGCCTTTGATCGCATCCTGCTCGGTCACGCAGTATTCGCCACTGATGCGGCGCGTCTCCCTGCACACCGATGCAAGTCGCCGTCTGCATCAGATAGAGCGACTCCATACCGGGCTTCTTTCGCATCGCCTGAACCGTGTCCCAGAGCTTGAGGCGCGTCTGCACCTCGGCCTGCGTCAGGTTTTCCACGTCCACGCCATCGCCGCCGAAGCCCGGACCCCACCTCACCACCCGGTCGCCGATCCGAATACCCCCGAACGAGTCCTTGACGCTGGCAGGCAGCCCGCCGACCCGGTACATCAGCGACATCTCCATGCGGTCGCCTGTCGTGGCAGGTCCCATGAACGGCGCGCCAGCCGCTGCGGCAACATCGCCGTCGCCCGTGCAGTCAATGACAATGTCGGCAGCGATCGCCTGCCGCCCGCTCTTCGACTCGACGATGACGCCGGTCACCCGCGAGCCGTCCAACATTGGCCCGACCACCCAGCTATGGAGCCGCAGCTTCACCCCTTCCTTTCGCAGCAAGTTCAAGGACGCAATCTTGGCCGCTTCCGGATCGAAAGGCACTGTGTAAGTCAGGTCGCCCTTCGTGACGTCATGCTGGAAGCGCCGCTCGTAGTTGTCCATGTCCGCCACGCCGCCCAGGCGGACGAGCTCGGCAATGTACTCTGCTGGGATGCCTTTCACGGTTTGCAGTGCCTCCGGCGCCCGCTGATTGCGGAAGCCGTTATAGCAGGTCATCAACCCGGCGACGCCGTTGCCGCCCAGAAAGGCGTAACGCTCGATCAGGAGGGTGCTGGCGCCGCTGCGCGCGGCAGCTGCAGCGGCAATGACCCCGCTCGGGCCGCCGCCGGCCACCACCACCTGGTATCGCGCCACGATTGGCGTCTGCAAAGCCTCCCGGTAGGTCTTGGCGGCTCCTTTTCCGGTCTGTCCGGTTGGGGTTGCCCTTGCGGCGAAGGCGCCGCCTACCGTCGCCGAAACAAACGCCCGGCGGCCCATATGAGCGTGGTTCTGATCTGTTTGTGCTTGTCTTCTCGCGACCCATCGTTTTCTCCTCGCAATCGGTTATGGAACAGGCCGGACGACGACCTCATGGTCCAGAATCGATTCTAGTCCGAACGATCGGCGCAAGGGGGACACGCGGAGTTATCCGCTCTCGCCCGGCGGTCGGCAAAAGTCGCGGCCCGCTACAAGCGGAGTCAGGACTCCGAGCCTTGCTATGCCGCACTGGGCATTCACGAAACCATCGCCGGCGTGAGACAGACGTCATCACCAGGCAGAAGAAACCCAAAACAGAGGGCGCGGGTAAGGAGGCCATTCGGTCTTACCGGAGTTGCTCGCTGAGGAAAGCGATGGCGCGATCGAGCGTTCTGGAGACGAGTGGATCCTCGCCGTTTCCGTCAAACGCATGAGGCCGCCCGGGTAGACGCAGCAGTTCGTGCTTCACGCCGCGTCGCTCGAGTTCGGCCGCCATCTGCTCGGATTGGGAAAACGGAACGTCCGTGTCCGCGTCGCCATGAATAAGCAGGGTGGGTGGGTATTTTTCGGTGACATTGCGGGCGGGACAAAGCATGCGCAGGGAGTCGACGTCCGAGGCATCGTATCCGGAGACCTCCTTCGTCCACAGCGCGTGCTGCCGCAGGTACAGATAGTAAGTGAAGCGCTGGTGTGCAAAAGGGGTTCCGGCGATGACGCCGCGCGTGCCGACCTTGCCATAGGCATCCTTGGGCGGCACCGGCTTTGTGGCTAAGTGATGCGCGCTTGGCGTGCGGCACCATTCCGCGGCGATATCGCCGTAGCCGTAGAACGACACCAGGACACGCGGCCGGGGCTCGCACCTGAAATCCCGCCAGCAGTGCCAGGTATCCGCCGGCGGAATGGCCCACCACGCCGATGCGGTTGGGGTCGATGCCGAACAGCTTCGGCCCGTCGCGGCGGATCCAGGCATAGGCGTCTTTCAAATCCGAGGCGATGTCTGCCAGCTTCGTTTCGGGCGCGAGCCGGTAGTCCACCGAAACCACCGCGAAGCCCGCCCCCAGATAGCGGCGCAACTGCTCCTCGGTGAGGTTTCCGCGGTGGCCGAAGATCAGGGCTCCTCCGTGCAGCCACATGATGGCCGGCCGAACCACACTATCCGGCTTGCGATACACTTCTGCTCGGATTGCACAGCCGCCCGCGGTTTTGTAGACATACGACTGACGCGTAAACGCCGGCTCTCCAGGTGTCAGGTCCACCGTCAGGTCGGAGAACTTCCACGTCCAGGGCGGATAGTAAGCGTTGTCGTAAACCTTGTCCAGGCCGAACGTGAGCATGAGTCCTTCTCCGGCGTCCTGGATGAGGCGGTAGACGATTGGCGTTTCCAGACGTTGCAGCCGCCTGCCATCGGGCTCGAAGGCCTCAAACACGATGTTTCCGGCCGTGCCATCGTACACGACGCGAACCCCGTATTCCGTCTCTTCCTTCCAAGGGACCGCTTCGCCGTACTGCGTTCCGTCCATTTTGTCGACGATGGTCTTCCTCTTGTCGGCGCGGATCTGTAGTGCAAAGTAGCCTTTGTCTCCTGGCCGGGTGAGCGTGACGAAGGAATTGAAGACCGGCTGCATCTTCCCAATGCGCATCTTGAATTTCATCGACACGCGAGAGAAGTTCCGGCCGGGTTCCTCCGGGCAGCCGAAAAGTTATCTTTGAAGCGCCTGGTTTTGCGTCCAGGAACAAGCCCGCTTTGGCGAACTGGAGCGGCGTTTCCGCGGACACCAGAGAGCCAGCGAACAAAGTGAGCAGGACAGGAAAGTATTTCATGTATTCGTTCTCCGACTACGGGAGCAGTGCAACGGCGGCGCCGGCCAACCCAGCCGATGATCCAAGGGCTGCCTTGCGGATGGGTGCGTGAAAGTACGACGCGGCATAGTGCTGGAAAGCCTCGTTGGCGGGCACGGTGAGCAAGTCGCCCGCTTCCGAGATTCCGCCGGCCAGCAGCACGAGGTCCGGCCGGAAGAACGAGCTGAGAGAAGCCACGGCGACGCCGATATGGCGCCCCGCTTCACGGAGAATCGCCGCTGATTTCTCCTCGCCGGCGCTTGCTGCCTCGATCAGCGTTCGAACCGCCATAACCGCGCCGTTCCGCCCGTCGCCCCAGGCTCGCGCTACCGCACGGCTGAGCGCTTCCACCGACACCATCGCCTTCCAGGCACCCTTTGCAGCCAGCGCTGCAACGCTCCTCGCCTCCGACGTAGGCGTGACCGATGTCCCCGCAACAACCGGCCGTGAAGCGCAGGGGCTCGCCGTCCACCAGCATGCCGCCTCCAACGCCGGTGCCGAGCGAAAGCACGAGCAACCGCCTGACCGAGCGGCCCGCGCCGAAACGGTACTCTCCCAGGGCGGCGGCGTTGCAGTCTATCTCCAGCGTGACCGGCATGCCGAGTGCCTGGGCCATCCGGCTCCGCAAGGGATAGTCCGACCAGCATCGGAGTGTTGGGGTTGTAGATCACAGTCTCGAGATCGTCGCTCAGGAACCCCGGTAACGCGATGCCGGCGCCACAGACGGGCTCGGACCGCCCGCACAAGCCTTTCACTTGGTCGACCAGCGCCGAGAGGAAGGCTTCCGGATCGCCCTGCGAGGGAGTCGGAAGCTGGCGCAGCGTTTCCAGCCGTGGCCCCTCGGATGAAACGAGCGCGATCTTGGTGTTCGAGCCTCCGATGTCGATGGCCACGACATGGGCCGGCGA
Organism: Bryobacteraceae bacterium; assembly: GCA_963793625.1. Classification (GTDB taxonomy): domain Bacteria; phylum Acidobacteriota; class Terriglobia; order Bryobacterales; family Bryobacteraceae. The sequence continues at coordinate 16,664 of CAWCAT010000026.1, read as the reverse complement.
ATGTGCCCGATCGCTCATCGGGTGGATGTCAGTCCTTCCTCGAATTCGGTGGTTTCCGCGGCGAATCGGAACTCGCCCGGCTGGAAGCCCGTCTGCACGGCGAGCGCGCAGGCCGCAAGCTGGACCGGAATGATTTGCGTCACGGCGGCCAGATGCTCGGGCAGCCCGGGCCACGCGGGACCGATTTCATAAACGGCCGCGCCTGTACGTCTGCAAATCGCGCGCGAGGGAACAGTTCAGCTCCCGCGTCGGGCCGTCCGGCGCGAAGACGAGGACGGCGTCCTCGGGGCGAAGCGCTTCCACCGGCCCCTGGCGGAACTCAGCGGCGTTGTGCCACGCCGCCGCACGGCGCGCCACCTCCTGGAAGAGCAAGCTTCCGGCGCAGGCCGTGCTCAGCGAGTATCCGCGGCCCAGCAGATGCAGGTGCCGTGCTCCAAAGAGCTGGGGAACGGTAGCCTCCCATTCCGGCAAAGCCGCTCTCAATTGCGGCAACATTTCGAGGGTCTCGCCATGAAGCATGTCCAACCGGTCCGCGGCTGCCGCAGCCAGATAGAGCAGGGTCAGAACGGCGCCGGTGAAAGTCTGCACCGACACCCCGTAGTCGGGCTCGCAGGCCACCCTCAAAGTCGCATGAGCGCGCTGCGCGATCGGGCTGTCCGGACAATTGGTAACGGCGATATACGGAATCGCCTGTTCATCGAGGCGCGCCGCCAATTTTACCGCTTCCGCCGTCCGGCCCGAGCGCGAGACCAGGACCACCGCGCACTCAGGCGGCACGGGGAGATAGTACAGCAATTCGGAGGCGTCGAGGACCGAGGCCTCGACGCCGGACTGCGCCAGGTACATCGCAGCGGGCATGGCTGCGTAGCGCGAGCCGCCCATTCCTGCGAACGCCACATGGCGGCGCAGGCGCAGCATTTTCGCGGCCCGCTCCAACTCCAGCGCTCCGGCGCCTCCAAGGTACCCGGCGATGCCGGCAAGCAGCGCCGGTTGCCTTCGGATGTTTGCTAGAAGCTCTGGCATCAACGTTCCCCTTCCATGCGAAATGAGTATCGGCCCGACCCGGTCTCCCACTGAACCAATCCCTGCTCCCGCCGGACCGCGATCTCGTCGCCCGCCTTCCGACACACGCACTTCGCGCCAGTTGAAATCGGGAAGCCGGATCCAGGCCGTCGAGCCCAAGGGAATCGTGAGATCCAGATCGAGGGTGCGATCCGTTCGCGAGCGCCTCCACGACACCGAGACCTGGCCCGCGACGGTGTCCAGTGTGGCCCCGGCGTGATCGAGATCGCCCACAATCCGCGGCTCGACGATGATTTTCCGGTAGGCCGGGGCGTCTTCCGCGATCCGGATTCCGGCGATGCCTTCATAGAGCCACGCATCCACGCTGCCCAGCATCGGCTGGTTCCGCGAGTTCATGCGCCTTCCCGGTCCGCTTCTGCCAGACTTCCCACAGGCCGGTGGCGCCGTTGTCGAGCATGAACCCCCAACTTGGGTAGCTTCGCTGGCAGAGCAAGTCGTAGGCGACGTCGCCGCGTCCGGTCTCTGCGAGAACCGGCAGAAGGTACTTCGTTCCGATGATCCCCGTAGTGAGATGGGTGTCCCGGCGGGTCAGGATATCGTCCGTGAGTTCCCGGATCGTCGACTCGTCTCCCAGGCCGAGCCGGAGCATCAGCGCGCGCGCTGTCTGGGAATCGACGCTGGCGGTATGCGTCGTGGAACAGCGTGCGCAGACGGGTTGCGCGCCGGCCGTAGGCGTCGGCTTCTTCGGACCGGCCGAGGAGTGCAGCCATCTTCGAAAGAACATCGAGGTCGAGAATGTAGTAGAAGTTCGCCACCAGCGCGGGAGGCGTGGGTTCTACCGCCACCCAGTCGCCATATCGCCCGGCTGCGAGCAGGCCATCACCCGCCTGCTTGTGCAGGTAGCCGACAAAGCGCTGGAGACCCTCGTAGTGCTCCGCCACGACCCGGCGGTCGCCGTACTGGCGGTACAGGTGCCAGCACAGCAGCGGATAGGCGCTGCCCCACGCGGGATCTCCGTCCGCGCTACCCGAGGCGAAAGGCACCGTGTCCGGCACCGCTCCGGATGCCTGCTGCGCATCGGCGATGTCGCGCAGGAACTTCACGTAGAAAGCGGCCATGTCGAAATTCAGGCTGGCCTCTTCCATCGTGACATGCGCGTCGCCGAGCCAGCCAAGGCGCTCGTCGCGCTGGTTGTTGTCGGTGGGAATGCCGTGCAGATTCGTCTGCTGGCTCCATCGGATGGCGTTGTGCAGACGGTTTACGAGTTCGTTCGAGCAGGCAAACGCGCCCGAGGGCGATACTGCCGAGTGCACTACTCGTCCATCCAGTGCATCCAAACCGGGCACTCCCGGAAAGCCTGTCAGTTCCACATACCGGAATCCGTGATAAGTGAATCGCGGCTCGTATGTTTCTTCGTCACCGCCTCTCAGAACGTACAGATCCTCGGCTTTCGCCGCGCGCAGATTCTCGGTGTTGATGCCGCCGTCGGGGTAGAGCAGCTCGGCGTAGCGCATGCGAACCCGTGAGCCTCTTGGCCCCGCAACCCGCAATCTCACCCACCCGCTGACGACTTGGCCGAAATCGAAAACGTATACGCCGGGACGTGGATTCTCTACCCTGCGCGCGGTCAGACTCCGGGTCACGCGAACCGGCGGCAGCATCGCGGCGGAAAGCTTGGGGGCGGGCGCGGGCACGGTCTTAGCCGCCCTCCATTCGCCTGCCTCCTTCGTGGCATCGTAGACTTCGCCGTCGTAGATATCGTCGGAGACGATCGCGCCGTCGCGCGTTCGCCACTCCGGTCCCGACGCGATGCGGTATTCGCGGCCGCTCGCGGTGCGAATGCGCATTTCCAGCAACAGCGCGCGGATTCCGATTCGGCCCTTGCCCAGCAAAACGGTGGCCTCGTTTCCCCCGGGCCTCAGCAGGGCAGTCACATCCACGGCGGTGTAGAGAGCGCGTTTCGTGTACGTGGTCCAGGCCGGGTCGAGCACGGCGTCGCCGGCCCGCGTGCCGTTCAGCCATAGCTCGCCGTAGCCGAGGCCGCAGAAATACGCACGGGCGCGCGTGATCGGGGAGTCCAGTTCGAACTCGTGCCGGAACTCGTTACCGCCGGCTATCCAGGCTCCATTCCAATCGGACTGTTCGAACAGCCCGGTGTCGAAACGCGCTTCTTCGCTGAACGGGCTCGCCCGGCCGACCGAGTCCCAGTACCGCACACGCCACCTGTAGCTGCGATCGCTTTCGAGGGACGGCCCGCCGTACTCCACCTGCGTTGCGTTGTCCGAGAGCACCTTGCCGCTGTCCCAAAGCGGTCCCGCTTCGCTGGCGACGAGAATCTGGTAGGCTGATCTGCCGCTCATTCCGGCCCTCATGCTGCGGCACCCACGCAAGACGCGGAACCCGCACGTCGATTCCGGCGGGATTCTCGAGATACTCGCACCTCAGCCGGATTGGCGCTTGCGGCGTCAGGAAAGCGACCAGAACGGCCAAAGCGATTACCATGTGATCGCTTGCGTCCCCTTCCTGATTGCGACGGAGCGCGTCCTCCCGCCCCGAACCAGCCGCAACTCAAAGGCGCCGTCGGAGTCGACGGAGATCCGCGTGCGGCCTTTCCCCAGCGGTTCGGCGACCAGGTCCACAACGTGGCCGTTGAACCGGTACCGGCGGCATCCCGAGCGGACGTTCGCGTCCAACGACCAGTCCAACCGGTTGAGCGCCGCATCCGGCTTGAGCCCGATTCCGTATTCGAGCAGATAGAGGATCGGGCCAATGCCGCTCCAGCCGACAAAGTCCTTGCGAGCCGGTTTGCCCGGCACAGGGCCATCCGGCGAGTAGTCTTCCCAGATGGTGCCGGTAGTCCGGAGCGTCTCCGAAACGGTTTCCAGGTGCTCCCGCGCGATCTCACGCGCCAGTTCGCGGTAGCCGTAGCGTTCCAGTCCGCGGATCACCATAGTATTCGTCGGCGCCCAGACGGCGCCCTGCCAGTAGTTGCCCGCGCGGTACACGGGCTCGTCCGCGCTGCATGTCGGGACGCGGTGGCGGGTGCCGAATGTTTTCGGATCCCTCAACATCGCCGCCATGGACTGGGCCTGTGCCTTTGTGGCCACTCCCGCCAGCAAAGTCCAATATCCGGCGATGGTCTTCACGGACGCGGGCCGGCCGGCGGCGGTCAGATCGAAATAGAACTTGCGGCTCGGATCCCACATCCGTTCGCGGATGCGCTGGCTCTGGCGGTCCGCCTCGCGCTCGAACGTCGCAGCCTCTCGCGGATTGCCAGTCAGCGTAGCGATCTCTCCCAGGCACCTGGCGAACAACGCCATTTCGGAGGAGATGTCCACGCCCGTCCCGCCCCCTTTCAGATCAGGGTTGCGCGGGGAGTCGTCCATGCTCGCCCAATCCGTGATGTAGAGGCCGTTGCCCTGCCGCAAGTGCCGATCGAGAAAGCGGTAGTAGCGCTCCAGCGGGCGGTAAACCAGTTTCAGCCGCTCGCGGTCGCCGGTAACGCCGTAGCTTTCCAGTTCCGCCCAGGCGGCGATCGGGTGGTTATGCGCGTCCAGCGTCAACTCGGGGAGTTCGGCGGGCGGTTCGCGGCCGAGATAGACGACCGGCGCGTTCGGCCCGAGCGGCGTCATCTTCTTTCCGAAACCGTCCCATCCCCACCGGCTGAAGAACGGACGGCGCTCCTGGTTTACCCACTTCGCATAATCCAGCCCGGTATTCCTGTCGATTTCACGGCTCGAACTCTCCGCTTTCGCGCTGCCTCGCATAGAAGTTGTCGAGCGAACCGATGCCCGGAACGAGCGGATGGGCCATGTTCGTGAACATGGTCATGAAAGCGGTGTCCCAGAAGTAGATGGAATCGCTGAACGCCGCGTCGATGTACTGGGAAACGAAGCCGCTGCCCGGCGCCGGTTCGTGGAAGTTGCGGAATGCCAGTTCCCAGGCTTTCCAGTAGGCCGCGATCCAGCCGGGCTTCGCGTCGTAGATCGGCTCGGGCAAACTGGCGCGCATCTCCCCGAACTTCGGGAGCGGCGCTGGCTCGTAGCGCTTTTTGGCGAAGTACACGCCGCGCTCGCCGGCCAGAGCAGTAGAGCAGAGGAGGGCGAGAGCGAGCCAGCGTTTCTGGAGCAGGCCGTGGTTCATCGCGTCTTCCAGAACTCCTTGTGGCTCTCGTAACGGGCCCGCGGCAGTCTCTGGGCCACCGGCAGCAACGCCGGGAATTTCCTGTGCGGCTCTGTCTGATACCAGTACCCCACCGACGAGTAATCGTTCGCCTGCACGTTGGCGTGGCCATGCTCGATGGTGACCCGGATCGCCTTCCCGAACATCACTGGATCCTCCACGTGATAGCGGTACATCGTCCACTGACCCGAGTAGGCGTCCGGCCCCTCCGTGGGTCCGGCGAGCGAGATGCCGTGATATGGCGTCGAATACGCGCCTGACGGATAACCCCAGGCGGCGCAGAAGTAGTCCTCCGTTCCCGTCCCGATAATCGACGGCGTCTCTTCGCCGTCGATGTAGATCATGTCGTCGCCTTCGCCGAACCAGCCGAAGTAGCGGATCGGGTTGATATTGTCGATCGACAGGTTGCAGCCCACATAGTGGCCGCGGCCTTCGGCTTCGCAGATCACGTAGTTCTGTTTGCCGTCGAGGTTGGAGAGGTCGTTGACCTTTCCGTTGTCCGCTCCAGGCGAGCTCAGGTCGATGGATGGGGGCGTGGGATTGTTCCTCCGCCACTGCGCATGGAACTGGAGTACATCCGGCGGAGCCTGCTCGTATTGTTCGTAATCGACGTAGTAGTAGAAAGCCCCGACAGGCTTCTCTCCCTGATGTTCGATGGCGATCCTTGCGCCTCGGGCGAACGGCATCGGGAAAAAGCAGTTCATCGCGGCATTGCCTGCCTTCAGCGTCTCGCCCCCTGTCACCATGTTCAATGGCTGCGACCAGTAGTGCGAAACGCGGCCGTGCCCGACGCCGAAGAAGTCGCCGATAGGGCACTCGATGCTGGGTTCCGCTTCGCCGTCCCACCAAGCGCGCAAAATGATGCGCCGCAGGTAGTTCGGCTCGTTCGCGGCGATGGTCACCCAGACGTGGCGAATGCAACCGGCGCCGCTGACCTCCGCCAACGTGGCCGTCTCGCCGGGTTTTATTCGCAGACTGTCCCGGTTCTTCCCGCTGCGGTCATAACTTGAGATGCGCTTGCGCCTGCCCTGCCGGGCGAATGCAGATTTGAGAGTCCTCCCACGGCCGCAATGCCTGTGGGCGTCTCGTCAGCCCCTACGGGCAAGGCGAACGCAGAGCCGCAAACGCCCAGGCGGCCCAGAAAATCACGGCGTCCGTCATGATCACTCCTCATGAGATCGGTTTCTTTCTCTCGCGGCAAGGTGTATTGGGTTTCGAAATGTCAGGCGGAGTCCACCGGGTCGTCCGCTTCAGCCTTTCGAGTCTCCCTCGCATATCCGCCAACACCGCCGCATACCCGGTATTGAGAATCACGTTGCGCATTTCGTTCGGATCGACCGCGAGATCGTACAATTCGTTCGTGCCGCCGGATCGAGTACTCGATGTACTTGTATCGCTCCGTGCGCACCGCGACCAGCGCGCGGGGACTGCCAGATCCGCTCCTCGTATTCGTAGAACATCTCCGTCCGCCAGTCTCGCGGCGCCGCGCCGGTGACGAGGGGGCGCAGGCTGCGTCCGGCGATGTTGGCCGGCGCTTTGACTCCGCAGAAGTCGAGAATGGTCGGGCAGACGTCGATGTTCAGGACCATCTGCGGAACAGCCTGACCGCGGACGGAACGCCGCCGGATAGCGCACCAGCAGCGGCACGCGCATGCTTCCTCGTAGGGGAGCCGCTTGTCGACCAGGTGGTGCTCGCCGAGGAAGAACCCGTTGTCGCCCGGCGAACACGACGAAGGGTGTTTTCGCGCGCGCCGGTCTCATCCAGAGCCTGCAAAACGCGGCCGACGGCCTCGTCGGCGCTCATCACGCAGCGATAGAAGTCCTTCATGTAGCGATCGAAGCTGCCCTTGAGCTTGATGGGACCATCGAAGAACTGCTCTGCCTGGATGCAGGCTTTCCCGCAGCATCCGCTTTGCCGGTCAAACGGAAATCCTCATACCAGCTCGCCGGCTTCGGAATCTCGACATCCGTGAACATCCCCCGGAGACGCTCCGTGGAATCTGCTCCGCGTGCGGCGACTTGATCCCGACACACAGGCAGAAAGGCCCGCTCGACACTGAGCTTGAGGAACCCTGCCGCAAGATCGCCCGTGACGTCGTCCACATGGCCCTCAAATCGCTTCATCTCGCCGTCCACGTTTAGCGACGGATTCAGGTACTGACCCTGCCCCGGAAGCACCGCCCAGTGGTCGAAGCCCGGGCGCGGCCGCGGGTCGTCTCCGATGTGCCACTTGCCGACGTAACCGGTTCTGTAACCCGCCTCGTGGAGCAGTGCCGGAAACGTCCTCTCCTGGCGGTCGAAGGCTCCGACGAGCCGTTCCCCCTAACCTGGTGCTGATGCGGATACCGGCCCGTGAGGAACGAAGCCCGGCTGGGGCTGCACAGGCTTGTGGTCACGAACGTGTTGAGGAAACAGCGCGCCCTCGCGGCCAATCCGATCCATGTTCGGGGTCCGCACAAACGGATGGCCGCGCAGGCTGAGAAGGTCCCATCGCTGATCGTCGGTCATGATGTAGAGAACGTTGGGCCGGCGCCGCGCCCTGAGCGGCCGGGAGCGCCGCCCAGGGCAACCGCCGCCGACTTCAGCACGTCACGGCGGCTGGTCATCAGTACAGGAACTTCAAGTCCGACTGCAGCTGCCGCGGCGTGTTGGCGGTGCCGAGGATCATCCCGAAACTCCCGTTGTTGACGCCGGGAATGGGCGGTCCGAATTGCACGGTATTGAAAGCGTTGAATGCTTCCACCGGAACTGAAGCGACTTGCCCTCGACGATCTTGAAGTTCTTGAACATGGAGAGGTCGAAGTTGCGCACGCCGTCCGCCCGGACATCGGGGAGTGTGCGGCCGACGTTGCCGAACGTCCATGCGGCGGGCTGAGAGAACACCGATGTATCGAAGTACTTGTTCAGGCGCTGCTGCACCGGGCCTTCGAGTTTCGCGCTGTGACCGTTGTTGTTCGCCCGCAGCATGGCGCTGCCGAAGTTGGGGAAGTTGTTCGCGAGAATGGTTATCGGCTTGCCCCTCTCCAGGCTCATGATTCCGTTCATCTGCCAGCCGCCGGCCACGCGCGTCGAAGAACCGTTCCAGGATCTTCCCACGGCCTTCTTGCGGCCGAACGGCAACTCGTAGACGTAGCTGACCACCAGACGCTGCGACACATCGTTCGGCGAGATCGACCAATCGGTCTTCCGGTCGTATATATTCTGGTGATTCATGTCGCCGCCGACGATGGAGAGCGCCGAGTGATCGTCCATCAGTTTGCTGTTCGTGTAGGCCGCCAGGAAGCTCAGACCCGAGCGGAACCGCTTCTCCGCCTTGAGTTGGAAGGAATGGTACCAGGAGGTCGCTCCGATCCGATAGAGCTGTGCCACGGTGCCGTACTGCGGAAAGGCCTTCATCAGGTCCATCCTGCGGATGGTGGTGGAACTGCCCAGGCTATAGATGGGCGAGATCACGCCGATAGAAGGGATTCGGTACGCGGTCCTGAAGCTATTGCCACCCGTCAACTGTTCCGGCGTCAACTGGTTCAGGTTGTAATCGCCCCCGCTGGATTCTTGAGTTTGACGCCGCGGGCGCCGACATAGGACGGCTCCACCAGGATCCCGCCCGGCAATTGGTACTGGATGCTCAAATTCCAGTTCTGGGTGTAGGGCGTCACTGAGTTGCCCATGGTAGCCGTAATGTTGTCGCCGATCGCCGTCATGGCGCCGAGCGAACTGCCAGCGCATCGGTACGAAACCATTCGGGAATGGATTTTTCAATAGTTCTTCGGATAGACCACTCCCCGTCCAGTCCGCCGATGTAAGGCGTGTCGCTACGGTACCCGTACATTGCCGATCTCGCCTGAGGCAGCCATGAGCGAAGGCGCATAGAAGATGCCGTAAGCGCCCGGATCGGCCATGCTTCTTCGACGCCTGGTACGCAAAACCGATGCGCGGGGCAATGTTGTTTTTGTCCGTGGCGGATTGGGTCCTGGGCCGGCCATTCACGCCGACGTAGACCAGTCCACCCTTCAGGTCGGGCATTCCGACCAGCGGCCGCCAGAGGGAAGCGATCGTGCGGATCAAACACGGTCATGCGGTTATAACGCTCCGTTCGGGGAAGCTCCAACTCATAGCGCAGCCCCAGATTGAAGCGTCAGCCGGCGGCTGACTTTCCAGTCGTCCCCGATGTACCAGCCGTAGTAGGGGTTCTGGGTGGAAAGGGACCTGTTGCCCTTGGTCAGATATCCGCTACCCAATCCCACCAGCATGCTGGCCAGGCCATCGCCGGCGGTATTCTGGCGGCATGTGGCGACCGGCCCCTGGGTGAAATCCCGAGCGAACGAAAACTGACCCGGCGGGACGGAAGGTCTCGGTGTTGTGCACCCGCAGCATTCGTGCCTCGAAGCCGAACTTGATCATGTGCGAACTCATGAGTTTGGTGTTCCCCACCGAGGAGTGTGTAGGTTTCGAAAGAGTTGCGCCGGAAATCGTAATTGGCCTGGCCGACCCCCTGATAGCCCGCCGGGAAAGAAGCCCGGGAACACCAGCGGTCGGCGTTGGCTGAGAAGTAGCTCCGGGAACCCCAGTTGCTTGGACGGATCAAAACTGTCGCCCAGCGGCAGGTAAGCCAGATGCATCCGGGAGAAACCGAGGCGGGCGTTCAGCAGGAAGGTCGGACCGCGTCCAGGTGTAGTCCAGCGCCGAGCCCACCGAGTCCTGATTCTGGTTGGCGCCGCCTTGCGCGATCTTATTCCGCCGGAAACAGGTCCGCCACGCCCGACGAAGAATTTGCGCCGGGAGAAGCGGCCGAACAGGCGCTGGTCCGAGGTGATGTTCTGGTCGACTTTGATGTCTCCCTGATCGATCGTGATCGGATCGGTGCCGGAGACGTTATAGTTCTGCTTGCGGCTCAGGGGGTTCCCCGGACCATTGGGCAGCGGATAGTACTTCATTACTTTCGCCGCCACGGGGTCTATCCGGCTGGCGGGGATCACATTGCCGGCGAACGGCTGGCGCGTCGGTTTGCCGCCCACAGACCGTCGTGGTCACCGGATCGTAGATGGTGATGGGCGCGCCTTGCGGGCTCAGCGTCTGAGAAAAATCGCCTTTCCGCTCGAGCGCGGTGGGCATGGTCGCGTTGACCATGTTGTTCACCCGGCCTTCCCGGAGCCCTTCGTAGTTGGCATAGAAGAACGTCTTGTTCCGCCCGTTGTACAGGTGAGGAATCATCACCGGGCCGCCGCCGCTGACGCCGAACTGGTTCCGCTTGAAGCTCTTCAGCGGCACGCTGTTGGCGTTCGCGAAGAACTCGTTGGCGTCCATCTTGGAGTTGCGCAAGAACTCGAACAGGCTGCCGTGAAACTCGTTTGTTCCGGACTTGTACAAGAGGTTCACGATGCTGCCGCCGCTCCGGCCGAACTCCGGGGAGTAGTTGTTGGTCTGGATCTTGAACTCCTGGACGGCATCAACGGAGGGGAAAATCGAGAATCCCTGCACCTGGTTCGCCAGAGGAGGAGAGGAAGGAACGCCATCGATCAGGATTTCGTTCGACCCCGGCCGTCCGCCGTTCGCCGACCAGTTCATGCTGTTGAAGGTGCGATCGACGCTGCCCTGGAGTCCCGGCGCCAGAAAGATCAGCGCGAAAGGATTGCGCTGGTTCAGCGGCAGGTTGACGATGCTCGCACTGTCGATCACTTGCCCCATGGAGGATGTGGTCGGCTCCAGCAGAGGAGCTTCACCGCGTCACTCTTGACCGATTCGGTAAGCGAGCCGATCTCCATGATCAATCTGATGCGGGCCGCCTGGTCCACCCGGAGATCGACGCCGGTCCGTTCCAGCTTCTTGAAGCCCGCCGCCTCCACTTCCACCCGGTACGACCCGGGGGTCAGAGACGGCGCAACGAACGCGCCATCGGCTCCGGTTGTGGCCGCGGTGGCCACGTTCGTGGCCGTGTTCACGACCCGGATTTTGGCGCCGGGGATCACGGCCCCGGATGAATCCTCAACAATACCCTGCAGGGAAGCGGTGATGACCTGCGCATTAGCACATGTGCAGCAGCGCGAGACAACACAAGATAAGAGCAGCCAGCCTCGGACTCGCCATTCGGTCTCCTTTTCTTCCGCGCGGATCGTCGTGCCCGGAATCACCGGAATCGTAGCATAGACCAGTATCTCCGTCAATCAAAATAATCACGATCGTGGTTGATGCGCCTTAGAAACCACACATTTTCTGATCAAACTAGGCCAGAACAACCATATTCCCTTGACCAGGAGACCCAATCCCGGTAATCTTATCCTTCATGGGGGCGATCCGGCCCCAGGGACAGGTGGCTATGGCTGTTGACACGCAGGAAGTCTCCGGGAGAGGGCAGCGAATCCTGGACGAGCTGTTCCGCGACGGGCACCGTGAGAGTGGATGACCTTGTCGTTCTCCTCGGCGCATCCCCGATGACCGTAAGACGCGAACTCGCGGTTCTGGAGGGCCAGGGCCGGTTGCGGCGCACGCGTGGCGGCGCGATCCCCGTCCAGCCGCTCTTCTACGAGCCGTTCCGCCACGATTCGACCTTTCAGGAACAGATCGAACAGTTCGCGGATGAGAAACGGCGTATCGCAGCAGCGGCAGCCGAGTTGATCGATGCCGGAGCAGATCGATTGCGCTGACCGCCGGCACGACCACGACGCTGGTCACCCGAAGCATCCCACACAAGCCCGGGATCACCGTGGTGACCAATACGGTGAATGTGGCGATGGAACTGAGCAACCGCACCGACCTGAATGTCTTTGTCACCGGCGGTTTCCTGCATGGTGGATGGTTCTCGCTGGTGGGCGGAGCGGCCATGCACTCGATGCAGCAGATGTTCGTCGACAAGATCTTCATCGGCGTTAATGGGATCGATGCGGCGCGCGGTTTGACGACCTACCACCCCGAGGAGGCCTCCATGGACCGCGTCATGATCCAGCAGGCCAAGCAGAAGATCGTGGTGGCGGACCACGGCAAGCTCGGGCTCGTGACGAACTACCTGGTCTGCCCGGCCGCGGAAGTTCACCTGATCATTACCGATACCGGCGCGACGGACGCAATGGTTGCGCCCTTCCTGGACCTGGGGATCGAGGTCCGCCGTGTGTGAAGCGACCCGTGCGGTATCGCTTGCCCTGCCTGGCGTGCGCCGCCGCTGTGTCGCAGCAATCATGGAGCGCGCGCTGGATAGCCGTGCCATACCTCCAGACGATCGAAATCCTCGTCCATGAGGCGGTAGGCTCAGGACCGTATCAGCCGGTACATGCACTTTTGCGGAATGGCATGCACGGGCACCCGCGGAAACTGCCGTTTCAACTGCGCAGCCAGCAGCGTCAGGCCCGGTACTTCCGCAACCGCATGATTGACGAGAATGACGGGAATACCGCTGTCGATAGAGAACGCCCCGTCGCGCCAGTACGTAAACCCGTCATCCGTGCAGATCGCCAGGTCCGCCTTGAACTCTCGCACGAATCGGATGAACGGCGTGATGGCCCCGCATCCGATGGCGACCCGGCGCACCGGAGCGTCGGACGGCCCCACTAGTTGCACCGCATCCTGCCCGAACGGCTTGGTCTTCCGCGCCACCTGCCGGGCCACGTCGAGCGCCGTCCGGCCGCTCACGTCGAACACGCGGAAGAACCCAGAACTCGCCACCGGCCCCGAGAAACCGAGCGCCTCCGACCACGCGTCCGGAATCCCGAGCTTCGGATACTGATCCCAAACATCATGGCACCGTAGGATCACAATGGAAGAGCGCTGGACATATTCGCGCTTTGCCCGGGCGCTCTCGAATTGGAACATATCTTCGTTTTGGTCGCGGTGATCATAGTAAGTGGGCTCGTGCGTGACAAACAAATTGCAGCCCTGGTCTACGGCCCGCTTCAGCGCCGCCGTGTAGCTCATCCATGCCACTGCGATACCCTTCACCGGAGTCTCCGGGTCACCGGACTTGAAGGTGTCCACCGTAGTGTTGAAATTGACCCAGTCGGCCAGGCTCCAAAGGTACTCCTTGACGTGTTTCGCCAGCACCGGTTGTGGGTCCGCCGCGGCGCCAACCAGCGGCAACGTCAAAAACTCCCGTCGGTTCGGATCGGACATAAGGGTAAGTATAGTTCTCGCTTGGCTACCAGTGCCATGTCGGAGCGAGGGAGGCCGTTCCTTTTGGCAGGCGAGGGCGCGCTCTTCGCCCCCCTTGTTTCCAACGCCTAATCAGCCTCCATCCGCCCACCCTCTGTGGGCGCCAGGATCGGAAAGCTGAAATACTTGGATGATCAACGGAGTTGTCGAGCGTGCATGCTGCAATAAAATTTCTCTTTTCTGTGCTGGCGGTAGCCATCGTGACAGCCGCGCCACCGGCCGCCCCGAACGCCGGGCGGTTCTCCTGGCAGAAATCCCATGCGAAAGTCACGGCGGAAGGGGGCCTCGAATGGGCTCCCCAGCCGTTTGTGTTTCAGGCTGGCGGTTCGATCCGGTACATCGACTACGCAAACGGGCACGATGACAATCCGGGCACCCGGAATCGACCCTGGAAACACCACCCCTGGGACGCGCAGGCAAGGGGTAAGGCGGCACAAGGCACAGGCATTCAGACCTACGTCTTCAAGCGAGGTGTCATCTACCGTGGCTCGCTCGCGGCCAAAGAGTCGGGGCGGCCGGGCAGCCCCATCCGGTTGACGTCCGACCCATCCTGGGGCAGCGGCGAGGCAAGCCTTTACGGTTCCAAGCGCATCACGAGCGGCTGGACACGGGGGAACGCACAGAGTGCCCCGGGGATCCCCAGTCCCGAAGCAGTCTGGTACAAGGACATCGGTACGGAGTTACCGCCGCGAGCGATGTGGATGGTGGCCGGCGGTGGCATCACTCGTATCCCCCTGGCTCGCGACCCGAACTGGAAGGTCTCGAACCCGGACGACGTAAAGAGCGAATGGTATCAATGGGAAAAGATCGAACCCACGAAGGTAACCATCGAAGGAAAGGAGCAAGCCCGCCTCTGGGCAATCGATTCGACCCACCTCACGGCCGAGGACAAGAACGCCTACGCCGGCGGCATCGTCTGGACCGAGTACGCGTCTGTCATGGGGACACCAAACCCGACCCCCATCGAGGCATACGACCCGGTGCGGCATGCGGTCCGTTTGGCCGGACCTTATGAAGATCCGAGGGTCTACAAACCGGTCCCGCACTGCCGCTATTTCCTGGAGAATCTGCCGGGATTCCTGGACGCGCCCGGCGAATACTACTTCGTCCAGGAAGGTCCGCTGGCCGGGCGGCTTTACGTGCGCCTTCCCGGGAGCAGGACCCCAACCGGCGTGGCCATTGAGATCGCAGAACGGCTGACCATCGTCGATATCCGCGAGCAGAGCCACATCCATATCTCGGGGCTTACGTTCCGTTTCCAAAACGTGATCAACTGGTACGACCCGGGTGTTCCCGGCGATGTCGAACAGACCCCGCCTGCGTGAAACTGACGGGGGCCTGCCGGAACATCCGCGTCGCCAATTGCAGGTTCGAACACATCGTGCGTGCCTTCATCGTGGCTTCAGGCGGCCAGGGAACCGCTGACGAGATCGCTTTTACCGACAACGATATTCAGCACGCCGACTACGGGCCGATCCAGGCCCACAATCGCGGCGGCCCCCCGCCCGCAGGTAACCTTTATCGGCTGGAGATTCTGCGCAACCGGCTCCGCGAAGTCGGCTTGCGTCCGCCCCGCTACGATCACGGGCACGCGATCCAGGTGATCTATGCCCTTCTGCCGGAGGTCGCGGGCAACGTGATCGATCGCTGTTGGGGTGCGGGAATCTACGTCTGGGGCGGGAAGGGGGGTGCGGGGCTGGACTGGGGCGGAAGAGCACACGGGAACCTCACCCGCCCGCTGTCCCGAGTTCTGATCCACCACAACAAGGTGACGCATTCCATGCTGAACACGAACGATTGGGGCGGGATCGAATTCTGGCAAAACGGCCCGGCTTATATTTATGACAACATCTCAGGCGACCCTGGCGGGTACCGATACTGGAGTGACGTGGGGGCTGGCAGGACAGCCGAGGAACGCAGTCACGTCACGTCCAGGTTCGGCTTTGCCTACTACCTGGACGGCGCCTTCAAATCTTACGTGTTCAACAACGTAGCCTGGGGCAGGACGAGCGACCTGACCAGCCCTCTATGCGCGACGGGCGCGTTCCATGAGGTGGTCGGGTTCATGAATGCGATCTTCAACAACACGGCTTACCGGTTCGCGGCTCCTTTCCGGCGCCAGTCGTCATTGGGCGGCCACAGCGCCTACCTGGGCAACCTTCTGATGGATTCAAGCGAAGTCATATTCCGGCATGCCGACATCACCGCCCCGGAGGATACGAAACTCGTGCGCGCGGGCGTGAGGCACTATCCGACCGAGAGCATGGCTTACGCAAACAACGTCATTGTGGGCCGGCAACGGGTCTTCGGCTACTTTGATCTGGATAAGTCCCACGCGACCCTGGAAAGCTTCCGCGCCGGCTTGGCCGAGGACGGTGCGCTGGCCTCGCAGACAGGCTGGCAGGTCGAAGGCTCTCCGGTGTTGAGCGCCGAGAAGCACGATTTCCGGCCGCGAGCCGGTTCCGCCGTCATCGACCGCGGCGTGAAGTACTTCGTTCCCTGGTCGTTGAGCGCCGTTGTCGGCGAATGGCAGTTCACAAGCTGCCTGCCGATCCGACCCGCATCATTGGCGAGAACTGGTACCCGACGGAGGAGTATGTGCGGCGCGACATGTACTACCGCGTCCCACACAATGACTTGAAGGCCTACAACGTGACCGCCGGCGATTACGTGAAAGGCACGCTGGAGGACTGGGCGGAAGGCGCCCTCTCGCTCAACGGCCGCGACCAGTTCTGCGCGATTTCGGATGCCCAGTTACGGTCCGCGGACGGCCGCAGCCGGTCGCGGGACCTCGACATGGACACCAACAACTTCCTCGTCGAGGTGGTTTTCCGTACCAATCCCGTCCACACTGGTGGCGTGCTGGTCTCAAAGCTCGACACCGGCGGGTATGCCCTTGATATCGACGGTACCGGCCGCGTACGCATGCGCATTTTGGCCGGCGGCGGGGACAAGGGCGAATGCTCGCGCACGTCCCTGGTTCCCGTCACTGACGGCAAATGGCACCATCTCATCGCGGAAGTGGACCGCGGCGCACCGGGAGGTATTCGCATTTACATCGATGGGAAACAAGCCAGCGGCCGTTTGTCCGGACCTATGTCGGCCCCGAACACGTCGCTGACCAACGCCGCCGACTTCCTCGTTGGCAAGGGGCCGGCCGGGAGATTTCTTCGCTGGGGCGGTAGACTATCTTCGCGTTGCCCGCGGGACTCTCGCCGACGCCAGGACGAACGTAGAAGAGCTTTATGAATGGGAGTTCGACGGCCCGTTCCTGGAAGATTTCCGCGGAAATGCTCCCACGGGACAAAGGCGCGACGCCGGCG
>CAWCAT010000025.1:0-139374 GCA_963793625.1 Bryobacteraceae bacterium | reverse complement strand
TCAAATCCCGGTACGTGCGCGGCGAGAACTGCAGGGCCTGCTGGGTGCCCATGTCGTCGGCGGTCACGACGATGTCCACATCGCGGCCCACCTCCCGCAGGATGTTCCGGGCGTAGCCCATGCGCACTTCCATCGTCGCATCGAACAGCGCCTCGGCGATACGCCTGTTGCCGACGAGGTCCGTAAACCAGTCCTCAAACCCGCGCAGGTACTGCGTCTGGTGGATGAACGGCGAGTGAAGGTTCAGCACCAGCGCGCAGTCAGTGGTCGCTCGCCAGTGCTCCACCTGGGCGCGTGAGGCCGCGGGTGATGCCCGGGTCGTCCGGGTCGGGCCACGGATAGTGAACGATGTCGGACAGGGAGATGTCGCCGGTCAGCGGCGCGGGCGGGACCGTGTCATAGTACCAGCCGGTTGCCGGCTTCGCCCGGCGCACGCCCCACTCGTCGATCCAGGTGCCGTCCGGCTGGTCGCCCGGTCCGCCGTCGTCCAGGCGCCCCGTAGAAGACGCCGCGAACGTCGATGTCCAGTGCGTTCAACACCTCGTCGTCGACCAGGACGTCCTGCATCATCTTGCTCTTGACCCGCACCGGCCGGTCGAGGCACAGCCCCAGCCGCTGCTTGAGCGGCCGTAGGCGTCCTGGTGGATGCTGCTGTTGAGGTGGGAGCCGAGGTCCATCGGCGCCCGGTCGGGCTCCTTGAGCGACACGGCGGCCATCACGCGCTCGCGGTGGGTCATTGCTGTCGGGCATGAGCCCTCCCCGAATCAAAGACACCCGATGCCTGCAGCCGAAGCCGGGACATCGGGTGTCTGCCGACCCTCGCATGGGCGTGGGGCGACCGCGGATCGGCCGCCCCACGCAGGGATCGAATCCTAGCTAGCCGTGGTCGGCGTCAGCCGCGGGAGCCGTGCGGGAGCCGCCTGGCGGCGGGGGCGTCGGGAGGTCCTCGGAACGGTCACATCGGACTGCGGCCCGGCGGCGTCGACGATGTCCTTGGACGCCGGCTCGTGGAACACGGCTTCCATGCCAGCAGACGATGTTTTCACGCACGACCAGGCGGCCAGGGATGACGACGTAGCCCGGGGCTGCCTTGCCGACCAGCGCGTACGCGGCGAGCATGCCGTTCGGCCATACCCTGGTCGTACGGGTGCTGCGCGCCGGTGGCCTTCAGGTTGCCGTCCTGGGCGATCATCAGGCCGGAGTCCTTGCTCAGGTCGACGGTGGTCACCACGACGTCCTTGCGGCCCATGTTCTTGACGGCCGAGGCGCAGGCGCGTGCCGGGGCCGTCCCACGCCGTCCAGAAGCCCTTGATCTCCGGGTCCTTGGTCAGCAGGTTCTCGCAGGCCGCTGCGCCGTCTTCGACCGAGTTCACGTCGTCGTCCCAGACAACCTCGACGTCCGGGTACTTGGCCTTGAGGGTGTCCAGCGCGCCGCGCATCGCTCTTCGGTCTGGAAGACGTGGATGCCCCAGCGCAGGACGCCGACCTTGCCCTTGCCGCCGATCAGCTCGGCCATGCATCTCGGCCGCGACCGCGCCGTTGGCGTAGTTGTCGGCGGCGCCCAGACCGACGTAGTCCTTGCCCGGCACGAGCCCGGTCGGCTTGGTGTCGATCAGGACCAGCTTGATGCCCGCTCTGCTGGATCTTCTTGATCACCGGCGCCAGCGCCGTCGTTGTCCACGGCGATGATCAGGATGACGTTCGGCTTCAGCTCCATGAGGCTCTCGATGTCGGCCGTCTGCTTCTCGGCCTTCAGCTCGCCGTCGGTCGCGGCGATGACTTCGACGCCGTACTTCGCCAGCGTCGTCTTGATGCCGTTGACCTGGAGCTGCGGCCAGTCGGCGGCCAAATAGTGCATGGCGATGGCGGCCTTGAAGTTGCCGGCCTTGATCTTGGCGTCCTCTTCGTCGGTCAGGGTCAGGGCGGACAGCGGGACGCCGTCCTCGCCGTTCGGGCCCTTGCCGATCACCGGCAGCTCGGCCGCAGAACATCGGCGCGGCGGCCTTGGCCGGCTCGCGGCGTCTGCGCGTAGGCGACGCCGGTGACCATCGACAACAGGATCGGCCAGGATCGAGGAACATAGACAGCTTGCGCTCATTTTTACCGCCTCCTTGGTTCCGGGTCCAAGTTGGAACTTCTACGTTGAATTCACGACTCGACCATCAGAACGCTGTTCGGTGGTGCCCTCCTTTCTCGTCTCGTGATGCGAGGTGGCGGTAGAGAATCGCCGCGCCTACGAGTCGCCTTTTCGCCGAAGAAGACGGCGGCGATGATGATGGCGCCCTTGACGATCATCTGAACGTTGGTGCCGATGCCGAGCAGGATCAGGCCGTTGTTGATCACGCCGATAATCAGCGCCCCGACCAGCGTGCCGATGATGGTGCCCTTGCCGCCGAACAGGCTGGTGCCGCCGAGGATGCACGGCGGCGATGACGTCCATCTCCAGCCCCTGGCCGATATAGGGCCGGCCGGACGCCAGGCGCGCCGTCATCAGCAGGCCGCCCAGGCCGGCGGCCAGGCCGGTCATGTCAGCGCGAGCAGCTTGATGCGGTCGGTATTGACGCCGGAGAAGCGCGCCGCCAGCAGGTTGCCGCCGGTAGCCTGCACGTAGCGGCCGAAGATGGTGTGATTGAACAGGAAGTAGGTGATGACGAACACGACCGCGGTCCAGATGACCATGGCCGGAATCGGACCGATGTCGCCCGCGCCCCAGAACTGGGTGAAGGTGTCGTTGACGAAGACGACGGTCAGGGTTCCCGTCACGGTGAGGGCAATGCCGCGGGCGATGCCCATACTGCCCAGCGTCACCAGGAATGAGGAATCTTCGCCTCGCGTGACCAGCAGGCCGTTGAACAGCGCCGAACGCGACGCCGACGGCCAGCCCGCCGAGGCTCGCGAGGACCCAGTGCCCGCCGTCGCGCAGTATGAGCGACGCGACCAGGCTGCTGACGGCCATGACCGCGCCGATCGACAGGTCGATCTCGCCGGCGGTCAGCACGAACGTCATGGCGAAGCCGATGATCGACACGATCGCCGTCTGGCGGAAAATATTGATGAAATTGCGAAGTTCAGGAACTGCGGGCTGGTCAGACGTGAACGCCGACGACCAGCGCCACGAAGCGCGAAGTAGATCACCCACTGGCGGTAACGCGGCCGCAGCGTCGCCAGTGCCGCCGCAACGTCGAGGCCTTGCTCTCGCCCGACTGTCGGCCTGACTGAATCTCTCGCCATTGCTCTGCCCTCCCTTGGCCAGAACGCTTTCCATAATTGTCCCCATGATCTTCTCCTGGGTGACTTCGCTCGTGCGTGAACTCGCCGCGGATGCTCGCCGTCGTGCATGACCAGAATGCGGTCGCTCACGTTGATGATCTCCGGCATGTCGGACGAGATCAGCAGGATGCCCACGCCCTGCATCGGCCAGGTCCCGCATCAACTGGTGGATCTCCGCCTTCGCGCCCACGTCGACGCCGGCGGTCGGCTCGTCCATCATCAGCACCTTCGGTTTGCCGGCCAGCCATTTGCGCCAGCACGACTTTCTGCTGGTTGCCGCCGCTCAGGAAATGGACGATTCGCTGCGGATCGGGCGGCCGAATTGCAGCTGCTCGATCATGTCCATCGTCGTTGCGCCGGCACGCGCGCGAGTCGACGACGCCCGCGCGCTGACGAGCTGGGCAGCAACGGCAGCGACCATGTTCTGCTCGACGGTGTGCCTGAGCACCAGTCCTTGCTGCCGCCGGTCCTCGGGCAGCAGGGCCATACCGGCGGCCATCGCGTCGACCGGCGATGGATGTGCACTGGCTCCGCCATCGATCAGGATCTCGCCGGAATCCAGTCGGTCGATGCCGAAGATCGCCCGCGCGGCTTCGGAGCGGCCGCTGCCGACCAGGCCGGCCAAGCCGAGGATTTCGCCCGGCATGACGCGAGAAGAAACATCCGTGAGGACACCCGCTCGCATGAGATTCGCGACTTCCAGACGGCACGGCCTTGCCGGCGCCGGACTGTCAGCCGATGCGCGCTGCGCACGTCCACCGCCTCCAGCTCGCGGCCCACCATCAGGTGCACGACCTCGTCGACCGTGATCTCCTTGGCGCCGAACATGCCCACGTTCTTGCCGTCCCGCAAGATCGTGATACGGTCGGCCACCCGCGAGACTTCGTTCATGCGATGGGAGATGTAGATGATGCCGACGCCGCGGGCGCGGAGTGTCGCTGATGATCCGGAAGAGATTTCCGTCTCATCGATGGTCAGCGACGAAGTCGGCTCGTCCATGATCAGGATCTTCGAGCCGAGCGAGACGGCCTTGGCGATTTCGGCGAGTTGCCGCTCAGCGGCGCTGAGGCGGCCCAGCCGGGCGGTCGGATCCAGGCGAATCTGGTACTCGTCCAGCAGCTGCCCCGCGCGCTCGACCATGGCTCTTTCGTCGAGGACGCCAAAGCTGCTGCGCGGCTCCTCCCCGAGGAAGATGTTCTGGGCGACTGTGAGCTGCGGAACCTGGCTGAGTTCCTGGAAGATGATCGAGATGCCGAGCTTGCGCGCATGGTGAACGTCGCGGATCTCGACCGGCTGCCCTCCAGGAAGATCTGCCCGGCGTCTTTTGTTAAACGCCGGAGAGGATCTTCATCAGGGTCGATTTGCCGGCGCCGTTTTCGCCCACCAGCGCGTGCACTTCGCCGCGCCGCAGGTCGAAGTCAACCCTGTCCAGCGCCTGCACGCCCGGGAACGCTTTGCTGACGCCTTTGAGCGTCAAGAGGACTGGTGGTATCGCCATGCGTAACTCCTCTTTGCGCAGCGAACTGCCGATAGCTCGTAACTTGTCAATGCAACCTGGTCAGTGACATTATAGCACACCGATGTGAGAAAAGTGTGAGAGACATCACCTTTCAGGCAACGAAAATGTAGCCCAGTCCCCGTTCGGTTAAGATGCGCCGCGGATTGCGCGCATCCACCTCGATCTTCTGACGGAGGTAGCGGATGTAGGTGCGCAGGCTCTCCGTGTCCCCACGAGATCTTCGCCCCACACGCGGCCCGACCAGTTCGTCAGTCGAGAGAACGCGGTTCGGGTTGGCCATTAGGAAATAGAGCAGCTTGAACTCCGTGTGCGACAGGCGGATCGCGCCGCCCGTCACGGACCAGGGTGCGATCGGCGCAGATTAGCTGACGTCGCCGCAGACGAGGTCGGGGCGAGCGCTGGACTGACTCTGAGAAACCAACGCGCCGCAGAACGGCTCGCAGCCGGGCGAGCAACTCCTCGCGGCTGAACGGTTTGCGCGATGAAGTCGTCCGCGCCGACGTCGAGCCCATGCACGAGCTGCTCCTCGCCGCCGCGGGCCGTCAGGATGATGATCGGAAGGTCCGAGAACTGCGCGAATGCGGCTGCACAACTCCAGACCGTCCACCGTCAGGCAGCGTCAGATCGAGGATCAAGGCGTCCGGCTGGCGGCCAAGCAGAGCCTCGAACCCGGCGCGCCCGACCCGGTACAGATCGCCTCGTACCCTTCGGCATCGAGGTTGATCTGCAGGAAACGAAGCAGGCGCGGGTCATCGTCGATGACGAGGACTGCGGGGTGTGCGGATCATGGGCGACCACCCGGGCGATTGTCAGTGTCGCAACACGCGCCAGCAGATCGGCGACGCCGAACGGCTTCACCATGTACTCGTGCGCTCCGAGCGCGCGAGCCTGGGCGAGGTCCTGGGCGTGTGCATAAGCCGACACGACGATCACCGGGACGCGGCGCAGTCGGGCATCGGTCCGGACGTAGGCCAGAACGTCCCAGCCGCTCACTGCGCCGGGCAGCTTCAAGTCGAGCAGTACCAGGTCTGGGCACGGTGTCCTCCAGAGCAGCCAGCGCCGCGCCGCCGTCGGTGCACAGACGACGCGGTAGCCCTCGGCCTGCAAGTTCAGCTCCAGCAGCCGCGACCAGGCTCCGATCGTCCTCAACAACGAAAACCGTCTTTACAGCGTCGCCTTCGCCGTCAAGAGGTAGGCCCCTCCTCCACCGGAAGGAGAAAGAGAAGGAACTGCCCTCGCCGGGGTGCTGGCCGCCCAAATTCGCCCGCCGTGACGCTCGATGATGCCGCGGCAAATGGCGAGCCCCAGGCCGCTGCCGTCAATGCCGGACGTGCCCTCGCCCGGCACGCGGTAAAAACGCTCGAAGATGCGATGGATGTGCTCCGAGGGTATGCCCGACACCCTGGTCCTCGACCGTCACCACCACCTCACGACCGTCGTCAGACACCTCGCCGGACACGGTGATCGTTTCCGGGCGGGAGCAGTACTTGACGGCGTTGTCGAGCAGGTTGTTCAGCACTTGCTCGATGCGCTTGGCGTCGGCGCGGACCGGGGGGAAATCGGGAGGGAACCGCAGCGCGACGTCGTGCGTGCGCGGCATGTGCGCCACAGGGTGAGCGTCACACGGCGGGCAATGTCGGGCAGCGACACGGTATCCTTCTCGATGCGCAGAGTGCCCTTTTCGAGGCTGGACATGTCCAGCAGGTTGTCCACCAGCTCGGTCAGTCGCTCGCAACCGGCCGCGATGTTCTGCAGGCACTCCTGCCTGATCTCTTCGCTCCAGGAACGGGACATGACCGTTTCGGCATAGCCACGGATCGTCGCCAGCGGCGTGCGGAGCTCATGCGACACCAGCCACACGAACTCCCGGCGGAGCCGGTCGGCCTCGCGCAGGGCCATTGCCTGGCTGGTCTCAGCGACGAGCATTTCGACCACGGACCGCAGGTCGGCTTGTTCGGCCGGCATGGTGCCGAGGCTGCGACCCTCCTTGAGCACCGTAACCCGGTCCACCACGCTGGGGATCTCATTCAGGACGTGGGAGACGTACAACACCGTGACCCCGCGCGTGGACAGGGTCCGAATGGCGCGAAACAGCCGGCCGGCATCGGGTTCGGACAGGCCAAGCGTGGGCTCATCCAGCAGCAAAATGCGGGGGCGCGCGGCGAGCGCCCGCACAATCTTCGCGATGCTCTGCTGAGCGATCGACAGAGTATTGGCCGGAGCGGTCAGGTCGAGATCGATCTCCAGCGTGTCGATCGCTTCCCGGGCTGACTCCTCGATACGTTGCCAGTCGATGAGCGGCAGGAGGAGGAATCGCCGGCGAGGCGCGTAGTCGAGCAGGATGTTACTGAGGACGGTCATCATGGGCACGAGCCGGGCGTCATGGTGCACGGCACGAATGCCGAGGGCTCCGGCGGCTTTGGGGTCTGCAATGACAGCCGGACTGCCGTCGACCATGAGCCGGCCGTCGTCCGGCTGCATCACCCCGGCCAGGATCTTAACCAGGGTGCTCTTGCCGGAGCCCTCGACGCCGATGAGCGCGTGCACCTCGCCTGGCTGGAGATCCAGAGTCGTACCCTGGAGGGCGTCGATTCCCGCATAGCTCTTGCGGATCTCTTCGGCGGACAGGACGGCTACCATCGGAGGGCCCCCATGACAACGGTTACATGCGACATAACGCTGAACCCCTATAGTAACACCGTTTCGAGACAAAGCAAAAGACGCTCACAATGCACCGCGTGCTTGAGCGCCATTTTCGTTGAGGCTCAATCTATCCTGTTGTCCGCCGTCCCCGGATTCCAGGCAACAAAAAGCCCTCCACTGAGGAGGGCGGTGAGAACGATCCAGTTGTGAGTCAGTCCGAGTGTCGGGCCCCGGCGATGCAGGCGCAGACGAGAGTCAATGAGCACGCGCTACCCCAACCGACGAATCCGGCAACGAGCCCCCAAATGAGTCCCCAACGGACCCCGACACCGATGGCAAGCGCAGCGACGGCCATGACGACGAGCAGAACGGCAGCAGCGGCTGGAAACTCCGTGTGTGCAACTGTTTTGGCCGCAGCCTGGCGCTTCAATGTCCATGGTTGGATCGTCATTGCGCAGCTCCAGTTCGGGTTTCCCCGACATCGCTTATGGGTATGTCCATCACGGTGTGTCTATTACATTATATGCATTTTCTCCGCGAAGTCACAATGGGAATATGGTACTATTTCGGAACATACTGGACCATGACCAGGGCGATCAGGTCCAGATTCGTTTGTTAGAATATGACCGAGGTCATTCAAGCACGCAGACATCGGGCTATCATTAACCCAAAGTCGAGTCAGATATTGCGCAAAAGAGAAAGGAAGTTGAGCATGAGATCCGCATTGCTGATCGTTGCTGCCGTCCTTGCCCTGGCTACCCCGTTTGCAGTTGCCGCTGCGCCCAACCAGGCGCTGATGGGAACCGCGGTGCCCCTTGGACAGGGACAGGTTTGGTCCTTCATTACCACAGACGATGCCGGCAACCCCGATACGGTCGGAGTGGAATTTACCGAGGCGGCCCTCTCCGGCTTGCCGGCGGAAATCGCGATGATCGAGGTCGATGTGCCGTCCGGAATCGCCGGACTGCCGATCGATCACGTCCTGATTGATTGGAACCCTGAAGGGCACGAACCGCCCGGAGTCTACACGGTGCCTCACTTTGACTTCCATTTCTACCTTGTCCCGAAAGACCAGGTGAGCGCGATCAAGGTTGGGTCCTGCACGACACAGGAAAACGCGGCGGTCCCCAACCCGCCTGGCATGGCTCCAGTTCCGTGCGATATCTTCGGCAAAGCCATGCTGGCCCCGGCCAACGACATGATGCCCGATGGTTACACGTTGGTGCCCGCCGTGGTGCCCATGATGGGGAATCACCTGATGGACATGTCGGCTCCGGAGTTCACCGGAAAACCGTTCACCTACACCTACATCTGGGGGCTGTATGACGGGAAGCTGACGTTCATGGAGCCGATGATAACCAAGGCCTTCTTCGAGACCGGCCAGGACGTCACTCTGCCATTGAAGATGCCGAAGGCGATGCCGAAAGCAGGCGTCTACCCGACCGAGATGCAGATCCAGCACCTTACCGATTCCAAGACGTACGTCGTTTCGCTGGGCTCGTTCAAGGAGTTCCCGGCCTCCAGCGCCGCGCAGACGAACTGAACTTGTCCGTTCCCCAGGAAGGACGCGGCCTGCCGGATCATCCGGCAGGCCGCGCGTTGGTTCCCCAGACAGAAAATGTTCGCCCCTACTCGTAGGCCAGCGCTTCCCGAATCGTGATGCGAGACGCGCCACGGGCGGGCAGGGCGCCGGCCAGCAGCGAGACGACGATGACGGCAGCCAGCCAGATGGCGGCGCCCTCCAGAGAGTACGAGAATGCGAGCGGCGAGCCGATGATGGCGGCGCCGACGGCGCCGGTCATCGCCATGCCGAGCGGGAGGGCCAGAACGACGGAAACCGCCCAGCTCACGAGGCCGATAACCAGGCCCTCGGCCAGGACAACCTGCATCACCGCCCGGTTCGACGCGCCGATGGCCCGCATGACGCCGATCTCGCGGACGCGCTCCAGGACGCCGATGCTGATGGCGCCGTTCTGGCCTCATTATAAGAGGGAGATGGGGGATGGGGCATCCCCAAGGTTGGGGATCGAGATGGGGGATTTACGAACCCTGGACCCGCAAAGGAAGCGGCGAATCCTAGATCAGTCGGAGGGAGCGCGCGCGGGCGATCGCTTCGACGCGACCATGGGCGTCGAGCTTGCCGTAGATGCTTTTGATGTGCGAGCGGACGGTGCTGTCGGCGATGAACAGGCGCGCGGCGATCTCGGGGGCGGACAGGCCGGCAGCCAGGAGTCGCAGCACCTCCAGCTCGCGGTCGCTGAGCGGCTCGACCAGCGGGGCCACGGCCGACCCAGGGGGTGGCATGGCCTGCACCGGGCCGGCCGCGGATGAGAAGGCGGCCAGGATGCGTTCGACGTACTCCCGGGGCACTCCCCAACTGGCGGCCAGGTCGCGCTGGCGGGGTTCGTCGGCGATGCGCTGAACCAGGCCGGTTATGGCCGGACCCTCGTCGAGGAAGATGCGTAGATAGCCGCCGGGATGGGCCAGTGACAGGGCGCGGAGCAGTGCCGCCACCGCCTGCCCCGAGTCACCCATCGCCTCGCGCCCCACCGCGAGCAGGGAGAGGGCCTCAATAGCGGGGCCGATATTGCGCGCAGCGTCAGCCGCGGAGAGCAGGTCGTCGAGCACTGAGACGGCATCGCGGGCGTCGCCTCTGGCGAGGAACACCCGGGCCAGCGCCGACCGCTCGATGTGGCGCACATTGGGGAGGCGTTCGGTCCGCGTGGGAGACCGCCTCCTCGGCCCAGCGCGACGCAGCGTCCAGATCGCCGAGGCGAAGGAGCAGGCGGGCCTGCGTAGCCCGGCCGGAAAAGATGGTCGGCGCCGGAGATGACGTTGCCCTCCATTGCGTCGCTGGCTTCGCCCGGCCAGGCGGCGCGCTTCTTCTGCCGGGGCCCCGGGCGTGGCAGGACGTACCCGAGAAACAGCGAACCGACAATGTACATGTCGGTGCTGGCCCATTGCCGGCCCGAGTTCCACCGTCCTCTGAGCGCGTTTTCCTCGGCTTCGCTCGAGCTCATTCCATTCGTAATGGAGCCAGCCGAGGCCTGAAAAAGCCATCCGGCGAACGGGAGTTGCCGGTGGGCTCCCCGCCGATGCGGATGGCGTCGCCGAACAGGCGCCGCCGCCTCCAGCGGATTCGGCCCTGCAATGACTTGAGGTCGGCGAGCTGGCAAAGGGCCATCTGGCCGACCATGCGATCGTTGGCGACGCGACTGATTGCATAGGCCTCGTGGTAGGCCCGCGAAGCCGCGCACGGTCTGGCCGCCGAAATCGTGGGCCAGTCCCAGGTTGAGCGCTATCATCCCGCGCAGGGAAAGGTTGTCGGCGGGCAGGTCGGCGAGGGCCTGGTGCCGAGCTCGATGCCGTCTGCCAGGTCGCCGGTGATGACCGCAAGCAGTGACCGGATGGCCATGACTTCCCCGCGCACATCGGGCGACCTGCAACTCAGAAAAAATCAGGTCGGCCTGGTTGAGTCATTCGCAGCAATGCTGCGCGCGCACCCGGAGTTGCCGCATGATCTCGTGCTGGTTGGCAAGCAGACAGGATACACCACGCAGGTGCAGGCCGCCGCCGAGAATGCCGGAATCGGTGCGCGCGTCCACTACACGGGATTCGTCAGTGACGAGGATCTGATGCAGCTCTACGGAGCCTGCGACCTGTTCGTGTTCGCGTCATTTTACGAGGGCTTTGGAATCCCGATTCTGGAGGCGATGGCGTGCGGGCGCGCCGTGGCCTGTTCCCATACTTCAGCCATGCGCGAAGTGGCGGACGGCGCGGCGATTCTGTTTGATCCGTACTCACTCGACGAGATGACGCGTGCAATGTTGGATCTGCTGCTAGACTCGGAGTTAAGACTGCGGATGGAACGCCTCGGCGTCCAGCGTGCGGCCCAGTTCAGTTGGACGAAGTCGGCGAAAAGGACACTGGAAGTCTACTACGAGGTCGCGGGCAACGGACATGCCGTACCCGATCCCGTCCATCCGATTTCCGCATTAAGACCATGATTTACCCTCTTCTTTTGATTGCGCTGTTGCTCGCGGCGCCCGCTCCATCAATGGCTCAAGCTCCAGCGGATGAGGTGTTGCCATATGCGATCAACTGGCCCAGCGGTTTAGGCTTGGGCGGCGCTACGCTTAGCGCCAAAAAGGCCACAACTCCGCAAGGGGAACGCTGGACTTATGAACTGAAGCTCGATGCCGGAGTGCCCGGATTCACCGTGATCGATGAATTTCGATCGGAAGCCGGTCCTGGATTCTGTTCCATTGAATTCGAGAAAAACGCAGTACACGGCAAACGCAAGATCGCGTGAAAAGATCACGTTCAACCAGAAGGCCCGCACTGCCACCCGGCAGACCATCGGCGGCGGGAAGTCTGAGATCGCGACGCCCGTTTGCGCCAAGGATCCGCTGGCGTATTTGTTCTTTGTTCGGCAGGAATTGAGGGCGGGTCGCATTCCGTCCGCGCAGCCCGTGTACTATGGCGCGGGCTATCAGGTGCGGTTGGAGACTTCCGGCACGCAATCCATCCGCTCAGGTGAAGCAATGGTCGAGGCCGACCGGGTCATCGGTACGGTCAAAGGCCCAGTCACCGAATCGAAATTTGAAATGCTGTTTGCACGCGATGCGGTGCGCACGCCACTCCTGTTCAAGGTTCCGTTCGTCGTGGGCACCATCACGATGGAACTGGCTCGCTAAATCATGCGGGTAGCTTATTTTTCGCCTCTGCCACCTTCGAAAAGCGGCATTGCGGATTATTCCGCTGCGCTGCTGGAACCGCTCTCGAAACTCGTCGATGTCGAAGTTTTCCCGGCTGCGCCAGCGTCCTTCGACGCCGCGCGCTTCGACATCGCGTTGTACCAGATCGGCAATAATTCGCATCACGAGTTCGCGTATCAGACCGCGCTGCAGCACCCGGGCGTGGTCGTGATGCATGAGGCGAACCTGCATCATCTGCTCGCCGAGATCATGATCAAGCGCGGCAACTGGGACGCCTACCTGGCTGAGTTGGAACACAATGGCGGCGCCACCGCGCTTGAATACGGCCAGCGGGTGCGGCGCCTGGAAGTGGGTCCTGATTACGAGGGCGTATTGATGCTGCGGCGCATTCTGGATAGCGCCAAAGGCGTGATCGTGCACAGCCGTTTCGTCGAACAACAGGTTGCGCGCCGCCGGATTCAGCGGTCCGGTCGCCTGCATTCCGCACGGCGCATGGCTGCCGGAAGGCGACCGCCTCGGATTTCGCCAGCGCCTTGGCTTGGATCACACGGTGCCGCTTGTTGGAATCTTTGGGCACTTGAAGCCGTACAAGCGCATCGCCGAATCCTTGCGCGCATTCCGTCGTTTGGTTCGCGTTGTGCCAGAGGCAAAACTGATCCTGGTCGGCGAGCCGCATTCCGATCTGCCGGTAGCTCGCTAATTGCGACGCTTGGTCTGCAGGCGAATGTGCGCGTGCTCGGATTTACGCCGATAGAAGATTTTGTCGGCTACCTCGCCGCCTGCGATATCGTGCTGAACTTGCGCTACCCGACGGTGGGCGAGAGTTCGGGAACGATGCTGCGCGCGCTCGGGTCTCGGCAAAGCGTTGGTTGTTTCCGACGTGGGTTCGTTTCATGAATTTCCCGACGGAATTTGCCTGAAGGTCCCCGTCGATGCGTCAGAAGAAGACCTGCTGTTTGAGTATTTGGATCTTCTGGTTTCGCGCCCTGAGCAGGCTCGCGAACTCGGCGCGCGCGCTCGCAAGTGGGTTGCCGAAGAGTGCAATTGGGAGCGCGTTGCGAAGCTTTACGCGGAATTCCTGTGTGCGGTTAGTGAAGGCAGATCGTTCGCCCGTGGTAATTGCCGGAAGCAGCACAGCGCCGGACCCACAGATCAGCAGTCCGCTGGATAGCGCCGTCGCGATTGAGCCTGAATATCTGCGCAGTTGGTCGCCCGATGGCCCCGCAGCGAATACATCGACACTCATCTGACGCGTCTGCAGCGCACGCTCGAACTGACGCCCACTGGGCGGGCCGGATGACAGTGTGCTCGAGATGGGCGCCTATCTGCAGATTACGCCTTCGCTCAAAACCCGCCTCGGTTACGGCAAAGTCCGCGGGTGTTACTACGGACCCGCCGGGCGCACAGACCGTCGCAGCTGTGACCTCTGCCGAAGGCGAAGTATTCGAGTGCGAAGTCGATCTGTTCAACGCTGAGAAAGATCGCTTCCCTTATCCCGATGAGCACTTCTCGACAGTCCTGTGCTGTGAGCTGATCGAGCACCTGGTGGAAGATCCGATGTTCATGATGGCGGAAATCAATCGCATTCTGAAGCCCGGCGGACACCTGGTGCTGACGACGCCCAACATCGGTTCCCTTCGCGCGATCGCCGCGATTCTGCAGGGCTATCATCCCGGTTTCTTCCCGGCCTACATCCGTCCCGCTAAAGAGGGCGAAGAGACCGAGGCGCGCCATAATCGCGAGTACACGCCGAAAGAAATCATGCTGTTGCTGCTCGATGCAGGTTTCGAAGTGCCGGTGCTGGAAACTGGTCCATTTCGCGAAGAGCCGAAGCCGGAATTGGCCTGGGTGTCGCATCTGCTGGATCGCTACCTGCTCTCGACGGAACTGCGTGGCGATGGTATTTACGCGGTTGGCCGCAAGACCGGGCCGATCCAGAAACGTTATCCGGCGTGGCTGTACAGCGGAGGCGCATGAGCGTTCGCTACAACTGCATCCAGACCGCAGTTCACACGGGGCCACAGGCAATCAACCTGCGCTGCCGCATTGAAAACCGGTCGAAAAATGCCTGGAAGCGCGCCGACGGGTTTGCTGTCGGCTGGCAGATCTACGATCCGGGCACGGGCCTGTTTATTTCCGAAGGCGAGTGGAGTCCGCTCGGCGAAGACGTTCCAGCGGGCGGGGCGTCGCCAGTTCGACTTGCGAATCGAACTGCCAGCCGGTCGTGGTTCTTATCGCGTCTATTTTGCACCTGTGCTGGGCGAACAGGGCTGGTCGTACATGAAGGGCTGGGATCTGCTGGCCGTGGACGCTACGGTCGGCGAGTCCGGCACTAAAATTGATCGCACGCGCGTACCACTGTTGCGCGCACTACAGCGCAAAAACCTGCCGCGCTGGCTGGCAAGCGTCGTTACAGGTCCGGTGCGGACGATCCTGAGCAATCGCAGTCTGATTGGGTCGATGGTGCGGCGCGACATACACGGACGCTATCGCGGCTCAATCGGGCGATATGTTCTGGGCGGTGCTCAATCCGCTGCTATTGATGCTGACGTACGCTTTTGTTTTCGGGTTGGTGCTGCAAACACGCTGGCCTAACGATACGACGGCATCGGGATTCGTCCTGTATTTTCTGGCCGGGATGATGCCGTGGCTGCCGTTCAGCGAGGCCTTGGCGCGCGCGCCGCAGGCCGTGCTGGAACATCGAAATTTCGTGAAGAAGCTGCGCTTTCCGATTGAGATTGTGCCGGTTACGCAAACGCTCGCCGGCCTGATCACACAGGCGATCGCGTTAGTGTTTTTTGTGGCCGCCATCATCATCGCCCGTGAACGTGTCCCGCTCAGTGTGTTCTGGCTACCTGTACTATTGATCCCGCAGGTGCTGCTTACGCTTGGCCTGTCCTGGTTTCTGTCCGCACTTGGCGCCTTCCTGCGCGATCTGGGCCAGATCATGGGATTCCTGTTGACGATGTGGTTTTTCATCACGCCGATCTGTTATCCGGAACAGAATCTGCCGACGTGGGTACTGCCGGTATTCGGAAAGAACCCGATCTACATTCTGGTGCGTGGTTATCGGGCAATCTTCCTGGAAAACCGCCCGCCCGAATTCGATTCACTCTGGAAGCTATACGCGCTGGCGATCATCGTCTGCCTGCTGGGGCACGCCTGGTTTCAGAAGCTCAAGAAAAACTTCGGGGACGTGGTCTAAGGGATCTCAGCGTGTGATAGATTTGTTGCCCAGGAGATTGCTCCATGCGACTTATCGGTGTGCCGTTGATCCGGCAAGAGAAATCGATGTCCTGCTGGCATGCTTCTGCTCGAATGCTTTATGGTTACAGGCGGCTTGCCTGCATAGATCCGCTGCCTTCCAGGTTTGCAACAAACAGCGGAATCAGCGCGCAAGAGTTCATCCGACTAGCACGGACTGTTGGGCTTGAGACCTTGCCCGCTGTAAATATGTCCTATAACTGGACATTTATTGATAATCTGCTTCGCCAGCGAGGGCCAATCTGGGCTGCAGGGCTGTGGAATGGATTCCCCCACATAATTGTGATAACTGGCGTTGACCAGGATGGAAAGCTATATGTGAACGATCCCGCCCTGGGCATGCAACAGCGCGACATGGGGTGGTTCAATGAGAGAATCGCGACGGACGTGCCGATCCCGATGATGTATCTTCCATAGCTTGCCGGTACGCCAGCCGATAATGGTCTAGCGCACATCCTTTACCAGCCTGATGCCGATGCGGTCGTCCTGGAACCGCGCCGGGACGGGTGAGGCATCGAAGGTCACGCTCGGATCAGACGCTCTCGTCCTTGAAGGACTGGCCGCGAATCTCGTACCAGGGCTCATCTTTGCCGGGCGGCGGATTCAACGTGCGCCGAAAGAAGTCCAGCGTAGCTTTGTCAGAGGGCGCGGGAAGCGACTGCTCGACAAACTCCCACACGTTTCCGACCATCTGGAGCGCGCCGTAGGGACTCGCGCCGCCGTCGAAATCACCCACCGGCCGCAGCGACTTTCCATTGACGTTGGCGCGCGCCGGGTCCGGCTGATTACCCCAGGGATAAAGCCGGCCGTCTTCTCCGCGCGCAGCCTTCTCCCATTCCCGTGCCGTAGGCAGGCGCTTGCCGGCCCACGCCGCAAATGCCCGAGCATCTGAGATGGTGACATGCACCACCGGATCCTCCAGATGGTCCGCCGGGAATCCGGGAGGCAGGGGATGGTTCTGTGCCTGGCAGAAGGCGCGGTAAGCGGAATTGGAAACCTCGGTTTTGTCGATGTAGTAGGGCGGCAGGTGCGTCTGTGCTTTCTCCGGACCCATCCGGAAGTTGCCCGCCGGCACCAAAACCATTTGCCCGGTGGAAGTAGCCAGGGTCCTGGGTAGCGGCTCGACCACCTGTCTTGCTGCTTCGCGAATTTGCGAGCCACCAGCCTACAGCAATCAGCACCAGTACGCCTGCAACCGCCGCAGGTATCAGCCATTTCGGGCGTCGCGCCGCACTCGCCATCAGCAACGGGAATCGACGGCATCGATGCCATCGTCACAGTGTAGGAACTCGGCAGTGACAGCGCTTCTTCCAGTTCCTGGCAGATTGGCGCGAATCCTGCCGGACGCATCTCCGGATCCTTCGCGGTGCAACGTTCGACCAAGCCGCAAATCGACGGGGGTACGCCGCATGCCTGCAGCGGCTCCAGGTTGAACGGTTCGTGGAGGATATTGTAGAAGAGCTGCTCCATCGTTTCGGCCGCGTAGGCTTTCCTGCCCGAAAGGAGCTCGAAGAGCAGCAAGCCGAAAGCGTACACGTCAGCTTGCCCGGTGAGCGGTTTCCCAGCGACCTGTTCCGGCGCCATGTATTGAGGCGTTCCCAGCACGAAACCCGCCTGCGTCATGGTCAGGTCTTCGGCCTTGGCGATACCGAAATCCATCACCTTCACCACGCCCGCCGAAGTGATGTAAACGTTGTCGGGCTTAACGTCACGATGGATGATTTTCTGTGTGTGTATATAAGTCAGCGCGCGCGCTATCTGGAGAGCGATGTTAAGCCTGGAGGGAATATCGCCGAGATGTCCCAGTTCAATCGCCTGCCGCAGTGTCTCACCCTGCAGGAATTCCATCACCATGAACGGGCGGTGCTGATCGTCCTCGCCAAAATCGTAGATGCTGAGAATGTTGTTGTGCGTGATGTTGCCGGCCATGCGGGCTTCCGCCAGGAACCGCGCTTTGGCGTTGGCGTCGGCGCAACCGGCTTCCGTCAGGATCTTCACCGCTACGGTGCGTCCAATTACGGTATCCACCGCGCGGTAAACCGCGGACATTCCGCCGCCCAGGTACTCATTCAACTCGTACTTGCCGATGCGCACAGGTAGCTGCATCAGAGGGTGGCCCATTGCGGTCGGTTCATTATTGAAACACAATAACAGAACTTTACGACAAACGGTAATATGCTCGCGTTGGGGCTATTAGTACTTTACTTCTTGGGAATTAAACAAAATCACTGAGCAAAAACGGCCATAGTAGATTACCATCTGAAGATATGTCTGTCCGTGCCGCCGTTTGCTGGCCTGTCTCCTTCTGGCGGCAGCTCTCCACGCCGGAATTGTCGTCACCCATACGGATAAGGGGTTTCAGTTCGCTGAAGCAGCCGTCGTTAGCTTAAATGGGAAGGACAAGGCTCTTTCAATTGGCGCGCAGCCGCGCGTTTCGGGGAAACCCAATTCCATCAAGATAAACGGCACCCTGCTGAAGGATGCCGATTCCGGAGCCGTCGGACTTTACTCCGCTGGCGGCATGGAGTACCTGATCCCTTTGGGTTTAAAGAACCCAAGCGGCGAGGCCGGAGAGATCTGGAAGACCAGCCAGATCGCGTACAAGAAATCGGAAAAAGACAAGGTGCCGGTAGAAGTCCCGCCCGCCGATTTCCTCGGATTCCTGCCGGGTGGCGCTGAGGAACTGGTCCGGCTGGTGATGGATCCCGCCGCCAATCGCATCCTGGGCGGTAAGGACAAGACCTTCCCATTTTCGATGGAACTGCTGGCTGCTACGGCGAAAGAATTCGGGAATCAGCCCGCCGCCTCAGCCCTGGAGCGCTTCGTGGCCCAAGGTATGCAAGACCCCTATAACCAGTTCGAAGCCGGCATGGCAGGGCTGGATGTGCTGGAACGCGGGCTCAAATACGCTGCACTTTCCGCCGAAATTTATCCCAAAAACGCCGACCATGAAAAGCTCCGCGCCGCCGTGCGCCGCCAGAAGGATTGGCTGGACCGCCGCGGAGCGGTTCTGCGAGCTTTTGCGTCTGCGCGAGAATGGGACGCCTTCATTCTGGCCGACCGCGATTTTGAGAAGTACCACCACGCATTCCCCGAGTTGGGTAAGCGGCAGGCCGAAGCCCTCAAAGAGAGCATGTCGCTACACCTGAAGGCCGGTAAGGAGCGCTATGACGAGAAGGAGTTTGGCGCTGCCTATCGCGAGTACCGACTAGCCGGCATGCGCCAGCCAACGCACTCCGATACGCGAACCCGGGCGAACATGGCTTGGACCGAGTACTCGCGCGGTATCGCCATCGACCGGCAGTCCGAACGCAAACGGCTCGCGCCTGGCGAGGCCACGCAAATCGACCAGAACATCACCTTCGCCACCCGCTTCAAAGAGCAGAAGAAGTTGGACGAAGCCCTTAATAGCGTCAAGCGTGCGGAGACTATCGATCCGTTCAACCTGAAGGTGTTGCTTATAAAAGCCGAGATTCTGGGAGCCATGCACGAAACCAGCCAGGCGCTGCAGGTGTTGGAGCAATACGACCTGCGCGCGGTGGCCGAAGAGCGCAAGGCCGGCGACACACTCCGTAATGACCTGCTGTTCGACATCGAAAGCGGCCTCACCGAATTGCGCGGCTCGATCCAGAAGAGTTGGGCCGAGTCCCGCTTCACCAAGGTACGGAAACTGGCCGAGCGAGGGCTGCACCTCAAGGACGATGACGCGGAAATGTTCTACTATGCGGGCCTGGCGGCTTTGGCGCTACGCGATCCGGAAGCCGGACGCCAGCACTTTAACCGCTATCTGACGGTCTCGAATACGTTGGATGCCAAGCAGGAGCAACGCGCGGCAGTACGACGCATGATGGCGGGAATTGCCGCCGCGCCCCGTGCGGAAGAGGGCCGCCCTAATTGGCTCTCCGGGCGAAAGTTACCGGAAACAGTTTTCTACTGTCCTTCCAGCCTGGCATTCCAGCCGAAAATCGAACGCATTGAGGCCGAACAAGATGCGGGTAGGATTCGAGTGGGACGGAGAGAAGCTGAAATCCATCACCCCAGCCTTTGAGAAGCCCGAGAATAATACTGGTGAAAAGAAAATATCATTTGCCTACGACGACAAATCCGGCCAGGTCTGGTCGGTCGCGTATGACAATGAAGCCAAGCCGCCAGCCACATCCGATCCGGACGAAATGCTGAAGCAGTCATCCCTGGTGTTGCAGAATAGCGTCTGGGTGGACCCGATTGCGGTACAGAAACTTACCGGAAGTAACATCACGCTAGGGGTTGCCGGTAACTCATGGTTCCTGCCGTTTGTGTGGGACCGCATCCACTATTTCAAGTTCACCTACGATGAGAACGGCCGCGTAACCACGGCCCGCGAACTGGCCGACCGCAGCGGCGCGCCACTCAATACGATGCTGGAATTTCGCTGGGACGGGCCACAGTTGATATCTATTACCGGTTACCAGATGGCGGGCGACAAACGCGGCGGCAAGATTTACGAACGCAGCATGAATTACCAGAGTGGCCGACTTGCGGACGAAGCCATAGAGGTGCCCGGCAAGTCTTCCAAAATCATCTACACCTACCAGGGCGGTAAGCTGGTTTCCGCTAAATGCGATAAGGATCTGACGCTGGATGGACGCAATCGGAACGTGTTTTTCCGGTAAGGAGCAACGATGCAAACTATCAATCTCACCTCGCGCTCCCGCTGGCGATCTGTAAGGCTTGCCGCCGTGCTGCTGCCCCTGCTGGCTGGTGGACCCGCCACTGCGCAGGAAGGGGGCAAGCGCATCGCCCTGGTCATCGGCAACGATCAATACACCGAACGGCCACTGCAGAATGCCGTGAATGACGCGCGCCTGGTCGATACCGCACTGCAAGCCGCCGGTTTCAAGACGATTCTCAAACTAAACGCCAAAAAGGTGGACATGGAAGAGGGTTTGGCCGAGTTGTCGCAATCGCTCGGACCGGAAGATACTGCCCTGCTATTCTACGCCGGCCATGGCGTGCAGATTCAGAGCGAGAATTATCTGCTGCCGGTGGATTTCGCAGTTGGGTCGTCCATCTACCAGTCCAAGTCGCGCAGCCTGCCATTTAAGACCATTTCGGATTTCTTGCAGCAACCGCACAAGCGGACAATTATTATTTTGGATGCCTGTCGCAGCAATCCGCTGACTCAGGCGCAATCGCTGCAGAACGGGTTGGCGAACCCTCCTGATCTATCAGGGGATTCGCTGGTCTTCCTTTCCACCAAGGCGAACGCCGTGGCTCTGGATAACCCAAGCGGCAAGAATAGCTTCTTCTCCGAAGCCCTGGCCGACGTCATGGCGCAGCCCGGCCTACCCATTGCCGACTTGATCTCCCGCGTCACACTGCGCGTGTCAGAAGAGACCGGCGGGCAGCAGCGGCCGATGCAGTTCGGAAGCATGACCGGCCGTTTCTACTTCCACCCGCCGGCCAATCTGAGTACCGAAAACGACCCCGCGTTGGCCGAAAAATGGTTGTCCGACGCACGTCTGCGCGAGCAGCAGCAGGAGTGGCAGAGCGCCATTGACCTGGTGAACCAAGTCCTTAGAAAGAAACCAGGCGGTGCCCTCGAGGAGCTCGCCAAGTCAAAGCTGGTCTATCTCACCGCGCGCAAGGAGGCGCAGGCTCGGTTTGATGCCGGGGACTACGCCGGAGCCGCGGGATTCTACACGCAGGCTCACAAGCTGGACCTGTTCGCAACGGACGCCGTATTTCAGGGCGTGATCTGCCATTTGCTGAACGACCATGTGGATCAGGCCGTCGTCCTGCTGCGGGAAATTCGTGTACGCAGCACAACCGCATCCATTCAGAAGGCCGATGCCATGCTCACGGAACTCGCGGCCATCTCTCCAGAAGCCAAAAAGGAATTGCAGGCCGGTCCTCCACCGCCGCCTCCGATCAACGAAATCTTTAGCGGGGTTACGTTTGGAATACCTGACTTCGAAGCCGGACGCCGCTTCCAGCTCTCCAATACGGTGGAGCTTTCGCGATGGGTGAAGCAACTGAGTGCTGCAGCAGCAGCCACCACATCCAGCTCTGTCCAGCCTGCAAGTCAGTCAGCCAACCCGTCGAACGAATTGGCCACTTTGTCGCCCGAAGCCGCCGGACTCCTGCACGTCGAACTGGTCTCTGTCTCCGGTTCGCGCGACCTTCGGATGCGCAAATCGACAGAGCTCAAGGTGAACAGCAGCGGGGTCAACCGCCCCAATACGGTCCCGGTCCGCGTTGCAACGGACCCGCCGGGTGCCAATCTCACCGTAGAAGGTGATGCCGAACAGCGCTGCGCCTCGCCATGCGTCCTGATGTTGACTACGGAGCGGCACGGCGTTAAGGCGGAACTCGAAGGCTATCGGTCTGAAGTCAAGGCCATCACTCCGAATCAATCGGGTGACACGCTGAACATGGTGCTGCAACAGGAAATTGGCATGATCACTGTTGACGGGGCAACTGCCGCGACTGCCGTGGTTGTGGATGGTCGTGTGTACTCACGGCAGATTCCAGCCAGCATCAACGTTCCGGCTGGCCGCTACGAAGCGCGTACGGTGCAGGGCGGACAGATTCTGAAGCGTAAAGAGGTGGAAATCAAACCCCTCAGCCCGGTGACCCTGAAGGTAGAGGAATAGATGCGCATGAACTCAATCGGTGCGGCATGCTTGCTTACGGCGGCCCTGCTGGCTCCAGCGCCTGCGCCTGCCGCCGCATGGAGCGACCGCGCGGAGTACGATCTTGTCCTTGTCATCCGCACCGAAGCATCGCCGCAGAAGCGAATCAAGCTGCTGGATGAGTGGAAACTCAAATACCCGAAATCCGAACTGCGTCAGGTGCGCCGGGAACTCTATTTGTCAGCGTTCCAGTCCACTGGCGACAGCGCCAGGATGCTGTCGGTGGCGCAGGAGATGTTGGCGGACGCACCGGATAATTTTGTCGGGCTCTACTGGTGTACACTGCTCACCACTGCCGGCAAGGACACCTCACCCGACGCATTGAAGGCCAGCGAAGAATCCGCACGGCGTTTGCTGAAAGGGCTGGACGGCTTTCTGGCGGCTGGGATGAAGCCTGCGGCCTTGCCTGAAGCTCAGTGGGGGCAGGAACGCGGCAACCTGGAATTGATGGCCCACCGGGCGCTGGGCTGGATCGAGTGGCAGCGGAGCAACTTTACAGGCGCCGAAGCGGAATTCGCAGAATGTCTTAAGCTGCAGCCTGCGAGCGGCGAAACCTCCGCGTGGATGGGCACGGTGCTCTCATTGCAGAACCAACCCGGCAAGCAGATTCAGGGGTTCTGGCATTTGGCGCGCGCTGCATCATTGCGTGATCAGGGGGCTATGCCGGAATCACAACGCCGCCAGATCGCAAGCCTGCTGGAGCGCCTTTATACCGCTTACCACGGGGATACCGAAGGGCTAGAGAAGTTGCAGTCGGCGGCCCTGGCTGCGGTGCATCCGCCAGCCGGCTTCCATGTGGAGAGCGCCATCGCAATCGCCGAACGCAAGGCGGAGATCGAACTGGAGCGCACGAATCCCGAACTCGCGGCCTGGAAGAAACTCCGCAAGCGCCTGGAATTGCCCGATGGCGAGGAGTACTTCGGTCTGTCTGTAAAGAACACACCAATCCCCAAGATGAAGGGGTTGCTCGTACGCGCCACGCCAGCCGGCAAGCCAAACGAATTGGGGATTTCGATCGGTACTCCGGGCGTCGAGGAGATCGTGTTGAAGCTGAAAGCGCCTTTTGCGAATGAGGCGGAGCCCGGGACGCCGCTGACTTTTGGGGGCGTGGCCGAGTCCCTGACCCGCAGCCCGTTCAGCCTGGTGGTGACCGCGGACGACGGCACGATTGAGGGCTGGCCAGCGCCACCGCCCACGCCTAAGCGCCGGTAGCGCCTGCCTATTGGTGCTTGATTGTGACCTGCGTAACAACCAACGACGCCGGTTTATAGGTACCGTTCAGCACGGATACCGAGTACTGCGTATCGTCTCCGCTCACCGGCTTCTCGGTTTTACGGAAAACCAGGTCGCGGGTGCCGAACTGCTTGGACATGCGCTCCACCTCGCGATTGACGATGCGGGCGCTGGCCAACTCAGTAGGGGCTGCAGGGCGGCGTGAACTCTCGTCTTCCCGGATAGCCTGGTGCAGATCAAAGATGTCGCGTGGATCGCGTGACAGAATAACAGTCAGAATTTCGGCTCCGGGCGGATCGGTGATTTCAAAGCAGTAATTTGAGGGAACCCGGACCTTCTGCCCGGGGTCGATCACGTTCGTTTCCTCAGGCGCGTGCGGGCTCGGCAGCATAGGCTGCCAGCTTCCGCTGGACTGTTTGGCGAGCACGTAGAGGTAGCCCGAGTGGCTGGATTCCATCTGCAGTGCCACGCAATCGCCTGCGCGGAAGTTGCGTTCGGAATCCACGGCCTGCACCGGCCTGCCGTCCTTTACCAACAGCAGCGTGTAGCGGAACCCCAGATTCATCACGGCTTGCGGCGAAACCTTCTCCGTCGTGCGGAAGCCCCCTGGGCGGCGCGCGGCGCGGCGGTCTCTTTGCGAATAGGTGGCAACGGGTCTTTTTGAGCCACCTTGAAGTAAGGGAGTTGGCGTGTGCCGGCCTGCGGAGCCGGATTCTGCTGAGCTATCGCCGTCCCAGCGGCAACTATCCCCATGAGTATCAGTGTCAAGCGCATCGATAATTCCCCCCATTGTTCGTTGGAATTATCGCAAGTAGGCACCTCGGCTGCAACTCTGCTGATTATTTCGGCGCCGGCGCCTTGGGTGCTGCCGCTGGTGCGGCCGGTGCTGTCGCCGGTGCGACCGGTGCTGTCGCCGGTGTTGCTGGTACTGCCGCCGCGGGTTTCGCGAAGATTGCGTCATCAATCGGCACGTTGCTCTTGATCTCGCTGACGCGCATTCCCATCGTGCCCATCGGCAAGCCTTGTGTGATCTGGAACGGCACCTTGATGCCATCGACCTCGCGATAATCCGTGACCGTTGTCTTCAGCGTGAATTCACCTTGCGGTCCGTTCACGGTCATGTCGGAACGGAGCAGCAGGAACGTTTCCGCATCATAATAGCGGACGATCGGCGCCCCGGCTTTCGGAGTGAGCTTCAGAATCCAGGCATCTTTGCCGTCGATCTTTCCCTTGCCTGCGATTTCAAGTTTCTCGTACAGCTCTTTCCAGCGCAGGTCAGAGTTGAACGTGCTCTCGCGCTGCACCACGGCCAACTGCGGCCCGGTGATCTCGCGCACGTTGCCCTGTGGGTCCTTCGCCCAGGCTATTTTCCCGTCGAAGCCCTGGAGCATCTCGCCCA
This sequence comes from Bryobacteraceae bacterium, assembly GCA_963793625.1. Classification (GTDB taxonomy): domain Bacteria; phylum Acidobacteriota; class Terriglobia; order Bryobacterales; family Bryobacteraceae. The sequence goes on along the minus strand of CAWCAT010000025.1, from coordinate 114,654 downwards.
TGCCGTCGATCTTGGTGATCGTCAGGCGTTTGTTGGGGGCCTTGGCATAGATTTCGAGCGAGCCGCGCATGCCCTGCGCACCCAGTTCCATTTGACCCTTCATGATGGAACTCTTCAACTTCTGGCGCGCAGCGGCGCCACCGGTCGCATCGATGTACTTCTGAAGAATCTCTTCGCCGGTGATGTCGGGAGCTTTCGTCTCGGGAGCTTTCGTTTCCTGACCCCAAGCCGAGATCGCCAATAAAAGACCAGCAGCTAACGCTGTACGCATATCCGGATTATCTCGCAGGCGGGCTTCCCGTGTAATCAGGGAACTGCCTTAGGCTGGAAGGCGGCCTTTCAGATCGTCGATTTGTTTCCCGAGTTGATCGAGTCGTGCCATGAGCGCCCTGTGATTTTGCTCTTCAGCGCGCGGCTCTTTGCCCGTGAGCTCAAAGACTCCGCCGGGCTGCAGGATGCAGGTTTCGATTTCGCTCAAGCGGCGGAAGCCCTGCCTGTGCGCAAGGGTGAGCAATTCGCTATGAGTCATCATTTCTTTCGCAAGTGCTTCTTTGCGCACTCTGCCATGCTCGATCAGAACCGTGGGTGTGCCGGCGGCAATCTGGTCCAACCGCTTGTGTTTGAACAGAAAGCGCACGACCAGCCAGTTCGTGACCAGCAGCGTTAGCGCTCCGATCAGTCCGCCAATCAGACTGTTGTCCTCACCGATGATTGCGTTCTGCACAGTATTGGCCAGCGAGAGCAGTACAACGAAATCAAATGGATTTAGTTGCACCAATTCGCGTTTCCCAAAAACGCGCAGGCACACCACGAGGAAGATATAAACGAGAACCGGCCGCAGAATTTTCTCTGCGACCGGGATGGAAAGCGAAAACAGATCGTGCGTGAGGGTAGGCATCACCTCACATTATGACTTCATGACTTCAGTAGGGCGTTTACTTTTTCCATGACTTCGAACGCGTCGGCGACATAGACGACATCCGCCTTGCCGCGTGCCCAGCCGCAATTTGCGTCCAGGTTAACGGCGCGGCGCTCGCGTATAAAGCGCCAGCCCACCACGTGCGGTTCCTCACCGTGGCAGCATGTCGCCAGACCCTTGGCATGGCGCGGTGTGGATCCGGTTTGTCCCACCTGGTTCATGTGCGTTAAGAAGGGCAGCACCTGCTGGCCCTCACCGCTCAGATCGACGAGCGACTTGCTGCTGCCGAGAGAAGATTGTGTCGCATGCAGAAAACCGAGAATCAGTCCGGCGGCCTCTTCGATGTGCGGCTTGCCGTCCCGCTGATTCTTGGTCCAGCCTGCTCCGGTTACGAACAGCATCTGTGCATCGGGACGAATGGTCTGCTCGTCGGTCTTGGGCGCCTGAACGCCTTCGACGCGTGTACGGAGCACGCCCGGATCCGCCGCTACCATTTCCACGGCCGCAGAGGAGAACTCGCCGCTATAGGCCTCGGCGCAGCCGGCTTCGAGCAGAATGATCCAGGGACGCTGTGTACGGTCCATTTCGGCTTCCATGCGCTGGCGGTAATACCAGCGATTGATGGTGAGCTTGCCGCCGTCAGCCTTGATTGCTGTGACGTGTGTATCAGCGCGTCCATTCAGGCGCTGTGCTACGCCGGGAAGCACGCGCGCCCAGCGTGAAGTGCTGGGGGCAATCACGATCGTTGCGCCCGAAGCTTTGCAGAGCGCTTCGGCTGCAGCGGCGTCGGTTGCGTAACGCGCCTGAGCGAATTCCGGTCCGCAGACAGCCAATGTCTTATCGAGCACTGCATTGGCGGCAGTGCCCACTAGCCCTGCAATCAGCGTTCCGGGAAGCTGCTTTGCCGCGCCCAGCGCTTCCAGTGCGGACTTCGCCAGCGATCCATCGGCCTCGGTGTGTGCGAGAAAAAGTATGGTTTCCATGGAGCGCTCCTTATTCCTTGATCCAGGCGACGATGTCGCGGGCGATTTCGTCCGTGCTCAGATCCTTGACCACTTTGGTTTCGCGCTGCTGTTTGGGCAGTGCGACGCTGGCGTAGGTCACTCCAGCCGCGGCGACCGGAGCAGGCTTGGCTTTTTGCAGGGCAGGCATTAGCGCGCGCATGTTCAGCATCCCGACCTGCGGATTGTTGCGCGGTTCCGGCAGATTACCGGTCGCCCAACCGAGCAAGGCCGGAGGCGCACTGCAGATGGAAACCTGGTGCTTGCCAGCCTCGATGCGCTCCAGGATGCGGAGTTCACCTGATTCCGTAACGCTGAGCTCATCGACGCCCTGGAACTGATCCGTGATCCCGAGCAACTCGCCCACGATTTGCATCGTGGCGCCCGCGCCGCGTCCGGCAGATTCCCAACCGCCGAATACCAGCAACTGGGTCTTATCAAGTCCGGCAATCGATTGAATCGCGCCCGCCAAGGCCGTTGCGGTCTCGCAGGCGTCCGTGAAGCCACTGGCCGGACCATCCAGGGCCACCAGCTCAAACGGGACCTTCTGGGCGATCGTCATCATGACCTGCTGCAGTTTGGCCTTCGGTCCCAAACTCACCAGCCATACCTTGCTGCCCGGTACGTTTTTCGCCAGATTGGCGGCTTCAAAAAGCGCGTGTGCCGCCCAGGGGTCCAGGACCGCAGGCAACATCATCTCGTTTTTTAATGCGGGACCAGTCGGGGTAGTCACCGGCTCAAGCGTTTGCAAGGGGTCGGGCACAATACTGCCACAGACCACGATTTGGTAAGGCATACCTACAGTATAAGCAGACCTAAATGTCTAGATTCAAGTCAAGATTGCGAAATTAGTGCGCGAACCTGATCCAACTCGCTCTTACCGGCGAGTACCAACATCTTGTCGCCGGGCTCCAGAACGGTGGAGCCACGGGGGACGATGAAGTCGTTATCGCGGCTGATCAACACGATGAGCGCGGACTTCGGTAGCCTCAGATCGAGAATTCGCCTACCCAGGGCGGTCGAGTCTGGCGGCACAACCACCTCCACCAGATCGCTGTCGGTTTCCTGTGCGGGGACGAATTCGATCGGATATCGTCGAGGGGCGCTGTGCGGTGATTTCAGATCCAGCCACTCCGCCACGAGCGGAATCGATGTGCCCTGTAGCAGTACCGAGGTCAACACGATAAAAAACACCACGTTGAAATACATCTCGGAGTGCGGAACGCCTGAAACCATCGGAAAGGTGGCGAGAATGATCGGTACCGCGCCCTTTAATCCTACCCACGAAATCATCAGCTTGTGTTTGAGGCCCATTTGCGCAATGGCCAGGCTGACGAATACTCCTATCGGCCGAGCGACGAACATCAGGAATAGAGAAACGACAAGGCCGAAAAACGCCACGGGCAGCAAGCGCGACGGATAGACGAGCAAGCCAAGAGTGAGAAACATTGCGATCTGCATCAGCCAAGCCAGGCCGTCATGGAATCGCAGCAAGCTGCGCTTTTGGATGAAATCGCCGTTGCCCATGACCATGCCCGCCAGGTACACCGCTAGAAATCCGTTGCCCTGCAGGGTTGCAGTGAGTCCGTAAGCCAGCATAACGACGGCCACCGTAAAGACAGGATAGAGCCCTTCGCTTTCGAGCTTCAGTCGATTCAGCAGCACGATCGCGAGTCTGCCAATCGCGTAACCGAGTGCGGCGCCCACCACCATCTGGACTACGAACAGCCAAGCCAGCCCCAGCAGCGGCGCGCCGGGATCATTCACCAACCGGATAAATGCCAGCGTCAGAAAAACCGCCATCGGATCGTTGCTGCCCGATTCCAGTTCCAACAGCGGCTTGATATGTCCCTTGAGGTTGATGCTGCGTGAGCGCAGCACCGAGAAGACCGCGGCGGCGTCAGTTGACGAAACAATCGCGCCCAGCAACAGCCCTTCGGTCCAGGTGAATTCGGCAAACCAGCGCGCAAAGGCACCCACGAGTACGGCTGTGAGGGCCACGCCGAGAGTGGCGAGGCTCAGTCCACTGCGCACCACCGGGGCGACGCTGGTCCAATTAGTGTCCAGGCCGCCTGCGAACAGTATGAAGGCGAGTGCGACCACGCCCAAAGATTGCGTGAGGTGTGTGTCCTCGAACGGAATGCCGCCGGGCCCCTCGGAACCCGCGAGCATACCGATGACCAGAAAGAGCAGTAGGGCCGGCACACCGAGCCGGCTCGATGCCTTGCTTGCGAGCACTCCCACCAGCAGGAGCACTGCCGCGCCAACCAGGAGTTGCTCAATAGGAAGCAACCGGACACCTCTACTACGAGTTGATCATGCGCTCCTTAGTCTTGTCCCACTTGATGTACTTGCGGCGGCGATAGGATTCCACCGCCATACAGCAGGCAACCACTGCGGCGTAGCCCAAATCGGAATCGCAATTGAGTGGTTCGTTTTTGCGGATTGCGGCCTGGAGGTTCTTATGATGCAGTGAGATGTCCTCCGCGCCGGTCTTCTTGTACGTGGACGGTTGCACTGACATACACGTGCTTGCCGGCGTCCAGCGCGTCCGAGGCCATCTGGTAGTGCCAGTGTTCGGGTGTGTATTGCTCTACTTCATGCGCGAAAAGTCAGTCGCAGTCATATAGACCGATTCCACCTTTTCCACGATCTTGCCGCTGGCTTCGGATTCCGTTCGCGCCTTGACCCAGGCCGGATCCGCGCGGAATGCATCCCAGGACTTCTTGGCGGCATCGCGGCTTTCATGGCGCAGCACATAGATCAACGTGTTCTGGGACTTCGGCGCATCGGCCGCAACCCAATATCCAACGTTCTTCATGCCGTGCTTTTCGAAGAGCTTGGTCGTGTGGTCGCGGAAGCGTGCGAGCAGCGCAGGCAGGCGTCCTTCAAGTGTCGTGTAAGTGCGCAGCTCAAAAACAGGGCCGCTGGATTGTGCCGAGGCATTCGGGACAATCGCAAAACCGAGGACCAGTACGGCCAAGGGGAGAAGAGTTTTCAACATAGCGATTCTGATTGTATCTGTTGTGTCGAGCGCCTGCATACGGCGGTTGCACGTTTTGCCGCCAGTCAGCGTCTACCGTGCCAGAAGGAGAAGCATTTATGCGCGCGAAAGTTACTGCATTCGTAATGATTATCCTGCTCCACTCCGTGCTCAATGGACAGACCGCGGAGCGAGTGTTCCGCCTCAGCTTCGCGGACACGCAGCAGGATACTCAAGGCATGCTACAGGTAATTAGGGGGATTGCGGTAATTCAGCACACATCCCAGGTTGCTGGTGAACCAGCTATAGCGGTGCGTGGAACGGCAGACCAGATTGCCATGGCCGAGTGGTTAGTTAAGGAACTCGATAGGTCAACAACTCCGCAAGTCAACGCCCCACTTATCCACGAATACCGCGTGTCGAGCGGCACTGATGACTTAGTGCGGGTATTCTATCTCCACAACGCCGAAACGGTGCAGCAACTGAACGAGGCTGCCACACTGATCCGCTCCATCGGAGAGCTGCGGCAGCTACTCACGTACGCATCCAGGCGAGCCATTGCGCTGCGCGCGACGGCAGACCAGATTGCGCTCGCGGACTGGCTGATTCACGAACTGGACCAGCCCGCGGATTCGACCAGGCGCGAGTTTCGATTGTTGACAAGCGCCGACGATCTCGTACGCATGTTCCGTGTCCGGCATAGTGAGACGACGAAGGATTTCAACGAACTTGCTACCCTGATTCGCTCAATTGGACAGATGCGCAGGCTATTCACGAACAACTCGCAGAGAGCGATTGCACTACGCGGAACGCCGGAACAGATTGCGTTCGCTGAGTGGATGATCAACGAATTGGATAAGCCCGCAAACGGAAACCCAGCCAATTGCGAGTACCGATTATCCAGCAATGTTGACGATCATGTTGGGCTGATTTACGTGAAGGGCGCCGATATCAACGAGACAGCCAGGCAACTCCGCGCACAAGGACAGATTCAGAGTGTGTTCACATATCACCCGCAACGGGCAATCGCAGTGCGCGGAACGGCAAACCAGATTGCAGTGGCTGAAGGTCTGACTCTCGGTCGATGACAAAAAGCACTTTACAATAAAAAGTAATCTGCATATAATTGCGAAATGAGGATCAGTCTGGCCGCAGTCATGGCGTTGCTGTTGATCGGCTGCGGACATGGCCGCGGTGGCTCTCCGCTGATTAATGCTGTGCGCAAAGGGTGGGGCGAGTCTGCGCTTGAATTGATTCGCTCCGGCGCGGATCCAAATCTGCCGGGCGGCGTGAACGGGTGGACGCCGATCATGCATGCAATCCATAAAGGGCAGACCGAGATGGTGCGGCTGTTGCTGCAGCATGGTGCAGATCCAAACCTGCGTGCCGGCAGAACTACGCCCCTGATCATGGCGGCCGGATACGGCTACGAAGAGAAGGTGCGGATTCTGCTCCAGTACGGTGCTGACGTTAAAATGCGCACGGACTATGGTGCCAGTGCGCTCGACGTTGCGGTGAGCGGCATACCCGACATCGATCGCATGACTGTCGGAACGTGCCAGACGGGGACTGTCAGGGAACTGTTGGGAGCCGCGCCTGACATGAGACTCTCAGGCAATGTCTTCGGCACAGCGGCGGGAATCGCGGCAACAGTCACCGGCTGCCGCGAAGTGCTTGAAATGCTGGACGGCGTGATAGAGTAGTGCTTCTTTATGGCACAGCAAAATCTAACACGGCGTGGATTGCTCTCGATGGCGGCAGGTCTGCCGCTGGCCCTCACGGCCGGACGCACCGCGCGCAAGCCCGGCTACAACGTACTCTTTATTGCAGTCGATGATCTGAAGCCGCAGCTCGGTTGCTACGGTAATCGCATTGCGATTACGCCGAACATCGATCGGCTCGCGTCGCGGGGTCTTACCTTCATGCGTGCTTATTGCCAGCAGGCCGTCTGCAGTCCTTCGCGCACCTCGCTGCTTACCGGGTTGCGTCCGGACACGACCGGTGTTTATGAACTGCAGACCCATTTCCGCAAAAACATTCCAAACTGCGTCACGCTGCCGGAGCAGTTCAAGAATAACGGCTATCTAACCACCGGCCTCGGCAAGATTTTCCACGGTGGACTGGATGACACGCGTTCGTGGAGCGTGCCGTGGTGGGGTCCAGGCATTCAGGTCAAATGGGGCACTCCGGAAAATGCACAGCGCAGCAAGAACATCGATGAGAAGCTGAAGGCCGCGGGTTTGAAGATTCCTCCGGCCAACGCCGGATTGACCAGAGAAGAGAATCGCGCGAAGCGTGGTCCGGCGTGGGCCGCGCCCGATGTGGCCGACAACGAACTCCCGGACGGCAAGAACGCCGAAGCAGTTGTGGCAGCGCTGGAGAAGATCAAAGGCGATTCCTTTTTCCTGGCGGCCGGCTTTGCGAGACCGCACCTTCCGTTCATCGCGCCTAAGAAATATTTCGATCTTTACGCGAAGGCGAAGATCACGCCAGCCGACAATCCGTATCCGCCGAAAAACGTGCCGCAGGTGGCGATGCACACGTTCGGCGAATTGCGCACGTACAGCGACATCCCGGAAACAGGTCCGGTCGGGCCGGAGAAGGCTGTCGAACTGATCAGGGCGTATCACGCAGCCACAAGCTATATGGACGCGCAGGTGGGGAAGGTGCTCGACGCGCTGGATCGGTTGGGCCTGCGTGAGAACACAGTCGTGATTCTGTGGGGCGACCACGGCTATCATCTGGGCGACCACGGCCTTTGGAACAAGCACTCGAATTTCGAAGAGGCCACGCATGCACCGTTGATCATCAGCGTGCCGGGGCAGCGAAACGCGGGGCGCAAGACCGCGGCACTGACCGAATTTGTCGATATCTATCCGACGCTGTGCGATCTTTGCGGCGTACCGCAACCGGAGAGTCTGGAAGGCACGAGCTTCAAGCCTCTGCTCGACAATCCCGACCGGCCGTGGAAGAAGGCTGCTTTCAGCCAGTATCCACATGCGGCGCCGGGCGTCGGCCAGGTGATGGGGCGCTCGATGCGCACCGATCGTTACCGCTTCAATGAATGGGCTGTGCCGGCTAAGAATTTCCGCGAGGTCGAATTATACGATCACAAGGACGATCCGCAGGAAAACGTCAACATCGCCAACCAGCCTGAAAACGCCGCGCTCGTCAAAGACCTGACGGCGCAAGCTACACGCCGGATGGAAGGCTGCGAAGCCGTAGTTATTCGCACGGAATATGCAGGGCGTCCATGATGCCTTTCATGTAGCCGATAGCGAAGACCTTGCCGCCCATTGCGTAGCCGGGTCGGTCGTTGGATTCGCCTTCCAGCGTGGGTGCGTGGTCCGGACGAATCGGTCCCGTGAAGCCGCCTTGATGGTAGATCTGCAGCATGCGAGCCATGTCGGTGGGACCGTTGTCGTGAAAGGTCTCGTGGAACTTTTCGCCCTGGCCTTCGATGTCGCGGAAGTGCACGAAGAAAATCTTCTTCTGCGCGCACCATTCCTGCGCCAGCGCGCCGACGTTCTCGCCCATCGCCACGAAATTTGCCTGACAGAAAGTGATGCCGTTGATCTGGCTGGGCGCGATATTCATGATGCGCCGATAATTCTTGCCGCTGGTCACGATGCGTGCAATCCCGCGCAAGGGTGAAATCGGCGGATCGTCGGGATGCAGCGCCATTTGCATGCCGGCCTTTTCGGCGACAGGAATCACGGCCTTCAGGAAGTACTCGATGTTGGCCCACATCTTTTCTTCGCTGACCAGGCCCCACTTGGTCGGGCCCAATTTGATGGCCTCGCGGTTATCGAACTCGCTGCTGAGCGCGCCGCCGCGTTCGCGGATGTCCACTTTCGTGCGATACCACCCGAGGCCGGCCATGAAGTTGTAGCAGATCATCGGGATGCCGACCTTGGCTAGGGCGTCGATTGCGGCCTTGTAATTCTCGATCTCCTCGTCGCGGCCATCGAGCCCGAGCTTGATCTTTTCGGCCGGCACGGGATGGCTCTCCACGCCCGCGATGGTCAGGCCCGCAGCCTGAAATTCATTCTTGATCTGCGTGAGTTTCTCGACGTACTGCTCACGTCGCACCTTGCTCAATTCGCCGGATACACCGGCGATGGCGTGGTTGATGCCGATCTGGCGGGCAAGCCGGAAGCGCTCCTGCTGCCCAGGACCAAAGATTTCAGCTAGTTTAATGCCGCTACGGTTCGACTTCGGCGGACGCCGCGGGTCGGAAGCTGCGGCAAGATCAGGCGCAACGCTGGTCGCGGCCAACAGTGCTGCTGATCCCTGCAAACAATCGCGACGGGTCAACTTCGACATCTTTGCTCCTTGAGAAAGGGCTATGCTGTCTCGATGCGCGCGATTCTTTCCAGGCCGCGTTCGCGGATTTCCTGATCGCGCATCAGATACTTCTGGATCTTTCCCGTTATCGTCATCGGAAATGAATCGACGAAGCGAATATACTGCGGGACTTTGAAATATGCAATCTTGCCTCGGCAGTAATCGCGCACATCCTGCTCGCTGAGCTGGTCGCCGCTTTTCAGGCGGATCCACGCGCAAACAGTCTCGCCGAGTCGTGCGTCTGGCAGACCCACGACGTGCACATCAGAAATGCTCGGATGCGCGTGCAGGAATTCCTCGACCTCACGCGGATAGATGTTTTCCCCGCCGCGGATGATCGTGTCTTTTACGCGTCCACGGATGCGGAAGTAGCCGTTGGGCTGCATGATTGCGAGATCGCCCGTATGCAGCCAACCCTCGCTGTCGACCGCTTTCGCGGTAGCCTCGGGTTGCCCGTCGTAGCCCTTCATCACAAGGTAGCCGCGCGTACACAACTCGCCCGGTTCGCCGACCGGTTGCGTCTCTCCGGTTTCCAGCGAAATCACCTTCACTTCGGTATTGAGCAGCGGCGCGCCGATCGTATGAACGCGCAGATCTGTACTGTCGTTCGCGCGCGACATCGTGATTACGGGGGAACTCTCGGTCTGGCCGTAGGCGATCGTGATTTCGGTGCAGTGCATCTCTGTCATCACGCGTTGCATGGTCTCGATCGGGCAAGGCGCGCCGGCCATCACGCCAGTGCGGATGCTGCTGAAATCGAAGCGATGAAATTCCGGGTGCTCGAGTTCCGCGATGAACATCGTGGGCACGCCATACACTGCCGTGGCGCGCTCTTCGTGAATCGCTGTCATCGTAGCAAGCGCGTCAAATTGTGCGGACGGAATGATCAGCGTCGCGCCGCTGGTCAACGCACACCATTGAACCTATTACGCATCCGAAGCAGTGGTAGAGTGGCACCGGCGCGCAGATTCGGTCTTCCGGACCGGCGTTCAGGCAGTTCGCGATTCCGACGCCGTTGTTCAGCAGATTGCGGTGAGTGAGCATCACCCCTTTGGGCGAACCGGTAGTGCCGGAGGTGTACTGAATATTGGCGACATCGCCGGGCAGCGCTTCGTGCTGCGGCAGGTTCGACGCCGTTGCTGATCATCTCGTTCCACGAATCCGTGCCGAGATAGATGATGTGCTCCAGCGGCAACCGGTCGCCGTTGCGCGATTCCTTTAGAATCGCTGCGTAATCCGCGCGGCTGTCACGCTCGTTCAGGAACAGCGCGCGCATTCGCGACATCTGCAGAACGTAGCGTAATTCGTGCGAACGATACGCCGGATTTACGTTTACGAGAATGACGCCGGTCCGCCCGCAGGCATATTGCAGGAGTACCCACTCAACGCAGTTTGTGGCCCAGACGCCGATTCTGTCGCCAGCCCGCAGTCCCATGCCGATCAGCCCGCGAGCAGTCCGGTCCACTTCCGCCTCGACCTGACTCCAGGTGAGCCGCAGGTTCTGATGGCGCACAATCAGCGCGGACTTGTCAGGATATTTGAGGGCTGTTTGGGTGAGGACCTGTCCGATGGACGCCTCAAGAAGCGGGGCTTGAGGACCCCGTATGTAACTTGCAGATTGCACCGTTGCAGATACCAATCCCTGATTCTAACCGATCGAAGTCAATTTGCGTGTAATTGCAAATTTAACCAGACCGGCGATGTCGTGAATATCCAGTTTGCGCATGAGGCTGGCGCGGTACGTGTCCACGGTCTTAGGACTAAGATCGAGGCGCGCGGCGATCTCTTTTGCGCGCAAACCGTTGACGAGCAGACTGAAAACCTGATGCTCACGGCTGCTCAGACTGTCGAATGGATCGATGCCACCCTTGCGGCGCTCCGTATTCCAGATCTTCTCTAGCCCGACCTGGGGAGCAACATAAACTGCGCCATCCAGAACCTGACGCAGTGCGTCGAGCATCTCGCGAACCAGGCAGGACTTGAGCAGGAAACCACTCGCGCCCCCACGCAAAGCTTCAAGGGCACTTTTGCGGTCGGAGCGGGAGGAAAGCACAACCATCTTCGTGGAGGAACCGAGTTGCCTGGCTTTTCGCACAACTTCCAGTACGTATAATTTGCCGAGATCGCAATCCAGAATAGCCAGGTCCGGATTGAGTTTGACGATTAACGCGAGTGCCTGCTCTCCATCGGAGCATTGCGCCACGACTTGAAAGCGAGCGGAGGATTCACATAGAGATGCAAGGCCCTCTCTTACTAATACCAGTTGGTCGGCGATCAGAAGAGTGGCTGCGCGGGATCCGTTCATGCAGGACCGATTCGGGGTTGAATTGTGACCAGGGGCATGCTGACCAGGCCCCTGGTGTGAATACAGACTGAATGCAGATTAGTTACGCGAAGCTTCGAACGGCCGAAGTCTCGGAATCGAAGACCTCAAAAACCGTGTACAGCTTCGTGATCTGCAGTAAATCCTGGACGCGCTTGGTGAGATGCAGCAGCTTCAACTGGCCTCCGTGGTTGGTAACGGTGGTAAATGCCGAAACCAATTCACCTATGCCAGAGCTGTCGATGTAGGATACGTCCGCAAGATTCAGTAGAAGCTTCTTGTCGCCTTTGGATGCGAGGTCGCGGATGGTATCACGGAAAGAGCTAGATCCTTCGCCCAGAGTGATTCGGCCTTCGGCATCGATCACAGTTACGTCGCCGACCTGTCTGACGGTTAGTTTTACGCTCACAGTTTCCTCCTGAGTAATATTACAATTCGTATTACTGCTGGCTCAAATACTTTACCATCTCCAGCACGGTGCCTCTAGGCTGCGCCGGTTCGATTTTAACTTCGTTGACAAACGCACGAATAAGTAGCAATCCCCGGCCCGACTGGCGCAGGATATTGTCCTGTGCCAGCGGATCGGGCACAGCTGACACCTCAAAACCCTCGCCCTCATCCTGAATGCGGATGACTAACCGGTTCTGCCCGGACTGTACGCGCAGGTACACTTTCTTGTGCGCGCTGTAGCGATTGCCGTGAGCGACCGCATTCACCATAGCCTCGCGAACGGCCATGCCGAGCTTATGCAGATCGTCTTCCTGGAGCCCGCTTTTCTTGCCGATTTCCAGGACCGCAGATTCCGCTACATCGACGCTTTCCAACGTCGATTCCAATATTTGTTCCACTCCGGCGGTCTCACCGCCATGATTCGAGTGCATACGGGCTCTGCGTTTAAGGGACTTAAAAATGGTCCAAGTCGAACCACCACAATAGATTCACATATGAGTAAATGTCAAGCAGCAGGGCTCGTATGCCTCTTCGTTTCAGATATACTAATTACTGAAAATTTTGAGTTTGAGTGTTGCGCTGGGTCAATAAATCGGTGATCGCGATGATTTTCATCATTGGCGAATAACCTTTTCCAAAGCGCTGTCGTCTATCCAGTGCCGCAGTGTAGTTTCGCGTCTGCTACGTTCTACCTGTGGAAGAATTTGAAGGCCTGACGGGAAGGTTTGCCATGCAGTCACATATGAGTGGTGCCTCAGCTCCGATTCCTGTGCCGCAGCCACCAGCGCTGAAGCCTGCCATACAACCAAGTGCGCCGCGGCGAAAACGACGCGGTTGGATGCTGGGCTTGCTGGTGGTTGTCGCCGTAGCTGGGGGCTTGTTCTACCAACGTAATAGCGCTGCAAAGCGAGACGCGGCTGGGGCAGCAGTCCAAACTATTCGTACGACCTCGGTTTCGGGTGGCGGCGTCGATCGCACGCTGCGCCTGACCGGAACTACTTCCGCGGAAAACTTCGTTTCCCTGATTGCTCCACAGCTTAGAGGCAGCCGCAGTGGTGGCGGGCGCAGCGGTGGTGGTGGCGGCGGCGGTGGCGGTGGTAGCTCTTCCGCGGCAATTCAGAGTAATACCGGCAATTCCTCCACTGTCAGCGGGCCATCTTCCAGCGCCACGGGTGGCGGAGAGTCATCGGGTGGGGGCGGCGTCGCGCGTGCCACTAACCGTTCCAGCAGTACGCGCGTTGGCGGTGGTGGTGGTAGTTCCAGGGCCGCTTCTGCACAGGCGAGCGCTGCGGCGGGGGGTGGTTCGGCGGATCTCGGATCGACTGCTTCCATGTTGCCCGGCGGCGGTGGCGGTGGTGGTGGCGGCGGAAGCGACTTCATGCTTGTGCTGCAGCATCTCGTCAAGCCGGGTTCGCAGGTCAAGAAGGGCGATCTGATCGCGGAATTCGATCGCCAGTTTATGCTGCTTCGACTGGACGATTACCGTGCCTCCGTCACGCAGCAGGAACTCGACATGAGGAAGTTGCGGGCCAATCTGGAAGTCACACGCAAGGCCCGGGAGCAGAACATTGATGCTGCCAAAGGCGCAGTAGAAAAGGCCAAGCTTGATCTAAAGACCACTCCAGTACGATCTGAGATCGACTCGGAGCGGCTGAAACTCGCATTGGAAGAAGCGGAAGCAAAGCACAAACAACTGCTGGCCGAAATTCCATTCTCTGAAATATCGGAAAAGACCCAGGTCAGAAACGAAGAGCTGGATTTTCAACGTGCGCAGTTGGAATTGAAGCGCGCTGAAGCGAATGCCGACAGGATGATCGCGAAAGCGCAAATAAACGGCCTCACCGTGATGCAGAATATCTTCCGCGGTTCAGAGTTCGCGCAAATCCAGCAAGGCGATCAGTTGGCCCCGGGACAGTTTTATATGCAGGTGGTAGATACCCGCTCGATGGTGATCAATTCGACGATCAATCAGGTGGATGTGGATAATCTCAAGATCGGCGCCAAGGCGCGGGTTCGTTTTGATGCTTACCCGGACCTGGAATTGCCGGCGCATGTGTATTCCATCGGTGCCATGACAAAGCCGGGTGGAATGCGCGGCAGTTTTTTGAAGGAAGTTCCAGTTAAGTTAAAGCTCGACAAGTTGGATCCGCGAGTGATTCCGGATCTTTCGGTTGCGGTCAACGTCGTTTTTGAATCGGATACTCAAGCGGCTGCAGTTGTTCCGCTCGAAGGTGTTTTCCGCGACACGGTACCCGCAAAGCCCTTTGTTTTCGTGCGTTCCGGCACCGGGTGGCAGAGGCGCGAGGTGGAGTTAGGGTTGGCAAGTAATGTACAGGTTGCGGTGCGGTCGGGCTTAAAGCCCGGAGAAGTGATAGCCTTGAACCGTCCCCCTGTTTTAATGAAGGAATAATACTCACCCCAGCGCGGTCGGAAGATTTGGGAGTACAAGACGCGAAAAGGTGATTGGTAAGGAAGCCAGATGTCGAAGGACGTAAAACCCAAGATCAGAATTGGCCAGTCTGCGAGCACGCAGCGCAAGCGCTACATAACATGGGCCGTGCTGCTGATGATGTGCGCCGGTGGCGGCTACGCGGCCTACCGTTACAAGGGCACCACGGTCGTAGAAGTGCCGGTCTCGAAGGTCCGCAAAGGCGAGTTCGTGATCAGTGTTAAGACCAGAGGCGAAATTCGAAGTACGAAGTCCGTCATATTAACAGCGCCTCAGGTTCCGGATCCCCGCATTACGAAACTCGCTGAGTCCGGAAAGCCGATCCGAAAGGGCGAAGTTGCGGTGGAATTCGACGGTGCTGCGCAGGAGCAATCGTATCTGGAGCGCACAACCACCGTACGTACTGTCGACAGCGAAATCGTCCAGACGAAGGCGACGCACAAGATCACCGACGAAATGGACGGCATGAACCTGATGACGGCCGGCTACAACCTGGACAGGGCGAAGCTGGAAGCCAGCAAGGCTGAGATCCTGTCGGAAATTGAAGGCGCGAAGAACCGTATTGACGTCGGGATATCTCAAGGTGAACTCGGCCAGGTAAAGACCTCGATTACCGCCCATAAGACGACCCAATCCGCGGATCTGGATCGCTTGAATCAGCGCAAAGATAAGGCCGTTCGTGACATGGATCGTTCCAAAGGCTATTTGGGAATGATGGTTGTCAAAGCCCCCAACGACGGAATCGTGAACATTCTTCCGAACTTCCGCGCGCCCGGGTTCGTTCGGTTCCTCTCCTCCTCCGTTCAAGGAAGGCGATCGCGCCTGGACAGGTGCGGCGATTGCGGAGATTCCGGATCTTTCGGAGATGCGCATCGAATTGAAACTCGACGAAGTGGATCGTGGAAAAATCGTTCTCGGGCAGCAGATCCGAATTCGCGTTGATGCAATTCCTGATAAGGACTTCGCGGCGGAACTGGACTGGATCAGCCCGATCGCTTCGTTGAATTCCGCGGCTTCGGAAATCCGGAAAAGACCTTTCCGGCCCGCGCGACGTTGAAGAATCTGGACCCCAGGCTTCGTCCGGGCATGAGCGCCAGTGCGGAAATTGTGATTCTCAGCGAGGCTAATTCGCTGCTTATCCCGAACCGCGCCAGTTTTATGCATAATGGCAAGCCCGCTGTTTATATTCAGAAGGGCCAGCAGTTCGAGATCAGGCCGATCGAAGTCGGCAAACGCAACGATATCGATATCGTGGTGACCAAGGGTTTGCGCGACGGCGAAGTGATCGCGCTCGAAAATCCCGTGGAAGCGGCGAAGAAGGCCAAAAAATTATAGCTTCGGGCGAGATCCCCGGAATTCGGTAGTACTTCCTGATATGAAAAAGGCACTGATTAAACTAATTATTTTGCTTGTGGTGCTGGCTGCGGGCTGGGGCGGGTATCGCATGTTCCAGCAGATGCCACAGCGCCAGCAGCAGATTGCGACCACGAAGGTTCGGCAAGGCGACGTGGTGGTGCGCAGTTATGCGCGCGGAGAATTGCGGGCTGTCCGCTCCGCTACGCTCGTGGCACCGAATCTGTTCGGAACTGTACAGGTGACGCGGCTTGCGGCTCTCGGCGCATTTGCCAGAGAGAAGGACCTGATCGTCGAGTTTGACGACTCGGAAGTCCGCTCACGCCTCGAAGAGAAAGAACTCGAACTGGAACAGCTTGATGAGCAGATGAAGAAGGCCAAAGCCGATCTGGCCATCAGTGCCAATCAAGACCAGGTGGAACTGCTCCGTTCGCGTTATGCGGTGCGCCGCGCCGAACTCGAAGTGAAGCGCAATGAACTGATTTCGAAGATCGATGCGCAGAAGAATCTGTTGACGCTGGAAGAAGCGCGCCGCCGTTTGAAGCAGCTCGAGAGCGATATCAAGTCGCGTCAGGAGCGCTCCAACGCCGAAATGGCCGTACTTCAGGAACGCAAGAACAAAGCGAACCTGGAAATGGCTCGCGAAAAACAGCGCCTGGGGCAGGTTAAGTTGCTCGCTCCGATGAGCGGGCTGATTGCCGTGCGCCAGAATTTCAGCGGATCCCGTATGTTCGGTATGGCGCTGCCGGATATCCGTGAAGGCGACCAGGTCTCACCGGGGATGGCTGTCGCGGACGTGCTCGATCTCTCTGAACTGGAAGTAAACGCCAAGGTCGGCGAACTTGATCGCGCCAACCTGAAGGAAGGCCAGGACGTTCTGATCGCTCTCGATGCGATTCCCGAGAAGAGATTCCACGGGCAGATCAAGAGCATGAGTGGAACGGCCAGCGCGAATTTCTTTTCGGCTGATCCGGCGAAGAAATTCGACGTTACGTTCTCAATCGACATGCGCACGTTGCTGAAAGAGCTTGGCTCCAATGAAGAGCAGATCAAGCGCGTGCTGGCGACCGCCGAGCAGAATCGGAAAAAGCCCGTGACCACGGGTATGCCCATGATGGCAATGGGCGGAGGAATGCCCGGGATGCCCGGCGCTGGTGGTCCGGAAGGTGGAAGTGGCGGTGCGCCCGGAGCTGAAGCCAGCGCTGGCGGCGGACGTCGCGGCGGTGGTGGTGCTGGTCGTCAAGGCGGTGGCGGCGGTGGCGGAAGCCAGTTCGCGAGCCTCTCCGATGAGGACCGGAAGAAGATGCGCGATGCGATGCAGAAGGCCCTTAACGGCCGCAGCATGCAGGACCTATCGGCGGAAGAACGCACGAAACTTCTTGCGGAAGTCCAAAAGGCAGCGGGAGTGAAGCCCGCTGACGCTTCCAAGAAGGGTGACGCTTCCAAAAAAGGCGACGGTTCCAAAAAAGGTGAGGGTTCCAAACGGGGCGAGGCTGGTGGTCCTCCCGGCGTAATGGCAAGAGGGCCGGGTGGCGGCGAGTCGGGTCCAGGAATGTTCCGCATGCCGTCCTTTGGAGGCGGGCAGTTCAGCGAGAAAGAACTCGCCAACGCCAAGTTGCCGCCGACTCCCGAAGAAGATTCGCAACTGGACGTGCTTATCCGTCCGGGTCTGTTGTCGGATGTGGAAATCATCGTCGAAAAGATTTCGAACGCGATACATATTCCGAATCAGGCGGTCTTCGAAAAGAACGGAAAGCTTATCGCCTATGTGCAGACAGCACCGGGCAAGTGGGATGAACGCGTTCTCAAACCGTTGAAGCGCAGTGAATCGACGCTGGTGATTGGCGAAGGTTTGAAGCAGGGCGAGACTATCGCACTGTCCGATCCCTTCGAGAAGCCCGGCGACAAGAAGAAGAAACAAGATACGTCCTCTTCTGGCGGCGGCGGAAACCCAATGGGTGGAATGCCGGCTGGCGGAAAGGGAGGCAAGTAAATCATGGCTGGCGGCGTTTCCGGAATCTTACCTGAACTTTACATGGGGCTTTCGAGCCTCCTTGTGCACAAGCTGCGCAGCTTGCTTACTATGCTCGGCATGATCTTCGGCGTGGGTGCGGTGGTAGCTATGTTATCCATCACAGCCGGCGCGCAGAAGGAAATGATGAGCTATATTGACCTGCTGGGCGTCAACAACATCATCATCGAAGCGAAAGAGGCAGTGGACCGCAACGAGTTGCAGGCTCGCCGCGCGATTTCGCCTGGCATGACTTTCCGCGATTATCGCGCGATTGCAGAGAACGTCCAGGGCATTGAGGCTCTGACTCCCCGCAAGCGCTTTAAGCCGCTCAAGGTCCTACCGAAAACCGCTACTGAACCGCCATTGTTGATCGGCGTGGAACCGAATTACATCACAATCAACAGCTTGAAAGTGATGGACGGCCGATTCTTCAATGATGACGACAACGCACGTTCGGCTCCGGTCTGCGTGCTTGGTGAGTCTGCGAAAGTAAACCTGTTGGGCTATGAGCCCGCCGTCGGAAAGTTCGTCAAAATCAACGATACCTGGCTGCAGGTTATAGGCATTCTGGCACAGCAGGCCACGGCGGATAGCGATGTGGAAGGTCTCGAAGTGGCCAACCGCAACAACCTGGTAATCGCTCCACTGAACACAGTGATGCGCCGTTTCGAAGATAATAACAGTTATCTAAAGGACGAGATTGACGGCATTTACATCCGTGTCAACAACGGGACGGACTCGGTGGAGACGGCCAACGTCGTCAATGCGATTCTGACCGCGACGCATAAGGACGCAGGCGATTTCACAATCACCGTGCCTGCAGGACTGCTGGAGCAAAAGCGTCGCACACAGTTCATCTTCAGCGTCGTCATGATTTGTATCGCCGGCATTTCGTTGCTGGTGGGCGGCATCGGTATCATGAACATCATGTTGGCGACGGTATTGGAACGCACGCGTGAAATCGGTATCCGCCGCGCCATCGGTGCACGACAGGCGGACATTATTCGTCAGTTCCTGACAGAAGCGGTACTAATTTCAATCTTGGGCGGTTTGATCGGTGTTGTTTTCGGATACACGCTATCAAAGGTGATTGCCGCGGCGGCAGGTTGGCAGACAGACGTTACCTTCTCATCGATCGCCGTCGCTTTCGGCGTATCGTGCGGCATTGGTCTTCTATTTGGTATTTATCCCGCGGTCCAGGCAGCCAAGCTGGATCCGATTGAAGCAATTCGTTACGAATAAGGAAAGAGCCACGGGGCGGCACGGGTTTGCACTTGGCACCGTGTTGCCCGAAGGCTAATACGAGTCATCATGCGATTTGGATTTTTTGCTTGCATCTTCTTGGTCGCCTCTTCGGCGCTGGCGCAAACGAGTGCGCCGTTCGCTCCCACTCCGGCCTATTTCCGATTCCACTTTTCGACGCCGTCGAATCGTGTGGAACTGAAGGCCCCGGTGCGCCTGGACGAATTCGTAGTGGGCGGCAACCTTGAGCTGTCACTTCGCTCGTATCTTGAGCTGGTGATGGCCAACAACACCGATGTCACCATTCAACGGGTGACCGTGGAAACCCAGCAGAACGCGATCATGCGTGCGTTTGGCGTGTTTGATCCGACGCTGACCGCGTCCTTCAATAGCCAGCGGGCGAAGTCGCAGCCCAGCGACATTCTCGCCGGCGCCGCAACCCTGAATCAATTGACGCAGCCGGCGTCGTTCTCATATAACCAGCGGCTGCAGACCGGCACGCAGTTCAACGTCGGATTCACGGCCAGCAAGACTTCGACGAACAACTCGTTCACCTATTACAATCCTTCGATCAACTCGGGCATGACGTTTGGTTTCATACAGCCTCTGTTGCGCAATCGCGGAGCATACGTTACCAAGCTTCCGATTACGATCGCCCGCAGTCGCCTGCGCCAGAGCGAGTACACCCTGGAAGATCAGATCACCCGTTTGCTGGTTACGGCTGAGAACGCCTACTGGCAGGTTATTCTGGAACGCGAGAATTTGAAGGTCCAGGAAAAGGGTTTGGACAACCTGAGCAAGCAGCTCAAGCGTAATCAGCGGGAATTGGAACTGGGCGCCATTTCGCCTCTCGACATCTACAACCCGCAGGCGCAATACGAGCAGCAGCGTATTCAGGTCACGCAGGCCAAATTCCGGCTGATTACAGCGGAGGATGCTCTGCGCCGCCAGTTGGGCGCCGATCTCGACCCGCGTTACCGCACGCTCCCGCTGACATTGTCGGAGAGCCCCTACGCCGCCGCCGATAGCACAACAATCGACCGGGAAAACCTGGTGGAGAAAGCGCTCAAGCGCCGGCCCGATCTTCGCGCGCAACTGCAGAGTCTGGATATTGATGATCTGCAACTGCAGCAGAACACCAACGCCCTTCGCCCTGACCTGTCCTTGACGGGTTCCTATAGCGCGACCGGCCGTGGCGGAATCTACTACCCACGCGAAACCGCTATACCAGGCGGCGGAACCAGTGCGGGCGCCATAGTGCCGCTCCCCGGCGGTTTTGGAGATGCGCTCAGTCAAGTCTTCGGATTCTCGTACCCGACCTACACCTTCGGCCTCAGGTTAACGCTGCCGATCCGCGATCGAGCGGCCAAGGCCAACCTTGCCGATACGCTCGTAAGCAAGAAGCTCAATTCACTGCGCGCTCGCAGTCTGGAACAGACCATCCGTCTGGATGTCCTCAATGCGGTCACTCAGGTGGAATCCAGCGTCGCCAGTATCGAAATCGCCAAGGTCGGCCTGGACCTTGCGCAGAAGTTGCTCGATGCGGAACAGAAGAAATACGACCTCGGCACTACCACGATCTTCTTTGTGCTGGACGCCGAAACACGGCTCGTGAACGCTCAAGCCACGGTGGTTAACCAATCGGTGCAGTACAAACGCAACATGCTCACTCTGTATCAGCGGACCGGTGAACTTCTCGAAACTCGTGGCGTAGTCGTAAAATAAGTACGAAGCCATACTGATGGGTCGTATCCGCGTTCTCTCCGACAACGTCGCCAACAAGATCGCTGCCGGAGAGGTTGTGGAGCGCCCGGCTTCGGTCGTCAAAGAACTGCTTGAGAACTCTCTCGACGCGGGTGCCAACAACATTCGCGTCGACGTCGAAAGCGGCGGACGCCGCTTGATCCGCATCACCGACGATGGCTGCGGCATGGTGCGCGATGATGCCATGCTCGCCTTTGAGCGGCATGCAACAAGCAAACTGAGCGACGTTCACGATCTGCTCTCCATAGCCACGCTGGGCTTCCGCGGTGAGGCCTTACCTTCGATTGCATCCGTATCCCGGTTGACTCTGGAAACACGCGCGCGAGAGGAAGAGACGGGCTCTTTCGTCGAAATCTGCGGGTGGCAAGATGTTGAAGAGTGAAGAGGCGGCGCTTGCCGCGGGCACCGTCATCACAGTGCGGGATCTGTTCTTCAATGTTCCGGCTCGCAAAAAATTCCTGCGTACGGACCAGACGGAACTGGCGCACATCGCATCACTCGTAACCCACTACAGCCTTGCTCATCCGGACAAAACTTTCCAACTGACACATGGCGCGAACGAGTTGCTGCGCGTGACGCCTGTGACCGAGATGCGCGAGCGCGTATATCAGGTATTCGGCAGCCAGGTGCTCGATGAACTGGTCGATTTGGGAGTCGAAGAAAGCGAACTGAAACTGCCGCCGCCCTACATGCCCCCTTCGGCTTCCGTGACGGCGCAATTGAACGCCTTCGAGGACGATGGAGAAGAAGGCGAGGAACCCAACCTGCGCGTTTTCTGTCTGCGCGGTTTCGTCTCGCGTCCACAGGTTCAAAAGTCGAATCGCAACTCGGTTTATCTATTCGTGAACGGCCGCCTGATTCGCGACAAGTTGCTGCTGCACGCGATCTCTTCGGCCTATCACAATCTCATTCCGCCCGGATGCTACCCGTTCGCACTCCTGTTCCTAGATTGCGATGCTCGCGAAGTAGATGTGAACGTCCACCCATCCAAGACCGAAGTGCGCTTCCGGCACGCCTCGCATGTCCACGATTTTGTGCGCGATCGCATTCGCGGACGCCTGATGGAGAGCCGTCCGGCACCATCGTTCCCGGTTCCGGTAAGTCCGCTGACGCGCCAGCCAGTCTCGGAACAGCCGCAGGCGGGTGCCGCGCTGCCCTATTCGGAATTCACGCAGCAGCTGGAAAACGAACGCCTGGCCGAGATCCCGTCACTGCTGCCGGAGGCTCCGCCTAATGAGGAATTACCGTCATACACGCTGCAGCGTCCAAGCTCGCCCGAGCCCCGCTTCGATTTCAGCGGAGACAAGATCGAGGTCCCGCGGCATGATATCCAGCCGCTGACGTCGCTGCCCGTCCCGGATACTCACGGTGGCTTTCCGGCAGGCGCGATTCTGGATGAGCCGGGTACGCTCGCATCGCTGAAAGACCTTCGCCCGCTGGGTCAACTGCACGAGAGCTTCATTATCGCGGCCGGGCGCGATGGGTTATGGATCATTGACCAGCACGTCGCACATGAGCGTATCCTGTTTGAGCAGGTGCTGAAACAGAGCGCGTCCGGCAAGGTGGAGATGCAGCATCTGCTAATGCCGATTCTGATCGAGCTTTCGGCTGGGCAGCAGCTCGAGTACGCGCGAATCGCGGACGAACTGAATCGGATGGGTTTCGAGACTGAGCTTTTCGGGACGCGCACGATCGCCGTCAAGGCCGCTCCCGCAGGCATCGGGCCCGCCGATGTCGAACGCCTGATCTACGAAGTGCTCGAAATCGCAGAGAAGGACCTCCGCAGGGTTTCGCTCGACGATCTGCGCCGTGGTATCGCAGCCTCAGTAGCCTGCCGCGCCGCGATCAAGATCAACATGCGTCTGGACCAGGGAAAGATGGAATGGCTCCTGCACGCCCTGGGTCAAACCGACTGTCCCATGAGCTGCCCGCACGGCCGTCCAGTCGCACTGCGCTACTCTATGAGGGACATTCTGAAGAGCTTCCACCGGATTTAGCTTCACTCCCACTCAATCGTGCCCGGAGGTTTGTGCGTCAGGTCGTAAAACACCGCGCAGATTCCGTCCACGTCCAGAATCGCGGCGGTCATCTGGCGTAAGCAGATCTTCAGGCATC
Organism: Bryobacteraceae bacterium; assembly: GCA_963793625.1. Taxonomy (GTDB): domain Bacteria; phylum Acidobacteriota; class Terriglobia; order Bryobacterales; family Bryobacteraceae. The sequence continues at coordinate 91,694 of CAWCAT010000025.1, read as the reverse complement.
GTCACAGACTGAGCGGTCATGCCGTCCACCGAGTGGATCGGGCGCAACACGACAGAATCCGGCAGATCCGGAGTGCCTGCAGGTATCAGGATCACCGGGAACTGCCAGACCTGCTTTTCGAAGCCGCTGTCCTGGCACATGCGTCTCACGATCGAATCAGCTTGACGCAGACGGTCGAGTCGGACTGTGTGCAGTTCGCTCTGCAGCACCTGCATGTCAGCTAGGGGCATTCTGGAGCCCGCCAAGGCCATCACGCGGTTGATACCGGCAAGTGCGTTGATCAGTTCCGTCGCGCGGTCCTGGAGGTTCGTTTGCGGCGTGGGGAACGTCTTCGATCGCCAGCACCGGACGGTAGCTGCGCGAGTCGCCCTGCACGCCTACCGAATGCACCGGCACCAGCCAGCCTTCGTCCAGGCGCGTCAGCGGTTCATCCAACTCGGCGCACAGGCAGCGGATCGCCAGGCCCGGACCCGGAAACGGGTGCCGCTCGAGAAATTCCCCAGGAAGGCCAAGCTCGCGGCCGATCTCGCGCACCTCGTCCTTATACAGCAGGCTGAGCGGCTCGACGATCCGGTTCTCTTCGATCAGTCGCTGAATGCCGGCGACGCGGTTGTGGTGCGTCTTGATCAAGTCCGCTTTGGCGGTGCCGCCGGATTCGATGGTGTCGGGATAAATCGTTCCCTGTCCCAGAATCCAGTTGCCGTCCAGAAAATGCCCGGTCTGCAGAATCCGCTCCTGCACCTCGACGAACTTCTCGCCGATGATGTGGCGCTTCTTCTCCGGATCGCGACACGCCGGCGAGCGCGCCCAGAAAGCGGGTCTCGGCGCATTCCGACGCGAAGCCGTTCGCACCCAGTCGCTGGAACACTCCCCGACGAACTCTGTTTCGCCCTCGCGCATCAGGCCCGTATCGACGTAAATGCCGCGCACGCGCTGCGTCGCCCAGCGCCCGCAGGCAGAGCGTGTAGGCCACGGTGGAATCGACGCCGCCGCTCACGAAGAAGAACACGTTGCGGTCGCCGACGACTTCGCGGATGCGCTTCCTCGATCAGCGGGAGTCTGGTGCTTGCGGATCCCAGTCCGGCGCGCAGCCGCAGATGTCGAACAGAAAGTTCGAGAGGATTTGCCGTGCCGTGGTGGTATGCACCACCTCGGGATGAAACTGCACGCCGTAGAGCTTGCGCGGGCGGTCCGCCATGGCGCGCCACGGGGCAGGTCGGCGTGCTGCCCTGCAACGCTGAAATCCGGCGGCAGCGGTCTCGACCGTGATCGCGATGGCTCATCCACACCTGCTGGCGCGCATCGGTACCCGCGGAACAGCGGGACGCCGATCCGAACAGGTCGAGTGGCGCCAGACCGTACTCGCCCTTGTCGCCTTTGCGGACGGATGCCGCCCAGCAGGTGCGCCATCAACTGCTGGCCGTAGCAGATGCCGAGCACGGCCGCGCCTGGCGAAAATCGCCGGATCCACCGTGGGACTGTCCGGCTCGTAGACGCTGCAGGGCCCGCCGGAGATGATGATGCCCTTTGGCTCCGGCAAGTTCGGCGGCCGGCGTGTCGCTGGTGCGGACTTCGGCGTAGACGCCCAGTTCGCGAACTTTGCGCGCGATCAGATGGCAGTACTGTCCGCCCGGTGTCGAGGACGGTGACTTGTGGGACGGCACTGCGTCCCGGGCTTGCGGTTGCTGTCACGGGCGTTCAGATCGCGGCTGGAGCGTTGTACGATCATCTTCTTGGCATTTTCAAGCAGTGCTTTGGCCTTCGGCAGCGATTCGATGGCCTTGGCAATCACGGGATCGGTCTCGACCACGTAGCGCCCGCGCATCGTCCACGCCGAAGGCAGTGATGTAGATCTCGCGCTTCAGTTGCTGCTTGAGCCAGGCAGGTTCTCGGCGTACTCGCCTTCGGTGAACGGTCACGTCTTCCTTCAGCAGGAACTGGTGGAAATCGTTCAGCAACGTCTTGATCCGGCTCCCAGCCCTTCGGCAGCTTCGTCTCGTGCGGCCGAAGTACTTCGCCGTGAAGTTGAAGAAGGCGTATTTGCGGAGGAGCGTCTCGATCTGGAACTTGTTCAGCTTCGGCCGGCGCGAACTTCTCGTCCGGAGCGATGCCGCCGCCGCCGTACACCGTCCGGCCGCTGTCGGTCATCTTCACGTCCAGCGGGTTCTTGGCTTCCGGTTCCTTGCGGTGTAGTAATCGAGGAAGATCTGGTTCGAGTAGTCGCGCTGGATCAGCCGGCCGCTGGGCGTGTAGTATTTCGCCGTGGTCAGCGCCAGTCCCGTGTTCTCGCGCGAGCGGGATAGACGGTCTGCACCAGGCCTTTGCCGAACGTGTTTTCGCCCAGCACCCAGCCGCGGTCGTGATCCTGCAAGGCGCCGGCCACGATTTCGGCCGCCGAAGCCGAGTAGCGGTTCACCAGCACCACGATCGGATAGTCGCGGCCTCCGCTGCCGTGGCGTGCCATGTAAGGCTTCTCCGGCGAGGAGCGCCCGCGGTGCGACACGATCGTCTGGCCTTTCTGCAGGAAACGGTCCGCCACGGCCACGCCTTCGTTCAGCAGACCCGCCGGGATTCTCGCGCAGATCCAGGATCAGGCCCTTGATGTTCTTCTCGCCCAGCCGGCTGAGTTCTCTTCCACTTCGCGGCTGGTGTTTTCGTTGAAGGATTCGATGTCCAGGTAGGCGATCCCGGGCTCGAGCCAGAATGCGTCCTGCACGCTCTTGCGCGGAATCTCGTCGCGGATGATGTTGAAGATCAGCGGCTTGTCGCGTGCCTTCGCGCGCGATCACATCACCTTGAACCTGCGTGCCGCGCGGCCCTTTGAGCAGATCCGCCACCTCGTGAGCGTCAGGTTTCGGTGGGCTTGTCGTTGACCCCAGGATCACGTCGCCCGGCCGGATGCCCGCCTTGTACGCAGGCGAACCCGGGAAGGGAGCGATCACGATCGTCTTGCCGGTGTTGCGCTCGGACACCGTCATGCCGACGCCGTAGTAGTGGCCCTTCTGGTCTTCGCGCAGATCTGGAAGTCCCGTGGGATCGAAGAAACTCGAGTGGGGATCGAGCGTCCGCAGCATGCCCGGGATGGCGCCCTTGTAGATCGCCTTGTCCGGGTTACCTTTCGGCGGAGTTCTCCTCCACAACGCTGTAGACTCTGGTGAAAGTTCGACGCAGGCTCTGTGATATCGTCTTCTCCGAGTGGCAGCGGCAGCCGCCGACACCTCGAGTCTGGGCCCGTACATGCCGCCCAGCAGAGTGCAGGCAGAACGATGACTACAGGGGTAAAACAAGAATTAGCGATCTGCGTTGAGCCATTGAAACCTCCGCAGCCTGCCAGTATAACGCATCTGACTCATCAGGTGATACCGCCCAGTTGGCGAGTTGCCGAAGCGAGACTTACGCTCTACAGAGGCTGTAGCCGCGCGGCTCAGACCGCGCGCGCCGGCCGGCAGCCCGCGTCGGTTTCGCGTCGCACCGGCTTCTTCGGCGGCATCGCCGTTAGCCGGCGCACCTGGTCGCTCACGCAACCAGGAACATCGGCTGTTTCGCGTTCTTGAGGATGTCGATGATGCGCTCGTGGCTGTCTTCCAGGTAGATCGTCTTGCCGTCGGTCACCAGGTGGAGTTCGGACTCGGTGCCAGCACGTCGCTCAGGCGCCGGCCCATTTCGCGTTGCAGGAAGCGCAGCACGCGGCGGATCTTCTGCAGCGAGAAGCCCTTTCGGCGCAGTTCGGCGATCACCGTGATCTCGACCACCTCTTCCGGCCGTAAACCCGCTTGTGACCTTCGTGGCGCGGGGAGACCACTTTCCGCTCGTCCCACCACTGCAACTGGCGCAGGCTGACGCCTGAGATCCGGGAAACGTCGCTGCTCGAGAATAAGGGCTGTCGGCAGGAGAGGCTTCAGGACGAGTCTTTTTTGTTTTGAACATGGGACACCGCTTCCGTTTGCGAAATAACCGCCTCTCAGGATTGTACTGGACTGGCGGGGGCTGTCAATACCAGTTATTTTCGGCAAACTCGCGACCGGCGCACGTCTAAGTCCCAAATAAATCATCGTCTTCCCGTGGTAGAACTTTATCCGCCGCCCACGAACATGACGATCTCAACCTTGGCGTCCGGTTGCAGTACGGTCTGCGGCCAGTTCGGCGCTTTCGACGATTTCGCGGTCCAATTCGACCGCTACACGCGGGACGGATCAAGCCCCAGAATTCGAGCAATCCGGCCAGCGTCAACCTTCCGGCACGTTTGCGGTGTCGCCATTTACGACGATTTCCATAGGTGAGCGCCGGGAAGTCATCAGTTTGACACCCTGTTCCCACGGTCATTATAGTCAAAAAGAGGGTGCTTTCATTTAATCTGAATTTCATGCCAACTAGCTACACGGAAGTCTATTTCCCTGTTCTGGTTCAGGCGTGCGTCGCCATGGCCGTGGCGGCGGCTCTGGTCGGCGGCTCGTACCTGCTGGGCAACAGGGTTAAGAACCGCGTCAAGGACATGCCGTACGAATGCGGCATCGTGCCGACCGGCAACGCCCGGGAGCGCTTCAGCGTGAAGTTCTACCTGGTGGCGATGCTCTTCATCCTGTTCGATATCGAGGCCATTTTCCTGTATCCGTGGGTGGTCGTTTACCGCGAACTGAAGGCTGTTTCGCCTTTGTCGAAATGTTGATCTTCGTCGTTTTGATCCTGGCCGGGTTTTTCTACATCTGGAAGAAGGGCGCGCTGGACTGGGCGGCGGAGCCGGCATCCGCTCCGAGAAGCCCACGGAAGAAATCCATGCTGCCTGACATTGAACGAGATCCCAGCTGCTGCGGCGCTGGAAGCGAAGGATCCCGCTGCGATCACAGGCGGCAAGCTTGCGCTGGCGAGTTGACGCTCTACATCGCTCCGGCCGAAAGATCGTCGAGGTCTGCCGCTTCTGACGTGACGAGCAGGAATTTAACCGCCTGAGCGGGGTCACCGCGGTGGACTGGTATCCCGGCCGAGCCGCGCTTCGAAGTTGTCTATCTGCTGCACTCGATGCCTCGCAATCGAGCGGCTTCGCCTGAAATGCCGGCGTGCGGCGAACGCGGCACGAAATCGAATCGGTCGACGAGTGTCTGGCGCGCCGCCAACTGGTACGAGCGTGAAGTCTTCGATCTGTTCGGCGTCGCGTTCCGAAATCATCCTGACCTGCGCCGCATCATGATGCCGGACGACTGGGAAGGGCATCCGCTGCGCAAGGATTATCCAGTGCATGGCCACAAGTACAGCTACCAGGACGAGTAGAAAGGCTTCTGATGAGCGATTCTGAGAATCCAATCGAAACCTTGGGTGAAGCGCGGAAAAGCCCGGCACTCGCCGCATGACCCTCAACATGGGGCCGCAGCACCCGTCCACGCACGGCGTGCTGCGCGTGGTGATCGAGCTGGACGGCGAAACGATCACGAAAGCTACCCCGGATATCGGCTACCTGCACACCGGCATCGAAAAAGAGTGCGAGGCGAAGACCTATCAGCAGGTGGTCACGCTGACCGACCGCGTCGATTACCTGGCCAACCTCTCGAACAACCTCTGCTACGCGCTGGCGGTCGAGAAGCTGCTGCAGCTCGAAATTCCCGCCGCAGGCGCAGTGGATGCGCGTGATGCTGGCCGAGTTGACCCGCATCAACAGCCACCTGGTCTGGCTGGGCACGCACGCCATGGACATCGGCGCGATGACCGTGTTTCTTACTGCTTCCGCGAGCGCGAAGACATCCTGCGCATCTTCGAGATGTTCTCCGGACAGCGCATGATGACCAGCTACATCCGCATCGGCGGCCTGGCGCTGGAGCCGCCGCGCGGTTGGCAGCAGGCTGTCGGCACATTCATCCGGCGAATTTCCCGGCCAAGGTCGACGAGTACGAAGACCTGCTCACGAACAATCCGATCTGGCTGCAACCGCACCAAGGGCGTGGGCACTGTTCCGCTGGACGATCTGCTCGATCTGCGGCGTGACCGGCCCGCTGATTCGCGGCCGCGGGACTGCCCTGGGATATCCGCAAGAGCGAGCCGTACTCGAGCTACGAAAAGTTCGATTTCGAAGTGCCGGTGCGTACCGAAAACGATGTGTACGCGCGGTACCAGGTGCGCATCGAAGAGATGCGGCAGAGCGCGCGAATCGTTGTGCAGGCGCTGGAAGGCATGCCGGGTGGTGCGTGGCAGGCCGACGCGCCGCACGTGGTGCTGCCCGACCGCGAAAAGATGAAGACCCAGATGGAAGCGCTGATCTACCACTTCAAGATCGTGACCGAGGGCTTCCGCGTTCCCGAGGGCGAAGCTTACCAGGTGATCGAATCGCCCGCGCGGCGAACTGGGCTACTACGTGGTCAGCGACGGCACGGCGAAGCCGTATCGCGTTTTCATGCGCACGCCGAGCTTCGGCAATCTGCAGGCGCTGCCTGCCTATGCTGGAAGGCAACCTGATCGCCGACTCCATCGCGTCCATGGGCAGTCTGGACTTTGTGCTGGGGGATACGGACCGATAATGACTTTCTCTCCGGAACTGGAAGCCAGGTTCGAAAAACTGCTGAACAGCTATCCGCCGGGCAGGCAGCAGGTCGGCGGTGATCCCGATGCTGCTGTACGCGCAGGATGAACTGGGCATCGGTCACGCCGGAGTTGGTGCAAGAAGTCGCCCAGCGCTGCAAGGTAACGCCGCTTGCAGGTGGACGAGGTGATCTGTTACTACTCGATGCTGCAGCGCAAGCCGCTCGGCAAATATCACGTTCAGGTCTGCACCAACGTCAGTTGCATGCTGGTGGGCGGCGCCGAACTGTTCGAACACGCCTGCAAGAAGCTGGGCATTGCAAACAAGGAAACGACCGAGGACGGGCAGTTTTCGCTCGAAGAAGTCGAGTGCATGGGCGCCTGCTCCTGGGCTCCGGCGATCCAGGTGAACTACGATTTTCACCACAACGTCACGCCGGAGAAGCTCGATCAGCTGCTGGAAACGCTGCGGAAACAGAGAGTTCAATAGGGGCCAATGCTTTACAACGAACCAAGTCCGCTGGAAGTCAAGGTTCTGACGCGCCGCTTCGGACTGCCGAACTCGGCTTCGCATCGACACCTATCTCGCGACCGATGGCTACAAGGCGTTCCTGAAGGCGCGCGAGATGACGCCGGAGCAGATCATCGACGAAGTGAAAGTCTCGAATCTGCGCGGCCGCGGCGGCGCGGGCTTTCCCACGGGAATGAAGTGGAGTTTCGTTCCGCGCACTTCGCCCAAGCCGAAATACATCGTGGTCAATGCCGACGAAAGCGAGCCGGGCACCTGCAAGGATCGCGTGCTCATCGAGAACGATCCGCACCAGTTGATCGAGGGCATGCTGATCGCCGGCCCTCGCGGTGGATGCGCACGCCGGCTACGTCTATATCCGCGGCGAGTATCGCTAGTTGATCGAGATCATGGATAAGGCGATCGCGGAAGCGTACGCAAGGGCTGGCTGGGCAAGAACATTCAAGGCACCGGGTTTGATTTCGATTGTTACGTGCACACCGGCGCGGGCTCGTACGAGTGCGGCGAAGAATCGGCGCTGCTGGAATCGCTGGAAGGCAAGCGCGGCGTGCCGCGCATCCGTCCGCCGTTCCCGGCTGTCGCCGGAGCGTTCCAGTGCCCGACGGTGCTGAACAATGTCGAGACGTTTTGCGCCGCGCCGGCGATCCTGCTGAACGGCGGCGCAGCTTATGCCGCGCTGGGCACGCCCAAGAACGGCGGCACGCGCATGTTCTGCCTGTCCGGCCATGTCAACAAGCCGGGTGTGTATGAACTGCCGATGGGCTTCAATCTCTTGCGCATGATCGAAGAAGTCGGCGGCGGAATTCGCGGCGGCAAGAAGTTGAAGGCCGTGATTCCGGGCGGTTCTTCCTGCCCGATTCTCAAGGCCGAAGAATGCGACGTTGCGATGGATTACGATAGCGTCGCGAAAGCGAAAAGCATGCTGGGCTCGGGCGGCGTCATCATCATGGACGAAGATACGTGCATGGTCACGCTGGCGCTGCGCAGTCATACGCTTCTACGCGCATGAAAGTTGCGGCTGGTGCATCCCGTGCCGCGAAGGCACGACGTGGCTGCGCAAGATCATGATGCGCTTCCATGAAGGCGGCGGTCAGAAGAGCGACATCGATCTGATCGGCGAGTTGTCGCAGGAACATGCTCGGCCGCACGTTCTGTCCGCTCGGCGATGCGGCGGCGATGCCGATGATTTCTTATGTCGAGAAGTTCCGCGACGAGTTCGAAGCGTATCTCCGGAAGAACCCGGTGCCCAGCGGCGAACTGGTAAGCCTGGGGGCTGATGTAATGGCAGATTTGGTCAATCTTACGATCGACGGCAAGGCCGTGCAGGCAGCGCCGGGAACGCTGGTGATCGATGCCGCCAAAACGGTCGGCATTGAGATTCCGGCGTTCTGCTACTACGAGGGTTTGTCCCTGCAGGCCGCCTGCCGCATGTGCCTGGTGGAAGTAGAAAAGATGCCGAAGCTGGTCACGGCATGTACGCTGCCGGTCGGCGAAGGCATGGTGGTTCGCACGGATACCGAGCAGGTTGCGCAAGGCTCGCAAGACCATGCTGGAATTCCTGCTGACCAACCATCCGCTGGATTGTCCGGTTTGCGACAAGGGCGGCGAGTGCGAACTGCAGGACATGGTGTTCCGCTATGGCGCCGGCGAAAGCCGCTTCACGGAAGTCAAGCATCACGTGGATGAGAAGCAGTGGTCGCCAGTGGTGTTCTACGACGGACCGCGCTGCATCCTGTGCTACCGCTGCGTGCGCATCTGCGATGAAGGCCTGGGTGTCGGCGCGCTGGGCGTTATCAATCGCGGCGTCGTTATCGGAAATTGCGCCGAATGGCGGCGATCACCTGGAATGCGACGAGTGCGGCGCGTGCATCGATATCTGTCCGGTCGGCGCGCTGACCAGTGGCACGTATCGCTATCAAACGCGTCCCTGGGAAATGGAGCATGTCGGCACCATCTGCACGCATTGCTCGAATGGCTGCAAGACTACTCTGGGCGTGCGCAACGGCGAGATTATGCGCGGCAACAATCGCGACAGTTCCGGCATCAACGGCGAGTTCCTGTGCATCAAGGGTCGCTACGGCTTCGACTTCCAGAAGCATGCCGAGCGGCTGCAGTCGCCGCTGATGCGCGTGAATGGCAAGCTCGAAGAAATCTCCTGGGCGAAGGCGCTGTACGCTGTCGCCGGGAAGTTCAAGGAAGTTAAAGAGCGCGGCGGCAAGTTCGGCATCATCGGTTCCAACCACACCAGCAACGAAGAGAATTTCTTCCTGCAGAAGTTTGCGCGACAGGGCCTGGGCACGAACAATATCGATCATCACCGCAGCGGCGACGTGGCCGGATTGCTCGACGCGCTCAGCGGCAAGACGAATGCGCTGGCGACAGTCGGCGATCTGTACACGACGAAGGCCAGCCTGGTGATCGCGGCGGATCTTGCGCAACAGCATCCGCTGCTGGCATTTCAGCTTCGCGCAAATTATCGTCATCACGCTGCGCATACTTACACGGTGACCCCGGGTCCGGTGCGCGAAGAGAAATATGCGGTGCGCAGTTTGCATCCGGCGGCCGGCGCTGAATTGCAGGCGCTCGAAGAATTGCGCGAACAGCTCAAGGCGGAGCCTGAACTCGTTATCCTGTTCGGCGACGCGATCAAAGGCGACAAGGTGCGCGAGTTGGTGGCGTTCGGCGATTCGCTCGGAATCCCGGTGAAGTACATCTGCCTGCTGGATTACTCGAACTCGCGCGGCGCGTCCGACATGGGCCTGCTTCCGCACCTGGGTCCGGGCTACGCAGCGGTTGAGAATCCGGGGCTTCGCGCTGCCGGAGATTCTGGCGTCGGAAGATCTGGATGTACTCTGGGTGGTCGGCGCGAATCCGCTTGAAAACGCGCAGCTCGCTTCGCAAGAATGCTTTCGTTGTCGTGCAGGATATGTTCCTGACGGAAACGGCGCAGCGTGCGGACGTTGTGCTGCCGGCGGCGTCGGCGTATGAGAAGTCCGGCACCGTGACCAACGTGACCGGAGAGGTGCAGCGCCTGATGGCTGCGGCGAAGTGCATGGGCGCCAAGCCGGATCTCGAAATCATGGGCCTGATCGCGAAGGAAATGAAGCTCGACCTCGGCTCTTACAAGCCGGAGCATCTGCTGGAAGATATCCGCAAGGCAGTGCGCGGTTATAATGTTCCTTTGCCTGTGATCGCGACGGGTGGTGCGGCACAGACCAGCCCCGTTAACGGCCGGGTCTCGCTGGATTCGAGGCCGGAACTGATCGAGTCGGCTCACGACACACTCTTCACTTCTGGTTCGCTGGGACGCTATTCGAAAATGCTTAATTCCGTGATGGAACGTCCCGGACAGCTGTTCAAGGGTTAAGGCGGCATGAACTTTTATATCCTCAGCCTGATAAAACTCGGCGTAGTGATGGCGGTGTTCATGACGACCCTCGCCTATCTGCAGTGGGTGGAGCGCAAGGTTTTGGCGCACATTCAACTGCGGCCGGGTCCATACCGCGTGGGTCCGCACGGTTTGTTGCAGCCGCTTGCCGACGTGATCAAGTTGTTCACCAAAGAGGGCGTCATCCCCTCGCACGTCAACAAAGTCTTTTATGTGCTCGCGCCGTTTTTGGCGGTATCCACTGCGCTGTTTGCGATCTGCGTGATTCCGTTCGGCCCGAAGATCGAGGTCTTCGGCATCACGACCTACATGCAGCTCACGGATCTGAATATTTCGCTGCTGCTCGTGCTCGCCGTTTCGTCGCTGGGCGTCTATGGCATCGCGCTGGCCGGTTGGTCGTCGAATAATAAATACGCACTGATCGGCAGTTTGCGCAGTTGCGGCACAGATGGTCAGTTATGAATTGCCGATGGGGCTCGCGCTGGCCTCTCCGCTGCTGCTGGCTAATTCGCTGAGTTTTCGCGAGATAGTGAATTCGCAGGCTGGTTACTCATTCGGCGTACTTCCCCAATGGGCTGTCTTTCAGGCTCCGTTCCCGCAGATCGTCAGTTTCATTATTTTCGTCATCGCCGGATTTGCCGAGTGCAACCGCGTCCCGTTCGATCTGCCTGAAGCCGAAAATGAACTCGTTGCCGGATTCCACACTGAATACAGCAGCATGAAGTTCGCATCGTTCTTTATGGCGGAATACGCCAATATGATTACGGTCTGCTGTGTCGGGGCGCTCGTGTTTCTTGGCGGTTGGCACGCTCCGTTCCCGGCTGCCTTTGGTTCGTCGTTCATCCCGGCGCTACTGTTTCTGGGCGCCGCGGCCGTACTGTTCTATCACGGATTGCATCCTTCGTACCGCCGCTGGGACCGCTTCACATTCCCGGTATTCGGCGTGATCTTCCTGGGCATCGCCGGTATTTTCCTGATCCCGATTTTGCAGCCGATCCTCATTCCGCTGTTCTGGTTCGCGGCCAAAGTGGGCATTCTGCTGTTCCTGTTTATCTGGATTCGCGGGACGCTGCCCCGCTTTCGCTATGACCAGCTCATGAAATTTGCGTGGGGCTTTCTGTTTCCTGTTGCTGTAGTGAATTTGCTTGTCACCGCCCTGATGGTGGCGTTGTTCTCCAATTAAAATGGACCTGATTCTGTTCGGTATCTTCGCAGTCATCGCTGTGGCATGCGGGATCAATCTCGTGGTGCAGCGACACCCGATCTCGAGCGCGCTGTCGCTGGTCGGCGTGATGGGCTCACTCGCGGTTTTGTATCTGCTGCTTGGGGCGGAATTCATTGCAGCCGTGCAACTGCTGGTCTATGCCGGCGCGATCATGGTGCTGTTTCTGTTCGTCATCATGCTCTTGAACGCGGGCGCTGAAAGGCGAACAGATAAGTCGTTCATTGCACGCTGGCTCGGTATTCCGCTGCTGGTCCTGTTTATTGGCATTGTCAGCTTCGTCGTACGCAAGATTTTCCCGGAAACCGAATCGGTCTACTTCGGCGGTTTCACCGGCGGCACAGCGAGAGATGTCGGTCGCAAGCTCTTTACGGATTACCTGTTGCCGTTTGAGGTTACCTCGGTTTTGATCCTGGTCGCCATACTCGGCGCGATCGTCCTCGCGAGAAAAGAAATTGACTAAATGACTAGTAGCGTCCCGATTTCCTGGTACCTGGTGCTCAGCTCCGTGCTGTTCGGCTTGGGCATTGCGGGCTTTCTGTTCCGCAAGAACATCATCACTGTGTTCATGTCTATAGAGCTGATGCTGAACGCCGTCAACCTGAGCTTTGTCGCTTTCGCGTACAAGTGGAAACAGGTCGATGGACACATCTTCACGTTCTTTGTGATGGTGGTGGCGGCAGCGGAAGCAGCCGTCGGGTTGGCAATTATCCTGACCGTATTCAAAAACAGAAACACGCTGCAAATCGATGATGTGGATTCGCTGAAGCACTAATAGCAATGCTCCAACTCTGGCTCATTCCGATACTTCCGTTCGCCGGGTTTTTAATCAACGGCCTGCTAGGCCGCCGGTTCCCCAAGTCCGTCATCAATCTGGTGGCATGCGGTTCCATGCTGCTCTCCTTTTTGTGGGTGGTGAAGACCCTGCTCGCGCTCGGTCCCATGGAGAGCGCCCATGTGGAGCACTACTATACCTGGATTCAAAGCGGCGCTATCAACATAGGGTTTGATTTCGCAGTCGACCGCCTGACCGCGGTCATGCTGCTCATCGTTACCGGAATCGGCTTTCTCATCCACGTCTATGCCACCGGTTACATGTCGCATGAGGGTGGTTACCACCGCTTCTTCGCGTACCTGAACCTGTTCATGTTTTTCATGCTCACGCTGGTGCTGGCGGCGAATTTTCTGCTGTTGTTCATCGGGTGGGAAGGTGTCGGCCTGTGCAGTTACTTGTTAATCGGATTCTACTTTCGCAAGAAGAGTGCAACGACCGCAGGCAATAAGGCGTTCATCGTTAACCGAATCGGCGACTTTGGATTTGTGCTCGCGATATTTCTGACGGTTGTGACTTTTGGCTCGCTGGATTTTCAAACTGTTTTCACGGCTGCGGCTGCCAGGCCCGTCGAGACCAGCGCGGGCGTAATGACTGCAATCAGTCTGTTGTTGCTGTTGGGCGCCGCTGGAAAATCCGCACAGATTCCGCTGTATGTCTGGCTGCCCGACGCTATGGAAGGTCCCACTCCGGTATCGGCGTTAATCCACGCTGCAACCATGGTGACCGCCGGCGTCTATATGATCGCGCGCTCCTCGGCGCTGTTTCTGAAAGCGCCCATTGCGCTCGACACGGTTGCCATCATCGGACTCGCAACGGCGGTCTTTGCCGCGACCATCGGCCTGGTCCAGAACGACATCAAAAAAGTTTTCGCGTACTCGACCGTTTCACAGCTTGGCTACATGTTTCTCGGCCTCGGCGTCGGTGCATTCTCCGCAGGTATCTTCCACGTGATGACGCACGCTTTCTTCAAAGCGCTGTTGTTCCTTGGAGCCGGCAGCGTGATCCACGCGTTGAGCGGAGAACAGAACCTGAGCGAAATGGGCGGTCTGCGTAAGAAGATTCCGATTACGTTCGCGACGTTGATGTGCGCGGGAGTAGCGATCTCTGGCGTGCCCCCATTTTCCGGTTTTCACAGCAAAGATGCGATTCTGCTCGCTGCGCATCACCATGCTCCCTGGATGTATTGGGTTGGTGTCATCACTGCGGGAATGACAGCCTTCTATGTTTTCCGCGCGCTATTCCTGTGCTTCTTCGGCGAATATCGCGGCAAAGCGCATCCGCACGAATCTCCGGCCTCTATGTGGATTCCGCTGGCTGCTTTGGCGGTACTTTCTCTCGCGGGCGGCTACATCAACATTCCTCATTTTCTGGAACCAATGTTTCCGCTGGGCGAGCACGGGCATGATTCCACGCTGGTCGCCATCTCGGTGTTCGCCGGTGTCGCTGGAATTTCTCTCGCTTTCGTAATGTACGTCTTGAAGCCCGGAATGGCGGATGCGCTGGCGGGTACGTTCCGCAATACTTACAAGCTGCTCTACAACAAGTATTTTGTTGATGAGGTCTATGACGCGACTGTGGTGCACCCGCTCGTCGATGGTTCGCGCGCGGTTTTGTGGAAAGGTGCGGACGTCGGCTTGATCGATGGCTCGGTCAATGGCGTTGGTACGCTGGCGCGTGGAGTCGGAGGCGTTCTAAGGCGCCTGCAGTCCGGGAATATCCGCAGTTACGCGGCATGGGTGCTGGCCGGATCCCTGATCATGATTGTCATTCTTGGCCTGGCGGGAGGCGTCCGATGAACCTGCTGAATATCGTCCTCGCCGTACCGCTGATTGGTTTTCTCGTAGGGATGATCCTGCCGAAGGACAAGCCCGGTTTGGTCCGCGGCTTTGCACTTCTGATCGCGCTGATTACGTTTGCGCTCTCGCTGGGACTTTTGGCACCGATCAACTCCGGACAACAGGGTTTCTGGTTCCAAACCGACGAACCCTGGATCACCAAGCCGAGCATTCATTATCATGTCGGGCTCGATGGCGTCAGCATTTGGCTGCTGCTGCTCTCCACATTCCTGACTCCGCTGGCAATGCTGCTTTCCTGGAAATCCGTGCAACATCGCATTAAGGAATTCAACGCATTTCTGTTGCTGCTGGAGTTTGGTCTGATTGGTGTCTTTGCCTCGCTCGATCTGTTCCTGTTCTACGTGTTCTGGGAAGTTTGCCTCGTGCCCATGTACTTCCTGATCGGCATCTGGGGCCACGACCGGCGCATCTACGCCGCTGTGAAGTTCTTCCTGTACACGATGGTCGGCTCCGTACTGATGCTGGCAGCGATTATTTACCTGTACAGCCGCGCCGGTACGTTCGACTACGTCGTAATCTACAACATGCTGATGAGCGGCAAACTGCACTTCGATGCCGCCGAGCAATTGCCGCTTGTTCCTGGCGTTCTTCCTCGCGTTTGCGATCAAGGTGCCGCTGTTCCCGCTGCACACCTGGTTGCCTGACGCGCACGTCGAAGCGCCCACAGCCGGCAGCGTCATGCTGGCCGCAGTCATGCTGAAGATGGGCACCTATGGTTTGCTGCGTTTCTGTGTGCCGCTGTTTCCAACTGCCGCGCGCGAATGCGCTCCATGGATTGTGACGCTCGCGATCATCGGAATCATCTACGGCGCGCTGGTTGCCATGGTGCAGCCGAATATCAAAAAGCTTGTGGCGTACTCTTCGGTGAGCCACCTCGGTTTTGTTGTGCTTGGTATCTTCTCGTTCACGCAGCAGGGTCTCGATGGTGCAGTCTTCCAGATGCTCGCCCACGGTATATCGACGGGCGCGCTTTTCGTTCTGGTCGGCTTCCTTTATGAGCGCCGCCATTCGCTGGAAATCTCCGATTACGGCGGAGTCGCGACCGTGGCGCCCTGGCTGTCGACAGCGTTCATGATCACGATGCTCGCGAGTATTGGCTTGCCGACTCTGAGCAATTTCATTGGCGAATACCTTGTGCTCCAAGGAGCAGCGTTCGAGAATTTTACGTGGACAGTGTGGGCTGCCATAGGTCTGATTCTGTCCGCCTGCTACATGCTCTGGATGTACCAGCGCACTTTCTTCGGTGACACGCCGGAACACGTACGCGCTCACGTACATGACATGAATATGCGTGAAGTCGCTGTGATTGTGCCGCTGATCGTGATGATGGTCTGGATGGGCATGGCCTCACAGACTTTCCTCCCATCGATCGGAGTCACGAACGCGCAGATCCTGAAGCGTGTTGAGGCTGAAAAAGAGATACGAGTGAAAATGCAATTGCCGGCGCTGACTGCCGTAAAGGGGGCGCTGGATGGCCGCTAACTTCGTTCCAACCGGGGCAGAGTTGTTCCGCTTCCTGCCCGAAACAATACTCACGGTGGTGGGCACGGCCATCATGGTGCTGGAGCCGATCACTTCGAAAGACAACAAACAGCGGCTCGGCATCATCGGACTCGTCGGTTTATTCGCTGCGCTCTGGGCTTCCATTGTTGCCTTCGCGAACCCCGGACCCGCGTTTCAGAACATGCTGATGATCGACGGCTACGCGACGTTTTTCCGCGTGCTCGTGATCCTGGTCGGCATCCTTACGTTCTTCAGCTCGTTCTCGTTTCTCAAGCGCGAGGGCGCGGACTCGGGCGAATATTACGCGCTTGTGATGTTCTCGATCGTCGGGCAATGCGTGATGGTGACGGCCACCGAACTGATCATGATCTTCATCGGTTTGGAAGTGTCCTCCATCGCGACCTACGTGCTGGCTGGTTACCTGCGCGATGATAAGCGTGCGAACGAAGCTGCGATCAAGTATTTTCTGCTCGGCTCATTCGCGACTGCATTCCTGCTGTATGGCGTGGCCTGGATTTACGGAATGACGGGCTCGACCAATCTTGCTGAAATTCAACGCGTGCTGATAAACCGTGATCTTGCGCCAGCTCAGTGGTTGGTTGGCTGCGCCGCTGCGATGATCTTCGTCGGCCTGGCATTTAAAGTGTCCGCTGCACCGTTTCAGGTTTGGGCTCCGGATGTCTATCAAGGCGCGCCCACGCCAGCTGCCGCGTTCATGTCGGCTGGTCCGAAAGCCGCTGCATTTGCTGTGCTGCTGCGCATCTTCATGACGACGTTCGATTCCATCAGCTCCCGCTGGGAACCGCTGGTCTGGATTGTCGCGCTGGCAACGATGATCGTGGGTAATTTCGCCGCGCTGTCGCAGACCAACATCAAACGCGTGCTGGCGTATAGTTCGATCGCGCACGCCGGCTATGTACTGGTGGCACTCACAGCACACTCGCGCGTTGGCGTGTCGGCCGCGATGTTTTATCTGATGGCCTACGCGTTCATGAACGTGGGCGCTTTCACTGTCGTCGCGCATTTCTCGCGCAAGCGTGAGAAATTCCTGAACGTGGAAGACTTCGCTGGTCTCGGTGAAAAGCAGCCGGTCACGGCAGCGCTGTTCACGGTGTTTCTGTTATCGCTAATCGGTGTGCCGCTCACCGGAGGCTTCTTCGGCAAATTCTACATCTTCAAAGCAGCGCTCGATTCAAACCTGCTCTGGCTCACCGTGCTCGGGTTGCTGAACAGCGCAGTGGCGGCGTATTACTATCTGCGGATCATCGTAGTGATGTACTTCCGCGAACCTGGTGAGGCAACTGGATCGCTGCAACCAATGACCGCAGGAATCAAGACCGCACTCTGGGCCTCGGCTATTGCGACCCTGATTCTAGGTATCTTCCCATCACCGGTGCTGGATTTCGCCGACTCGTCCGCGCGCCTGTTGAAGTAGATAATTACTTCGGGAAAATCGCGGTATTGAGCCCCGGAATCACCTTAAGCGCGTTCTTGTAATAAAGCTTTTTCAAGACTTCGTCGGGCAGTTCGAGCCCGTACATCTTCCACAGTCCATGGTGCTTGCGATCATGATCGAAGTACTCGTCGTCGCTTTCGAGAATACGGAAGTACGTTGGATACTCTTTGACATTCCACGTGTCTTTCCCAAATAGCACCCGATCCTGGTACTTGATGTAAAACGTTTTTGCATTGCGCGGCTGGCGACCCAACTCCTCCACGACGGCTGCGAGTTCAACATACACATTCGGCAAGCGGTCCAGCAACTTCCCGAGCGCGCCGAGATCACCACCCAGCCATCCCATATGCGCATTGATGAATTTCGTACGCGGATGCTTTGCGAACAGGTTGTGCTGCTCCGCCATGATCACTTCCCATTTCGGGTACTGTTCTGGCGAACGGCCGCGCCTGGGGTACATCTTCAGTTCCAGCCAGCGCTCATTGTATTTGTCCATGGGCTGAAACAGGCCAGGAGGCTCCGCTGTATGGATCAGCACCGGAATGTTGAGCTTGCCGCAGGTCTCAAAGAGTTCATCGAAGCGCGGATCGTTGACATGAATTCGTTGACCCTTGCTGTCCCTTAAATCCATTCCGAAATTTTTAAAAATCTTCATTCCCTGAGCGCCGCTTTTCACGTCGGCGGCGAGTTGCGCCGCGGCCTTTTTTGAATAATCCGGAGCATCGATGTCACTGAAGTTGATGTTCGCGAAGACCACGAAGCGATCTTTGGAAGCAGCTTTCATCGCATCCACAGTGCGCTTGAAGCTATCTCCATAGCCGCCGCTCAGGTTCACCATGATTCGCATGTTGATAGAATCCATGTCGCTCAGCAGTTGCTTCGCGCGTTCTGGAGTCGTCGCACGTTGATGATTGTGAACGTCGATAAACGGATACTTCGCGCGAGAGATTTTGTGTTCAGGAACAACAAGGCCGGACTTCGGCTCGTACTCCTCAATCGACATCGTCTGGCCGCATAAAAGTGCCGGCACAATGAACGCTGCAGTGAGACAAATGGTTTTCTTCATACAAGCAATTTCCAATGAGTATAGCGCTTATGGCACTTTGACCGGCGACGGGCGCCGGCCTTCGCGGTCGGCCTTTTTGAAGAGGACGTCTTTGGCGCGCTTGTCCACCGCGTCGGCGTCCTGCGGTCGGTCCAGCGCGCGCAGCATTTTGGCGTAGATGCGTAGGAGCGGGTCGAGAACCTCGTCCGGCGCCTTTGCGAGATCTCCGATGTCAATCGCCCTTCGGTAGAGATCTTCAGCCTGTGACATTTTTGCCTGCATGAGCAGAATCCGACCGGTCTGGTTGAGGCTGGAGATGTGCACGTTGGTCCTCATTGCCAAGGCGCGGGAAGCAGCGACTTCCGCCTCTGCGTAGCGTTGCTGGAAGGCGTAGAACTCCGCCATCTTGTCGAGCGTGAGTACGACCATCGGATGTTCCGGCCCGGCGCTCGATTCCCACAGCGCGAGCAGGCGTTGATAGACCGGCTCCGCGTCGGAAAACTTCTTCTGGCCGAAGTACACGTAGGCAAGCGAATCGAGGGTCGAGAGAAGTTCTGAAGACTCCGGACCCAGGGCCGCCTCACGCACCATGAGCGCGCGCAGGAAAAGGGGTTCAGCTGCGCTGTATTCAGCAGCATCCCGGTGAATGACTCCGAGCGCATCGAGCACGGGCAGCAGTTGCGGGCTGTCCGGGGCCGCTGCGGTTGCCCAAATCGCAAGCGCGCGATTCAGCATCTCCTTTGCGGACTTGAAATCTGCGAGTGCGACTTGTGACAAAGCCGCGGCCGTCACGTCTCTCGCAAGTTCCTCGGGCTTTCCTTCTGGATGGCCTTCCCGAATCCGGATCGCTTTTTCCAGAGATGCCAGAGCTTCTTTGCGCTTACCGCGTGAGCGTTCCACAGCCGCCAATTCGGATAGAACCGATGCAAGGTCCATGCTGGTCTCACCGTGCCGTTTTGCAGTTTCCGCGACGGCTCGGGAAAGGAACTGCTCTGCCTCTTCGAATCGGCCTTGCAGCCGCGAGCCTTGCGCGCAGGCACGAAGCGCCTCGAGAACTCCTGACTCTGCGCCAGGGGTGGTTTCGGCCTGTGCGAGCGCCGCGCGAAACCGCGCCGCCGCTTCGGGGTAGTCGCGCGCGGAGATGGCCTTTCTTCCGCGTTCGATGTCGGTTCTCCAACTGGCGACTGGCTCGTCGGCCACCGCAAGAGCGGTGAAGAAAACGGGGATGAACAGAAGAATTCGAGTCATTTGTATGATCCTCTCAACCGACTAGACACCGGCAGGAGCGCGGGAGTTCCATGCCGGCTGAGTTTGTCTTGAAGGGAACTTTCGACCACCGCACGGAGTCAGAGCGTAGCAGTAAGGAGTTTCCGGTGCTCAAATCGATGGTGCTTGCGGTCGCGGGACTGTTACTCGTAATGGACGGGAAGGGCAATGAAGCGGAGTCCGTCTCAGAGACTGTCCGAATCGACACCGGAACAATCAGGGGTGCGGGCCAGAACGGAGTCCTCGTCTTCAAAGGGATCCCGTATGCGGCATCTCCTGAGGGAATGCTTCGCTGGCGACCTCCGCAGCCTCCCGCAGCCTGGGACGGTGTGCGCGACGCAACCAGGTTCGGTCCTGCCTGCATCCAGCCTGTTCCTGAATCAGTTCGAAAATCCGTTCGCATGAGCGAAGACTGTCTCACCTTAAACGTGTGGACGCCGGCGAAGTCTGCGGCTGAAAAATTGCCAGTGATGGTCTGGATCCACGGCGGCGGTTTCAGAGGCGGCACTGGGTCAAATTCCGTTTTCGACGGAACGGCCTTGGCCACACAGGGCGCGGTGATTGTCACGTTGAATTACCGACTGGGGCCGTTCGGTTTGTTCGCGCACTCAGCGAATCAGGCGAAGTCTGGCGAGCCGGTCGCGAATTACTATTTGATGGACCAGATCGCGGCACTCGAATGGGTGCGCCGGAATATAGGCAGTTTCGGCGGCGACAAGAACTCGGTTACGGTTTTTGGCGAGTCCTCAGGCGGGACGAGCGTGCTCGCCTTGATGGTCTCATCGCTCAACCGAAACCTGTTCCACCGAGCGATCGTGCAGAGCGGTAGATTGGCTAATCGAACGCTCTCTGAGGCGCGGACGCAGTATGATACTTTGATCAAAGCCTCGGGACTCGACCAGACGGGCGATGTGATGGCGCGATTGCGGACCGCACCAGCGCAGGATCTTCTCGATAAGTTTGTGGCTGCGGATTTCACTCCCGTTGTGGATGGGGTCTTGCTGCCCGAAGCTCCACTCAAGGCGTTCCGGGCTGGCCGGCAAGCGCCGGTGCCGCTCCTCATTGGCGTCACAAGCGATGAGGGCAGCCTGCTCGGACCGTCAGGACAGACTCCAGACTCGGTCCTCGCTCTCGTGAAGGCGGACGAAAAAGAGCTCGATGCGCTTTATCCCGGACTTCCCGCGCGTTCTGATGGCCGAGCGAGGGCGGTGTACGATGATCTGTTCTATGGTGCTCCGGCACGCCTGCTGGCCAGGCTTGTTCATCTGTCGGGACACCCCGCGTATCTGTACGAATTCGCCTACATACCGGACCAGTTGCGAGACGGACTCTCGGCTGCACCGCACGGACTTGACGTCCCATTCATCTTTCGTAACAAGCACCCTAAAGTGCCATTAAGCGATCTGGATATGCGCATGGCTGTCACAATCAGCGACTTCTGGCTGCGGTTCGCGCGCCAGGGAGACCCGAACGTGCCTGGCACTAGCCGCTGGCCGAAGTACGATGAAAAAACAGACCGCTGGATGGTGTTCGAGAACGACGGTCCGACGGTGAGAATCCGCCCTCGTAGTGCGCGCCTCGACCTCTGCGAGCAGTTTATTCGTATTGAATAATTAAGGCCTCACGCCTGGCACGTTCAGGCGAATCCGGTAGAGTCCCTTGCGCGCCGTGACATACAGTGTCTTGCCGTCCTTATCACCCCACGCGCAGTTCGCTGGAACCTCGGGAAAGACGAGCGTTCCGAGGTGCTTGCCGGCTGGAGAAATCACCCAGATGCCGCCCGGACCAGTCCCGTAAAGATTGCCCTTCTTGTCGACCTTCATACCGTCCGGCCCGCCCGGCGAAGTATCTTTGGTCGCGTCCAGCAGCACCTTCCCGTTCGCCAACGTACCGTCTTTGTTCACGTCGAACCGCATCCAGATTTTCTTCTGACCATCCGAATTCGCTACGTAAAGGATTTTTTCATTCGGCGAAAAAGCGATGCCGTTGGGCCGGGTTAATTCCTTGGACAACACCTCAACGCGGCCATCCTTCAGACGGTACACGCCATTGAAGACCACTTCTTTGTCGGGGCTCTTGTCGGCGCCCTTCAAACCGTACGGCGGATCTGTGAAGTACAGCGCACCGTCCGACTTCATCACCACATCGTTGGGGCTGTTGATCCGCTTGCCTTCGAATCGGTCAACCAGCAGGGTGACGCGACCGTCCGGCTCGATGCGCGACAGCTTGCGTCCATCCTGCTCGCACACGAGCAGGCGGCCCTGCTTATCCAGAGTGAGCCCATTGGCGCCAGTGATCGATGCTGGCTTGTCGAACTCGCCAATCTTGCCGTCAGGCGACCATTTGCGAATCTTGTTCGCGGGAATATCGCTGAATACGAGATAGCCTCCAGGCATCCACAACGGCCCTTCGGTAAACTGAAATCCGTCGCCGAGTTTCTCCACCTTGGCGTTCGCCGGAACGATCTTGTCCAGCGCCGGATCCAAACGGATCACCTTGCCCGCATCGGCAGCGAGCAATGCGCCGCCAAGCACTGCGACTATCAGCATTCTTGTCATGCTCAAATTCTATACCCGTAGCCAATCACCCTCTCATTGATAGACAATGCGGTGATCGGGATGTTATCCTACACTCATCAGTACTTCGATGGACCAATTCACACTCACTCACTTGCGGACCCTGGAAGCTGAAAGCATCCACATTCTGCGCGAAGTCGCTGCGGAGTTCCAGAAGCCTGTGATGCTGTACTCCATTGGCAAGGACTCGTCGGTGATGGTCCGGTTGGCCCAGAAAGCCTTCCACCCGGGTAAGCTCCCGTTCCCTCTGTTGCACGTTGATACGATGTTCAAGTTTCGTGAAATGATTGAGTTCCGTGACAGTTTCGCGGCCTCGATCGGCGCGAAGCTGATCGTTCACACGAACACCAAAGCCGTGGAAGATGGCACGAATCCGTTCAAGCTTGGCACACAGAAATGCTGCGGACTGCTGAAAACGAGGGCTCTGCTCGACGCTCTGCAAGACGGTGAATACGATGCGGCATTCGGCGGGGCGAGGCGTGATGAGGAGAAATCGCGCGCCAAGGAACGCATCTATTCGTTCCGCGATTCACATGGCCAGTGGGACCCGAAGAATCAGCGTCCCGAGCTCTGGAATCTGTTCAATTGCCGCGTCGATAAAGGCGAAAGCATCCGGGTTTTCCCGCTTTCGAACTGGACCGAACTCGATATCTGGCAATACATCCAGCTTGAAAACATTCCGATTGTGCCGCTGTATTTCGCAAAGGAACGCGAGATGGTGGTGCGTGGCGGAGCGCTGATTCCGGTGGAGCACGACATCCCGCTGATGCCTGGCGAAAAGCTGGAAAAGGTGAAATGCCGCATGCGATCGCTGGGCTGCACGCCTTGCACCGGCGCTGTGCGCTCAGATGCCGACACGCTGCCGAAGATCATCGATGAGATCATCTCGTTCCGCCGTTCGGAACGCGAAAATCGCACGATTGATCACGACCAGGAAGGCTCCATGGAGATCAAGAAGCGCGAGGGCTATTTCTAAATGGAACTACTGCGCTTCAGCACTGCCGGTAGTGTCGATGATGGCAAGTCCACGCTCATTGGCCGCCTGCTGTACGATTCCAAAGGCGTGTACGAAGACCAGTTGGCCTCCGTGCAAAAAGCGTCCGAAAACCGCAATGCCGGCGTTATCGATTTTTCGCTACTCACCGACGGCTTGCGCGCCGAACGCGAGCAGGGCATCACCATCGACGTTGCTTACCGCTACTTCGCCACGCCGCGCCGCAAGTTCATCATTGCGGACACGCCGGGCCACGAGCAATATACGCGCAACATGGCGACCGGAGCGTCCACAGCTGACCTCGCGATCGTCCTGGTGGACGCGCGCAAGGGCGTTCTGCCGCAATCCCGCCGTCACGCCTATATCGCAACGCTGCTTGGAATTCCGCACATCCTGGTCGCCGTCAACAAGATGGACCTGGTGGATTTCGACGAGCAGATTTTCAATGATATTCGCGCTGAGTTTTCGGCATTCGTGGCGCCGCTGGGCGTACAGCACCTGACGTTCATTCCGATCAGCGCGCTCGATGGTGACAACGTTGTCGCACGTAGCCAACGCACGCCCTGGTACAACGGCACGACGCTACTCGATTATCTGGAAACCGCGCCCGTTGCGGCATCGCGCAACCTCGATGAGTTCCGCTTTGCCGTGCAGTATGTAATTCGTCCGACTCTCGATTTCCGCGGCTACGCCGGACAGATCGCCTCGGGCACGCTGCGTCCTGGCGATCCCGTGATGGTGATGCCTTCGGGCCGGACCAGTTGCGTGAAATCGATCCACACATTCGACGGCGATCTGGAAGTGGCTTTCCCGCCGATGTCGGTGACGATCACGCTCGAGGACGAATTAGATATCAGTCGCGGTGACATGCTGGTGCATCCGAACGCGATGCCACATGTGTCGCGCCGCATCGAAGCAAATGTGGTCTGGATGCACTCCACTCCGCTCGCGCTGGATTGCCCGTATCTGCTCAAGCACACCACGCAACAGGTCAAGGCCACGGTGACGGGCATCCGCCACAGAACTGATATAAACACGCTACGCAGCGATGCTGCTGACGAACTCAATCTCAATGAGATTGGCGTTGTGGCGCTTGAGACCTATCGCCCGCTGTACTTTGACGCATACAAGCGCAACCGCACGACCGGCAGTTTCATTCTGATTGACCCGCTTTCCAATGCCACTGTGGGCGCGGGCATGATTCTGGAACGTGACCGGCGCACCAGCGGTGATGATGCCGCCAAAGCCGCTTTGCGCGGTCTCGATTTCGAAACCAGTCGCGTCACACAAGCGGAGCGTTACGCGCGTGCGGGCCATTATCCCGTCAGCATCTGGCTGACATCGCGCAAGGAAGTCGCCTACCTGTTGGAGCGCGAACTCTTCGACCGCGGCTGCCGTGTACATGTACTCGCTGATGAATCCGAAAGCCATCTGCTTCCGGAACTGGCGAAAGTTTCCAGCATCGCCGGTCTGATTACGATCTGCTCAATTGCATCCAGCGACCCGCAGGAATGCGCACGCGCCCGCAGCATGGTGGGGCCCGAGAACTTCGTCGAGGCCGATCCGCAGTTGCTCTCACCCGTGGATACGCAGGCCGCGGAACAAATTTGCCGCATGCTCGAAGAGCGTGGTTTTATCCGCAAGGACGAGCGCTTCTGGGGCGGCGAAGGTATCTAGCCGCTCACATCTTCACGTGCGGTGCACAGACGGTCCACGGCGCAAAGCCAATGGTTTTGTCTGAACGCAGGACATACAGCAGCACAGGGCTACCCGTGCCCAGGGTCACGTGATAAATCACGCCGTCGTTACAGGAATACTGAATACCTAACATATTCCGGATCCAACCGATCGCTCCAGGATTGAGCTGCGGATGTTCGACGCGCGCGTTGGAAGCGTCGGCGTTCGGACTGTTCGGACCCCAGTCCTCCATAAACTTCTCAAACGAGTAGTCCCGGCAGGGCTTAGCCTCGGTGCAGCCCCACCTGGCATACGCCTGCTTGTAGTCTTTCTGCTGCAGCGCCGCTACGAAGTTCTGAATGGAACGGTTTTCGCTGTAATTCCGGAGACTAAAATAGGAAACGGCGCCGAACACCAGAACGGTGACGACGCCGATAAGAATCCTGCGGACTATCTTTCCGCGCTTCTCTTCCCCTGCTCCGTAGTCTTCCAGGTACCCGGGCATAGGATCAGCCTTTTCTATTTCACAGGATATGCTTTGTCGTACGCGACCACAGCGTCCTTTGTGATTTCGAGTGCCGGTTTGAAGTAAACGGTATCGTTCACATCCACCACTACATCAAAACCGCGCTCTTCCGCCAGTTTCTTGACCACGTCGGTCATGCGCTGGCCTGCGCGCGAGAGAATGTCGTTGCGGTCGCGATCCACGTCCGCCTGCAAATCTTCGCTCAGGCGCTGCAAATCGCGCTGCTTCTTCTGGCCCTGACCTGTCAGTTCCTGCTCAGCCTGCGGAGTCAACTTGCCCTGCATCGTTTGCAGTTGATTCTGGATGTTCTGCAAGTCGGCCTGCAGTTTGGTCATCTGATCCTGACGCGGTTTGAACTTCGCTTCGAGTTCACCCTGCGCCTTTTTGATTTCGGCAGTGTCGAGCACAGCCCTCTGAATGCTAATAATTCCCATTTTCGTCTGAGCTGAGGCGATAGCGACAGTAACCAGACAGGCGGCGGATGCCACAAGCAGACGTGACCAGCGGTTGCGAACCATAATTCTTCGAAACTCCTTGAGGAAACTAAAAAACCAGCTTACCATGCGCGCGGGCGTGCCCATCGCACGGGCAGAGAGCACGCCGCAGTCTAACTAGCCTAATACGGCCAGAACTTCATCTTCACGAAAGATAATGTATTCCGTGCCATCGAGCGTCACTTCCGAGCCCGAGTACTTACCGAACAGGATCCTGTCGCCTTCCTTGACGCTCATTGGAGCCTTGGTGCCGTCTTCCAGGCGGGCGCCATTTCCGATGGCGACCACTTCACCCTGCTGCGGCTTCTCTTTTGCGGAATCGGGGATGATGATCCCGCCGCGAATTGCTTCCTGCTCTTCAACGCGCTTCACGAGAATGCGGTCATGCAAGGGACGAAAATTCATAATTTCTCCTTTTGATACCAACAGCTACTTTACTAAAAACATCTCTTCGAGCACACGCCCTTCGGAACCGGAGGGTGTTTCCACATCCAGCAGACTGGCCAGCGTCGGGGCGATATCGTTCACAGTCACGGGCGCATGATATCGTCCAGCCTTGATTCCAACGCCCATGAATATGACCGGGACATGCGAATCATAGCTGTACGGAGCGCCATGCGTTGTGCCCTTCTTGCTGAACATCCAGTATGGTTCAGGAATCAGCAACACGTCGGCGCCGCGTTGCTCGTTATAACCGTTGCGGACGCGGCGTGTGGTTCGGTCCTCTCTCAGCGCTCCACGCATGATCTGGTCGCGAGTGTAGACGCGCGCCACATGCGGAAGTTCCCGAAGAGCGCGTGCAGCCTCTTCCTGAACATCTGCGGGCTTCAGTTTTTTCTCCCGGATCAGATCGCGATTGAGGAAAATCATGCCAGAAGATTTGCCGACTACCCACGTGCCCGGCCCATACGCTCGCATAAGTGCATCCTGAGTCGTTTTGTCGACATCGGCCTGATCTAGTCGCCCGCCAGGCATCTTGCGAGCCTGATTTACTTCAACTACAGGCGCCACACCGTGGTCGGCGGTAAAGACCACCAGGACGTTCTCCGCCCCAACTTTGCTGTTTACGAAGGCGAGCAACTTTCCCACTACACGGTCCGTTCGAACGGACATGTCATGTACTTCGGGCGAGTCAGGACCGAGCTCGTGGCCTATGTAATCGTTAGACGAAAAGCTCACGGAAAGAAGATCGGTCCAGTTGTTCTGTCCCAACTTCTCGGCAACTAACGCCCTTTCCGCGAACATCTCGACGATTTCGCTGCCATAAGGCGTGCGCTCCATCTGGCTAAAGTAGGTTTTGTCCGCCTTGGCAGGCATCTCTCTGAAAGGTTTAGCCGAGGGCTGATCGATCGGCAGCCATTTTTTTCCAACGAACTGGTCAATGGTGCGGCTTGCATTAAAATCCTTCGCCCAACCCGGCTGACTCGGGAAGTAATAGGTGCTGCTCACGAAATTCCCACTGGTATTGTCAAACCAATAGGCTCCATCGGCCATGTGGCCCGAGGGCAGAATTGCCGCACGATCCTTGATGGAGATACCGATGACTTTGGGTTTACCCTTGCCTGACATCTTCAATTCGTCGCCGAGAGTGCTCACCAGCAAACGGCGTGGAGAGGAGGCGCGTTTGCCCGCCGTACCGCCCAGAAGCTCGAATGTCTCGTCGGAAACGCTGGTCACTATTTTCTTAGTTGCCTGATCGTACCAGTCATTTTCGATGATGCCGCTGTTCGCGGGCAGCGCGCCCGTCATGATCGTGGAGTGGCCCACCGCCGTTATGGTGGGGAAATGTTCGTAGTGCGCATTTGTAAAAACCGCACCTTTATCGAGCATTTGCGCCAGTCCCGTCTTGTATTCGCTGCGGAAGCGCGTCAGGTAGTCATAACGGAATTGATCCACGACGATCGTCAGTAAGAGCTTCGGCCTCTTCGTCGGTACGATGGGCGGAGCGGCAACAGCGCCGACGGTCAGCAGTAGCGCCGCGGCAGCAGACAGAAATTTTCTCATGATTGCGTCAGGCGGGTCCTTTAATCAAGTAGAATCGCGCCGGTACCTTGAATCTGGAATACGGTCTTACCGGCCGTGACGGATTTAGGATCGAATTTCTTGCCGCTTTCTTCAGCCTCATGCTGCATCTGGGCAATCACTTGTTCCTTGGTCATCTCCAGTTTGACCAGCTTGCCTTCCACGATTGCGGATTTTCCAAGGGCGGTTTTCGGGAAGACGATCTCGCCGTCTTTCACCTTGACGCGCAACATCCGGTTCTCTGCGACAGCGTCCACCAGGTTGATCCAGCAACCCATCTGTTGGCAGACTTCGGTGATTCGCCCCTTTACCTGCACGGTCTTCCCAACGAAGCCTTCGGGATATTGAAAGACTTCGATAACGGGCAGGCTCTGCTTCAGCGTCAACGGCTTTCCAAGCTTCGTTTCGGCGCCGGCGCACAGTGCGAACGCAGCTATCAGCAATATGATGGAACGCATATTGTGAATTATCTCACGGTGGGGGCTTGGTGTTTATCTGCGTCGGGCCCGGCGTCACGAGTTTGAGGGTGCCAATCGTCTCCAAACGCCACCCTTTCGTCCGGTCCAGTTCGTCTTTTCTGTGAGGCTTCAAAAAGACAAGTGTCTGGATTTGCGGATCGTCAGGAAGATTAAGTATTAATCTGGCCTTCGGGAAAACTACTTGGTACCCCTCGGGCTTGGCACCTCCGAAGTAATCTCCGTGCCAGTCGCGAGGATCTCTGGAGAATTGAAGGGCTCGGATTTCATTCTGCGTTGTGACTGCGGCTACAATCAACTCAGTCGCGTCCGGAATACTTTTGCCACAGCCCCCACGAAGCCTTTGCGTACGTTCTAGAACCGTAAAGTTTCCCGATACCGGCGTCCCCACAGTATCCTGCTTCTTTATGGGATCTTGCCGGCCCGGCATCGAGTCCCACTCCACCATTAACTGCTGGTGAAAATCAACGTGAGACAGATACCACATAAGTTCCCAGAGCGTTGGCACGTAAGAGGGAAGATGCAATCCAGTTGCCTGCAGATCCTCTGGCCTGACTTCCGAAAACGATGTCACTTTAGGCGTATTGGGACTCTCAGTAAAATCTACCCGCAGCACTCCTTGTGTTTGCGCCAACGATTTCACTTCGTCCACGAACTTCGGCACGGCAGCATTCCGATAGATTTTGGAGAGGGAATCTGCCCAAAATACCGGGCTGACCCGCTCGTTCTCCAACGCGAATGCCCCCTGGATTGCGTCACCAGTCAGTTTCAGCGCAGGCATCAATCGCCGTTCCTCCCCCTGACTGAAGCGCAGAAAAACCACATATCGCCCTCCGTTTTGCAGAGCTCGGAAGCTGGGAATTGAGGTAAATGCACGACTGTTGTCAGCAAAGGACACCAGTCCCATTGGAATCGAAAACGTGACGGAGTCGAACGTGTGTCCCTTCCACTTTCTGAGGACGATCCCTTTATACATAGTAATGGGATCTTCCCCGGATGGTGACAACTGGCACACATTATCGGTGATATGGACCAGCAGAACCTCATCACTCGCCTTCATGAGAGAGCTCAAATCGCCATAGAGATTTGCCTGAACGGGTTGACGCACCCTGGTGAGGTTGCCCCCTGCCTCTCGTGCCCGTTGATGCAGAATGCTCGCCTGGGCGCGATCTCGCATTTGTTGTAGCGTCCCGGGCTGAGACTGTGACCAAGCCACCAGGGAGGTAAAGCCGATCAATCCGGCAAGGACAATAAATCGAATCATTCAACTGTATCTTGTCAGATTACGGCGTTGAAGGTCCGCATTACTTGCCGTGTAACCGCATAGCGAGTGGTGCACCGTCATGATCTTTTACGATCACCGGTTCGTAAGAATTCGTCGCAGGTGGATTTCAACCAACAGGAAGTGATGCTGCGGCGCCCAGCCTTCGATGTTAGTCTTCGCCATCTGCACAGCGCCATCACGTAACTCACCGCCGGAACCGCTGACCACGTAGTGAACGTCGCGGGTGGCGGCATTACTCGCACTGTATTGGAAGTTATGCTCGTGACCGTTGAATATTACCTTGACGCCGCTGTCTCCGAACAGCTTCACGAAATGCCCAAGGAAGGTGATAGACGACCCCGCGCGCTGTCGAGCGCGAAGAATTCCGCTAATCCGCCGCGTACGCGAAGCTTGCCGCTTTTCGAATTCCGCAATCCGGTGCTGGCGCAGGTACCCCACGCCAGGGTGACCGGTGTCGTGCGGCTTAGTTCTTCGGAGCGTTGGCGCTGGTTTCTTTGGCTTGCTTAACCTTGGCGTTTTCCAGCTTGCGGCTCACCTTTGCAACTTCCGCCGGATCGGCTTCGGTCACGCTCGCCGTTTGATATTCCTTCAGTGAGGATTCCCACTGCGCTATCGCCTCACGTACTCTGCCCTGCGCGAAGAGAATGTCGCCCAGGTGATCGTGAACCGTGGGATCGTTCCGCACCTTTTCGAGAGAGCGGCGAATGTTGTCTTCAGCTTCCTTGAGCTTGCCCATTCGGAAATAGACCCAGCCCAGGCTGTCGAGATACGCACCGTTGCCGGGTTCCTTCTCCAGCGCCTTGGTGATCAACTGCAACGCTTCAGGGAGCCTCACATTGCGATCCGCGAACATGTAGCCAAGGTAATTGAGTGCGGAGGAATTCTCCGGATTCGCTTCGAGCACTTTGCGGAATTCTGCTTCAGCGAGGTCAAACTTCTTCTGGCGTTCGAGCATCGCGCCTCGCGTGAAGTGGATGGCTTCTTTCTCTTCCGGAGAAATGGAGAGCTTCTCCGCTTCATCGATCTCCTTCGCCATCTGATCGAAACGCTTCGCCTTTTCGTAAACCTGCGCCATCGAGAGATGGATTTCACGATCCGATTTGCCATCCAGCAGCGACTTCAATTCCTCGATCGCCTCATCCGTCTTGCCGCGGTCGGCCATCAGGGAAGCGCGCACAGCAGCCAGCGTGCGGTCAGTAGGGTACAAGGCCTTCGATGCCTTGGCTTCTTCCTCGGCCTTCGCGAAATCCTTCGCGGCGCGGTACACGTCAATGATCTGTGCCGAGGCGCGAGCGCCCATGGCTGAATCGAGTTCACCCAACTGGCGAAATGCCTTTACGGCTTCGGTGGTGTTTTCCGTGCTGCGGTACAGCAGGCCGAGACGCTCCAGAAGCTGGGCTCGATTCGTCTTTTCGCCTAGATTGTAGGTACGCTTTGCTGTCGATTCGATCATGCCGCGCAGCGTGGTGATTGCTTCAGGAATCTTGCCTTCGGCTTCAAGCTGATTCACGTCGTTGTAGCGAACTTCCAGATTGTCGGGCTCAATCGCGCGCGCTTTTTCGTTGGCCTCGCGAGCCTTTTCAAAATTGCGTTGCTGACGATAAATCTGCGACATGCGCAGATAGGATTGATAATCCTTCGGCTCGTCCTGAAGAATCGCTCTATAGACTTCCAGCGCTTTGTCGAGCTGGTCGGAAAGCATCAGATTTTGGGCCAGCGCGCGCTTTAAATCACTATTGCCCTGCACCATATCGACGGCGCGGGCGAGTGTCGCCGCCGCAGACTTGTAATCGCGCATCTGTTCGTATGTCGTGGCAAGCGCAGTCAAAGATCGCGGGGAGGGATTCTTTTCCGCTATCTTGCGCAACATCTCAGTCGAATTCTTCGTATCGCCCAGATCCGCATAGACCATGGCCAGGCCGTTCAGCGCATCCTCGTTATCGCTGTCGAGGGTGAGCGCTTTCTTGTAGGCCTTCTCTGCATCGACGGAGTTCTGTCCGATTTTGTACAGGCGGCCCAGCATAACCCAGGTATCCACGTCATTCGCATCCTGGGCGGAAATTTTTTGATACTGCTCGGTGGCCTTCTTCAACATTTCTTCGTTGACGCGGCCGCCCTGCTGGGTATCGCCGATCATGCGCGCGTAGATCCGTCCCAGAATCCTGCGTGCATTCAGATCGTTCGGGTTCTGCTTGATGGCTTCTTCGGACTCGAGCACAGCCTCGCGCAGCCTTCCGGATTGTATGTACAAGTCCGAAAGCTCTTCGCTAAGGAAAGTTGCTTCCGGATCAGCCTTGATAGCCTGTTTGTAATGGTCGATCGCCTTGGTTACAAAGTCCCCACGGTTCCCGTAGGCCGCTGCTTGCTCGGCATACAGGTGTCCCATGGCGAAATGATAATAGGCGTCGGCCTTTTCAATAGTCCGGCTGGGTGCTTTTGCGCCCTCGGTCTGTGCAAAACCCGTACTCCCGGCGACCAGCGCCAAGGAGCAAAGCGTCGATACTAGCTTGAACTTTGAGGTCATTTGCCCCGACTTTCTTGGTACGCACCACACCGCCCGCCCCTTAGAGGAGGCAGATACGGATTGCGTTCAATCTTACTTCATTATAACGTTGCCCCAAGGCGCGCCGTTTCGCCGGATTTTCATCAACTTGCCAGCACCCACCAGTCCGGTTGAAAATGGATACCGGTGCCTGATCCCTTACTGGTGGCCGTTGTCGGACCAACCGGCTCCGGCAAAAGCGACCTCGCGATTGCTGTTGCTACTCAGTTAGACGGCGAAATCATCAACTGCGATTCACTGCAAATTTACCGTGGTTTCGATATAGGAACCGCCAAATCGCCGCTTGCCGAACGCGCCGGCATTCCGCACCATCTCATAGACATACTTAACCCCGTGGCGACTTTCACGGCAGGAGACTACGCCCGTAAGGCGCGTCAAGTGATCGAGCAGGTTACACGGCGTGGAAAGTTGCCGATTGTCGTGGGCGGCACAGGCTTCTATTTACGGGCGCTACTTGATGGGCTGTTTGCGGGCCCGGTCCGGAACGATGTTTTGCGCGAGAGATTGTACGCCCGCGAAAACCGCCGGGCCGGGTCGCTGCACCGGCTTTTGCGGCGCTTCGATCCAGAGGCCGGAAGCAGAATTCATCATAATGATATAAAGAAAGTGGTTCGCGCTCTGGAAGTATGCCTGATATCCCGACAAAATATTTCAAGAATGTTTGAGTCGGGACGCGACCGGCTTGAAGGATACCGCACAGTCAAGATCGGGCTCGACCCGCCTCGCGAACAGCTCTATCAGCGGATTAACGAACGCGCTGCCTTGATGTTCGAACGTGGGTTGCTGGATGAAGTTCGGGCGCTGCTCGACAACGGTCTGTCTCCTGATGCAAAGCCATTTGAATCTATTGGTTACGCTCAGGCATTACAGTGCCTGCAGGGCGCACTCAGCCTGCCCGAAGCGATCGAATCTACCCGAATTGCCACCCGCCACTACGCCAAAAGGCAGCTCACCTGGTTCCGCCGAGAAGAGGTTTACTGGCTGCCCGGCTTCGGCTCGGATCCTTCCATTCAGCAACAAGCTATAAATAAGATAAAAGAATCTGCTTAATCCCATTAATATTTGTTTTGCAAATCGCGGAACAAAAGCCGATGTGATTCGTCAGAGATATTGTGCAACGGCAAACAGTCGTTTAGCACCACAGAGACGGGGTGCGCACTAGCAGTCCGTCTCACTATTGGAATACTTGAGTAACATTCAAGGAGAAAGAAAACTAAAACCTATGATTAAGAAATTGATTCTCGTCTTCTCTTGCCTCGCTCTCGCAGTTGCGAGCGCTGACACACACCGTATCACGCTGTTTCAGTCCTCCGTGCTGAACGGAACCGAGCTGAAGCCCGGCGACTACAAACTCGAAGTGACAGACAGCAAAGTGGTGATCAGCAAGGGCAAGGAATCTGTACAGGCCACAGCGACGGTGGAAAACGGCACTGAGAAGTTCAATGCCACGTCGGTTCGATACGCCAATGGCGGTGGCAAGTATCAGATTCGGGAGATCCGGATCGGTGGAACCAAAACGAAGCTCGTCTTCACCAATTAAGTACCCCGAGGTCTGTTGATTCGAATCGCGCGAGGGGTCGTCTGTTAAACTGAGGTTTAATGGTGCGGCTTCTCGCGTTTCCAGCTTTAGTCCTAATGTTTCTCGCGGCTCCGGCCCGTTCGGAATCGCTGGTTGTACTGCCCTTCTTTAATAGCTCAAACAACAGCAAAGTGGATTGGGTCGGCGAAAGTATCGCTGAGGCTGTACGTGACGCGCTGGCCAGCTCCGGCACGCTCGTGATCGATCGCGAAAGCCTGACGGAAGCCTACAAGAGGCTAGGGATTCGTCAATACGCGCAAACTACGCGCGCCTCCGTGCTGAAGATTGCTGAAACGCTCGACGCGGACCGCATTATCTACGGTCAATTCGAGGTGGTGGCCCCTGCAGTGCAAGGTGGCAAGGAATCCCTGCGGTTAAAGGCGCGCCTGCTTGATCTGCGCAATATGAAGCAGGCTCCGGAATTTGGCGAAACGGGTGCATTCGATGAACTCGCGTCTCTTCAGGAACATCTGGCCTGGCAGGCTCTCCGGATCATCAAATCCAGTGCCGCGCCCAGCGAAGAGGAGTTCAAGCGACTCCACCCCACGGTCCGGCTGGATGCCATCGAAAACTATATACGCGGACTGCTGGCGACCAGCAACGAACAGAAGCATCGCTTTTTTACACAGGCTGCACGACTGGACTTGCGCTTTTCCGAGCCAAACTTTGAATTGGGGCGGCTCAACTGGGCTCAGGAGAACTACCGTACCGCCGGGGACTGGTTTCAGAAGGTCCAGCGCACCTATCCACGCTATTTCGAGGCCAACTTTTTTCTGGGCCTGTGCCGCTTCTATGCGGGAGATTATACTGGCGCGCAAATCGCTTTCGAGCTTGTCGCGCAGGCAGTACCTCTGAACGAAGTTTTCAACAACCTGGGTGCCGCACAATCCCGTCGAGACCGTCCGGAAGCGCTCGACAACTTTCGCAAGGCGTCGGAAGGTGATCCGGCTAATCCCGATTTCCACTTCAATGTTGGGTACGCCCTTTGGAAGCGCGGCCAATTCGATGACGCCGTCAAGAGCTTCCGCTCTGCACTTGACCGCGATCCCGATGACAGCGAGGCGACCATGATGCTGGGTCGCTGCCTGAAGAAAACTCCTTACCGCCCCAACGACGCCAAGAGCGAGCCATTGGAGCGGGTCCGAGAAGAATACAACGAACGTGTATTTTGGCAGCTTAAAGAAGCACTGGAACCGAAAAAACCTTAGTAAATTGCGATCGGATCGGGGCGGCAGAATATACGACCTCCCGGTGCGGCTATAATCGGGAGGTCAATGCTGGAAGCCTACGGAATTTCCGACATCGGTTGTGTCCGCAAGAACAACGAAGATTACTGTCTGCTGGCCCCCGAACTCGGCTTATATATTGTGGCCGACGGGATGGGCGGCGCACGCGCGGGTGAACACGCTTCGCGCCTCGCGGTGGAGACGGTCCGCGATTATATCCGGAACACCGAACACTCCGGCACAGAGGCCCTCACGCGCGCGGTGGAAGAAGCGAACCGTGCGGTGCTGAGCGCTGCCGGAGCGTGCAAGGATCTGGAAGGAATGGGCACAACGCTGGTTGCCGCGCTCCAATCCGGACCGGAGTTACTCATCGCAAGCGTCGGCGACAGCCGGGCGTACAGCTTCAACGGCGAAGACCTGAATCCGATCACTGTCGATCAGACGTGGGTGCAGGAGGTCGGAAAGCGGCTTGGTCTTGACGAGGCCAGCCTGCGCAAACACCCGATGCGGCACGTACTCACGATGGCTATCGGCGTCACTGAAGATTTGCGCATTGCAACGTACAGAATGCTGCCCAGCCCCGGCGAACAGATTCTGATATGCAGCGATGGCCTGCATGGCGCAATCGAAAGTGAAACGATCGGCGACGTCTTGCGCAGCGATGCTAGTCTGGAAGACAAATGCAGGCGCCTGGTGGAAGCTGCCCGTGAGCAGGGCGGCCCCGACAACATCACCGTAATTATTCTCCAAACTTTCTAGAGAATTTTCCGCTGCGTTGCACACCATGATTCTTATGGGACAGAGTGTGCTTGCTTGTGTGCCGCGTCTGTTGCTTGCGTTGCTGTGTATCGCGCCGATATACGCTCGGGAAGTGGTGATTCTGCAAATCCGTGTTCTGGAGGGCGAGGGCCTCGTCCAGACCATGAATTCGCGCAGCAACCGACCGCTCACCGTCCTGATTAGCGACGAGACCGGCAAACCCGTTGAAGGTGCGACGGTCAGCTTCGTGCTACCCGAAGAAGGCCCGGGCGGGACATTTCGCGGCGGCTTACGGACACAAGTGATGATCACTGGCCCAGATGGTCAGGCGGCAATTCGCGGTATGGGGTGGAACAGTATTCCCGGGCCCTTCCAGATCCGAGTAATTGCAGCCCGGGACCGCACCCGTGCGGGGATTGCGGTCCCACTTTATCTTTCAGAGCGCTCCAAGCATAAGTAGGGCGGAAGGCGAGGTCTGGTATCCTGTCGTTGCGGAATGAAACCAGTTGCATTAACTATCGCCGGATCGGACCCTAGCGGAGGAGCCGGCATTCAGGCCGACCTCAAGACCTTTCACCAGTTTGGTGTGTATGGTGAGGCCGTCATCACCCTGCTCACCGTGCAGAACACGGTTCGCGTGGATCGTGTCGTGACCCTCGATCCAGAACTGGTGCTGGAACAAATTCGCGTACTGCTAGAGGACATTCCACCGCAGGCAGTGAAAGTGGGCGCGCTGGGTAAGGCAAGCCTGGTGCGAGCGGTCGCAGTCGTCGCAGCGGAGTTCCGATGCCCCCTGGTTGTGGATCCTGTGATGATCAGCAAACATGGCGCTCCCTTGATCGCGGCTGAAGCGGCGCAGGTGTTGATCAAGGATCTCATTCCGCGCGCTTTCCTTGTCACCCCCAATCTGCATGAAGCCTCGGCTCTGACCGGTCTGGAAGTTAATGATGTAGCGGGAATGCGCTCAGCGGCTAAACGCATGCTGGAAATGGGCGCACACGCAGTTCTGGTCAAGGGCGGTCATCTGGAGGGAACTGCCATGGATGTCCTGTTTGATGGCAAGGAGTGGTCTGAGTTCCCGGCTGAACGGATTCTGACCGAGCACACGCACGGCACGGGCTGTACGTACTCCGCCGCGATCACGGCGTCACTGGCTCTCGGCATGCCGCTGGGTGGTGCGGTGGCGCGCGCGAAGCGCTATATCACCGAAGCCATTCGAACGAACCCTGGGCTGGGCAAGGGATCCGGGCCGGTGAATCACCACGCGCCGGCTTAATCAGCGGGCAGACAACAGGAAGCCTCTCGCCTCTTCCACTGGAGTTGCGGTGTGGGTTGTCTGGATTTGTTGCAGCAGCCGTGAAGGTAAGTAGAAATCGCTTGCCGGCGAGTTTGCGACAAGGCGGGATAGCTCCTGCTCTCCGCGCAGTTCGATAACGGTTGCTATGGGTGCGTCGGAATCCAGATCGAATTCGCGCAGACGTGTGCGGAAGTCGGGCGTCCAGCGCGCGAGCGCCAGGAATTCGGCGACGTTCACCGTGATTCCCAAATGGCGGAAATCCATAGCGGGCTGCTGGCGCGTTCGGCCGTCGTCGATGAAGGCGTAACTTACCCGAGGTAATTCCAGCGTCGCCGAGTAGAACTGATCTTCCGGGAACACGATGATCAGACGATTGGGCCGGTGCAGCGCTGCATACCGTTGCAGGGGACCTGCTGATGGCGCGGACGCCTCGACCGGAAATGACAATCCCCAGGTCTCGTCAGCCTGCTGCGTTCTCCATACAAAACCTGCACACAGCAGGGCCAGTGCGAGCCCGGCGACTGTCCGCCTGTGAAATAGCCTGCAGGATGCGGCAATGATCGCGACTGGCACCAGCCCCGGCAAAAGATAGGCCAGATTGCGATAGCTGAACAGGAGCACTGCGGCGGCAACCACGCCAACCCAGCAGGCCAGAACGACCGTTTCGGCATTGGCGCGTTTTCTTAGCGCGAAGAGGAAACCGGGCAGGCCGAGCAGGAATGCCACCAGCAGAACCGGATCCATTAGCCACCAACGCCGCAAATAAAACCAGACTTGATTCTCATCCGAGGTCTGTCCAAGTGGGTTGAGTGCCGATCGAAAATGCTCATCGACTACATACTCCGCCCAAAACCAGTGCGGATGCACCGCCAACTGGTAAAGATGCCATGGCGCGGCGAGTAGCGCCGTATAGAAGAACACCTGCAGAACGCGGCTAAAAGCCGGTCGAAAATCGGCGCGAGCCAGCAAAAAGAAAGATAGCAGCAGTAGAAGACAGAGGCCGCCTGCGACAGCCTTGGTCATAATTGCGGCGGCGCTGATAGCGGCGAAAATCCAACGGGAACGCGAGGTCGCGAGCTGTGGGTCCGACTTCAAGCGCCAAGCCGCCAGGGCCAGCAATAGCGCGAGTGTGGCATCGGTAAGGTTCAGCCTCGAAACGGTTTGCAGCAGTGGGTTGGAGAGCAGCAGCAGTCCCGCGATCAATGCCGGTAACAAACCCGCTGTCCGCACCCAGGCGAACCCAATGGTGATTAGTAATGCACCAGCGATAAGCGAAGGCAGACGCAGGCTGAAATTCGATATTCCAAGCAGTTTTGCTGAGAGACCCGAGGTCCAATACAGAAACGGCGGTTTGAATAGAGCGTAGCGCCCCAAAAAATGCGGGGTGAGCCAGTTGCCGTTGCGTGCCATTTCGGTTGCGATCGCGGAATAAACCGCCTCGTCCTGCGCCGCGATTTTGGCTACCGGGTCGAACGTGCGCACTCGCAAGTCCGCTGCCCGCAATGCGGAATGAAAGACACAGGAAGGAAATGACGAAAACTGCAATCAGCAGCAACCACGACTTGCGCACAGATTCATGATGATTCAACACGGTTGGCAGGGCAACTCTAGTGGTCGGACGAGTCGGGGTCAACAAACACGATTTCCGAGGATGTCGCGCCCGGCAGCCTTACATGAACGCCGGTACGCATCAGTTGTTCGCCGGACAACACCAGCACAGTCTTATCGTCCTGGAAGCTGACGCGGTAATCGGCCATAGGGTTCAGGCCGCGCGGGCGCAGGATATAGTGGTCCGCGGCAGAGCCGTCGCGAGTCACCACCGCGACTCCGGAATCCGTCGCGGAATTGTAGGATTGCATCGCATCCGTGGTCGTCTCGCTCGGCCTGGCGGAAAGGTGAAAGACCTTGCCGTCGCGGACTGTGGAGCGAATCTTTTTGAACGCGCGGATTTCAGAGCCCAGAATGTTCGTCTGCTCAACCCCGAGCTTGTCCAGCTGGTTCATGAATACCCAGGGGCCGCCGAAGATGAAGCTGCGAGTCGAGTAGGTCGACAGATCATTGTCGGGCATGTAGCGGTCAACATAGCGGGGTGGGAAAGGATACGTAGCGCCGTATGTGGCCTGCCTCGCTCCGAGCGCGCCGCTCGCGTCATTTGTGATCGACGTAACGTAGTTGCGGACCATGTTGAAAGTCATCATGCTGCCGCCGTTTTCGCAGTTTTCCCAGACGGTGTTGGGAGTGCGGCGCTGTATTTCGCGCAGAACGTAGTCCAACCCGTCGACGGCATTCGCATAGTTACTGTCGTCAGGATGATGCGTGTGCGTGGTCTTGGTGCACTTTTTGACCATGTTCTCGCCGTCCTGCAGAATCCAGTCCACGTTGTAAGTCTGAATCAGGCGG
Source organism: Bryobacteraceae bacterium (assembly GCA_963793625.1). Taxonomy (GTDB): domain Bacteria; phylum Acidobacteriota; class Terriglobia; order Bryobacterales; family Bryobacteraceae. The sequence goes on along the minus strand of CAWCAT010000025.1, from coordinate 52,216 downwards.
ACCACGTCATCGATGAGCCAGTCCCGCGTTGGCCGATTGGACAGGCACAACGATTTCGCGCCGTAGTAGTAGTAATCTTCAGATCCGGTCCAATCGGGGTTCTCTTGCAAGATGGGCGAATTTGGTGCGGCCTCTGCAACCGCGAGATGGAGACCGAACTTCATCCCAAGCGAGTGCACGTAATCCGATAGCTCCCGCATTCCGCTGGGAAACTTCTCACGATTGGAGTGCCAGTCCCCGATCTGCTTTGCCCAGCCCAGATCGACGGTAAACAGCTCAAAGCCCAGTTTCGCAGCCGCCTCGGCATTCTTCTTCAGCAAGTCTTCATTGAACTCTTCCTTGTATGCCCAGGAATCCCAGGCCACAAACGGAAAGTTCACGGAATCCGGCATCGGCTTGGCGAGCACGAATTCTACGAAGCGCTGCGTGCGATAGCCGGCCTCGTCCCAATCTCCGTGAAACAATCCAATGAATCCGGCAGGCACGCGGAAGAACTCAAAGGGTTCCAGAGGATGATGAATGGAATCGATCGCAGCGGAAAGTTGCAGTTGCTGTTCCTGGCCGGACTGGTGTACTCCAGCGGTAGTGCGCCCATCGAACTCCCAGCCGGCAAACAACCCACGATCATTGGCGTCACGCAGCGCCCACCATCCGCATTGAAGCCCTCGCGCCCCGGATTGCATGGTCAGTGCCGGGCCTGTAGGATTCAGAACACTTTCCAACGGCTCGAAATTCTGCCGCTCCGGAATGATTGCCCACTGGTTCACACGAAACCAACTGAACGTGTTCTTGTCGTCATCGTCAAAGCGCCAGGGCAGCATATCCGCCGCTTTCACATAAACCGTTTTTCCCTGCAGGTTCCATACATCCATCCAATGTCGCAGGACAGGCTTATTGGGAAACATCTCCAGCGCCATCCGTATATGGATGCGGCCGGCCATATCCTCCAGTTCGATAATCTGACGCAGACCACCGCGATCGGCATCTTCCTGGTATTGCTGGATCAGTTTAAAGTTTGTGCGCGCGTTGAAAGTGATTTCGTCGAACCTAAAATTGATTGGAGAACTGGGAACCGCTCCCGCCGATTTCCAGTTATCGCCGTTCAGCACATGCGAGATCTGATCAATGCGGAAAATGCCTTCCGGAGTTAATGTGAATTCTGCCGAGATAACTCCATTAGTGAGTGTCCAGTGATTCTGTTCCGCATCAAAACTGAAATGGAACTGGGCTGCGCGCAGAGGTAGCAGTGACAATACGAGGAGCGGAATGAGGCGAGCTAATTTCATCTGCGCTTATATCTCCTAACACTTCTTATCGCCAGGAGACGCGGCAGACTGAGCCGCTGGGGAATAATAATTAGCAGCAAAAGGGGTGACTGAGTGAACTCTCAATCACCCCGGTAAGTCAAACCACTTAGTATTTGGGGACCGACTGATCGACTTTATCGCTCCACGCCAGAATGCCGCCCTTCATATTACGGGCGCGGAAACCGGCCTGGCGCAGGAACTCTACTGCCTTGGCGCTACGCATTCCACTCTTACAGTGCGCCACAATTTCGACTGCCGAATCCAGTTCACGAAGACGCTTGGGTACATCGCCGAGCGGGATCAGCTTTGCGGTAGGAATACTGCAAATCTGATATTCGTGAGGCTCGCGAACATCAAGCAACAGGAAGTTATCGCCGCGATCAATTCTCTCTTTTACTTCAACCGGATCGATATCGCCGTCAACGGGTACACTCACAGTTTGCTCCTTGGGGACTCCACAGAATTGATGGTAATCAATCAGCTCTGTAATCGTGCGGTGATCACCGCAAATTGGACATTCGGGGTTCTTCCGCAATTTCAGCTCTCGGAACCGCATTCCGAGCGCGTCGTAAAGCATCAGCCGTCCGACCAGCAGTTCGCCAATGCCCAGAATCAGCTTTACCGTTTCGGTTGCCTGAACCAGACCGATGATGCCGGGCAAAATCCCCAGAACTCCACCTTCAGCGCAGCTCGGAACCAGGCCCGGAGGCGGCGGTTCGGGATAGAGGCAGCGATAGCACGGGCCGCCTTCGTATGCGAACACGGTAGCCTGGCCTTCAAAGCGGAAAATGGACCCATACACGTTGGGCTTGCCGAGCAGCACGCAGGCATCGTTCACCAGATAGCGTGTGGGGAAGTTATCCGTGCCGTCCACAACGAAATCGTAATCCTTGATGATTTCTAGAGCGTTCTCGCTCGTCAGTGCCACTTCGTGCTTGACGATCTCAACGTAGGGGTTGATCTCTTTCATGCGATCGGCCGCGGAGTCAATCTTCTTGCGACCGACATCGCTGGTGCCGTGAATTACCTGACGCTGCAAATTGGTGTAATCGACCACATCGAAATCGACGATGCCGATTTTGCCAACGCCCGCCGCGGCCAGATACAGTCCGAGGGGCGCGCCGAGTCCGCCGGTGCCGACCAGCAGAACCTTGCCTGCCTTTAGCTTTACCTGACCTTCCAGCCCGACCTCCGGCATGATCAGGTGCCGGCTATAGCGCAGGATTTCTTCTTTCGAAAGAGTTGGCGGAGCCTGTGTTTCAACGGCCACTGGAACCTCCCGCAATGCTCGGTACAATCGAGAGCACGTCGCTATCCTTGAGCGGCGTGGCGTCCTTGCCGGTGTAGCGAATGTCCTCGTCGTTCAGATAGACATTGACGAAGCTGCGCAGCTTGCCTTCGTCATTGTAGAGGTGCCGGCGCAGGTCCTGGTACTGGCCGGTGAGCGCGCCGAGCGCCTCGCCGACAGTAGTGCCGCTCACTTCGATGGAATCTTTCTTCTCCACAAATTGTCGTAGGGGGGTTGGAATCAGAATTTTCGCCATTGCTTTATTCGACCTTTAGTTGTTCTTTCTCTGCCACAGTCTGGTCCATGTTGGGAAGCCAGCTATTGGCGTGGTCATACTCGCCGCTGCGAATCGAGATCACGACGAACGAGTACCACGGACAGGAATTCTTCAAATCTGTTTCGGAAAAGTACGCGTCGCAATCGGGATGAGAGTGGAAGATGCCCACAAGATCCATTCCCTGCGCGCGCGCCTCGCGGTCGGCCTGAAGCAGGTCTTCAGGGCGCAACTGATAGCGCTCCGCCTGCGGGCCCTCAAAAGCGTTCTTGAGCGGAACCGCAAGCTTCACGTGCTTTTCGTCACTATCGACGACGCCCAGCATAGCGCCGCAACATTCATTAGGGTAAGTCGCGCGGGCATGCTGGACCATCACGTCCCACGCGCTTTGTTCAATCCGGATCATTCCAAAAATCTTCGCTCAGGTATTTCTCGGCGCCGTCGCAAAGGATGGTCACGATGAGACCTTCCTCTCCGCGTTCCGCCATCTGCCTGGCAATCTTAGATGCGGCGACGACGTTCGCACCGGAGGAAAGCCCGACGAGCAGACCTTCTTCGCGCGCCAGGCGGCGCACCATCCGGTAAGCGTCTTCAGTCTCCAGCCAGATATTGTCGTCGGCGAGTGTGGGGTCGTAAATCGGCGGCACAATGTTTGTCGGCATGTGCTTCAGACCTTCCAAACCGTGAAAGCCCGACGAGGGCTGCGCGGAAATGCATTTGACACCCGGCAGTTCCCTCTTCAGCCGTCGCGAGGTGCCGATGAAAGTACCGCTCGTGCCCATGGCGGAGACAAAGTGCGTAACCTGCTCGTCGGTCTGGCGCAGGATCTCGACTGCCGTGGTTTCGTAGTGCGCCTTCCAATTGGCCGGGTTGCCGTACTGATCGGGGTAGAAGTACAGGTCCGGGTCGGCTTCGTAGACTTCCTTCACCTTGCGGATCGCGCCGTCTGAGCCCTCGCCGGGGTCGGTGAAGATGATCTCTGCGCCGTATGCCTTCAGCATCCGCTTGCGTTCCAGGGAAGCGTTCTCAGGGAGGCACAAACGAACCTTGTAGCCGCGCGCGGCGCCGATCATTGCGTAGGCGATACCGGTGTTGCCGCTGGTTGCGTCGAGAATGATCCGCCCCGGGATCAGCCGTCCAGTGCGCTCGCCATCCAGAATCATATTGAGTGCAGGCCGGTCCTTGACGGATCCACCGGGATTGAAGAACTCGGCTTTTGCGTGAATTTCAACGCCCTTAAACTCTTCGGAAACCCGTTCCAAAAAAATCAGAGGTGTGTTGCCGATGTGCGCGAGCACAGAGCGCGCGCCGCCCGGAGATGTTTTCGGTAGTGCGAATGACGGCAACATGTTCGTTGATCCCAGTCCAAGGCTTACCACTTCATTGTAGGAATCACCCCTATGTCTGTCAAGAAGAGGGTGATTTCCTGTAGCCCTAATGTTGTAGACTCTGGTGTACCGGTTTGGTTGCAACTATTGATTAGTATGAATTTTATGCGTGCCTTCCTGTTGTTGGCGGTCATCGCGACGGCCTACGGTGCGGAGCAGACTTTTGTCTTGCTGGATTCTGCCTCGGGACAGTTTGTCCGGCAAAATCCGGAACGGGCCGCTGTTCGGTTCGCACCTTGTTCCACCTTCAAGATCCCCAATTCGGCGATTGCGCTGGAGAGTGGCGCTGCACCCGGCTTGGATTTTCTGCTCAAGTACAATCCCGTGCGGGACCATGCTGCGCGTGCGGTCTGGGCTCGCGATTACGATCTTGGATCCGCTTTCAAAGCTTCCGCAGTCTGGTACTACCAGGAGATGGCACGCCGCGTAGGAACCAAGCAGATGAGCAAGTTCCTGACACAGTTTCAATACGGAAACCAGGACACTTCGGGAGGAATCGACAAGTTCTGGCTGGGAAACAGCCTGCGAATCTCGCCGAACGAACAGGTTAAATTCCTGAGGAAGCTGTACGAAGGGCGGCTCGGATTGTCGGCGCGCACAACCGCTCTGGTGAAAGAAATTATGTTGGTGGAGCAGACCGCTGACTGGCGCTTAAGCGCGAAAACCGGGGCCTGCCGGGCAGAAGGCGAGGATGTCGCGTTGTGGTACGTCGGCTGGGTCGAAAAGCCAGGCCACGTGTATTATTTCGCGCTGGAAATCGGCGATAAGGAGTACGATCCGCTATTTGAGCAGCGCATCCCGATCGCTCGTAAGATCCTGACGGAGTTAGGTGTTTTACGCTGAAACGCCGGGCTTTCGCGCAAACTCTACTCAGCAGGGAGGTTTGCGTATGGAAAGCAAAGCCAAGCTGCTGGGTCACCCGATCCACCCAATGCTGATTGTGTTTCCTCTTGGACTGCTCGCCACCGCGGTGATTTTCGACATCATCACGTTGGCGACCGGCGAATTACGCTGGACGGAAGTAGCCTTCTACATGATCGGCGCCGGCATTATCGGAGGACTGCTGGCAGCCATATTTGGGCTGATCGATTACCTGGCGATTCCAAACGGAACTCGCGCCAAACGCGTCGGCGTGGCCCACGGACTCGGGAACGTCATCGTCCTGCTACTTTTCGCGGGAAGTTGGGCGCTCCGCTGGAACGATCCCGCTTATCCCGGGACGCTGGCATTCACGCTGGGAATTCTTGGCGTGTTACTGGCTCTCGTAACTGGTTGGCTGGGTGGGGAACTCGTCGATCGGTTGGGGGTTGGCGTAGACGACGGAGCACACGTGAATGCGCCCAGTTCGCTGGGGCCTCATCGACCGCACAGGGCCGACGAAGGAATACGAACTACTTAGGAAGCTTCCGGCTACCTGATTGGTCAGCCAACCAGGTAGCCGAATCAGAACGACTAGAAAGTGATTTTAGCCGCTAATTGCAGGATACGCGGGTCGAACGTGCTGGTCCGGATCAGGTAATTCGTAGTCGGAACAAACACGCGCGTCGCCGCAGTGTAGTTGTACTGCCCCTGATTGAAGCCGCTGAAGTTTGCGCGGTTGGTCAGGTTAAACGCTTCGCCGATTAGTTTGAGCGAAAGCTTCTCACGAATGCGGATGTCGCGCGTTACGCACAGATCCACACCCGCAAAGCCGGGGCCCTCGATGGTATTGCGGCCCACATACGGCGAGCGGTCAGAACGGGCATTGCCATCATTGTTAGGATCGCCGCCGGTAGTTGCGGAGAAGTGGCGCCCCGAACGGATATTGCTGATCACCGAAAGCTGGTAATCACGCATCAGGGCGTTGAGCACCGGATTCTTCAGCGAGCGCCCGTAAGCCAGATCCCACACACCCGAGATCACGAAGCGATGACGCACGTCGGCGTCGTCGAGCGCACGATCGGCGTTGGGTAGCAGGGTGTCCTGTGCGACCTTGGTTGTCCGTGCTGATGTTACTGTTCCCGGTATGTTCGCCGGCGCTGGTGAAACCGCCGTTCTCGTAGTTCTTGCCCTTGAATCGGTGAGCGTTGTAGCGAACACTGAGGCGTTGGTTGGAGTTGATGTTCCAGTCCATCTTCACGAGATGAATGTCGTTATTCATGTTCGTAACGTAGGGCACCAGATACTTGGATATTTCCTGGAGCGCCTGCTGCGAGAGCGCGTCAGAAGGTGGCAGGGTTTGTAAATAGACGGGGTTTGGATTGGTGTTGCGCTGACGTCGAAGCTGTAGAAGAAGAATAGCTTGTCTCTTTTTACAGGTCCGCCAAGATTACCGCCGAACTGGTTGAAGTGATAGGGCTGCTTGAGAATGTTGCGTGAGTTATTGATGAACGTGTTCGCGTTCATGGCCTTGTCGCGGTAAAACCAGAAGCCGCCGCCGTGGAACTCGTTGGTCCCGGACTTGGTCACCACGTTGATAACGCCACCGCCGGCGCGACCAGTTTCGGCGTTGTACCCATTCGGTGTTGACCTGGAATTCCTGAACAGCATCCTGGCTGAAGGCATAAGGGTTGCGGACGCCTGCGCGCCCGGAGGATTGACCGAAGAACAGATTGTTGCTGTCGCCACCGTCCACCAGCAAGCTGTTGGCGGTACCGCGCTGTCCACCAAAGGACAGGTCGCCGCCGCGCGGATCGCTGGAAACGCCTGGGGTCAGGAGGGCAAAATCGAGGAAGTTCCGGCCATTGATCGGAAGATCACGGACGGCCTTATCGTTCACAACCGTGCTGGTCTGGGAACGTGTGGTTTCCACAACGGGAACTTCAGAATTGACTGTCACCATTTCCGTGGAGGACCCGATCTCCAGTGAAACGTTGACTGTTGCGACTGCGCCGATGCCGAGCGCGAGGCCTGTCCGTTTGACCGGACGGAAGCCTTTGGCCTCAACGGTAACATCGTAGGTACCGACTGGCAGGCGGAGAAAGTTATAGATGCCGGCATCGCTGGTCAGAGTGGACCTTTCGAAGCCGGTATTTTTGTTGACCGCGATCACTTTGGCAGCGGTTACGCGCCACTGGGATCGAGGACAGTTCCGTTTAGAGTTGCACCGCCAACTTCTGACTGGGCGAACGCGGACGAAACAAGCGAACATACACCTAACGCGAAGACTAACGAAATACGCATAGGTGTATTCGATTACATGTTGGTGCAAATGGAAAAAGCCGGGCGTTTAAGGCCCGGCTTTCTAACTTGGAATTGTACTGAACTTCTAGCGCGCTGCCAGCAAGGCTCGTAAGTGCCGCGCCCGCTCAGGTGAGCGGAGTTGCCGTAATGCCTTGGCTTCGATCTGGCGAATGCGCTCTCGAGTTACGTCGAACTCCTGTCCGATTTCTTCGAGTGTGTGCTCGCGCTCGCAGCCGATGCCGAAGCGGAGCCGGATCACTTTCTCCTCCTTGGGAGAGAGTGTCTTCAGAATGTTGGCAGTCTCATCGCGAACGTTGGAATCGATCACCGCATCAACCGGAGACCCTACCCAACGATCTTCAATCAAATCGCCGAGTGCGGATTCACCATCACGACCCACTGGAGTTTCCAGCGAAACCGGATCGCGTGAAATGGTTTTCAGCTTCTGGACCTTCTCAACCGGAATATCCATGCGCCGGCTGATTTCCTCGTTCGTCGGAGCGCGCCCAAGTTCTTTCTCGAGCTCACGAGTTGCCCGCAGGAACTTGTTCATACTCTCGTTCATGTGAACGGGAATACGAATGGTACGCGACTGATCCGCGATGGCGCGAGTGATGGCCTGTCTGATCCACCAGGTAGCATACGTGGAAAACTTGTAGCCCCGGCGATACTCAAACTTGTCTGCCGCGCGCATCAACCCGATATTGCCTTCCTGAATCAGATCCAGTAGGTGCAATCCGCGATTGACATACTTCTTGGCGACCGACACAACCAGACGAAGATTTGCCTCGACAAGATCTTTCTTTGCGCGCTCAGCTTCCATTTCGCCATGCCGGATCACCTGAACGGTATGCTTCAGGTCGGCAACAGAGGCGCCAGCCAACTGCTCGCGTTTTTTGATCTCGCGTTTTAACTCGCGAATCCTGGGTTGCAGCGCCGGATTAGCTTTCTCATCCAGCTTGCGGCATTCCACATCGAGATGCGCCAACTCCTCTACTGCCCGATCGATCTCTTTTGCGAACTGCTTCCACTTGATGTTAAGAAATGGAATTCTACGAATGTCGCGCGAGATCTCAACCTTGCAGCGGGCCACCTTCATGGCTTGGCGCTTTTTAGCTTTTTTGTTCACCGCCACCGACGCATTCATTTTGTCGGTAAGTTGATGAAGCTTTTTGTGAAGCGCGAGAATATCGATAAATTGCTGGCGAACTTCATTGCGACGCTTGGTGTCGGCTGTACTGCCTTCTTCCACGTCGCCCAGATCGACCAGGTTATCGAGCTCTTCGTCGGTTCGCTTAATCGTTTCCGCGGATTCCACAACCATCAATTGAACGACGGCTGAACGTGAAATCGCCTTTTGCATGCGCAATTTACCGCGCTCCATGCGGCGAGCCAGTTCGACTTCGCCTTCACGGGTAAGCAGCGGCACGGCACCCATTTCCCGCAAATACACTCGTACGGGATCGTCGGTGTAAATCGACTCTTCCACCTGCGCAGCAGCTGGAAATTCCTCGCCGTCATGTACCTCTTCGGGATGGAAAAAATTGGGCTCCTCGTCAAACGGAAGCCCAAGAGGTTCGTGACTATCTGTATACTGATCTTCGAATTGATCCACTTCCGACTCACCTCCCCCGTCTGTCCGAATTTCTCCGAGGGGTTGTCTGGAAACTATGAGCCGCGCTTAGCCGAGGTAAGCAAAATGAGGAGCGGCGAACGAGTTGCCAGTTTAAGTATAGCATCAAGCAGAACGCTTGTTAAGCCCTGATTAGCTTGTTAAGCTCTGATTATGTTGATGTTTCACAAAGAGTTTGGTTACATCTTTTCTGCGTGGAACAATCAGAACCCGCAACTCTGAACGTATCAACCTGTAGTCGATCCGGTCTGGAAATCTACCCGCGCTTGTGTGACATCAGCGTTTTCAGCTCCAGCAAAAACGCCTCGACGTCTTGGAAGTCTCTGTAGACAGAAGCGAAACGGACGTAAGCGATCTTGTCCAAGCCGCTCAACTTGTCCATCAGCATTTCCCCTATCTCTGTAGTAGAAAGCTCGCGCTCGGACGATTCTGCCAGGTGCGCTTCGACATCGTTGACAATATCAGCGAGTCGGGCCATCGGAACCGGTCGCTTTTCACATGCCTTCAGTAAGCCAGCTAACACTTTCTGCCGGTCAAACTTCTCCCTGCGGCCGTCTTTCTTAACCACCATGTACGGTATCTCGTCAATTCTTTCATATGTAGTAAATCGTCGCTCACATTCCAGACATTGACGCCGGCGCCGAATCGCATCGCCTTCTTTGCTTTCGCGGGAATCGATCACCCGATCCTGCTTGTAACCACAGAACGGACACATCATAGAGACGCCGCTTTCTCCTCTATTTCTTTCAGCTTTTTCCAGTTAAGTCCTTCGTGGAAGGCAAGCCCCAAGCCTAGGGGCACGATTACTACGAATGTCACGAGCCAGATCAGGATTGCGATTCCGCCTGCCGCTTCCAACTGTACGCCAAAGATCTCAGTGAGAACCAGCACCGCCGCCACCTGCATACCCCCGCCAATTCCGGGAATTTGTATAACGCTGCCGAAAGCGACAAAGCCTACAAAAATGAGGACATCGATCAGGCCCAGATGCAGGGTGGCCGGAAATCCCTGGAACATGCAGTAGAAACAACCAACAATGAGCAGCCACTCAACCAGGGTGTAAGCAATCAGCTTGAGAACAAAGCTGTTATTGCGCGTCGAACCCATTCCGCTCACAAATGCCGTAACAACTTGTTCTGCCAGCGTGCGCTGCTTCTCGGGCAGAAACGCCAAAGCAGAGCACAATCCGGCTGCGCATGGTTTCCGAAAAATAGCGCAACCCCAACAGGATGATCAAACAGACGGAGCAAAGCACGGCGACGAAATAGCCTCCCGTCCCAAGAATCAATTTGACCGTTGGCCCAACAGTGGCACCGGTACTCTGAAGCCTGGTAAGGGCGAACCCGAACAGCAGAAGCACAATCAGCAAATCGTAGATCCGCTCCAGCACCCACGCGGCGATCTGCGAGGTAAAGGGAACCTTTCTCTTTGACTGCAATCAGATAGGGGCGAACCAGCTCGCCTGGGCGCCCGAAAATCACCATGGCTGTGAATCCGATGGCGGTCGCGACGAACAGTCTCCAGATGCTGGCTTCCGGTTGAAGCGGCCGGATCATGACTTCCCAGCGGATCGCGCGACCTAAGTAAGTACTGAGTGCGAGCAGCGGTCGAAGCGCCCAGCCACCACATGTTCACGTTTACGAACGTCGAACAGGAACTTGTCCATGTCGAACCCTGAACGCTGGAATCTTACTACCAATGCGACGATCAGGGCAGACTACAACGATGCCCACCAGCAACGCACTTAAATGCAGTTTCCGCTTAGGGATAGCTTCCTCTTTTCTCCTGCCGCAAACGGGCGCGACGGATGGCGCTGCTTCGGCCAGTGCGCTGCAGAGCCTTTCCTATCATCTCATTTCGCTCTGCTGCAATTCCGCTAGAATAGATTCTTGCGAAGGGAGTGGGTGGGCGCCCCGCTTCGCCACCAAGAGCCGTCACGCTCCAAAATCTTGCACCATCAGCATTTGATTGAACTTCTTATGATAATTCCTCGTTTCTATTATCGGAAGCGAAATTGGAACGCGCCAGGAATCAATGGTTGATGGACAGCACTTGGCAGCATTCGCAATCGCTCAAGCTACGGCGCCGCGGGAACATCCGGCGGATTCGGCTGGGACCTGTTGCACACGCGAGCCCCTCATTACGATAAAGTATCGGGAAACAGCTTGGACCTTGAAGCCAGTCTAGTTCAGCGGTGTCTCAGCGGTGAGGAAGCCGCCTGGGAGGACTTTGTAAAGCTTACACCAAACGGGTTTACTGCGATTTGCTACCGGTTTACAGGCAATGATGGAGAGGCGCAGGATCTGACGCAGGACGTCTTCCTCAGAGTCTTCAAATCGTTGTCGCAGTTTCCGCGCGGGCGAAGGTTCCCTGGTCGTCTGGCTGACCCGGCTCTCGCGAAATCTGCTGATCGACAATTACCGCCGGACGAAGCTGGAGCGCGCCAGCGATTCCATCGAAAATCAATTGCCGATGCTGGAAGAGCATTCCTCGTCGTCCTCACGCACTGACAGTCTGGTTGCTGGCAGGGAAGCCAGTGAAATTTTGCAGGGCGGCGCTGCAAAAACTCTCGCCCGAACTTCGGGAAACGGTTATCCTGAGGGATCTGGAAGAGATGGAGTATAAGGAAATCGCCGACGTACTGAATGTGCCGGAAGGCACTGTGAAGTCGCGGCTTAACCGCGGGCGAGCGGAATTGGCCCGCATCCTTCGAAAGCAGAAGGTAGCAGTATGACGTGCGCGGAACTCGACATCCTGCTTTGTGACTACGTCGATCAGACGCTCAATGCCGCGCAGAAGTCTGTGGTGGAAGAGCACCTGGCCCACTGCGCGAGTTGTGCGGAACTGGTCCGTGATGCTTCCGCCGCCGTAACGTTTATCGGAAGCGTGGCGGAAGTCGAACCGCCCCAGGAATTGATGACGCGGCTGATGTTCAGCGTCGCTCCAGCAGCGAAGCAGTCGCGCGGCGTCCGCGCGAAGCTGATGCGCTGGCTGGAACCGGTCCTGCAGCCACGTTTCGCGATGGGCATGGCGATGACGATTCTGTCTTTCTCGATGCTGGCGCCGTTTCGTCAATGTCCCGGTGCGGCAACTGCAGCCGAAAGACCTGAATCCGATCGAGATCTGGGCGTCGCTCGACGACAGGATGCATCGCACCTGGGAGCGCGGCCTCAAGTATTACGAGAGTATGCGAATGTTCGTGGAACTCAAGTCCCGGTTCCGCGAATTGACCGAACAGGATGAAGAATTACGAAAAACGCAGCCTGTTCCGGCCCAGAAAGAAGGGGCCCCTGCCGTGACACAACCAGCCACGGATAACACAGGAAAGAAGTAATAAAGACCAGGGAGGCCACTACCATGAACTGCCAAAACCATCCGGAATTGCCGGCAGTCGCATACTGCCGAGCCTGTGGAAAGGCGTTGTGCCAGAGTTGCCAGCGCACTGCACAGGGTACGATCTTCTGCGCGGACCACGTGCCGGAGGGCGCGACCTCAACGTCGCAGCCTTTATCTCCGGAGTCACCCTGGACCGTTCCGCCTACGGCATCTGTTCCGGCGGGAGTTCCCAATCCGGGCGCCTCGCCGGGATTAGCCTTCATCCTCGGTCTGATTCCGGGCGTCGGCGCAATCTACAACGGACAGTACGCCAAGGGCTTGGTGCATGTCGTCGTACTGGGCTTGCTGATCAGCATTGTTTCTTCCGGTGCTTCCGGCGGCTTGGAGCCACTCTTCGGCATGCTGATCGCGCTGTGGTTCTTCTACATGGCCTTTGAGGCGTTTCACACCGCCAAGCGACGGCAACTGGGCCAACCGGTGGATGAGTTCTCGAGCATCGTGCCGCTGCGTGGAACCGGATTCCCGCTGGCTCCGGTCGCTTTAATCGCGCTCGGCGTCGTGTTCCTGCTGAACAACCTGGATATCGTGCGGTTCTACCACATCATTCGCTACTGGCCTGTATTCCTGATCGCGCTGGGCGCATACCTGCTTTATGTGCGCGTGTCGGGATCGGGAGTTGAACCAGTGGGGCAGGAGGTCAGCAATGAACGGCAATAATCTCGGCAGCTTGATGCGGGCAATCCGTGGACCGCTGATACTGATCACCGTCGGAACATTGTTCGCAGTGGATCATGCTGGCGGATACACTTTCTCGCGCACATGGCCGGTGCTGATTATCGTGTACGGTGTTCTGAAGCTGTTGGAGCGGGCAGCTGCGCGCCCCGAGTTTCAGAATCCCGCAACAGGAGGGACTTCATCATGAGACCGCGATCGATTGTCGGACCTCTACTTCTTATTGTTATCGGCGTACTGTTTCTGGCGAATAATCTCCGTCCCGATCTGCGCTATGTGGACGTGCTGATCCAGAGCTGGCCGTACATACTGATCGCATGGGGCGTTCTGCGCCTCATCGAGGTCTTCGTTTGGTACGCGCGCTCCAAGCCGCTGCCGGCTTCGGGCATGGGTGGTGGTGAGTGGGCGCTGATCGTACTTCTCTGCATAATTGGTTCCGGAATGTTTTTCGTGCACCAACGCAGACCCGGATTTATGATGCGCGGCGTGGAAATTTTCGGTGAGTCCTTCGACTACGCAATTCCGGAAAAGAAGATTGCGGCGCCTGCTAAGCAATGCCGCATTGTGATTGAGAACTTCAGGGGCAACGCGCGCATTTCGGGTACCGATACAACCGAAATCAAGCTGAATGGCCGCAAGAGTATTCGCGCCATGACTGAAACTGAAGCCGCGCAAAGCGATAAGGATTCCCCGACGGAGTTGATCCAGCAGGGCGACACTATTATCGTGCGCAACAATCAGGAGCGCGTGACGGGCAATCGCCGCGTCAGCACTGATATCGAGATAGTTGTTCCGCGCTACGCCAGCGTCGAAGGCCACGGCCGGTTGGGCGATTTCGACATCAGCGACGTGAATGGCGAGATCGACATCAATAGCGACAACGCAGGTGTGCGCTTGCAAAATATCGGCGGCAACGTCCGCGTTGATACGCGCCGGGGCGACATTCTGCGTGCCTCGAACGTGAAAGGCAACATCGAATTGCGCGGCAGGTGCAAGGACCTGGATCTCGAAAACATCGAAGGTCAGGTAACGGTATCAGCCAACTTCTATAACGACCTGCGCTTCCGTAATCTGGCCAAGCCGTTGCGTGTGGATTCCGCACTAAACGGAAGCTTTGAACTCGAACTGGCCAAGCTGCCCGGCGAGATTCATCTCGATCCGCGCAATTTCACCGGAACAGACATGGTAGGCCCGGTCCGTTTGTCGGCTAAATCACTGGATGCGCAGATCGGGGATTTCACACAGTCGCTGGACCTGACGCTGGATCGTGGTGATGTTGCTTTAAGGCCGTCCAAGGCTTCGCTCGGCAAGATGGACGTGCGAACGCGTTCGGGGAACATCGAACTTGCGGTTCCGCCCGCGGCTAAGTTTGAGCTGAAGGCAACCACGCTGCGCGGGGACATCGAAAACGAATACGGCGACGTGTTGAAAACTGTCGAAGACTACGACCGCGGAAGAAACAAATCCCGGAGCGTGACTCTCTCTGGCAGCGTTGGCCAGGGGCCAAAAATCAATCTGACGACAGATCGCGGCACCGTGACCGTTCGCAAGGGAACTGGCGAACAAATCACTCTGCCATCGGCTCCGCCCAAACCAGTGCCACCGGCAGCACCGTCCACCGTGCAGTTGAAAGTGGAACGGAACTAAGCGTTTCACTATCGGGTGATTAGGCGACTGCCTGGTCACCCGATCAGCAATATCCTCACGTCCATCACATTCGTGTTGGTAGGCCCCGTCTTCAGCAAATCCCCCACTGACTCGAAGAAATGGTAGGAATCGTTGCGCGCGAGACTGGCTTTCGCGTCCTGGCCTATTCTTGCCGCGCGAGTCAGCGTGCTTCCATCTGCTATCGCTCCTGCCGCGTCGGTGGGCCCGTCGCTTCCGTCAGTGCCACCGCTGAGGACTACGACATTCTCCAGACCGGCAATGTCGATAGCGGCGGCTAATGCGAATTCCTGATTGCGCCCGCCGAGCCCGTCGCCTCGGATTGTCACCGTTGTCTCGCCGCCGGAAATCAGGCAGCACGGTGGCTTGAGCGGACGCCCCGAAGTGAGAATCTCTTTCGCGATTGCTGCATGCATGCGCGCCACGTCTTTCGTTTCACCTTCGATAAAGGTGGACAGCACCAGTGTGCGATAACCCAACTCCTTCGCCTTCGCCGCGGCCGCGTTTACAGCGAGCAGATTGCTGCCGACGATCACATTGCGCGTCCGGGCGAATACGGCATCCGCGGGTTTCGGCGTCTCTTCGAGTTCGCCATGCAGGCCACGCTCCAGGCGTTCACGAACAGTCGCAGGCACTTTCTCGAACACTCCGTACTTTTCGAACACCGCTTTGGCCGAAGAGTAGGTGGAACTGTCTGGAGCAGTCGGCCCGGAAGCAATCACGTCGAGGTCGTCACCAATCACGTCGGAGAGCATCAGCGCCAACACAGTCGCGGGATACGCCATACGTGCGAGTTGACCACCTTTGATCGCAGAGATATGTTTGCGCACGGCATTTATTTCGTGAATGTTGGCGCCGCAATTCAGCAGCAGTTTCGTGGTCACCTGCTTTTCTTCCAGAGTGATCGGATCTGCCGGATAGGGCAGTAACGCCGAGCCCCCACCGGAGATCACGCAAACGATCAGATCGTCTGCAGTAGCATTCGACGCGATCTCCGCTATGCGGCGTGCGCCGTCGACTCCGCGCTGATCCGGCAAGGGATGGCCGCACTCATTCAACTCCACGCGTTTGAGCTTAGCCAAATGGCCGTACTTCACATTCACGAGTCCACCGGTGATGCGTTTGCCCAACGTCTTTTCGACGGCCAGTGCCATCGCCGCACTAGCCTTGCCGGCGCCAATGACGTAGATGTTGCGGAACTGATCCAGACGGTAACGCTGCTTTCCGACGCGCAGTGTGTTTCCAACTATGTCGAGGTGGCGCACTACCGCCTCTACCGGATCGGCCGCTTTCAGAGCCGAACGGAAAATGTTCACAACATGTTTTCGCAGCATGATCAGAAGATGGGGAGTTGTAAAATTCGCGTAACGTGATTCGAGGGCGAGGCATTTCCGACTTCCACGCGAAACTCAGCCTGTTCGTATGCAGCACGCCGTGTGGAAAAAAGCTCTTCGAATTTCTCAGGGTCGCGCGCCAGGGGCCTGTGAGTCCCCCTTGCCACGCGGACCTGCAAAACTTCAAGCGGGCAATCCAGCCAAATCGTTATGCCGTTCTCTTTCAGCAGTTCCACATTCTCCTGCTGCGTGAATGCACCGCCGCCGAGCGCGAGTACCAGTGGGCGGCCGGATTCCACCCGGCGTACACGGCGCCTCAGCGCTTCCGCTTCGATGCGGCGGAATTCAGGCTCACCCTTCTTCTCGAAGATTTCGCTGATCGTCTCGTGCCGCTCGCGTTCGATTTCTTCATCGAGATCTTCAAACGGCCAGCCGATGTTTTCGGCGAGCATGCGGCCGATAGTGGATTTGCCGCAGCCCATGAAACCAACAAGATAGATACCAGGCGTTCGTTTCAATTTGGTAATCATCCAGCAATCCTGCGCGCCTCCCTCTGTTGAGAATGATAGAGGCGTTCCATCAGGCGGTCAACCAGCGTCGGGAATAATCGCTCGGCGATTACCAGAGCCCAACCGCTGCGCGGGGTGACGATTACGCGTGCGTTGCGCTCCAGTCCGTTCGCAATTGCATTGGCGCATTGCTCGGGGGTGATTGAAAATTGTTTTGCGCGGCGCACGGAATCAGGCGGATCTCCTGCTAGCACATTCGTCGCGAAACGCGTGCGGACGTAACCGGGGCACACGGTCATGGCGTGTATGCCGTCGGCGCGCAATTCCATCCGCAGGCCATCTGTCATCGCTCCGACCGCGTACTTCGACGCCGAATACATGGTGAACCAGGGCAGGGTAATCTTGCCCGCAATCGAACCGAGATTCACGATCGCGCCAGAGCGGCGTTCGCGCATTTGCTGGACTACCAACTGCGTCATGTCGAGTGGTGCAATCACGTTCAGCTCGAACATGTGGCGCACCTCATCCATGGGCGAGCGCCAGGCTGGTGAATACAAACCAACGCCGGCATTGTTCAGCAGGATATCGATGCGCCCGAAATGCGCCAGCGTACGCGTTACCACCTCGCGGCGCAGTGCCGGATCGGTCAGATCACCAGCGATGTAGATATCATCCGGGCCGGCAACCTGCCGTAGTTTTTCTTCAGAACGCGCGGTTAGTGCGAGCCGGGCGCCACGCTTGCGGAACTCCGCCGCGCAGCATGCACCGATGCCTTCCGAACCGCCCGTGATGAGAACAACCTTGTCTTTGATCTGCACGGTGCGACTGCCGACCTACATCGTTAGCGTAACTTTCTGCAGCGTGCGCGGGTGATCAGGATTCAGCCCTTTTTGCTCGGCCAGCAGCGCCGCGAAAATCTGGGCTGGAATCACGTACGGAATCGGTGTTAAGAGATCTTCCGGAATGGCGCTCTTACGTGCCAGTTTTGCCGGCACTACGATGGCGCGCCGATGCAACTGAATCGCTTCCTTGTTCGCCTGGTCCGTTATGATCAGCGCCTCGGCCTTGAGCGAAGCGAGTTTCTCGAGCATGTCGCGCAGCGAAGGCCAGGTCGGACCTGAAGGTGCAAAAAGGAAGACGGGGAAGTCCGCCGCGACCATCGCGATCGGACCATGCATCAGGTCGGCGGAAGAGAATCGCTCGGCCACGACGTAGCAGGTCTCCATCAGCTTCAGTGCGAACTCGAAGGCGTTGGAATAGTTCAGTCCGCGACCCACGACGACCGTGTGATCCATAAAGCGATAGCGCTCGCAGGTCTCCGCGATCGAGGGCTCCAATTTCAGCGCGGCGGATGCGTACTCTGGGATCGCGCGGAGATCGTCGAGATTAATCGCGGCGCCCAGCGAGTATGCTAACAGGTAAAGTGCGAGTAACTGGCCCGTGTAGGTCTTGGTTGCTGCCACGCTCTTTTCGCGGCCTGCCCGCACCAGAATGACGTGCTCTGCGAGACGCGCCATGCTGCTGTCAGACTCGTTGGTGATGCCCACAGTCATCGCGCCCTGCTTGCGCGCGCATTCCAGCACGAAATTCGTGTCGGTCGATTCGCCCGATTGCGAAATGGCGACTACCAGCGCGTCCTGGAAGCTCACCGATGCGCTGTAGAGCGTGAAGATGGAAGGGGCCGCAAGCGAAACCGGAATTCCGGTCGCAACTTCGAGCAGGTAACGGCCGAACTGCGCGGCATTGTCGGAGGTCCCCCGTGCAGCGAGGATGATAAACTTAGGCCGTTTCGCGGCAAGCGTCTTCTTCAGCCGTTCGATTCCACGCAACTCTGCTCGGAGAGTGCGATCCAGGGCAGACGGCTGCTGCCGTATTTCATCCAACATCTTAGACATGAAACTCTAGTTTACTCCTGTCCCAGTGAAAAAACATTTTATGTCAATTTTGTTTTAGCTGGTAATCGCGAAAAACCTGCTCTACACTAGGCCTACTACCCCAACCGGAGGTAGCCTCCGAAATGCCTCCGGCAGATGACGCGGCCGCCAAGGGCACCTCCACCCGTGGTGGCCGCTCCCCTTTTCAACTTCCTACAATGTGGATAGCGGGCGCGAGTCCGTGCCCAACCAGAGGCTGCGTGGTTTGACGAGTTCGTCCGGCGGAAGCGTCACAACGCTCGGGCGGATGACGAGTAGAATCTGACTGTTGGTCTTATCGCGGGTATTGGAACGCAGCAGCGGTCCGACCAGGGGGATGTTCCCGATTCCAGCCAGGCCAGATATCGTGCGTGCATCGTTCACATTCATCAATCCGGCGACGATCACCCACTGCCCGTCTGAAACGCGGACTGTGGAACTCAGTTTCCGGTTTGAGATGATGGGGATTCCGTTAGCCGCATTACCGGTGAGAACCTTGAATTCGGATTCCAGCGCAAGCGTCACTTCACCGCCACTGTGTACTTTCGGGGTCACCTTGATAATCAAGCCCAAATCTTCGAAAGTGAAACTGGGTGGGGGAACGTAGCCCACGTTGGATCCCGAGCCGCCGGAGTACTCAGCTGTGATGATGGGATACTTGTCGCCAATGTGTATTGTGGCCGGAAGGCCGTCGACGGAGCGCATAGACGTGCGCATGAGGCTCCGTGAATTGTTCTTGCTCATGCTGGCGAACAGTTCGGCATTAGCGAGACCGAATCCGAAGAGTGTTTTGCCTCCGCCAAACGTCACCAGATTGGCGAACCCCGAGATAGCCGATGCTTTAGAACCGAATGCGCCACCCAGATACGCGATTGGGAACTTCGTTTGCAGATTAAGCCCCCAGGAGTAAGACGAACTCTTGGATACCTCGAGGAACTCTACCTCCACCACCACCTGCGCCTTTCCATAAAGCAACTGCTGGAAGAGCGCTTGCGCCGCATAAACTTTTGAGAGTCTGTCGCGCATGAGCACGATTCGGCGCTGCGAATCGACGGAGAACTTCGGGATCTCCATAGCCTGCTGCACGGCGCGCGCCAGTTCCTGTGCTTCCTGCACAGAGACAGGTTCGGGAATCGACATGGTCAGGACGACGGTTGGTTCGATTTCCGTGCGTTTCTGGGGCGTGTCCTTGGCAGCCAGGAAAATTCGTTCGCCGATCGGAACGGTGAAGGATCCGGTTGCAGCGTCGAGCGCACGCATTGCCTCACGGCAGGTCATTGTCCCAAGCCGAAAGGGCACGGGCGCAGCCGAGGGCGGAAAATCTCCATCGAAAACCACCTGGAGATCACAGATTTTGCTTACCTGTTCATAGAGCGCTCTGGGTTCTCCGCGCAGTGCGAAATCAAAGCGACCTTTTTTAACAATAAGCTCTGTGGGAGGCCGGAATTTCTCCACTTCGGCGAGTTCCTCGGTGCTGATCACACTGGGAACTTCAGGCTCATCTGCAATTACGTTTGTAGTTTCCTGGGTGCCGGCGAGCGGGCTCACCTTCGATTCCATCACCGCCCGGGTTCGCAGGGCCAACGCGCGCGCCCAATATTCCTTATTGGTTGGATCAAGTGCAGCAGCTTGAGAATAAAGCAGATAGGCGCGAGAAATCTGCTTCTTTTTTTCAGCGTCTCGACCGTCGTAGTACAGGTCAGAGGCGGTTTGAGCGAGCAGGCTGGACGCGAGCAGGATAAAGCTGATAAAGAGCGCAGGTCTCAATAGAGAGATGACGAAGAAAGAGTGTCAAACGTGGATAAACCCGCGACCTCAATCCGCCGATAGATCAACTGGAGAGCACCTACACATGGCTAGTATTCCGGGAATCGGCACGAGCTTTGCCCCAGCTGTACCGCAGACCTTCGAACAATTGGGCATTTCCCAATCCCTGATTCTCGATCTGATGCTCCGGCGAATCCTGCTGGAGGGTTACAGCACATTGATGGGCTTGAGCCGCGCCCTGCGGGTGTCGTTTCCAATTGTCGATACCGTGTTCCGGCAAATGCGGCAGCAGCAGCTGATCGAAGTAAAGGGCATGCTGGGCAACGACTATCAGTTCATCCTGTCCCAGGCCGGGAAACAGTTGGCCAGCGATCGTTTCCAGATCAGCCAGTATGCCGGCGCAGCCCCCGTTTCGCTGAACGATTATAATGAGGCTACCAAGCAACAGGCCGCCAACGTCAATGTGGATCGCAGAAATCTGCGTCAGGCCTTTTCCGACCTGGTAGTTACCGACAGACTACTGGATCAGCTGGGCCCAGCCTTAATTTCGCAGAGTTCAGTATTCGTCTACGGGCCATCCGGAAACGGAAAGACAAGCATTGCGGAACGCATGCTGCGAATTTATCAGGATGCCATCCTGATCCCGTATGCAGTGGAGGTCGATGGCCAGATCATCAGCCTCTTCGATCCCGTTGTGCATACCAAAATTGAGATGGATGATCCTGATATCGACCAGCGCTGGCTCCTCTGCAAGCGGCCCTGCATCGTGGTCGGTGGTGAACTGGTGCCAAGCATGCTGGAGTTGCGCCTGGACGACGTTTCAGGCATATACGCCGCGCCGCTGCAGATGAAAGCCAATAACGGCATTTTCATCATCGACGACTTTGGACGCCAGTTGATGTCACCCCGCGACCTTCTGAACCGCTGGATCGTGCCCCTGGATCGGCGTGTCGATTACCTGAGCCTGCGTTACGGCGTAAAGTTTCAGATTCCGTTCGAGCTGATGGTGGTATTCTCCACGAACCTCGATCCGGCCGATCTTGCTGACGAAGCTTTTCTGCGTCGCATTCGCAACAAAATATATGTGGAACCGGTGGATCCGGACACGTTCGATCAAATTTTCAATCGCGTCGTTACCGAGCGAAACATACCGCACGAACCGGACAGCGCGGAGTTCATGCGAAAGCTGTGTCTGAGTGAGGGCCGCTCTGAACTGCGCGCCTGTTACCCGGCCGATATGTGCAACATTCTCAAGAGCATCAGTCGTTACGAGAGCAAGCCCGTGCGTCTCACCAAACACGATATGGAGCGGGCCTCGAGCCTGTACTTCGCCAAAAGTTAGCTCAATTGCCGATGTAACGCGCGTAAAGCGTGCGCGCAGTGGGAACGTCCTGCGTTCCCTTGATAATGGCGCGGCCATCGGGAAAAATAGTCATCTCGTAGGGTGCCAGGAAAAATCGCAGGGCGAACTCGTTCGCACGAACCATTCCCAACGGTTCGAGTCGGGCTTTCAATTCGGCTAGATCGAGCGGTTTGGCGCGTTCGTGAATCTGCACGGCGTTCCTGCCGCAGAGACTGATGGGTGCTCGGCCTTCTCCCCGCAGATGACGAAAATCGCGTCGTGAGCAAGCCTGGCAATCGGGATCACGGGCTGGCTGCTCCATCTGCCGAATCACGCCACTCCAGACATCGATGGTGGTAATTCGCGCGCTCACGGGCTCAGATCCGGCCAGCATTTTCAACGCGGTAGCGACCTGTAGCGACGCGATAACGGATGTGATTGAATTCAAGACACCGGCTGTTTCGCAGGTAGCCTGTGCTCCTGAAGGAGGTTCCGGATAGATGCATTTCAGACAGCAGGTAACACCGGGAATCACCGCCATTGTCAGACCATAGCTGCCGACGGCCGCGCCGTAAACCCATGGAATGTTGTTGCTGACTGCGTAATCGTTGAGCAGGTAGCGGACCTCGAAGTTATCGGATCCGTCCATGATCAGGTCGACTTTCCCGAATACGTCCTCGATATTGGAAGGGGTCAAATCCGCGACTACGGCCTTGACTGAAATGCCGGAGTTGATCCGCGCAATTCGATTCGTTGCCGCAATTGCCTTGGGCGTTCCGGCTTCGACATCGGCTTCTTCATAAAGCCACTGGCGCTGCAGATTGCTGATCTCTACGTAATCGCGGTCGATCAGAACTAATTGCCCGACTCCGGCACGCGCGAGTGCTCCTGCATGAAAGCTTCCAAGTGCACCGCAACCGACTACAGCCACGCGCGCGTCTAGTAGCTTCTGTTGTCCGGATTCGCCTATTGCCGGGAATAAAATCTGTCGGGAATAGCGCTCCCGGTCTTCTGGAGTCATACCACTCAGATGGTATCATCGATAACGTGGCGTACGAACTTGCCCCATGATTCTACGGGTTTTAGCGCTTATTGCATTATGTTTTAACGCATCTCTTTTGGCCACGCAGGCGACCTTTGAGGGCAAGCCGCTGCGCAAGATTGAGTTTGTCCCCGAAGATCAGCCTTTAGTGCGTGCTGAACTCCTGCGTCAACTCGAGCTGCCTTTTGATGAACCCGTACATTCTCGGGCGGTAAGCGATGCCATTGAGCGCCTTTACAGAACCGGGCGCTATGAAGACATCGTGGTTGAGGCAGGCCTGGAAGGCGATGGTGTCGTGCTCACTTTTAAAACCACGGCAGCATGGTTCATCGGCAGGGTGAGCGTAGCGGGAGTTCCCGAGCCACCCAACCCCGGCCAGCTTGTGAATGCAACGAACCTCAATCTGGGCGAACAATACGTTCCAAGCGATACGGAGCGAGCGGTAAAGAACCTGGTGGAGGTGCTCAAATCGAATGGATTCTATGGCCCGAAGGTTTCCACAAAGTTCGACAGGCAACCGAGATACGAGCAAATAAACATCCACTTCGATGTGGACCCTGGAGAGCGCGCCTACTTTGGCACTCCGGTATTCAGCGGAGATCTGCTTGAATCGCCCGAAAAGCTGTTAAGGATGACGCGCTGGCGCAGTTGGCTAGGATTTGGGCCCTACGTTCCGTTCACCGGAGCGCGCGCGCAGCAGGGCGTTGACCGTCTTCGAAGAGCGTATCGCGAGAAGGAATTCCTAACCTCCAGGATTGTACTTAGCAAGCTGGAATACGATGCTGCAAGTAATCGTGTGACGCCCTACGTCGCCCTGGAACAGGGGCCCAAAATCCAGATTCGACCAGAAGGGGCCAAGCTGTCGCAACGTAAGCTCAAGCAACTGGTTCCGGTCTATCAGGAACTGGCCGTTGACAGGACGCTGCTCACCGAGGGCGCTCGAAACATAGAACAGTATTTTCAGGTACAAGGGCTATTTCGACACGCAGGTGGATTTCGAATTCGGAAAAGTCGAAAACAACCAACAACTTATCCGTTATTTGATAGACCGGGGGGAGCGTCACAAACTTGTCCATATTGCGTTTCACGGGAACAAGTATTTTGACGAGGCCACGCTTCGCGAGCGCATGTATATCCGTCCGGCGAATTTACTGCAATTCCGGCACGGGCGCGTCAGTGAGGAACTGCTGCGGAAAGACCGTGAGACGATCGAAGCCTTGTATCGTTCAAACGGCTTTCGTGATGTAGAAGTCACGTCTGAACTTGTGAACGACTATGGTGGAAAGCCGAATCAGGTCGGCGTGAACTTCAATATCGAAGAGGGTCCGCAGTGGTTCGTAACAGGTATGGAACTGAGCGGCGTGAATCTTCAGTTCTATGAATACTTACTCAGCATTGTGCAATCGACTCCTGGCCAGCCGTATAGCGATGTCACCATCGCGGCGGATCGCTACACAATTCTGAATTACTTCTACAACAGCGGCTATCCGGAAGCCACGCTGGAATTCAGCACGAAACCAGGCGCTACGCCGAATAGCGTTGCCGTGCAATTTGCAGTAACGGAAGGGCCGCGCCGCTTCGTCAGAACGATAGTAGTGGGTGGCTTGTCCACCACGCGCCAAAGCCTGGTGGACAGTCGCGTGACGCTCGACCCCGGCGATGCGCTCTCACTGACAGAGGTGACCGAGAGCCAGCGCGCCTTATACGATCTTGGGATTTTCGCGAAAGTGGATGCGGTGATACAAAACCCGGAGGGCCGCGAGCGCAACAAGTTCCTGCTGTATGAATTTGAGGAGGCGCGGCGCTATGCTCTGGATTTCGGTTTCGGCGCGTCTATAGGGCAGATCGGCGGCAGTTCCGCCAGCTACCAGAATCCCGCCGGCACCACGGGATTTAGTCCCCGGTTCTCGTTCGGCGTCAGCCGCGGGAACATGTTCGGGGTCGGACACACCGCCAGTCTGAATACGCG
This sequence comes from Bryobacteraceae bacterium, assembly GCA_963793625.1. GTDB lineage: Bacteria > Acidobacteriota > Terriglobia > Bryobacterales > Bryobacteraceae. Next base: position 27,555 of record CAWCAT010000025.1, on the reverse strand, counting down.
TATTTCCAACATCCAGCAGCGCGCCGTGCTCTCCTATCTGGCTGCGCAGTTTCAGGGCAACCCCGATTGGAATCTCACGTTCAGCGGAATCTACGACCGCTCCAAAGACGTGAATACCTACACCCTGGAGCGGGAGGAAGGCGCCGCGCAACTCTCGCAAAGGGTGACCAAGGCGACATCGTTCCAGTATCGTCTGGCGTACCGGCGTGTAAGCGTGGGCGAATTGAGAATCGATCCGGCCTTGATTCCGCTTTACGCCCAGCCAGTCCGAGTCGGCACAATCGGAGTGAGCCACATTTTCGACCGCCGCGACGATCCAGCCGAAACGCGCCGCGGATTACTGAATACCCTTGATTTCACGCTTGCCACCAAGCTCCTGGCATCGCAACCAAATTTCACGCGGACTGTCTGGAAGAATGCGACTTATCATCGTGTATCGAGACAGGTGATCCTTGCGCGCAACTTAACGTTTGCCTGGATCGATGGGTTCGGGTCAACCAGCAGCCCAGAGGCTATACCGCTGCCGGAACGCCTGCTTGGAGGCGGTGCAACATCACATCGTGGATTCCCGGAGAACCAGGCAGGGCCCCGCGATGCTGTCACGGGATTCCCAATTGGCGGTAGCGCGACGTTGTTCAACAACCTGGAATTGCGCTTCCCATTGATCGGTGAAAACCTCGGTGGCGTCGTCTTTCATGATGCGGGTAATGTCTATCGGAGCCTGTCCGACATATCGTTCCGCTACAGTCAGCCGATCGGGACACTCCCTCCCGTGAATGGAGCGGCACCGTTGCCCGATTACAAGTTCAACTACATGGTGCAAACCGTCGGGTTTGGCATTCGTTACCGCACGCCGATTGGTCCAGTGCGTCTGGATATTGGATTTACTCCAAACAATCCGCGCTTCCGCGGGCTCGAAGGGACGCGCGACGAAATTCTGGCGGGCAGGGGTCGTATTACAGACCAGCGCATCGGGCTTGTGCAATTTCACTTCTCCATCGGGCAGACATTCTGATGAATAGACGGCTTGCGACAATCCTGTTACTGCTTGCAGCCGCACTTCCAGGCGCGGAGCTATTCGATCGCATTGCCGTTACGGTGGGAAAAGAAATCGTAACCCTGAGCGAAGTGAAGCGCGAGGTTCGGCTTTCTGCATTTCAGGATGAAAAGGCGATTGATATGAGTGCGGCGGCATTGAAGGCTGCTGCAGATCAGATTGTGAAACGCCTTCTGCTCACCACGGAGATGGAAGCAAATCGCTTTTCTCCTGTCGATCGGGTGGAAGCTCAAAAGACGCTCGATCAGACTAAACAACACTTTCCTAATACCGCCGCCTATGAGGCAGCATTGAAGAAGTACGAAATCACGGGAGAGGATTTGCTGGAGAGAATTCAATCTCAACTCACGGTAATGAGGTTTATTGAATTCCGTTTTCAAACCGCTGAGCCGCCCAGCGCTGCCGATGTGGAGACCTACTACAAGGAAAAGTTCGTCCCGCTCGCGAAACAATCTGGAGTGCAAAAAGTCGCTCCGCTTCAAGAAGTTCAAGATCAGATTGAGCAGATTCTTTCGAAGGAACGCGCCAACGCCGCGATCGCCCGCTTCCTGGATCGCTCCGAGCAAAGAACACCAGTCCGGTATTACGACGGAGCCTTCGAATGACGCGGCGCGGCAGAATTCTCCTGTACAGCGGATCTGCGCTGCTGGTCCTGCTGCTTGCCCTAATCGTCGCCGGTGTTCTGGTTGTGCGCTCGGCCTGGTTCCACGAACAGGTCCGCAACCGAATCGTGCAGGAAGTGGAACGGGCGACAGGTGGCACGGTCCAACTGGGCGCGTTCCATTTCGATTGGCGCAGCATGACCGCGCGTGTGGACCGCTTTGAACTTCGTGGCACGGAACCCGCCACGGAAAAGCCGTTCGTCGCGGTGCAGAAAGTCGAACTCGGACTTCGCATTGTTTCAGCCATGAAGCGTGACGTCGATCTTCAGTTCGCGCGCGTGGAACGCCCCGAAGTAAATATCGTGGTGGATGAAAAAGGCCAGAACAACATTCCGACTCCGAAAGTTCGCGGCGGGCAGCACAGGCCGCCGCTCGAGCATCTGCTCCGGACGCAGATTGAACATCTGGAAGTGCGCGACGGTACATTTCGCTACGGCAGCAAAAGAATTCCATTGAACCTGAGCGCCGATGGCGTGAAAACGGATTTGCAGTACGAGCGCAGTGGACCGCGCTACCACGGCACCTTTCAAACGCGTGAATTTCATTTGAAGGCGCCCTATATTCACAAATTCGGTGCGAGTGTGGGCGGGGCCATTACGCTGGAAAGAAACCGCATACTGGCGAGCAAGCTGCAGGTTAACTTTGGGAAATCCAGCGCTGATCTCGCCGGCTGGATAGAGGATCTCGAGCATCCACGCATCGAACTAACCGGGAAGACGAGCGTGACTGCGCGTGACATGGCCGAAATGTTCTCACTTTCCCTGTTGCACGGGGGGACGGCAACGGCCCAGGGGACATTCCGCTACGACCCGGTGAACAGCTACTCCTATAAGGGCGAAGTCACCGGAAGCGATCTTTCCGCTGGCCAGACTAAGTGGCGTGTTACGGCCGGTAACCTCAAGGCGACCGCGCATCTAGCGCCAGACCTGCTGGAATTACAGAATCTCAAACTTAGCTCCGCGCAGGGCGACATCAACGGAGCGCTGACCCTGCGCGAATGGCACGAATTCGAAGTGGCGGGAAAGCTTGATCGCGTGTCGATTCAGGAGTGGGTTCAGATTCTGGAGCAACCTGACATCGTCTGGCAGGGACAGATCTCAGGTGACACGAAGGTTCGGGGGCGGGTCGATACGGGCGGCATCACTGGATTGATCGCGAGTTCACGGCTTGTCATCACTCGTCAGGATGGGCCTTACCCGGTGGAAGGTACTGTCGATTTTGACCTGGACCAGCGCCGCGAGTTGCTCAGCTTTCGAAAATCCAGTATCGCTTTTCCAAACACCATTGTGACCGTTGATGGCAACCTTGGAGAACGACTCAAGGTAGAAGCTGATAGCCGCGATCTGCGCGACATTGCCCCAGTCATTCAGCTTGCGGGTGGGGATTCCAGTAAGCCGCTGCCGTTCACGCTTAAGGGCGGCGTTGCGCGTTTTCGCGGAACTGCGGCGGGCAGTCTCTTCTCGCCCCGAATCGAAGGACGCCTCTCCTTAACGCGCGTTGAGGTGGAAAGTCGCTTGCTCGATGAGATCGCAGCGGACGTCGCGATCGATAAATCCGCAGCCGTGATCCGCAATCTCGCGGCCCGGCAAGGCGAGACGGAGCTGAAAGGAAGCGCCGGGGCCTCGCTGACGAACTGGAAGCTGGACGACGATGACGCCATTGTTGCCGATCTTTCCTTGCGCAACGCAAAGATCGGACCGCTACTTAAAGAAAACGGGGTGACTGCTCCGATCGACGGCCTGGCCACACTGACCGCGACAATCAAAGGCACACGTGCGGCTCCCACTGGGGGTGTGCGTCTTGATGTTGTCAAACCCGAGCTCTGGGGCGAGCATCTGGACAGCCTGAACGCCGCGCTTCAGTTTACGCAAACGCGCGTGGACGTGACGTCAGCCAATGTTGCCATGGGCGCGGCCAGGTTGCGCGTCGGCGGCTCCTATAACCACCCTGCCAACGACTGGAAGTCTGGTACCGTGCGTTTTACCCTATCAAGCCCGAGCATCCCGCTCGCGACATTACAGAGGGTGAAAGAGAACATCGCAGGCCTCAAAGGATCAGTGAACGTACAGGCAGAAGGTGCGGGCAAAGTTGAAAAAGGCGAGTTTCTGCTGACAGGCTTAACGGGCGTGATTGTTTCGAAAAACATGACGCTGCGCGATAAGCCGCTCGGTGACATTAACGTGGAAGCGAAATCGAACGGACAGCAATTGCAGGCGCATGCCGCTGCGCTACTTTCCGGGTCGAAAGTCACGGGCAACGCCAGAGTCGAACTTACGGGCGGCTATCTGGCCAAAGGCGAAGTCGTTGCGGAGCCGCTGGCCATTACAACGATTCAGAATTTGCTGAGCGAAGAGCCCACCGGACAAGCGCGCTTGATCAGCGGCAGTCTGGACGGCCGCGTTACGTTTTCCGGTCCAATGCGTGATCTGGAGAAAATGTCTGGTGTCGCGACAATTTCGCGTTTTGAGGTCAGGCCACGAGATGTCAAAGAAACACTCGGCGTGAAACCAGCCGCGGCAGTCGACTTGACGCTGCGCAATAACGGTCCAGTTAAGCTCGCTTTTCAGGGCGGAAGCATCCGCGTCGAAGCTGCTCATTTTCTGGCTAAGGACACGAATCTTTCCGTCGATGGTGCGTTTTCTCCCGCAGCGAAACAGCCCTGGGATCTGAAGCTCAAAGGCGATCTTAACCTGGCTATTCTGCAGAGCTTCAATTCAGAGTTGAAGGTCTCCGGGATCTCCGTGATGGACGCCACGTTGCGTGGTTCCCTGGCTCAACCCGCTCTTACGGGCCGACTTGAATTGAAGAACGCCTCGCTTGCAATCGCGGATGTTCCCAATGGTATTGACAACGCAAACGGGCTTCTGGTGTTTGACCGCAACAGGATTGTGATTCGAGAAATGAAGGCGCAATCGGGTGGCGGCGATATCACGATGAGGGGTTTTGTCGGATTTGGCGGCAAGGAATTGGCTTATCGGCTGCAAACTCAGGCGAAAAATGTGCGCGTGCGCTACCCGGAGGGCGTTAGCAACACCTTCGACGCAAACCTGAGCTTTACCGGGACGCTCGAGAAGAGTCTGCTTTCCGGTACTGCGACGGTGGTGCGCAGCGGATTCAATGCCAAGACCGATTTCGGAGGTTTATTCGCTTCGTCGGTCAGACCAGTGGAGGGTACGAGAACGACGAGCACCTTCCTGCAAGGCCTGCAACTCGACATAACCGTCCTCACGGCACCCGACTTCCAGCTGCTGACCTCTTACGCCAAAAATGTGCAGACGGATGCCCGTTTGCATGTGCGCGGCACCCTTGCAAAGCCCTCCGTGCTGGGACGCATCGTCGTGAGCGAAGGCGAAATCGACTTTTTTGGTGGACGCTATACCGTGACTCGCGGCGAAGTCAATTTCTATAATCCGTCTGCAATCGAACCTGTGCTGGACGCGGATCTCGAAACCAAGGTTCGCGCCGTGACGGTGAACATCAAACTCTCCGGTACGCCATCGCGCATGCGAATTTCGTATCGTTCCGATCCGCCGCTCTCATCGACCGAAATCATTTCACTGCTGACAGTGGGCCGTTCGCCCGAGGCAATCCAGAGCACGGCGTTGCCAAGTTCCGTCTCTGAGAGCGGGGCTGCCGGCGGGGGCGGTGCGTTGCTCGGACAGGTGCTTTCCACATCGGTTTCCGGAGCGCTGCAGAAATTCTTCGGAGTCAGTCGCGTAAAAATAGACCCGCGCGCAATCGGTGTCGATGGCACACCACAAGCCCAATTGACTGTGGAACAACAGATCTCGCGTGACGTGACTCTGACTTATTCCACCAGCCTGCAAAATTCACAGCAGCAGATTGTGCGCGTGGAATGGAACGTCAGCAAGCAGTTCTCGGCTGTTGCGGTTCGCGACCAGTACGGCCTGTTTGGTATCGATTTTTACTATAAGAAACGTCTGAAGTAACGCCGATTATTTGATCTTTTCAGCGAGCTTCTGGGCTAGCGGAACCGGATCTGTGTCGGCGGGCAGGTTTGCATAGCCAGCCAGATATTTCCCTTTTCGGAAAATACAGATGCGGCCCAGATATTTGTCGTTGGCCTGAAACGCTTCATCGCCGACCTGCGCCGGTTGTGTGTTGCCGATGCGGTCCTTAAACTTCACAAGCAATGCCGCAGCGGATTCGGGAGAGGCTTCGGGCACGATCACCGCCTTGCCTTTTGCGTACTGCGCTAGAAAGCCGCGCTTCAACATGCGGAAACCGAGCACGCTCTCCGGCACCAGGCGCATGGAATCCTTGTTTAAGCCCTCTTCCGGAAACCAGCTCAGAATTGCGGGAAGCGCGGTGCTGCCCGAGATTTTCTTTTCCCAAACAGCGACGAACTGCTTTAATACAGGCGCGTGATCCTTTGCGGGATTCGCAGCCATTTCGACGAAATACTTGTCCTTCGAGAAGAACGCGCGCCGATCCGTAATCTGTCCCGCCATGCCCACTTTGTCGATGGGCAGTGTTGGATTGCGATTGGAAACGAAGATGCCCCAAGCGAACTCGGGGCTCTCCATTTCTGAAATATCGAAGACAATCTGGTCTTCGCCCTTCACGCAGGTGACGCCCTTCATGTTCTGGAACGAATAGGCAACATAGCCCTCGGCGTTCCCATTCATGTATTCGAAGAGATTGTCCGCCTGATAGCTGCGGACCGGACCCTTCTGCGTCCAACCCGGCACTGCCGTGCAATCCGGAGCTGGCGCCGCGGCCATTGCGAGGCGCCGCGGCAGTGAAGAACGAAAACGCAAATTTCACGCGAACAACTCCTGTGCGCGGCCGACACGCTGTGCCACATTCACGCCGTTCGGACACTTGATTGCGCATTCTTTGCAATCGCCGCAGCGCACGTCCTGGACTTCCTGGGACAGCGTGAGGAAATTCTCACGGCCCAGCGCGAACTGGCCATAACCTTCGGCGTACATCGCGAAACGCACCATGTCTGACACGGGCAGACCATTGGGACAGATACCTGAGCAGGATCCACATGCGCGGCAATACAGCGGGCGAATGTGATCAAGCTGCGCCTTTAGCACCTGCTCGTCTTTGCCGCCGAACGGCTCCGACATGCAGCGCATGTTCTCATCGAGCTGATCCATATCCGTAATGCTTGGGATGGTGGTATCGATGTTCGGATTGCGCAGCGACCATTTCAGCGCGGCCATCATTGCGCCTTCACGCTTCAGGATTTCAGCCCGTTTCTCTCCGGGCTTGGCCGTGCGGAAACCGCCGGCCATGATCTTCATGGCAACGATGCCGATATTGGCCTTCTTGGCGTCGGCCAGTAGGGTATCGATCTGGTTGCCCATCGTGAAGTTGTAGGAAGTCAGAATCACGTCAAACTTGCCGCACTTGATTGCCGCGGGAATAACGTCATCGAAGCCCCCGTGCGTGCTGATGCCGGCAAACCGGATCATGCCCTTCTTCTTCGCGATTTCCTGCGCTTCCAGACGTCCTTCGGTGATCTGGCTGCCTCTGTTCTTGGCGTGCAGATACCAGATATCGAGGTAATCGGTGCCGATCGTTTTCAAGCTCGTTTCGAGATCGGCGAGCGCACCCTCTTTGTCTTCCTTCTGGCTCTTGCTCGAAAGAATCAGATTCTGACGTTTGCCCTTGATCGCGGCGCCGACCATGCGTTCGCAATTACCCTTCTGATACACGCGTGCCGTATCGAAGTAAGTAATGCCGAGGTCGATTGCTTTCTCGATCACACTCCCATCAGAGGTCACCATGGTGCCGAAGCCAACGGTCGTCACCTTCAGGCCAGTCCGGCCGAGCACTTTGTACTTGAGGACTGCCGTGGTGCTTGCAGAGGCGCAGGTGCGGCGGTCTTCTGTGGGTTGGGAACAGCGGCCATGCCTGCGACTGGGAGTGCCAGACCGGCAGCCAGAAAATTGCGGCGTGAAGCGTCAGACTTCATGATTACCTCCAATAAAGAAACTATTCTATAATCAGATTCGAAAGTCTATTATAGGCTGGAGGGATTCTAAATGCCATCCATACTTACCCGACGTAACCTCTTCCATCTGGCAGCGGGGGTAACCGGTTTAGGCGCGGCAGCCCGCGTACTGCCTGGACAGGAAACGGTTGCACCTCCCGGACCGGTGGAATTCCCCGCCGTCGTTCCGTACAACAAACGTGCACTGGTTTCCATCGCGCAGGGCGAACAGCGCCGCAAGAACATCTACGAATCGCTGCTGGCAATCGACAAACAAATACAGCCGGTGCTGAAGACGAAGAAGTACGTCATCATCAAGCCGAACAACGTGTCAACGCAGAATCAGCTGGCATCGACGCACGTGGATACATTACGCGGAATTCTGGATTACCTCGACGGCCGCTTCAAAGGTCCCGTTGTAGTTGCCGAGTCATCGGCTGGCGATACGCTGACCGGGTTCGAGAACTTCAAGTACAACCTGTTGCCCGCTGAGTATCGCAAGCAGCAGGTCAAACTGGTCGACCTCAACCAGGAAGCGCTTTACGAGCTAACGCACCTGATTACTCCGGATCTGCACGTCACTCCGGTACGCCTCGCCGCGCGCCTGCTCGATCCGGAAGCATTTGTGATCTGTTCGGCGATCATGAAGACGCACAACACTGTGATCGCCACGATGTCGGTAAAGAATATGGCACTCGGTGCCCCGCTGCATCAGAGTCCCAAAGAAACGAAGAAGTGGAACGATAAGCGCAAGTATCACGGCGGCGTGCGCCAGACGCACTACAACATCATGCTGACGGCAATGAAGCTGAAGCCGTTCTGGGGTGCGACCGTCATCGATGGCTTCGAAGGCATGGAAGGCAACGGGCCTGGTTCCGGCACGCCGATCGCTTCGCGCATCGCAATCGCCTCCACCGATTACATTGCCGCTGACCGCGTGGGCATTGAAGCAATGGGCATTGACCCGTCGTGGCCCGGATACCTGAATTACTGCGGGCAGGTCGGTGTCGGCCAATACGACTTATCGAAGATCGATATTGTTGGACCGAAGCTCGCGTCGGTCGTTAAGAAATACCGTCTGCACAAGGACCTGGAGAAGGAACTGCAGTGGATGGGTCCGATGAACGACGTTCCGCCGAAGCTCGGATAAATCAGTTTACATAATGGGGCGGCCGGAGCCGCCCCAGCCACGCTATACTGCCCATCATGGCCAACCACCCCATGAAGGATCCCGTCAGCTGGCTCTATCCGCCGATTGAGCCCTTCAACACTGGCCGGCTTCAGGTTTCTCCCGTCCACGAGATCTACTTCGAGGAAAGCGGCAACCCATCCGGAAAGCCGGTGATCTTCCTGCACGGCGGTCCCGGCGGTGGCTCCGATCCCAAACAGCGACGCTTTTTCCACCCCGAGAAGTACCGCATCGTGAACTTCGATCAGCGCGGCTGCGGCAAGAGCACGCCATTCGCGTCTCTCGAAGCCAACACCACCTGGGACCTCGTTTCCGACATCGAGAAAATTCGCGAGCACCTCGGAATTGAGCGCTGGCAGGTGTTCGGCGGATCCTGGGGCTCCACACTCGCCCTCGCCTATTCCCAAACTCATCCCGATCGAGTCACCGAACTTGTACTCCGCGGCATCTTCCTGCTCCGCAAGCAGGAAATCGACTGGTTCTATCAGCGGGGCGCGTCGGTCCTCTATCCCGACGCGTGGGAGCCGTACGTCGCCCACATCCCTGAGGCCGAGCGGGGCGATCTGCTTTCCGCCTACTACCGCCGCCTTACCAGCGATGATCCAGAAGTGCGACTCGCTGCTGCGAAGATCTGGAGCGGATGGGAGGGCGTCACCTCTAAACTCCTGCCAGACCCCGCTTTCGCCGGCCACTACGAAGAGGATGAGTTCGCCCTCGCGTTCGCGAGAATTGAAGTCCACTACTTTTTCAACAAGGGTTTCTTCGAAACAGACAACCAGTTGCTGAACAACGTCTCGCGCATCCGCCAAATCCCCGGAGTTATCGTGCAAGGGCGCTACGACGTCGTCTGCCCCATGGAAAGCGCGTGGGCGCTCCACCGTGCGTGGCCCGAAGCCGACCTCATCATCACGCCCGACAGCGGACACAGCGCTTTCGACCCGCCGAACACTCGCGCCCTGGTCGCAGCGACGGACAAATTCGCAGGCTGATGATCTGGTAGTTTAGTGCCCGAGCGTGGCCCGCAGCATCCAGGCCATCTACGCATGGACACGCTCCGCAGTGGAGTGTGAGGCCCCACAATGTTCCAGTAATAGTTTCGCGTCTCGACGTGCAACACGTGCTGATCCGCGAGAATCTTCGGTTTTCAGTTGGTGCAGGATTTGCACGTCGTGCTTCGCGCTATAATGAGACTGCCTTCTTCTGCTCAGAAGAGGGTTCAAACACTACTACTTAGGAGGCGAATGAGCAAGGAAGACAGTATTGAAGTAACCGGAACCGTCATCGAGAAATTTCCGAGCGGCGTGTTCAGCGTCCAACTCGACCAGGAGCGGATGGTGCTCGCGCACCTCGCCGGCAAGCTACGCCGCAACCGCATCCGTGTTCTCGCAGGCGACCGGGTGACTCTGGAGTTATCCCCTTACGATTTGACGAAAGGCCGGATTACCTACCGGCACAAGTAGTCCTCCCCCACTGGTTTCACCAGCAATACTGGTGATGCGCAAGATTCTTTTCATTTTCGGAACCCGCCCCGAAGCTATCAAGCTTTGCCCCGTATATCTGCATCTACGCGGATTGGCGGAGCAATTTCAGACGCGCGTTTGCGTGACCGCACAGCACCGCGAGATGTTGGACCAGGTGCTGGACGTCTTCGGCGTCGTTCCCGATCATGATCTGGACCTGATGTCGCCGGGCCAGACCTTGTTCCAATCGACGTCGCGCATCATAGCGGGGCTGGAGCCAGTGCTTGCCCGCGAGCAACCGGACATGGTTCTGGTGCAAGGCGACACAACGACTACATTCTGCGGAGCGCTGGCCGCGTTCTATGCCGGCATACCCGTTGGGCATATAGAGGCAGGGTTGCGCACCTGGAACATCCGTCATCCATTTCCTGAAGAGATGAATCGCCTGCTGACCTCACAGCTCACAGCGCAGCACTTCGCAGCGACGCAGTGGGCGGCAGACAATCTCATCCGCGAAGGCGTAGATCCTACGAACATCACCGTCACCGGCAACTCCGGCATCGATGCGGTGCTGTACGTTAAAGAGCGGCTGGAGCAGGGCAAGCTGCAGGGTATCGACCTTCCACAACTCGATCCATCGAAGAAGCTCGTACTGGTTACAGCGCACCGTCGCGAGAGTTTCGGAGATGGATTTGAGCGCATCTGCCAGGCGCTTGCTGAAATCGCCGAAAGACCTGACGTGCAACTGGTCTATCCGGTTCACCCGAATCCGAATGTGCAGGGACCAGTTGACCGGATCCTGCGCGGTCGAAGCAACGTACTGCTGATTCAGCCCTTGAGCTATGTGCCGTTCGTCGATCTGATGCGCCGCGCCCATCTGTTGATTACCGATTCCGGCGGTGTGCAGGAAGAAGGCCCCTCGCTCGGCAAGCCGATTCTGGTAATGCGCGAGACTACGGAGCGGCCAGAAGCGGTGGAAGCGGGCACCGTAAGGCTGGTAGGAACCGACCGCGCGAAAATCGTCGCAGAAGCCGAAAGACTGCTGGATTCGGCTGAACTGTACGAGGCCATGGCACGCGTTCACAATCCTTACGGTGATGGCCGCGCCAGCGGTCGGATTTCAGACGCAATTCTCTCATTCTTCAGTAGATATAATTCCGAAAAAATCTCACAAAACTAGCCTGAAACGCACCTTCTGCGAGCCGAAATTTGGAAGCGACCTGCTATATTGAGGCCGTTCGACAGAGGAGGTCGGCCCCATGGAAGCACGCAGCGCAGTTTCGATCCGTTCCCGGAATACGGGAGCCACTCGCGGTAGAGTCCGCTTACAGGACGAGTTGTCCCGACGAGTCATAGGTCAGACGCATGCGATCGAAAGAATCGTCCCGTACGTTGACACGTTCCGTGCGGGGATCTCGCCCGAGGGAAGACCGGCGGGCGTCTTTCTGCTTCTGGGGCCGACCGGGACGGGCAAGACCAAGACAGTCGAAGCACTGGCTGAAGTTCTGCACGGCAGCGAACGCAACGTGTTGAAGATCAACTGCGGTGAATTCCAGATGGACCATGAAGTGGCGAAGTTGATCGGCGCGCCGCCCGGATACCTTGGACACCGCGAGACGCACCCGATGCTCAGCCAGGCCAAGCTCGCAGCTGTCACCAGCGAGCGATCCAATCTGTCGATCGTGCTATTTGACGAGATCGAGAAAGCGGCGCCTTCGCTGACGCGTCTGCTGCTGGGTGTGCTCGATAAGGGCACGCTGAAGCTCGGCGACAACACCGGCGTGAATTTCGAGCGCAGCATGATCTTCTTCACAAGCAATCTGGGCGCGCGCGGAATTGAGCGTGAATTGCGGCCGACCTTCGGCCTGAATGCGGCGATGCACGATCGTCAGGCCTCATCGCCAAAGAAACTGGAACAGATCTCGATGACTGCCATGCGTAAGCACTTCCCACCGGAATTTGTGAACCGCATCGACGCCTGCATGAGCTTTCGGCCGCTATCGAAGGAGTCGCTAAAGGGAATCCTGCAGCGCCAGATCGCGGACCTCCAGCATCATATCGATGCCCGGCTGATGTCGCGCAAGTTCCGGATTGAAGTGCGGCCTTCGGCTTTTCGCTTTCTGCTGGAAACGGGTAGCAGCGCGGAATACGGCGCCAGGGAATTGAAGCGTACGATGTTCCGGCATCTCACGCAGCAAATCTCAATGCTGATCGCGGATGCTGGAATTCCAGCGGGATACATGTTGAGCGCGGAAAAGCACCGCTCGGGTGAGAGGCTACGCTTACGTGTTGTGAAGGCGGACGGAATTCATGCTCTTTCCGGCCGCCTTCGTGTCGCCTGATTATTTCTTCGCGGGCGCGGGCGTTGTCGTAGGTTCCGCGTGATATTCGAGAGTTTCGTTCAAGCTGGTTCGATCGCTCGCAAATACCTCGAAGCGGAATTTTACAACCCCGGTGAGATTTCGATAGAACAGATTTCCGGCCTGCAGGTCTGTAGCATCCAGATTCACGGTGCTGTTGTAATCACCATCGGAAATAGTAATGGCGGCCCGACGGGCCTTCTTGAGAATGGGGGCTTTCCCACTCCAACGAACGTGCAGAGTGTCGCCTTCCTTCTTTGCCGTCAGATCCAGCAGGTACGGGTCCTCTGTGGAGGCGACCGGCTGGCCACTCTTTGTGCTGAGTGCGGATTGGAAGCCGAGCAGCACGCCGAGAATCAGAAAAATAAACGAGAGCGGGATCCACACGTTCCCGCGCTTGAGCTTGGGCGGGGTAAGCAGAGTCGAGTTCGAGTCCCGCTCGGTTTCCGGTGGATTTGAAACAGCTGCTGCCAGCGGCGCAATTGCTGCCGCCGATTCTGAGAATTGCACAGGCGTCTCCTGTTGTTCTTCCTGCTCTTCGATACTTTGCATATCCATCCTGCTGCGCTCGTTGCGCACGGACCCGCCGCCCAGTTCCTTGCGGCGGAAGGGAAACTCGAGATAAGATGACTCGCCGTGAATGCGTCCGTTCTCGCGAAAAAACAGCCCAGCCATGCTCACGCGGGTCGCAAACGGTTTTACCAGCAGCGCAATATCGGTCGGATTCTGAAAGTGCCGCGCGAACATGTCCAGATCCTCGGGCGAGAGCCCAAGACCTTCCCTGGTGTGGCTGCGGTAGAACCCAACCGCATACATCGTTCGCTCCGGAATTGGCTGGTAACGAGCCACTGTTTCCGCGAATTGCTCCTGCTCTTCCTGCGAGAGCAGATAGGAAGGACCGCGGCGGTAGCTGCAGGGCACAGGTTCGAAATCATCCACCCGCACCAGCAGGCGATCCGACAAAACAGCGGTTCCGAGCAGGACCCCACCGACTTCAGCGCCACGCCTTGGCACGGCTCCAAATCCGCGCATGACCTCGATGGAGAGGCGGTCCACCATGTCATAGCTCAGTTGAATCGTGACATTCTTGTCCGGCGCTTCCCAGGAATAAAATCCGGCGGCCTCTGCTGGTGGTTCGAGATGCAGTCTGACCATCCCCCATTGATGTTCATCCGATTAGTTATGGTAGTCCGTAACAGGACTAGACTCAAGCCTATCTATCGGCGCGAGCCTGGGGAAAACTACAATGTAGAAGTGAGCGGAACTCTATATTTGGTAGCAACCCCGATCGGAAACCTGGAAGATATCACGCTCCGCGCCCTTCGGATCCTGAAAGAAGTGAACCTGATTGCGTGCGAGGACACCCGGCAAACTCGTAAGTTGCTGGATCACTTCGGCATACAGCGCGCCACGATCAGCTATCACGACCACAACGAGGCCAGCCGGTCCGAAGAGATCATCGAGCGTGTGCTGCACGGCGAAAGCGTTGCCTTGGTATCGGACGCAGGTACCCCTCTGATCGAGGACCCCGGTTACCGGCTGGTATGCCTGGCCATTGAACAGAACATTCCAGTAGTGCCCATCCCTGGCGCGTCGTCGCTACTATGCGCCCTGGCCGGATCCGGTCTATCGACGGATTCATTTCATTTCGGCGGATTCCTGCCGCCTAAGACCGGGAAACGCTGCAAGGTACTCGACCAGTGGAAAGATTTGCCTGCAACGCTGATATTCTTCGAGACCCCTCATCGCATTCTGGAGGCGCTCGATGACGTGACTGCCGTAATGGGTACCCGTCCAATCGTTGTGGGTCGCGAACTGACCAAACTTCACGAGGAATTTCTGCGCGGGACCGCTGCCTCCATCCGCCAACAGCTTGCCGAGCGCCCGGCGATCAAAGGCGAAATGGTGTTACTGATCGGAAAGGCAGAGGCGACGGTAGATGAGGACATCTCGCTGGAGGATGCCTTCGCTGAGTATCTGGCCGAAGGCATGAGCCGCATGGATGCGATTAAGGCTGTCGCCCGGCGTACAGGCAAACCGAAGCGCGAGGTGTACCGGGTACTAGACGGCGAAGCGCGCGATTAGCGCTGGATTTCCATGAGCCCGTGCTCAGTGCGTCATTGCGTAGATCAAGTAGTTGATGCCGTAGCGGTAAGCGAGCGAGGTCATGGCCTCGGGGTATTCCGGAGCGTCTGCGTATTCCCAGGCATCCCCAACGTCCGTATTGAAGTTCACTGCCACGACCATCCGGTTCTGATCGTCGTAGAGCGCGCGCCAGGCCGGCTCTGTACCTTCCGGTTGCCGCACCGTGATATGCCCGTCCGGCCCTCGACGCAGGTGGCGCGTGCCGGGAATGAACGTGCGGTCCTTTTTCTGAATGTCGTACATGACGTGCATCACGGAGTCGGTGTCCCGCAGGTCAAGAATCGGTTGTCCGGGCAGCACACGCTCCATGGTCCTGCGAAAAATCTCCCACTGTTCCGGACCCCAGAAGTCGTCCACAACCAGGAAGCCGCCCCGAAGCAGATATTCGCGCAGGCGGGCGGCTTCCTTGTCGCTGAGGTCCCACCAGCCTGTTTGAGTCGCATAGACCCAGGGGTAGTTAAAGATTCGGTCGTCGGTGATCCGCATGTGGAGCGGTTCCCCAACCGCGATGCGGGTCAGGCGCTGAACACCTGCGCTGAAATGGTCTTCGGCGTCGGGCCAGTCCACGATCCACCAGCCTTGGCCGCGCCCGTCGCGAGAGGAGAATCCCCAACCGCGGTGGAATTGCGGCAAATCGGTATATTCCATGCGGATAAAATGGAACTCCGCATGTGACGGGAACGACGGTCGCGGCCCCTCATTCCGTTCGCGGATCCCGAGTCTCTGCGCCACGCCGGTCATCGCGATTAAAAACAGGGCTACCGCCGGCGCCCCTCGACGGAGATGTTGAGCTTTCATCGACGCACCCGCCTGCTCTCAGATGCATCCATTGTAGCCTTTCGGTTGGAGCTACTCGTATGGATTCGCCATAAACAGGCAATCGCATGATCCAGCTAGGGGCCCGATTTGATTATTAGGTTGGTTGTGCCTGACCCCGTCGGGCTCCTGTTCGGTCAAAGTCCGGTAAGCGGGACTTTACGACCACTTATCGGAAACAAGCAGGTTGACTGGCCGGATCGAAAATGCAGCGCGGCGGCAATGGCCAAGGCGCTGCTTGGTTGAACTAGCCCTTCCATTTGGGGAGAATTGAGAAGCCAATGCCCCAAGAACTCGATGAAATGTCCGCTGCCTTCGTGGCGGAATTGCTTGAGCAGTTTCCAGAGTGGAAACCGTTCATGCGAATCGTGGAGACACCCGGCTCCGGGTGGGCTACGGTCGAATTGGCCGTACCGCAGGAACACACGGGGCGTTTTCTGATGCTCACCACCGACCCTGAGCAGATCACCATCAGCTTCGATCGGTGGCATACGCACATAGGGCCTTTTCTCTGCACAGACATCGAGGGATCCGTACACACCGTGATGGCCATGATTACAGATTTCCTCGACGAGGAAAGAGTTGTCGAGGTTGTACATAGGGACGGCAAGTGGCTACACTCGGGTCTTTGTTACCGAGCCGCGCCGAGGAAGGTTGAGCCAAATGCCACGACAACTACTTACTCGTGGCTCGGCACGTACGACAACACCGTTACGATGCCCTGAGCGCCGCGCAAGTGCGTGAGCGCGCCAGTTCCGGCCTAAGCTGGGGCGAAAGGGCGGTAGACGGCGTTCCTTCCGATAACGGCAGGAAAACGGCGCTACCGGAAACTGGCGGGACCTGGAAAGACCGTCGTGGCGAATCCGATTATTTCTTCTTAGGATTCGTTGGGGCGTTCGTCGGAGGCCCCGGGACTGTCGGCGGTGAAAGCATCCAATCCAGTATTGCTGGCGGCGCAGGTAGAGGCAGCTTTACGATTGGCCGTAGCGCTACTGTCGCTGGTGTTGGCTCGTTCTCCAGATAACACGAGGGCCGCAGAGCAGCCATCACCTCTATTGAGGGGATAGTCTTGCGAACATCTAGAGGGAGCTTTGAGTAGCCAAACCGAAGCGAATGTTCGACATCTCCGACTTTCTCCCAAGGAAAACGGAACTTTGTCTCGATCTCGAGATGGCTGTTGAGTTCGTAGGATGACACGGCGATCAAGACGCTCTGTCCGGGTTCAATCTCCACGGGTCCGCCCACGTCGCCGCAATTGCCTCCTACGGGGTATCTGCACCGATTATTCGTCCTCAGTTGGTAACACCAACCCGAGCCGAACTCGTCCCCCCCGCTCACGTGCCCAATTAGCCATCGTGTGTTATTTCGCAGTTCCAGCCATATCAGGTTGACAGGCTCTTTGCTATACCTCGATGTGAGCGTCTCCGACTTCTTGTACGTCAAATAGACGCTTGGTTTCGTGTGGTCAATCAGGGGGGAGGGCAAGCGTGGCAGGCCGGACTTCTCCTGTCCGAAAGCTGGGCGCAGGAGCATAAACAGGCAGAAAGCGAGAAGTCTCATCTCCCAGAGTTGGACACCGAGCGATGTCAATAGTTCCGCCAGTGCTGCACGCCAATCGGTTGGCTCAGAAAAATCATGCGAACGCGTTTCGGCAGCAAAACGGCGTTCGCGGAAACTGACCGAGACCGTGGGTTCCGGAAAGCGTTTGAACGAGCCACTACCTTGGTTTAAGCCAAGCATGTGAGACTTCCGGCAATTGAAGTCGCTATGAGAAAAGTTGCAATTAGTCGCTATCCAAAACTTCTCGAACGCGTCTGGCGAGCAGGTCCGGAGAGAACGGTTTCTGCAGGAACGCAGCCTCCGGATCAATATCCAATTCGCGCACCGAGTACTCCTGTGTGTGCCCGGAAACGTACAACACTTTGACGTTCGGGCGCGTCCGCGCCAGTTCGCGCAGCAGTTCGCCGCCGGACATCTTCGGCATCACGATATCGGTCAGCAACAGATGAATCGGCCTGTCGTGTTTAGTCAACAAGTCGATCGCTTCCTGTCCGTCACGGGCAGTGATCACGTGATATCCGAGACGGGTCAGGATGCGACGAAGCACGATGCCGACATCTTCGTCATCTTCGACCAATAGAACCGTTTCAGCGCCAATCGGCGTGATGCGCCGATTGCTATGCACGAGCCGCAGCGGACGTGCGGCACCCTCGTGACGCGGAATGTAAATGTGGAACGTAGTTCCGGTGGCCGGAGAGGTTTCGACACCGATCCCGCCGCCGCTCTGGTTGACGATCCCATAGACAGTGGAAAGTCCTAGTCCGGTACCCTTGCCCTGCTGCTTGGTCGTAAAGAATGGCTCGAAAATGTGCGCCAGCGTGCCCGAATCGATACCGCTGCCCGTATCTTTTACCGAGAGCACGACGTAAGCGCCGGGCTCCAGGGCGGTTCGCAGATCCTGCGACTTTCCGCTGTGCTGCACGTTCGAAGTGGTGATCGTGAGCCGCCCGCTGTGCGCCATGGCATCGCGCGCATTCACGGCCAGATTGATGATCACCTGTTCCATCTGTCCCCGATCGGCACGCAGTGAATCCAGGTTCGGGTCGAGCATCATAACCAGTTCGACGTCTTCGCGCATCAGGTGACGCAGCATCGTTTCGATGTCCTGAATCACGGCATTCAGATTCAGGACCTGCGGCTGCAGCACTTGCTTGCGGCTGAATGCCAGCAACTGGCGGGTGAGGCACGCGGCACGATCGCCTGCCTTGCGGATCTCTTCGATGTCGAGCCGCCGCGGATCTTCTTCGCCCATGCTCTCAAGCACTAATTCGCTGAAGCCGGAAATCGCGGTGAGCAGATTGTTATGGCTGCTAGGAACACCACGCTGAAGGGCCCCTGCGCGAGAGTGGCGCCAAACAGCAAACGGCGGACTAAGCCATAGACGAGCACGCCACCCAGGCCCAGTACTTCGATAAGACGACGCGAGGGCATCTGTGGCCCCGGCGATTTGACCGCTAGAGTGCGGCTTGCCGGCCGTTTCCTTGGGCGAGATCGCGGTCTCGCTTGCGCTACTGGTACACGGCCGAGAATTCTCTGGTAAAAAGCGCTAGCACGGCGTCCGCCGAGGTCGTTCGGGTGTCATAGATGAGGATGATGCACCGGCTGCCGGCGTGGGCGTCTGCTTTGCCTACCCCGGCCTGCTGCGCCAGCCTCCGCGCCAGTCTGGCGATCTGGACGGACGGGAACGTCAAGCCCGTCAGCCTGATGCGAAGACGGCCGGGGATCGCGTGACGAACGACATAGCCTGGTTCGGCGTACTGCATTGTCGGTCCCTCCTGTGCTCTCTCCCGAGGACAGAACGGCCATGATCCATTGTACATCCAACGGGTTGGCGCAGTAAACGATTTGGGATAGTCGGTCCGAATGTCTATGACTACCGGGGACTGGCTGCCTTACCATTCGGGCGGTATAGATCTTGCAGACAAGCGAACGTCGCGGGGGCGCGATAAGATTAGGGGAAGCCGAGACCCAAAGCTCCTTCGTGAACGCCAAACCGCCCACTTGACGGGGTTTCCCCTCCCCTCGGGCTGGTGGCGAACAATCGCCAAGGAGGATACCGATGTCAGATTCTCCCGGTGGCTTGAGCGCTTCCGATGCGATGACGCCTAGGGAGCCGGTGCGCTACCTGGTGTTCGCCGCGTCGCTTCGGGCCGAGTCCCTCAACCTCCGGCTTGCCCGGCTCGCCGCTCGGACCATCGAGCAGCACGGCGGGACGGTGGACCTCGCGTCGATGAGGGACTTCGACGCCCCCTCCTACAATCAGGACGTCGAGGACAGCCACGGGCTTCCCGCCCGGCGCAGCGGAGTTCCGCCGCCGCCTCGAGGCCAACGACGCCTTCGTCATCGCCTCCCCCGAGTACAACGCCTCGATGCCGGGGCTGCTCAAGAACGCCATCGACTGGGTCTCCCGGTACCACCCGCAGCCGTTCAACGCCCGGCACGGCCTGCTGCTTTCGGCCTCGCCATCGATGGCCGGCGGCAACCGGGGCCTCTGGGCGCTCCGCATCCCGCTGGAACACCTGGGCGCGCGGGTCTTCCCGGACATGTTCTCCCTCGCGCAGGCGCACCAGGCCCTCGACCCGGACGGCCCAGATTCTCAACGAGCCGCTCGCCGATCGCTTCGAGCAGCACCATCGTCGCGTTCATGGATCTCGTCGAGGCCGCCAAGCACTACCCCGTGCGCCAAGAAGGCGTGGTTCGAGTTCCTCGGCGAGCAGCCAAGTCCGGCGACCCAGCGGGCAGACTAGCTCAAGGGCGACCGGCCTTGGCAATCGAATATTAAGGGTGACTGTCCGGAAGTCCAAGCGAGTTCCCACGCACCAGAGGCAGTTCTGCCGGTATACCGGGCAGTATTGGAGGAGTAGACTCATGGCTGAAAAGCAGAGAACGATCCGCAAGGTGACCAAGAGCCGGCCGACGATCGAGGGCGCCGGCGTGCACCTCCACCGGGCCATCGGCTTCGGCGACCCGCAAGCTGTACGACCCGTTCCTGCTGCTCGACGACTTCCGCTCGGACGAGCCCGACGACTACCTCAAGGGCTTCCCCTGGCATCCCCACCGCGGCATCGAGACCATCACCTACGTCCTGCGCGGCGACGTCGAGCACGGCGACAGCCTGGGCAACAGCGGCGTCATCTCCTCGGGCGACGTGCAGTGGATGACCGCCGGCAGCGGCATCATCCACCAGGAGATGCCCAAGGGCGACGCGCAGGGCGCGATGCACGGCTTCCAGCTCTGGGCCAACCTGCCGGCCGCCAACAAGATGATGGACCCGCGCTACCGGGGCGTGACCAGCGCCGAGATCCCCGAGGTGACGGACGCCGAGCGGGACCAAGATCAAGGTCATCGCCGGCACGGCGGACGGCGTGACGGGCCCGGTGCGCGACGTCGTCACCGACCCCGAGTACCTCGACGTCACCGTTGCCGCCCGGCGCGGCCTTCACGCACCCGACGCCGCGGGGCCACACGGTCTTCGCCTACGTGATCGGCGGCAAGGGCGTCTTCTGCCAGCAGAAGGACCCCTACAGCTACGAGGCCGAGGGGGCCGAACTACTTCGACATGGAGCGCGGCGCGCTGATCGGCGACGGGCACCTGGTGCTCTTCGGCGACGGCGATCACGGTCACCGTCGTCGACCGAGGAGGAGCCGGTGCGGTTCCTGCTGATCTCGGGCAAGCCCATCGGCGAGCCGATCGCCTGGTACGGGCCGATCGTGATGAACACCCAGGAGGAGCTGCGGGTCGCCTTCGACGAGCTGCGGCGGGGCACGTTCATCAAGACCCAGAGTCGTTTCTCGTGACTATGTCAAACGCCCATCATTGCTTCGCCAACGTGATGATCTGGTCACCTTCGCCGAATGTGAAACGATCCGACTTGTTCGGGTTCAGCACGATGCCAAAGGTGCTCCTGGCTTTCTGGGCATCCCCTGCCAACCGGTAGCCAAGCGCAACCTCACCGCGACGGCGGGCCGACTCTGTCACTGTATAGAAGTTGACCGGCGTCCCGGGTCGGACGTATTCCCGCACTGGCCTGAGATAGATTTCCGAGCCCTCGGGATCGAACAAGTCGCTGAAGACCGCGTTCAGGTGCCGGTTCTCGGCAACCTGGGTAAGGACGAAGCTAACGATCTGGTCGCTCACGATGAAATCGTCAGCGCGGGTAACGTCGGCCAGGTCGCGGTTGCGCCCGTCGAGCATCTCGCTGACAATCGAAAAATCCTCTCCTGAGCGCTCCCGGATGTCCCGCAGGTGCAAGAGCGTCATCAACGTTCGCGCGTCGGCCTCCTGGACGCCCAACGTATCGGAATAGCTAAGGACGATGACGTGCTGGAAGCTGGGAATCGCCAGTTCATCCAAGGGTTTCGCGATGCGTCGTGTCGCCTTGTTTGAACGACGCCGCGCTGTTCTTGAGCCCAGTGCAGCAACCCCTGATTTGGGTTTCGGCACCGTTACTTGGGCGACACCAGGCAATGAGAACCTGGCGCCACATAGTGGTCGAGCTCGCGGATGATTTGTGGCGCATGATGGTTCGAGCCCGAATCAGCGTGCTTCCGGCTTCGATGGACTCGCCTCGCCCTTTTGCATTGCTTCCTCATCCATCTTTAACTCGGCAAGTCCCGACAATTGGATGGAGGCCCCGGTCCCCGAGATGGCGGTGATGATTCTGGTCGCCCGGGGAAATCGGCGTGACCATGGGTGGGTTTAGCTGAGTGCCACCGCCCTGGCGCTGCGGCCCGATCGGCACCCGTCTTCCTAGGCCAACAATGCCTCGCCAAATGTCCGGCCTACCAGCACCGGCTCTTCTCTGAAGTAGAGCTCGTCGCCCTCGAAGTTGAGGAGTTCGGCTAGACAGTCGACAAGCCCGTCTGGCGACAGGTCTGGGAACCATTATCCGGGAGATTAGCTGACATGAACGAGCACTAGTTCCACCTTGTCGCCCCCGACGAGGCCGACAATTCTCCAGATTCTTCCGATGCTGGATATCGGCGACGATTGTGCCACGACCGGAGATTACCGTCGGATTCGTTGGTCAACACGAGTAGCGCCTTGATCAGCATACGTGTCGGTGTCGTCGTTCTCAGGGGCCAGAACAATGATTCGAGCGTGCCGTTTCGGGGCTCACAATTTCTACATCCGTGGGGTCGAGAGGACTGCCAGTGCGGCACACAATTCGCGTGCGGCCCTCTTCGGACCTTGGCCCCGGATCTCGGTCTTCCATCTGCACTCTGTCCCGGTCGGCGAGAATGACAATACAGGAATGGTGATGATGGACATTGGTGATGACCAACTGCGAAATGACGGTGAAGACCTGCGCCGACCAGCCAAGAATGAGCGTGTGGTCGCTCTCCAAGACGGTCGATTGTCCCTTGCGCAGGTCGTTAAGACGATTGTCGATTAGGTTGGTCAGGATGCCGATGAAGACACTGACGAACAGCACCCGCCGAGGGCCGCGCCCAGCATGGCTCCCAGGAACAAGGACGAGCCCGCCGTAGCACTGACCGTGGTGGGGGTAAGGGTCTGAAAGAGAACCGTAAACAAGACCTGCGGGAGATCTTCTCGTCCGGATCGGTTCCCGCCAGTTGAATAAGAAAGGAGGCGCCAACGACAACAAGTATCGTGATCGATGCCAGCCAGAGGATTAGCACTCCCGGACCGCGGGACATCGACGTTGTCGATTAGATAGCGAAGGTGATTGGACAGGGTGCTCTTTTTCACCGGCGTTCCTCAGATGCTCGAAGTTTCGCTAGTCGGGTTGACCTTTGGCGCCTTTCAATGGCGCTGAACGAGCTGGCCGCTACAGGAACTCGGACGCTGTCCTTCCAAGAAGGACGGCGGAAGCGGGCACGTCCGCCCGCCATTGGCCGGTCATCCCCGCCGACCAGCCGTATTGAGGGAGGTATACGCCCAATCCAGCGCCAAGTCAAGATTGCGCCGGCACGATTTTGCGTATTGCTGCGCCAGAGTAGGCCACCATTTTGTGACCATCCCCTCCGGTTTTCCAAGAGCGGACAAAAAGGTGCAGGCGGTCGAAACTAGCCGACTTAGCCATAAAGCGGCCGGTTGGGTGGTTGGCCAAACCATTTCCTCTACTATCCAGATGGTTAGTCCTAATCTAACCACTTGGTTGGTGCCTCCCATCCCCGATTCCGCTATCCTTGGACCGCTATCCAGATTGGCGGAGGAGGATTCGCGGGGAAATCGATGGGCATGATTGGTCGTTGGCTTGTCGCTCCCGTCCTGCTCGTCTGGTTGTGTCTGCCAATAGGACTCCGACCATTTCCAGGGCTTCCGTGACGAACGCTACCGGGGGATTCGCTTCGTTCTTAATGTAGATACTCCGGGCGGATAGTCGACTTTGCCGGCCAGACTTCGCCGAAATGATCCGCTCGACAAAGCGGCGTTTTAGGTCAGATTAGGCTAGAAGATTAGAAGGAGAAGGGACAGTGACGTCATCGACTACAAATCTACCATTCAAACGTCTCCCTTCCATTATTCGACGGGTGATCAGTAAACCCGTCCTTCAGGTCGTGCTGTCCTTCTCGTCTTGCTCTAGCGGTATGGGTCGCGGTGGCGCAGATCATCGTCCCGCCGGCCATTGTCCCGGAACCGCGCCTTGTCAGAGTTTTCGGGCGAGCGAGCGCTGAGCCATCTGCGAGTGATAAGCAGCGGCCCACCCGTCGGTTCGCTGGCGCTGGAAAAGGTCCGGGAATACGTTCTCCAGAAATTCGGGCGATGGGGCTGGACCCGGTAGTCCAGGACGCCACTGGCGCGGTGACTTAGCGAGCAGGCCCTGTCCGCCTCCCAGCTCAAGCAGAACATCCTCGTTCGCCTTCCGGGTAGCGGTTCGAACGGGGCGGTGGCAGTGTTGGCTCATTACGATTCTCAACCGGGTACGTCAGGCGCGAGCGATAACGGTGCGGGCCGTAGCCGGCATCCTTAGTCGAATGCGCGCCATCCAGTCCGGGCCACGTCTGCCGGAACGACCTGATCTTCGTCCTGACCGACGCCGAGGAAGTGGATGCGCAAGGCGCCGCGGCCTTCTTTCTGGCAGCATCCTTGGGCGAAGGACGTCCGTCTGGTGGCTTGTGGACCCGCGGGAGATAGCGGGGCGTCGGTTTCTAATGGAGACAAGTACTGGAAACCGCGGTCTGGTAGAAGGCTTTGCCAACGCCGTTCCCCATCCCATGGCCCGTATTTTCTGACCCAACTGCTTTCGGCCATGCCCTTGGGTACCGGACCTTACCGTTTTGTCGAGCACGGCGTTCCCGGTTTGAGTCCCATGTTCGGCTGGCACTACCATACCATATATCACTCCGCCATGGACAAGTGGATGCCCTGGACCCGCGCAGCCTCCAGCATCAGGGGGAGAACGTATTCGGTCTGGCTTGCTACTTTGGCACTTAGGATCTGGATGTACTGAGAGCCGGTGACGACGGGGTCTTCTTCTCCTTCTGCCGGGAATGATGGTCCAGTACCCGGCCGCGTGGCCAGGCCATTGGCGATCCTTGCCGGATTACTTTTCGCCGGCGCAATAGCGATTGGCCTCCGCCGCCGGCAATTAACGGTCCGGGGTTGTCGGCCGCGTGGCCTTCGCCTTCGCCGAATTCTCGTTCCCGTCGTGATCTGCCGTCGTCTGGATAGGGATCGCCAGGAAACTCTCCGGAATACTGGCGCAACCCTTATGGGGCACCTACGGTGCCGATCTCTGAACGTGATCGGTTTTGGGGCGCTGGTGATTGCAGCCTGCTTGACGGTTTTCGTTCTGGCGCGTCGATGGTTGAGGACAACGCATCTCACCTCGGGGGCGCTACTGATCTGGCTAGTCCCGGCGCTGCTGACCAGCTACACGCTGCCTGGGATGAGCTATCTGTTCGTCTGGCCTTGCTAGGGACTTCCCTTTTCCTGGCTGTAACGGCCAATTGCCGGCGTTCTGGCGAGGTCACCGCGGCGTGCGGCTTGGTGGCCTGGGTAGGCGGGCTAATCCTCGCGGCAATCATCCTGCTCATTGTCGTCCCGACCGTCGTTCTCGTTTACCTCCTGATCGGATTCTGGTTCCTGCTCATGCAGCCGGCGGTGCCGTTCGTGGTGGTACCCATGCTGTTCTTGGCCTCGATGTTGGCGCTGTTGGCACCGCAGATGGACATGGTTACCCGGACGCGGAAATGGCTGGCGCGGCGGTCGTCGCCTTGGTGGCGATCGGCTTCCTCGCCGCCGGAAGCGTGACGTCAGGCTTCGACACCAGCCAGCCGATGCAGAATGGGGTGTGGTATGAACTGAACGCGGACAGCGGAAAGGCATCGTGGCTCAGTTTCGGGGAGAAGCCGAACGATCCGTGGACGGCGCAGTTTTTCCCTGGCGCTATCGAGCCGGTCGACCTCTCCCGCTCTGTACGCGTTTATTCCCGAAAGCCCAAAACCGCCGAACGGCTTCAAGGGCCTGGCGCCGGCCGCTTCCCTGCCGGCGCCACAACTGAGAGTTATCTCTGATCAGACCTCCGGGCGATGTTCGGGCGCTTGCCTTGCACCTTTCCAGTCCGCGGCTGGCCCGGGGAATGCGGGTCGAGTTAAGCGGGGCGCCCGTTCTGACCGCGACAGTGAATGGCAACAGGCAGGCGGCATCCCGCCTGTCCGACAAGGGCGATTGGTTTCTGCGCTACTACGGGACTGACCGCAGAGAGGGGGTCGATCTGCTCCTCGAAGTCGAGCCATCGCCCGCCCTCACCCTGATGGTAACGGACCAATCCGACGGTTTGCCCGAGTTGCCGGGGGGACCTCCTCTTTCAGCGTCGTCCGGACATGATTCCTTTCGCCATGGCACAGGAGTACATGCCCTATCCCGGTACAACCTCGGTGAGCACTCTTTATACTACCGTGAATGACGCGGGCGATTGTCGCGAACGCCTTGGAAAAGGAGCGGGGCTGGCAATAGTCAGTCCACCCAATATCGACATGACCAAGCCCGTCCGGAGATCGGAGGCCGTGGCCGGGGGTGGCTGGCCGGTTCTGCCGGGCCAGGGATCTGGGAAGCCTCTAAGCGCGAAGTAGTCTCACGACAGGACCTCAGTCTGCACGGCCCCTACCGGCGCTACCAATGCCAGACGAATTGTCGTGCAGCGGCTTGACGATCGCCAGTCAGCCTATTCGCTCATAGAGGAGCCAATTTCCGAGCCGCGGCTCGACCGGTACCGGTAGGCCGAGCTTCGTCTGGGTCATGCCCGTGCCATCTCCTCGGCGGTTGCCTCGTTTCTTGTGACCACCGGTAGACACCTTGGGGATCCAAACCGCGCAGTTTAAGGGTGATTGTCTCGGCGGCATTTTCGCCGTTACGAACGTAGGATTCCTCGTCTTCTCCGCTGTCGCTTCGTGATATTGTACGCCCAGCCAGCCGCCGTCCCATGGGTCGTTCAAGTTGGAAGGTCCGACCAAATGGTAGAGGTCGCCTTCGGCGATGTACGGGCGGATCCCCTTGTACTGGACGATGAGGCGACGGAGGAGGTCCAGTTGATCGGCATCCATTTCTGGTAAGCCGCAAGGACAACCCCCATGATCCAACCATGCTACTTAAGGCTTGATGGAAAGGTCACGAATTGAGGTGGTGCGGCCAAGCGCCCCGGCCGTGTTGGGCATCACGGCTAGCCACTGAATCAGATAGTCGGGGCGAACGGCGAAGCTAGCCGTGTAGAAGTCTTGCTGAACGCGCGGCATGGCGACAAGGGTGTTCCCGAATCGTCGGTTAGCCATGTGGCCGAGCGTAGCCCGGCCGTAGTCGAGATAGCCGTCCCCATTTGAAACAGTTCTCGATCCAAAGGTCGGATAATGGGTGCCACCCTCTCCAGCGCCCGGTAGAAGGCCAGGTTGTTGGCATACAGTGAGCCGGACAAGCCGGGCGGATGTCCGTGGTCAGTAGCCTTGCAGGCGGCGATCATCGGTTGGTCAAACTTCAGCCAGTCCACCGTGGTACCTTCACCACACGGTCCACTCGATCCACCAACCAGTCCTCGGCCCCGTGAGGACCAGGATCTTCGCCTGATCGATGCCCATCGCCGCGCGGTCGGGCTGCTCGGCAAGAAATTCGGGATGCTGCTTCACCAGCACCGAGTTGGGAGCCGCGTCGCCGAATGCTACCCAAACACCAAACCGCATCCCCTTGCTGTGGACGTAATCGGCGAGGGCACCGAGTCCGCTGGGGAAGCGCTTGGGCTCTGGCTGCCAATCACCAAGCTCGGGCGACCAACCGTAGTCGACGTAGAAGACTTCGACGCCAAGCTGGGCGGCGAGGTTGGCCTCGGCGCGTATCCGCTGCTCGTCCACATCCCGCAGATAGGCGAACCAGGAATTCCA
>CAWCAT010000024.1:0-21599 GCA_963793625.1 Bryobacteraceae bacterium | reverse complement strand
GCGGCAGTCAGAAATGGAATTCCGCCTCGGCGGACGGGTTGAGCCTGGTCCTGCGCGCGCCAGAATCTCCGGATTCCGTTCTGGCCACGAAGTTGATCGCGAATCCGGGCGCTGAATCCGGGACAGGTCTGAATAGCGTCACAGGCAACTTCATCACAACGGACATTCCGGGTTGGGCGCGAGTCGGACAGTTCGAAGTGGTTCCCTACATGGTAAACGGAGACTTTCCGCCGACTGCGCCTGGACCGACTGACCGCTCCGGAGGGCCGGCAACCGCCTCCTCTTCCGGCTATCAATATCTTGACGTCTCTGCCGCGGCGGAGCCAATCGACGCCGGTTGGATTAAATACACCGTGTCAGCTTACCTCGGCGGATGGTCATCGCAGGAGGACAATGCTGCTTTGACAGCACAATTTTTGGACTGGAGTGGAAAGGTCCTTGGAACCGAAAAACTGGGTCCCGTAACTGCTGCGGACCGCAAGGACGCTACGGGGATCTTGTTGCGCTCACAGTCCGGCACCCTGCCGGCAGGAACCCGTCAGGTTCAGGTCACACTGCAGATGACGCGAGCAGATGGCACCTACGACGACGGCTACGCCGACAATGTCTCCTTTGTCCTTTCCGATCCGAACGCTGGCACCCGTCCCTCGATCAAAGAGAACGGCGTGGTTACAGCAAGCGCCTTTGGGGGTTTTTCAAGTATCGCTCCCGGCACCTGGATCGAGATCTACGGCAAGAAGCTTTCTACCAACGCGGAAGGCCGAATGTGGACGGGCAAGGACTTCAACGGAGCGAATGCGCCCACTGTGCTAGACGACGTCCGTGTCTCCATCGGCGGCCAGCCCGCATTCGTGTACTACATCAGCCAAGAGCAGGTCAATGCGCTCGCCCCCTCCAACATCGGTACTGGGCCGCAGACTCTCACAGTGACGACATCGGGAGGCACCAGCTATCAGTATCCGGTCAACGTGAACGCAACGCAGGCTGGTCTGCTGGCTCGTCGGCGTTTCAACTCGCTGGTAAGCAGTACGTGGGAGCGCTCTTTAACGATGGCACGACTTTCGTACTTCCGGCCGGCGCGATTCCGGGTTTAGCTGCGCGCGCGGCCCGCCCGGGAGAAACGATCACAATTTACGGCATTGGGTTCGGCCCGGTGTCGCCCGGCATCCCGGCGGGCACAGTCGTCTCCCAGGCGAATTCGATTGCGGCCACTTGCGAGATTTTGTTCGGAACCACTCCGGCGACCCTTTCTTATTACGGACTGGCACCTAACCTCACCGGGCTGTACCAATTCAACGTTGTAGTCCCCACAGTACCCGGCAACGACGCAGTTCCGCTGACAGTCAAACTCGGCGGGGTTACACAGATGCCGACTCTGTTCATCCCCGTCAGGCGCACACCTTAGGGAAGGCCGGGGCGCTTGGTCGATCAGTTTTTTAGTGGGCCACCGGATCGGTGTGCGTTGTCAGTTCCTCAGCCGACGCTAAGGCGGCAGAATTAGTGTTTGTGTTAGTTCCCGCCGTCTGCGCTATGAGGCGGTGGGAACCCCGAGAACGTGGTCAGTGGTCGTTAGGTCCTCTTTGCGGACTTTGCCTGTGCCAGGAGTCTCAACGGTGGTCTTTTCCGCAATCGCCGTTTACCTAACCACAAGGTCGTTTTTCGACAGGATTCTATAATTTGGCGGCCACTGTTTTGTCGCGGCGCTGCGGTGCTTGGCGCGGAGCTGGTGTCTGTTTCCGAATCGGTTCGGTTGCGTGGCCGTTCTGCTCGTTTGCGCGCGGACCTTCCGCTACCTAAAATCAGATCATGAGAACGGCTGTTCTCCCGGCGATGCTGTGTATCACGATATGTGGTGCCGAGTGCATTAAAGTCGGCGACTTTCCAAAAGGGACGATTCACATCTCGGGTTTCGACGTGACAGGTGCTCGAATTGCCAAGATTGATGCGGAACTGGTGGACGCATCCACGCAGAGGATACTGCACCGGGCATCGAATGGAAAGATTGAGCACGTTCCATGGGGTCTGTACTCGGTTCAAGTGTCCGCTCCCGGTTTTCAGCTTGAGAAACGCCACGTTCGCCTTGAACAGCCGGAGTTGGATGTTCGATTCCAGCTTGCCGTGAGTGGAGAATGCGTTTGTACTCAGCCTCAGCGGTTCAATTGCTCCAATCGGAGAACGGCGCAATCTTTGGTTGAAAATCATTCCACTACGTGGAGCCGGCGGAACAGAGGCGCCCATCAGCCGGAATGGCAAATTTGTAATTTCCGGAGTGAACGAGGGCGAGTACATCATTGCCGTATTAGCTGGGGCTTCTGTTATTCACACCCAAGCTATAACTATTACTGGACAACTGAAGATTGAAATCCGACTTCAATGAGCTACCGCTCCGCGTCACCGCCAAGCCGTCGTAACGCCCGCTCACCGGAGAAGCGCCTGCGACGCGGAGGTGTGCCGCACGGTGGCGGTGTCTGCTTTGACCGGACAGAGGCACGCAGACTTCGATGATCACCTCAATTGGTTCGCCATTCAGAAGCGTAGGTCTGTAAACCCATTGCATAACGGCATCCTTGGCGGCGTCAACCAGAACCGGATTGCCGCTGATCGACTGGAGGTGCACTACGCGTCCATTCTTCCCGATGACGGCATCCATTCGCACCGCGCCCTGAATGCCTTTCTTTTTGGCCACAACTGGATAGACGGGTTCAACTTGTGATACGAGACTTGCGATTTGGATTCGCTGTGGTGGCTGGCCGAATGCTGACAGGAAAAACCACAGAAAGAAAAAAATCCCAACAGTCCATATTCGATGTGCCGCTGTTAGACTATTCCTCATTGCCACTGCTCACCAATCTTAGACGCCATCGCAAGGCAGATTGTGCCGACAGGTTCGACCTGTCAAAGAGGGTTTTACGGGCCGCGTTGCGAGTTGGGAGCGTTCAAACTTCCGCCTGGTTTCCGGAAGAAGATATATCAGGAGTGAGAAACCTGAAGCACCACGCGCTGTGGAGCTCCCAGGAGATCTACCGCGTTTACAACCCTGTGAACGGCGGGCGGAAACGCGAAACCGACCTGTTCGAATCAGTACGGCGCCCATTGTAGGGAGCTTCGCAAAGCTCCGCCCGTGAAAAACAAACCGGCCGTCGTCCAGCCAACGTGCCCAGCCGGAAATTCACACCCAGCCGAATACTGAAGACACAGCGGTGACCTGGCCGCCGTTATCTATCAGTCCTGCCTGGCACCGGTAGACTTCCGAACGTCCAGTCTGGCGTACGCGGACTAAGTCCTTTAGTGATCAGAACCCTACGTACGTCTCGCATCTTAGTACTCTGTTCCAGCAAATCTTGCAATCAGACGTTTCGGTCGGAAAACCCGATGTAGAATGGTCTTTCATCAACTTGCTGGAAGCCAGATCCGATGTTTTTAATGAAAGCCTGGGCACGCGGATGAAGTTGCCTCAGCGTGGGTGCGGTTCAGTAGTTCCATTTCCGCGGTCGGGGCTGATGAGTACTATTTTGAGGTACACCCTTTGAACCGGCGAAATGTTTCGATGGCTTCCCCGTCGCTTGGCTTGGCGTTTGCCCTTGCCATGCTGCTCTTCGGGCAGGCGGCCTGGACCCAGGAGGTCGTCCGCCATCGATTCCTGGCTTTGGATTTCATGCGCGGCAAGCTCTTTTACGTGGATCAGGTTAGCCCGCAACAAAGCTGGAACATGCCGTGGGGTGGCGGAGTCAAGGACATGCAGTTGATCGGCCGGCATGAACTGCTGGTCACCCGCTCCGACGGCTTCACCATTTACAACCTCCAAAACCGTGCTGTCGTGCGGGAGTTCAGGAATCCGTCGTTGAACGGCATTGTGACCGCCCGCCGACTCAATGACGGGCGAACGCTGTTGGGTGCAAACGCTAAAAGCGACGGCAAAGATCTCGTTACGGTCACTGAGTTGAACGCCGAAAATGCGATTGTGCGCCAAGTGACATTCCCACAGCTGCGAATGCTGCGCATGATGCGCTGCACGCCCCAAAAGACGTTGCTGTTGTCGGAATTGGAGGGCGTCGCGGAAGTGACGATGGCGACCGGTATCCCCGAAGACAAGCGGTTGATTCGGCAGTTCCGACTGCCGCGTCCACGCAATGCCTACATGGCTGTTCGCAAGCCCGACGGTAACACCCTGGTGTCCGGCGGCTACGCAACGGCACTGTTTGAATATGCTTCGGACGGGACCTTGTTGAGGGAAACGACGGCTCGACAACCGCAAGGGCTGCGCAACTGGTTCTATGGCGGGCTGCAGATCCTGGGCAATGGCCATGTGGTGTTCGCCAATTGGAATGGACATAACGAGAAGGACTTCAATCCGGGCTGGCGGATCATCGAGGTCGATCAGGACGGCAACGTGGTTTGGTTCTGGGACGGATTGGCGGAGAACGCCGGTTCGATAAATTCCATTCTTGTTCTGGACCATTTGGACGCCTCGGTTCTGAATGACGACGTTTCAGGAATCCTTGGAAGACAGTGACTGCAAACACGGAGACCGAAAGAAATGAAGTATAGAATCCTTGCACTAACGGCCCTGGTTCTGGCATCGCTCGCCGTGGCCGGCGTGCTGGCCGAAAGCCAGGTGCCGGTTGCGAAACAGGTTTACGTCAAGAAGGCGACGTGGTCCGGGACAATGATCGCCACGCGCGCCAACTGCGCCGAATTGCTCAAAGGAGCCAAGGAATCTCAGCTCAACACCACGGCGATGCCGAAGGTCTGGGCGCAGATCGAGAAGGATTGGCCGGCACAGTGCGCGCGGTTCCGTCGCGACTTGCCGGGGCAGCGCTATCTTGACTGGTTTCTCCATTCGTCCGATGTGAGTTTCGAACAGTGGATCATGGGGCTGGCGTTTCCGCGGCTCGGCTCGATGGCGCCCAGCGTCCGTCAGGAATTCGAGCAACTGAAGCGCGAAAAAGCTGCACCGAACGATCCTCGTTGGCTTGATCTCTATGGACGCGCGTGCCGCGTGGAGGACGTCGCGGCCGTGGCCACCCGCATTTGGCTCAGTGAAGCACGCAAGGTGATCGACGATCGTATCGCGGAACTGAACCGCACCAGGACGGCACCCGAAGACGCGGGTTGGGTTGCCTTGCAACGCCAAGCCACGCAGTGGACGGATAACGGTCCCGTGACGCATGCCGGTAGCGTGTCGGACTTACGCGCGGCCGTCGCGACGCTGGCGAACCGGCTAGCCGGCGGCAAAACGATGTTGAAACAGCTCGACGAGGCCGAGCCGCGCTGGAACGCCACCATCGCTGCAGCAGTGAAGCAGGACGCGAAAGCGATGGCGCAGGTGCCGGCGCTTTACCGCGAGGTGCGCGAGTTTCGCCGCTCGCTGTTGCGGTCCGTGCGCGGGATGCCGGAGTTTTTGGACGCTTGGTCACGGGCCGGCTTGGAACAGGAATGGGAAAATCAGTTTGCAGTGTTGCTGCATGATCTGGGCAAGCGGGGGGCGTTCGAGAAGGTCGCGGGCGAGACGCTGCGGCCCGAGGCGTTGATCCTGGCGTCGGACCGCGATCCCGCTGACATCGTGTTGCGGCGTACGGCGGCGTTGCACGCAAACCTGAAGCTGGCTGCGTTCCACGCGCCGCTGGCCGAACTCCAGAAAGCGAACGCTGTCATCGCACCGGAAAACGTCGAGGCGCGCTACGTCCTGTTCGCCGAAGCCTGCAGGTTGCGGCGTCAGATCGCGTTTGCCAATCCGCTGCTCAGCTTCGACAAGCTGCTGTTCATCAAACGCCACCTCGCGATCTATCAACACATGTGCGACCAGTTCTACGGAATCGCTGCGCGGCCGGGCGGCGCTCTCTGCGTGCTGGAGAATCCGTTCAGCCCGAACGCGCGCGTACGAGACCTGCTCGCCAACTCCGTCGTCGAGCGCGGTCGGCTCAAGGGCCAAAAACTCTCCGGCGGTCCGAATCGTGCGTGGAACATCAGGTACGACGGCATGGGCAAGCTGAGCGGCGACGAGACCGAGGGCGGTTCGTTCCTGTCGCCGGATGTCTCGTTCGACGGCAAGCAGATTGCCTTCGCCTACGTCGAGTGCCACGGGCGACCGCGAGCACCGGACGCACACCGATCCGAGCCGCGGACACTGGGCGGAGGGACGCAGCTACCACGTCTTCAAAGTCAACGCCGACGGCTCGCGACTCGAGCAGATTACCGACGGCACGTGGAACGATTTCGATCCCTGCTTCATGCCCAGCGGACGGATCGCCTTCATCAGCGAACGGCGCGGCGGCTATCTGCGCTGTGGCCGGATCTGCCCGACGTACACCGTGCACGACATGGCGGCGGACGGGAGTGACATCCGCTGCCTGAGTTTCCACGAGACCAACGAGTGGCAGCCCAGCGTCGCGCACGACGGCATGATCATCTACACGCGCTGGGATTACGTGGACCGCCATTCGATGGTCGCGCATCATCCTTGGGTGATGACGCCCGATGGCCGCGACCCGCGCGCTGTGCAGGGCAACTATACGGCGCGGCAAACCCGGCCCGACATGGAACAGGACATCCGCGCTATTCCCGGCTCGCCTAAGTACATCGCGACCGCGGCGCCGCATCATGGCCAGGCGTTCGGCTCGCTGGTGGTGTTCGATCCGCGCGTCGTGGACGACGACGAAGATGTCCCCCGTCAAACGAGTGACGCCCGACGTCGGTTTCCCGGAAAGCCAGGGCGGTACGTTGGCCTACGGCGAAGCGTGGCCGCTGAGCGAGGATTACTACCTCTGCGTCTATGACGCTGCGGCAGAGGTGCCGGGACTGGGTGCGACAGGCAACCATGGCATTTATCTCGTTGACAGTTTCGGCAACAAGGAACTGATCTACCGCGATCCCGCGATCGGCTGTCATAGCCCGATGCCGCTCGCGCCGCGCCCGAAGCCGCCGGTATCCCACGAGCCGGCCAAACGGTTCACTGCCGGGCAAGACAGCCGAAGCCACTGTCGCCGTCCTCAACGTCATACCGTGGCCAGCGGCCGTGGCCGGAGGGCACGAAGATCACCGGCGTTGCGCGTGCTGCAGGTATTGCCGTTGTCGGTCGGCTCGACCGCGACGGCGCACAACACGGGCTTGCAGATCCCACGTTCGTCCTCGATCAACATCGCCCGCGCTGTTCTCGGCACCGTACCGGTCGAGGAGGACGGCAGCGCCTATTTCACCGTGCCGGCCGGCAAGGAAGTGTTTTTCCAGGCGCTCGACTCAGAACGGCCTGGCGGTCACCTCGATGCGGTCCGGTACGCAATTCCAGCCCGGCGAAGTAGCCGGTTGCCAGGGCTGCCACGAACCGCGCCACGGCACGCCGCAGATGCCAGAACAAATACCCGCTCGCAATGCGCCGCGCGCCGTCGCGGTTGCAGCCAGACGTGGACGGCATCCAATCCCTTCAGCTATCCGCGTTTGGTTCAGCCGGTGCTCGACAAAAACTGCGTCGCCTGCCACCAGAAAAACGTCGGCAAAGCTCCGCCGCTCGACGCGAGGATTGTGTCGCGTCCGAGTTCAGGCTTCATGGACCGGCCGACGCAATATTACGCGAGCTATCTAAGCCTGGTGCCGAAATTCGGCTTCTACGATTACGGCGACGACCTCAAGACGATCCCAGGCAAGTTCGGCGCCCACGCCGCGCCGTTGTGGCAGATGCTGTCGAAAGGACATCACGGCGTAAAATTGAACGCTGACGAGATGCACCGTATCGCCTTGTGGTTGGATTGCCTGTCGTCGTTCTACGGGGTTTATGAAAAAGAAGGCGGCGAAGCCCAACTCCGTGGTGAGATCGCGCTGCCAACACTGCAGTAGTTTGCAGGGATAAGCTCGCGTCTGAGGACTGCTCATCCGCCTCTCACCCTCGGGGTGTGTTGGCAGTAATATAATCTCGTGCGCCCTCTCGCCGTATTCCTACTGACCGCGTTGCCTTTGTTGGCAAACGCTTCGTTGCCTCCCCAAGTCCGCTTCGTCCAAGGTTCCGTCAACAGCGTCATCATCGGCTCACATACGGCGGTGTATGCTTCACCGTCCTCCTCGGCGCCCATCACCCAACTCTTGCTGACACACGCCCGTCGTGACGCCACGGGGTTTGCGCCACAGGGAGCACGCGTGTTCGTTCCCGCGGCGGAAGCTGAACTCTTCGCGAGGCCGGCAGGATTCTGGCAAACACTGGAAACGTCCCGCTTCCACGATTACTCGCAGAAGAGCACAAAGGCGCCTGTACGTTCCTATGCGAACACACAGGCTGTCACTGACAACGATGCGATTGCCGTTGACGGTGCTAAGGTGCGGGTAATCTCGACTCCGGGCTACACGCCCGGCGCGATCTCTTATGTGATCGATGCCGGTGGCAAACGGGTGATTTGTTCGGGCGACCTGATCTGGGGCGAAGGAAAAATCATGGATTTGTACAGCCTTCAGGATGCGGTGCCTGAGGCGAAGGCGAGAGGCTATCACGGATACGCCGCGCGCGCCGGGGCACTGATTGCGAGCCTTCGTAAGGTGGCCGGACTGAAACCGGACGTACTTCTCCCGTCACGAGGTCCGATGATTACAAATCCGCAGCGCGCCATCACCCGGTTGATCACGCGACTGCAGAGCTTCCTTCAGAGTCATTTCGAAACCGACGCGCTACGCTGGTACTGGGGCGACGGCAATTTTGCTATCCGCGCCCGCGCGGTCGAGCGACCGCTGGAGTCTCTACCGACAGCCGAGCAGGCGAAACTCCCGCCGGATATCCTGGCCATCGGGAACTCACGTCTGATCCTTTCTCGAACCGGCGCGGCGTTCCTGGTGGACGCAGGCTATGGCAAAACGCTCCCTGAGCTTCAACGGATGCGCGCCGAGGGCAGGATCCGGAGCCTCGATGGCATCTGGATCACGCACTATCACGACGACCATACCGACTACGTCAACGATGTGGCGAGTGCATTCCACTCTCCCGTTTACTTCACGAACGCGATGTCGGAAGTGATCGCGAACCCTGCCGCCTTCCGCCTGCCATGCCTCACCGAGCGTGCGATTGCGGCCGGCACCCCACAAAGCGACGGGGCAACCCTGCGTTGGAATGAGTGGCAGTTCACCTTCTGGAACTTCCCTGGACAAACCCTCTATCATGGCGGCTTGGTGGCGAAGCGCGACGATGGACAGACATATCTCTTCGTCGGCGACTCGTTCACGCCATCTGGCATGGACGATTACTGCATGCAAAACCGTAATTATCTCCGCAAGGGCGATGGATACCACTTCTGTCTTCGCAGAATCGCCAGTCTGCCTGCGGACACCTGGCTTTTGAACCAGCATGTGGGTCCAATGTTCCGCTACTCACCGGCGCAAATCCGGCGGATGGAGGACGAACTGAATAAGCGTTCGAGAATCCTGAGCGCACTGTCACCCTGGCCGGATGTCAATTACATGCTCGATGAGTCGTGGGCCCGAATCTACCCCTACGCGTCCGACGTTCATCAGAACGAACTTGTGACTTTGGCCGTCCGCATCACCAATCATGCCCCTTTTCGGGCCACATACCGGGTGAACTGGAATCTGCCCGAGGGCTGGACCATCGTCAGTTCGGATGCGACAGACACCATCGAGGCGCGGCAGGATGGAAAGGTTCAAGGAACCTTTCGCGCCCCGCGCGCCGGTGTGTATGTGATTACCGCTGACGTGAACTTCGGTGGCCAGAAACTTCGGGAGTGGGCCGAAGCACTGGTGCGGGTCCGATGATGTACCCAGTCCGTAGCCATAATCTACAGGGCCGCTTCGCCACTATCGTCGTTGCGGATGCGGATGGCTCCGCTCACGGCATAAACGAAGATCTTCCCATCCCCGATCTTCCCGGTGCAGGCAGCGCCGCGGATCCTCTCAATCACTTCGTCCTTTCGATCCGCGGGTACAACCATTTCGAGTTTCACTTTGGCCAGTAGATCGACGAAATACTCCCTGCCGCGGTAAACCTCAGAGTGGCCTTTTTGCCGGCCACAGCCGCGCACTTCGGTGATCGTTATGCCGTCGATTCCAATTCCCTTTAAGGCGTCCCTGACAGCGCTGAGCTTGACGGGTTGAATGATCGCTTCGACTTTGAACATGGCTACGACTCGAAATTGTACCCTTCTTCGCCGTGCAGCACCAGATCGACGCCGGCCGACTCTTCGCGATCATCCACGCGCAAGGGCGTGACGAGTTCGGTAAGCTTAAGCGCGATCAGCGTTCCCACTACGGCCAGCACGATTCCGATCGCGGCCCCGGTGAGTTGATTCAGCACCTGCCAGGCGTTGCCGTCGATCAGGCCCAGTGCGGCAGGTTGGCCGTTGGGCAGTTTCAGCCCGTCGTTGATGAGGCGGGTGGCAAACACGCCCGTCAGGACGCAGCCCAACAGGCCGCCCACTCCGTGGACGCCAAAAGCATCGAGCGAGTCATCGTAGCCGAATCTGTTCTTGACCACCGTAACCATGTAGAAACATACGAAGCCTGCCACGAGGCCGATCAGGATCGCGCTGAACGGTTGCACAAAGCCGGCGCCTTGCGTGACTGTGGCCAGTCCGGCCACCGAACCCGAAATTGCACCCAGCGCGCTGGGTTTGCCGTTCCGGAGTTTTTCCGCCAGCATCCATGACACCGCTCCTGCTGCCGACGCAAAGTGCGTCGCCACGAAGGCGCTGGTAGCAAGCGACGACGCTGCCAACGCACTGCCCGCATTGAACCCGAACCATCCCACCCAGAGCAGACATGCGCCAATAAAGCTGAGCACCAGGCTGTGCGGCATCATTGATTCGTGCGGGTAACCAGTGCGCTTGCCGATGTAGAGAGCCGTTACTAGCGCCGAGAAGCCGGAGGTGATGTGCACCACAGTGCCGCCCGCAAAGTCGAACACCGGTACCTTGCCACCCAGGAACGCGTTCAGGTATCCACCGTTGCCCCACACCATGTGCGCCGCGGGGAAATACACCAGAAAGAGCCACAACACGGAGAAAATTACCATCGCGTTGAAGCGGACACGTTCGGCAAAAGCACCCGCGATTAGGGCCGGCGTGATGATGGCGAACATCAACTGGTACACCATGAACGTCTGGTGCGGAATGGTCGGCGCATACGTGACGTTCGGCGCCGCTCCGACGCCTTGCAGAAACAAATACTGCAAGCCGCCAAGGTAAGGCGTGCCGTCTGCGAACACCAGGCTATAACCGCACACTGCCCAAACCAGTGTTACCACCGCCATCATCGCGAAGCTTTGCATCATGGTGCTGAGCACGTTTCGCTTACGGACCAGGCCGCAATAGAATAGTGCCAGTCCGGGCCCGGTCATCATCAGCACGAGCGCTGAACTCATTAGCATCCAGGCGTTATCGCCAGAGGACTGCGAGGCTTTGACCGCAAGTTTCAGAGCGGCGATTTCACTGTCCACGCTCGTGGGAGATTGAGCGAAAAGGGATGAGGACAAAACAAGCAGTCCTGTAATGGTGCGATGCGACAAGGCGTGTTCCTCGACCTAGAGTGCCGGCCGCGTGGCCGGGGAATCACAAGGTTATGACGAAAGCGGCAGCCCCTACCACAAGAACTTTGGATCAGGTCGATAGAAAATGTTGATGTCGCGCAAGGCGGCGCTCGCGGTCCAAGTGCAGTTCAACAACGTCGCCGATCTCAATGTGGGAGCGGAACTGCTCCGGGTTGGTGAATATCGACACCACGTTCGACGACAGCGCGCAGAGTAGGTACACGGACTTCTGCCCGCCGGAGGCCGGGCGCGGACCTTTCCGGGGGAATGAGCCCCTGGCCAACTCGAACAATCAGAACGCGTACGGCTATTGGAAGCTGGGAGTCGAGAACAACGGGAGCGGCCTCACGGGATACCTGAACAGTTTCTCCATCACCGTCACCGGCACGCCGTTCGGACCTCCCGTGATGACCTCCAGCACCATCGTCAGCACATCTAGCTACAAGAGTGGCGGCGTCGCGCCGGGCGAGACGCTCGCCATTTTAGGCGCCAACCTGGGCCCGGTGGGCGGTGTCTGGGCGCCCGCGAACGCCAACCTGCCTACTTCCCTCGGAGCCACTTCCGTTACGTTTGATGGCGTAGCGGTGCCGCTGTACTTCTCTTCGGATCGGGGGGGCATCGTACACGCGCCTACGACGCTCGCTGCCGGGGCGACCACCAGTACTAAGGTAACCTCCTCTTTCGGCACCAGCACCGAGGTCACGCTATCGATCGCACCGGCCAGGCCAGGCATTTACACCTATGAATCTGGAGGCAAAGGCCAAGCCAAAGCGCTCAACGAGGACGGTACGGTGAATGGGGACGGATCGATCACGGGTTCGGTCCCAACTACCACCGGCAAGGTCATCCAAATCTGGGCCTCCGGTCTCGGACCCGTCGATCCGCCGATTCCCACCGGAACGATAGCCCCAGCCAGCCCCTTCTCCCGGGCGACTCTGGCAATCGCCGCCACCGTCGGCGGCCAGTCGGCGAGGGTCACCGCCGCCGGTGCCGCACCGGGCCTGGTGGGAATGTACCAGGTGAACGTCCTGGTGCCTACCGGCGTACCGAGCGGGGCCAACCGCCTGGTGCTGTACGCGGGCGACAACTCCAGCCAGGACGAAGTCACAGTCCAGGTTAGGTAAGGAAGGCGAGGAGCCTCATCCAGCGCAAGACCCTGCCGTACGGACGGCCAGCGGGTCCCGTAACGTCCAAATATTCGATTCCGTTTCCTCTGTGCAACTTATCGAGCCCCGTTACTCGGTCTTCGTTGCTATCCTGAGCCAATGCGCCGGACCTTCGACCCGTTTCGCAGCGCGACGCCATCGATTATCTCCGTGAAGAGAACCGAGTGCTGCGAGAGCAACTCGGCAACAAGCGTCTCCGTTTGAACGACGACCAGCGTCGTCGCTCGGCGGCATTGCCCAGAAGTACGATGGGAGCAAGAAGTCGTGGCACAGGCCGACCCCGCACACGGGACAAGATTTGAAGACTTGGTCGTTCGCCTCGCAACGGAGAATCGGGATTGGGATACCGGAGGATCCAAGGTGCACGGGCAAATCTGGGCCATGAGGCCGCGGGGCACTATCTCCAAAAGGCGCTCTGCGAAAAGCCATTTGCGACTTCCTAGCGCATTATCATCATTGAGCGGAACCACCCAGGTCTTGGCAACCGGTTGATCATCGCGGACGAAGGCCACGCTGGAAACGATGGAGCAATCCGGCGCCGCGAGCGACTGGGCGGGATGCTGGAGTCAGGGCGCTAACGGGATGATCACCATCAACCGAACGGCGATCGTAGTGATGCCGGGCCAGCCGTTCCTGGATTGGCTGCACCAGGCAGATCCGACGAGTGGCGGATTGAGTCTGGAAGATCTCCGGCGAGAGCCGACGATCTACCTGCTTCCGGAATGTGAGAATGAAGAAGAGGCCCGCGAATTTCTCGAAGAAGTGTGCAGCGAGATTTTTGAAGAGCAGTTGAATGGCTGGTACCGCGTTCCCTCATCCTGGCCCGACGTTCGAGACCTGAACGCGTTTGATCAATGGTTCGAATATCGGTTTCACTCGATGTTAGTCGATATGTGTGACGATCCGCTGTTTCAAGAGGAGATCTGACACACAACGCAATGTCCTTAGGCCGAGGTATGTCGTCGGTTTGAGTTATTGGACGTTACGGGATTTTAATAGGTCACCCGTTTATCAGATTTTAGAGATTTAGAAATGCCACCGACCTCGGCGTGCGAGTTCTCCGAACTCCCGTGCGGGCACCAATGGCAAATGCCGTGAGCAGGAGTGCCAGAGAACAGCGAGAATAAATATGTGCTTTCTTTGCATCGTGCAACAGGGCAATCCTCCGTCTCCAGATTCGTGCTTGGGTTTTACCGCAGTGAAGAACACGGGGGGAGGCGCTTCGCGAGGCCCGCAAGAATGGGTTCCGGCGCTCGGCTGTAATCGATCGCGCGCCAGACGGGGGTCTGAAGCAATTCCATGATGGCTTCGGACCTTTTGAGCGGGCCATATTCGGCGTAGGCATGGCGTTCGCCGCCGCCGTGCTGGCCTTGATCGCGGAAATTCCTGCCTTGGCGGTCGTGTCAGCAGCGTTGTGCGGTTTTCTGATCACTTGGTTTGGCACGCTCTGGTTGGGACTCGGGATTCGCAACAGAGTTCTTCACGGCTATCGCGGCTTTGTCCTTCCCGGAGAGAGCCTCGTGGTTGTCGAAGCAACCGAAGGTGAAACGGCCGATGTCATCGCGGTCCTGCGGAGCATCGCCCATCCCTCCGTCTTCGCGATTCGTCCGGGGCCTGGCTTCAGCGCCTCCACGGAAACCGCCGAGCAACGGCGCGAACCGACCGCCATGGCCAGTTTGCCGGATTGCGCGGCGGAGTTGGCGGCTTCACACGAACTCGAGTCGTCGACCCGATCGCGACCGCTGCTACCGATTTTGCACGAGTGCGAGGTTGTCATCGAACGCTCGCGGGCCGATTTGGCCGAAGCCGCGCGGCTGGAATATGGCATCACGCATGCAGCCGAGTGGCTCCTGGACAACGCATACCTCATTCGCTCAAACATTGCCGACATCCGGCACAACCTCCCTGACAATCACAACAAAATTCTGCCAGTGCTAACGGACCAGAGCTGTCCGGTTCGGCTGCGCGTCTATCATCTGGCCGCTGAATTGATCGATCGCACCGGCCACCGGCTCGCGGCAGAGACCATCACCAGCTTTCTCGACGCTTATCAGCATGAGTCTCCATTGACGATCGCCGAGCTATGGGTGTTCCCGCTGATGTTGCGGTTGGTACTTCTGCAGCGGCTGCGGCGGCTGTCAGAGTTGGCGAGCCTGCGCCAGCATCAGAAGGAACTGGCCGACTTTTGGGCCGACCGCGTATTGAACGCCGCCCATCGCACTCCCGAGCAGTTCGAGGAAATGGTCGCTGAACTCGAGCGTCGTGGCAACGAGCTCACGCCCCATTTCCTCGCGCGCCTCAGCGAGCATCTGCACCAGGAAGAGTCCGCGCTTGCTCCGATCCAGAAATGGATTCAGGAGAAGACGGAAAACCGCCTAGCCGATATCATCCGGGGCGAGCATGCCGAAGAAGCAAACGATCTGATGTTGATCGCCAGCGCGATTGGGAGTCTGCGCCAGTTATCCGAACTGCAATACCCGAAGATTGTCGAGGCTGTGAGCCGGATGGAGGCGATTCTGCGCCAAGACCCGGCAGGCATTCATGCCCGCAGCGACTTCGCTACGCGCGACCGTTGCCGCCGGGTTGTCGAAGAAGCAGCGCGCCAGTCGAAGCTCACCGAATGGGACGTGGCCCGGCTGGCGGTGGAACTCGCGCAACCCGCTCCGCGCGGCAGTCGGGAGCAGTGCGTAGCTTACTACCTGCTTGATGAAGGATTGCCGGAGCTTGAAAAGCGCCTGCGGCGGCGCGTTCCCTGGCGCGAAGTGTGGCTGCGTTTTCTGCGCCGGCATCGGACGTTGTTGTACCTGGGCAGCCTCGCGGCACTCACCGCCGCACTTTCGGGTGCTTTTCGGTTCGCCGCGCACAGCGCGGGAGTGGCGTCAGAAGGGATGCTCCTGTTCCTGGGGATACTCGCGCTCTTCCCGGCCAGCGAACTTGCCACTTACCTGCTGCAGATGTTCCTGACGTGGATTCTGCCTCCGCGTGTGCTGCCGAAGATGTCGTTTGAGGAGGGAATACCGGACGACTGCCGGACTCTTGTCGTTGTGCCGATGATGCTGCTTACACCGGATTCGATTCGTGGCGAAATCGAGAGTCTGGAAGTACGGTACCTCGCGAACCCGGACGCGAATCTCTACTTCTCACTCTTGTCGGACTTCACTGACGCTAAAGAATGCGAGATGCCGGAAGACGACGGTCTGCTTGGGTATGGCAATGAAGAGCATAGAGCAACTCAATGCACGTCACGGCAATGGCCGTTTCCTGCTCTTCCACAGACCGCGGGTGTGGTGCGAGACAGAGAGCCGCTGGATCGGCTGGGAGCGGAAACGAGGCAAACTGGAGGAACTGAACCGTCTTCTGAATGGCGAAGAAAATCGGGTTGTTCCTGCGCGTCGGGTCGCTGCCGGAGGGGATTCGCTACGTGATCACGCTCGATGCCGACACCCAACTCCCACACGGCAGTGCGCAAAGGCTGGTCGAAACCATCGCGCATCCGCTAAACCGCGTGGAACTCACGGCGGACGAACGTAACCGTGTTCGCGGTTACACCATCATTCAGCCGCGCGTGAGTATCACGCTACCATCGGCGACGGCATCGCGTTTCACGAGGCTATTTACGGACGCGCGCGGGAGCGACCCGTATTGCCAGGCGGTGTCCGACCTCTATCAAGACCTGTTCGGCGAGGCGATCTATCACGGAAAAGCCATCTACGATGTTCGGGCCTTTCACAAAATACTCAACGGGCGTTTCCCGCAGCAGCGGTTGCTCAGTCACGATCTCATCGAAGGAGCATATGTCGGCGTCGGATTGGCCACGGACGTGGAACTCTTCGAACAGTTTCCGTATGACTACACGAGCTACAGCAAACGGCAACACCGATGGATCCGCGGAGATTGGCAGATCGCTTCATGGATCTTGCCGCGAGTTCCGGCCGCCACCGGCCGGGGTACGTGCCGAATCCCCTGACGCTGATCAATCGCTGGAAGATCTTTGACAACCTTCGCCGCAGCCTGTTGCGCCGGCGGCGACCTTGTTGCTGTTATTGTTCAGTTGGAGCCTCCACGCCGCTCCCGCGGCCGCCAGCGCACTCGTGGCGTTGGTCCTGCTCGTTCCTCTCCTCTTTCAAATTCTCAAACGCCTGATCGCACGATGGCGAGGCGACGCTCGGGCCTGGCGGGAAGCCAGCAGCGATTTGAATCGAGCGATCGTCATGGCTGCCTTCATGCCGCATCAGGCCTATCTCTCCGCAGACGCCATCGTTCGCGCCTGCTATCGGCTCGGGATCAGCAAACGCCACCTGCTGGAATGGCAGACGGCGGAGATGTCG
The DNA here is from genome assembly GCA_963793625.1 of Bryobacteraceae bacterium. Taxonomy (GTDB): domain Bacteria; phylum Acidobacteriota; class Terriglobia; order Bryobacterales; family Bryobacteraceae. The sequence continues at coordinate 4,593 of CAWCAT010000024.1, read as the reverse complement.
CAACGATCGGCCGCCGTCCCATCTGGATGCTTTCCGAGCGCAATTCTTCCTCATTTCCGCTCTGGCCGGCGCATTTCTGGTGGCGCTAATCTCCGCGGCGTTTTCTGGGAACCGGCATGGACGCCATTTCTCTTGCTCTGGGTTGCCGCGCCGGCGGTTCAGTATTGGATCGGCTGGCAACGTCGCGGCTGTGAGGAAGCTGGAGCGAATCGAGAGTGAGGATCAACGCTATCTTCGACGCATTGCTCGGGAAACCTGGCGATACTTCGATGATCTTGTAGGCCCGGAACACAACTGGCTTCCTCCCGACAACTCCCAGGAAGCACTTGCGCATCGAGATTGCCGATCGCACCTCGCCGACCAACATTGGAATGTGGCTTATGTCGGCAGTTTCGGCGCGCGATCTCGGATTTCTCACTCCGGAACAAATGATCGACCGATGTACCGCGACGATCGAAACGCTGGCAAAGCTGGAACGATGCGAAGGTCATCTTCTGAACTGGTACAACACCCGGACTCTGAATCCGCTGGCGCCAAAGTACATATCCACTGTCGATAGCGGAAATCTCATCGCGAGTCTGTGGGTGCTGACTCAGGCGTCACAAGAATTGGATTCGGAATCGCAATTGGACGCGCGCGCACTTCGCGGCCTGGCTGACACATTAGCGGTCATTACGGAGCGCTTCCCGCCGGACCACACTACCCTGTTCCGCTAGAGGCGTTGCGCGGATTATTCGAGGAAGAGTCCTTGGGCATCGAAATCCTGGGGCGAATCCGGCTGGCGGCCGAGCCTGCACGCAAACTGACCGAGTCCCTGCGTTGGAGCATCTCGCCGAGCGGGGAGCGCGTTTACTGGATCACGCGGCTGGATGAGCAAATACAGAGCTGGGTCCAATACTTCGACCGCTATTTGCGATGGGTGGACGTTCTGGCTGCGCCACCGGATGAGTTTCTGCAGCCTCTGGGAGATAGCGCGATTGCGGCGCGCCGCAAGCTGCTGCACGAGTTGCCTTCCTGGGGCGATGTGGCTCGCGGAGAAACCGGCCTCCTTAACGAGATATTGCAGGACGCCGGGAGCAAAGAAGGGCTATCGGCGAAACTCACTGCCTGGGTTGCAGACGTCAGAGCCGAGTACGAGAGGGCTCGTGCGATCGTCGGCAGATTTGCTCGGCCGATCCAGACATCTCGGAGAAATGAGCGATGCCCTCGCCGACGGCATGGATATGCAGTTCCTGTATGATGCCCAGCGGCGTCTGTTTGCCATCGGATACCAGGTGGGCGGCCCGCTGACCTTCACCGCTCATTACGATTTGCTGGCGAGCGAAGCGCGTCTTACCAGTTTGGTGGCGATTGCCAAAGGCGATGTGCCTGTGGATCACTGGCTGGCGCTCGGACGGCCCTACACATCGGCGAACGGCCAGGTTCTGCTTTCGTGGAGCGGCACGATGTTTGAGTACCTGATGCCGCTCCTGTTCACGCGCAGCTTCCGGAACTCCCTGCTCGAGAATGCTTGCGCCGCGGCGGTAGAACGCCAGATCGAGTACGCACGAGGAGCGGGGCGTGCCGTGGGGAATCTCGGAATCCGCATACAGCGCTCTCGATTCGCACAATATCTACCAATATCGGGCGTTCGGCGTTCCATCGCTCGGCTTGAAACGGGGGCTGGAGGACGATCTGGTGGTCGCGCCTTATGCCACGGCGCTCGCTTTGCTGGTCTACCCGGCGGAATCGATCAAAATCTCAAGCGTCTGGGAAGGCCGGTATGTATGGACGCATGGGGTTCTACGAGTCGCTGGACTACACGCGGCAGGAGGAACGGCAAGGTGGCAAGGGAGTGATCGTTTACGCATACATGGCTCATCACCAGGGAATGAGCCTCATGGCCATGAACAACGTGCTCAACCGCGGCATCATGCGGCAGCGGTTCCATGCCGATCGCCGGATCAAAGCAGTGGAGCCGTTGCTGTTCGAACGCATACCGCCTCATGCCTTCGATGCTCGTTCACCGCCCGTCGGATCATGTCGCGATGCGGCCGGTCTCCGGGCCATCGGCGCCTGCATACCGGGTGTTCGATGAGGACACTCCGATTCCGCACGTTCATCTGCTCGGCAACGGCCGATATTCGCTGATGATCACCAACACGGGCGCGGGTTACAGCCGCTGGCGCGAGTTCGATATCACGCGCTGGCGTTCGGACACCACCCGTGACAACTGGGGAATGTTTTTTTATCTTCGCGAAGAAGAAAGCAACACGCTCTGGTCCGTGACGCATCAGCCTTTGAATGTGAAAGACCCGCGCTACACGGCGATCTTCAGCGCAGATCGTGCCGAGTTCCGGCGCCGCAGGCTGGGTATCGAGAGTCACCTGGAAGTGACGGTGTCGCCGGAAGATGATGCGGAGATTCGCCGCATCACACTTATCAATCAGGGTTCGCGAGCGCGGACACTCGAGTTGATCAGTGCCGCTGAATTGAGCCTTGCTCCGCATGACGCGGACCGTGCACATCCGGCCTTTAACAAGCTCTTCATCCAGACCGAAGCGCGGCCCGATCTGCACGCGCTGCTCGCATGGCGGCGACTACGCTCTCCGAAGAATCGCCGATCTGGGTAGCGCAGTTCATCATTGAAAGTCCAGAGGACGAGAGCCCGTTCGAGTATGAAACGGACCGCGCGCGCTTCCTTGGACGGGGCCGCACTTGGCAGAACCCGGTAATGTCGCTGAACCAGACCGATGGATACGTGCTGGATCCTGTGTTCGCGATGCAGACGGCGTTTTTCGCTCGAACCCAGGCAACAGAAGCAGATCACGCTCATTACGGTCGCGGCGGAGTCGCGCGAGGAGCTCATGCGCCTGATCGCCAAATACCGCGATTCCGATGTCTGCAGCCGCACGTTCGAGCTGGCCTGGTCGCACGCGCAGCTCGAATACCGCTATCTCGGCATTCAGGGCGATGCGGCGTTGCGTTTCGCCGAACTCGCCAGCCACCTCCTGTATCCGAACATCCGGTTGCGGGCGCCGGTGGAACGCCTGCGCCGGAATGTGCAAGGACAGTCGAAGCTCTGGGCTTATGGCATCTCCGGCGATTTGCCGCTTGCCGCGGTTTCGGTTAACGATTCGCAAGGGCTTGCTCTGGTGCGCGAATTGCTGATTGCGCACACTTACTGGCGGCTGCGACGGCTTCAAAGCCGATCTGGTGATTCTGAACCGCGAGCCGGCGAGTTATGAGCAGCCGCTCCATCAGCAGTTGCTCCGCCTTGTGGAAGCGCATTCACTGCACACGGGGGTGGATCAGCCGGGAGGCGTGTTCCTTCGTAAGGCGGATCAGATATCCGAGGAAGATCTGAATCTGATTCTCACCGTTGCGCAGGTGACAATGGGCACGGTTCGCGGACCGCTATCGAAGCAGCTTAGCAGTCCTCCGGAGGGAGTTTCTCTGCCGACGCCGCTGCAGATCAAGCGATTGAGGAACAACCCTCGAGCCTCTTGCCCTTCCTGGAGCTTCCCTACTTCAACGGCCTTGGGGGATTTACGGCGGACGGCCGCGAGTATGCGATTTATCTCGGGCCGAATGCTTTCACGCCGCTGCCCTGGATCAATGTGATGGCGAATCCGGTGTTCGGAGCCCTCGTGAGTGAATCCGGTTCGGGTTGCTGCTGGTATGGCAACAGCCAGTCGAACCGTTTGACACCTTGGAATAACGATCCGATTTCGGATCCTGCCACCGAGGCGATCTATATTCGCGACGAAGACAGCGGAGTCTTTTGGACACCCACGCCCCTGCCGGTGCGGGAACTCGATGCCTATCGTGCCCGGCACGGGCAGGGATACACCGAAATCGAGCACAACAGTCATGCACTGGAACAAAACTTTGACTTTTGTACCGGTACACGCCGAGAGAGCTGATCCCGTTCGCATCCAGCGTCTGCGGTCAAAAACAGATCCTCGCAGAGGCGCCGCCTGTCCGTGACCTCATATTCGGAGTTCGTGCTGGGCACGGATCGTGAGGCCACGCAGATGCACGTTGCGTTCTCCTGGGATGTGAGCGCGAAAGCTTTGTTTTCGCGTAATCCTTATCATTTGGATTATGGAGGCCGGGTCGCGTTCGCGGCCATGACTCCCGAACCCTCCTATACACGCGATCGCACCGCATTCCTGGGGCGCAATGGTTCGGTGGAAGCCCCAGCGGCTTTGCGGCGGCAGTCCCTTTCCAAGCGCTCGGGTCCCGGGCTCGATCCCTGCGGGGCATTGCAAACGAAATTCGAACTCGGCCCAGGCGAAGAAAAGACAGTGATTTTTATGCTTGGCCAGGCGGATGATGCCGAGCACGCCCGGAGTTTGATTGCCCAGTACAGTGACGCTGAAAACGTTGAGCGGTCGCTCGAAGAGACGCGTCAGTGGTGGGATGAGCTCCTGACCACAATTCAGGTCAAGACGCCGATTCTGTCAGTGGATTATATGTTGAATCGCTGGCTGCTCTATCAGTCGCTGAGCTGCCGCATCTGGGGACGCACCGCTTTGTATCAATCGAGCGGTGCGTATGGTTTTCGAGACCAGTTGCAGGATGCCCTGGCGCTTGTCTATTCCGCGGCGC
>CAWCAT010000023.1:0-48527 GCA_963793625.1 Bryobacteraceae bacterium | reverse complement strand
CCTGGCAGCAAATCATCTCCAACATGCTAGGGGACGTGCCCGAAGTCATTCGGTTCAACGACTTCGCGGCGGTTGGCGTGACTGTGGCTGATGGTGGATTCGTCTAGGAAAGCATCACGGCCGATGAATCGGTTTCCTTCCCGGTGGCCTCGACCGGCAAGGGGCGCGGGGGCGAATTATTTACTGTTCTTCGTAGGACGCGACCTGCCGGCAATTTACGCCGGCGAAACCTACGCCTTTTCTCGCGAGGTCTCGGTGTCGTTTGACGACTTCCTCCCTGGCTGGACTGAGTTGCGGGTCAGTCCAGCCAGCCAGGCAACGAATCGATGAAGATTACGGGACTGCGGCACAGCGCGCGCTTGAACTCAGTAGCCCGCAATAATCGTGTACTTCTTCTCGCCCGGTACCGGAATCTTCACCACTCCTTCTCCGGATCGAAGCCGGACCACTTCTGGCCGTTCACGGTCACCGAGCGCATGCGCTAAATCTCGATAACAAGGCGATCACCCTCCGCCAGGTTCACGTCTTCTGCGAACGTCACCACTACGTCCGTGGCGCTCCGCTTGATTTGGTGGGCGAGTTCCGTCTTGCCGGCAGCCGCCGTCGAGTGAGACCCACCCGCGCCCAACCGGGACAATCTTACGGTGCGGGCCACAAGGGAACCGGATTTCACACTCAGGGTGAACCGCAGTTGGCCATCGCGCACGACTTGGGAGAACACACCCCAACCGGTACCCATGGACCAGAACGAGTTGAAGTTCGCGGTGTTGACGCGCGGCTTGGCCTGCAGGCACTTGCCCGGCCGGTCATAGAGGAATCCGCTGAGGGCGAGCATCGGACCCCACGACGCCAGCGCGCGTGCATAATGGTGTCCGCACTCCGGCTCGTTCCACGGGTTACGCCGCTCGCCATTGTGCCGGCGGCGAATACTCTCGACCACGCGCAAGCCCTCCGGGATCATGCCCCGATACATCATGAGGGCGGCCGCCGCATATTCCAGCCCGTTCCAGCCGGTCTCGGAAAAATAGGGAAAAGGGACCGCGGGCCGTTTGGCGCCCCCCATAGTCGCAGACGATCAGCGCAGCCTCGTCGTTCACCGCATAGGTTCGCTGCATTGACTCATGCCGGCGGAGGTTCGGCTTGAAGTTGTACTTCATGATCGACTGCAGGGCCTTGCGCATCTTCGCACCGTCGAGCATGTCGCCCAGTCCGGCGACTTCGGCCAGGAACTGGCCCACCAGTTGATCGACCAGGCAACCCTCGCCCAGTTGCAGTTCGGGGTTCTCCGTATCGGTCCGGGCCAGGCCGCCGAACTGCTCTTTCGGGACCGAGTCGCGCTTAATGCCGCGGATCTTCTGAATGTAGTACTCGCCGTTAAACAGGTTCTGGTCGATCCACTTGCTGCCGTTGTTGAACAGACGGCGGTACTCATCGGCCGACTTCGCGTCTCCCACCTTACGTGCCATCTCTTCTGAAGCTCGCAGAGCCGTCAGGTACCACACGCCGCTCAGCGGGTTCGGGCCGTAGAACTCGACGTCGTAAGTATTGTGTTGCACGCCCTCCATGACGCCGTCGCGATCGGCATCCCATCCACCGGGAATCCACGCGTACTCCAGCGCCCGTTTTGCGGCCGGCCAGTGCTTGCGCAGCCACCCGTCGTCTCCCGAGAGGCGCCAGTCCAGGTACAGCTTGAGAATGGAACCCATCTGACCGTCGGCGGCGACGATCCCATAGTGCTGTTTGTTGGCGGGCAGCAGTTGGCGGAAATCCTGCGCTCCGGTTTCGCTGGTGCAGAACCCGAATGCGGACTCGCGGAGCGAGCGCGACAGCGTGGGAAACAGGTGCGGCGTTGCGACTTCGTAATTCCAGACGTGTGTGCAATTGCCGAAACAGCTGCCCACCCGGTCGAACGTGCCCTCGAATCCGTGAAAGGCTCCGTCCGCCGAGCGGAAGCAGGTTTGGGTCACGTATGTGGACAGGTTCGCGGTTGCCGCATCGCGCACCACTCCCGGCAGCGTGGTCTCGCGGATCGCGTCCACGAACGCCCTCGTGCGCTTCTCCAGTCGGGGAAGGTTTGCCGCTGCGTATTCGGCGGCCTTCCAGGCATCGGCGAAGCGCGTGCAGTACCAATTCCCAATGATCGTCTTCCCTTCACCTTCGGGGTGTTTCCAACCGCATCGCTCGGGCGTTCGATTCGGGAAATGCCAACTCAGCAGGAAGGTGTAGTCTGCGCTGGCGCCGGGCGCGAGATCCCGTTGAATGCAAATCGAGCCGATGTTGTCATGATTGGGATCGTCCGGGCTCAATTCGCCATCGCTCGAAAAATCGTCCCAGAAGGCGATCGGCCCGCGCCATCCACTGCGCGCGCGCCAGCCGCTCTTCGACGTCAGCTTTCCGCTGCCCACCTCGATTGCGCTCAATGCGAACGATCCGGCCAGCGGATCGTCGGCCGCCAGCGACGGATTGCGCATCAGCAAGCCTTCGATGCCTTCCCCCTTGCGGCGCTCGTTCTCTCGACCTTCCACGCCCACGGGGTTATCGATCGAAAAGACGATCGCGGCCCGCGCACTCACCCTGCCGGGATTCGTGACGCGGTACCGCAGAACAGCGACCGGCAACCCGGAGTCGTCGGCATCCAGCGGAAAGAAAGGCGTGAACGCTTCCAGCGAAACTCTGACAGGTAGCACTTCGTCGGTGAAATCCACTCTGGCCAATGGGTACGAGCCGGTGAATTTGGCGGAGTCCAGGCGAGGCAGTCCGGGCGCATTCACCACGCCCAGACCGGAACCGCCTTCATACGGAGGCGGCTGCACCGCTTCCAAAACCGACACCACCGGTTTGTTGGAACCCGCGCGCGCCCATATGGCCCCAAACGCATACGTCGGCCTCTTGCCCTTATCGGGCTTGTTGAAGATCTCCCAGTCGCGCAACTGTCCGCGTCCACCCAGGCTGATCGAGCCGGTTCCGATGCCTCCTAACGGGAAGGCAATCGTGGCGAGTTGCGGCCCCGAGAAGGACCGCGGGAACTGGATGGCCGGCGCGGCTTTGGCGCTTGCGGGCCGTTGGACCTTCGTCTGGCCTTGAGTCTCCTGCGCTCCTGATGCGGAGCCGGCGCCTCCCGCCAGCGCAACAGTCTTCAGGAATGCGCGTCTTCCCGCGCCAGTGTTGGTTTTCATAGTATGCAGACCAAGAAGGGGATATGGCGCACGCCGGACAGCGTGCGCCATGTTAACGGATTACCACTCCAGGCGGGAGCCCATGCGGAACAGGCGGACGCCAGTGTTGTCGTAGGAACCGGCCGTCGCGCTGATCCTGCCGAAGTTGACGCCACCGGAAAGGTTGACGTTCGGCGGGCTCCAGTTCGGATGGTTGAACATATTCACTGCGGTAATCTCCCAACGGAAGTGAAGCTTCTCGGTGAGATTGAAGCTCTTGTGCATGCCCATGTTCCAGATGTTGATGCCCGGAGCTTTGATGACGCCTTTGGCGGAAGTGCCGAACTGACCCGGCTGCCATGGACCGAAGGCGCTGGTGTCGAAGTAGCGCGCCACCGTTTGCTCTTCCCCGGACAGGTTCGGATCGTGCAGGATGTCCGGCCTTCCGCTCCTCTGCGGCGCGGTTCGGCTGGTGGAGTAAACTGTGCCAGTCGTGTCCGCGGCTGTGTAGCTCGGAGTGAGGAACCGTCCCGTGGAGGCGCTGTAGACAACGCTGTACTCCCAGCCGCCAACCAGCAGGTTGGTCAAGCGTGAGGCGTTCCCGAAGAAGTGGCGGCCTTTACCCAGAGGGAGACGATAGATAGCATCGGTAACCCATCGGTGCGTCGGGATGGATGCGGCCGGAGCGCGATCGCCCAGGCGATTGAATGGGTTCTCGGGCTGCTCGCCGTCGTTCAGGTCAAAGATGTCGCGCGCCCAGGTCCAGTGCGAATGCAGCATCAGTCCCTTTGCGGTCTCTCGTTTCACTTCTGCGGTCAGGGCATGGTATTGGTGGCCGGCGCCGTTGGTTCTGTAGGTGATGCCCGGATATTGGGGCAGCGGACGCGGCTTGTCGATATACGCCGTCTTGTCCGGCAGGGGCGAGTTGTAGTTGTATGCCCAGACGCCTTGCCGGGTGTTCGTACCCAGATACCGCACACTGAAACCGGTGTTCCAGATCTGGCGCTCGATCGTCAGATTGTATTGCATGCTGTACGGGATCCGCAGGTCGGACTTGATCGCCAGCGGAAGGCCTACGGAACCGATGGTGCCCACGCTCCCGGCCGGAATCACTGTGGGGAGCACGATGTAGCCAGTGCTCGGATTGGTATAGGCCGGTTCGTTGATGGTGTACGGGCTACCGCCCATGCCTACCAGCGGAGTAACCGGGTCGAAGAAGATCCCATAGGCGCCGCGGATCACGGTGTTTCGCATCGGCCGGTACGCAAAACCAAAGCGCGGAGCGAAGTTGTTGCGGTCCGCGCCGATGAGTGTGCGATTCCGGTATCCCGCCGCGCTTGCTTCCTTGATGGCTACGTAGTTCTTGGGGAGCAACGGGCTCACCAACGAGGCTGCTCCGTCGGGCACGACAATGCTGGCCGTGGCGATATCGAAAACGGAGGTGCGGTTGGAGTTCTCGCGCCACGGCAGGTGCAACTCATAGCGAAGTCCAAAGCTCAGCGTCAGTTTTGGGGTGATCTTAAAGTCGTCCATGACGAAGAAATCGTACTGCCACCGGTTGCGCTCGGTGAGCGGAGGCATGAAGGCGCGGGAGGTAGTGGTCGGGATGCCCAGCAGGAAGTCGGCGTAGGCGTTACCCTGATTGGTTTTGCCGGCCGCGGTGTACTTGTTCGAGAAAGCCGCTTGACCGAACAGGTTCGAAGGCGCCGTCACATCGTCGTTCTCCAAGCGCACCAGGTCGAATCCGAACTTCACGCTGTGGCGGCCATGGAACCAGCTCAGATGATCCTGGAACTCCTCCGGATGATTGCGGAATCCGTTAGAGTAATCGATCTGCGTGAGTGGTGAAATCCCGAGGCCAGTGAAGTTCACGTGGAAGATGCCGCCGATATCTGGCAGGTCGGGAGCCAATCCCTGCAGTCCCAACTCCTTTACTTGATCGAGGCCCCTGATCGGCCCTTGGTACGGATTGTTGTTCAGGCTCATGCCCCAACGCGCCTCACTGAGCAGGTTGGCGCGGAAGGTGTGCGTGTAAGAAAACGTGGCCGATCGGGTGTCGCGGCGTTGAACGCGGAACCCCACTGTCGGCAGATTGCCCTCGCTCACCGTCACCGGACTGCGTGTGAAGGTGAAGCGGCCATAGACCATGTCCTTGTCCGAGAATCTGTGATCGCCGCGAACCATCCAGTGTTTCTGAACGTCCCAGGGCCGCAAGATGTCCTGCCGGAAATTGTTCGCCTGCAGTACTGACGGGTCGCCGTTGTTCGGCAGAGGGTAAAACCGGTCCTGGATCTTCTTCGCAACGGAATTGATCATGCTCGCCGGGATTTTGTTGTTGGCGAAAGGCTGCCCTGTGGTGGGATCGTTGATCACGCTGTCGCCCGTGAAATCTCCGCTGCGCCACCGCTGCAGAGGAACCGTGGGATTCAGTCGATCGACGGCGTAGCTGCCGACGGAACCTTCAAATGAGGTGTAGAAAAATGTCCTGTTGCGGCCGTTGTACACTTTTGGAATGTACACCGGACCGCTGAGCGATCCTCCCGGCAGGTGGGAAGTGCCTGTGTTGCGTTGGAGGGCGAACGGATTACGGGCCCGGAAAAACGGCGTCTGATAGTAATCGAAAGCCGACCCGCGCACCCTATTGGTGCCGGATTTGGTGATGACGGTCAACTGTCCGACCCCGCCAAATTCGGCTGAGTTGTTCCCCAGGTCCATCTTTACTTCCTGGAAGGACTCCACGTAGTTGGCCTGCGGTCCTAAGGCGTTGCCATCGCCGTCGTTAAACGTTGTGCCGTCGATTGACCAGTTGGCCTGAGTGGAGCGCGCGCCGCCGAAACGGTAGCCCTCCGGACCCTGGATGAAATTCGGCGACAGGCTGAGGAAACTCCACATCGCGCGCGAGTTCATCGGCACGGTCTTAAGCAGTTCGGCGGAGTGGGTGTGGCTGATGCGGGCCGACTCGGTCTCGATCAGCGTAACGCCCGCGCTTACGTCGATGCTGGTGGCCAATTGGCCGACCGCCAGCACAATGTTGACTCTCCGAATGTCGCGCGCCGCCAGGATGATGTTGTTGACTCTGAACTCGGTGAATCCGGCCGCTTCGCCCACGATGCGATAGTTGCCTTCCCTCAGTTGGGGAATCGTGTAGACGCCAGCCTCGCTAGCCGTGGCTATGGATTTGATATTGGTTTCGACATTCGTAGCGGTGATTTTCACGTTCGGCACAACCGCCCCCGTGGAATCTTTCACCGCGCCTGTAACGGTTGCGAATGTGGTTTGGGCAGCCGCGTTCCCGGCAAAAAAAAGGACGCCGATCAGCGGTAATAAACGATAAGTGGACGCTCTACTCATAAAGACTTGAACCTTCTTTCCCACTGTGACTTACGATTATTCATCTTCATTCAAAAGTTGTCAACGAATTTCCTAATGAGTTCAAACGTGGGCAGTATTCCTGGAGACTACTTCACCATCGGTTTGCGCTTACGGGGGCTGAGATTCTCCAGGACCGAAATGCGAATATGGGTCTGATCCGGACCGGCCCTGTAGGTCTTTGTGACTATATCGGGGTCGCCATCGCCGTCGAAGTCCGCCACACGGGCTTCATGCCCGCCGACGCCGGTCAGAATGGTGTGCTTTTTCCACTGCGTGCCTTTTCCATCCAGGTTCTCCCAAATGTATGTGCCCGGCGCGTTTAGCCGGTTCGGCGGAAGATGAATGTGTTCCATTTCATCGACATAGACATCCAGGTCGCCATCGCCGTCGAAGTCGGCCACGACCAGCGAATGGAAATCGCCTGTGGCCAGATTTTCCGGCAGGGGATGCTTCTCCCACACAGATCCGTCGCCGCGGACGTTGCGGAACCAGGCCACTTTGGCGCCTGCAATATCACACTCGCTCTGGACGATATCCAGGCGCCCGTCCCGGTCCACATCCGCCACCCAGGTTCTGGCACAGACGCCAAACTCGGATTCACGGCCGAAGTCTATGTTTTTGTGTTCCTTCCAACTGCCGCCGAGGTTCTCGAACCAGCGGTCGATATATACAATGTCCAGGCGGCCGTCGCCATTCAGATCGCCGATGCCGCGTGGTGAAATCGCGCCGTGCTGGTTGGTGATCTCCAGGAGTTCGGTTCGCGCCCATTCGCCCGTTGGTTGATCCGGTACTTTATACAGGTGAAGGCCTTTGTGCGTCTTCGCGCCGCCATGCTGGGTGATCACTGAGAGCCTGCCGTTGCCGTCGAACTCCGCCGCAATTACGTCGTGGGCCCCGGCGCGTGGAATCTCGGCCAGTGACTTGTCGTAAACAAGGCGTTCGAACAGTCGTTTTCCATCGAAAATACCAGGATTCCGATACCACACCGAGCTGGACACAATATCGATCCGCCCGTCGCGATCCACGTCAACGGGGAAGATCCCGCAATCTGAGATCATCCCGTTGCCGATCAGAGTCCGGGCTCCCCATTGACCGATCCTGCCGGTGTTTCGATACCACCAGATTCCTCCGTCTGGATTGCCCCAATGGCTTTGCCCGATAATGATGTCCGGTTTCCCGTCGCTGTCGAGATCGGCGACCGTGAGTTGGCCCCAATTCTTGCCTTCGACTTGACCGTCTATCAGATGGTGTTGGAATTTGATTTCCGCGCCGGCGTAGCTGGAAAGGGCGGCGAGGCATAGGAACAACGAAGTACTAAAGCGCGTGGCCAACAAAATAAAACCTCCTGATTGTACATTGTTGAATGCGCTTTGCCAAATTTGCACGATCTTGCACAAATTTGCACAAACTTGCACACTCTTTGATATTGTATATGGATTATGGTGAGACACTGCATCTTTTTCATCGTTCTGATGTCCGGCTTGCTACCCGCGGCCTTGTGTGGTTCGGGGCCCAAACCCGGTGACGTTTATCGCGAGTTTCACGTGGTTATGGGAGGCATCAAGGATTGGCGCGTCACCGACGCCAGCGCGCCGAAAGCTCCCGTGCTGCTCCTCCCCAATTCCACCCTCCGTCTGGAGATCCCCGACCTTAACGGCGCCATCCGCGCCGAGGCCCAACTCGAACGGTGGGGCGGTCACACCGGTACGATAGGCAAGAGCCTGCGGCTCAATGGCAAAGAGTGGATCGCGGTCCCGGAGTTGGCGACGACGCCTCCCGGCAAGCCGGGCTACTGCTACACCTATCAGGACAACCCGACCGTCGAGGTGCCGCTCAGCGACCTGCAAAAGGGCGTGAACTCGCTGGAGGGGAATTCCACCGGACAGGACACGCGTTGCGGGAACAACTGGGGCCAGTGGGGATGGTATAGCGCGATCGTGCGCGTCTACTACGATCCAGCGAAGCTGCCGCATCCCGGCGGTCGCATCACCTCTCATGCGGCCGGAAAAGAATTGACCGAGAACCCCGTCGTCCAGGTGAGCGTCCAAGGTCCCTCCCGAATCGACCGCGTCGACCTGCTGGCGTACTATGACGGATTCGACGAGGACGGCGACGGCGTCTTCCAGGACTGGCACCAGGCCTACCGCTACGCGGAACTCGTTCATCACGCAGGCACGGCGATGGTTGCTCCCTTCAAGATCCGCTGGGATACGGCATGGGTGCCGGATCAGGCGCCCGGATCCGTGAAACTCATGGCCCGGATTCGCGATTCGGCCGGGGTCTGGTCCGTGACGCCCGTAGTTGACCGACTGACGCTGAAACGTGTCGGCAGTTCGGTGAAGTTCTACAAACCGCGCGACGTTCCCGATCGCTACTGGGCCCGGGCCGGTAAACTCCTTTCCTCGAAGGTCGCCGTGCCGGACTCGGATCCCCTCGCAAAAGCCACCAGTGCGGTAGTGGCCCTGCGGACATGGAACGGTTTGAAATACGATTTCCGCCTCAACGATCACACTGGGAAGGTAGAGGGGGCGGAGCACAACTACGCCTTCGCCTTGAGACCGGTGCCGGTGGCGGCCGTCCATGCCGGCGAGAACACGATATCGTTTCAGACCCCCAGCAAGGACCACGGCCTGGAGATCCTTTGGCCTGGTCCGGCGCTACTCGTCCGCTACGGCAAGAGTGACCCGGTGCCCGAACCCACTACGTGGCTGAATCCGGATTATGTGGGCCGGATTCCGGTGGACCTGACGTCCTCCGTGCCGCTCCGCCCCGAAAAGCCGGTCGAAATCGAGATGAACTTCACTGAGGCGATGCGGCAGGCCGGTCTTTCCGGAACTTTCGACGACCACTCCATTCGCGTCGTGGACTACGACGAGAAGGGCCTTCGGGACGGCGCGGTTTCCTGGCAGTTCGATCGGGGCCCGCAGTACGACCCCCATCGCAATGCAGTGGGCACCTTGACCGTGCTTGCTCGTGTGGTGGCGCCAGGCATGACCAGGCGCCTGATGGTGTATTTCTCCACCACGGACATCGCCGCCCCGCGGCTGATGCCGCCTGCGGGCGTCCGGGTGACCGACGACGTTGACCACGCAGGCCAGAGGAGCGTGCGCGTTTCCACCTCGAGCGGCGACTACGTGTACCACAAGGAAGGCGCGGGATTCGCCTCGTTGTTCGATCGCGAGGGCAACGACTGGATCGGTTTTCACCCTGGGGATCGCGCGGCCGGTGAGTTTCGCGGCATCCCGAACCTCGGGCCTTACTTTCATCCCGGCTACACCGGGAAACTCGGCTCCCGCACTACCATCGAGATCACCGGCCCCATCAAGGCCCGCCTTCGTTCGGAGTCCCAGGATGGAAAGTTCGCCTGTGTGTGGGATTTTTTCCCCGATTACGCCCGCATGACACTTCTGCGCGCCGACCAGCCCTATTGGTTCCTTTACGAAGGCACTCCTGGCGGAAAGCTCGACATGGACGGCGATTTCTGGGTGGCATCGGACGGAGTCAAGCGTCCGGTCGCCGAGTCGTGGGTTGGCAACCTGCCGTCTCCGGAATGGGCCTATTTCGGGGACGCCAAACTCAAGCGGGTCCTGTTCCTGGTCAATCACCAGAACGACGCGATAAACGATCAGTTCCGGCACATGGACTCAAGCATGACGGTCTTCGGCTTCGGCCGCCGGCTTAAATCGCTGGAGCGATTCATGACCGCCACGCCCGCGCAGTTCACCATCGGATTTATCGAAATGGTGGAGGACGCCTCGCCTTTCGTCAACTCGGCGGGCAGAGTGGCGAAGGCGGCCATCGGCCGGGCCGAAGCCCGGCCAAAGCTCTGATAGCGGGCCGGCGCGCTACACCGCCGGCAATTCGTAACCCTTGCGCCGGGGCCGCCGCAGCAATGCGTTCGCCTCGGCGTCGTCCTGGAAGCGCTCGGCTTTCGGATCCCACTGGAGTTTGCGGCCAAGCCGGCGGGTAATGCCCGCCAGGTGACACACCGAGATCGTGCGATGCCCGATCTCCACGTCCGCCAGCGGCAGCTTGCGCGACCGCATGCAATCCAACCAGTCCTGCAGGTGGTACTTCGCCTGCCACTTCGCCACGCTGTCGCGCCACTTCTCCACTTCCTCGGGAGGCGGCAGGTTCTTGATCATGCCGGCCGGATCCGTGCGGAAATCGTTCCGTACGATCTCGATTCGTCCCTTTTCCCCGACAAACGCTCCGCCTCCGAGCAGGCCCCGCTGGGGCACCAACTCCAGCCGCACGGTCACGCCGTTCGCATACCGAAACGCCAGCGCTCCCTCAGGACCGTCCTTCAGAGGCCAGAACTCCACCGGTCCGGTATCGTCCATGCCCAAAGCCGACTGCACCTGATCGAGCCCGTGCGCGCCCCAATCGGTCAGCATCCCGCCCGAGAAATCCGCCCACTGATGCCACTCGAAGAGCTCAGCGCTGTAGGGCCGCATCCGGGTCTGCCCCAGCCACATGTCCCAATTGAGCCCCTCGGGAACTGGCTGCTCCGGGGTCTCTTTCATCGGAACGGGTCCCTTGTAATTGACGCACTGGACGTACTGTATGCGGCCCAGTCCGCCATTGCGCACGAATTCGCAGGCCAGGCGGTTGGTCGCCATGGACCGCTGCTGGCTGCCCACTTGCACGATCCGGCCGTGCTTGCGCGCCGCCCGCACCAGCGCCCTGCCTTCTTCCAGATACAGCGATAGGGGCTTCTCGGCGTAAACGTCCTTACCGGACTGAACGGCGTGGACGGAGCAGAGTATTCGTCCGAAGTCGGGCGTGCCTACGATAACCCCGTCGATGTCTTTCTGTTCGAGCATCCGGCGGTAATCGTGGTAAATGCGCCACTTCGCATTGCGCTTCGCCGCCGCCTCGTTGCAGCGGTTCAGGTAGCAGTCTGCGACGGCAACCACCTCCGCCCCGGCGGGCAACTGATCGATCAGCAGATTGCTGCGGTTACCGACTCCGATCACTCCGACGCGGATGCGGTCGTTGGCGCCAAACACTCTGCGCGAAACTACAAAGGGGAACGCTGCCGCGGCCGCCTGCACCAACCGCCGTCTCGAAACTGAACTCATGGGGTATTTCCTTCCTTGACTATCTTTCCGCTATCGGCTACCGTCCGATATTTCTCGGGCAGTGGAGGGCACTGCTTGCCGGGGCGAATGCCGGCCGCCATCTCGCGAGCCCGCGCTGCAAGCCTTTGCACGATGGCCGGCTCGCTCCGCCGCCTTGTCCGTGGTTTCGCCGGGATCCAGTTCCACCTGATATAACGCCGGACGGCGTGAACTCCGCGCCCGGATTGTGCCGGAAATGCAGCTTCCACGGACCGGACCGAATCGCCATCGCCTTGGCGAGGCTGTCCCAATTGCTGCTGTAGAACAGAAACTCCTTCCGTGGCGAAGCGCCTCCCGTGAGCGCGCACCATACATCCACACCATCGATGGGCCGGTCGGCCGGAGGCTCGGCGTTGGCCAGCCGGAGGAATGTCGTAAACAGGTCCATCGTACAGGCGATCTCGGCGCTGACAGCGCCCGCCGGGATCTTGCCCGGCCAGCGCGCCACAAACGGCTCGCGGAAACCGCCTTCCCACGTCGATCCCTTGCCGCCGCGCAGCCTGCCGCAACTGGAATCTCCCGGGCGCCCTCGTCCGCCGCCGTTGTCGCTGGTGAATATGACCAGCGTATTCTCGTCCAGTCCATTCTCTCGAAGGCTTTTCAGGATTTCGCCGGTGCTCCAGTCCACCTCTTCTACCGCATCCCCGAAGATCCCGTAGCGCGATTTCCCGCGGAACCTGGCCGACGCCTGCCAGGGCCAGTGCGTCATCGAGTGCGGCAGGTACAGGAAGAACGGCTTGCGCTTGTTGTCTTTGATGAACTTGATGGCCTCCGCGGTATACCGCTCGGTCATCGTCTCCTGCACCACGGGCGTCTCGATCTTCTCTTCGTTGCGCCAGAGACTCGGCGGGTAAGGCCAGGGATATTTCGGCAAATACCGCCCGTCCATATCGTTGCTGTAGAGCAGCCCGTAATAATGATCGAAACCATGCCGCCTCGGATGGTGCTGGGGCTGATCCCCCAAATGCCATTTCCCGATGCAGGCCGTCGTGTAACCGCGCTTCCGCATCATGTCGCCCAGCGTCAGTTCGCTCTCCGGAATCCCGAATTCCTCGCCGGGGAACAGCACCCGGACCATCCCGGAGCGAATGGGGTACCGCCCGGTGAGCAGGGCGCAGCGCGACGGAGTGCAAAGTGAGGAGGTGGAATAGAAACTCGTGAACTTGATGCCTTCCGACGCCATGCGGTCCACGTTGGGTGTACGGATGATCGTATGGCCATAGCAGCCGACGTCGCCGTACCCCAGGTCGTCCACGAATATCATGACGATGTTTGGCGGCGTCGCTGGAGCTGGTATAGAGGTCACGCCGGCTGCGGCGGCGAATTCACGTCTTGTCAGGGGAACCATTTTCTAAAAAGGCGCCTTTCGCGCCCTCAAATACGCACCGGCTCGGCGGGACGTTTCTCTTGTGGATCGAAAAACCGCATGTTTTTGCCGGTGCGGTTATAGTCGCCGATGTCTTCCCGCGCCTGCTCGGCAATCGCAAGCAGCTTCTTCACCAGGTCGGGATGCCTGTCCGCCAGATCGTGCCGCTCGCCAATGTCCTCGGCAAGGTTGAACAACAGGGGCGAGCGGATCTCCTGCTCGTCCGCCGGATCCACATGATTGGCGTTCACCAGCGGTTTCAGCCACTCCGGCCTGTACGGCCGCGGCAGGTGCAACTTCCAGTCGCCGCTTCTTACCGCCTGCAAATGTGTCCAAAGGTAGTAATAGAAGACGTCCCGCCGGCTTTTGGACCGTCCAGTGATCAGACCTCGCTGATCCACCCCATCGATAACCCGGTCCTTCGGTGTTTGCGCGCCAGCCAACGCGGCGAAGGTGGGCAGAACGTCGAGCGTCGCCATCATTTCCGACGTAACCCGCCCTGCCGGGACGCGGCCGGGTCCCCAGAAGATAGCCGGTACCCTGGGCCCGCCTTCCCAGCACGAGGCTTTACCGCTTCGCAGCGGCTTCGCGGACCCGCCATGCTCCTTCTTCAACAACCAGGGGCCGTTGTCGCTGGCGAACAAAACGTAGGTCTTTCGATCGAGTCCCGACTCTTGCAGTGCATCCAGTATCCGGCCCACGTTGAAATCGAGTTCCTCCACCACGTCGCCGAACAGCCCGCTCTTCGATCGCCCGGCAAAATCCTTGGATACCGCCAATTCAGTGTGGGGCATGTTCGGAGCCATATAGAGGAAGAACGGACGGTCCTTGTTCTCCGTAATGAAACGGATGCCCTCGTCCGTGTACCGCCTGGTCAGCAACGACAGGTCGGTGGGTTTCTCGATGACCTTTCCGTTCCTCAGCAGGGAGGTGTAGCGGACAAAATCGTTACTGGTTGGGGTTCCGAAGTGCATGTCGAAACCCTGTCCCTGCGGAAGCAGGTCCGCCGCATAAGCGCCGTTCGAATGACCGGCCAGGTCCCATTTGCCAACCATAGCCGTCGCGTAGCCCCGTTCTTTCAGCAGTTCCGCGAGAGTCACCTCGTTCTGGTGCAGCACCGGATGAATGTGCTTCACGTTTCCGCGCTCGGCGACCCGCGCCGGATAACATCCCGTCAGCAGGGCGGCTCGCGACGGCCCGCAGATAGGCTGGGCGTAGAAACTCGTCATCCGCGTACCCTGCCGCGCCATCGTGTCCAACCGCGGCGTGCGAATCCGTTCCGAACCGTAGCAGCCCAGGTCGTTGTACCCGAGATCGTCCGCAAGGATAATGACGAAATTCGGCCTGGTCGGCGCGGCTCCCAGCGGCCGGGCGGATGCGGCAGCCGTTGCCAGGAATCGCCGTCGGCTCACGTGACACGTCATGCGAGCTTGAACTGGACTTTTCGGTCGTTGAGCATCTGCTGGTGCTCGACGGCGAGCGACGAATCCGTAACGATCAGGTCTACGCGGGACAGCGGAGCGATCTGGGCAAGGCTCCGGCGGCCGAATTTCGAGTGGTCCGCCACCACAATCACACGGCGGGACCTCTCCATCAGCTTCAGCATGGTTCCCATGATCAGACTGTTCGAATCGGTCAGCCCGTCCGCTGTGATCCCGGCAATGCCCATGATCAGAACATCCGCCGAGATCTTCTCCAGCATCTGCTCGCAGATAGGCCCGAGTTGCATCCCGGTTCGGGGGAATACGTATCCGCCCGTCATCGTGACTTCGACGGCTGCGCAATCCCAAAACACCTGGGAAACCGGTATGGAGTTGGATACCACGTGAATCAGCCGCCCGACCAGGTTCTTCGCCACTTCCACGACGGTCGAACCGGGGCCCAGCAGCAGCGTCTGGCCATCCTCGACCAGCGACGCGGCCGCTTTGCCGATCCGCTCCTTCTCGGAATGGGAGTGATTGGACAACCGGCCTAAGTCGAGCCCTTCTTCGCGGGTCTGCAGCGAAAGCGCTCCGCCGTGCACACGGCGCAATACTCCCTGGCTCTCCAGTTCGATCAGATCGCGCCGGATTGTCGATTCCGAAACACGGAGTTCCCGGCAAAGCGCATCGGAATCAAGGAACTCCTGATCGGCAAACAACTCTTTCAGCCGGAGGTGTCTTGCCGCCGACTTCATTCTCGACGCCTCGCGTGCAACGAGGTCGTCGAGGAGTTCCACATTACTGTTTGACATACAAATATGAGTCTAATTATTCACTATCCTTCAAAATCTGTCAATCATCAGAAGGAGCTGTTGGCCAAGTTTTTTCTGCAACAGCGATCTGTCCGGCTCAAAACCCATTTTTAGACGATTGAACCACATTGACAAGTTTTGACGAATGATGAATTATTGGCCCAATGCTCCTTTAACCGTTCTCCTTGTGGTGGCTTAGCCTTGACAACTTCGCCTCATATCAGAAGAGCAGCTTGAGCGCGAACTGGTGGGAATCGTGTTATTCGGCGTGTCCGAATCCAGCCACAATGCACCCCCGCGATTTCAGTCGATTTCGTATGTCAGGACCGTTTATGGGTAGTTTTGCCAACCGGAGAAGGGCGCGCCTGGCGCAACAACAACGACAGTGAATCGCATGTCAATCGGGTATGCGTCGTCGCTGATCTTCGCACTCGGGGGCGAGTTGGCGAAGTTGGGGAAGAAGAACCCCACCAGATCGCGCTTGACCGCCCAGTCGAACTTGGGCCAGTGCGCGGGATCCCAATCGTTGTTATCCCTCAGCTTGCTAACCGGGAACGCAAACTCCCTCTTGATGGGAGCGCCTTGGTACGAGAAAGCAAGCTCCGGCCCTTGCATATTCGTTTCCGCCTGCTTGTTACGTATTCCCGCAAATTGCCAGTGATTGAAGATAATTTTGAAGTCGTCGTTGACCGCCATCTTGCGAATCAGGACGCGCACATGATAAGTGCCGGCCGCGTAGTTCGGCGGCGCGGTCCAATCAAAGTTGGCACGCACCGGCTGATTGTCCGGCTTCCACTTGTTGATCCCTTCGATGTACCGGCCCTGACGTGCCGGTATTGGCTTATTCCAGTCAAACACAAGGACCTCGGCCCCTGCAGAAACCAGAGGCGTCAGCAACGCGAAAAGGACGAACCGCGCCGGGTTGAATTGACGGCTTCTATGCATGGGTAATTGAGTTTCACGATCAAAATGCATATTTCAAGGCCGCCTGAAACACCCGGCTTCCTCCGCGTCCCGTCCCCGAAACGCTGGTAATCAGCCCGCCGCCAGTGGAGTTGAAGTTCTTGTTCGGCATATTAAAGTTCGGGTGGTTCAAGGCGTTGAACGACTCGAAGCGGAACTGAAAGTTCCTCCGCTCGCGAGCACCGAAATTCTTCATCAGCGCCAGATTCGAATAGGCCCGGCCCGGCCCATCGAGGATGCTTCTGCCGGAGTTGCCATAGACAAATGGCTTAAAGCCGTACTTGTCGGCCGGACAACCGACGGTGACGGAAACGCAGGACGGGACCGCCACGAAGTCGCTGAGCACGAACCAGGGATAATCGATGCCGCGCCGCTGGCCGGGGATTTCCGCCGGGATGCCCTTGCCGATGCGGTTCGGCTTTCCGGAATCGCCGATGTTCGCATCGCTGCCGGTAGTGTTCACGGTAAACGGCGCGCCTGTAGCGAAGAAAGAGGCGCCGGAGAGTTGCCAACCGCCGATCGCGGCCTGCTGCCAGCGATTGGCAGACCCGAAGAAGCGTCGGCCGCGGCCAAATGGCAACATCCAAGAATACGATGCAGTCACGACGTGGCCACGGTCCCAGTCCGAGCGGCCGCGATCAAGTTTCCAATTGGTGGGATCCTGATTCGTGCCGATCAGGCCGCCGGTCGTAGGCTGGTTGAGTTGCGAAGCATCGTCGATGGATTTGCTGAATGTGTAACTGATCCGGTAGAACGTGCCGCCCTTTCCGCGCCGGCGTAACGAGATCTGGCCCGAGTTGTAAATCGAGTTGGAAACCCAGGTGAAGATGTTGATGGCATTGTTCCAGAAGGGATATGGCCGTAAGTTCTGGATCGGCGTGCCGGCGAGATAGGACTGTTCGGTGCGGCGGGGATAGTTGATATCCCTCGCCTTTCCGAGATGAGTGCCCTTCGATCCCGTATATCCGATTTCGAGCCCGATTCCACCGCTGAGGTCACGTTCCATCGTAAGGCTGTAGCTTTGCAGGTAACCAGTCCTGGAGTTCACATCGGTGCCAAATGTGGACGTAGTGCCGCCCAATTTGGACAGCTCCGAGGGGAACGGATTGGAAAGCGTCACCAGGTCCGGACGGCTGGCGTTGCGAGTATAGTTTTCCTGAACAGAGAACGGGAAGCTGGCGCCGAAACGGATCTGGAAGGGGTTCAGCAGACTGCCGGTGTAGAAGATTCCATAACCGCCTCTCAGTACGGTTTTGCGATCTCTGGTTGGCGACCAGGCGAAGCCGAAACGCGGAGCCACATTGTTGTAATCGGGACGAATGATTTCCCGCGGCAGCCCGACCTCGGAAGCATAGGCGAAGAGGTTTTGCACGTTGCCTTGTGCAACCAGAGCCGCCAATTCCGGTGTTGGTTTGGCTGCGGTGACGATCTTGCCGATGCTCGGAACGAACATCGAGAGATGGTCGTAACGGTCATATGGGGTCAAATCCATTTCGTACCGGATACCGAAGTTGAGAGTAAGATTGGGCAGCAGCTTGAAATCGTCGTTGAAGAAACCACCACGGCTGGTTGCGCGCAGGTAATTACGATTGACGCCACGAAGCCGGGAGGTATTGTTCGCCATCCCCAGCAGCATATCGCCGAGCGGAGCCGTTCAACCAAACGCCATTGAATGTGAACTGTCCGCGAACCTGCGTCACGTAAGGCGCGTTATATCGCATGTGCGAATCGTCGACACCCCATTTCATCGTGTGCCGCGATTTAGACCAAGTGAATCTTACGCTGTTCTGGATTTCGGTGACGCTGTTTCGCGCGGGCAAATTGTTGCCGGTGCCCACCGGGGCGTAGTCCGTGATCGAGAAAAGCGGCCAGCCGATCAGATCCGGCTCGTGCGATGTGCCGGGAATACCGAGTTCGGCGGCGATGTCGCGTCCGCGCCACGCCTCGTTCGAGTCCCCGTATACTTTGGAGCGGCTGTACCCGGTATGGAACTCCATCAGGAAGGCCGGCGTGAACAGGTGGATGTAGTCGAGACCCATCAGAGACCTGGTGTCATTGTTCACCTGGCCGAAATTACCGCCGGCGCTACCTCCAAAAGGACTCAGACTGTAGGTTCCCCGGTTCTGGTAGCGATAGGCAATGCTGTTCTTCTCGTTGAACCGATGGTCCAGCTTGGTAACAAAACAGTCCCACTTCCCTTCCGTATTCGCGGCTGTTATGTAGTTGTTTCTCACGTCCGCCCGATTGGGCAGGTAATAATACGACATCAGTTTCGACGCGATTGGATCGATTCTGGAGGCGGGGATGACATTGCCGGCGAAGGGAGTTTTAGCCAGCGGATCGGTAAGTTTCACCGGAACGCCTGTTTGAAGGAGGGATTGAGAAAAGTCTCCCTTCCGCTCCAACAGGCTGGGAACGTGGGTCATGGTTGTAATACCCTGAATCTGCCGGTAGCTTTCCCAACTGAACATAAAGAAGGTGCGGTCTCGGCCATTGTAAAGCTTCGGCAATTGGACTGGCCCATGGAACGTCGCGCCGAACTGGTGGCGGTTCAACTTGGGTTTTTCCAGATCGAAGAACGCCCGCGCGTCAATGACGTTATTGCGGACATATTCGAAAACATCGCCGTGGTATTGGTTCGTGCCCGACCGCAAGACCATGTTCACGATGCCGCCTGCCATGCGTCCGTTCTCGGCGGAGAACCCTGAGACTTCCATCTTGAATTCCTGCATGGCACCGACATTCGGCGCGATATTGCCGTCGCCGCCCCGGGGATCACGCGTGTTGAAGCCGTCAACGTAGAAGTTTGTCGAATCGGCGCGCGCACCGCCAACGCTCAGGTCCGAACCCTGATCGCCCTCCGCGCTTGGCATGACCCCGGGCACGAGCAGCGCCAGGTCAGTGAAGTCGCGGTTATTGAGCGGCAGGTCCTGGATCTCCTGCTGAATGATCACGTCCCCTTTGATGGCACCGTTTTCGCTATTGATGGGAGCGGCCTGCGCCGTAACGACCACCGATTCGGTCACGTTGCCGACGACAAGCTGGATATCGGCGCGGAGCTTTTGTCCAACCTCGAGTCTGATATCGGTTTTCTTGTAACTCCGGAAACCGGCGAGTTCCGCGCTCAATTCGTAAGGACCGGGCGGCAGATTCGTGACAGTAAAGCTGCCGTCGTGGGTGGACTGGATGTTGCGCGTGATGTTCGTATCCAGATTGCGAATTTTGATTTTGACAGCAGGGACCAAAGCGTTGGCGGGGTCAGTGACAATGCCGGTTACTGACGCGTCTTGAGCCAACAGTGTGCAGACTGTTCCCAAAAACAGAGTTACGACGAGGCGCGCAATGCGAAACATGATCGATCTCCTGAAGCGATTCCGGGCGCTATCGGCACGGTGAGGCGGGATTCGAACAGGAATGACGCCTCGGACTCGAATTATTCAACATTCTTCAGAATTTGTCAAATGCGGTCATAATGGTGTAGGAAATGTCCCCTTTGGCCCGAGCCTCTGAGAAGTGCGTGCGTTCACGTTCCTTAACATGCTCCCAGCTGGGACTCGCAAGCCCGCTGATTCCGCAGACCGACGAGGTTTGCGGGATACACACATAAATATATCTGCGCGGCCGCTATCGGACACGCCGGCTCTCGATGCCGTCGGACCGATGCTCACCGATTTCTGATGTCGGTGGTTGAACAGGCACTCCAACAGGAACCCGATGCGTGATTTGAGAGCCACCTGAATTATGGACGATCCGCGCGAGACGAATAACGGCATGCAGATTCCCTTGTATCCCGACAGCGGCGGACAGCAAAACCTGCGACGCAAAGCCGGGTGATTTCGCGCCGGAGTTGATGCGGGAGAAAAACGGGAAGCAGTAGGTCCTTTCGTGTGCGCTGAGCAGGCACGTTAGATCGCACCAGGCGAACTGGCTTGTGCATCATTTAGTAAGTCAGCACGGCTACGGTGTAAACCTTGACGAATGGAATCGTGAAATTTGATGCGGTTTGCGGCTCATGGTCAGGAGAATACAGCCGTAACTGCTGAATTTTGGCTCCTGGCAGGTTGGGCAACTTAAGCCGCACTGATTCGATGGAGCCCGCCGCGGCGTTGTAATTCACCAGGTGGACTAATAACCGCCGCTTATTGGGTTGACTTACGAGGTTGACGACTAGAAACGGCGGGCCAGTAACTTCGATCGGGATTTCTCCATTTGCCGCGGTACGGACGGCTTCGCCGATCTCGAGCCAGTTCTTGGGGGCTTTCCAATATTGATTAGGAATATTGAAGTAATTGCCTGGCTCTGCAAGCGGGCCGTCAAACGGGATGTCCGGAAAATATACGACGCGGCCTTTTCCTTTGTTGCTTGTCTGGGGGCGGCTGGAACTCGCCGCCTCCCGTCCGACCGTTTCCTGGTATGCCTTCGCCGCGGGTTGATCGTCGACCAGGCCTGCGAGGCCGGGCTTCACGCGCAGGCGGCGCCATTCGTCGTAAAGTCCCGCCTGACCTGTTGCTACCAGACCTCCGCCGTTCTCCACGAATCGGCGAATCGCGGCTAGCTGATTGTCGGAGAGGCACTGCGATTCGGGCAGGATGAGAACGCGGTACTTCGAGAGATTTGCGAGCTGTTCATCGAAGATCAGATCGAACGGAATTTTGGCCTGTATGAGGGCCTGCTCGATTAGTATTGCGCTCAACTGGGCGCGGGCATTGTGATAGGCGATGGATGCGTAGGAGCGCAAGACGGCTACATTTCCGGAATCCTCCGCTCCGATGTAAAGGTCACGGTTTGAACGGTAGAAGCCGAGGTACTTGCGCATCGCCGGAGTCAGAGGATCCTGTCCTGCGTAGCCAATGGTTTGGTTGAAGGCGAGGCATTCGGCGATCGCGGATTCCTGCGTGTAAGTGTAAGTGAAGAGAACATTGCGGAAGGCGCGCGCGAGTTTGTAACTGCGAATCGTGGAAACAAGACGGCCGTCCGGCAGCCAAGCCGGCAGGTTTCGCTCCTCGGTCCAGAACACCTCTGTGTGCTTCAGGAATCGCGCGTGGTCGAGGCCCGCCTCCCAAGCGCGATTGCCTCCGGTAATGCCATGAGGATTGACCTCGATTACCACTTCGGGATTTAGCGATTTAGCCACTCGCGCCATCCGGTAGAGCGCATCCGACATTATCTGGCAGCGGAAATCGATCCACTCCTGAATTGCGGGATCGAAGATGATTTCCATTTTTTGCGGCGGGTTCTGCGCGTTCCATTCCGGCGGGTTCACGTAGTCCACGTTTTCAAAACCGAATCTCTCCTTGCGTTTCTCCGGCGTATATTTCGTGCGGAGAAAACTGCGGAATCCGCGCACGCAGTGCTCGCAGTGACAGGAGTCCGGTTCGGGGTTGAGATCGAAGTTGTCGAAGTGAATGAAATCAGTCTTCACCTCCTGAACGGCGAAGCGCACGATTTTCTCAAGGTAGGCGAGGTACTCCGGATTGGCGAAACAAGGGCGGTAGCGGAACGACTGCTGATATCCATAAGTCAGCATGACGGGCCTGCCGGAAGCGTTGCGCTGAATCCAGTTCTGGGCGCGCGGCTCCTCGGCAAAGAAGGGCTCGTAGATCATGGTGTTCCACTGGACGTAGGTATCGACCTTCAGCCCGAGCCTGTGCGCGAACGCTGCCGAACGGCGGGTGTCCTCCATGTCCTCCCGTTCATGGGCCATGCCCGCGCCCTTGTAGAGATGGGTGTGAAACACCTCGACGCCCTGCTCCTTCAGACGGCGGATGGTCTCCTCGCTGTGAGCGGCTTCATACCGTTCCCGGGCGTCGAGCCGCTGGCCTCCCCGGCGCACAACGAAGTTGTAGGGTTCGTGCGAACCGCCTGCATCAATGATTCCGTTTTCAATCCACCTGGCGCGCGGCAACGAAGGGGCGGACTGGGGTCCGGGCTCGGGGTGAGCGCTCGCCGCCCACAACGCAAGACTCGTTTCGAGGAGTTCCCTCCGGGTCATATTTCGGCGTACTCCTCGATCTGGGCGGAGCCGAAGAGTTGACGGGCGGTGGCGAGATCCACCGGGTTTTTCATGGGGTCCACTGGTGAGACCATCACCACCTTTCGCGGGGCGATCGCGGCGGCAACCTGCGGCAGGTCGAAATATTTGAGGATATCGGGAACAAAGACGGAGGCACCGTGCTTGTAGCGGTCCACGGACGTGAGGCTCAGGTATGAAACGAGGCAGTTCTCGGCTATTAACGTCTCGATTCGAGGATCAAGAGCGGCCGCGAAAAGCGACCAGATTGCGCCGGCGCCCTTTCCGGCGACACGCACTATCGATGAAGCGGCATCCGGGCGGCTCAGGGCGTAATCCACGCTGCGAACGACGTCCCGGACACGCATGCCCAGCAGCGACTGGTCCATGTACCAAGCCATGTATGCCATCGCGGTCTCGACGTCGAAGAGGTGGGCGAACTCGCTGTTCCGGTCGCCGGGAAGGTATGCAGGTGCAGTTTCCCCAATGCCGCGTACGTCAATGGAGACGATCAGCCTGCCCTTGCGTGCGAGGGATTCGAGCCGGCCGAACTCCAGGCCTTCCGCCTGCTTGCCGTGTTCGTGGACGAATACCGTGGGCGGGTTCGCGTCGCGCCGATCGGGTACGAAGACCCAGGCGGCAATGTATATGCCGGCTTCGGAGAGGAACTCGACGTTTTCTACTCTGTAGCCCCGCCGCGGAGTGGTTACGATGTGACGCGGTTGGAGGGGGTGTGGGGAAGAGTTGTAACGGAGCAGACGGCCCAGTTCTTTCACCACATTGCTCCCTTGACGGGAGAGTTTCCCCCTTCTTGTGAATCAAAGTAAAGATTGTCTCGCCCCGCTGCGAATAGCGAACCGAGCCGTTCGGGGTGCAGTAGAGCTTTTCGTCGGCTTCGGGTTCGAGGTCGGGTTCGCGCTCGGGGCCTCGTTTTCCGTAGAACCAGCGGGAGAACCAGTCCGTGGTCGCGAGGCGCAGTTTCATTGTCCAGGAGTGTGGATCATTGGACTCCTCGGTGGCGAACTTGTCCGCCACACCGAGCTTTTCATAACGTGCTTTCAAGTGTGCGGCGGTGCGGTCAAAGGCGGGAGTGTAGTTCTCGATTGTCAGTAGCAGAGGCCTGGGCGCAATCGCCGCCAGCATATCGCAGTTGTCGACACCGTGCGTGCCGGAGGGGAAAAGGTTCTGCTCGACGTCCGACGGACCGAGACGGCTGCCTGGCCGAACGTTAATAGGCCAGCGGTGACCTGTGCCGCCCTGATTCACCACGGCGCAGCGGATACGGTTGTCAATACAGGAGATGAACCGGGTTAGAGTCGCCCCTCCGGAATGGCCGGCGCAACCGATCCGGCTCTTGTCCACTTCCGGACGGGTGAGCAGATAATCGATGGCCCGCATTCCGTCGCCGACGCAATAATGAGTCAGATCCTCGCCCAGCAACAGCAATAGCTGCCCGGGCATGGAGTGCTCGTAGGTGGACTCGGGGGCGACCTCGTGCGTTTGGTCCTCGGATCCCAATATTGCCGCCTCTCTCCCTGGCCGATCGGGTCGTACGCGAGAACCACGAATCCGTTCAACACGAGATTCATGTAGGCGAACTGATACTCCGGCTCCATGCGCGCACGAGGGTAGTGGCCGCAGGGAGAGATGATCCCCGGAAACGGGCTGGTGCCTCGCGTGGGGATGTATAGATTTCCCGTAACCCAGAAGTTCGGACGGCTCTGAAACATTACGTTCTCTACGCGGTAGCCGGGCCGTTCGAACGTCTTGACTGTGACGGGCGCGAGAGGCACTGGCTGGGGCAAGCCGTGAATCATCTCGATGACTTTCTGGCGCACGTTGATGCCATCGCGCTCGCGATCCCATTTTTCGGCCAGACCGTTAAGCCTGGACGCGAGGTACGTCACGAGCATGTCCGGATACTGTTCGGCATAAGAAGGCGCGCGGCGGGCCGTTAACGGAAGCGGACCGAGGGCAAGCGCCTGTTTCACGAAATCGCGTCGTTTCAAATGTTCACATCCTGAGCATGAAAAGCTATTCGTTGCAGTTTACTTTATTGGCGCCTCCCAGGGATAATCGTGTGCCATGAAATTGCTGTGCCTTTTCATACCGCTCTACCTGTCGGGCGCGGAAGCCCTAACCGTCTTTCCGCAACCGAGGGAGATGCGGGTGACCGGAAAGGCATTTGTTTTGCGCCCGCGCTTCCGAGAAACGGTGGCCGATGCGAACGGATCGCGCGAAAGCCCTATGCTCAGCCCAAATTTTTGGGAGCGGCTTCCTGCCTCTCTGCGCTTCAAAACCGGACACGGGGGGCGCATACCTTCCTGACGCACGAGTTCATTAGTTCCATCGTGGAAGCTCGTATGCTGGCGGTGAACGTGTGGGAGGCGATCGCTTACACCCTGCCGGGGATTATCGCTCACCAATCGGCATTACGGGGAGGGGAGCAGATGAAAATTCCCGATTGTGGCGTGGCACCCGCATAGAACGAGCACTGCCGGCCTGAAGGAGAATGTAACGGTGTCCGTATTATCCCGCCGCGAGTTCCTGACCGGAGAAGGATACGAGATGCTGCGCAGCAACGGCAATCTGCGCGGCAGTAAGACCCAATTGTACGAAGGCGGCATTCGCGTTCCCATGATCGTTCGCTGGCCGGACAAAGTTAAAGCTGGAAAGGTGAGCAGCGTGCCCTGGGCATTCGGGAAGTACACAACTGGAACTACTTTACGGCAAGTGAATCCGAGCGGGCAGCCGGAATCTTACGAGAAGATCTCATGGCGCAAGCCGTCCGCATGGGGGACTGGAAGGCCATCAGGCTCAAACCTGGAGCACCACTGGAGCTTTACAACCTAAAAACGGATCCTGGCGAGAAGGACAATGTCCCCGACGGCAACGCGGCAGTGCTCGCACGCATTGAGCAATACCTCAAAACCGCAAGAACTGTCTCGCGCAGGCACAACACCGGCACCGCAGGTTGGGCCGGTAAAGATGATTATGTAGCCGCGCGATATCAACGGCGCATCGAATCGCGGCGGAATCTGCAACGAGATGTCCTGCCAGGCACCGAAATGTTTTGAACAGTCAGAGCACTGCGGTTGCGCGGGAGGCGTTGTGGTTCAAGTTCCTTTGATGTTTGTGCACGTTCGTGCAAATGTCCGGAATATATTGCTCATTGCTTGACAAGTTATGAAGGAAGATGAATAATTACTGCTCAGGACTATCGGGTTCTTCTCATTGAAATGAACATGCGCAATTGTCGTTTGCCGTTATCGATACTCGGGGCGGCCGCCAATGAATTTGGCGTCCGTACAGTCCCCCAACCACATCGCTTTGTGGCTGAGGCGGCCGGGTTTTCCAACCTCCTGGCCACGCGATTGGAGTGGTGATGCCGGCATCAAGGAGACGCGATTTCCTCAAGGGTGTTGCACTGGCAGGGACTGCATCGGCAGCCCACCCCTCCTCGGCGCAAATAGCACAAAGGGAGCCCGCGAGTAAGGCCGGACGGCCGGCGAGTGCGCCGGCGATCGAGTACCCGCGCTCGTTTGCCGGCCCACGGCTTGCGACCATTGCCTTTCCATTGGGGCGGAATAGGAGCGGGTTCGATCAGCCTCGGCGGGCGCGGGCAGTTACGCGACTGGGAGATTTTCAACAAGCCCAACAAGGGCAACTGCCGCGATATGCGTTCGGCGCCATCTGGGCTCGGGCGGGATCGAACCAGCCGGTGGCGTCCGTGCTGGAGTCGGTGATTCCGCCGCCATACGATGGCTGGCAGGGCTTGGACCAGTGGAACTGCCCCGGACTCCCACGCCTCGATTCCGCCACGTTTACCGGCGAGTATCCGCTTGCACATATCGACTTCCACGATGCTCTGCTGCCCGTAAATGTGTCCCTGGACGCGTTCACGCCATTCTTTCCGCTGGATGCCGATGACTCGGGTCTTCCGGTTGCTGTTTTGCGCTATCGGGTCGCTAATCCCGGTAAGATTGCGGCGCAGGCCGCAATCGCGTTCTGCATCGATAGTCCCGTCGGCGTGCAGGGCCGCATCAACGAGCACTTGGAGGGCAACGGGATAGAAGGCGTGGCGATGCGCAATCCCACGCTCGCGGCCGGCGATCCGCTGGCGGGATCTTTTGCGTTGAGCGTGCTGAAATCGGGCGGCGGCAGGTGAGTTCGCCATCGGTTGGCGCGGGCGCAGCCCATGGCGCGGGCCGATCGCCTTCTGGTATGCCTTCTCGAGCCACGGGCGAACTGCATCCGCAGGACCAGAATCACGACAGTGTCGGCTCGATGTGCATCTCCCACGAAATTGCACCCGGCGCCAGCGCGGACTACACCTTCCTGCTGGCATGGCACTTCCCGAACCGGACACCGGAACGCTGCGGATGGAAGGCTCCGGCAGGCGAAGAGAAGACGCTTATCGGAAACTGGTACTGCACGCGTTTCGCCGATGCATGGAAGGCCGCCCAGTACCAGCGGCCAATCTGCCTCGCCTGGAAAAGCGCACCCGCGAATTCGTGGCCACCATTTGCGAGACCACCGTGCCTGCAGCGGTGCGCGACGCCACCGCCGAATCTCTCGACCTACGCCACTCAGACCTGCTTCCGCACGGCCGACGGCGCGTTCCACGGCTTCGAGGGCTGCAACAACGACATCGGCAGTTGCTTCGGGAACTCGACTCACGTTTGGAACTACGAAGTCAGCTCTCCCCATCTGTTTCCCACGCTCTCCCGCTCGCTCCGGGAGTCGGCCTTCGGATTCTGCACCAGAGAGAACGGGCGCGCGGATTTCAGGCAATTCCTGCCAGACAACAAGCAACACTTCGATATCACCGCCGCTGACGGGCAGATGGGCTCGGTCCTACGGCTCTACCTTCGACTGGCGGCTCTCGGGCGATGACGACTGGCTGCGCAAGTATTGGCCGGCCGGCAAGCGCGCGTTGGAGTACGCCTGGATTCCAGGCGGCTGGGATGCCGACCGGGACGGCGTCATGGAGGGTGCCCAACACAATACGTACGACGTCGAACTCTACGGCCCGAATCCTCTCTGCGGCGTGTGGTACCTGGCGCGCTCTGCGGGCCGGCGAAGAGATGGCCCGCGCCATGGGAGAAGGAAAGTCGGCCGAGGAATACCGCCGTCTGTTCGTCAATGGTCGCAAGTGGATCGACGAGAACCTGTTCAACGGCGAATACTACATCCAGAAGATCCGCGGCGTTTCGCGCGATTCCGTCCCGAAGGAGCATTTCGGCGGCGTGGTCCGCACCAATCCGGAGCATCCCGAATTCCAGCTTGGCGATGGCTGCATGGTGAATCAACTGGCGGGGCAATTCCTCGCGGAGGTCGCCGGCCTGGGAGACATGCTGGATTCCGCGAACATGAGGAAGGCCCTCCAGTCCGTCATGAAATACAATTACAAGACGGATCTCCGGCGGCATCATTCGACGATGCGCACATACGGGGTAAACTCCGAGGCGGCGCTGGTGCTGATCGACTACACCCGCGGTACGCGCCCCGCAGTTCCCATTCCCTACTTCGCTGAGACCGGATGGACGGGTTTCGAATACTCGGCCGCGGCCCTCATGATACATCGAGGAATGATTGCCGAGGGCCTAAGGGTCGTCGAGGCGGTGCGGCGGAGGCATGATGGCCTGAAGCGCAACCCGTGGAACGAACCGGAGTGCGGGCATCACTATGCGCGCGCTCTGGCATCGTGGGGACCGTTGATCGCACTGAGCGGCTTCCTCTACTGACCGGCCGGGTAAGCATTTGCAGGCCAAGCCGCGGGTGAGGCCGGAGAACTTCAACTCGTTCTGGTCAACTGCTACCGGCTGGGGCACGTTCTCGCAACTGATGCATGAAAACCGGCTGAAGTTCACCCTAACCGTGAAGGCTGGCACGCTTTTGGCGCGCACCGTGACCCTGTCGAAACCGGGAAAAGTTGTGGCCAAGTCTCAGACTACGGTGGGAAAAACCCAGATCGCTCATCAGGCTCGCCGCGCCGGCTCGGAAGTCGTGGTTACGTTAGCGTCGGACGTGAACCTGACAGAGAACGATCAATTGGTGCTGATGGTCTGAGAAGGGACATGACGAGACATTCCCACATTGCGGCTTTGCTGCTCGCCTCGTGTTGTTGCGGCGCGGAGAACGAGACGCTGAAGGTCGGCGCTGTTGGTCCGATTCCGCCATCCGCTGGGTGGCCGGATGCGGAGCGTTCGCGTCAACGGAAAGACCTGGAACGATTTCGATCCAGAGAAGGAGTGGGTGCGAGTTGCAGCCCCAAACGAGAAGCACTATTCGATCGAGGCAGCTTACTAAGGGAGCTTCCAGCGGGAGTGATCGGGCATGAACAGGCGGACGTTCCTCTGTGGCGGTACGGCGGCGGCGCTTGGCGCGGCGGCCAAGCCGGTCAAGCACAATATCGTCCTGATCCTGGCGGACGATCTGGGTTGGGGGGACATTTCCAGCTACAACCCGGAATCCAAGATCCAGACTCCGGCGGTGGACCGGATTGCCCGGGAGGGCATCCGCTTTACGGATGCGCATTCCGGATCGGCCATCTGCTCGCCTAGCCGCTACGGGCTGCTGACCGGACGGTATGGATGGCGCACGCGGCTGCAACGAGGCGTGCTCGAGCCCTTCGACCCGCCGCTGATCGACGCGGATCGGCTCACTTTGCCCGCCCTGTTAGGCCGACACGGCTACCACAGCGCCTGTATCGGCAAGTGGCATCTCGGATGGGACTGGCCACGGCAGGGAGGAGCGATCGATTTCACCAAGCCGATCGCCAACGGTCCCACCACCCGCGGCTTCGATTATTACTTCGGCGTCGATGTACCTAACTATCCTCCTTATTGTTTCCTGGAAAACGACCGGACCGTCGGGCAACCCACGGCCCAACGGACTGAGAAGAGTCTCGACGGCGGGCCCGGCCCGATGCTTCCCGGCTGGAAATTCGAGGACATTCTGCCCACGCTCGTGAGCAAGGCTACTGGCTACATACGCCAGCGGGCCGAGACGCGGCAGCCGTTCTTCCTTTATCTGCCCTTGACTAGCCCACACGAACCCATACGCCCATCCGAACGGTTTCTCAACAAGAGCGGCCTCACGCCGCTGGCGGATTTCATCATGGAAACCGACTGGGCGGTGGAGAGGTACTCGCCACATTGGATAGACTGCGTCTTTCCGGCGACACGCTGGTGCTCTTCATGGCGGACAACGGCCATGCCAATTACACCGGACTGCAGGAACTGCTAGCAAAGGGTCACCGGCCCAGCGGCCCATGGCGCGGTTATAAAGGCCAGATCGGCGAAGGCGGACATCGAATACCGTTCGTAGCGCGCTGGCCCGGCAAGATCAAGCCGAACACCTCGACCGGGCAGACTGTATGTCTTGGCGACATGCTCGCGACTGCCGCGGCGATGGTCGGCGCCAAACTTCCTGCGAATGTGGGGGAGGATAGCTACGATATTCTCCCCGCCATGACTGGCACGGCACGTGGTCCCGTCCGCGAATACACGGTCCACGACAATGGGTATGAACAGTTTGCGATCCGCCAAGGGCCATGGAAGCTCATCCCGGCCGGACAGCCGGCGCGAATTTGGTCCACCAACCCTGGCGTAACGCCAGGCGAGCTGTATAAACTCGAGGACGATCCCGGTGAGGAGCAGAACCTCGTGGAATCGCACCCGGAAATTGTGAAGCGTCTCTCTGCGCTACTGGACAAGTGCAAGCGGGAAGGCCGTTCGAGGGCTTAGCGGACGGTTGACGTTGAATTAGTTCCGGCGCGCCTATTGAGCCGCCGGCGTCTCTTGTAGAAAAACGGTCACGCCTTTCTTGCTGGACACGATGATGTCAAGAAGTTTGTCCCGATTGATATCCTCGATCACGACGTGAGTTCCGACGCCCGAGTCGTTGTCGATCTCATGCTTGATCCATCGCGCCCGCCCCTCTTCGCGCTTCAATTCGAACCAGTACAACAAACACGGATCATTGGGACGCACATCGCCGTTCACACCATGCGCCCAGAAACGCTTCCCCGTGACGATGTCCATCGCGCCGTCGCCGTTAATGTCAGCCAACTCCAGCGCATGCGACTGCGAGAAGCTTTCGTCAATGACGTGCTGAATGAACTCCGGCCCGTGGGCGCCTCGCCGCTGCTCGAACCACCATACGCCGATGTTGTGCGCCGAACTGGTGATCACATCCGCCAACCCGTCCCCGTTCACGTCGTAGACGAGCATCTGCGCGCAGTCGGGACCGAGATTCGCGGGAACGAATCGCCACCGTGCGTTATTCGGATTGGCCGGTGCCTCCCAGTATCCCTTGGCTGTGACCACATCGGGCCTTCCATCGCCGTTGATATCGCCCACGCCAAGTCCGTGGGCGGGGATAGATATCCCGTCGGGAGCTTGGGCAATCGGGTGCCGCACCCATGACTGCGTCACATCGGCCGCGGGTTCGAACCAGGCAAGCTCTCGCTCTCCGGTGGTGAACAGCAGAACCTTTGGACGGCCCGGAAAAAGCGTGACGAACGCGGGGCTTTCGGTCCACGCCTCCGGAGCCAGCGGATATTCCTGCCATGGGCCTGGTTTGCCCTGTGGATTTCTTCTCCACATCGCCGGTTTTTTGGGCAGGCCGAAGACGATCTGGTCCGACCAGCCGTCCTTGTCCACGTCCGGAGTGAAATTGAAGAAGCTGTTGCTGTAACGATTCGCGGGATTGAGGTTGACCACGGGAGCGATCTCGTGCGGATTCCAGTCCGGCGCTTCGTACCAAAGGTTGCCGGCCATGATGTCGAGCTTGCCGTCGCGGTTGACGTCCACCACGGCGGCGCCTTCGGAACGGTATTGGCTGTCAACCACAATCTTCCGAAAGGTAACTGACCGCCCCGCTCCTGTTTCCGCATTGCAGAGCGCAAGCGCTGAAAGGAGCCAGATGTGTCCAAATATGCGCATGTCGTTAGTAACCCGCCTGAATAGTGTAATTCCTTCTCACACACCGTGTAGCGACTGCAGCAGACGGCAAATTTAAGACCGGATGGTTTCTATTTCGGAATTTATTATTCATCTAAACTTGTTAGGTTCATTTCCCTGCAACACGTCCCTTGCGTGGACGGAGATTCTCCAGGACGGATATACGAACGTAGGGTTGGTTAGGGCCTGCCCTGTAAACCTTCGTCACGATGTCGATATCGCCATCGCCGTCCACATCAGCCAGGTGAGCCTCGTGCCCACCGACTCCCGCGGCGATCAAGCGTTTCGCCCATTGTGTGCCTTTTCCGTCCAAATTCTCCCAGATGTACATTCCCGGCTGAGTGGGCCGGTCGGCAGGAAGGTGGATATGTTCCAGTTCGTCAACATAAACATCGAGGTCGCCATCGCCATCGAAGTCGGCGACCGCCAGCGAGTGGTAATCGCCGGCCATCGCCTGCTCCGGCAGGAGGTGCTTCTCCCACACCGAGCCGTCTCCGCGAACGTTGCGGAACCAGGCCACCTGGGAGCCGGCAATGTCGCACTCAGCCTGAACGACATCCATGCGTCCATCCCGATCCAGATCGGCTATCCACGTTCTCGTGCAGCGGCCGAACTCCGAAAGTCGTCCGAACTCCAGGTTTTTGTGCGGGTTCCAGCTTCCCGAGGGTAGATTCTCAAACCAGCGGTCGATGTAAACGATATCGAGGCGTCCATCGCCGTTCAGATCGCCGATGCCGGCGGGAGATATGGCGCCATGCTGGTCGGTAACCTCTGTCAGCGAGATTCGTGGCCATTCTCCTGTTGCCTGCTTCGGAACCGTATAGAGATGCAGCCCCTTGTAGGTCTTTGCGCCGCCGTGCTGCGTGATCACGGAGAGACGCCCCTTGCCGTCCAAGTCGGCGGCGATCACATCGTGAGCGCCAGCCTGCGGAATTGCGGCAGTCTGCTTGTCGTATACAAAACGTTCGAACAGACGAATGCCGTCGGAAATCCCGGGATTGCGGTACCAGACGGCGCTGGAAATCAGGTCCATTCTTCCATCGCCATCGACGTCGGTAGCAAAGATGCCGCAGTCCGAGATCATCCCTTTGCCGATCAAAGTTCGCGGGCCCCACTGGTCGATGTGGCCGGTGTTCCGGTACATCCAGACTCCACCGTCCGGATTGCTCCAAAAACTCTGTCCGATCACGATGTCCGGCCGCTTGTCGCCGTCGAGGTCGGCGAGGGTGAGTTGCCCCCAGTTCTTGCCTTCCACTTTCGCGTCGATCACATGCAGCTGGAACTTGATTTCAGCGGCCGCGAACTGAATGCTCAGTGCGCCGAGAATTAAAGTCGTTATAGATCTTGCACGAAATTGCATACAATTGGAGAAAAATGAACAACCATGATATCCCAGGCATATCGACATAGCAACCGAAAAAGTGAGTTGTCGAGCTAGCGTACTTGTACGTTGTCCCACCACAGGTTAGTTCGAAAAGTCCGGAGCCCTAGAAGACCCCCCTTCAGCGGCTGCGGGTTGACGGCCCGAAGCAGTTCCTGCCCATCGACTGACAACTTTATTTCGCCGCCCCGTTTGCTGATTCCGAGATGATACTTGACGCCCTGGCGGCAATGGTGGGCAAAGCCCTCTGCCAACAGTCGGAAACCCGGATTGCGGCGTATGCGGATTCGCGCATTGCCGGAGCGGTGATCGAGGTCGTTGACGAACGTGACTATATACCCGTTCAACTTGTGATAGAGGTCGTAGGCTGCGGTGCTTCTGGAAGCGCGGGTCTCTTCCAGGGGTGATCCTGCAGGATCGGAATAGCTGAAGAAGACATTGATATTGTTATCGTCCATCGAAGACGAAACTACTTGGGCGTCGAGTTCGAGCTCGAAATCATCAGGGTGAGGAGTCC
The DNA here is from genome assembly GCA_963793625.1 of Bryobacteraceae bacterium. Classification (GTDB taxonomy): domain Bacteria; phylum Acidobacteriota; class Terriglobia; order Bryobacterales; family Bryobacteraceae. The sequence goes on along the minus strand of CAWCAT010000023.1, from coordinate 15,438 downwards.
GAAGCCACACGGTCGCCGCCCTTCCGCTCTGCAGTTTCAGGTTATCGGCATTGACGCGCAGGCGGCCTTCCTCAGTCCACACGCGCTCTCCGCCCTCGACCCACCAATGAGACATTCCAGCATCGAAATTCTCCAGGATGACGGGGATGCCAGGCACCGCCATCAATAGCGCTAACAGCTGAATCTTTTGCACGTTGTCTCCTCGATCAGGGCACAACCAGGTCGGCCCGGAACTCTTTGGCGCGGCGCGCCTTCATGTCGCCGAGGCGCGGGTCGATGTATGGGCGAGCGAGGTCGATCGTGGTAATCGCGGCGCTGCCACGTTCGGGCGCCGTGGCGATGCGCTTGCCGTCGGGATCCATAACGTAAGTCGGATAGTCGTACCCGGAGGCTACTAAGAACGTTCTGTTGTCGATGGCTCGGGCTTTGCCAAGGCTTTCGTCGCCACCCCATATAGGAAGCACGAGGATTTCTGCACCCTGGCGGGCAAGCGCACGGGCCGGATCCGGGAAGAAGACGTCGTAGCAGATCATGATGCCGACGGTTCCGAAATCCGTGCGGAAAACTGGATACTCATTTCCTGGGGTCAGGCCACTGTCCAACTCAGGAAACGGCACATAGACCTTGCGGTACTTGCCGGCGATCTGGCCCTGGCGGTCGATCAGCACGGCCGTGTTATAGATTGTCGCACCCTCGCGCTCATACAAGCCGGCGATGAGATAGGAGGCGTGCCGCTTGGCCGCCTCACCCAGACGCGCTGTAGTGGGTCCCGGAATGGTCTCGGCGACATCCGTGTATTCCTCCGGTGCCAACGACGGTGATTCCCTCGGGCAACACGATCAGGTCGGTCTTCGGAGGAGTCACCCGGTCGATTGCCGCCACAAACTCGCTCACATTCTTTTCGGGTGTCTTGTCGTCGGGCCGCAGGTTGACGGCCGCAATAGTGACTTTTCGCGGAGCAGGTGCGGGGATCTGCTCGAAGATGATCTCGTCCCACCATACGGTCCCCTGCGCCGAATTGCGAAGAAATAATTGAAGGACCGCCGTCGAGGCACGCGCCGGCGCTTGCATCTCGACGGTAACCCGCTTCCAGCCGTTGACCAGGCTGGACTGATACGCAAAATCGGTGTGGTCCCGGCCCCTTCCGTCAGCACTCCTCCAGGTAATCCGGGGCAGAATACGGAGGGATTCGAACTGAACGCCTCGAGCACGATAGTGCGCGGTGAAACGATACCATGAGCCCGGTTCAATGCCTTGCACCGCGTGTTCCCAGCCCCCGTAGGCCGCCTCATTCCCATTTCCTGAAACGGCGAGGGATCCTGGATGCAGGCGGTACTGCGCCGGATCGACGAACTAGCGCGGCGCGATCTCGGCCCTCGGACTCCAGGTTGTCCAACCGGATGGCAGCCCCTCGCTGTTCGCTGTGAAACCAGACTGGCGAACGCTTAAAGGCGCTGCGATAGCCAACAACGAGCCAGAGAGGCAAAGAATTCCGGCGCGTGCGACTGCCAGCCCACTGCAGAATTGTCTGTTTGTCATAATCACCAGGAAGTATATCGACTGTGAACGACGCTGACCCGGCCTGTTCCCTCGAGGAGACCGCCTTGAATCGTTCGACCCTTCAAAGTCGCCTGTTCATCGCCATTCCGCAATAAGAGCAGCGGGGCATCGAATTGGCAAACAAGGTCCCGAAGCCCGTCGCCGTTGACTTTTCCCGCGGTGTCGCAGGAAGCCGGCCTTAGTTCGCTGCCGGCTACGCTCAAGACCAACGTGAGGGTGCTGACCAAGGATGGAGCATCAAATGAAGCATCAGAAATTACCGTCACCGCCAGCTTGCCTACGCGTGTCCCGGGCATAGCGCAGAAGACTTTGATCGGCACAAGAACTAATGGCTTCAGAGCGTCTTCAACAGCAGAGATGTCCGCTCCGAGGTCTCTGCCTTCCGCGGCAGCGCTCTTGTAGGGAGTTCCTGATGCAAGCCGGAAATCGGCTGTGGCCTCCGACGAGAAGCCGACACCCGCACGTTCCGAAGGGAAATAATTGCCGTCAGGATAATTGGCTTCCGCGCGTCCTATGAGCACGTTTTTCGAGAAAGTACTGTCGGGCGCATAAAAGGCTTGAGTCGGGTTGCCTTCCGCGGTTGAGGTGCCCTTTACGCCGTAGGTGGCGATGTTGTTTGTGAATTGGAACCGGTCCAGTTTGCCGGCGGCGGTATGCGGGTCGAGCATGAGCGACCACGGCCCGCCGCCGGTCGAAGTCTCCTGAATCAGTGTATTGTGATCGATCGCTACGTCGGGCGGTCCTTGAAGGATCTGGAACATCCTGCTTCTGCCGTCAAACCATGTTGCGCTCGCGTAGAACTGCGGTCTGCCCCATTTCTGGGCGTCGATGCCGTAGAACAGGTTCTCTTTGAAAGTGATTCGTCCTGCCGTGCCGCCAAAGTTTCCGTCACGCGCCGAGAGGTTCACTCCAGAGCCGGAATTCCGGATAATGTTCCGCACGATCCTGATGTCTTCCAACGCGGCCCAAGGCGTGGCCCCATTGTCCGTGCGCACGGTCAGCACAATCGCAAAGCCATACTGATCGGCGCCCACCCAATTGTTCTCGAGCAGGTTCTCTTCGACCAAAACCCGGCGCCCCTTCTTGAACTCGAGGATGTTCTTCACCGACCAAAGGGGAGTGGTCCCGTTTGGGGCGGCTAGGGACATCCACTCCGGCGGCTTCCTGAAATGGTTGTGGCGGATCACGATATCCGACGGAATCAGTCCTGTCGATCTTAGGAATAGCGGCGCCGAAAAGCACGTTCTCGGCTGCTCCTTCGAGGTAGTTATTTACGATAGTGAACGGCCCTGGACCATTGAATCCCGTCACCGCTTGCGTGTCTTGCGTCCTGTGCTTGAAATCGGAGATCCAGCAGTTTTTCACGACGGTTGAAACGCTGTTCAGGATGACGCCAACCTTCCCGCCTACCTCCGGGTGGCCGTGGACGTACAGGCGGTCGAGTTCGATATGGAACGCCTGATCGCTGATCTGAGTAGCCGTTCCGGAACCGAGCGCCACAATGCCCGTCGTGTAAACGTTCCCCGCGGCGTACAATTCCAGGTCGGCCAATCGGTAGTGATGCGCCCCCGCATCCGTCGCCACCGCCGGCATGTCATTCGGGGCGATGATCTTTGCGAAAGACCTGGCTTCGGCAGGAGTAACTCGCGTGCCCGGTCTTACGCCGGGTCCCGACGTCCTGATCGTCAGGAACTCTCTGCCAGCTTTCTTGCGAAGGACAAAGTTCCCTGTATAAGCAGCTGCCGGGTTCGAGAGTGACCGTGTCGCCCAGTTGCGCGCTGTTGATGGCCCCCTGGAGGTCGCCTCCGGCGGGTACATGAATGACAGCCTGTCCGGCGGCGAACGCCGCAATCGGACCAATCGAGCCGAGACTGGCAACAAGACAGATGCTCTTGAGGCTAAACATTCAGCAAACTCAGAAAGCGTACTTCAAAGCCGCCTGGAATACGCGGGTCGGTGACGATTCCTGTCACAGTCGCCTCTTGCGCCATCAGCGCACAGAGAGCCCCCATTCCTAAACAACCCGCCAGACAAAGCGCTCGCATAACGCCCGATTATTCACCATCCTTCAAAATATGTCAATGTTATTCAAGGCGTTTTACGGATGCTCAGTCGAGAATCGCCCCTTCTCACACGGAAAGGCAGGGCCGGGAACTTCTAACATTGTTGACAGATTTTGAAGGATAGTGAATAATTGCTGGTAGTGGTTATGCCAAACCGTCAAGTCAGACGTCCTCGACGAGCCTGCTGCAAGCGAGATTTCGAGGCTGAAGTCGGCTGCGCGACACCTTCGGCTCAGGGAATTATTGGCGGAGCAGGAGTTTCTCGATTCGGATGCGCTTTGCCGCAAACTGCGTGTTTCCGAGTCGACGATTCGCCGCGATTTCATCGAACTCGAACGACAGGGACTGCTGCGCCGTGTCCATGGCGGCGCCCTTTCGTTGCAGACCCGCGAAGAGCCCCTCGATCTCGGGAGGTTGTCGACTCACTCGCATTCCGAGAAGGAGCGCATCGGCGAGGCCGTGGCGTCTTTGGTGGAAGACGGCCAAACCCTCCTGCTAGGCCCCGGGTCCACCGTTGTTGAAGTAGCGAAGAAGCTGAACGGCAGAATGATCCAGGTTGTGTCCAACTCGATACCGGTCTCTGAGGTTTTTTGGGACTGTGCAACCGTAGAGGTCACAATGACCGGCGGTATGTTTTCCCCCGCACTGGAATGCAGCTTGGGCCAATCTGCGAGCAAATGCTCGAGAAGATCTCCGCCGACATCCTGATCATGGGAATAGCCGGCATCACCAAAGACGGTTTGACCGACTCGAACAGCCTCATCATGGGAACAATGCTGAAGCTCATGGAGAGGTCTCGCCGTGTCATCGTCGTGGCGGACCATACAAAGTTCGGACGCAGAAGCCTCGTCTATATCGCTCCGCTATCCCGTGTGGACATGATCGTCACGGATTCCGGGCTCGCTCTTGAGCACCAGAAAATGCTCAAAGACCAGCACGTCCAATTCAGGCTGGCTTAATGCATGTCCATAAACCGCAGGCAATTTCTTGCTGCCGCAGTGCGTTATCCATGTCTTCAGGGGCGGCGGGAACCAGGCCGAACTTTGTGGTCATACTGGCCGACGACCTCGGATCTAACGACCTCTACTATTTAACTGCCATGAACCAGGTTTCAAACTCGATAGCGCAGAAGATTGCCCTCATCGCGGATGATGAATGGTCCGTCAGGACATATATTGAAGCCGTTCTGGAGAGCGACGGGATCCATCTGGGCTGTGGGCTCAGCCTGGGGCAATCTGCAGCATGCCAGTCGCGCTTGTACGGTCCGGGTACCTCCGGCGAATTGAAACTGAAACACATTTCCGTTGCAGGCGCGCAAGGCGGTAAACACTCTGTGACACTGAACAGGAAGTCGATACCAGCAACTTCTTCGAGTCAAAAGCAGATCGCGTCGATTCAGCTGGGGAACCGCGTCACCCTTCGCAAGGGGGACGAACTTGTCGTGCGGCTGTCGTAGGAAAAGGACAATCGATGAAACCGAAAATGTTGAGGCGTGACTGGCTGAAAACGGCGTGCATTCCAGCGGTATCCTTGATGGCTTCGCAGTCACGAACCACGATCGCGAGACCCAACGTAATCCTGATCCTCACGGACGACCAGGGTTATGGTGATCTGTCCTGCCACGGAAACCCAATCCTAAAGACTCCGAATCTGGATAAGTTGCACTCTCAGAGCGTTCGCTTCACGGACTTCCATGTTGCACCGATGTGCACACCTACGCGCGGCCAGCTTCTTACCGGACGCAATGCGGTGAACAACAGGGCTACGGCCGTATGTATGGGACGATCGCTACCCCGGCCCGACCTTCCCACGATGGCTGACGTTTTCGCATCCAGCGGTTACCGCACGGGGATATTCGGTAAGTGGCATCTGGGCGACAACTATCCCTATCGCCCGCAGGATCGTGGCTTTCAGGAGACACTGAATCATCCGGCATGGGGCATCACTTCTTTGGCGGATCACTTCGGTAATGACTATTTTAATAGTCACCTGCTGCACAATGGCAAGGACCGGCAATTTAAAGGCTACTGTACGGACGTGTGGTTCGAAGAGGCGACGAACTGGATTAAGGCGCGTTCCGCCCGGAGGGAACCGTTCTTCTGCTACTTGCCCACCAATGCGGCGCACAGTCCGCTATGGGTTCCTGACCGCTACCGTGATCCCTATCGGGACAAAGTGCCCCCGGACGTGGCAAGTTTCTACGCAATGATCGCGTGTATCGATGAAAATATCGGCCGCATGATGACGATGCTGGACGAAACTGGCGTCGCCGGGAACACGATCCTGATTTTCATGACCGATAACGGAACAGCCACCGGAGAGAATATCTTCAATGCCGGCATGCGTGGCAGGAAGACGCAGTTGTATGAAGGAGGACATCGCGTCCCATGCTTCGTACGCTGGCCCGGCGGCGGATTGGGAAAGCCACGCGACATCGATTCGTTGGCTCATTGTCAGGATATCCTTCCCACTCTTGCGGACCTATGTAAACTCAAGACTCCTGAAAAGGCCGCTTTAGATGGGGTAAGTCTTGGAGGAGTGCTACGTACTCAGACGCAGTTACCCGATCGCATGTTAATAATTCAGTTCGGAGGCCAGTTAGTGAAGCGAAGGGCGGCCGTACTTTGGAATAAGTGGCGGCTGTTAAATGGGAAGGAACTGTACGATCTGCGCGCGGATCCTGCTCAGAAGACCGATGTCTCAAGCCAAAATCCGGAGATCGTCTCCAGGATGCTTCGGCATTACGATCAGTGGTGGGAGGGCGTGATGCCTGCTGCTCAGGAATATCAACGCATTGTAATTGGGTCTGAGAAAGCGAACCCTACCCGCCTCAATGCCAGTGACTGGAATGGCGTGTACTGCGACAGTCCTTTCTGCTACATGGAGGGCGAGAGCAAGAACGGTGCGTGGAGTGTACGAATCGCGACAGAAGGAAACTACCGCTTCTCGCTGCGCCGCTGGCCACAGGAGTCCGGCCTCAGTCTAGCGTCCGCCGCGCCCGCACAGAAACGGGTGGATGTCACTTCTGCCGCGGGCAAAGCCTTACCAATAGCCTCCGCACGTATTCGAATCGGAGACTTCGAAGAGTCGAAACCTGTCACAACCAATGCGGCCGAAGTCATCTTCCTGCGACGGCTCAAGCCAGGAGACGAACGGATTCAAACCTGGTTTTACGACGAGAGGGGCAAAGAACTCTGCGGAGCCTACTACCTGGGAGTCGAGCGATTGGCTAACTAGTGGAGTGCTTCACACGCTTTGAAGTTTATCCAGCTTTTTGCGAGCGCGGGTGACCTTCTCAAGGATGTCCCGGGCAGAGGCGGTCCCGTATGGTCCGAAACCTGGATCCGCTTTAACTCGCTTTGTTAACAGCCCGGAGCCAGTGATGACGGCGCGAGTGTTGCGCGTGGTCCGCAGAAAGTCGCTCTCGAACCAAACCACGTGAGAAGAGCACGTTAAATGCTCACGACTTTTGGCTTGGTTTCTCCGGTAGCTCCCGCAATCGACCGCCAGAGCAATGGTTCGAGTTTTCCGGTCCACACGGGATTCGCAGCAGCAGCACGGCCGATGGTATGCGGTCCAGAAGCCGCCAAACCGAGTGTGCCAGCAGCGCCTGTCAGAAATGCTCGCCGATTCATATGCTATATCCCTGGACATCGAAACCGTGCAGCCTGTTCATGGCCAAAACTGGGTGCTCGCCCGGCTGGCGAGCAGCGTCATCTCACTTCGGCGGGGCGGCGTACTCGGCGGCCGCGCGCCGATCCAGGAGCAGTATTTCTTGAAGAACCAGCCCGTAGCGGCTTCCGGGCGGGTTCGAGCACAATGGGGACGTTGTTCCAACCGCGGGCGAAGTTCGCCGAATAGGCCAGCCACAGCTTCCTGCCATCCTTGTCGATGAACTTGCTCGGAACATTCACAAAATACGCCTGCTCCCCAAAGTTCTTCATGTAGGTGACCAGTTTCCATGGCCCGGTGAGTTCGGTTGATTCCAGGATGTACGTATTCATCTGTTTGTACGTCGGCCAGCCGTCGGTAACACACATCAGGTACCGGCGTAGCGGTGCGTTGTAGGTCACCGTTACGACCCCGGTGTTGTTATTCCAATCGATCAAAGGTTTGATCTCGCGGAAGTCGCGCGTCCAGATGGGACGGCCCTGGTTATCACGGCCGCCGAAGAACTCATACTGAGAGGCGTCGTTGATGGCTTCGATGGAGGGCTTCACGCGGAGGAGATAAATGTGGTCCCCGCTGATCCAGCTTAGGTTCCCGAAGCGGGGCTTGGGATCGGGATCTGCTGCGCCGTGTGCAACCAGGTACGCATTGCCGTCGGGCGAGTGCTCCATGTTCTTGCCGAAATCCACGAAGTGAGGCGCGCCTATCTTGACGGGCTCGCCCCACAACCCGTTCTCGCCGAAGAGGGACTTAACTGGTGTGTGAGGCGTCTCCTTCCAGGTGCGTCCAAAGTCAGTGGAGGTGCGGAAGCCGACCAGGGGTCCAAGCCAAGGCCAGTTGTAGTCGATCCCGGCGTAGCGTGTACGGCCCTCAGGGCTCAGAGTGTAGGTGCCGTAATACCAGACGCCGTTGTGGACCAGACTGCCGCAAGGGTAGCGGCCCTTGTAGGGGAGTGCGCTCGCTTCCGTCGTGCCGAGGCTGTAGATTTTCAGGCTTAGTGGGTCGTCGCCTTCCAGCACCGCCTGACCCGTTACTGCGAATTGTCCCCTATCGGAATTCGAACGCTCCCGCCCGCCATCAAGCCTCGGAACGCTCCCGTCGGTATATGGCGAATACAGCCGGCCATCGGAAGCCCAACTTGGGTAGAACGTATCCGCAACGTTGTAGTCGCTGTGCCGTCCGGTGAACGCGACACCAAGCAGATCCTGCGACCGCTCAAAGGGGCAGTCCTTGGGCGGCTCCGAGGGCCAGGTCCACGGGCGCGCGGACGCGGCCTGGGCTGGAGCCTGGGCGAAGCCTCGTTGCGTGTCGCAAAGTACGCCGGCAATGCACACTGCACTTAAGATTAGTGCTCGCGTTTGTAGCAGCATAGACTTCACCATGTTACACTGACCAACCCGCGCGATAGGGCGGGTTGACCCATTCATTTGCTTCGGGGTCGTTGGTGATTCGCATGGCTTCGGCGTCCCACTCTAGCACGGCCGCATCCCAGCCGTTTCTCACTTCGGCCGGAATCTTGCGGATCGCCATCGTTCCGAGCAGGGCCAGTTCCGTCATTCGCGAGCCGAACTCCATTGGGCAGTTTGTTCGCTCGCCGGTCTTGCAGCCCCTCGTCCACTCCTGATAGTGGCCGATGGTGCGCGGCAACGTCTTGGGAGGCCGCTGGAAGTCGCGGAATTTGTCTTTCGGCAGGAGGATCTCGTTCCCGCCCTCATAGGCTGTAAGCATCTTCCCGTTATCCCCGATGAAGAGCAGACCGGCGGCGGGCATGGGCATGGGCTTATCGAGTTCGGTAGGCCGATGGGGCCGCATTCCACCGTCATACCAGTGCATGTTGAGCGGAGGCAGGTTGCCGATCCCAGGGAATGCGTCGGTGATTTCGTTTCGTTAATTCACGTTCCGCAACACGCAGATCCGAAATTGGCTACGGACAGGAGTGGCGCTGTGCTGCATGTTCCATCGAGCGATTCGCGGACATAATCTACCCAAATACCTCAGCTCGGATCATGATCCGCTGTAATCGGTTCCACCAATGGAAAGCCAATCTTCGAGTACTCGAGGTGACGGAGATCAAGACTGTCCCATACGTGCCGCTATCGCATCCATTCGTAAGCGGCTGATTGGGACGCTTCGACGCGAGTATCTCGACCGGACCCTATTCTGGACTGCCGTCGATCTGGATGCAAAACTAATCGAGTTATAACGGCCATCGAACGCATGCCGCGTTGGAAGGCGGCCTGCCAGAGCCGGGTGCTGACGGATCGGCATCACCAATCGATTTCGAATCCTACCGGTGGCGAAGACATTGTCGAGGGTTGTATCAGACTCCAATCGCCGCATGATTTAGGAATTCGCCATGGACAGGATACCATCATAGGTAACGTCGGGCAGCTGGAATTCAGCGCGGGGCCAAGCCCGGCCATTTTGGAAAGGAGAGCGAACAGCATGAAGGCAAAAACCGCGGTGCTGATCGACCGCGAGGGCAAAGTCGCCGGGCGTTATCGAAAGGTTAACTTGCCCTATGTAGAGGTCGAACAAGGATTCACCCCCGGCAGCGACTATCCGGTTTTTCGCACCGATTTCGGCTACGATTTCCCAACGCAAGTCATGGAACCGGACGGCCGGATTCTGGCGGCGAAGGACGGCGCCGCGGCGGTGGCGACCGTCGATCTCAACCGGATCTACTGGCACCCGCGCCTCGGCAACATGCGCGGACGCCGGATGAAAGAACTCGAACTGGATATAGCGCCTCCACAACCAGGATTTGAGAATTGATTCCCATGACCGCCAACGGCTCGCACTACCCGACGAAGATGTCCACGCCGGCGGCCCGGCGGGGCCTGATGTGCCGCTTTCCAATGACCCGCCGCCAATTCTGCGGGGCGATGGCCGCGATGCCCGCCGCTGCTTCGCCGCCGGACAACCGCCCCAGTATCGTCTTCCTCCTGACCGATGACCAGCGCTGGGACTCGCTGGGGTGCATGGGCAATCCGATTGTCCAGACGCCGCACATCGACCGGCTCTCCGCACAGGGCGTCACGTTCACGAACCATTTCGTAACCACTGCCATTTGTGTGACGAGCCGCGCGAGCATATTCACCGGCCAGCATGAATCCACCCACGGCATACACGAATTCGAAAAGGCATTCTCACCCGAGGCTTTCGCGAATACGTATCCTTCGCTGCTGCGGGCAGCCGGTTACCGCACTGGCTTCATCGGCAAGTATGGCCTCAATCGGGAACCGTTGCCCGCGGACCGATTCGACTACTGGCGGGGCTTCCCCCGTCAGGGACGGTATTTCCCGAAACCGGGCGATCAAGGGCCGCACCTCACGCGTGTGATGGGCGACCAGGCGATCGAGTTCCTGCAGACCTGCCGCGGCGAACAGCCGTTTTTCCTGCAAGTGAGCTTCAAGGCCCCGCACATTCAGGACGAGGACCCGCGACAGTTTCTGTACGATCCCGAGGACGCGCACCTGTATCGAGATCTGACGATGCCGGCGCCGAAGACAGCGGACCCGCGATTCATCCGGGCCCTTCCGATCGAGGTCCAGCGGTCCGACGCGCGTAGGCGATGGGCGATCGAATTCGGGACCCCGGAGTTGTTCCAGGCTTCCGTCAAGGGCTATTACCGCCTCATTACCGGTATCGACCGCGTGGCCGGCCGAATCGTTGCCCAATTGCGGGAACAGGGCTTGCATGGCAACACCGTCATTGTCTACTCGTCCGACAACGGCTTCTACCTCGGCGAACACGGTCTTTCAGGCAAGTGGTTCATGCACGAGGAGTCGATCCGGACGCCCCTTATCGTCTACGATCCTCGTTTGCCGGCGGCTTCGCGCGGTGTCCGGCGGTCGCAGATGACGCTCAACATCGACATTGCGCCGACGCTGTTGCGGCTCGGCGGCATTGACCCGCCGCACTGCGTGCAAGGCCGGGATCTTGCAGCGCTGATCCCGGCCGCGTCGCCGGCGTGGCGTACAGAGTGGTTCTACGAGCACCACTATCCGGATCGCTGGATTCCCCAGTCCGAAGGAGTCCGCACCGACCGATGGAAGTACATCCGCTACGTTGAGACACAGCCGATTTTCGAAGAACTATACGATCTAGCGAACGATCCCATCGAGGCGAGGAACCTCGCCGGCGAGACCGCCAACCGGCCGCAGCTCGAACGCATGAGGGCGCGATGGGAGGCCTGGCGAAAACACCTCGACGGCTATTCGATCAGCCAGCCCTGGCGTGAGCCGCCCGTCTAGCCCGGCGCATTGGAGAGAGCGCTTAGCCGATAGGATGAGCTTGAAGAGGGATTCGTTTGAGCCCCGGCGACGATGGTGGGGAACGTCCAGAGCCGGAGATTGCTCCACCACAGCCAGGTGCGATAGGTGCGCAGGCCGAGCAGGTCCCCGGCAAGCGGCTGGGAGTCAGTGGCTGCCAGGACCGCCTTCCCATCGACTGAGAATCGGATATCGCCGCCGCGCTTGACTACGGCCATGTGGTAAGTGATTCCCTCCCGCGAAGGGTAAGTAAAAGCCTCGGCAAAGGCGAGGAGTTTCCACGACATTACAGTTGACGAGAGGGCGGCTACTATAGCTGGATCGACAGGTCCCAAGAAGCAGGAAGGAAGATCTCTCCGTTGACGGCGTCGTCTTCCGCGTCTCCGGAACGTTCTGTCACCTATGTCTCGGGATGGTCGGCTTTTTCCGGTATCCTCGGATATGATGCGGCGCAGATCCATTCTCGCGGTTCTTCTCGCGGTTTCGGCCTCGGTTTGCGCGAGCGGCCAACCAAGACAAAAAGTCATCCTCGACACGGACATCGGCGACGATATCGATGACGCGTGGGCTTTGGCCTTTATCCTGTCCCATCCGGAGCTCGATACGGTCGGAGTCACCATGACGTTCGGCGATACAGCCGCCCGCGCGCGAATCGCCTGCAAGATGCTGCACATCTCGCTGATCACCGCACCGACGGTGGTGCCCTGTCTGTACCAGCCCCCGCTGCAGCCGCCGCCAAAGGAGTAGAGCAGGCGACCGTTCCAGCCTTTGAATCTGCCGCCGCACAAGCCAATGCGCACGCAAGCGCCGTAAGTAAAAGCCTAAATCGCATCTTGGAATTCCAGCATACCCCGGCGGCAGAAGCAACCGACGCCGCGAACCGGGATGCTGCACCCAGATGCGGACTCGAACCACAGTCCGCCAGCCCCGGAATATAGAAAAATCTGACGCAAATCCGAAATTTTGGCCTTGGTTAACAGTTTGGAGAAACTTGTTGTAACACGATTCTCCATTCGATGTTTCGTAACTGCGTCCGACTTGGGGAGCCGAGCCGTACGACGAAATCGCCACCGATGGTTAACGGCGCAAGTTGATCGCCTCCCAAGCTAACCAATGAAAGACCGCGGATTCTCTTCGCGGCACGTCGAGCGGCCGACCATCAGACCTGCGTGCTTCGATCCTCGCTAGGTCGAAACCATTGTCGAATATTATCCGAACAGCGCATCACCCAGTGGTTAACACCCGCTCGTTAACAATCTAGAGCAAGGGGCCCGGCCTCGGAACGTAGTAGAGCACTCACCACCCGGCACTCGTGGTTCACTCAAGTATCAGTTGTTACCTGCACGCATGCGGGTTCATGGCAGCGACCAGCATGAACCGTGAGGGGCGACAGTGCGTATTCTAGGCCGGGCCCCTGCCAATCAAGCTAATACTTATTGGCGTTGTGAAATAACAATCGAATTCCGAGCGCCATGCGGGCTCCCACCTCTGACCTCACGAGTTTCTCCGTAACCTTACTCGCAGCTGCAGTTGTTAGACTGTGGGGGAAATTGTGGGGACCCCATCCAAAAAACAACCGTATTTAAGCGTAACCCAGCGTAATAGAGAAGGGCTATAAGTCTCTTACTTTCAGCGATATGAGGTTAGTTTTCAGTTACTTGCGAAAACTCCTTTTCATATTTGACACGCAGGAGGTCACAGCTTTGAGTCCGGTCGTGCCGTCGGGTGCAGCCCCAGCCCTCAAGCTTTTCGTGAACGGCGGACCTTCCCTAGCAGAGCCTCAGTCATCCCAACCAGCTTGGACGGCGTGACGTCGAGTGCCTCCGCTAATCGAAAGATCGTTCGAAGCGTAGGACTCTGGATGCCGCGCTCAAGCAGGCTGATGTACGAACGATCGAATCCCCACTCCAGAGCGAGTTTTTCCTGTGATATCCCGCGCGCGGTTCGCACCTCGCGCAAGGCCTGCCCGAAGGCCTTCTCAGGGCCGGATACCGCCTGAATCTGCGTGCTGGATCTCGGTTGCGTCAACAGAACAATGGTGTTATTCTGCGGACAAAAGGGCGACGGATTATAGTCCGAATTTAAATCCATGTGGATTAACTGAATTGAGGTAAGCTAATGTCGATTCTCGTTGCGAAAGTCGAGATTGAAGGTAGCCGCCCACTGTTATGGCATCATTTTGGTGCCGACGCCCTACCGCTGGAGAAGCGGCCCAAAACCGGCGTGGCAGGAAACGATCCAGAAGAATGGAAGCGAACGGTTCTTGCAACGCCATCCCAACAGCTCTATCTGGAGCCCTCCTACATTTTCGGTTGTCTCCGTGATGCAGCCAGGTACACTTCCCGGAAGCGGGGCACACTTCAGCCAATGCTGGCTTCCACACTGCAAGTCCAGGACAACCGGATTCTAGTTGATCGTTGGATGCCCGAAAACGGGTTCGAGCATCTGATCCAGGCCGAAAACGAGCCTGTTTACCTGGATGTTCGCAGCGTTCGCAATCCCAGTACTCGCGCCCGCAACGTGCGTTACCGCATCGCCGCCTCGCCTGGTTGGAAAGCCGCCTTCACCGTCTTCTGGGAGAACACGCTCGTCAGTGAGAACGAGATGAAAGCAGTCTTAAGGGACGCCGGCCAGTTCGTCGGACTTGGTGATGGGCGCAGCATCGGTTTTGGGCGCTTCACTGTGCAAGCTTTCGAGCTTTTGGAGAACGGAAATGCCAAAGAGCAGACAGCCTCCAGAGATATGGGCCAAGACCCGACGAAGGATCTGGAAGAACGACCACAAGACGTGCACCCACTGCGAGCGTCGGCGTGCAACTCGATGACTGTCACATTGATCACGTCCAGAGTGGGAAGCTGGGAACCAACCATAAGAAGAATCTACGCACGCTATGCCGTCGCTGCCATGTGCTTCGGGTGGACGCGCGGCACCGGGGCATGACTCAGTCGCGCACTGCGAGATGGTTTGATTCCTCCTAATTGGCGAGAACTGGTTTGGTGAATGTCGCTCTGGTGTTTAAACGTGGCACGGCAAAGGCGCGGCATGGCGCGGTTCGGTCGGGCGAGGTAGGGCGCGGCAAGGCTTGGCTGGGTGTGGCATGGCAAGGCAAGGCACATTTCAAAGTCGTCACCCTATTTCTCACTTCATCAAAAAAAGACATGAGAGTCGAAAATGATGTTGACACGGACATCACCCAGACAGCTAATGTGTGAAGTGACGAAATGGTCAGTTCAACTGATATTTTGAAAGCCACGGGGATTAAGAACGTGAAGACGTTGACCCGCTGGCACCAGCGATACATAATCCCTAAGCTGAGATTGGAACTGCGCCCTCGGGCCGCGGGAAAATCGGGTATTGGCCCGACTGGGTTTTCGAACGCTGCAAGAGGATTGTTGAACTCCAACGGAAGGGGTACTCGATCCGATCTATTCTGGAAAAGCTAGAAGGCGAGCGCAGCGCGAAAATTCTCGATGAGGTGCATACCTGGCCGAGGATCGGGCAAACGAAAGTAACGATGCCGAGTGGCCAAGAAGTGACGTACGGCCAGATCTTTGGAGCCCTGTTGCTTCGTGAACTTTCGCACATGGTTTCAGAGGAGTTGGAATCAATCGCCAGGAGCCAACTGAAGGAAGGCAAACTGTTAGATTTCGTTATTGTTTGCTGTCGTGAGGGGTACAATCCGGTGCTTGTTTTCGATGGTTCGTCAATCGAAATTACTTACGATTTCCAGGTAAGCCACAAACTTAGCGAAGAGGCCGAACTGGGTCGGACCATGATCTATTTGCCCTTAATCAAGTCGCTGCGCGAGTTCTTCAGGAATCTCGGCCATGAGTTGCCCGATTTCGCAAGGGGTACATTTCCTGCCCCGAAGA
>CAWCAT010000022.1:0-297327 GCA_963793625.1 Bryobacteraceae bacterium | reverse complement strand
AAAGAGAAATTCGATCGTAGTAAACCGCACGTGAACGTGGGGACTATCGGTCACATCGATCACGGCAAGACGACGCTGACAGCGGCGATCACGAAGTGTCTGGCGAAGCATAACCCGAAGGTAAAGTTCCGCAGCTTCGATTCGATCGACAACGCACCGGAAGAGAAGGCACGTGGAATCACGATCGCGGTGGCGCACGTCGAATACGAGACGGCCAAGCGTCACTACGCACACGTGGATTGCCCTGGTCACGCCGACTACATCAAGAACATGATCACCGGCGCGGCGCAGATGGACGGCGCGATCCTGGTTGTGGCGGCCACCGACGGCCCCATGCCCCAGACCCGCGAGCACATTCTGCTTGCCCGTCAGGTCGGTGTACCGTTCGTCGTGGTTGCACTCAACAAAGTGGACGCGGTGGACGATCCGGAATTGCTCGAACTGGTGGAACTGGAAGTTCGCGAACTGCTCACGAGCTACGGTTTTCCGGGCGACGACCTGCCGGTCGTCAAGGTCAGCGCGCTGGAAGCCTTGAATGGCAGCCCGGAATGGGAAAAGAATATCGACGAGCTGATGGAAGCGGTCGATAGCTACATTCCGATGCCGGAACGCGCGATCGACAAGCCGTTCCTGATGCCGATTGAAGACATCTTCTCGATTCAGGGCCGCGGCACAGTGGTCACGGGCCGTATCGAAAAAGGCATCGTGAAGGTCGGCGAAGAATTGGAAATCGTGGGCTTCCGCGATACGCGCAAGACGGTTTGCACCGGCGTTGAAATGTTCAAGAAGCTGCTCGACGAAGGTCGTGCGGGCGACAACGTGGGCCTGCTGTTGCGCGGTGTGGACAAGGACGACGTGGAACGCGGTCAGGTGATCGCGAAGCCGGGTTCGATTACGCCACACACGAAGTTCCGCGGTGAAGTTTACGTTCTGAGCAAAGAAGAAGGCGGCCGTCATACGCCGTTCTTCAAGGGCTACCGGCCGCAGTTCTACTTCCGCACGACAGACGTGACGGGCGTGGCGCAACTGCCGGAAGGCACCGAAATGGTTATGCCTGGCGACAACATCAACCTGGAAGTGGAACTGATCACTCCGGTGGCGATGGACAAGGGGTTGCGCTTCGCGATTCGCGAAGGCGGCCGTACAGTCGGAGCCGGCACAGTAACAGAGATCATTAAGTAGTAGTCGTGGAGCACGGCTTTAGCGGACCTGAAAAGGTTAGCTGAAGCCACCCCACTGAGGAAACAATGCTGAAAGAACGCATCCGAATTCGCTTAAAAGCGTACGACCACCGGGTTCTGGACCAGTCCACGACGGAAATCGTCGAGACGGCCAAGAAAACCGGAGCCCAGATTGCGGGTCCGATACCACTACCCACGGTGAGGAACCGGTACACGGTATTGCGGTCGCCGCACGTCGATAAGAAGTCGAGGGAGCAGTTTGAAATTCGGACGCACAAGCGTCTCCTCGATATCCTTGAGCCCACGCAGGACACGGTGGATGCACTGATGAAGCTGGACCTGCCGGCTGGCGTGGATGTGGAAATCAAGGCGTTTGGAAAAGGCAAATAGAGCGATTGAGCAAGTGAGCGGTAGGGCAGTTAGGGTGGTTGTCCGACAATCACCGAAACAGTTTCACCACTTAATCTCAATGTTCCAGGTGGATTTATGAGCCCAGGAATTCTAGGCAAGAAGATCGGGATGACGCAGGTGTTCCGCGCTGACGGGCAAGTTGTACCCGTCACGTTATTGAAAGCCGGACCATGCGTCGTTGTACAGCGCAAGACGCCCACGACTGACGGGTATGATGCCGTTCAGCTAGGCCTCATGGAATACGTAAAGGCTTCTCGTATTACGAAGCCGATGAAAGGCCACTTCAAAAACGCCGAGGTCGAGGGCGTGAAGTTCCTGCGCGAATTCCGGGTAGGTCCTGGCAGCGGCGACCTGAAAATGGGCGACCGAGTCCTGGCTGACCAGTTCAAGCCGTTCGAAAAAGTGGACGTGATTGGCATCAGCAAGGGCCGCGGCTTCGCGGGTGTTGTGAAACGCCATCATTTCCGCGGCGGCGAAGGCAGTCACGGATCGATGCATCACCGTGCGCCTGGCTCGATCGGCGCATCCAGTTTCCCATCGCGGGTGTTCCCCGGGATGAGGGCGGCTGGCCATATGGGAACCGATCAGGTCACGGTCCGCAACCTCGAGATCGTTCAAGTGGATACCGAGGACAACGTGATCATGGTAAAGGGTGCAGTGCCGGGGCCGAATGGCGGCTACGTGGTGTTGCGCCGGGCGAAGAGGTAACGTCATGCCGAATGTAGACGTTTTTGACTTAAACAACGAGAAGGTCGGAACGGTTGAGCTCGCCGATGCAGTGTTTGGCGCCACGATCAACGAAGCGCTCCTGTATGAGGCGGTTCGGTGGCAACAGGCAGGTCTGCGCCGCGGTACCGCGAAGACGAAGCGCCGCTCGGAAGTGTCGGGTGCCGGCAAGAAATTGTGGAAGCAGAAGGGTACTGGCCGCGCCCGTGTTGGTTCGATCCGATCGCCACTGTGGCGGCATGGTGGCACCACCTGGGGCCCCGTACCTCGCGATTACAGCTATCGTCTGCCGAAAAAGATGCAGTTGGGTGCTTTGCGCTCAGCGCTCTCGGCGAAGTTGCGCGACGGCGAGTTGAAGGTGATCAAGGCGTTTTCGTTGGCCGATCACAAGACCCGCAACGTCCGTGCCACGCTGGTTAAGCTGGACGCGAAAAAGAAAGTCCTGATCGTGGATAACGATCCGGAAAACAAGAACCTGCAGCTTGGCGCGCGCAATCTGGAAGGCGTGAAGTTGGCCTCCAGCCGCGAAGTCAGCGTGTATGACCTGTTAGGATCCGGCGTAGTCTTCATCTCCGAGGCCGCCGCCATGAAACTCTCGGAGGCGCTTGCAAAATGAACGTTTACGAAGTAATCCGCCGTCCGATAATCACGGAAAAGGGCGTAACGAAGAAGGACGAGGAAAACACCCTCTGCTTCGAAGTTAGCGCCGACGCCAATAAGACAGAGATCGCCGACGCGGTCCAGAAGTTATTCAAGGTGAAAGTGGCAGAAGTTCGCACCGCGAACCAGGTCGGCAAATTACGCCGCCGCGGCCGTTTCTCCGGATACCGCTCGGACTGGAAGAAAGCATACGTTCGGCTGAAGCCCGGGCAGAAGATGCCTGAGTACGCCGAAGTTTAGAGGACGTCCGATATGCCGATGAAAACATTTCGCCCGACGACACCAAGCCGTAGAACGATGACGGTGGTGACGCGGGAAGACATCACGAAGCAGACACCGGAGAAATCTCTGGTAGCCGGCAAAAAGCGCACAGGCGGCCGCAACAGTTCTGGTCACGTAACGTCGCGGTTTATCGGCGGCGGCGCGAAGAAGTCATATCGTATCATCGACTTCAAGCGCGACAAGATCGGCATCAAGGCCAAGGTCGCTTCGGTCGAGTACGATCCGAACCGCTCTGCCCGTATTGCCCTGTTGAACTACGAGGATGGCGAAAAGCGTTATATTATCGCCCCGGTAGGTCTGGAAGTGGGCCGCACGGTAATGTCCGGTCCGGAAGCCGACATTCTGGTAGGCAACGCTCTGCAGTTGAAGAACATCCCGGCTGGTACGGTGGTTCACAACATCGAGCTGAAACCGGGCAAGGGCGCACAGATGGCCCGCTCGGCTGGCGCACAGGCGCAGTTGGTCTCCCGCGAGGGTGGCTATGCGCTACTGAAACTGCCTTCCGGCGAAATTCGCCGCGTGCACGACGAGTGCATGGCGACGGTTGGCCAGGTTGGCAACGTCGATCACGAAAACGAATCTCTCGGCAAAGCGGGACGCACCCGCTGGATGGGCAAAACGCCGCACAACCGTGGTGTCACTATGAACCCGGTCGATCACCCGCATGGTGGCGGCGAGGGCAAAACCTCAGGCGGCCGTCATCCGGTTACGCCCTGGGGCCAACCAACGCGTGGCTTCAAGACCCGCAACAATAAGCGGACTCAGAAGTGGATCGTCACCCGCAGGGCCAAGAAGCGCTAGGCCGGCAGCAGACGAGAATGCGGTAGAGGACAAAAGATATGGGTCGTTCGCTGAGTAAAGGGCCGTTCGTCGATACCCACCTGGAAATAAAGGTGGAGGTGATGAACGCGAAAAATGAGAAGAAGGTCATCCGGACCTGGTCGCGCCGTTCGACGATCGTTCCCGAGTTCATCGGACACACGATCGCCGTGCATAACGGGAAGAAGTTCATCCCGGTTTATGTGACGGAGAACATGGTCGGCCACAAGCTGGGCGAGTTTTCGCCTACCAGGACCTTCAAAGGACATGCGGCGAAGACGTCGGACAAGTCGTCCAAGTCTTAACAAGCTGCTAGCGAGGAATTTATGGAAGCAAGAGCGGAAGCCAGATACGTTCGAGTCTCGGCGCAGAAGGCGCGCCTGGTCATCGACACGATCCGTGGGGTTAGGGCCGGAGATGCGATCAACATCCTGAAGGCCACGAATAAGCGGATTGCGCCGTCGATAGAGAAGGTACTGCGCTCGGCCATCGCGAATGCCGAGAACCGGTTCAACGACGTCGATGTTGACGCGCTGAAAGTGGTTGAGGCTTACGTGAATGAGGGACCGCGTCAGAAGCGTATCCGTCCGGCTCCGATGGGCCGCGCGTATCGCTATCAGCGCCGGACGTCCCACATTATTGTGGCCGTCGGAGACGGGAACGGGAATTAGGACACGATGGGACAGAAAGTTCATCCATACGGATTTCGTCTTGGCGTCACGAAGACCTGGCGGTCACGCTGGTTCGCCAAGCATGACTACGCGAAACTGCTGCTCGAAGATCTCGAGTTAAAAGCCACGCTGAAGGAACGGCTGAAGAGCGCCGGTATCAGTTCGGTGGAAGTGGACCGTCCCGGCAACAAGCTGCGGGTGACGATCCGGACCTCACGGCCCGGGATCATCATCGGCCGCAAAGGCGCTGAGATCGAAAAGCTGAAGCTGGAAATCGCGAAAAAGACCAAGCGGGATGTCTTTATCGACATCCAGGAAGTCCACAAGCCTGAGCTCGACGCCCAGCTCGTTTCGGAATCGATCGCGCTGCAGCTCGAAAAGCGCGTGGCATTCCGCCGCGCGATGCGCAAAGCGGTTGACTCGGCACTGCGCTTCGGTTGCAAGGGAATCAAAGTCCGCGTTTCGGGTCGCCTGAACGGCGCCGAAATCGCCCGCAGTGAATGGTATCTGCAGGGGCAGCTGCCGCTGCACACGCTGCGTGCGGACATCGACTACGGATTTTCACAGGCCTACACGACGTACGGTGTTATCGGCGTCAAGTGCTGGATCTATAAGGGTGAAATTCTGGACGGCGGACGTGCGGTGATGACGGGCAGCGAGCCCGAGCCACGGCGCGCACCGCGTGGACGTGATCGCGGCGATCGCAGGGATTCGCGCGAAGGCGGCGGCGGGTATAATCGTGACAGGCAGCAGCAGTCAACGCCGGTGCATACCGCACCAGTGCAGGCAGCTCCGGCCCCGATCGGATCACCCGAGCAGGCCGCTCCGGCGGAACTGCCACAGCCGGTCAAATCCTCCCCGATCCTGCCGCCGGTCGCTCCGGTGCAGCCGGGTTGGAAGCAGGAACTTAAGCAGGACGCCCCGGTGGCTCCAGCAGAACCACAAACCCCTGCGGATACAGAGAATCAAGGTTAAGACGGAGACTGTAACGCCATGTTGATGCCCAAGAAAGTTAAGTACCGCAAGCAGCAGCGCGGTCGTATGCGGGGGAAAGCCTGGAGAGGCAGTTCTCTGTCCTTCGGTGATTTCGGCCTGAAGGTTATGCGGTGCGGTTGGATCACCGATCGTCAGATTGAAGCGGCGCGCATCGCGATGACGCGCTTCATCAAGCGCGGCGGCAAAGTTTGGATTCGCCTGTTCCCGGACAAGCCGATCACGAAGAAGCCGGCTGAAACCCGTATGGGTAAAGGTAAAGGCGCACCGGATCAGTGGGTTTGCGTGGTTCGTCCAGGTAAGATCCTGTTTGAAATGGAAGGCGTGCCGAAGGCTACCGCTGAAGAAGCGATGCGTCTGGCAGCCGCGAAGCTGCCGCTGCCATGCAAGATGGTTTGGCGGCCTGGTGTTGGGGAGTCGGGAGAGTAACGATGAAAGCCGACAAAATTCAGAGATCTCGACACTGCGGAATTGACCACGAAGACGACTGATGTCGCCGAGCAGATGTTCCGCCTGAAGTTCCAGTTGTCGTTGGGTCAGACCGACGGTGTCAAGAAGTTGCGCACATTGAGAAAAGACCGTGCGCGCATGCTCACTGTCCTACGGCAGCGTGCCCTGGCCGGCGAGGTTATAGCAGCCCCGGCGCCCGTCAAGGGCAAGGCGAAGAAAGGCAAGTAAGCGAACATGGCTGAAGCGACGGTAAATACTCATAAGGCCGAGAAGATCGGTCAGGTCACTTCGACCAAGATGGCGAAAACCATCGTGGTTCAGGTCACTCGCCGGGTGCAGCATCCGATTTATAAGCGGGTCGTGACCAAGCGCAAAAAGTTTTATGCGCACGACGAAGAAAACACCGCGAAGGTTGGTGATGTGGTTCGGATCACCGAGTCGCGGCCGTTGAGCCGGTTGAAGAGATGGGCGTTGGCTGAGATTGTGCGACGTGCGGTACAGGTTG
Source organism: Bryobacteraceae bacterium (assembly GCA_963793625.1). GTDB lineage: Bacteria > Acidobacteriota > Terriglobia > Bryobacterales > Bryobacteraceae. Next base: position 290,629 of record CAWCAT010000022.1, on the reverse strand, counting down.
CTGTTGAGCCCAAGCAGCTCGACACACTCGGCACGGAAAGCAAAGTAACTCAAGTCACCAAGGGTCAGTAAGGAGAACGTTATGATCGGAATGCGAACTATCCTCGATGTCGCCGACAACAGCGGCGCCAGGAAGCTGTCCTGCATCCTGCCGCGCGGCGGCGATCTCGGATTGAGGGCTGGGCTGGGCGACGTAGTTACGGCAGCAGTCAAGGAAGCCGCTCCTGATTCGAACGTCAAGAAGGGCAAGGTTGTTCGTTGCGTCATCGTAAGGATGCGCAAGGAAACCAGGCGCAAGGACGGTACGTACATTCGTTTCGATTCCAACGCGGCGGTGCTGATCAGCGAAATCGGCGAGCCAATTGGAACGCGCGTTTTCGGGCCGGTTGCCCGTGAGCTGCGCGACAAGAAATATATGAAAATCGTTTCCCTCGCACCGGAGGTCCTGTAATGGCGGGTTTCAAGGCTACCAGGCGTAATCAGAACGATCCGAAGATTGTTCTCAAAATCAAGATCCGTAAGAACGACACCGTCAAGGTGATCGCGGGCCGCGACAAGGGTAAGACCGGGCGCGTGCTGGATGTGGATCGTGAGACGGGACGGGCACTCGTGGAAGGCGTGAATATGATCAAGCGCCACACGCGTCCGAATCCGGCAAAGCAGATCAAAGGCGGCATCGCCGAGCGCGAGAGCACGATCGATGTATCGAATCTGATGCTCATGACGGCAGGCGGAGTTGCTACCCGGGTTGGCTACAAGACGGAAGGCGAAGGCGCATCGGCGCGTCGCGTCCGGGTTGCCCGCAAGACCGGTGAGGTATTGGACAAGAGCAAGTAATTTTATGGCCAGGCTAAAAGAGTTTTACACCCAAACCGTGATTCCGGCCCTGACGAAGGAGTTCGGATACAAGAACGTGATGGCCGTACCGAAACTGAACAAGATTTCCTTGAACATCGGTCTCGGTGAAGCCACGACGAACGCCAAGCTGATGGACGGTGCTGTCAACGAACTGACGCAGATCGCCGGACAGAAGCCGGTGGTCACGAAAGCCCGGAAATCCATCGCGGCTTTCAAGCTCCGCGAAGGAATGTCAATCGGTTGCATGGTGACTCTGCGAGGCGACCGGATGTACGAGTTCCTCGATCGCCTGGTGAACGTTGCGTTGCCGCGTGTTCGCGACTTCCGCGGCGTTTCCGCGAAATCGTTTGATGGCCGCGGGAACTACACGCTCGGCATCAAGGATCAACTGATTTTCCCCGAGATCGACTACAACAAAGTTGAGAAGGTCAAGGGAATGAATATCTGCATTACGACGACGGCAACGACTGACGCCGAGGGCCAGGCTCTACTGAAGCTCCTCGGAATGCCGTTCCGGCAGTGATGATTGAGAAAGGGAATTACTGATGGCTACGACCGCCAAAATCGCCAGGGAATCAAAGACGCTGAAGTACGAAATTCGGCATCGAAACCGCTGCAAACGGTGCGGGCGCCCGCGCGGCTACATCGGGAAATTCAGCCTGTGCCGAATCTGCTTCCGCTTACTAGCGCTCGCCGGGGAGATCCCAGGCGTGACTAAGTCGAGCTGGTAGTCGTCGGGGAAGGGACCAAGGAAATGATGACATCGGATCCGATTGCCGACATGTTGACGCGGGTGCGGAATGCACTCTCTGCGCGTCACCCGAAGGTGGATGTGCCCGGCTCGAAGCTGAAGATCGAGATCGCGCGTATTCTCAAAGAAGAAGGCTACATCACCAATTACAAGCTGGCCGAAGAGGGCGTGAAGAAGGTAATCAAAATCTACCTGAAGTACACCCCTGGCAACCAGCCGGTGATCTCGCACATTGAGCGCTTGTCGCGACCTGGCTGCCGCGTATATATCGGCTCCAAGGAAGTCCAGCGTGTGCTGGGTGGAATGGGAATCAACATTCTGACCACGCCGAAGGGCGTCATGACCGGAGCTGCCGCACGTCGTGAAGGCGTAGGCGGCGAGTTGCTGTGCCAGATCTGGTAAGGAATTAGCCATGTCAAGAGTAGGAAAAAAGCCGATTCCACTGCCGAAAGGCGTGAAGGTTACAATCGGCAAAGAGATACAAGTCGAAGGGCCCAAGGGCAAGCTGATTGTACCGCTGCCTGGTGGCGTTCGCGTGGAGCAGAAGGACGGCATTCTGGAGATCCTGCGGGATTCTGACCAATTTGCGGCTCTTCACGGTCTCACACGCGCACTGACGGCCAACGCCGTTACCGGAGTCTCGTCCGGGTTCGTAAAAGAACTCGATATCGTAGGCATCGGTTACCGTGCCGACGTGAAAGGGACCGTGGTTTCCTTTACGCTCGGCTATTCGCACCCAATCGAGTTTGTGTTGCCGACGGGTGTGGAATGCAAGATCGACAAGCAGACGCACCTGGTTCTGAGCAGCTTCGATAGGCAACTATTGGGGCAGGTCGCGGCGAACATGCGCGCACTGCGCAAGCCCGATCCTTACAAGAACAAGGGCGTTCGCTACACTGGCGAAGTGCTGCGCAAGAAGGTCGGTAAGTCCGGCGCCGGAGGCAAGTAAGCACCCATGATCACGAAGCACTCTAAAAACGAGACGCGGCTACGGATTCACAAACGCATCCGCGCGAAGCTGCGGGGCACATCAGAACGCCCCCGTCTGGCGGTGTTCCGGAGCGTGACGCACATTTATGCTCAGATCATCGATGACCGTCAGGGTCAGACGATCGCATCTGCCTCCTCGCTCGAGAAGACAGCCAAAGTTCCCAACGGCGGCAACATCGCCGGCGCGAAAGAAATCGGGAAACTGGTAGCGGAACGGGCAAAAGAGAAGGGCATCAAGCAGGTTGTTTTCGATCGCGGTGGATATCTTTATCATGGCCGCGTGAAAGCCCTGGCCGATGCCGCGCGTGAAGCAGGATTGGAGTTCTAGGCGAATGGCAGCGACACCGACAGTAAAGCGGATCGATCCGCAGACGCTCAATCTTAAAGAGCAGGTTGTTTCCATCAACCGCGTGACGAAGGTCGTCAAGGGCGGTAAGAACCTTAGCTTCTCGGCTCTCGTCGTAATCGGCGATCCGGGTGCGAAGGTGGTTGGCTTCGGTACCGGCAAGGCGAAGGAAGTGCCTGCCGCTATCAAGAAGGGCATCGAATCGGCGAAGAAGAACCTTCGCAAGATCAATGTCCTGGAGACAACAATCTCTCACGTTGTGCTCGGACGCTTTGGCGCCGGACAGGTTCTGCTGAAGCCGGCTCCGGCCGGAACTGGCGTCATCGCCGGCGGTCCTGTGCGTGCGGTCATCCAGTCCGTGGGCATTCCCAACGTGTTGACCAAGTCGATCGGATCGCACAACCCGCATAATGTGGTGAAAGCGACGATTGCAGCGCTCGAACAACTCCGCGACAAGACGGCCGTGGCCGACATGCGTGGGTTGGCATTGGAGAAGATGTAAGGGACCAAGCCGCAATCCGGGTATTGCCCGGGTTCTGTGGAGCTGGGTGCAAGGAATTTTTGCTATGGCCGAAGGTACAATAAAAATCAAGCTGATTCGCAGCCCGATCTGCACGCCGGAAAAGCACAAGAAGATCGTCCGTGCGCTCGGTCTGAAGACAATGAACCGGACAGTGGTACGTCCGGACACTCCGTCGTTCCGCGGCATGGTGGCGAAAATCCCCCATCTGCTGGCGATTGTGGAATAAGACGCCAACGGCGCTGCAACGCGGCAGTCGAAGGCAAGGCGGAGAGGCATTCGAGAAGGTCTCGAAGATGATCTCCGGGTATTTGTGGATTTAAGGAATCGACGTTATGAATCTTAGTGGACTGAAACCTCCGGCAGGGCAGAAGCACAAAAGGCTTCGCATTGGTCGTGGTATGGGCTCGCGCGGTAAGTACTCGGGACGTGGTCAAAAGGGACAGAAGTCCATCTCCGGCTACAGCCGGATGCGCGGATTTGAAGGCGGCCAGATGCCGCTACACCGCCGTCTGCCGAAGCGCGGTTTCACGAACATCTTCAAGAAAGAGTTCGCGATCGTCAATGTCAGCCAGTTGGAGAAACTGGAAGGCGATACGTTTGACGGGGCCAAGCTGATCGAACTCGGCGTCATTCACAAGATCCATGATGGTCTCAAGGTCCTTGGAAACGGCGAACTGACCCGTAAGATCACGGTCAAGGCCACACTGTTTTCCAAATCCGCCGCTGAAAAAATCCAGAATGCAGGCGGAGTTGCGGAAACGGTAACAGTCGGCGATTCGAAGTAACACCGAAACGAGCGAGCTATGAAGTTTCTTGAAGCCATCGCGAACGTCTTCCGGGTTCCGGATCTTCGCAAACGACTTTTGTTCACCCTGGCGATGCTGGCAATCTACCGCCTGGGCGGACATATCCCCACTCCGGGTATCGACGCCCATAAACTGGAACTCGCGTTTCAGCAAAACATGGGTACGCTGCTGGGATTCATTGACTTGTTCTCGGGTGGTATGTTCCGGCGCCTAACTATTTTCGCGCTGGGCATCATGCCTTACATCACGTCGTCGATCATCCTGCAGTTGCTGACCGTGGTTGTTCCGACCCTTGAGAAGCTCCAGAAAGAAGGAGAACTCGGGCGGCGCAAGATCACGCAGTGGACGCGTTATCTGACAGTGATTCTGGCTGTTGTTCAATCATTTGGTATCGCTACCGGCTTGCAGGCGATGCAGGGCGGGTTCGTTCTGAACCCTGGCTTTGGTTTCGTCATGATGACCATGCTGAGCCTTACCACCGGCACAGCGTTCATCATGTGGCTGGGCGAGCAAATTTCCGAGCGCGGCATTGGTAACGGGATGTCCCTGATCATCTTCACGGGTATCGTTATCGGACTGCCGAGCGCGATCGACAACATCTATTCCAACGTGTTCGTTACGCGGACCTGGAATCCGCTGCACCTGATCATCATCCTTTCGGTGATGGTGGCTGTAGTAGGCTTCATCGTGCTGGTGGAGCGCGGCGAACGACGCATTCCGATCCAATATGCCAAACGCGTTGTAGGCCGCCGCATGATGGGTGGTCAGCAGACTTTTCTTCCACTGAAGGTCAATGCCGGTGGTGTGATTCCGGTGATCTTCGCTTCTTCTCTACTTGCATTTCCCCAGACCCTGCTGCAAGTTCCGTTCATTAAGAATAATGCATGGTTCCGGGGTACCTTAGAGGCGATCGGGTATGCCGAGCCGCTTTATGCATTATTGTTTGTAGCCGGTATCGTATTCTTCTGCTTCTTTTATGTGTCTATTATCTTTAATCCCAACGAAGCGGCAGACAACATGCGCCGGTATGGCGGCTTTATTCCGGGAATTCGTCCTGGGAAGAACACCGCCGACTATATCAACAAGATTCTGACAAAGATCACGGTCGTGGGTGGTTTGTATCTTTCGCTCTTATCCCTGATACCACAGATCATGATCTCCGGAATCAAGCTACAGCACTTGCCGTTAATCGGAAACTTCATCGACCAGTATTTCCCGCGTTGGTTGCTGGATGGACTGGGAGTGAACTTCTACTTCGGCGGCACCTCGCTGCTCATCGTGGTGGGCGTGGCAATGGACACGGTTAACCAGATCGAGGCTCAATTGATCATGCGCCACTACGAAGGTTTCACGCCGCGGGCCGGTAGGATCCGCGGTCGCAGAAGCACCGTATAAAGAGTGGTTCGGCCCCTCTAAGTTGCCCACCACTCTGGGAATAGAGGACGCTTTTCGATGCCGAAGATCAGTATCCGGACAGTAGCAGTACTGTTGTTTGGGCCTCCTGGCTCAGGGAAGGGAACAGTCAGCAAGCATCTGACAGGGTGCTTCGACATTCCCCACATTTCGACCGGAGACATCTTCCGGGAGAATGTGAAGGCTGGAACAGCCTTAGGGTTAGAAGTGAAGGCGATCATGGACGCCGGCGGTTTGGTCACTGATGAACTCGTGAACCGGATCGTGGCGGATCGTGTGAAAAAGCCTGATTGCGAGCACGGTTTTATCCTCGACGGTTATCCGAGGACGATGGAGCAAGGGCGCTACCTGGTTCACCTGCTGAAAGAGCAGGGGCTGGAGCCGCTGGTGATCGGTCTGGATGTGGACTATACTAGAATAGTTTCCCGTCTGACTGCTCGCCGGTCTTGTCCGAAGTGTGGTGCGGTTTACAACGTGATTTCGATGCCTCCCAAAGTGGACGGGAGCTGTGATGTCTGCTCAACTGCGTTAATTACCCGGGCAGATGATCTGGAAGACGTGATCAACCAGCGTTTGCGGGCTTACGATGAGCAAACGGCGCCATTGATTGACTTTTTCAAACAGTCTACTGGTATGTACTATTCGGTGGACGGAAACGAAGGCTCGGCCGAAGATATTGCTGAACGAGCTTGTCACGTGATTAGAAGCTACGAATGATTATTCGGAAAAGCGGCGCAGAACTAGAAAAGATGCGCCGCTCCGGACTTTTGGTGTGGGAAATCCTCAACAAGCTGAAAGGCATGGTTGAGGAGGGGATTTCTACCCTCGATCTCGAAGTCGTCGCTGAAAAGATGATGAAGGATGCGGGGGCGAAGCCGGCGTTCAAGGGGTATTACGTACCTGCTGTTGGTCAAAGTTTCCCGTTCGTGCTGTGTACGTCGATTAACGAAGAGATCGTACATGGCATGCCCTCAGCCAAACGAATCCTGAAAAAGGGTGACATCGTGTCGATTGACACGGGCGTATCGCTGGAAGGTTATTTCGGTGATTCGGCTGTGACGGTCCCGGTCGGTGAAGTAAGCGAGCGAGTCAAGAAGCTGCTGGAGACCACCGAAAAGTCGCTGGAATTAGCGATCCAGCAGGTTAGAGCCGGAAACCGATTGTTTGATATTAGCGAGGCGGTTGAAAAACACGTCGTCGCGAACGGGTTCAGTATCGTTCGGGAGTATGTGGGACACGGAATCGGGACCCACCTCCATGAAGATCCCCAGGTTCCGAACTATGTGGACCGGAAGGGTGAGAACCCACGCTTGAAGGAAGGTATGGTCTTGGCCATCGAACCGATGGTTAATGCCGGGCAGACCTGAAAGCAAAGTGCTCGGTGATCGTTGGACGGCAGTGGCGAAAGATGGGTTGTACTCAGCCCATTTTGAACACTGTGTCGCGGTCACGGCGGACGGTCCATGGGTTTTGACGAGACCGTAGGCGGGACCGGAGCCGATCCTCGCGAAGGTTCGGTACTGGAACTTCTGCCCAGTGGTTTGTACCGGGTGGAGTTGGTGGATCGCAGCAGAGTGCTCGCACATCTGACTGGCGCCACCAAGCGCAATTTTGTAAGGCTTCGGCCAGGTGACCGGGTAGAGGTGGAACCCTCCCCTCACGATGTCGGCCGGGGTAGGATTACGAGGCTGTTAGGAAAGAAAAAATGAAAGTACGAGCTTCGGTTAAAAAAATGTGCGACAAGTGCAAAGTGATCCACCGCGAGGGTGTGGTGCGTGTCATTTGCGTGAACCCAAAGCACAAACAGCGGCAGGGTTAGGATTTACGCGGGAATCCGCGACCCGGCACGAAGTTAAAAGTAGTATCTGGAGATATAGCATGGCGCGTATTGCAGGCGTAGATTTGCCGAACAAGAAGCGGGCCGAAATCGGCCTGACGTATATTTACGGGATTGGGCGGACACGCTCGAAGTCGATCCTGTATCGTGCGGGTATCGATTTTAACAAGAAGATCTCTGAGCTTAGCGAAGAAGAAGTGAACAAGGTTCGTCAGATCCTCGAAGCCGAAGGCTCCGTGGAAGGCGATCTTCGCAAGGAAATCTCGCTCAACATCAAGCGGCTCATCGAGATGGGTTCTTACCGCGGTGTGCGGCATCGTCGCAGCCTGCCGGTTCGCGGCCAGCGCTCGCACACAAATGCGCGCACCCGCAAGGGTCCACGGCGCGGCACTGTGGCGAACAAGAAAAAGGCTACCGGTAAGACTTAAAGCGGGTTGTTTGGGCAGTCAGATAACCAGATAGCCGGAGAACTAAGGTTTCGTAATGGCGAAAGCACCAGCAAAAGCAGCAAAAGCAGCAAAAGGAACGAAGAAGAAATCGTTCAAGAAGCGTGAGAAGAAGGTCGTCCCAACTGGCATAGTCCATGTTCAGGCGTCCTTCAACAACACGATCATCACATTCACGGATCCTATCGGCAACGTCCTGTCCTGGTCGAGCTCCGGCTCGCTGGGGTTCCGCGGCTCCCGTAAAGGCACTCCGTTCGCCGCTCAACAAGCGTCGCTGACGGCCGCCAACAAGGCCAAGGAATTCGGGCTGCGCACTGTGGAAGTTCGCGTGAGCGGACCGGGCGCGGGTCGTGAGTCTGCGGTTCGTGCGCTGGCAACCGCCGGCATCGAAGTGAGGGCCATCAAGGACCGCACACCGATCCCACACAACGGCTGCCGCCCGCCGAAGAAACGACGCGTGTAATATTCGTGTAATATTGTGGTACCGGGTCGCCAGGCATCATGGATGCCGCGGTCCACTTGTAGGAAGCAGGATGAAAGCCGCTCTCGGCTGTAAACTGCACCTGATGAAAGATCCAGGTAAGGAGAAAGCAATTGGCTAGATATATTGGCCCGGTATGCCGGCTGTGCCGGCGTGAGGGCATGAAGTTATTCCTGAAGGGCGAACGCTGCCACACTGAAAAGTGCGCCATCGAAAAGCGCAACTTCCCACCCGGACAGCATGGCAAGGACCGTAAGCCGAAGATTGTCGGTTACGGCTTGCAGCTCCGCGAAAAGCAAAAGGCCCGCCGCTATTTCGGCTTGCTGGAACAGCAGTTCCGCAATCTGTTCGAGAAGGCAGCCAAACTCAAGGGCATCACCGGCGAAAACATGCTCAACCTGTTGGAGCGCCGGCTCGACAATGTAATCTACCGCATGGGCTTCGGCACCAGTCGCGCCCAAGCGCGCCAGATTGTGCGTCACGGCCACATTCAGGTAAACGGCCACAAGGTTAATATTCCTTCGTTTACGGTCAAGGTTAATGATCTCGTGGAAGTCCGCGAGAAGAGCAAGAACCATCCTACAATCCTGGCAGCTCGGGACGCTACAGCTCACGCTCCGACGCCGAACTGGCTGGAAGTGGACCGCGAAGCGCTGAAGGGCCGCATTGCCGGATCGCCGAAGCGTGAAGAATTGGTCCAGATCCAGTTGAACGAGCAGCTCATCGTCGAGTTGTACTCGAAGTAACTAAGGAGACAGCGATGTTTAAGGGCTTTCAGAAACCCAAGCGGTTAGTTGCGAACACCGAGTCGCTCACAGAGCGCTACGGTATGTTTTGGGCGCAACCGTTCGAACGCGGTTTCGGCACTACCATCGGAACCGGCTTGCGCCGTGTATTGCTGAGCTCCATCGAGGGCGCGGCGATTACTGCGGTGCGAATCGAGGGCGTGGCGCACGAATTCAGTCCGATCCCAGGCGTCGTGGAAGACGCCACGGACATCATCCTCAACCTGAAGCAGATCCCGTTCAAAATGTCGGGAGACGGGTTGAAGACGGTGCGGGTACAGGCTGTTGGTCCGTGCGAAGTGCTGAGCGGCCAAATTGAAACCGATCACGATGTTGAAGTACTCGACCGTAATATGCACATCGCCACACTCGGCGAGGGTGGCAAGCTGAACATTGAAATGCGCCTGAAACAGGGCCGTGGATATGTCAGTGCGGATCGTAACTTTGACGAGGACCTCCCGCTGGGCTTTATGCCGATCGATTCGGTGCATTCCCCGGTGCGGAAGGTGAACTATTCGGTGGAAGCTGCCCGTTTGGGGCAGATGACCGATTACGACAAGCTGACGATTGAAGTCTGGAGCAACGGCGCGATTTCGCCGCAGGACGCAATCGGACAGGCAGCCAAGCTGCTCAAAGATCATATGTCGATCTTTATCAACTTCGAGGAACTTCCCGAAGTGGTCGAGGAGCCGGCAGAGCGCGCACAGAGCCAGATGAACGAGGTTCTGAACCGCTCGGTCGAGGAACTGGAACTTAGTGTCCGTTCCTACAATTGCCTCAAGAACGCGAACATTCAGACCATCGGCGACCTGGTGCAGAAGACTGAGGCGGAGATGCTCCGCACCAAGAACTTCGGCCGCAAGTCGCTGAACGAAATCAAAGAAATCCTCGGTGGGCTCGGGTTGGGCTTCGGTATGAAGTTCGACTCACAGGGCCGCCTCATCAGTCCTTCGGGGTCCCCGGCGCCAATGTCGTCGCTCTCCGATTTGCCCGGTAACTCGGGCGATGAGGATCTGAACGGAATGAACGAGTAGGGTAGACATGAGACATAAGGTAGCTGGCTTTAAACTGAAGCGGGACGGGGGCGCCCGTAAGATGCTCCTGCGCAACCTCGTCACCAGCGTGATCGATCAGGAGCGCGTCATTACGACCATCCCGAAGGCCAAGGCTGTGAAGCCGCTGGTCGAAAAGATGATCACGCTCGCCAAGCGCGATACCCTGCATGCACGCCGTCAGGCTGCGTCTTTCCTCCTGACCCCGGCCTCTGTCAAGAAACTGTTCGACAAGCTTGGTTCCCGGTTCGGCCAACGACAGGGTGGATACACCCGCATCGTGAGGCTCGGCTGGCGTAAGGGCGACGGCGCGGAAACGGCAATGCTGGAACTCGTCGGTTCTGAACTCGTCAAGCGCGCTGCGGATCGTGCGAAGCGCCGTGAAGAGCGTCTCAAGGCCGTCAAAGAAGGCCGCGAGGACGAAGACGGCTCAGAAAACACCAAAGAGTAGTTTTTTCATCAGGGGCCGGGTTCGCCTGGCCCCACTTCCCTCCAGTAATCCCACCCATTTCTTCTACAAGCCGCAGAACGCGCTCCGTTACCGTTGCGCCTCTGTTTTTCTATTGACATTGTATTATAGGACTAGTACATTGTTTCTATAGATGAATCAGGAAGCCCCATTTCAGCTCAGCATCGATTCGCGCAGCGGCGTGCCGTTTTACCGGCAGATTATTGACCAAGTGCTAACGGCGATCGCGTCGGGCGCGCTGGCGGCGGGAGATCAGCTACCCACAGTGCGGCAACTGGCCGTCGATCTCTCGATAAATCCGAATACAGTTGTGCGCGCGTATCGAGAGCTGGAAATCAGGGGTATTCTGAACACCCAGCAAGGCAGCGGAACATTCATCGCACCCGACCAGAAGGTGAGTGCGAGCGATGTGGAGCGGCAGCGCAGGCGCTCGCATCTGGTAGCAGAGTTTGTAGCCCGCGCCGGTGGTGAAGGTTTTTCCGTGAGAGAAGTGGTTGAGACGCTGAAGGAAATGTTTCCGGAAGCAGAGAAAGGGAATTAAGATGGCTATCGCCTCGGTTGTTGCGAGCAGGGCAGGATCCAGTAGAGCAGGCCAGCCCGATTGGCAGGTTGTGAGCTTCATAGGAGGCGCAGTTGGACTGCTGTGCCTGTTGATCGGAATTGGACTGTCAGCCTACTTTAAAGCGCCGTGGCCAGTGTTGGTCAGCCTGGTGATCGGGTTGTATTTCCTGTTCTCAATCAAGATTGCGAAACAGTGGGAGAAAATGGCGGTGCTGAGGTTTGGCGAGTATAAAGGCATCCGCGGGCCAGGCATGTTCCACATCATTCCGATCGTGGACACGATCACAAGATCGGTCGATCAGCGCGTACGCGTGACCGACGTCAGCGCGGAGTCCGCACTGACCAGGGACACTGTACCTGTGAATGTTGACGCCATTGTGTTCTGGGTAATCTGGAACGCCGAAAAATGTTTGCTGGAAGTGCAGGATTACAAGGAAGCAATCCGGCTGAGCGCGCAAACTGCTCTGCGTGAGTCCATTGGCCGTCATGATTTGGCGCAGATGATCACGGAACGCGAGATGCTGGGCCACGAACTGCAGAAAATCCTCGATGAGAAGACGAACCCGTGGGGCATCACGGTGCAGTCAGTCGAGATTCGAGACGTGCACATTCCGGCGGCGCTGGAAGACGCGATGTCGCGACAAGCGCAAGCGGAGCGGGAACGCCAGGCGCGCATCATCCTGGGTACTGCGGAAACCGAAATCTCCGTGAAATTCGCGCAAGCCGCGGAAGTGTATCGGGACAATCCTGTGGCGCTGCACCTGCGCGCAATGAATATGCTGTACGAGGCACTGAAGGAAAAAGGCTCGATGGTGATCGTGCCGTCGTCCGCGGTGGAGACGATGGGACTCGGAGGAATGCTTGGCACGACCGCGATGGCCAATCAGGTTAAAACACAGTTGTGAGGAATGAGCCATGTTGCAACGCATTATTAAACGCACGCTCTGGAGCGCATTCGCTTTGCTGGGGGGCTTGTTCGCGCTGGCAGTCGTCAGTCTGCTGGTGACAAAGCCCTTCGTGGTTCCGACCGCTTCAATGGCAGATACGCTGCTGCCGGGCGACCACATGCTGGTGACCCGGCAAGCTGGAGAGCTGAGCCGGGGAGCAATCCACTGGTTTCATCCTCCGCACGACGAACGCCGGTTCTTTGTGAAGCGCGTAATTGGCTTGCCCGGTGACCGCGTCCGGATTGGACTTGAAGAGGTCCATGTGAATGGCCAGAAGCTCGACGAGCCTTACGCGCGCTATAATCCCGCCCGGCATAATCCGTCGGCTGAGGGCACCGAGACGGTTGTACCCGCGAATTGCTACTACGTTCTGGGCGACAACCGCGAGGATTCGCTGGACAGCCGGAACTTCGGTTGCGTGCCGGCCGCAAACTTCGCAGGCAAGCCGCTGGTGATCTACTGGTCGCTCGACCCAGGCGGCAGGTCGCTATACGAAGCTCGGAATATGAGCTTTTCCGAGAAAGTTGCGCATACCCGCTGGAACCGCACCTTTCGTCCGATCTGAGAGCCCTTTGGCCGCGTTAAGATAGAGGCATGTCCTCAAGCATCGCGGCCCTTCCCGCTGCCGAAGTGATCGCAAAATACGAGTCCGTGATCGGGCTGGAAGTTCACGCACAACTGGCCACGAATACAAAGATCTTCTGCAGTTGCCCGACGAGTTTCGGTGCGGATCCGAACACGAACGTCTGTCCGGTCTGTCTGGGCCTGCCGGGCGCTCTTCCGGTGCTCGCTCGTCAGGCCGTCGAGATGGCCATCAAGGCGGGACTCGCGCTGAATTGCCGCATCAATCCGATGTCGCGTTTTGCGCGTAAGAACTACTTCTATCCCGACCTGCCGAAGGGTTACCAAATCTCGCAGTATGATCAGCCGCTTGCCGAGCACGGCTTCGTGGACATAGCGCTGGACGCATACGCAAAGCGCATCGGCGTAACGCGCGTACACATGGAAGACGATGCCGGCAAGAGCGTGCACGACGGCTTTCGCGATTCAGACCGCTACACCTATGTCGATCTCAATCGCTGCGGTACACCGCTGATCGAGATCGTGAGTGAGCCGGACATGCGCTCGGCCGATGAAGCCTATGCTTACGTCACGGAAATTAAGCAGATGCTGCAATTCGCCGACGTTTCGACCTGCGATATGGAGAAGGGCCACCTGCGCTGCGATGCGAACGTTTCGGTGCGCTTGAAGGGCGCTGAAAAGCTCGGGACGCGCGCTGAAGTGAAGAACCTGAATTCCTTCCGCAATCTGAAGCTGGCAATTGATTACGAGATTGCGCGTCAGGTCGGAATCATCGAGAACGGCGGCAAAATCGTGCAGGAGACACGCCTGTTCAATCCTGATACCGGCGAGACGGTGAGCATGCGTAACAAGGAGCACGCGCACGACTACCGCTACTTTCCAGAGCCGGACCTGGTGCCGCTGCGCGTCAGTGAGAAGTGGCTCAGCCGTGTCAAATCCGAGATGCCGGAACTGCCCTCGGCGAAGCGCGAGCGTTTCATCAGCGAGTACGGCGTGCGCGAATACGACGCGGGAGTGCTGACCGCAACTCGCGAACTGGGGGATTACTTTGAACGCGCGGTGAAGGCCTCCACGGACCCGAAGGCTGTTGCCAACTGGGTTATGGGCGACCTGCTCGGAATCCTGAAAGCTGAAGGTAAGGACATCACCGAATCGCCGATTTCCGCAGAGAATCTCGGGGAACTGGTGACGCTGATCTGCAAAGGTGATATCTCCGGGAAACTCGCGAAAGAGATCTTCCCGAAGATGCTTGCGTCGGGTGAATCGGCGCAGGTCATCATGGACCGCGAAGGACTGCGGCAGATCAGCGACACGGGCGCGCTGGACAAGATTCTCGACGAAGTTCTGGCTACCAATCCGAAACAAGTCGAGCAGTACAAAGCAGGCAAAACGGCCGTCATCGGCTTTCTCGTCGGCCAGGTTATGAAGGCCAGTCGCGGGCAGGCAAACCCGGGCGTTGTCAATGAGATGATGAAGGCGAAATTAGGCTAGATTTGCAGGCTAAAAGTTCGCCGATTTGTTGCGGGTCACTGTCTCGATAGGGGATAGTGGTTCTTGAGACCGAAACTCATGTAGAGCGCACCGTTCATTGGCCGCCGGGCCTTGTCAGATCAAAGGAGCGCTCTAACTGCCCTCAGGGCGCGGACGTGGCATGGCGGACAATATTCTCTTCTTCACCGAACTCGTGGGGCTCAAGGTCTATGACCTGAAGCACCGCGAAATCGGTCGTGTCCGCGACGTTGCTCTTGTCCCGCTTATCCACCCCGCCCGCGTCGATCGATTCCTGATTGGCGGCGGCTCGGCGTGGCTCAGTATCCGGCACGATCAGGTGGAATCCATCTCGCTTGACGGCATAGTGCTGAGGGAGGAGCAACTCACCCCGTATCACTCAGACGATTACATGCTGCGTCTGAAGCGAGACCTGCTCGATCAGCAGATCATTGACGTGCATGGACGCAAGGTGGTGCGGGTTACCGACGTCACGTTCGATATTCGCAAGAACGGCGATCACGACGAATTGTACCTGGCCGACATCGATATAGGTCTGCGCAGCATGCTGCGCAGACTGGCGCAGGGTGTGATTCCGCGCAAGATGGTGCGGCGTTTGCAGGGTCCAATTCCGCCCAATTCGATCAGTTGGGAATTCTGCAACATTCTCGAATCCGATCCGCAGCGGCGTCTTCGCTTGAACATTTCCTCGAAGGCGCTGGAGCAGATGCATCCGGCTGACCTCGCTGACATTGTCGAAGAATTGAGTCCGGACGACCGCGAAGCTATCTTCGAGACCATGGACAGTGAGGCCGCGGCGGAAGCGCTCTCGGAAGTCGATCCTGACATTCAGGCCAGTATTCTGGAGTCGCTGGACTCGGACAAAGCAGCTGACATCATCGAAGAGATGTCGCCCGATGAAGCGGCCGATGCGCTCTCAGAACTGGAAGATGAAACATCCCGGGAGATTCTGGAAGAGATGGAATCGGAGCCGGGATCCGAAGTCCGCGAGTTGCTGGAATTCGACGAAGATACTGCCGGTGGGCTGATGAACACCGAGTATGTCTCGCTGCACGCCAACGCCATGGTGAGCGACGCGATGGACGCGTTGCGTGGCAATGAAGAACTACTCGAGGTTCTCAACACGCTCTTCCTCGTTGACGAGAAAGAGCGTCTTACAGGCGTTGTGCCGCTGGCCCGAATTCTGATTGCGCCGAGCGGTTCGCGACTCAAGGACATCGCGTCAGATCCGTTGATCAAAGTTCCTTTGAAGGAAAAGCAGGATCGGGTCACCGAGATCTTTGACAAATACAACCTGCTCGCATTGCCTGTCGTGGATGAAGACGGCAAACTGGCGGGCGTAATCACCGCGGACGACATCATCACGGTACTGAGGCAAAAATAATGGACGAGACCGATGCTGCAACTGCTCAAGCGATTCAAGTACCACATTGCCGTGTTCTTTTCGGTGATCGGCCCGGGCTTTATCACGGCTGTTGTCGATAACGACGCTGGCGGCATTTACACGTATTCACAAGCGGGTGCGAAGTACGGATACCTGCCGCTCTGGACACTGCTTCCCATCACGATCCTGCTGATTGTCACGCAGGAGATGTGCTCGCGCATGGGCGCTGTTACGGGGAAGGGCCTGTCCGATCTGATCCGCGAAGAGTTCGGTCTGCGCACGACGTTCGTCATGATGGCTGCGCTTGTGCTGGCTAACCTGACTAACGTGATGGCAAACTTTGCGGGAATCGCGAGTTCGCTGGAACTGTTTGGGATCAGCCGCTATATCTCAGTGCCGATTGGCGCAGTGCTGGTCTGGCTGCTGGTGGTCAAGGGAACATACGCGAGCGTCGAAAAAGTATTCCTCTTTGCGTGTGCGCTGTATGTTTCCTACATTGCTTCCGGAATCATGGTGAAGCCGGATTGGAAGGAAGCGATGATCTACAGCGTCAAACCGGAGTTGTCGCTTGACCCTGGCTACCTCACGATCCTGATCGCGATGGTGGGTACTTCGGTTGCGCCATGGATGCAGTTCTATTTGCAGGCGGCGGTCGTGGAGAAAGGCATCACGGCGAAGGAGTACAAAGAGTCGCGTATCGAGGTGATCGTCGGCTGCATCGTGATGAGTGTGATTGCGTTCTTCATCATTGTGGCCTGTGCCGGCGCAATCTGGTCCGTGCATCCCACCGACATCAAGGACGCTTCCGATGCGGCACTAGGCTTGAAGCCGTTCGGCGCGTACGCCTGGCTGCTGTTCAGCGCCGGTTTGTTTAATGCCTCCATATTTGCAGCGTGCATTCAGCCACTGTCGACTGCATACACGGTGTGCGAAGGACTGGGTTTCGAATCAGGCGTGAACAAGCGCTTCAACGAAGCGCCGGTCTTTTACTGGCTGTTCACTTTGCTGATCGTTATTGGTGCGGGCGTAATCCTGCTTCCAGATTTCCCGCTGATCAAGATGATTCTGTTCTCGCAGGTGATCAATGGAGTCCTGCTGCCGGTGGTGTTGGTCTTCATGATCATTCTTGTGAACAAGAAGGGATTGATGAAGGAGTGGACGAACTCACGCGGATACAATCTGGTGGGCTGGGTTGCGGTCGTGTTGATGATGGGTCTGACGGCTGCACTGGTTGCAATCAGTCTGCGTGACCTGATGGGGGCAAGATGATCCGTCGTTGGTTGTGTTTGTTGGGACTGATTCCAGGCATGGCTATGTCGCAGAGCTTTGACAAACTCGTAGATCAATTCTTCGACGAGTATTACTTTGCTTACTCGCCGACGTCGGGGACCTCGGCCGGCTTTCACCAATACGACACCAAACTGGAAGACTATTCGCGAGCGGGAGTGGATCGCAGCGTCGCTGAATTGAGAAAGCAGCAGCGCGCATTCGAGGCGATCGATGTCTCGAAACTGAATGCCGTGCAAAAGTCAGACCGTGAACTCGTGCTGTCGCGGATTCATGCGGACCTTTTCAGCCTGCTGGAAATACGCGGTTGGGAGACGAATCCCGATACTTACTCAAGCGGCATCACGAATTCAGTTTTTGTGATCATGAGCCGCAAGTTTGCTCCGCCGGACGTCCGGCTGCGCTCGGTGATCGCTCGCGAGAACTTGATGCCTGCCGTCTTCGCAGCAGCCCGTGCGAATCTGAAGAACCCTCCGCGAATCTATACGGAAATCGCGCTGGAGCAATTGCCAGGCATTCGTTCTTTCTTTGAGAAAGATGTTCCGCAAGCGTTCCTGGATGTGAAGGACAAGCCACTGCTCGAGGAGTTCCAACGCTCCAATAAAGCTGTGATTGGCGAGATTGGGAAATACGAGAAGTTCCTCAAAGATGATCTGCTGGCTCGTTCGAAAGGCGACTTTCGGATTGGCGCTGAGAAGTATCGCAAGAAACTGCTGTATGACGAGATGATCGACATGCCGATCGAGGAACTGCTGAAGCAGGGCTATGAGGATCTGCGCCGGAATCAGCAGGCCTTTCGAGACGCGGCGAAGCGGCTAAGTCCAGAGAAATCGCCGGAAACGGTCTTGAAAGATCTGGAGAAGGATCATCCGCCAGCTGGAGAGCTGCTGAATTCCTTCAGGCAGGTGCTTTCCGGTTTGCGCGAGTACATTGAGAAAAAGCACATCGTAACGATTCCTTCGCCGGTGCCGCCACGACTGGAAGAAACGCCGCCGTTCATGCGCGCACTGACGTTTGCGTCGATGGACACTCCCGGGCCATTCGAGAAAGTCGCAACCGAAGCGTTTTTCAATGTCACACTTCCGGAGAAGTCGTGGACCACGGCACAGGTCGAGGAGCACATGGCGGCATTCAATCGCGCGGTAATCATGTCGACCGCGATCCACGAGGCTTATCCGGGACACTACGTGCAATTCCTGTGGTTGCAACGTGCGCCGTCAAAGGCGCGCAAGCTGCTGGGTTGCAGCAGCAACGCTGAAGGCTGGGCGCATTACGCGGAGCAGATGATGCTGGATGAAGGATTCGGCGCGCGGTGACGCCAAGCTGCGTCTGGGGCAACTGCAGGACGCTTTGCTGCGCAATGCTCGTTATGTCGTAGGCATAGAGATGCATACGGGCAAAATGAGCTTCGATCAGGCCGTTGAGTTTTTCCAGAAGGAAGGCTTTCAAACGCGCATGAACTCGCTGCGCGAGGTGAAGCGTGGGACTTCAGATCCGACGTACCTGGTCTATACGCTGGGCAAGCTCGAAATCATGAAATTACGCGACGACTACCGTAAGAAGCGCGGAGCGGACTTCAATCTGCAGGAGTTTCATGACCGCATTCTCTCGCAAGGATTTCCGCCGATCCGCATGATCCGCCAAAGCCTGGGATTGTAGCTCGCTAGTTCGTTCTCATATAGATCGCTGGTTGGCCGATGCGATTTGTATGAAGACGAAGGCACTTCCAATACTTATCGCTTGTTTGGTTCTGTTGTTCCCTGATCTGGTTCGGGCGCAGAGCGCGGCAGATCTATTCGACGATACAAATCTCCACGACATTTGGCTGGAAATGTCTCCGGACGACTGGGCCGCGTTGCGCGCGAATTTCATGGATAACACGTACTACCGCTGCTCTGTCATTTGGAGCGGCGGCGTGGCTGTACAGAACGTTGGTATGCGTTCGCGCGGGAATAGCAGCAGAAGCGGCATCAAGCCGGCACTCAAGCTCGACTTCTCAAAGTATGTATCCGGGCAGAAGTTTCTTGGCTTGAAAGGCGTGGTGCTGCGCAACCTGGTGCAGGACACCGCAATGGTGCAGGAGCGGCTTGCGGTCAAGCTGTTCGAGCGAATGGGCCTGCCTGTCTCGCGGGAGTCCTATGCCAGGGTTTACGTGAATGGAGAATTCTGGGGCCTTTATCTGCTTGTCGAAGATTACAATCAGGATTTTCTCACGCGGCAGTTCGGCGATAGTACTGGGTACTTGTACGAATACGAGTGGACGATGCCTTACTACTTTGAGAGTTTGGGCTCGGATCCGGCGAACTACGCCGATATGTTCAAGCCGCAAACGAATGAAAAGAAGCCCGAGCCGCAGCCGCTAGTCGATTTTATTCAGACGATCAACAAGGCCAGCGATGCAACGTTCACGAAGGAGGTCTCGGTCTTTCTGGATTTGACGCAGTTTGTGAAGCACCTGGCCGTGGACAACTATGTGGGCGAGTCAGACGGTTTCCTGGCCGAAGTCGGCGCAAACAACTTCTACCTTTACCGTTTCACAGGGACCAAACGTTTTCAGTTCTTGACCTGGGACAAGAACGCGACCTTCGGCACGCCAGAGTATCCTATTTGGCGAAATGTCCAAGAGAACGTGCTGGCCCGCCGCGTCCTCGCCGTGCCGGAGTACCGAAAGCTGTATCTGGATACGCTCGCGGAATGTGCCAGGGTCGTAGGAGGCGCAGGTGGATGGTTGGAATCGGAAGCGCTGCGCTTGTATTCGCAGATCCGGCAGTCGGCGCTTGAAGATGGACGCAAGCCTTACGCCAACGAAGACTTCGAGTTGGGGGTTGAAATCGTGCTCTGGGTGATTCGCGATCGACCCGCATTCGTAACGGCCGCCATCCAAAAGTAGTAGGTACTTTTCACCCTAGTACTACTGTGTTATAAACAAACACTTTGATGTAGAATTGTTTTGTGGGGACACGCCTTTCAGCGCCAGGCCCACAGCAGAAGCGTTTCGCGGCGTATATGGAGGGCCTGGCGAATGCCGCGGGACACAGCGACCGGGAAGTTCCGTTGAAGAACTACTGCACGGGATTGTTGTTACCGGGCGATCGCAAAAGCGTTGAACCGATGGCGGCACGCTTGGCGCCCAATCGCGTCCGGCGAATGCATCAGTCTTTACATCATTTGGTCGCCGATGCGCCATGGAAGGATGAAGCGATTCTGGAGCAGGTTCGGAGTCAGGTGTTGCCTGCCATGCAGAAGAACGGCCCCGTCGTGGGGTGGATTGTCGATGACACTGGGTTTCCGAAGAAGGGGAATCACTCCGTAGGAGTGGCTCGGCAGTATTGCGGACAAGTGGGGAAACAGGATAACTGTCGCGTGGCGGTGAGTTTGTCGGTGAGCACCTGGAGTTCGAGTCTGCCGATTGGATGGCGCTTATATCTGCCGGAAATATGGTCCAGCGATGCCGGGCGGCGGAGCAAAGTCGGCGTTCCCGAAGAAGTGGAATTCAGAACCAAGCCGCAGATCGCCTTGGAGCAGATCCGGCAAGCTGTGAAGCAGCAGGTTCCGACCGGGGTGGTTTTGGCCGACGCGGGCTATGGGGTGGACACACGGTTCCGCGCTGGTATTGACGAATTGGGATTGTCATATGTTGTCGGCATTCAGTCTTCGGTAACCATCTGGGCGCCTGGCCGACAACCCTTGCCCGCCAAATCCCGGCAGACAATGGGGCGTCCGCCGAAACTACTGCAACGCACCGCCGAGCATCAACCCGTTTCAGTGAAGCAGTTGGCGTTAGGGTTGCCGTTCGGGACCTTCAAAAGTATCGGCTGGCGCGAAGGGACCCAGCGGACCTTGCGCTCACGCTTTGCTGCCGTCCGGATTCGCGTCGCCCATCGGGATTACGAAAGAGCCGAACCGCACCCCGAGCAATGGCTGCTCATTGAATGGCCGAAGGGCGAATCGGAGCCGACCAAATACTGGCTGTCAACGCTTCCGCCGACAACGAAGCTGAAGGACTTGGTAAAGATCGCCAAACACCGCTGGATCATCGAGCGTGACTATGAGGAACTAAAGCAGGAATTGGGCCTTGGTCATTATGAAGGTCGAAGCTGGCGCGGATTTCATCACCATGCCACATTGTGCATCGCAGCTTATGGGTTCCTGGTAGCCGAGCGGAACCGTTTTTCCCCCTCAGCCCGTGCCGGAAATGTTGGACTATCAGCACCCGCCCCAATACCGGACTTCCACCCGCGTGGCTCGCCGCGTTCGCCCCGAACGTCATAATCCGCGCTCGATCGCAACACTGAGAGCGATAATTGCTCGGCACTTGCTCGGGCAACTGTCTCACTGTCCCTTTTGTGGGTCGCGCCCGGCGTGATCCTCGGCGTCAATATCCGCGTCGAGAACACAGGATGCCGGGCGTGAATGGTTCGGCGCCGTCCGCCAGTTACCCTCCAGTAACTTCACCTTACTGAGTTTCTCTAAAACGACGCAGCGCCAGTTTGCCGCTGAACCCGTCGGCTGGAGGCCGCGCTCACTTTCTCCGCCGTATTGATAGCACAGCACACGAAGTCGCCCAGCTCTATTCCGGACCAGTCGGTGCGGACAAAACAGTCGCCGGCGCTCATGATAGGTCGCTTCAATCGGTCGCCGGCCCGCCACCGCAGTCCAGATCAGCCGGTAAATGTCATCAACTGTCTGGATCTTCGCTTCAACAACACTCATCTCCCTTCACGATAACCCCTCGTGCCACTATCCTCAACACCTGCAATCATTTATAACACAGTAGTACTAGTAGCATCCTTGACCGTTCTAAGGGTTTTATCTTACCCTTGCGGCAGGGATGTGGAAAAGGCGCGAACTTTTACGAATGGCTGCGAGCCTGCCGATCGTCGTATCGGCGAGAATGCAGGCTGGCTCGGAGCTTATCAATGGGTGCGCTCCTTATCTTCAGGATGTGCGCGGCGATCGGGCGACGATCTGCTGGTTCAGTGAAAAAGCCGAGTCTGATTCTGTTCTAAGTGGTTCGCAGTCGGTTGCACGGACGACTCGCGTGCTGGCGACAGCCGAGACCGGACTCGACAGATTACTTTTCTGTCATCGCGTGGACATTCGTGGCCTGGAGCCCGGGCGCGACTATAGCTTTCGTCTTTCTCGCCCGGGGGCGTTGATCCGCCGTGAAGAAACTCTGTCGTTCCGGACACCCCAGGCTGGCCCTCTGCGCTGGCTCGCATTCGGCGATAGCGGTACTGGCGAGGACGAACAGCGCCGCCTTGCGCGCTTGATGCTGCAGGAAACCGCTGAACTGATCGTGCACACTGGCGATATTGCGTATCCGACGGGCGCGTTCTCCGAATTCCTGGACAAGCATTTCGCTGTTTACGCCGCGCTGCTTGCCAAGGCGCCACTCTACCCTTGTCCCGGTAATCATGAGTACGCGACGCCCGCGGCTACGCCTTACCTGGCGTTGCACTCGCTGCCTGAAGACGGCGTGCCGGTCGAGGATTGCGGCCGCTATTATTCGTTTGACCGCGGTGAGGTGCATTTCGTGTCGATCGACTCAAACTTGCCATTGATCGACGCTGTTGAGCGCAGTGGCCGCATGCTGGAGTGGCTGGAAAGCGACTTGCGGCAAGCGCGGCAGACCTGGAAGATAGTCTATTTTCATCATCCGCCGTATGCGACCGGGAACCACGAGTACGACCCTGTGTCGGCGATGGCGCGGCAGCGTATCGTCCCTATATTGGAACGCACGGGCGTTCAGCTTGTATTGAACGGTCACGAACATAGCTATCAGCGTAGCCGCCCGATTCTGCGGGGCGAGGTTGTGGCTGCGGGGCAGGGAATTACCTATGTCACGACCGGTGGGGGCGGAGGCGGGTTGTACGCAGTGCCAACCAGTCCGCTCAACGAAGTCACTGCGACGGCTTATCATTATCTGCGCCTCTCAGCTGATGCGCAGAGTTTAAGTGTCACGGCGATCGGCGTGGAAAGCGAAATTATCGATCAACTTTCGCTTGTTGCTGTGAGTTCACAGGCTCGATCATCCGCCTCGGGTCGTTCTGCTCGCGACTACTCCAGGGCGCCGCGAAAGTAGGCGACGGGATCTTCCAGATCGTTCGCATTTACTCGAAAGCTCCGTTCCAGGTTCGCAACCACAATACTTCCATTGGGCCGGAAGCGTAACTGGAGCGGGCGGGGAAGTTTCTTTAACGGCGGCGTGGGGTCGTCGATGAATTTTTGAATCTCGAAATAATTCGCTGGGGGCAATATCTTCTCGAAGTAATCCTCCAACGGGGGATATGCGACAACGTGGTGATGGGGGACATCTTTCAGCAGTCCGGTGAGCCGCTCCCAATCCTGCGGCGAAAGGAAAAACTCTTTACGGAATTCGTCGTTGAAGTGCTGGACGTTATAGGTGTAGCGAATCTCGTTTTCGGATGAAAGCCATTCGTTGTGAGTACGCTCGATGATTGCCGGAACCTCTTCCAGATTGCACTTCATTACCACCGTGATGTAGCGAATTTTGGGAGGATTCGGATAACGGCGGAAGACCTTTACCAGTGCATTCAAGTTGCGCTCGAAAACTTCGTAGCGTCCGAATTTACGTACCACGGCGAATATCTCGGGGTTCAGCGTATCGAACGAGATATTGATATGTTGCAGGCCTGATTCCGCCCAGGCCACAAACTGGGCCTCGCTCAAAGGTTTGGCCAGATTAGTTGTGAACCAGCACTTACCCTTGCAGTCGTCTGGAATAAGTCCCAGGAAATGTTCGAATT
This sequence comes from Bryobacteraceae bacterium, assembly GCA_963793625.1. Classification (GTDB taxonomy): domain Bacteria; phylum Acidobacteriota; class Terriglobia; order Bryobacterales; family Bryobacteraceae. The sequence continues at coordinate 266,833 of CAWCAT010000022.1, read as the reverse complement.
TTGGATGCAGCGTAGGCTCGTGCAGGCAGGAGAGCCAGAAACCGCCTTGTGGAACGGTCCGCATCAGCGGGATCAGCTTTGTAAAGGTTGCCTCGGTCATCAGTTCGGTCTTATTTACCTCACTGTAATCGACGAGGCAAAATGGACAGCGTAAGTTGCAGTTATTAACTATGTCGCCGGCAATATACTCGATGAAGATAGAAAAATTCAGATCTATCTCGGGCTTGCCGTTGTGCGTGAGCAGATAGTCGGAGCCTTCGGCGCGGACCGTAACTTTGGCCGAAGCAGCGCCCGCATAGGATTCCGGAATCGTGCAGTGAAACGCATGCCGGCCGTCACCGAATCCGAGCGCCTGCAAATCTTCTCTCCACTGATCCGCCAAGGCCGTTGCGATTGCTTGGCCGTTAACGCAGACCTCGATGGATAGCGGGCGGTTGAGTTCATCCGTATTCGCCACCCAGCCGGAGAGGTCCCGCCCATTGGCCTGATCGACATAACCTAAAATGTTTTTGGACAAACGAAATTACCTTTCCAACAGGAAAACGCAGTCTTCCAGACGTCCGCGATCGCCATCATGCACAGCAAAGCGCCGGCGATTGCCGCGCTTGCCGCCCGCTTCGCTGTGGCTCCAGAGGGCCGTTCCTGCGAATTCGCCGTCTTTGCGGAGTGCGTAGAAATTGATATCGAACTGCGCCAGTTTCTTGCGGTCGTCCCGAAAGTTGCGGGAGATGCGCTTCAGAACATCAAGACACGCATCTTTTGGCGACATGCCGTGGCGCATGTTTTCGACAATCGAATGCGCGCCTGCCACGCGAATGTTTTCTTCACCGCGACCGGTGGAACCAGCAGCGCCGACGTCCTGATCCACATACAGACCTGCGCCGATGATCGGGGAATCACCCACCCGTCCGGGAATTTTCCAGGCCAGACCGCTGGTTGTGGTTACGCCCGACATCTCGCCTTTCGGATTCAGCGCCAGGCAGTTGATGGTGCCGGTAGGCGGCCGGATTGCCATCTGCTGCGCCCAGGCGAGGGTCTGATCATCGACGCCCGGAAAGGCTCTGCGTAGCGCGCCTGAAGGTTTCTCAGTCGGAGCGTCAAGACCATCGATCCAGTTACTGTGGCCCTCCTTGTCACGCAAGGACTTTTTCCATACCAGCCAGGCAATACGGGATTTCTCAGTGAGCAGTTCTTCTTCGCGAAATCCGTAGGCTTTGGCAAAGCGCAGCGCACCATCGCCCACTATCATGATGTGATCGCTCTGCTCCATCACCAGTCGCGCCACCTTGGAAGGCGTCTTGATATTTCGAATGGAGGCGACGGACCCGGCTCGGCGCGTTGGACCGTGCATTACGCAGGCATCGAGCTCGACGATGCCCTCCTCGTTGGGCAGACCGCCATACCCAACCGAATTGTCCTCGGGATCTTCTTCGTTGATGTTAACGCCCGCAATGACGGCGTCGAGCGTGTCCTGGTCGGTGCGTAGCAGCTCCATGGCACGGTTACAGGCGCGCAACCCGTTACCGCTCGAGATGACGATATTCCTGGGCGCTGCGGCAACCAGCGAAGTGGTTGTAGCAGAGGCAGCGGTAGCGGCAGCCGATCCTAAAATCCAGTCGCGTCTATTCAGCATGATATTCTCCCGGCACTTTCGGCTAAACTAGTGCTAATGCGTCGTCTGACCCTCTGCGTTCTGCTGCTTGGTTCATTGTTGTATCCGGCCACCCAGAAACGCAAGCAACCCAAGCCGCCAGAACTCGAAGTGCTGGAAGCCAGTGCGCATCGAACAGAGAGCGATGTGGCGATGGACGGCCGTGTGCGCAACACGGGCGAGAAGCCTATCTCGGGGATCGTGTTGATGTTCGACTTCCTGGAAGCCAGCAGCAAAGTCATCACGACCAAGCGCATTGTGCTCGATGTCGAATCGCTGCCTATCGGTGAAGAAACGGACTTTCACGTGCGTGTGGCGGATCCCGTGCGGGCTGTTGAATTTCGCATCAACGCCTCAGACCGGCAGGACCGCGAACTTCGCGTAGCTAAGAATGGACCCTTCCCAATCGAGTAGTGCCCGTTTTTGCAAAAATTTTACAAGTTAAACACGATCTTTCGGCTGGATCCTCATAATATCGTTCTAGTTCACTGAAGGAGTAAATGGCATGGCTTATCAAGGGATGCAAAGCGGTCCGGCGTCGTGCTATCGCGATGGCCGGCTTGAGATTGACTTCAGCACCGGCGTGGTAAACGTCGATGGCGAGCGGCTCACGCTCACTCGCAAAGAATACGAATTGCTGGAACTACTGGCTCTGAATACTGGAGAGATTATCCCGCGTGATGTCTTGCTGCAACGAGTCTGGGGCTACAGTCGCGAAATCCGCACCAGAACACTCGATGTACACATCCGCCGGATTCGCAAGAAGCTGGGATTCGAGAGCGGCGGTTACATCGAAACAATCTTCGGTGTCGGCTATCGTTTCCAGCGCTTTCGCGAACCGCGGCTGATTCCTGTATTCACTGCCGGTCTCATGGCTACGGCGTAACGCGTAGTGCGCTAAAGACTCCAGGTCAATGCGGATGGGGGTCTCCGCATCGACCTGGAGTTTTGTATGGCGCTTGCTAGACTGGGGCTATGCGCGCCCTAACAACCTTCCTTGCAATCTCCTTTGTACTTCTGCTTACCTCCTGTGGCGGCTCCGCTACTACGGAAAAAGCTTCCGCCGAGAAGCGCTACGAGCTTCGTGGTGAAGTAGTCAAAATCGATCCTGCCAACCAAGTCGCGACCATCAAGCACGAGAAAATCGGCGACTGGATGGATGCCATGACCATGGAGTTCCCAATAAAGCCCAAGACTGAGCTTGATAAGCTCTCGCCGGGCGATCAGATCACCGGAACAGTCATCGTGAACGGCATGGATTATCATGTGAGCGATATCAAGATCGTCGCCAAGAAGGCAGAGAGCTCGAAATAAATGACCTCCAATCGAAGAAAGTTCCTGGGCGCATTAGGCGCCGGTGTCGCTACGAAACGTCTGGTTTATGGCGCCGCCGCGGAGCAGAAGCTAAAAATCGGACTGATCGGCTGCGGTTGGTACGGCATGGTGGATGTGAACGCCGCGCTCAAGGCGGGCGGTGCGGAGATAGTCGCGCTGTGTGACGTCGACAGCGAACATCTGAAGATCGTCAGCGGATGACATCGAAAAGAAACAGGGCAGCCGGCCGAAGACGTACAAGCTTCACCAGGAATTGCTGGACCACCCAGGCCTGCAGGTGGTTTTTATTGCGACTCCGCCGCACTGGCACGCGCTGCAGTTCATCGCTGCCTGCAAGAAGGGTCTCGACATCTACGCCGAAAAGCCGCTGTCCTACGACATACGCGAAGGGCGCGCGATGGTTGACGCCGCGAAGAAGAGCGGACGAATCATCCAGATCGGTTTTCAGCGCCGCCAGAGCGACGCTTACCAGCAGGTGAAGCAGTACATCAACAGGGCAAGCCGGGCAGAATCGTTCAAGTCGACGTGCAGATCCATTACACGGCAGGCACGCCCGACGCGACTCCGCAGGCTCCCCCCGCGTCGCTGGATTGGGAGATGTGGTGCGGTCCGGCTCCCAAGCTACCGTACAGTCCCGCGATCGGGCATAAGAGTTGGCGTTTGGCCGAGCCTTACGGAAACGGCCACCTCGTTGATTGGGGTATTCACCTGATGGACGCGACCCGAGTGATCCTGGGTGAATCGACTCCGAAGTTCGTTGAGGCGGTCGGCGGGATCTATAAATATCAGGGCAAGATTACGACTCCTGACACTCTGACGGCGCACTTCGAATTCGAGCGCTGCCCTGTGGTCTGGCGACATCGCCTTTGGGGTGCAGTCGAAAATGCGCCGGATGTGAACAACGGCATCTTCCTCTATGGCGAGAAAGAAACGATCTTTGTCACGGATGCGCGCTGGGTGGCGATTCCCGCGGCGAAGGGCGAACAGCGGCGGGTTATCGAAGTGCAAGGCGACAACGGGCTGAAGCACATGCAGAATTTCCTGGATGCTGTGCGTACGCGGAAGCAGCCAGTTTGTCAGCCCGAAGACGCATTTTTCTCGAGCGGCAACGGTGCAACTCGCGATGATTTCGTATAAATCGAAGTCCAGGGTTGAATGGGATGGCCGCAAGGAAGTGATTGTCGGCAATCCTGTTGCTGCGGGATTGCTGAAGCGGGCTTATCGCGCACCGTATCGGCATCCCTACGCGGGATGACGGGCTTTGGAGTTGAGCCACTCCCTGGTGATTCCTGGCCAGGGTGGTTCTCCTCCGGTGTCGTTTCTGAGCACCACGGCATCGATCTTTTCCAAGTGCCGGCGGCAGGATTCTTTCATGTCCGTCACCGCGAAATCGAGTACAAACACGCATAGATCTGGCTTCAGAAAATCCAGGATGCGATTGGATTCGATGATTGCGTTCTCTGTGCCTGAAAGGATCTGGCGAATCTTCGGGGATGGCCATCTCCAGTTCCGGAGCCTCGATCAGGCGCACGTTCGTTGCTCCGGCTTCACGATAGCGGCCCGTGTCGCCCGAACCCGGATGCGACTTATGCGGATGGGTCGTGATCTTGATCACAGTCCAGTGGCGTTCGGGTGCCTCACGGATCAGCTTCTCGACATAGCTGGTTTTGCCGGATTTCCGGCTGTTTCCCCCGACAACGACGAGCATCAGCGCTCCTCAAGCGCTTTGTATGCGCCGCTTCAACTCGCCGAATTCCGCACGTAGCGCGGGCAGGCGGGCGAGGTTGGCCAACTGCTCCAGGTGATCCCTCAGCGGACGTGCCGGCGTGCCCCAGACCACCTGACCTTTGCGGACGACCTTCGATGTGAGGATGCCGGAACCCGATCCCACGACCGCGCCGGATTCGATACGAGCCTTATCTCCGACGCCCACCTGTCCTCCGACCACAGCGTAGTCCTCGACGACAACGCCGCCGGAGAAGCCTGTCTGCGCCGCAACCACTACATGGTTGCCGATACGACAGTTGTGGCCCACATGGACCATGTTGTCGAGCTTCGCGCCGTCGCCAATCCAGGTCACTCCGAGCGCCGCACGATCCACGCAGGTGTTTGCTCCGATCTCGACGTCGCTGCCAATGACTACGCGCCCAACCTGCGGAAACTTCTCGTAGCGCCCGCCCACCATCACGAAACCGAAGCCGTCCGCGCCGATCACAGAGCCCGAGTGCAGCACGCTACGGTCGCCCACATCGACGTCGTCATAGATCGTCACGTTGGCCTGCAGCAGGCATCCAGCGCCCAAGGCGACGCGCTGTCCGATCGCACACCCTGCATTGATCACACAACCTGATCCGATGCGCGAGCCGTCTCCAATGGTCACGTTTGGGCCGACGTGGACGTCATCAGGCAGTCCGACATCGTCTCCAATTACAGCGCTGGGATGAATGCCAGGCTCGGGCCTGCGCGGAGGCTTCAGGCGGCTTACGCAGCGTGCGAATGCCGTACGTGGCTGATCGGTTCGGATCACCGTGCGGCCCCCGGTGTTCACAAAATCCAGGGGTACGATCAGGCATCCCGCAGCCGAGCTATGAGCCTGCTCCACGCCTTTCTTGCCGCCTACAAACGACAGGTCGTCCGAGCCTGCCGCTTCCACGGGAGCCACGTCCAACATCTGTTTTTCGCCATCGCCTTCGTAAGTGGCGCCTAACCATTCCGCCAGTTCTCTAACGCGCACAAGTTCCTCCCGCTGGTTGCTGCCGTATCATACAAGGGTATGCCCATTGATCCTTCCGCGGTAGTGGCCCCCACTGCGCGCGTTCATCCACAGGCGATCATCGGTCCGCAGGTGACCATTGGAGAGTTTTGCGTCGTTGAGCAGGATGTTGTGATCGGCGCCGGGTGCTTCCTTGCACCGTATGTCTATGTGAAACGCTGGACCACGATGGGGGAGCGCAATGAAATTTCCGCTTGCACCGTGCTTGGTTCGGATCCGCTCGATAAGAGTCTTTACCGGCGAGCGCAGTTACTTGCGGATCGGCAACGGCAACAAAATTCGTGAACACTACAGCATTTCGCGCGGCACGAAGCCGGAATCGCTGACCCAGCTCGGGGACAACAACTTCATCATGACCAACGGCCACGTGGCGCATGACTGCAAGGTAGGCAACGACAACGTGATCGCGAGCTGTGTGCTGGTTGCCGGATATGCGGAGGTGGAAGACCAGGCGTTCATCTCCGGGGGCGTTGTCGTACACCAGTTCTCCAAGATCGGGCGCCTGGCGATGATAGGCGGAAACACGCGCGTGAATAGCGATGTGCCGCCGTTCTTCCTTTACACGGATTTCAACGTCACGCCGAAGGGATTGAACATCGTGGGTTTGAAGCGCGCGGGTTTCAAGCTGGCCGATGTCTCGGCGCTGAAGCTAGCATACAAGCTGCTGTACCGCTCCAATCTGAAACTCGAAGACGCGCTGCTGCGGATTGAAACGGAAATACCCACGGAGCACACGCTCCATCTGGTGCGATTCATTCGCAGCAGCAAGCGGGGGATCTGCAAGGAGGCGCGCGGGCCCCTTACGGAGTCTCCATCGGAACCGTGACCTTGATGGGCAGGTTCGTGTAGCTCCCAGCCATTAACGGAGAAATGACTGGATATCTCAGGCCCGAGATCGTCACATTTAAGCGCGTGGCGTTAGTGTTGACGCCGGAGAACACGACAGCGATGTTGGAAGTTCGCAGTCCGAACAAGCCCGGCAACCTCAGTGTCGGCCGGGCTCGCTGTGCCGTAGGCGATCAGGTTCTGAATCGATGTGGCATTGTAGTTGGCGATCGCACCTGTGCGGGCCACGCCGCGCACGCGCTCCGTCAAGGCCTGATGTAGATACAGGAATTGGCCGAAGTCGAGCACGCCGACGAGCATGAAGATCACTGTGGTGAGCGTCAGTGCGCCCTCCAGCATTGCCGCTCCGCGTTGTTTTCGCTTTTTCTGGGAGTTAATTCTGTTCACAGTATTCGTCCTGTTTTTACGGGGGAGCGTAGCGTCCGACGTAGCTGAACACAGCGACCGGAGTATTCAGGCGGAAAATTCCAAAGAACGCATCCAGCGTGTAATTGGTCAGCCGGACCTTCATATTCGTGGGGACTCCGTCGGCATAGATCACGGTCAGTTCGATGTTTGCTGTGGTCAAGCCGGTCACGACGGGACTTGTCCCGCCCGCGGTATCACCATAGACGACCAGGTTCTTTACCGCGCTGGAAAAATCAGTAGGCGGAGTGCTGGTACCAGAGGCAGTAGGTTTCCAGGGATGCATAGCGGGCTCCAGCCCGCACGGCGTTGTGCAACCGATTGTAAAGGAAGAAGGCATAGCCGAACTGGAAGGTTCCGGTAAATAGCGGGAAGAGAAACGAAAATGCCAGAGCGAACTCCAGCATCGCGTTTCCTCGCCGGCCTCGATTGTGTTTTCGGTTCTGCATCGGCTGCACCCGGCTATTCCGCCAGCCTTACCACGAAAGCTCCGTGGATCCCGTCTCCTGCACCGTTTTTCTTGCTGCCCTGGACCCAGGGCCCAATGTATTCCGCGCACCAGGCCTGGCCTCCGCCGTTTCCGTACTCGCCAGTCGGTCTTCAGGAAGAATGCGCCAATGCCGACAATCCGGTTGTTGCTGCCCGCCGGAGTGCCGCCGTCGTTGATCGGGACTGCAACGATTCGGCGGCCGTTGCCGTGCCCATCTGGCAACATACTATGCATAGGTTGACGATGAGTCGCTATCCTGAAGAATCCGAGTCTTGCAGACTGTCGAGTTGGCTCTGCTTGGCGCCGCCGGTCATGTTCACCAAGTCACCCACGACTGCGAGTGACGGACTGATAATCATCAACGATCGTGCTGCGGATCAGCGACGGCGCTGGTGTCCTCAATGTAGCCACGCTCTGAGCCTCCAGCCGCCTCGGCAATGGCAACAGTGCCAGAAGTCTGGTCGCCCGGACAAATGTTACTGCCATTTCCAAGTTTAGGATTAGCCGGCCAGCGTAGTGTGTAATTGTTTCCCGTGACCAAGCCAAAATCCGGTGGCGCAGTGTTGTGCGCGTAGGGCGAAAAAGGAAACAGATGCTTCGCGGAACTCTGTTTTGGGAACCTGTGCTCCCACAGCCCGCGCCCTCACGTTTGTGCTATTTGTCGCGACGACGGCCGGCAGGAAAAACAGCTATACGTTCGCAGTCGCGGTGACACGGGCGAAACGGTAGACGGTCGCAGGATTTGGCGCGGTCAGCCATGGCCCGGCCATGCGATGTTGCATACTCAGTCACGGTCCCTGTAAACCCCTGAGTGCTGAAGTTCCACTTGTTCACATTGGCGGCAACCGCGTTCTTGGCATCAGTGATGCCGGCTGGTTGTTCCATCCAGTTCGAGTGCGGCGGCGATTGCCGCTGAATCTGCGAAAGCTTGTGCCTCGCTTTTGGTGATGTACATCCGGCCGACATCCACCGCCAGGCCGAGTATGCCAACCAGGACGAGGGCGGATACGGCGGTCAGTACCAGAACGAATCCGCGTTTGTCTTTTGCCGTGCCGCTGAAGCTTTGGAGTTTGCTGATGATCCATAAGTGACGTCCTGCTTCCCTAAAGGAAGAATACGGCTGAACGTGATGTTTTGACGCTAGACTTTATGCCGTAGAACCCGTTTAAGTTTCACCTAGAGGCAGGCGGAATGCTTCCAGTGCCCCCTTTTAGCGCGCTTATGCTAATCTCAATAACGATTGGGGCTTCGATTTGAGATACAGCAGATGGAAGAATTTGGTACTGCTTCTAGGATTGCCGCTGGCGCTGGTTGCGCAGGGACCGCTCAGCCTGGATCAGGTTGTTCAAAACGCCGTCGCGAAATACCCGGCTACAAGGGCATCGCTGGAGCAGGTTTCCGCTGCCGCTGCCGGCATTAATCTGGCGCGAACTGGCTATCTGCCGCGTGTCGACCTACTGGGTCAGCTGAATCGGGCCACCTTTAATAACGTGTCCGGCCTGCTGTTGCCTCAACCTCTGCCAGTGTTGCCCTCCATCTCTGGCCCGGCGCTCGGAACAAATAGTCTCTCCAGTGGTTGGGGCACTGCCGTCGGGCTTCTGGTCTCCTGGGAACCCTTTGATTTCGGTCTTCGCAAGGCAAATGTCGCAGCAGCCGAATCCTCCAAACAGCGCGCAGAGGCCGCGGTTGTTCGGACCAGGTTCGAGGTGGAAACCGCGGCTGCTGATGCGTACCTTACGCTGCTGGCCGCGCAACAGACCGCCAAAGCCGCGCAGGCCGGCGTCGAGCGCGCGCGTGTCATGCAGCAACTTGTCGATGCGGTGGTGAAAGCGGAATTGCGGCCGGGCGCCGATTCCAGCCGCGCCAGAGCCGAAAGCGCGGTCGCTCAAAATCAACTGATACAGGCCGAGCAGGCCATCGAAGTGTCGCGCGCCGCGCTCAGCCAACTGCTTGGAGTGCCGCCTGCCGAAGTCGCGATACTGCCGGGCATTCTGCTGGCGCTGCCTGTGGATGCGAGCGCAGCGGCGGCAGCTCCGGCGGATCATCCGGTTGCCCGCGAACAGAGCGCCGCAGTGAATGAAGTCAAGGCGCGCGAAAAAGCGCTTGAGCGCAGCTATTTTCCAAAGTTCAATGTGCAGGGTTCCACGTATGCGCGCGGTACCGGATTTGATCGCACGGGGTATTTGCTCGGTGGCGCTAATGGCCTCGGTCCGAATTATCAGAACTGGGCTTTGGGCATGAACGTGACTTTTTCCGTGATGGACTTTTCGTCGCTGCGTGCCCGCAAGGAAATCGAAATGCATCGCGAGCGCAGCGAAGCCGCACGATACGACCAGCTTTTGCAGGACCTTACCGGACGTATTGACAAGGCGAAAGCGATGCTGAATGGCGCACGACGTCTTGCCGAAAACACACCCATTCAACTGGAAGCCGCGCGTCCGCTGAGGTGCAGGCCAGCGCGCGTTACAAAGCAGGCCTGGGTACGCTGGTCGAAGTCGCGGAAGCGCAGCGTCTGCTGTTGCAGGCGGAAGTCGATGACTCGCTGGCCAAACTGAATGTGTGGCGGTCCATGCTGGCCGTCGCTGCCGCGCAAGGCGATCTGAAACCATTTCTCGCGAGTGCCGCGAAGTAGGGATACGAAACTATGTGGCTAGTTCTTGCGGCAATGCGCCGGCCCATCACCATCATGGTGGCGGTGCTGGCGCTCGCGCTGTGTTCGATTCTTGCGTTGCGCCGGATGCCGGTCGATATCTTCCCGAACCTCGGCGCGCCGGCGATCTATGTAGCGCAACCTTATGGCGGTATGGATCCTTCCCAAATGGAAGGCTTCCTGACGTACTACTACGAGTATCACTTCCTCTATATCACCGGCATCGAGCACGTCGAATCGAAGAACATCCAAGGCGCGGCGCTGATGAAACTGGTGTTTCATCCGGGCACGGAGATGAACCAGGCGATGGCGGAAGTCGTGGCCTACGTAAATCGTGCACGCGCGTTCATGCCGCCCGGCGCTGTTCCGCCATTCATCACGCGCTATGACGCAGGCAGCGTGCCGGTCGGCCAGTTGGTGTTTTCGTCGCCCACGCGACTGCCGGCCGAAATGCAGGACATCGCGCTTAACCGCGTGCGTCCGCTGTTCGCCACGTTGCCAGGCGTATCCGCGCCGCCTCCGTTTGGCGGGAACCAGCGCACTATCGTGGTGCGGTCTGAATCCGGAACGCATGCGCGCGTATCGTATCTCGCCAGAAGAGGCGATTGGTGCGGTGAACAAGGCGTCGACTGTGCTGCCCGTCCGGAAATGTGCGCATCGGCGATCTGACGCGCATCGCCACGAGCAACGCAGTCGTCGGCGGAAATCTATCTGAACTGCTCGACGCACCGGTGCGTCCTGGTGTAACGCCAGCCGTGTTTCTGCGTGATATCGCGACCATCGAAAGTGGCACCGACATCATCACCGGCTATGCGCAGGTCAATGGCAAGCGCACGGTTTATATGCAGGTGACCAAGCGTGCCGACGCCTCGACGCTGGCCGTCATCAACGCCGTCAAAGCCGCGCTGCCATCCATGAAGAAGGCGGTTCCGGAGGATGTCGATGTCCGTCTGGAGTTTGACCAGTCCGGGTACGTGACGAATTCGATTCGCGGGCTGATCGGCGAGGGCATGCTCGGCGCCATGCTCACCGCGCTGATGGTGCTGCTGTTTCTGCGCGACTGGCGCAGCGGTTTCGTGGTGATCGTGACCATTCCTTTTGCCCTGCTGTCTGCCGTGGTTATGTTGTGGGCGAGCGGACAGACGATCAATATCATGACGCTCGGCGGACTGGCGCTGGCGGTCGGCGTACTGGTGGATGAAGCGACAGTCGAGATCGAAAACATTCATACTCACATGGCGTCAGGAATGAGCCGCGCGCAAGCCGTACTCGATGCCGCGCGTAAGACCGCGGTGCCACGCCTGCTGGCGATGCTCTGCATCCTGTCCGTGTTTGTGCCGTCGTTCTTCATGGTGGGCGTGGGACGTCAATTGTTCGTGCCGCTTTCGCTCGCAGTCGGATTCGCGATGATCTCGTCGTACCTGCTGTCGAGCACGCTTGTTCCGGTGCTCTCGACCTGGATCATGCGCAAAGGCACGCCAAGCAGTGAAAAGGGTCTGCTGCGGAGAATCTATTCGAGCTATCTGCAGATTCGTGCTGCGTGTCCGCTGGTCGTTGGTGCCTGTTTATCTGGTGGTCACGCATCGGAGTGCTCTGGTTGATGTTGCCGCGCCTGGGCATGGAGATCTTTCCGCAGGTCGATGCGAACCAGTTCCAGTTGCGCATGCGCGCACCCACGGGAACGCGTATCGAGCGCACTGAAGTTGCTCGAACTGAAAGCGCTCGATGTGATCCGGCGCACTGTCGGTCCGGAGAACGTAATCATCAGTACCGCGTTCATCGGCGTGCAGCCGGCGGCTTATCCGATCAATACGATTTACCTGTTCACGAGCGGTCCGCATGAAGCCGTGATGAAGATCGCGACTGAAGCCCGAAGCCGCTTTACACGGCGACAAGCTGAAAGAGAAGTTGCGCGCGGAACTCGCGCGCGAGTTGCCGGAAGTGCAGTTTTCATTTGAAGCCGGCGACATCATCGCGCAGGTGATGAGCTTTGGTTCGCCCACGCCGGTAGAGGTGGCGGTGCAGGGTCCGTCATTGCCGGCGAATCGTGCGTTCGCCGGACAAGCTGCGCGTGGAACTGGCGAAGATTTCCAGCCTGCGCGATCTGCAGTATGCGCAGCCACTGGATTATCCAACGCTCGACGTGACTGTCGATCGCGAACGCGCCGGTCAGTTTGGCCTGACAACGCTCGAGCGTGATGCGTTCGCTGGTGGCAGCGACATCGTCCAGCCGCTTCATCGAGCCGAACTACTGGCGCGATCCCGTCAGCGGAAATGCCTTCCAGATTCAGGTGGAGATCCCACAGAACAAAATGGCTTCGAGCCAGGACGTGCTGGATCTGCCAGTGATGATGAACGGCGAACCGCGGCCGTTGCTGGGCGACGTTGCCAAGGTGAAGAACGGAATTACGCCCGGCCTGGTGGAACGCTACAACATGCAACGCGTGGTGAGCCTGACTGCAAACCTGCAGGGTAAGCCGCTGGGCGATGTGGCGACTGAGATCGCGGCCGCTATCAAGCGCGTGGGTGAACCGCCGCGCGGCGTGACTGTTGCGGTGCGCGGGCAGATCCCGGCACTCGAACAGACGACCTCGGGACTGCGCGTCGGCTTGTTGCTTTCGATCGTCGTGATTTTTCTGCTGCTCGCGGCGAACTTCCAGTCCTTCCGCATGGCTATCGCGGTGATCTCAACCGTGCCCGCGGTGCTGCTCGGCGTTGTCGTTGATGCTGCTTGCTGACGGGCACGACGCTGAATGTGCAGTCCTTCATGGGCGCGATCATGGCGATCGGCATTGCCGTCGCGAACGCCATTCTGTTCGTCACTTTTGCCGAGATGAGCCGCCGCGAAGGCGCGACTCCTGTGGAAGCGGCGCTGGCTGGCGGGCGCGGCAGATTGCGCGCAATTCTAATGACGGCGATGGCGATGATTGCCGGCATGATTCCGATTGCGCTTGGTATTGGCGAAGGCGCGGAGCAGACGGCTCCGCTGGGCCGCGCAGTGATCGGCGGACTTGCTCTGGCGACTATCGCGACCTTGACCGTTCTGCCGTCTGTGTATGCAGTGCTGCAACGGCGCGGGACACCCCACTCGCCGTCACTTGATCCCCATGATCCTCAAAGCAAATATTATGAGGCTGTTTAGACTGATTCCAATGGCCGCCTGTCTGGCGGTCGGCGCTGCGCAAACTGTTGAGGTGGCCACGGTCACTACGAAGCAGTTGGAGCGAAAGCTGCGCCTGCCCGGCGAGTTTTGCCGTACCAGAGTGTTGCGCTACACGCACGCGTCAGCGGCTTCGTTGAGAAGGTCAACGTCGATCGCGGCAGTGCGGTGAAGAAGGGCGATGTCCTGGTTACGCTTTCCGCTCCTGAGATGACAGCACAGGTCGCGGCGGCGGAGGCCAGAGTTGCGACAGCAGAGGCGCAGAAAGCCGAAGCACAGGCGAAGTTTGTCTCTGCGCAAGAGCACCTATGAGCACCTGAAAAAAGCCGCCGAAACACCGGGCGCTATTGCGGGAAACGAAGTGACCGTTGCCGGTAACACGGTGGAAGCCGCACGTGCGGCCGTGGTCGCGCAGGAAAGTGCGATCCGCTCCGCGCAGGCATCTGTGACGGCGGTTAAAGAACTGCTCGCGTATCTGCAGATCACCGCGCCGTTCGATGGCGTGATCACGGAACGGTTGGTGCATCCGGGCGCATTGGCGAGTCCTGCCACGGGGCCGCTGCTCGAACTCAAGCAGCTATCCACTTTGCGCCTGGTGGTGGCTCTTGCCGGAAAGCGATGTGTCCGGTATCGTGCGCGGGGCGCATGTGCCTTTTACTGTACCGGCGTATCCGGGCGAGGCTTCAGCGGCACGATCGCGCGCTTCAGCAGAACCGTCGATCCCAAGACGCGCACCATGCCGATCGAACTCGATGTGCCGAATGGTAGCGGCAAACTTGCGCCGGGCATGTATCCCGAAGTGCAGTGGCCCGTGCGCAAACCGCGTGCCTCGATCCTGGTGCCGCCCACGGCCGTGGTTACGACCACTGAACGCACGTTTGTAATTCGGGTGCGCGATGGCCGCGCCGAATGGGTGAACGTCAGCAAGGTTGGCGCGTCCGGCGATCTGATGGAAGTGCTGGGTGCGCTGAATGCGGGCGACCAGATCGTGAAGCGCGGCACCGACGAGTTTCGCGACGGCGCGAAATTATCTGAAATTGTGACATCTGGCCATCGCGCCATTGTCATTGACTCAATGACCCGATGACAAAATGAATCAATCGCATGCCAGTCGGGTCCAGTGTCGTGCGGACCGACGGCTTGCTGAGCACAGGCGCAGCCGAGAGTTGATCGCAGCCTGCGTCTTTCTTTGCGGGACGCGGCTGACCGTCGATGTCTTTGTCGATCGCCTCGAAGCCGGATACTGCTGCGCCGATACAGCGCTGCCGGCGATGTGGCCTCCATAGGCCGTCCGCCGCTTTGCTCAAGCCCGGATCCATCAGCTTCACTGCTGATTCCGGCATCCGCGCCGAAGAAGAAATTGCCTCGCCAGTCCGCTTCCGCAGCAGCATCGACTATCTTTACGATGGGTCCTCTTTTCGCAATCGCCACGTTGTTCGCGAACACACAGGCCTGCGGCGGCAAGCTTGTCTCCTTTCCCGGCACGCCGAGCACGATTGTTTCGGTGCAGTTCACAAAAGTGTTGAATGCGATCAGTGCGCGCTTCACGCTGGAAGTACCCGACAAGGGCGAATCCGGAATGCCATCCATGATTGAAAGTGCTGCGCGGGCGCCCTTCCCTGTCAGCCCGGCGAAATAGTTATTGATCACTCGATGATCCTCGCCGATGATGCGGACGCCGCCGGTATTTGGCGCGTCGAGGCCCAGAAAGAAATTTCCTTCGACCAGGCAGCGATTGCCATGCCGCAGCGTAAGCGCGCCCTCGCAACGCTGAAAGGTATTCGCACGATAGACGTTGTCGCACGACTTGTTGGAGATGATCTCACCTTCACCATTGCACTCTTCGAAGTAGTTGTTTTCGACGAGCGTTTTCGAGAGAGCATCGACGTGGAACTGTCGCCCACGCGGATCGTCTCGCCCCCGTTCCTGCCGAGGCGCGGGCGCTTTCCGAAGTAGTTTCGTTCGATCACGTGGGCATTCGGTCGGGCCGGATTTTTGCAGCCACACCACGACGGTTGTGCCTCCGCTTTTCTTTCCCGCAATGTAGCAATGGTCCAGTACGTTGTCTGTGCCGTAGAGCGAAATCCAGTGTGTATTGCGTTCGGTTTCGCCGGCTTCGAAATTGTGGACGGCGCAATTGGTCACCCTGCAAAAGCTGGCGAACTGGCCGGGGCGGGAACGGAATTCGATGATTTCCGCGGCTTCCACCCCGTCGCGAAAATTTAATCCATCGACGATCAGGTGCTTGCCACCCACATGCAACGAGCTTTGCCGCGTGAGGATGACTTTACCCGGGGTTTCGGCGCGCAGTGTGATCGGCTGGTCCGCCGTGCCCTCGGCATCAAAAACAATTTGGCGTCTGGCCAGACGCCATTTTTCATGACGATCGTTTCGCCAGGAAGAGCCGCCTTGATGGCCGCATGCAGACCCGCTGATATCAGATACAGTACGTTCCTTTGCAAACAGTAAAGCCGGCGACACGGCCGCGAATCTGAGAAAATTGCGCCGGTCCAAAGCTCGATTTATTGTTCTTTCTTCTTTTCGGCGGTTTCCGGAGACGCCGTTATCTTCTCGATCTCAACCAATTGCTTTTTCACCGATACTGCGTTGTTCGCATTGGGGGCGAGTTTCAGGTATGTCTTCATTTCCGTTGCGGCTTCAGGAAACTGCTCTTTTTGCGCAAGTATCACGCCGAGCAAGTGATGTGTCTGTGGGTTGCGGTTGTTCGGATCACTCTTTACCGCCGCGCGTGCGCTTACTTCCGCTTCGTCAATCTTTTTCAGGTTCAGATTCGCGACGGAATTGAGGAAATACGCGCGCGGAAAATTATAGGCGTCGAGTTTGAGCAAACGGTCCGTTGTCTCAACAACCTGCTGCCACTTTGACTCGTTTGCGTCCAATTGTGCGAGCTGCATGTAGGGATTTACGTACTTCGGATCCGCTGCGAGAGCTTCAGCGTAAGCCTTGCGCGCACCTTCAATGTCCTTGGTCTGCTCTTTTACAAGTCCCAGGCTGAACCACGCAGATGCGTATTTCGGATAAATTCCGACCGCCTTTTCCAACTCTTTCTGCGCATCAGCCGCCTTGTTCTTCTTCATCGCCTCGCGGGCTTTTTCGTAGGCCTTTTTCGCGTCCTTCGGTGCGAGTGCGTTGGTCACGCTAAGTGTGTAACCATCGACCTTTCCCATGCGGCGCAGGATGATCGTCCCGATATCCGGGTTGTCCATGAAACGGCGTCCAGCAAGCAGAACCGTTTCGGAGGTGTAGCCTGCCAGTGAAGCGCGTATTTCGCAGTTCTGCAGTTCGCGTTCGGAAATGCCGTTGCGGCTGCCTGGCATCGAGCCCATCCCCGAACGGCTGCTCGGGTTGCCGAACCCCGCATCGGCAGAGGAACTGACGCTCGCATCGGCGAACACGGTCATGTTGCTACCCAGTTGAAGATTGAAGTGTCCCTTCGAATCTGTATAACCTTCGGGCCGGACGACACCGTTGCAAATCCGCTCAATGGTGACATTGTGTGGTGGCGCAGTTCCGTCATCCAGAACCACCTTGCCGGACAGAAATACCGGACGCTCCATTTCTGGAATCTGCATCCTGTCCTGCTGTGGCTGGGTTGTGTTGTTTGTGTTCGGCGTTGTGGGACGGCTTGGAGTTGTGGGCGTCGTAGGAGTGGGGCTGGGGGTGGGTGTCGTGGTGCCTGGAGTTGGCTGCGTCGGTTGTTGTTGCGCAACGCTGGAGCCGGCCAAAATTGAGAATCCCAGTGCCGGTGCCAGAAAGCAGCGGAGAAGGTTCTTAACCATCATAATTTTGAACCTCGAAGTGAACTTGCCTTCATTATGTCACACATACTTTATGGCTCCCTTCGTCCGACCTTGTAAAATGATCTCTGGTGCTTCTATGAAAAAACTGCTTTCCATCCTCTTCCCAATCACACTCATGCTGATGCTCGCCGCCTGCTCGGAGGCCCCGAAAAAGGCGGAACAAAAGAAAGAACCTGAAAAACCAGCCGAGCCGGTAACCGCGCGCCAAGCTTTCCAGCAGATTTTCGCGACTGCGCGGGCCTGGGCGCCTGATGCCCAAATCCTTCAGATGAGCAGCGTCAGGCTTCAGAATGTAAAAGAAGAGCCTGGCAAAGCGGCAGCCTGGCAGGCAATCATGGTTTCGCCGAGTCGTTCGCGCGCGAAGATGTTTACTTACTCTGTGGCGGAAGGTCCGAGTAATCTTCACAAAGGCGTCTTTGGAAGCGCGGACGACGCTTACACACCGCGCGGCCAAGCCAAGCCTTTCCCTGTGGCAGCGCTGAAAACCGATTCCGATCAGGCGTTGGAAGCGGCGATGAAGAAAGCCGCCGATTACGCGAAGAAGAATCCGGATAAGCCGATCACGTATCTGCTCGAACTGACCAATGTGAACCCGAATCCAACGTGGCGCGTGATTTGGGGTGAATCTATCGGCACGAGCAATTATTCAATTTTTGTGGATGCCAGCACGGGTGAGTATCTGAAGACGATGCGATAGGCAGGGCGGGCACTGCGCGCCGCATCATGGCGCACGCGTGCGTGCGGTTTGTGAGAGCATGTTGCGATGGCGTCATGGAGTCGTAGAACCTTCGTCAAGGTCGGTATCGCCGCTGCCCCCATTCGCGCATTGAGCGCTGGTCGCACGCGTCCGAACATACTTTTTCTGATGGCAGATCAGCACCGCGCGGATTGCGTGGGTGCCGAGGGGAATCATGTTATCAAGACTCCCAACCTTGACCTGCTCGCGAACGAAGGGGTGCGATTCCGTTGCGCTTATACTTGCACGCCTTCGTGTACGCCCGCCCGCGCCGCCCTGCTGAGCGGCCTGGCGCCGTGGCGAAATGGACTGCTCGGATACACGACCGTTCCCGAAAAATATCCCACTGAAATGCCGCAGGCTCTTCGCGATGCAGGCTATTACACTACGGGCATCGGCAAAATGCATTGGCATCCGCAGCGCAACGCGCACGGATTTCACCGCATGCTGCTTGATGAATCCGGACGCGAACTCTCGCCCGACTTCCGCAGCGATTACCGCGCCTGGTTTATGTCCGAAGCTCCTGGGCTCGACCCGGACGCGACAGGTATCGGCTGGAACGATTATCGCTCGGCAGAATATGCGCTACCGGAGAAGCTGCATCCGACGCGCTGGACTGCCGATTGCGCTGTTCGTTTTATCGATTCCTACAAACGCCCCGAGCCGTTCTTTCTGAAGGTCTCATTCGCGCGTCCGCATAGCCCCTACGATCCGCCACAGCGGTTTATGAAACAGTACGAAAATGCGGCGCTGCCCAAGGCTTCGGTAGGTGCGTGGGCCAAGCGCTTCGAGCCGAAGAGCGATTCCAGTTTCAACATCTGGCACGGTGATGAAGGAGCGGAACAGGTGCGCCGCTCGCGGCAGGGCTATTACGGATCTGTATCCTTTGTAGATGAGCAGATCGGGCGGATACTGGAGACGCTCGAAAAGCGCGGCTTGCTTGAGGAAACGCTGATTGTCTATACGTCCGACCACGGTGACATGACCGGCGATCATCATCTCTGGCGCAAGACCTACGGCTATGAGGCGTCGGCCAGAATCCCGCTGATCGTGCGCTCGCCGAAGGGCTTTGTGCCCGATGCTCAGCGTGGGCGAACAATTTTGAGCCCTGTGGAATTGCGCGATATCCTGCCGACGTTTCTGGAAGCCGCCGAGGACCGAAAAGACCGTCAATTTGACGGGCGCAGCCTGCTACCGCTTGTGCGCGGCGCAAAGACAGGCTGGCGGCAGTATATCGACCTGGAGCATTCGGCCGCCTACAAGGGCCAGGAATCCTGGACAGGATTAACTGACGGACGCAGCAAGTATCTCTATCACGCGCGCAGCGGCGAGGAACAGCTTTTCAATCTCCAGAAAGATCCGAACGAGTGTGACGACCTGAGCGGAGACGCCGGTGCAGCGGCCGATTTGCGTGCGTGGCGAAGCCGCATGATCGCGCACCTGGAACCGCGCGGGGAGGCATGGGTTAAGGGCGGCAAACTGCAACTTCGAGCGAAGCCAACCCTTCGATCACCGGCATTTGTGAAAAGCTAACGGATTTGCGATGTGCTGACTACATTTGAGTCGGTGGTAAATTTGCGGTAGTTGCCGTAGGTAATGCGCGTATCTGCATTCAAATGCTTGAATAGTGCGATGCGAGCGTCCAGCGTCGCATGAATTTCCTTGGGCAGCCAGACTTCGTCGTTTACCCTGGTCTGCTCGAATGAAAAACGCGCGCCTTTGTTAATTTTTGCAAGCAACAGACCGAACCAGACGGTATCAATAGCTTCTGCCTCCAGTTTGACCCACTGGAATTCCTTGGTATCGATCCAGAAAGTCGCGCGGAATTTCGAGAGAACCTTTGCCATTGATTGTTGGGGCCTGAATTCAGGACGCGGCTCGGCCTCCACCCTCAAAACTTCGCGGCCTGCGATGGTCTCGGTGCCTGCGATGCGGAAATTGAATGCTTCTGGTATTTCCTTAGCAAATGCGCGTTCTTTTTCGCGACTCCTGCGATAATCCTCCATGCGCCGCTCTCGTTGCGCCGGCGTCTCTCGGGCTCGTTCCGCAGAGAGCTTCGCGAGTTTGTCGCTGGCCTTCTTCTCTTCCTCCGGCGTCAGGGGTTTGTCGTCGTGCTGAATCAGGTTGCGGTAAGGCTGGCCGTAAAGAATTGTTATATCGAAGGTGGAACTCTCGGACTTTTTTACCTTGCCGTCGGAGCCAAATTCCTTCGTTTCCACCCGCTGCTGATAGGTGTAATCGCGGGACAGTTCCCAGTTTTTACTGTCATAGTGAACGCTGCGGCGTACAAGTTCTCTGGCGTCTTCCGCGCCGGAAGCAGAGACAAGAAACAGAAGTCCTGCGATAAAAAAGCGCATCGTTTTTACTCCATTGATCCAGCAGGCCGATTTCAGTTAACGCGGAGAATTCGATTCAACGCTTCCGCCAGCGCGTTGGATTCTAGCGGTTTTGACAGCACCAGGTCGAAAGCCGGTGCGGCACGAACAATCCTGGATTTGCCCCCCGAATCCATTGTTAAGCCCCAAATTGCGGTCCGAACGCCGTTATCAATGCCGGCCTCGCGAATTTTTGTGGCATAGCTGGACCCGTCGCCGTCAGGCGCGTCGACATCCAACAGAACGAGATCGAAGCGCTTGTGGCTGGCTTTCCCCAAGGCGGCAAGTCCACCTTCTGCCGTGATCACCTCATGTCCTTGCCGTTCCAAAAGCCGGACCGTTATCGACGAACTCACGGGATCACTATCGGCAACCAGTACGCGCAAAGTGGGCGGCTTCGGCCGTCGCCCGGCCACCGAGTTCGCGAGATTTTGCAGGCTGTCCACGTACTCCTCCAGAATAGACTGGATTATGCCAGCACACCAACTGCTCTCTTTCTTTGCATTTTGCCGCCCACTTTCGGGTGCATGGTAATGTGAGGTTTGGTCCGGTTTGCCGAAAAACACACCGGACAGGGAGAATTTGTGTCGAAGATTCGAGTTGCGGTAGTTGGTGCCGGGCAGTTTGGACGGAACCATGTCAGGGTTTTAAAGGAAAATTCGCGCGTCGAGATTGCTGGCATCGTTGATCTTGACGCTTCGCGCGCCGCCGCCGTTGCCGCTGAATTTCAGTGTCCTGTCCTGAATTTCGAAGACCTGCTAACGGGCAAAGTCGATGCGGCCGTAGTTGCCGTCCCGACAACCGCGCACGCCGATGTTGGCTGCCGCCTGCTCGAAAGTGGTATACACGTCTTGGTAGAAAAGCCGATTGCACATGACCTGGCGTCTGCCGAACGGCTGAGTGCTGCGGCCCAGGCGGCAAATCGCACCCTGCAGGTGGGCCATCTGGAGCGCTTCAATCCCGCTATCGAAGCGGTCAAGCCTGCCGTGAAACTGCCGCTGTTTTTTGAGATCCACCGGCTTAATCTGTTCACACCGCGCTGCCTGGACGTTGACGTGGTGCTTGACCTGATGATTCACGACATCGACATCGTGCTCTGGATGACGGGGCAGATGCCGGACGAGATTCGCGCGGCCGGCATCTCGATCCTTTCCCAAAAGGTCGATATTGCGAGCGTACGCTTGCTGTTTCCGAGCGGTTGCGTCGCGAATCTGACAGCCAGCCGGGTCTCAACAGACCGTGTTCGCAAGCTCCGTGTTTTTCAGCCGTATGAATATGTCTCGCTCGACTACGGGCGGCAGGACGCGTTCCGGCTCTCGGTTTCCGGAGAGATGAAGGTCGGTGGCGGTCCGCTAACAGTCGTTAAGGATGAGCCGCTTCGGCTGGAGATCGACGGCTTTCTGGATGCGGTAGAGTTCGGAACAGCACCGCGAGTGAGTGGCAAAGACGCCACTCGCACACTCGAAGTCGCGCTGGCAATCCTTGATAAAATTGAAGAGCACGCTCAACTTGTTTCCAGAACGCTTCAGTCTGCCTGAGGATCACCGTCGTGAGGCCTGGGCGGGCATTCTGTCGGCCCTGGTCCACCTTGGGATCGTCCTGGTCGTACTGTTTGTGCGCTTCGATAGCGCGCCAGCGCAGCGCCGGACGGAACTGACGGAAGTCCGTCGATATACACCGCTTATTGCACCGCCCACCGAACTTACGCAGAAGGAGCCGAATCAGGGCCGGGTCAGCAAAGAAGTGAACGTGGAAGGCCTGTTGCCGCGTCCGGCAGTAAAAGCCCCCCCATCGCCCCCACCGGCGCCGCGTCGCTTTATTCCACCGGCTCCGGTGCCTGCGGCTGCGCCCGCTGCGCCTTCTTTGCCTGAACCTCCCAAGCTCGACGCGCAGGCGAAGGCCGCGCAGTTGCCGCCGCCCGGTGTTCCCGATCCGATCGCAGCGACCCCGCCCAAAATTCAAGTGGAAGAGAAGCCCAAGCTGGCATTTGAGAAACCCGGCGCTTCCAGCGGCATCCCGAGCGGTGCTGGACGCCTGACGGCCCCCAAATCGACTGTAGATGAGGCTTTGCGCAGCATCGCGCGTGGGGGCGGTTCCAGTGGTATGGCGGTCGGCGACATGGAAACCATTACGGGAATCGGTGAAACGATCAATCGTGCTCCGACTCCCGCTCGGAATGGAAGCCGCCTGGAATTGCTCAGCGATCCGCTTGGCGTGGATTTCCGGCCGTACCTGTTGCGAATCCTGGCCGCTGTGCGCCGAAATTGGCTTTCTGTTGTGCCGGAAAGCGCCAAATTCGGCAGAACCGCGAAGGTTGTGGTGCAGTTCGCGATTAGCAAGGACGGGCGCGTACCCAAACTGGTAATTGCAACGCCTTCCGGTACCGACGCGCTGGATCGCGCTGCCGTGGCCGGCATTAGCGCCTCTAACCCGTTTCCCCCGCTGCCAACCGAATTCAAAGGCGATCAAATTCGGGTGCAGTTCGCGTTTTCCTACAACGCCAGATAGGTCAACGCACTCGCGTGCGACAATTAGACCGATCATGAAAAAATCGTTACCCGCCGCGCTGTCCGCGTACGCCGTGCTTGCGCTTCTGGCGACCTTCACGCTGGAAGGCCTTTTCCGGCTGGCGGTCCTTGTTTTCCTCGCTGGTTTGGCCGCAAAAACTTGGATTGCCACGAAACGCGACTAGGTCCCCCTCAAGAAAAATAGGGCTATCAGGCAAATTATGGGGCCGACTTAAGGTCTTCTGCTTGGTACGTTTGGTTCAGAAAAACTCTACACTTAGCGATCAGACATTTTAAAAAGTAAGGGAAGGAGCTTCCCGCGTTCCAAATTGGAACACTTCGTTTCAACTTGGGAACCAAGTTGGAATTTGGGCTCTAATTGGCGTGGTTAGGCATAAGTGGCTGTTTTCTTTAGTGCCACTAGTTACCTTATCGGACGCTCCGGAAAAGTCTTTAGATCGTTAGTTGCAAAGAGTTTATGACGCCTGCCAGAAAAATCTACGACGCTGTGCAACCCATCCAGCAGAAGTTTGGTCCAAGGCTTGCTCTCTCAAGGACACCGGGCGAATTAGCCCGGCTGAAAACAGCCCCTGCAGTCGGGGCCATTCCCAAACAGAACAGAGGATCGAGCATGCAAGCCATCGGTGTGTTTACTGCGAATGTGTTTACTGCGAATGAAGAGAGGTTAGTCCGTCGTGACCAGATTGTTCTTGAGCACTTGCCATTGGTAAAGGCGATCGCGGTGCGTGTACATGAGAACCTCCCGGTGCATGTCGATCTTGATGACCTGGTGCATGCCGGCGTCCTCGGACTCTTTGACGCCGTCGATAAGTACGACCCGGAGAAGCAGGTTCAGTTCTCGAGTTACGCCAAGCACCGTATTAAAGGCGCCATTCTCGATAGTCTGCGACAACTCGACTGGGCATCGCGCGACCTACGCCGCCGCCACAAGCAGGTGGAAGCCGTCACCCGTGATCTTGCCTCGACGCTGCAGCGCAATCCAACTGAAGCTGAAATCGCCGGCAAGCTGGGCATTGAAGTAGAGCGCTGGCGTCAGATGGCCGTCGATCTTCGCAACGTCGGCCTGATCTCCGCTTCCACGCGGGCCACCGACCATGAAGACCTTCCGGCACCTGACTTTCCAAGTAAGCCGGAAACGCAGCCCGACAGCATGTGCGCGAAAGAGCAGTTACGCTCTGTGCTCGGTGTCGCGATGAAGACCTTGCCGGAACGCTATCAAAAAGTCGTCGTACTCTACTACACGAACGAGATGACGATGAAGGAAATCGGCGGCATGCTCGGCATCAACGAAAGCCGAGTTTCACAGATCCACAAAGCGGCCCTGGAGAAAATGGCGGTCGCACTGCAGTCCGCCGGCATCAGCTCCGCGCAGGCGTTCTAAGCTATCTAACTTCGATCGTGTAGGGCATGGTCTTCATCATGCCGCCCTGGCTCCACAGGCGCAGGTCGAACTTCGGCAGAAGTTGCTGGATTTTGGCTTCCACCCGCGATTCCATCATGGTTTCGACGTTGCGAGTGAGGAAACGCTCGAAGATCGATTTCTTGGGCGGGTACGGAACAAGGCGCACTCGATCTTCCTTGGCTATCTTTGCCTTGCCTTTGATCAGTTCGATGGCTTTGTCTATTCCACCCAGCTCGTCGACCAGGCCGTTCTGCTTCGCCTGACTACCCAGCCAGACGCGGCCCTGGGCAAGGGGTTCAATCTCTTCGTACTTGCGCTTGCGGCTTTCTGCGACGCGACTTACGAATCCCTTGTACATCCCGTCAATGCCTTCGCGCAGTTTCGCACGCGATACATCAGTCAGTGGCTGATAATCTGAGTCAATATCAGCGAAGCGCCCACGCGTAAGGATTTCCTTTTGAATTCCGAGCTTGTCGTAGAGACCCTTCAGATAGAGCTTCCCGAAGATTACGCCGATGGAACCGGTGAAGGTGTTCGGGTAAGCCACGATTGAATCGCCAGAGGCCGCAATGTAATAGCCGCCCGAAGCCGCAATATCCGACATCGAGATCACAAGCGGCTTTTTCTGGCTCAGGAGTTTCACTTCGCGCAGAATTTCGTCGGAAGCAACTCCATCGCCGCCCGGTGAATCGATGCGCAGGATCACGCCGTCGATGCTCTTGTCGGAACCGACTTTGCGCAGCAATTTCATGAAGGTGTTGGAGGCGATTCCCTCTTCGCTCTCGCCACGGAAAATGGCGCCGTCTCCCACTAGCAGAGCAATTCGTTTTTTCGCGTCGCCGCTGCCAATCGCCTTGATGTAATCCCGATGAGAAACCTTTTTCATTGCCTGCTGGTTCAGTCGCTTTGTAAGTTCTCCGTTGACTTCATCTTCATACAGCAATTGATCAACTAGTCCGCTCTGTTGCGCCTTTTCGGCGAGATACGGACCATTGTCGATGAGTGCCCTTACTTCTTCCGGCGTCTTCTTGCGGCTTTCGGCAATGGTTTGTACTAGCGTGCCGTAGATGCTGTCGAGAACTGAATTCAGCACTTCCCTGGATTCCGGGCTGAGCGAGGTGCGTGACACGATGTCGCCCGCGTCCTTGTATTTTCCAGCGTGCTCGATTTGCACCTGCACGCCTATCTTGTCGAGCGTGTTCTTTACAAACATTGATTCGGCGCGCAGTCCTTTGAGGTCGAGGAAGTCCTCGCGGCTCATAAAGATTTGGTCGGCCGCTGTAGCGATGTAGTAATCCTTCGTGTTCGGTGCGCTCAACGAGGCGAAAACGGGTTTGCCGCTCTTGCGGAATTTCAGAATACCCTCGCGGACCTCCTGCATTTTGCCCCAACCAGCATCAGCGCGTCGCGGCATCAGCAGAACCGCTTTAATGCGCGAGTCGGTTGCGGCACGGTCCAGCATCGTCCAGAGTTCCTGGACTGTGGCGGGTGCCTGTTCGTCAAAGAACGGGATCGGAATCTCGACTGGGGGTTTCTCCGGCACATCGCCTTGTAGGCGAATAACCAGCGTCGAGCCGTCCGCGATCACCGGCTTCGTCTCGCTCATCCGCGCGAGCGCGAAGACGCCCAGAAAGATGGTCAAGCCGGCCAATAGCAGACCGGTAACCAGTCCGATCAAAAACTTCTTCATTGCACGTTCCTCTTATCCGATTATCGGCGCTTAGCTGGCTGCCCCGCTCAGAATCAAGTCAACGCGCCGGCTCATCTCGCGTAAGTGGGCTTCGTTACCGCCGCTTAGTTCAACCGTCGCCGTGCCGCTGTAGCCGATCTCGGCGAGCGCTTTGTGAACTTCGAGCCAATCGACATCGCCTTCGCGAAGCGGTGTCCATTCCGTCTGCCCCTTGCGGAAACGGAAATCCTTGAAGTGGACCTTCACCGTGCGCTTGCCGAGCGTGCGAATCCAGTCCTGCGGATATCCGTAGAACATCATGTTGCCAACATCGAGATAGGCTTTGACCCATGGACTATTGAACTCGTCGATGTAGCGCGCCATTTCCAGTGGGCTGAGCAGAAACTTGTTCCAGACTTCTTCAATCGCTATGACGACCTTCAGCTGTTCGGCGAGCGGCAGCAACTCACGGATCTGTTTCTGCGAGCGCGTCCATGCGTCCTGATAGTAACTGAACTTCGGATTGACGACGGCGGGCACCAACAGAACTGCATCCGCGCCCCACAGGTGCGCGTTGCGCAAACTGGTCTCCATGCCATCCATACCCTTTTTCACCTCCGCGGGATCAGGGGAGTTGAGCGGAGACTTCCAATGTGCCGAGTTCATTACGGAGTGGATCCGGAGCTTGGCTTTTTCGGCAGCAGCCTTGATGGCCTCAGCCTCTTTCAGGTCTGTCACCGTGTGACATTCCAGATCGTCGAAGCCTACGTCTTTCGCTAGTTTCAGGCGGTCATCGAGCGGCATCTCCTTGGGCAACATCGTAATGATGATGCCTTTGCGGATGGGCAGGCGTGCAGCCGAAGCGCTACTCGCAGTTGCGCATGCCGCAGCCGCCAGTGCCATGAAATCTCTACGTTTCATATAGTTTCCTCACGCAAATTTCAGGCCCGTTTGGGCCGCAATTTTCTGGATGTGCTTTCTACCTTCTTCGTACTCTTCCGCGGTCTTAAGGTGCTCCAGCATCAATGGAACCTCGGAAGGCAGTTTCGACAACTCGCGAAGATAGGTGGCGTAATCGAGGGATCCACGACCCGGAACCACTTCGACAAAATGGACGTTCATTTCCGGGAGCCACTCGAGGTCTTTGGCGTGGCACGACATGATCCATGGACCCAGTTTGCGGAAACAATCACTGATGAACTCGGCGTTCTTGTAAAAACGCTCGGGGCTGTTGACGCCGTTGCAGACGTCCATGTGAACGGCAAAGGCCTTGCGATCGACGGCTTTGATCAAGCGTAGATACGAATCGGGGCCCTCAGGCAGCGCCCACCCCATCATCTCGATCGTGAACCTGGTGCGCTTCGGCTTGACCTCGTCGATTACTTTTCGACAGTTCTCGACCGTTGCGGCCAAGAACTCGTCGGAGAAATTTTTGGGGTGCGGACCGTACCAGACTTTGGGATTGTAGGATCCGGCAATGTCGACGCAACAGCGCGCGCCCACAGCCTCAGCCAACGCCAGCCTTTCGGTCACGTAACTAACATTCTCTCGGCGCTTTTCCGCATCGGGATCAAGCATGTTCTTCCATGCGCCGACTTCAGAAATGATTACGTTTTCAGCGGCGAATGCTTTTTCGACGGCCTTGATCGCCGCACTGTCGTTCAGCTTGAGGGCGGGGCAGTAAGCGGCCGAGTAACCCAGTCGGCGGTGCTCGCGCGCCAGTTCGACGGGATCCGTGCTTTTGAGAAATATCGGTCCGCCAAGCCGCAACGGGCGCGAAACCGCAGAGAACAAAGTTGGGGGGAATGCTGCGCTTGCCGTAAACCCGGCAATTACGCTACGGCGGGAAAATTGGACAGTCACGAGGGAATCATAGCATTGCGTCATCGACTCATCGAGCCATTGACGCATTGTTCTTGCAATGTTCAACGGCCCGATGGGTCAATCACCAATGTCTAGATCATGTTCGGAATCTTGATAATTTTTTTCTGGATCGCGTACTGCACTAGAGTCGCCTTGTTGTGGATATCGAGTTTCCGCATCAAATTGAACTTATGTGCTTCCACAGTCTTGACGCTCAGGTTCAGGTCGCAGGCGATTTCCTTAACGGAGTTGCCTTCGGCCAGCATCTTGAGAACTTCACGCTCGCGCGTGGTCAATGTGGCAAACCGCGGGAGGCGGTTGGCCGATTTGATTCTGGAACGGAAGTCGTCCACCAGTTGCGAGAGCATGCGCGGGCTCAGATAGCTGCCACCGCGGCAGATATCGCGTACCGCAGCCACCAGCTGTGCAGAGGGGCTATCCTTCAACACGTAGCCGCTCGCGCCCACTTCCATGCCTTCGACAAGGTAGTCCTCATCGTCGTACATGGTGAGAAACAGCACCTTGGTTTCGGGCCGTGCTTTCTTGATTTGCCGCGTGGCTTCAAAGCTGCTGAGGCCGGGCATGCCAATATCCATCAGGACGACGTCTGGACGGACTTCGTTAGCCTTGTCGATCGAATCGCCACCGTTGGAAGCTTCGCCGACGACTTCCATGTCTGGTTCGGCTGCGAGCAGCCCTTTAATGCCCTGACGAAAGAGCGTATGATCGTCCGCCAACAAGATTCGAATTTTCGCCATTGTATTTGCCCTTACTTTCTTCCTGAGACGTTAGCCCGAATACTCAGGCCGGCATCGCTTTTGTTTTGAGTTCCCCGGACGCTTGCGCGGGAACCGGGAGTTCTATCACGATTGTGGTGCCTGGCTGACCCCTGCCCATTCGCCCGGCCGGTCTGCTCTCCAGATTGAACTTTCCCCCCAGCAGCGCCACGCGCTCTCTCATGCCGGCGAGTCCAAAAGAGTTCAACTTCATCAAGCCTTCTTCGATCTGAAAACCGACGCCGTTATCGTCAACCTGCAACCTGAGTACTTCATCGGCAGAACTAAGCAGAATATTTACAGTGGTTGCAGACGAATGCTTAGCAATGTTGTTACAGCACTCCTGAACCAGCCGATAAACCATCGTTTCGAGCTGTTTTGGCAGTGATCCAAGACGCGTCATATTCATGCGCACGCGTGCCGGATGCACCTGATGAAACTGTGTGACCAGTTGCCGGAGTGCCGCGCCAAGACCAAATTGCTCCAGTACGGAGGGGCTGAGTGCGCGGATCAGGCGCCGGATTTCGACGATCGTGCGTTCGGTAACTTCACGAACCTGCCCTAGCTTTTCTCGGATCTGCGGAATCGAATCGGGGCAGGATTGTTCCAGCACTTCCAATTGCAGCCTGATGCAAAGCATCGACTGGCCTGCTTCATCGTGCAACTCCCGGCTGATGCGCTGCCGCTCGACTTCTTCCACATGGAGCATGTGCTCACCGAGACGCCGAATCTGTTCTTCGCGCGCCGCGAGATCTTCCATCAGGTGTGCTTTTTCAGCGGCCATCAGGCAGCGTTCCGCAGCGCCCGCCAGCAATTCCTGTTCACGTGGCAACCACTCGTAATTGCGTGCGAAGGCAAACTGAATCACGCCTAGCGTACGGCCCGCCGCGGTTAGCGGCACGGACCAGCAGGACTCGTAGCGCGCCTGCCATTCGGCATCGAGAGCCACTTTCCCCATCTTGCCCGCGCCAACGCAATGCAATCGCGCCAATGTTTTCCGTTTTACGTCACGATTCCAGGTGAGTGTTGCGCTCGGTTGATTCTCCGTGATGCGGCTTACGGCGGCTTTTGAATCCCAGGCGTCATTGCCTTCGCCCTGCAGGAATAAACGAGCCTCATCTGCGCGGCAGAATCTGGAAAGCGTCTCAAGAAAGCGCTGCAACAAGTCGTCCAGCTTGCGGGATTCCAGTTCAATGCGAAAAAGTTCGTAAAAAGCCTGTGTTTCCGCCTCGCGTACCTGATAGAACGAGTTGTTCAACGTCAGAGCGACGCAGAAATGGAGTTGATCGCGAACCCATCGCAGGTTGGCAGCATCCGGACCGGCGCTCTCCAGTTTGGGCGTCAGCAGCAGGTCATACTCGGCCAGGGCGTTTGCGATATCACCGGGGGAGAGATTGAACTTTGCCAGGCGCCGTCCGTGATACTCCACCTGTTCAAAGAAGTGCGTTGGCGGGAAACCGCAGGCCAGCACCCGAGCAGCTTCCCCGTGCGTGATGCCTGCCAGGGCCGCTTGCTGTTTCGGATTGAATCCCATTTTGCGCAGGGCTGTCCGAAAGCGCCGGTCCATGGCAGCTGCCTGCGGTGAAACGGTTTCCGCAAAACGCTGCAGATGAGCCCGGAACTGATCACTAAGGATGTCGGATGCATCGGTAAGCCTCGGTGACGGATCTGTTTCACGCACATATCCTCTATCGAACAAATAGGGGAAAGGCTTTAGTATGTCCTTACGAGTATCTGACTGGGAGTACTATTGCTTGATTCCGCGAGTACGCAGAAGCTCGGCGGTTTCGGCTTGCCCGTTAGCGATCGCTGCCTTGAGCGGTGTCTGGCCTGCTTTGTTCTTCACGTTGGGATTAGCGCCGCGTTCGAGCAGCAGCGCCACCGCCGCCGTGCGGCCCCAGGAAGCGGCAAGGTGTAAAGGAGTGGACGCCGTCTCGGTCTCCGCCAGATCAATCGTCGCGCCCTTGTTCAGCAGCAACTCGATCACCGGGCACTGTCCGCCGAGTGCGGCGTCGTGCAGCGGTGTCGCCCCATTGCCATTACGCGCGTTTACTTGTGCACCCTTTTCCAGGAGCAGTTCCACGATTCCCTTGTGGCCCTTCAGTGCGGCGTCATGGAGTGCGGTCGATCCTGACTTCGTGCGTGCATTCACATCCGCTCCGGCTGCCGCCAGCAGGCTTACAACGTCCGCCTGCCCGCGCATGACTGCTTCCTGCAACTGGCGGCTGACATCCTCGGCGATGGGTGCGCCTGATTCGCCGCGCTTCACCAGCAGCTCAACGACTCTTGTGTGGCGATAGCGGATCGCCTCATCGAGCGGCGTGGCTCCGGCCTTGTCTCTTGCGGCCGCATCCGCGCCGGCCTTGAGCAGTACGGCGACCACGTCCGCATGGCCCTTGATTGCCGCTTCATGCAGCGGTGTCTCACCGGTCTCCATGTTGTGCACACGAACATCGGCGCCTTTTGCGATCAGCAGTTGAGCGACCTGAGCCTGGCCCTTCCAGGCGGCCTCATCGAGCGCTGTCGCACCTGCATTGTCTTTTTCATTCACGTTTGCGCCGCGCTTGAGCAGAAGTTCCACGATCTCGAGATAGCCGCGGTTCGCTGCCAGATGGAGCGCAGTGGCACCGGAACGGTAGCGCGCACGCATGTCCGCTCCGCGATCGAGCAGTAATTCCACGGCAGCGGAATGGTTCGTGATTACCGCGTAGTGCAGCGGAGTGGAGCCGGCTTCGGAGTGGCGTGCGTTCACGTCCGCGCCCTTGTCCAGCAGCAGCTGAATGATCGCAGTCTCGCCGGCCCAGGCCGCATCGTGCAAAGGCGTTCCGCCAAGCGAATCCTGCTCATTGACCGCCGCACCACCGGCAATCAGCTTACGCACCTGTTCGACATCGCCCGCGCGCGCAGCGGTGTGCAGATCACTGGCGAAGAGACTTAGGCAACCCGCGATCAGTAAGACGATAGCTCGCCCAAGCCTCATACGCCCATTGTGACATTCATTCCGTCTAGTCAATTACCTGGAGTCAATACGACTTCGAGCGCAGATTGGCAGTCTTCTCCGGCAATCGCACCACGAGTTTCCGCGTGCCCGCGTTCTGGTTCTGTGGGGCCGGCGGCGTTGTTGAGACAACATCAAACGTTCCATGCTTGGGGCTGCGGATTTCCGCCGTGAGCGTTTTACCGTTTCTGGTAAGCGTGGCCTTACGGCCGTCCAGCTTCACGTCGGCTTGTGTGACCATGCCCCACAGCGCATCGACCGGCTGTGCGGCCTCTATGCGGTCTTCCACGACCACACTGGAACGCTTGACCATCGTCAGGGTCCGTTCGAACTTCGTCACCTTGCCTGGATAGGCCTTGGACATATCGATGCGCACAAAAGCGCGTTCGGGCTGAAAGCTATGTTCGACAATCGGAGCGGCGGCCTTCGGATCCTGATTCTCGCCATCGATCACGACCGTGTTGTGGGATTCGGTGCGCAAGGCGGATAGTAAGTCCAACGCTGCGCGCCGAAATAAGCAGGCAGGTTGTAGTTGTCGCCCCCCAGATCAGCGGCCCACCGCACTCCGTTCGCATCCATCACAAACGAGCCCAAATCCAGATGGCTGTGATTCGCTTTGTTGTCGCCACCCTTTATGCCGACGAAAATCGCGTTCGGATCTTCCCACGCGCTACGCAGAAACGCGACCTGGACGCCCTTGTAATAGGCATCGAGCGGCCAACCCGCAGCCTTCGGTCCCTGTGCCTTTGCCTGATACCAGACCAAGTCGAGCGCGTCAGGACGGTCGCGGCCCGCTAGAATTTCCCGCTCCTGCCAGCTATAAACCGGGGCGGAAAAGCGTTTCGCCAGCCAGAACATTTCAGCCGCATTGCCGACATTCGCGCCGGCATCAGCATAATTGAAATTCAGCCCCACGGGTCCTGATGAATACACGCGAAAGTGACCTGCACCATCGAAGCCGGGCATTTTAGCCAGGTCGAAGTCCGTGCCCAGCGCAGTTTCCAGCGCAGCCAGGAAATATACGTTGTAACGCGTGGCGTAATGCCAATAACCCGGTCCCTCCGCCCAGCCGCCATCGGGACCGTAAGAGGCCATCGCAAGCGGAATCGACTTCACTGCGTACCGTAGGACGGTTTCGCTCTTTTCTGATTCTTCATCGCCAATTGCGAGTGCGCCGATGCCGATTCCACCGTTGCAGACCTGATTCCAGTTGTGGATTGCTTTCGGCCAGCCTTTGCCGCTTTGGTAAACCTTCAGCGCGGGGTCGAAGCCCTTCTCGCTGATGGCTCTGCGAATCCAGCCACGCTCATCCGCGCTCAGGGCCGGGAAGAGCCAGTCGTAGCCGATTGCGAAGGCATGGGTCATCTCCGCGGTATCGAGAAAATGCGAGGGATTCCAATTGGGAAAGTCGGCTGCGGCTCGCAATTCCTTAACCGCGCGATCGCGATACTGCTTTTTGCCGTCGATTCGATAGAGCAGTGCGAGCGTGTAAACGCGATCCAGCGCACGGCGGCTTTGATCGAGCAGTCTGGGTCCGACTATTTTGAATTCGACAGTGGGCGATGTTTCGATCTTGGCCGCATCTGCCACGAGTTGTTCGTAAATGCGCTTGGCGCGCTCATCCGTGCGAATCAGTGTGCGCAAGCGGTCAATGTCGCTGTCGAGTGCGATAAGCCGTGGATGCTGTTTGCGGAGAGTTTGTAACGGATGATCTTGCGCGGTACAAACTGCGATCAATGAAAATACGAGTAGTGCGATACGTAACATAGACCCTCTTTATATCAGACTCCGAGCTCCGGATTGCCAAAGCTGGCAAAATAGGGACCATGTTCAGAACTATGTTGGCAGCGCTTCTTGTGGTCTGCGGAATACCCGCTCTGGCCGCCGCCGATTACGACCTTGTGGTGTACGGCGGAACCGCATCGGGTGTGATGACAGCCATCTCGGCGGCTCGCGAAGGCTTGCAGGTCGCGCTTGTAGAGCCGACGGGCCACATCGGGGGCATGGTAACGGGTGGGCTCAGCGCAACCGATCACGGCAGGAAATCGACGGTAGGTGGCATCGCGCGTGAGTTCTACAAGCGCGTCGGCAAGGAGTATGGGAAAGAGATCTTCTGGTACCCGGAGCCGAAGGTGGCCGAACGGGTACTGAACAAAATGCTGGGTGAGACTTCTGTGAAGCTTTTGCTGCGTAGCCGGTTGCGCGAGAAGGGCGGCGTGGTGCGAAGCGGGTCAAAGCTGGAAGCGATCGTGCTTGAGAACGGCACCCGGTTGCAGGGCAAAACCTTCGCCGATTGCAGCTATGAAGGCGATCTGATGGCACAGGCCGGCGTGAAGTATACGATTGGCCGCGAGGGCTCGAAACAATACGGTGAGGAACTCGCCGGTGTTCGCCCGAAAGACCGCAACCATCAGTTCGATGTGAAGATCCCGGCGCGCGATGCCCAGGGTAAACTACTCCCTGAGATTCAGTCCGAACCTCGGGGTGAGATTGGTTCGGCAGACAAGCGGGTGCAAGCTTACAACTATCGCCTGATCTTTTCGAGCGATCCGGCGAATCGTGTGGCTTACTCCAGGCCGGAACGCTACCAGCCTGCGCGCTTTGAACTGCTGGTCAAGCTTATCGAGGCGTTAACTGAATCCAAGGGCCGCGTTCCACGAGCCAATGAACTGCTGATTTTCCGTACCGAAGTGCCGAATGCGAAAGCTGACATCAATAACCGCGGGGCGTTTTCGACGGACTACATCGGCAAGAGTTATGACTATCCGGACGGCTCTTACGCGCGCCGCGATGAAATTGCCCGGGATCACATTGATTACACCAAGGGCCTGCTGTACTTTATGGCCAACGATGCTCGGGTACCCCAAGTGCTGCGCGACGAGATGAAAAAATGGGGTCTCGCCAAGGACGAGTTTACGGACAACGGGAACTGGCCGTATCAGTTGTACGTTCGCGAGGGGCGCCGTATGATCGGGGATTTTGTAATGACGCAGAAGGATATGCAGACCACGATCGCAAAGCCGGACGTAATCGGCATGGGTAGCTATAATAGCGACTCACACAATGTCCAGCGTTTTGTCCAGGAAGACGGCACGGTGCAGAACGAAGGCAACATGGAAGTGCGGGTGGAACCGTATCACGTGCCCTATCGTGTGATAGTTCCGAAGAAGGCTCAGGCCGTGAACCTGCTGGTGCCAGTCTGCTTCTCTGCAAGCCATGTGACGTATTCGTCGATGCGCATGGAACCGGTGTACATGATGATCGGACAGGCGGCCGGTGTGGCGGCCAGCATGGCAATCCGGGAAAAGAAAGCCGTGCAGGACGTGGATACCACACGCCTGGTCAAGAAACTAAAAGATCTCGGCTTAGTTGACCGCTACGTGCCGGGCGATCCGGAAGATCAGAAGCTCTAATTACTGCGCCCGTTGATCCAGGTTGACGTAATCACGCGCTTCCGGTCCCAGATAGATCTGGCGGGGGCGCGCGATCTTCTGTTCGGGATCGAGCAGGCCCTCTTCCCACTGCGTGAGCCAGCCCGAAACGCGCGGAATGGCGAATAGCACCGGGAACATCTCGGTTGGGAAACCCATGGCCTGATAGATCAGACCCGAATAGAAGTCCACGTTCGGGTAAAGCTTGCGGGAGACGAAGTAATCGTCTTCCAGCGCAATGCGTTCGAGTTCCAGCGCAATATCGAGCAGCGGATTGCGGCCGGTGACCTCGAAGACTTCGTTGGCCGTGCGCTTGATGATCGTGGCGCGCGGATCGTAGTGGCGATAGACGCGATGCCCGAAGCCCATCAGCTTCATCTCGCCGGCTTTTACTTTCTTGATGTACTCCGGCACCGCATCCTTGGAGCCGATCTCGTTCAGCATGCGCAGCACAGCTTCGTTCGCGCCGCCGTGCAGCGGCCCATACAGCGCAGCGCAGGCGGCCGCGATCGAGGAGAACGGATTCGTACGTGCGCTACCCACCATGCGCATTGCGCTCGTCGAACAGTTCTGCTCATGATCGGCGTGCAGAATGAACAGAACTTCGAGCGCGCGCTCCAGCACGGGGTTGGGCTTGTACTTCAGTTCCGTCCGGCGGAACATCATGTTCAGGAAATTGCCGGTGTAGGAGAGTTCATTGTCCGGGTAGGCGTATGGCATGCCGATGCGATGCCGGTAGGCGAAGGCCGCAATCGTGGGTGTTTTTGCAATGCCGCGATAAAATGTGATGCGGCGCGCCTCGGGGTCCATCACCTTTTTTGCCTGAGGATAGAAAGTATCGAGCGAAGCTACGGTGCCCACCAGGATGCCCATCGGGTGGGCGTCGTAGTGGAAACCGTCCATAAACTTCTTAACATGCTCATGGACCATCGTGTGCGTCATGACGCCATCGGTCCAGCTTTGCAGCTTATCCTTATTCGGCAGTTCACCTCGATAGAGCAGGTAGGCTGTTTCCAGGTAGGTGCTCTTCTCGGCCAACTGCTCAATCGGATAGCCGCGATACCGCAAAATGCCTTTGTCGCCATCGATGAACGTGATCGTGCTCTTGCAGGAAGCGGTGTTCATGTACGCGGGATCATAGCTCATCAATCCGAAATCATCCGGAGAGGCTTTGATCTTGCGCAGGTCCATTCCTCGAATGGTGCCATCCACAATCGGCAACTCGTATATCTGGCCTGTCCGATTGTCAGTAATGCTCAAAGTATCTTTAGGCATGAATCACCGATCCCAATATGAACGTCGTAATACTATTTCTTCGCTGGAGCAGCAGTCTTCGCTGGAGCGACACTCTTCGCGGGAGCGGCGCCACCGAGCAGGCGGTCGATTTCCGCGTAAAGGCCGTCCCCTTCAAAAATGCTTTTAGTCGCCGTGGAATAGGCGAAATCATTCCGGATCATGCCGTTGCCGTCGATCAGGAATAGATGCGGGACGTGCACCGAGGGATTTTGCGGAGTGGCGCGGAAGTAAGAGGCAGCCATTTGCCCGCTATCGAACAGAATCGGTGATTTCACCCCGAAGGTGGCGGCGAACTGAGCGACCGTAGCCTGCGTGTCGGGGGGATTCGCCACGGTCAGTACCTGTATTTTTGCGCCGTATTTCACGCGCACGCGCTCCAGCGTAACGGCCAATGTCTGACACATAGGGCAGTTCGTACGCATGATTTCGAGCACCACAACTTTGCCGCGGTAATCAGCAAGATCATACTGCCGGAATTGTGAATCAGGCAGGCTGAAACCAGGCGCGCGCCGATTCGATAATTCTCCAGAAGCAAACAGGCTTGTGGCGCAAAGGAACAAGATTGTAAAGATACGCATATTTCTAAATTAGCATGCGATCCGTCGACTACAGCTTCGCGAGTCGCGCGAGCGATTCCGTGTAAGGCGCGCGCGCCACGCCCTTTTCTGTGATGATGCCCGCGACGTAACGATTTGGCGTGACATCAAAAGCAGGATTCTGCACGCCGATCCCGTCAGGTGCCACAGGCACGCCGAAGACGTGCGTCACTTCGGATGCTGGACGCTCCTCAATCGGAATTTGTTCGCCAGAGTCCAAAGTGAGGTCGAGCGTCGAAATCGGCGCCGCGACATAGAACGGCACGTTATTCTCTTTCGCCAGCACCGCCACTGAATATGTGCCGATTTTGTTCGCAACATCGCCGTTTGCGGCAATCCGGTCCGCGCCGACTACAACGCAGCCGATCCGGCCCGATTTGAGAAAGTGCCCGGCCATGTTGTCGGTTATGATCGAGGTCGGAATGCCATCCTGTTGCAGTTCCCACGCAGTCAGACGCGCGCCCTGCAGAAACGGACGCGTTTCATCGGCGAAGACGTCAATGTTCTTGCCGGATTCCACCGCTGCGCGGATCACGCCAAGCGCCGTGCCGTAACCGGCTGTTGCCAGTGCGCCCGCGTTGCAATGCGTAAGCACCGTGCGGCCATCGGGCACCAGTTCCGCACCATGCTGGCCGATTGCACGACAGATCGCGATATCGTCCACCTTAATCTGTTTTGCCTCTTCCACCAGGCGCTCACGAATCTGAGCTATCGGACACCCACGCAGGCTCTGATAAAGGAGCTTCATGCGATCAATGGCCCAGAACAGATTTACCGCCGTCGGACGAGTTGCCGCCAGTGTGTCGCAGATTGTATCCACCTGCGCATCCAAATTCTCTTCGTCGGCCTTCAATACGCCAATCGCTACGCCCATTGCGGCTGCGACCCCGATTGCGGGTGCGCCGCGAATGATCATGGTCTTGATTGCATCGGCGACTTCGAGGTAGTCTTTGCAGGTAACGTACGTCTCTTGTTTCGGCAGCAGCGTCTGGTCAATCATGACTACGCCGGCCTGAGTCCACTCTATCGTTTCAACCATTTCGATTTCTTAAAACCTTCCTTGCATTAAAAATGCGGCAAAAAACGTTAAATTGTATGTGCCATGCATCAGAGTCGATGCGGCCGTAGATCGGGTACGGTGCCGTACCCAACCAAATACCATTCCCGCGAGAGAGATCAGCAGAACATGCCGCCAGCTCCAGGCGTACTGCGGCCCATGCAGCAGCGCAAACGGCAGGGAAGAGCCCACGATTGCCCCGGCGAGTCCGAAACTGCGCTGCAATAAAGGCATTAAGAATCCGCGGAATGCTAATTCTTCGCACAGCGGTCCGAGTGTTGTAGCAAAAAGCCCCATCATGAGCACTGAACTTCGATCAGACAGGTACTCCTTGATCGGCATGTCCAGTTCCGGCGTTTTGAGGAGCAGCCCAAGCGTTGCGACGCTAATTGCGAGTAGTGGTCCGCCGAGCAACGTGGAAGAGATCCCCTTCCACGGTATGCGCCAGGCCATCGCGCGCCAGAACGGCAGATCGTACTTCGCTTTCAGGAGCATATACAAGCAGCCGAACCACATTGCATAAGCGATGAATTGTGCAGGCAGAGCCTTTGCTGCTTTCGTCTGCGGATACGCGGGAATCACTGCGGATACCAATTGAACAATGAGCGAACCGGCGACGAGACAGGGCACAGCCATGGCCAGAAAGATCAGCAGGTCCTGATAATTCCAGAAGGGAAACGCCTGGCGACGCAGTTCGTCTGAGACCGATGGGAGTGTGCGCTCCTGCGGTTCCGGATTCTCCGGCTCTTGGTCTGTCATCAATCTGTATCCGTCAGTATGGCGGCCAAGAGTGGGATCGTCAATTCGTGATGCCCGGTAATCGAGTAACCGCGTCCGCCTTTCTGCGCGTGTGGGCGTTCCACCACGTTGAGGCGTGGCCGGTAGTGTTGCAGGAAATCGAAATTTGCGGTGGTGAAATTGCCCAGCGGAAAGCCCAGATTTCGCACCACCGAAACGGCCTTAAGGAAAACTTCTGGAAGTACTACTGCCGAGCCGACATTCAAATACACGCCACCTTCGTCCATTTCCTGCAGAATGCTCGCGAATAATCGGAAATCGCGATGTGTGGTTGCGCCGATCGCAGCCGGTTCCGCGCCCGGATGCGTGTGCGGAGTATCTGTGCCGACGGCAACGTGTACAGTTACCGGAATGTCGCGGCTATAGGCCCCCAACAGAATGCTGTACTGGGCGAACTCAGGCTTGGCGATTGCAGCCAGGCGCATTCCTAACGCCTCGCCCATGCCGCAGTTGGCCGCATTGCCTTCCAGGATCGCCAGATTCATTTCGCGGCCCGTCTCCTCAGCGGATCCGAAGGTGCCGTCCGGGAGCACCGCTTCGACATCTTCGCTCGTGTAGCCAGCCAATGCGATTTCAAAATCGTGAATCGAAGCCGCCCCGTTCATCGCGATTGCGCTGACGTAACCCTGTTCCATCAGATTTCGGAATACCGGAGCCAGACCGCACTTGATCACGTGCCCGCCCATGCCCCAGATCACCGGCTTGCCCTTCTCGCGCGCCGTCCGGATCGCCTGGACTACGCCGCGCATTCCATCACCGGCTAGAATGTGGGGCAGGGAATCGAGCCAGCCACGCACTCCGGAGTCCTTTTCATAGGGCTTGGCGA
Source organism: Bryobacteraceae bacterium (assembly GCA_963793625.1). Classification (GTDB taxonomy): domain Bacteria; phylum Acidobacteriota; class Terriglobia; order Bryobacterales; family Bryobacteraceae. Next base: position 227,351 of record CAWCAT010000022.1, on the reverse strand, counting down.
AGTCTGTCACATTCACCTTGCCGCCGCGCGAATACAGCGAAACGGTCTTCAGGTTGTCGAATTCCAGCGGTTCCAGTCTGTACTTGCTCACGTATTTTTTCCGTTCACATGCAGGACTTTTGCGAGCGCCTGCGCCGTATAGCTCTTGCGATTGCGAACAACCTGTTCCGGGGAACCGCACACCACGATGTTCCCGCCCTTCTCGCCGCCCTCTGGTCCCAAATCGATGATCCAATCCGCGGATTTAATCACGTCCAGATTATGCTCGATCACCAGCACAGTGTTTCCCAGATCGACCAACCGCTGCAGAACGTCGAGCAATTTCCTGACGTCGTCGAAATGCAGCCCCGTGGTAGGCTCATCAAGAATATAAAACGTTTTGCCGGTCTGGCGTTTACTTAATTCTTTGGCCAGCTTGATGCGCTGCGCCTCGCCGCCCGAAAGCGTCGTGGCGGACTGGCCCAGATGAACATAACCCAGCCCAACAGCGTTCAGCGTCTGCAACTTCGCGTTGATCTGTGGAATGTTTTCCAGAATGGTCAGCGCGTCTTCCACGGGCGCTTCCAGCAGGTCTGAAATCGAGTAGCCCTTGTACTTAACCTGCAGCGTTTCGTGACTGTAGCGCTTCCCGCGGCACACGTCGCACTTCACATACACGTCGGGTAGAAAGTTCATCTCGATGCGTTTCAGCCCGTCGCCCTGGCACGCTTCGCAACGTCCACCCTTGACGTTGAAGCTGAAGCGGCCCGGTTTATAACCGCGCTCGCGCGATTGCGGCAGCATCGCATACAGATCGCGAATTGGCGTGAACACTCCGGTATAGGTAGCAGGATTCGAGCGCGGTGAACGTCCGATTGGAGCCTGATCGATTTCTACCACCTTGTCGATGTGCTCCAAACCCGTGACCGATTCATGCGCGCCCGGGACGGCTTTGGCCTTGTAAATCGCCTTGTTCAGCACCCGGTACAGGATGTCGTTGATGAGCGTCGATTTGCCGCTGCCCGAAACACCCGTGACCACGGTCAGCACGCCCAGCGGAATCTCGACATCGATGTCCTTCAGGTTGTGCTCGCTCGCGCCGCAAATCACCAGCTTCTTCCCGTTGCCCTCACGCCTTCGCTCGGGCGCGGGGATCTCGACCTTGCCGGAGAGATACTGTCCCGTGAGCGAGGCCGGATTCGCACGGATTTCTTCAGGCGTTCCGGCCGCAACCAGATGTCCGCCCAGGCGTCCGGCACCCGGACCGAGATCGATCACGTAATCGGCGCGTTCAATTGTCTCCGCGTCGTGTTCCACGACCAGTACGGTATTGCCCAGATCACGCAAGCGCGTCAGCGTATTCAGCAGACGATCATTGTCTCGCGGATGCAGTCCGATCGAAGGTTCGTCCAGCACATACAGAACGCCGCGCAGTTTTGAGCCAATCTGGGTGGCGAGCCGGATGCGCTGCGCCTCACCGCCCGAAAGCGTTGCGGACGAGCGGTTCAGGCTTAGATAATCCAGGCCAACATCTGAGAGAAACTGTAGCCGATTGCGAATCTCTTCGACGACGCGGCCGGCAATCTGATGCTCGCGGTCGCCCAGCTCCCACTCTGAAACGACGGGTAGCGAACGCGCCACAGGCATTGCCGTGAGTTCCGCCACTGAAAGCCCTTTGACCTTGACCGCAAGACTGCTTGGTTTTAAGCGCTGGCCCAGACAGTCCGAACAAGTTGTCGCCGACATGTATTCGAGCAGGTATTCTTTGTACCCGTCGCTTACCTCGCGGAATGTGTCTTCCAGGATCGGCAGAATGCCCCGGAACCCATTGCCGCCTTCGAGCAGCATGGTCTGCACGCGCGCCGGCAGGCTTTCGATATGGTTTCGCGAGGCTGAAACGGGTGCGCCGCGCCAGATCCGTTACCAGGCTGATCATGTGCTGGGAACTGCCGCTTGGCCCGAGTCCGCCGTCGAAAAGCGGCTTGGAGGGATCTACGATCACCTTGGCCGGATCGAAAGTCCAGCGGCTGCCCAGTCCGGCGCAGGTTTCGCAGGCCCCATAAGGGCTATTGAAAGAGAACGAGCGCGGCTCCAGTTGTGGCACGCTGGACCCGCAATCCGGACATGCCAGCTTGTGCGAGTACAGCCGCTCTTCACCGTTCACGACAGCGACGATCACGAGGCCGTTAGCAAGCTTCGTCGCCGTCTCGATCGAGGCTTCCAGGCGCTTTTCGATAGCCGGCTTGACGACCAACCGATCGACTACAACTTCAATCGTGTGATTGCGCCGCCGGTCCAGCACGATCTCTTCATCGAGGCTGCGCAAGACGCCGTCGATGCGTGCCCGCAAAAAGCCCTGGCGCAGCAATTTCTCCAGGTCCTTCTTGTATTCGCCTTTGCGCCCACGCACCACCGGAGCCAGAATCATGATTCGGTCGTTCTGCCGCAGTGCGACGATCTGCTGCAGTATCTGCTCGGTCGTCTGGCGCGAGATTTCATGGCCGCATTGCGGGCAGTGCGGAATGCCGATCGACGAATACAGCACGCGCATGTAGTCGTAAATCTCGGTGATGGTCCCGACAGTGGAACGCGGACTACGCGAGGTTGTCTTCTGTTCAATCGAGATTGCAGGGCTCAGGCCGTCGATCGAATCGACATCGGGCCGTTCCATCTGATCCAGGAACTGCCGCGCGTACGGCGACAGCGTTTCGACGTAGCGCCGCTGCCCCTCGGCGTAGATCGTGTCGAAGGCGAGCGACGACTTCCCGGAACCGCTCAGACCCGTGACCACAGTCAGGGTATTGCGCGGAATCTCCACGTCGATATTCTTCAGATTGTGATGACGCGCCCCATGGACGGTGATGCGGTCCAGCATAGTGAGGATCGGTGAGTGTGCCCGAATCTTTTATTGTCCCACGAAGCGGCTGGTTCCCTCTTGCTGGGGCCAAACCGGGCGATATGGAGATTGTGTGTCCAACGAACAATCGGTCAGTTGAGCAGTCGTCGCGCGAAGCCAGTCTGCGCGCGTTTGTCGGCAATCTGACTAAGGAGCCGGACTTTCCGGCGTTTTCTGAGCACATTCAGAGGGTGATGACAGCGATTGACGACGAGGAGTCGTCTATGCGCACGCTGACCAATTACATACTGCGTGATTACAGCCTCACACTGAAGTTGCTGCGCGCGGCGAACTCTTCGTACCATCTCCGCACCGGGAAGCCGATCCTGAGCGTTACCCATGCTGTGGTCATGTTGGGTATCGATGCCGTGCGAAACCTCGCGGGCAGCGTGCTGATTTTCGAGCACTTTCAGAAGAAATCGGCAGGTGTCTGCGAGTTGATGCTGCTTTCGCTGCTAACCGCGAATCACGTGCGGGGAATCGCAGAGCGTGTTGGATGTCCGCAGATCGAGGAGGCTTATCTCTCCGGGATGGTTCGCAATATCGGCGAACTTCTTGTCGCCTACTATCACCCGCGGCAATACGCGTCGATTCTGGCGCTGATGCAGGCGGAGCACGTTCCCGCAGCGACGGCGTGTCTGCGAATCCTTCAGTTCACCTTTGAAGATCTTGGGCAAGCGATCGTCAGGTGTTGGCGGATGCCGGAACGAGTCGCGCTGTGCCAAAAGCCGTTCATCGTGCCCGGTCCGGGTGCAGGAAACTGGGATAAGCCCGAAACGCGGTTCATGGCGGCGGTTTCGCTGGGACACCTGATGACAACGTCGGTATTTCGCCAGAGCGCTCAGGGCGCAAACGTGACCCTGAAAATTCACCTGCAGGATCACAGTCCAATACTTCCGCTCTCGACCAGCGATGTCCGTGAAATTCTGGAAAGTGCAGTGACTGATACGAGCGAAGTCTTCGCGATGATGAGGATACAAAGCGACGACCTGCGCTTGCGTGCCCAGACGAAGCGTGCGCTGCTGGCGCTTCAAGAAGAGCAAGCTGAGGAACTTCCCAGGCCGGGCGAGGTGCTCGAATCGCTGACGGCCGAGGTCAAGGCGCTTGCAGGTGCAGACGGCGACCTGGACTTGAATGGAGTGATCCTGATGGTGATCGAAGCCATCTTCCGCGGAGGCGGATTCGACCACGTTATCTTCGGCTTCGTGAATCCGGAAGGAACGCGAATAGTTGGGCGCGCGGGTCTTGGTGAAAACATTGAGACGATGCTCGCAAAATTCAACTTCCCGCTTACGCCTCGCGGCGGTCCGGTTGTGGGCGCGCTGTTGCGCAAGCAAGACATTATGGTGAATGCGGAAAGCGAGCCAAGTCACGAACTTGTAAAGGTCTTCGGCGCCGGTTGGCTCGCGATTTATCCAGTGGTGGTCGATAACCGCGTGGTGGGATGTCTCTACTTCGAGAGCGCTCAGGCCAGGCAGGGCCTTTCGACTCGCGAGATCAGTCTGCTGGAAGAACTCCGCGACGTCATAGTGTCAGCTATTCAGCGGCTCAGGCGGGCATTGGCGCACCAATAAATGCTCAGCGGAAGTTTGAGAGCGGACCGGCGTCCTGGCGTAAGAAACTGAAGCGGGCGGGCATGACCGCTTGATTTGGGGCCAGATCGTTGGTCGATGCAATCAGCCCGACGCGCAGTGTATCACCCAACTGGCTCAGGCGTACCCGCTCCGGCAACTCCCGATAACTACTGTCATCACGGCTGAAAGCTGCACGCAATTCGCCTTGCTTTGCACTCAGGCGTAGATAAACTGCCGGATTTCCGCTGAAATCGGGTTCACCCACCAGATTCACGCCGTCATGGATCATGCTGATGGATGTGCCGTTCAATACGTAGCGAACTAGCCTCACCCTTCCGGTTTTGCCACGCACAAAGAGACCGGCTGCTGCCCCGGAGACAGGAAGAAAATCGAGCTTGGTTTTCAAAACCCACTCCCCTGGCAAGGCGGGTCGGGACATCTCAATGGAACAGTTGGATCTGCCTGAGGCCAAGGTGAAACGGAGCCCGGGAGGCTCCATTGCCAGAGCATCTTCACGCGAGAAGCAACTTGAGGCGAAGGTCAGGCCGGCGCGATTCCTGGGAGTTGTCCAGATCAATCCAGTTTTCGAAGGTCGGCCCCGTGGTGAAATGGTCAAAGCGCGCTTCAGCGGGAGGAGCGGCGCGCCGTCCATGGAAGGCGTAAATGCCTGCGCGCGCGTTCGAAAAGGCGCGCTTCGGCTCCAGCGTTTCGCCCACAGAAGTCCAGTGGATACCGTCGCGGCTGAGGAATCCCCGGAACAGCTGCCCGGTTCTGCGGATGGACAACCAAATCGCCTGGCCATCCTGTGCCTCCGGCTCAAAGGTGAAAGCTCGTGGGGTAGGCCGGTACGCTCCGCCATCCTGCATGTCGAACTCAAGCTGGCTCCTGCCATAAAACTTTCGTCCAAGCTTGATGTAGTTTCCGGCGTCCTGCCAGATAATGATGCCGGCTTGCTGCGCTTCACGCTCAGGTGTGAAACGCAGGCGAACCGTGATCTCGTCCTGATCCTGCAAGCGCGGTCCCAAACGCACGCAATCGCCCGGCAGATCCGCTACCTTCCCCCCCATGATGTCGCCGCGCTTGGTCACCACGACAATTTCGCCAGCTTCCGAACTCGCGGGCATGCGCATGATCGCCCAGCCGCCGAGCAGGATAGCGGCGACCGCCAGCAGTCCCGGAACCAACCATGGCGAGCGGCGGCCCGGTGCCTGTGGAGCCTTTACCGGTTCCTCAGCCATCCGCTTCTCATAGCGCGGCACGTAGCTGCGCATCGGGAAAGTCACAAGGACTTCGTCGGCGGCTCCGGCTCCGGCATAGTACTGCTCCAGGCGTTGGCGCGCCAGACTGGCCAGCTTGCGAACCGAGGCGTCTTCCAGCGGATTGAAATCATCGCCGCGTCCGAGCACTGCGGAGGCGACATCCACCTGTTCCAAATGCCCGACGCCAGCGAAGGATTTCTCGCTTGTGAAGGCCAGGAAGTCGCGAAGTTGACGCGAAGATGCGATTTCCGGGTGCGCCAGCAGACGCTGTAACTGGGCCCGGAATACTTTGAGATCTTCGTTCACTACAAAACCCGGATGAATGCTAATTCTATCAGGCTCAACGAGTTGAAAAACGTTCCGTCAACGTTCTGCGTTGGTTGCGGTACGAATTTGCACGGTTTCAGGACTTTCTTCGATGCGAAGCGGGCCTTAAAATGACTAGCGACAATGCTCTTAAAACTAAACCGTCGTGCATTTCTGGGCGCTACGGCTGCGCCGCTCCTGGCCCCGGCGCAGAAACTTAAAAACGCCCCTTCGATCCTGTTGATCTCTTCCTGGGCATTCAAGAACATCGGCGACATCGCGATCACGCCGGGCTTCCTGCGTCTGGTTGAGCGGCATTTCCCAGAGGCTGAGGTTACGGTCGCTGCAGCCAATGTGTACGACGAGATCCGGGATTACCTGGGCACGCGTTTTCCGAAATGCAAAGTCATTAAGATGCCCTTCCAACCCGGTGTGCCGATTCCGGAAAGTTACAAGGCTGCGTTCCAGCGCGCCAACCTGCTCGTGCTCAACTCCGGGATGACGATGTCGTATGGCTACTACGGTCTCGAATGGGAAAAGTATATGGGCCGAGTCTTGGCGTTTATGATGGCGCGAAATGCTCAAAAGCCTTTCGGCGTCTATGGCCACTCCTTCGACAAGGTTGAACCGCACGCGGATATAGTTTATAGCGACATCCTTTCCAGTGCCGCATTCATTTACACGCGCGACAGCGAGTCCGTCAAGCTTCTGAAAAGCAAAGGCGTGCATTGCCCCGAAATGGCCTTTGGTCCGGATTCTACTTTCGGCTTCGACCTGCGTGATGAAGCGCGCTGCACAACGTTCATGCGCGAGCATCGCCTGGAACCACGCAAATTCATTGCACTGATCCCGCGTTTTGACGCGAACCGCTTTGTTAAAGACGGCGCGGAGAATCGCCATGCGGCTCAGACTATCGAACTGGTGACCCGTTACGTGAGACAAACCGGGGACGTGGTGGTCGTTGTGCCCGAAGTGCAGGGGCAAATTGAACCGGCGCGCACGATGTTAATCGAAAAACTGCCCGACGATGTCCGCAAACTCGTACGCTTCAAGCCGGATTTCTGGCTGCCCGACGAAGCCTTTTCGCTGTACGCCAAGGCTCGCGCGGTTGTCAGCATGGAGATGCATTCCGTGATTCTGGGCCTGGCTGCGGGAACTCCAAGCCTGCATCCGTATTTCAAGCAGGCAGGGCTGAAACAGTGGATGATGCGTGATATCGGCTTGCCGGACTGGATGTTCGACATAGACGCGGAACCCATTGATAAGCTGCACGCAGCGATGCTGCAGATCCACACGAATCTGGACGGTGCGCTGGGGCGTGTCCGTAAAGCGATGGGCTTCGTGAAGCAACGGCAAATCGAGACCATGGCGGTCGTGCGCCGCGCCGCGCTAAGTGGTTTGAAGGCAAATTAACCACTGGAACTGTAACCGTTTGCGCGAGATTAACGCCTCAATCCGTGTAGAATAACGAAATCCGGGCTGGGTCGCCGGGCAAACGAGAGGGAATCCGAATAGCAATGAGAAAGAATTTAGTCTTGGTTGGCGGGATGATGCTGGCGCTTACGCTGGCTTGGGGCGCTGAAGACTCCCCACCCGAGCACGTTAAGTTGATGAAGGAACTGGGCAGACAGAATGGCGCAATCCGCAAAGGTGCGGACGTCGAGAAGAACGCGACCGAGATGCAAGCCACTGCAAAGCAATTAGCTGCATTCTGGAAAACGCGCAACTCCGAAGTCGCCATGAAGAGTTCCTACGAGAATTTGAAAGGCGCTGAAGCCGTCGCCGTTGCATCCAAGGCTAATAATGCCGAGGGCGTTGCTGCAGGCATGAAGATGATCGGTGGCAGTTGCAAGAGCTGTCACGATGCCCACCGCGAAAAGGTTGGCCCCGACCAGTATAAAATCAAGTAGTCGTGGGGCGAGCTAGTCTCGCCCCCTCCCAACTTTCCAATGAACCTTAAATTTACTTTGCTAGCCGCCTGCCTTGCTGTGTCCGCAGTTCAGGCAGCCGAACCCGTTTGGACCAACCTGGTCAGCGGCAACACTCTTGATGGCTGGATCCAAAAGGGCGGGGCAGCGAAATATCGCGCCGAAGCCGGCGAGATCATCGGCACCACTGTACCCAATACCGGGAATTCATTTCTGTGCACGAAGCGCAGTTATACGAATTTTGTTCTTGAGGTCGATTTCAAGGTGAATCCCACGCTGAATTCCGGTGTCCAGATTCGCAGCAGTGTAGCCGATACCGAGACTACAGAAGAGTGGTACGGCAAGCCGGTCAAATTTCCTGCGGGCCGCGTTCACGGTCTTCAGGTCGAAATCGATCCTGCCGCTCGCGCATGGACCGGCGGCGTTTACGGTGAAGGCGGCATCGGCTGGCAGAACGATCTCAGTAAGAACGAACCAGCGCGCAAGGCATTCCGCCAGAACGAGTGGAACAAATTCCGCATAGAAGCGCGCGGTGATTCCATCAAGACCTGGATCAACGGAGTCGCGGCTGCCGACACCAAAGCCGACAAGGTGCGCTCGGGTTTCATTGCACTACAGGTGCACGGGATCGGCAAGCGCGACGAAGCGCTGGAAGTCCGTTTCCGCAATATCCGCTTGCAGGAATTGCCCTAAATTATTCCAGTTCTGCAGCAAGCTTAGCGAGCCAGACTGCGACATCCTGTGCAGTTGCTGGAATTGCGAGCTTGCGCTGTGTCATAGCTGTTTTCGGGTAACCGCCGACTTCTTCCTGACTATCGATGAAGCGACCTTTGCGGGCCGTGAAGTCGTTGATGATGCGCTTGTCGGCGGCATCCCGATCCAACGGACGCGCCCCCACGTGCCGAACTAAGAAGTCCACCACGTCTTTAGCCGGTCGGGCCACGAGCCCCTCCGGCCAGGATGGCTTCTGCGGCAAAATGTTTACTGCCCCGGAAATCATTGCCGCGGGCTTGCCGGCCGTATCCAGAGCGATATTATCTTCCAGATACGCATCGCCTTTCGAGCCCACCAAAGCGAGCCCCTTAGCTGTGTTCGCGCCATGCACCATCACATTCCCCACCACGCTGACACGGGCATTTTTAGGTGTGATCCCTGAGCCGTCGAACTCAGATTGCACCCAGCTGACATGAATCGCGTTCCGGCCCGGGTTATAGATCACGTTGTTTACAATTACTCCGGTGGTGAAAGCCTTGAAATACGGGTTGCGCTGGTTATTGTGCGCGTACAGATTTCCGATCACCGCTATATTCGTGCAGTAGTCGTGAATCAGCGTTCCCATAGAGTGAATGCCTTTGGTGTGGCTGGAATCATAGAGTCCTTCGGCAATGATGTTGTTGCTGAAGGTGATGTTTCGCGATGTCGCCTCTGGTCCTTCAAGGCGCGCTCCTGAAGCCGAGAGGTTCTCATCGACGGCCCACGAGAAGGAACAGTGGTCGACCACGACGTTGTAAGCCTGGGCACCGGCTGTAGTCACATCGGGTTCCCAGCCGCTCTTCTTCGGTTGGCCCGCATCACCCATGCGCACGCGAATGTGCTGGATGAGTACGTCATGCGTATCGATGTAGATACCGCCGCGGACTATTGTAATGCCGGGCGAAGGCGCGGTCTGTCCGGCAATAGTTACGAAGGGCTCTTTGATCCGCAGGGTCTTGCGGTCAAGATCGATAACTCCTCCAACTTCGAACACCACAATTCGCGGACCCTTCGTATTCAGGGCTTCCTGAAGCGAGCCTGCGCCGTTCGCATTGAGGTTTGTAACGCGAATCACACGTCCGCCACGCCCCGCCGTGGTCTCGACTCCAAACCCCTGAGCCCCCGGGAAAACCTTAGCGGGAGCCGCGAGCGCCGTCGCCACAAAAGCCAAAGAGCATATCAACCGATTGAATGTCATCGCGATCATTGTCTCTCGTTCTAGTGGTCGGCGAAGATTTCTATTGACGCCAACCGGTTGGTATTGCAAACTAGTTGGTAGTGGAGAAGGAAATGGAAATTGAAAGTTACATAAACCGTCCCAAGTCGTACTACAACATCGATGGTGTTGGTGAATTGGGCATAGGCTTCATGTGTCTTGGCTTTGCATTGCTGCAATGGCTGCAGGTGAGCACGCCCCAGAGTTCCGTGTGGAACGGGATGTACGCCCTGTTCCTCTATGTCGGACTGATGAGTCTGATCATTCACTACGGCAGCAAGGCGATCAAAAAGCACATCACCTATCCGCGCACTGGCTTTGTGGAATACCGCAAGGATGTTACGTTCTGGCGGCCGCTGATCATAGCACTGTGTGTTTCCGCGCTCGCGTCCATCGCGCTCCTCGCGGTTGTAAAGGGACGAGTGCACGTGAGCGCTACTATGCCCGCCGCATTTTTCGGTCTGTTTTATGCCGCGGTTTATGCCCGTAACTTTGCAAAAGGCATTCGCTGGAAATGGATCGTAGCCTTCCTGCTGGGGCTCGGTTCACTGGTAATAGCCATGCTCCCAAACGAGTTGCTGACAAGCCTCGTCGCTGATTCATGGCGCTCGCCAAAGATACCCTTGGGCCTAATGGTGACATGCCTGCTCACTTTCTCGTGGATCGGCGTCGTGCTCATGGTTTCGGGTGCTGTCACCTTCTATCAATACGTGCGGCAACACCAGCATCCAGTGCAGGACGCCGAATGAATCCGATAATCCGTAAAATCGGGGAGTTAGACCGTGTCCTCCACGAACCGGGACGGCTGATGATCGCAACTCTCTTATATGCCGTGGATCAGGCCGATTTTCTCTATCTGCAGCACGAGACCGGCATCAACAAGGGGACCCTTTCGAGCCATCTCGCACGACTGGAAGAAGCCGCTTATGTCGAAATATCAAAAACGTTTCGAGGGAAGATTCCCCAGACGCTACTCCGACTCACGCCCGCAGGCCGAAAAGCGTTCGAGCAGTACCGACGCAAGTTAAAGGATGTGCTGTAGCGTGCTTAGTACAACTCCCATGGCGCACGCACGAAGCCCGGTGCCATTTCGCGACCGAAGCGCAGCGGCGGCAAGCCATTCTCAAATGCACCCTTGTCCGGAGCTGCTCCGCTGTACTCGTCATTAAAGCCAGGCAGTCGCACGCCAGTATCGAGTGCCGGGTTCTTCGCCTGCACCATCGGATCGGTGATCGCGACAGTCTTGCCGTTACGCGTGGATTCGATCCGGCCCCAGGTGATGCGGTTCATCGTCGATGCCAGATACCATTCGGGTCGCTCGCTAGGCAGAAACATCGATTGCACGAATCCTCCACCCAGGTAGCCGCCCGTCAAATCATGCTTAAAGTCATTGCGTGGTGCACTCCGTTCTTCGGGATATGTGCGGCCGCGCGCATAGAAAATGTTGTTGCGGCTTACCGCGTTGTGCAGTTCGTGACCGCTGAAGACGTCCAGTGCGCCTTTCGGCTGCAGCGCAGTATTGTGATAAATAAAGCGGTACCCCAGGCCGAGACTGACCGGCTGGCCATTGATTGTCAGTTCCTTCGAGCCGGTCTTGATCATATTGCCGCCGGAGGGATCCTGGTGCGAAATGCGGCTTTCGCCGAATACGTTTCGAAAAATGTACAGCGGGCCCATCGAAGTCGAGGCCGTCGCGATATGCGCGAATGTGTGATGGATGTAATTGCTCCAGATGCGCACGTTCATGTTCGCGCCTTCACTCTCGATAGCATCATCCCAACAGTTCGAAATGATGTTGCCGTATATATCCGAATCGCGGTTCGGACTGCCCTTAAAGCTGAAGTTGCTGCCGCCGCCGATTCCATCGTTAAAGCCGTGGTCTTCGGTTGACCGGATTGTGTTGTAGCGAATCACATTGCCGCCGCGCGAATCGTTCAGCGAAATGCCTTGCGGTCCCGAAGGATGTCCGCTTTCCCAATCGTTCGCGCCACTGCGCGGATACTCGATCAGATTGCGCTGGATCACCAGATGGCCAGCGTCGTTTTCTGCATTGATGCCACTTTCCGAACCGCCCATCACGCCCCATACGCGCGCGCCGCCAACTCTGCCCCAACCCGTGATGTGACAATCTTCGATGACGACATGCTGCACTCCCTTGCGGATGAGCACGCCATGGATGCCGGCGTTTCTGAGTTCCAGGCCACGCAGAATGACGTAATCGGCCTCGACAACAATGTTGTAGTCCGACAGGTTGAAAACATCGTTAACGTATTTCGTCCCGGCCTCTGGGGTCACCAAATGCCAGGCTTGTGCCGTGCCGGCTTCGCGGATTGTCAGTGTCTGCTCGACGGTGCCCCGCGGCAGAATCGTGGTCTTGCCGATCGGGAAACTTTCTTTTAACGTGCGGCTTTGAAAATCGATGCGCTGTCCGTCCGTCTCGAGCTGAATATCGTACAGTGTGTCGGGAGTCAACCCAACCAGCGACCCCCGATACTGCTGCTCGCGGGCATCAAAGACCAGCGCTTGACCGTCGCGCCACTTTGCGCCGTCCCCCGCACGGTAGCGCACGCGACACGCATCTGGAGCGACCGGACGGTTGTAGTAGATGCCCAATGATTCGAACGTCGGAACAGCCCAGGCTTTCGCGGGCGTCGCCGCGCTCTGCCCTGCCAGCGCCGGAACGAGCGCGCATTAGCAAACACACCACTGCCTTAATCTTCATCGGGATCATTGTCTCTCGAAAGCGAGCAGAAGAGTTGATCTTGCCTGAGTTTTAATCGTTGACTCTGAAGTAATCATTCTTTAGGATCATCTTTTCTGCAGTGCGGTAAAAACCCACGCTTTTGCCCGGTTGGGGCAAGGTTCCCCACTTGCCGGTGTGAAATATGGCGCAGCCCTTAGTGGTGTTCACCCCAAATAGGAGTTTCCGAGGTCTACATCGATTTAGGCATGTTTATTGTTTTGTTTGAGATTACGATCAAAAATGATTTTGGACCAAAGAGTGCTAACCAAAACATGTGGTGTAGTTTGCAATTGATGCCAGGAGTGCGTTCTTATGCAATTTAAATCGATGCCGAAAATGCTAGTGCGAGTATTACTTGGTTTGACGGTCCTTATTGGAGCCGCAGCGCTCGTCAGCGCCCCGAAGTCCTCGCTCACGAAAAAAGACAAGGCTTATTATGCCGATCCGAATCTGGTGAATTTTGTTCGCCCGGGTTTGGTTGTTAAGGTACTCAGTGCCGATATTGCGACTGACGGCACAGTCAAAGCTCGCGTTAAGTTTACTGATTTGAAGGGTTTGGGGCTCGATAAAGATGGAATTCAGACGCCTGGTTTGATCAGCAACGGGAATCCCAGCGCCATTGTGGCGTACATCCCCAAAGGCCAGACCCAATACGTCTCCTACACTACTCGCACTCAGACAAGCGCCACTTACGGGCAAAAGCGCGGTTCAAGCCGGCGCCGATTCGGGTGGTACCTGGGAAAAGGTCGCTGACGGTGAATACATCTACACCTTCAGAACGAAGGCGACCAACGTTGATCAGGTCAGCGACACATGCCGTTGGCGTTTACGCCAATCGCAACCTGACCGAGTTCGACCTGGCCATAGACCTGGACGACGACGTGTATACCTTTGTGCCGGACGGTTCCAGCAAGCCGGTGACTCGCGACGTCATCAAGACGCAGAGTTGCCAGAAGTGCCACGTTGATACATTTGCATTCCACGGCACAACCGGGCGTACCAGCATGGAAATGTGCGTACTGTGCCACACGCCGCAGACCACCGATCCTGACACAGGGAACACGGTCGATATGGCCAACATGACTCACGCGATCCACATGGGTGCGAGTCTGCCGAAGAAGCCTTACCAGATCATTGGCAATGCAAACTCGATGCACGATTTCTCGGAAGTCGGTTTCCCGACCGACAAGCGTAATTGCCAGGTTTGCCACGAACAGAACACCGGCGCGGCGCAGGCCATGAACGTTGTTACCCATCCGACGCGCCTGGCTTGCGGCGGTTGCCACAATAACGTGAACTTCGCCACAGGTGAGAATCACTTGAACCTCCCGCAGGTCTCTGATAACCAATGCGCAAGCTGCCATATCCCGCAGGGCGAACTGGAATTCGACGCTTCCATCATGGGCGCACACACGATTCCTCTGAGTTCCCACGAACTAAGCGGCATTCAGTGGAGCATCGTAAAGGTCGATGACGGCGTAGCCGGCAAGAAGCCGACCGTGACGTTCACGCTGAAAGACAAGGCCGGCAATGCGCTGGCTCCGTCCGATTTCGCCCGCTTGAACGTGGTGCTCGGCGGACCGACGACGGATTACACCGCGAAAGTCGGCACAGCGACCGGTAACGGCTATACCTCGGAAGACGCGCTGAAAGCGACGGGTTCCAATGGTACTTATACCTATACGATGGCGACCGCGATTCCGGCAACGGCCAAGGGCAGCTTCTCGGTAGTCTTGGAAGGCCGCCGCGTTCAGATCATTTACCCAGGAACCAAGGTCGAGCAGAGTGTGCAGTATGGCGCGAAGAACGCGGTTTCGTACTTCTCCGTGGATGGTTCCAAGATGGAGCCGAGGCGGCAGGTTGTGGACATCAAGAAGTGCCTGAACTGCCACGTTAGCCTGCGTCTGCACGGCGAAAATCGCGTGGACAACATCGAGCACTGCGTCACTTGCCACAACCCGATGGAAACCGATGCATCGCGTCGTCCGGCCGCGGCAATGCCGGCCCAAAGCATCGACTTCCGTCAGATGATTCACAACATTCACGCCGGAGAAGAAGCGAAAGTTGCTTACGGTACTGAAGACTACATCATCTACGGTTTCGGCGGCTCACTGAACAACTTCAGCCATGTGGTGTATCCCGGCCGCCTCGCGACTTGCGATGCCTGCCACGTGAACGGATCGCAGAATCTTCCGCTCTCCGCTTCTCATTCGCAAGTGGCTAATCCGCGCGGTTATCTGAACCCGAGTGGCGCGCAGGCTGCGGCTTGCCTGTCCTGCCACAAGAGTGTGGATGCTGCTTCCCACGCGCTGGCCAACACGACCACGCTGGGCGAGAGCTGCGGAGCCTGCCACGGAGTAAACGGTGAGTTCTCGGTGAGCAAGGTCCATGCAAAGTAGAGCGCTTGCGCTTTTGATTGGAGCGGCGGCATTATGCGCCGCTCCATTCGTTTTCGCCGGGCAAGAAAAAAAGGCGGAAGAACCCAAGACGGAAGCGGCGGCGCCTGCCGGACCAGCAACGTATGTAGGCTCGGAAACCTGCCAAACCTGTCACGAAGATATCTCAAAGGCGTTCTCGAAGAACCCGCATTCGGTTGTCGAGACGAACAAAAGGAAGGGCTGGGAAGGCAAGGCTTGCGAGTCCTGTCACGGCCCTGGATCCAAGCACGCGGAATCTGTTGCCGCTGCCGATATTCTAAATCCCGCCAAACAGACCCCGTCCAAAGCAGACAAAGGCTGTCTGACCTGCCACATTAACCAGAGCACGCACGTGGGCCGCATTAACAGTGGTCATGGCCACAATCAGGTTGCCTGCGTGGCTTGCCACTCGATGCACAAAGGCCCCGCTGCACTGGTTGCTCGTAAGACGGCAGCCATCAATGCGCAGTGCTCCGGATGCCATACCTCTGTAATGGCCCAGTTTCAAAAGCCACACGCGCACAAAGTTCCCCAGAACGCGATGTCCTGCGTGGATTGTCACAACCCGCACGGCAGCTTCAAGCAGCGATCTATGCAAACTTTCGCTGCGAATGAACCTGGTTGTTTTAAATGCCATGGCGACAAGCGCGGACCTTTTGCTTTTGAGCACGCTCCCGTAAAACTGGAAGGCTGTTCAACCTGCCATGAACCACACGGTTCGGCCAACCCCAAGATGTTGACGAGGCATGAAGTGCGCTTCCAGTGTCTGGAATGTCATGCAAACCTGCCGCAACCGACGGGCGTAGCTGCTTCGGGAACGCTCGGCGGGGTGCCCCCGGCTTTCCACGATCTGCGGAATCCGCGCTTTAGAAACTGCACTACGTGCCACATGAAGATTCATGGTTCGCATGTGGATCGGACATTCCTGCGATGAGACTATTCCTAGCGCTTTTATTAATCATGCCGCTGGCGGCTCAGGAGTCGTCCAAGAAGCCTGCGGAAACTACGCCGGCCGCGAAATCTGAAGCAGCGCCTGCTGAAAAAACAACCGATGAAAAGGCTGCCGAGACGCCCGCGCCCGTTGTGGAACGCTGGATTTCCGGTAGTGTCGAAGTCGGCTATCGCTGGGTGCAGGACGCCCGCGGTAATGTCAATACGTATCGCAGTATTGTGGATCTTGGGATCCGGCCCGAAGTTGGTGGGCGCCGACCTTACTTTTGTTGATCCATCCAAGAAGCTTTTTGACACGCTTGACCTGTCCCTGCATAACTGGGGCGGAGATCCCTACAATACGTTGCGCGTGAATGCCCGCAAACAGGGCATCTACAATATCCTCGCGGATTACCGCAACATGACGTATTTTAATAACCTGCCATCGTTTGCCAATCCCTTGCTGGTTCAGGGAAACCTGATCAGCCAGCGTGCATTCGATACGCAGCGCCGCTATGCGAACTTTGGAACTCGATCTGTTGCCCGGACGCTGGATTACCCCGTTTTTCTCCTACACCCGTGATGCGGGCACAGGGAGCGGCATTACTCCATTCGTCGCGCCAGGTAACGAGTATGCTGTTCCAGTATCGCTGGATGACAGGACGAACAATTACCGCGGCGGAGTACGCCTGGAACTCAAGAAGTTTCACCTGACCCTTGAGCAGGGCGGAACACAATTTGAGGATGGCACCAGCGTCAGCTATAACGAGCTGAATCGCGGCAATCGGGTGCAGCCGATCTTCGGACAGAACCTGTTCCTAAACAAATTGACGCAGCTTTACAACATCAACGGCGATAGCATCTACAGCCGAGTGATGGCGACGGGCGCGCCTACGCGCTGGTTGAACCTCTACGGCCAGTTCCTCTACAGCCAGCCGAAAAGTGACGTAACCTACAACGACAATGCCACCGGGCTTTTCGCAAACGTCGCCACGCTACAGTTTTATACTGCTCAGTCGAATTTAGTAGCCTCTGCCGCGAAGCAGCCTCACACCAGCGGCAACGTCGGTTTTGAATTGCGGCCCGTTGGGCGCGTGCGAATCGTCGAGTCGCTTTCGACTGACCGTTTTCACAATGCCTCTTCAGCCCTGCTGACCGAATCGTTGATAGCTAACGGAAGCACAACTCCGGTGCAAGCAAGCAGCCTTTTGCGAGACCGGCTGAACTACAACTACAACCGCAATCAGATCGATGGCTTTGTCGATGTGACCTCACGGCTCACTCTGCGTGGCGGTTTCCGCACAATTTGGGGTGATTCCCAGGTCAGACCAGGACAGTTGAACCCGTTCGTGATTCTGGAATCTGGTGAACTCCGCCAGAATGTCGGGATTGTTGGAATCAACTACCGCATGAGCCAGAAGCTGAGCTTTAACGCGGACTACGAAAACGCCAGCAGCAGCAAAACTTACTTTAGAACCAGTCTGCGCAATTATTCGCATCTGCGCTTACGCGGCCGTTATCAGGCCATGTCATCGCTGCTGTTTACCGGCAGCTACAACCTGCTTGATAATCAGAACCCGACCAGAGGCGTACAGTTCGACATGCGCCAGCAACTGACCTCGCTGTCAGTGAACTGGACTCCAAAAGCGGCCAAACGCATCTCTTTGATCGGGGATTATACACGCTCGACATTCCGCTCTGATTTGGGCTTTCTTGATCCGACCGACCTTCAGCCCGCGCTCTCGGCCTACCGCGAGAACGGTCACATTGCGACCGGCCTGCTGGACGTAAACCTACCCGGAATGAAGGAACACACGGCCAAGCTGAGCTTCGGTGGTTCCATGTTTATCTCAGCTGGAAGCCGTCCGACCAGTTATTACCAGCCGATCGGGCGTTTCAGCATCCCGCTCGTCAAGAACGTACAGTGGTTTGGGGAGTGGCGCTGGTACGGTTACAGCCAATCTTTCTATGTGTACGAAGGTTTCCGAACCAATCATTTCCTCACCGGCTTCCGCGTAACGTTGTAAGATAATCATCTATGCGACAGTTACTGCTGTTGGCCGTGAGTGCAATAGCGCTTCCGTCCCTTTACGCATCGCTACCCATTCCAGGCGATGCGGGTCGGGGTGCGGAGGTATTCAAAGATCAGAAGTGTGTGCTTTGCCACAGCGTAAACGGCGTGGGTGGAAAATCCGCGCCGGATCTAGGCAAACGATCGGGGCGTGCCTACACTCCGAACACGATGGTCAGTCTCATGTGGAACCATGCGCCGGCGATGTGGTCGGCGATGGAGAAAGAAAAAATTCAGAAGCCGCGACTCACTCAGGAGAATGCGGCCGACCTGTTCGCTTTCTTCGCGGCCACACGCTATTTCGAACATCCGGGCGATGCGGGACGCGGAAAGGCATTGTTCGCATCGAAGCACTGCGCCGATTGCCACAACCTGACGTCGGCCGCGCCTGGTGGCGGTACGTCCGTTGCCTCATGGAAAGGTATCGCTGACCCGATCGCACTCGCCCAAGCCATGTGGAATCACTCGGGACCCATGACTGCGGCGGCGGCTGCGAAGAAGGTGCCTCGCCCTGTCCTGACCTCACAAGACCTGAACGACATTCTTGTGTACCTCCAGAATCTGCCGGAAGCCAAGAATCTGAAAGCCAGCTTTTCGCCGGCTTCGGCTTCGACAGGAAAAGACCTGTTTCAGGCTAAAGGTTGTGTGGGTTGCCATAAGGGAGCCAATTCTCTGGAGAACAAGTACGGCAATCGCTCGATGACAGACCTCGCGGCAGCAATGTGGAATCATAGCCCCAAGATGAAGCAGACAGCGCCGGAATTCAGCGGTGAAGAGATGCGGCGCATTGTCGGTTATCTGTGGTCCGCGCAGTACTTCGAAGCACAAGGTGATCCCAAACGTGGCAAGGCAGTTTTTGCAAAGAAACTCTGCGTCTCCTGCCACAACGACCCCGCCAGCGGCGCTCCGAACCTCGCTTCCAAAGCCGGACAGGTCTCGGGTTTCAGCATGGTTTCCTCACTCTGGCAGCACGGTAGCGGAATGTTGAAGCAGATGAACGCGAAGAAGGTCGCTTGGCAGCGATTCACGACGCCCGAAATGTCTGACCTGATTGCGTTTCTCAACGCGCCCGCGAAATAGCTAAAATGGGATGGCCGTCATAGCCATCCCATGTCTCAAGCCAAAGCCGACACGCTCCAGCGAATTCCGCTCTTCGCGAGCCTCAATCCTTCCGAGTTGAACGCGCTCGCCGAACGCGGAGTCGAGAAGCATTACTCGCCCAACGACGTTCTGTTTAGCGAGGGCGAGGATTGCGAGGGCCTCTTCGTGCTGGTCAAAGGCACGATAAAGATTTACAAGACCTCATCCGCTGGCCGTGAAATGACGATTGCCCTTGAACCAGCCCCGGGCACTGTCGCGGAACTTCCTTTGTTTGATGGCGGCCCCTACCCGGCTTCAGTCAGCGCCGTCGATAACGTTACTGTGCTGCTGCTTCAGAAGCGCGATTTCTACCAGGTTTGCAGGCAATATCCCGAGGTGTCGCTGAAAGTTCTGGCGGTGGTGGGTCGGCGCCTGCGCCACCTTGTGACAACGCTCGAAAGTGTCACTTTTGGCAGTGTTCGCCAGCGATTGGCGCGGACTCTGCTGGAATTCAGCGAGAGCGCCAATGAACAGGCTTTTGCACTTCCGGTGACGCATCAAGAGCTGGCCTCTCGCCTGGGCACAGTTCGCGAAGTGGTCTCCAGAAACCTTGGGCGTTTTCAAATGGAAGGGCTAATCCGCATCAGCGACCGGCAGATCGCCATTACCAATCGGGTCGGTCTCGAACGAGAGGCCAACACCGAATTGTAGCTACTTGATTTCCTTGCTGTTGGCCGTTGCCGGCTCAGCGCCCCAGTTTTCGCGGATGATCATAGTCTGGTCAGAAAAGAAAGTTCTTCGTCCAGTACTGTTGAATGCAACCGGCGTGGCGTTGACCGTATATCCGGTAGGCGTCCCCTGCAGCGTAAACAGGTAGCCCGTTTTTGTTCCAGCAGCGAGGTCGCCGGGGATCAGTTCCGCCCCATTTGGGCCGGGTTGTCCACTGGCTGGCGGTCCTAACTCGGCAAGAGCTGTCGCGTACTTTCCGTATTGTGAGAAGTACTGTGTTTGGGCCGTGTGGACAGTGCCAATCTGGCGTATGGCCGCAGTTTCTTGCGTTTGCATGCGCGCCTTATCCAGTCGCGGTAAGGCAATCGACAAAATGATCAGGATGATCGCGACCACGATCAATAGCTCGACTAGGGAGAAGCCTCCCCGACGCCGTTTTCTCAGATCCAGCATACGCATAGCTCCATAATATCTTGACGGATCAACGAGGCAATGCGTTTAGTTTGACTGCATCATCGATTCGCCGCAGCCGATAAAGTAAATTCCCCAAGCTATCCATACGCTGGGCGTTGGCCCCGTCTGAAAGCGCTCGTTCCGGAGCCTCGTGAACTTCGATGAACAAACCTGCAATGCCGACCGCAATCGCTGCGCTGGACAGGGTTTCGATGAACTGCGGCTGTCCGCCAGAGGCCGTGCCTGACGCGCCGGGCAGTTGCACGCTGTGGGTCGCATCGAAGATCACCGGAAACCCAGTTTCCTTCATGATGGCTAACCCACGCATATCCACTACGAGATTGTTATAGCCGAAGGAAGAACCGCGTTCGGTCAGCATGATCCGGCTATTCCCGGTAGAGGCTACTTTCTCGGCCGCGTGAATGATGTCATGCGGGGCAACGAACTGGCCTTTCTTGATGTTTACGATCTTCCCAGTGCGTCCCGCTTCCACCAGAAGATCGGTCTGGCGGCAGAGGAACGCGGGGATTTGCAGGATATCAGCGACTTCGGCAGCCGCCCCAGCTTGTGCGGGTTCGTGGATATCCGTGAGGATCGGGAAGCCTTTAGCTCGCAGGCCAGCCAGAATTCGAAGGCCTTCTTTCATGCCAGGTCCGCGAAAACTGGACACGCTACTTCTGTTGGCTTTATCGAAAGAAGCCTTGAACACGAAAGGCCCGACAATGCTGCGGATCTGTTCCGAGAGAAAATGTACGTGCTCTTCGCTCTCGATGATGCACGGCCCGGCAATCAGAGCAAACGGAGCGGCATTCTCAAAAGCAATGCCGCCGCGAAGCTCAATCCGCATGTGAGACCTGGGGGACCTGAGCCTGCCCCTGCGCCTGCGCTTTGCGGCTCGCCCTATAGGAAACCGCGGCGCCGATGAAAGCACGGAATAGCGGGTGTGGTTCGAGCGGCTTGGATTTAAACTCGGGATGGAACTGGCAGCCCAAATACCAGGGATGGTCTTCCAGTTCGCAGATCTCGACGTAGATGCCGTCCGGGCGTCTGGCCCGTGAGCCGCAGTCCGTGACTGGTCAGGATTTCTTCAAATTCACGGTTGAACTCGAAACGGTGGCGGTGGCGCTCGTTGATTTCGGGCTTGCCGTACGATTCACGCGCGAAGCTGCCTTCCGCCAGCACGCACGGGTAGGCGCCCAAGCGCATTGTTCCGCCCAACTCATCGACGCCCTTCAGTTCACGCAGCTTATAAATCACGCGTTGCGGCGTGGCTGGTGCGAATTCAGTAGAATCGGCATCTTTCAGCCCGCAAACGTTGCGTGCAAACTCGATCACCATGGTCTGCATGCCCAGGCAGATTCCGAAATACGGCACCTTGTATTCGCGCGCGAAACGGATTGCATGCAGCATGCCTTCGATGCCGCGCTTTCCAAATCCGCCCGGTACCAGGATGCCGTCAAAGCTTTTTAGCAATTCCACGCAACCGGGCCACTCCAGGTCCTCGGCTTCAATCCAGCTGATGCGAACTTTAACGTCGTGCGCCAGACCACCGTGAAGCAAAGCTTCTTTCAGACTCTTGTAGGAGTCTTCGTATTCCACGTATTTGCCGACAAGCCCGATGCGAACCTCGCCGCTAGGGTTGTAAAGCCGCCGAACCATACTCGACCATTCCGTCATTTCACGGTCGCCGGCTGGCAGCTTCAGATTGCGAAGAATAATTTCGTCCACGCGCTGCTCCGCGTACGCGATCGGCACTTCATAAACCGACTTTACGTCGCCTGCGGTGATCACGGAATCCACATCCACATCGCAGAAAAGTGCAATCTTTTCTTTGACATCCTGGGAGAGCGGCTTTTCCGAACGGCACATTAGCATGTCCGGCTGAATGCCCAGTGCGCGCAGTTCCTTTACGCTGTGCTGCGTCGGCTTGGTTTTCAATTCCTTCGCTGCCGCAATGTAAGGCACCAGTGTGAGGTGGATAAACATCGCGTTTTCACGACCCACCTCATGGCGCATCTGGCGAATGGCTTCCAGGAACGGCAAAGACTCGATGTCGCCGACCGTGCCGCCGATCTCTACAATGACAACATCGACGTCGTTGGAAACGCGGCGCATTCCGGCTTTGATTTCATTGGTGACGTGCGGAATAACCTGAACGGTCTTGCCCAGGTAGTCTCCACGCCGTTCACGGGCGAGAATCGTCTCGTAAATCCGTCCGGAAGTGAGGTTATTGCTCTGAGTAAGCGGTGCGTGAGTGAAGCGCTCGTAGTGTCCCAGGTCGAGGTCGGTTTCCGCGCCATCGTCGGTGACAAAAACTTCGCCGTGCTGAAACGGGCTCATCGTGCCTGGATCGACGTTCAGGTAAGGATCAAATTTCTGCAGAGTGACGCGCAGGCCGCGACTCTCAAGCAGGCACCCGATGGAGGCAGCGGAAATTCCTTTTCCCAAGGATGAGACCACTCCACCGGTGACGAATATGTATTTAGCCATCTTCAGACTTCCTGCGCGCTATCACGATCGCGCCTCGGTATTAAACATCGGTATTAAACAAATGAGAAACTTTTTGCAGATCATCGGGCGTGTCGACGCCGAGCGATTCATATTCCGTCTCAACGACGCGGATCTGAAACCCGTTCTCCAGGGCGCGCAACTGCTCCAGGCTCTCGGCCCGCTCCAGCGGCCCAACGGGCAGTTGCGAATAGCCTAACAAAAATTCACGGCGATAAACATAGAGGCCTATGTGTTTGAAATAGATAGGCTTACCATCTCGAGCATAGGGTATCGGCGAGCGCGAAAAGTAAATCGCGCGTCCCTGCTGATTCGTAACAACTTTAACAACATTGGGATTGTTTACTTCGTCGGGTAACTCTATCGGTCTTTTTAGGGTTCCCATATGTACATCTTCATCATCCAATAAACCAAGGATGGCGGCATCGATGGCCGCAGGATCGATAAGCGGCTCATCACCTTGAATATTTACCACCAATTCGTGGGGCTCGGCGGAGCAAACCTCGGCTACCCGGTCAGTACCCGAGAGATGGTCTTGGCGCGTCATTCGAACCGTGGCACCAAACTTGCGAGCGGCATTGTAGATGCGTTCGTCGTCCGTAGCTATGATGATTTTGGTGAGATACCTGGAAAGACAAGCGCGCTCGAACACATGCTGAAGCATGGGTTTGCCGGCGATAACAGCGAGGGCTTTTCCGGGGAATCTTGAGGAGGCAAACCGGGCAGGAATCACGCCCAGAATTGTCTGTGGCACGAACGATCATACCATGAAAAAACGCTATGTTATACTGAGATCGCTTGGAAACAGGCGAGGGGAGCACCAATGTTCGTAACTGCGAAGCTGGCGTTTTTCCTTGGCCTTGTTGGGGTCCTGCAGGCTGCGGAGAAGCCCGTCGCCGCGGACAAACCGGTGAATGACCCGCAAGCCAAGGTAGCAATTGAACCTCGAGCCAAGCCCTCAGCCAAAGAGAGCGCCTCTGACCGCAGGTCCAATATTCGCGTTGACAGCACACTTGTGTTAATCAACGTCACCGTTACGGATCCGCTGAATCGCTTCGTGACCGGACTGGACAAGGAGCATTTTAAGCTTTTCGAAGATAAAGCCGAGCAGACCTTGACCCATTTTGCGAGCGAAGATGCGCCACTCTCAATCGGCCTCGTTTTCGATTGCAGTGGCAGTATGGGTCCGAAGCTTCAGAAATCGCGACAAGCCGCAGCTCAATTCTTCAAAACCGCTAATCCACAGGATGAATTCTTTCTGGTACAGTTTAGCGACCGTCCTGAACTCGCGATGAAGTTCACGACCAATGTCGAGGAGATCCAGAACCGCCTTACGTTCACCCAGGCCAAGGGCCGGACGGCGTTGCTCGATGGTATCTATCTTGCAATGAACGAGATGAAGAAGGCACGCAACCCGCGCAAGGCGATTCTCGTCATTTCAGATGGAGGCGATAATAGCAGTCGCTACACTGAGAGTGAGATAAAGACCCTGGTCCGCGAGGCGGATGTTCAGATTTACGCCATCGGAATTTTCGAGTCCATGGGAGCAAGAGGCAGAACTGCGGAAGAGCTGTCAGGACCGGGTCTGTTGCACGAAATGGCTGAACAAACCGGTGGCCGGGATTATCCTGTGGAAAATTTGAACGAACTACCGGACGTCGCCCAAAAGATCGGGATAGAACTCCGCAATCAGTACATGCTTGGCTACACGCCGCGTAATCAGGAGAGAGATGGAAAATACCGCCGTGTAAACGTGAAGTTGGTGCCCCAAAAAGGGATGCCTCCACTTCGCGCTTTCTGGCGGCTTGGATATTATGCACCTGCGCAATAAACTGCTCACAATAATCTTGGGGACAGTGTTCCTTCTGCCCGCATGGGCTCAGGAAGAGGGCACGGCGACGTTCCGAACCGATGTGCGGCGCGTCATCTTGAACGCCACGGTCGTGGACAAGAGCGGACGTCTGCTTACAGATCTGCCCGTCTCCGCCTTCAAGGTTTTTGAAAACGGAGTCGAGCAGCAGATCAAAATCTTCCGCCGTGAAGACATCCCAGTTTCGATGGCCATCGTCGTTGACAACAGCGGTAGCATGCGCGACAAGCGCCAGCGCGTGGAAACCGCAGCCATCCAACTGGTAAAGGCTTCCAATCCACAGGACGAAGTGATGATCGTTAATTTCAACGACGAGGCATTTGAGGACGTTCCGTTCACCTCAGATATCAAGAAAATGGAAGAGGGCTTGGCGCGCATCGATTCGCGCGGCGGTACGGCCATGCGTGATGCGATCTCGATGACAATCGACCGCATTAAGGAAGCCGGCAAGAAGGATAAAAAGGTAATGCTGGTCATTACCGACGGCAACGACAACCTGAGTTCCATTTCGCTGGAAAGGCTTGTGCAGAAGGCCCATGACAGCGAAATTTTGGTGTACGGAATCGGGATTTTAAGTTCGGAAGAAAAGCGTGAGGCAAAAAAGGCCAAGCGCGCAATGGAAGCTTTAGCTACGGCATCCGGCGGTGCCGTTTATTACCCGAACGACCTGGCTGAAGTCGAGAAGTTGGCGCGCGACGTGGCGCACGAGATCAGGAACCAGTATGTGCTCGTTTACAGCCCAACCAATCAGGCGCTGGACGGCTCTTTCCGGCAAATCAAAGTCGCGGTGACTGGAGCCAATCGGCCTGTGGCCCGAACGCGCTCCGGCTATTACGCGTCTGCCGAGCCGCAGAAACGCGCCTCGCAGAATACACCCGTTGCTGCACCCCAAAAGTGATCGACAAATTACTCGAGCTCATCTCAACCGCAAAGCGCTACGATCTCTCGCAGAGCTATTACGTTGGGATGCCGCACTATCCTACGCACCCGCCATTTTTGTACAGCCTGACTAAAAAGCATGGCGACATAGTCAACCCGGGCGGCGGCAGTTCGGCTGCTGAGGCCATCGCCTTCGGCACACATGTCGGGACGCATATCGACGCACTCTGCCACTTCTCTTGCGACGGGCGTCTGTTTGGCGGTGTCGAAGTAGCTGGCCGGCAATCCTTTGAACACGGGCTGGAAGATTACTCGATCGATACCGTGCAGCCGATATTGCGCCGTGGCATTCTGCTCGATATCGCGAGACACGCTGGTGTGGATGTGCTCCCAGTCGATTTCAGCATCACTCCTGAGCATCTGGAGCAAACCGCACAGGCGCAGGGAGTTACGATTCAGCCGGGTGATGTCGTGTTGCTGCGGACCGGATGGGCGCGCTACTTCGACGATGCGGCTCGTTACATTTCCGGAGTGAACGGCCCAGGTCCCGAACTCGAGGGTGCACGTTGGCTTAGCGGTCATGGCGTTTTCGCCGTGGGTTCCGATACGGTCGCGTTCGAGAAGGTCCCGTCACCGGCGATGGCGGTCCACGTCCATCTGCTGTTCGAAAAGGGAATCCATATCATCGAAGTTCTGGACCTGGAAACGCTGGCACGTGATCGCATATATCAGTTCCTGTTTGCAGGCGCACCACTGAAAATTCGAGGTGGAACTGGCGCGCCCATACGGCCATTTGCTTTGGCTGTCTAATTTAGGTATGTTCAATCCACAGGACCATTGAGGGGGCAGGCGTGGCTTTAACCATTGGTGTGGTTCGAGAGACGTATCCCGGAGAACGGCGTGTGGCGATGGTGCCGCGTGCCATGGACGTGCTCGCAAAAAGCGGCGTGGAACTCATTCTGGAGCGCGGCGCCGGCACGGATTCGGGTTTTCCTGACAAAGAATACGAGGACAAAGGAGTGCGCCTCGCGGCAAGCGCCGCCGAGGTCTTCGATGCCGCCTCCGTCATCCTGCAAGTTCATGCGGGAGGAGAATTTCTGAGCTCCCGCCACACAGCCATTGGATTCTGCGAGCCGCTCTCGGAACCGCAGGCCATGGCGGGCCTGGCTGCACGGGGCATCACCACGTTCTCCATGGAACTGATGCCGCGCATCACACGCGCCCAGAGTATGGACGCGCTCTCTTCCATGGCGACCATCGCGGGTTACAAGGCGGTGCTGCTGGCCGCCGATACGCTGCCGCGCATGTTCCCCATGTTGATGACCGCCGCCGGTACGGTCGCTCCTGCACGCGTGTTTGTGCTCGGTGCGGGTGTCGCCGGATTGCAGGCGATCGCCACGGCCCGCCGGTTGGGGGCCGTAGTCAGCGGCTATGATGTGCGCGCTGCTGTGCGCGAGCAGGTGGAAAGCCTCGGCGCGAAGTTCGTGATGATGGAAATCGAAGGCGGCGACGCTGAAGATAAGGGCGGATATGCTAAGGCGCTCGGCGAAGATTTCTATCGGCGTCAACGCGAATTGCTTACTGAAGTCCTGCGCCGTCACGATGTGGTGATTACCACCGCTGCCGTACCCGGCAAGAAGGCGCCGATCCTGATCACGCGCGAGATGGCTGCCGTCATGCCATCGGGTTCAGTAATCATTGATATCGCGGCTGAGCGCGGCGGCAACTGCGAAGCGACACGTCCGGGCGAGACAGTGCAGGAGAACGGCGTTACCATCCTGGGGCCGCTCAATCTAGCTTCTACGATTCCTTATCACGCCAGCCAGATGTACGCGCGCAATATTGCGACCTTTCTGAAACACCTGGTGCGTGACGGCGAGTTGGTGTTGGATCTGGAAGACGAAATCACGCGCGAGACGTTAGTCACGCGAGGCGGCGAAGTCGTGCATCCGCGCGTTCGCGAAGTGCTGTTCTACTGCGGTCAGCGAGCCGCGTACGTAACTTTCTTTCTAGGGGAAATCACGATGGCAAATGTTCAATTTGATGAACTCAGCCTGTACGTTTTCATGCTGGCTGCGTTCCTGGGCTTTGAACTGATCAAGCGGGTTTCACCGCTGCTGCACACTCCGCTGATGTCATTGACGAACGCGATCTCCGCGATTTCGGTGGTGGGCGCGATCATCATTACGGGCAACGGCGAAGCCAATACGCTCAGCAAAGTGCTCGGATTCATCGCCGTGACAGCGGCCACCATCAACCTGGTGAGTGGATACCTGATCACGGACCGCATGCTCAAGATGTTCAAGAAACGCGGTGGAGGAAAGCAATGACGGAGCACTTTGTCCAGCTCTGCTATATCATCGCTGCCGCATTGTTCATCCTTTCGCTGAAATGGATGAGCTCACCTCCTACCGCGCGGCGTGGCGTATTCGCCGGCGAAGCAGGCATGCTGCTTGCTGTGATTGGAACGCTGGTCCGGCATGAAGTCGTCGAGTATCAATGGATCGCGATCGCACTTGTACTTGGTTCGGCAATCGGCACGCCGATCGCGTACTTGATGCCAATGACGGCTGTGCCGCAGCGGACTGCCATCTCGCACGCATTCGGTGCGTTGGCCGTAGCGCTGATCGGAACGGCCGAATTTTATCAACACGCGCCGCACGGCTTCTCACTCGCCGCGATCGTATTCGAAACTCTGCTCGGCTTCCTCACTGTTACGGGCAGTTTGATGGCGTTCGGAAAATTGCAGGAAATCTTGCCTACGCGCCCGATCACCTTCCGCGGCCAGAATATCGTGAACCTCGCAATTCTGGGGCTCGCGGTCGTGCTCGGAATCACCTTGATCGTCTCGCCCGGTCAGACCTGGATTTTTCCTGTGTTCGCAGGATTGTCGCTGCTGTTCGGCGTCTTGTTGATCATGCCGATCGGCGGCGCCGACATGCCGACCGTAATTGCGTTGCTCAACTCATATGCCGGTTTGGCCGCTTGCGCCATGGGTTTTGCGCTCGACAACAAACTGCTGATTATCGCCGGTGCGCTCGATGGGTCTTCGGGATTTATTCTGTCGATCATCATGTGCCGGGCGATGAATCGATCCTTTACAAACGTGCTTTTCGGAGCCTTCGGGCAATTACAAGTCTCAGCCGCACACACAGAAGCAAAACCAGTACGTAGTGCGAATCCGGAAGAGGCCGCGTCGATCCTGGAGTCAGCCCGCTCAGTAATCATCGTGCCTGGTTACGGACTCGCGGTAGCCCAGGCGCAACACAAACTTCGTGAGCTATTCGATCTGTTGACGAAGCGCGGAGTTGACGTGAGATTCGCGATCCATCCCGTTGCCGGACGCATGCCCGGGCACATGAATGTACTGCTCGCGGAAGCCGAAATTCCCTATGATCGACTGCTGGAAATGGACGAGATTAATTCCGATTTTGCGCAGGCCGACGTGGCACTCGTGATCGGCGCAAACGACGTCACGAACCCTGCGGCACGCCATGACAAGAGCAGCCCAATTTATGGCATGCCGATTCTGAACACCGATCACGCCCGCACCGTAATGGTGATTAAACGCAGCATGAGCCCCGGCTTTGCGGGCATCGACAACGAACTCTACTATATGGAAAAAACGCTGATGGTCTTCGGCGATGCCAAGGCGGTACTGACTAATATGGCCAAAGAAGTTACAGCGTTAGCGACTGCGTGAGAGCGGAACGCGAAGCGCAACCGTAGCAGACGTGTTTCCAAGGGTGCCCGCCGCTGATTATGAACCGAGAGCGCATAAAATCGGAGGTCGTCCGAAACTCTCCAGTAGAGAACAGAAACCACTCCGGTCGCGAGAAACGGAAACAGCAGCAGTCGACCCGCCCGTGAACTGATTCGCTCGCCTATTCGTTCCAGAAGTTTGGCACAGCCAAGATAGCGCGCTGGTCGGCAAAATTATGATAGCCGGGTAAGACTTCTTCTTGAGTCAGTCGGCCATGAATAAGCAAGAACGCGAGCGCCAGGGCAGGCAGCGCAGTGATTACTGCGACCCGCCACCGACGCCCGTTTGCGTCCATGTTTCTCCTTCAAAACTATTCGATCGCCGCGGCAGCCATCGCCATGAAGGCGTACTTCGCGTCCGTAGCGCCACTGCCTCCGGAACTCTGAATCATAAAAATGCCAACCATGTCTTTGGCTTTGTCGGCGTAGCTGTGCGTGCCGAATGCGCCGCCATGCCCAAATGTGCCTGGCGAGAGCAGTGCGAATGAGCCGAGCGGGTCTTTTACGACTTCGACCGCGAGTCCGAAAGCCATCCCCGGATTGTGCCCTGCTTTGAGATCGCCAGTGTGGATCTTGGTCATCACATCGACGGACATCGGTGACAGAAGGCGCTGGCCGTTCAGCCTGCCGCCGTTGAGCAGCATCTGATAGAACGCTGCCATGTCGCTCGCGGTCGAGTACAACGCAAACTCGGGCCCGGAGTATTTCGCGCCGCGGCGGAACAGAGTGGAGTCGCCGCCGAGAGTCTCGGGTCCAGACCGCTGGAGTTTGCCGTCCTTGGATTTGTACAGAATTGCGATGCGCGTGGTCTTGGCTTCTGGCGGAAACAGGAAGCTGTCCTTCATGCCCAGCCTCTTGAAGATTCGCTCGTCCATGAATTTCTCGAACGGCTGGCCAGAGGCGATCTCGATGAGCCGGCCCAATGTAGCGATGCCAACATTGCTGTACTGCCATTTTGAGCCGGGTTCGAACTCGATCGGTTGTTTGCCATAGATCGCGACCGCTTCAGCCAGCGTGAGATCCATTTTCTGATAAAGCTGACCAATACTGGCCGGGGGACCGACCATTCCCGAAGTATGAGTGAGCAGGTCGTGTATGCGTACAAGTCGCGCGGGCTTCTTCAACGGCGATCCGGGCGCGGATTTGTTGAACGAGCATCTGGCCACGGAACTCGGGGATGAACTTTTCGATCGGATCAGTCAGGCGCAGCTTGCCTTCCTCAACCAGCATCATGATGCCGACTGCGGTGACCGGCTTTGTCATCGACATGATCTGAAAGATTGAGTCGGTGCGCATCGGCTTCTTGTCTTCGACATTCTGCCAGCCAACCGCGTCGAGGCTCGCGACAACGCCGTGCCGAGCCACTAGCGTGACGACGCCTGACAAATCGCCGCGATCGACAAACTCCTTCATGCGTTCGGGAATCTTCGCGAGCCGTTCAGGACTGCAGCCGGCCTTCTTCGCGTCGGGTGGCGCCGCAATTAAAGTGAATGCGGCAATGAAAAGCAGGAGTGACTTTCTCATGACTGTGTAATTATATCTGGTGATGGAAACTCCGATTACACGCCGCGACGTATTAGCTGCCATGACTGCTGCGGGCTCCGTTGCTGTGGCAACTGGCGAAGTGCCCAAAATAGACGCCGCGATTTTGACGCGCCACGATGAGCAGGTCGAGCGCTTGCTACGCAGGCAGGTCACTGAGCCGTCCAGTCGCTGGTGCGGTGCGGTTGCAGATGATTTCGGACTTCACCATGCGGGCTCGGCGGCAGGGCTGTTGAACGCATTCACGGCTGCATACGTTCACCCTTCATCAAAGCATCACAAGCAAAGTATTTTGCTGGAACGCATGCGCCTGGCTGCGCGTTTCCTGGAGCGCGTGCAAACGCCCGACGGCAATATCGATCTGCTCATCACGAATTTTAATTCGCCGCCGGACACAGGTTTTGTTGTCTGGCAGGCGGCGCAGGCGGCATCCATCGGGCTGCGAAACGGTGAGCGCCAAATCGCTGACATGCTCGAGCCGTTTCTGAAAAAGGCAGCGGGAGGAATGTTGAAAGGCGGCGTGCACACACCGAATCATCGTTGGGTGGTCTCGTCAGCGCTCGCGCAGATTCACGCACTCTGGCCGAATCCGAATTATTTGAAGCGCATCGATCAGTGGCTGGCAGAGGGCATCGATATCGATGAGGATGGGCAATACACCGAGCGCAGCACGCTTGTTTACAACCCGGTCTGCAATCGTGCGTTCATTCTGCTTGCGGCGAAATTGAAGCGACCGGAATTGCTCGATCCGGTGCGTCGCAATCTGAACGCAATGCTGTACCTCATGCATCCCGGTTACGAAGTGGTGACAGAGATCTCGCGCAGGCAGGATCTGAATCAACGCGGCACGATGGGTGTGTACTGGTTGGCGCTGGCGTTCCTCGCCGCGCATGATCGCAACGGACAGTTCGCAACACTCGCGCGCGAATTTGCTTCGAGTCACGCAAGTCTCAGCGACATGCTGGATCTGCCGGAACTCACGCAAACACTGCCCGCCAACGCCGCACTCCCTGAGAATTACGTAAAGCAGTTTCCGGCGATCCAAGTAACGCGTATCCGTCGCGGCCGCACCAGCGCCACGCTGCTGCTGGGCGGCAACAGCAACTTCCTCACGCTGCGTCGTGGAGACGTCGTCATCAGCGCAGTCCGCTTCGCTTGCGCTTTTTTCGGCAAGGGCCAATTCATTCCGACCATCGCAGAGAAGCGCGGCGACAGCTATCATTTTTCTCAGTCGCTGGCAGCCGATTACATGCAGCCGCTCGAACCGTCGCGCAAGGTGAAGGCGGGCGAGTGGGGCAGCACTCGCGCTTCCCGCAGCAAAACAGAAGTGTGTCGCCTCACGCAAAGTGCCGTCGTCACCGAAACGCCAAAAGGGTTCCGTGTGCGGTTGCAATCCTCGGGCACGAGTAACATTCCGCTCGCCGTTGAGATTGCGTTCCGCGACAAGGGAAAGCTGGAAGGCTGCGAGGCCGCTCCAAAGGTGGAGCAGGCCTGGTTGTTACGCAACGGTCGCGCGACTTATCGCCTCGGCTCCGACGTGATCACGGTGGGGCCCGGGATCGCCCAGCACGGCTATACACAGGTGCGCGGCGCTGAGGCGAAACTGAGTGGAGACTGTGTGTACCTGACGGCCTTCACGCCCTTCGATCACACGCTTGAATTCGAACTTGGCTAAAGAAGCACGCTGTCGGCGGTCAACGGCCGTTGCGTGATTTCGATGCAGCCTGTGCCGGTCGGAAGAAGTTTGCCCGGATTCAAACGGCACTCGGAATCAAATAATCTCTTAAAGCGCGCGAGCATGTTAAGCGTGTCGCTCGAAAACTGATCGGACATCAATTCCATCTTTTCCATCCCGACACCGTGCTCGCCTGTAATCGACCCTCCGACAGAAATGCAATAGCGCAGAATGTCCTCGCCTGCCTTTTGCGCCCGTTCGAGTTCGCCGGGCTTGCGCGCATCGAAAAGAATAATCGGGTGCATGTTGCCATCACCCGCGTGAAAGATATTGCTGATGATCAGTCCATATTTCTCGCTGACAGTGCCGATGAAGCGCAGCGTTTCGGCGATACGGCTGCGCGGCACGACACCGTCCTGAACATAGTAAAACGGACTGACGCGACCAATCGCGCCAAACGCATTCTTGCGCCCCTTCCAAAGCAGGTCGCGCTCCTCCGCTGTTTTTGCCACACGGAATTCGCGCGCATTGCAGGCCAGGCAGGCAGCGTGAACTTCCGCGAGTTGCTCCTCGACCGATTCGCGTAGCCCCTCAAGTTCGATCAGCAGCACGGCCTGAGCATCCATGGGATAGCCAGCGTGCGTGGCCTCTTCGACCATCCGCAGCATGACGCCATCAAGCATTTCAATTGCGACAGGAGTGAGCCCGCGTGCCGTGAGTTCCGCGACGGTCTGGCCTGCGTCTTCAGAAGTGTTAAATATTGCGAGCGAAGTTTTGACCGCTTCGGGTTGCCGCATCAGACGCACGATGACCTTCGTGACCAGCGCCATCGTGCCTTCGGATCCAGTTAGCAGGCCCGCCAAGTCATAGCCCGGAAGGTCGGGTTCCTTGCCGCCGGTCGTATAAACGGAACCGTCTGGCATCACGACTTCGACGCCGAGCACATGATTCGTCGTCACGCCGTACGCCAGTGTATGCGGGCCGCCGGCATTCTCCGCGACATTGCCACCGATTGTGCAGGCTTTCTGGCTGGAGGGATCCGGGGCGAAGAAGTACTGCCGCGCCTGAACCGCGAGCGTCATATCGAGATTGACAACGCCTGGCTCCACCACCATGCGCTCGTTCTCGAGATCGATTTCGAGGATGCGGTTCATGCGCGCGAAGCCGATCATGATGCCGCCCTTGCGCGCAATTGCGCCGCCGCTGAGTCCGGTCCCCGCGCCGCGCCCTACAATTGGAATCCCGTATTCGCAGGAAAGTTTGACGATTGCCGAGACGTCTGCAGTGCTACGTGGAAAGACCACAAGTTCCGGGCGGGCTTTGTTGACGCCGCCATCGTACTCGTACAGCAGCAGGTCTTCCGGTCGGTCCAAAACGCCGCGTGGTCCCAGTAAATCCACCAATCGCGTTTTAGCTTGCGCCGGAATCATAGAAGCCTCCTACAGCAGCGATCGGATGTAGCTTACCATCTTCGGGTCGGTCCAGTCGGTGGGGCCGATGATCTTCTGCACAACTTTGCCGTTGCGGTCGATGACGTAAGTTTCCGGGTACTTGAAAGTGCCGTACTCGGCACTGACGTTGGCTTCCGGATCGCGCGTTGTCGTGAAGGCAACACCCGCGCGTGACAGGAAATCTTTGTAAGCTTTTTCGTTCTTATCGACGCTGACCGCGAGCACGACTACTCCGGAACCAGCCAGTTGCTTCTGCATCGCATCGAGGGAAGGAATCTCTTCAATACAGGGCGGACACCAGGTTGCCCAGAAATTCAGGACCAGCACCTTTCCGCCGAAATTCGCGCGACTGATCTGGCGGCCGTTGTCAGCCGTGATCTTAAAATCGGGCGCCTTATCACCGGCGACCACGATGCGTTCGCGCATCGTCCCCGACACAACCACAATCAAAGCGATCAGCAGGATGCCGATCAGTATCTGCAGGATTCGTTCCAACTTCATAATTGTTCAGCCTTTATAATTTTAGAGTATCTTCACTGTCCGCTGCCGCATCACTTCTAGAAGAATGTTGATTACGCGAAAAGTCGAGTTCTCCGCCTCCCACGTATGTTCCAGTCCGAATCTTACGCCGGAACAGAACAGTAGCTTATATGGTGAGGCAGCGAACCCGCATGGTCACGGCCATAATTACGTGCTGGAAGTGACGCTGGACGGCAAGCCGGATCCGGCCACGGGCATGGTCTTCGATCTGAAGGAATTAAAAGAGATCCTCAACCGCGAAGTCATTGATCCCATGGACCATCGCTTTCTGAATAAAGAGGTGCCCCCGTTTGATCGAATTGTCCCCACGACCGAGAACATTACGATAGAGATCTGGAGGCGACTGGCGCCTCACTTCACTTTAGTGAATACGCGGATGCATTCCATACGTCTATATGAGACAGAAGATCTTTACGTGGAGTATTTCGGGGACTCAGCATGATTCGTGTTTCCCGCCGCTATCGTTTTTCCTCGTCCCACCGGCTGCACAATCCGCAACTTTCGGAGGAGGAAAATCGCACGCTGTACGGAAAATGTAACAACCCTTTCGGGCATGGCCACAACTATGTCCTATGGGTAAGCGTGGCGGGCGAGGTGGATGCGGAGTCCGGACAGGTGTTGGACACGCGCACTCTTGATGATCTTGTTTATCGCGTGGTGATCCAATCATTCGATCACAAGAACTTGAACACGCAGGTGCCGGAGTTCGCGAACGGCGAAAAGGTACCTACCAGCGAGTTGCTCGCGGTCGTGATTCAGCAACGCCTGCAGCGCGCCTGGATACAGGCCTTTCCGTACGGAAAGCCCATTCTGGAACGCGTGTATTTGGAAGAGACCAGGAAAAATAAGTTCGAACTACTCTCGCAAGTGCAAAAATCTTTATGAAGGCAAATAAAGCTGTAGTGAAAATGATGACCCCGAAAAAAGGGGAAGATTCGATTGCCCCGCTGATGGCGGAAATGCTCAAACGTCTGGGTGAAGATCCGGAGCGGGAGGGTCTTGTCAGCACGCCGGCGCGAGCCGACAAGGCGATGAGATTTCTTACCAGTGGCTACGCCCAGAACGTGGATGAGATCGTCAACGGCGCTCTCTTCTCGGTGAAGTACGACGAGATGGTGATCGTTAAGGACATCGAGTTCTTCAGCCTCTGCGAGCATCACCTGCTGCCGTTCTTCGGCAAGATGCACGTGGCCTACATCCCGCGTGATAAGGTGATCGGCTTGAGCAAAATTCCGCGTCTCGTCGATATGTTTGCTCGTCGTCTGCAGGTGCAGGAGCGCCTCACGCAAGAGATCGCGGAGACCATCCAGAATGTCCTGGACCCGCTGGGTGTTGGAGTTGTTTGCGAAGCGCGGCACTTCTGCATGATGATGCGCGGTGTGGAAAAACAACACTCCGGCACGATCACGAGCGCCATGCTGGGCGGCTTCCGGGAACGCAAGGAAACCCGCGACGAATTCCTGTCGCTGATCGCGCACAGCCGTCTTGATTGATTATTTTTTCTTGAGCGCGCGTCGAACGTCAGGCCAAAATTCAGTGAAGGCATTGCCGGCCATGCGCGCTGTCACTCCCCAAATGCAGCGCACCGCGGCATCGCCTAACTGATTCTCGCTATCCGGACGCCACTTGTTCGAAGCAAAGTTCACGGTGGCGTTGCCAATGTGGCGGCCGTACGCGGGCATCAGATTCCCGTTCTTGTTGTAAGCCACGACGGACATCTTTAGCGAATACTTCACACGTGAGCCGAACGAACCCTTGGCTTGCGGGAAGTAGCGCGGGTCTTCGCCCCAGAGTGCGCCCGTCGCGGCTTCAATCGTGTTTGCTGAGGCCACAGTTGCAGTCCGCATGGCGAGTCTTTTGCCAAACCCCCGCCACGTGCCATGGTACTCTTCGGGCGAATTCCAACCTGTCCAGAAAGCGGAATTCACCACTCCAACCCCCGTGCTTTTCGGACCAAATGTAGAACTGGCCGTCCAGGCTAGACGTCCACCGGGCGCGATCGGCCTGTAAGGCGCCATAGTCGGAACGACGGGCGCTACAACAGGGCTTACTCCGGAAGGGACCTGAGCAAAGACAGCTGTGCACAAAAGAAGGAACAACGCGAGAGCAATACCAGACATGCCTGATTGTACTCCCAAAACTGCAAATACCTTTGGAGAGCCTGTGGAAAACAGAGGAAAACTTCATGGTGAAGGTGCGCTAAGTTGCTGTTTCTAATCGGCTTCAAAAAACTTGACGCCCTGTGGAAATTAGACCGTTTCTGCACCTCGACGATCCACAGGCTAACCCGTTGATTCCAGACACACAGAAAATCGTATTTACATGCTGATCCAAAGCACGATAACTTAGGAACAATCCTATATGGCGTCCTCCGATATGGCTCTCGAGAAGGGCCTTCCAGTCAATCTGGATGCCGAGCGCTTCGTCCTCGGGTCAATCATGATCCAGGAATCCGCCTACATACAGGTAGCCGGACATCTGGAGGCCGACGACTTCAGCCTGGAGAAGCACCGTCGCATTTTCCGCCGAATGGGCGAACTGCACGACCGCGGTGAAACTGTTGATCGCGTCACGCTCGCCAATGAGTTGATGAAATTCAACGAGTTGGAGAGTGTGGACGGGCTCAGTTACCTCGTTTCACTTGATGAAGGCTTGCCCCAGATCTCGAATTTGGATGGCTACATTCGCATCGTTAAGGACAAAGCCACTCTTCGCCGCATTATCTTCACCTCGCAAAAGCTGATCGACCGCTGTCTGATCGGGGAAGAACAACCGGACGAACTGCTGGCTGGTGCGGAAGAGGCGCTGCTCAAGCTTGGCGAGTCGCGTTCTTCGAATGCGCTGATGCGACCGGGCCAGATTATTGAGGACTACCAGGGCGGGCTGACCGCGTTTCTCGACCCGAGTCGCCGCATCAAGGGCATTAGCACGGGCTTCGTAAAGCTCGACGAAATGACCAGCGGCTTTCATGGCGGTGAGTTGATCATTCTGGCCGCACGTCCCGCCATGGGCAAAACCGCGCTCGCGCTCAATATGGCGCAGCACGTCGCAACCTGCGCCGATCCGCAAACCGTCGCTTTGTTCTCTCTCGAAATGTCGAAAGAGTCGCTGCTTACTCGTATGATTTGTTCGGGGGCGCGGGTTGATCAACAGAAATTCCGCATGGGTTACCTGGGGCAGGATGAACGCAGGCGCCTCCAGGTTTCGGCTGCTGATCTCTCGGAAGCTCCGCTGTTCATTGATGATACTGCTGCCACGCACTTGATGGATATCCATTCCAAACTGCGCCGTTTGCAGGCGGAGCACGGTTTGGGCCTGGTGGTAATCGACTATTTGCAGCTCATGCAGGGACGCGGACGCTTCGAGAACCGCACGAATGAAGTCAGCGCACTCTCGCGCGGATTGAAGTTGATGTCCAAGGAATTGAATGTTCCGTTTCTCGTGCTCTCACAGCTCAGCCGTGCAACGGAAACGCGCCAGGGCGACCATCGCCCGCAGCTGAGCGACTTGCGTGAATCCGGAAGTATCGAGCAGGACGCGGACATGGTAATGTTCATTTTCCGTGAAGAAATCTACAAGCCCGATCGCGAAGATTTGCGCGGCACAGCCGAATTGATTCTCTCCAAACAACGCAACGGCCCGACAGGCAAAGTGAAAATGGTCTTCCTGCGGGAATGCACCAAATTTGAAAACCCGCTCCACGACATCGACGATTCCGAGCCTGAATAGCGTAGTCCGGATTCACGGTACACTGATTTACGGCCAATGCTCCTCAACGTCGAGAACATAGCAAAGCGATTTGGCGGAGTGGTCGCGCTTAAAAGCGGCAATCTCGCGGTTAACGCGGGCGAAGTTCATCTGCTGCTTGGGGAAAACGGGGCAGGCAAGTCCACGCTGATGAAAATCATCGCGGGCATGCTCTCTCCCGATAGTGGCAAGATCACGTGGAAAGGCGAGTCCGTTTCGTTTCGCCGCCCGGCAGATGCAAGCGGGCACGGTATCGCGATGGTGCATCAGGAGTCCTTGCTGGCTCCGCACCTGACCGTCGCGGAAAACATATTTCTGGGACGTGAGGAAGCGAGTTCGCTCGGTTGGGTGAATCGCCGGCAAATGCAGCAGAAGGCTGCGCGTCTGATCGAGGAACATCACTTTCCCCTAAAGGCTGAGTGGCGTGTGGATCGACTGAGTCCGGCGGGCAAACAGCTCGTTGAAATCTGTCGCGCGCTGCAGCAAGGCTCCAGTCTGCTGATTTTCGACGAGCCGACCTCGTCGCTCTCTGACTCCGAAGCCAAAGAAGTATTCCGCATTGTCCGGGCTTTGCGTGACCGCAACATGGGTGTCATTTACATCACGCACAGGCTTGAGGAACTGCGCTCGGTTGGCGATCGCGTCACAATCCTGCGGGACGGCGAAACCGTGCATACGGCGGAAATGAAGGACATGACGACGGATCAGGTCATCCGCCACATGGTGGGGCGCGAAGTTTCGACGATATACAGTCGTGAGGCGCAACCCGCGGGCGATGTTCGTCTTGAGGTGCGAAACCTGGGGCGCAAGCCGCTGCTCTCCGGAATCAATCTGAAATTGCGCGCAGGTGAAATCGTTGGAATCGCCGGGCTGATCGGGGCTGGGCGCACCGAACTCTGCCGCGCGATTTTCGGACTCGATCCAATCGACGAAGGCCAGATTTTAGTGGAAGGCAAGGAAGTGCGCATCCGCAATCCGCGCGAAGCCGTAGCCGCAGGTCTTGCGCTGATTCCTGAAGACCGGCAGAAGACAGGCCTCGCCACGGCGCTGCCCATTGGCTATAACGTCACGATGGCGAACCTTGGTGCGGTGAGTAATTTCGGCTTTCTGAACAACATGGCCGAGAAGAACATGTCAGAGAGCTACATGAAGCGTCTGCGCATCAAAGCCGAATCCCCCCGTCAGATTGCGGGGCGATTGAGCGGCGGCAATCAGCAGAAGGTAGCGATTGCGAAGTGGCTCGCGCGCGGCGCACGTGTGTTGCTTTTTGACGAGCCCACGCGGGGAATCGATGTCGGCGCCAAGGTCGAGGTGTTCGAGGTCATGGACGAGTTGGCGCGCTCGGGAGCCGCCATCCTGATGGTCAGTTCGGAATTGCTTGAACTGATGCAGGTGGCCGACCGCATCCTTGTCATGCGCCAGGGGCGTATCACAGGCGAGTTGCCGGGACGCACCACTCAGGAACAAATCATGCGCTTCGCGGCGCTCGAGACCAGTACCGCCATCGGGGAGATTCAGCAATGATCCAACGGCTGTTGCCGTTCTTAACTCTGATCATTTTGTTTGTGGGTTTGGCGATCGGCTCGCCGCACTTTCTCACCACAACGAACCTGTCGAGTGTCGTGCGCCAGACCGCGGTGATCAATATCATGGCGCTGGGCATGACGCTGATTATCGTTGCGGGTGGTATCGATCTTTCGGTCGGCGCGATCCTTGCATTTGGCGGGTTGCTCGGCACGATGTCGATGGCGAATGGCACACCCATTCCAGTGGCGATACTAATCGGCATTGTTTGCGGCGGATTGTGGGGCTTCACCAACGGTGCGCTCACTACTCGCCTTAGGATCAATCCATTTATCGTTACGCTGGGTACGCTCGGAATCGTCCGGGGCGTCACGCTAATTATCTCGAACGGACTACCGGTGCATGAGATTCCGCCCGCATTCTCATTTCTGGGCGAGGGCAGTTTGTTTGGTGTTCCGTTTGTGCTCTGGATCCTACTGATATGCGCTGTGATGGTGCATATTCTGATGGAACATACCAAGTTGGGCCGCTACGCTTTTGCGATCGGCAGCAGCGCGGATGCAGCCTATTACGCGGGCATCCCGGTTGCGTTCCATACTACGGCGGTATACACGATCGGCGGAATGCTAACCGGCCTTGCGGGTATGATCGAAGCCTCACGCCTGATGACAGGTCAACCTACCGCGGGCCAGGGCTATGAACTGCAGGCGATCGCCGCTGTCGTGATTGGCGGAGGCAGCCTGCGGGGCGGGGAAGGCAGCGTACTCGGAACGCTCATCGGGGCATTCATCATGGGCCTGCTTTCGAACGGAAGCGATTTGCTGGGTATAAGCCCATACCTGCAGCAGGCGATCATCGGAGCCGTGATTATTCTGGCGGTTACGGTTGATGAAGTGCGCAAGCGGAAAGTAAACCGTTAGTTAATCGATAAGCCCTTGTCGCACGGCGAAACGCACCAGTTCCCCTGTGCTGTGGAGATTCAGTTTCTCCATGATGCGGCCGCGGTGCGCATCGACTGTATAGACACTCAGATTCAGCAGTGTGGCGATTTCCTTGTTGGTTCTACCCTCTGCAATCAACTGCAGCACTTCGCGTTCACGGCTGGTGAGCAAATCGATCGGGTCCGTCACGTGACGGCGGTAGTCGCTCAGCACAGCCTCAGAGACGCCGGGACTCAGATAGCCCTCTCCGCCTGCAACAGCGCGCACGGCAGCGAGCAGATCGTCATCACCTGAATCCTTCAGCAGGTAGCCGCGCGCTCCGGCCCGTAGAATCTCGCGGACATAGACCGAGTCCTTGTGCATACTGAGCGCGAGAATACGGCAGCGCGGAGACGCCCCGCTAATCCGCCGAGTCGCTTCAATGCCGTTCAGTTCAGGCATCGCCACGTCCATGACGATCAGATCGGGCTGAAGTTGTTCGGCCATTTCAACAGCCTCGCGGCCATTGCCTGCTCCGCCGATGATCTCCATATCATCCTGAGAGCCCAGTATCATGCGAAAACCTTTTCGCACCATGGCGTGGTCGTCAGCCAGCAGGATTTTGATCTTTTTGCTCATGACTCACGCAGTTTAGCGGGCACCCAGACCTCAATAGAGACGCCTGACGATTTGCCTGACTTCAACAACACTTCACCGCCGGCACTTCGGGCGCGAGCACGCATGCCGATCATGCCGAGCCCTCCAGCAGGAGCGGTATCCCCCGCTGGAATGCCGCAGCCATTGTCGTTTATCTCCAGGTGCAGCTTGTCGCTCGCGAAGCGAAGATTCATGCGGACTTTCTTTGCGCCTGAGTGGCGCGCCACGTTTGTGAGTGCTTCCTGCGCGATCCGAAACAGATGAGTTTCCGTTTCGTCTGCCAGGCGGCCAGAGAAATTCGATTCGTATTCTACGTCGGTACCGGTTCTTTGCGAAAACATTTCCGCCAGCGAGCGCAGGCATGCATCGAGGCCGAAGTCATCCAGAATAGTGGGCCGCAGCAGTTGAGACATTTCGCGGACATTTTGAATGGACTCATTGACCAGTTGAAGGCAATCCTCCATCCGCTTCGGTTCCGCCGTGCTCTTCATAGAAAGTAGATTTGCTTTGACGGCTGTGAGTGATTGGCCCAGTTCATCGTGCAATTCATGAGAGAAACGACGCGCTACTGATTCCTGGTGCAAGCAAGTGAGCCAGGCGAACAGCAGTGCCAGCAATACAGCGGCACCGAGCAGCGCTGACGATTCCATGACCAACCCGTGCGCCTGCTTCTCGATCTGAGCCTGCACCATTCGCGACTTCAGGTGGCTCGATTCGATTAGCTTCGCAACGACTCCAATCACGTCCTCATGGCGACGCATGAGGTTCCGGGAGGAGAGCGTCTCCGCGTCTCGCTGCGAGATCAGGTGGCGTGCCTCTTCCGAGAATGCGATGCCTGCCGTTTGCAGCGCTTTCCACACCGGCTCTTCCGGGTTTCCGCTCGCTGATTTTACGATTCGACCAATCTGGCGATCCGCGGCATCCAACTGTGCCAAAATCTGGTCGCGGTCCACGAGGTCGGGTTCTCTGCCCAATGCGTAAAAGATCGCGTTGAGATTTTCCTGTTCCCGTTGAATCTCATCTACCAGCGCCGTGGACACGCCCTGCTCGCTGACCAGTGAAGCAGCGCTGTCCCTGATGGAGCGTAGATTGCTGATGTCGATCACGCCGGCCACTACGAGCAGCACAATCACCAGGCTGAATCCGCCCGTCAGCACGCGGAGTATGTTTTTGTCTGTGATCTGGCGGGCAAACATTGAGGATCCGCTCTGCCGCGAAGACGCGGTTCGGTCGCTTTCAGTGTAGATCAAAGCCTGTCGCGACGAAATGTTCATGGCCTTTCTTCATGATGGGCCCGTGACGCCCTTCGAAAGAATCGCCTGCGTAGGCTAGCACGGCTAACGATTTCAGGGGCTATTTGCGGCGCGCGTTACCCAAATTGGGCGGTCCAAGTAGCCCGAATAGGCTATCGTTTATCTCACCGGAATAGAAACATCATAGAAATGGTGGCGCGGGATTGCCTGCGGAATCCAGGAGGAACGAATGAAGAAGTTGTTAGCAGTACTGACCTT
This sequence comes from Bryobacteraceae bacterium, assembly GCA_963793625.1. GTDB lineage: Bacteria > Acidobacteriota > Terriglobia > Bryobacterales > Bryobacteraceae. Next base: position 184,431 of record CAWCAT010000022.1, on the reverse strand, counting down.
GGCCGCGTTTACGCTGCCGTTTGCTACGCCGGTTGCCGCCGCTGGCGAGCCCGGCGCGAATAAGGGCACCAAGAAGAACAAGAAGAAAAACAAAGTCAAACGCGGCAAGCAGGACCCGAACTCGAAAAAGTAAGTCAGTCTCTCTCAAGAGAGCCGCCCCGAAGTCTTTGCGAGCGAACTGCGCGCGCGACCGAAGACTTCCGGGGCGGTGTTGTTTTTAGGCGCACTCCCCAATTCTCCTCGCCTCATTCAAACGCTCGTTTCACTATTGACGAACTCTCTTGCGCCTTGTATGTTAGTATTTGCTAGGTTAGTGTTCACTAAGCTAGTGTCTGCTAGAAGGTAACTGTGTCCACAAAAGTACGCATGGCTGGGCAGGAACGTCGCGAAGCGATTCTCGACGCCGCCGTTGATTTATTCTCGCAACGCGGGTTTCGCGGCACCACCACGCGCGAACTGGCTGCTGCAGTAGGTGTCTCTGAACCCACTCTTTATCAACACTTTGCGACCAAAAGCGAGCTCTACAGCGCGATTATCGACCTGAGATCGACGCGTGGTGAAGAGAAATTTGGACCTCTGCTGGAAGATGCCGCGCAATCCAATGACGACCGGGTATACTTCCGCGCGCTGGCAACTGTGATACAGCATTGGTACTCGGAAGATTCCGCTTACGTACGTTTGCTGCTTTACAGCGCACTCGAAGGGCACGAACTCTCGTCGCTTTGCTACGAGCGCCAGGCATCCGTGTTGCATCAGCGGGTGGCCGGCTACATAAAGAAAAGAATCGAACAAGGCGCATTGCGCGAAATGGACCCGGTGGTCACGGCGCGCGCTTTCATTTGCATGATTGCGCACTATGCCCAGGCAATGGTGATCTTTCGCTGTCACCCGGTAGGTGCTGCACATTCGGTCGAGAGTGACATAGAAAGCATGATAGAAATCTTCCTGGGCGGTATCAGCAGGAATCAGGAGAAGTAGATGATGAACCCAGGTATCGTAACCTTAGCGCTGGCTGTTGTCCTGCTGGCCGGTTGTTCTAATAAAGGCAAGAACGCAGCGGCTGCGGCCTCCGCCAAGCCGGTGGAAGCACTATCGGTCAAAGTTGTTTCCGCCGAATCGCGCAAAGTGGAAAAGTCGATTTCCGTGACTGGCTCACTGCTGCCGGACGAGACGGTCGTAGTGTCGTCGGAAGTTCCCGGGCGCATCTCCAGTATTCGTGCCGATTTCGGCCAGTTTGTGCGGAAGGGCGAGATTTTGGCCGAGATAGACAAGCAGGAGTACCAGATCGCGCTGGATCGTACGCGCGCGGCGCTATCCCAGGCACTGGCCCGCATTGGGCTTGATCCGAATCAGGAGAATATTACTCCGGAGTCGACCCCCGCTATCCGTCAGGCTGTGGCCCAGGCCGAAGACGCCAAATCCAAGTACGATCGCGCGGAGAAGCTGGTCAAAAGCGGCGATATCGCGCAGGATCGCTTTACTGAACTCGAAAAGGCGTACACGGCCCGCAAGGCCGCGCTCGATGCGACCCGTGACGACCTGCGTACACAGCTTGCGAGCATTCAGGCACTCCGCGCTGAAGTCCGGTTGGCTCAAAAACGTTATGGCGACGCGACCGTTCGCGCTCCATTCGATGGCTCGGTGAGCGCCCGTAATGTCGCGCCCGGCCAGTACATCAAAGACAATGCGCCGATTCTTACGCTGGTGAAAACGAACCCTTTGCGGCTTCGCGCAGAAATGCCGGAGTCTTCCACGTCGAGCGTTCAAATCGGAACGCGACTGGTTTTCACAACTGATGCTGCACCCGGCGCCGAGTTCCACGCTGTCGTGCGTGAGCTGAATCCGTCGCTTGATCCGAAAGCTCGCTCACTGACCGCCGAGGCGCGAATCATGGAGAATGATGCGCGGTTGCGGCCCGGCATGTTCGTGCAGGTACGCCTGGTTGTCTCAAAAGATTACGAAATGGTGGCGGTGCCGAAGAACGCGGTGTATAACATGGCCGGGCTCACCAAAATTTTCGTCATCCGCGACGGCAAGGTGGTCGAATGCAAAGTGCCACCAGGAATCGAACTCGATGGTTGGGTCGAAGTTCCGTCTGATGCAGTGCGCGCGGGCGATCAGATCGCAATCTCAAATCTGCAATCGCTGCTGCCCGGACAGACCGTTAAGCCGCAGCCCGTTGCTGCTGCGAGCAAGGGATAACCGTGCAGAAACTAGCGCAGCTCTGTATCAAACGCCCCGTTTTTGCCACCATGCTCGTGATGTTTCTGGTGGTGCTCGGATTCGATGCCTATCGTAAGCTTGGCGTAGATTTTTTCCCGAAGATCGACTTCCCGGTTGTGACCGTGACCACCACCCTGCGTGGCGCGGCTCCGGAAGAAGTCGAATCACAGGTTACCAAGCGCATTGAAGAAGCGGTCAATACGATCGCAGGTATCGACGATCTGAACTCCACGTCAGCGGAAGGCATTTCTCTAGTCGCGATCCAGTTCGTGCTGGAAAAAGATCCGGAAGTAGCGGCTCAGGAAGTGCGCGACAAGATCTCGACGATTCTGCGCGAACTGCCGAAAGACGCCGATCCACCCGTCGTGGAAAAGCTGGCAACCGATGCTTCGCCCGTAATCAATCTGGTAGTTTCCTCGAAACGTGATCTGCGCGAGACTACCAAGATTGTCGATGACAACATCAAGAAGAACATTGAATCACTGGCGGGAGTCGGGCAGGTTCGCTTTGTCGGCGACCGAAAGCGTCAGGTGCAGGTCTGGCTTGATGGCGAAAAGCTTTCTTCCTACAACCTGAACGTTGATCAGATTCGTGGCGCACTGGCCGCGCAAAATGTTGAGATTCCGGGCGGACGCATCGACCAGGGCTCGCGCGAACTTTCATTGCGCACGCTGGGCCGTGTGGAGAGTCCGAAGGATTTCGCGCGAATTATCGTGGGCTCCGTTGGTGGCTCACCCGTTCGTATATCCGACATAGGCCGAGTTGAGGATGGCGCTGAAGAGGCCCGTTCGCTGGCGCGTTTGAATTCGGAACCGGCGATCGTACTGGAAGTTCGAAAACAGGCTGGCACGAATACGCTGGACGTGATTCACAACATCAAGGCGCGCGTCGAGCAATTGCAGAAGACGATGCCGCCGGATCTGAAGATCACGTACACGCGCGATCAATCCACGTTCATCGAAGAGTCTTTCAAAGCCGTACAGGAACATCTTGTACTGGGTGGCGTGCTCGCGGCGATCATTGTCTTGTTGTTCATCCGCAGTTGGCGCTCGACGCTGATTGCCGCAATCGCGATTCCTACGTCGATCATCTCCACCTACTCGCTGGTGAACTGGATGGGCTTCACGCTGAACCAGATCACCATGCTCGCCTTAACGCTTGTGGTAGGCATCGTGATCGATGACGCCATCGTGGTGCTGGAGAATATTTTCCGCTTCATGGAAGAGAAGGGTCTCTCGCCGGTAGAAGCGGCCATCAAGGGCACCGCGGATATCGGACTTGCCGTGCTGGCGACCACGCTCAGCCTGGTGATCATCTTTATTCCAGTCGCACTAATGACCGGAATCGTCGGCAAGTTCATGTCGAGTTTCGGCTTCACGGCAGCCTTCGCGATCATGGTTTCGCTGATCGTGAGTTTTACGTTGACGCCGATGCTTTGTTCGCGCTTCCTTCGACCGAGTAAGGAAACCGGCGCCAGTACTAAAGAAACGTTGCTGTTCCGCATGACTGCGACTCCGTACGCAGCGATGTTGCGCTGGTCCATGCGCCACCGTTGGGTGATCGGCACGGTATGTCTTCTTGTCACGGTGTCAACTGTTCCGCTGTTCATGATGGTCGGTAAAGACTTTCTGCCCACCGATGATCAAAGTGAGTTTGAAGTAATTGTCCGCGCTCCGGTTGGTTCCTCACTGGAAGGCACGGAGGCGGCGATGCGATTGCTTGAGGAGGATTTGAAGACGCTGCCCGGAATGCGCGACATGCTCACGACGATTGGCGCAGATCAGCGCCGGCAGGTTAACCGCGGTTCCATTCTCATGGAACTGGTTCCCGTGGAGAAACGCCAGCATAGCCAGCAGGAACTCATGGTGATGGCGCGTCAACGGCTCAGTAAATATCGCGATCTGGTAATCGGTGTGCAGTTGCCCGCACTGATTCAGGGCGGCGGGGCAAACGTCGATCTACAGTTCTCGCTGCAAGGACCGGATCTGAATGTGCTCGATGGGTACGCGCAACAGTTGAAGCAGAAACTCGCGGCCGTGCCAGGCGTCACTGATCTTGACACGTCGTACGAGGCTGGAAAGCCGGAATTGCGCGTGACAATCAATCGCGACAAAGCGGCTGACTTGAACGTCAGCGTTGTTTCTGTTGCCGGGGCGCTTCGCACGTTAGTGGGCGGCGACCAGCAGGTGACCACGTATCGCGAAGGCGACGATCGCTTTGATGTTCAATTGCGCGTGGATAAGCAATTCAGGAATTCGCCGGATGCGCTGGAGCGTTTGTATATACCTTCTTCGACTCTCGGAAATGTTTCGGTGGCGAGTGTCGCTACTCTGAAAGAATCCACCGGGCCGACGCAGATCGAGCGCTACAATCGCCAGCGCCGAATCATGATCAGCGCGAACATGGTCGGCGGCCAATCTCTCAGTAATGTATTGCAAGTGCTGGATAAGGCGGTGGTCGATCTAAATATGCCGCCGCAGTATCGTTCCGGACTTGTCGGAAAAAGCAAAGAGTTTGGGCGCGCGGCGACGAATTATGTGATCGCGTTCCTGCTCTCGATTATCTTCATGTACATGATCTTGGCGGCGCAGTTTGAGAGCTTTGTGGATCCGATCACAATTCTGATCAGTCTGCCGCTCTCCGTGCCGTTCGCGCTGTTGTCGCTGCTGATCATGCGCGAGAATTTCTCGATCATCTACACCTCGGTCGGTATTCTCGTGCTGTTTGGAATCGTCAAGAAGAACTCGATTCTTCAGGTGGACCACATCAAATCTTTGCGCGCCGAAGGAATGCCTCGAATGGAAGCGATCCTGAAGGGCTGCGAAGACAGGTTGCGTCCGATTCTGATGACTACGGCCGCGCTCGTTGCCGGTATGGCGCCGCTCGCGTTGGGTGGTGGCGCGGGTTCCGGATCGCGCCGAACAGTGGCTATCGTGGTCATCGGCGGACAATCCTTATGCCTGTTGCTGACGTTGCTTGTAACACCTGTCGCCTATTCGTTTTTTGACGATGTCGCACACTCTCCGGCGTGGGGCAAAGTGGCTCGGGTGTTCGGCCGTTTCACTCCGCGTCGTGCGTGGACCGGAATTACTGGCATGATGCGCTAAACGCGACTTTGCCAAAACAATCTCTTGCGTTGAATCTTATGCGGACTTACATTTTTTTGTTATCGTTTCTTCCCTTGGCGGCCGTAGCTCAGTCAGTTCCGACTGGTGCGCAGTCCTCGGCCGCCCCTCTTTTTCAGCCGGGGCGTGTTGGTGTTGGGATCACGCAGGAGAAGTTGACGCTCCGTCAAGCTGTGGAATTGGCGCTGAAGAACAATCTCGAAATAGAAATTGAACGCACCAATGTGGCTAATACCGCGGAGGCATTGCGCGCGGCCAAGGGCGCGTTTGATCCTACCCTCCGGTATCTTCCTGAACTCGAATCAAGAGCGACGCCCACCGCCTCCGTTCTGCAGGGTGCGGACGGCAAGCTTTCCGAACATTTTCTTGCTCATAACTTTTACTTCCGCCAGAAGACTCCGTGGAACGGCGCAGCCTTCAATATCGATTTTGAAAATGGCCGAAACAGCACGAGCAATAGTTTCACTTCACTGACGCCGTTGCGGACCTCACGCCTGGCCTTTGGCTTCAGCTTGCCGCTCTTGCGCAACCGCTTGATTGATCGCGAGCGTGGCGAAATCAGCATACGCCGCAAGCAGATCGACCTTTCAGATCTGGATTTTGAGTTGCGCGTTATCGATGTGATCAGTCGCGTCGAGCAAGCCTACTGGAACCTTGTGGCCGCGCGCCAGGATGTCCTCGTGCAAGAACAAGGCGTCAATTTGGCACGCGAACAGTACGCCAGGAATCAGCGTATGATCTCGGCCGGCACGCTCGCACAAGTGGAACTGGCTGCGTCGGAAGCCGAACTGCAGCGCCGTATGGACAGCTGGTACACATCGCTCGGCGTGGTTACCGAAGCGGAAAACGCACTCAAGACGCTGATCGCTCCGGACCGTGCAGCGGTTATTTGGGGCGATCAGCTTCTGCCTGCCGATCAAAAGACGATTGCGCCTCCGGAAGCGAGCGATCTGCGGGAGTTGGTTGCCCTGGCAATCAAGAAGCGTCGCGAGTTGCAGCAGCTTGGGGTGCGCCGCGATGTGAACGAGATTCAGAAACAGGTCAGTGCAGATCAGGCAAAACCACAAGTCAATCTGGTGGGGTCTTACGCGAATAACGGCCTCGGCGGATCTTTGCGTCCCGGCGAGAATCCGCTGACTGCGTCCAATGTTCAGCTCTATCAGCGACTCAATACGCTTTCGACTATTGCGGGACTTCCGCCGGTTGTCCCGGCAGGCTTCGGCGGCATCCCGGATTATCTTATCGGTGGTTACGGCTCGGCCCTCTCGAACGTGTTCTCAGGACGCTATCAGACTGTGCAAGTGGGTGTTCAGTTTGACCTGACCCTGCGCAACCAGACGGCGAAAGCCAACCTCGCGCAAACTGCGATCGCGGAAAGGCGCTTGAAGCTGGAAGGTACGCGACTGGAGCAAGCGATCGAAGCGCAGGTCCGCAACGCCCTGCAGGGCTTGGAGACCGCCAAGCAGCGCATCGTCGCAGCAGCGGCCGGCGAGAGGGCTGCCCAGGAGAAATTAGAGAGCGAGATCCGGCTGTTTCAGACTGGCGAATCGACTAACTTCCTGGTGCTGACGAGACAGAATGATTACCTGGATGCGCGCCGGCGCAGTGTGCTGGCGACACTTGAATTCAACCGGTCGGTTGCGAGAATTGAGCAGTCTGTTGGTAATACACTGCAGTCGTATAACATCACGCTGAAGTAAGCGATGGTGTAATGTTGCTATAATTACACCATGGCGCTGAATATCAAGAACCCCGAAGTTGAGCGCTTAGCCTCCGAGGTCGCGAAACTTGCGAAAGAAACAAAAACTGAAGCTATCCGGCGATCTCTCTTAGAGCGGCGCGCGCGTCTTGAAGTGCGTCATGGCAGTTCCTCCAAGCGGAAGCGAATTGAATCCTTGCTTCGCGACCGAATCTGGCCCAGCATTCCGGCAGACGTGCTCGGAACGTCGATTTCCAAAGAGGATGAAGAACAGATACTCGGCTATGGCCCTAACGGTGTGTAGCCTGGACGTAGAACATTGATCCTCGACTCTTCTGCCATAGTTGCCGTGATGCTTGCTGAGAGCGGACACGAGCGTTTAATCGAACTCATCAACTCCGCAGTTGCTGTGTCGGTTGGTGCGCCTACGGTAGTCGAGTCCGCGATCGTGTTGAGCTTTCGTGCGCGCCGGGACATGCGAGGGCCGTTGGACCAGTTTCTGCGCGAGGCGGAGGTTACCGTCATCCCGTTTGGGGCCGAACACTCTGATGCAGCGCTGGATGCATTCTTGAGGTTTGGAAAAGGGCGGCATCCAGCAGGTTTGAACTTCGGTGATTGCCTTTCGTATGCCATGGCTGCGCTGTCTGGCCAGCCGCTACTTTGTGTTGGAAACGATTTCCCCAGAACTGATCTTCAGCTTGCGTGACGGCTTACGCCAGTCGGAATTCCTGGCCCACCTTGTGCACGACTACCCTATCTGGATTGCGGCCGGCGGCGCGGTGGAAACGTTCGATCGGCTCCAGTCTTGGCTCGCGACTGAGCGCGAACGTCTGGTGATGCACCGGTATAAACAACTCCGCTCCGGCTTCGCTACCCATGCGCCACGCTTGCTCCGGAGTGCAGTGGTAGTGAACCCACGGGTTATACGCGCCGATCGGCATAATTGCCAAGTCGAAGTTTTTTGAACTCTTCAGATTCCGGAACAGGTCCGTGTTGGCGGTGTCGCCCGCGAAAAGAACTCGATGGCGGCCCACCTCGATCGTGTAGCCGTTGTACCCTCGGTACGTGTCGGTGCGCAGGCGCGCTCCCCAGTGGTTCACTTGAAATGCGCGAACCGCCGCTGCACCGGCCTGCGCGCGTTCGTTCCAGCGCAATTCCTGAACGTGTTTATAGCGTTTCACTCGCAACAGATCGCTGGTGGATGCAGCCGTGAATACAGTCGAGCGTTTATCCTCAAGGCGCCGCAGCGACGGAATATCAAAGTGATCCATGTGGGCATGCGAAAGCAAAATCAGATCGACATGCGGCAGCTGTTCGACATGCAGAGCCGGAGCAACCAATCGCTTGATGCCCAGCGTCACAGGACCGATGATGTTGATGCCCGCACGGTCACTGAACACCGGGTCCGTTAATATCGTGAAGCCGTCGATTTTCATCAACACTGTCGAGTGCCCCAACCATGCTGCATGCAGGCCCACATCAGGCCATTGATTCGGGTTAGGAATAGCAGGGGGCGGAACGATGTCGCGCGACATCTCGCTCGTGTACTGCTTCCAAAAAGCCGGTGCGGCGCTGTACACGAAACCAGCCAGGCCTACCAGTCCTGCGCTACCCACCATTGTTCTTCTCGGCCACTTCTTTACCACCCGAATCGCTCCTCTTTCCACGGATCACCGTGCATATGATAACCGTTTCGTTCCCAGAATCCTGCCTTGTCCTTGCCCATGAATTCGACTCCCGCGACCCACTTCGCGCTCTTCCACGCGTACAACTGCGGCACGATCAAGCGCGCCGGTGCGCCATGTTCGAGAGTCAACGGTTCGCCATCGTGCGTCAGCGCGACCAGCGCATCCTCGGACAGAAATGGATCAACCGGCAGATTGGTGCTCCAGCCCGAATCGTAGCCGTAGACCATTACGAACTTCGCTTCGGGCAGCAATCCGCCAGCACGTTCGACTAATTCGTGTGTCGATACGCCTTCCCAATTGTTGTCGAGCCGCGACCAGCGCGTCACGCAATGAAAATCAGAAAGCACCTTTACGCGCGGCAGTTGCATGAACTCGACCCAGTTCCAGGAAGTCGGCTTGTGCACCAATCCTTCCACGGAAAAGCGCCATTTTTCAATATCGATATTTGGAGGCCCGCCCGCATCCAAAACCGGCCATTTGTGGGTTCGGCTTTGCCCCGGCGGGATGCGCACTTCTCTGAGCGTATCCGGACTCACAATTACTTCTGCCATTACTTATCTGATGTTTGCCGGACACTTCGGGTTGCATTGAGAGGATTTAGCTGCGCTCCGCACTATCTCGATATGGCCACTGCCGTTCTGCTGATCCTTTTGTTATCAACAGTTCCTATCTGTGCAGCCCCACCCGGCAGCCGCATCGAATACGTCGGCGGAACGCTTTCGGTGAAAGCTAATTGCGACGGAACCTTTAACGTGACAGGTGACCAAGACCTCGCTGTGCAACTGAAAGGGACGAAGTTGAGCGTGCCGTACGAGCGCATCAACACTGTCGAGTACGGCCAGAAGGTCAGCCGCGAATACCTGGCCGCCGTACTGATTTCGCCCATGTTTCTGCTCGCGAAAAAACGTCAGCATTTTCTTACGGTGGGGTTTCTGGATGAGAACGGACAGCAGCAGGCGATGGTGCTGCGTGTGAACAAGCGTGACATCCGGTCGGTGCTCGTGAGCCTGGAGGCACGCACCGGACGCAAGGTGGTGTTTCAGGATGAGGACGCGCGTAAGGCGGGGAAGGGATGAGCATGAAAATAGCGTTGACGGTGTTGCTGACAGTGGTGCTTGCGGCGCAGGATTCTGCACAAAAGAAACTCGTGGAAGAGACGAATTTGCGTCAGCTATTAAGCGTTAAGCGCGTATATGTGGATCGCCTTAATGGAGGCCAGACTGCAGGGCAGGTCCGTGACATGCTGTTCAGTAGCCTTCTTGGTTCCAAACTGTTCGCGCTGACCGAAAATGAGGAGCGCGCCGATGCGGTGCTGCGCGGTTCGGCCGAAGATCTGGTTTTTACCGATACGTTTCAAACCAGCGAGGGTATTAGCGCCAGGGCGACCCTGGGAGCTGAACCAGCCACCAAGTCCAATGCCGATAGCCGGGATCGCAGCATCGGTTTTAGCGTGGGACAAAACGAATCGAGCCGTATTCTTGAACGGAAACACGAAGCGTCGGCCGCGGTGCGTTTGGTCAACAAGGATGGCGACGTCATCTGGTCCACTACGCAGGAAAGTCTCGGCGGGAAGTTCCGCGGAGCGAGCGCGGACGTGGCGGACAAGATCGCACGTCAGTTGTTGGCGGATTACGAGCGCGCCACAAAAATGGCAGCCCAGCCTACTTCAGGATCCGCACCACCTTCCGCTGCGACGTCTCCCCGCTGATGATGCTGACGCAGCGCTGCGGCACGTCGAAGTGCTTCGCCAGAAACGCGCACAATGTCGCGTTAGCCTTGCCCTTTTCGGGCGCACTTGTGATCTTCACCTTCAGCGATCCGTCCTCCATGTAGCCCACGACCTCGTTCCGTGAGCTCTTCGGAATAACTTTGACGTGAAGGTCCATATCAGCGTGCCGGCACTGTTTTGATTATGCCGCTCGGAATCGTGAAATTGGCCTTCAGGGGCATTTGCGCACCGGGTTGATGATCTGCGCCCAGCAGGAAAACGCTGCCAGTCTGCTGCACGTGACAGGTACCGGCGACAGGCTGCTCCTTGCCTTTCGGTACAGTCGGAGTAAGGCAGGAAAAACCGAACTCCGCGATTTTGTCAATCGTTGTTCCCGGCGGAAGTTCAATGGTGCTGCGCACCCAGCCGTCGCGCGCGATCGCGTAATCGGGACGGCCCGTACTCGACATGCGCCACTGCTGCTCACCTTGCAGACGGACCAGAAAATCGACGTTGCCGTCCTGCAGTTTGGAGCGCACATCCACGTAAAGATAGTTGCGCGGATCGCTGATCTTTGCGCCCTTCGACCACACCGAAAGCTCGCAGTTTATTTTCACGCTGCAGTTCCTTCACCATCACGCGCCACGTAACTGGCTGCGAATCCATTACGCTCTCGCGCGTACTGTGCGTCAGGTCAACTTCGATGGGCGTGATCTGGTAGCGAATCGCCGAGCTCTGATTGCCTGCGACCATGTTGTTGTCCGTGACCGGCATCAGGATCGGGTGTTCGCCGAAATGCTTGCCATCGAATGCGACGTCGTCATGGTTGCGCGTCTGAATGATTGCGCTGGAAACTCCGCCCTTGGCGTCGAGAAAGCCGCGGTAAATATATTCGATGTCAGTTGTGCGGCCCCAGCGCGCCATCAACGCACGGCTATTTGTGCCGCCATCTTCATTCGAAAAAATCACGGTATATTGCAGTACTGGTTTTCCGCCGAATTTGAGACGTTCGCAATAGACCACCATTGGCACATCTGTGAATTTGCCAACTGTGTTCTCGCGCGCATAGAGCACGGGCGCATGAGCTATCGCGAGATACTTTGGGTCCGAACTGTTGATCTCGCGGAAGCGCACCTGGTGTATTTTGACCGCGGCGCCCTGGGCCGAATACTTCTCATTTCTGGCAATGCGCACAGTGTGTTCACCGGCTTCCAGACGTCCCAGAAAAACTGAGTATGTATGCTTTCTGCTCCCGCGAAAAGCATGATGTGCTGTTGTGTCGTGCCGTCCAGTGTAACGTCAGCAAGCGCGGCCTCGCGGCCCGGAATCGCCCAGTCCGCCCCGGGAGAGCTGCATTCGACGTCGGCCACAATTTCAGCTTGTTGTGAGACGCGCAGTGGAAAATCCTGCTGGGCGTATGCGGCGTGAGCCAGCAGGACGAACAATCCAAATGTTCTCATGGGGTCGTTTACTCGAAGATGATCTGCGCTATGACAAGCTGCGGCATCTGCTGATTCCAGTTTTCAGACAGTGCATCGAAGGCCATGCGGAATGGCTTGGTTTCGCCCGTTTTCAATCCGGCGGTCTTGGGCTTCACAATCGAGACCAGTTCGCGCAGGACCAACTGGCCGTACGCGTCGTAAAACACGCAGTTGAGGTCAACCTGCCTCACGTCGCGCGGGCCGGCGTTCGTGAGTTTGCCAGTGATCTCCACGACCATCTGGTTCATGTAACTCTTGTTGGCCTTCATCTCGACGCCGCTCAGTTTAAGGTAGCCGGCGCGAATGTAGTCCTTGGCCTCATCAGTGAGCTGTGGGCCCTGGCGCGGCGGAGCGGCGTGCTGGAGCCACCACAACATGCCGCCGCCAATCGTGAGCAGCACCGTAATGATGATTACTGGAACTGCAAAGCTCGATACTGTTTGTTTCCTCTTGCCGCCGATGGTCGCCATAATCAATGTCCGCTGATAGTCATCTCATTTATCAGCATGGTGGGCGCCGCAATCGAACCCCTGAACTCCAGGTCGGATCCGATAGCTTCCAGACCGAGCAACATCTCATTCAGCGTTCCGGCAATCGTGACTTCATGGACCGGATACGCGAGTTCGCCGTTCTCAATCCAGAGACCCGCAGCGCCGCGCGAGTAATCTCCCGTCACTATATTGACACCGAAACCCATCAGTTCGGTCACATACAAACCTGACTTTATCGAAGAAATTATCGCTTGGGACGCCTGCGTTCCGGGCTCTGCGAAGAAGTTGCCGTGCCCGACTCCCGCATTCCCGGTGATGCCGCGCGATGCGTTGCCGGTTGTCTTCAAACCTAGCTTTCGGGCTGTGTAGCAGTTCAAGAGATAGTTCTTGAGGATGCCGCGCTCAATCACAACCGTACGGCGCGACGGCACGCCTTCATCGTCGAAGGGCGATGTGCCGAACAAGCCGGGAATGGTGCCATCATCGATCACGGTCAGATTTTCCGACGCGATCTTCTCGCCGATTTTGTCGACCAGAAACGAGGACTTGCGATAGATCGTCTCGCCTTCGATGGCATCGAAAATATGATCGAGCAGCGAGCGCGAAACACGCGGATCGAACACGACCGGTACTTTCTGTGTCGCCACCTTGCGCGCGCCCAAACGGCGCAAAGCCCGCTCGGCTGCTTTACGACCGATGTATTCCGGCGTCTCCAGCTTCGCGTAGCTGCGCGCGAGGGAGTACCAGTAATCGCGCTCCATGCCTTCGCCATCTTTGGCGATTGGAGACACGCTGAGCGAACATGTACTGCTGCGATAGCCGCCTGAGAATCCGCGTGAGTTCGCGAAGTAGCGCGCGCCGATATAGGAATCGAACGACGCGCCTTCAGACGTGCTGATGCGCACATCGGCTTCGAGAGCGGCCTGCTCTGCGAGTCGCGCCTGTTCAATTTTGAATGGTGTCTCGAGCGTTTCGATGTCCGGACAATAAAGTCCGAGGTCGCCATCGAGCTTGCCAAGTTCGGCGGCCTCGGGCAGTCCGGCGTGCGGGTCATCGCTCGTAATCTCGGCCAGGTTCATCGCCGATTGAATCATCAGTGCGATGCCATCTTGCGTAAGATCCGAAGTGTAGGCCGACCCTGTCCGCTGACCCACCAGGACGCGCACGCCAAGCCCGCGCGCGCCCGCTTCCTTCAGATTTTCCAACTCACGCATGCGTACACTGGCGGAAAATTCCTCGCCTTCGGAGATTGTGCATTCGGCGTCTGAAGCGCCGCATTTGAGCGCGCGCTGCACGACTTCGACTGCGAGTTCCTGATAGCTCAAGCCGTTCCTCCCACGGTCATGCGGTCCAGCTTGATGGTCGGGATGCCGACACCTACCGGCACGCTCTGACCCTCTTTACCGCACACGCCCACGCCTTCATCCAACTGCAAGTCATTGCCGACCATACTGATTTGTTGCAGCGCTTCGGGTCCATTGCCGATCAACGTCGCACCGCGCACGGGTCGCGTCAGCTTGCCGTCTTCGATCAGGTAACTTTCCGAGGCGGAGAACACGAAATTGCCACTCGTGATGTCGACTTGACCGCCGCCGAAGTTCACGCAGTAGAGACCCCTCGGCACCGAGCGTATGATGTCGCCCGGGTCGCTTTCGCCCGGAAGCATGAACGTGTTGGTCATGCGCGGCATCGGCATGTGCTGATAGCTTTCACGACGGCCGTTGCCGGTCGGGGTGTTGCCCAGCAGCCGGCTGGAGAGCTTATCCTGCAAATAGCCGCGCAGGATGCCGCCTTCAATCAAGGTGGTGCGGTTCGTCGGTACGCCTTCGTCATCCACGTTGAGCGAGCCGCGCCGGTTCTCAATCGTGCCGTCGTCGACAACAGTGCAGAGCGGGCTCGCCACCTTCTGTCCAATGCGATTGGTGAATGCGGAAACACCCTTACGATTGAAGTCCGCTTCCAACCCGTGGCCCACCGCTTCGTGCAACAAAATGCCCGGCCAGCCGGGACCCAGGACCACCGTCATCTCACCCGCCGGCGCAGGCACCGAGCCGAGCTGCACGATGGCTTGTCTGCCGGCTTCATGTGCATAATGCTCCGGCGTTTTTTCTTTCAGGAAGAAGTCGAGCGAGACGCGCCCGCCGCCGCCCGCATAGCCGCGCTGCGGAATTCCATCGGCCTCGCGCGCGAGCACGGCAACGTTCATTCGGGCCATGGGCTGGCGGTCAAAGCTCAGCGATCCATCGCTGGTTGCTACGAGCACGTGCCGAAGGCTGTCCGCATAACTTGCCTGAACCTGGAAGACACGCGGATCATAGGCGCGCGCTGAACGATCCGCCCGAGCCAGCAACTCCACGCGTTCCGCGAGACTAGTCTCGGCCGGAGCCACAGGGACAGCGTATAAGTTATGCGCGCGGGCGGACTCCAGACCGGTGGTATCCACCTTTGCCGGACCGTTCGCGATGCAGGCCGCCACCTTCGCGGCTTTTCGAATCTTCTCAGGACTGAGATCGTCGCTGTAAGCGTATCCCGTCCGCTCCCCTACGATGACGCGTACTCCGACACCCACTGAGACGCCCTGGGTGGCGCTCTTTACAATGGATTCGTCGATGCTCAGCGAGCTGGTTGCAAGATACTCAAAATACAGGTCGGCGTAATCGCCCCCGCCGGATAGAGCTTCACCCAGATAGCGCTCAAGATCCTGCTCGGTGATGCCGAATTTCTGGCCGAAAAATGACTCGGACAACTTCATAATCTGAGGGTAGCATGGCCTATGCCTAAGCCCTCGAATTAAGGAATGATCGTTGCCTTTTTGATGTAGTCGAGTCTCGGGAACTTACTTTCCAGGTACTTGTTGCCTTGTATCTCGATTTGATTCGGGTCAGGACCGTTGCCGCGCGGGGGCATGTCGCCGTAGGAACTGTAGAGCCCTTCCACCACGTCCATTCCTGAAATTACTTTTCCAAACGGCACAAATCCGGATTTGTCGAGCGTGGCGGCGTTGTCGCGTAAGTTGATGAACACCTGAGTAGTGCGTGTGGTCGGCCCACGGACGGCGAACGTGATTGTACCTTTGACGTTTTTCTCTTTTGGGGGATCGTCAGGAATGACGAGATTGGTCCAGAGCCTAGAAATCGACGGGTCGCCATTGATTCCGAACTGCACGATGAAATTGCGCACCACGCGGTGGAAGCGCATGTGTCGAAGAAGCCGTCTTCGAGCAGATTGTAGAAACGATCTGCTCCGCGCGGCGCCCAGTCACGACTGCACCTCAACCACGAAGTCGCCTTTTGAGGTTTCGAATTTGGCTTTGAAGATATCGGGCGCTTTGTCGGACTGACGCTTCTTCGCGACTTGTTGCTCGGGCGCTTTCTTTGTTTCGGAACAACTGCCCAGCCCCAGTAGCGCGACGGACGTTGCGGCAATTTGGAGAATGCTGACGCGAGTCATAATTTGCTCTTCCATCTTATGATGGTTCTCATGCTGAGATTGTTTTTCTGCTCGCTCGTATTCAGTCTCGCGACAATCGCACAGGCACAAGTCACGCTGGCGACCGCACAGGCGCATGCTCCGCGCATCGAGAAAGCGCTGAAGGAGAACATCCTCGGTTTCTGGTATCCGCGCTGCATCGACTCGAGGAACGGCGGTTACACGATCAACTTCGGTCCTACCGGCGAGCCGAAGGGCCCCGGCACCAAAGGTATTGTTACGCAGTCCCGGCAGATCTGGCTTTTCTCGCGGATGGCACGCGGCGGCTACGCCGATTCCAAGGAGATGCTGGCGGCTGCGGATCATGGCTATCGCTTTCTCAAAGAGAAGATGTGGGACAAGCAGCATGGCGGCTTCTATTGGGAAGTGGACGCTTCGGGCGACAAAGCGCTGAAGCCCCGCAAGCACATGTACGGGCAATCTTTTGCGCTGTATGCATTGTCGGAATATTACATGGCGAGCAAGCGCAAGGACGTGCTCGAATTCGCCACGATGTTTTTCAACATGTTGGAAGCGAAGTCTCACGATAAACTCTACGGCGGTTACCTGGAGTCCTTTGAGCGTGACTGGTCTCCGCAGCAGGGCAGCGAGCCCGGCTACATGGGCGACCCTGCGCTGAAGATTATGAACACGCATCTGCATATGCTCGAATCGGTCACTGCGTATTATCAAGCGAGCAAGTCGCCGCTGGCTCGCGAACGATTGCTGGAATTGATCACGATCGAATCGAACACTGTTGTTCGCAAGGGCCTGGTTGCCTGCACGGATAAATACGATCGCAACTGGACGCCGCGCCTGGAGGGCAATTACGCACGCGTGTCGTATGGTCACGATCTGGAAAATATCTGGCTGCTCGTTGATGCCTGCAAGGTGGCAGGTGTCCCTGTGCATCCTTTGATCGACATGTTCAAAGACTTGTTCGCTTACTCTCGAAAATACGGGTATGACGAAAAGAACGGCGGCTTCTGGAGCTCGGGCCCGTTTCGTGAAGCGGCCAGCGATCGCGATAAATCCTGGTGGGTGCAGGCCGAGGCCCTGGTGAGCGCACTCTACATGTATAAGCTCACACGCGATGCGCAGTACCTGGAAGTTTTTGATAAGACCTGGCGATTCACGGACAAGTATCAGATCGATTGGAAGAATGGCGAATGGTGGTCGTCAGTGCGTGAGGATCTGGTAGGTCGCGGCGACAAGGCGAATATCTGGAAGGCCGGTTACCATCAAGGCCGCGCGATGATTGAATGTCTGGAACTGCTGCGTGAATTGAAGTAGGGCCGCGCAACTTCACACGGCCCATTCTGGTTTATGCGTCGTGATGCAGCTTATGCGTCGCGCCTTGTTCTTTCAACTTGTAGCGCTCTATCTTGGAACCGTACTCGCCTTTGCGCGTACGTTCGAGTAGCGAAGTCATCTCCGCCTTCGACATCGGCTTGAAAGTTTTGCAGATGCCGACATTCTGTTCGAGTTGTGCGACCGTCTCGACGCCTGAGACCAAAGTATCGACATCCTGCGTCCAGGCGAAGCGCAAACACTCGTCGATTTTGGCAATGTTGTTTTTCCCGATCGGCCCCATCGCGTTGGATTTCATTGCGAGCATGCCCAGACCCTTCTTGCGAATATTCGGAAGCACGCTGTTGATGAAGCTGAGGTAATGCGGGTCGATCAGATTCACCGGGTGCTGCACCGTCTCCCAACCATCAAAGGCGTCGAGCAGGCGCTGATGCACTTTGGGATCGCGATGTCCGGTGAAGCCGATGTGCCGCACCTTGCCTTCCTTTTTCGCTTTCACAAAAGCTTCCAGAGCACCCTTCGGGCCGAGGATCTGGTCGACTTCACTCATCTCGCTGACCTGATGGCACTGCCAGAGATCGAGATAATCCGTCTTCATGCGCTTCAGGGATTCTTCAAGCTGTCCCATGGCGCCAGCAGCATCGCGCACTTCCGCCTTAGTCATCAGCAAAATCTTTTGACGGGTTGCGGGAGTGAGAGCCTTGCCATAAATGCTCTCGCTTAGGCCCTTGTGGTAGAGCCGCGCGCAATCGAAGAAATTGACGCCGAGTTCGAGCGCGCGATGAATAATTTTCACGGCGGTATCTTCGCCGTTGACGGCCATGTGGTAACCGCCGAGGCAGAACTTCGATACGCGCAGGCCGGATTTTCCCAGCGTGGCCATCGGCATCGGCGCGTCGGCGAGTAGAGTGAGACTGCTTCCCAGTGCCGCGGAAGACGCTCGCAGAAAGGTTCGTCTTTGCATATGGCAATTATGATATCAGGCTATAACTACAGCGGACGCACGATCGATTGTTCGCGCAGGTAGTCGAACAACGTCCGTGGGCCAAGCACTCCGCCGCCCATTCCGCTCAGGTTCACACCGGCGTACGGCACTCCGTGTACGAACACATTGTGCGCGTTAATCCAGCTGTTTCCGGCCACGAGTGATTCAGCGATTGTGTTCGCGCGCGTCAGGTCTTTTGACCACACGCTGTTCGCCAGGCCATAGGGTGAACTGTTCACCAGTTCGACAGCTTCCCTGTCGTCGCGGAATTTCAGAACGTAGGCGACCGGTCCGAAAATCTCGTCGCGCGCGGCAATGTTCTCCGGAGGACCAGCCATTAACGCAGGCTTTGCGTAGAAGCCATGCTCATGGCCCACCACAATTGCTTCGCCGCCTTCCAGCAGCGTCAGCGCACCCTGCTCGCTGCCCTTATGCAGATAGCCGAGAACGCGGTCGAGCTGCTTGCGGCTCACCACCGGACCCATCTGCGTTTCGCTGTCGCGGCCATAGCCGATGCGCACTTTCTTCATCTGATCGACGGCGCATTCGACGAACTTGTTGTACACGTCTTCGTGCACCAGCCAACGTGTTGCTGTACAGCAGACCTGTCCTGAGTTCAGCGTGACAGCGCCCGCCAGCGCGGCTGCCGTCGATTCCACATTCGCGTCGTCCAGCACTACCGCTGCGCCCTTGCCGCCCAGTTCCAACTTCACCGGAACCAGGTTGCGGCCGCACGATTCCGCGATCATCCGGCCCACTTCCGGGGAGCCGGTGAAACCCATACGGCTGATGCCAGGGTGCCGTGCCAGTGCGGATCCCGCGGTTTCGCCGAGTCCCGCGACCACGTTGATGACACCATCCGGAATGCCGGCTTCTTCAGCGAGTCGCGCCAGGTACAACGTGCTAAGAGGTGTGTCTTCAGCGGGCTTCACGATTACGGTATTGCCTGCCGCCAGCGCGGGCGAAAGATTCCAGCCGGCTAATAACAGAGGGAAATTCCAGGGCAGTATGAAAGCGCACGCACCCCAGGCGTGCCGTACAATGCGTGCCTCATGACGCGATACGGCAATCGGTTCGCGGTAGTGGATGTGTATGGCCAGATCGGCGTAATAGCGCATGGTCTGGACGAAGTTGGCAACATCGTAACTCGCCTGCGGCAGCGGTTTGCCAACATCCAGCGATTCGATCTCGGCGAGAATCTGACGACGGTCATCGACGAGATCCGCCAGTCGGTGCAGATAGACGCCGCGTTCGTTCGGAGACATTCGCGCCCAACCCGATTCGCGAAACGCCTTACGCGCGGAGTTGACTGCGAGATTGACGTCCTCGGCCGTAGCACTGCTCACTTCTGCGAGCACCGCCCCGGAGCCGGGGTCGAGAGTTCGAAATGTTTTCTGGTCGGTGGAACGAACCCACTGGCCGCCGATATATAGCGGCACCTGTTCCTGGGACAAGAAAGCTTCCACGGCAGGGGATTGCCGCACTGCTGCTGGGGTTGACATAAGCACCTCCTATGACGCAAGGATGACCGCGGCGCCGTCCGGAGTCAAGTAGGCCTGGGAATCTATTTTGCGTCGCGCCAGTTGTCGCCCGTCCCGATATCAACCAGCAGCGGAACGCTCAGCTTATAAGCGCCCTCCATTTGTCCCTTAACCAGTTTCTTCACCGCATCCAATTCGTCGGGCGGGCACTCGAAGATGAGTTCGTCATGTACCTGCAGCAGCATGCGTGACTTGTAGCCGGACTTGGTCAGTTCGGCATCGATGCGGATCATCGCGAGCTTGATCATGTCCGCGGCGGTGCCCTGCAGCGGTGTGTTGACTGCGGTGCGCTCCGCAAATCCGCGCGCGTTTGGATTGCGGCTGTTGATGTCAGGTATAGGGCGCAGTCGTCCGAAAAGAGTCCGCACGACTCCGGACTCGCACGAACTTCGGCGATCGTTTTTTCAATGAACTTCTTTACGCCTGCATAGCGCTCGAAATAGTTGCGGATATAGATCTCAGCCTCTTTGCGATCGATGCCGAGTTGCGCGGCGAGACCGAATGGAGTCTGCCCATAAACGATTCCGAAGTTGACCGCTTTCGCGTTGCGCCGCAATTCGGGCGTAACCATCAACGGAGGCACTCCGAAGACTTCGGCGGCGGTGCGTGTGTGTATGTCCTCGCCGCTGCGGAACGCATCCAGCAGAACCGGGTCTTGCGACATGTGCGCCAGCAGTCGCAACTCAATTTGCGAGTAGTCGGCCACGAGCATCTTCCAGTTTTGCAGGGCACAAAGGCGGCGCGGATCTCGCGGCCCAACTCCGTACGAATCGGAATATTCTGCAGATTGGGATTGGAGGATGACAAGCGCCCGGTGGCCGCCCCGGTCTGATTCAGCGTAGTGTGCAGGCAGCCCGTTGCGGGTCGATCAATGCCGGCAGCGCATCCACGTAGGTACCTTTCAGCTTTGCGAGCTGGCGGTATTCCAATACTTTCTGCGCAATCGGGTAAGTTGCCGCGAGCTCCTCCAGCACGTCGGCCGCGGTCGAAATTGACTTTGCCCTTGCCGTACTTCATCGGGCGACGGCAAATTCAATTCTTCAAACAGCACCTTTCCGAGTTGCTGCGGCGAATTGATGTTGAACGGATGTCCAGCGATTTCGTGGATCTCCGCCGTGAGCCGCTGGATCTCCAGATCCATGCGCACCGAGAGCGCCTGCAGTTGTTTCGGCTCCACGCAAATTCCGGCTTGTGCCATGCGCGCCAGCACCGCGGTGAGCGGCAATTCGATGTCGTGATAGAGGCGACCCAGTCCCTGCGCCTCGATTTCCGGTGCGAGCTTGTTGGGCCAGTTCGAAGGCCGCTCTCGGCGTGCTCCTCAGCGCCGCGTCCGATTGCGCGATTCAGATAACGCTGCGCAGTTCCTTCCAGGAAGAAGCGCCGGAATCGGCGCTGAGCAGGAACGAATACAGCATCACGTCGTCGGTGAATCCCTGGGCGTTGATGCCCGCGCTTGGCCAGCAACAGCAACAGCGATTTCACATCGTGAGTGATCTTCGGCCTGGCCGGATCTTCCAGAATCGCGCAGATCCCGTCCAGATACTCAAGCGGCAGCGCTCGTCCTTCGCCGGTCTTGATACGAGATACCCGCACTCGATAAAGCCAGTTCGCCGTCGCCCGCTGTACGCATCACGATTGCACACGGGTGCACCGGTTTCCAGCGGCGCGAGATAAGCATCGAGCTCTTCCTGAGAAGTGATGTTGCTGAAATCCAGCTTCGTTTCCGCTTGGGCCAGCGGCCCGCAGTTCCTTCAACATGCTGAAGAACTCCAGTTCACGATAGATCTGCGCGAGTGCTTCGATGTCAGGCGTCTGCCGCGCTGCCGCTTCCAGATTCCATTCGACTGGTACGGTCACGTCTGATGGTCGCCAGCTGTTGCTCAGCAGAATCTGAGCCGCGTTGTTCTGCAGGCTCTCGCGGTACATCTTCCGCTCGACCTCCGGCCCGCATGTTCGAGCGCCTTTTCGACGGTTCCAAAACGAGTTATGAGTTCGCGCGCACCTTTGTCGCCGATGCCCGGGCGCACCGGGAATGTTGTCGGAACGCTGTCACCCTTCAACGCCAGCAGGTCAGCCACCTGGCTCGGCTTCACGCCCATAAAGTCTTCGACCTCGGCGGACAATAAATGTGTCGTCCTTCGCCGGATTCAACATGCAGACGCGGTCGTCGACAAGCTGCAGCATGTCCTTGTCGCTCGACACGATCACCACGTCCTGACCGCCTGCGCCGCCCGCTCGCCAGCGCGCCGATTACATCGTCCGCCTCGTAATCCGGGAATTCCACAATGGAATGCGCATCGCTTCCAGAATTTTGCGGATCAGCGGAATCTGCTGCAACAGGTCCTGGCGGCGTCTCGGTACGGTTGCTTTGTAGGCCGGCGAAAGCCTCGTCGCGGAAGGTTTTGCCCTCGCTTTCAAACACCGCCGCCATGTATTCCGGCTTGTGGACTCGGCTAAATTTCCGCACCATGTTGTGGAAAATGTACACCGCCTCGGTGTTCACTCCGGCGCTGGTACGCATGGCGGGGACGCCTCATACGGGCACGCGCGTGGAAGGCCCGGAAAATAAACCCAAACGAATCAATGAGGAATAGCCGAGGGCGCAACATGGTTCCCTTGATAAACCATAATGCTACGAATGGAGTCTGAATTTGCCACACTGACTAGTTTTTATGTGTTGCAAAAATGACACAGGACGAAATGAAGCAAATCCTTTATAATGAAAGTGTTACGAAACGCGGCCGAGCCGCATCTTAAACTTAATGTCGTTCGACAGCCATCTTTACGTCAGGGGAACGCGTTTGAGATTCGAAACAACAGTACAGAAGGCCTGTAGAAGCGACTCGGAGTTGGCCTGCACCATGGCGTCCCCGGTCAAGATACGGATTTTGCCAGCCCCGCCTTCCACAGGCATTGTCTTTGTCAGCACGGATCTGGATAACTTCAAGATCCCCGCAAGCTGGCGGCAACATTGCGCGTGTCAGTTACGCGACAAGTCTGATGCGTCAGGGCGTCCTGATCTCGACGACGGAGCATTTGCTTAAGCGTGCTTTACAGTATGGGAATCGACAATGCCTTCGTCGAAATCGACAACCTCGAAGTGCCGATTCTCGATGGCAGCGGCCTGCCGTTCGTGAAGCTACTGCAGGAAGCCGGCATCCGCACGTTCCGCCGTCGCAAGCGTTATCTACGTATACGGCGGCCCGTTTCGGTTGAGGGCAACGGCAAACGCATCACGATTCTGCCATGCGATCGGTTTCTGTTGACGCTGCGACATCTTCTTTGACCATCCGCTGGTGGGCCAGCAGACGCTCGAACTGGACCTGACCCCTGAACGCTATGCGACCGACATTGCTCCAGCGCGAACATTTGGTTTCGAACATGAACTCGCGCAGATGCGCAACATGGGCCTGATTCGTGGCGCGAAGCTCGAGAATGCGGTTTGTTTCACGCGCGACGATTTTGAATCCGGACGGTATTGCGTGCTCCGGACGAATGTTGCCGGCACAAGGTGCTCGACCTGATCGGCGACCTCGCGCTGATTGGGCGTCCTCTGCTGGGCCACGTGATTGCCGAGCGCGCGGGACACGCGATGCACACCGCACTGGTTTCGAAGATCATGAGCGATCCGTCGCTCTACGAGATTCTGAGTTTCGACCAACTTGGCCAACCGCGTGGTGCACGCGCTGGTATCCTGAAATTCTGCTACGACATATTCCTAATCTGTTTACGCTGTTGCGCATTGCGCTGACGCCGTTCATGGTGTTGGCCATTCGTCGCTCAGACTTCCGCGCGCGTTATTGCTCTGCATGCTGGCAGGCGTGACGGACGGAATGGACGGTTATCTGGCGCGGCGTTTCGATTGGAAATCGCGCGCTGGCTCGTATCCTCGATCCGCTGGCCGACAAGGCTTTGCTGGTGTTGGTGTTTATCTCGCCTCGGCATCGCTGGGCGGTTCCCATGCTGGCTGGTATGGCTGGTGGTCTGGGCGCGACGCGCTGATCCTACTTATGGCTGTGTGCGCGCTGGCATTGACGAAAATCCGCGATTTTCCGCCCTCGTGGTGGGGCAAGGTGAGCACGACTATTCAGATGTGTTCCGCCGTAGCCTTCATGTGCGCGCGAGCTTGGCCGGTGCCGTTTTTCCAATTTTTTGTGCCGGTGGGAATCGTGCTGACCACCTTGGGAACTATATGGAGCGGCGTACATTATCTATGGATCGCAATTCAGCGATTGCGGCAATCGTCGGCAGAAGGCTACACTAGAAGCTAAGTAGTTTCCACTCAATAATCCCCGGTCGTCCAATGGTAGGACAGCGGCCTTTGGAGCCGAGAATCGTGGTTCGAATCCATGCCGGGGAGCCAAGTAATTTGTAATCAATGACTTAGAGGCGGTAGAAAAGAGCTGGCTCTACGCCAACAACGGGGGAGACCCCGGATCCCAGACTGATTCACGAACATAATACCTTAACGCGCATACGATAGTTTTCGAAGTTGCGGAACCCCTGCCTGCTGATCAATTCCATTTTGTTGTGAAAGCCTTCAGTGATTCCGTTGTTGCGCGTGAACCGCCACATGGTCGCAATCTCGTTGCGCCAGGTGTATAGAGTTTGCCCAAGCTGGACCAGTTGCGGCAGGCCGGCCTGCCGCAACTGGTCCACGGCACGCAGAAAACGCGGGGCCAGTTTCTCGCATTGCTTGCGTGTGCGATGCTTTTTCAGCAGCAGGTAACAAAGGCGCTGCTTGAAACGGTAGATCAGTTCCAAGGCAGGATGTTCGGCAAAATACAGAGCGAGCCGGATCTGCTGTTCCGGTTTCAGATTGTGACGGTGGCGGCGCATCAGCGACATCAGGCCACGATTCTTAGCGCCCACCGGATCGATCTCGCGCCAGCAGGCTAAAAAGTGATGGTTGATCAGGCGAATGACATGGAAGCGATCGGCCACAATGCGCGCGTTGGGAAAATGCTGGTGCACGATAGATCGATACACACTGGCCAGATCCATGCACACCACGCGCACTTCGGATTTACCTTCCAAACCTGCCAAATAGCTGCTCAGCGATAGTTCCGAGCGGCCCAGCACCACATCGTAAACCTTATGGTGGCGCAGATCGCAAAGCGTGGTGGCGTAGCCTTTGCGGCGGGTGAAAAAGTGCTCGTCGATGCCGAGCACGATCGGGCAACGCGGCGGATGCCATTCATTGAATTGGCGCCGCAGTCCATGCTGAAAATGGCGTTGCACAGTCGCGGCGCCGATGCCTTCGCGGCGGCCCAGCCGGCTGCGATTGATGCCATCCAGGTGCTGCTGAAAGATCGCTTCTCGAAAGGCCTCGCTCGCTCGTTGGCAGGGCAGGATACCTGGCAGTCGCTGGCGCGACTGCTTGCCGCAGCTCAAACACAGGAACTTCCGAACTTCGATTTCGAGCGAGCAAGGTCGCAGGCCCCAATCCTCGTGGCGCACGGTCCGACTGCACCAGCCTTTGCTGTGCAGTCGCGTGCCGCCGCAATGGGCGCACGATCGGGGCCCGTCATACCGGGCCGAGATCCGCACGCCTGCACCGTTCTTGGTGATGGTTGTAATCTGATACTGGGGTAGGCCTAATAGGATCTCGGATTCGATCAAAATTTTTCTCCCAAGATTGTTTTATCAATCCGGGATTCTCGAGGGCCTCCCCCGTTGTTGATCAAGAGCCTCGTTTTCTAACTTTCACCTCCAGGTTCTGTTGACAGCATCGGTTTTCGAACGGTCCAGAAATGCCATATTCCGCAAGTACTTGGGCCTAGTGTTTCTCCGTCTCGAATGGAGATCTTTCGGGGAGCGACATGAACCACCAAGGTTGCGCTCGGAGTCCCACAGCTCTCGTTCGAATTCTCCGTTTTCTCCGGTTGACAGGTAGCGTTTGTTGACAGGGGGGTGAGAGGGGGTTGCCAAGAGCCCGAGTTCGAACTGGCTGCTGTTTACTGAATCCGATCTCCCCAGCGTAAATGCGTTCTTTGCCCACACGACGAACATAGTTCAGTGCCCGCCCGCCTCGTCTCGCGTTGTGGTCACGAACCGTTTCACCGGAACACCCTGCAGCGATGCCAATGAAGATATTGTTGGTGTTCATTCGTCAGGCCGGGTACCCTCATACTCAGATCGAGCCCCAGCAGTTCCCGTGCCTCTTTGCTGAGAGCCTCCGAAACCAATATTTCGCCTACTGCATTCACCGTAATAAAGCCGACGTCGAAAGCCGCATCCAGTTGGGGTGCCAGCAAAAGGCCATTAAAAACGTCAAGCCGCTCGGCATCATTCTTGCAATCGGCCCAAGGCTTGATATGACTCGCACGGAGCAACTCAGGCACAGCAAGTCCGGAGATGGCACAGCGACTGTCCCAATACTCCAGCAACCCCCGGCGGAAAATGTCTTGGCCAACGCGTTGAATGATGAAGCGTTCCACTTCTGTTGAACGAGCAGCAGCCCGCCCAGCCGCTCGTCACGACGCACGCCCGTCTGAAACCCACTCCGATCTGGAGCGCGCGCGGGGAACAGTAGCTGATTCTCTTTCCCTTGGTGGTTCCTCTCCGAATAGTTTTCGTCCGCACATCGCAACAACTTCACCCCCAACCCTTTAACCCAAGTGCGTGCTTTGGGACATTCAAAGCTCGACACAATGCACCTGTATCCCCGGCTCAGTTTCCAACTGCGTCTGTCGGCCGCTCACGTAGTTCGGCGCTGCAAAGAACACGTAGCGGTGGCGCGCCGCGTCCGACACCAAACGCGCGATATCTTTCTTGAGTTTCTGGTTGCTGCCGGGGTGAGTTGCCGAGAATACTTCGGCGGCCACTATGTCCGGTTCGACACTCTCGATGTCACGGCCGCTACTAGTGGCGAGCGCTAGTCGGAATCCATTGGCCTCCGGATGCATTTCAATAAGCCATTCGACCGCACGGAGCGAAGCCAAGATAGTGAAGGTCTGGTTAAGCTGTTCAATCACGTTGAGCGCCTCCCCGGTAAGGGGGTCATGCCCCACAGTCTGGAAGCGTAGCGCCGTGAAAAGCTCCAAAGGGCTGCCTGTGAAGTTTCGGAGCCAGCCGCTGGTGCGCTCGGCACCACTGAGCAGTTTGGCATGTAGGGACTCGGCGTCATCAACCGTTCGGATCACGGTGCGACGGAGGTCCGGAGCGAGCATGATATCTCCGGCGATCATAGAGTGATGTACAATCACACTCCAAAACCGAATGGGATTGTTCGATCGCCTCCTGTCGTTCCAGACCAGGATATCCGGGTGAAGTGATTTCGGCCCGGGGGCTAACTGCTTCTCCTAGATTGTGGGTCCGTCCGGGTGACCAGCTTCAGTCCACGGGCGCCGAAATACCCCTGCTAAAACGAGCGCCCGCCGCCGTTCGCGTCAGTTGAGTTAACCCATTATGCATGTATCTCTCCTCAAATCTCACCCGTACTGGGCGTCGCGCCGCAGCACGGTTGTTTTTATTAGCAAAGGTGCTTTTTCCAGTGCGTCAACGTAAATTAATTCAGAGATAGATGGAGGCGCTATAGAGATGTGGCCACCTGCCTGCGCCTGGTTCCGTTTTTACGCTGAATTGAACGATCACCTTCCCCGGGACCTGCGACAAAGAACTCTGCGGAAGTCATTCTTCGTACCCAGCCAGGCGAAGGACTTGATCGAGAGCTTTGGCGTGCCACACACGGAGGTTGAGCTGATCGTTTCGAACGGCGAGTCTGTCCCGTTCTCCTACGTGGTTCGCGACGGCGATCGAATCGCTGTGTTTCCCATGTTCGAATCGTTCGACGTCACGCCGGAGTTGAAAGTTCGCCGTGAAGTGTTGCGCGAGCCCAGGTTCATACTGGACGTGCACTTGGGCAGGCTGGCGGCTTATCTTCGCATGCTAGGCTTCGATGCCGCTTACGGGAACGGCACTGGAGACTCGGAACTGGTCAAAATCTCTTCCGAACAACAACGCATCCTGCTTACACGAGATCTGGGGCTGCTCAAGCACACCGCCGTCACTCACGGTTATCGGGTGCGACAGACTGACAGCCGCCACCAGCTTGCTGAGATTGTGGATCGCTTCGATCTCGCACGTTCCATCCGGCCATTCACCCGCTGCATGGTATGTAACGGCATCCTGGAGCAAGTTCCGGGAGAACACGTACGACCCTTGCTCCCGTCTCGTACCGCCACATCATACGAGGATTTTCGCCAATGCCCGCAGTGCGGAAAAATCTACTGGAAGGGTTCGCATTATCGCCGCATGCGACAATGGTTGAGCGAATCGACTAAGGACGCCATCAGCGGTTCCATCACTGCTTGGCGTAGACCACTGTAAACTTCTCATTCACTCCCGCCGGCCGATCCGGTCTCGGTTAGGGTCTTGCCATCGGCGGAAGCGGTCAACACGCTTTTATACATGCCGTCCTTCTTCCTATCTTCTCTTCAAACATTTGCCGTGCGACGCAGTCACGCTGCCCAGCGCAGTAAGCGCCGCACATATCGCGCCAGCGTTGCGATCGACCGATGCCCCGGCCTCAGCATGATGATCGACTCCGGTACGCCACGTGCCATCCAACTTTCCGGAATGGAGTCTCCGCACCCCGTCCAGCACGTTTTCAGCGTAGCAGCTATCTGGCATAGCCGCTGCCGGGACTGGTCCTGGATACGACCGGGAACAAAGACGAGTCGGTACGGGAAACACGCATGAGACGCGCAGCTTTCTCGACGAGCTCGGGATTCGTGGCGGCGAGGTTCAGGTGCTCACCGAGGTCAGCCCGCAGGCTGTAAAGCTCAATCGCCTCCGATGGGCCGCGACGGATGGCCTTCCAATAGTCGAAGCGCACGGCCTGGGCAAACCCGCCTTCATGGAACTCCCAGTACAAGTGGTCATGCTTCCTTTGGGTGCCGCCGAGTAGCGTGGGCGCGAATGAGATGCCGTCGAGATGATTCGGCACCGATTCGCCGATGAGGTCGGCCAACGTGGGAAGCACATCCCAGAAGGCGCAGACGTGGTCGGTGATGCCTGGCCGAATCCTGCCGGGCCAGTGAGCTATGAGCGGCACGCGGATACCGCCCTCGTAAAGGTCGCGTTTGAAACCACGCAGCGGGCCGGAGCTATGCACAAGGCGGATGTAGTCCGGCACCAGATCGGGGCTGCTGCTGCTCTTTTTGAAGTAATGGATCTCCGCGCCATTGTCGCTTGCGAAGAAGACGAGCGTGTTGTCGGTCAGGCGCAGATCGCGCAGCAGTTCCAGCAGGCGGCCCACATCGCGGTCCAGGTAGCTGACCATGGCGGCGTAGTTCTTCACCGGCTGCGGCCATGGCCTGTTTGCGTAGGCGGCAGAGTCGGGCACGTCAAGCTTCCCATGCGGCAGTGTGACGGGGAGATAGAGGAAGAAAGGCTGATCGCGGTGCTGACGGATGAATGCCAGAGCCTCGTTGAAGATGAGGTCGTGCGAATAGATTTTGCCATCGAGCGGCACGGCATCCGAGTTGCGCCGCAGCATGGTGGGGTAATACTCGTGTGCGAGAGCTTGGCAAAGGTACCCGAAGAAGGTGTCAAATCCCTGCTTCGCGGGTTCACCGCTGCTGCCCGGACCGCCAAGCCCCCACTTACCGAACGCTCCGGTGGCATAGCCGGCCTCCTTCATGAGCCTGCCGAGCGTAAGGGTGCCCTCCGTCAGTGGCCGTTGACCCTCCGGCGGCGTTAACGTGTTTCCACGAATGTGCCCATGGCCGCTGTGCAGACCGGTCATCAAAGCGCAACGCGATGGCGCGCACACAGTGCTGCCCGCATACGCCTGCGTGAAGCGCAACCCTCCGGCGGCAAGCCGATCCAGATTCGGCGAAGCGATGGCCGTGCCTCCGTAGCAGCCTAAATCCGTGCAGCCGAGGTCGTCCGCCATGATCCAAACGATGTTTGGTCTGCGGCGCGGTGCGGCTGGGAGCGCGCCAGCGCCCAGCAAGGAGAGAAAATCCCGTCTTTGCATGATGCCTCCGTTAGGAAGTCAACCCAGGCCTCGTTCGCCAGGTCGTTCAACTCCCTGGGGTGCCGTCCGCCGGAGGCCTTCTCGCGATAAACACGGTCGCATCCGGCTGCTTTGAGCTCCCTGACTTGGGCCGCCGTATCCTGTTCGTCCGTGGAGACTCTGGCGTAGCCAATTAGCATTGCATAAATATATCGCCAATCATGCCGAAAATGCGATACCTTTTTGCAACGCGAGAACCCCAATTAATCAGCAATCGTCGGAGCGTTGCACAATCGTTCGTTTGCGCAATTCGCGTGTCCTCCCCGAGTGGAAGGTTCTTCTCAACCCCGACTCGCCAAATCGCCTCGCTACGAAGTAGGATTTTCCCAGGAACGAAATCGTTGCGGCCGATGAGATCGTTCTGCGTACCAACATGGACATATAGCGGTACTGCTCGTCCGCTGTAAGCGTGGTCGGCTTCGCGGCCTCTTTGCCGCGCGTTTTCGACCGTCTGTTCCCGATCTTGCCAATCAGGCTAGTCGGGATCGTTCCAGTGCCCGGGGTTGTCGTAGGGCACCGCGTTCTTGAAACCGACTCTGTAGAAGCCGGGCAGGCGCGCGCCGATTGGTCAATGTCCTGGGTAGCATGTGATGTAGCGTTTATGCGAGAGTCAGCACAGACGGGTTCAGCAGAACCCACAACCCTGAAGGTTTCATAACGTGAAACCTAACGGATCAAGCCTCTGGCGCGATAGAATCGCGGATTGGCCAGTTCGGCGCTGAAGGGACATCGGCCGGACTCGCAGATGCCGCGCAGGCGGCGCTCGCAACGAAATAGGAAACAATGACGACTCGCAGAAACCTTCTTAAACTCGGCGCAACGGCGGCCGCGGCGCCGGCGGTGTGGCCTCAACCTGTCGGCAGGCCTTCGTCGCGACCCAACATTCTGCTCCTCATGACGGACCAGCACCGGTTCGATTGCGTAGGGGCCGCCGGACAGCCCGCGATCCGCACGCCGAATCTCGATCGCATCGCGCACGAGGGCGTTCTGTTCAGCCGGGCCTATTCGTCCACCCCAACATGCACGCCGGCGCGCACTGCGCTACTGACGGGGCTTTCGCCCTGGCATCACGGGATGCTGGGCATGATCCCTATGGCCGAGCGGTATCCGCTCGAGAAGCCACGCGCCTTGCGGGATGCCGGATATTACACCATGGCCATCGGCAAGCAGCACTTCCACCCGATGCGCAACGGCCACGGATACCAACGGATGATACTGGATGAGCACTGTCCCTGCGGCAACGGGCCGGAAGCCCTGGCCGCGGCGGAGGCAGCCGGCCCAATCGAGCGTTCCGATTACGAGAGTTGGTTCTTGTCGAAGGCCCCAGCCCTTGATCCGCACGCGAACCGCCTTTGGTGGAACGATCACCGCTCCGAGGCTTTCGCGCTGCCCGAGACGCCTCATCCAACGAACTGGACCGGCGATACGGCGGTGAATTTCCTGAACACGTGGGAAGGGCGCCAGCCGTTTTTTCTGAAGGTCTCATTTATCCGCCCGCACAGTCCATATGACCCGCCCGCGCGCTTCCTGAAGATGTATGAGCATGCAGCGCTCCCGGAAGCGAAAGTTGGGAAGTGGGCCGCGAAGTACGCTCCGCGTAGCGGAAACCGCGCAGATATCTGGCACGGCCGCCTCAGCCCCGCAGGAGATACGCCGCTCGCGGCAGGGCTACTACGGTTGCGTCAGCCACGTTGACGAGCAGGTCGGACGCATCCTCGACACGCTCGAAAAGCGCGGTCGGCTGGAGGACACATTGATCCTGTTCACCTCCGATCACGGCGATATGACCGGGGATCAAAACCTCTGGCGCAAATCGTATCCGTATGAATCTTCCGCGCACATTCCCATGCTCATGCGCTGGCCGAGTGGAATGCTGAGCGCCAAAAGAGGCGCCGTGGTGGCGCACCCCGTAGAATTGCGAGACGTGCTGCCGACGTTCCTGGATGCGGCGGGCACCGAAGCATCGCGGCCCCTCGACGGCCGCAGCCTGCTCTCGCTTGTTCGAAATCCCAGGGCGGAATGGCGGGAATATATCGATCTCGAGCACGATGTCTGCTATAGCCTCGCAAACCACTGGAATGCGCTAACGGACGGGCACTGGAAGTATATCTTCCACGCTCCGGACGGGGAGCAGCAGTTGTTCCATCTCGACCGAGACCCTCACGAACTGGCGGACCTCGCCGGGGACCCCGCGCACGCGGCGGAACTGCGGAAGTGGCGGGAGCGGCTGATTTCGCACCTGGCTGAACGCGGAGAGCCATTCGTAAAGAACGGTGATCTTGGGCTGCGGCCCAAAAGCATGAAGACCAGTCCGAATTTTCCGCGTAAGAGGGCGTGACGCGGATTACCGGTGTCGAGCCTGACGGTTCTTCATTGGCTGTGTTATCAGCTCGGCATGTAACTGCCTGAAACTCGGGACGGAATCAAACGGCGGGTTTGAGAACATCGTAAAGAGCAACTGCGCGCTCTACGACAGCAGGTTTTCGGGCATTGAGTTTGACATGGTTAACGGAGGCATAATCGACCGCCTGACAGTTTCGAATATCGTGATGAGTGGCTTGAAGTCGCCCATTTTCATGCGGCTGGGCAACCGCGCGCGGCCGTTCCGAGAAGGCGGCCCAAAGCCGGCGATTGGTAAATTCAGAAATGTGATCGTTTCCAACGTTCAGGCGACCGGGTTCGGCTACCGAGGATGCTCCATAGCGGGGGCATTGTTTTTCTCATTACGGTTTAACACCCACCGGTGTCAGGACGATCCGTTCAATCCGGCATCCCGGCTGGCGTCCGAAAATTCTCACGGTGTGCTCGCCGGCGCCCAGTTGGAACGTGCGGCCCGCCTTCACCAGCTTCCATTTCTTCAGCGACTCATCGGATGTGGGCCGGAAGGTCGGAACGGAGTTTGCGTTGCCCTCGTCGATTAGAATCACGGCGCCGGGCCCGATTTCTGACCACCAGAAGTTCGCCCACAATTCGTACTCGCCTGGTGCCGGCACCTTGACGCGTAACACCGGACCAAAATTGGCATTGGCGGAGAAATCGCGGACGCCCGTGATGGTCGCTCCCTGCGGCTGAGGAGGCATTCCGAGCACATCGAGGTTGACAGCCAGACGTACCGGCTCGTTAGGTTTAGGCTCCGGAATCGCCGGAAGGCCGCGGAGCGCACGTACATAGTCGAGCCATACGTGCAGGCCGTCGGCAGCGTAAGTTTCCCGGATGTGTTTTGCCTCGCGCGCGATCTGTATGTCAGCCTCCACGTCCGGCAGGTAGCGTTTCCAGTCGAACTGTCCGAAAAGCCAGACCTCGTGCGTGATGTAGTGGGGCGCGGTGGACTCTATTATCTTGCGCCATGATGCGACTGCGTTCTCGAGGTGCGTAATTGCCGGGGCACGTCCTTTTTCGTCGCCGTTCAGGACTACGCGAGCCAGTTCGGTGGCGCCGCGCAACTTCTCCGCATAATAAATGCCGAGGTTGGCGGACGCCTCCAGATCCTGGCGTGTGCACGCGAACTCTTTCTGCCCCCGTTCGACACTGGGCACCGCTTTTCTCGTCAACTCCAAAGCTCGGCGGCCGTAAGACTCGAGGCGCGCCGCAACTTCCAACGGAGTCTCGCCGCCCCGTTTACCCACTGTGTATTCCGGTATTCCAAGGAGCGAAAGGTCGATAGTGTTGTTGAAAATGTACGTCCGAATGTCCTGGTACACCGTCGCACGGCGGTAGTTCACGCGGGGTTGCTCATAGGACGTATTCCAACTGCCGATGGAGCCCTCCGGATACCAGTCGCCGTTCATATAGTTCCAGTGGTAGGAAGTCATCGAAGGGATGATCTTGCTGGCCTGCCGCGTGGCTTCGTAAACGTCCGCTCCGGCTGCTCCGAACCGGCGCTGGTAGTGCGCGCGCCAGGTCGAGTCGGGCTCGGCCGCGAAGTGGCCCAACCTTCCCCAGAGCATGTACCGGAACCAATGCTTCTCGAACTTGTACTTCCAGTCCATGTGGCTGGCGGCTTCGGTTGTATGGATGCGGTCCACGCCCGGCACATCCAATTCGGAACCCTCGACAAAGCCCGCCGATCCGGACATATTCTCAATTGCGCTGCGCACGAAATCCGGATCGCCCCAGCGCAGGATAAACAGGCAGTCATTACGCAGGTGCCAGAGTACGCGCCAGCGGTTTCCGGCCATTTTCACCCAGCGTTCGTCCTGTACGTGCGGACGTACGGAGGAATACATATGTTCGCCGTTGAATTTCAGATCCAGGTAGACCGGCCCTGGATGTTTGACGGTATCCAGCATGCGGGCCATTTCCTCGGGCTCCGATTGCCAGGCGCGCAGGATGAATGGCGCCGGCCGTTTGATCTCGCGCAACGCGGCGAAATAAGTATCGGCGACCCAGTCCAGCTTTTGCCGGCCGGTCATGTTTCTCATCCGCTCACCGGCTGTGGTGCCGATTCCGGTCATCATCGGGTAAGTGGCGAACAGCGCTTTGATCGCTTCCCGCTGATAATCGCGCACAAGGGGAGAATCTACGCCGGAGTCGGCAATGTTATGCGCTTTGGCGAAGGCGCGCGACACGTGAATATTCCACGTTACGAGATAGACGTCGAGTCCGCGATCGGCCGCCATCTGGAACAGCTTGCGGAAGAACTCGATATTGCGGTCGAGTTCGGCGGCCGGAACGTCCGTCGCCTCGGGGTACTTCTTGATGCGGACCATGCGGTCGTAGGGGTGGGCGCTCCAAAACGTCAAGGCATTGTAACGATTGCGTGCGGCCATATCGAGAAACACCCGCCAGTAGTTCAGATCCCAAAACCACTGGTTGTTCGCGAGGTCTTCCTCAGAAAGATACCCGGTGCCGGCAAGAGGAATGTTGAACTTGAGGGCGCGAACGCCGAGGCTGGGCTTCACCTGCTTTTCCCGCACCGCGCCGTTCAACTCCAACTGCTCGGCGTAATCGAGCGCGGCATACATGGCGCCGCGTTCATCGCCGCCCGTGATTGCCGTCCGCCGTATCCGGAAAGCCTCCGGCCCCAACGATCGGTCCACCTGGATGGAGACCTTCGCATTGGGTGCGGCTTTGCGGACCGCCGCTGCACCAAAGTCGATCATAGAACCGCAAAATCCTAAACTTGGCCAGAGAAGGAGGGCGGCTGCAACCAATTGTCGATGCATTCGTAAAACCTATCAGACGTCCGATCAATCTGCAAGGTCGAAAGTGGATCGGACTAAACTCATCGCCCAAACGCGGGCGTCGACCCGGCCCGAAGGGACCGAACCAAGAACTCATCGACGCCGTCGTGGCCATGAAGCGGCGCAATCCCAGTTGGGGCTGTCCTCGCATTGCCCAGCAGATCGCGTTGGCTTTCGGCGTCGAGATCGATAAGGATGTGGTTCGCCGTATCCTGAGCGCTCACTACCGGCCGGAATCGGATTCAGCAGGTCCATCCTGGCTGACGTTTCATCGGCCACATGAAGGACAGTTTGTGGAGTTGCGATTTGTTCCGATGCGAATCCGCCACCTTGAGAACCCATTGGGTTCTCGTTGTGATGGACCAATTCACGCGTCGCATCATTGGGTTTGGCGTCCACAGCGGCGTCGTGGACGGAGTGGCGCTGTGCTGCATGTTCCATCGAGCGATTCGCGGACAAAGTCTGCCCAAATACCTCAGCTCGGATCATGATCCGCTGTATCGGTTCCACCAATGGAAAGCCAATCTTCGAGTACTCGAGGTGACGGAGATCAAGACTGTCCCATACGTGCCGCTATCGCATCCGTTCGTAGAGCGGCTGATTGGGACGCTTCGGCGCGAGTACCTCGACCGGACCCTATTCTGGACGACCGTCGATCTGGATGCAAAACTAACCGAGTTCCAACATTACTATAACGGCCATCGAACGCATGCCGGGTTGGAAGGAGGCCTGCCAGAGCCGGGTGCTGACGGATCGGCATCACCAATCGATTTCGAATCCTACCGGTGGCGCAGACATTGTCGAGGGTTGTATCAGACTCCAATCGCCGCATGATTTATGAATTCGCCATGGACAGGCTCTTTTTCCCGGCGCGTTGGGGCTGGCAGTACCTCACCACGGAACTGGTGACGGCCGACGGGAGCGTTGTAAAAGCACACCCGGATATCATCGATCAGGCCACGGACCGATCCTGGTTCGGCGACCTGAATGCGGGTGCTTCCATGACCGGCCGGTTTCTGTTCAACTCAGATAGCGCGAGTGCGCCTCGGGCGCTGCGCTTTACCAGCACGGAGACGGGCAGGACAATCGAAGCGGCTCTACGCTGAGCGCATCAATTCTGCGAGCGTTTGAAATAGTGCATTAGCCCCATCCAGCTACCACAATAGATCCAGCCGTCGGACTCGTATCGGGACCGCTTGGCGGAGGACAAAATGCCAGACTCCGGTTGGTACTGCCATTCGATCCGCAAACTCTCATCCTCGGGACGCCTGAAGCGTAGGTAGGCCGGACCGAACCTTGCACAATCGTTCGTTTGTGCAACCTGTTCATGCAGGGTGAATCGCCTCGCTGGCAAGTTCGTAAATCGATAGTTTATCCAAGCCGCAGTGTTCACAAGCACTGCACTCATTCATCCACACCAGGCCCGCGCCACCGGGCCCGCCAATGCGGCAACTCCGGCCTGCGAGAACACGGCCAACGTGGCGGCGAATGGCTGGGGCCAGCGGTACGGCTACGGCTACCGGAAGATAGCGGCGCGGGTTAACGACGTGGCGGCGATTACCGAGCCGGCGAGCTTCAGTGTCAGCGCTCTTGTCTTGGAGCTCAAAGGTCTATGACCGGATCTGCTGGAGCCGCCACCAGGCAGACTCGACCCAGAAGAACTGTGAATAATGGAGCCGCGAGTAATCGTAGTGAGTGATGACCTCCTCGATGCTGGCGGCTCGCCGCTTCAAGGCGGCGGCGTCCGGCGCTAGAGTGACAATCCACGCGGCGGAAGTCGGCTCTCGAACGTAGGCCGTTTCCTTTCTCCGGCGCGGTGATGTCTTGAGGAACTCTTTCAATTGCAGAATGGCGAGAGCCTGTGCCTCCTCCTCGGACCGTTGGGGTTTCCAGGCGGCGTTCATCGAGCGCCAGTCTGGATTGAAGGTGCTTTCATCGTTGTGGTCGAACTGCCTGGCGAGAGCCAGGCCTTTCAGGGCCAGGCTGGCGCTCGACTCAAGCCCGCGGGCTAGCGCGGCCTTCTGAACTTCGTTCTTCTCCATCTCCCAGAGCCCACGAATTGATGCGACGTCGGAGCAGGATGTCCAGAAGTCCAGCCTTCCGTCTTCGACGCGCAGGCCTCTCTCACAGACTGCAAGCCTCGTCAGATTGTTTGGACCGCCTTGCTCGACCAGCGCTTGCCTGTACAGTCGATCCCACTTCGGATCACCAGTCACGGCGAAAAGCGTCTTGCACACAAACAGCATCCGAGCCGCGCCTTTTAAAGAGAAGCCGCGGAAGTTTCCCCGCGTGCCAAACGGTGCCTCAGCGGGCATTGCCCAGTTCAGGCCGACAATGACATCTGCCGTTGTCGTGAGCTTACCCGCGATGCGCTGGCGCTCGGACTTCGTCGCGAGGCCGGATTCAAAGTAGCGCCACAGCCCATAGAACCACGGCAAGGTCTGGTCGTCCGACCCCATCGGATAATGGGCCCTGCCATCTGTCGAGACGCCTCGACCGATGAATCCCTTCACGTCGCTGATTGAGGCAAGCAAAATCAGGCCTTCCATCAATCGCCGCGCCTTCACAGCAGCCTCCTGCGACTTCGTGTGCCTCCAGCGATTCACTGCCGCATCCATATAGAGACCATTGAACATCGCGCCGTTCTCGATCGGGCTCCACCAGCCGAGCGCATTTGGTTTGCCGGCGCGGCATTCCTCCGGCGTCGGGATGCTGACCGAACTGTCGAGAGCGGTGAAGTCGATCATGATCCCGTGTTTGTCGATGAACCGCCGCCAGATTTCGAGGTGCGCTTGTTCGACTGCGGCAGAGGAGTCGGCGGGCTTTGCGGTCGCGCTGACTTGGAGGGACGCCGCCATCGCGCCCCCGACGGCGATGCGACCCATGCGCAACATGTCGCGTCTATTCAGCGCCCGGCTCCCGTCTTGGTGGCTCATAGACGACCACTATACGGCATAAGATATGGAAAATCTCACCGCTCATTCACTGCGGGTGAATGTTCCGCAATTTGGGACGTCGAACCTGGTGTGGCGCCGAGAGCCTTCCTGGCAGTCCGGATGAACTCCGTCACCGCCGGGGGCACATAGCCGGTCATCCGCGCGACCAAGTGGATCTTCATCAGCAGTGGCGGTTCACTCTGGCAAATTCGATTCAGCCGGCCGGTGCGGATGTCCTCATCCACGGTGTACAGGGGCAGCATAGAAACGCCAATACCCGTCATCAAGAGCGACTTCAGAACTTCCGCGCTGTCGAAACGCATGATCACATTCGGCTTCAGGCCGTGGCTGGCCCAGTAGCGTTCGATGATGTTCTCAATTCGTGCTCCCTTGCGAAAGACCACGAAAGGGTGTTTTTTTAAAATCGCCAGGGATCCCGTTTTGGGTGCATCTGCCAAACGGGAAACCAGCACGATCTCCGTGATCTGTTCCAGCACGACATCCAGGGAGGGCTCTTCGATGGATTCCGGAGCGACGACGAGCGCCAGGTCCAGACCTCCGCCTTTCAGCGCCGAAAGGAGTTGAACACTACTGCCAGTCTGCACATCCAGATCGACGCGAGGGAACCGCTGGTGATAGATCCGCAGGACCTTGGGCAGCAGGTACGTGGCGAGACTAGGTCCGGCTCCGATGCGGAGCAAACCCCGGCGCACGCCCTTCCACTCTTCCAGGGCGCCCACCGCACTTTCATACTGGCCGAGGATATCGCGCAGGTAAGGGAGCAGCAACTGAGCGGCGGCGGTTAGATGCAGGCGCCCTTCCTTGCGCTCATAAAGTGGAACGTGCAACTCCTCTTCCAGTTGCTTCAACTGCTTGTGAATGGCCGCTGGCGTCAGATTCAGAATCCGTGCCGTCTCCGAAAGACTGCCCGAATCCGACAGCATACTGAGGCTCTTCAGTTCGCGAAACTCCACGGGGTCAAATTTACCATAAGTTAAAGTGTTTTGAAATAGTTTCGCTTGTATTCTATGAAATTGGACTTTACAGTTAGTGAGAACTTGATTCGCTTGGGAGTCCACGATGACATCTATTCCACTGAACCGTCTGTCCGCTCTTGCCGGCCTGTTGTTGTGCCTGGCCGCAATCCTACCCGCTCAAACCGCCCAGATCACAGGGCGGGTAACCGATTCCACTGGATCTCTGGTGGTTGGCGCCACAGTGCTGGTCACTAACACCGAAACCGGCGTAGGCCGCGATTTACAGAGCAATGAAGACGGTTACTACACCGCGCCCTTGCTGGTGCGAGGCTCGTATACGGTTCAAGTTTCACAGACCGGCTTCAAGAAACTCGTTCGTTCCGGACTGACGTTGGATGACGGACAAAACCTGCGCATCGATTTTGCATTGGAAGTCGGTCTTGTGACCGAGCAGATCGAGGTGTCCGGGGCGGCCCCGCTTCTGGAAACAGAACGCCAGACGCTGAGCACCGTCATCCCCAGCCAGAAGATCCTCGATATGCCCACCTATGGCAGGAATCCACTGCAGTTTGCACTTCTAGTCCCAGGCGTGCGGGCGGTTGGATCCTATGGCGATCTGCCGGTCTCGGCCTATGGTGGCGGCCGAGCCTCCATTTCCGGCGGTTCAGCCTCCACGAACAACTACATGGTCGACGGCATCGCCTCGGAAAACTTTACCTCGGGCAGCATGCAGAACCCGCTCTCGGTCGATGCAACCGAAGAGTTCCGCCTGATTGTGCGCAATCCCAGCGCCGAGTATGGCCGAACGGGCGGCGGCATCATGAACCTGGTCAGCCGTTCCGGAACTAACGGCTTCCACGGAAGCCTGTACGAGTTCAACCGAAACAAGGTTTTCAGGGCGAACGACTTCTTCAGCAATCGTGCGGGGAGGACAAGGCAGCCGTTCA
Source organism: Bryobacteraceae bacterium (assembly GCA_963793625.1). Lineage (GTDB taxonomy): Bacteria > Acidobacteriota > Terriglobia > Bryobacterales > Bryobacteraceae. Next base: position 144,644 of record CAWCAT010000022.1, on the reverse strand, counting down.
ACTTCAATCAGTGGGGCGGAACATTCGGAGGGCCGATCAGGAAGGACAAGACGTTCTTCTTCTTCAATTACGAGGCTTTCAAGCAGCGCACCCTGGCTACCACAATCCGCTCCGTACCGACAGATTTGCAGCGGGCGGGCGATTTCAGCAAGACACTGACGGCGGCCGGCGCCCTGGTCCAGGTCTATGATCCCTTCAGCACCCGGACCGATCCTGCCAACGCGGCCAACCGCATCCGCGACCAGTTCGCGGGTAACCGCATTCCAGCCAGTCTCATGTCGGCTACCTCGAAAGCCGTCAATTCGTACTTCCCGCTACCGAACACGACAGGCGTAACCAACACCAACGCCAACAATTTCTTCGGCGTCGGCTCCTCGCCGCTCGATAAAAAGGTCTATGGCCTTCGGCTCGATCATTATCTGACACCCACCCGCCGCATCGCCGGCCGCTACACGTGGGACAAGACCGTTCAGGGTGTGCCGAATTTCTACGACAACATCGCTGAGACTCAGACCTCCGATCTGCCATTGCAGCGCCATAGCGCCTTTGTCAGCTTCTCTGACGCCTTACGTCCGAACCTGCTGGTGGACGCTCGCGCCGGCCTGAACTTCTACCTGCCCAACCGTGTCACGCGCAGCTTTGGCTTCGACGTCACCAAGCTCAACATGCAGCCCGGCCTCAACGCCCTGATGCAGGTCCCGAGTTTCCCGCGCTTCGACATGAGCGACATGTCTTCAGTGGGCGCCGATCAGGGCGACCAACTCGTGCAGTCCAACAAGTCATTCAGCTATACCGGCTCGCTCACCTGGGTCCGCGGCACGCACACCTTCAAGTTCGGCAGCGACAATCGCATCTACCAGGCAAACAACACGCAGGGCGCGGCCGGAATGTCATTCAGTTTCAGCCGCAGCTTCACGCAAGGCCCGAATCCTAACACGGCCGGTGCAACCTCGGGTTTCGGATTTGCTTCCTTTATGCTCGGCACCCCCGCTAGCGGCAACATCGGCTATGGCGCCCCGAATACCGAAACAGTGAAAAACTTCGCTCTTTTCGCACAGGACGACTGGAAGGTAACGCAGACGCTCACCCTGAATCTAGGTCTGCGCTGGGAGTACGAAGGCGGCATCACGGACCGTTTCAATGCGATCAGCAACTTTGATCCTAATGTAAAGACCAGCGTTAACGGCGTCAATCTGATCGGCGGCCTTGCCTACCCCGGCGTTAATGGTCTGTCGCGTGGTCATCGGGATGCTGAGCTGACCAACTTCCAGCCACGAATCGGCTTCGCCTGGCAGTTCATGCCGAAGACTGTCGTTCGGGGCGGCTACGGCATCTCCTATCTGCCCACGACGGGCATCTTTACTTCGCTCGACCGGTCCGGTTTCTCTCTAAATACGCCGCTGGTCGCTTCCATTGATGGCGGGTTCACTCCGAATGATACTCTGGCCAATCCTTTTCCCAACGGTAAGCTGCCGCCAATCAACAGCAGTCAGGGCGCACTCAGCCTGCTGGGTCAGTCCATTTCGGGAAACCTCCGGGATCTTCGCCGAGGCTACTCCCAGCAGTGGAGTTTGTCACTGCAGCGTGAGTTCCGCGGCAATTGGCTGGTGGAAGCCGGCTATATGGGCAACCGCGGCGTTCAGTTGCCCAGCCGCAGAACGTTTGACTATCTTCCCCAGCAGTACCGGACGCTTGGAACGCAGTTACAGCAGTTGGTTAACAATCCCTACTTCGGGATCGTCCCTGCCAATCTGGCACTAGGCCAGAAGCAGGTCACTCGGGGCAGTCTGCTCGACACCTACCCCCAGTTTTCCGGCGCCGCCGGTTACGCCACCTTGGCTGACTCGATTTATCATGCGGCCACGCTGCGCGTTGAGAAGCGCTTCTCTCGCGGCGTGAGCGTTCTGGTTGCCTACGCCTTCTCCAAGCTGATCGACAACAACCAGGGCGCTGGCGGCAACGGCAGCTTCATTGAAAGCGGTGATGAGGGTGTCCGCAATTGGGACAACCTCGCCGCGGAGCGTTCCGTCTCGTCCAACGACCTTCCGCAGCGGTTGGTGGTTTCAGCCAGCTATGAGCTCCCGTTCGGCAAATCTGGACCGTCCGTTTACAGGCATCTGGCGGGTGGCTGGCAGGTAAATGCCATTGCTACCTTCCAGAGCGGCAACGTGATATCCGTATCTCAGAACGGGACATCGTTCGGCAGCGGCAAGCCGAACGTGGTGGGCGATCCCTCGCTAAGCAATCCGACGATTGACATGTGGCTAAACAAGGCCGCGTTCGTTGGCGCACCGGCCTTCACCCTCGGCAACGTGGCACGCAACCTTCCGCAAACACGCTCTGACGGATGGAATAACCTCGACCTGTCCCTCATGAAGAACTTCACCATACGGGAGCGCTTCAAGTTCCAGTTCCGGGCTGAGGCCTTCAATTTCACCAATACCCCGGTCTTCGGAAATCCCTCTGGCAACATTGATGCCGGCAACTTCGGCACAGTCACCGGCTATGCGGCGAACTCAAGGCCCCGGGAAATCCAACTGGCTCTGAAGATGTCCTTCTGATTTCGAGAAAAAGGGAGGGCGCACGCCCTCCCTCTCCCTGAAATTCCCTTTCGCTATCATGGCAGGAATCATGACGACTTCTCGCACCGTGACGGGACCGAAGAGAGCTTTCCCGCCGGCACGGCTCTATCCCTGGATCATCGTCGCGCTGTTCTGGTTCGTGTTCTTCCTCAATCAGGCAGACCGGCAGGTGATCTTCTCGGTTTTTCCGCTCGTGAAGACCGAGATGCATCTGTCCGATACTCAACTAGGTGTTATCGGCAGCGCCTTCTTTTGGGTGTATGCATTCCTGGTTCCTGTGGCGGGCGCGCTCGGCGACGTGTTCAACCGCAAATGGATCGTCATCGGATCACTGGCTGTCTGGAGCGCCGCCACGTTCGGATCCAGCTTCGCCATGGGGCTGGCGGCACTGGTGGCTTTGCGCGCCTTGACTGCGGCCGGAGAGGCGTTCTACTACCCTTCAGCGGCTTCCATTATCAGCGACTACCATGGCGAGAAGACGCGCTCGACGGCGTTATCCATTCATCAAACTGCCAATTACTTTGGCGTGATGGTGAGCGGGGGGCTGGCAGGCTACATCGGGCAGCATTACGGCTGGCGCAGCGCTTTTCTGGTGTTCGGACTGACGGGCGTCATCGTTGCACTGGTGGCGGCAAAATTCGTAGTGGAGCCGAAGCGCGGGCAGTCTGACACGGCACGACTCTGTCCCACGACCTCGGTTCTCGATCGCTGCATGGCGTCCTTGCGAACGCCGTCGTTCGCCATCCACATGCTGGCATTTCTCGCCATGCTGGTCGCGCTGACAGCCTATCTCACCTGGATGCCGACCCTGCTTTTTCGCAAGTTCGGCATGGACCTGACCTCGGCGGGACTGAACGCCACGCTGTGGCATCACTTGGGAGCGATGGCGGGCACTTTGCTCGGCGGTCAACTGGCTGACAGCATGGCTGTTCGCAATGTGGTCAGCCGGCCAGCGATTCAAGCCGTCGGGATGTTCCTGGGCGCGCCATTCATCTTTCTTTCCGGCTGGGCCGACACGCCATTCGTGGTATTCGCGGCCCTTGCTTTGTTCGGTTTTTTCCGCGGCGTTTACGACTCGAACCTGTTTGCGTCGCCGTTCGAGGTGATACCCCCGGAAGCACGGGCTACGGCAACCGGGTTGATGCTGGCGGTCGGGTTTTGCGGGGGCGGAATCGGGCCTCTCTTCGCGGGCCGGCTTTCTCAGATGTACAACCTGGGTTTCGCCCTGTCGGCGACCAGTGCCTTCTACGTTCTCGGCGGTGCACTGTTGCTGCTCGACTGCCTGGTATTCTTCCGCGCTGGCGCCAGACGATTGCGCGAAGGGGCGGTGGCTATATGACCCCTTCGACTACGGCAACCGTTAAGTCGCAGCCAACCGACATCGAAGGCCTGATTGCGTTCTGGCCGTTCCAGGAACCAGCGGGGCATCCGCGGCTGTCGATCGGCCCATGCAGCTACAAGCTCGACGAGATGGCTGGACCTGTCCCAAGGATCGAAGACGGTATCTTCGGGCCTTACTCAGCGCGCCTCGGCCCCGGACAGTGGCTTTGCGCATGCCGGGCGTCCGCACCCGCACTTGACCTGCACGGCACGGAAGCGCAGGTGACGGTGGTCGCCTGGATCAAAAGGGAACGCAAGGACATCCGTCCGGAAGAGTGCGAGGCCGTCGCCGGAATGTGGCTGGAAACTGGAGCGCGGCGGCAGTACTGCCTTTTCCTCAATCTCCGCATTTTTGACAGCGCCGATCAGGTTTGCGGTCATGTCTCCGCCCTTGGCGGACCCACGCCGGGACATCCCTGGTGCATGGACGCCGCGATCGGCTCGAGGCCTGTCGCCTTTGACGAGTGGCAGTGCGTCGGTTTCACCTACGACGGCAAGCACGCTCGGGCCTATCTAAACGGCAAGCTGGATGGGCGGGAAAACCGCAACCCATACCCCTATACCGGCGGCCTCTTCCGCGCCGGCGAACACGGGGCCGACTTCACGGTGGGTGCGGTACACCGGCTCGGGGAAATGGGCAATTTCTTTCAGGGACAGATCGGCGGACTGGCAGTATACCGGCGGGCTCTGAACGCAACAGAACTGGAGTATTTGCACGGAACGGATGGCGCTAGCGATGGGCGATGAGGTCCAGGGATGACAACAGCTCCAATGACAAACCGTAGCCAGCAACTCGCAGCGAAGGTGGCTATCGTCACCGGTGCGGGACGAGGTATTGGGGCCGCACTGGCCAAGGGATTCGCGCGCGAAGGCGCGGCCGTTGTGGTGAACTACTCAACGTCTGCAAATGCAGCAGACGAGGTAGTCCGCACGATCAAAGCCAGCGGGGGCAGAGCAATGGCCTGCCGAGTGGACGTGGGCGACACGGAGCAGCACGAGCGTTTGATAGGCGCGGCTCTCGATGCCTACGGCCGCCTCGATATTCTCGTCAACAACGCCGCCATCGAGAAGCGCGTCCCGGCCATCGAGGTTGAACCTTCTGACTGGGACAGCATCCTGGGCGTTAATCTGAAAGGCCCGTTTTTTCTGGCCCAGAAGGCCGCTCGCGTCATGAAAGGCCAGGGATCGGGCGTCATTTTGAACATTTCCAGCGTCCACGATGAACAGCCGCATCGTAACAACGCCGTCTACACCATTGCCAAGGGCGGAATGAAACTGATGACGCGCAACCTGGCTCTCGAGTGGGCCCAGTACGGAATCCGCATCAACTCGCTTTCCCCTGGCGCCATTCTCACGGACATGAATCGCGGAGTGTTGGCCGACGACGAATTCAGGGCCAAAGTTGTCTCCACAATTCCATTGGGTCGAATCGGCGATGCGGAAGAGTTGGTCGGCGCTGCCGTACTGCTGGTATCCGACGCCGGCAGCTACATTACCGGATCCACCCTTTACGTCGATGGAGGGCTGCTGCTGTGATCCGTATCGCTGAGCTATTTGAACCCGGGGACTCGGCCAAGATGAAGCTGGCCGTGCAGGCTGGCGTGACTGACGCCATCGGGCGGGTGGTCACAGTCCTGAAGGATGTCTCGCGGGCCGATTACGGTAAAAAGCTGGCTACCGTCCGTCGAGAGTTCAACGAAGCGGGCCTGGTCTTTGCCGGAGTCGAGAGTCATCCTGTGCCCGCGGAGAAGATCAAGCTGGGATTGCCCGGACGCGACGAGGAGATTGAGAACTACATAGCAGTCATCCGTGCGCTGGCTGAAACCGGCGTGCCGCTGCTCTGCTACAACTGGATGGCCGGAGTGGGTTGGTATCGCACTCGCGTCAACGTGCCGGAGCGTGGCGGAGCGGTGGTGAGCGAGTTCAGCCAGGAGGACGCTGAAAAGCAGGGGCTAACTGAGTTCGGCGAGGTGAGCGAAGACGCCATCTGGGCCAACCTTGAGTACTTCCTGACGGCTGTCCTGCCGGTAGCCGAAGCAGCCGGGATTCGCATGGCTTTGCACCCGGACGACCCACCGGTATCGCCGCTGCGTGGCATCGGCCGGATCCTGACAAGCGCGGATGCATTTCGGAAGATCCTGGCCATGCACCCCGGTCCGGCCAATGGCATCACTTTTTGCCAGGCAAACTTCCAGTTGATGGGCGAGGACATCCACGCACTCGTGCGCGAGTGGTGTTCGGACCGCCGGATTCACTTCGTACACTTGCGCGATGTCACAGGTACCCGCCAGCACTTCCGGGAAACCTTTCACGACAACGGTCCCACTAATCTGGCGACGATGTTGAAGCTCTATCATCAGGCGGGATTTGAAGGCCCAATGCGGCCGGACCACGCGCCTACGATGTATGGCGAGGCGAATGACCGCCCCGGTTACGCCATGCAGGGAAAGATCTTGGCTATCGGTTACATGAAGGGGGCCATGGACGCGCTTGGGATCCCCTTCGCAACACAGGAATCCTCAGGTATAGAACGGAACTAATCATGGAAACACTCAAAAACGGAAATGCAGTAATGGAGTTGATCTGCGAACGCTACAAGAAGCTGTACGCAGCTCTGATCTTTGACGTACTCGAACACATGGGCCACTCCTATCAGGCCGTCTCGCACGAACTCGTTCCGCTGACTCCCGACATGAAACTCGCGGGCCCGGCTTTCACGGTGAAAGGCACCACCACCTGTGAGAAGGACGAGTCTAAACGCTACAAGCGCCTCGAAATGATCAAGCAGATGACACACCCCTGCATTGAAGTGCGCGACGTCGGCACGCCGTTCCACGTGGCCCTCTATGGCGAACTGAGTGCCACCACGGCACAGGCCCATGGAGCCGTAGGGGCGCTGGTAGACGGCGGCATTCGTGATACCAACTATCTGATCCGGATGGGCTTCCCTGTTTTCGCCCGCTACCGAAACCCCGTCGAAGCCTTCGGCCGCTGGATGATGCTCGACTACAACGTGCCGGTCCTCGTCCATGGAGAGTTGAGCGAAACGGTTCGCGTCAACCCGGGCGACTTCATCTTTGGCGATTTCGATGGCGTCATGGTGATTCCCAAGGATCTGATAGTGACGGTGCTTGAGGAATGCGAGCGCGTGATGGGTATTGAAAACATCGCCCGCGTCGAGTTCGCCCGCGGAGACGATCCGGTGGCTGTTTTCGAGAAACACAAGAGGCTCTAGCAATGCGAATGCAATGGGGATTGGCCCTCGTCTCGCCCATCCTGTTCGCACAGTCCTTCGTGCAGGTATCGCGCAGCAACCCTCGATACCTCGAGCGGAGTTCGGGTGAAGTGTACATCCCGATCGGTCCGAACATCGGATGGGAACGATTCGCCACGGACGAAACCGAAGTGTTCGAGCGGACGGAGACGCGTTTTCGCAACCTGGCGAGCAACGGAGGCAACTTCGCGCGTGTCTGGCTCAGCCATGCTTTTTACGACATCAACCCGGACGCTCCGGCGCCGGAGATCGAGATCAAGCTTCGCCGCATCGATCGCCTGGTGAAACTCGCCAGAAAGCATGGACTGCGCCTCAAGCTTTGCATCGAACACTTCCGCACCATGGAGCCGTTACCTCCGGCCTTCCCGGGATCCGTGTCGATGGGCCGGCCGGACTATGCACCACTGTTCGGCGACATGACAGCCTTTTTCGCCGCGTCAGCGGGCCGCGGGTGGTTCCTGAAGAAACTCGACCTGCTCTCAGCGCGTTACGCGCAGGAACCCGTCGTGATGGGTTGGGAACTCTGGAATGAGATGAATGCGGTGCGCGGCAAAGGGTGGGAGGAGTGGACTCGCGTGATGCTGCCCGAACTCAAGAAACGCTTTCCGCGGCAACTGGCGCTGCAGAGTCTCGGCAGCTTCGACAGCGAATCCTCAACGGAGGTTTACCAGCGATTCAGTACCATGCTAGGCAACGAGATTGCGCAGGTCCATCGCTACCTCGATCCGGGTGCGTCGCTGACGATCTGCCGCGGCGCGTTTGACGTATCGGCTGCGGATGCCGTCGCGACCCTGCGGCGGTTCACCACGGACCGGCCAGTGCTCCTCTCCGAGGTCGGGGCAGTGGAAGCGCGCCATGCCGGCCCGAGCAAACTCTATGACAAAGACCGCGAAGGCACCCTGCTGCATGACGGCCTTTTCGCTCCATTTTTTGCGGGTGCGGCGGGCCCCGGCCACTTCTGGCACTGGCAGGACTACATCGAGAAGAATAACCTCTGGTATCATTTCGCCCGCTTCGCTGAGGCTGTCCGCGGCCTCGACCCTCGCAAAGAGAACTTTGAACCCGCCACTCTGCCGCACGAGAAGCTGCGCGTCTACGTATTGAAGGGGCAGAGCCATTGGCTAATCTGGGTTCGCGACCGCGACTCCGACTGGCAGGCAGAACTGGTCCTGGGAAGGCAAGCCGCCATGCTGACAGGTTTGACGCTCGCCCTGCCAGGATCACAGGCCGACATCTACGATCCGTGGACGGGACGGCACAGTACCGTGCGCATTCGAGATGGGCAACTCACCCTGCCCACCTTCCGGCGGTCCCTTGTGAGTCAACTTGAGGCGCGCCGTGGCTGAAATGCGCACAGCGCTTGCGACGTTCGTCAGGCCAACCGACGAACGGCTTCGCTTTATTCGCCAACTCGGCGTGGATGACGTGATTCTCTGGGGCACCACCTTCGGCGCACCCTCCGGCACGCGCGAGTTTGAAATCGACGCAGCCGAACTTCTGGCGATGAAGCGGCAGATCGAAACCCACGGACTCCGCCTCCACGCTATTGAGACGCTGCCTGCGCTTTGGTACGACCGCATCATCATGGGTGCAGACGGCGCCCCTGAACAGATTGCTCATTTCCAAAACACGATCCGCGCGGTTGCCGCCGCCGGTGTGCCCATCCTTGGCTACAACTGGTTTCTGCACGGAGTCTGGCGCACATCCTTCACCGCAGAACTCCGTGGGGGTGCGCGCGGCACAGCCTTCGACGCGGCTCACACGAAAGCTGCCGGGCTCACTCATGGCCGTGCGTTTCGAGAAGAGGAATTCTGGGCCAACTACGCGCGATTCCTGGAAGCGGTGATTCCGGTCGCGGAGAAGGAAGGCGTGCAACTGGCGCTGCATCCGAATGACCCACCAGTCGAAGCGATCGGCGGAGTGCCGTTTCTTTTCCGCAACCGGGAAAACTTCCAGAGTGCCATGGACCTGGTCCCGTCGAAGCACCACGGCCTGACGCTCTGTCTCGGCTGCTGGTCGGAGATGGGCGAGCACATTCCCGAAGTGATCCGCCATTTCGGCGTGCAAGGCAAAATCTTCTATGTCCACTTTCAGGCCGTGCAGGGCAGTGTGCCGTGCTTTCACGAGACGTTCATCGATGAAGGAGATTACGGCGGTTTTGACGCCTGGCAGGTTCTTCGCGCGCTGCATGAGGCCGGCTTCCGCGGCGTCATGATTCCAGGCCACGTGCCCGTCATGGACGGCGATGTCGAGTGGCGTACGGGCGAGTCATACAGCGGCACACCCTACCAGCACCCGATGGGCGGCTATCGCGCGCGGGCCTACACCATCGGCTATCTGAAGGGCATGCTGCGCGCCCTGGAGGAACAGGCGTGATCACACTGCGCGGCATCACTTGGGCGCACAGCCGCGGCTATGTTCCGCTGGTTGCCGTGTCAGAGGCGTGGCACGATCTGCATCCCGATGTCGATATCCGCTGGGACAAGCGCTCGTTCTGGGGCTTCGGCGAAGGCCCGCTCGATGAGCTGGCGCGCGACTACGATCTCATCGTCTTCGACCATCCCCACACCGGGACAGCCGCACAGCATCGCTTGCTGCTGCCTCTTGATGAGTTGGCCGAGGCGATCGGCGATTGTGCGGGCCCATCGCGTGAGAGCTACGAGTCCGGCGGCCATCTCTACGGACTGCCCATAGACGCCGCCTGTCAGACCGCTGCGTACCGCCAGGATCTAATGGATCAAGCGGCCGAGCAGTTGCCTGCGACGTGGAGCGATCTCATCGCCCTGGCTTTGCGTACCGGCCGCGTGCGTTGTGCCTTCTCGCCGATGGGCGCACTCGGCATGCTGCACTCAATCAGTGCGGGTCTTGGTGCGCCTGCCGGAAGCGCAGCGGATCACTACTTCGCTCGCGAGCCTGGGTTGGAGGCGCTGGAGCGGTTGCGACAACTCTTTGCCGCCTGTGGGACGGAGTCTCTCCAACACAGCCCGGTCCGAATTCTCGGCGAAATGGCCACTACCAACGATGTGCTGTACGCTCCGCTGCTCTACTGTTACTCAAACTACGCCCGCCGGGGCTTCGCGGCTCAGCTCATCCAATTCGCTAAACCGCCGATCCACCCTAACGGTACCGGCGCGACCCTCGGAGGCGCCGGCCTTGGTATCTCGGCGTTCTCCCAACAACGCGAGGCCGCGCTGGCCTTCGCCGCCTGGATGATCTCTGAGCCTTGCCAGTCCGGTCCCTACCTCCTGGCGCAAGGCCAGCCCGCGCTCCGTTCCATCTGGACGAGCGAGGCCGCAAACCAACTCACGGGCGGCTTTTTCCGGGACCTGCTACCAGTCATCGACCACGCCTGTCTGCGCCCCAATTGGCCGGGATTTGGCGAGTTTCAGAGTCGCGCAGGAACCATACTGCATGCCTTTCTGGGTGGAGCGCAAACGGCCGGCAACTCGCTGCAACTTATTGATCGCCTCTACCAGGAGTCCGCATGTCACGAATAGTTCTTCTACTCGCCGCTCTGTCCACCTGTGCTTCGGCTTCCGTGCGGTTCGGCACGGAGCATCAGGTGCTCGATTTGCGCCAGCACGACTGGCAGTATATCCCCGAGGGCACCGTCACCAGCCCGGCGCAGGCGATGGCGAGCACCGCATGGAAGCCGGTCCGCGTGGGTTACCGCTGGGACGAAATGGGCTACCCGGAGCTGAAGAAGGGCAACGTCTGGCTCCGTCTGACCTTTGCGGCGGAGACCAACCTGCGCGACCGCAAAGTGGGCTTCTTCGCCAGCTTGATCGACGACGAGGCCGACATCTTTCTGAACGGTCACCTGATCAGCACTGCAAAGTTCTCACTCGGCGACCTGGTGCGTGCGCCCGCCATCGCCGACCTCACGGCTCATCTCCGCCCCGGCGCGGAGAACATTTTGCTGCTCCGCATCCGCGACACTTACGTCCGTTCGCCCGGTGTCATCGGCAATGTCTGTCTCTTCCAGAGCCTACGCTATCAGCGCACGCCACTTGGCGGAATCTCGACACAGGCGGCTGGCCCCCTGTCTGTCGTTCTGCACGTGGGCGACGCTCTCCTCAGCCGCGGCAAAACCACCAGCTTCACCGCCGGCGATCTGGCCGCTCTTTCCCTGCCCCCGTACATCCTGCGCGAAGACGAACTCATCCTGTTGGTACCCGAGAAGGAAGTTTCCCGCGTCCCTGCTCACCGCGTCGATCTCGCAGCCGTCAATCCGATTCGGAGCGCGTTGACGCTATCGGTGCGGTCCGCAGCCGTTCCGGCATCCGTGCCGCGCTACGGCCTGCTCGATTTGCCGCTCGAACTCGCCGCCACCTACAACAATCCCTTCGACCCGAGGCAGATCAACGTCCAGGCCCTCATCGAAACACCCTCCGGCTGCATCGACAAAGTGCCAGCCTTTTTTCGGCAGGATTTCCGCCAGGTGGCGCCATCGGAGGAGGAAGAGATTCTGCTGCCCGCGACGGGCCCGGCCTGGCGCGTCTACTACCGCCCGCGCGAACTCGGCACACACAAAGTGGAGATCATCGCGCAGGACCGCAGCGGCATCCGCAAGCATGCTGCGGGAAGCTTTCAATCAATAGCCAGCGATCTGCCCGGCTTCCTCCGTGTCAGCAAGCGCGACCCCAGCTTTTTTGAGTACGACAACGGCGACTCTTTCTTCGCCCTCGGCCCGAGCGGTTGGCGCCGTGGCCGCGATTTCATCTTCGGCGGTAACACCCGCTGGGTCTCCAGCCATAAGCTCGACGAGTACTACGAGCGCAAAGCGGCCAACCGTTCCAACTACGAGTACCTCGGAACATTCCACTTCGGCCAGTTGCTGCTGAACGGCGGCATCATCGATCAACACGTCGCCTGGAAGCTCGAGCACTCGCTGCGCACCATGGAACGCCTGGGCATCCGATGGCTCTTCTTCCACGACGACATCTGCCGCATGTCCCGATACGGCTTCGACGTTCTGCCTTACGCGACTGCCAACGGCGGACCGGCCAGCGAAATAAACGAGCTGTACTTCAATCAGGCGGCGATCGATCTACAAAAGAACCAACTGCGTTACCTGGTGGGACGTGTGGCGGACAGCCCTTCGCTCTGGATCTGGAACATTGGCGACGAATGGCGGCGCCACTTCGGCAACAAATTCTCCGTCGCAATGGTGCGCGCCTGGATCACCGAATTACACGGGTATGTGAAGGAATTGGATGTCTATCGCCATCCCCACGCCATTGGCGAAGGACCGGAATCGATTCTCAACGGCGGTGACGTTTACATTCTCGAAGACTGGTACCTCAATCACCCCACCCATCCCGGGGGCGACTGGAGGAAAGGCAAGAAGCGTGATCTCGTGGACTTCTGCGTGAAGCAAGTGAACGATATCGGCGAGCGCCACTTTCCGACCATCAACGTCGAGGGCGGGCTTTACGGCTGGAACGGTCAGATTTACCAGAGTGGTAAGGAATGGGGCTCTCCCGATGCAATCACATTTCACCAGCATCTCTGGCTTGGCCTCTTTCTCAAGAACGCTGCGAGCGGCACCGATTGGCTGGTGAATGTTCTCGACAACGACAAGCAGTTGTTCCACGCCAAAGCCCTGGCCCAGTTTCTCGATGGCGAGAAGCTGACCGCTAAACCATGGCAGCAAGCTACCGCCGCCACATCCGATCCCAAACTCAGCGTCTTCGCTTTGAAGAACGCCGGCAAAACCCTGGTGTGGATTCTCAATCGCAACTGGAACTGGCTCGATCACGCTGAGGGCCGGCCGCTGCAGCCACTCTCCGGCCAATCGATCCGTCTACCCGTCGTGCGCGACGGGCGTTACACTGTCGAGCTTTGGAACACCTTTACCGGAGTCGCGGAATCCAAACGGTCGATCGACTCCAGCGGCAACCTGCTCACGGTGCCGTTACCCGAAATCAAGAACGATCTTGCCATCAAGTGCATCCTTCATGAATAAACTCATCTTCTCTATCCTGCTTTCCGGACTAAGCCTCAGCGCCGCCGAGACAACAGCGGTTCTGGCGAACCCCTACTACATCCAGCCGCGCTCCGGCGCACAACACATCGCCCTGAGTGAGAATTGGGAACTCTCCTGGCGCGACAGCCAGGTGAGCACTATAGCGGAACTCGCCTTGCAACCAAAGTGGCTGAAGGTCGCCTACCCGCAGAGTGTGCAGATGGCTCTCCACCACTCCGGCGAACTGCCGCACCCCTACTACAACCTCAACTCGGAAAAATACAAATGGGTCGACGAAAAGGTTTGGTACTACCGCAAGAGTTTCTCACTGCCCGCCGTCGCGCAAGGGCAAAACGTGTTTCTCGTCTTCGACGGCATCGACTACTACAGCCGCGTCTGGCTCAATGGAACGCTGCTCGGCGACCACGAGGGCATGTTCGGCGGGCCGTCGATCGAGATCGGCAAGCACGCCCGTTATGGCGAGGCAAACGAGATGATCGTCGAGGTACGCGCAGGAAATTGGGGAAACAAGAAGGGTTGGGTCTCTCGCACACCAGGTCGCGTCATCAAGCCGTGGGTTCTCACTGGCGGACTGGGCGCGGAGATGTTCTTCCCTATGGGCATGTGGCAAGGCGCGCGCGTTGAGATCGTGCCGAAGGTCCACCTGGAACGGCCTTTCCTCACCACACGCTCGGCGGACACGCGGTCCGCGCGCCTCCACCTCAGTGTCGAAGTGCTCAACGGTCAGCATTCCCTCGAGTTTCAACTCCACCCCACCGGCAACACTCAGATGCGCTACTACGCGGATTGGTGGAATCTCCGCAAAAACGCCAAGGCCCTCACGCTCGAAGTGGTCCTGGAAGACAAGGCAAGCGGCGCTGTCGCCTTTCGCAAGACCGTCTCTGTCGAGGCGCTCCCAGGTCGCAATTGGGTCGAAGAGGACCTCTTGCTGCCCAATCCCAAGCTCTGGTGGCCAAATGGGATGGGCAACCCGAATCTCTATCGAGTCAGGCTCCACCTTAAGGAAAACGCTGCCACTATTGACACTGCCACGTTCGAAACCGGTATTCGTACCCTGAACCTGGAAATGACACCAGGGCCCCGTCGCATGGATCGTTGGTCGCCTTGGCAGTTCTCCGTCAATGGCAGCAAGTTCTTTGTCAAAGGCATGAACTGGATGCCCGCCGACATCTTGCTGGATCTGCCGCGCGAGCGCTACAAATGGCTATTGAGTGCAGCAAAGAATGCCGGCATCCAACTAATTCGCGTCTGGGGAGGCGGCCTGATCGAGCCTGAGGCATTCTACTCAGTCGCTAACGAGCTGGGCATTCTTGTCTGGCAGGACTTCCCCATCGGCAACACCTTCGTGCCGGACTTCCCGCAACGCATCTGGGAGGCGCAGGTGATGCAGACCATCTTCCGGCTTCGCAATCACCCGTCTCTGGCTCTCTATTGCGGCGGCAACGAGTTCAATCCCTACGCTGAGAGCAACGCCGCCGCGATCGGGATTCTCGAGCGATCGGTGGCCGATTTCGATCCTACGCGGCCTTTTCGCCGCTCATCACCGGACAACGGCAGCATGCACGACTACCCCGACATGGACCCAACCTGGTACGCTCGCAAGTTCCCGTACCTGCCGTACATGAGCGAGACGGGCATGCACACGATTCCCAATGTGGATACGATTCGCGAAGTTGTCGATGCAGAAGAGTTGAAACGCCCACTGAGCAACATGTTCAGCAAGGAGTTTGAAAACCAGTTTCCGGATTTCCGCCATCACTTCGTTGAATTTCTTCCCGCGCGCGTTCCGCGCATGCTCAGCCGTGCCTCGCACATCGATGACGTTTCCGCTCCCCAAATCGATACTCTCGCGGAGGGCACGCAAATCGGCGCGGGGGAGTTCTACCAGGTGATGTCGGAAGCGCTGCAGGCCAACTACCCGGTCACTGCTGGTCTCATGCCGTGGGTCTTCAAACGCCCGTGGCCCGTCGTGGCGATACAGTTAATGGATGGCTTCGGCCATCCGACTGCGCCCTATTACTTCCTCAAGCGCACTTACGAGGAGACGCACGTGCTGGTGCGTCTGCCGCATCTGCTGTGGACTGCCGGCGAGAGCATTCCACTCAAGGCAGCAGTCACACACGCGAACATCGCTGCGTTAGCGGGCCTCACGCTATCGGTGGAAGTGCAGGATGATGCCTTCCGATCGCTGTGGAAGAAACAATCCACAGTGTTGCTGAAACCCGGACCCTCCGTTGCCGACGTCAACCTCGGAGAGTTCACTCTGCCAAAGGAATACCAGGACCGGTTCTTCTTCATCGTCGCCGAACTCCGCGCTTCATCGGGCAAGTTGATTTCGCGGTCTGTCTATTGGCCTCGCACGCTCTCGATGTTGGCCGACAATCAGGCTCGCGCCAAGTTTCGCTCAGAGCCGACGGAATGGCCGGCGTTGATGAAAGGTCCCTGGCTCAGACCCTCGGTTGCCAGGACCAGAACGACACTCAGTGTGGAGGTCCTTTCGTCGAAGCATCTTCCAGACGGCGATACCCGCATGGAACTTCGGGTCCGCAACACCGGGATACTCCCGTCGTTCCTCACCTCGGTGGATGTGCGTGGCGCGCGGCGGGCGTTTTTTGCGGGAGATAACTACTTCTGGCTGCAAGCCGGCGAGGCTCGTGCTATCACGGTGCAGCTCCATTGGCGCGAAGCGCTGAAAGCCGGCGCCGGTGAGATTACGGTGTCCTCCTGGAACGCAGATCGTGCTTCAGTTCGTATGTCCACCAGTCGCTGACTATAATGGGACCGAAAATGCAGACTTGGTTGCTACTGTGTTTTGCCGTCTCGCCTATAGTTGCCATGGGCGCGGACGTCGTCATTTACGGAGGGACTGCGGCCGGAGTAGCGGCTGCGGTCCAGGTTTCCAGAATGGGCCGCTCGGTAGTGCTCGTCGCTCCTGAAAACCATCTTGGCGGAATGGCTGTCGAAGGCCTCGGCGGCGGCGACGTCAACAACCACTGGTTCGCCAACGATGTCGCTATCGGCGGCCTTGCCCGCGAGTTCTACGCCCGCCTCGGCCGCAAGTACGGTAAGTCCGGCGCCGTTTACCGATATGAATCTCACCTGGCTGAAGAAGTCTTCGAGGACCTGCTCCGCGAAGCGCGCGTAGTCGTCACACGCGGGCGGCGTCTGCGTGAACCGCTCCCTACCTCCGTGGAGTGGACGCCGGGCACGAAAGCGATCCGAGCCATCATCACCGAATCTGGCGAACGCTTCGCAGGAAGTGCATTTATCGACGCCACGTTGGAAGGCGACCTCCTTGCCGCTTCCGGAGTCGAGACCACCTATGGCCGCGAATCCAACTCAAAATACGGCGAGACAAAAAACGGCATCCGCGCCATCACCACGCACGCGCAATTCCAGGTCCGGGTTGACCCCTACAAGACTCCCGGGGATCCGCGCAGTGGCCTCATAGCGACCATCCAGGACGAACCCTTGGGCGTGCCCGGCGCAGGCGACTCCAACATTCAGGCCTTCTGTTTTCGCCTCTGCTTGACGCGCGATCCGTCGAACCGGCTCCCTATCAAAAAGCCCGAAGGCTTCGACCGTTCGCAATACGAGATTTACTTCCGCTATGTCCGTGCCGGCGGCAAGCTCTGGGCGCCGGTCGCCAACTTGCCCAACGGCAAGACCGACCTGGGAAGTTGGCACGACCTCTCCGCCAATCTCTACGGCATGAACCGCGACTGGCCCAACGGCGACTACAAAACCCGTCAAAAGATCTACGAAGGCCACCGTCAGTTTACCCAGGGCCTGCTCTGGTTGCTTGCCAACGATCCGGAGATGCCGGTCGCTCTCCGAGCCTCCTGGGCCGACTGGGGCCTCTGCAAGGACGAATTCACAGACAACAGCGGCTGGCCTCGCCAGCTCTACGTTCGGGATGCCCGTCGCATGGTCTCCGACTACGTCATCACCGAGCACCACACGCGCCGCATCAATCCCACGCCCGTGCCCGACCCCGTTGCCGTCGCCTTCTGGCCCACCGACACTCACAGCGTCCGCCGCATCGTTCGGGACGGCGCTGCCTACAACGAGGGCTTCGTGTTCGACGATAACAATTGGGGCCCTTTCGGAATCTCGTATCGCGCACTCATGCCACGGCGAGGCGAGGCGACTAACCTCATCACACCCACGTGCCCTTCGTCCTCGCACGTCGCCTACGGCGCCCTTCGCCTGGAGCAGATCGTTTCTTTCCCTCGGCCAGGCCAGCGCGACAGCGGCCGTGCTGGCTCTGGCTCGCGGCATACCGCTGCAGGATCTTGAATACGCCAGCTTGCGTGACCAGTTGTTGAAGGACGGCCAGATTATTGCCCTCTCGCTAGTGCCAGCGAAACAGGAGTTACCTCGATGAACCCTTTGACCCGCCGCCAATTCGTACTCTCTGCGGCCTTGTCCGCGGCCGACACCGCTTCTTTCGATGTGGCCGTCTATAGCGGTGTCCCGTGCGGTCTCGCTGCCGCAATCGCCGCCGCCCGCGAGGGCGCCAAGGTCCTGCTTATCGAGCCAACGAAACACGTCGGGGGGCTCAGCACCAGCGGCATCAACACCGCCGAGTCGGAGCACATGCTTCACTGGACCATCGGCGGCGTTGCACTCGAGTTCTACCGGCGGCTCGGAGATCATTACGGCACCGGGAAACCGGAGTTCTACTTTGAATCGTCGGTTGCTGAGAAGGTCTACCTCGCCATGTTGCGGGAGGCCGGAGTTACCGTTCGTTACGGACAACGAGTTGAGAAAGTAGACAAACGAGCCGCGCGCATCCATTCCATTACGCTCACTGACGCCTCGACCGTTCTTGCGAAAGTGTTCATCGACGCCAGCTATGAGGGCGATCTCATGAGCCGCGCCGGCGTCCCGTCCACATTCGGCCGCGAAAGCCGCACTGAGTACAACGAGGACGCAGGTGGCGTGCGTTTCGATCGCATACCTTCGAAGGCTGCCACCATTGACTCAGCCGGCAAACTCCTGCCAGGTATCTCCGCTTGGGCCCGCGATCTCAAGGAAGGTGCCGCCCACCGCGGCGTCATGAACTACAACTTCCGCCTGACCTTTGCGAAAGATCCCGCACTCCAGGCCCCCATCCCGCCACCACGGCACTACAACCCGCTTCGCTATACCCTTCTCAAGAACTGGCTGACCAATCAGACAGCCGCTGGCCGCTCCGTAAAGCTAACAGAGCTCCTGGATTTCTACCCACGCCGTAACGGCAAGTTCGAGGTCAACAACAAACAGGCGGCCGTCATCTCCCTCGGCCACTTCGGCGGCCAGTTCGATTACCCCGATGCCACGTACCGTCGGCGTCAGGAAATCATAGACGACCACTGGGACTATACGCTGGGCCTGCTCCATTTCCTCGCCCACGACGGCAGCGTGCCGGCGCAACTTCGAACCGAGATGCGATCCTGGGGCCTACATCGCAGCGAGTTTGCCGACAACGGTAATCTACCCTACCAGCTTTATATTCGGGAAGCCCGCCGCATGAAGGGCACTGTGGTAGTCACCCAACGCGACGTCACCGAAGACCGGCGCAAATCAGACGCCATCGGCATCAGTTCCCACTTCATCGACTCCCACCACGTCCAGCGCGTGGCTCTCTCACCCACCGAGTTCGTAAACGAAGGGCGCATCTGGCGCCTCGGCTGGGCATACCAGATCCCCTACCGCGCGCTGACGCCGAAGACTGTAGACTGTGAGAACCTCCTGGTCCCAGGCGCCGCCAGTTTCACACACGTAGCCTTCTGCAGCTATCGCCTCGAAAGCGTCTGGATGATAGGCGGTCACGCTGCCGGACTCGCCGCCGCCGCTGCTATCCGCGAAGCCCACCCCGTCCAGGCTATCGATATCAAAGCTCTCCAGTCGCGCCTGCGCACTCAGAAACAGGTAGTTGATTTCGTGCCCGGCCAGCCTGAAAAGTGGTCCGACCCCAAAGGGGGAACAGGCGGACCTCCAGAGTTCTGAGAAGCCCGCGAATACTCCGGAGCGCAGTCGCACGATAAGCACCACAGATATAAGCTGGCCCGGATGATTTTGGAATCAATCCAAATTGGAATTGTGAACCAAGCTGGAATCGCTGATTCCCAGTTCTGCGGCTAGTGCTCGCGTTGACCAGTGTGCTGCATTAGCAAGACCAATCTTCCTATAGTCGGCTCACAATTCGTCCTTGCTCATGACCTGGAATTTTCCTGTGCCGCTTTCGTTAACCTTCGTCAGGTGGATTGGCGTCGGCGAGGGAGTCCCTTTGCCGAGGCCTCGGATCCAGGTGGTTCACGGAACGGTTCCACGGAAATGCGCTCGTAACACACTTCCAGCACGGTCAGGTATTCTGTACCGCCCGGCGCTTGGAGAACTACGCGGTCGCCCGCTGCCGACTTCATCAACGCGCGCCCCAGAGGCGACACCCAACTGATGTGGTTGCGGTCGAGATCGACCTCGTCGGTGCCCACGATGCTCACCACTCGCTCCATTCCCGCGGCATTGGCATAGCGCACGGTCGCTCCGAAGAATGCCCTCGTCGCCGCCTGCCCCGCTCTCGGAGTTTCCGGGTCCACCACTTCCGCGGCTTCGATTCGCTTCGTGAGAAAGCGAATCCGCCCATCGATCTGGCGCAGCCGCCGCTTGCCGTACTGATAGTCGGCGTTTTCACTGCGATCGCCGTTGCTCGCAGCCCACGCCACCACCTCCGTCACCGCCGGGCGTTCCCTGGTGAGCAGAAACCGGTGCTCATCTTTGAGGCGCTGCAGCCCGCTCGGCGTTATGTAGTTCTTGCCTTGCGTCGCGGGCTCGTCCGCTTTGCGGTTTTCTCGTAAACCCTTTTCGCATCTCGTAGTCCTTCCAGCGCGAATCCAGTGGGTGCCACCACGCTCTCAGGAAAAGGCTACACGTTGTCGGATCGATTCTGCTTGAAATTGGCACAACACACGAAAAGAGCTTGCCGATCGCGGTGTCGCTATCCATACGTCGGCTTCTGTGAAGTTGTGGATCACTCGTCCATATCGCGGCATTCCGAATAGAGAAGCGCAAAAAACGGCCGATCCGGCATTCGGCCTGATAACCGCCATTATCAGAGTGTAATAAAACTCGCTTCGCTAGGATTCGGAAAGGCGGGATCGCGCAGGTTTCAACGGCACGCTGATTTGATTCCCACCGTGAACCTACTGATGCAATGAGAATCCGGACGGCAAAGCTGCCTCAAGATTGATTTGTTCTCCGGTGATGGGGTGGTGGAATCTCAGATATTGGGCGTGCAGGAAATATCCTCCATCGCCGGGGAGGCCGGGGAGATTTTCAAGAGGCTGGCCGGTTAAGCCGTACAGAGGATCGCCTACCAGGGGATGGCCGATGGATGCCAGGTGGATTCTGATTTGATGAGGGCGGCCCGAATTTAGGCTTACCTCAAATGTTGTGGTGCTGGTGGTGCGTGAGATCACCTTTGCCAATGATTTTGACGGTTTGCCACTTGGGTTGGCTGCCCACACGGAACCGATGAGCGGGTGCGGCACGAGGCCGATGGGTGTGAGGATTTCGTAGGCGTCGTGCTGTGCAATGTTTTGAGCCAGCGCCCGGTAGATTTTTTGAATTTTGGGTGTGTTCCAGTTTGCGAATAGATTAGAGGCCGCCTGCGGTGTTTTGGCGAAGAGGACGATGCCGGTGGTGGCTCGGCCCAACCGGTGGACAGGGTTTGCGTTGGGGGTTCGCTTTTGCACCAAGCGCAGGAGGGTGTTTTCCATGAAGCCGCCGCCGGGGAGGGTGGGCAACCCGCTGGGTTTGTTGACGGCCAACAAATGGGGGTCTTCAAACAGGACTTCGAAGTGCTGAGGGGAGTCTGGTTCGATCCAGGGTGGACGGTTCCAGACAAGGGTCTGGCCTAAAGTGACCGATTCGCTTCCGGTGGCGGTGACACCGTTGAGGGTGACTTCGCCGTTGTTCAGTTTTTGTTGCCAGGCTTGTGGGGTTGAGTGGGGGTAAAGGCTTGCCAAGTGGGAGAGCAGGGTTTGTCCATGGTATTTGCTGCTGATGATTGTGGTGTAGGCATAGCCCCGATTGAGCATGAAATTTGAGTGTAAGCTATGGCACCTGCGGCGGAGGGTGTCCTGAATTCTGTGTAAACGTTCTCCGGTAATATTCAGGAGAACAGATGAAAAAGCAGAAGCAGGAAAAGCCGATCAGTGATGAGTGGATCGACGAGTTGTTGAAGCAAGGGCGAAAGCCTGAAGACGTGCAAGGTCTTCTGAAGCAGATCACCAAGGCGGTGCTGGAAAGAGCGCTGCAAGGTGAGATGACCGAGCATCTGGGCTACGCCAAACACGATCCCAGCGGCGCGAACAGCGGCAACAGCCGTAACGGAGTGACGCGCAAAACGCTTAAAGGCGACTTCGGCGAGTTGGAGTTGGAGACGCCCCGCGACCGCCAGGGCGAGTTCGAACCGCAGATGATCCGGAAGAACCAGACGCGCTGGACGGGGTTCGATGACAAAATTCTTTCGCTGTACGCACGCGGCATGACGACTCGGGAAATCCAGGCGCATCTCGAAGAAATGTACCAGGTGGAAGTCAGTCCGAGCCTGATCAGCGAAGTCACCGACGGGGTGATCGAGCAGGCGCGCGCCTGGCAGAATCGGCCGCTGGAGCCGTTTTATGGCGTGGTGTTTTTGGATGCGCTGTACGTGAAAATGCGGCATGAGGGCCGAGTGGAAAACCGTGCGGTGTATGTCGCGCTCGGCATCAATCTGGACGGGCGAAAGGATGTTCTTGGCCTCTGGACTTCAGCGAACGAAGGTGCGAAATTCTGGCTGAATGTGCTGACGGAGCTGCGCAACCGCGGTGTCCGCGATATCTATCTGGTATGCGTGGATGGGTTGAAAGGTTTCCCGCAGGCGATCGAATCGCTGTACCCGAAGTCTCTGGTGCAACTCTGCATCGTGCATCTGATACGGGCCAGCCTGAATTACGTGACCTGGAATGATCGTAAGAAGGTGGTCATGGATTTGAAGCCGATCTACAAGGCAGTCACGGCGGACGAGGCGGAGCGGCAACTCGATGAGTTTGCCGCCAAGTGGCCGAAGTATCCCGCGATTGCAAGACTCTGGCGCGAGCATTGGGAGCGGGTGATTCCGTTCTTTGCATTCCCGGAGGAAGTGCGTAAGGTCGTCTACACAACGAATGCCGTGGAGTCGCTGCACATGAGCCTGCGCAAGATTATCAAGACGCGTGGTTCATTTCCGAGTGAGGAAGCCGCGCTCAAACTTATGTATTTGGCGCTGACGAATGTCGTGGCGAAATGGGAAACGGTGCAGTATTGGAAGCAGATGCTGAACTATCTGGATACGGTATGCAGTGACCGGATCCGCGAGGCCGGCGTACGGCTGTAAGACCCGCTCAGAACCCACCAGCGGGATAATGCCGCTCATCCCGCAGGCCGTCCGTCGGCGTTGTTGCTGATGCCAGAACGGTGCTCGCGCGCAAGGGTCCGCTACGCCGCGCCAAATACGGGCGCGCCCTTGCGTCCTCCGCGCCGTTCTGACAGGATAGATATCGCGACGGACGGCTCCGGCGGGATGAGCTCAAGCGAGCGATTCCCATCAACCGCGAACCCAAATCGCAAATCATACCGCGATGGCGTTTACACAGAATCGCGGACGCCTCCCTGCGCGCGGCGGCCAGAAGGTTTTTTGCGATCCAACCGGCGCGAGGGAGCCTAGACCGGCCGAGTGCTTTGATTCCCTTTCGATGTCATATTCGACGCGGCGAATAGAGAGTATGGCGCCAGTGAAAGGTTTTGAAACCTCCCACGGGAAAAAGATCTGCATGCTGCATGTTGACGAAGCTTATAGCCCCTGTAAAGGTTACTGAGCCTTGTACCCCGTTGTCGATTTGACTAAACCCGTCCGGAATATGCACTGTACGGCGGCATCTAGCACTTGTTCAAGGTTGATGCTTTGATGGGCGCTCTTCGTCTGGCTATCCCAGGAAATTGAGAAGCTGAACTTCGGCAGGAAGGATTCTCGCGTGCTCCGGTTGCTGCGTACAGAGCTTGCCGCTGCAGAAGATCTGGCGGCGGCGTTGCTCAAGGAATAATCCGCAGTTGTCAATCTCGTCCCCCAGACTCGCAATGCACCAAGCGGGCTAGAAGTCGGGTTCTAGGAAGTTGTCCAATCGGCTGCCAATTCCACGGATCATGTTGGTCGGGTGCCCAGGCTGGACGCTCGCGCCGGTTTGGCATCGATCCCTGGTGCGGATAATGGCTTAGGTTGGTTCGAGTGAAGTCGTTTTTATGCTGCGATGGTTCGAAACGCGTCCAGTGTGGGGAGCCAGCTGATTCTGTTCCATGTCTCCGCTATCTGATCGATTTCATTACGCGGGTTAACAGATGCTTCCTGGAGCCACCCAATTGGATCAGTCACCCCATGAAGGGCTCGAACCCACTTCGGTATCGTGATCGACTCCAGTTCGGAACGCTGATCGCCATCCCTCGGAATCCGCAGGCGATCATACACCGAGCAGCCCAGATCAACAATTCGGCATTAGAGAGGACTCATCCGGCGCCCACCCGAATTTTCGGCTCGCGCATTCATCTGAACTGCCAGCGCGGCTTCCATTTGTTGACACAAACCGCGTCAGGCTGCCGTTGTGGATTATCCAGGAATTGGAGAACTATCGCTTGTGGACACGTACTGACTGAATTCGCGGTAAGCCAATGTCCCATGCCCGGAAAGACGAACAGTTGAGAGTTGCGGAGTTTGGAAGCCGCGGATTTTGCGTATGCAGGCGGAGTGACCGGATCATACTCTCCCGCAAGAAGCAACACAGGTATCTCACTGGTGACCGGCAGAGCCTCACGAGGATCGGGGTGCTTCGTGGTCCACAGCCGGCAGGCATCCACAATCTGGAGTCCGGATGCAACATGGCGCATCCACGGGCGCTTCTCATCCTCGACTCTCAATAAGGCGGCGTCCGTGAACGGGACCTCCTCTGCGCAATGGAAGGAAAGATGGGCACCCTGATCAACGAGGTCCTTCGCGACCAAAATGGCATGTCTTGCGATGACCTCGCGCCAAACGGCGTCGGCTTCCCCATCGACCGCGTGGTAAATGGCCCTGGGGACCTGGGGAATCAGGTCCGATTCGTACAGCACCATGTGCAGAGCTTCCAGCAACTGACGGCCGTCGAATCGCACTTCAAAGGGCGTACCGTGCCAGATCCCCGCGAGAAGTCGAGGGGATCGATCGAGCTGATCTGCCGCCCTAAGCAGGGCCGCCTTCAGATCAGGGAATGCGGCTTTGCATGACGGATCTGACGCGCAGTCGAAAAACAGTGCGTTCATGGCTTTTTCGAACTTGGCGGGACCGTCTGCATATTCGTCAACTTCTGACGGGGCCACCGAATCCAACACAACTGCTCGGATGCCTTCTGGGTGATCGCGCATGGCCAGCAGGGCGAGCCGCGTTCCATAAGATTCGCCCATCAGGTTCCACTCGCGCAATCCGAGCGCACGTCGAAGGTCGGCCAGGTCTGCAGCGACAGCCGCGCTGTTGTAACAGGAGAGGTCGGCAATCGAACTCAGACGTTCGCGACAGGCAGGCACCCACCGCGCTGCCGGTCCGTAGGGATTTGGACAATCGAGTGCCGGCTCAGAGCAGCCCGTCCCCCGGACATCAAGGACGATGAAATCGCGGCTCCCAATGTATGGTTCGACGACCCGATCAAACAGTCTGGACGATGTTGCGTGCGCTCGGCCACCGGGTCCACCGACAAGCCAGAGGATCGGATCTGGAGCGGGTCGCGTGTTTCGGCTCTGGTAAATCGCTACATGCAAACGGATGCTTCGACCATTGGCCTTGCTCCGGTCCTCCGGAACCGTGAGCCAACCGCATCGAACACGACGTCCACTTGGGACGCTGAATGCACAGGGTCCCGGAAGGAATTCGCTCTTGGCACGCCCTACGTCCGACTGGACAGAGTTGAGTCGTTGCTGCTGCTGCGGCAGCGAGCACGCCGTGCAGAATACAGCTGCCACGACGGCGTATCGCAGGGGGCTGTTCACTTCACCTTTGATCCTACTCCGATAAGTCCTCGTATGCCAGAGTCATGACCGCCCCACAACAGCGGCCCCATGCACCCAGGCGGTCTAGCTCAGGATCGGCTCGTCACGCCGGATTACTCCGAGTGTAGTCGCCCGGCGTTTGCCAACATCGCCGATGATCTACCAGCACTTCTGGCCTGTGGGCGGCGTATCCAGTACTGATCCTATGCCGCAGTGCGAACAGCGGATTTCTCCGAAAATCACCGCAGAGAAAAGGGGTCAAGCTCCCTAGTGGATACAACGGTGGATGCAACCTGAACCAGTTGCGGGCCGAGAACTGGGGTCCCGGCGACCGCCAGGCCCTGCGCCCCTACCCCCAATACGCCGGCGTGTCCGGCCTCTACAACGACGGCAATTCTATGTACCAGTTCTCACCTCGCATCCGTTCGTAGAGCGGCTGATTGGGACGCTTCGACGCGAGTACCTCGACCGGACCCTATTCTGGACTGCCATCGATCTGGATGCAAAACTAATCGAGTTCCAACATTACTATAACGGCCATCGAACGCATGCCGGGTTGGAAGGCGGCCTGCCAGAGCCGGGTGCTGACGGATCGGCATCACCAATCGATTTCGAATCCTACCGGTGGCGAAGACATTGTCGAGGGTTGTATCAGACTCCAATCGCCGCATGATTTATGAATTCGCCATGGACAGGTTTGAAGCGAAATTCCTGGGGGGCCACATTGCAGATGCAGACTACGCTTTCGCCGCTGCATGTACCGGCACGAGTGCGAATGCGCCGCCGAACATCCCACCTGACAAATGTCAAGGCGCCGAATGAAATGATCAATTCGATTCCTCACACCTACAACAGCATACGAGTGAGAGAATGCTTAAAGGGCAGGAATGCCGATCCTGAAGCCCGGATAAACTACCACGAACCCGATGCCGCAAAGTTCCGAAGTGCTCACCTGGCGAGGACTAGCCACCGGCATTACGCGACACCCGACAGCCGACTGGATGGTGCAGATGTCGCGCAACGCGACCGTGTTGTGCTACGCGGGAGTGCGGCCCGTCGTCCTGCCGCCGCAGAGCCCGAATTTGAGTGCATTCTCGGAACGGTGGGTGCGTTCGGTGAAGCAGGAGTGCCTCTCCAAGCTGATCTTGTTCGGTGAAGGGTCGCTACGGCGGGCGCTGACCGAGTACATCGCGCATTTCCACTCGGAGAGGAACCACCAAGGGAAAGAGAATCAGCTACTGGGGTGGACCCCAACCTTGAGACAAAGAAATTAGGGACACATCCCCATTCGCCGAAATCCTGTTGTCTCGCTGAATGGGTCCATCTAAGCTAAACCTGGCCGACGAAGCGGAGGCGGGCTCTGCTGGAGAGCAACCCGCCAAGGAATAGCCGGTCGGAAACTCATCGCAACGATGACTTGGCGCGGCAGCAAGTCTGTCGCGCTTTCCAACATCGGATCGATAGATTTCCTGATGCCTGAGAAAACTCATCGGCCAGCCTCCTCGAAAGCGATGGGTGACTGGTAACCTAACGACGAGTGTAACCTGCGCCGATTATAGTAGTCCTGGAGAAAGTCGCCGATCCGCTCACGCGCATCCTCGGCATTCCGGTATTGATTCAAATAGACCTCCTCGCATTTCAGCGTGCGCATGAAGCTCTCGGCCAGCGCATTGTCGTAAGGATTTCCCGACCGGCTCATGCTAATGACAAAGCCAGCAGCCTTAAGCACGCCCACATAGCGGTGGACGGGGGATGGAGCGCTGCCCTGCCGGACCTGTCCGGCTTGCGATGACTCATCGATCATTGGTCGCGGTGCATCTAGGAGATCCATCCTTCTCATTTGCGCGACTTATTGACAGACTCCGGAGTTCGAAAGTTCAGTTCGGGGTCTCTCGCGTCAGTTGACAGCCTCACGTCCGACTGGAGTACCGATCTGCTTGAAATAGAGCCACTTCGAACCGTTCAGTCTCTAGTTTGAAATGATCCGTTTTCTCCGCCTGTCAATCGCTATTACTGAGACTTATGGAGAGAGAGTTGGAAAACACAATTTCTGGGGAGCCACAGGTTCCAGTTACGAGTTTGCACCTCCGTTTTTGTTGGCGCTCCCTTTTTGACACTTCCTCTCCTGACGCTTTAATTTGCCGGACTTGCCGTGGCTGCCGCTCGGCCGATCTGCCAGGCAGACCGCCCCAGCCAGGAGCTGGCGTAATTGCCATGGCATCATCCAGCTGATCGAGCAGGCGCCCGCACAAGTAAGACAGGGGTGGGCCAGCAGTGCTGTCGCCAGCGCGGCCACATAAACTGCATCAATTGGCTCTGAGCGGCATCATTGTGCGCGAACAAGGCAGTCCGAACGCAGAAGACAAACAGTGCGGATTGCCGTCGTTTGGAGATGAACACATGCTCGAGGCAATAGCTTCCAATGAGACTGAGAAGTTGACGAACAAACAGTACCTGGACGAATTGCGCAAACTGCAAGGCAAGCTGTGCCAACTCCAGGAATGGGTCAAGTACAAGGGATTGCGCGTCGTCATCGTTTTTGAGGGCCGCGACGCGGCTGGCAAGGGCGGGACTATCAAGGCTCTGACGGAACGCTTGAGCCCGCGTGTTTTCCGCGTGGTGGCGTTGCCCGCGCCGTCCGACCGCGAGAAGAGCCAATTGTATCTCCAGCGCTACATCCAGCACTTTCCGGCGGAGGGCGAGGTGGTGATTTTCGACCGCAGTTGGTACAACCGCCTGGGCGTCGAGTATGTCATGGGATTCTGCACTAAACAGCAGCACCGCCGGTTTCTGGAACTTTGCCCACAAATGGAATCGCACCTAGTCTCCGGGGGCATCCATCTCATCAAGATCTGGATGGAGGTGAGTGACAAGGAGCAGAAGCGGCGGTTCGAGGCGCGGATTGAAGACCCGCTTCGCCAATGGAAACTCAGCCCGATGGATCTGCCGTCCCGCAGCCGTTGGTTCGAGTACTCCCGCGCGCGCGACATGATGCTCCAGGCCACGGATACGGAGGACGCTCCGTGGTTCATCCTGCGCTCCGACGACAAGAAGCGCGCGCGGCTCAACTGCCTCGCGCACATCCTGGACATGATTCCCTACAAGAAGGCTCCCCGCGAGAAGGTGAAGCTCCCGAGTCGCTCCATGGAAGACGCATACGATGACCAGGCATCTCTCAGCGGGCGGAAGTTCGTACCGGAGAAATACTGAATCATGACTGCCACGATACGAAAATGGCTGGGCCTTACCGTTGTCTTCGCGGCACTGGGCACCGACATTGTGTTTGCGGCGAACGTTCCGCCGGAAGAGCACGGACTGTCGCAACAAGCGGTCGAAATTGCGCGACCGTTCGGGTTCCCGATCACTAATTCCATGGTTGTCACGTGGATTGTAGCGCTGGGTTTGATTATTCTCGCGCGAGCCGCGACCAGGGACATGAAGCGTGTTCCGGAAGGAGCGCAGAACTTTCTGGAATGGCTCGTCGGCGGTCTGTATAGCTTTCTAGAGGGAGTTATCGGCTCGCATCTTGTCGAGCGAACCTTCTGGTTTTTCGCAACTATTTTCATTTTTATCCTGGCGGCGAATTGGGTTGGCCTGATTCCCGGGGTCGGCACGATCGGCTGGGGACATCAAACCGTCCACGGCTTCAAGGTCGACGAACCCTTGTTCCGGGGAGCCAACGCCGATTTGAACCTGACGCTTGCCATGGCCCTCGTTTTTTTTGCCTGCTGGATCGTCTGGGCCTTGCAGGAGGTTGGGCCGGTGGGATTCCTCAAGGAATTGTTCGCTCCCAAGGGCGAGACTGCCGGTCTGTTGAAGGTGCTCATGGTGGTTGTGTTCTTCGCCGTCGGTTGCCTGGAAATCATCTCGATTCTGTTCCGGCCGATCTCCCTGAGTTTTCGTCTTTACGGGAACGTCTTCGCCGGTGAGAACATGCTTGAATCCATGTCGAGACTGGTTCCCGGCCTGGGTTGGCTGCTGCCGGTTCCGTTTTATTTTTTGGAGTTGCTGGTCGGTTTGGTACAGGCATTGGTCTTCATGTTATTGACTGCTGTGTTCACGCTGCTGATTTGTCAGCACGAGGAAGAGTCACCGGCAGCCGCACATGAAAACGAAACTTGAATTTCGCGGCTGGACTGTGGTCCTCGCGGAATCCGGCATGAGAGCAAAGAAAGGGAAAGCAAGATATGTCAACGTTGCCATTATTAGCGGTAGGTGAAGTGGGCGGAAGCCTGTTGGGCGGAAACGTGCACGTCGGTCTGGCCGCGCTGGGCGCAGCCGTCGGCGTGGGTATGATCGGCACGGCGGCCTCGAGCGCTGTGGGGCGCAATCCCGGCGCGGCCACCAAGATCCTGGTTCAGTCCATCCTGGCGATTGCATTCGCTGAAGCCATTGTGTTCTACACCCTGTTCCTGGTGAAGGGGTAACCGTAGGCCGCGGGTGCACAAACATGATCGCCTTGCTATTACTTGCGGCACAGGCCCCGGAGGGACAGATCTCACAGATCGCGCGAACCTTCGGCGTTGACTGGACGCACCTGGGGGCGCAGATCATTAGTTTCTGTATCGTCTGCGCCATGCTTTACAAGTTCGCTTATGTTCGCATCCTGGCCATATTGGAGGAACGGCGCCAGCAGATCGCCCTAGGGCTCGCGAATGCCGAGAAAATCAAGGCCGAACTGGATCGGACCGAGGCCCAACGACAGGAGGTGATGGCGCAGGCTTACGATCAATCCGCCAAAGTCATCAAGGAAGCCCGCTCCGCGGCTGCCCGGGTGCTCGAAGCGGAAACCCAAAAGGCTGTCTCCAACGCGGAGCAAATCATAGTCAAGGCACGCGAAGCCGCTGCGCAGGAGCGGGAGCGCATGGCAGCGGAGCTCAAACACGAGGTCGGCCGTTGGGTGGTTCAGGCTGCCACGGTGATGACGGGCAAGATACTCACTGCGGAAGATCAGCGCCGCTTGGCCGAGGAGGCCGCGAAGCAAGTGGCGGCGTAGCAATGAAGAGCAACAAACAATTGAAACGCGAAGCCAAACAACTGTTTCGCCGTTGCTTTGTGAACGGGGTGCTTGATGAAAACCGAGCCCGGCACACGGCGCAACTGGTAGTCGCTGCCCGTTACCGGCGCCGGTTGACCGTACTCGCACATTTTCTGCGGTTGGTGAAACTCGAGTGCGCGCGGCACACCGCCAATGTCGAAAGCGCCACGCTGCTTCCAGCGGACTTGCAGGCTGCGATCGAGGCCAGCCTGAAGAGCCGGTACGGCGCGGGGCTCACCACGACGTTCACCCAGCGTCCCACGCTGATCGGGGGAGTACGCATCCAGGTGGCCTGTGATGTGTATGACGGGAGCGTGTTGGCCGGCCTGTCGGCGCTGGAGAAGAGCTTTTGAAGCGAGGTATCTGTGGCAAACCTACAGCAGGAAATTGAAGAACAGATCACGAGTGCGAAGCGGTCTGCCGCCTGGCAAAACGTGGGCGTCATTCGAGAGATCGGCGATGGCGTGGCGAAGATCGAAGGCCTGACCGATGCGATGCTCAACGAGATGATCGACCTGGGCCATGGCATTACGGGACTGGCGCTGAATCTAGAAGAGAGCGAGGTTGGTGTCATCATCCTGGGGGACTATACGCAACTGGAAGAAGGCGGCGAAGCGCGCACCACGGGGAAACTGCTACAGGTACCGGTCGGCAAGGGGTTGTTGGGCCGCGTGGTTAATACGCTCGGCGAACCGATCGATGACAAGGGGCCGATCCAGTGCGACGTTGCTTATCCGGTGGAGAAGATGGCTCCCGGCATCATTCGCCGGCAATCCGTGAATCAGCCAGTCCAAACGGGCATCATGCCGATTGACGCTATGATTCCGATCGGCCGCGGGCAGCGGGAATTGATTATTGGCGATCGCTCAACCGGCAAGACGACTATCTGCATAGACACGATCATCAGTCAGGCGCGGCTGAATCAAGCCGCGGAAGCTTCGGGCGACAAAAACTATCGTCCACTGTATTCTATCTACGTCGCGATCGGCCAGAAGCAATCAACTATTGCCCGGGTGATTGCGGTGCTCGAAGACGCCGGCGCGATGCCGTACACCATCGTTGTGGCCGCCCCAGCGTCCGATTCTGCCACAAGCCAGTACCTGGCGCCGTTTGCCGGAGCGGCCATGGGGGAGTGGTTCATGGACCACGGGATGGACGCGTTGATCGTGTATGACGACCTATCCAAGCACGCGGTGGCCTACCGGCAGGTTTCGCTGGTGTTGAAGCGCCCATCCGGGCGCGAGGCGTATCCCGGCGATGTGTTTTACCTTCACAGCCGCCTGCTGGAACGAGCGGCGCGCGTCGGCGAGAAATACGGTAACGGCTCGCTGACAGCCCTGCCCATCATCGAAACGCAAGCCGGTGACGTTTCGGCGTACATCCCCACAAATGTCATCTCGATTACCGACGGACAGATCTATCTTGAATCGGATCTGTTCTACCAGGGCGTGCGGCCCGCGATTTCAGTCGGCTTGTCGGTCTCGCGTGTCGGTTCGGCGGCGCAAATCAAAGCGATGAAGCAGGTCGCCGGACAACTCAAGGGCGACCTCGCCCAATTCCGGGAACTGGCCGCATTTGCGCAGTTCGGGTCGGACCTCGACGCGAAGACACAGTCGCAGATCGACCGCGGCAAGCGCATTATGGAGATCTTCAAGCAGCCCCAGTACAACCCGATTTCCGTTGAAATCCAGGTCGCGGTGCTCTGGGCCGTGCAAAACGGGTATGTGGACGAGGTGCCTGTTGAGCGGGTCAAAGAGTTTCAAAACAAGTTGACGGATTTCCTCGGTACGCGCAAATCTGAGCTGCTCGCCAGAATTGGGCAGGAAAAGGCTCTCAGCGATGCGCTTAAGGGTGAGCTAAGGGAAGCTGTTGACGAATTTGTACAGGCCTGGAAAGGAAATCCATCCAGGTGAGTCATGCCCAGCCTTCGTGACATCCGCCGGCGCATCAAATCGATCGGGAGCACGGCCCAAATTACCCGCGCCATGCAGATGGTGGCTGCATCGAAGATGCGCAAGGCGCAGCAGGCCACGCTAACCACCCGGCCATTCGGGCAATTGCTGTATCGCATCCAACGTTCAGCGACCACCCACGCCCGCGATTTCGTCCATCCGTTGATGGAGGTGCGCGAAGTGCGCAAGCGTGCCGTGATCCTGGCCGGAACGGATAAAGGTCTGTGCGGGTCGCTCAACACCAACCTGTTCCGCGTGGCCGCTCAGTTCGATCCGGCGACGACCGTTTACATCGCCGTTGGGAAGCGCGCGGCGCAGTTCATTGCGCGTACCCGGCGGCAATTGGCGGCCGAGTTTGTAATAAGTGACTCACCGCGGTTTGCCGAAGCGCGGCCGATCGCCGCGTTCGCCCGTGACCTGTTCCTAAAGGGCGAAGTGGATCAAGTTCAGGTTGTGGCGACAAGGTTCATAAATACGATGAGCCAACAGCCCGGGGTGGTGGAGTTTCTGCCAATTAGTGAGATCAAAGGACTGAAAATGCCGGGTGGGGAATCGGAAGAGAAATTGGCTCAAGACACCACCGAGGTCCTTTTTGAGCCCAGCCCGGAGGCGGTTCTCTCCTACCTTTTTGGGCATTATCTGAATATTT
Organism: Bryobacteraceae bacterium; assembly: GCA_963793625.1. Classification (GTDB taxonomy): domain Bacteria; phylum Acidobacteriota; class Terriglobia; order Bryobacterales; family Bryobacteraceae. The sequence continues at coordinate 111,705 of CAWCAT010000022.1, read as the reverse complement.
TTATCTTCCGGGTGCTGTTGGAGGCCAAAGCGAGCGAACAAAGCGCTCGGATGGTGGCCATGACGAGTGCCACGGACAATGCTTCGGACTTGATTAAGGAATTGACGCTCATATACAACAAGCTGCGCCAGGGCAATATCACTAAGGAACTCCTGGAAATTGCCGGCGGCCAACTCGGGAACAACTGAGAAGAAGAAGGGAACGATGAATACAGGTAAAATTGTCCAAGTCGTCGGCCCGGTCGTAGACGTGGAGTTTCCGGAAAAACTGCCCAGCATCTTGAGCGCATTGACCGTGGACTTCAGCGTTCAGGGTCAGCCCGTCAAGCTGACGCTCGAGGTGCAGCAGCACCTGGGCGACAACTGGGTGAGGACCGTCTCCATGTCGGGCACCGAGGGCCTCAAGCGAGGTTACGAAGCGATCGATACGGGCGCGCCCATTTCGATGCCAGTGGGGGATGGAGTCATGGGGCGGGTGTTCGACGTGTGCGGCAATCCCGTGGACGAACGCGGAGCGGTCCGGGCGGAGAAATACTATCCCATCCACAGACCGGCTCCGAAACTTGTGGACCAGTCGACTTCCCCGCAAGTGCTAGCCACGGGCATCAAGGTGATCGATCTTATCTGTCCGTTTCTAAAAGGCGGGAAGGTCGGAGCGTTCGGCGGCGCCGGTGTAGGCAAGACCGTAGTCATTATGGAATTGATCAACAATATCGCCAAGCTGCACGGCGGCGTATCGGTTTTCGCCGGGGTTGGCGAGCGCACCCGTGAGGGTAATGATCTCTACAAGGAAATGTCAGAGGCGGGAGTCATCAAGCAAGATGACCTTGGCGCATCGAAAATCGCCCTGGTGTATGGCCAGATGAACGAGCCACCGGGCGCGCGCCTGCGTGTGGCTCTGTCGGGCCTCGCGGTCACGGAATACTTCCGCGACGAGAAGAATCAGGATGTGCTGCTGTTCATCGACAACATCTTCCGGTTTTCTCAGGCCGGTTCCGAAGTATCAGCCCTGCTCGGCCGAACCGCCAGCGCCGTCGGTTACCAGCCGACTCTGGCCTCCGAAATGGGCGCGCTCCAGGAGCGCATCACCTCTACCAAAAAAGGGTCGATCACTTCCTTCCAGGCGGTGTACGTGCCGGCTGACGACCTGACCGACCCGGCGCCGGCCACGACGTTTGCACACCTCGACGCGACGATCGTTTTGGAGCGGGCGATCGCTGAGTTGGGAATCTATCCAGCCGTGGATCCGCTCGCCTCAACCTCTCGGGCGCTGGCGCCCGAGATTGTCGGACAGGAGCATTATGATGTAGCGCGGGCAGTGCAAAAAGTGCTGCAGCGGTTCAAGGATCTGCAGGACATCATCGCAATCCTCGGCATGGACGAGCTTTCGCCGGAGGACAAACTCACGGTGGCAAGGGCGCGCAAGATTCAGCGTTTCCTGAGCCAGCCCTTCAGCGTGGCGCAGGTGTTCACCGGACGCGAAGGCAAACAGGTTCCCGTGGCGGAAACCGTCCGCGGCTTCAAGGAGATCCTCGACGGCAAACACGACTCGGTGGCGGAAGGCGACTTCTATATGAAGGGCGGCATCGACGAAGTCAAACCGAGTTGAAAGGATGGGTGCAGCTTGGCTAGCACACTGAAATTGGAAATCGTCACGCCGGAGGCCACGGTTTATTCGGAAGACGTCGAGATGGTCACGCTGCCGGGCGTCGCGGGCCAAATGGGCGTTTACCCGCAACATGTCCCCCTGATGACGCAAATGGTGCCAGGCGAAATTATCGTACGGAAGGACGGCCGCGATACCTTCATTGCGACCGGAGAGGGACTCATCGATGTCACTGCCCGACGCGTCTCTGTACTGACCGATTTGGCTGTTGCTGCCGATCGCATTGACGAAGCCAAGGCTGAAGAAGCGCGGCGGCGGGCGGAAGCGCGGCTTCGTGAAAAGTTATCAGATGAGGAAGTCGCGTCGGTCAATGCCGCGCTGGCTCGCTCCTTGGCCCAATTACACGTGAAGCGGCGGCAACGCAGGTAATCTATGTCACGGCGGCCCCATTCTCGTACGAGAAAGGAACAATCATGCATAAACCCGATCGGGTGCTGAAAGCGATTCTGGTGACGATTGCGCTGTTCCTCGGGATTATTGCCATGCGTCCCATTTTTGACCCAGCCGACAAGGTCGAGGCGCAGACAGCAAAGTTCGACCACGTCTACCTCTTGTCTACGGTTTTCCTGTACAAGGGACAACAGGGTCTCCTAGTGATGGACCGGCGCAATGCCAACGTCTGGTTCATCCGCAAAGCCAATGACAAGTTTGAGGCCCCGGTCTTCGTGATCAGAGTTCCATTCGAGAAGCTGGATCAGTCTCCGCAGTAACTCTCGCGATGGTTTACCAGATGAGCGCAAGCCTGCTAATCTTCGCGATTTTCTGCTCCAGCCTGTGGGCCCAGGAGAACGGTGTTCCTGTCATCATCGACGGCCATGAGGTAGTGCGTGTCTACGGTTCGGTAGGGCTCTTCAACGCCAAAGAGCGGGCTGCCGAAATCGAGTATCGAATTACGGCGCTGGCGGAAAAAGGGTTCGCAGGCGACTTAGCGATCAGAGACATTCCCTCGGAAAAGGCCACGGCGATTCTGGCCGGCTCCGCCATCCTCATGGCAGTTAGGGATCTGGATGCAGAGTCAGTCGGAGTCCCGCGGGATGAACTCGCGCAACGGTACGCGAGCGCGATCCAGAAGGCCATCGAGGATTATCGTATTCGGCACTCCTGGAACAGCTTTCTGATGGCGATCCTTAAGACCCTGCTTGTGTTGACCGTTCTTTGCATCTCTGTTTGGACACTCTGGAAGGCGATGCGCTGGTTGGACGCCGGCCTCGCGCAGTGGTTCAGCCGCCAAGCCACGGTGCGCGGCGCCAGCGGCCTCCACCTGCTGATGTGGGAGCGGGGCCAATTGATCCTGATGACGGTAGTGAAGTTTGTCGTCGGAATCACGCTGCTTTCCGAACTTTCTTTCGTAATTTCCTATGTTTTCGGTTTGTTTCCGCAGACAGCCGGCATCTCCACGACACTGTGGGATTACCTGGGAAACACGTTTGGAAGCGCAGGTCTGGCGGTGCTCAACTACCTGCCTAGCGGCGGTTTCGTCATCATCGCGGCTTTGATGAGCCACTACGTGCTGAGAGGTCTGAAATTCCTGGCGCAGGCGATTGAGCGCGGGGACCTTCCCGTCAAAGGCATGCATCCGGAGATGGCGAAGCCGACTTACCAATTAGCGCGTATCGTGGTAGTGCTGCTCGCCCTCGTAGTGACCTTCCCTTACCTGCCAGGTGGAAAATCCGACGCTTTCAAGGGCATCTCGATCTTCCTCGGACTTCTGCTCTCGCTGGGCTCGAGTTCGGCGGTAAGTAATGTGCTGGCTGGGCTGGTGTTGACCTATATGCGTCCGTTTCACGTCGGCGATCGCGTGAAGATTGCAGATACGATCGGCGACGTGTTGGAGAAGACCCTTCTGGTGACGCGCCTGCACACCATCAAGAATGTCGAAGTGGTGATTCCCAACGCATCCATTTTGAGCAACCAGATTCGCAACTACAGCGCATTGGCACGCACTCAAGGTCTGATTCTCGACACCACGGTCACTATCGGCTACGACGCGCCCTGGCGGACTGTGCACGAACTGCTCATAGGCGCAGCACTCAGCACCGACGGGATACTGTCGGACCCGTTACCGTTCGTACTCGAGACCAGCCTTAACGACTTCCACATCAGTTACGAGCTGAACGCCTATACAGACCGGGCGAATGACATTCAAAACATCTACTCTCACCTTCATGAGGCCATTCAAGATCATTTCAACCAGGCGGGAGTCGAAATCATGTCGCCAACATTCTACGCTCTCCGGGACGGCAACACCGTGACAATTCCGCAAAGTCACCGGCCGGCCGGTTATGAGGCTCCGTCTTTCCGAGTAAGAGACTTGCGCGGGCAGGGGGTGGCAGTGCCCGAGGCGTGGCGCGCCAGCGGCGGTCCTTAGAAACATGTCACTGAACCGCTACATACCGATTGCCGGCTGGCTCCGGACGTACCCGCGGAGTTGGCTCCGGTTCGACATCATAGCCGGGTTGACTACCGGTTCGGTGGTGATGCCCAAAGCTATGGCCATGGCGACGGTCGCCGGACTTTCGGTCGAGCTTGGCCTGTACACGGCGCTGCTACCGATGGCCATCTACGCGATGTTGGGCTCATCCGGACGTCTCAGCATGAGTACAACGGCCACGATCGGAATGCTGACCGGAGCTGCACTGGCGGAGGTGGGACACGAAAGCGCTCCGGAGCAGATGATCGCCGCCACAGCCACATTAACCCTAATGGTCGGTGCGGCGTTGCTGGCAGCTTCCTTTCTGAAGCTCGGACGCATCGCGAATTTCATTTCCGATCCAGTCCTCACGGGTTTCAAGATCGGCTTGGGGATGGTGATTGTGGCCGACCAGGCACCGAAACTCCTGGGTATTCATCATCCAAAAGATGTCTTTTCTTCGGGACATTCAGTCTCTCTGGCGTCACTTGCCGGAGACCTCCCCGGCCACACTGGCCGTCGGAGCCATCACGCTGATATTGGTGTTCGCGATGGAACATTACTGGCCGCACTCGCCGGCGCCCTTGTTCGCAGTGGCGGGCGGAATCGCTGTGTCCTGGCTGGCGGGTTTGGACAAAGCCGGGGTTGCGATTATCGGTCATATGCCGCCCGGCTTGCCCGGCTTCCGTTTGCCCGGACTCGCACTGATGGAACAGCTGTGGCCGGCGGCAATTGGTATTGCGTTGATGAGTTTCACAGAAACGATTGCGGTCGGACGCGCCTTTGCCGCAGCGACGGAACCGCGACCGGATGCCGATCAGGAGCTGCGAGCGCTCGGGCTCGCAAATCTCGTGGGCAGTATGTTCCACTCCATGCCCGCGGGAGGCGGCACGTCCCAAACTGCCGTGAACTGTCGTGCCGGCGCCCGGACCCAGATTTCCGAGGTTGTCACCGTCGGCTTGACAATCCTGGTCCTCTTGTTTCTGGCGCCTCTGATCAGCCTGATGCCGCAGGCCACGCTCGCCGCCGTAGTGATCGCCACTTCGGTCGGCCTGCTCAGTACGACGGAACTGTTGACCATTCGGCGCCTTCGGCAGATGGAGTTCTGGTGGGGAGTCTCCGCGGCGATCGGCGTCGTCGCGCTCGGTACGCTCAGGGGCATACTGGCCGCGGTGATCATTTCACTGCTGGCACTCATCTACGAGAGTTGCCATGCCCCTGTCTATGCGCTGGGGCGCAAACCTGGCACAAATGTGTTCCGGCGGCTGAGCGCCAATAATCCGGATGACGAGACCTTCCCCGGCCTTCTCCTGTTGCGGACTGAAGGAATGATGTTCTTCGCCAACGCGCAATACGTGGGCGACCGGATGGGGCTCTGGTTTACGCGACGAATCCCAAGGTGCTGGTGCTAGACTGTAGCGCGATTCCGGACTTCGAGTACACCGCATTGCGAATGTTGACCAACGCTGAGGAGAAGCTGCGGGGAGCGGGCATTTCCCTCTGGCTGGCGGCCCTGAGTCCCGTCGCCCTGGACCTTGTGCGAAGGTCGCCCCTGGGCAGTGTTTTAGGCCGCGAGCGCATGTGTTTCGATGTGGCACAGGCAGTGAGCCGTTACCAGGATCTCAGCGCTAAAACCCAATGTCAGAAGGACTGACCGATGCTGAAGAAGAAGGCCCCGATCTTTTCTCCGGCGCGTCGGTCGAACTGGAATCCATAATCGAATCTCAACACGACGAACGGGTTCCGAATGCGCAGGCCGAATCCACCGGTCGTGCGGAGTTCCGAGAATCCAGCCGATCAAATCAGTCGATGCTTCCGAGGTGGACTCTGGTTTATCTTGGCGGACCGCAAAATTCTGGAACTCCGGGCCGGCAGTGTCATCTAGTGCACGGGTCTGCCGGGTATATATGGATCTGTCGGTGAAAGTAGTCATCGAGGAGTTGATCGCGCGGGCAATCTCGGGTCCTTTTCACTTCCGTCTGATCGTGCAGCCCACGATGGCTATCTGCCTTGGCATTCGCGACGGATTGGTGGATGCCAAAGCAGGAGCGCCACCCTTCGTCTGGGGTTTACCGTTCCACGCCGGTGGCCGTAAGTCTTGTTTGCGGAGTGCCCTGCGCCGCCTCCAGGTTCCCATCCTAGTCGCGACCTTGGCCGATGCCATCGTACAGTACCTGATGTTTCAGCACGTCCGGCCCGTGACAGCGCTGATCGTAGGTACGTTGCTCATGGGATTGCCATACTCCGCTGCCAGGGGCCTTTCCAATCGAATCCGATCCAGGGGGAATGCCTCCAGGCACCGGTTCGATCACTCCGTCAGAAACCGGGTGTAAGCAATTTCATCACGGACGAGCATTCGTCCCTTCGTAGCCGATGGCGCTGCGATGGAAACTGCCGGTAAGGGTCAGCCGGCTCCGTTCTTCGGTTACTATTACCGGATTTTGACGGATCGCGCGACTTTCTGATCGACGGGCATTTCCTCCGTTTCGGTACGTAGCGATACCAGGCGCGCCATGAAGATAGCGATGTAGAGCATCCCAACCAGCGCCTCCAAAACAGCCAGCGACCGGACGGCACGGGTCCCGGGAGTAATATCCCCGTACCCTAGTGTTGCGAGGGTGACAAAACTGAAGTACATCAGATCGGGAGTGTCGCCGGCCGGCAGGTTAACGTTTTGAGCGAAGCTCTTAGGGTCCAGAATGTTCATCAGGTAATAGAGGGCGCCAAAGGCGAATCCGAGCATGAGGTACATGCAGACGCCGGCGTAGATCTGGTCACGCGTAATGATTCGTGCCTGCATGACATACCGAAGAACGCAGTATGTAGAGAACAGGATCAGAGCCACTGTCGCCACAAGGGCGAGGACGACAAAGATCCAGAAGGTAGTGTTTGCCTCCCTCTGTACCAGCGATACCAAGGTCAAGCCGACTTGAATCCCGGCAATGGCGATGGCCCATCGCACGTGGAGAGGCTCGGAATCGGCTGAAATCACCCCGGCGACGAATACGCCCGCTAAGGAGATTACCAGGACCAGGGGACTCGCAACATCTTTCAGGAATGGAAAGGCAAGCAAGAGAGCGACGAGACCGCCTAGGAGGAATCGGCAGTTCCCCGACCGCTCCCTTGCCTTCGGGTTGTTCGCCGCAGTCCTATTGCCATCCACCGCCAAGTGCCTTGTAAAGTTGGACGATTGACTTCAGGACGTCCCTTTGGGACTGAGCGAGTTCCTGTTCCGCAGTCAACCTTTGGCGCTCGGTATCGAGCACTTCCAAATAGCTGCTGACGCCTCCGGTGTATCGTGTGTTGGCGAGCCGGCTCTGGTCACGCAGGGTATCGGTGAGGAGCCTCTGGCTGCTGCTGTACTCCTTTGTTTTCTGGTAACCGACCAGCGCGTCGGAGACATCGCGGAAGGCTCCATTGATGGCCCTCTGATAGCCGATCAACAGTTCCTCATGCTGCGCCTTAGCGGTCCTGTAATTCCCTGCCCGCCGGCCCGCGTCAAAAATCGGCAGATCCAGCAGGCCGCCCATTGAGTACGAGAGACCGCTCCGGTTGACGATGCCGAGCAAATCGGTTGTCTGAACACCGCCGGCTGCGGTGAGAGTGATGCTGGGATAAAACGCGGCTTTGGCAACACCGACACGCGCGTTAGCGGCGATCAACTGCTGCTCGGCCACCCTCACGTCGGGGCGCCTTTCCAACAGCGTCGAGGGCAGGCCGGCCGGCACCTGCGGCGGCTGGGGCTGGTCTGTCAGACTCTTGCCGCGAGCGATCGGGCCCGGCTGCTTGCCGAGAAGGAAACTGATCAGGTTCTCGGCCTGCTCCTGGGCCCGCTCCAGCAAGGCCAGATCGGCCTGAGCCGAGGCGACCAGCGTCTTGGCCTGGTCCAGGTCCAGCGCACTCGCGACCCCGCCTTGCACGCGGGCGGCGACCAGCTTGACGGATTCCTGCCGGGTCTTGATCGACTCGCGTACGTACTCGAGTTCGGCGTCGTACTCCCGAAGGTCGAAATAAGCTGATGCGACATCCGCAACCAAGGTCTGCATCACGGCGTTTTGGTTCTCCTGGACCGCAAGGAGATCGGCGCGAGCAGCCTCCGTGGCGCGGCGCAGTCTGCCGAAGAGGTCGATCTCCCAGGAGGCGACACCGAAGCCCGCCCCGGTCGACTGGATCGGGGACTTGGTGCCGTAACGCGAGGCTGTGGCCTGCGCGTTCAGTTGGGGGAAGAGACCGGAGCGCGTGGCAGTGAGTTGACCCTCGGCCTGCAGGACCCGCTGTGCGGCGATACGGATGTCATAGTTGGCTTGCAGGGCCTCCTTGACGAGGCCCTGGAGCGTCTCGTCCTGGAAGAGGTCGAACCATTTCATGTCGCCGAGTGAGGTTTGCGAAGGCTGTTGTTCTCCGCCGCGGAATTGCGGCGGCGCGGGCACATCGGGGCGCTTATAATTCGGACCCACCGCGCACCCGCCAAGTACGGCGGCCATCAAAATGATGAGGTATTTGGGGTGCATTAGTCATGTCCTCCCGCCAGTGCGGGCTGCGCGCCTCCGGTGCCCTGGATTGCCTTTCGGTTACCTGACACCAGGTAGGCTGCGCCTTGAATCACCACGTAAAGCATCGGGATAAAGAAGAGCCCCACGGTCGAGGCAAACGTCATGCCTGCGAACACCGCGATACCGATGCTGGCGCGCGCCGCAGCGCCGGCGCCGCTAGCGATCACGAGCGGTACGACGCCGAGGATGAAGGCAAGTGCTGTCATCATGATGGGCCGGAAACGGAGCTTCGCACCACTCTTTGCTGCCTCAACCAGGCCCATGCCTCGCTTCTCGTGGTTCTCTTTGGCGAACTCCACGATCAGGATGGCGTTCTTCGCGGCCAGTCCCATGAGCGCTACAATGCCGATCTGGACATACACGTTGTTCTCCAGACCGGCCAGACTCACGCCGAGAAGCGCACCCAACACACAGATGGGCAAACCCAGCAACACGGAGAAGGGCACTGCCCAGCTTTCGTACTGCGCCGCCAGGACCAGGAATACGAAAACCATTGCCATGCCGAAAACGGGCCCCTGCGAGCCTCCGGCTTCCTTTTCCTGGTAGGCGATGCCAGTCCAATCGTACCCGTAACCCTGGGGAAGGTCTTTAGCAGCCAGATCTTCCATGACTTCGAGCGCCTGACTCGTCGAGATGCCGGGCCCGTTCGCGCCGTTTATTTCCGCTGTGCGAAACATGTTGTAGCGTTGCAGGATATCCGGGCCCGTCGTCATGTTGATCTTGCTGACGGTTGACAGTGGCACCATTGCGTTGTCGTTGGAACGAATGTAGATGTCATTGATGTTCTCGGGAGACTTACGAAAATCCTGTTCCGCCTGAACCATGACCTTATAGGTTCGGCCGAAGAGGTTGAAATCGTTGACCTGCAATCCACCGAGATAGATTTGTAATCCCTGGAAGACACTATTGACGGGAATGTTTAAGGTGCGGACCTTATCACGATCGATGTCCAGCTTCACCTGCGGAACCGAGATGCTGTAGCGCGGAATAAATGCCAGTGAGTTCGTTCCGCTTGGCTCATGCTCTGCATGACCTTTTCCTTGGCCATCGCCAAATCCTGTGGCGTCTGGCCGACTCGGTCCTGCAGTTCGAACACGAAACCCGAAGCATTGCCGAGACCATTGATGGGAGGCGGCGGAAACACGAGGGAAACCGCCTCCGGATAAGCTGAGAATTTCTTCCGGATGGCGGCCAGGATCGGTTTGATCTGCTCCTCTTTGCTATGCCTCTCCTCCCACGGCTTGAGCATGATGATGATGGAAGCGTTGTTGGAAGTGTAAGCGTTGGTCAGAAGATTGAGTCCGCCCGTGGTGAGGACCTCGCCTACTCCTGGAATCGTCTTGAGATCCGCCTCGGCGCGCCGCATTAACTGGTCGGTGCGCTCCATCGAAGCGCCGTCCGGGAGGTTGAAGACGCTGAAGAGGTAGCCTTGGTCTTCGTTAGGAACAAAGCCGGTCGGCAACTTCATGAGGAGCCCTCCTGCCCCAAGCCAGAGCCCGGCAAGGCACGCGAGGCCAACCGCCACACGCCGCAGGAAGAGGCCGACTCCGCCAAGATAGCCATTGGTGATCTTGGCGAACAATGAATTGAACCCGCGCAGGAAGGCGCCGACGGGACCGCGCATTTCTTTCCGCGGCCGGAGCATCATCCGGCACAGAGCGGGTGTGAGGCTGAGCGCGACAATAACGGACAGGATAACCGAGATGGAGATGGTGAGGGCGAACTGCCGGTACAACTGGCCGACGATACCGCCCATGAAGGACACCGGCACGAAGACTGCGCAGAGCACCAGACCAATGGCCACCACGGGTCCGCTGACCTCTTCCATTGCCTTTTCGGTCGCGTCCAACGGACTCAGGCCATGCTCGATGTGGTGCTCGACGGCTTCGACCACCACAATTGCGTCATCCACCACGATGCCGACCGCGAGCACGACCGCCAGCATCGTGAGAGTGTTGATAGAAAAGCCAAGCACCGCAAAGGCGCCGAAAGTTCCGATCAGGGATACCGGTACGGCCAGCATGGGGATGAAGGTCGCCCGCAAGTTGCCAAGAAAGATGAACACCACGATCAGAACGAGGATGATGGCGTCTCTGAGTGCATGGAACACCTCGTCAATAGCCACTCTTGACGAATTCGGTCGTGTCCAACGAAATACGGTATTTCAGCCCGGGGGGAAAGGCCTTTTCGCTGTCCGAAAGAAGTTTCCGTATGTTGTCCGCGGTCTGAATCGCATTAGCGCCGGGAAGTTGGTAAATGATCAGAACGGTTGCGGGGATGCCATCTTTGCGGCCGAAGCTCGTGTAAGCTCTTGGCGGAAAGTTCAGCGCGAGACACATCCTTCATCCGGAGAACGGATCCGTCCGGCAGCGTGCGGACGATCATGTTCTCGAATTCGGAAGGGTCCGTGAGGCGGCCCTTGACGTTGACCGTGTATTGGAACTGCGTGCCGGACTTGGCGGGAGGTTGTCCCACCTGACCGGCCGGGGCCACCAGGTTCTGCTCGCCGATCACATTAGCGAGATCGGTGCCCGTCAGACCGAGTTTGGCCAGTTTGTCCGGGCGGACCCAGAATCGCATTGCATAGTCGCGCTGGCCGACGATCATGGTCGAGCCGACACCAGGAGTACGCGCGATGGGGTCCACCAGATTGATCGAGGTGAAGTTGGAAAGGAAGGTCTCGTCGAAGGTACTGTCCGGAGAGTAGATCGAAATTGCCAGCAGAATGTCCGGCGACTTCTTCTTCACCGAGATGCCGTAGTCTATAGCTTCCTTCGGCAACTTTGCAGTAGCCTTGTTCACACGGTTGTTGATGTCCACGTTCGCCATGTCGAGGTTGGCGCCCACCTTGAACGTACAGGTCAGCACGTATCGTCCGTCGCTCGACGACTTCGACGACATGTAGATCATGTTCTCGGCGCCGTTAACTTCGGCCTCGACGTTGGTGGCGATGGATTGCTCCACAGTCTCGGCATTGGCGCCGGGATAGTTGATTTCGACTTCGACCGTCGGTGGCGAGATCGGTGGGTACTGCGCGATCGGGAGAGTGAAAATGCTGACGCCCCCGGCGATCATGATGATCAGGGAGATGACGATCGCGAAGACCGGACGATGGATGAAGAATTTCGCCATGGCTATGCTCCCCCTCTCGCGCTCGCCGTCTCGGAACTCACAGGCTGTTCAGTAGGATTCACCGTGGCGCCCGGGCGGGCCTTCTGAATGCCCTCGACAATGATCCGTTCGCCTGCCTTGACGCCGTCGGTGATGATGTAGTCCTGGCCCACGCGCTCGCCGAGCGTCACGCTGCGGAGCGCCACCTTGTTGTCCTGCGCCGACGATGTAGACCACCTTTGTGCTCTGCATCTCGGTAACAGCCTTCTGCGGAACCAGCAGGGCGTTTTCCGCCACCGTCGCCGCCATGCGGACACGGCCGAACTGGCCTGGCCGCAGCAGAGCTTTGGGATTGGGGAACTCGGCAATCAGACTCAAGGTGCCGGTCTTCAAGTCCACGGCGCGGTCCACGATGATCATACGACCCTTCTCGGGAAATATGGAGCCGTCGGCAAGAATCAAATCCAGTTCGACTTCGCGGCCACGCAACTTGCCCTTGGCTTTCAGCGCCTGATACTTTCAGGTATTCAGTCTCGCTGATGCTTACGTAGACTCGCATTGGATTGACGTTGGATACGGTAGTCAGTAGCGTGGCCTCGCCCTGCCCGACCAGGTTGCCGGGGGCCACCTGGCGTGTGCCGGCTATGCCGGTGATCGGCGACGTGATCGTGCAGTACTCGATATTCAGGTCGGCCTGGCGGACACTCGCATTTGCAGCTTCCACTGCGGCCGCGCCTCTTGAATTGCTGCTACCTGGTTCACCTTGGCGGTATTAAGCGAGGCTTGCTTCCCCTGGACGTCAGCTCTCGCCGCCTGCTGGGCTGCCAGCGCGTTATCGTAGTCCTGTTGTGGCACCGCCTGCTGCTCGGCCAAGGGCTTAAGCCGCTTGACATCCTGATCCGTCTTGTTCAATTGCGCCAACGCGATCTGCAAATTGGCTTGAGCGGTATCCACCACGGTTCTTTCCTGCGCCTGGGCCAAATCGGCTTGCGCCTTGCCCAGTTGAGCCTTGGCTTGCATAAGTTGGGCTTCATATTCGCGCTTGTCGAGAGTGAAGAGCACCTGGCCCGCCTTGACCATGGTGCCCTCGGCGTAGCTCTGCTTCTTGAGAAAGGCCTTGACGCGGGCGCGGATATCGACCGAATCGGTGGCGTCGGTGCGCGCCGTCAGTTCCGTGAAAAGCGGCACCGACTTCTGCACCACCGGGGCAACAAGCACTGAGACCGTGGAGGCTGCCTGCGCCGCACTCTTGTCCTCTTTTTTTCGGCTCCGCAGCCCGTCAACAGGATGGTTGCCGCGGCGGCAAACGCAGCAACTGTAAATGGCTTGGTTGGCCGGTTTGAATAGTAATCGAATGACGAGTTCATGCGGCTCCTCCCGGACATCAATCTTGTCCGTTCAGGCTAACGATGCCTGGCGCTATGATCGAGATCTACACTTTTTCGGCGCCGGCCCGGCGCTCCCGCATCAGCGTAAGTTCCTGAATGCCGGTCCAGGGACGGCTGCTGACCGCAATGAGGAGAGGAAGGCCCTCACCGATCAGGAGGGGAGATTCGCTTTTGCGAAAGCTGCTGGCCAATGCCTATCGACTTACGGCTCAGAAGATAGGATTTCAAGAGGACCGAGCCTATCGAACTTACCGCAGAGCAGGAAGCCGAACGCCAGCACCACCGTCAGCGCCAAACTCGGGCGCGTCATCCAGTTGTCGGCGAAGTTCGTCTTTTGAGCATCGCTTTCGCGGCCGGTCAGGCGCGGACAGTTACGTCGCAGCCGCGATTTCGGCAAAGCTGCGCATGGCAACCGCCTCGTCGTCAAAAACTTCGAAAACCGTAAACAGCTTGGTGATCAATAGCAGGCCTCTAACACGTTTGGTCAGATTCAAAAGCTTGAGTTGCCCTCCCTGGCTGTTTATGGAGGCGAAGCCGGATACGAGCACTCCGAGTCCCGAGCTGTCAATATACGAGGCCTCGCCAAGATTGAGCAGGATCTTTTTGTGGCCCTCTTTGGCCATGGCGCGGAGCGTGTCACGCAGGGTGCTCGCACCTTCACCCAATGTGATGCGGCCGGTCACGTTGACAACGCTAACATCATTCATTCGTCGAATGCCTATGCTTAGGCTCATCATTACCTCCCGTTACACAGTACCTGCGCAGTCGCGTCAGCCGGCGTCCGGCATCTTATCGCGTCCCCGCTCAGCGATGATTCTTTACGGCGGTGCTAGATTCGACTTTTTCGGAGAATTCGTTTTGAGGCTGGTCGCGCGTGTTGTCGCTTCACGAGCACCACCGTGAGGTCGTCCTGTTGAGGCGTGGGCCCGGCGGACTTCAAAGCCGCTGCATACAGTTCGGAGATGATCGCCGCCGAGGACATGGACCGATTCGCTCGGATCACTGCCTTCATTCGATTCTGGCCAAAGTCATCGCCGTCCTCGTTTGTTCCCCGGGTGCGAACGTCACTATTTGGCCATACCTGAAATCTCCTACTGACAGATTCACCGTGGAGAAAGCAGGTTCAGAGTATTTTCGCCGCCCTGTAGCAAAATTTGATTCCGACGCGCCATTTGTGTCATCACTCTGGCGAGATCCCCTGGCCGGCTCCTTCGATCGCGAAACAGGGAGAAATGAATCGAACTCGATGATGCTCGAAAGCTCTCCGAGACACCAGATTTCAGCGGATGAAGCACTTCAGCGGCTGATCGACGGCAACGCGAGGTTTGTCCGTGGCGAGTTGCATTTTCCCTCAGTGCCCAAAGAAGTTTTCGCAGACCTTGCAAAAGACCAACGGCCTTATGCAATGATCCTGGGTTGCAGTGACTCACGGGTGCCGCCGGAACTGATATTCGGTGCCGGTCTTGGCGACCTGTTTGTCGTCCGGGTGGCTGGCAATTCGATTTCACCCGAGGTTGCGGGAAGTCTGCAGTATGCCGGGCGCCATCTGAATACTCCTCTCCTTGTCGTGCTCGGCCATGAGAAGTGCGGAGCGGTCAACGCTGCACTCGAAACCAAATTCCGTGGTTCCCGGCAACACTCCCGGATCCAGATACTGGTCGATGGTCTCCTCCCCGCGTTGGCACAGGTGGATCCGCGTGCAGGTCCGGACGCGCAACTCGCGCAAGCCGTGGAAGCCAATGTCCGTTGGACGATCGCTCAGATACTCAATACTCCGGAAGGACAGGCGCGACTCGCAGAGGGCCGGATGAAGCTGGCCGGCGCTATTTACGAAATAGGCACCGGGCAGGTAAGGTTCCTGGTTTGATGCTGTTTCCGGGGAGCGAGGGTGTCCTGAATTCTGTGTAAACGTTCTCCGGTAATATTCAGGAGAACAGAATGAAAAAGCAGAAGCAGGAAAAGCCGATCAGTGATGAGTGGATCGACGAGTTGTTGAAGCAAGGGCGAAAGCCTGAAGACGTGCAAGGTCTTCTGAAGCAGATCACCAAGGCGGTGCTGGAAAGAGCGCTGCAAGGTGAGATGACCGAGCATCTGGGCTACGCCAAACACGATCCCAGCGGTGCGAACAGCGGCAACAGCCGTAACGGAGTGACGCGCAAAACGCTTAAGGGCGACTTCGGCGAGTTGGAGTTGGAGACGCCCCGCGACCGCCAGGGCGAGTTCGAACCGCAGATGATCCGGAAGAACCAGACGCGCTGGACGGGGTTCGATGACAAAATTCTTTCGCTGTACGCACGCGGCATGACGACTCGGGAAATCCAGGCGCATCTCGAAGAGATGTACCAGGTGGAAGTCAGTCCGAGCCTGATCAGCGAAGTCACCGACGGGGTGATCGAGCAGGCGCG
The DNA here is from genome assembly GCA_963793625.1 of Bryobacteraceae bacterium. GTDB lineage: Bacteria > Acidobacteriota > Terriglobia > Bryobacterales > Bryobacteraceae. The sequence goes on along the minus strand of CAWCAT010000022.1, from coordinate 96,173 downwards.
CGCCTGGCAGAATCGGCCGCTGGAGCCGTTTTACGGCGTGGTGTTTTTGGATGCGCTGTACGTGAAAATGCGGCATGAGGGCCGAGTGGAAAACCGTGCGGTGTATGTCGCGCTCGGCATCAATCTGGACGGGCGAAAGGACGTTCTTGGCCTCTGGACTTCAGCGAACGAAGGTGCGAAATTCTGGCTGAATGTGCTGACGGAGCTGCGCAACCGCGGTGTCCGCGATATCTACCTGGTATGCGTGGATGGGTTGAAAGGCTTCCCGCAGGCGATCGAATCGCTGTACCCGAAGTCTCTGGTGCAACTCTGCATCGTGCATCTGATACGGGCCAGCCTGAATTACGTGACCTGGAATGATCGTAAGAAGGTGGTCATGGATTTGAAGCCGATCTACAAGGCAGTCACGGCGGACGAGGCGGAGCGGCAACTCGATGAGTTTGCCGCCAAGTGGCCGAAGTATCCCGCGATTGCAAGACTCTGGCGCGAGCAGTGGGAGCGGGTGATTCCGTTCTTTGCATTCCCGGAGGAAGTGCGTAAGGTCGTCTACACAACGAATGCCGTGGAGTCGCTGCACATGAGCCTGCGCAAGATTATCAAGACGCGTGGTTCATTTCCGAGTGAGGAGGCCGCGCTCAAACTTATGTATTTGGCGCTGACGAATGTCGTGGCGAAATGGGAAACGGTGCAGTATTGGAAGCAGATGCTGAACTATCTGGACACGGTATGCAGTGACCGGATCCGCGAGGCCGGCGTACGGCTGTAAGACCCGCTCAGAACCCACCAGCGGGATAATGCCGCTCATCCCGCAGGCCGTCCGTCGGCGTTGTTGCTGATGCCAGAACGGTGCTCGCGCGCAAGGGTCCGCTACGCCGCGCCAAATACGGGCGCGCCCTTGCGTCCTCCGCGCCGTTCTGACAGGATAGATATCGCGACGGACGGCTCCGGCGGGATGAGCTCAAGCGAGCGATTCCCAACAACCGCGAACCCAAATCGCAAATCATACCGCGATGGCGTTTACACAGAATCGCGGACGCCTCCCCCCGGGAGGCAGCATGCGAACTAATCTCGTGCTCCACGTGGATTGGGGCGGGGAAGACCAAAGTCAACCTCAATCGCAACCACAACGAGCAAACCGATGTCGCACCAAAGAGCGCGGTTGCCGAATGCCTTCGTCGTTGCGCCACCAGCGATGGCGCCAAGTAGAAACGCGGCGACAATCACAGAAAAATCTCTCAAGACCCGAGCTGCGTCCCGGCTATGGCCCTCGAAAAACCACTTGAACGCCGCCTCGCCCAAAGTGCGCAAGTTGCCAGTTGTAAAAGTCGAACCGTAAGTGCGTCCGTTAACCTCACGGAAAGTCTGCATCTGCACCGCTGCAACAAAAGCAATACTGGTAGTAAATAACGTGTCGGCCGCTGTTGCCGGCAACAAACTCAAAACCAGCAGAACGATAATTTCCAACAAAAGCACCCCGAAATAAGGAGTCTTGCCGGAGCGCCGTTTCGAGTGCAGTTGTATAGCCTGTGACACCCATACAGCCGCCAGGAAGGCCATGATTGGCGGAAGGTAGCGAAGGGCCAAATGCCACGAACCGGTGAAGCAATAAGCTCCGAGGAGGATCACGTTACCGCTCATGGCATTCGCAAAGACCCGCCCATGTCCGATGTAGGTGAAGCCATCGAGGAAACCTCCGACTGCTGCCAGCATGCCGCCGACGCAGAGTGACGATGCCCGGAGTTCTTCTTTATGGGACTCCACCCTTGGCATAAAACGGTTTCGCGGCGACGGGCCCGATGTACTTTTTGTCTGGAATTGTCGCGAACTGCCCCGTTGTTCAAATCACGACGCCGTGGTTTTCTTGACTGGTCCTTCTTTGCGGGCGAAGTGACGGTATGCCGCGACGCTGAGAAAATTGATCAGCACGGCTATCACATTCCATGCGATCACCGGCCGCGATGCAATCAACAGGCCATAGTAGACCCAGAGGATCTGAAAGATGCCCAGTATGGCGGCCATCCTGGGGTTCATGCCCGCGCTGGATCGGCGCTTAAGCATTGCGACCAGGTCCGGCACGGCGGCAAAGGTTGTCCCCAAGCCCGCCAAAAAGCCAAAGATCTCTGAGCGTTGAAACCTGCGAAAAAGCAGGCTGGACGTGTCGTGCGGAATCAGGTCCTCACAGCCACAGAGCGCAACGAAGTTCAGGAGGAGTACAGCTAGCATCACTGGGTTAAAACGGCGCATAGCTGGTTCACAGGATGCAGCCCCACTCGTCCGGATCTAATTTTTCGCCGAACCAACAGGCGCCCCGGCCCCGAGACTCTTCCTGTCCACCGCGGCTGCGATTTGCTCGCCGCTCATTGAATCGATCAGCTAATCATTCGGAGCGGTTCGGTTGCGCCTGGCAGGTTCGGTTCTGCTCCGATTTCTGCCCCTATGTCAACCCCGACGAGTGTGCTTCGCAAGCGCAAGACTATACCGGGAAAGCGTCGTGCGCCGCTCGTGTGACGTTAGAAGACTTAATCGACTGGAAAGAGGCAAAGTTCTACGACTGGCGGACTGTGTTCGTCATCCCGTGTCCGGTGGGCTTGAGCAGATGGCACAGTTATGTTGGCTGCACTACAGGCATGGCCGCCAGCCTAAAAATTCGAAGCTTGCAATGGGACTATTTGCCTTTGTAACGGCCGTGATGCCACTCTACCCACAGGACCTGACGCCCCGTGCCTACGTGATCACACCGACCCGTTCTCACGCCGTGATTCTCTCTTCATCCTTCAGCAGCGGCAACGTATTGATTGATCCCACTGTGCCAATCGAGGATGCAAAAGGAACTTTCCAGGTGCCGGTCCTCGGTTACTACCAATCATTCAACCTGTTCGGACGTTCCTCGAATATTAACGTCGTGTTGCCCTACGCACGCGGGACTTTTTCCGGTACGATCGACGCCTCTCGGAGGGAGGCATACCGGTCCGGTCTGGGAGACGCGCGGATTCGGTTCTCTGCGAATCTGAACGGAGGCCCGGCAATGAGTGTTAGGGAGTATCTGAAATGGAAGGAGAAACGCCTCATTGGCGCCAGCCTCACCGTATCGGTCCCGACTGGCCAATACGATCCCGCGCGCGTCGTAAACAACAGCACTCACCGCTGGGGCTTCAAACCGGAAGTGGGCTTCTCCAGACGGTGGAGCCGTTGGGTGGCTGACTGGTACACGGGAGTTTGGTTCTTTACCGGAAACAGCGCGTTTTATCCCGGTCACAGCTCACGGACCCAGCAACCGATTGGAATCGTCGAAGGGCATCTCGCTTATTATCTGAAACCGCGTCTCTGGGCGTCCTTCGATGCGAATTTCTGGGCTGGAAATCGCTCGACTGTTAACAACGTCAAGAAGAACGATCAACAACGGGCCTCCAGGGTCGGGGTGACCATATCCGTCCCGGTTAATAAACATCAGTCAGTGAAATGCAGCTACAGCCAGGGCGCTTACATCAGAGTCGGCGGCGCGTACCGCACCATTAGCGTTGGCTGGCAGTATTCCTGGATTTCCAACTCACGATAGCCGAGGCGTCCGATCGCTTCAAGGCCGCCATGGATCTTAACATCGCGGATCGGACGCCACGGTGTGCACCATTTCGCCATGAACCCATGATGAAAGTTGGTCTGCAAACCGAAGTCGAATGCGATTAGTCCGCCAGCTTGGATCTAAGTCTTACCCTGCGAACCGGCTCCTCGTTTGGCTGGAATCTGTATTTCCTCCGGCTCTCCGGCGCTTTCTCCAGCCACCTGCTCCCTGACTATCCGGGTTTCCATCCGCTCGCGGTCGGTCTCCAAGGCCTTTTTTGCATCGAAGCGCGCGAATATATCGATGAGGGAAGCGATGTTGCCGGTCCACCCTGTCTGATGACTTGCCCCCAACCCTGCTCCGTTATCGCCGTGGAAGTACTCGTAGAACAGGATGAGGTCTCGCCAATGCGGATCTTCCTGAAACTTCTTCGTCCCTCCGTAAACGGGGCGCCGGCCACTCGTATCGCGTAAGAAAGCGCTCGCCAACCGTCTCTGAATATCCTTCGCCACGTCGAACAATGTCATGTATTGGCCGGAACCGGTCGGACATTGAACCTTGAACTCATTGCCAAAGAAGCCGTAAAGGTTCAACAGACCTCGGATGATCATAACATTGACAGGCATCCACACAGGACCCCGCCAGTTGGAGTTGCCGCCGAACATACCCGTATTCGATTCGGCCGGCAAGTATTGCACGTTGTATTCCTGACTGCCAACCCAAAACGAGAACGGATGGTCCAGATGGTAACGCGAAAGAGAACGGATTCCGTACGGCCCCAAAAACTCATTCTCGTCGAGCATGGTGCTGAGCACTCGCTCCAGTTTGGTCTTATTGAGCAGCGAAAATAGGCGCCGTCCCTTGTAGCCTACGTATCCCTCGTCGCTAGGGGCTATATGTGCAACCAGTTCCGGATAGCGTTTCTTGAACAGCGCGATGAGCTCCATGAGTTTGGGATAACTCGTCGCAACTTCAGCCTCGATGACGGTGGAGGCACACAGAGGCAGCAACCCCACCATGGACCTGACCTTCAAACGCGTGGCCTGGCCGTCCGGTAGTCGTAGTACGTCATAGTAGAAGCCGTCCTGTTCGTCCCACATATTGTCGTGATGTGGGCCAATCCGGTCCATGGCATAGGCAATCCACGCGAAGTGTTGAAGAAACTTGAACGCGACTTCCTCGTACATTGCGTCGTACTTACAAAGGATGAGGGACATTTCCAACATGCACTGGCAGTAGAACGCCATCCATGCTGTCCCGTCCGCTTGCTCCAGCACTCCGCCAGTTGGAAGTTCCGAGCTACGGTCGAATACGCCGATGTTATCCAGCCCCAGGAACCCCCCGGAGAAGACGTTGCGGCCCGAAGGATCCTTACGATTGACCCACCAGTTGAAATTGAGCGTCAACGCCTGAAACGCCCGTTCGAGGAACCGGAGGTCTGCCCGGCCGAGCGCACGCTCCCTCTTGTACAGAAACAACGTGGCCCAGGCGTGCACCGGCGGGTTCACGTCGCTGAAGTTCCATTCGTACGCAGGAATCTGCCCGTTTGGGTGGGAGTAGAGAGTGCGCAACATGAGCAGAAGCTGATCCTTGGCGAAATCGAAATCCACCAGCGACAAGGAAAGACTGTGGAAGGCCAGGTCCCAAGCGGCATACCAGGGGTATTCCCACTTGTCCGGCATCGAAATCACATCGGCGTTCAGCATGTGAAACCATTCCGTGTTCCTCCCGCCGCGGCCATCGTTGTCGAGAAGCGGATGGCTCTTATGCTCGCTGAGCCAGTGCTCGAGATCGAAGTTGTAAAACTGCTTGCTCCAGAGCATTCCGGCCAGCGCCTGCCTATGTACCCGGCGCTGATCTTCGTTCAGGGATTGAGGGGTGATCCGGCTGTAAAATTCGTCCGCGTCAGCAACTCTCCTATCGAACATCTCTTCGAAGCCGCTGAAAGCATTGCCGGCCAGGGCGGCTGTGAGGCGCAGGCGAACCGACATGCTACCACCGCCAGGTACTTCAAGCGCATAGTGGGCCGCGGCTTTGGTCCCTGCCCGCGCAGGATTTACCGCCCCACTCTCTCCCGAGATAAGGTAATCGCCAAAGGCATCCTTGACGTACGCAGAAGCATTGGGTTGACCCCAGAGTCGCTGCGCATTCGTTTCATTTTCTGTGAAAAGGAGCTCGGGATTCCCATCGCAGTACAGCCAGTATTCGCCCAACTCCGCGTGTGAGGCCTGGACTACACCCCGCGCCACCTCACGCATCGTAGGTTTCCGATCATCCTCTCCCCATGACCATGTGTTTCGGAACCAAAGCGTTGGCAACAATCGAAGCCGGGCCGCTCCGTACCCCCGGTTGTGAACGGTGATACGGATGAGCGTGTCTTCCGGACCCTCCTTGGCGTACTCAACGAACACGTCGAAATACCGATCGTCCTCGAACACGCCGGTATCCAGCAACTCGTATTCGAGCTCCTCCCGCGACCGCTGCCGGTTCTTTTCCGCCAGATCGCGGTAGGGAAACTCCTGCTGCGGGTACTTGTAAAGGTACTTCATGTAGGAGTGAGTCGGAGTGCTATCGATGTAGAAGTAGTACTCCTTAACGTCCTCGCCGTGATTACCTTCGCTGTTGGTGAGCCCGAACAAGCGTTCCTTCAGGATGGGGTCCCGCTCGTTCCAAAGCGCGAGTGCAAAGCAGAGGCGCTGCTTTTCATCGCAGATCCCACCGAGACCATCTTCGCCCCACCGGTAGGCGCGGGAGCGGGACTGGTCGTGGGTGAAATAGTCCCAGGCGTTTCCGTCCGTGCTGTAGTCTTCGCGGACCGTGCCCCATTGCCTCTCGCTGAGGTAAGGTCCCCATTTCTTCCACGGAACGCCCGCCTCGCGCGCTTCGTTTAAGCGTTTCTGTTCCGCAACATCGACTATCTTATTTATAGCCATAGATACTCCTTACAGCCATAGATACTCCCTCTCACCTCACCTCCGATGACGACACCAGTTGACTGATGTATTCTTTTTTTTGCTGCATCACAGCAACTCCTCGAAGCTTAGTTTCAGCAGCCTGCGGGCGCTCCTTCCGCGGGTTCGCTGTACGCTCGCCCGACGCACTGCCCGGCGATTTCTTCCAGCCTGGTGAGCGCGCCTTCGAAATCAAAATCGCCTAAAGCGTCCCGCAAGGCATCGAGCCGCGCCTGATCGACCATCCCGGCCACCGCGCCCTCCACCGATGGGAGGGCATTCACCGCGTCGCCGTCGTTAGCCTCGATCAGGGCTCTGAGCCGCGTGATCGCTACCGAAGCCGCCTCCGAATCGAATTGGTCCGGCCGCTCGATGGCCTGCGGCACTGGCGCCGTTCGCGCCAGTTCGCGATGGATCGCCTGAACCATGCTGCTGAGCGCCGCTTCGAATTCCTCCAGCGAACCCTCCTGAGCGCGGTTTTCCAGGATGGCCCGCTCGACGCTCTCGGCGGCCGATTGCACCGGCCCAATGCCGAGGTTGCCCGCCACACCCTTCACCGTGTGAGCGATCCGCCCGGCCAGCACACGGTCTCCGCTGCGGAGCGCCGCTGCAATCTGCATGCCGGCATCCCCTTGCTTGCGCGCGAACTGTTCGAGCAGGCTTCGGTACAGACGCTTGTTCCCTGCGACCCGATTAAGTCCGCTCGCCACATCGATGCCTTGGACCTGCGGCAGCAAGAGTTCATCGAGCGCCACGACTGGCTTGTCACCCTTCGGAACAACGCCCACCCGAGATTTCACCCAGCGGTTCAACGTTGCGAACAGCGCATCCGGGTCAATCGGCTTGTTGACGTGGTCGTTCATGCCGGCTTCAAGGCAGCGTTGCCGCTCCTCCACCAGGGCGTGCGCCGTCATCGCTATAATCGGCAACTCCTGGAAGCGCGAGTCCGCCCGCAGCAGCTTTGTGGCCGTATACCCGTCCATCTCGGGCATTTGCAGATCCATCAGCACCACGTCGAACCCCAGCGGCTGCGGGCTCTCGCTCAACGTTTTCACCGCCTCGCCGCCGTGGTTGGCGATCGTCACTACGGCTCCTGCGCTCTCCAACAGTTCCGTGGCTACCTGCTGGTTCATGTCATTGTCTTCCACCAGCAGGATCCTCATCCCGCTTACGTCGTACGTGCGTGCCTCGTCTCGCGGGACGGCGGCCCCACCGGAATCCGTTTCGGCGGCTCCGAACAGATCCATCAGCATGTCGTAGAGCAGAGAAGCATTGACGGGCTTCAATAGATAGCCCTCGATGCCAATCTCCTCCGCTTGTGTCCTGACCTCTTCCCGGCCGAATGCCGTAACCATCACGATCCTGGGAATGTTCTTGAGACGGCCTCCGTGCTTGATGATCCGGCTTGCCTCCAAACCGTCCATTCCCGGCATCTTCCAGTCCATAAGTACTAGCGCATAGGGATCCTTCGAATCCGCGGCGGCCAGTTCTTGAATCGCAGCTTCTCCGGAGGTTGCGTGCTCTGGCCGCAGGGCGAATCCCCTCAGTGTGTCACTGAGGATCTCGCGAGCCTGCGGGTTGTCGTCAACGACCAGGACCCGGATGCCCGCCAAGTCCGGCATGAACCGCTTGCGCTCAGGCGCCGAACCGACGCCAAACCATGCCGTGAAATGGAATGTGCTGCCAACCCCGGGCGCGCTTTCCGCCCAGATGCTCCCTCCCATCATCTCCACCAGCCGCTTGCTGATCGAAAGCCCCAGTCCCGTGCCCCCGAATTTCCGCGTGGTAGATGTGTCGGCCTGGGTGAACGCCTGGAACAGTCGTGCACTCTGCTCCGGAGTCATGCCGATCCCCGTATCCCGCACCGAAAACCTGACTTTGACGCGGCTCGAAGCCCTTTCTTCGACCTGTGCCGATACAATCACTTCGCCGCGGTCAGTGAATTTCACGGCATTGTTAACCAGGTTAATCAGGACCTGCCCCAGGCGCAGCGGATCGCCCACCAGGTTTGGCGGAATATCCGGCTGTGCGGCGATCAGGAACTCCAGATCTTTATCGTTGGCCTTGCTTCCAAGTACCGTGGTCAGATTGTCAAGTACATTCTCGAACTGGAACTCTGCTTCTTCGATGTCCAGTTTGCCCGCCTCGATTTTCGAGAAGTCCAGAATGTCGTTGATGATGCCCAGCAGTGACCCTGCCGCAATCTTGACCTTCGAGAGATAGTCGCGCTGCTTCGCCGTCAGGTCCGTCTTCAGCGCCAGATGCGTCATCCCTATGATGGCGTTCATCGGGGTGCGAATCTCGTGGCTCATGTTGGCGAGGAACATCGACTTGGCCGCAGTCGCCTCTTCCGCCTTTGCTTTTGCCAGATGCAACTCTTCCTCTGTTTCTCTGCGCTGAATGCCCAGGCTGATACGGCTGGCGACCTGCCGCAGCGCCTGAAAGTCTTCCCCAGACAGCGGATGGCGTCCAAAAGTCACAACTACGCCCACCAGATGTTCCTGCACAACCAGGGGGTAGCCGGCGAAGGAAACCACGCCCTGTGCCCTTATCCAATCCAGGTCCACGCCCTGCTCACTCTCGATCGAGTTCGTTTCCAGGGGCTCGCGCGACGCGGCTATCCGACCCACCTTTCTCTCTCCCATCTTGACCCTGGCCCGCGATCCATCCAGGTTTGTATACAGACCGGCACTGGCGCACAGCACTAGCGTGTTTGTGGAGGGATCGAGCATCCAGATGCGTGCGAAAACCGAGTCCACGCCCCGGAGGATCGCTTCCGCGCACAATTGCATCATGCTCGGAAAGGCTTGCGATTGGACCAGCGCAGTTCCCACGTCGGAATGCATGGCATCGAAGCGGGCCCGCCTGCCTGCCGCCTCGTTCTGCAGTTCGAGCTGACGTGCCTGCTCCTGAGTCTGCACCAGCAGCTCCTGCGTCGCGAGGTTGTTCGAGAGAACCTCCGCGCTCAAAGCGACCAACGGCAACAGCTCCTCCGTCAGGGCTTCTTCTCTCGCGGGGAGTGGGCGGAACGACGCGAATTCCAAGACGCCCAGCAGTTTGTCGCGGGACATCAGCGGCCACGCGACAACTTGAATCGGCGGCGCCTCTCCCAGGCCTGACGAAATCCTCAGATAGTCCGGAGGCAGATCCGTAAGAACCGTGGGCAGACATTCGCGGGCGCACTGGCCGGCCAGCCCCTCACCAAAACCGAGCTGATCCGAGGAAGCCGCATCTTCTGTGAGTCCGTAGCTCGCGACACGGCGCAGCAGTGCCGAGTTCTTGTCCAGAACATAGAAGGCAGCGGCTCCGCCGCCCAACATTGGCACCAGGCCCGAGAGCAGCCGTTGTCCGAACTCGGAATGCGACGCTGCACCCTGCAGAGCGCTGGCGAGTCTGGCGATGTTCGCTTTTACCCAGCGCTGATCCTCCATCGCCGCGGCGCCACGCTTGAGGATTTCGATCGATCGGGCCAATGCACCAGTCTCATCGGCGGCCTGCGTGAAGGGAACCGCATGTAGGTAGTCGCCGCCCGCAATTGACTCCACCGATGTACGGAGCGCGCGGATCGGATGGACAATCCGGCGGAAGGTGAGGAACCCCATGATGCAGGAGAGCGCCAAGGCTGCACTGAGCGCGATGAGCAGGTTCCGCCGTGCGTCACTTACTGCGGACAGGGTCGTTCGGCCGGCCTCGGCCGCCAGAACCTCGTTGTGCTGAATCCACTCCCTTAACACCTCACCCATGCGCAGGCCCAGCTTCAGGAACGAGCCGCCCGAATAAAGCGAGATGGCGTCCTCCCGGCGGCCTGCTGCGGAGAGAGAGACAACTCTGTCACATTCGGCGGACCATTCGCGAATCAAATCCCGGTACTCCGTGCACAACCTCCGGTCCTTTTCACTCGAGATCAGGGTATCCGCGTATTTCGCCAGGAGATCCGTCAGTTCCGATTGGCTATCGCGAAGCCGTGCCTCGTCCCGAGCCTGCTCAGCGGCGCCTTTCGCCAGCAGGTAGTCTCGAATGTTCACCCTCATCTCCGCGGAATACTGCGAAATGCGCCCCAGCAATCCGATGCTGGGGATCTGTGAATCCACCACAAACCGGTTCAGCGATTCGATCCTGGCGGTCTGATCTTTGACAAAAAAACCGAGACCAATCAGCGCGATCACCGGTACGGCAACCAGAAGCGTCAAACGTCTCGCGATCGTCATAAGCTCATCTCATCGGGTGCCCGACAAGTTGCTGCGCGTCAGTCCCCGGCCTGGAAATGAACCGCCAGCAACGTCACGTCATCATCCGGTCCCTGCCCGGCTGGCCGGTCGCTCCATAACTCCAACCGCTCCAGCAGGCGCTCGGCTAATTCGGCAGCCGTGAACTCGCCGTGCTCTTCGAGAAAGAGTCTTAACCGGTCTTCCCCGAACTGCTCCTCGGATCCGTTCATCGCCTCCGGAATTCCGTCCGTGTAAAGCACCAGCCAATCGCCCTCCTGGAACGACACCTCCACCTCGCAGTACTTGGCTTCGGGAAAGTATCCCAAAAATAGTCCGTTCTCCAGAACACGGTGTGCGGTACCCGATTGCCGTTCTCTCAACAGCAGTGGGGGGTGGCCGGCGCCCGCATATCGCACCGTCCGTTTCCCGGTATCAATCAGAGCGTAGGCTGCAGTCACATAATGGCCTTGGAATTTTCCACACAGTGCCTGGTTCAAGCCCGACAATACGGCTGCCGGATCGCAGGCGTGATCGGATTGCGCCGCAAAGGCGACCTTCAGCATCGATGCGATCAGCGCGGCGGGCATCCCATGTCCGGATACGTCGGCCACAAGGATCCCGAGTCGTCTCTCATCGATCGCGACAAAATCGTAAAAGTCGCCCGCCACCGAACTCATCGGAATGTAACGGGCGGCGATGTCCAGCCCTGCACATGAGGGAATTTCGCTGGGAAGAATCGATAACTGGATCTGTCGGGCTGTCTCCAGTTCGCTGCGGATTGCCAGCAGTTGCCGCTCCAGTAGTTCGCGCGTCTCCCGAAGCGCCAAGTGAGTCTGGACTCTGGCCGCCACCACAGCGGGTGAAAATGGCTTGTGAATGTAATCCACTGCCCCAACCTCAAATCCCCTGGTCTCGTCGGTAATCTCCGTCTGCCCCGTGAGAAAGATCACGGGGATACCCCGCGTCGAGGGATTGGATTTCAAGTGGCTGCAGACTTCGTAGCCATCCATTTCCGGCATGATCACATCCAGCAGAATCAAGTCCGGTCCGGGCGTCCCGCTGGCCAATTCGATCCCCTTCGCTCCATTAGTCGCGATCCGGACCTTATACTTATCGTGCAGAATCTCGTTCACAATCCGGATGTTGGCTGGAGCATCGTTGACTACCAGCACGATTTTCTTCTCCTCGTTGGTTTTCACTTTGCCTTTGCCTCTTTCAGGGCGCGCTGCGAATACGCCTCGCGTTTGACGGGTGGATTAGCTACGAAATACTGGCCCAGTCTGGCCACCACTTCTTTCAGTCCGCGGTCGAGATTCCGGTCCAGCGCTTGAACGACCGCGGTGATCTGCTTGCCTTCCACCGGTTCCGTCTGCGAATAGAAATGTGTCCACACCATGCTGTTGCTCTTTCGGTTGTATAACTCGAATTCCATGCTCACCAGCCCGGTGATAGCTTCGCCGTCCACTTCCGTGAACTCATATAGCCTGCCTCGCACCACTAAGTCCCCGACGGACGAGCCTCCCGGATCGCTGACTGCTCGGTATTCTCCCGATGTCCTAAGGAGACGAATCAGTTTCGCCTGAATCATCTGTACAGGTGCTTCCGTCCAGCGATGATACTGGTACGTGCCGATTTGGTTCCGGCTGGTCTTATAAACGATTGGGGTGGCCTCCAGCAGGTCAGGTCCCGTGATGCGGCCGACCACGATCTCAATTGGATAGGTGAAGTGTGAAGGCGCCGGTGTCGCCGGAACTTGGATCCCGTAGTACATGATGGGGCGTGGGGCTCCGCACCCGCTCAGGGCCACAGTCGCGGCGACGGTGATTATAAACCGCGTTGCTAGATCCATAAGTACCTTCTTTGGCGTGGTGCTCACCTCGCTGCACCCGGTTGTCTGTCTTTCCCCATTTCTCCCCGGATGAGCACCGATGGCTTTCGTTTCACTGTGTCGGTCAATTCCTTGAGGTTGTCGGTCATGGCACGAACATTGGCCAGGGTTTCGTCCAAATTTCCGGAATTGCGGTCCAGCGTGCTTCTCAACAGTTCCACAGCCTCGGAGGCTGTATCCAGCGTCTCCCTCATAGCCAGCGTCGATGTGCGGATCTCCGTGCGATTCTCGACTACAATCGCATCGACGTGCGACAGCGCGTCATTCGCCTGCTTGATGGTCCCTTTGAGATCGTCGAGGAGCGGTGCCATCCGCTCGCTCGCTGTTTGCACGTTTTCCGACACTGCCGGGAACTTGTCGCTGGCCGCCTGCAAGTTGCTCAAGGTCGTCGAGATCTTCGGACGCGTATCCGCGAGCATGGCATTCAACGTTTCCAGACTGCCGCCGATATTCCGCCTGTTCTTATCGCCCAGGAGATCGTTGACCTCGGCGATCGTGACTTTCATTTCAACGAGTCGGTCGTTCAAACTGTGTAAGACCTGCTCGAATACGGGGGCTAGTTTGCCAATGACGTCGCCAAGATCGCCGATCGCCAGCGTTTCGTGAGACTTGAGCACGCTGCCGGAAGGGGCAAGGGGTGAAGCTCGCGTTCCCGTGGTGATCTCCAGATAGCTTTCCGCGAGTGCTCCCAGCGAAGTAATCTTCGCCATACTATCCGTCTTCACCGGTATATCGGGGCGGACGCTGAACACGATTTCGATGCGCGTCGAGTCCTGAGGATCCACACGGACTGTCTCGACCTTTCCGGCCAGGAAGCCTCCATATCGAACCGGAGCAGCGGGCGCCAGTCCGTTGGCGAATTTGAAGTATGCCCTATGAATCGTGCCTTTGTTGTTGAATGCGCCCGACACCACCAACACCACTCCGACCAGAAGGGCCACCGCCATCACCACAAAAGTTCCGACCCACAATTGTTCCCGCCTGCTAGTCATGACGTCCTCTCATACAACAAAGGCTTTCACTCTTCCTCCTTGGCCCGATCTCCGGTGAGCATCTCCAAATGGGCCAGTTCTTCCGATATTTCCGGCTCCGGCACGCGGTCCAGAAACTGCCGGACACGGGGATGAGTGCTGGCCTGAAGTTCTTCCTTGGTACCGATTGCCACGATCCGGCCCTGGTCCACTAACACCATCCGGTCGGCGATCAGAAATGCACTGGCCAACTCGTGGGTCACTACAACAATTGTCATGGAATAGGCTTTTTTCAGGCTCAGGATCAACTGATCCAGCCCGGCCGCGATGATCGGATCGAGCCCCGCCGAAGGCTCGTCAAATAGCAGAATCTCCGGGTCCATGGCCAACGCCCGGGCGACCGCCGCGCGCTTCTTCATTCCGCCGCTGAGTTGCGAAGGCATGTAATCTCGAAAGTTCGCCAGGCCTACCTGTCCCAACTTGATCCGCACCATGATCTCGATGGTTGACTCTTCCAGATTGGTATGCTCGCGCAGAGGTAAGGCGACGTTGTCGCCAACGGTCATCGACCCGAATAACGCTCCACCTTGAAACGACATTCCCATCTTCAGCCGAATCCGATCCATTTCTCGTTCGGAAAGCTGTGTTGTATTTATGCCGTTGATCCAGACTTCGCCCGACGTCGGCCTATGCAGGCCGACAAGCGTCCTGAGCAGGGTGCTCTTTCCCGATCCCGACCCGCCCAGGATGACGAACGTCTCTCCTCTCCGCACGTTAAAGCTGATCCCATGAAGGATCTCGCGTTCGCCGTAGCCGACACGCAGATTGACCGCCGAAATCGCGGCCGTTTCGTCTTCTGCGCGCATCATCTCCCTCACCCGTACACCCATACCTACTACCCGCTCGTAAGATAGAAAAGCGCTGTAAACACTAAGTCCACGATCACGACGAGAAAAATGGAGGTCACCACGGCGGAAGTCGTCGAGCGCCCTACCTCCTCGGCGCCCGCTCCCGTTGCAAAACCCTCACGGCAGCCGACGGCCGTAATTACCATGGAGAATACAAGGCTCTTGATCAGGCCAGTGTAGATGTCCTGGAGTTCAATCGCATCCAACGTCTGTCTGAAATAGGAAGAAAATGTAAAATTGGCGCCTAGAACACCGAAGACACTTCCGCCCACAACCCCCATCAAGTCCGCCCAGATCGTAAGGGCAGGCACCATCAACAGCATCGCCAGAAACTTCGGCGCCACCAGGAAGCTCACCGGATCGAAACCCATGGTTTGCAACGCGTCCACTTCTTCGGTTACCTTCTTGGTGCCGATCTCCGCCGCAAACGCCGATCCCGATCTCCCGATCACCACGATCGCCGTCAGCAGCGGGCCAAGTTCGCGCAAAGTCGCGATCACCACGGTGTCGGCAACGAGGTGAATCATCCCGAACTTCTTCAGTTCATGAGCAGTCTGCAGCGCCATGATCAAGCCGAACAAAAACGAAATGAGCGAGGCGATCGGGATCGCTTCCACACCCACTGCCATAGCCTGATGAATTGCCCGTTGCGCCCAGAACCGTTTGCCTTGAAAAGCACCGACAAAGGTCACATAAGCGGAGCGGCCGGCAAGTAGCCCCAGGCTGCCGAGGTAGGCCAGACATTCCAGAGTCCTTGCGCCGATTCTCCGCGGCACTCGCTCGATTTGTTGCGCGACGTTCACGTGCAGCTACTCCCATGGCGAAGATGCGTCTCAGTGCCCGCAGGTGCGTGTTCCGGAATTGAGAGCCTCGTCTTCGCTTTCATAAATTTCGAATACTCCGGTCAACCGCGTGAGTTGCAGGATCTCACGAACCGCCACAACCGCTCCGAATAGCACGAATTTTTTTTTGGTGTTTCGCGCCTCTTTCAAAACTTCCAACAATGACGCAATTCCCGAACTGTCGATGTACTTTACCGCGGCTAGGTTTACCGCCAGCCGTTCCGTGAGTTTGAGGGATTCCAGCAGTGTTTTGCGTTGTGCTGGCGAACTGCCGAGGTCGATATGACCTGTTACGTCCACGATCATCGTCCCTCTATTGTTTCGGGTCGCGGTGTTCATACGTCCTTCCCTTGTCTTTCGGCGACGGCCATTGCCCCAGGCAGCCGCTTTCTGAGTCTCAGTTGGTTGCCGCGCGGCACTCGTTCGTAGCAAACCTCGTCCATGATCGACCGGATAATGTGCGTTCCCCGCCCGCCTAATGCCATTTCGTCCAGAGGAGGGGCTCTGAGACGCACGGGATCCGGAGGTTCTCCCTGGTCCAGAAGGGTGAATTCCAGTCGATCTGTCCAGGCATGGCAACTCACTTCGATCGGCTGGCCGGGATCGCTGCGGTAGGCGTGTCGAATCACATTAGCCAAGGCCTCATCGACAGCCAAGGCAATGCCCCTGGACTCCTCATCCGGCAGGCCGCAGACCAAGCCGAGTTCGCCGACCGCGGCGCGGATCAAGGCCAGATAGCGAGGATGGCTGGGTATTAAGAATTTAAAGATAAGGTCCATTTGGAAGCGGCGAAAACCTTTCTAATGGGAGCTCTACCGGCTTTACCGGTGTCTTGATGCGGACCTGCCCAAGGAAGTGCTGAAAAATGTTGGCTGATTTGGAAATTTATTCGGGTACACAAAAATTAACTCCGTTGGTGTGCTGGCGGAATCCTGGTAAAGGTTAGGGCGCCTCGCAGCCGTCCCGGAGATGAACGTGGTACGGGCCGCGATTCCTGGGTGCGCTGGTGAGGGGAATTAGCGCGAGCCAACGAGACCAGGAGAACACTTCAATTGCCTATGCCGTCAGGGATGACGGAAGCGTCGCGGTCGGCTCCAGCGGATGGATGCCACCGCTCGACCCATCATCTGGCGCAAAGGCGAGCCAAGAATGGCCAAGCTGAGCACCTAAACTCACTGAACGCGGGATCACAGGGTTTGAGAGATGGCAAGATAATCGCGGGATCCGGGATCAATCCTGTTGGAGGGGCCGAGGGATGGATCGTCTAGCTACCGTGACCGGCGATGGAATTGGGGCGCCGACGTCTGGATTCCTGAGTGACTCAAAATAACAACTCCGCCGTCGTCCCGGGAGCATCTGGGTTGGCGAATGCCCGTTCAAAGGAGAGCAACATGACCTTTGCGAACCACAGAAGGTGGCTTCAGCTTACGGCCCTGATTTGCTCGGCGATGTTAGTGCCCGGTGATGTACGACTGGTAGCCCAACAGGGGTCCGGTGGAGCCGAGGAGCCGAAAGCCGAGACTCCGAAAGTCCAGACTCCGAAAGTGAAATCGCCGGACCAACTGGATAGTCTGGTGGCGCCCCTGGCACTATATCCGGACCCGCTACTCGCCCAAGTGTTGGCCGCATCCACATATCCGCTGGAGATCGTACAGGCCGCGCGGTGGTTGAAAGAAAACTCGAAACTCACCGGCGAGAAGCTGACGAAGGCTGCGGCTAAACAGCCGTGGGACGCCAGTGTTCAAGCCTTGGTAGCCTTCCCCCAAGCACTCAAACTACTGGATACGAATCTTCAATGGGCTCAGGATCTAGGAAACGCCTTTCTTGATCAGCAGAACGAAGTAATGGACGCCATCCAGCGCATGCGCAAGAAAGCTAAAGACGGCGGCAAGCTGGAGACCACTAAGGAGCAGAAGGTCGAAGTCAAGACCATCGAGACCAAAACCATAATCGAGATCCAGCCCGCGAACCCACAGGTGATTTATGTGCCCAGTTATGACCCTGTGGTGGTCTACGGCGTGGCACCGGTATACGCGTATCCGCCTGTAGCCTATCCGTACGGCGCCGTCGCCGCCACTGCGGCGGTCAGCTTTGGGGTGGGGGTCATGATGGGGGCATATTGGGGCGGCTGCTGCGGAGGTGGCGGTTGGGGCTGGGGATGCGGATGGAGCAATAACAACATCACCATCAACAATAACTTCAACAACCGATACGGATACGCCAACGTGAACGCGGGAAACCGCACCAATGTAGGGAACTCGGCCAGGGGAGGCGGCAATACCTGGCAGCACAATCCGCAGCATCGCCGGGCTGTACCGTACTCCAACCGAGACACCGCACAGCGGTTCAACGGCGCCAACCGCGACTCGTCGGGACTAACGCAGCGGGCTGATGGCAGCAGAGGCAGTCAGGCTCGCGAAAATGTGGGACAAACCGGCGGCGGACTGAATCGGGATGCTCAAGCGTTCGACGCGAGAGAGCGGCGCGAACCGGATGCAAGGCGGATCCAGTGGCGGGGACCGTGTCGGCAACCGCAGCATCGATAGCGGAAGCCGCTCAAACAGTGCACTGAGCAGTTCCGAGTCACGAGCTAAGAGCCAGGCAGCGAGCGACCGGGGCTTTTCGAGTACGCGACAGAGCGGTGGCGGGGGCTACGGAGGGGGTTCGAGGTCTGGTGGAGGCAGGTCTGGCGGCGGGCGCCGGAGGTAGAAGGAATCCATGAGAAAGAGATTAAAGTACATTGCCCCTCTCGCCATGTTCGGGCTGCTGGGCGCACAGACGGTCGGGCCGACAACCTTCAGCAGTGCCGAGGAGGCGCGCGATGCCCTGATTCAGACCGCAACAAAGGGTCTGGACGCACTGAGGGAGCTGATGGGATCGGGATCGAGCGAGATCCTGCGAACCGGTGACGCCATAGCGGATAAGCAACTGGTGGAGAAGTTCAAGCGGGAAGTTGCTGAAAAGACCCACCTAGAGCCCGATCCGATGAATGCCAATCACATCACGCTGCTGATTGGCGATCGGGAGTGGCCCTTTGCCGTACCCCTGATGCGGAAGGACGGGCGGTGGTATTTCGACATTCAGGAGGGTAAGGCAGAGATCCGCCGTCGCGTGATCGGAGGCAATGAACTCGATGCCCTTGAGGTTTGCCGAGGCTACGTGGAAGCACAGGAAATGTATTCCCAGGCCGATTGGGAAAAAAAGGGCGTGCTGCAGTACGCCCGCAAGATCGCCAGCACCACGGGTAAGAAGGACGGACTGTATTGGCCGGGCGACGACAGCCCGATTGCCGAAAATGTCGCGCGCGCGATGGCCCAGGGATACTCCGCTCCCGGGGGTGCCTCGAAGGGGTACCACGGGTATCTGTACAAGACTCTCCTGGCGCAGGGGCCAGACGCCCTGGATGGAGCGCAGGAGTACATCGTCCACGGGCTAATGATAGGCGGATTCGCCTTGGTGGCTTGGCCGATCGAGTACGGCGTTTCAGGCATTATGACATTCATCGTCAACCAGGATGGCGTGGTGTACGAAAAGGACCTCGGTCCACAGACCGGGGTATTGGCGAAAGCTATGACAAGGTTCAATCCGGACAAATCATGGACAATCTCGCCGGAGTAGGGCTTGTCTGGAACAGTCCCAAACGCGTAAAGACAAGAGAATGGAGGGTTTCGCATGAGATTAACAACTGTGATACTGCCGCTTACGATGTTGGCAGCCGCATGCTTCGCACAGGACGTCCGCTACAACTTCGACAAGAGCTCTGATTTCAACAAATTCAAAACATACAAGTGGGTTCAAATCAAGGACGCACCCCGATTGAATCAACTGATAGACCAGCAAGTGAGGAGTGCCTTTGAAGCTGAGTTGGCGAAAAAGGGTTTAACCAAGGCTCCAGGGGAGGATGCCAACCTCTGGATCGCGTACCAGGTCACCCTCAACCAGGAGAAGGAGTTCAGCTCATACAGCAGCGATTTCGGGTACGGTGCAGGCTGGGGCGGCGGGTGGTACGGCGGCGGTATGGGCAGCACCACAACGACCGGGCAGACATCGACCATTCACATCGGTGAACTCGCATTGGACATGTATGACCCGGCTGGGAAGCAAATCGTATGGCGGGGAACAGCGACTAAAACGCTCGATGCTAAGGCTAAACCCGAAAAACGACAAAAGAATCTAACAAAGGGAGTGGCGAAGCTGCTCAAGAACTTCCCGCCACCGCCGCCGAAGTCATAGCGAGCGATGGGTGGGCGAGCGAATGTCAACAGGGATCAGAGGTGCCAGGATTCTCGAACGCTGCCTGCTTGGAGCAGGGTTGGCTCTTCTGGCGGCATTTGCGGGAGCGCTGATTTACCGATCGGCCTCTTCCCGCCAGGCGTTGCTCGAGTTCGACCAGGCGCAAGTGCTACCGGCGGGAGAGGACCCGCTCGCCGCGCTCAGGCCTGGGAGCGAGGAAGCAGTGGACTTCAGGCTGTGGTCGGAGAAGCGAGTGAGGGCCTACCGCAAGAGTCTTTCGATCATGAAGAACTCGCCGCTGGCGGTGGTCCGGATCGAGAAGGCACACTTACGCGTGCCCGTGTTTGAGGGCACGGACGAACTTGCACTGAACCGCGGCGTCGGATGGATAGCCGGGACTGCCCGGCCCGGCGAGGCGGGCAACATCGGGATCGCAGGTCACCGGGACGGATTCTTCCGCAAGCTGAAGGACGTAGTACCGGGGGACGTGATCGAACTTTCAACGACACGAGACACGACGGAATATACGGTAGACCAGATCGAGGTCGTCACTCCGGACGACATCAGCGTGTTGCGGCCTCGGGCCGTGCCAGCGCTGACACTGGTCACCTGCTACCCGTTCTATTTCATGGGTGACGCGCCCAAACGGTACATTCTGCATGCATCGTTGAAAAAACGGGCGGCCAAAAAGAAATGGGAAGGCGGTTCGCCCCAGAACGAACCAGCAAATTTGACAACGAGGAGAGTAGAACAATGACGACGAGACTTCGCAGAATTCTATTGGGGCCGTGCATGATCGTATTGACATTCACGCTGCTGGCTGCCGCGCAACAGCAGATGCCTCGGACCACAAAAGAGAGTGTGCCTGGTGCGCCGATACTCAAAACGGAGCAGCTCGAAGGCACGGTAATCCAGATCGAGGGCAACCACCTCGCAGTAGAAATGTTGACAGGTGAGGTCAGGATGTTCGACGTGCCGGAATCGCGAAGGTTTATCGTGGACGGCAAGGAACTGAGCGTGGGGGAACTGAAGCCGGGCACGAAGTTGAAGGCGACAGTGACTACCACGACGACGCCTGTTACGGACAGGACCACGACCGTAGGGTCGGGGAAAGTGTGGTGGGTGTCTGGCAATACGGTGATCCTCACGCTCCCTAATAACGAAAACAGGGAGTACAAAGTGCAGGACAGCTATCGCTTCATCGTCGAGGGCAGGAAAGCGTCCGTCCACGACCTGCGGAAGGGGATGATCATCTCAGCCGAGAAGATTGTGGAAGAACCAAGAATGGAGATCGCGTCCAACACGGTTGTGACCGGGCAAGCTCCACCCGAGCCCAAGGCCACAGTGGCAGAAACGCCGCGCCCAACTCCGGTCACGGCCGAACCAGCATCGCCTCCGGCAACCGCTGCTCCGGCCCCCGTGGAGGTTGCTGCGGCCCGTACAGAGGAAGTTACTCCGGCAAGTTTGCCCAAGACCGCCAGCGAGGTTCCGCTGATCGGGCTGCTCGGGTTATTATCGATCGGCGCTTCGGTCATTGTCCGAGTCCTGCGTCGTACTTAAGCGGCACGCGGCTAGACGACACCCGTCCTCCACATGGAACAGGCGGATAAGGATTCTTCTGGTTCTTTCTTTAAGCCGCGCTGGAATGCGGACGCAGTGCTGCTCCCAGCGCGGCTCTTTTGGAACCGGAGAAACGTCCAGACTGGCGGACTACAAGAAGCCAGAAGACATCATTGGCGAAAACGGTCTGCTCAAGCAGTTGACCAAAGCGCTGCTGGAGCGCGCCATGCAGGCTGAGATGACCGAGCATCCCGGCTATCAGAAGCACGACCCGGCCGGCAATAACAGCGGCAACTCGCGCAACGGCGCGACTACCAAAACGCTGAAGGGCGATTTCGGAGAAGTGCCGCTGGAGACGCCGCGCGATCGCAGCGGCACCTTTGAGCCGCAGATCGTCGGCAAGGGGCAAACGCGGTTCACAGGCTTCGACGACAAGATCATCTCGATGTACGCGCGGGGCATGAGCACGCGCGAGATCCAGGGCCACCTGGGAGGAGATCTACAAAGTCGAGGTGAGTCCGACGTTGATCTCCAACGTCACCGAGGACGTGATGGAGGAGGTCAAGAACTGGCAGAATCGACCGTTGGATGCCGTTTACCCGATCGTGTATTTGGATGCTCTGTACGTGAAAATCCGGGAAGCCGGGCATGTGAGAAACAAAGCGATTTACGTGGCGATTGGCGTCAACATGCAGGGCAACAAAGAAGTGCTGGGCTTGTGGACGGGCCAGGCCGAAGGAGCGAAATTCTGGCTGCAGGTGCTCACGGAACTGAAGAATCGTGGCGTTGCCGACATAAGTCACAGGTGCTCTTTTTACGGCTTCCGCTGGCCGAAAGGAGTACTGACCTCATCAAAATAGGCGGCAATGCGTGCGGACTCGACTTAGACAACGATCGTCCCTGCAAGATGGAAACCAGCGGACGTGCGGTTGACTTCGGCCTGTGTGAAGTGCGGCCGGAAGCGGGTGTTCCTGTCTGTGATCTCCAACCGGCCAGTCAGATCATGCAACGCGCGGTATAAACTCCGGTTTGGCAAGGGCGGGCACAACCCGCTCCAGAGATGAAGGCTCGAGAACTTGCCGGAATTTGGCCAAAGCCGTCTCGGATCACAGCAAAATCCGGCCCCGTGTCGGACCGCCGCAACATCGCGCCATACCCGCGAGAGTGGATTCCGTTCGGCCTCGTCCCCGGCTGCGCCTCGATGAATCCGACCTGGAGGCGCTGGCGGCTCATCACAAGCTGCGCGCCCGGCATGTTATCTCTGTCGTGTTGAAAAGGGACGTCAAGAATCGACTGAATCCTTTATTCACCAAGTATACTGGATGGTAAAGTGCATCTATTGGTGGACTTCGCAGACACATGATTGAAAGCAATAAAATGAGCCGCTACCGAAGTTGGGAGCATCTGCAATTTTGTCATGCTTTCAATGACGCGAATGCCAAACCAGTCCGGTTCTTACCTGCGTCGTCCGGCCACCAGAATATCGTTGCTCCTTCTGGTTTTTGCTCTATCCCTGTACGGGCATGCGATCCTTCTGTCGGCACTTCCTGCCGCTAAGCAAGTCATCAAAGGGCCGGACTTCCCGATCCAACTTCGATTCAACTCGCGGATCGATGGGAGACGATCGAGAATAATGCTGGTAGCTCCTGATGGTGCCCAGACCGCGCTCGCGATCCTGGAGCAGACTTCGCCTGATGCGCTCTCCTCTCAGGCAAAGGCATTGAAAAGCGGCTCCTACATTCTGAGATGGCAGGTCCTGGCAAACGATGGCCATATCACCCGTGGTGAAGTCCCTTTCCAGGTGCAGTAGACTTCGGTGGCTCAACTCCTCGACATCTTCGGGTATCTCTCGGTTCTGTTGCGTGGTCTTACCCTCTCCTTTGAGGCGTTGTCGGTCGGTGGAGTCATCTTCCTCCTGGTTGTGGCCCGATCCGAACCTACTTTGCATGTGCTCTCCTGCTTTGCGGGGCTGCTGGCGATCGCGCAGGTCTGCAGTGTCGGATTAAACTGCGCGATTCTTGCCGGGACCACGGACATGAAATGGGTGGATATGGCTGGTGCCACTTTTTGCATCAGCGGCGCGTTAATCATCGCGGGCGCGGCAGGCGTCGGGGTCTCCGCTCGCACATGCCTGGCTCGTGTTACGTGTCCGGTCGCTTGCGCGCTAATTACGGCCGGATCGGTAATGGGCAGTCATTCCTTTGCGCGCATTGAACACCGTTGGGTCGCGATGATGTTAACGTCGTTGCACCACCTCGCCAGCGCCGCCTGGATTGGCGGGCTGCTCTACCTTTTGATCACGCTGAGGATGGTACGCGATCCGTCAACTGGCTCGAAGATAGCTGGGAGCTTCTCACGCCTTGCAGTCGTCTCCGTGGTAAGCCTTGCCGCCGCAGGTGGCGGGCTTTCCCTTCTCTACGTCGGATCGCCCGCTGCGCTGGTTGGAACCACGTACGGGATCATGCTGATAACAAAAGTGGCTCTCACGACCACACTGTTGCTCCTGGGCGCCTTGAACCTCAGGATAGCGCGCGTAGCGCGAGCCGGTGCCAAGCCGGCCCTCCTGCCATTGCGGCGATTCGCCGAAGCCGAACTGGGAATCGGCTTCACTGTTCTGCTAGCGGCCGCCTCGCTGACGTCCGTCCCTCCTGCCATCGACGTGCAGCCGGACCTGGTAGCCGTACCCGAAATCATAGTGCGGATGAAGCCCAGGTGGCCGAGAATGCAGACGCCTTCGTTTGCTGAACTCTCGCCGGCCGGCCCGATCGGTGCGCCGCCGGAGGACCCTCGCTTGCCCCAGTCTTTCGTTCCTGGTCAACAGTCGAGCAGCAGCAGGCCTGCCGATATTGCCTGGTCCGAATACAACCACCACTGGGCGGGGATGGTGGTGGCCGCCATCGGCATCCTATCACTCATGGCGCGGCGCATCCGGTGGGCGCGTGTTTGGCCGCTCGCCTTCCTGGGGCTTGCGGCCTTTCTTTTCGTTCGTGCCGACTCGGAGAACTGGCCGCTGGGTCCGAACGGCTTCTGGGAAAGCTTCCGAGTGGCGGAAGTAGCGCAACACCGCGTTTTCGTTGTACTAATCGTCGTGTTCGCCATTTTTGAATGGGCCGTCCAAACCGGCCGTGTCTCTCCGCATCGCGCAGGATTGGTTTTTCCACTGGTGTGCGCCGCGGGCGGCGCCCTTCTTCTGACCCACTCCCACTCATTGGGGAACGTGAAGGATGAGTTCTTCGCGGAGTTGAGCCACGTTCCCATTTCAGTTCTCGCGATCTTGGCCGGCTGGTCGCGTTGGCTGGAGATCCGGCTGCCTCCCAGGGGACGCGAGTACATCGTCTCATGGATCTGGCCGGTCTGCTTTGTCCTGATTGGCGCGATCCTGCTGAGTTACCGCGAGAGCTGAGCGCATCTATCCCTGAAGCTCCTGGCGTGCAAGGTGAGCAGAACTAATAATGCATCCAAGTAGGGCAGTCAACATCTTCCTGTTCGGTCGAAAACTGTGACTGCGTGTCCTCCAAAAGCACTTCTCGGTTTCGCTTTGGTGGCCTTTGGCGTTCCCGCGCCACTGTGCGGAGCCGAACTCCAGCATGAAACGTTGAAGGCCTGGGATGACTATATCCGGAGCGCTGATTTGCGCATGCAGGCAAGACTGGATGCGGAGCGCGCGTTTTTGTGGACAGACGAATCGACGAATCGAAGGCAGCGGTTAAAGGCGGGTGAGGTGGTGGTAGCGCCGGTGGTCGGGCACGGCACCAAAGACGTACCAAACGGCCTGATTCACCACTGGATCGGAGCGGTATTCATTCCCAATGCCACCGTGAGGAGGTTACTTGCTGTAGTGCACGACTACGACGCGTACAAAGATTTCTATAAGCCGGTAGTCACCGACTCCAAGATGTTGGCCTGTGCAGGCTCGGATCAGGCCTTTTCTATGATTTTGCAGCGTAAAGTCTTGTTCCTCGCTGCCGCAGTTGAAAGCCAGTACCAGGCACGCGAGGTCGTGGTGGACGCCCGCCGCGGATACAGCTCCATCAATGCAATCCGTGTGCAGGAGATCCAAGATTATGGGCACGCCGCACAACACCTCCTGCCCTCGGACACTGGAAGCGGCTTCATCTGGCGTCTGCATAGTATCAACAGATACGAGGAGCGCGACGCTGGAATCTATCTCGAGGTGGAAGCCTTTGTCTTGAGTCGCGATATTCCCCCTTCCTTACGGTTGTTGGTGAATCCGCTGGTGAGGCGTCTCTCGGTTGATTCCCTGACGACAACACTTCGGCAGACTCGTGAGGCGGTCAACTCCCTTGTCGGAGAGCCGGGCCGGCTCCCAACCTGCCCGAATTCAGGACGTCCTCCGGACCAGGTCAATTTTTTGGCGCTTGAGCCGCCCCGCACCACTGTTGTCGTCACGCACCAACACTCAGCCGCCTCGGATAGCACGGGACACAGATGGCCTTTGCACTCCGAAGTTGCCCGACAAGGGACAGTCGTCCTAATTCAGGCTGGCCGTATTCGGGCGAGCGGTGCGAAGCTTCAGAGCTGCGCACCCTAATCTAGTGAAAGCACTTGCTTCCCTCCGTTTGTTCTTTGGCGAGCAACTTGCCCTTTAGGGTCCACATCCCGGGTGGCGGAAAGACGCTTATGAGTATTCAAGACACGACGATCCGATTAAAGACGTTAGCTGATGCCGAGCTTGTGGGGTTGGCGCGTGAGGGGGATCGGCAGGCCTTCGGAGAGTTGATTCAACGGCACTGGCACAAGTGCGTGGATCTCGGCTGCTGTTTTCTCCACAACCGGGTTGAGGCGGAGGATCAGGCGCAAAACGCTTTTTTGAAAGCCTATGAACACCTGGATCGATACCAAGGCAAAGCGCGGTTTACCACATGGTTGTTAAGCATCGTCGCCAACCACTGCATGATGTTACTACGCGCCAGACGCCGCACACACCTCGTTTACCTGGACGAGCCCTCTTCCGAGCTAAAGACGCCTTTTCAGTTGCGTGCTGGCGGGCCGGATCCCGAAAACGCATTGGCGTGCCAGCAATTGACCGAGATCCTGAGGACGGAAGTGAGCCGAATTTCACAGTCGTTACGCGGCGCCTTGCTTTTGCACGACATTCAGGGCTTGAATCTAAGGGAAGTCGCCGACCAACTGGGCATCACCATTCCGGCGGTAAAATCGCGCCTGTTCCGCGCGCATGCTGAGTTGCGAAAAAAAATGGCCCGATATTCCGAACGTCCTCACACGTCGTCTCCAGTGCCTGCTCCGGCGGCGCCCATGGGCAGAGTCAGCCGGCACTCCGCAATCCAGACCGTCTGCCGACTTGGCCGAATCAAGGCCACCATCAGCTCACGCAGTTGATAGAAAGCGCCAAGACAATAGAGGCTTACATGATCCAGGTCGTAGGCTGTGCCGCGTCGGTTGGTAATAGAACAGTAAATGAGACACTCAGTGAAGCCCGCACGAGCAAAAAAATCAACCTCACCAGTTGGAACCGTCATCTACTCCATGCGAAAAGGAAATCCTCGGGCCAGTCGTGGCAACCGGACCGTCGCATCTCTCGTTCAGCAGCAGTGGTCCGAAACGCCAGGTGTGTTTGCCGAGAGGCAAGCTCCAACGGGAAGGTGCAGTGTTACGGCTGATCCGGAACGGCAAACGGAGTGAACATTATGGCCCCATACAAACCAGTTACAGTCGCGTCCATTGGGATTTTGTTGTTAATCGTACTTGCTTCGTCGGGCAGCATTGCCCTTGGCGAAACGGTTGAGCTTAAAGGCATGATCAAGGCGCGAAGTGGCGCCACCATGATTGTCCAGGCCACGGATTCACCGAGCGTTGTCGTGTTGTTGACCGACACCACGCAGGTAGGCCAAGTCCAGGGAGTGCTTAAGGCCCGCAGGAAGGAAATGTCAATGGCTGCCTTGATCCCCGGCTTGGAAGTCCAGATCGAAGGAACTTACAACGACCTGAAGCAACTGGTGGCGAACTCCGTGAAGTTCCAGGGCAACGATCTGGAGCGAGCCCAATCCATCCAGGCTGGTTCTACATCCAACCCAGGCTGAGTTGAAGGTCCAAAGCGAAGTTCTGAAGGAGCAGCAGGAAAAGCTCGCCGCCGGTAAGGCGACCATCGATGCCGCGGTAGCGCGTTTCGGCCAACTGGATGACTACTACATTTTCGATGAAGTGACCGTACTCTTCGGGAATGGCAAATCCGCGATCGAGCCAGAGTACCAACCTCAACTCGTGCAGTTGGCGGAAAAAGCCAAAACAATAGAAGCTTACATGATCCAGGTCATAGGCTATGCCTCCTCGGTTGGCAATGCAACAGTGAATCAGAAACTCAGCGAAGATCGTGCCCACAATGTCACTAACTTCCTGTCGCAGCAGGGTAACATTCCACTTACCAATGTATTAGCACCTGGCGCTATGGGCGAGAGCCGGCAAGTAGGACAAGTAGGAGATGACCAGTCGGCGGAAGCGCAAGCGAACAATAGGCGCGTGGTAGTAAGGGTTCTACAGAACAAGGGAATTGCGGGACTACAGAGCGTTCGCTGAACCAGCGGATGTGCCGGATTCGATTGGCGGTCACGCGCCTCGCCCGTTTCTTTACGCCGTCCGAAGCTATCCTGGCGTCTGCGCGATGCCCGAGCCTGGGAAAAAAGAAATCGTATTCCGTGCGACCAACATCATTGTGCAGAAGTTATCGTGCGCACTGCCCTCAATTCGAGGAGCCATGGTTCGCGGGAGCCGGAAGGTCGTGCACGTTTTGAATTCAAATCAGGAGACACAAAGATGGCCATGAAATCCGCAGTGGCACCGGGAGGTCAAGAGACATCCAAACTCCTTGAACAGTATGGATGTGGCCCGATTCGGTTCGCCGGAACCGAGAATGCATTATATGAACGTCATCTTCTGTTCGATAAGGTGATCGATTTGGCCGACGCCAGTTCACGTGATCGTTTCGAGGCCGCAGCTCACGCAGTGCGGGACATCCTCTCGCAACGATGGGTGCTCACTGAAAAGACCTACGAACAGAATAACGCCAAACGCATGTACTACCTCTCGATGGAGTTTCTCATCGGGCGAACGTTGGCTAACAACGTCATCAATCTTCTTCTCGATCCGTTAATCAGAGACGCCGTGCAGCATAAGGGCCTCAACTGGCTCGAATTGTTGGAACAGGAACCTGACGCCGGACTCGGAAATGGGGGGCTGGGACGCCTGGCTGCCTGCTTCATCGAATCCGCGGCCACCATGCACCTCCCGGCCATGGGATACGGTCTGCGGTACGAGTACGGCATCTTCAAACAGTGCATCCGGGACGGCTGGCAATACGAACAGCCGGATAACTGGCTCCGACGCCAGGACCCCTGGGAAGTGGCCCGTCCGGATGAACAAGTGGAAATCGGGCTGCAATGTTCCTTTGAGCTTCGCGGCGGAGGATTGCACGCGATACCCGGCCGTCCGTCCTCTCTCATCGGTATCCCATTTGATCGCCCCGTCGTCGGTTATGGCGGTAAGACCATCAACACACTTAGACTGTGGGCCGCGGCTGCGCCCGATTACTTCGATTTTCAGGAATTCAGCGGTGGCGATTTCGTTGGCGCGCTGGCCGAAACCCTTTCCGCCGATTCTCTCACCCGGGTACTCTATCCCGACGACTCGACGAGTATGGGGCAGGGACTTCGCTTTGTGCAGGAGTATTTTCTGGTTGCCTGCTCGCTGGCCGATTTGGTTCGGCGCTTCCGGCGTAGAAATACCGATTGGAGCCAGTTTCCAGAAAGAGCAGCCATCCAACTGAATGACACGCACCCGGCCATGGCAGTGGCGGAGTTGATGCGCATTCTTCTGGACGACGCTCATCTGGACTGGGATAAATCTTGGGACATCACGACCAAGGCGCTGGCTTATACGAACCACACACTGTTGCCGGAAGCACTGGAGAAATGGCCGCTCGAATGGTTTGCGATCATGCTTCCCCGTCACCTGGAAATCATCTACGAGATCAATCGGCGTCTGCTCCACGATGTCCAAAGTCGCTTCCCTGGCGATGAGGGACGCATTCAGCGGGTCAGCCTTATCGAGGAAGACGGCGGACGCAGGGTCCGCATGGCCAATCTGGCAATCGTCGGTTCGCACAGCACCAACGGAGTGGCGGCGCTTCACTCTAAGCTGCTGCGCACCACCACGGTTAAGGATCTGGCCGAGATTTTTCCGGAGCGTTTCAACAACAAAACCAACGGAGTCACGCCGAGGCGCTGGTTGCTGCTGTCTAACCCGGCGCTTTCCCATGCCATCACCGATGCTATTGGGGACGGTTGGATCACCGACCTCGGTCAACTGAACCGGCTCAAACCTCTGGCCGGAGATAAGACGTTTCAGGAGGCCTTGCTCAAGGCGAAGCGTGACGCCAAGTGCAACTTTGCCGATTGGCTGAGATCATCCTCTGGTCAGACAGTTGACCCTGACACGATCTTCGACTGTCATGTCAAACGCATTCACGAGTACAAGCGCCAATTGCTTATGGCCCTGCGAGTCGTGGTGCTGTACAACCGGCTGCGCCAGAACCCGGACCTCGAAATGCACCCGCGAACGTTCTTATTCTCCGGCAAAGCCGCCCCAGCGTATCACCTGGCCAAGCTCATCATCAAATTCATCAACAATCTCGCCGGAACACTGGACGGCGACCCGGCGGTGCGCGGCCGTCTCAGAGTGATGTTCTTGCCTGACTACTGTGTCTCCATGGCAGAGCATCTGATTCCGGCCACTGACATCTCCAACCAGATCTCGACCGCGGGCTATGAAGCCAGCGGCACCAGCAACATGAAGTTCATGATGAACGGGGCTTTGACTGTGGGCACGCGCGACGGAGCCACAGTCGAGATGGCAGAGGAAGCAGGTGAGGAGAACCTCTTCCTGTTCGGACTCACGGCGGAACAAGTGGCCGCCAGCCGTGCCTGGTACAACCCGCAGTGGCACTACGACAACGAGCCGGAGACGCGCGCCGCCCTGGATCTTGTTTTATGCGATCACTTCAGCCGGAACGAGCCAGGAGCCTTCACGCCTATTGCCGAAACGCTCCTCACCCGCGGAGACTTCTACATGCATCTGGCGGATCTCACGTCTTACGTGCAGGCGCACGAACAGGCGGGTGCCTTGTATGCCGACCCGCATGCATGGGCGCGGAAAGCCATTTTGAACGTCGCAAGCTCCGGAAAATTCTCGAGCGACCGTACGATTGCAGAATACGCCACCGATATCTGGAAGGTGGAACCATGCCTAGTGCCGTAGTCGCACGCCCGGCGAAATCGCTCATTGGCGGCCGGACCGTTGCGAGAACCGGGTTGGTCGACCCGGCGGCTAGAGTGGGACTACCATTCATGCTCGCTTTCTAAGAGAAAACGTCATGAACGTCATGCAGGATGCTAACCAGTCAGCGGCCATTCTCACTTCCCTTGCGGGATGTCGCACCTCCGGCTTGCTTATCCACGTCACTTCCTTGCCGTCGCCCTATGGCATTGGGGATCTGGGGCCGGAAGCGTATACCTGGGTGGACCGTCTCCAAGATGCTGGCCAGCGTTGGTGGCAAGCCCTTCCGCTCGGACCGACCGGGTATGGCAACTCGCCTTACCAGTGCCTTTCGTCTTTCGTTGGAAACGGGCTTTTAATCAGCCCGGAACTCCTCGTCCAGGACGGACTGCTGACCGCGGAAGAATGCAAACGTGCCTTCTCCTCAACCACGGTTGACTACGATGTCGTGATCCCGTTCAAACACGGTCTGTTGCAGGCGGCCTGGAACAGGTTCCAGGCTGGGGAGCGTAAGGACCTGTGGTTAGCTTATGAGCAGTTCTGCAATGACCGGCAACTTTGGCTGGATGATTACGCGCTGTTTCGCGCACTGAAGCTCCAGTACCGTGGTGCCTGCTACCTTGATTGGCCGGATGAGTTGATCCGCCGGGTTCCCTCTGCCCTCGCCCGTGCCCGTCAGTATCTGGCGGCCGAGATCGATAAGGTTCGTCTGGCACAGTTCTTGCTGTTCCGGCAGGCCCACCGATTGAAAGAGTATGCACACACGAGGGGCATTCGGCTGATCGGCGATTTGCCTTTCTTCGTCTCTCCCGATTCGAGCGATGTGTGGGCCAACCCTGACCTCTTTCTGTTGGATGAACAACGCCGGCCACGCTTTGTGGCAGGCGTTCCGCCCGACTATTTTAGTGCTCAGGGCCAACTCTGGGGCAACCCCGTGTTCAACTGGGAGGTCCTTAAGAGCACGGGCTACCGCTGGTGCATCGATCGGATGCGCGCTCTCTTGGCACACGTGGACGTGATTCGCCTCGATCACTTTCGCGCGTTCGCGGCCGCCTGGCATGTGCCGGCCCGTGCCCCTACGGCGGAAACCGGCCACTGGGCGCCCGGCCCCGGAACCGACTTCTTCACCGCCGTGCAGACCCAATTGGGCAGCCTGCCGTTCATCGCCGAAGACCTTGGTCTTATCACGCCTGACGTGTCCGAGCTTCGCCATCAGTTCCATATCCCCGGAACACGCGTCCTTCAATTTGCCTTCGACGGTCGCACTGACAATCCTCACCTTCCTCACAACTATCCCTCAAACACGGTGGTGTACACGGGTACCCATGACAACGCCACAACGCGCGAATGGTTTGAAGACTTGTCGGAGCGCGAACGCCGTCACTTTTGGAATTATCTGAGGCGTCCGGGAGGGGACATTCGCGATGCCGCTCCGGAACTGATTCGCCTGGCATGGTCATCCCCGGCAGCGATCGCCATCACACCGCTTCAGGATCTGCTCAATCTCGGGGAGGATGCTCGAATGAACGTTCCCGGCCGCGCAGATGGGAATTGGCGCTGGCGCGCGACTCCGCACATGTTATCTGCCTGGAACTTTCGATGGCTGAGGGAACTGACAAGAGCCTCGAACCGATCGGGCTTCATTCAGGTCCGGGGAATGGAAGCCGCGTCATGAAATTCCATGATCGAACCAGCACCGCACGCGAAAGAGCACCGCTCAATGAAAGGCCGGTTGAGTTCCTATGTCAACTCCGAGTAATATAAAGCTCCTGATCAACGGCCCCTCGGTGATTCCGGCCAGCGAACGGCCGGCATGGAAGGCGCTCAAAGCCCATCATTCAGAACTTCTGAAGTCGCATCTCCGGGACTTGTTCCGCTCCGATCCGAATCGCGTCGAGCGTTTCACGGCCGAGGCGGGGGGCATCTACCTCGATTACTCTAAGAACCGCATTACCAGCGAAACGATCGCCCTCCTCCTTGAACTGGCGGAGCAATCCGGCCTGCGAGCGTGCATCGACGCCATGTTTAATGGCGACCGGATCAATATTACGGAAGACCGGGCGGTGCTGCACGTCGCCCTTCGTGCCCCGATCGGCGCGTCCATCGTGGTCGATGGGCGGAACGTCGTGCCGCAGGTTCACGCCGTCCTCGACAAGATGGCCGATTTCTGCAATCGTGTCCGGAGCGGCGTTTGGAAAGGTCACACTGGTAAGCCCATCCGCAACGTCATCAACATCGGCATCGGCGGCTCCGACCTCGGACCCGTGATGGCCTACGAAGCCCTCAGACATTATAGCGACCCCAAGATTAACTTCCGCTTCGTATCGAACATCGACGGCACCGATCTTGCCGAAGCCCTCCGTGACCTCGACCCGGCGGAGACTCTGTTCATCGTCTCCTCGAAGACCTTTACGACCTTGGAAACGATGACCAACGCCCACTCTGCTCGCAATTGGTCGCTGTCTGGCCTGGGGAACCACGAAGAGTCGGTGGCCCGGCATTTCGTCGCCGTCTCGACAAATGCCCGCGAAGTGGCCAGGTTCGGTATTGATATTGCCAATATGTTTGAGTTCTGGGATTGGGTCGGCGGGCGTTACTCAATGACTTCGGCGATCGGCCTCTCAACCATGCTGGCGATCGGTCCGGAGAACTTCCGCGCTATGTTGGACGGCTGCCATCAAATGGACGAGCACTTCCGCACAGCACCGTTCGATCGCAACCTGCCCGTGCTAATGGGCCTCCTTTCCATCTGGTACAACGACTTCTTCGGTGCGCCCGCTGTTGCGGTTTTGCCTTACGAACAGTACCTCAAGCGGTTTCCCGCCTACCTGCAGCAGTTGACCATGGAGAGCAACGGGAAACAGGTCATGCTAGATGGGAACCGCGTCACTTGTGATACCGGTCCGATCTACTTCGGCGAGCCAGGAACCAACGGCCAGCATTCGTTCTACCAGTTAATACATCAGGGGACCCGAATGGTTCCTTGCGACTTCATCGCGTTCTGCCGGCCGCTGAACCCGATGGGCCGTCACCACGACCTGCTGATGGCGAATGTCTTCGCGCAGGCGGAGGCGCTGGCGTTCGGTAAGACGTCCGAGCAAGCCAAGGCCGAAGAGATTGCGGATTGGCTGGTACCTCACCGGGTTTTTGATGGCAACCGGCCATCGAACACGATCCTTGCCGAGCGATTGACCCCGGAGACGCTCGGCACACTGGTGACGTTGTATGAACACGCTGTTTTTATTCAGGGCGCCATCTGGCAGATCGATTCATTCGACCAATGGGGCGTGGAACTGGGGAAGGTGCTGGCCCAGCGTATCATTCCCGAATTGGAGAGCGAAAAGGAACCTGAGCTTGGCCACGACAGCTCAACCAATGCCCTGATCCGACGCTACCGCAAGCTCAAGGAGGCCCAATGAAAAGCGTTGGGCGCCGCCTGCGAAGCGCAAGGAGACGACGATGAGTGCGCCGTACTTAACTGCACCGACAACCGACGCCGGGATCGCCCAGCTTTGTATCAATACCATCCGGACTCTTTCGATTGACGCCGTTGAGCAAGCAAAGTCCGGACATCCCGGCACACCCATGGCGCTCGCGCCGCTGGTCTACACGCTCTGGAATCGAGTGATGCAATTCGATCCCAAGGACCCCATCTGGCCCAACCGGGACCGGTTCGTGCTTTCCAACGGCCACGCTTCGATGCTGCTCTGGTCGATACTCCACCTCAGCGGGACCCGGGCCGTTAACAGCGAGTATGAAAGGCTCGGCCAGCCGGCGGTGACGCTCGATGATATCCGCCACTTCCGCCAGCTTGATAGCAGGGCGCCGGGACACCCCGAGTACGGCTGGGTCTCGGGCGTCGAGACCACGACGGGCCCGCTCGGACAGGGTGTTGCCACCAGCGTGGGAATGGCCATCGCGGAAAAGTGGCTCGCGCACCGCTACAACCAGGCCAGGCTTTGAGATCCTCAACCACAACATCTACGCAGTCTGCGGTGATGGCTGCCTGATGGAGGGTATTTCCTCGGAAGCGGCGTCGCTGGCGGGCCACCTGGGTCTCGACAATCTCTGCTGGATCTTCGACAACAACCACATCACCATCGAGGGCGACACCAATATCACTTTCACGGAGGATGTTGCGGCGCGCTTCCTGGCGTATGAGTGGAACGTCCTGCGCATCGGCGACGCGAACGACGTCGACCGCATCGAGCACGCCCTCCAGATCTTCCGCCGCATCAAGGACCGCCCCACCCTGGTAATCGTTCTGGACAGCCACATCGGCTATGGGTCCCCTCAACAAACAGGGTACGGCCGCCGCCCACGGAGAGCCGCTCGGCGAGGAGGAGGCCCGGCTAGCCAAACGCTATTACGGGTGGCCCGAAGACGCGAAGTTCCTGGTGCCGGAGGAAGTGTACGACCACTTCGCCGACGGAATCGGCGCGCGCGGCGCGAACGCGAGGCGCGAATGGACTGAGCTTTTTGCCGCGTATCGGGCTGAGTACCCCGAACTGGCCACCGAGATAGACCGGATCGAGCGTCGCGAGCTCCCGGCCGGGTGGGACCGCAACCTCCCCGTCTTCCCCGCCGATCCGAAAGGCATTGCGGGCCGCGAAGCCTCGGGAAAGGTGCTGAATGTGCTTGCGCAGAACATCCCGTGGCTCCTCGGCGGTTCGGCGGATCTTGGACCGTCGAACAAGACCATTCTGGCCGGTACGGGAGATTTCCAGGCCAACAACCCGGGAGGCAGAAATATCCATTTCGGCATCCGCGAGCACGCAATGGCCGCCATTGTGAACGGCCTCTCGCTTTCCAAGCTCCGCGCTTATGGGGCCACCTTCTTCATCTTCAGTGACTATGCGCGCCCCGCCATGCGGCTGTCGGCATTGATGGAATTGCCCGCCATCTTCATCTTCACTCACGACGCCATGGGAGACGGGGAAGACGGGCCGACCCATCAGCCGGTAGAGCATCTTGCGTCGTTGCGTGCCATCCCCGGGCTGGTCATGCTGCGGCCCGGCGATGCCAATGAGGTCGTCGAGGCGTACCGCTACATCCTGCGACTCCGTCACAAGCCCGCGGTACTGGCGCTGTCGCGCCAGGCTCTGCCCACGCTCGATCGGAGCAAGTACGCATCCGCATCCGGGGTCGCGCGCGGCGCTTACGTACTCGCGGACGCTCCGGGAGGGAAGCCCGAGGTCATTCTGATTGCTTCCGGCAGCGAACTGATTCTCGCCGTGCAGGCACATGAGAAACTGGTTGCCGAAGGCATCCGTTCGCGAGTGGTTTCGATGCCCTCTTGGGAAATCTTCGAAGCTCAGACCCGAAAATATCGCGACCAGCGTGCTGCCGCCCGAGGTGGTGGCGCGAGTCGCGATCGAGCAGGCATCAACCTTCGGCTGGGAGCGATACGTCGGGGCAAAGGGCCGCATCATCGGCATGGAGACGTTCGGCGCCTCCGCACCGCTTAAGTCGCTCCAGAAGAAGTTTGGATTCGAGCCGGACCGGGTGGTCTTGCTCGCCAAGGAACTGCTGGGAAAGGAGTAATAAGTGAGCGCCATCGAGCATTTCATCTCGGAACGGGAGTTCTCCAGCGACGGAGGATTCACAGAGCACGGTCGGAGCCATCCTATCGGCGCGACCCTGGTGGAGGGTGGCGCCAATTTCAGCATCTTCTCGAGAACTTCCTCCCAGCGTCGAGTTGCTGCTTTTCGACCGCGAAGATGATGCGCGTCCTGCGCGCGTTATCCGCATCGATCCCGCAGCCAACCGCACTTATCACTATTGGCACGCCTTCGTACCCGGCGTTCAGGCCGGACAGATCTACGGCTTCCGCGTTCACGGACCGTCCGATCCCGCGAGCGGTCTCCGCTTTGACCCCTCCAAGCTGCTTCTCGACCCTTACGGCCGAGGTGTCGTGGTTCCGAAAAACTACAGCCGCGACGCCGCCAGAATGGAGGGCGACAACACCTCCACGGCCATGAAGAGCGTCGTGGTGGATCCGCGCGCTTACGATTGGGAAGGGCGATACGCCGCTGAAGCGGCCCTCTTCGCGCACCATCATTTACGAAATGCACGTGCGAGGCTTCACTCGCCATCCGAGTTCCGGTGTTCCCGGAGAACACCCGAGGCACCTATGCCGGTCTGGTCGAGAAGATCCCGTATCTTCAGGACCTCGGCATCACCGCCGTGGAACTTTTGCCAGTGTTCCAGTTCGACGCCCAGGATTGCCCGCCGGGACGGGTCAACTACTGGGGTTATGCGCCGATTTCCTTCTTTGCGCCGCACCAGGCGTACAGCTCTCGCCGGGATCCGTTGGGTCCGGTGGACGAGTTTCGCGACATGGTCAAGGCGCTGCACCGGGCGGGAATCGAGGTCATTCTCGACGTGGTATTCAATCACACCGCGGAAGGCGACCAGCGCGGCCCCACCCTGTGCTTCCGCGGAATCGATAATAACACCTACTATATTCTCGAGACGGATCGCTGCCCGCTACGCCAATTACAGCGGCACCGGCAACACGCTCAACGCCAATCATCCGATTGTCCGCCGCATGATCGTGGACAGCCTTCGCTACTGGGTCGAGGAGATGCATGTGGATGGCTTCCGCTTCGACCTCGCCTCCATTCTGGCGCGCGATTCGACCGGCCATGTGATGTCGAACCCGCCGGTGCTCTGGGACATCGAATCCGATCCGGCGCTCGCGGGCACGAAGATGATTGCGGAAGCCTGGGATGCGGCCGGCCTGTACCAGGTGGGCAGCTTCATCGGGGACAGTTGGAAGGAGTGGAACGGACGGTTTCGCGACGATGTCCGCGACTTCTTCCGCGGCCAGGAGGACTCGGTGATCACGCATTGCGGACCGGTTTCTCGGCAGCCCGGAGATCTATGGCCACGAGAATCGCGAAGCCGAGCAGAGCGTCAACTTCGTGACCTGCCATGACGGCTTCACCCTCAATGACCTGGTCTCCTACAACCACAAGCACAACGAGGAAAACGGCGAAGGCAACCGCGACGGCGCCGACGATAACCGAAGCTGGAACTGCGGGGTGGAGGGCCCATCGCGACGACCCGCAGTCGAGAAGTTGCGCAACCGGCAGGTCAAGAACTTCCTGACCGTCACCATGCTTTCTCTGGGCGTGCCGATGATTCTCATGGGTGACGAAGTGCGGCGCACGCAGCGCGGCAACAACAATGCCTACTGCCAGGACAACGAGGTCAATTGGTTCGACTGGACCCTGCTCTCCAGGCACGCCGACGTTGCACCGCTTCGTGAGACTCCTGATTGCACGCCGGTCTGATGCGGGGAGTGGAGCACGAGCGTCGGCGCGTAAGCCTGAACCGACTTGCTTCGCGACTCGAAACACGCATGGCACGGCGTGAAACTGGATCAGCCGGACTGGAGGCCCTGCTCG
This sequence comes from Bryobacteraceae bacterium, assembly GCA_963793625.1. Classification (GTDB taxonomy): domain Bacteria; phylum Acidobacteriota; class Terriglobia; order Bryobacterales; family Bryobacteraceae. The sequence continues at coordinate 58,332 of CAWCAT010000022.1, read as the reverse complement.
CACAGCCTGGCATTCGGCGCGGAACTCCCGCAGCACGGACTGCGTCTCCACCTGATTCTGAACGCATATTGGGAGCCGCTCGAGTTTCGAGCTGCCATTGACCGAGCGCCGGCGGCGGTGCATGGCGCCGGTGGATCGATACTGCTCTGGACCCGCCGCACGATATCGTCGAGTGGCAAGCAGCGCCCCGGTTGCGGACAAGGCCTATCAGGCCGGGCCGCGCTCGGTGGTGGTGCTTTTCGCGGGCCTGGGATGGATGACGCCCAGGCCGTTGAGCGACTGTGATTTCGGAAAACAACAGGAGATATAACACATGGCAACCAGAGCAATAGTAAAGGGCACGCCTTTCCCTTCCGTTGCCGAAACAGCAGAACAGAGCCTTCTGAGCGCGTACGGGAAGGCGAGATCGACTGTACAGGGAACACCGCTTGACGCCGAGGCACTGCGCAAAACCCATGCCTACTGGCGGGCATGCAACTACCTGAGTCTTGGCATGATCTATCTGCAGGACAATCCCCTTCTGCAGGAACCCCTCAAGCCGGAGCACATCAAGAACCGGCTCCTCGGGCACTGGGGAGCGAGCCCCGGCCTCGCTTTCACCTACATTCACCTGAACCGGCTGATCAAGAAATACGACTTGGACATGATCTTCCTTGCCGGACCAGGGCACGGCGCTCCCGGCGTTCTGGGCCCGGTCTACCTGGAAGGCACGTACTCCGAGATTTACACCGACAAGAGCGAAGATACCGCCGGCCTGCGGGAATTCTTCAAACAATTCTCTTTCCCGGGGGCATCGGCAGTCACTGCACTCCCGAAACGCCCGGATCGATCCATGAAGGCGGCGAGCTCGGGTACGTGCTTTCTCATGCCTGCGGCGCCGCCTTCGACAACCCAGACCTGATCGTCGCCGCCGTCGTCGGGGACGGCGAAGCGGAAACCGGTCCCCTGGCGACTTCATGGCACATCAGCAAGTTCTTGAACCCCATTCGCGATGGAGCGGTTCTCCCGATTCTGCACCTCAACGGCTACAAGATCAACAATCCAACCTTGCTGGCCCGCATCAGCCATGAAGAGGTGGAAAATCTGTTTCGTGGCTACGGCTGGACCCCCTATTTTGTGGAGGGCTCCGACCCCGAGAGCATGCATCAGGCCATGGCGGCTACGGTGGAACAATGCGTTTCCGACATCCGGAAAAGCCAGCAGGAGGCCCGCAGCTCCGGGATCTGCCGGCGGCCCCGCTGGCCCATGATTGTGCTGCGCACACCGAAAGGCTGGACCGCGCCGGCAGAAGGTCGGTGGACACCGGCTGGAGGGTTATTGGCGCGCGCATCAGGTCCCCATGGCGGATGTGAAGAAGAATCCAGAGCAGCTCAAGGCCCTCGAAGAGTGGATGCGCGCGCAAAAACCGGAAGAGCTCTTCGACGCGGATGGCAGGCTGATTCCCGAGCTCAAAGCGCTTGCTCCCGCCGGCATCCGCCGGATGAGCGCGAACCCGCACGCCAACGGCGGGCTAGTCAAGAAAGCCTTACGCCTCCCAGACTTCCGTTCGTATCGCCAGAACGTCGCCAAGCCTGGTCAGATCGAAGCCGAGAACACCCGTCCTCTCGGGGCCTTCCTCCGGGACGTCATGAAACTGAACATGGATCGCTTTCGGGTTTTCGGCCCGGATGAGAATACCTCTAACAAGCTCCACGATATCTATGAAGTGAGCAAGAAGTTCTGGATTGCCGAATACTTTCCGGAAGACGCCGATGGCGGCGAATTGGCGACCGATGGGCGCGTGATGGAGATGCTTAGCGAACACACCATGGAAGGGATGCTCGAAGGTTACCTCCTCACAGGCCGCCACGGCTTCATTTCATCGTATGAAGCGTTTGTTCATGTGATCGACTCCATGTTCAATCAGCATGCCAAGTGGCTGTCGATCTGCAATCAGTTGTCCTGGCGCGAAGAGATTTCCTCCCTGAACTTCCTGATCACGTCCACCGTCTGGCGCCAGGACCACAACGGCTTTACCCACCAGGACCCCGGTTTCCTCGACGTCGTCGTGAACAAGAGCGCCGAGGTGACCCGCATCTACCTTCCGCCTGACGTAAACTCCCTTCTTTCGGTGGCCGACCATTGTCTGCGCAGCGAGAACTATGTAAACGTGATCGTCTCCGACAAACAGATGCACTTGCAGTATATGGATATGGATGCCGCTATCCGGCACTGCACCAAGGGAATCGGTATTTGGGATTGGGCCAGCAACGACCATGGCTGCGAGCCCGACGTGGTGATGGCGTCCGCCGGTGACATTCCTACCCAGGAAGCCCTCGCTGCCGTCGCGCTACTGCGGGAAGAGTTCCCTGATCTCAAGATCCGGTTCATCAATGTGGTGGACCTGTTCAAGTTGCAGTGCAGCACCGAGCACCCTCACGGCCTGACGGATCGCGACTTTGACTCCCTGTTCACCGTGGATAAGCCGATCATCTTCAATTTCCACGGCTATCCGTGGCTGATTCACCGCTTAGCGTACCGTCGCACGAACCACAGTAATTTGCACGTGCGCGGATACAAAGAGAAGGGCAATATCAATACCCCGATGGAACTCGCCATCAACAACGAGATCGATCGCTTCACCATCGCGATCGACGTTATCGACCGTACGCCGCAACTCCAGAGCATCGGCGCACACGCGAAGGAAAAATTCCGCGATATCCAGATCGATTGCCGCACCTACGCTTATGCGCACGGCATCGACGATCCCCAGACTGTAGCCTGGAGGTGGCCGTACTAAACTACCGGGACGCACTCGTCATGAATGACTACGCTCTCGTGCTCAACGCCGGATCGTCGAGCCTGAAGTTCTGCGTTTTCTGCAGACCGGCCGAAGATTGGCGCTTGGCGTCACGGGGGCAGATCGAGGGCATCGGAACCGCGCCACGCCTCTTCGCAAAGGATGGCGAGGGCCGGATCCTGCTGGATCAAAAGTGCGATGCAACGGTGCGCGATGGCGGGACCGCGCTGGATGCTCTGGCTACGTGGTTGAGATGCATGTACGGCGGCGCGCGGGTGGTTGGCGTCGGACATCGTGTAGTACACGGGGGGTCGCGGTTCACGTGCCCAACTCTCGTTACCCCCCAGGTCCTCGACGAGTTATATCGATTGGTGCCGCTGGCCCCTCTGCATCAACCTCACAACCTGGCAGCGATTGAGGCAGTCATGCAGCGGCTGCCCCATGTACCGCAGGTTGCCTGTTTCGACACCAGTTTTCACCGGGGACGGGCGCCCGTCACGGAATTGATTCCGCTGCCCGGGGAAATCTGCAACGGAGAGGTTCAGCGATACGGCTTTCATGGCTTGTCGTACGAATATGTGGCGTCCAGGTTGCCACAAATCGCGCCCGAAATCGCGTCCGGGCGTATCATCGTTGCCCATCTCGGAAGCGGTGCCAGCTTGTGTGCTTTGAAGAACGGAAAGAGCGTCGACAGCACTCTGGGGTTCACGGCGCTGGACGGCCTCTGCATGGGAACTAGGCCGGGTGCGTTAGACCCCGGCGTGCTCTTGTATGTCTTCCAGAATTTGGGGCTCACAGCGAAGCTGGTGGAATCGATTCTCTATGAGAAATCCGGTTTGTTGGCAATTTCGGGAATCAGCAGCGATATGCGGGATCTGCTTGGTAGCAGCCAGCCTCGAGCCCGGCTGGCGGTTGATTATTTTGTTTACCGTGCGGCCAAGGAAATCGGCGCCCTGGCTGCGGTGTTGGGTGGAATCGACGCCCTGGTGTTCACGGCCGGTATCGGTGAGAACTCCGCGGAAATTCGACGGCGGATTTGCGAGGCTTCCCGATGGCTCGGGATTGATCTGGACACGAAGGCCAACGGGCTGAATGCATCCCGGATATCGACGCCCGAAAGCTCGGTTTCGGCATGGGTGATCCCCACCAATGAGGAACTGATGATTGCCCGACACACCGGGCTGTTGCTTGGGTTGATAAAACCCCGGTCTTGACGATTGCGCTTACGTTACAGCCACAAAGAGCTATGGCCGCCGAGCGCCTATTCGTTTTTAGTCGCGTGCAATCGGTAGCAGAATTTCGAAACACGTTCCCTTGCCTGGTTCGCTATGGACTCCGATGTGGCCACCGCTTTGCGCCACGATACCGTGAACCGTGGGAAGACCCAAGCCGGTTCCTTTCCCCTGCTCCTTCGTCGTGAAGAATGGCTCGAATATGTGCTCCCGAATTTCCTTGGTCAGCCCTACGCCGCTGTCGGACACCGATAGTCGCGCATAAAGTCCCCCCTCAATCCCCGGATACATTGCATCATCGGCACTGATCGCGACATTGGATGTCCCGATGATCAGATTCCCTCCTTGCGGCATCGCATCACGAGCGTTGGTGACCAGGTTGTCGAGAGCCCGTTGGAGCTGCGTTGGGTCAGCATGCACGAGCCCGACCTCCGATGCCAAATCGATGGTCAACTCGATGCCCTCGCCGATCATACTGCGGATGATCCCTTCGTGGCTGGAAATCACGTCATTGAGGCTGATGAGGGTCGGCCGCAGATACTGCTTGCGGCCGAAAGCCAACAATTCCCCGGTCAGACGGATACATTGCGTGGCAGCGGTCTGAATCTCGGAAAGGCGCTCGTGCACCGAATCGGATTCCGGGATCTGCTCAAGGAGTAGCATGGTGTGCCCCAGGACGACCGTCAGCAGATTGTTGAAATCGTGTGCCACGCCGGCGGCAAGGCGGCCGATGCTCTCGAGTTTCTGCACCTCTAGAATCTCTGTCTCGAGGGCTGTCTGGTGCGTTATGTCCCGCCCGATCGCGGCCAGGCCCGCAAGTTCGTTGTCTTGATTAGAGAGGCTAATGGTATCCCAGGCGATCACGCGAGGACGTGCATCCGGCGAAATAATTGACCCCACAAAGTGGAATCCAGCATGACGGCCGCGCTCATCCGGCACTATTGCCGCCTTCCACGTCTCGGTTTCGCCATCGGGGATTACCCCGTTCAGCCAAGTCAGAGTCGATATCTCTTGTATCGACCGCTGCGCCAGGCGAAGGAAGCACTCGTTGGCAAACTCAATCGCTCCGTGAAGATCGAGCATAACAGCAGGGAGTTGAATTCCTTCCAATACCTCGCGAAAACGCCTTTCGGAAGCTGCCAACGAAAGTTCTGTCCGCCTCAACGTGGTGATATCGCGCGTGGTTCCCCATATCCGGCGAAGCGCACCGTTTTCTACGATCCCGAACTGGGTCCTCAATCGATAGGCCCACGCGCTGTCGTTGGGGGTTGCCTCGACTGTCATTGTGCGAAAGCCGGAACGGATCGCGGAGCGCAACTCTTCCCTTGCCCAGGTAATTCGGGCCGTGATTTCGCCAAATCGCGAACCCACTAACTCCTCTGTGCTTTCAACACCGGCCAGCTGCGCCAAAGCGTTGTTACACTCGGCCAGATATCCAAAACGGCAAATACGGTCGATCTGTTCCTCTTCCGAAAGGCTGAGTGGCACCGGTTGCTCCATTTCGATGCGCCACATGGCGTCCGGATTTGCGGAGATAAACGCGTGGTAACGCTCCTCGTTCTCCCTGTGGACGTCGTCTGACCGTTTTCGTTCGAGTTCGGCGGCAGCACGCGGCACGAAAGTTTCCAGCACGGGTTTTATGACCTCGATGTTGGTAAACCCGTCTTGAGAAACCATCGCGAGGAGGCCCGCGGGCTGCCCCGCCGAATCGGACAGGCGAATGCCGATGAATCCCTCCGCGTCCAGGGCCTCGACCCAATCATCCGAGGGGAACAGACGCCGCACGCCCTTGCTGCAGGCAAATAAGCCGTTTCCCAGCACTTGGCCTGATGCCGTGCCGGAAATGCGCTGCTCGAAATTCTCCGAGACCTTTGGGCCGCTGACAGCCAAGGTCCTGATGCGGTCGGGGGGCGTGCCGGCCACCTCCCCAAGAAATACACAATCGGCCTGGAAAGTGGCTGCCAGCTGACTGACTACCGAATGGAAAAAATCGCTTCCCAGAGTTGCAGAAAGCCCTTTCGCAATCTCCAACACCCTACGGCGCTGCTCGGCTTCCTTCCGAGCTCGCGAGCGCGTGGCCTCCGCTTGTTTAGACATGAGTTTTCATACGTTACTGCACTTTGCAGTCTGCCATCAATTGGAACTGCAATCGGGTCTCCGGCGGGATCTTCAGGTGCGGCTGGCTCGTGGCGGCAAGTACGGTACCGCCCGCTCCGCCGACGAGAGCACCAATACCCGCTCCCATGCCACCTCCCGCAACGCCTCCGATAATAGCTCCGAGCCCGGCGCCGCCCACCACCTTCTTGGCCGTTTTCTTGCCCTCGCCGGCGGACTTCGTCTCCGAAATACTGGTCACCACCGGATACGAGCGGCCGGCGAGGTTAATGGAGTTGACCTTCAACTCGATCAGGTCGCTGCCTTTCATTTTTCCACCCTGCTGAACTTTGGCGGCCACCATCACGACATCCACGCCGCTAGGCACAATCACGTCACCGCCCACCATAATAGGATCGTCAACCGTGCCGCGGAATTTCGCCCCGGCCTGCGTGTGATCAACATCGATTTTGTCCACCGTCCGCACGCGGAAGGTGGTTCCCGCAGGAATGGTGACCGGCTTGCGTGCCCGCGTGCGTGGCGGAGGTGGGGAACTCACCGGCGGCTCTGCAAAACTGATGAACCCAACGGTTTCGAGCGGGACCCTCATCGATTTTCCGGAAGCTGGCAAAAACTCAATCTGGCGGGCGGTTGCGCCCAGAAGCGTGCCGTCGACCGCTCTGCCGTCCCGCATAACTAGTGTATCGGCGTCAACCGATGGAGCAGCGAATGCCAACGTCAGAATTGTGATCAACAAACCGCCGCGTCTCAATGGTCCCCTCCTTATCGTTGGCGAATCACCGGCAATCCCGCGGCGATCTGCAGATCGGAGATTCGTTCCAACTGGTTTTCTATCTGCAAGAACCGGGCTGCCGTGACGGCGCCGAGCCCGTCTTTCAAGCGACCGTAGTATTTCTTCTTCAGGGAAGTCCGCTGCTGCTCGATGCTCAGCACCTGATTTGCAAGTTGGTCGGCTGTAGCGTCCGTGAGACTGTCGTAGTGCTCCGCATAGCCTTTAAGCAAGGCCACAATCTGGTCTCCAAGACTCATGTATTCAGCCTCGAACTCCTTGTAGATAGGCCAGAACTTGACCGACTGGTCGGCGTCAAGCGCCAAGACTTCGCCGAGAATCTGTGATCTGGTCTTTCTGAAGTCCGTCCGCAGCAACTCGATATAGGCGCGGAGGTTCATTTCTTCGTTGGATACCGCATCCTCCTTGCCCAGGCCGGCAGCCTTCGATGCGGGTTTTACCGTCGTCTGTGGCTGTAGTGCGGTAGCGGCCAAAAGGAGACACGTAGTGGTGATGAGGATTCTCTTCATATACTCCCCGCTCGGATTCAGCGTTCTCAGCGTTCTCGTGATGCCCAGCGCAGAACGTTGGATCTAAAAAAACCGGCGGTGGTCAGGCGGCGGTCGGATGCCTGGCAACTAGATCCTTGCCGTCTAGCGATTTGCTCCCGCTGCCTTTTGCAGCAGCCTTACCAACTCGTCGGTACGGTAGGGCTTCTGAATAAATCCCGCCGGAGTGCATGCTCCGATTTCCGACATCGCGGTCTCCCAACTGCACGCGGTGCTGAGAATCACTTTCACGTCTGGCCTGATCCGGCGCAGTTCTTCGAAGACTTCACCACCCTGCATCCCGGGTAGGCTGAGATCCAGGAGGACCACGCCGATGCCGGCCGGATCCGCCTGGAATCTCTCGATCGCGCTCGCCCCGTCCGCGGCCTCGATCACGTGAAAGTTCCTCTTGAGAAGCATCTCGGTCACCGCCGATCGCAGTGTGTCCTCGTCTTCGATGAACAGCACGGTTGTACTTGGCGCGGTCACGACTGCTCCTGAGGCGACAGACGGTTCCGTAGAGGGTTGTCCGGCGGCGCCGGGTAGAAAGACGGAGAACCGGCTACCCTGACCGGGTGTGCTTCGACTTCGATCCAGCCGCGATGCTGGCGAACGATCCCCTGCACGGTGGTCAGGCCCAAGCCGCGGCCCACAAATCGTGTCGCGTAAAACGGATCGAAGATCTTTGCCTTTACGTCTTCAGTCATGCCGCAGCCGGTATCCAGCACATCCAGCAGGATGGAGCCAGCGGCTCTCCCCAAGGGTACGCGCGCTGTTCTGACCGTAATCGATCCTGGCCTGCCGAGAAGCGACTCAGAGGCGTTGAAGCTCAGGTTCATGACCACTCGCCGGATCTCCAATTATGGGTAGGCTTTCCAGCAGGTTGCGCAAAGTTTTTCGCTTTTCCGCAAAGCTTCCTCGGCCCTTTTGCGCTTGCTGATGTCCGAGAATAGACCTTGGATCGCAACCGTAGCGCCCGCCTCATCGCACATTGGCATGCAGGAAATGCTGACCCATATCGGCGATCCCATCCGCGCGGCGCAGCCGAAAGTCAAAAGGCCGCTGGTCGCCGGCCAGTGCGCGCGAAAAATATGCCTGCGCAGCCGCGGCTTCTTCAAGAAAGACGCACCCGAAGCACGACTGTGAGGGACATGGCAGCGAGCTCTATTAAAGTTCATTGCGATCCTCACTGAGGAAGCAGGTTATACCTAGTCAGATCCCTGTCACAACTCCCCTGTGTTGTTCGTTCTTGGTAGCAGCACCTCGAACGTCGAACCCTCGCCTGGCGAACTCCTGACCTTGATGGCCCCGTGGTGCAAACGTATGATACCTTCGACCGCGGCGAGGCCGAGGCCCCGCCCCAGAAACTTGGTGCTAAAGTAAGGATCAAATATCCGTTCCTGTACCTCTTCGCGCATCCCGCTCCCTGTATCGGCGACTTCCAGCTTCACGTAGGAACCATCAGGCAGACCGTGCCGATTTTCGTCCGCGGAGTCCCCGCGAATTTCTATCGGAGTGGTGCCGATCGTGACAAGCCCCTTCTCTCCTTCAAGCGCCTCTAGAGCGTTGATGATGAGGTTCAAGACCACCAGCCGCATCTGCAACGGGTTTCCCCGGACCGAAGGGAGTTTGGGCGAGAGATTCGTGCGAATTTGAGCCTGTTTCAGAACTGACTTCTTGAGATGCGGCACGATCTCCTGCACCACCGCACCGACATCCATCAGTTCGGAGCAGTCTGCGTCGCACCGGTCGCCTAAATATGCGTGAAGCAGCCGCACGATTTCCGCTGCGCGCTTCGCCACACCATCGATTCTCGCGACGTTATCACGGCCGGGAGAATCCGGTGGCATATCGTACAGGGCGATATCGACCTCTCCAATAATCGCGCCCACCAGCGAATTAAAGTCGTGCGCGATGCCCGCCGTCAGCATCCGGAGATTCTCAAAATTCTTTTCCCGGAGCGCCCTCTCGTAGTTGCGCTTGACGTCGGTAAGGTCGAACACGATCCCGACAAAGCCCGCGAAATCGCCGTTCCGGAGGAAACGCGGGGTCCCCTTCTCTAGCATCCAGCGGTATTTGCGATCCGCCCGTCTCATCCGGTACTCCAGTTGAAAGGTGCTCCGGGATTCGAGGCCCTGCAAATATTCTCGCTGTTGGCGCTCCAGATCCTCTGGATGGACCAGCTCGTTCCAACCCTCGATCAGTTCGCTCATGCTCAGCCCGGTGAAGGCCTGCGCATATTCGTTGCGGAAATCCACGCGATTGTCCGGGTCCGACGTCCAGATAATTACCGGAGCGGCATTGGCGATTTGCCGGAACCTCTGCTCGCTCTCGCGTAGCGCGTGCTCCACTCGAAGCCGCTCCGCCACCTCGAGCTGCAATTGCTCGATCGCATTCTGCAATTCGACCGAGCGCTGCGCTACCCGTGCTTCCAGATCGGCCTGAAGACGTCCCAACTCCACGTGAGTCCGCACGCGGGCCAACAGTTCTTCCTGCTGAAACGGCTTCGAGAGGAAGTCGACCGCACCCAACGAGAGGCCCTTCACCCATTCTTCTTTCTCGCAGGCAGCACTAACGAACATTACGGGAATTCGCCGGCCGGCTTCGGTCTCTCTTAGCCGCCTGCAGACCTCGAACCCATCCAGGCCGGGCATCTTGACATCCAGCAGAATCAGATCCGGCGGCTGTGCCGCCACGGAAATCAGGGCCAGTTTCCCGCTGTCAGCCGGCTGCACCCGATAGCCTTCCTTCTCTAATACGCTCATCAGCGAGGCTAGTGCCTGCGGGTCGTCGTCCACAACCAAGACCGTGCCGTTCCTGTCGCTCATAGGCCAACCTCGAACGCCGTTCCGCTCTCAGGCCCTTCGAGCGCATTCAGGACTGCCGTAAAGGCAAACTGACCTGCACACTCGGCCAGCGCGGCACCAAGCCAAGCGTCATGGCCAGATATCAGACCAATGACGCCCGCAATCCGTTTGACGTCCAGGCTAATCACCGCGTTACGAAGCTCCCCGCGCAATTCTTCGGGCAGTTTCGCCAACGCCTCCAGCGAAACCGCCCTGAAAGCCTCCACCTCGGTTACCCGCGCTCCCAAACGGGCAGAATATCGTACGTTCAGATTGCGCGCTATGCAGTCGAAAATCTCTTCCGCATTGTATGGCATGCTGACAAAATCATCCAGGCCCGCCGATAAAACCTCACTCCGCTCCCTGCTCGATGCGGAAGCCGTCACAGCCGCTATCTTCACTTCCCGCCCGCCGTGGATCGCGCGGATCTGCCTCGTCGCCTCCAAACCGTCCATCACAGGCATGAGCAGATCCACGAATATGAAATGCGGCCGCCAGCTTTGAAACAAGACGACGCCCTCCGCGCCGTTCCCGGCCGACAGCACCGAGAAGCCGGCACGCCTCAGCAGGCGCTCGAGGAGCAACCGATTCTCCATCTGATCGTCCACAATCAGCACCCGCCATTCGGGCTGCCCCGGTTCGAGGAAGGCAAGCGATTCAAGGCCGGATGCGAGAACCGCCACCTCGGATGCTTCTGCCAGCATTGCGGGCAGGAGGACGCGGAACCGCGATCCTTTGCCAGGCGTGCTCTCGACCAAAATCGAGCCGCCCATCAGCGCCACGAACTGCTGGGTGATGGCGAGCCCCAGTCCTGTCCCTGTCCCTTTCTGCTCCCCCGGTCTGTCTAGGTGCTCGAACGCTTCGAAAATGCGCGCCTGATCCTCTTTCGCAATGCCGATGCCTGTATCTTCGACCTCGAACGTAAGCTCCATACCCCTATCGATGCTCCTGGCGGACACTCGCAAGGCGACGTATCCCGTATGCGTATATTGAATGGCGTTGGCCAGCAGGTTGATCAGTACCTGGCGAACTTTCGGCGAGTCGATCCGTACGTAGCGCGTAAATCCGGCAAGATCGGGCACGATCAGTCTAAGCTTCTTCTCATCGGCCCGCACCTTCATCATGTCGGTTACCTCCGACAGTAGGCCTCGCAGGTCGCAAGGGCCAATCTCCAATTCCCTGCGCCCCGCTTCGATTTTTGCCAGATCGAGCACCTCGTTTATAAGACGCAGCAGGTGCTTGCCGCTGTTGCTGATGATATCGAGATCCCTTCGATGTTCCGCAGAAAGGCTCGGGTCTTTGCGCATCAGGCTGGAACCGCCGAGAATCGAGTTCAGCGGAGTTCGCAGTTCATGGCTCATGTTGGCCAGGAAAACACTCTTGGCGCGGTTGGCGGCCACGGCCTGGTCCCGCGCTAACGCTAGTTCATCGGTCCGCTGTTTTACCAACTCTTCGAGGTGTTCTCTGTGCCTCCGAAGTTCTTCTTCTGCATGCACCCGATCGGTGATGTCTTCTATGGTAGCGACCACGCCGCCAAATTCGCCGGCGGCTGTGGTTACGGGAGCGGCGTTCACGGATAGCAGAACACGCTGGCCACCCGGCCGCTCGATAGCCCGGTGTATATCGTGCACGGCGCGTCCACCCTTTCGGACCTGGCGCCATGGGAGTTCCTCGTCAGAACAAGGGCTGGCGCCGGGGAAGGTAACTCGAAAGCCGAGGTCATCGCAGGTTCGCCCAACCAACTCATCCCTGCCAATGTCCAAGATGGCCGCGGCCCTGGAATTCGCGAAGCTGATCGTTTCGTCGCGGCTAACGCCAATGATTCCGACAGGACTCGTTTCCATCACTCGGCCCACCACGTCGCGCTCTCGTCGCAACGCGTTTTCGCTCTCACGTTGCTCCCGGATGCGGCGCTGTGTGTCGGCCAAAGACAAATTGAGAAGACGCATCACCAGCATCACCGGAAATGCCGCAATCACTGTGGCAAGCACATAGACCGCCCAGATCCCTAATGGGTGGCCAGGGAAATAGCGTGGGAGCGGTATGCCTAGCGATTCAGCGACTGCCATTGCCAAGACACTGACCAGGCACACTCCGGTAGTCACGACCACTGCCAAATATCCCAGAAGCCAGGCCGCTGAAACCGGGATTGCCATGTATAAGACAAGACCGGGACTGTTGATTCCGCCATTCAAGACGATTACAGCCGTTGCGACCAGCCAGATTCCGGTCAAATAAATCAGGCTGGCCTTCCGGCGAGCACCCCGATTCAGGAGGAACAGCGCCGTCACGGAGGCGATCGCGCAAAACGAAATCAAGCTCCCAGCCGCGGCTGGTCTCGGCGCCCAAAACGGAAGGAATAGCACGGTATAGGCCGCGCACCAACCCAGCAGCGCAAGAAGCAGGCCATGCAGGATGCTCGCACTTGGGTCATCCGCCAAGGGACCGCGAAGGCGCAGAAACACCATGTTTTCCGCAAGGTATTCACGAAACCGGGTCCAAGCCTCCAAGGGGCACGCTCCCTAACAAACCTGCCGAGTTTCAGAGGCTTTATGTTACATCGCAGATCCCTTCAAGGCAATCCTTAAAAAGCATTGGATTGAATCCAAGTAGAATTGGGTTCAAACGCCAAAAATCGACAAGTTGCCTGTTTGCAGCAAATCTCCCAGACCCTCATCGTGCACACCCGGCCTACCCTCCGGCGGAACCCTATTGTTGATTTATTTGGGAAAATTCGCGCGCAAACCAACTACTTCTTCTTGACGGGGTATTTCTTGAACAGAGTTTCTGTGGCCTTGGGAATCTTCTTGGCTCCCGCATTCGGCTTGTTAGCGATACTCTCCGTGATCATCCCAGCCCACGCGGATTTTTTCGTGCGGCTGTCGATAAGATTGATCGCCAGTGTACCTTCCCTGTTGTACCTCCCCATCGCCGCCACTTGAATGGGATAATCGTAAGGTACGCCCGTCGGAAAGATGTACGCTTCCAACTGGGGTATATAAGCATTCAGTGCGAAGGTCACAACCTGCAGGTCCCCCCCTTCCGGCACTTCCTTCAGACCCCTGGCGGTGAGCTCGCGATTCACAGCGGACCTGATGATCGGCGAAAGCGTTGGATCGTCTTCCACGACTCCGGTACTTCCCAGCACTTTCGTTGGCAGCCATTGGTATGTTTTGTAGCTCGCAAAGTCAACGTTGGAGCCCACAAAGGTCTTGATCTTTCCCGCGAAGCAAGGGTCAAGTATCGATGCGCACAGCAGCGAGACTGCACCCGCACGGAAGAACCAGCCGGAAACAAAGCAGTGATCCGTCATTTCAACTCCTCGCAACTCTCCATTCAATCCTGACCATTGAACCTGCTCCAGGTCCGATCTGGATTGAAAACCGTCATGCTTTCCCCGATACGGGCCGTGTCGGAGCCCATGTCTTTCTGGTAGATGTTGCCAAAATGATTGATAACGAAGGTCTGGGTCCCATCGATGCCGTACTTCGAGGGCCATGCGATGAGCGCAAAACCATTTTCTTCACCCGGTCCTCGAGCGGTCAAAATTTTGAAGTAATATCCAAACAGCGGCCGCGTCTCGTCGCCCGCTCGCCGCTCCGCGAATGCAGCGGCCGCGAATGGCGGACCGAGCGGGCTCCTGTCTTCCTCCCCGGCTTCGGACCAGAACAGGCCATCGTGTTGACCCGGCGTACTGCGAATCCTCTGAGCAAATTGAACTGCTTCATGATTTATGCCGAAATACACGAATTGGGCATCACGGAACCGCCGGCAGAGTTCTATCACCGCCCGCTCGTTCCGGCGCATCCGCCGTGTGGCGAATTCCCTTGAACCGGTATCATCGTCGAAGCGCCATCCACGATCCGTCTTCACTAGAGGAGCCGGAAAGGGCTGCTCGATGCGGCCCGCATGAAGTATCCTGCGATCCCCGCTCGCAACATCTACCCGGATCCCGTTCCTGCGGGCCTGGTATACGAAGCGGTCGCGGTCCAAGGCGTCCCTGGCCGGGTCCCCGGTGTCCCAGAATCCGGCCATTTGCTGTCCCGCCACCGACAGAAAAGCATTGTAATCGCCGGACGCCAGCGCCCCGAGCAGAACGCTAGCCGCCTGGTCCGGGGTAGCAAAAATCTCCTGGGAACCGGTCGAGGCGGCGCGACTGACAGTCACCAGGAATAACAGGGACGTCCATGAAATGTTCATAATCACAACGATGATGTCGCGGGCTCGTCCCAGGTTCTAGAATTTGGCGGCTAGCGCAAAAAAAAGACCCCGCCCAAACGGCCCCCGCATCAACGGCGAGGGAGGGTAGTCTGGCTCTGGTAAATGCTGGCGGATCCTGCTCTACGGGAGCGCGGGCATCGCCTTTTCGCGCTACGGAATGGTGTCCAGCCTTGGCCGCCCCGATCGACGGTCGACCGATCGTATGCCTTCGATTTCGGCGGTCAAAACACAGTTGACTCTCAGAGTTTGGCCGTCCGACGGAAGGATCGCCGACCGCTTCGCCGGACACAGTCGCACGTTCTTCCTCACACCCGCCGTTCAGCCGGCTTTTCGAACTCCACGAAGTAGTATCCGATCATGTGGCAGATAATCATATGGACATCTTCAACACAGCCAACGTGGCTAATCGGGATATGGATGGCCAACTCCGCCAGTCGCGCCACCTCACCGCCGTCGCAGCCGGTGATCCCGATCGTCCGGCAGCCGATCCACGAAGCATACTCGATTGCATTCACGACGTTGGGTGAATTGCCGGTAGTGCAGATACCCACAAACACATCGTTCGGCTCGGCGAAATTCTTCAGTTGTTCGACAAAGACTCGGCTCTTGTTGTAGTCGTTCGAGATATCGACGATCCTGGATGTTTCATCGCTCAAGGAGAGTATCCGGAATCGCGAGGACTGGTTGAAACTGCTGCTCTTGACGATGTCGCACAGGAACCGCCCTGCCATTGGATCGCTGCCGCCATCTCCACACACGAAAATTCTCCGCTCGTGAGCGCGAGCGGCTTTGAAGATCTGGATGACGCGGCTGACCTTACCGAGGTCAATGTTCTGAATGGCATTCAGAATCTCGATCTTATACCGCACGGGATAATCCATACCGCTCTACGCCAGACTAGCGAGTTGCTCCTATGCACGTATTTGCTCAGACAGGCAACTTGCGTTGCGCGAAGTGCGACAACAACGCGACAAGGAGATGAGGTTCGGCACACTCCGGCTCCAAATTCTTTTGCTCCTCCCACTCCGCCAAGAAAGTCTGGATCTTCTCCTATCGAGGTTCATCATTTGCCAGGCGGTCCGTGGCAACATCGGCCATTTCCATGGCGATTTCCATTTGGAGTAGGAACGCCGCCCGCGAACACACCGGTAAGTCTCTGGTCGGTTGCCTCGCAGACTGCGGTCGCGGTGACCGCCGGGGGCGGAATCCCCATGCGATCTTGCCGGGATGCGACCGCGTGCCGACCGGCACCGGATGCCCCCGGGCAGAGCGATCTGCGGATCTTCGCTGCCTGGACCGACCCCTGGAAGCATCAGGTGCGCCGCCGAACGCCACACACAAATAGCGATCGTAGGCCACACCATCAGCAAAGGAACGAACCTCCCTGGATTTCGGGTCAACCGGTCGCTAACCCGGCAGCTACAAGGTGACAATGGCCGTGTCTGCCCAGGAATTCAACGACGCATCGGCCGTCGCCACCCTTACCGTGAGCCCTTGCCACCGCCCCCCGAAATTGAGCCGGTCAAAAGGGACGATTTCAGCAAACTTCAGCCCCCGAAAATGCGGCGGCGAAGGGAACCCGGTAAGGTGGGTGCTCTGAACGCCGCGGCCGTCATCAGTGCCGGTCAGGGGGTCTGCTACAGCTTCTTTGCGTCACGGATTCTAATTTGGTGCGGTCGGCAAAGCCGACAATGCCGTGGATTTGACAATCTGCAAGGATGCGGCGCGTTGTCCGTGTCGGGGTTGGGCTGCCCACGCTAGGCAAGCCCCGCAACGAGCGTCGCAGACGCGGGTGCCGATGAGTCTGTTGAAACGTTTGCACAGCGGAATTGCTTTTGAAATATAATGGGTTCAGTCCATACTGATCCACACTGATCGGCCTGACCTCCATGAGCGCTGGCTACATACTTGTGGTCGAAGACGACGACAGCTTGAGGCGCGTCACTATGGAGCAACTCGAGAGAGCCGGCTACCACGCCAGTGCGGCCGAGGATGTGGCCCAGGCGCTGGATATCCTGCACAGACAGCCACTTGATCTGGTCATAAGCGATCTCAATCTTCCCGATATGTCAGGGATGGATCTGCTGAAGAGAATCCGCGCTGATTTCCCAGAGACGGCGGTCGTCATCGTTCACCGCCTATGGAACCATTGAGACTGCTGTAGAGGCGATCAAGTACGGTGCCTACGACTACCTCACTAAGCCCGTTCACCCCGACGAATTGAGAGCTCTGGTCAACCGCGTCCTGGAGCGTCACCGGCTGATCGAGGAAGTGCGGATCTTACGCAGCACGATCGCCCGCAAATACGGGTTCGAGAACATGATGGGCTCATCCAGCGCCTTGCTGGAGGTCTTGGACACGGCTGCCTCGGTGGCCCACAGCGACGCCACTGTGCTCATCCAGGGAGAAACCGGCACAGGCAAGGAACTGCTGGCTAAGGCCATTCATTTCAACAGTCCACCGGCGCGAACGGCCGTTTGTCGTCATCAGTTGCGGATCCATTCCGAGCGAGTTGCTCGAGTCAGAACTGTTCGGCCACATTAAAGGTTCCTTTACCGGCGCATTCAACCACAAAAAGGGCAAGGTCGAAATGGCCGATGGTGGCACGGTCTTCCTGGACGAGATCGGGGAGATGCCGCTGGACTTGCAGGTACGCGTGCTGCGACTTGTCCAGGAACACGAGATCGAAAAAATCGGCGCCACTTACACCCAGAAAGTGGATGTGCGCATCATTGCCGCCACTCACCGGAACCTCGAGAATCGCATCGCAGAAGGTCTGTTCCGGGAGGATTTGTATTACCGCCTAGCTGTCGTTCCCGTCACTATCCCGCCGCTTCGTGAACGAAGGGAAGATATCCCTATACTGGTCGCCGAGTTCTTCGAGCGCAGCAAACGCAAGCACGCAAAATCAGGATTGTCCTTGCCCCCGCAACTGATTCCCTATTTTGTGAGCTATCCATGGCCCGGCAATATCCGAGAGCTCGAGAACCTGGTGGAGAGAATCGTCCTGTTGTGTCGGTCCGACGAAGTCAGGTTGGCGGACCTGCCCGAAAAGTTGCGAAAAGCGCCGCCAGATCAAGAGCAGCCCGGCTCGGAGGAACACCCGGAGGCGTTCAGAGTCCCGGTGGAAACCGAGGGCTTCAGCCTTGAGTTCGTCGAGCGCGAGATGATCATTCAAGGCATTGCGCAATTCTAACTGGAATCAGACCCAGGCGGCGCGTCAGCTGGACGTCAGCCGAAAGACTCTGATGTACCGCATCGCCAAATATGGCATTGAGAAGGAAGTGTCTTCGAAACAGTCTGGCAAGCCGGAGGGAAGTGTCTCCGAACAGGTACAGAGGACAGAAAGACCAAAACGGAGGCTGACACGCACGGGAGAATAGGGCCGGACACCCCGGTGAGTATGTCCGGCCTGTATAAATGCATTACTGAGCCCCGAAGGTGAAGTTAAATCCCGACATGAACCGGAGGTTGTGCTGATTGTTGTCATTCAACGACCGTATATTCTGAAGCCGCGTAAGCATATAGTCCAGACTGATCGGCCGGAAGCTGACGTGTTTGTTGATCTTTATGTCGAGTCCTCCTCCCACTCCCATCGCGAACGCAGTCTGTGAAGCGACCGCCCGGAGGCTTACCGGTGTGTTCGCTGGCGGCGTCCCGACTCCGGGCAGGTAAATAGGTTGGCTTGGAGGTATGGGTATCGCACTGACCGGAGCCTCGTAGTTCAGATAGAGCACGGGACAGTCCTGGCGCGCAAAGTTGTTTCAGCGCGGCGCGTACGCCGAACTCAGCTGTCGTCTTGGGTCCGGCCAAAATCAGAGCATCCGGTCGATTTCTGTCCATACTCCTCGGTAAGCAACTTCACTGAGAACGAACTTCCCGAGTCATTTTGCCGGAGCCTCTGTACGTTACGTCCCGCTTAACCGATTCTTCCCGGCCAAAGTGCTCCGCGGTTTCCGGCTCAACGGTTCCTGGAGGGAGCCACAATTTGACCTGGCGGTCTTTGCCGCGAGCCTCTGCGGAACTTGCCAGCGCTAAGACCAGAACCTTCCTGCTCGATCACGTATTAACCACTCGATCTGGTATCTTCCCTCCCCAAGGCACACCGTCCCTGCAGACGAGCCGTGCCTTTGGCGTCCCCTTGCGATCGGAGGCACGATCCACATTTGAGAAAAAATAGATTATTAGGTCTGGATTAGCTTCGGGAATCACGCCCTGCCCGATAACGGACGGCGATCCGTTTTGAGGCTGCCTGCTTTGAGGCGTTCAGATCTGAATGCTCTGAGCCCGGCGAGCATCGCTTTGAAAACAAAGGCCGTTTGATTTAGACGGCATTCTGGAGTGCCGCTTGCCATAGCAGTTCCATCGAAAGATCGCAGGAAAGGGGGCTACGGTCATGCAGGAAGCAATCTTGGAATTATCGGAACTCACTGATCACCAACTTCTGGATCTGGTGCGTAGGGGAGATCAAGAGGTGTTTGGAGAACTCGTCCAACGGCACTGGCGAAAGTGCGTGGATGTGGGATTATATTATCTCCGGAACCGAAGCGACGCAGAGGATCAGGCGCAGAACGCGTTCTTAAAAGCCTACGAACGCCTGGACCAGTACCAGGGCCAAGCGGAGTTCTCTACTTGGCTGGCCCGAATTGTCGCCAACGAATGCCTGATGCTGATGCGGGTCAGACGCCGGGTGCGGTTCGTATACCTGGACGAGGCGCCTTCCGAACCCAAGGTCCTGCCGCTAGAGCTGCCGGCTCCGGATGCAGACCCGGAGGGTGAGTTGTCATTCCGCCAGCTCACCGAAATCCTGAGATCGGAACTTAGCCGAGTCCCACCCCTGATGCGCAACGTGATGATGCTCCGCGACATTGAGGGATTGGGTATCGCGGATGTGGCCAGGCAGTTGGGGATCACCGTCCCCGCCGCAAAATCGCGACTGGTCCGTGCTCGCGCCGAAATGCGCGTCCGCGTGACGCGACATTACAGTCATCTCAACTCATCGCCACTCTCCCGGACCGCTGCGCCGTTGAACCGGGTAGGCCGGCGCTTTGCTATGCAGCGGGCATTTTAGCGAATGCAGCACTGGTCCTTCGAATATCCAGCAATCGGTTCTGGTATCCTCAGAAGGGATGCCTTTCAGGTTGCGTTCCGCGGTTCTCGCCACACTGATTGGGCTGCCCTCCTGCTCTACAGTCGGCGGCGGACAGGGAGCTGAGCCCCGGGTCGCGATCACACCACGCGAGTCCCAGACTGCGAACCGAGGTCCATCCTCCAATCTGCGGCTCGATGTGAAAATGATTCTGGTGCCTGTGAGCGTCACCGATGCTCTGGATCGGCCTATCCTGACTCTATCCAGGGAAAGTTTCCGCGTTCTGGAAGACGGAGTCAACCAAACCATCACTTCCTTCTCGCATGAGGACGCACCGGTTTCTCTGGGACTGATCCTCGATAGCAGCGGCAGCATGAAAACCAGACTTGACGCTTCGGTGGAGGCACTCAAGCTCCTCTTTGAAACGACTATGCCGGGCGACGAGTTCTTTGTCGTGCAGTTTGCCGACAGGCCCCGCCTTTTGGGCGGCTTTACGACGCAACCGGAGGAGATCCATAGCAGGCTCGGTTATATCGAAGCCCGCGGATGGACGGCACTGTTGGACGCGATCGCCCTCGGCGACCACCAGATGAGGTCCGCCAGGAACCAACGCCGTGTGCTCCTCATTCTCTCCGACGGAGCGGACAACAACAGCAGATACAGCGAGTCGGAAATCCGGAGTATTATCATCGAGAGCGATCTGCGCATTTATGGGATCGGTTTGTTCCACCGCCCCAAACTCCTTCAACAACTCGCCGAAGAAACCGGGGGTAAGATCCTGATCGCGCAAAGCCTTAACGAGTTGCCCGATGTCGTGCAACGGCTCAACCGCTACATCAGGTCGCAATATCTGCTTGGCTATGCACCCAGCAATCCGCAGAACGACGGTAAATATCGCAAAGTGAAAATCGAAGTGTTGCCCCCGCCCGGTTCTCCCTCGCTGCGTGTCGCCTGGCGGCGCGGATATTACGCGCCGACCCAATGACGCCCAGGTGTGAACTAAAAACAGTCGTTTGGCTCGATGAACCACATCGTCAACTCCGCAGGTCCTGCAAAAGCCGCTCGCACCTTCAGAATGATCCTCCGCGGGTGTGCACGGCCGTTTTGACCAGGTCGTCACCGACGAAATGCAGCTCCATGAACACCACCCGCCCGGCTCCCGTGGCGAGTCTCAGTCCGCGCATCGTGCCGTGCTTGTGCATTCTTGGCAACAAGGCATCTATCTCAAATGTGAGCGCCGCCCCGGCATCGCTACGCATAGTTTCGGCCCCGTCCAGATAGCGGTCGAGGATCTCGCGTGAAGCTGCCTCCTTACTGCCCTTCGCCTCAGGCTCAGCAATTGCCGGGACGTCCAGCGTGAAAGGCGTGAGGAGGATAGCTATGGCAGACCCGCGAATGAACATTTTTCGTTGTCTGGCTTCCGCCTCACGCGGGACCCACCGCCTTGATTTCCGCGCTGACCCTTGACTCGTATGCCTTGAAGTTTTCCCGGAAAAGCCCGGCAAGCTTCTTGGCCGTCGCGTCGTAGGCCGCCTTGTCCGCCCAGGTGTCGCGCGGCAGAAGGATTTCCGCAGGCACGCCGGGACACTCGGTCACGACGTCGAAGCCAAACACCGGATCGCGTCGAGTCTTCGCGTTGGCGAGCGCCCCGCTGTGGATCGCGTCGATGATGGCGCGTGTGTTCTTGAGGCTGATGCGTTTGCCGACGCCGTAAGCCGCCGCCGCCCCAGCCGGTGTTCACCAGCCAGACGCGGGCGTTGTGCTGCTTCATCTTCGCGGCGAGCAGTTCGGCGTACTTGCTCGGATGCCAGACCAGGAACGGGCCGCCGAAACACGGCGAGAACGTGGCCTGCGGCTCGGTCACGCCCATCTCGGTGCCGGCGACCTTGGCCGTGTAACCGCTGATGAAGTGGTACATCGCATGCGCCGGCGAGAGCGAACTGACCGGCGGCAGCACGCCGAAAGCGTCGCACGTAAGGAAGATCACGTCGGTCGGATGGCCGGCCATGCACGGGATCTTCGCGTTGTGGATGAATTCGATCGGATAAGCGCCGCGCGTGTTCTCGGTGATGCTGGTGTCGGCGAAGTCGACGTTGTCGGTCATCCTCCAGCACGACGTTTTCCAGCACCGCGCCGAAACGCAGCGCCTGGAAAATGTCCGGTTCGCTTTCCGGCGTGAGGTTGATCGCCTTGGCATAACAGCCGCCTTCGATGTTGAAGATGCCGTCGTCGCTCCAGCAATGCTCGTCGTCGCCGATCAGGTGGCGTCTCGGGTCGGCGGAGAGCGTCGTCTTGCCGGTGCCGCTCAGGCCGAACAGCAGCGATGAGCGCCCGGTCTGCTTGTCGGCGGTGGCCGAGCAGTGCATCGAGAGTATGCCGCGCTTCGGCGCGAAATAGTTGACCACCGTGAAAACGCCCTTCTTCATCTCGCCGGCGTATTCCGTGCCGAGGATGACCATTTCGCGGCCTTCCAGGCTGAGGTCGATGCTTGTCGTGGATCCTCTGCCTGTGGTCAGGCGGTTGGCCGGGAATTCACCCGCGTTGTAGATGGTGAAATCCGGCTTGCCGAAGGTCGCCAGCTCCTGCTTCGTTGGCCGGATGAGCATGGTGTGCATGAAAAGAGCGTGATAGGGGCGCGAACAGATCACCCGGACCTTGATCCTGTAATTCGGATCCCAGCCGGCAAATCCGTCGAAGCAGTAGAGCCGCTCGCGGGTATTGAGGTAGTCGAGCGCCCTTTGGCGGTTGTTAGCGAAAGTCTGCGCGTCGCATGGGATATTTACCGGTCCCCACCAGACATTCCCTGCCGATTCCGGATGTTCGACTACGCGCTTGTCCTTGGGCGAGCGGCCGGTCTTGACGCCCGAGTAGGCCACCAGCGCGCCATTCTCGGCAATGCTGGCGTCCTTCTCGTATCGAATCGCGTGCTCGTAGAGTGAGCTGGGCGGCAGGTTGCGCTGCACTTCGGCAACCTGGAGTTCGTGATCTCTGAGATCAAACGCACTCAAGACGATAGTGGATTCAGCGGCAGTGGTACTCATAATTTCACCCGTCCAATGATGCTGCGGCCCGACACGAGATTTGCTTTTCCTGGTCGGCCACCTACCGGAGGTCTCCACCCCGACACATAAAGGATGGCCTTGATGAGAGACGCGTAGTGACACGGCCCTGAATTTTCTGAATCCTCATGACCCGCCCGGCCATCACACTTAATAAGTTCACTGCGGGACGCCGCACCGTCTTGTAGCTCTACCCCGTTGTATGCAATGTAGTTACAGCATCTTCATCGTGGTCAACCCGAATAACACCCGGCGAGTAGCGAAGCAGATCTAATCGGCGACTGTCAGAATTCCGGTCGGGATCAAAGACTGCCGTCGTCTGGGAGAAATACCGGATAAGTAAACTTCTAATTAAGTGAACTTAGGATTTCAGTTATACTACATCGTATTCTGGCGTACTCTGTTGTCTATCAACCGACAGGGCGATATCCGAACCTTCCCGCCGGAGTTCGACTCGTTGTTCCGCCCGACAATCTGGATGTCACAAAGATTTTGAAAGGTGTGATCAATGACAAACGCGATCAGTTTCCCAACCGTCCTGATAGCCGTAAACGAGGATGGACTTTGCCGTGCCTTGCTCCGGGACCTTCAGCATCAAGGCTACTTAGTGCTGGTCGCCCAGGATGGGCCGCAAGCGATCGAGATCGCCAGAGTCCACTCCAGATCCATTCACCTGATGTTGACCGACGAGAGCACAGAGGGCCGAACTTTGGCGCTCACGATCAAACAGTACCGGCCCGACATGAACGTCTTGTTCATTAACAGAGCCGCGAGCGGGGAGGGTCCGGATTTGCGAAGATCCGACACAGCTTTAGCAAAGGTACGGGAACTTCTCGAGCCTCCAGGCAAATCGGACACTGAACTGACGGAAAAGCGGACGGCCTCTTGGCCAGGCAAGAATTCATAACGCTCGTGGCGTGACCTGAATAGTCCAGGGCTCCGGCTTTTAGTTGGCGTCCTGGCGAGGTCGCGTTAGCCCGGCTCTCTCACGCTCTGCACTGCTCGCAGTGCAGCACCTTCCCGGTCACTTCCGGGAGCCTGCACGTCCGAGAGTTGGGACTCCCGCCAGAGGTCCACCTGCCTTCGCATGCCATCGAAATTGCGCTGCATCTCGTCTACTCCGGTAGCGAGTGCGTTTAGCAGTGAAAAGTTTGGAATGCTTGGCCAGGACCGGCTGAAATGCGGCTGGGACAATGTTTCCGACGTTACTGGCCCGGGCTCACGATGGACGCAGTGGGTTCCGTGAAAAACACTCGAAGCGAAGGGCTCGCACCTGAACGGATGTGTTAGATCAATGCTATTTGGCGCCTATACCCGCAGATTCCAAATGCTGATGATCTAAAAATCTAGACCACAGATCTCTCCAACATTCCATCCCTCACCCGCCTTCGTCGCGGAGGACTGACATTGATTCGGCCCCAAAATGGGAACTCTGACCGGGCTGGCGCGAAAGCCGAAGTCCTGGCTACCTATGACGACCAGATCAATCGATCCGCGTCGGCGATCATCATCGCGCCGGGCGGCGTCTGGCCGAAGAAGACAAAGGCCCAATACACATCAGGAAGAATGCTGGGCGCCTTCGGTTTCGATAGCCTCCATATCGGCCAGCAGAAGCTTTTCAAAGGCAAGCATTTCGCATCCACGGATCAGGCGTCGGTCATCTGTGCAGTGCAGGAATCCTATCTCAAGCGGAATCGCTTGGCTTCTCGACGCTGCTGGTTTCGATGCCCGAAGACCACTGTCCGCCCGCGCATCGCCACATGGATCGAAGCACCAGTTTCGGCCAAATCAACATTACATCTGAGAGGCAAGAACATGCATCATGTTGGTGGCAACTCCTGGTTGACGGAGTCGATCATCGTCGCATACCTGGACGCCCGTCCATCCGGGCAGACTTAACGCTTGGAAGCCACCCTGATACCAGGAAGAAAGGAATAAGGAAACATGGATACCGTGACTGCTCCACCCTCCTTGTCACAGGAACTCGAAAGCGACATCGCGGCTGCTCAAGGAGAGCCCGATTCCCTACTTGCGGCGTACCCCTCCCTCTACCAGATCAACACCCGGGTGCTACTGACAGAACTTTCCTTCGCACTCAACCGGCCCGCCACGCTGGACGACATCCCAGACACTGAACTGGATCGGCTTGTCGAGAAGGGCTATGACTGGGTGTGGTTTCTCGGCGTCTGGCAGACCGGAGCCTCAGGTCGAAGGGTTTCGCAAGAGAACGCTGCCTGGCGCCGCGAATTTCAGGAGCTACTGCCCGACTTCTCGGATAAGGACGTCTGCGGCTCTTGCTTTGCAATTCAGTCTTACACCGTCCATTCCAACTTCGGCGGGGATCCCGCTCTCGAACGCCTTCGCCGGCGCCTCGTTAAGCGGGGGATACGGCTGCTGCTCGATTTCGTACCGAATCACACGTCGCCGGACCATCCCTGGGTACGGCAACATCCCGAGTATTACGTGCGCGGAACGGAAGACCAACTGGAGCGCGAGCCGCAGAATTACACCCGGGTCGCGACCCCGGCCGGACCGCTGGTGTTGGCCTACGGCAGGGATCCCTATTTTGCGGGTTGGCCCGACACTCTGCAACTGAATTACGCCAATTCGGGCCTGCGGGAGGCAATGGCATCGGAACTGGAGAGGATTGCTGCGATATGCGACGGTGTCCGCTGCGACATGGCCATGCTGATTCTGCCCGACGTTTTCGAAAGGACCTGGGGTTTGCGTCCACCCCCATTCTGGACCGATGCCATCGGCCGGGCACGCGCGCGCAACCCAGGCTTTCTTTTCATCGCCGAGGTTTACTGGGACCTGGAATGGACGCTGCAGCAGCAAGGTTTCGACTACACCTACGACAAGCGGCTTTATGACCGCCTTCGAGAAGGACACGCACAGCCGGTACGCGATCATTTTCGCGCCGATATGGATTTCCAGCGGAAATCCGCCCGGTTTCTCGAGAACCACGATGAGCCACGGGCGGCGGCCTCCTTCCCACCGGGAACCCATCAGGCGGCTGCGGTTCTGACCTATCTGTGCCCCGGCCTGCGGTTCTTTCACCAGGGTCAGGCGGACGGCTTTACGAAGAGGATACCGGTCCATTTGGCCCGCGGACCGGCCGAAGCGGTTAATCCGGACATCCGCCAGTTCTATGACCGGCTGCTCTGCTGCCTGCGAAATCCAGACGCTCGGAAAGGCGAGTGGAAATTACTGGAGTGTACACCGGCATGGGACGGGAACTGGACCTGGGACGGGTTCATCTGCTTCGCGTGGCACGGTCTGGATCGGACGTGGCTGATCGTAGTCGTCAATTACGCGCCAAACCAAGGGCAGTGCTATCTAAACGTTCCGTTCGATGAGTTCAGTGGCAAGATATTGCGCCTGCGAGACTTGATGGGTCCGGCGGTGTACGAAAGGAACGGCGATGAGATCTTGTCGCGAGGTCTCTATCTGGATCTGCCCGGGTGGGGCTGCCACGTGTTCGAGTTGACAGCAGCGGGAAACCGCTGAGCCGTACCCAGGCCGGTGATCGCAAGGAACGAGCGTCTGGCTGTCCAACAAACGGCTGGCGCAACGCGGTCCGCCTCGCTCTCCACATGGTTCCATTGCTGGCATCGCCTTCCTCTGGTTCTTGGGCGTACTCCGCAATCAACTCGGCCAACGCAAAGATAGATTGTGCGACCGTCTTCCTGGGTAGCGGTTTGCTGTTTGTGGCAACCCTGTTCGCTGCAGGCAACGCCTCTTTGCCAAACAGCGAAATCTAGTGCTTTGGCCTGCGCTTGAGGGCGGCGCTCTTGAAGGTCATTGGCATCAGAATGGTCGCGGTATTCATGTTTTCTACTTGCACCCATCGCCTTACGCACGGCGTTCCTTCCACGATGTGTGGCACTTTCGGGGTTTGGCTGCGGAGTCGTGCTTTTGGTGGTCGTCACGACCTGACTTTGGATCGAACTGGTCTTCCCCTGTGGATACTATTGGTCAGCGCCGAAACCCCTCACCGGAAACGGCCCCGCATCCAAAATTTAGATCGGGAAGGCAGGACGTTGCATCACCGGAGGGTGAAATGCGATCTCGAGGCTCGAACCGGCAACCTCCAGCGGGGGCGACGGATCCAGATGGAGACTCCAATGAACAACCAGGGCTCGACGAGTCTTCCTTGGGCGCAATTTCTCTCCGAGTTTATTGGCACGGCGATTCTGTTGTTGCTTGGCCTGTCTCTAGTGATTGCGATGTACGGAGCCGGCAGTCCTATTGCGGTGCTCCTGCCGGACATGCGACAGCGAATGATCATCAGCGGCTTTTTGTTTGGCTCCATTGGAGGATCGATTGCGCTGTCGCAGGTGGGCAAAGTGGGGGTTCTGGCTGATTGGGTAAGATCAGGACCCTGTGGGCTGCCTGCCGCTGCTGGTGTGGGGCTCGATGGGCCGGAGCATACACTTCGGCGCCACTGTGCCCGGCTCCGGATACAGCAATACTGCTGCCTTTCTGGGCGAGGCGATCACAACCTTTGGTTTGATCTCGGCGTTGTGCGTCTTCATTGGCTTGCGCCCGCTACGCCGGTTTACTCCGGCGATGATACCGTTTCTGTACGCATTGATGGTGCCGTTGGAAGCACTGATTTCCGGAACGAGCACCAATCCGGCCCGGAGCCTCGGGCCGTCGGTCATCTCCGGACAATGGGACGGATGGTGAGGAATGAAAGTGGAGGAAGCAAAACTATACCACTTCGAAAGCCAACAGCGGAAGATAAGTCAGCCTCCCATCGCTGGATTGAGCTGCCTACAATTTCTTTTCGATGAAACTCTTGAACGGGCGGCCTTGCCTTTCGCATCACGCCCGGGAGGTGTCGGGTGTATGGACGGATCATTGCCTGCGCAAGAACGATTGCCGTTCTGCTGAGTTTGGCCGTTTGTCTTTCGCACCTTTCGTTCGGTCGTGCCGCCAAGGACATCCTGGTGATGAAGAACGGCGACCGCATCACGTGTGAAGTGAAGAGCCTCCGAGCCGGTGTGCTTGAGGTTAATCTCGACTATGTTGACGGTACAATCTCCATCGATTGGCTCAGAGTGGCTCGTTTGGAAAGCAATTACCTCTTCCTGGTCACGCTTCAGGATGGGTCCATATACTCAGCAAAGGTAGTTGGCCCGGAAACAACCGACAGTGCTGTTAAGCTGGCAATTCAGCCGGGGGACGGAAAGGAAACTCTTCTGGTTGACAGGTCGAAGGTCGTCGGCATTACGCAGACCTCAGATAGCTTTCTCCAACGCTTCAGCGGCGGTATTAACATAGGAGCAACCTATTCCAAAGGCAACACCGCTGCGCAATACAACTTTGGCTCAGACCTCTCGTATCTAAGGAGCCGCTGGGGCGGGACGCTTCGCTACAATTCCAACCTGGCATCCAACAGCGGCGCCGAGACGTCAACACGGAACCAGTTGGATTTGGGCGCTTACCGTATGTTGTCCCGGAATAACTGCTTCCTGGGCGGTATCGCCACGTTCCTGCAAAGCTCGGTGCAGGGGGTCCACCTCCAAACTAACCTGGGGGCTGGTTTGGGCCAGTATCTGAAGAACACGAATCGCTTCCGTTTCTGGGTTCTTGGTGGAGCCGGTTGGCAAAGAACCGTCTATGTGTCGTCGGTCATAAACCAGCCGCCGCAAGACATCGGCGTGGCGTTGATTTCATCAAATTTGCGTGCTTTTGCCTTCAAGAAAACCCGACTAGACATCACTTCGAGTTTTTTCCCAGCCCTGACGGCGCAGCGCGGACGCCTCTTTTACAAGGCTAATGCGTCTTACTACATCAAGCTCTACGGCAAGATCGACTGGAACCTATCGTTCTATGGGAACTGGGACACCCGACCGCCTCCGCAATTCCCGGGCAGCGACTATGGCAGCAGCACCGGATTGAGTTGGACGTTTGGAAACAGATGACCGGTCGCAGAGAGCTGACGCGGGTCTGTTTGGAGCGCGCATCGAGCGACTCAATCGTCAAACTCAATGCGTTCATTACCGTGATGGCGGATCAAGCGCTGGCTCAAGCGCGCGAGTTGGAGACGGAGCGACGCGCCGGGAAATGGCGTGGGCCATTGCATGGAATTCCGATCCCGATCGGACTTCCAACCCATATCCATCCCATTGGACAGCGCTCCTGGTCCGTGTACGCATGCAAACAGCCCGATGCGCTGCCCAATGCTTACTTCGGCTTCCGAGTTTGGGTGGTTGCCGATAGCTTAACCCGCCGAACCGCCATATACGGACCAAGCCGGCGACAGCCCATCTATGTCGATGTCGCAGCCCGTCCGTCTCGAGCGTCAGTTGGATCGCCGGTCTCAATTCGCCCCAACATAAATACTCAGGCCGTTCTGGCTGGCGGTGCCGGCACTCGAGATCACGACATCCTGTTTGCCGGTGGGTGCATCGATCGGCACCAGGATGTTGATCTGGTACAAGCCGGTGATCCCGGGCGCCAGTCCGGAGAAACTGACCGCAGCGGGGGCGCCGCCAATGGAAGCAGCCACGGGGTTGGTGGCCACCGATAGCGGGCTCATGGGTGGGACCTGTCCCGCAGTGACCGCGGGTGTGACAGTACCCAAGCCGATGCCGTAAACAGTGACGTAGGAGCCGCGCCTGGCCGGAGTCTGGAGACTGTTGGCCGTTCCGTCCTGATTCAGGGCCTTCGCCTGCCCTGTGCCTCCGCTTTGCTGAGCGAAAAGTCCGGGGAAAGTGGCCACGACAGGGATTGATACTATGTCACTGGAGTTTCCTCCGTAGGTAACCTGGATGTTCGCTGTCGGGCCAAGATTGAAAGGCATCTGGACATCGACGCGAGTCGCCGAGGCGTAGCGAATGGGCACGTCCACGCCATTTACGGTTACTCGCACGCTGCCGAGCGTGGTCGGCCACGCGCCGGATTGAGTGATCACAGGATCCGTGGGTCCCATTGATGCACCTATTATAGATGCCACTTGGCCTGGCGCAGCGACGCCCGAGCGAAGATGAGCGGAATTGAGCACCTGGTCGGGGCGGAAGTATGGTTTCCCTTGAGAAGTGCCTGTGATGGTAAGCGTCACGTCGTTCAGCCAGCCTGCGCGGGAATCGCTAGAGTTGTTTTCCACGGCTAGCGTCCACAAGCCGATTGAACTGTCCGAGGAATTAAAGTTGGAGAGTGGCTCGTTGGCACGGTACGAACCGCGGCCGTCGGACGGGCAGGCGGCACTGTACATTGAGGATGCGGCGTCATCGAACGTCGCGTCAATGATTCGCTTGTCGCCGCAGTTGTGTTCGAGGAGTTTGGTTCTCGTGCCGTCGGGGGAATATAAGAAGAGGTTCAGGTCACCTATCTCGGGATATGAGATATTCACCTTGATGGTCACCTTTGTCATCTTGAGCGCACGAGGTACTGTGATGTAGGCGACCGCGATCGTGTCCCAATAGTCGGGCATGATCGGGATCGCGTAGCCATTGTAGCTGGCGGTCACCGTGTCCTGCGCCTGCGCCCCTCCAATACCTCCAAGTGCCAAAAACACCAGCGCCAACGCGCCGATTTTAGTCATTAGTTTGTGCATTCTTGATCTCCTGATGTAACCTTAACCAGAATCTCCGTTTTGCTTTCCCGGCTCAGTACATTCCATGCCCAACCACCTGAGGTTGGCTCTTCTGATGCCGACTCTAATCTTGCGTGTGCTGCGTTCACTGACCGCAATCTGCCCGACTGCCTTCCACAGCAGCGGCTCAACTTTTGCCGATCTCTTGGGCGCCTCGATCGCTTTCACGACAGCTCCTGCTTTTTCCAGAAGTCGCTCCGACTTTTCGGCTCTATCTGGATGCCCTAGGTTGCCGACTTGATGTTTTATTTATTAGCTGCCCTCCACATAAACTCAGTGCGAGTCAAAACCGGGCTCCGGTAACCTTCGCGACGTCGGCTGGTAGCCTTTCTCGTTTGCGGGACTTATTCAGGCCTAGTTCCAATTGACGCTCCGACCTGCTCGAGAATAAACAGCATGGGACTCGTATTTTCTCCGCCTGTCAATCGCTATTACAGAGACTTATGGAGAAATGGTTGTAAATGGCGATTCCCGGGGAGCCACACCGTCTGAGTGCCAACCAACTGCACTTCAGCGCGAGCCACTTCCAGGCGCGAATCCAACATCGGTGCATCAATCCAGAACTGTTCGCGCGCCCGAGCTTATCCAACATACAATTGATGAGAGCTTCTCGCGGGCGCACGCGCTGGAGTTAACTGATTTAAAGGTGATGGTTGATGTACATTTTCACGAGCAAGCGGTCCTGGGCCCCACACCGCGAAACGGGCCAGGTTCCGGTCAGTGCGTCGCGAACCAGTTTGCGATCGCGCATATCAAGCACGACAAACTGCTCGACATCGCTGTGTCCAAAAAGTTGAAGAATTGGAGACATTCTAATGAGTCAGAAAATCGCGATGATCGGCGCGGGCAGTATCGTCTTTTGCAAGACCCTGATGAGCGACATCATGGCAACGCCGGCGCTGGCGGATAGCGAATTCGCCCTGATGGACGCGGTCGGAGCCGAAGCTGCGCCGCGATGGAGGAGTTCGGCAAGCGCATGCTCGCGGACAACGGACTCGCCGGGAGCGTGTGGGCGACGCTCGACCGGCGCGAGGCCATCCGGGACGCGGACTTCGTCGTGGTGATGGTCCAGGTGGGCGGCGTCGAGGCCTTCGAGATCGACTACAAGATCCCGCTCAAGTACGGCGTGGATCAGTGCATCGCGCGATTCGCTCGGACCGGGCGGCATCTTTCGCGGTCTGCGCACGATTCCGCTGCTCGTCGACATCGCCCGCGACATGGAGGAGCTGGCCAAGCCCGGCGCCATCATGCTGCAATACGCCAACCCGATGGCGGCCAACTGCCTGGCGCTGGGCAAGGCCACCGACGTCTCGTTCGTGGGCCTGTGTCACGGCGTGCAGACGACGCTGGACCTGATCTCCCGCTACTGCGGCGTGCCGAAAGAGGAGATCACTACACCTGCGGCGGCATCAACCACATGGACTGGTTCCTGACGCTGGAGCACAAGGGCCGCGACCTCTATCCCACCCTGCGCGAGCTGTTCGAGAAGCCGGAGTACTACAAGAACGAAAAGGTGCGCGGCGAGGTGTTCCGGCACTTCGGCTACTTCATGACCGAAAGCACGGGCCACCTGAGCGAGTATGTGCCGTGGTTCCGCAAGAATCGCGAAGGCGCTCGATCTCGTACTGCGACGAGCCGAGTTTCGGCGGCGAGACGCGGCGCCTACTACTCCTGGTGCAGGACCGTGGCCGACTATACGCGACGCACGATCCGCTGCAGTTCGAATCCACGCGATCGAGAAGCGCAGCGTGGAGTATTGCTCCTACATCATGGAGGCGGTGGCCACAGGCAAGCCGTTCCGCTTCATGGGCAACGTGCGCAACGACGGCTACATTACGAACCTGCCTGAGGGCTGCTGCGTCGAGGTGCCGACGTTCGCCGACGACACGGGGCTGCACCCGACCGTTGTCGGCGAGCTGCCGCCGCAATGCGCCGCGCTGTGCATGACGCAACATCAACTTGCAGACACTGGCCGCCGAGGCGGCGCTGACGCCGATCCGGAGCGCATCGTGCAGGCCGTTGCGCTCGACCCGCTGACCGAGCGCGGTTTGCACGCTGGATGAGATCCGCGAGATGTGCGCGGAGATGCTGGAGGCGCAGCGCGAGTGGCTGCCGGGCTTCGAGGGCAAGTCCATCGCGCCGAAGCCGGTGATCAGCATCCCGGCCGACTGCGTGCCGGTCGATGTGCCGCTCGATCCGGCGCTGGCCATCGGCAAGCGCTTCGGAACGCTGATTACTCAGTAGAGGCTGATGTCCCTGCCAATGTCAGAACTTGATCCGGAAGGCCGCCTGAATCGTGCGCGGGCTGCCGGCTGTCTGGATGACGCCGAAAGTGGACGGCGTCGCCGGCAAGTCATACACGAATGCGACATTGCCGAGGTGCGCGCGATCGTTCGAAGCGATGCCGCGATAGTGCCGCTCATTGACGACGCTGACCCGGTTGTTGTCCATCATTTTCGAGCCGGTGTAGTTTGCCATGAAGCTCAGCCCGTGCGAAAAGCGCTTCTCCAGGCTCAACTGCAGCGAGTGATAGCCCACCACTATTGGAATCGGCGAAGGCCGAGCCTGGATCAGCCCACTGTTGACGAGTTGCGTATGACCGCCAGTTACCTTGCTTACCGTCGTCCGGCCAGTTGAACAGTGTGAGCCTTTGGTTCGAGCAATAGCTACACCAGCATCAATGGGCGTCGCATCGCGGCCCGAAGAATTCCGGATTAGAATAAGTTCATGAGGGGCCAGTTATTCTGCGGAACCTCGGGCTTTGCCTATCCATCCTGGAAGCCTGATTTCTATCCCCAGAAGCTTCCGGCTAAGAAGTTTCTCGGGTACTACGCTTCACGTTTAAACGCAGTCGAGATCAACTACACTTTCCACCGGCTGCCCTCGGCCTCGACGCTTGAAAACTGGGTGGCCGAAACTCCTGAGTCTTTTCAGTTCGCCCTGAAGGGTCACCAGCGAATCAGTCATTTCGACCGGCTGGCTGTCTCGGAGTTCTCGCAGTTGTTTTTCAAGGCGATCGATCCGCTACGCGTGCAGAAACGTCTCGGTCCGATTTTGTTTCAATTGCCACCGAATTTAGACTGCGATCCGGACCTGCTAAAACTCTTTCTCGACGCAGCGCCGGAGGATTTACGGCTTGCGTTCGAGTTTCGTAAAAAGACCTGGTTCGCGGACCCGGTGTACCGTGTCCTGAGTGATCACCGGGCGGCGCTGTGTCTGGCTGAGTCCGGAAAGCTGGAGACACCGCCTGTCATCACGTTGGACTTTGTTTACTTCCGCCTTCGGAAACCTGACTATACGGGCGAGGAGCGCCGCGAGATCGCTCAAAAAGCTGCCGAACTGCAGCGGGACGGCAAAGATCTATTTCTGTTCTTCAAGCACGAAGATACGCCGGCGGGCGCACTCTATGCGGAGGAACTGCTTCGCTCGAGTGCGGACCAGGAAAGTACGCGCAGGGCTTCCAGTTAGCCGATGCAGTGTGTAGCTTCAGGCGAGCAGGCGCTTTAACGAGAGCGCATTCTGGACGGCGTATGCCGCCTGGTCATTATCGAAATAGATATAAACGGCCTTAAGTTGCCTTCGCCACTGATCTATCCGGTCGGCCCAACCTTGCAGGCTCGATTTAGAATAGCTGCCTTGAAAGGCGCCTTCCGGTCGGTCAAACGCACATAACTGAAATCGGCGGTAACGTGAAATTCGGACGCAAAGCCTGCGATTTCGAAGATGCAAAAGGCGGCATTGTGTTTGCGCAATATACGGTAAATGGCCTCAGTGTGCCATGTTGGGTTGCGGAATTCGAACGCGTAACGATTCCGCCTGGGAAGCGCGTGAAGGAAGCTCTCAAGTCTGCCTGCATCAACGTCCCAAAATGGCGGAAGCTGAAAGACTACAGGGCCAAGCTTTGGTCCTAATAGATCTACACGCTCGAAGAAACGACCGAGTTAGAAAAGGCCGTGCCAATGACGGTAATGCCAACCTGACGTGCCAACGTACGTCTCACAGATAGACATACTATCAGCCCTCAGGCGGGGTTAGTTCGTCACCTGTTCAAGCCCGAGAGAGCAGTCCCTCAGAACGTTATTCTAGCCTGCACCTTGAGGGCACGGTTGGTGCTGGCCTGGCCGCCTCCGCCATTGACTGTGGTGGTCACTTGTCCGAAATTGGCCGCGGTGGGGCCGGTGTTCGGCGTATTGAATTGCGTGTGATTAGCGAGGTTGTAGAAATCGCCGCGCAATTGCAGCGTCGTTCCCTCGCGCAGCCGGAAGTCGCGCTGGATGCTTCCGTTGACACGTTTCATCGAATCGCCGCGGCACCCGCCGTAGCCGCTGATGAAGTTGGGGAAGGTCCGCGCCTGCCCGGTGGTGGAAGTCAGCGTAGGATCGGTCACGAAATTCGCGGTGTTGAACCACTGCCCCAGCGTGTGGGGCCCCGTGCTGCAAATGTCGTGCAGGTTTCCGTTGTAGTAGCTGGTCGAATTGAAACTGACCAGCGCGCCGGGCTGGTATTCCTGGATGAAGGTTACCTGGTAACCACCTGCGAGCATGTTCCCGATACCCTTCTTCAGCCAGCGGCGTCCACGGCCGAACGGCATCTGGGTGATCGCGCTCGACACCAACCGGTGTGGGCGGCCCTGGTTGGTCGGCTGCCAGGCCGGCGAGGTGTCGAACGGGTTGGGGAAATAGTCTGCGGCATACGCGATCAAGCGTGTGTAGGCGACGTTCACATTGAAGCCGTTTGCGAACCGGCGGTTTAGCGTGAAATCGAACTGCTCCTGTTTCGATTTGCGCTTCGGAGCAGTCTGGGTCACTCCGTTCATCTGCGGGAAGGGAGACAAAAGCACGCTCTTCCGGATGGTCGTTCCCGTGAAGAACGAGTTGGTCGAGATGTATTGGTAGAGCGCCGGATCCGACGTCTTCAAGTTTGCGAAATTGGAAATATTAAACGGATTCGCCAGGTTGATGTTCCAGTTGTTGGCCACGGTGTTGTTGCGCGTGTTGTCGTATGACCAATATTGGGACGGCACGGCGTTGAGTGTCTGGTTGATTCCGATGCGGTCCGCGTACATCCCCGAATATCCAAAATTGAGAACCGTCGCGTTCCCGATTTGGCGCTGCACGTCCACCCTCCAGCGGTAGAGTCGCGGATGCGGCCGGTCGAAGGGTACAAACGTTGCACCTCGCCCGACCGTTGCCATTGGACCGAGTTTGCTGCCCGGCGGTGTGTCGAAACGCGTACCGTCCGCGCGCACAGGGAAGGGATCGGTCAGGGGTGAGATTCCCGAGGCCGGCTTCCCAACCAGCCAGTTCTGCCCGAAATCGTTGGTAAAGATAGTGCTCGTGCTCCAGCTGTAACCCAACTGATTGATGGTTTCGGCGAGCACGTTCAACGTATCGAAGTACATGCCCGTGCCGAAACGTACCACGGTTTTGGGCGTAAGCTGATAGGCGGCCGCAAAGCGCGGTCCGAAACTCAGCGCGCTATCCCAAAGGCGGCGATCCTTGCTGGCCTCAGTTCCCGGGAACAGTGAGCCGCCCAGAACCGGGAATGCGGAAAGCGATACCTCCGGCAGCGCGATCTTTGCGTATGCCGCGCGCGCACCCTCCGTGATCGGTAACGGCACGTTGGGATCGAACTGGCCGATCATGCGGTTGTAGCGCTCCGTTGGGCCCCACTCGTACTCGATGCGCAGCCCGAAATTCAACGAGAGCCGGCTGTTCACGCGCCAGTTGTCCTGGATATACGTGCCCACATACGGGTTGGCATAGGCCGAACTGGCGTTGACGTCCGTGGAAGCGGAACCAGGCAGTCCCATCATGAAGGCGGCCCAGGATCCACCGTAGTTACCGGTTCCCGCCGATTGGAAGCCGTCATCGGTCCGCTGCGTGTATGTGCTGGTAAAGTTGAAAGTCCCGGCGTTGTTTCCGGGTGTGAATGCAGTGGCGAACTGCCCGCGCACATCGATACCGGTCTTCAGCGTATGGCGTGTCCGCACGTGTGATAGATCAGCCTTCGCGGTGAGGACACGGTAGCGGTTGGTTCCAGGGCGATGGGCGGTGCAAAACCCGTCCAGCCGCTCCAGTTGACGGTGGGAAGTACCGGCGCGCTGGAGGTTTTCATATCCATGTAGGACGGCAAGCCGATTGACGATGGCGGGGTATTCTCAAAGCCGGGATCGACGTTCTGCTGCCGGTTTAAATTCGAGCCGATGGCCACGTCAAGCAGCGTACGCGTCCCAAAATTGTGAACCCAGTCGGCGCCGATTCCAACGTTGTGGCGGAACTGGCCGGCGCCTTCCCACAGGCGCAGCGGGGAGTAGTAGTGCCAGACCGGGTTGGAGTTCTTCCACTCGTTCCAGCTCCAGCGTGCGAAGAACCGGTTGGTCGAATTCATGTTGTAGTCGTACCGGTTCACATACGAGTCATAGCGTTCGGTGTAGATCGTACTGTAGGCGGTAAAGTCCTGGTTGGGCTGCAACCTGGGTCGGCGGGGAGCGTATTCGGTAGCGGCAGGTAGTTATTGAAAAACTTGTACATCGGATTGGTAATGCGCGAAACCGGGACGATATTGCCAGGGAACGGCGTGCGGAACACGTGCCCGGCACGCGCCGGGTCCGGTTGCGTGCTGTAGGGATCGTACACCTGGTAGTTGGTCGAATTGATGTTCAGGAGCCGCGAGAAATCGCCGTTGCGCATATCTTCCGTTGGGAACGCGTTATACGACTGCCGATATTCGCCAACTCTGAAGCCCGCGTATCCGGCAAAAAAAAAGAGCTTGTCTTTGCCGTTGAACAGCTTTGGAATGACGACCGCGCCGCCGAAGGTCCCGGCGAATTCGTTCACACGGCCGGGCGTGATGGCCGGGCCAGAGCGAATCTGATCCGCCAATTCCTTGTTACCGGCCGCATTCGCCGCCGCGATCCGGTTGTAGTAGTTCTGCTTGGTGAAAAAGTTTACCGCGCGCCAGGCGGCCTGCTGGTGACTCTCGCGCAACGAGCCATGGTATTGGTTAGTGCCCGAGCGGGTCATTACGGAGATCGCAATTCCCGTGCCGCGGCCCGATGACGCATCGAACGCCGAGGTCTCCATGCGCACAGCCTGGATCAGTTCAGGCGCAGGATTGAACCCGGCGCCGCGCCCGCCGGCGTTATTCGACGTGCCGTCAATCGAATACTCGTTCCCCCCCACTCCGCCGCTGACGCTGATACCAGTGCCCGGCCCGCCGCTATGCAGCCGGACGGAGTAGTCGGAAATGGAGTTGGTCGTCTGAACTCCTGCCGTGAGCGCTGCCAGGACCATGGAGTTGTCGCCTGGCCAAGGCAGGTTCATGAGATCTTTGCTTTCGACTACTTTGCCCGAAGTCAGGGTGTCGCTATCGATCAGCGGCGCTTCCGCGCTGACCGTGACCACGTCGGAGACGCCGCCCAGTTCGAGTTTGAAATTGAGTTCCAACCGCGAACCGGACGAGAGCACGATGCCCTGACGAACCGCTTGCTTGAACCCTGAGGTCCCAACTGAAACCTGATAGTTGCCGGGAACCAGCAGCGGCGCTTCGTAGTGTCCAGCGTCGTTCGAGACCAACTCGGATACAACGTTCGTCTCCATGTTTTTCACAGTGACCTTCGCGCCTGCGATAGCAGCAGAGCTGGGATCATAAACGGTGCCGAAAATTGCACCACGTGTTTCCTGACCTAAGGCATTAGCTGCACAAAACAGGGCGAAAACTGTGAGAAATACCGTTCTGATTGTAAACATGGAAACTCCTTTCAACACATGGAAGGTGGTGATGAACTTTATTCCGCGCTTAATGCCTCGCAATTTAATTCCACCTGTTTTACTAACGCTGTTAAGCTGTCGGCCTAAAACGTTTAAGTAGGAAACAAATATCAGAACGTGACATTTATGTCAAGCCATAAACGTCGGTTTGTCGTTAACATGTGATCTGTCCGGTCGAGTTTACACGTTGACCGGGATGCCAGCACACACAGCGAGCTTTGGTAGAGTTAACAACGAGGAGAAATCATGTCCACGAGGCTTATTCTTACCAGCTTGTTGTTAGCATCGCTGTCGGCTAACGGCCAATTGTCCGCTGCAGAACCGCCACCGCAAACCGCCGCAACCGAAACGCGTCAGCAGCGTGATGCGCGTATGCAGTGGTGGCGCGAGGCACGATTCGGCATGTTCGTGCATTGGGGCCTGTACTCAGGGCTGGCCGGGTCCTGGGAAGGCAAGCCCGTG
This sequence comes from Bryobacteraceae bacterium, assembly GCA_963793625.1. Classification (GTDB taxonomy): domain Bacteria; phylum Acidobacteriota; class Terriglobia; order Bryobacterales; family Bryobacteraceae. The sequence continues at coordinate 19,834 of CAWCAT010000022.1, read as the reverse complement.
GCCACCCGGGGCGGTATGGAATGGATTCAGCAGCGTGTCAAGGCCGACACTGACACGTATGCGAAGCGCGCAATCCCGCTGTTCCAGCCTAAGCCGGGTTTTGCCCGCCAATGGGCTCAACTCGCCAAGGCGGCGGGTTGCCGCTACGTGGTGTTTACAACCAAGCACCACGACGGCTTTGCCCTGCACGATTCAAAGGTCAGCGACTACGACGCAGGCTCTGTGCTGAACCGCGATCTCGTCAAGGAGATCGTGGACGCACTCCGGGCTGAGGGCTTACGCGTGGGATTCTACCACTCGGTGATCGACTGGCATCACGACCAGTACGAGTATGCGCGATCTAAGCAACTTCCTCATCCGCTGAGGGGCCAGCCTTATGCCAAAGGTCAGCCGGAACACGCAAAATACGTCAATTACTTGCATGCAGAAGTGAATGAACTCGTGTCCAACTACGGCCCGGTGGATGTCCTGTGGTGGGATTACAGTTCGCAGGACTTCCAGGGAGAGGAAGCCTGGCGAGCGTTTGAGCTGTTGAGCAAGGTGCGATCCAGACAGCCGAAAACGATCATGAACAACCGGCTGTTTCGTATCCCCGAGGCCGGCTTCACCGGCATGGGCACTAACGCCATCGCGCCCCAACTCGATCCAAAGTACGGCGATTTCATCACCCCGGAGCAGCACATCCCAGCCACCGGCATGCCCGGTGTGGATTGGGAAACGTGCATGACGATGAACACGACTTGGGGCTACAGCGAGCACGACCAGCAATGGAAATCTAACGAGGTGCTGATCCGCAATCTAATCGACATTGCCAGCAAGGGTGGCAACTACCTTTTGAACATCGGCCCCAAGGGTGATGGCAGCGTGCCTCCTGAAAGCGTCCAGGCACTGAATGCGATCGGCACTTGGATGAAGGTGAACGGTGAGGCCATCTACGCCACTACGGCCGGTCCGTTCGAGAAACTCGACTGGGGCCGCTCCACACAGAAGCGCCTGGCCAATGGCAAGACGCGGCTGTACTTGCACGTTTTTGACTGGCCCAAAGACGGCAAGCTTGTGGTCCCGCTGGCGGCCGGATCTACTGCGAAAGCGCGGCTGATGGCCGGCGGCAAACCCTTGATTGTAACGGCCAGCGACAGGCAGACCTCGATCGCCGTGGGGGACAAAGCGCCGGACAATATCGCCACCGTGATCGAGTTGGATCTCGATAGCCCACCTAAGGTCGTGAATCCCGCGCTCTGACGCGGTCGATGTAACAGATGCTTTGTTCCTCAAAAATCGTGCGGTGGTCGCCGGGTTTGCGTTTATAATGCAACGTAGCCTGTTTGGCTAACTCACTGGGAAAACAAGAGGGGGAACATGAGCTTTAGAACATATCTGTGTGCAGCAGTTTCGTTGGTCTCCGCATGTGCATTAAGTGCGGATGAGGGCAATGGAAAAGGCAGGTGCAGCGAACTGCCGACCTACGCCCAATTGAAGGCCGCACTGACTACCGCGACAGCCGCGGAGACGAGTGGTCTGAACCATCAGATGTGGGGAACCATCGTGGACCGCGATGGAATTGTATGCGCGGTTGCGTACTCAGGCGTGAACCGGGGCGCGCAATGGCCTGGGAGCCGCGTCATTTCGGCTCAGAAAGCGAATACTGCGAATGCTTTCAGCCTGGATGCGACTTCGGCATCAAACGGGTCCGGGCAAGCGAACGGTTTGGCACTCTCAACCGCGAACTTGTATTCCGCCGTGCAGCCAGGTGGCAGCCTTTTTGGCCTGCAGTTCAGCAATCCGGTAGACACGAACGTTGCATATCAGGGGCCCGCGTCGAAGCATGGAACAGCGCAGGATCCGATGGTCGGCGCCAGCATCGGCGGGGTCAACGTGTTTGGCGGCGGCCTGGGGCTCTACGCAACAGGCAAGGTCCTTATCGGCGGGATTGGAGTCAGTGGCGATACTTCCTGTGCTGACCACAATATCGCCTGGCGCGTCCGCAATCTGCTCGCCCTGGATCATCTGGCGGGCGTTGGCGGGGTCTCGGGTGATGCCACTCGGCCCGATAACATCATCTTCGACATTGCGCCGAACGTGAGTGGTGGAACGGGAGTCAGCGCCGGCGGCTTTGGGCATCCCACGTGTCTCAACACCGCCGGTTCAGCATCGCTACCCGTCGTTAAGCCGTAAGCGCATCGTGCCAGTCAAGGAACGGCTACTGGGAGATTGAGTACTCCTTGTAGCCGTCGGCACGCGTAACGGACACGTCGAACGAAAAGCGTCCGGCCGCAGGATCAAAGCTGGATTTGACTATCTCCCCGCCGACACGCACTTGTTTGCTGGCGGCGTCGAACTGTTTCGGAACAGTGATCGAAACGCGCCCGCCGTTGCGGCCCGCGATGCGGCCTTCGATCTTCTGTGGGCTGCGCAGCACTGCGCTGACGGCTAGATCGACGCTCGACGTCTCGATGCCGAAGGAGTCGAGGAATAGCCGGGTGCCTTCAATTAGCGCGAGATCGTTCTGCCGAGCGTAGCCGGTTTTCCCACGGAACTGCATTCCTCCGTCTCTGGATTCGCCTGCGTGGTCCGTCAGGAAAACGTACTCTACCGCGTTGCCGGACTTGACTGTCGCACCATACGCTGTTGCGGCGACTTTCAGCGTCGGCTTCACCGAGGGCTCGACGATATGCAACTCGTCGCCCGGCCCACCCCGCACTTCATAGATCGCCGGCAACTCGCGATTCCACGTGCAACTGACGCCTTCCAATTCCCTGAGCTTTGTACCCGCTTGGCCCCAACGTAAAATGGCTCGCACGGGACCGCTACGATGAACGAACTCGTAGCGCAGGTCGTAATCCCGGCCAGCCACAAGCGTGACGGCGCCGCGGCCGCCGCTGGCCCCATCGAGCACCAGTTTCCCATCCACCCAGAGCCGCGCGGAATCAGTCGGCCCGAGTTCGTGCTCGAATTCGACTTTGTCCCATTCCGGCCGGACCCGAGTGGTGAAGCGCGCGGAGTAATCATCGTTGCTGGTGAAACCCGCCTTTGACCATTCGCTGCTGTTGCTTGCCGGTCCCATGCCCGGCGGATTATAGCGGATGGTAAAGCGCCCGGCATCCACCCGCGTCGCCGTGGGTTTTGTGAAATCGGGGTTGTCGAAGTACTCGACCCTGGCGCCGTCGGTGCGATTGATCCAGCGGAACGCACCGTCGGCGCGGGAGTCCCTGAGATCGTCATAGACGGCGATGAAGGCGTCGCGGACCATCAGGACGGCGCGCGACAGGTACGGATTTTTCGGATCTGTCACCTCACTCGAACGAAAGAATTGAACTCCGCCGAGGTCCAGGAAACTCGAGCTTGCGTCTAACTTGCGATAGCTGAACACGCCGCCTGGCACGTCGAAAGCGCTCAGGCCTTTGATGTCAAACTTATCGCCGTTGTCTTCTTTCTTATTCCAACTCCAGGTCCGCCCGCGCGCAGCGTAGTACAGCGTGCCATTTCCTTCCGGTCGCCACCTGTAATTCAGCCCCGAGATGCGGTAGCCCTCGATGGGATCTGAATTGCCGAGGTGCTGCATGTGCAGGTAGGCCTCATGAGGCCCGCCGAAGTCATATCGCAGGACCGGACCGTAATCTTGGAACAGGTGCGACCGCAGATCAGGCTTTGTACCTTTCAGTCCTTTCGTCAGCGCCCACTCGAGTTCACCGCCGAGCGGATCACCAGCGGTCTTGAAGTATTCCGCCGTTTCATGCAACACGTTCCAGGTCTCGCTCGCATGAGCTCCCTCGGGAGGCGTAAGCGTAAGGTGGTTGCCATCAAACTCCCAGCTTTCGCGCTCGCCCGGGGTGATCAAGGTGTTCAGATGCCAGCGCATCCAGTTGCGGAACCGCTCAAGCTTTATGATGTCCGAACCGTTGACCTGCCGGAAGCCCTGGGCGTTGTGCAACACGCCTTGCAGCGAGGCAAAACTGTAGCACGCGATGCTTTCGGTGTGGCGGCCCGGCAACGCATTCAACTCCGCATTTTCGCCGCGAACGTAAACCCGCAAATATTCGTCGAGAATCTCCCGGTACGTTTCTTTAAACTGCCCCACAAGCGGGTGCTTCGGAAAGACCGCCGCGAAGACGCCAGGATACAGGCTTTCGATCAGAAAATTGGGATGCCCGGCGAGCATGCTTTTATGCGGGAGATTGTCGTCGAGAAGCATATACGTGGCGACGAAGTGGACAATCCAGGAACGAACCTTGAGACGCTGCTCGGCGGTCCATGTCGCGCGGCTTGCGGCGTAAGCGGCGATGGTCTGCCAGTGTGTACGGCCGGGCGATTTCGCGCCGTAGCACATCCCGTCCTGATATCGTTCAACGGCAAGCGACCGGGCACGCCAGTCTGCGCCGCCCCACCAGAACATCCCGTCCCACATGTTACCGGGCTTGCCTCCGCGGTTGAACTCGTCATAGGTCAGAGCTTCCCTGTGGTTCAGGTAAACCACATTCACGTCTTCCGGGAACTCGAACGCAAGGTCCTTTACCCAATCGAGGTTGTACGCGCCGAGGCGCTGAAACAGCCGCGCCGCCGGATCGCCGCCGCTCATCTTTTCGTCCCAGCCGCTCATATCATTCCGTGCATACCAGTAGCTGGCACGCGATCCATCCTGGGACTCAATGGCAATCTCCTCGCGTGGAACAATCGACACGGCCCAGTGCCGCTCCTTCGCAGCAAGGCGCGCGCGCATATATTTGTCGGGGCCGTTGTGGAAATACAAGTTCTCTTCAGAGACCGACGCGGTCCACCAGGTGTGTCTCACATAAGTCTTCCAGTCGGCGAGCCGGTAAAGGGAGAACAGGATGGCATCCCCTCCGGCCTGGTTCCGGTAGAACGCAGTCGAGCGCGGGCACGCAACATTCGGGCCGAAGATGCCCAGCGAATACGGCAGTTGGCCCTCCGCGTTCACACCGGAGCCGTATTCACCACTGCGGAGCAGATATCCTCCGTTGTTCCCCATGGCGATCCGCCCGTCGGGGTCGATGCCCTCGCGATACGAGAATTCGAACGCCAGTCCGTCGTCGAGCTTGATCCCGTCCAGGTACTCGTTGACAGTGATGTACGCCTCCTTGAACTGTGCTGTGAGGACCACAGCGTACGTACGCTGGTCCGCGAGCGTGTAGTCGATGCGGTAACGCAGCCGGAGAGGACCGTCCTCCGATACCCTGGCCGCCACGCGTTGCACAATCGCGCTGCCCTTGAGCCGCCCGCGCCCAACCCAGCGGGTGCGATCGCGCGAGAGTTGGAGAATGGGTGCGGGGACGGCGGAGAAAGCCGCTCGGGGCGCAAACTCGCCGTACGGAACCTTGACCAACTGCGAGCCTGCGTCGATAACGGCCGTGTGGGCTGCGGTATCGATATCGCGCAGAACAATGCCGGGCGTCTGCAACGGTTTATTGGCCGGTTCCGCATCCAGAACAAACGTGCGTTGCTGACCCTTTGCGAGCGAAGCACGGAAGCTCACTTTTGCCCGCGTCAAAGATCCGTTTGTCTCCACGATCTCGGACAACTGGAAAGGCAAGCCCGCAGCCGCGCCCTCCTCGCGGAGGCGAAGATTCTCCCGGCGAACGGCACCCGACGGGCACGAGATCGGATACGAGACAATCTGCTCCGGAAAAACGTACTCCTGAAGATAATCCTTCAGAACAAAGCGGGTGCTCCATGACGATTGGGCTCCGGCCAATGAGGGAAGAATCCAGAGCAGGAGTGCGGCTTGGAAATGGCCCATAGACACGTCAGGCCCAGTCCGGGCGGTCGCGACGATCGAGCATCGCGACCTTGCGGAACTCGAGAGCCTTTTCCGCGGTCATTGACGGGTTTTTGAACTTCGAACCCATTAGTCCTGTCAGTGCCGGGAAGACTTCGGTGTTCCGAATGAAGCCTTCGAAGTTATTGGCGCCGGGGCCGAGAGCGGTGACGAGCACGTAGTCCGAGGTGTGCGAAGTCGCAATCCAGCAAACGCCGGTATAGTTTCCGACAACTGCACCGAGCACGCCATCCAGTTTGTCCTGATCGCGGTTCAACATCAGCCGCTTCTCGCCGCCGACGACGCGGCGGATCAGGTCCACCTCATCCTTGGCCGGGGTGATGCCGAGATTGGTTTTAAGGGCTTCGATAACGCGCTCCACCGGCGGCATCGGCTTCGGAACGACTTGGGGGTTGGCGTGCATCGAATATTCGCTCTTGGCGCCCATGCGGTTGGCGATCTCGCCGAAGGAAGCGTTGACCTTCAGTAGCTGATCGAACGCGGTGTTCGTGTCGCGGTACTCCCGGCCCATTCCTCGCAGCCCCGGATTCGAGGTTCCATGATCGCTGGTGATTACAACCAGCGTTCGCGGATCCTTCCCGGCGAATTTCAGCACTACCTCGATTGCTTCGTCGAACGCGAGTTGATCCCACAGCAACGCCGCCGCATCGTTGGCGTGCGCAGCGTGGTTCTACTCGGGCGCCTTCAACCTGCAGGAGGAAGCCGTCCTTATGCCTGGAGAGCCGGTTAAGCGCCGCAGTGGTCATCTCGGCCAACGTCGGTATGCTCGTCTGCAGCTTCTCGCTATTGCGCCTGTCGACTGTGTAAGGAACATGGCTGTCACTGAATAGCCCCAGGAGCCGCGCGTTCTTGGCCGCCAGCAGCGCATCTCGCGATTCCACCACCTCGTAGCCTTTGCTCTGGAACTTGGGCCGCCAGTCTGTCTTGTCCGGACGCCGCTCGTCGAAGAACTTCTTTCCGCCGCCGAGAATAACTTCTATTTTGTCCAGGTACTGCTCAGCAATCAGGTGTTCGTCGTCGCGACGCCGCGACACCGAAGCGAAGCCTGCGGGAGTAGCGTGCGTCACAGTCGCCGTCGTAACGAGACCTACCAGCCGCTTGCGGTCCCGCGCGATCTCGGAGATGGGGGTCAACTTCGTGCCATCGGGCAGCATGTTGATCCAGGCATTAAAGATCCGCGAGCCGGATCCCCAGGAACTCGAGGCCGACGAGGAGTCGGTCACGATCGAATCCAGCGAGGCCATGTCCATCGTTCCATACACTACGTCGGGACGGTCCACCAGTGCCTGCCATAGCGTCCCCTTGCCCCGTGCGCGGAGCGAGAATCGTTCCGCGATTGGCAGCACGCTCGGACTCATGCCATCGGCGACCATCCAGATAATGTTCTTGGCTTCCTTTTCCTGGCGCTGCGCCGCTTGAAGTGCGTCCAGCCCACCTGCAACGCCCGCCAATGCACCCGCGCGAAGGAAGAAACCACGACGATGGATGTTGCTCAATTTCATTCTTCTTTCTGTCTGGCAAAACCTGCCTTCATTGTATGTCAGGGCGTCTTTTCTTCCCTACTTCCGCGGCCGGCGGAGCAGACTGGCCGGAATGCTCTGTTTCTCGAGTCCCGGCCCTGAGATCCGCAGATCGGGCGCGATGCCGTCCCAGATGTAGCGAGCCAGGCCGGCCTGATTGACACGCTGAGCCGCTTCTCGTCGAAAATCCGCGAAACTGACGGAGAACGGATGCCGGCCCTTCATCAGCGCAATCGACCACGTGCCTAGCGCATGCACGCGAGTAGAGGGATACCATTCCTGCCCGGCGACGAGCACTCGCAGTTCATAGCCCGCCACGATATTGGGAAGGTATGACTCAGGAGGGGCATGGAAGGTATATGTCCCATCAACCGGAACCTCGAGGTAGCCATCGTACTTGATTGCATAAGGGCCGGTATTCTCGCGGGGTGAAAGGTCAAACAGAGCGCCTGTACCCCCACGCTTTTTAGGCTTCAACTGGCCAAGATCCATGAAGAGGTCCTGCCAGCGCCCGTCGTAATACGAGTAGTCCAACCCTGGTTCCAGGCCCAAATCGGCAGCGGGTTTCAATGGCTCAGCCTTGTTGAAGACAGCGCTGCTTACCGGCGTGGCATGCGTGCCGCTCAACGTCTCCGGTAGTTTGATGAGGCCTGATCGGAGAGCGCGCGCTTTCAAAACAACGCTCCTGGTAATTGTGAACGGCTCTTTGTAGAGCGGGGAATCGAGCCCAGGCTCCGTTCCGTCGAGGGTATAGCGGATCTGCACGTTCGGCGTGGCGGAACTGAGTGCTATCGACTGCTCTCCCACGAAGAGGTCCGTTTGCGGTGAAATTTGCACAGGTGCCAGCGGCGTGTAAATTGGAGTGATTTCTTGCACGCGCCCCTGTATCACTTCGAATTCGAAATCCGTGGCGGACACCTTCTGAGCCTTGCCATTGATTGCCATCTCCGTGCAGCCGAGAGCCACTCCCCGGGCCGTACCGGGCGCGTACATCACCAGCAGCAGTGCTTCACCCGATATAGTCACACCACCCAGACTGAGCTTGCCCGGCGTGTTCGCCGCGGCTTGATATAACACGCGATGGCCAGCCGGCGTCTCCGCTTCAAAGCCGTCCGCGCCGAGTGGCTTGATAGAAGCGACCTCGTCCTGTAACGTTGGGCGCGGGTAGATTGCCGTCACAACGGTGCTCGTGCCGCGGGCCTTCCAACTGGCGCTCACGCGGAAGAAATCGCACAAACGGTACCCGGCTTTCGCGTCGATTGATTCGACCTTGGTGCCGTAGCGTAGAGCCTGCGAAGCGAACTGGTACAGGGAAATATTGGGCGTCGCGGGACTGGCGGTCTTAATCGTCATCCGCTGTGGTTCGACGGAAATCTGCCCTGGACTGAACGCGGGATAACGGCTCGGCTGGAGAGGCATGCGCCAATCCTGAGTGTATTCGTGCTCCTGCGCGCTGAACATGCGATCCGTGATGATCCAAATTCCGGCATCGCGGACATAGTGAACCAGACGCCGGTGAGTTACGCCCCGCAGCGCGGCCCGGTTTGCATTCGCCTGTTCCTCGGGCGTCTGGCTCCTGGTCCCACCGTATGGGCCATCGTAAATACCTTCGCTGATAGTAAAGTGCGAGGAATCGTGCCAACGGCAAGGCGCCGGCTCATAGTTGGCGGCTACCAGAAAATGTCTGTGACCCCACAATGGAATGCCTGCGTGGAAGAATTGCTCCTTGCCGTCAACGAGTATTGGCGAGCGGTTACGGCTGTACGGTCCGACGTCTCCGGTCATCAGCAGGTCCATGCCGTAGCCAGCCAACCCGATCGCATTGTTGTCTTGCGCGCTGAGATTACCCAACAGCGGCTTCGGTGACGAGATCATGAACAGGTAGGGATCCTGCGCCTTCCAGCCAGCCCGTATGTAGCGATAGCCTGCATAAGGAAACCACTCGGACGTAAACGAGGGATCTTCACCCTTGTGTGTTCGCGTGATCTCGAGGATGCGGGAGATATCCGGTTGCGCGAACGCTTCCGGTACATACTGCAGAAACATCTCGCGGCTTTGATCGGCACGATTTCGATGGTCCGCCCTCGCGCCCCCGATAGGCCATTCACCGCTCGGCATCAGGTGTCCCGCGAGGAATCGCGCTCGCCGCAATTTGACTTCGCTCAGCTCACGCTCCCAGACTTCCGTTTTCAGTTGTTCGCGCTGGGGCCGCTCCCACTCAGGAGCCATCCACGCGGGCACGCGGGAGGTTCTGAGCTTCCATAGATCAACGGCTGTGGATGCAGCCGTGAGATAACCAAAATCGTATCCCACATTCAATTCACTGTCCGTCCCATCGGGCATGTGGCGCGTGGGCACGAGCAACTCCAGACGCCTGCGCGCCTCTCTCAGATAGAGTGGCGCGAAGTGATACTCGTCAAGCAGAAATGCATTCTCGAAGAGCGAGGCAATGCTGTGTTCGGTCCAGTTTTGCGGATTGGAGCGATGATACATGCGGGTAAGGGGCAGGTAATCGCGAACCAACCTTCCCATCACCCGCGCGAAGGTCGCCGACGGCAGATCATTGCTCGCGGAGCGTTCCAATGCGATCCCGGCCAGGTAGCGGATGAAAGTGAAAGTGCTTTCCGCGCCGCCGGACCAGGTGTCAGGGATATTGTAGGCTTCCACCGTTCCCACGCTGTAGTTTTGGTTCATCGCCCAGTCGTCGGCGAACTCAGCCCACTTGCTGATGTAGGCTTTCTCCCCGGTGAGCAAATAAGCATCCAGCAGAGGCGAGAAGGCCGCGAGATGCCAGGGCCAGTTATCCCAGATTGCTTTGGGGACACCGACCTCGTCGAAAGTGTATAGGGATGCCTGCTTCCAGTTCACTGTGCCGGGTTGACCGATGTGAATCCGCTTTTTCCCGGCCGTGATGACGTTGTTCATTAAGTCCTGCGCCTGCGCGAGGACCTTGCTTTCCTGTCCCGAGGTGAGCAGCGGCTTCAGCCATGAGCGGCCGATAGGATCGGGGCTCCCATACGGGTTAACGGCCCTGGTCAAGCCATAGGAATCCGCATAGCGCAGCTTGCGCAGAGTGTAAGCTTTGAAGCCGTCCAGTGCAGCCGGATAGTCGCCTGCGTCCAGTCGGGCGCGGACCTCGCCCAGCAGCTTCCATCTGTCGGGCCGGTTGAATTCCTTTGAGTTCCAGTCCTTCAGGAACGTCAGCGCGAAGAACTCACGGCCCAGCTTCTCCAGATTCGGCGCTGAACTCCGCTGTTCGAACCCGAGTTGACGAGCCTGTAAATCATCTGGCGGAGGCAGCCGCTCAGCGTTCTCCTGGCCAGAGCTAATCGCAGCACAGAGCAGTGCGCACACTAGGAATCGCGACATCAGGCCCCCATTAGATCGTAGACCGGCGGCTCCGGCGCCCAGCGCACGAAGGCTTCGGCGTATTGCTTGCCGCACTCCATGCCGCGCCAGCGGTTGCAGGCGGTGTAGTCCGAAACCAAGCGAGGCTGCGCTGCCAGGGTCTTCAACGCCTCCATTTTGCGTTCGAAAACTTCCGTGATGTTGACGTAGTGATCCGGCACGAACCCGACCCGCGTTCCAGTTCCGACGTTCGGTTCGAAGAAGCGAATGTCCCACGAAACGCGAGCCATCTGCGCAGCCTCGATTACACTGCGAGAGGTCCGCCAGTGCGTCGGGTAAGTGAGTTCGTCCTTCCAGTGCGTCAGAATCAGGTTGGGTTTGAAGTCCGCCATCTCCCGCGCGAGCAACTCCATCCGCTCCGGGGTCATCAACAGCGGACCATCGCCGAAGCCAAACATCTTGCCTTCAGCGCCAACGGCCTCTGCCGCGGCGAATGCCTCCTTCTCGCGGATGCGGCGAACCTCTTCTACAGATATGCCCGGGTTTTTAGAGATCAGGACCGAACTCTCGTCGGACTCGCCATGCGTAAGCCAGATGACCTTCACCTTGGACCCGGCCTTGACCGCTTTCATTAGCGTGCCGCCGGCGCGCGAGCAAAAATCGGCGGGGTGGGCGCTGACCGCCAGTATCCTGGCCGGCGAACGCGGCGGCTGCTGGGCGGCTGGGGGCTCCATCGAGGCCGCGCCCAGCATCGGCGCTGCGACTAACTCACGACGCTTCATCGGATTCCCTCCTATGTTTCAACTCCAATACGTCTCTCCGGGCGCGAGGTGCTTCTGGACGACCTCACGGTTCAGTTCCAGGCCCAGTCCGGGCTTGTCGGTGAGCGCGATGTGGCCATCCCGGATAATTGGCTGGTCATGCACGATCACGTCATCCATCCAGTCGCGCCTGCCCACCACCGTTTCCGATGCGATGTAGTCGCGGATGGCCGCCGCCCACTGAATGGTGGCCATGGTGCAGACCACGCTTCCAGTGTTGTGATTGGCCATGGGTAGCCCGTAGATATCTGCCATGTCGGCGATGCGCTTCGATTCCAGGAATCCGCCGCTGTTGCGCAGATCCAGTTGCACGACGTCGCAGGCCTGATTGACCAGGAAATCCCTGACGCCCTGACGGCGGGTCAGGTTCTCTCCCATGCCGATGGGCACGCGAGAGGATGCCACCAGCCGCTTCCAGCTATCCGAGTAGTCGGGCGGCATCGGGTCTTCCAGCCAGAGCGGGCGGATCGGCTCGATGGCCTCGGCGAGTTGGATGGACGTGCGCAGATCGTACTCCCAGTGGCAGTGGACGATGATGTCGCATGCCCAGCCCAGCGCTTCGCGAATGTTCTCAAAGCCCTTGCGGATGTTGATCAGCTCCGTCGTAGTCAGAAGACGGTTGGAACGATCTCTGGCGCGATCCGTTTCCGGACTGGTGCGCCGGGGCGAGATCTTCACCGCCGTCCAGCCTGCCGGATCGGCTTTGATCTGGGCCGCCCATTCGCGGCACGACGCGGGATCGAGCGGATTGCGCGGCCCCGTATTCAGGTACATGCGGACGCGGTCGCGGAAACGACCGCCCAGCAGAGTCGTGGCTGGGGACATCCAGGATCTTGCCAGCCAAATCCCAGAGCGCCATTTCGACGCCGCTGACCGCGCGCATGAGCGAGTGCGCGGAGCCGTCCGTGCGAGTGCCCAGGCTGACGTAGAGTGCGTCGATCTCCAGCGGGTCCTTGCCCACCAGCGCAGGCTTCAGCGCGAGCACCTGTTCCTTCACGCCGGCACCTGGGCTGCCGTATGCCTCGCCGATGCCGTAAACGCCCGCGTCGGTTTCCACCTTCACCAGCGTGTAGGTGCGCGGGCCCGACAGGATCATCACCTTCACGTCCCGGATCTTTACCTTCGCCCGCGCCCGCGCCAAAGCAGAGGCGATGGGAAGGCCTGCCAGGGACTGGAGAAAACTACGGCGGTTCGGTTGTCCTCGCATGAGAGACGAGTATATCCGGAGCACGACGTGAGAACAACGTCGGCCAGCTGGTAACAATGGGCTTCGGGGGAGAGAATAAGCCATCAGCATCACCCGATCCACCCATCGCGAAGAATCAACGGTTTGATATCGTCTCTTAATAAGAGCCTGACCCTCTCCATATCGAACAGCGACTCACGAACTTGAGTGAACTTGCACAGATATTCCTGTTCAAACCACAAGCGGCCCTGGGTCCGCCGTTCCTCTTCCAGAAACTCTTTGGGGATGCGCGGGCACTCCGGGGCTGTTACGCTGACGCGTTCCCACGGGGTGCCCTGGCTGTGCCACTCGTCATGGAAAAACCCGCGTTTGCCGTGCGGAGTGCTCATCAGCCAGAGCCGTCCTTTGCCCACTGCGAGCATCGGGCGCACGGCCTTGTATAACTCATCCGGTACGCGCGCGGCCTCATCGATCAGCATCAGTCCGACGCGCGAATAGCCGCGCACGGTATCCTCTTTTGCCGGCACGCCGACGATGCGCGAATGATTGGGAAACGAGAGCGAGTGATCGTTGTTGCCATCGCCGCGCGGCTTGAGCCCGAGCGCCACCGCGAAGAGTTGCGCCTTGCGCACAAACTCGCCGCTCTGGCGTTCACACGGAGCCACTACGAGCGTCAGGCTGCGCGGAGTGAAGAGCGCATGATGCAGCGCCATTGCGGCCGTTACCGTCGATTTGCCCCACTGCCTGGTACACAATAGAATCCCGCGTTTGGCCTCGCTGCGCAGCACGCGAGCCTGGACGTCATCGGGTTCGAACTTGAGGTAAGTGCGGGCCCACTCGACGATGTCGTTGGATTCCGGGTGCGTTATCGCCGGGGGTCTCCTCGTACTATCGCCGAATCTCACGCAACACTCCCGTAGGTATCGGATCATTGGGCCATCGGATCATTGAATCATTAAGCATTGGTGATTGAGGGATCGGGCCAGGGAGAATTGAATCATCGGGTGGTCGGATGGTTGGCTCATTGGACGGTGGCTTGGGTTCGTTTTCGCGTTTTTGCTCATCGGTGTCCGGCAGGGGGAAATTCTTGCGAATGTTCGCGAGGGTGCGGACGGCGCGGGTGATGATGCGCTCATAGCTGTTTTCGAAGCGGTGCAGGAGTTGCATGGAGGGGCTGTTGCCGATGGCCGCGTGGAAACTGCGGGCTTTGAGATTCTCGTCATCAGGGTCCTGATCCCTTGCCATTTCGAGATTCATGGTTTGCGTCTGCATCTCCCAGCAGCGCGAGAGACGCCAGGTGGCCGCAATCATTTGCTCTACGATGGCGAGTTCGACACCGTCACGGGGCTCAAAGCGCCGGATGAAGTCCTGCGTGAGTTCCTCGAAGAGATCGGCGTTCTCCGTCTTCAGTACGATGACTTGGGCGAAGATACCGTGCTTGATCGCGTTCTGGGAAGACCTGGCTTTGCCTTCCGGAGTCTTGGGCCCGCGAGATTTGGCTCCATTGATGCGCGCGGATTCGGATTTGCTGAGTGACATGGGTACTCCTGGTGGGAATTGTAGCTGGCGGGGTTTTGGGGTTTCGGGGTTGGAAATCTTAAGTTGATGGAAATACGGGTAAATATAGATTTTTGAAAAGTGTCGATGGGTTTTGGGGCCGCCCATCTTGGCCCCCTATCAACCAGCGGAGTCAAGCCGCTGGATTCCGGCACGGCGGTATCTCCTTTCGCTGAGTTGGCAGGTTGCGTTACCGAGCGTCGAGTCCTCAACGGCAGGCTTGTGGGCACCATCAGCGCGAAAAGCATCGGCGGAAGGCGTTCCCACCACGATGAAGCCCGGAAGCGCCGTTACCGTTCCCAACGGGCACTCATGAGGATCTATGATAGTTGGCTAACAGGACAAAACGGCATTCCGTGACGGTCTGACGTGAAGCCACAATGAGGTCAGCATGGAGTGGGTCAATGTTCTTGGCAAGATTCGATCAGAATCATCGGATGCACAAAATGAAAACAGGTTCTCATGAATAGCAAATGCAACAAAACTTCGGGCAACTAGGTGACATGTGCTGACTTCTTTAAAGGCTGTAAGCTTGCTCGCGTTGATGCTGGTACCGGTCGAAGGTGCTTCCCCTGGCCGAAACGGGCAACGTCCATAATGTGCAATGTATTGTTGAAATGGAAGTTCCCCGCTACGGCGCAATTGCCAGGCTGGCCCTGACCAGAGGCACTGTTGAACGCGCGTGTTATCGTGGGCGAACGTGGGGACATTGCTAGAATCAAGGCCACTGCGCCCGATCCGCGACTGGCAGAGGAAGTGGAGGGATGGCTAAGGGAGTTTGCAACCTTCCAGCCTTCCTGCCGAGGATTGGAAGTGAAGTTACTGTTCACGTACCGTCTGGAAGGTGAGCCCTCCCACTATCCTTTCTCGATCATTCGATTCCGGTACCCGAATCATTTCACCATAATCTCCCAGCCTAGACGGCCGAACATAGAGCCGAACCTACCCCAAAAGGGAGTTCGATAAAAGTGCACTTACAAGCCAGCGAGCTTACGAACAAAAAAGAAGCTGCACGCTTCGGCTACGATAGGTTCGGTAACCGCACGACGCAGACCGTTCCAAAACAGCCCTTCCACTGTTGTGAGTCGGCGTGGTGACATTAAAGTCCGGTTTGCGGACTTTTGAAGTCGCCCATGCCCTCGACTGTGACCCAAGTGACGGTAACGCCGTCTTTCGCCCACAACGCCCGGCTGAAGTTTTACATCCTTGTAGACGTGCTTCACATCTTGTGGGATAGAAAGGAGAACTGATGTGAGCACACCAGCAATGAACGTTCTCGCGCTCGATGCGGATCTGAACAAGCGAATCAGCTCTGGCGACGTTCTCGGCGCGTTTGACACCTACTACGACGACGAAGTCGTCATGCAGGAGAATACGACCGAGCCGCGGGTCGGCAAGCCGACATGCCGTCAGTATGAGGAGGCGTTTCTGGCGTCTGTGGAGCAGTTTCATGGCGCGACCCTTCTGGGCAGCGTTGTGAATGGTGATTTGAGCTATTCGGAGTGGGAATTTGACGCGACATATAAGGGCGCGGGGAAGAATCAAGCAGACCCAAGTGGCAGCGCGACGGTGGAAAAACGGCAAAGTAGTGCACGAGAGGTTTTATTACAACAAGGGGTAAAGCGTGGGTTCCCGAGGACGGCGACCGATAACAATCTCGTTGCCCCCATGAAGACATAGTTTCCAGCGAAGTTCGGCATTCTAATACAACGCAAGGCTGCATCCGTTCACTACCGCCGAAGAGCGGCAAAACGCTGGCGTGCTTGGAAAGGCAGCCTGAACACCGCCGTGACCGTTCCCAAAAATCGAAGGCGACACCATGTCCGGGGTGTGGAGCGGTGGCTCGGTCACCGTCCTGCCGGATGTAAAGTCCCGTTACCGGAAACAGCTCACTTACGCGCGGCGCACTGGACCGCGTCGAGCGTGCGAGGCGTCGGGCCGCGCCAAGCGAATCGAGGGCTGCTGGGCAGACGCTCGCAAGCTGCGTCATTTTCCGGTATCGCCGTCTTTCGGCGACAACATCCGCACCTCTCGCGTCCTTTGCGACAGAGGCTCTCGGTGAACACCCTGCGAAACCATTGATTCACCGGCGCCGAACTGACAGTGTTAGGCATGAACCGCGACGAATTGCATAGCCTTGTGGATCGTCTTCCGGAAGACGCAAATCGAATCCACACACCGAATTGGCCGCGCGGTAGATTGGTAGGTCACATCAATCGTTTTCCCTCAGTTCCCAATCCTCGGCGAAGCGGCGGATCGTGAGCGCGGCGAAATCATGGTGCAGGTCCGCGGCGCGGCCTTCGTCGCCCAGGTAACCTGGTCAGGATTTTTGCAGAACTGCTGAAGCATAACCAATTATTTTGCATCAGCCGCTTTGGGCGATTCATCATCCCTGAGGAAAACTTTGTGATGCCGGCTTACCGGACCGAGGGTCCGGGGATGCGGGTGCGACATGTCCAACTGGAGATGCACCATGCCAAGTTCCAACAATAGTAGGCTGACGGTTGTGAAGTAGCCGGGCAATTGAACACCGATAGGAGGCAAAATCATGGAAACAGCGACCATGAAAACCGTAACGCCCGGCACAAAATGCGCCGCACATTCGTTCGAAGCGCGCTGCCCTCGTCCGCCACCCTTGTTCTGATAGGCGCCTGGTTCCTTAAGAGAGGCCGCCGGGCAAACGTAGTTTTCTTCCAAAAAGGGGTTAATGACCCGAGGTCCTTAGAAACAGGAGAATCCATGGACATCAATAATCTGCTCAACCTCTCGGCGCCGATTCGTGTCGGCTGGCCTTGCCGCTGGCGCCGTGGTCTTCGCCAAGAGGCGTTTGTCTGCACAAGAGACCGGCATTGTCCCTACGATGATCCAGGCGGCATCGCAGGCGAAGATCGAGGTCAATAGATTTCGTCGCAATATCAGCGTTCTGGAAGGTTCTGGTGGAAACATCGCGGTCCTCACCGGAATGGACGGAAAGCTTCTTGTTGACGCCGGGTTCACCGTTTCTAGGCCGCGACTCGCACCGGCCCTCGATAGCCTGAGTGCGGACCCGATCACCCGGTTGATAAATACTCATTGGCATCGTCGATCACACCGACGGAAATGCCTGGCTGCACGGGGCGGGAGCGGCCATCATGGCGCATGAAAACACCAAGAAGCACCTAGCCACTTCGACGCGCGTCGATGAGTGGAACTATACGTTTCCGCCAGCGCCGGCGGAGGCTCTCCCGACAACGGTCTTCCGAGATGCACAACGTCTCCGCCACAACGACACCAGCCTCGCTTTGAAATATTACGGTCCCGCCCACACAGACAGCGACATCTCCGTAGTCTTTGAAGAGGCTGACGTGATTCACGTCGGAGACACGTGGTGGAACGGCTTTTACCCATTCATCGACTACTCGACCGGAGGCAGCATCGATGGGATGATCCGTGCGACCAAGCGGAACCGGTCCTAGCTGTCACGGACAAGACCATCATTATTCCAGGGCACGGTCCCGTGGGCAACAAAGGTGGCCTGTCCGAGTATTACGACATGTTGGTCGCCATCAGAGACAATGTCTCTAAAACTCAAGAAGCAAGGCAAGTCGCTGGTGGAAACCATCGCCGCGAAGCCGACATCCGCTTACGACGCCAAGTGGGGTCAATTTCTGATGATGCTGGTGATATTCACAAAGCTCGTGTATTCCGGTGTTTAAGCCAGATGACAACCAAAAGCGCTGTCTTCGGCTTACCGGACCGAGGGTCCGGGATGCGGGTGCGACATGTCCAACTGGAGATGCACCATGCCAAGTTCCAACAATAGTAGGCTGACGGTTGCGGTAGCCGGGCAATTGAACACCGATAGGAGGCAAAATCATGGAAACAGCGACCATGAAAACCGTAACGCCCGGCACAACAACGCGCCGCACATTCGTTCGAAGCGCGCTGCCCTCGTCCGCCACCCTTGTTCTGATAGGAGGACTAATGATCGCGGTAACGCAACCCGTTTGGCCCCAGAGGGGACATCCGAGAGTGGAATTCAATGGCCAATCCGTCGATCAGATGATCTCCTCCTACATGGAGGCCAACCAGATCCCCGGGATGACGCTGTCCATCGTGCAGGCCCCGTACATTCCTCGGGTAGTCGGTTACGGACTTGCCGACGTTGAAAAGGGGTTGCTGGCTTCCCCTAAAACGCTATGGAACCTAGGCCAGATGACCGAAGCCTATACCGCGGTAGCGATCATGCAATTGGTCGAAGCCGGTAAGATAAGCATCGACGACCCGCTGAGCATGCATATTCCAGGGCTACCCGCGGCTTGGCAGCCAATCAAGTTGAGACAACTGTTGGGGCACATCTCGGGGTTGCCGGACTATACCACGCAGCCAAGCTTCGACTTCACCCGTGATTATAAACCAGTCGAGCTCCTGGCCCTTGTGAGAGATATCCCGCTTGCGTTTCCGCCTGGCGAATCGGTAACGAAATGCAATACCGACTTCTATCTCCTTGGGATGGTGATCGAAAAAGCTAGCGGCATGAGCTACGAAGCGTTCGTTACCAGGAATCAGATCGAGCGGCTCGGCCTGCGGAACACGACGTTCGGTTCCGGCTTGTCGAGCGTGAAACGCGAAGATGTAAAAACCCCCGATTTCGCCCACAAAGGTTTCCTTTCCGACCCCGCGTTCATCAATCCTACCGAGATGGCCAC
Organism: Bryobacteraceae bacterium; assembly: GCA_963793625.1. Classification (GTDB taxonomy): domain Bacteria; phylum Acidobacteriota; class Terriglobia; order Bryobacterales; family Bryobacteraceae. The sequence goes on along the minus strand of CAWCAT010000022.1, from coordinate 920 downwards.
AGGATACAGCCTCGCAGACGGCAGGACTGTCCCATTGAAACCGAGTGGGACGGGGTCGCCGTATCGCTCAGTGCTTGCCTCCGCCGAGGATGTTAGCCTCTGGGATATTGGTCTCGCCGGCGAAATTCTTGTCAAGAGTAAGGCGAATCGCGATCTCATCTACCAGTCAATTCATCTGAACGACGGGACTGTCGTGCCCGCTAACGCCGGCTGGCGATTTCCGGGCCACAAGGGCATGATGGACATCGCCGGCGATGTGCCAGGCTTCTCGACTTATCTAAGCCGATTTACGGCAAAATCGGAGCTAGTCTGCGTTACTCTCTGCGCCAACCGGGGCGGCCTGGATTTGAGCGGCCTTGCACGGCTGATAGCCGGCGCTTTTGATCCCAGGCTCTCGCCACTCGCCACCCGCCGACCCCAAGGTGATGACTCTCCTGGAGAGCGCGTACCCGGTGAAAACCACGATGGATCGCCTGGAGTCGTTTCTCAAATCGAAAGGCGTCACGATCTTGGCCCTAGTGTTGAGCCACGCGGCGGGTGCAAAGAAAGCGGATCTGGACTTGCGCCCGACCGAAACACTGATCTTCGGAAACCCGGCCGTAGGGACGGATCTGATGTTGAGCAACCAGAGCATTTCGCTTGACCTCCCGCTGCGAGTTGCGGCTTGGCAAGACGTTGACGGTGTGGTTTGGCTCGGCTACCGCGACCCCTCGTCCCTAGCCGAGCAGTATGGGCAGTCAACGACAAAACTGACACCGTTTTGACGCTGAAGAATGCACTCTCCGCCGCCGCGCGTCACGCGACCGTACCGTACTGACCATTGCCGCCCTGTCTTTTGCTCAGTCATCGTGCGACGAGTTTTTGAGGCGCTTCCTCATCCATGTGCTGCCCAAGGGGGCTGATGCGCATCCGCACGTCGG
>CAWCAT010000021.1:0-105854 GCA_963793625.1 Bryobacteraceae bacterium | reverse complement strand
ACTTGTACCGCTGGCTGCGGACCATGCGGCCGTCGGGCGTAGGAAGCCTGCCGTCGATTTCAGCACCCTGTATCATCCTGTTGCAGACGACGACGTACTCGCGTGGGTCCTTGTTGACTTTGCCATTGGCGGTGTCCTTCAGAGCCAACCCTGGCAGACCCGTGGGGACAGGAATACCCGCGTAACTGCATAGCGTCGGAATCAGATCCACGCCCGTTTGCACAAGGCGGTTGGAAACACCGCGCTTGGTCATGCCTTTGCAGCTTATGATCAACGGAACGCGAGAAGATTCTTCAAAAAGGATTGTCTTCTGGTTCCACCCGTGCGCGCCTTGAGCATCTCCGTGATCAGCGGTGAATACGATCACAGTGCGATCTTCGAGCCCTGCATCGCGCGCGCTCTGGAGCACAATTCCGATCAGTGCGTTTACCTTCTCGATCATCCGGTAATAAGCCCAGATGTATTCCCTCCACTTCTTCTCGTCGAAGTCGCCGACAGGAAACATGCGCGTGGCCTGGTACGACCGCCGCATCAGCAACATGGTGTCGGTTTCGTTCCTGGAGGTGCCGTGATTCGCACGCATTGGTGGACATTGGCCCAGCGGGGAGGAGTCCCGGGGTCGCCTTCGGAAAAATCTTCTCCGCGAGGCCACTGGCAGATATTATGCGGATTCAGAAATGAGGCCACGGCCAGGAATGGCTTGCTGCTATTGGCCTTGATGAAGTCGGAAGCGCCTGCGGCCGTGCCGGCATCACCGCCCTGCTTCTTGTTGGCCTTCACGATATCGAAACCATGAGTATCCGGTTTGCTCAACGGGAAAGGCATGTGCCATTTTCCGAAATAGCCCGTGGCGTAACCGGCGCGTTTAAATATCGAACCCATATTAGGGAACTTCACGGGATCGAGATGGTCCGATAGCTGATCATTTGTCTGGACGCCGGTTTCCGTGGGGTATCGCCCGGTGAATATGGACGTGCGCGAGGGCACGCAGAGCGGATTCGGGCAATACGCGCGGGAGAACAGCATTCCGCTCGCTGCCAGGCTGTCCATGTTTGGAGTTCGCAGGTAGTGGTCGCCGATTCGGCAACTCATCGCGTCGGCGAACTGTTGGTCGGTCAAAATGAAAAGTATGTTTGGCTTGCTGGACGGCGCAGCCAGGGCAACGGCAGAACCGCCTGCTGCCCTGAGAAATGTTCGTCGCTTCATTTAATCTTCGATGGCTATTGACGGACCCTTCGACGTAGCCCCGGACTGCACTCTCTCCACGAACTTCTTCGCCATTTCATGAAATGCCGCCGCGTGCGGATCAGTGCTGTCTTTTAGGGCTACGGGATTGCCCGTGTCGCCACCTTCGCGCACTGTCGGATCGAGCGGCAGTTGCGCCAGGAAATTCACGCCCATCGTCGCTGCGGTGCGAATTCCCCCGCCCTTGCTGAAGACGTCGATGGTTTCGCTGCAATGCGGGCACACCAGGTAGCTCATGTTCTCGACGATGCCGATGATTTCCACGCGCACCTGTTTGAACATGTTCACGGCCTTGCGTCCATCTTCGAGTGAGACTTCAGATGGCGTCGTAACAACGACGGCTCCGCTCAACGGAGCGCTCTGAATCAGCGTCAACTGCACGTCACCAGTGCCCGGAGGGAGATCGATCAGCAGGTAATCCAGTTCGCCCCAGTCGACACCGCGAAGGAATTGCTGAATCACGCTGTGCAGCATGGGACCGCGCCAGATCAGCGGCTTATCGCCGGGATTCAGGAAGCCCATCGACATCATTTTGACGCCGTACTTTTCGAGCGGCTGAATTCGATTCTCAATCGAGTACGGCTGTTCGCTGATGCCCATCATCAGCGGCACGTTGGGTCCGTAGACGTCGGCATCGAGAAGGCCGACCTTGTACCCCAGGCTCCGTAGCGCAATCGCCAGATTCACGGAAACCGTGGTTTTACCGACTCCGCCCTTTCCGGAGCCGATCGCAATCAGATTCTGCACACCATCAATAGGAAGTTTGGGCTGTTCGCCCGTTGGATTTGGACCCATGCCTCAATCGTAGCAGTGGTGCACGCACACGCGCGTTCTAGGGCCAGAGTCCGTCAAACACGACCCGATCTTTTTCGTCTTTGTTGAACGCCGGATCGAACTTGCCGTGGCACTGAGCCTGCTTGATATAACGGCGTTGGTTGGAGAGTAGTGAAGTGGACCCGCCGCCGCCATAGCGCAGGTAGGAAGCAAAGTCTCGCAATGCCAGAGCGCCAAGTTGCGGAGTCGTTTTCGAAAGATCGATGCTGGCCAGCATGTAACCTTGCGGAACCAGACCGGACTGCTCCAGGGACTTCGCGGACTTGCCGGCTACTTCGACCAACAACGTGCCGTTACCGCGCGCGGGGTCCCAAGGCTTCAAAACATGCACTTCGACAGTCAACAGCGCCATGCCGTTTTCGTCTTTGGGGAGTGCGGCGAGTCCGGCGACATTCTCATTGGCGGGGGATTTCGGATCGAAGGCCAGATAAAGCCGCCCATGTATCCGCTCGTATCCTCCAGCCTCGCCTTGCGCCTTGCCGCCATCGAAATCCGTGCGCTCGATTACCCGCAGATTTGCGACAGCGCCAAGGCAGGCCAGAGGTAAGAGAAGCCCCAAAAGAGTTTTCCGCATGAAGACATTAAACCATGCCTGTCCGAATCCGTGCCAAACTGATGATAAGAACCTTGCATCATTCCATGCACAAAACCACACTGTTTCTCGCGCTCGCGTTCCTACTGACATTCCCAGCCTTTGCACAACGAGAACTCTCCGGTTCCGCTCGCATCAGCCTCGCGCTCAAGGGCCTGCAAAACACCGGCAGCGTGCTGATGATTGCGGCGCATCCGGACGACGAAAATACTGCGCTGCTTGCGTATCTTGCCGCGCGGCAGGCACGTCCGCACGGGTTACCTCTCTTTGACGCGCGGCGAAGGCGGACAGAATCTGATCGGACCGGAGCAGGGCTTTGAACTGGGCCTGATCCGCACACAGGAATTGCTGGCGGCGCGCCGCATTGATGGCGCAAAACAGTTCTTTACGAGCGCGGTGGATTTCGGCTTCTCAAAGACCGCGGAGGAAACACTGCGGATTTGGAGCCACGATAAGATGCTCGGGGAAGTGCTGCAACATATCCGCAATTTCCGGCCAGACGTGATCATCCTGCGCTTCTCCGGGACTCCGCGCGATGGGCATGGCCAGCACCAGGCGTCGGCCATGCTCGCCAAGGAAGCGTTTGCGAAGCTGGCGACGGAGGCGTGGCATCCACAGCGCGTGATGTGGAACCTGTTCAGCTTCACTTCGGCGTACAACAAGGAAGCGGCCGCCACTCCGGGACGCGTCGCGGTCGATACAGGCGAGTACGATCCCGTGCTCGGATTCTCTTATGCGGAGATCGCCGGCATGAGCCGCAGCATGCACAAAAGCCAAGGTTTCGGGGCCGCCGAACGCAAAGGTTCGCTGCCGGCCTACCTGGTGACGGTCGCGGGCGCGCCTGCCGCGAAGGACATTCTCGACGGTGTGGACACCTCGTGGAATCGCATTCCGGGCGGCGCAGAAGTCGGCCGGATTCTAGCGAAAGCCGAAGCTTCCTATCAGCCCGAAAAGCCCGAAAGCATTCAGCCGTTGTTGCTCGAAGCACGCGCCCTCGCGGCGAAACTGCAAGACCCGCTCGCGCAACGCAAACTGCCTGAATTCGATGAAGCGATTCGCCTGTGCTCCGGACTCTGGCTGGACGCGACGGTTGCGAATCCTGTGCAGGTTGAAGGCAAGCCAGTAAAGTTGAGTCTGGAGGCGTTGAATCGCAGCCATACGCAGAGTGCTTTGGGACGGCAAGCCGCTTGCGTACAATCAGCCGGCGCACAGCAGTGCTGGAAGTATCCGCGCGAAGCCCGGCGTTAAGGCGACGTTGCGCGTCCACATAGGCACTCAGGAGTTCGAATACACGCAGCCGATTGTGAAACGCTGGGTGGATCCGGTACACGGCGAAATGACTCGACCGCTCGCCGTCGTTCCGCCCGTCGCGGTGCATGTAGCGGATACGCCGCTGCTGTTTACGGCGCAGGCCGCACGCGAGATGAACGTACGTGTGGAGGCAAACGAGCCGGGCGTATCGGGCGATCTCAAACTTGAACTGCCGGCCGGATGGAAGTCGGAACCAGCCTCCCGCACATTCAAAATTGCAGAAGCTGGTCAACAGACAACATTGCCGTTCCGCATCATCCCTCCCGCCGCGGACTCAACGGAAAACCTTCGCGCGGTTGCAAAGTTATCGGATGGCCGCGAAGTGGCGGCGGGACTGAAGGTCATCGACTATCCGCACATTCCGCCACAGACATGGTTCCCGCCTGCCGCGTACGAAACTGGTTCGCGCCGATGTGAAGACACTCGCGAAGAAGATTGGATACGTGATGGGCGCCGGTGATGAAGTGCCCGGCGCGCTCAAGCAGATGGGTTGCGCTCGTGACGCTGCTCAGCGATGATGATCTTGGCGCGCGGCGAGCTTTCCGGCTATCGACGCGATCGTTACCGGCCTGCGCGCCTACGACATGCGGCCTGCCGTGCGCACCTACAACAAGCGACTGCTTGATTACGTCACGCAAGGCGGCACGCTGGTCGTGCAATACAACAAGATCGATTCCGAACGCGGCAACGTGAGCAAATTCATTTGGGGACCGTATCCATTTGAGATTGATCGCGGCCGTGTAACGGTGGAAGATGCGCCTGTGGAGTTCACCGCGCAATCCAAACTGCTGCAGGTGCCTAACAAGATTGGTGCGCGTGATTTCGAAGGCTGGGTCCAGGAGCGCGGACTTTATTTCGCATCGAAATGGGATCCTCAATACAAGACATTGTTCAGCACGCACGACCCCGGAGAACCGCCGTCATCGGGCAGTACGCTGTACACTCCGTATGGCAAAGGCATGTACGTTTATACGGCTCTTGCCTGGTTCCGTCAGTTGCCGGCCGGTGTGCCGGGGGCGTATCGTATCTTTGCGAACCTGATCAGCGCCGGAAAGGCGAGCCATGAATAAGACTCCAATCGATGAACCGCCGCCTTATCTCGGAACCTGGAAACGCGTGTACACTGCGGTTCTGTTGTATCTCGCAGGGCTGATTGTGCTCTTCTATCTCTTCACCAGGGCCTACTCTGCATGAGGCCTCTGGATTGGGCGGTCCTCGCGTTCTCCCTCGTTTTTGTCGTGGCTTACGGATTGTGGCGTAGCCGCGGCAGCAACACTGTCAGCAAATATCTGCTCGCTGAAAAGACCATGCCATGGTACGCGATGGCGCTGTCGATCATGGCCACGCAAGCCAGTGCGATCACGTTCATCTCGACAACGGGCCAGGCCTATGTTGACGGCATGCGCTTTGTGCAGTTCTATTTCGGATTGCCACTCGCGATGGTTCTGGTCTGCGCGTTCTTCATGCCGGCGTTCTATCGCGCTAACGTTTATACGGCCTACGAATACCTGGAGCGCCGCTTCGACGTTAAGACGCGCGCGCTGGTCAGCATCATCTTTCTGATTCAACGCGGGCTCGCGGTCGGCATCGCGCTCTCCGCGCCCGCTGTCGTGTTGACGGTCATCGTCGGCTTGCCTGCATGGCTCACGACCATCATCATGGGCGTTACCGTGATTGCCTACACCGTAATGGGCGGCATCAAAGCCGTTACCTGGACGGACTTCCAGCAGATGTTGATTATGTTCGCCGGACTGTTCATCGCGCTCGGAACGGCGATATGGTTACTGCCGGTGAATGTGTCGTTCATGGATGCATTGACGATCGCCGGAGCGGCCGGGAAACTTAATCCGGTAGTTCTCAATTTCAGTTGGAACGACCAGTACAACTTATGGAGCGGATTGTTCGGCGGCATGTTCCTGATGCTCGCCTACTTCGGCTGCGATCAGTCCCAGGTGCAGCGCTATCTCACTGGCAAGTCCGATCACGCAGAGCCGTCTGAGCCTGCTGTTTAACGCCGTCGCGAAAATTCCGATGCAATTTTTCATTCTGTTCACGGGCGCGATGGTCTTCGTTTTTTTCACGTTCGAAAAGCCTCCGATGGTCTTCCAGCATGCTGCTCTGGAAGTCGCGAAAACGGAAGCGCAGTACGCACCGGTGCAGCGCAAGTTTGACGACGCGTACGAATCGCGCAGGCAGGCGGCTGCAAAGGTTCTCGAGGCCCGGCGCAGCGGGGACGCGTCGCAGATGGTTGAGCGGGCCGCCGAATTCAAAGCTTCTGACAAGGCCCTGGAAGCCGCGCATACTGAGGCCGTAAGGCTCGCCGGCAAGGCTGTCGGAGAGCCTGGACTCAATGACACCAACTACATTTTTCTGTCATTCGTAACGCGCTATATGCCCGTGGGCATTGTCGGCCTGATCATGGCCGCAATATTCGCCGCCGCGATGTTGACAATCTCTGCAGAGATCAATTCGCTCGCAACAGTAAGCGTAATCGATGTCTACAAGCGCCATATGAAGAAGGATGCCAGCGATCGACACTATCTGGCAGCATCGCGCTGGGCAACCGCATTCTGGGGATTGTACGCCGTAATCACGGCCGAATTCGCGCAGAATCTGGGATCGCTCGTCGAGGCAGTGAACAAGCTCGGATCATATTTTTACGGCGGACTGCTGGGTATCTTCGTGCTTGCGTTCTTCTTTAGGCGCGTCGGCGGAACGGCTGCGTTCATTGGAGTTTTGGCAGGCGAAGCCGCGATCTTTTCCACAGCCCATTACACAAAGGTCGCCTTCCTTTGGTACAACGTGATCGGCTGCCTCGTCGTGATCGCAACAGCTCTGTTGCTCTCGTTCGTGTGGGAGCGAAAACAGACCAGCGTCACGCTCTAAGCATTGCTGGAATTCAGGTTCGCGGCGATGTCCTGCGCGATCAGGTGCCCGTGGAAGCGGCCGTTCTCAATAAAAATCTCGTTCGTGTGCATACCGGCCACGAGCACACCCGCCAGATAAATCCCTTTGTGCGCGCTTTCGAGTGTTTCAGGATTCGTCGTCGGACGACGGGTCTCCTGGTCGAGCTCAATTCCGTGCTGCGAGAGAAAAGCCAGATCCGGGTGATAGCCGGTCATGGCGAAAACGAAGTCATTCTTCAGCATAATTTCGCCCTCGGGTGTCGCGACGCGGATGCACTCGGGATGGATCTCGGTCACGGTCGAATTGAAGTAAGCCTTGATCTCGCCCGCCTTGATTCGGTTCTCAATATTGGGCTTGATCCAGTACTTCACGCTGTCTGAGATTCCGTTTCCGCGATGGATTACGGTGACACGCGCGCCGGCCCAGAACAGTTCCAGCGCAGCGATTGCCGCGGAGTTTTTAGCACCGACGACCACGACGTCCATGTTGTAATACGGGTGCGCTTCCTTGTAGTAGTGAATGACTTTAGGCGTATCCTCGCCCGGCACATTCAGATGATTTGGCCGATCATAGTAACCGGTCGCAAGGATAATTTTCTTCGCTGCATACGCGTGCGAGTGGCCGTTGCGATCCGTGGTATTTACGACAAAGGCGCCATCATCGCCATCGACTCGCTGCACTTTTTCATACTGATGCACATCGAGCTTATAGTAATCCGCGATGCGCCGGTAATACTTCAACGCCTCGACCCGCGTGGGTTTGTCATTCAACGACGTCATCGGAATGCCGCCAATTTCCAGCAACTCCGGCGTCGTGAAAAACACCATGTTGGTGGGATAGTGGTAAATCGAATTCACCACACAACCCTTGTCGATCAGAACGGCCTTGAGTCCGCGCTGTTTCAGTTCGATGCCGCAGGCGAGTCCCGTTGGACCCGCACCAACCACCACGACATCGCAGGAGATCACAGCATGCCCTCTACTGAGGTATACACGTTTTCCAGTGCGGCAGGAAGCGCTGCAGCATCCTTACCACCGGCCTCGGCCATATCAGGCCGACCGCCGCCCTTACCGCCCACAGCCGCCGCAATAGCACCTGCCAGCTTGCCGGCGTGGACCTTGGCTGTCAAATCCTTCGTCACCGCGGCAACAATCGAAACATTCGAATCCTCAGCGGAGGCCAGCACCACGACGGCGCTCTTCCACTTGTTGCGGAGCGAATCGACTAGCGCGCGCATCTGCTGGCGATCCATGGAATCGACCTGCACCGAAAGCACGTGTGCGCCCTTGATCTCGCGCACCTGGCTTTCCAGATCGCCGCTCTGCGATTGCGCGAGTTTGCCCTTGAGTTGATCGAGCTGCTTCTCAAGCGCCTTCTGCTGCTGCAGCAGGCGTTCGATCTGCTCAACCAATTCGGGTTCCGAGGTACGCAGGATGCCCGCAACGCGCTGCAGCGAATCGGTAGTCTCCTGGAAGCGGTCCAGTGAGTTCTCGCCCGTGATGGCTTCGATGCGGCGCACGCCGGCAGAGATGCTACCTTCGTACACCACCTTGCAAAGCCCGATGTCGCCCGTGCGCTTCACGTGCGTGCCGCCGCACAGTTCGCGGCTGAAACCAGGCACGGAAACGACGCGCACATTCTCGCCATACTTCTCACCGAACAGCGCCATCGCGCCGGTCGTGAGAGCCTTGTCGAGTTCCATCACTTCAGTAGAGACTCCGCTGTTGGCCAGAATCTGCTCATTCACCAGACGCTCGACTTCGCGGATTTCGTCGCGGTCCACAGCCGTGTAATGCGTGAAATCAAAACGCAGGCGCGACGGATCCACAACGCTGCCCGCCTGTTTGACATGCGTACCGAGCACTGTGCGTAGAGCCGCGTGCAGCAAGTGCGTCGCCGTGTGATTGCGCATCGTGGCTTCGCGCAAGGGTTGCGCGACCACGCCATGCAGCACATCGCCAGTGCGGATCGGCCCCTCGGCGTGGATCCTGTGAACCGTTAATCCGGGCAACGCGGGGAAAGTCGAAAGCACCCGCGCAACACGTTCCTCGCCGGAGAACAGCTCACCCTGATCGCCAACCTGTCCGCCGGATTCGGCGTAAAACGGCGTGACATCGAGCACAACTTCCGCATCGGCGCCGGCCGCGACTTCATCCACCAAAACCTTATCGATCAGCAGACCAAGTACGCGCGACGACTGCGATTCCAGCGCATCGTAGCCTATGAACTTCGTCCGGCCGTTTTCGAGCAATTGTTGATAGGCGGGCGCGATAGTCGCTTTCTCCGCACCTTTCCAACTGGCGCGGGCGCGTTCGCGCTGCTGATTCATTTCGAGTTCAAAGCCGGGCCGGTCGATCGAGAGGCCGAACTCGCGTGCCATCTCTTCCTGCTCGTCGATCGCCAGGCCGTAGGTATCGTAGAGTTTGAATGCGACCGAGCCGGGCAGCACTCCATCGATGGCTGATTTCGCTTCGTCATGGAATACCTTCTCGGCCACCTGGAACGTGGTCGCGTAACGATGCTCTTCTTCCTTCACCACACGCGCGACACGCTGCACGGTTTCCATCAACTCGGGATAAGCCGGACGCATCCATTCAGCAACGAAGCCGGTCAGTTGATACAAGAACGGATCCTGCACGCCGGACATACGCGCGTTGCGCATGGCACGGCGCATGATTTTGCGCAGCACATAGCCGCGGCCGTCATTCGCCGGCAATACGCCGTCGTGGATCAGGAACGCCGTAGCGCGGCCGTGATCAGCGGCAATACGTAGCGCGGTGTCAACCTCTGTCGTCCTCGCCATAAGTGGTGCCGAACAGTTCCGCGGCGCGATCGATAATCGGACGAATCAGATCCGTCTGATAGTTCGTCAGCTTGCCTTGCATGATGGCCGCAATGCGTTCCAGACCCATTCCGGTGTCGATAGAGGGACGCGGCAGCGGAGTCAATACCCCGTCGCTGGAGCGATCATACTGCATGAAAACAAGGTTCCAGATTTCGACGAAGCGCCCGCCGGCATCGCTCGGGAACTGCTCATCTTCCTGACCTTTACCGGCAGCTTCGACGCCAAGATCATAATGAATTTCCGAGCATGGGCCGCACGGACCAGTTTCACCCATTTGCCAGAAATTGTCTTTCTCGTCCAGGCGGAAAATCCGCGACTTCGAAATTCCGGTGATCTTCTGCCAGAGTTCTTCGGCCTCGTCATCTTCGCGGAAAACGGTGACGTAAAGGCGATCTTTGGGCAGTCCGTATTCTTTGGTGATCAGTTCCCAGGCGAATGCGATTGCATCTTCCTTAAAATAATCGCCAAACGAAAAATTGCCCAGCATCTCAAAAAACGTGTGATGCCGCGCCGTGTATCCGACGTTCTCCAAATCGTTGTGTTTGCCGCCTGCGCGGACGCACTTCTGGGACGATGCGGCGCGCGTGTAATCGCGTTTCTCGTGTCCTAGAAAAACGTCTTTGAACTGGTTCATGCCGGCGTTCGTAAACAGCAACGTCGGATCGTTAGCAGGAACAAGCGAAGAGCTGCGAACCACGCGATGGCCGCGGGCCGCAAAGTAATCCAGAAATTTCTGGCGAGTCTGATGACCGGTCATTCATTTTTATTGTGACACAGTGAATGCGATTCTCTTGATTACGGGCGCACATGCGTGAGCCCGAGTTTGCGGATCAGCTGCTGATAACGCGGTTCGGCGCGCACCGGATCCAGCAGCGGTTCCACAGCGATGAAGCTTAGTTCTGTCTCGCGCTGCATGTATGCGCTTTCGAGACTGTCGAGCGCCTGTTTGTACTCTTTAAGTGCAATCTGGAGCAGTGCGAACTGAGTCCACCCGGTGTCACCTCGTCGGAGTCTGGGCAGCAATTCGGACCGCAGTGCGTGCGCTTCCGGCAGGATCCCAGATGAAGCGAGAGCGTGACCCAATCGTCCTAGAATCCGAACGGGGCGGCCCTGACTATATCTAAGCGCCTCACGAAAGGCTGGAATCGCGCGCGCGTAATCGCCTTGAGCGGAGTAGCAGCGGCCTAACAGCTCATGCGCGGGGCCGTAGTCGGGGTCAGCCGAAACAGCGCGACTCGCCTGCTGCACGCATTCCGGAAAGCGCCGCGGCAGCACAATGGATCCGCCCTAAATCGATTTCCAGCGCGAAAGACGTCGGACTTGAGGAGTACGCGTGCCTTACGTGCTCGTGAGCCTGGTCAAAACGGCCCTGCGACAATAATCCCAGGGCGTACCAGCGGTGCACTCCGGCATCGCGCGGGTTCAGCTTCAAGCCTTTGGCAAATGCAGCCTCGGCCGTCTTCCAATCCCAATCATGAAAGGCCGCCAGCGCGCCAAGCGTGCCCCATGCCTCTGACCGGCCTGGATCCAGTTTCAACGCCGTTCGCGCCTCTTCTCGTGCTCTTTCCTGCAAGCTGCTGGCGGAAGCGGCAGTTCCCTGCCGGAATGCCAACGTCGCCGAAGTCTCAGCCAGAGCAGCGTGAGCCGCCGCAAATTGCGGATCCCGCTGAATTGCCTGGGAAAACAACACGATGCTCTGCGCCAGATGCTCGTCGCCGCGCTGCTGGCTCATAAAGCGCCCGCGCCCATAGAGTTCCGATGCCTCGAGATTGGCAGAAGGCTCCTGCTTAGGATGCCGGAAGACCCACCACGCAGCCCCCGTCAGCAGCAGCACTATAGCTACAGGTATGGAGATGAGAAATCTGCTGCGGCCGCGTGGACGAGGTCCAGGCGCTTGCGAGGCATAACGGAATTGCGGCACGTAGCCGCCCTTGGGAAGGTCTATAACAACTGCGTCGTCCGCACCGTGCAGCCGGTAGTAATCGGCAAGTTTGGCGCGCAGCCGGCGAGCCTCAACTCGGACCACCGAGTCGTTCCGGGGATCGAAAGAACTGCCGCGCTCAAAGACCTCAAGTCCGATTACCGATTCTTTAAGCTCCGTGGCTCGCCCGGCAAGTGTGTTCTCAATGATGAACCGCAGAAAATGACAGGATCTGGGAGAAGCGATAAAACGCTCAGAGACGAGGATCCGTTCGAGCGCCTGGAGAACTCCATCGCTCGGCACAGGACCAATAGACTGTAGCGGAGTCTCTACGGATTGTTTACCAGCCGACATTCCGAGAGTTAAATAAACATGTTACCAACAAACGCCCCCAAGTAACACACTGTTACGCTACCCCATAATCTTTGGGAGCTTGAATATTACATTTATGATCAGGATAAGCAGGCCCGAAGGCTGCTGCGAAAAGAGTGCCAGGACGGCGTGCGGAGGCTCTTGTAGACTGACCGTACCTAAGCGCTTCAGATTCTCGCAGATAGTGAGTTGTTAGTTCCGGGCCTGCTCGGATATCAGTACTTACGCCAATTTCCAAGGCGCCCGATAGGGCCGTTCGAGCCAGCGATTTCCCTCAGCATCTCCGATAAACTCTTCCTTGACTGCGTCCCACTTGAAGGAACGGTTCAGGCGAGTGGCAATGTTGCCAATGTGGCACATCGTCGCGGTCAGGTGTCCTTCTTCGATATCGGCATTGGGGCGCTTGCGGCTCTTTACGCAATCCAGAAAATTGCGCACGTGCGCGCCATGTTGCTCCGTGCCCGGCAATTTGGCATCGGGGGCCTGCTTCTCTTTGGGGGCATCGAGGCCCTTCCAGGTCTCGCCGTTGATCTGGATTCCGCCGCGTGTCAGGTACATCGTGGCCTTAGTGCCATGGAAGGTGAGTCCGGAGCGCTGCTCCGCATTCATCTCACACACACTCCAGTTCAGAACGCAGTTCGGGAACTGGTAGATAACTTCCTGCACATCAGGCGTTTCACCTGCACCTTCCAGCGCGAAACGGCCGCCGAACGCCGCGACAGCGATAGGGGCGCGGGCGTCCAGGGCCCAACGCGCTATATCCACATCGTGTGCGCCGAAATTCGTCATCTGGCCGCCCGAATAGTCCCAGAACCAGCGAAAATGATAAAGCGCGCGCATTTTGTTGTACGTGCGCTTGGGCGCCGGTCCCAACCACATGTCCCAATCGAGATTGGAGGGGGGCGCCTCGTCTGCCGCCTTACCCCAACCTGGCATGGCATTACGCACCAGGGCGGCCTTGATATGCGAAACCTTGCCTAGCTTGCCACTCTGGATGATCTCGACCGCCTGTGCGTAATGCGGACCTGAGCGCTGCTGGCAACCGGTCTGCACGACGCGATTGTTCTTGCGTGCAGCGTTCACCATGGCGCGGCCCTCTCGCACGAACAGCGTCAGCGGCTTTTCGCAATAAACGTCTTTTCCTGCCTGGCATGCTGCGATTGTCGGGATTGCATGCCAGTGATCCGGCGTGCCCACGATCACGGCATCCATATCCTTGATCTCAAGCAGCTTCCTGAAATCCTTGAAGCCCTTGGCCTCTCCCTTCGCCAGCGCAAGGCCTTGCTCCAGGTTAGGTTCATATACGTCGCAAACCGCCACCGGAGTGACATCCGGATGCTTCAGGCATTGCTTCCAGTCGGATCTGCCCTGCCCGCCCGAGCCGATCAGCCCGATACGGATTTTGTCGTTTGCGCCGAGCACGCGGCTATAGGACGCGGCAGTCATACTGGTTGCCGCACTGAGGAAATTTCGTCGATTGAGTTCCATATGGAGCAGGCCAACTTCTATTTGCGAGTGGCCAGTCTTTTATTGTAAGGTAAGCCGCAGTCGATCGAGCGCCAATTGTGCGGCATAGCGCCGTACCCGGTTGCGGTCGCCCGCATTGAAAATTCGCGTCGCGGTGCATACGTCCGGCCCGGCGAGTCCGATGAAAACCGTACCGACCGGAATCTCCGGCGTGCCGCCATCGGGTCCGGCAACTCCAGTCACCGAAATTGCCCAGGTGGAACCGGTACGTTCGCGACAACCCGCAGCCATCGCCTTTGCGACCTCTTCACTCACAGCCGTGTGTTTGCGGATTAATTCCGGATCGACGCCCAGCAGCTCAGATTTCATCTCATCTGTGTACGTCAGGAATCCACCTTTGAAATACCTGGAACTCCCGGCAACTGCTGTCATGCGTTCCGCAAGCATGCCGCCCGAGCAACTCTCCGCCACGCTGACGCTGGCGTTAAGCTCCACCAAAATGCGTCCGAGGGCTTCTTCCAGCGGTACACCTGTACTCGTGTAGATTTTGTCACCCAGTACGGCTTCAATCTGCGAGCCCACTTCTTCGAGCAGCGCCAAAGCCTCGGCCTCGCTTTCCGAACGCGCGCGCAGATGGACCTGTATGTCGGCAATGTCGGCAAGCACCGTCGTGCTCGGATTGGTGTACTTCGTGTAGATCGGCGCTATCTTCTGATCCAGATCCGACTCGCCAATCGCAGCGACGCGATAGATGCGCACTCGAATCACCTGAGGCGGCAGCATGGCCGCAAGCCTTGGCAGACAATAGTCCGCAAACATCGGCTTCATCTCGCGAGGTGGTCCGGGCAGCAGCATCAGGACGCTGCGTCCCGCTTTAATCCACTGGCCTGGCGCAGTGCCGTTTGGATTAGGAAGAATCTCCGCGTTGTCGATCACCATCGCCTGGCGCTTGTTGTTCTCAGCCATGGGACGCTGCATGCGCGAGAAACGGGCTGCGATGTCGTCGCACACGTCCTGCCGGAAAGTCTGGCTACAACAGAGTGCTGCGGCGACTGCATCGCGCGTAACGTCGTCCTCGGTAGGACCGAGTCCACCGGTGAGCACGATAATGTCGGTACGTTCCAGTGCGCCGCGAATAGCAGCTGCCAGCCGCTCGCGGTCGTCGCCAACAATCGACTTCATCACCACCTCAACACCCAAGGCATTCAGATGCTGGGTGATGTGGAGCGAATTGGTGTCGATGCGCTGGGGTGTCAGCAGTTCTGAACCGACTGCGATGATCTCGGCATTCATCTACGATATTGGCCTTCCCTGGATTCCGGCGTCCACGCGAAACAGCGCATTGTTGGACGCAACGATGATGGAATTCGAGGGGGTAAACGCGAGCCCCACGACTCCCGGGCCGGATAAAAACAGTTCCGCTTCTCGATCTTCGTTGATGCGAACGATGCCGCGTCGCCCCTGGAGCGAAGCAGCGATGTAGTAATTGCCTTCGGCATCAAAGGCCGCGCCCTGAGGGCGCCCCAGGCCGCGATAGAAAACTTCCACTTCTCCCGCATGCGAAATGCGATGCACTGTATCGAAGCTTGACGTAGTGGGTCCGCTGACGTAGAGATATCCGGCCGGTCCAAATGCCAGATGATAGGCGGCAATCGAGGGTTCGAGAGTAGCGAAAACGTAGATCTGCCGACTGGGGCTAATCTTGAAAATTGTGCCGCTGCGATCGCCGACGTAGAGGTTCTCTTCCATGTCGAACGCAAGCCCCGTTGCCACGCCCATGCCTTCCACGTAAACCGAGAGCTCTCCGCCCGGCGTTGACTGATAGACGATACCATCATGACGGCTGGAAACGTAAATCATCCCTGAGGTGTCCACCACAAGTCCGGTGGCGTTCATGATGTCGGAAAGGAACGGTTTAACGTTCTGGTTGGCATCAACTTTGTAGACGGAAACTGGAGTCTTCTGGCCGCGCGGACCGCTCATCGTTACGTATATGTTCCCGTCCTGATCGACGGCCGGGTTTGACACGGCATGTACGCTGTCAGCGATCTGCACACCAATATCGCATGCCCATTCCAGACTAGCCGTCTCGCCGTTCTCGATCACGAGACCGCCCTGCAAAGCGCCTTCGGGCACCTTGGCTACCACGTAATCATTGGAGCCGACCACCACTGGTGCGTCGACTTCGCCGATCGTCACCCTCGGTCTTTCGGCTTTGATGAAACCGCTGCCGTGAATGACGAACTCGCCGCCGGGAATTGCCGATTGCGGCGCCACCCGCTCAATCCGCGGCCTGCTATTGGAGTCTTTTCGAGTTGCCATATTCAATAAAGATTGAAACACCCTGCGCCTAATAAGACAAGCGCTCCGTACACGCCTGCCATTGCATCATCCGCCATGATGCCCCACCCGCCGGGCAGTCGTTCAAACTGCCGGACCGGTATCGGTTTCCAGATATCGAACAAGCGAAACAGGACGAAAGCGAGCAGCCAGCTTTTCCAGTTCAAACTGACCGCTCCGGCCAACGTGAGCCACTGGCCCATAACCTCATCCACCACGACGAGTCCCGGATCCGTCTTTCCCGTCGCGATTTCGGTCTTCCGCGCCGCCCACACTCCGGGAAGGAATACGAGCAATCCTAACAGTCCAAAAACGTAGGGCCCCGCCCCTGCGTAAGTGTGCAATACCCACGCGATCGCCAGCGCCGCCAGCGAACCAGCTGTTCCGGGTGCCACCGGAAAATAGCCCGCGCCAAACCAGGTCGCCAGCGCGACAGCTGATCTAGTCTTCAACCTCGTCGTCCTCCGGTTCCTGGAGAGGGCTCGGAATCACATATTTCTCCGAGGCCCAATTGCCCAGATCGATCAAGCGGCATCGCTCGCTGCAGAAGGGCATCTCTTCGGAATCGGGCGCGACTTCCTTTTTGCAGATCGGACAGATCATATACTGTTCGGAGTCAACTGGACGCGATTGGCGGCCAGGATCGGAAAAGCCTCATATTTCGTGGGCGGTTCGTCAGCCGGCGGCTGATCTACCAGCGCTCCAATCAGATCGTAATCGTGAGCTTCGGTAATTCGCATCCGCCGGAACTGGCCGGGCTTGGGGGCGATCTCGCCGGGATCGTTGATATAGCAGACGCCATCGATCTCCGGAGCCTGGGTCGCCAGGCGCGCTTCCCACAGCAAGTCGGATTCGGACGAAATGCCCTGGATCATCACCGGCACTTCCTGTCCAACCAGCAAGCGGTTTCGCTTCTTCGAAATCTTGCGTTGCAACGCCATCAACTTGCGCTTGCGGTTGTAAATATTGCGCGCGTCGACCTTGCCGTCCAGCAGGTAACTGCCGCTGGTTTCCTCGTCCGAATACGAGAACACACCAAGGCGGTCAAACTGCGCGGCTTCCACAAACTGACAGAGTTCTTCGAAATCCGCATCGGTCTCGCCTGGAAACCCGACGATCATGCTCGTGCGGATCGCCACACCTGGGATGCTGCGGCGGACCTTTTCGAGCAACTTCAGAAAAATGTCACCACTGGCGCCGCGCTTCATGCGCTTGAGCACATTGGGGCTGGCGTGTTGCAGCGGCATGTCGATGTACTTGACCAGCGATTGATTCGACGCGATCGTATCGAGCAACTTCTGCGTGATGCGGTTCGGATAACAATAGAGGAAACGAACCCATTTTTCGTGCGGCGTCTCGATCTGCGAAAGGCGTTCCAGCAGTTGCGCCAGACCGTCTTTCAAACCCAGATCTTCGCCGTAACAGGTGGTGTCCTGCCCGATCAGATTGATCTCGCGGACACCCTGCGAAAACAGCCGCCCCGCCTCGAGTACGACCGACTCGAAACGCCGGCTGCGGAAAGCCCCGCGATACTGCGGAATCACGCAGAACGTACACGGATGATCGCAACCTTCAGCGATTTTGATGTAAGCGAAATGCTTCGGAGTCGCCAACACGCGCGGTGTCAGATCGTGATAGAGATACGGTTCCAGCGGATTCGACTTAACTTCCACGCCCTCGCAAAGTGCCGCAATCTTCTCCAGTTCGTTGGTGCCGATGATCGCGTTGACTTCGGGCATCTGCTCTCGAATGTCGCCGCGATAGCGTTCCACCAGACAACCTGCGACGATTAGTTTCTGCGCTTTGCCCGTTTTCTTGAACTGCGCCATCTCAAGAATCGTGTCGATCGATTCCTGCTTGGCGGGATCGATGAAGCTGCAGGTGTTTACAACGATGACGTCGGCGTCGCTCGGGCCGGGGCGTAAGTTCATGCCCGCGCGCGACGAGTTGGCCCATCATTACTTCCGTGTCCACAAGATTTTTGGGACACCCCAGACTGACAAAACCTATTTTCAATGCGTTGATACCAATGGAGAACGGGAGAGAAACTCCCTGCTACTTCAGGATAGCATGGGGTAGGATTCATGAACTCTGAACAACCACCCACGGCTGAGCGCTATCCCTTCTGGGGCTACCGCGACTTACTTCTTTTCGCCGGCATGGCACTGCCGAGCATGCTGCTGTCGGCACTGCTGGTGCGTGGACTCCTGCTCGCGTTGCGATTGCAGCCGAAGCAGAAGGTACTTGAGTTGCTCCCGGCGCAGGCGCTGTTTTACGTCTTTCTTTTTATGGCGCTCGTGGCTATTTTCCGGTTGCAGTACAACCGCCCATTCTGGCGATCTCTGGGCTGGACCGCGTTGCGCATGCCGGCGCTGTGGGTTGTGATTTGTGGCGTCGGAGCGGCGTTTGCCGTTTCGCTGGTTAGCCTTCTGCTTCAGACCCCGGATACAGCAAACCCGATGATGGATCTGATGCAGGACCGTACTTCGATGATTCTCATGTCCATCGCCGCGATCGTCATGGGACCGTTGTGTGAGGAACTCGTGTTCCGCGGTTTTCTCCAGCCGCTGTTGGTACGCAGCCTGGGCGCAATTCCCGGGATTGTACTAACGGCCATTCCATTCGGAGTGCTGCACTACGCACAATATGGGAATTCCTGGCGCTACGCGTTACTGGTTTCACTAGCCGGCGGCGCCTTCGGCTGGATGCGCCACGCCACCGGATCGACCAAAGCCTCCGCGCTCATGCACGCCTGCTACAATGCCGCAAACGTGCTGTTTTTCGTGGCCACGCAGTCGCGACGATAAAGCCCGCTGTCTATTTCTTAACAGCGGTCTTGGTTCCGGTGAACTTTACGTTGCTGACGTCCCCCTGCGCCGGACTGGGAACCATGACGTGGTCAGGCTGGAACGTGTACTGCTGCTTGCTCACCTTGACAACGTAAGTGCTCGCACTACGATTGAGTCCCTTCAGAATGAAATGACCTTTCATGTCGCTTTTTGCAGATAAGGTACCAGCCGTCGTCACGAGGGCTCCAAAAATGGGTGCTCCATCGTTGTCGTTCAGGTCGCCCTCGACTTTGAAAGGCGGGCTGGACATCGGTTGGTTGGGCGCAGTCTTGCCCGACTTTTGCGGCTTCGGCTGTTGCGCAAATCCGATGGCGGACAGCAGCATCGTTGCCGCGAGAACTAAGAAAACTCGGCGAATCATCATGGTTCCTGCCTAAAAGAATTTAACACCTGAAATTCATTTTAGGCTAAACATATCGCGCGGAACAGGGCCAGTCTCGGGTGGGGGATCGTCACGCGAGCAGGTCGCGTATCACGCTTCCGCCCACATCCGTGAGTCGGAAGTCGCGACCGCCGTAGCGGTAAGTCAGACGCGTGTGGTCGATCCCCATTTGATGAAGCATTGTCGCTTGCAGGTCGTGGGCGTAAACGGGCTTATCCACCGCCTTGAAGCCAAAGTCGTCGGTTGCACCGTATGTGATTCCGCTCTTGAATCCGCCGCCAGCCACCAACATCGAGTAGCCGTGGTTGTTGTGGTCACGGCCGTTCTGGTGGGAAACCAGGCCGCTAACTTCAACGCTTGGCGTACGTCCAAATTCGCCGCCCACCAGTACGATCGTCTCCTTCAACATGTCCCGGTCGCGCAGGTCTTCGATTAAGGATCCGATCGCCGGGTCGGCTTCGCGCGCCAGCGTCCGGTGGATCTGAATATCGTCGTGGTTGTCCCACGGTTGGCCGTTGCCATGATAAATCTGCACCATGCGGACACCCTTCTCCACCATGCGCCGGGCCATCAAACAACCGCGCCCGACTGCCGTATCACCGTAGCGCTCCCGCACTTTCTCCGGTTCTTTAGTGATATCGAACACCTCGGGCGCTTCCTTCTGCATCCGGAATGCTACTTCCATCGATTCCACTCCGCTTTCGAATTTACTTTCCGCTTGCAGCTTGTTCAACGACGCCAACAGGTCCATCTGACGCCGCTGCTCTTCGGCGCCGCGGCGAGGTGTGATGTAGGGCACCAGCTTGCGAACGTCTTTCTCTTTCGTGTCTAAATGCACGCCCTGATGCACTGCCGGCAGGAAGGCAGAGGTCCAAAGCTGGCTGCCGATAACCGGAACGCCGGGACACAGCACCACGAATCCAGGCAGATTCTTGTTCATTGATCCCAGGCCGTAGCTCAACCACGACCCCATCGACGGTTTGCCTGGAAGCGGCACACCGCAGTTCATGATCAATAGGGATGGCTCGTGATTAGGACGATCCGTATACATCGACCGGATAACGGCGAACTGATCAATGTTTGCACCCAACCGCGGAAAGATTTCGCTGATCTCGATACCGCTCTTGCCGCACCGCTTGAACTGAAACGGTGAGCCCAGCAGATTGCCGGTCTTGCGCTCGGTCTTCAAATTCGACCCCGCAGGCATGGGTTTGCCATGGTGCTTTTGAAGCAGCGGCTTGGGGTCAAAGGTGTCCACCTGCGACGGGCCGCCGTTCAGGAAAATGAAGATAATGTGCTTCGCTTTGGCGGGAAAGTGAGTGGTCGCAGCCGCGCTGGCGAGTCCGCAGCCACCGAAGCCCAGTCCCACTGTCTGCAATAGATCACGCCTGGTCATCATGGCCTTCACCTCACCATCAGAAATTCGTCGGTTGCGAGCAAGACCTGCCAGTATTGCGGCCAGGCATCGCCGCCAGCTTTTGTATATTGCAGGCCTAAGTCGAGTTCGGCCTTCGTGGGGACGCGGCCGAAGATTGCACGGTAGCCCTTGCGGATTCGCTCAATAGGCGTAGCGGCGGCCGTTTTCTTGTCCAACGCTTCAGCGGAGTCCGCCATTATCGAACTGTTCAGCAGGAACAGGCGCTGTAAAGGAACGTCGGTGGAAACGCGTTTCTCACTCGTGGCGTTCGGGTTTGGGAAATCGAACAGGTTCAACATCGTGTCGGTGCGGCGGCGGCTGACGAAGCCGTAGATCGTCCGGCGGGTCTGCTTTGTATCTTCCAGCGGGAACGGCTTGCCCCCGAGTGCCGGATCCAATCGCCCTGTGACGGCGAGGATGGAATCGCGCAGGGATTCTGCGTCGAGCCGGCGTGTCGGGAACTGCTCCATAAGACGGTTGTCACCACCTTCAGCCTTGCCGCTGGCCATCTGATATGTCAACGACAGCATGATCTCCCGGTGTATCGATTTGATTGACCAGTTATGCTCCATGAACTTAGTGGCCAGATAGTCGAGCAACTCTGGATGCGACGGCTGTTCACCCAGCCGGCCAAAGTTAGAGGTGGACCGGACAATGCCTTCACCAAAATGGCCCTGCCAGATACGATTGACCATTACGCGAGCGGTGAGCGGATTGTCCTTACTGGCAATCCGCTCGGCCAATTCCAGGCGGCCGCTGCCCTTTTCAAAACGGGGCGGTTCGGCCTTCGCGGAGAGGATTGACAGCCATCCGCGCGGGGCTTCCTCGCCCAGGTTGGCGCGATTTCCACGAATATAAACACGTTCATTTTTCGGCTTTTCGGAATCCGTCATCGCGTGGAGGAACGGATACTGCTCAGGCAACGCCTTCTGCGCAGCCTCAACGCTCTGTTTCAACAGGGTCAAATGTTCGCGCCATTGGCCTTCCAGGAAGCGCTCGATTTTGCCGGGCCCGTAATGGAACACGCCGCCGCTGCTATAGAAATCGCGCCAGAGATAGAACTCTTCCGGAGCGAGGGAGACAAGGTCGGCCTGGGCCAGGTCGCCGCGTTCCTTGGAACCTCCAAGGCGGATGTTGTTCTTGTTGTCCACCTCCTTCTTCTCTTCCTGGACGGCGATGAGTTCCTCCCGGAACAGCTTGGGATCGCTGGCGATCTTGGCCAGACGGTCTTTTTTCCTGAAGGTAGTTGCGGAAGCGTTGAATAGTTTCCGCATCCAGTCCGTCATAGGGACCCTTGTCCTGCGCAGCCAGCAGATACTGGTCGGCTTTGGCCGCAAACATCTCCGACAGTTGCTCGGCCTGTTTGGCGTAGAAATTGTTCAGGTTTTCCTTGGCCTTGTCGAGAGCCTTTTTCCTGGCGTTCCAGGATTCCACTTCAGCCTTGCCGGCGAGCGGGAACTCGTTCTGCTTGGAGCTATTGAAGACGCCCAGCAGAGAATAGTAGTCCTTCGTGGGGATGGGGTCGAACTTGTGGTCGTGGCATTGCGCGCAGGCGACGGTCAGGGCAAGGAATCCGCGTGTGGTTACGTTGACGCGATCATCCTGAAACTCAGGGCTGAGGCCATAGAGGCCCGTACCCGCAATCAGTTCAGGGTTGCCGAGGAGATCGCCCGCAATTTGTGCCTTGACGAACGTGTCGTAGGGCATGTCCTTGTTAAAGGCCTGCACCACCCAGTCGCGGAAGCGGTATGCGTTGGGGCGCGGCTCATCCATGGTGGAGTTCAGCTTGTCGTCCGAGTAGCGGGCCACGTCGAGCCAGATACGGCCCCAGCGCTCGCCGTAATGAGGTGAGGCGAGCAGACGGTCAACCACCTTGGCGAACGCGCTGGGAGACTTGTCAGCCACAAATGCGTCAATCTCATCGGCGGTCGCTGGCAGGCCGGTCAGATCCAGAGTGGCGCGCCGGATGAGGGTGCGCCGGTCGGCAGGGTCCGCCATCTTCAGGTTCTTGGCTTCGAGAGCACTCTGGACGAACGCGTCAATCGGGTTCTTGATCCGGGTTTTGTTCTTAACCGGTGGAGGAGCAGGGTTCTTAACCGGCTGGAAGGCCCACCACTGGCGCTGTTCGCTGGTAACCGAGTATTGCTTGGACTTTGGTCCTTCGGGCCACACGGCGCCATCGCGTATCCAGGTTTTGATGG
The DNA here is from genome assembly GCA_963793625.1 of Bryobacteraceae bacterium. Lineage (GTDB taxonomy): Bacteria > Acidobacteriota > Terriglobia > Bryobacterales > Bryobacteraceae. The sequence goes on along the minus strand of CAWCAT010000021.1, from coordinate 83,171 downwards.
AGGCTACTGCGGCATCGTCAAGCTTGCCCGATGGCGGCATCTTGAACCGCTCGTGCTGATAGGTAATGGCCTGAACAAGCAGGCTTCTGTCCGGATCGCCGGGCTGGATCGCGGGACCGCTCTTGCCGCCTTTCAACAAGTCTTCCCGGGACATCATCACGAGTCCGCCCATCTTGCTCTGGGTGTGACAAGAAAAGCAGTTCTTCGCCAACACAGGACGCACTTTGGTCTCGAAGAACTCAGCTGGCGTTTCGGCGGCAGACAAGCCCAGCACGGACGCCACTGCGAGTAGCCATTTCATTGCCGTATGGTATCGAGAGCGGCTACTTCTTCAGCCGCTGGCAAGCAGTCTCGGCACCGCTGATATCGACTGCGCCGCTACCCTCTTCAATGTGCTGGATTTTGCCGTTGCCATCAACAACGAAAGTCGCGCGATTGGCGATGCCGCGCTCCGGCATAAGCACACCGTAAGCAGCCGAGGTCTTGCGCATGAAATCGCTCAGCATGGGATAGGACGCGTTCAGTTCCTTGGACCAGTGTGTCAGAGTCGGCGTGTTATCCGTGCTGACAGCAAGTACCGTTGCGCCCATCGCAACGAACTTGTCGTTACTCGCGGCGTAGGATGTCATCTCCTTCGTGCAGCCACCCGTAAAAGCGGCTGGGAAGAACGCAACGACCACGGTCTTGCCCTTGAAATCATGCAACGAGATTGGTTTGCCCTGAGTGGACGGCAAGGTGAAGTCGGGAGCAGCGTCACCGACCTTGAGTGGCGTCTTGGGTGGCGTTGCGGACTGTGCGAACAGTCCGGAAACGGCCACTGCGGAAAGAAACAGCATGGAAAGTGTCTTCATAGTTTATTCAGCTCCTAAGCCAAAACTGTAAACCGTGGAATCGTGCGTCACTACATAGATGCGGCCGCTGGAAATTGCGAGTCCGCTGAAATGAGTAAAGCTGGAAATCGTCTTGCCGCTCGAAAACAGCTCCTTACCGGTCTCCGCATCGAATGCATACAGAGTAGCATTGCCAGTTGCCGTAGTAGCACGCTCCTTGCTGGAAAGCAGCCGCCCGCTGTTGTCAACCTGACGCACGTTCTCGCCACTCGCCACCGCAAAAACAACACCGTTGGCGACAATGGGCGACTCGGGAACGTTGAGATCGCGCGAGCGCCAGGCGGGAACGAGCACGGGCTTGTCATTCTTTACGTCCAACTGGAAAGCCATGATGCTGCCGCCCGGCGCATCTCCGTGGACCGTGGCAAATGCCGGCGAATCCTTGCCCTGCACGCCCCAGGCCGGAGCGTACAGCCAGCGCGTTCCCTTCGCATCCTGCATGGTTGCGAACGAACCCCAGAAGCCGCGGCCGGCGAAATCGACATCCTCATTCGCATACAGCGGACTACGGAACAACGGAGTGCGATGATCCGCGCCGCCCGGTTGATTTGCATCCAGCAGGAAAATCACACCTTCCTTACCGGAACCCGCAACAATCTCCCACTGTTTGAACGGGAAAACGACAGGGCTCATATTTCCCATGTCCAAATCCTTCTTCGTCACCCAGGCGCGATTGGCCGGTGTGTAGTAATCGACCAGTTTCAGTTCTTTGGGCGAGAGCGCCAGAAACGTATCGGAGAATTTGCCCGCCGCAGTGTCGTACGGACCGTCGCCGGTTTCCGCGAACACTATGCCCTTCGAACTGATCGCCGCGCCCGCTCGTCCCCAGATCCCGGCTCCTGCTGTGCTCGCCTGAAAGAAGGCGACGGGATGTTTAGGATCCGCCATGTTCATCGCATACACGCCAGATTTCGCACCGTTGCAGCCTTGCGAAATCGTCGTGTAGAGCACACCGTCATGCAGATTCAAGCTCCAGTTCTTTGAGAACGGAGGCACGAATGGAATCGCGTCAACACGATCTTCCCCGTTCACCGGATTAACCAGGTGCAGCCTACCATCGCTCGCGATGACATAGACCGTCTTCGACTTTTTGTCGATGACGGGCGTCGCGTTCAGCGCGTTCGGACAAAGCCAGTGGCCTCCGCTGCGCGGTTTTCCTTCGATTGCGAACGTCCGCTTCCAGAGCAGTTTTCCGGTATCCGCATCGAGGGCGAAGAGAGCATCCGAGGCACCGGCCACGATCACGAGATCTTTGAAGCCAGTCGGCGTGATCACATTTTCCATGATCAGCGGAACGGTGAGCGAGTTCAGCTCCTTCGCCTCATGCTCGAGCTTCAACTTCCATTCCAGCTTGAGCTTGCCCGCGTTCGCTTTACTAATCTTGTCTTCGTTTTTGGCCCAGCCGGTGCGCTGCGGATCGCCGCCAAACGTAAGCCAATCCGCCGCATACGTTAACGCAGCTATTCCCAGAAACAACACCCAGAGTTTCATCCCAGAACCTCAGTTCACTTTAGAATCTGATGTTTATTATCACATCGCCGCCCGCGGGCGCGCTCGCGAAGACGTGTAAGTTTCTGGCCTTCTCATCGTAAGACCAGCGCCCCGCACGCTCGACCAACTTTGGACGGTCCACATGGTGGATCACCCACTCGTAATCGCGCGAGACCTTGGATTCCATTTCCAGTCGCATGAAGTCGCCGGCGGGTCCAGCGTGAAGTTGCGAATAGTCATCCAGGTCCGGCTCATACAGAAACAACTCCCCACCCAGCATGGGGGTGTAATGCAATTGCATAGGATTGCCGTCCAGCGACAGAATCGATCCATTGCGTAGAAACACGGGCAGGTAGTCCGGCGCATCGATTTCCAGCACGCGCCGCCCAGTGTACTTCTGATTCGTCGCAAGATCGGTCCATACGCCTTGGGGCAAATAGAAGCTGCGTTTGGGCGCGGTCGACAGGATCGGAGCAATCAGTAATTCGTCCCCCAGCATGAACACGCTCTGTTCCTCAGCCGCTCTGGGATCTAGCGGGTATTGCAGCGCCAGCGGGCGGAGCAGCGGAAAGCCGCGTTCGCGCGCCTCCCAGAAATACGTCACCAGATACGAATGCAGCTTCGGGCGCAGCGCCTCGATCTCTTTCAGATTGCTCAAGGGCTTCGTTGCATAGATCAAAGGGAACACGGACGCAAGCTGCATCGCGCGATGGCGCACGGGTTCGGGAGCCGCATCCCAGGCGGTCAGGTTCAAAGCAGATAGCAGCACGCCGCCCATGCTGTTCTCCGCCGTTTCACGCAGGATTCCGCCGAGCGTTTCCCAGTTCGGTTCGCCGGCCGCACGCAGACGGGTGGCCTGGCGCGGCAGACTGGCCGGATCGAGCAACCTCACGTCCTTGTAATCCAATTGCGTGAGCGGGTCGTTGACGCTGTTACGCTGCTCCAGAATTTCCTTTGGCGAAGGGCCGTAGAAGAAATAGCAGTCACCCAGCCGGGTCTTTCCCAGCCCATAGCCGGAGCCTGCAAAAAAGAACGGATGCTTGCGCAGGTCGAACTCACGCTCGATCGCGCCATCGGCGAAGGCCGCGATCAACTTGCCGCGTGTATCCTGCACCTGGATCTGCATGCCGCTTTTGAAGATGCTGACGTTGAGGTGCTTCGTGATCAGGCGTAGTTGATCGTTCTGTTCGCTGACGCCGATCGCCACCGGGGTCTGAGCACTCGTACGGCCCACCTGCGGCGCCGGACGGCGCGCATAGCGGAACGCTGCGCCGGAAATCCATTCCAGCTCCGCCACACCGTCGTTCGTCTGAATCAGAAAGGTATTCGCGGTGCGTCGATACGCAAGAAAATCCGCTGCCGTCAGTTGCATCGCGGCCAATAGTACAAACAGAAAAATCCGCATCGTCAGATCAGGACCAGTTCGCGCTGCACTTCTCCGGTGGTCGAAGCGGTTCCGTCGGCGACAAACACATTGACCTCAGAGCGAACGCCGAATGCGGGTAGATAGATACCCGGTTCGACAGAGAAGCAGGTCCACGGAATGATCTTGCGTTCATCGTGAGTTTCCAGATTGTCCATGTTCGCGCCGGTGCCGTGTACCTCCGTGCCGATGGAATGGCCGGTGCGATGGAAGAAATACTCGCCGTAGCCTCGCTCCGTGATGAAGCCGCGCGCGGCGTCATCCACCTGAAATCCGCGCAGATCCTCACCCGCACTCACGGCATCGACAACGCGTTTAACTGCGGCGTCACGCGCGTCACGAACAGTCTCAAACACCTTGATCATCTCCGGCTTGGGTTTCGTACCGCAGAAGCCTGTCCAGGTGATGTCGTAATAAACCGCGTCCGGTTGACCAAGCTTGGCCCACAGATCGATCAGCACGAAGTCGCCGGGCATAATCGGTGAACTACTCTGTTCCTCGGGTTCGTAATGCGGATTGGAGCAGTTGGCATTGGCCGCAACAATCGGCCCGTGATCGGTGAACAGATTTTGTTCGGCAAACGAGCGGCGGATGAACTGCTTGATCTCGTACTCACTAATAGACTCGCCCGCGCGCTGTTTTTCACCGATGAGGCGAAACGCGTTACGACGTATTTCATCGACCAGTCCGCCAGCCTCGATATGTGATTGGAACTGCTCTTGATTCCAGCGCGCTTCGAAGTACTGGATTAGATCCGCAGACGTGACGACCTCAACACCCGTGCCGCGCACGAGTTCCAGCGTGCCGCCATCGATCATCGAGACATACGGCACAGCGCAGTTCGCGGAGTATTGCATCGCCACTTTGCGACAACCTTGCAGCAATGCGCTCAGGCCTTCAACCTGTTTCGGCCAACTGGCATACGGCGTCTTCACACCGGGCAGACCATCCAGCATGCCTTGTTCAATGCGGTGCACGAGTCCGCGCGGTTCGCCTTGCGCTGGAATCAGATAATACCAGCGGCGCGTGGGCGTACGCGGCGGCTGGAATTGCAGCACGCGGTAGGCCAGCGGATCGCGCATGTGGTGATCGAAGAATAGCCAGGCGTCGAGCCCGGCTTCACGAAGAGCCTGTTGTATTTCGTCGATACGCATAATTTCCCCTACTCAAAGAAAGGTTGCCACTTTTCGACGGCCGGTGGGGGCGTGAGCAGGCTGACCACGATCAGACTCAACACCGAAGCGCACAGGGCCGGGTAAACGGCATCGAGTTCGAAGCCTGCAAGATTCCAGCCGATCGTAATCACCGTGCCGCAGGCAATCGAACAGATCGCTGCCGGTGTCGTGGTGCGTTTCCAGAAAAAGACTGCCAGCACAGAAGGCGTCACAGCAGCACCGTAGATCGTGTAAGCGTACAGCGCAGCCTTCAGAATCGATTCGAAATACGCGGCCTGCAACAGCGCGAAAATCCCGAGCACAACCACGATCAGCCGCGACACAATCAACTTTCGACGATCGGAGGCTTTGCGATCGATAAATCGTTCATAGACATCGTGGATGATGTTGGTGGCCGGCGAGAACAGATAGTTGTTGGCCGTGGATATGATTTTGGCAAAAATCCCGCCGAGCAGTATCGCGCCCAGCAGCGCGGGCAATCCCAACCGCGCCGTGGTGGGAATCATCTCGCGCGGATTGTCGGGCTGATACAGTGAACTGCCGATCACGGCAAACGTGACCAGCAAGGTCTCCAGCAGCAGCGTTCCGAATATCCAGCCGCCCACCGCGAGTTTCGCATCGCGCTCCGAACGCGCCGAGAAGAACTTTTGATACATGCCCTGATTCCCGATCAGCAGCAGCATTGTGGGCAAAGTGAAACCCAACGCCTGCGTTAGCGTAATGTCTCCGAGCACCTGAAAATGGCTCGCGGGAAGTCGAGATTGCACACCCGACCAACCGCCCGCGTGGTTCAGCAATACCGGTACCGCAACTACGACGACGCAGGTCACCAGCGACCCGATCACGAGATCGAGATACGCCACGGATGCCATACCCGCCGCGGCTGTGAACGCTATTACGAACGCCGCGATCAGATACATGCCAGTCGTGCGATCGAGTTCCGGAAAGATTAGATGCAGTATGTCGCCGCCACCCTTGAACTGGTAGCTCGTGATCACCAGGTAAGAGATCACGATCGCAATCGTCCCGAGCACGCGCGCCGCCGCGTTGTAACGCTTCTCCAGCAGATCCGGCACTGTAAACTGCGCAAAGCGTCGCGCTCGTCCGGCAATAAACGCGATCACGATTAGCCCGAGCCAGCCGCCGGCGGGTTGCCACAGTGCGGCGAAGCCGTTGCGGAAAGCATTCTCACCCCCCGCGAAAAGACTGCCCGCGCCGATCCACGAAGACAGCAGCGTGAAAACCAGCACGTGCCACGGCAATTTGCGTCCGGCCACCAGAAAGTCACTCTGGTTCTTCACAGAGAAAGTTTTGTAGATCGTCACGCCGGTCAGCGTGCACATGACAACCGCAAGTACGACGATGTAGATATTCATTTAGATGCGTCGCCACTCTATGGCGCTTTTCAGGTTTACGACTCCAGCCAAATCCTTAGCCTCGACGACAGTGAATCCGAGCACGTCATCCAGCCAATCCATGCTCGCGCCGTTCGAGTGCTGCGTGGCAACCGTCAGTGTATATTCCTGCCGTGTCAGCAGGCAATCAAAGCGAAAATCAATTTCAAGCGTGTCACCGGCTCGGAAGTTACCGAGCGACTTCTCTTCGATCCGGCTGTTCGTGCCGTAAACATCGACGCCCAGCCGGTTGCGTATAAGGATGCCAACCGCTGGATCATCGACGTCTTTGTCGAAGTGCGCCTGCACTCGCACCGTGAGCACGTCCCCGCCCTGCGGCGCTTCGGTCGGTTCGCCGCGAGTATCCAGAATTTTCACGCTGGTAATGCGGCTAGATCCATCACCATGCCGGAAGCTGCCGGCCAGCCCCGGAGTGTCAGTGAGCTCGCCCGTGCGTTCCTGGGTTTCATGGACCAGGCCCACATAGCGATTGACCACATCGTTGGGCGTGCCCTGGCAATGTATGCGCCCGTTCAGCATCAGAATCGCGCGATCGGAAAGCCGCTTCACCAAACCAAGGTCATGCGACACGAACAAGATTGTTACTTTGCGCTCTTTCAGTTCTTCGAACTTCCGGATGCAGCGGTTCGCGAAAATCGCGTCACCCACGGCCAGCGCTTCATCGACGATCAGGACATCGGGGTTGACATGGATCGCGGTCGAGAACGCGAGCCGCACGTACATGCCGCTCGAATACTCCTTAACGGGCCGGTCGATAAAATTGCCAATTTCGGCGAAGCTCTCGATGTGCGGAAAGGCGCTCTCGATCTCTTTGCGCGAGAGGCCCATAATTTCGCCGCTCAGATAGACGTTCTCACGGCCTGTGAATTCCGGATTGAAGCCTGCGCCTAATTCCAACAGAGCCGCGATACGGCCTTCAGCGATGACACGACCGCTCGTCGGCGGCAGAATACCACTCACAACCTGCAGCAGCGTGCTCTTCCCCGAGCCGTTCGGCCCGACGATGCCGAGCATCTCGCCACGTTCAACCGTGAAGCTGACATCTCGCAGGGCCCAGAAGTCCTGACGATGCTCACGCCTCGTGAACGGGAAAAGATCGAGGATCCTGTCCGACGGGCGGCCGAATAGATTATAGACTTTGGAAACGTGCTGAACCAGTACCACGATTGAAAGTTCAGGATAGCAAACGCCTGAGTGACTTACTGCTTATTCTCTTCGGGCGATTCGGCGCGGCCACCCTGATCTTTGGTCTCGATCATCCATTGATCAAGCCGTTTTGCGAACTGCTGGACACGCGCCTTCTGTGCGGGCGAGTCCACGAGATTTTTCACCTCATGCGGATCAGTTTGCAGGTCGTAGAATTCCTCTTGCGGACGCTGCGCGGCCATAAACAATGCCTGCGCCGCATTGAGCTTGCCCGCGGCATGCAATTCCTTCAATACGCCCAACGTCGGGTAAGAAGTCTCGATGTACTGGTTGTGCTGTGTGCGCGGACGTTCCGGCATGAAGTTACGAATATATCTGTAGCGCGAATCGCGCACCGCGCGGATGCGGTTGACGGTCATGTCGCAACGATCGCGAGCCGTGACGATGAATTCACGCGGCTTAGCGGCGGAGCCAAACAGCGGGCGCCCGTGATAGACCTCTGGAATCGGAATGCCCGCAGCCATCAGCGACGTTGCGTTCATGTCGAGGGACTGGCACACGTCTTCACGCACACTGCCAGCCTTGGCGACACCGGGCCAGCGCACCATGAGCGGCACATGAGTACCAGGCTCATACAGCCATTGCTTGCCGCGCAACAAACATCTACCGTTGTCGCCGAACATGAAAATCACGGTGTTTTCGAGCAAATTGTCGTGCTTCAATTGCTCCAGCACCGTGCCCACCTGCGAATCCAGCAACTGCACGGCATCCAGGTAGTTTGCAACTTCATCGCGCACCACCGGATGATCCGGGTAATATGGCGGCAATTGCACCGTTTTCGGATCAATTAGCTTCGCCTGCTTGCGTGCCGCAACGAACGCGGGTCCCTTATGCGGGGCCTGGAAGTTGATTTGTGCATAGAACGGCTGACCGGGATTGCGTTCCTTCCAGTGCTTGCCATCGAACGGCTTAGGCTTCGTAAAATTGAAATCGGTCTTTCCCGTGCCGCGCACGCCAGGAGCGATATCCGTTACATTCGCGGTGAAATAGCCGGCCTCGCGGAAACGATCTGTAATCAGGCGGGCGGGCGCTGGCAGCGTGTAGCCGTCAGTGCGATGGCTGCGGTGGTTCTGCGTAAAGGTCATGGTCTGATACAGGCCGACATTGAACGCAGAGCGGCTTGCCGAGCAGACCGGAGCCGTCGTGTGGAAATTCGTGAAGCGCACACCCTGGCTGGCGATCCGGTCCAGGTTCGGTGTCTGCACGCCGCGATAGCCGTAGCAACTCAGCTCACAGCCTAGGTCGTCACCAAGAATCCACAAGATGTTCGGACGATCCGCCGCCGCCCCACTGCGCGCGCGGATGATCGCTGGAAAAGCAACACTGGAAACAAACTGCCGCCTGTTCATAAGTGACCATTGTATGCCTAAGTGCTATGGCGCCACTTCGAAATCTATCCAGTTCGAAGTCTTGCGATATTTCTCTTTGGCCAGCGGGTCTGTCGCGATAACCTGAAGCACATACTCGCCGGGCTGCATTTTCGGACCCAACCGCAGTACTCCGCCGTTGACGACGCGCTTTGGATCGGTCTGGCCGTTGAGTGCCATGAGCACCGGCTTGCCGGAATAAATCGGCTTGCCGTCACGGAAAACCCGGACTTCAGTCTGCACCGCAGGCGCTTTCGTCTTCGAATCTATCTGCGAATTGAGCACCTGGAAACCATACGTCACTGACTGGCCAGTGCGGAAGCGCCTCACCGCCGGACTGCCTTCCGAAGAAGCTTCAGCCTTGCCATCTTCTGCATGCACGGCAGCCTCACCCGGCTTTGGCTTGGTCATCTCTGGAGGCGCAATCTTGACCACAATTCCGGACAGCGCCAGATGATTTTTCTTGATGTCCGGAACTTCCACAAAGCGGCTCGACGAACCCGTCTTCTTCGTGGCCGCGTCGCGCACTACGGCACGCAACTGGAATGCGCCAGACTTCTTGATCGGATGATTCACGCTATACACGAATCCATTCTTCAACGCGTTTGTGTAAGATTCGCCCTTCATGCGGATCGTGTAGGTCTTGTCGTTCCGTTCGGTCTCAACGCCGTTCTCACCGAATGTCATCGTGACGATGTCAACCACAGCCTTATGCACGCCGTCTTCTTCGTCGGTGAACTTCAAGTCCTTCGCATCTATGTACAGCAGCGACTGGACGTAAGAGCCCTGCTTGAGACTGTTGCCAAAAAGTGAAGTCAGTCGCACTTTGATTCCGGTCGCACCGAACGGCGAGTTCAACGCTGCTGCGAGTTGCTGCTCGCGTGTCGCCAGCACCGGAGGCCTGCCGCGATCGGGAACACCAAGGAAACCCGACCGAGTCCGTGAGTGCAAACCCGGACGCAAGACCTTGACCGATATCTTGTGGAACTTCTGGTTCTTTACATCTTTGTCAAAGGTACCCTCCACCGGCGAGTACCCCAACAAATAGTAACCGACCTGATCATCAAGCACGTCATTGATGCCCTTGGCAATGTCATTCGTATCGTGAATGAACATGCCGCCGGTTTGCTGGGCCAGAAAATTCAAGCCGTTCTGTGATTCAAAATACTTCGCACTCCTGGCCATCTGCTGCTCTGCCATCCTACCCGGATTCGCTGGGTCAGGCCGCACGTTGTCCGACGCATTCAGGGAGTGCGTTGGAAGGCCACGCGGATCGATAGTGTAAATGACGACGGCCGAACGATTAGCCGCATCCGTGAGCTTTTCCAGAGATTCCATGATTCGGGCGTTCATCTGGCCGCTCTGCAGAATTGGAATATTCTCAGACAAAACAACGACTGATTTGCGCCCCGGAAGTTCACGTAGGCCATTCACGACATAGCTGATCGCACCCAGCGTGCCAACTGAAAACTGCTCCTCGCGGAATTCGTTGATCTGAGTCTCGGCTGCCGCTTCAGTTTCGCTCGCGGAGTCGTTAATCGGGGTAAACGACGAAACGCCAACCCGGCCATTAAAGTTCCATCGCAATTTCTCGATGGCGGCATAGAGCATGCGCTTTTCCGACGTAAATTGTTGCAGCGAGCCCATGCCGCCGCCCGTCCTGATGATCGCCACAAGATCACCTGGCTGAACCTGCTCATCGACGTACTTTTTAAGTGCCTGCCGCACCTGCGCCATACTTTCGAACGACAGCCCTAAGTCATCGACCACCAGTGCAATCGTTCGCTTGACTTGAGCCGCCCTCATCGGCACAGGCGGCAGCGGCGGCGCGTTCTTGTTAACCTGCTGCTTCTGTTTCTGCACGACAGCCCTACCGCTACTCGTATTGATGTAGGAAAAATGCGTGATCTTCTGAACTTTGCCGTCCTGGCGCAGTTCGAAGTCCTCGGGCTTGAGATCCGTAACATGCTTGCCCTTGGAATCAGTCACCACCGTATCGACCTGAACCAGCGTCACGGTGATTCGCAGCGTCGGCTCGCTCGAGGGCGGGACGGAAGGAGCAGGCGGGGCCTGCTGGCCGGACAGGGCAAATACGGCGATTAAAGCTGCGGGCAGCATTCTGTGGCTGACTGGCATATGTATATCCTGTCATATCGGACGGGAATCTGGATTAACAGGTTTCAAATGACATAATTAACAAAAGTTTTCCGCGCGCTACAGTTGGAATAGTATGTCGCGCACAAAGATTTTAGGGCTGCTTGTCATTTTGTTTTGCTGTTTGTCACTGTCGTGCCGCAAATCCAAGCGCGTTTCCGCTCCCAAGCTTCCCCAGCCCGCGCCTACCGCTGTGTCACGACTGACAGCAGTGGAATGGCTCCTCGAGGACCTGGCTGGCAGGCCCGTGCGGGATCGTGTTCAATCCACGCTCGCGTTTCCCGTAGCGGGCAGGGCCACAGGCAGCACTGGCTGCAACCGCTTCAACGGTTCGGTCAATATCAATGGCAGCACTATCAAGTTCGGCGCACTGGCCACTACGCGGCGCGCCTGCGTGCCTGCAAGCGGCGATCAGGAACGCAGGTACATGAAGGCACTCTCAAGCGCCGAGCGGTTCACCGTGGACGACCGGACTCTGCTCATCTATTGCCGCAGTTTCGAAAAGCCACTGCGCTTCACGCTAATGAACTCAACTAGGAGCGGATCCAAATGAACTACAAAAAACTGGTTAAGCGACTGATCGTTCCACCCGGGAAGAAGCTTTCGCTCGCAAAGGATTTCGACCCTGCTTACGATCCGCTCCAGCTCGATAGGGACGAATCGAAAGGCCTCCTCCAACAAGGTGTTCAGCTGCTGGCCGAGTTTCAGGACAAACTCTATGCCCAGGACACCTACTCCGTGCTCATCATCGTGCAAGCCTTGGATGCGGCAGGGAAAGACGGGCTTATCAAGCATGTGATGACTGGCCTCAATCCACAAGGCTGCCAGGTCTACAGCTTCAAGGCGCCATCCGCGGAGGAACTCGATCACGACTACCTCTGGCGCTGCATAAAGGCGCTGCCCGAACGCGGCCGCATCGGCATTTTCAATCGCTCTTACTACGAGGAAGTTCTCGTCGCGCGCGTCCACCCGGAAATTCTTGACCGCCAGAAACTACCACCTGAATCCAAAGCCAAAGGAATCTGGAAGCGTCGCTTCGAAGAGATCAATAATTTTGAAAAGTATCTGGTGAACAACGGAACCGTCGTCCTGAAGTTTTTCCTGAACGTCTCTAAAGAAGAACAGAAACGTCGCTTCCTGGACCGCATTGAGCAGCCGGAGAAGAACTGGAAGTTCTCAGCCGCCGACGTGCACGAGCGCGAGCACTGGGATGATTACCAGGCCGCGTATGAAGATTGCATGGAGCATACGAGCACGGACTGTGCGCCGTGGTACGTTATTCCAGCGGACTCCAAGCCCTTCGCACGCCTCGCTGTAGCCGGCGCTATCTATTACCGTTTGAAGAAACTTGGACTGGACTATCCAACCGTCTCACAAGAGCAACAGGAGCAGTTGACTCAGGCCAAGGCCCTGCTGGAAGCCGAGCAATAGCGCTTCAACGCAGCGGCGAGTACGCTGTCGCGCGATAGAGCGAAATCTGGCTGCTGATTGAAATCTGGCCGTTGCGGTCGATCGATTCCTTACGCACCTTGACCCATTCAGGATCGGCCCCGAATGCGGCCCAGGCCTTCTCGCGCGCGGCCAGGTCATCGAATGGAATCAGGTACGTCAGATTCGGCATGTTCGCCCCAAAAATCGTCGAACTATAGAGCACCGGATGCACACCGCTGCGGTGGAAAATCTTGATCTCCGGACCGGCAAAGCGCTCGTGCAGCGCAGTCAATTGACGCTGCGTGGGCGAGTGATAGACGCGCAGTTCGAACACTCGCGGAATTTTCGGCTGCGGCTTCAACGGAGTGATCTCCGGTGAATAATCCGTCGCAGCCAACAGCGACATGGAAGATTCTTCGTAGGGCTGTTCAGTACCACGCTCCCAGGCAGCGAAGGCTTTCTGGTGCCCCTCGTCCATTGCCAACGCTGTTTGTACGTCGCGCATTTCTTCCGGCGTGCGATAGCCGGTCAAATAGATCATCTGCGGCAGGTGTGGCGCGACCATGCCATCCAGGCAAAGCACCGGACCGGTGTGCAACTTACTAAGGGCCGGCAACAGTCCACTGCTCAGATACTCATCGAGTCGCGACTTCTGCGTGCCGTTCTTGAGATGAAACTGTTGCAGCAAATAGAAACGCGTTCGCCTTTCGGGCGCAGCCGCAGCTTGAGCAAGTGCCGCCGCAAGATTCGCGCCCGCCACTGACTCCAGGAACATTCTCCGTTTCATACCGCCTATTGTTCCAGATTTCACCGGATCGCATAAGACAGCGCGATGGCCGCCCAGGAAGTACCGCTCTGCGAAATCCATTGATCGTGGCCAGAAGGAAAACCGCTTTCGAAGTAGGGCTGGAACCCTGCAGCCCGGGTCTTCGCCAGCCAGGATCCGTCATCCATTTGCGTGCGCAGCAGAAACTCGACTCCGCGCCGATAAACATCGTGCGTCGTAGCCATGCCGGCTTGGTGCAGTGCATAAAGAGCTTCGCCGGTTGCATAAGCATCGCTTCCGAGAGTTTCCGTCTGGCCCCATCCGCCGTTTGGACGCTGAATCGCGATAAGTTCGCGTACACGCGCCTCAGGCGCTTTTTGGTTGGCCCAGCATTGTGCGATCTTCGGTAGTAACCGGCGATGCAGCCCTGAGCCAACCCGCTCCACGCGCGATGCGTTCCGCGAATTCAGCCTTTCGACCGGGCAGCCTATTCAATTGCAGAGCGCGAATTCCTTTAGCAGTGTGCGAGAAACCGCCCGCGATCGGGTACATCACCCGGTAAGCGTTTGTTCGAGGCCACCGCGCAGCGAGGCTGTGGCGCGCGCCTGTTCGCTTTCCAATGCCCAATCTACTTTGATTTCAGCGGCTTTGGCCGCCGCTACAGCGAGGCCGGTCTGGTGTTGCGAGTGACAGGAGAGGCATCCGCCTGTCCCAAGAAACTTCGCGCTGCTGCTTTGCATAAGTGCGACGGATTTCGGAATTTCCGTGCCCAATCGAGTGCCGTCTCGCCGGCCTTCAATTTTGATTTCCGATCAGCACCTTTCGACAGCAGCAAATGGACGATTCGCGGATCGGCATGATCCGTGGCAACAGCGAGCGATAAAGCATTCAGACCGCGAATATCTAGCGCGTTCACATTCGCACCGGCCTTCACGAGTCGCAGCGAACATCAGCGGTGTGAGCCGGCCCAGGCCAATAGCGCCGTTCTTGACGATTTCCAGCGTCTCAACGCACACCACCGAGCCCAGCGAGATCGTTACCTCGAATGGTGCTGTAGAACAAATTGCCCGGGCTCTGGCCAGGCATTTGCAAACTGCCGAGCGCCACAAACAATAGAACGACTTCACCACCAGGCTGCTTGCGCATTGGCGTCCCCCCTCAAAGAAGCGCTGACCCTAAATGTTTCGGAAACCCAGAATTGTCAGGACGGCGAGTGTACCCAGTGCAATCACCGCGCCATGGGGCAATCGTAGCGCATCCGGGTTCTTCACATCGAGATCCTCGCGATTTGCATAAGGGGCGCGACGCTGCACAAGTTCGCAAATAATGTACCCGACGTTGCCGAGCGTCTTGCGCAGCCTGCCTTTAACTAGCGTGAGCAATAGCGCAAAGACGCCACCAAGAATGGCCGTGAAAATGAATATGTATAACCAATTCATTGGGCCTGCCAGAGCGCCGACCGCCGCCATTAATTTCAAATCGCCGCCGCCCATTCCGCGCAGCATATACAGCGGCACATAGATCAAACAGGCCAAACCGAAGCCCAGCGCAGCAGTGCCGATTCCGCCCCAACCATCGAGTACTCCATGTCCCACAAATCCTGCGATTAGTCCGCTGAGCACGACCCAATTCGGGATGCGTCGAGAGCGTATATCGGATATGCCCGCTACGACCACAACCGCGGCCAGCAACATCGCGAGCACTGTGGGCAGTGGCGTCACTTGCCAATCACCCCAATCGTCAGCGAACTCGCGTGCGCTCCGCCGAAATAGACATGCTGTGTGGCTTTCTGAAAGTCAGCTTCGCGCGCCTGGTAAATATCGACAAACTTTTGCGGATTGCGATCGACCAGCGGAAACCACGAGCTTTGCACCTGCACCATGATGCGATGGCCACGCCGGAAGTTATGATACACATCCGGCAACGTGAACTCCACCTTCGACGGCTGACCGGGAACGAACGCTTCCGGTTTATCGAAACTATTCCGGAAACGGCCGCGGAACGGTTCGCCGCGCACTAACTGCTGATATCCAGGCATCGCCAGGTTGGTCGGATTCGGAGTTGGATTGGGATACTCGTCGGGATAAACATCGATTATCTTCACCACCCAATCGGAATCCGTACCACTGGTGGAAACGTGCAACGAGGCCTTGATTCCGCCCGCGATCGTCACGTCTTCTTCCAGGACGTCCGTTTGATATACAAGCACATCCGGGCGTGTCGCCGCGAAGCGTTGATCGTCCACCATGTAGCGCGTCGCCATCTTGAACGACACGGAAGGCAGATACGGCACGGGACGCGCGGGATCGCTCACATACTCATCAACTCCGGCCTGCACTGGAGCCGTGAACGACAGCTTGCCGCTTTTGTCGAAGTAAAGCGTCTTCGGAGTAACGCGTTTAGGCGGCCAGCTTTCTTCTTTACGCCATTGATTCGTACCCGTCTCGAAAACAAATGCTTCCGGCAGATTTGCCGTGCCCTTCTGCTTTAAATGAAAATCGAAGAACGGCAGCTCGATCTTTTCGCGATAGAACAGCGACGTCTTATCCGCGAACGAAATGTCCCCAAGTTTGTCGCCATCGTTGCGCGACCACCCACCATGAATCCACGGCCCCATCACCAGTGTATTGTTCGCACCGGGCGTGGATTTTCTCGATCGACTCATAAGTCTTCAGCGCGCCGAACAAGTCTTCTGCATCGAACCATCCGCCTACCGTCATCACCGCCGGCTTGATGTTCCGCAGGTGCGGGCGCAGGTTACGTTCCTGCCAGAATTTGTCATAATTCGGATGGCGCGTTAGTTCATTCCAGAAGGCAGCCTGCCCTTTGAAGAAGCGTTCATCCGCATTTACGAGCGGTCCCATGTCCAGAAAAAACTTGTAGCCATCCGACCGCGGAAGGCTCATACACCACAACGTTCTTGGTGCTCAGTTCCGGTCTCGGCTTCTCGAAGAATCCAAAAAAGTCGAAAGCATGTACAAGGAACAGCGCACCATTATGATGAAAATCGTCGTTGACGAACCAGTCGGCGATAGGCGCCTGCGGCGACACAGCTTTTAGCGCGGGATGCGCGTCGATCGCGCCGGCTGCAGCGTAGAAGCCGGGATAGGAAATTCCCCACATGCCGACGCGGCCATTGTTATTAGGGACGTTCTTCACCAGCCAGTCAATTGTGTCCCAGGCATCAGTGCTCTCGTCAATTTCCTTCGCCGTCTTGTTCGGCTTGTGCGGACGCACGTTGACGAACTCGCCTTCGGACATGTACTTTCCGCGCACGTCCTGCTCCGCAAAAATATACGCGGCTTTGGCCATCTGTTCAGACGGCCCGAGTTGGGCTGCGTACGCATCCGCGCCATACGGCTTGACACTATAGGGCGTTCGCGTAAGCAATATCGGATAACGCTCAGCGGCATCCTTAGGAACATACACGGCCGTAAACAGGCGCACGCCATCCCGCATAGGAATTCGGTATTCGTACTTTGTGTAATGCGACTTTACGTAGTCGAGACCCTGCGCGCTGAGGCCAAACGCGGACAGTAGTGCAGTGCAAAAGAGCGAGATAACACAACGCATGACCAAGTGTATAGCATAGGATCAGATGTACCCGAGAGATTACATGGTCTCGAAGCAGTTATCTCGTTTGGTGTACCTGCTAGCGCTCATCAAACTCTGCATCCACATCGCATTCATCAATGGTTATGGAATCTTTCGCGACGAGCTTTATTATGTCGTCTGCGGACGTCACCTCGCCTGGGGCTATGTCGAATTCCCTCCGCTCATCGGCCTCATTTCGCGCGTCGTCACCAGCGTGCTCGGCGAATCTTTGTTCGCGATCCGTATCCTGCCCGCGATCGCAGGCGCAGGGCTGGTCGTGCTTGCCGGCATGCTCGCCCGCGAACTCGGCGGGGGACGTTTCGCTCAGTCACTAGCCGCACTTTCGATCGTGGCCGCCACGATCTGGATGGGCCTCAATCACGTCTTCTCTCCAAACGCGTTCGAACCGCTTTTCTGGATGGGTTGTGCGCTGATATTCCTGCGGATTGTGAGGACCCGCAATCCGAAGCTCTGGCTTTGGTTCGGCGTACTAGCTGGAATCGGGCTGATGAACAAGCACTCCATGATCTTCTTTGGCTTCGGCCTCGTTGTCGGCATCATTTTGGCAGGGCAGTATCGACAATTGCTCAGTAAGTGGTTCTGGCTTGGCGGTGCCATCGCATTCTTGATCTTCCTGCCGCATTTGATCTGGCAAGTCCAGACCGGCCTGCCGCAATTGGAATTACTGCGTAATGCGGAAAAGGGAAAGAACCTGATCGTGGGCCCGTGGCAGTTTTTTCTGGGGCAGATACTCACGCTCAATCCGGTTACGTTCCCGCTCTGGCTGAGCGGACTCGTATTCCTGATGATCAGCCCGGCGGCACGTTTCTATCGTGCTCTCGGCTGGGCTTACATCGTGATGTTCATCACGATGATTGTTTTGCACGGAAAGAATTACTACCTCGCGCCGGCCTATCCTATGCTCCTTGCCGCGGGTGCGGTCTGGTTCGAAAGCCTGTCCGCAAAATGGCTGCGTCCCGTCGCAGTGATCGTCCTGGTTGCCGGCGCATTGATCGCAACGCCTATGGCGCTTCCAGTGCTGCCGCCCGAAACATTCATGCGCTACTCCCGTGCGTTGGGAATGGACGAAGTCGCCACCGAGCGTCACGAACGCGGACCATTGCCGCAGTTCTATGCAGATATGTTCGGTTGGGAGGAACTCGCCGAGCGCGTTGCCGAGGTGTACAATTCCCTTCCCCCGCAAGAGCGCGCCGAAGCTGGCATCTACGCGCAAAATTATGGGGAAGCCGGAGCCGTCGATTACTTCGGTCCGCGCATGGGCTTACCGCCCGCTATCAGCGGCCACAACTCCTATTGGCTTTGGGGACCGCGCAATTACAACAGTACGCTGATAGTAATCGGAGGTAAGGAAGAAGACGCACGCAAAGTCTTCGACGAAGTAACTCCAGCCGCGCAGACCTTCCACCGTTACGCCATGCCGTATGAGAACAACCGCACAATCTGGATCTGCCGCAAACCACGAATCGATTTAAAGACCCTGTGGCCGAAGACAAAGCACTACATCTGAGGCGCGCACGTAAGTAAGCGCGTGCTTTATCTCACGGCACCAGCGGTTTCTCGCGCGCGCCCTCGGCTTCCACGATCGGCCATGATGCTCGCAAGTCGCTCTTGTATGGACCAATCTTGTCCACTGGTATCGCCTGGAAACCCAACTTGAAAGCGGGCGAATTCGAACGCAGCCGGTAGTCGTCCTTATCCCAATTCACAAAGAGTGGATCAGCAACCAGCGATCTCTTGTCCTGACCCAATCCGCGCCAATCGCTAAGATCCACTTCGCCCAGCTTTCCGCCTCGCGCAACGCTCAACGGCAGACCATTGTGCCAATAGAGGTTCTCGTCCCACTGATTTTTCTCAAGCGATAGATTTCGGCTACCGAACAGTTTAGACTTCGGCTCGCGATAAGCCACAATGTTGCGACGAAACACATTGCCGCTCATGATCAATCCATCTTTCATTACTGCCTGCTCCGGAGCGGTCTGCATATTGCGCATACCTTTCCATGCCGGCTGATCTTTCACCGAGTTATATCCTGCAATCATCGTGGGCAGATGACTGGTCCAGTAGCGGTGTTCCGGAGTCCAGCCGTTGAACTCGGCCTGCTGCAATTTGCCGTTGACGAATATGTTGTTCTCAATCAGGTTGTCGCGACCGTTGTGCAGATGAATCAACCCGCGACTCGCGCGCACCACAATATTACCGATCACATCCACGCCACCAGTGTTATCGTCCAGATAAACGCCCCACGAGTAATGCGGTGAAGCCCATTTCCCGTTTTCCAGACCATAACCGAGGCTGTCGTGCATGTAGTTATAACGAATCGCCGTGCCTCGCGAGGAGATCCAATCCCGGCCGCCCGTGTACACAGCGCCCGTATCAGCCGTCTCCAGATTGATGTGGCGCATGTGATTGTATTCCAGCACCAGGTTATTCCCGCTGAACATGATCGCCATTCGCGGTGTGTCGTGAATCAGGTTATGCGAAGCCCGATTGCCCACACCGTGCATCTGCACGCCGACGCCCTGCTTGTAAAACACACCGACGTGATGAATGTAATTGTTGTCGGCATAGTTACCTGCTGACGTCAGAGTGATCCGATCACCGCCGCTAAGCGCAACACCATGGCTGCCGATTTCGTAGATGTCGTTTCCTGCGACACCGTTGTCCTTGCCTCCAACGACACTTACTCCGGAGCCGGTGTAATCACCGCCATTACGAATCGTGTTGCCCGCAAGCAGGCAGCGTGTAGTCCCATTCAATGTGATTGCCGTGCCGCCGAAGAATTCAAAAGTGAATCCCCGAAACGTCACATGCGCCGTATCTTTGCCCAGTTCCAGGATGGTCCGTAGGCGCGGTGCATAGACCTTCACAGCACTGGGCGTCATGTCTTCAGGCGGCCAGAAATACAGCGTGCCGGACTTCTTGTCCAGATACCACTCTCCCGGCGTATCCAGTTCCTCAAGCAGGTTCTGCACGTAGTACCGATCCCCAGGACGAATCGGATACGAACAATCGCCGGCCAGCGTGATCTTGCGATCCAACCGATTCAGCGTCTTGATGCGCACGATATTGTTCCACCAGTTGTAGCGCGGGAACACGAAAACTTCGCCTTCATCCGCCTGCGCCCACACGCGTGCGTCCTGCTGTTTGTACTGCAACGTGCGCCTATCCTCGCCCTCGACGTTTTGGTACATCGCAATGGGTTTGCCATCGGCGTAGGCCCAACCGCCGCCATAAGGATTTCCCGCGTCGAAATTCGGATAGCGCGCAAGGTTCTGCCGCTTGCTGTTGAAGAACAGATGGCGGAAATAGATCCCACCGAAGCCCTGCACGCCCGTTTCGGCCTTTACAATCTTCCCCTCATGCGGCTCAAATTTCGTGATCGCGCTCGCACCGGTCAGTACGGGCTTCTCCTGCCGAAATGCACGATATACAACCGGCGCTTCGGCCGTCCCTGAGTCGCGCACGTCCAGCTTGAGTGTTTCCGGCAATTCGTACACGCCGCCGCGGACATAAACGGTGACGGCTTCCTTCAGCGTGCCGGCCGCTTTCATTTTGCGAACTTCATCGCGCGCCCGCGCCAACGTGGCAAACGGACCGTCGCTCTTCTTAGCGGTCGGTAGCAGGATCTTGCCGGACCAGATGTCGTTGCCATCCTTGGCGACGTACAACACAGTCTCAGCGCATGCGCAGGAAACACTCGCAAGCACACAGCACAAAAGAAATCTCTTCATCGGAACCGTCCCCAGTTGATCTTAAGCCATCCCAACGCTTCAATCACCGTTGAACTCATGGACCGCATCGACCATAGCGACAATATTCTCCACCGGGGTCCGCGCCTGTATGTTGTGGATCGCATCGAAAACAAAACCGCCCCCCTGCGAAAACACGCGGCAGCGTTCCAATACCTCTGCGCGAACTTGTGCTGGCGTACCGAACGGCAACGTCTTTTGCGTATCGACGCCGCCGCCCCAAAACACAAGGTTGTCGCCGTAAGTGCTCTTCAGGTGCTCCGCGCCCATATTGGTGGCGGAGCATTGCACCGGATTCAGAATGTCGAACCCGCATTCAATTAGCGCCGGAATAAAGCGCTCCACCGCACCGCATGAGTGCTTGAAGCACTTCCAGGTCGTGTGCTGATGAATCCAGTCATTCACCGCTTTGTAATACGGGAAGTACAGATTCTTGAAGGTCCCCACGGAGCAGAACGTGGATGTCTGCGTGCCGAAATCAGTCCCGCACAGGAACACCGCGTCCACGCCATTACCGATGCGTTCGTAAACCTGCGCCAGGTTCGCTAGGGCGTACTCACACTGCTTTTCGAAAATTTTGTGCACGTAGTCACGCCGCATGGTCGTCGACATGTACCACTCCGCGATGTCGCGAATGCCCTTGGGATTCTTCAGAAACGGTCCGGGCACCAGCGCAATGTCGCCGAAGGCAGTCCCCCCAAAGTTTCCGATCACTCCGCGACCCGAGTTCCTGGTGCGCGCCACTTCCCGTTCCAGATGATCCAGGTCTTCCGGCTTGATCGGGCCGAACTCTTCCAGGTTGTCTTCAACGTTGAGCTTGTCGTCGTCGATCGGTTCCTGCCGCACGATTGTGTCGAAGAAGTAGCCGTCGTTTGGCATGCGCCCGCTTGGCGGCGCGTCCAGATCGCCCTCGGGATAAATCAGAATGTCGCCCTTTTCGTCCAGCGTGGTGCGGAAGTGTTCGGATACGAGCACCTCCAACCCATCCGGACAGCGCCAGGTTTTCCAGTTTTCGTTGGCAAAACCGAACATCGTATTGCGCGGGACCACGCCATCGACATCCAGACCCATGGCGTCTTTCAAATCGTCGTCCATCCACCCAAGCATCTGGTACGGCTCATGCACCATTACCGGACGTTTCTCGAGTCCGTAATGATCCCGCAACGCCGCGACGCAACTGACATGGATGCCCGTGACGGCCGTACCTCCAAAATCCATTGGGATTCGATCCGGCTGCTTGTGATTCAGTGTCGCCTGCAGTCGCTCTTTACTGGTCATCTCGGTTCGCCATCCTTCAGTAGAATAGGACAAATGGTCCTGCTTGTCAGTTTACTATTACTCGCCTTTTCGAGCGCTGCCAGCGCCGAACGCCTCACCGTGTCCCTTAACGGAACGTGGGACGTCGCAGACAGCGTTTTGCCGAACGACATGCCGAAGTCGTTCACGCACAAGGTTCCGGTTCCGGGCCTGACACATTCCGCCACGCCGCCCTTCGAGCAGGTTGACCGCTTCGAAAGCTATGAATGGATCGAGCGCGGCATTAAGCGTAAGGAACTTCAGGCCACCAACGCCACCACCGCAGTCGGCATCTCCAGGCAGACCCGCAATTATTTCTGGTATCGCACTTCCTTCCGCATACCAAACGTGAAACAGGCGGCCCTGCTGCGCATAGCGAAAGCGCAGTTCGGTACGGCGGTCTGGCTGAACGGGAAGAAAGTCGGCGAGTATAACGGTTGCTTCTCAGCCGGATATTTCGATCTGCGCAGCGCGTCTGAAGACCGAGAATGAATTGATCGTGCGCATCGGCGCGCATCCCGCGGCTGTTCCCGAGACCGTTCCCACGGGCACCGATCAGGAAAAGCGCTTCTGGACTCCGGGCATCTACGACAATGTTTCCGTGATCCTGGCCGACAATCCCCTGATCGAGTCCGTGCAAGTGGCTCCACGCATCCAGCAATCGTCCATCCTTATCGAAACACGCCTGAAGAACTACGGCGCAGCCGGCAGTTTTACAGTCACGCAGATTGTGGATCAGAAGACCGTCTCGCAGAAGATTGAGTTGAAAGCTGGCGAAGAGAAAGTCGATCCGCCAGACGCTCCAGATTCCTAATGCGCGCCTCTGGACGCCTGAGAACCCGCAGCTATACACGGTACACACCAGCACCGGCGGCGACACTTTGAAGACGCGTTTCGGCATGCGCGAATTCCGCTTCGACACAGCCACCAAGCGCGCGTACCTCAATGGCAAGCCCTATTTCCTGCGCGGTTCCAACGTTACGCTGCACCGTTTTTTCGAAGATGAGAAAGGCGGCACGCTTCCGTGGGATGAGAAGTGGGTTCGCAAACTGCTCGTCGAAATTCCGAAGCAGATGAGTTGGAATTCGTTCCGCTTCTGCATCGGTCCGGTGCCGGAGATGTGGCTCGACATCGCCGACGAAGCGGGCCTTCTCATCCAGAACGAATTCTTCATCTGGCAGTACCGCAAGCAGTGGGACACGAAGGAAGTCATCAGCCAGTTCAAGGACTGGATGCGCGATAACTGGAATCACCCCAGCGTCGCAATCTGGGACGCCAATAACGAAACACGCTCGGACCTGACTGCGGAGATCATCCGCGCTGTACGCCCGCTGGATCTCTCCAATCGTCCCTGGGACAACGGCTACAACCAACCGGTCGGGCCGGACGACCCGATTGAAGATCATCCTTACCTCTTCGGCCAATACGGAGTGGTGAACGGCTTCACGCCTCCGAAGCTCGAAACCATGACCGGCAACAAGAGCACGAACTCGCCACACCCCAGCGGGCATGCCGTAATCCTGAACGAATACGGCTGGCTCTGGCTGAATCGCGACGGCTCACCCACGGAGCTGACCACACGTGTTTACGAAAAAATGGTCGGCCCGAACGCCACCGCCGATCAGCGCTTCAGCGCCTATGCCTACTACCTGGCCGGGCTCACTGAGTTCTGGCGCGCGCACCGCAACTTCGCCGGTGTGCTGCACTTTGTCCATCTGACATCGAGCTATCCCGGCGCCTACACCTCAGACCACTTCATCGATGTCGCGAATCTGAAGCTCGAACCGCACTTCGCGGATTGGGTCAAGGAGGCTTTCCGCCCGCTCGGCGTGTATGTCAATTTTTGGCAATCCAGTGCGCGAGCCAACACCGACCAGCGCTTCGCGGTCATGATGATCAACGATGAATACACGGCTGCTGCGGGTCAACTGCTGCTTACGCTCGAAGACGAACGCGGTGAGGTGGTCGCCCGCAGTGAGACGCCATTTCAACTCGCCGCGTTAGGCCAGTTCACCCACAATGTCGACCTGCACCTGCCAGACCGGACCGGCAACTTCCTGCTGAAAGCGACGGCAAAAACACAGGGCAAGACTCCAACCGTCAGCCGCAGGAAATTTCAGCTCGTCAGAACGCCTGTAAAGTGAGCCAAAACAAAAACACGGATGAGCCCCCTACAGGGTTCATCCGTGTTTTTAAGAGTTTAGATTTGTAAACTGTTCTACTTGGTCACTTCGCGGCTCGAAACGATTCTGTCGATCATGCCGTAATTCAATGCCGCTTCCGGTTCCATGATGTAATCGCGATCCACGTCACGCGCCACTTTCTCGATCGGCTGACCACAGGCGTCCGCCAGAATGCCGTTCAGGATTTCCCGCATACGCAGGATTTCGCGGGCATAAATGTCGATGTCCGCAGCCTGACCAGCCAGGCCGCTCATTGAGGGCTGGTGAATCAGAATACGAGAATGCGGCAGGCTGTAGCGTTTGCCCTTTGCGCCGCACGCAAGCAGGACGGCAGCCATGGACGCTGCCTGACCCACGCAATAGGTCACGATGTCAGGCTCGATCAGCCTCATCGTGTCTAAGATCGCCAAGCCAGCGGTGATTGAACCGCCGGGAGAATTGATGTAAACCGAAATATCACGTTCCGGATCCTCTGCTGCGAGGAATAGCATCTGGGCAATCATCAGGTTGGCGACATTGTCGTCAATCGGCGTTCCCAGAAAAATGATGTTTTCCTTCAGCAGCCGGGAATAAATGTCATAGGCTCTCTCGCCCCGGGACGTCTGTTCGACAACCATGGGGACAAGCATAGAACTGCCCATATTCACGTGCTCCTCCAGTGGACCCGCGAGGGTCTCAAGTCAAGCGCTTGGCAACGACTTTTTTGGCCTTGACAGACTTCTTTTCGACGGCCTTGCGTTTCTGGTCCATCGATTTTGCCAGGCTGGCGATCGTCGTCAGCTCCAAGTACTCCATGATACGCCCTCGGAGGGCCTTCCAGCTATCATGCATCCCGCATGGTTGCTGATCGTTGCATTCGGCCATGCCAGCTGGACAGCGCTGGAAGTCGGCAAGTCCGTCAACGGACTCCACAATCTGGAGCATGCTGATCTCTTCCGCCGGAATCCGTAGGGAAAACCCGCCGGTCGGCCCCTTGCTGGAGCGCAGAAAGCCTTTGCGGGCCAGTTGTTGCAGAATTTTGGCTAGAAAGTGGGCTGGAATGTCAGCCTGGGCAGCAATGTTCTTAACCATCGCATATTTGCCCTCTTCCACCTCAGCGAGATGCACGAACGCGCGGATCGCGTACTCAGCAGAGCGCGAATAGATCATCTTTTCCCCTCAACAAGGTAGACTAAAATACGCCATTATCTTAATTGGTTTTGGTATCGGGATGCAAGTACATGATTTGGGGCTGGGAACCCGTTTTGGGGCAAATGCACCCAGCGCTGACCCAGCTCTAACTTGCGGTTTTCTTGCTCTCCGGGAAAATTGAAAACCGTCCGGGAAGGATCGAAAAATACTCGGCAAGTTTCTTTTTGGGTTCTTTCGCGTCATCCGTGGGCTTCTTCGCAGCCAGCATCGTTCTTGCCAGTATCTCGAACTGCTTGCCCAGGTCGCTGGCTGGATCCACGGCTTTGCCGTCCTGCAGTGCCCGCTGGACTCCGTTGTAGTCGTTCGGGAACGTCTGGTGGACAGACATCCGCAATAGCTGCTCAATCTGCGGGGCGTTGATCAGGGAGCGTTTCTGAGCACGGTTTACCAGCAGGCTTACGCGGCTCCCCAATTCGAGCGATTGCAGGTACTGCAGTTTTTCCCGTGCCAGATGTAGCGAAGTGATCTCCGGCGTGCAGACCAGGAAGACCCGTTTGGCTTCATGCATGATCTCGGTAGAGTACTTTTCGAGATTGCCCGAAAGATCGATGCAGATCGCCTGATAATTTCGACGCGCGAAATCCAGAATCTGCCGGATCTGCACCGAATCCACCCGAAAGTTCGGGTTCAGTTTTCCCGCATGCAGCACGTCGAGACGGCCAAAGGACGTAACCAACTGCGGCCAGAGGTTCTCATCCAGCTTCGCCGCGTTCTCAGCAGGCGTCCACCACCGAATACGCGTTCTCCAGCTTCAACATGAACCGGATCATGCCGGAATTCATGTCGAAATCGGTTAACAACACATTCTCATTGGTTTGCCGGGCCATCGCCATCGAGGCATTCAGCGCAATCGTGGATGCTCCCACGCCCGCTTTCGCCGGCAGAAACGCGAAGACCTGCTCGGTGCTCCCAGACGCTATCGGGCGTTTCTCCAGGCCATCCGACAAGCGCACGCACCATCTCGTGAAGAGAGTCGCGACTGAACGGCATCGAGAGGAACTCGCGAATACCCAGTCGCATAACTTCCAGCATGATCTGCGGATCATAGTTCCGATGTATTGCAACGATCTGGACTCCCTGTGAGTTCGCCTCGATCCCCGCAACCACTTCCGCCGCCTTATCGAGCCCATCCATGCTGAGAAACAAAACCTGCGGCGCGTTCGCACGCACAAACCGCGCCAACTCCATCGTGTTTGGGTAGTATGTCAGCGAGCGCACGATCCCGATCTGCCCAACGTCGGCCAGGAAGCTCACCAGCTTCTCTGTGAATTCAGCGTTCGGACTGATTATTGCGCCGCGTAGCATGATGGTCCCTTCCCCAACCTATACGTTAGAGTCTTCTCAGGAGAACAACAATCAAACGTTGGCTCTATTTCTGCCCTAGAGAGACCTTAATTGGTACTAAGTAGAGAACCTCAGAAGAAGTTCCCAAACCAATGTATTCGTTGGGCTTACAGAGGATCTGCGTTCCCGTCGCCGCAAACACTCGCGTTCCTGCTACAATCGGCCTTTGGTCGCCGTCCGCGAAGATGGCGCCAACATCACAAGGAGAACTCATGAGGGGAAATGAGAAGATCATTGCGTACCTGAACGAAGTACTGAAAGCGGAATTAACCGCAATCAATCAGTATTTTCTGCACGCCGAAATGTGCGAGAACTGGGGCTACGAAAAGCTCGCCAATTACGGCCGCAAGGAATCGATCGACGAGATGCGACACGCCGAAAAGTGCATGGAACGAATTCTGTTCCTCGATGCCACGCCGACCATGAACGAATTGTTCCCACTGCACATCGGCCAGAACGTCAAGGAACAGTTGCAAAATGATCTGAACCTGGAACTGGAAGCGATTCCCCGCCTGAACAACGCCATCAAGACTGCGGTCGAAGTCGGCGATAACGGTTCACGTGAACTCTTCGAAGCGATTCTCGTGGATGAAGAACACCACGTGGATTTCCTGGAAGCCCAGCTTCACATGATCGGCGAAATGGGCTACGAGAACTATCTTGCCCAGCAACTGAAAAAAGAAGACTAGAAGTTCTCTTCCAACGCGGCGCAAAGTCGTTATGTCTTCATAATGACTTTGCGTCTCAGGCTAGCGTCAAATTGGGCTGGACATTCAAGCTCAAATCCGCAAACTCTCCCCGATCCCATTTCACAAAGGCCGCCGCCGCGATCATCGCCGCATTGTCAGTCGATAGTCCAACGGTCGGGAAATAGACCGGGAATGGCAAATTCGCTTTTTCCGCCGTACGCCGCAATCCCGAGTTACACGCGACGCCGCCCGCCACGATTAACGCCTTGGCATCGATGTGTTCCGCCGTCAGAGCCGCACGCCGAAGCAACTCCTCGATCACCGTCCACTGGAAGGACGCCAGCACGTCCAGGGTCGCCTGGGGCGTCACTGCGAGCCATTGCTCGAGTGTCGGCCGCAGCGTCTTTGACAACAGCTGTTTGCGGACCTCCAATTCGGCCTTCATGTCCCGCGCTTCGAACCAGCGCAGCACGGCCGTCTTCAAGCCGCTGAAGCTGAAATCGAGCGCGTTGCCTTTCATCTTGGCCAGCGTAAAGCGCACGGCCCGAGGATTTCCGTACGCGGCGAGCATATCAACCACAGGGCCGCCTGGATAACCGAACCCGAGCAACTTCCCGACCTTGTCGAACGCCTCGCCCGCAGCGTCATCGCGCGTCTTGCCGAGCAGCCTGTAGTGAAAGCCTTCCAGCACTTCGAACAGGTGTGTGTGCCCGCCACTGACCACCAGCGCCAGTGCCGGGAACTCAATCGGCTTTCCTGCCTGCTTCGCTTCCATCACGACCGCATGGATATGTCCTTCGATGTGATTTACGCCAATCAGCGGCAGCCCACGCGCCATGCAAAGCGATTTCGCGTAGGTCAGACCGACCAGCAATGATCCGACGAGTCCCGGACCCGATGTCGCCGCAATTGCCGACAGCCCTTCGAAGCCGCAGCCGGCCTGCTCCATTGCGGCGCGCACCACCGGTACAATCGCGCGCAGGTGCTCGCGTGAAGCCAGTTCCGGAACGACGCCTCCGTACTTGCCGTGCGTGTCGAGTTGCGATGCCACAACAGCTGAAAGCACGGTCTCGCCGTTCTCCACCACAGCGGCGGCGGTCTCATCGCACGAAGATTCGATTCCGAGAATGCGTACAGGCTTTGCGACAATCATTAACGTAGTGAAACTTTCTGACTTCAATTATCACCTGCCGGAGGAGTCGATCGCCCAGATTCCTCTCGAAGACCGCGCCGCCTCTCGCATGCTCGTGCTACACCGTCGCGAACAACGCTGGGAAGACCGCACTTTCCGCGACCTGCCCGAGTACCTGACGGAAGGCGATTGCCTGGTTTTCAACGACTCCCGAGTGTTCCCTTCCCGCCTGTTCGGACATCGCAGCGGCGTGCACTCCCTGCGAGTTGGAAAAAACAATCCAAAGCGTTTCGAAAATCTCAGCGGGCGCGTCGAGGTTTTTCTGCTACGCCCGGTTTCCGACGACCGCAAGACCTGGGACGCGCTCGTGCGGCCCGGACGCAAAATGCGCACTGGTGAGCGAGTAATGTTCGACGAGGGGCTCGAAGCGGAAATCCTCGCGCGCCGTGAATTCGGCGAGCGCACGCTGCGTTTTCACATCGAAACTGATATCTACGAGGCGCTGGAGCGTATCGGCCACGTGCCGCTGCCGCCGTATATTCATCGTCCAGACTGCCCCCAGGATCGCGAGCGTTATCAGACAGTTTTCGCGCGTGAATCCGGTTCCGTCGCGGCTCCCACTGCGGGGTTGCACTTCACCCCAGAGGTCATTGAGCAGTGCCGGGAGCGCGGTGCAGATGTCGCTTACGTGACGCTGCACGTCGGGCTTGGGACGTTTCAGCCGATCCACACCGAGGTCATTGAAGAGCACAAGCTGCACTCCGAGCAGTTCGAAATCGCAGAGCAGAGTCTGCAGCATATTGAGGCTGCCCGACGGGTGGTCGCGGTCGGCACCACTGCTGTACGCACGCTTGAATCTCAGGCCCGTACCGGACAACTTTGCGGCGAAACCGACATTTTCCTCTATCCTGGTTGCGAATTCCTGCGCACTGGTGCGATGCTGACCAATTTCCACCTGCCACAATCGAGCCTGCTGATTCTGGTCTCGGCCTTCGCCGGGCGAGAGCTCGTCTTAGACGCCTACAATCACGCCGTCGCATCCGGCTATCGCTTTTTCTCTTACGGCGACTGTATGCTGATTGTGTGAACGCGTTCTTTATTGTCCTGTTTCTGTGCTGCGTTCCTGCATTCGCGCAGGAATGGGTGACGCTTTTCGACGGCAAGACGCCCACGCTCTGGCGTGATGCAGCCACGCAGGAGTTTCCGTTTCAATCCTGGAACATTGAGGACGGTTGCCTGCACAGCCTTCCGCGTGCGGTGCGCGACGGGTTTCAGGACATCATCACGCGTGAAATCTACGGTTCCTTCGAATTCGAATTCGAATGGAAGATGCCAGCGGGCGGCAACAGCGGTGTGAAGTATTTCATCAAAAGGGCCGACCAGCGCAAGACGAATCCGGGCCTGGTTCCTGGTTCGGCTGCACGCGGCTTCGAGTTTCAACTCATTGACGACGAGGGCAACGAGGACGCGAAGCTGCGGCCATCGAATGTGACTGGATCGCTTTATAGCCTGATCGCACCCACGACGAAGGCGGTCCATCGCCTCGACGGGTTCAATCGCGGGCGCCTCGTGGTCCGCGGCACACATGCCGAACATTGGGTGAACGGCGTGAAGGTGCTCGAAGTGGATCTGGGCACGCCGGAACTGCGCGCCAAATTCGAAAAATGCGAAAGCGGGATCAGCCTGCAGCACCACGGTAATTCAGTCTGGTTCCGCAACCTTCGCGTACGCAGAATCAATTGATGTCCAATGATTCCAAAATCGCCGCGAGATCGTGCGTCCGCACGCGCACTTCCTTGCTCATTTGCGACGGCTCGTCACGTTCGTCGAATGCCTGAAAAAGCGCGAGCTTCGCAACCGCGTATTGCTCAGTCCCGGTCAGCGCACGCCCGTGCTCGACGTTCCAGCTTTCCACTGCAGAGATTTCCACGATCACTGAAACCGGGATGGATGTCTTGCGATCGGCCGAAACGTCGAATACGTATTCCGTAGCCGCAACGATGCCGCGATAGCCCTCATAGAAATACTGATAAACGTGCCCACTCTGCGCGGAGTACGTTTTCTGACGCCGCACCGTAGGCGCACCGCGTAGCGGTTCGACGGCCTTCTGCGTAAACTTGCGGATCCAGTCCATTGTCCTTAGCTCGGAGTCTAGCACGGGCGACGCGCTACAATTCTCTTGTGAAGAAACGTTTAGAGCGGGTTGCGTTTCAGGGCGAAAAAGGGGCTTTCAGCCAGCAGGCGGTTCGGCAACTTGCAGGAGATGCCGCGGAAGCGGTGCCCTGCCAGCGCTTTGATGAAGTCTTTCGGAGCCTTGCGGAAAAGCGCGTGGACGCCGCCGCAATCCCCATTGAGAATACGCTGCACGGATCCGTGCACGAGAACTACGATCATCTGCTGCACTTCGGTCTGCCGATCGTCGGCGAGACCAGCGTGCGCATTGTGCACAACCTGATCGCGCCGCCCGGCGTCCCGTTCCGCAAGATCAAGCGAGTGTTCTCGCACCCGGTCGCCATCAATCAGTGTCTCGATTTCTTCGCCGCGAATCCGCAGGTGGAGCGCGTGCCGTTCTACGACACTGCGGGTAGCGTCAAGATGGTGATGGAAGAAGGCCTCACCGACGCCGCCGGTATCGCGTCCGTGCTTGCGGCCGAAATCTATGGTGGGCGCATTCTGAAGCGCTCCATTGAAGACGATCGCGAAAACTTCACGCGCTTCTTTCTATTGCGCAACGACGACCCCGCGCGCAAGTTCCGCGCTAACGAAGACGGGAAATTGTGGAAGACTTCGATTGTCTTCACAACCCGTAACGTTCCCGGCGCATTGTTTCGCGCGCTCAGCGCTTTTGCGTTGCGCGATATCAATCTGACGAAAATTGAATCGCGCCCCCTGCGCGGCAAGCCGTGGGAGTATCTCTTCTACGTTGATCTGATCGGCCAGGCGGAAGATCCCGTGGTCCAAAATGCCATCCGCAATCTGCAGGAGATTACGGACCTGTTCCGGGTGCTGGGCTGCTACCGCCGGGGACACTGAGCACCGCTCTGGTTACTTTAGCAGTGCGGTCGCGTGACGCGGCGTAGTCGCGCACGCCCGCCAGCAATTCGTCGATCAGCACCGCCCCACGCTTCTTCTCGTTTTGAAGTGCTCGGTCCCCCGCGGCTCTACTATCGCCATAAAGATTGCCGTCCAGATGCAGCATGACAAACGGCGGGCGCGAAAAATTGAACCCACGCTTGCTGAGATCCGCCACCATGATCACGGCCCTATGGTTCCGAAACTCGGAAAACGCCTGCTGCACGTGCTGCCGGTACCCAGAGGAATCCTTCGTGAGGAGGAATGGGTGGCTATCTCTGAAACCGCCGATCTCCTGGGCGATGGACATCAGTTCGACTCTGGGATCCACAGTGATGCGTATGGAATTGACCACCTTAACGACCGGGGAAATCGTGGGAGTGCTGCCCGTCTGGCCCGCCGCGGTGCCGCACGCAGCGACGTACAAAATCGCTATGAGTTCGTGTCTTCTCATGTGAGATTCTTCAATTTGTCGAAGGCGCTCTCAAAGTACCTAAATGGAGCGGTCTATCGCAAACGAGCTTGACATGTGACCATAAGGTAACATATCATTCAGGCATGGATGATGTGTTCAGAGCCCTTGCGGACCCGACACGTCGAAGCCTGCTTGACGAGCTATTCAAATCCGATGGCCAGACTTTGAGCGCGCTCGAGGAGCGCCTGCCGATGACGCGCTTCGGTGTCATGAAACATCTGAGGTTGCTGGAGGAGGCAGGTCTTGTCGTAACAAGGCGGCGCGGGCGCGAGAAGTTGCACTTCCTGAATGCCGTTCCGATTCGGCTCATCCACGACCGCTGGGTGAGCAAGTTCACCGAACCCTGGGTAGCGACGCTGAGCGACCTCAAACACAAATTGGAGGACAACACGATGCAAAAAGTCTTTGAGATCTATATCAAGACCACACCCGAGCGCCTCTGGAAGGCGATAACTGACACCGAGATGAGGCGCAAATACAACTTCGGAGCAGTGGTTACTTCGGACTGGACAACTGGTTCCCGCTACGAGGGCGTCGGCGGCGGCACGCCGATCTTTGAGGGCGAGAACCTGGAGGTCGACCCGCCACGGCGACTTGTCCAGAGCTTTAGGGCTCTATGGGGCGAGGACGTGAAGACTGAGGGGACATCGCGCGTAACTTGGGAGATTGAGCCCGTCGGCGATTCCTGCCTGCTCAAGGTCACACACGATCAACTTCGCGAGGACGCCAACAATCAACTCTACGGCGGATGGCCGATGATTCTCTCCGGAATCAAGACGCTGCTTGAGACGGGGGAAATTCTCACGACGCCCGGATCGCTGCGCTGGTTGCAGGCCGCTAAATAAGTCGAGCCGACCAGGCCTAGTCATTTGTTATCCTCGTCATCAGGCCAACAAATGACTCTACACGCAATCGACTGGATCATCGCCATCGCCTCGGTGCTGATCTGCTTCATACCCGCGCTGTTCTTCGGAAAGCGATCCGGCAAGAACACGACGGAGTTTTTTGCATCAGGACGATCCGTGCCGTGGTGGCTGGCCGGGATCTCGATGGTGGCGACGACCTTTTCGAGCGACACGCCGAACCTGGTCACGAACTTCGTCCGCACGCAAGGCGTAGCGGGTAATTGGCAGTGGTGGGCCTTCACACTGACGGGCGTTTCCACCGTATTCTTCTTCGCGCGCTTGTGGCGGCGCTCCGGCGTACTGACGGATTTGGAGTTCTACGAACTGCGCTATTCGGGCAAAGCCGCAAGCGCAGTTCGTGGCTTCCGCGCTGTTTACCTGGGACTTTTCTTTAACTGCATCATCATGGCCTCAGTAAACCTGGCGGCCTGCAAAATTGCCAACGTATTGTTCGGCTTCAGCCGCTGGCAAACCCTGCTCGCCGTAGGTTTGTTGAACGTCGCCTTCGCCGCGCACTCCGGATTGTGGGGTGTGTTGGTCATCGACATGATTCAGTTCTTCATCAAGATGACGGCCGTGATTGGCGCCGCATACTTTGCCGTAAAACTGCCGCAAGTAGGCGGGCTGAGCGGCCTGGTCGAAAAGCTCTCAAATACCACGGGTCCGGGTGGGATCAACTACCTGAACATGCTGCCAGACTTCAGCAGCAACTGGGATCTCGCAGTCGCGATCTTTGTCATGCCCCTGGCTGTGCAATGGTGGGCTGTCTGGTATCCCGGCGCGGAACCGGGGGGCGGCAGCTACATCGCTCAGCGCATGCTAGCCTCGAAATCCGAAAAGGATTCACTCGGTGGAACGCTGTTCTTCAACGTCGCGCATTACGTGCTGCGGCCGTGGCCCTGGATTCTGGTGGGCCTCGCGTCGATCATCGTCTATCCGCAACTCTCCGATATTCAGAAGGCATTTCCGCACGTCGATCCCTCACTGGTCGGCCATGACATCGCTTATCCCGCGATGCTCAAGTT
Source organism: Bryobacteraceae bacterium (assembly GCA_963793625.1). Classification (GTDB taxonomy): domain Bacteria; phylum Acidobacteriota; class Terriglobia; order Bryobacterales; family Bryobacteraceae. Next base: position 49,177 of record CAWCAT010000021.1, on the reverse strand, counting down.
TCTTCCCGCGGGCTGGATCGGCCTGATGGTGGGCGGTTTGATCGCTGCGAACTCCTCCACGATTCTGACGCATCTGAATTGGGGTGCATCGTACCTGGTCCACGATTTCTATCGCCGCTTCATCAATAAGAACGGCACAGAGAAACAATACGTGATGGCGGGACGGCTGGCGACTATCAGCCTTTTCATCGTTTCCTCCGCAATGGTGTTCATGCTCGAAACCGCGCAGGACAATTTCAATATTATGCTGCAGGTGGGCGCTGGAACGGGCCTGCTCTATCTGCTGCGCTGGTTCTGGTGGCGCATCACTGCCTGGTGCGAAATCGTCGCGATGAGCGCTTCTTTCGCAATTTCGATTGGCTTCCTGTTCCTGCACAAAAATGGATACCGAATGGGCACGCATCAGGAACTGCTGCTGTCCATTGCCCTGACCACGGTGTGCTGGTTGATCATGGCCTACTTTGGTCCGCAGACGAACAAGGAGACGCTGGTCAACTTCTACCAGAAGGTACGCCCGCTTGGCCCCGGATGGGAACACATACGCATCGCCGCTGGAGTGAGCAAACAGGAAGCTCGCGATTACGCGCGCCATGACAATATTCCGCTCGCGCTCGTGGGATGGGTTACCGGTAGTCTGATGATCTGGTCTGCACTCTTTACGGTGGGCAATTTTCTCTACGGCAGAATGGATTACGCCATGGGATTGCTTGGCCTGTGCCTCTTGAGCACCGCTACCGTAGTTGGCGTCGTCCGGCGCATCTGGAAGTAAACGTCAGCGGTTGACTGCCGCGAGATCTTCGGGACGCCCGATATCGCGCCAGTCACCTTCGATACTCGCGATGCGCAGTTCCAACTGGTCCTGCAGCATCGCGTCGAAAATGGAAGTCAGTTCATACTCATTGCGCGCGGATGGCTGCAACGCGTCCAGATAGCGAAACACGACGGGGCGCATCGCATAGAGCCCAGCGCTACCCCAGCGTGTGGTCGAAGTACCTTGCGGCGGCTTTTCGATAACCCGCTGGATCTTGCCCTCGTGCTCGTACACGGCTGCACCGCGGTACGGATCGTCGATGTCTTTCACCCCGAGCACCGCATCCGTCGCGGGGTGCTCCGTCAATACCGACGCGCATTTTTCGTAGGCTGCCGGGCGGCACAGAATATCACCGAATGTGAGCAGGAAGGGCTCGTCACCAGCGAATTCGCGCGCAAGCCTGGCTGCCGATCCGGTACCATCGAGCGGTTCCTGCACACGAAACTCCACAGGCAAACGCCAGTTTCGGAAATGCTCTTCGATCAACTCGCGGCGATATCCCACGACGATCAGGAAACGCTCGACACCCGCCGCGGCAAGGTTATCGAGCACATGCTCGAGCAGCGGGCGGCCCTGCACCAGGAGCATTGGTTTGGGTGTGGCTGCAGTCATCTCACCCATGCGCGTTCCGCGTCCTGCGGCAAGCACAGCGGCTTTTCGAATCGGTGTACTAAGCAAAAAGTGCTCCGGCGGATGCTTCCGCGGTAATCAGATGTTTGACTGGATCGAAGCCGCTCTTGCCCGCGTAGAATCGCGCGATGAGTTGCGTGCGCACGTGCGCCAGATTCGCGGTTTTGCAGAACACGACGGCGCAGCCGCCGAAGCCAGCTCCAGTCAGGCGAGCCCCCAATGCTCCGGCCTCGCGCGCCTTTTCCACCAAGCGGTCCAGCGCGGCGGTACTGATCCGCAGTTGATCGCGCATACTGTCATGCGAGGCATACAGCAGTTTTCCGAATGTGGCGGAGTCCGCGTTTTTCAACGCATCCACGGCCGCATGAACTCGGAACGCTTCGCCGGCCACATGCAGAAAGCTGGACTGCTCCGTACCGCTTAACTGCGCGGCAGCCAAAGCTTCGATCTGCTCCAATGTGCGGCCTTCGATCACCGATGCATACGACGCAAACCCGAGCCGCTGGAGTGCCGAGTAACCGGACGTGCGGCGCTCGTTATACTCGAGGCGAGCCGATCCGGACTTCTCGGCGGTATCCAGACTGTGTGCGATTAGAAACGCCCAATCACTCGGAATGGGAACAGGCGTGGCCGAGAACGGCGCGAAGTGAATCAGCAACGCGCAACCGCTCCGCGCTCCGAGCACTGCCGCATGGTCCATACCGCCGCCGCGCGTGCCCACGAAGTGCTCGCCTTCGGGCAGTACATCCATGAGTTCTTCGAATGTGGCGGAAACGCCGTTAGCCTGTAGCAGTGCCAGCGTGAAGCCCGTCAGTAATGCTGATGATGACGAAAGCCCGGCAGCAGGCGGCAGATCCGAAACGATGGCGGCATCAATTCCGTGCTCCACCTTCCAGCGTCCTTGAACGGCCTGTGCCGCGGCTTTTATATAATTCACCCAATCCCCGCCGCTGTCGCGCTCGAGTGGGGCAGTCCAGGCAAATTCACGTTCGCCGAAATGTCCCGCGCTGACGGCGCGAATCGTACGATCAGCGCGCACCCGAAAGGCAATCTGGATACGGCGCTGAATCGCAATCGGCAGCACCGGCAGATTGTGATAATCAATATGTTCGCCGATCAGATTGACGCGGCCGGGCACCGACACCACCTGGGGCTGCGCGCCTGCACCGAATCGATCGACAAACAATCGGCTGACTTCATGGACACCTGACATTAGATATGCTCTCGTTTAAGATAACATCTGAAGGACTAAGGAAAAGAGGTCTTAATATGAACTCATCACGTCGTGATCTGTTGAAGTTTGCGTCGCTTGCTACGGCTGGCATTGCAACACAGCAAGCGGGGTCGGCGCAGCCGGCAGCCGCCAGCATGATGGGCGTGCCATTCGAGCGCAAGCCCGTCATCCGGATGGGCTTCGTTGGGCTCGGCGGACGCGGCACCGGGCAGTTAAGAAACTTCGCCGCAGTGGATGGGGTAGAGGTCGTCGCGCTTTGCGACATCGTCAAAGACAAGGTTCTGCGCGCCCAGGAAGTGCTGAAGAAATCCGGCCAGACGAAGCCCGCAGCCATGTACGACGGTAGCGAGCGCGCTTTCGAAGCATTGGCAAAGCGGGACGATATCGATCTTATCTGTAACGCGACCTCGTGGGCCTGGCATGTTCCCATCTGCGTATTTGGCATGAAGCACGGCAAGCATGTCGCCGTGGAAGTTACAGCGGCCAACACCCTCGATGAATGTTGGGCACTCGTCAACACGTCTGAGCAGACGCGCCGCCACTGCATTCAGTTGGAAAACTGCTGCTACGGCTACAACGAAATGATGGTGCTGAATATGGTTCGCGACGGCCTGTTCGGTGACCTCACGCACGGCGCGGCCGCGTACAATCACGACCTGCGGGGTATTCTGTTTTCCAAGAATGGCGAGGGGCTGTGGCGCCGCGCGGAACACTTCAAGCGCAATGGCAATCTTTACCCGACACACGGACTTGGCCCCGTTGCACGCTATATGGACATCAATCGTGGCGATCGCTTCGAAACGCTGGTATCGATGAGTTCCGCCCCGCTCTCGCTCGCGGCCTATCGCGACAAGCTGCCCGCTGACGATCCGCGCCGCAAGGAAACTTACCGCTGCGGCGATCAGAACACAAGCCTGATCAGGACCGCCAAGGGCCGTATTATTACGCTCGAGCACAACGTTAGCAGCCCGCAGCCATACGACCGCATCAATCTGATTGCCGGCACCAAGGGCATCTTCCGCGATTACCCCCCGCGCATTTATGTAGACGGTAAGGGGAAAGAGGAGTTCGGTCCCATCGATCCGTACAAGGCTAAATACGAGCATCCGTTCTGGACGCGACTCAGGGCGAGATCGCGCGCAAACTCGGCGGCCACGGCGGCATGGATTTTATTCAGGTCTATCGCCTGATCCAGTGCATGCAGGAAGGCATCGTGCCTGACATGGACGTCTACGATGCGGCATCGTGGAGCGCGCCGGTAGGGCTCAGCGAAACGTCTGTAGCCAAGGGCAGCGCCCCGATGCAGTTTCCGGATTTCACGCGTGGCAAGTGGAAACAAGCGCGCGCATAACTTACAACTTCGCGGCAGAGCCCAGGTAAATCGCGTTCAGCAACAACTTGAACGTTCCAAAGCTCTGCCCGCGGAAGTGCGGGCGAAAACCGAACAGCACCACACGGCCCTTGCCGTAACGCGCCTCAAGCACGATGTTCTTGCCGAGCACGATCTGCTCGCCAGAGAGCCATCCGCTCGCAAGCAGGTTGGTTTTTGCATACTTTGCGACCGAGCGAATTTCGCGGTCACCCGTGTTCAACTCGGGAAGCAGATTGATGTCCCAGGCCTGGCCTCCCGCCGCGAACGCATAAGCTTCCTTGGGCATTCCAAATGCAATCGGGTGCGTATTATCGACGGTAATGCGAATTAGCGAACCGGGACAGTAATAGCCTGGATCCGCGGGATTATCGGACGGTGGACCGTCCAGTTCCCCAATCGTTGTACGCAAAGCGCCGGTCACCGGTAGAGGAAACTTTTGCGCGGGCAACTCGGCGGCTCTGTCGATCGCGATCAGCGTGCCACCACGTTCGACAAATTCCAAGAGTTTCGCAACGCCCGCGCCGCCAATGCCGCCCGTGAACTCAGGACGCTGCTGGGAGTTTGGGTCTGGAGGCGTTCCCGATCCACCAGGCGGTGCACGAACGCCCGCACGAGTCCCGTTCAGAATGGAAGTCTGGCTTTGCATCGCGAATACGATCGTGTCGAATTTCTCATTCAGCTTGTTGCTGAACTCAGCATTGTGCAGCAGCGCATAAGGCACCTTGTAGGCATCCAGAACCCATTGCATCCAACCTGTGTCGATGTTCGCAGTGAACGGTTCATACAACGCCATGCGCGGAGGGCGCAATTCCCATGCGGCCTTCGAGAATTCGTCCGGAGGGACAGAACCCTGCACAAGGATTTTTCCGTCCCCCGCCCAACGGACCTTGGCATTGCGCGCCAGCAGCTCCGCGGTCGCAACAAATGAAGAGTTGTCGCGATGATCAAGCGATGCCGCAGGTTTGCCCAACTCGCCGGCCGGTTCGAGACGGGCACTGAATGATTCGTCAATCCGATCGACCTGCACACCCATATTCATACTGAGCGTCCAGCCCGCAATATCGTAAGGCCGCTTGGTTGGTCCGGTGCTTCCTAATTTGATCTCTGGATATTTCTGCGCTTCCAGCAAGTCGATCAGGTACGCGCGGAAGGGTTGCGCCGCAAGCAGCACAAGCGAGCCTTCCGAATACGTCTTGCCGCCTGCCTGGAAACTGGATTTCGCCCGCTGCACTTCAATGCCGCTGAGCGCGAGCCGCCGCACCATTTCCACGGAACTAGAGCGGTCCCATTGTTCGGGAGGCACGACATACGCGTAAGGCTTGCCTTTCGATTCGCGCGCAGCATTCGCAACATTAAACGCCTTTTGCAGAAATTGCGACGAGCGCGTCGATGCGAGATCGAGAATCGCGAAGTCCGCCGTGAGCATGTAATCAATTGCATCGCGCACGCTCCAGCGTCCGCCCATCCACGGGCGCTGATAGAAAATGCTGGGCTCCTTCGTCGGAAGGCCGTTGCCGAAACGCACGGGGAAAGTTTTTGGATCGTAAGTCCGCGGGCTGCCGTACCCGCTCGCCGCGGTCTCGGTTAGAATGCCGTGCATATTGTGAAAGGCCGGCACGGAACGAAGTCCACCATTCCACCAACCATCGAACCCGTAATAGGAAATAACGCCCGGCTTGTTCTCGCTCGCGAAACGCTCTGCCATTGCGGAGCCGATCTGATTGATACCTTCCATCACGGACGCGGGGATGTTCGGATTGAGCGGCTCGGCATAAGGCGGAACGAAAATGCGCGCTGGAAATGCCGGCTGCTGATGCTGGTTGTAGACGATCTGCGGAAACCATTCCTGGAAAAGCAGGCGCGTCACATTGCGCGTCTCCGGCAGGTTGAGCATGAACCAGTCGCGATTATTATCATGCCCCGCGTACTTCTGATAGAGCCACGGCAGCCCCGCCTGTTCATGCGGCGTTCCAACGTTTTTCCGATACCACTTCACCACCATGTCGAGACCATCGGGGTTGATCACGGGGATCTGAATCACGATTACGTTTTGACGGATGCGCCGCACCTCTTCGCCCTCGTCCGTGATCAGCTTGTACGCGAGATCAGGGGCCTGCTGCACCGGCGCCACCTCGGTCGCGTGCAATCCGGAATCGATCCACACGAAAACCTTTCCTTCTTTTGCTAACCGCGCTGCGTCGGCCGGCGTTGTCAGCGCGAGCGCCAGTTTACGATTAATTTCTTTGTAGTGATCCAGCTTCTTCAGATTCTCCGGCGAGGAAAGAAAGGCTGCGTACATCGCGCGCCCGTCCGAAGATTTGCCGAACTCTACAAGCTTGATGCGATCGCTCGCTTTGGCCAGCTTCTGGAAATACCCACTGATCTGCTCGTAGTCGGCGAGTTTCAGATCGTCGCCGGGCGTGAAGCCCAAGTGCTCTTTCGGCGTGGGGACGGACGCGGAAAAGGACGAGACAACAAAAAGAACAAATACGAGCGCGGAACGCAGCAACATGATCTTGTCATGATAACTGATGCGAACCGATGGCTATTCCAATCGCCTGTAGATAGTCGCGTAGCCTTGTGACCCGCCGGCCGCAAGCGTGCGCGCTACCAACTGCAGCGTGTATGCCGAGCTTTCTTCCGTGATCGTGAGTTCCACGAAACTGCCCTTGTTGCGCTTTCGCAATTTCGCGAACTGGTCCACCCGTACGCCGCGCGAACTCAGTCCCGCGGATTGGAATTCCAGATCACCGCCAATGAAGTCCACACGGTAAACGCCGGCGTCTTTGCAGAAGGGCGCGAGGTCGATACTCACAGTACTCCAGGAGTTTGTCAGGTTTTGCGGAGACCATTTCCAGAGCGTACGTGTGCTGGTCAAAATCTCTGACTGTCTCTCTCGCGGCGCCTTCTCACCATACACGGAATAGACCGCCAGCTTGCGGAGCTGAGGAGTCGCGGCACTCTTTGCAAATCGGACGCGCACCCTCGATACCTGCACCGGAGTGAAGCGGTCGATCTTCTTGTGCCCAATCGCAGTCCCTTCGCAAAGCTGCTTCCACGCGCCGTCGACTAAACCCTCGATCATGTATTCGCGCACACGCTCGCCTTGCAGAATGTCTTCCATCGTCACGACATGATCGACCCACGTTGGCTTTCGCAGATCGATCTCAACTGTTGAGCCTTTGCCCGAAGTCTCGACCAGACTCTTTCCAAATCTGCGGCGGATCTCAGCGCCAAATTCAGCGGCGCGCCGCACGTCCGTCTCGGGAATCAAGCCGCTCGTGTCCGGTGTGTGATTGAGCAACAGTACCGCGCCATGGCCCACCGAGCGGTAGTACATATCCATCAGTCTGTCAACAGTCTTCAACGTGTTGACGTTGGTGCGACTCCAGAACCAGTCCGCTCGAATGCGCCCGTCACACTCGAGTGGCATCCAGGCCTCGCCATTCGGATCGCTATCGAAACCAGTCGCGACTCCGGACTTCGCCTTATCGAGCGGCACGGAATTCCAGGCGGGGTAAGGCACGGTGCCCTCTTCGTTGCCAGCCCAGCGAATCGTGGCGTGCGGACCTTGAAACACCATCGCCTTCGCCGCGTGGCGCTGCAGAATGTCGCCGACCGGAACAATCAGACTGCCGTCAAACCACACCTCGTCCATCTTGCCGTAACGCGAGAGCAGTTCGGTCAATTGCTGGCGAAAGATCTTGTTGTACTGCTCCTGAGCTTCGGGAGTTTTTGCGCGTCCGCCGACAGCCACCTCCAACTTTCTATCCGCCGGACTCAGATAGACGCCGAGACGAACGCCGCGCTTGCGACACGACACAGCGAGATCCTGCATCACATCGCCCTTGCCTCCGCGCCAAGGCGTATTGCCGACGCTGTAATCGGTGGTCTGAGTCTGCCACCAGCAGAATCCGCCATCGTGTTTCGCAACGAAGATGATCAGCCGTGCGCCCATCGAAACAGCTACATCCACCCACTGATCGGTGTCGAGCTTTTCCGGATTGATGCTGGATAGGGGCGCGCTCAGATTGGAATGTTGTACGTTCTCCCACGTCGCCGGGCCGAAGTGAATGAACATCTCGAACTCGAGGTCGTGCCACGCAGCTTGATCGCGCGTGGGCCTGGCGAGCCTTGGAGCGACCGCCGCAAATCCCATTCCAACCGCGGGCCCCAAACTGCCCAGAAATCCCCGTCGCGTATGCATCACGTATCGCCTCAATGGCATCATAGTCAACAAGGGGATGCGAAATCTGGGCCGTACTCTTTTCCTGTTCTGTCTCGCGGGTCTGGTTGCGTGCCGCGAGCAGCCTCGACCAACCGTGCGCCAGGCCGCAACTCCCCACGAGGTGATTTCAATGAAGATTGCTGAATTCGACGATTCCGGAAAGCGCATTGACGATCTGTCAACAGAAAAGATCGTTCGCGAGGACGAAGAGTGGCGTCAGCTTCTGCCACGTAATGCCTACGATGTCGCACGTCGCAAAGGCACGGAGATGGCATTCTCCGGCGCATATTGGAAAACGAAGGAGGCCGAGTCTACCGATGCGCATGCTGCGGCGGTGCGCTATTCAGTTCTGAAACCAAGTTCGATTCAGGTACCGGTTGGCCAAGCTTCACCGCTCCGATCGCCGAAGAAAATGTGCAGACGGAACGGGACGGCAGCCTCGGCATGCTACGAGTAGAAGTGATGTGCAGGCGCTGCGACGCGCACTTGGGACACGTCTTCGAAGACGGCCCTGCCCCCACGCACATGCGCTATTGCATCAACTCCGCCGCACTCACATTTCGCCCACGCAAGTGAACAGTGCAGGATGAACGTCTGATCGTGGACAATGTCTTTATGCACTCAAGCAGGGACTCGAAGTTCCGTGTCGGTCTGATTCAGATGTCGTGCTCGAAGGACCCGCAGGAAAACTTGGAGAAGGCACTTACAAAGATTCGCGAAGCGGCCAACGACGGCGCGGAGATCATCTGCTTGCAGGAGCTGTTTCGCTCACAATATTTTTGCCGCGAGGAAAACCCGGACCTGTTTGCACTCGCAGAATCCATTCCCGGCCCCTCCACCGACGTAATCTCGAAACTCGCGAAGGAACTCAAGGTTTCGATAATTGCGTCTCTTTTCGAAAAGCGCGCACACGGCCTGTATCACAATACGGCCGCAATCATCGATGCGGACGGCTCTCTGATGGGCATCTATCGTAAGATGCACATTCCCGACGATCCGCTCTACTTCGAAAAATATTACTTTACGCCCGGCGATCTCGGCTTCCTAAATTTCCAGACGCGCTACGGACAAATCGGCGTACTGGTCTGCTGGGATCAGTGGTACCCCGAAGGCGCGCGGCTCACAAGCTTGCAAGGCGCGAACGTGCTCTTCTATCCGACTGCGATCGGCTGGCATCCCTCGGAGAAACAGGAATACGGTCCAGCCCAGCTTGATGCCTGGAAAACTATTCAGCGCGCACATGCGATCGCGAACGGAATCTATGTGGCCGCAGTAAATCGTGTCGGCTTCGAAGGTCCTCCGGAGCAAGGCCTCGAGTTCTGGGGCTCCTCATTCGTCGCTGATCCGTTCGGTCAGGTGATCGCACAAGCCTCCACGGACAAAGAAGAAAATCTGATTGTGGAGTGCGATCCCAAGCGCATGGACGAAGTCCGCCGCAACTGGCCGTTCTTTCGCGATCGCCGGATTGACGCGTACGCCCCGATCACCAACAGGTGGCTCGGCAAATGAAACAGACTCCTCGCGCACTCGGCTTCCGCATGCCGGCCGAGTGGGAACCGCACGAAGCCACATGGCTCGCATGGCCGCATGAACGCAGCGACTGGCCCGGAAAATTCTCTCCCATTCAGTGGGTGTACGGCGACATCGCTAGGCGCTTATCGCAAGTCGAGAAGGTTCGCATTCTCGTTCGCGATGAACTGGAATTAGGCCGCGCGCAACGCGTTCTGGTCAAATCCGGCGCGTACATGGAAGCCGTGCAGTTTTTCACACATCCAACGAATCGAAGCTGGTGCCGCGACTTCTGCCCCATCTTTGTCAGGAACTCCAAGGGTGAGGTTGCGGTCACTGACTGGCATTTCAACGGCTGGGCCAAGTACGATAATTGGCAACTGGATGACACCGTCCCTCTAACGATTGCGAAAGCTCTCAAGCTGCGCTGCTTCCAAAACTCGTTTGTGCTCGAAGGCGGCAGCATCGACGTGAATGGTCGCGGTCTGCTGCTCACAACCGAGGAGTGTCTGCTCAGCCCCATCCAGGCGCGCAACCCAGGCTGCACTCGCGAACAGATCGAGCAGGTTCTCGCGGAGTGGCTCGGCATCCAGGTGGTGATCTGGTTGAAGAAGGGCATTGCAGGCGACGACACCCACGGTCATGTCGATGACCTCGCGCGATTCGTAAATGCCGATACCGTTGTTGTGGCTTCTGAGAAGAATCGAGCCGATGCGAATTATGCGCCTCTACTGGAAAATCTGAAGCTACTGCGCGAGAAACCTCTGAATGTGGTGACTCTGCCGATGCCGCAACCTATCTGGTTTGATGGACAGTTGCTGCCGGCCAGCTACGCCAATTTCTACATCGCGAACAAGCTCGTGCTCGTGCCCACATTCAACGATCCCAATGATCGCGTGGCACTCAACACTTTGGCCAAGCTTTTTCCCGATCGCGAAGTCGTCGGCATACACTGCCTCGATCTAGTGCTTGGTTTGGGAACGCTGCATTGCATGACGCAGCAACAGCCAGCGTCAATTGTCTAACAGCACTTTGACCACGCCGCGTTCCTGCGCACGCTCGAATGCCCGCGGCGCAGCGCTCAGCGCAAAACGATCGCTAATCATTTCGTCCAGCCGCAGTTTGCCGCCCCGCAGCAATTTCAGCGCGGGCTCGAAACGTCCGCAACGCGAGCCCACCAGTGTAATCTCGTTCACGATGATTGGCGCAGTATTGATCGCAGCCAGATCATGCACTGTCGATTTCATAATGATCGTGCCGCGCGGCCGCACCATTTGCACTGCTTGCGTGAGGCCGCTGGCAGAACCGGTCGCCTCCACCACAACGTCGTAAGCCGCTACGGGAACATTCGCACCCGCGACCTCCGTCGCCACACCTAGCGGCGCTGCAATCCGCAGTTTGTCTGCGTGCCTGCCGAACTGGTGTACTGCCGCGCCGTGCAATTGCAGCACCTGCGCAATCAGCAAACCCAACTTGCCATCGCCCAACACTGCAACTGGCGCGCCGCGCGGAATCTTCACCTGCTCCAGAATCTCGCAAGCCGCCGCGATCGGCTCTGTAAAAACGGCATGCTCGGTCGGCACACGATCAGGAACAATGCGCAGATTGGTTTCAGGCAGGTCGATGATCTCGCGGAACGCACCCGGGTGTTTGACGATTCCGAGCACCGTGCGCGTCGGACAATGACGGCCCGAGCCCGCGGTGACACCAATCGCATTTGCCGCAGGCAAGATTAATCTCGCCAACCACGCGCTTGCCGATAAGCTGTTCGTCATCGGCTTCGAAAACTTCTCCGACAAACTCATGGCCGGGAATACCGCTGAAACCGTAGTAGCCGCGCTGCAGTTCAATGTCGGTATTGCAGATGCCACCACACAGCAAACGCACCAACGCGGATCCGGCACGACGCCGAGGCATAGCGCGTTTGACAACGCTAATAATTCCTTGATCCAGATGAACAGCGAGCACAAAGTCACTGTATCAAAACTGGAATCTCACCCCGAATTGCAACTGCCTGGGCGAAGTGCCCGCCGCAAGTGACGTAATTTGCCCGGCATTTGCGTTCCCGATCGTGAGTCCGGCCGGCACATCCCAGTTCTGGATGTTGAACACGTTGAAGGCCTCGAAGCGAAGCTGCACTGCCCAACCTTCCTTCGGCAACGGAATGCTCTTGAACATCGAGAGATCCATGTTGACTACCGGGGACCCTCGGAAGCGATTGCGCCCGAGATTCCCGAACGATCCAGAGGGCACGACGAATGCGCACGGGTTAAACCAGGTAGCGGAGTTGCCGACCACATCCGGAGCACTGCCGCCTTGCGACACACTGGCCCGGCACGCCGCGTTTGGATTTGCCGCAACAGGACCTGCCGTGAACGGATCGGCAATGATGTTCGGCCGCGCATACGTGCCAATGTTGGGCGCGCTGCCCCTGAGGTTCGCAACGTCGCCGCTCACCTGTAAGTTGTACGGCTGCCCCGTGCGGGCCTGCAGAATATTGTTAATCTGCCAGTTGCCCAGAATCCACGAGGCCGGTCCGCTGTCGAGCCATTTCTTCCCGCGCCCCGCCGGAAATTCATAGACGTTGGCCCAGGAGACAAAGTGCGTGATGTCGTATCCGGACACACCCCGCGCCGTGCTCTGGTCGTAGAAGTTCTGAACGGTCGAGCCTCCGCCCGGCCCGTTCTCGACATTGAAATATCCACTGCTGATATCGGTGGATTTGCTGAACGTGTACGAGAGCAGCGAGTGCAGACCATTTGAAAATCGCCTCTGTAGCTTGGTCTGCAGCGCGTTGTAATTCGAATAGCCGGTGCTCTGTGTGTAAGTAATATTGGCGTTCACCCAAGGCATGGCGCGCAACGCGTCTACCTGCGCTGCCGGAGTTCCGGCGGGTGAGGCCTGTCGAGCCGCATTAGCGAGACCCGTGTAGGGAAGCCGCCCGTTTTTACTGCCCACATACGCGGCTGAAAAAATCAGGTTCGATTGAATCTCACGCTGCACTTCCAGGCTCCACTGCTGGGAATAGCTGTCCTTGATCTTCGGATCGTCGCCGAATGTATTGGTGGGCGTCCAAGGATTCGTGGTCGGCAGCGGGGTCGGGAAATGGCCCTGAATATCGGTGATTAGTTTCTGGTTGCCGTTGGCAAAGTCGGCGACCGTATTCACGTTGCCCGCAAAGGCTGTGGTGCTCGGCCATACGGCCATTTCCAGGTCGTTCTGCGCATACTGGCTTCTCGCCGGAATCGCATCCCAATAGAGCCCATAGCCGGCGCGCAGAACCGTTTTTTGGCTGGCATGCCACGCGACACCGATCCGCGGACCCCAGTTGTCCCGCACAGGCGGCGGGGCGAAGAACTTCTTTCCGGCTAAAACCACGTTCGCGAAATGAGGATCCGACTGAAACGCGTCAGGAATACACGGAGACTTTTGCGCGGAACTGCACAACGGAGGCATCGTCTCTGCTCCAATGATCCAGCGCTGGTTGGGAATATCGAGTGCATTCCAGAGCCGGCCATCGAGTGTCTGCGGCTGCGTCAAGCCGTCATAGCGCAACCCAAGCGTGAGCGTCAAGCCCTTCCGCACCTTCCACTCATCCTGTGCATACAATGCCCACGCGGCGTACTTGAACTTCACAGGACCGCCGTTCAACACAGGCAATTGTCCCTGAAAATTTGTGCTGAAGCCCATCAGCGCGGACGCCAGGGAATACCCGGTTGTACCCGAAGCTCTCGCCGGATCTCCTGTCTGGTCGTCGCCAAAGAAGTACGTCTGAAACGTATTCTCCTGGATCCGCTTGGCGTCGATGAACCAGAAACCCGTACGAATATTGTGGCTCCCTTTGATCCAGGTCAGGTTCGGTGAAAGACTCCAATTAGGGTTCTCGCGGGGCGCGGCGCCGCGTACGCCGAAGGAGTTATTTCCGCCATTAGTCCATTCGGCGGTATTGAGTGTGACAAGCATTCCACCGTACTTGCCGATGTCGCCGAAGCCGGCTTTGTTCAGCGGATCCAATCCAGCTGGATGTTGATTCTGCTGGCCTGCATCCACACCGGGCCGACCGGCATAACCGGCACGGATGTCGAGAACCATACTTGCTCCGAACGTATGTATCCAGCCCCCGCCGTAGTTCCTGCCCTGGGACCCACCCGACGTAGAGCCAACCTGCCCAATCGGAGTGAATCCCGCCACCCGGTGTTCGGTATAGCGGAAGAACACGCTGTCGGCATCGCCGAACCGGTGGTCGATTCTGATCTGATAGCTGTTCGAGTTGTTCGTAGTCGAACGGCTCTGGATAAAGTTGTTTCGCAGATCGCCCGTTGCCGAGTAGTTCGGCGTCGCCGCGTACGTCTGGAAGAACTGTTGCATAGGCGCAAAGATCAGGGCCTGCGGAATCTTGTTGCAGGGAACGCCGATGGATTGATCCTGCTGCCGTTGCGCATTCACGGGCAAGGGGGCGCCGGAGGCGTCGCAACGGAAGCGGTCGCGCGCATAACCCGTACCGGCAGCCCTGGTCGAGTAAGGGTTGTAGATATCGTGCACAACGATCGTCGTCCTGCTGAAATCTCCAGCGACTTCAGCGGCAGTCGGCACGTAGGACAACGCCTGGCTGGGCTGACTGTAGCGCCACCCATCGTATCCACCAGAAAAGAACGTTTTGTTTTTGAACACCGGGCCCGTAATCTGGGCGCCAAATTGATTCTGTCGAAAAGCGGCGGGACCAGTTCTGTTGACGTCCGACAACGCATTGCGTGCATCGAAGTAGTTGTTGCGAACGTACTCGAAGGCCGATCCGTGGATGGAGTTGCCGCCGGATTTCGAAACCATGTTCACGACGCCTCCAGTCGCGCCGCCGAATTCAGCTTTGGCGTCGTGGCCGACAACCATGAACTCCTGAATCAGGTCGATATTTGGAATCACGATATACGTCGGTCCACGAATATTCGTGTTTATGATCCCGTCGAAAAAGTACAGCTTCGATCGGTTCTGCTGCCCGTGAAAGGACGGGTCCGAAAAGCCCGAACCGGGAATACCCACGTTCCCTTCGCAGCAGCCGACAGTTCGGTTCTGCGAAGTGGAAACCGGAGTTACTCCTGGAGTGAGCGTCAGCAATTGCGTGAAGTTCCTGCCATTAAGCGGCAGGTCGTTTACCACCCTCTGTGCGATCACCGTACCGAGTTCAGTCGTGGTGCTTTGGACCTGCGTACCTTCGGCCGTCACGTCAACCTTTTCTGAAACGGCACCCACATCGAGCTTCACATCTACCGTCGCGGCCTGACTAACCCCCACAGTGAAGGCCTCAACCTCCGCTTCCTTGAAACCCGACTGGCTAACCCTTAGAACATAGGTCCCGGGCTGGACATTCACAAAGACGAAAGTTCCGTAGTCATTCGCGGAGCGGGTGGTTTCGATCCGGGTGGCCTGATTGGTCAGCTTGACCGTGGCACCCGGAACCGCTCCGCCCGTACTGTCTGTTATGGTTCCGTTCACCGAACCTGTTGCTGTTTGCGCGTGAACGGATACTGGAATGGATAGCAGCGCCGAAACCAGAAGCGCCGCCAGTAGTTGAGAGCGCATAATCGTCTCCCTTCGACCTTAGACGTTCGACCCCGAATGCGAGCAAATTTGTCGCGTTGGGCCGAATATATTCTCAGCGTGTGTGGGTGTCAAGGGGGCCTCCATGAAGTGTCAGCGCCACGTGAGAATGTCCTATTAGTGCCAGATAGAAATGTCCTATTGACGGATTCAAGCTGGGGAGGTGGAAGAGCAAGGAGTTCTGACAATGAGCCAGCGGGACCGGGACAGACGGGTTGCGCTCAAGAAGGCAAAGAACGGCTTGATCACGCAAGGGCAAGCCGCGCAGGAGTTAGCCATCAGCGAGCGCCAAGTGCGGCGACTGCTGGTAAAGCTCACGCCGCTGGGCGACAAAGCGGTGCTGCACGGATTGCGGGGCCGGCCGAGCAACCGGCGGCTCAGCGAGCAGACCAGCAACGGACATCCGGGAAGACGCATGTCTGGCGGGAGCGCAGAAGTCGCTTCGGCGAACTGGTGCAGTGGGACACCTCGGATCACGACTGGCTGGAAGGCCGCGGCGAGAAGCTCTACCTCATCCACATGATCGACGACGCAACCAGTCGTCTGGTGGCGCGCTTTGTGCAGCACGACTCCACCGAGGAGAACATGCAAATGCTGCGCACGTGGTTGGAGCGGCACGGGCGGCCGTTGGCGTTCTAGCCGACGTGCAGGAGTTGCCGCCGACGCAGATCGGGCGAGCGCTGCAGGACTTGCAGATAGCCGGCATCCGGGCGCATTCGCCGCAAGCCAAGGGCCGTGTCGAGCGCAGTTTTCAAACGGCGCAGGACAGGCTGGTGAAGGGGTTGCGGGTAGCCGGCGTGCGGACCCGCGAAGCCGCCAACGAGTATCTCGAGCGCGAGTTTCTGGCCTGGTGGGAAGCCCACTGCACGGTCCGGCCGGCACACCCCGACGACGCGCACCGGAGGCTGGGAACGCAACACGACCTGGCGCCTTGGCAATCGCCTTCCAAGGCCGGTACCTGCGTTTTGCAGCGTGCACACCGGCGACAGCGCCGACCACAGCTGCCGCGAGCATATCGCCGGCGCGCAAACCCCGTCGTCTAACGACCTGGATGGAAGACTTCGATCTGAAGAAGTCCGCCCCGATCTGGGCGGCAGCACGGTCCTGATCGCTGTCCAGATCGATAAGGAGCGCCGGGCCAAACGGGCCCGGCGATCATTCGCGTTTACTAGCCCAAAGCCTCAGCTCGGGAGCGTTCACCGCAGTGATGCAGGCCAAGAAAAACCCCGACCGGAGCCGGGGTTGTTGCCGATCACTGCGGAGCCACGTCCGTCGCCTCGGCTTTGGGCATCCGCTTGGGCGCGACCCCGCGCGGACTGATCCACCATAACATCCACCCTCCGGACTTAACGGCCAAACCGGACATTTCTACTTGGCACGGAATAGGACATTTCTATCTGGCGTTGACAGGGGCCTCCATGAACGGTGTCAAGGCAAAGTAGAAATGTCCCCTTCTCCAGCAAAGTGAGAATGTCCCCTCTTGTAAGCGGATCTGGGGAGTGCGTGTTACTGTGAGTGCGTCCGCGAGGGGTCGTGCCCAAAGCCGATACGACGGGGCTGGCTCCGGAGTGATCGGTTCAGACCCTCGATAGCCTCGCGGCTGCGAGGGTCTTTCCGTTTCTGAGATCATTTCGGTGGAGTCTCCAGAGCGGAGGCTTTGGGCTGATAAACGCGAAGTTCGCCGGGCGCTTTTTGCCCGGCGTTCCTTTTGGCGCGGCTCCCTTAGCTCAACTGGTCGCATTGGCAATCGCGATCGCCTGGCGGAATGTCGGCGCGGGCTGCTCCCAGAACCCGTCCATCCAGCGGCTCGGGCGCGGCGCTGAACGCGCCCGCTTGCGGGCGGATGACTGCTCCGGGCTGGTTGCTCGAAGCGGTTGCTCACACGACTGCAAGCGCAGGTAGCGGTCGTTAAAACGCATCGCAAGGGAGCCGTCCACAGCCGCGCTTCCACCCGCAGCTTGGCTCCGCGCATTCCGCTGCGCACATCACTGCGCTCAATCTGGTACAACTGGCCGCGATACTTCACGGTATAGCGGTTGCTGACTTGGCGTTCCGCCAGCGGCAGGAACTCTCGTTCCAGATACGCGTTGGCTTGCTCCAAAGTCTCTGCCCCGGCCACTCGAAGACCCTTCACCAAGCGATCCTGTGCAGTTGAGAATCCCCGTTCCACGCGTCCTTTTGCTTGCGGGCTGTGCGCCACAATCCAGGCAATTCCCACGAGATCAGATACATCCGCTCGCCGCGCCCTACCAGCCAATCGTGCTCCGAGGTGTCCCACCGCACCAATTCGCCGCAGCGACTCCGCCGCGGCCGCCACGAATGCACTCGCTCCAGCTTGCATGTGCGGCCCTGCCACAGACCAGCTTCCATCATCCAGTGCCGCAGCGTCTCCTTGCTCACCACGATCTCGTGCTTGTCCCGCAAATACTCGACCGCTAAGGTCGGTCCGAAGCCCGCGTACATGGGCTCAGACAGCACCGCTAGCGCCTTCCGCTCGTGCTCTCTGCAATCCTGCGCGGCGAAGCCCGTCCACACAATCCGTGAATGACAGCCGTGTCGCCCTGCTCTCGGAACGCTTTCACGAGCCGCTTCGCATGCCGCACCGTCACATCCAGTTCCAGTCCCGCCTCACGTTGCGTTATCAAACCCTGCTTGGCTTTCTTCAACGTCACCAGCGGGTCCCTTTCGGCCTGGCTCATTAGTAAATGTCCTTCCTGCACTCCTCCAGACTCGTGCCTGTCAAGGGGACATTTCTACTTTGTCCTAAGGTGACATTCCCTCTTTGCCGCGACAGGGGCCTCCGTGAACGCACGCCACCGCCGTTTCTGAGAAAATAGAAACTTCATGCAAGCTGAACTGATTTGTTTTGAGCCGAAGTGTCGGGCTACGTACCCGATCAATGAAGTAATTTATAACTGCCCGAAATGCGGTGGCCTACTCGAGGTCCATTACTGCGGCGAGTTGCCTGCCCCTGCCGATCTGAAACGCATCTGGCGCGAGCGTCGTATGTCGAATGCTGAAATCGATCAGAGCGGCGTCTGGCGTTACCGCGAATTGCTGCCCTTTGAGGGCGAACTGCAGCACGTCGTCACACTGCGCGAAGGCAACACGCCGCTGCTGAATGCACCGAAAGCCGCAGCCTACGCGGGCACAGATCACATCGTCTTCAAGCATCAGGGCTTCAACCCGACCGGCTCTTTCAAAGACAACGGCATGACGTGCGGATCCGCGCAAGCCATGCGCCTGGGCATGTCGCGCGTTGCCTGCGTCTCCACCGGCAACACGTCGGCCTCGATGGCCGCTTACGCAAGCAAGGCGGGATTGCAGCCGATCATCTTTATTCCGAACGGCAACATCTCATACGGCAAACTGGCACAGGCGCTCGAGTACGGCGCGCGCACGCTGCAGGTGGAAGCGAACTTCGATCAGATCCTTGCGCTGGTGCGCGTGCTGACGGAAAAGCTCGGCATCTATCTGCTGAACTCGATCAATCCGTTTCGCATTGAAGGCCAGAAGTCGATCATGTTCGAATTAATGGATCAGCGCGATTGGCATGTACCCGAGTGGGTCGTGCTGCCCGGTGGCAATCTCGGCAACGTGTCCGCATTCGGCAAAGCTTTGCGCGAGATGAAGCACTACGGACTTATCGACCGTCTGCCGAAACTCGCCGTCATTCAGGCCGCCGGCTCCGCGCCGTTCGAAGCGTTTATGGCGGGAAATGATCGCTCGACATTCCAGCCCGTGGTGCACCCCGAAACGCTCGCCACCGCGATCAAGATCGGTGATCCGATCTCCTGGCCGAAAGCATTGCTCGAAGTCACGACGAGCGGCGGCGTTGTCGCGAAGGTCACAGAGCAGGAAATCGCGGATGCCAAAGCGATCATCGGCAGGTGCGGCATCGGTTGCGAGCCCGCCTCCGCAGCCACCTTGGCCGGCATCAAAAACCTGGTCGCGAACGGCGTTATTGAGCACGACGCCGACATTGTCGCGGTGCTCACAGGCAACGTTTTGAAGGACCCCGATTACATCTACCACTACCACACGGGCCAATTGAAAGCGCCGAATGGCGAGCTATTGAAATCTACGTTTGGGAATGCACCGACTGTGGTGCCGAATGATCCGGATCAGATAGCAGCTTTACTAGGTTAGAAGACTGGGGCCGGCCATGAAACCGGCCCCATAAACTTACTACACCTTCGCGGGAACGACAAACGGCGCGCGGTAATTGCGCGTGAACATTTTGTTCGCTTCCGGATCGTTCTTCACCATACCAGTCGTGTGGTCGAGCTCCAACGTGCGACCCACCCGATAGGAAATGTTCGCCAGGTGCATCAGCGTGCAGGACGCCGCCCCCTCTGCGATCTCCGCATTCAGATCAGACTGCTTGCGCGTGCGCAACGCCTCGATGAAGTTGACCCAATTACTGCCACCCGCACTCTTGGCCGGACCCGGTTGGGCGTCCTTACCAAGAAACGTTTTATAAGTCGCGTAACCATCGATGGCCATGTAGCCCTTTGAGCCATAGAACAGATTGCCGACCGTGTTACCGCCGCCGCCCGGCTTCTTGCCTTCACCGATGCCCGCTTCGTGATTAGTCATCCAATGACGGACTTCGAAAACGAGCATCTTCTTCTTGCCGCCCTCGTTGAACTCATAGCTGGCGACCATCGTGTTCGGCGTTTCCTGATCATCGTCGAACATGAAATGTCCACCGATCGCGCTGACCTTGGTCGGCAGCGTAACGCCCAGACCCCAGCGCGCGATGTCGACTTCATGAATTCCCTGGTTGCCGAAATCGCCGTTACCCGTATCCCAGAACCAGTGCCACTTGTAATGGAAGCGGTTCTTCGTGAATTCACGCTTCGGCGCCGGACCCAGCCAGAGGTCATAATGCACGCCGGCCGGTACTGGTTCAACCGGAGCGCGGCCAATCGTGTCGCGCCATTTGTAGCACAGCCCGCGCGCCATATAGACGTCGCCGATTACGCCTTCGCGCAACTTCGCGACTGCCTCGCGCAGACCCTCGGTGGAGCGGCTGTTGGTGCCGTGCTGCACCAGTCTGTTGTACTTCCGCGCTGCCGCGACAATTTGTTTCGATTCGAAAATATTATGCGAGCAAGGTTTTTCTACATAAACATCTTTGCCCGCCTGCATGGCCCAAATCGCCTGCAGTGTGTGACTGTGATTCGGAGTCGCAATCGAGATGGCGTCGATGGACTTGTCTTCCAGAAGCTTGCGCAGATCGGTGTAGGCTTTGGGCGTCTTGCCGGATTGATCGGCAACTCGCTTCACGCCTGCGTTGAGGATCGATTCGTCGATGTCGCACATCGCGGCGATCTCCACATTCTTCATGGCCGAATAGGCCGAAATGTGGGACTTGCCCTGTCCGTTGAACCCGACGCACGCGACGCGAATTGTGTCATTAGGGCTGGCCAGACTGCTGGCCTTAAATGCGGTGCCGGCCGCTGCGGTACTCAGCAAGAAACTTCTTCGATCCATTCGTATTCTCCTTGGATTTCCCCGTCCACAACAATATTATTAGATCTTAAACGTCGCTGCAGCGTGCTAGCGTTAAGAAAAGGCACATGCTGAACTTCGCTTGCTGTTTGCTGCTGGTCGTTTTGCCAGCCCAATTAGCCGCCCAGGCCCTGGAAATCGGCGTAGATCCACGGGTCGAACTGCTGAGCATCCTCTTCCGGCTCGCGGGAAACCCGGAGTACAACAAAGGCGGCGTGCCTGTTTACGATCAGGCAATCGAGCGCCACTTCGAAGCCTTCAAAGATCATCAGGCTGTGCGCCTTGCGCGTCAGTTGCGTAATTCCGATGGCGTCAGCTACGACGCCGTGATGAGCATGGCCGTTCACGTCACGGACATCGATACCCTGGCAGAGCGCATTCCTTTTAACCACCCGAACTGCGAACTTGATCAGCGTTGGCACGGCGTAAAGGCGCGCAAGTTTCTGGAAGCAGCCAGGCTTTTCGTCAAGGATTCTAAATTCCAGGAATTCCTCGCGGCGCGGCGCGTTCTCTACGATTCCACGCAAGGCCGTTTGAGCGCCGCCCTGAATGATTTCGATCTCGCATGGTTCGACAAATTTTTCGGTGCGAAACCAGGAGCCCGCTTCGTGGTGATTCCAGGCCTGGTGAATGGAGGCGGCAGCTATGGCCCAAAGTTCCGGGGCGCAGATGAGCAGGAAGAACTCTACTCGATTCTCGGCGTCTGGCGTGTAGATGGCGACGGACTGCCGATCTTCAATAAGCTCATGCTCGGGACCGTCGTCCACGAATTCACGCACTCCTACGCGAACCCGCTGATTATGAAATACGCGCGCTCGATGGACAAGGCCGCGGCGCAGATTAATCAGCCCGTGAAACAGGTCATGCAGGCGCAGGCATACGGTAACCCGAGGACGCTGTTGCATGAATCTCTCGTGCGCGCCTGCACCGTTCGCTATGTGCTCTCCCACGATGGTCCGGATGGGGCACAGCGCCAGATCCAGCAGGAGGAGTCGAAGTCCTTTCTGTGGACGCGCGAACTCTCGGACCTGCTTGGCGAATACGAGAAGAATCGCGAGACCTATCCCACGCTTGAAGCGTTCATGCCTCGCATCGTCGCCTATTTCAACGATCTTGCTCCGCGCGCTGCCGCCATGGTGCGAGCGTACGAAGAAAGCCGTCCTCACGTCGTCTCGATGACGCCTGCTAACGGTGCGACCGATGTAGATCCGGCGCTCAAACAGATGGTGGTCCGTTTCGACAAGCCAATGCGCCGGGACAGTTATCAGGTGATGCACGATCGAAAATTTCTCGGAATGGTCAGCAATCCCGGACTGGATGAAAGCGGAACGGTGTTCACGATCGATCTGAAACTGGAGCCGGGCCGTGAGTACGAGCTGAGTTTGAATTCGCCCGGCGGCGGCAACTTCGTCAGCAGCGACGGCAAAGTTCTAAAGCACGTGCCAATCAAATTCGGCACACGCGCAAGCGGGCAACACTGATTAAAAACTTCGATCCGTGTGACAGATTCACTGTAGGGCGGCAGTTCGCGTTTCTACGCGAAGGAATGAAGTTTGATTCACGGCGACGAAGGCGCTTTATTATCGGCGCGGCCGCCAGCCAGCCAACACCGCGCCGTAGAGCATCACGGCGGCGACCATGAGCGCTATAACGACGAAGCTAAAGCTCAGCCAAACTAGCTGCCTTCGCTCATACTGCTTGTGCGGATCCTGACGTTCGGACATCGTACGCTCAGGACGAAGTATATCGCTGTTGTGGCTGAGCGCAAGTTCTTTTGTGGCTGAGTGCAAGTTATAGTGAATAGTAGTCCCTTATTATGCCATTTGCTCCCATTCCAGCAGCCTTGGAAGATTTTCGTGCCGGACGCATGCTGGTCGTCGTCGATGACGAGGACCGCGAGAACGAGGGTGACCTCACTGTCGCGGCAGACAAGATTACGCCGGAGATCATTAACTTCATGGCCACCTACGGCCGCGGATTGATCTGTCTGGCTTTAACACCGGAACGCTGCGATCAATTACAGCTTCCACTGATGTCTCGCAACAACACCGCTAGATTCGGCACCGCCTTTTGCGAAGCGATCGACGCGAATGAAGGGGTGTCCACCGGTATCTCTGCCGCTGATCGCGCGCACACAATCCGTGTCGCCATGCAGCGCGGCACACGGCCATCGGACCTGGCTCGACCCGGTCATGTGTTCCCGTTGCGCGCCCGCGAAGGCGGCGTACTGGTGCGCGCCGGACAGACCGAAGCCGCCGTCGATCTGGCGAGGCTTGCGGGCCTGGAGCCCGGCGGTGTGATCTGCGAAATCATGAACGAAGACGGCACTATGTCGCGCGTGGGGGAGCTCGAGGCGTTCTGCAAACGGCACGACATGAAGATGATTTCGGTGGCGGATCTGATCCGCTATCGATTGCAGCACGAGCGCTTCATTCAGCGTGCGGCAGAGGGCTGCATGAGGACGGAATTTGGCGAGTTCCGCACAGTGGCTTATTCCAGCATCATCGAGCCAGAGATGCACATGGCATTGGTGCGCGGCGATGTGTCTGGATCTGAACCTGTGCTGGTGCGCATGCACTCGCACTGCGTGTACGGGGACGTATTCGGTTCGACGGATTGCGACTGCCGCCGGCTGATTCACGATTCCCTGCGAACAATCGCGGAGGCGGACCAGGGTGTGCTGGTGTATCTGCACCAGACCGGTCCGGGGGCGCGGATCGAGCCCAAGGGGAAAGAAGTGCTGCCGCAACTCGTTTCGCACGGTCGAGCGTTCTTGCACTACACTACGCCAGACGGGCAGCGATTGTTGCAGCATGAAGTCGGAATTGGTGCGCAAATCCTTTCAGATCTTGGACTTCGACGTATTCGGCTGCTGACCAATCACCCGCGCAAGGTGGTTGGCCTGGAGGCGTTCGGGATCGAAATAGTGGAGCAGGTTCCTGTTCGCTAGATTTCGGGGAACTTTCGGACAGGCGTTCACGTTGAGGATTGTGAGGGTTGAAACATGAGAACCACCAGAAATCTTCTAATCGCTTTGACTGCCGTGGCGATTTCGCTTCCGGCCGCGGATAACGGTTTACTGAACCTGATCATGCCGGGAGCCAAGGTGGTCTCCGGCGTGGACATGGATCGCGCCAAGAATTCACCCTTCGGGCAGTTCCTGCTGTCGCAAATGCAGAAGGACGACAAGGGCCTGAACGAGCTAATTACTACCACGGGCTTTGATCCGAGGCGTGATCTGCATGGCGTAATTATGGCGAGCACCGATCCGACGCTGAAGGGCGCAGGCCTGGTCGTGGTTCGCGGGAGCTTCGATAGCCCGCGCATCCTGTCCGCCGCGAAAATGCATGGAGCGATGGTCAGCAAGTACAAGAACGCGGATGTGATCAAACCACCGAAGAACACCGATAAAGGGCTGTTCGCGTTGCTGCCGAGCGGGATTGCGGTGGCCGGCGATGAGGCCAGCGTGAAAGCGGCAATCGATCGCAGCCAGGGAGCGGCGGCGCCGGTCGATTCCGACACAGTGGGTCGTGTGAACGCGTTGAGTTCGAAGTACGACGCATGGTTCTTCAGCACGGTTCCGGCAGCCAATTTTACGGGCAGCTTGCCAATGCCGAATGTTGGTGGCGGCAACAATAACAATATGATCGAGGGCATCCTGCAGACCAGCGGCGGGATGAAGCTCGGGTCCAACGTGGAGATTTCAGGTGAGGCGCTGACGCGTTCTGACAAGGATGCGACAGCGTTGATGAACGTGATGCAGTTCCTGGCAGGCATGATTCAGATGAACCGTGACAAGCCGGGCGCTGACAAGTTCGCGAACATGCTGGACTCGCTGAAAGTGAATACACAGGGTTCGACGATGAAGTTCAGCCTGACGCTGCCGGAAGCTGATGTCGAGAAGCTGTTCCGCGAGGGGCATAATCCGGGCCAGGTCAAGCGGGCTCCGCGCAAGACGGCTAGTTTATAGGTTTATGCGCAGCGGGCCGAAAGCGTTCACTTCACAAGTACGACGACGGCCTGTTGATAACCCGCGATTTTGTCGAAGAACTCCCGAATCACCGGATACTCGGAGGCGGGTACGATCAGGTCCGGGACTTCGAGGCTCTGCTGGAAAGTCAGCTGTTCGCCGTCGTTGCGGTAGCCGGCGCGGTATGTCCCATACGGCGTTCGTAGGTCGGCTGCATCAGGGATCTCGTCAACTTTGATGCCCTTGGGAAGCTGGATCACAATCCTGTCCTGGCGCAGCGAGGCGACCAGGCGTACGGGCAAAGTCCGATCTTTCGCAGCGAAGGAATAGCGAGTGCCCGGCACCAGCAGCGCGGGCTTGATCAAGCGGAGGTTCGCCTGAATCTGACCAAACTGCTCGACAACATAGTCCAGGCGGACCTTAAAGATTGCCTCACTGACTTGGTCCTGCGGCTCGATCTTGCCCAACTTGACGCGCCCCAGTCGCTGGGCGAAGCTTCCCTCGAATGAGCGCTGGAGTTCCTCGATTCCATCCTGCGCCAGGCTCGCTCGCATCGATGCTCCCGAATCGCCAAGATAACGGCGCTGGAGCGTGGCTTTGAGCGCTCCGGCCGTGTCCAGGCGCGCCTCGATTTCAGAGTCAACGCGGAGGGTCTCTGGAGCAAGTAAGGGAGCGGTCACGAGTTCTCCCTTGCCGCCAGCCAGCACCAGCATCTGACTGCCCTGCTCCTCACGCGGCAGATCGCCAAGCGGAGTGTAAGCGGCTGTGGGATCGAACCAAAGCAGCCGTCCGAGCCGAGGATAGTCCGCAGCGGCGCCCGACGCGATATCGCCGGGGACGCGAATCGCAATGATGGCGTGATTGAACTGCAGCGACGAAGGCCACTCGGGCCTGACGTGCCGCCTATTGCCGGAGTACACCACGGCAATGTGAGACTCGATCCCTGCTGCCCTTAGCAACGCCTTCATAAGCGCGGCCTTATCCTTGCAGTCGCCGTAATTTCGCGAGAGTACCTGCCCGGCGTTATGTGGCGTGTATCCGCCTCCGCGCGTAAGATTCATCTGAACAGAAACGTAGTTCACCTTCTGGACGTGAGCCGCAATGGCCCGGATGCGGTCGAGCGCAGAGGTCGCGCCAGCCGTTAACGCCGCAGCGCGTTCGCGGACCGCTTCGTCCGGTTCTGCTGCGGGCTCCATTAGTCCGGAGAGCCATTCCCCCACACTGCTCCAGTCCGTGAGCGCACGCATACCGGAAGTACTCTCCTGCGGTGGAAAGCACGTTACGCCAAGTCGAGGAGCCAACAAATCCAATCCCGGACTGTGTTCCTCGTGTTCTATCCAAGGCAGGTCGCGCAGTTCCCACGTGTACGTTGCGCCCTTCATTGTCGGAGTAAAAGTGGGGTGATTGAAAACTACATCGCGTTGTTCCCAGCCGGCCGGAAGCGACAGGATGAATCGTGAAGTAAGCACAGGCATACGGCCCTGGAACTGGTACATGTACTGGGTGAAAATGGTCTTCTCTTCTTCGAAGATCTCGTATGCGAACACCGATCCAGGTGCAGCCGTCGGCGGACATTCCAGAGCCTTCGCCCGCCCCTCGTCGTACGTGTATTTCAGCGATAGCGCGACGTCGAGCACCTGATCCGGTTTGAAGACCTGTTCGCGGCCGTCGGGTGGCAGCAACCATCCGCGAAACTCACGAATCCGACCGCTCTTGGTGTTGTAGGACCGCCACGCGGTGATGGCATCGCGGCTTCGCTGGAGAATGCGTATCACCCCACGCTCCCGCATTGTGCGCCGGCCATCCGGAGCCACGGTCAACTGCTCCTCCTGCAGGAGAACGACGCTGCTGACCTTCGCGGAATACACCGGAACCGTACGAGCCGCCTCCGCCCTAACCCATTGCGGAATCTCGTCGGCGAAGACGATGCCCGCGGCGAAAATAACCAGCAAACATTTCATTTGCTACCCGCAGCGGCCTGGGCTTGCTTGAACGAAAGCGTTACACCATCGCGATGGTGAATTTCGTCGAAGATACGCTTTAGTTGCGGATAAGACTTCTGAGAAAAGGTCACCAGTCCTTCACGGCCGATTGTAAGTTCGCGATCAATGAGAAATTCACCGCCCTCGTTGATTCCTATGTTGAGCTTATATTCGCCAGTCTTGCCGAATTTGAAAGGCCCTGGATTCTCGCCATTGTCCAATACGAATCCGGTCGGAATTTTGAGTAGGACAGTGTCGTGCTCCCGGAAGGCGTACGGAAACGCTATGTCATAACGGCGTTCGGCTGATTCCAGTAAGGGTACGGCACCGCGCTGGAAAAAGAGCGGCTGTACCAGGATCCGCCGGGCCGTTCGCTGTGCGTATTGAGGAATTTTGACGTGATAGCTGATCGCCAGCGGCGCATCGAACAAGTCCACCCCCGTTAGTTTAATCGAGGAGATCTCGGCTTGTGGAAAACGCCGCGTGGCACCTTCTTTAACGTCCTCCATTTGCTTGGCAGCGTCCTGATCTTCGAGTTCGGATCGGCGCTGCGCGGCGACATGCCCAGTGAATGCCTCGGTGATGTTGCCTTCGAGCGTACCGTCTTCGGAGAGCGAAAGAATGGCTCTGCGCCTGGTGGTGGAGAACTCGGGAGGCGACGTACGCGAGAGGATGAATGTTGGCTTCTTCGGATCGCAGAGCAATACCTGCGCCCCTTCCTCGCGCCATCCCAACATGTTCGCCGGAAGCAGGCGCGTGCTGACGTCAAAGACTCGCCATTCTCCTTCGATTTTGACAGCCATGTCAATATTCGGGAGGAAGTACTCGTCGGTGAGTTGTGGGTCGAAAGCGAAATCGTCGCGATTGGCAACCATTGCAGGACGAGCATCCAACCCGGCGTGCAAAGCCATCGAGGCGAAGAGCATATTCAATTCATCCGATGTGCCGATGCCGGACTTGAAGACTTCTGCTGAGGGGCGGACTCGGCCCTTCTGCATCTGCTTGTAAATCGCAGTCCGCTCCGCGTCGGTCACACGCCGGTCCGAGAACCCGCGCAGGCTCTGGCGCAAGTAGCGGATGAGCGCCATAACCTTGGCTTCGTCGTTCGTAGCACCTTGAATCGCGCTATCCGTCGCCTTGCGGATCTCGTCGTTGACTTTGAGCGCGCCCTTCAAATTGATGTACGCTTTCTTACCTACTTCGATCCAGTATTTCTCGGGGTCGCGCTTCGAATCCGTGTGATAGAAGGCCAGCACCCAGGGCCGTACGTTGCCGTCACCCGGCATCATCGGCTCCTCGCGATATGCGGCTACGTTGTCCAGGCTCGTGGTGGTGAACCCGTCGGTATCAACTTGCGGACTCGGTTTGCAATTGAAAGGCCACAGCGACATTCCATATCCATTTGTGTACTCTCGAGGCAGAGGCTTTAGGAAGTATGTAACGCGCCGCACTGGAAACTCGCGCTGCATCTGCAGCCGCATATACATCAGGCGCGCATTCGACTGTATCTCCTTCCATTTGTATTCCACGATTGCGCCAGGCTCGACTCCCGGCATGGCAAAGGATTTGACTTTGCGCTTCAACTTATTGGCGCGAACTGAGTCGCGTTCGAAAATCGAATCCCGCTTCAGTTCGACTATTGATCCGTCTGCCTTGATCGTACGGCCAGTAATGTATTGGATGGCCGTGCGGTCGCCGAAAGGTATCTCGATGGTGGCCGCCTTTTCCTTCCCTTTGTCATTGAATATTTTCAGCCGGACATAGTGGTAAAGTGCGCGTTCGGCATCCGCCCCCTTGAATTCGTCCACAACGTGGATGCGCCAAAAGAGCGCTTCGACCCCGGCGTCCTTTTCTACTACAGGCGCGCTGCTGGAACGTTCAGCTTCGGTGACCGGAAGCCAGAAGGCGTCAATGCTGGTTAGAGATTGGCATCGAGCGACCACTGGCAGCAAGAAAGCAGCTCATGACTGCTCTGTTTGAACGACCCAGACTCACAATTCGAACACGTCCAGCTAGTGACAGAATCCGGGCCAGGTGAAGCGGACTCCGCGCAAGCCGACTAGTTAGTAGGTTTAAACATGGTAGGGGTCATGATCGCTGAATTCCGCGAATCACGAGCTTCCTGATTTCCCCCAGCCACAACACGGAGCTGGCCACTCCTGTGCAGAAAAGCCAGTCCACAAAACTCAAGCTGACGGTTGAAAACGCCTGTTGCAAAGCAGGCACGTAAATCACGGCAAGCTGCAACGCGAGCGAGCCTGCCACTGCCAGCCAGAGCCAACGATTTCTAAATAGACCTATAAATGCGCTTTGCTCATCGGATCGGGAGTTGAAGACGTTGATCATTTGAAACAGCATCAGCGTCGTGAACGCCATGGTCTGCGCATAACGCATATCGCCCGAACCTTCAATGAGGCCACCTGGCAAACAGGCGTCGAGAACCACCAGCGTCCCTGCAGCCATGACAACTCCGATGAAGACAATTCCCCACCACATGCGCCCGGTGATCACCGGTTCTCCACGGTGACGAGGCGGCTTGTCCATTACTCCGGCATCCGCGGGGTCAAGGCCGAGAGCCAACGCGGGTGCGCCATCCGTCACGAGATTGATCCACAGTATCTGTGTCGCGGTCAGAGGCAGCGCCAGACCATTCGCCTCAGCCGTCAATCCAAGAAATCTCGCCAGCAGCACTCCGAAGAACATCGTCATTACTTCGCCGATGTTGGAGGACAGCAGAAAACGCAGGAACTTCCGAATGTTGGAAAAGATGGACCGGCCTTCTTCGACAGCGGCAACGATCGTTGCGAAATTGTCGTCAGCCAGCACCATGTCGGCGACTTCCTTCGAAACATCCGTACCCGTGATTCCCATGGCAATGCCGATGTCGGCTATCTTCAGCGCGGGCGCATCGTTGACTCCATCCCCGGTCATCCCAACGACGGCTCCGTTGCGTTGCAAGGCTTGCACAATGCGGAGCTTATGTTCCGGATTGACCCGCGCATACACGGAAGCCGTCTGAACGGTTTGGCGCAACTCATCGTCCGACATTCGCTCAAGTTCCGCTTCCCGTCACAGCTCGCCCGTTTTCCGTAATGCCGAGTTCCGCCGCAATCACGGACGCAGTCTTGGGATGATCGCCGGTGATCATCACCGCGCGTATCCCGGCGTGCTTGGCGCGAGCGACGGATTGCTTCGCCTCTTCCCGCGGTGGATCCAGCATCCCGACCAAGCCTGCAAACACGAGATCGCGTTCGATGCTCTCGTGATCCGCAACATCGTTATGTTGAGCATCGTCTGGCAGAGCGCGGTACGCCACGCCGAGCGTGCGCAACGCCTCGCCGGCGAGATCTTCGATTGCCTTCCCAATCTCCGCTCGACGCTCGTCAGTGAGCGGCTTGTTGTCCGGCGCTACATACTCATACGAACAGCGCGCAAGCAGCACGTCGGGCGCGCCTTTGGTGAAGACCAGAGTCCGTTCCTCCCCGGTTGACTCATCGTGGATCGTGCTCATCAGTTTGCGCTCGGACGAGAATGGAATCTCTCCAACCCTGACGAATCGTGATTCGAGCCGCGCTGCATCCAGGCCTGCTTTACGAGCGGCAACAAGCAGCGAGCCTTCCGTGGGATCGCCTTGCACCGTCCAGCGCCCGTCATTCTGCTGGAGCGCAGCGTTGTTCGCCCGGTCGGCCACGGTCAGCGCACGCTCCAACTCGGACCGGACGGCATCGCTCAATAATCCTCCGGATCCGTCGGTCACTGCGCCTTCGGGAGCATAACCTGTGCCCGCAAAATTAGCAAAGCCACTCGCGGTTACAACCTTCCGAACCGTCATCTCATTCCTGGTAAGCGTGCCGGTTTTGTCCGACGCGATCACGTCCGCTGATCCGAGAGTCTCGACTGCAGCGAGGTGCCGGATAATCGCGTTTCTCCGAGCCATACGCTGCACTCCCAACGAAAGAACCGCGGTCACTACGGCGGGCAGACCTTCGGGCACGGCGGCCACGGCCAGCGCCACGCCAAAGATAAGCACAGCCACGATTGCCGAATAACCACGTCACATGTTCGGTGAGGATAATGGTCGCGATCATCACGACTGCGATGACGATAACGATCAGACCCAGCAGCTTGCCGGTGCGGTCGAGTTGTTTCTGAAGCGGAGTAGTCTCGGCCGCCGTGCGCTTCAGCATGCCAGCGATGTGCCCCATTTCGGTCTGCATGCCGGTGGCGACGACGACTGCCTTTCCGCGGCCGTACGAGGCCACGGTACCGCTGAAAATCGTGTTTTGGCGATCACCCAACAGCGCTTCCGCCAGGATCCGGTCAGTGTCTTTCGACACGGGCAAGCTTTCTCCTGTGAGGGCAGCCTCGGCAGTCTTCAGAGCTGTGGAGTCAATCAGGCGTGCATCCGCGGCGATCGTGTCACCTTCCTCAACCAACATGACATCGCCGGGCACGAGCTCAGCCGTCGGAACGCTGTGACGCTCGCCATCGCGGAGTACAGTTGCTTCGGCAGGCGACATTGCCCGCAGCGACGCAATCGCCTGCTCGGCTCGGGATGTTTGCACATACCCCATGACAGCGTTAAGCAGTACAATGGCGAAGATCGCGATTGCCTCGTAAGGCAGTGCCGTGCCGCGCTCGTAGAGCCAGAGGGCTGCCGAAATCGCCGTCGCAACAAGCAACAGGATTACAAGCACATCCTGAAACTGGCGAAGAAACTTTCGCCAGCCCGGCTCCGGCTTTTCCGCGGCCAACTCGTTCCTGCCGTAACGCTCCAATCGCGTACGTGCTTCTTCCGCGTCAAGGCCATTTTGAGCGTCGGTCGCAAGTGCCGCCAGAACTTCCTTCACGGATAGGCGGTAAGCGGGCGTGGCATTCTCTTTTAGGAGCATGATCCTACCCCTTTTGCGCTTTTGCCTGACATCTTTCATGATACTGGGCAGCCGCAGAGCCTGGTGTTTTAGGCAGGGTTGTAGAGTGCCGTCAAACCGAGCAGAAAGAAACACGCGGCCATGATCAGGAGTACGGTACCGATCACGCGATTGTCGATCCTGTAGTAGGAGCTGCTATTAGGTTGTACCGCCGGCCGCTTCGCTCTCCAGAGCAGGATTCCGCTTATAAGGAAAACAATGGCGAAGACGAACATCGGAAATACCTCCCCTCTGTTCGCATTATCCTAATTCCATTATTCTCACTCAATTTGTTTCAGTCAATCCGCTTTTGGATCCGTTTGTACTGCAAACCGCGCTGGACGACTAACGAAATCATGTTAAGCTGCAACTCTCCGTTATGCAGCAACGTCCATATAACTTGCGGACCAAAATCAGCCTAACGCTCGCGATCATTCCGATCGCCGGGTTCCTCGTAATTCCTCCGAGTGTTCCCGCCAGCCCTGACCATCCGGCTCCGGTTCGGACCATTGCGGCCGTCTCGCTGAATCTAGCAAAGGAGAAAAACCCTGACAGGATTGTACGTGCGATCCAGAACGCACCGCGGTTGCGAAACGCTGATCTCTTTTTGCTCCAAGAGGTTGTCAACGAGGACTTAAAACCGAACGTTGCGGAAGCGACGGCGCGTAAATTAGGGTACTTCGCATCGTTCGCCGCCGCTGCTCCTGGCGTGCACGACCAAGGCCTCGCTCTGGTAAGCCGCTATCCGCTCAGCGATGTTCAGATAAGGCGTTTAAAGCCTTATCATCTTCGCTTTCATAGCCGAAGCCGCTTTGCTATCGCCGCAACCGTGCGAACACCGTGGGGAAACTTGCGCGTCTGGAACGCCCATCTTGACACCCGCATCAACGCCGCAGAGCGCCTGAATCAGCTTCAGCCCGTAATTGACGAGACATCGGGCATCACCGGACCGCGGCTCATAGGCGGAGATTTCAACACAAATGAACTGTACTGGCTGGGGAACATGGTACCCTTGCCCGGAGGTTCGTCGCACCGCAGCGCCATTCGCGGCGCCATGCGGCGGCAAGGCTTCGAAGCTCCTTTTTCAGACGGTCTGAACACATTTCCCATGTTTCGCCGTCATCTGGACTGGATTTTTGTGCGCGAACTCAAAGCCCTGGAGACCAGCGTGGAGCCGGTCGACTTCTCCGATCACAACGCAATCTGGGTGCGCCTGAGACTTTAACGCTTTGCCTTGCGGTGCGGTTTCTGCTCGCGGTGCAGCCGGTATCCTCGGTAAAGTAATGCGAGGCCGCCCCAAACGGATAGTACGACTGTCGGGTAAACCAATGCGCCTGGAAACAACGCGAACAGGACCGCGAGCGCACAGAGCAAAAGGCCTGCCACGGTCGTAAGTCGCGCCTCGATGGCATCGAGGACCCGGCGATCCGTCATAGCCGCACCGATGGCGCTGCCGATGCGCACGGCACCTGCAGCAGCGCGAGTTGCGCTACCCCCGTTTTTTAGAGTAGGCCGGCGGCGACGGGGTGCTCCATGTGAGCGCATCTTCCACCTGCTATCAAGAACGATTTCCGTCGCATTCGCGAGATCCGCCAGGTACATCTCTTCCATCTGAACGGCGAACGATTCATCTTCCACGACAGCGTCCAATTCGCAATTGCCGAACCAGCTCGCAATGTTGAGATTCGTTGAACCCACGCGAGTCCAATGTCTGTCCGCTATTGCGGTCTTGGCGTGCAGCATGCTGCCATTCCATTCAAAGATCCGCACGCCTGCTTCGAGAAGTGGCCGGTAGCCTGCTCTCGACAACGGTCTGAGTAGAGGAATGTCGGTTCCGTTTGGTACCAGAAGTCGGACGTCAACACCGTCCTTTGCCGCCGCTTTCAGTGCCTGCACATAGGAACTCGTCCCTGCGTAATAAGCGTCAGTAAGCCAAAGCTTGTTTCGCGCCAGAGCGGCAACGAGCAAATCCAAACGAAGCATACCGGCAGTAGCTGGTTCGCTCGCAACTATGCGCACCATCATGGTACCGGCTGCGGACGGTTTGGCTCTAAGTTCGTCCTCAGGGATCGGATCTCCAAGCAAGTCCCAAACCCTCGCAAATGCGCGTTCAATCTCCGCAACAGCAGAACCATGTACTTCAACGCCGGTGTCGCGCCAGGGCTCCGTGTTTGTCCGGGGATCTCCGACCCACATCCGCCCGATGCACAATCCCGTGACAAAACCAACCTGACCATCCACGGTCAACATCTTTCGGTGGTCACGCGAGAGCCAGGAAAGAGGGCTATCGAGACGAGGCGGATTATAACAGCGCACTTCCACGCCGCCGGCCCGCAGACTATTCCAGAAACGGCGTGAGGTTTTGCCCAGGCCACCAAGCCAGTCATAGACGAGCCGAACACGGACACCCTCGCGCGCCTTTGCAATCAGAGCATCAGCGAATTGGTGTCCTGTTTCGTCGTCATGAATGATGTAGCTTTCGAAATGTATGTGATGTGTGGCCTTTCCAATCGCGTCCAGCCACGCTGGGTAATTCTCCCGTGCATCTTTCAGCAGAACGACCTGATTGCCTCCAGTCAGTGGCGCACCAGCAGCGCGCGAGAAGGCGTAGTCGGCTAATGTCCGTAATCCAGCGAGGGCACTGCGCTCGTCTGACTCTGATCGCTTCAGTTTTTGCCATTGCCAAAAAAGCGCACCATCGTTATAATAAGTGCCTGCCCGGGGCGGGTAGCTCAGTTGGTTAGAGCAATGCGTTGACATCGCATAGGTCGTAGGTTCGAGTCCTATTCCGCCCACAAATAATGGAAACCGTTCAACAGGATCTGTTGAGCGGTTTCTTGCTATAATTTGGGCCTAGTGAGGTTTTAATGGACTTAACCATTTGCTTTGGGAGAGGATCAAGTGCTGGATAAATTATTTCCGGGAAAAGGTTCCAATGACTATCAAGGCAGGCCTATTTCAAAGCTGGTTTTTATTGTCATAACGCTCGTGACCATTGTGCGCAGCCTGATCCATATCATTGCACCGGAAGGTGGTGCCCAAAGCATTGCTACGATCCCGTTGGAAAACTACAGCGAGGCTGCCGCG
Organism: Bryobacteraceae bacterium; assembly: GCA_963793625.1. Classification (GTDB taxonomy): domain Bacteria; phylum Acidobacteriota; class Terriglobia; order Bryobacterales; family Bryobacteraceae. The sequence goes on along the minus strand of CAWCAT010000021.1, from coordinate 14,332 downwards.
GCAACCGTCATTCTGATGTTTTCGTTGTGGGGTTTATCGCAACTGCTTATGGAAATCATATTATGATGCCCTGGGCATCCTCATGTTGATCCTATCCTTACCCAAACCAAAACAGACTGGAGCAATTCATGAACATTGATTTCAAAACCATTTCAATTAATGGTATTCGTCTGCATACAGCCCTGGCTGGTCCGCAAGAGGGGTTGCCCGTTTTTCTGCTGCACGGATTCCCGGAAGCCTGGTTTGGATGGGAAGCCCAGATCGACCCTTGGCGCAGGCTGGCTTTCGCCTGATCGTGCCGGACCAACGCGGCTACAATTTAAGCGATAAACCCGCGGGCGTCTCCAGCTACCGGATGGACACCCTGGTTGCTGATATCCTTGGATTGGCCGATGCCTTGGGTTATGAACGCTTCCATTTGGCTGGGCATGATTTTGGCGCGATGGTTGCTTGGAACCTGGCCTGTGCAGCACCCGCAGCGGGTTCGGCGGCTTGCCATTGCCAATGTGCCTCATCCGCAGGTGATGAAAGAATACCTGCGCACGCATCTTTCACAGGTGATGAAGAGCTGGTATGCACTCTTCTTCCAGATCCCCGCTTTACCGGAACGCATGGTAGCAGCCGCAAATTGGAAATTCCTGGTCTCAGCCATGCCGGATGATCTCAGCCCGGAAAGACGGGATCAGTATCGGGCAGCTTGGCAGCAGCCCGGCGCGATCACGGGCATGATCAACTGGTACCGGGCGACTTTCCGGCTAATGGGGAAGACGACAGGTTCCACCCGCATCCTGCCCCCAACCCTTATCCTGTGGGGAAAGCAGGACCCCCATCTCAGCTATGAAATGGCTGGACTCAGCCTTGATCTTTGTGAGGAGGGTCGCCTGGTCACGTTCGAAGATGCCACCCACTGGGTTTTGCATGACAAAGCCGAAGAAGTCAGCCGGCTTTTGATCGAACATTTCTCCAAAAAGGACTGATCATCCTCGGAATGCGCCAGGGCAATGGATCCCAGAACGCCTGCATTGTCGCCAAGTGAGGGCGGAACGATATAATGCTCGATATTTTTTATTATTTCATTGGTTTGGACATAACGCGTTTAATATTTCTGAAACCCTGTTTCTGATACCTTGAAACAGAAATTTTTGCTGCATTACCCCGCCACCGAGTATGATGATCCTGGGTGATAAGGTTAAGACAAAATTTGCGATCGCATGTCCGATATAATTTATTTCCAGATCCCAGGCAGGGTGGTCCTGATCGATCGTTTCGGCTGGTTTGCCCAGCCGCATGTTCAGTGATCTTCCGGATGCCATTCCCTCGAAGCAATCTCCGTGGTATTGGCAGACACCTTTGAACGGATCTTTGTTCCAATCATGCGGGATTCTTATATGCCCCATTTCAGGGTTCGCCATTCCATGTAATGGCTTGCCATCTTTAATATAACCGCCTCCGATCCCTGTTCCGATCGTGATGTATAAGGAAGGGTCAAGTGTACGGCTTGCCCCCCACAGCGATTCGCCGAGAGCGGCTGCATTTACATCGGTATCGAAAACGATCTCCACCTCAAGTTTGGATTTTAGCAACCCCACGATATTCACGTTCTGCCAGCCGGGTTTGGGAGTTGAGGTGATATACCCATAGGTGGCTGAATTAATTTCAAAATCAATGGGGCCAAAAGACCCCATGCCGATCCTTCTTAGCCCCCCTTTGATGGTAAAAGGTCTAAAGAAATCAGCAACGCTCTCCATTGTTTTTTCAGGATCTTCCGTTGGGATGCGGATCGTATCAATTAGCGTCCCGTCTGCGTTGCCGACCGCGCAAACGAATTTTGTTCCCCCCGTCTCAATTCCGCCGAAAATTGGTTTATCCATATGCTCATCTGCCTGGTTCAAAAGAATCCTTGATTTGGAAAAAATTCCCGTGGATCATTAGACTACTTTTTTGCAAGTTGATCGTTAACGAATGGGATCCTTCTTGATCCTGATCTTACAATATGGATCCCCCGCTCAATACAATGTGTTTCTTCCATCGGAAATATTTTACCCCCGCTGGTCCAGGAGAACATTTCCTGAAGCAAACCATAACCAGGTGGCAAGTGGATCTCCAGATGTGCCTCTCTCCAGTTTCCGGGTTGCTAGCGATGGTCCAATGCAAGTATTGCTCATCCATCTCAAATTCCATATGCATGCCGGGTTGCCGGTTGAGCAGCGCTGCCAGGGCCTGGTTGCTGACCTTTAAACGGGCAGGCAGGGATAATAACCGGAATTCCAGATTCGTCAGACCCATCTCGTTTCCAAACTCGCGCAAGAGATGTCTGAAACAAGCCCGTCCGGATCGAATCGCCAGGCCGCGTCCTGCGGATAAGCCATATTTTATCTCCAGGGAGGCTTGCAATTGGGGTAGTCGCTCAAATGTAAGATCCAACTCCTGTTGGCGGGGCAGCCCGGATCCATCGAATTTCGCCAGGGGAGCCTGGTTGAAAACCGAAGTGATTTCTTGGCAGCCTAATATTTCTTCCATTCCAGATAAGATGATCCGCCCCATCCGGTCTGTGCATGCAAAAGTTGGTGCAGATAAATTCATCAAATTAAGATCTCTCCTCAAGGAAAATTTGTTTAGGAATTAACCGGTTTAGGTTAATAAAAAAATATCTTAACCAGGAAAATAATCGCATTAGTTAAAGGGGGAATATCCGTTTCTTTAGAGATATGCTGTCAAGTAACAGGTAAAGTTCATTTGCGTTTGCCATTTTCCATCTCGGTCAATATGCTGTATAGAAGTTCCAGCAGCACTTTTTTGACCGAATCACGATCAGTCGCCACGCAAGGCAGCAATTTTACTTTTGGGTCCAGGCGCAGGGCATGCCGAACATCCTCTATTTCCCAGGCATCCTCGATATCCTGTTTGTTGGCAGCCACCACATAGGGGGTGGGTGCATAAGCGCGGAAGGTCTCAAGAATTGTGCGTGCTTCCCGAAAGGTTTCCGGGCGGGTGCTGTCCACCATGACAATAAAACCTAACATACCCTCAGACAGGATCTCCCACATGAAATCAAATCTTTTTTGCCCGGGTGTACCAAATAGATATAGTACCAGGTCATCATCCACAGTGATCCGGCCAAAGTCCATTGCAACAGTGGTGGCTTCTTTAACGGCTCTCTCCCCTTGCGTAGAGATCTTCCGCTCGGTTGAGACCACATCGATCTCGCTTACCGATTGAATGAATTCAGTCTTGCCAGCGCTGAATGGGCCTGTGACGACCATTTTTACTGTTTGCATACGCAAAAAATCCTTAATAAATTTTGGTAACTGCTCAGGTAGTTGCGATGTTCGGTGGTGTGGGGAAGGTGAAACCACCGATTACTTTAGGGCTGAGTAATTACTCGCTTTTTATAAATCAGGGGAAAAGCACCCCGATTATTCTGGTAATGGTCAAACAAATCTATAGAGAACGGATCCTGTTGATCAGACGATTGACCAGTGATTTTTGTTCTTCCTTGTTTTCTGTTGGGAAAGAGCGAATTTTTCCGGCAGCAGTCTGCCCATTAGGGCGGATGATCTCCACCAGCCCGGCTTGTAACAAGCCATAGGTGATCCTGCGAATTTCAAGATCCGACATCTTGGTGGCATGGGAAATTTGATTCATCGAATTCTGGGATTAATAAAGAGACCACCCGCCATTCCTCGACACTGAGATTGATGTTTTTCAGGTCTGCGCCAGGGCGATCTGTGAATTTCAAGGCCATGTCCAGGCTGGGAATCTCATCCTGCAATTGTTCCCACTCCCGAAGCTGACGTGAGCCTTCGATGATCAAATTTTCCAGATCCAGGCGCACATTGATACGGTTGTTGGGTGGCAGCATGTCGTTCTCGAAGCGGAAAATACCCTCCATCCAGGTGAACATGCGGTGGGCGATATCCATGCAATGCTGTTGGATGCTGAGCAGGATGTCCGCTTTGCTGATGTAACCCGCGTTGATCAAGCATTAATCCAAGCTCTTTGTCCGAGATCGTACTGCCATGTTGCATAATGGCGCGATATTGATTGGCGGATAATTTTTTGGCTTTGTGGAGAACATTCGCCAGGTTACTTTCTTCTTTATTGATCTGGGCAAAAACCAGTTTGCCTTCACGGAAAGAAACCTGGGCTGTTTCACCCGGGACCTTCCACGATCAGTGTGCCGGTTTTTTTAGCCAGGTTGATCAAGTTTAATATCTGTGTAAATGTGATATCTCTCAGGTTGCCCCGAAGAGCCATGTCTGGGCCTCAATATTGGCTGAATTCAATGAATTTCGATTATACATGCAAGGTGTTCAAGCGTCAAACCAGGCAGTTTTGATAATATACCCTAAATAGTAGCATGAAACTTGCTAAAAAGGTAAGCCCTTATTGGTTAATGGTTGATGCAGATTAGATTGGCCTAAGAATTAAATGCATCTTTCAAAAGGAGTGAATTGTTGGTATATTCACTTCAGAGGTAATTTATTCAATGAGAATACTTTTTTATGCGGACGGTCGTTCTCCGACCACATTGAACTGGCTGCGCCATTGGATCAAGCGCGGCGACGAAGTCCATCTGGTTTCATCTTTCCCGTGTGAAACGCCTCCCGGGCTGGCTTCGTTTCAGGTGGTGCCGGTGGCTTTCTCCAATACAAAATCAACCGGCAGGCCGGCAAGTCCAAAAAAAGGATTGTTGTGGGGGGCGGGCACCATTGCGTTTGAGACTTCATCGTACGCCAATGGCTGGGACCAGTGACCCTGCCTGCCGCCGGGCGTGCCCTGCAGGAGGTCGTTGAGCGTATCCAGCCCGGATCTGGTGCATGCCTTGCGTATCCCTTATGAGGGCATGACGGCTGCGGCAGCCAGCCTCCAAGCTCCACTGCTTGATATCCGTTTGGGGAAACGACTTCACTCTGCATGCCCGCTCTTCACCGTGGATGGCATACTGGACGCGCCGGCTATGCGGGCAGCCCATGCTCTGCATACGGATTGTCAGCGTGATCAGCGCATTGCCCAGGAATGGGGTTTTTCACGGGGATTCCAACCCTGGTTATCCCCGGCAATGGGGGCATAAACCCGGTGCATTTTCCATCTCAGCTCAGGAGTCGGAAGCGGTCATGGCAGCCGGTCGTGATCAATCCACGCGGCTTCCGACAGTCATGTTCGCAATGATGTATTTCTTTAGATGCCATCCCCTCTGGTATTAAAACAGATCCCTCAATGCACTCTTTCTGTGCTCTGCTATGGCAGGCCAGACCGAAGCCGAAAGACTGGCTGATCCGACTGGGGATTGCCCATGCGTGTTCAGATTATGCCATCTCGCCTGCACGACAGATGGCGGACTCTCTTCCGCTCGGCGCGTGCTGGTTTCTCCACAGCACCATGATGGTACGCCCAACTCTGTGCTGGAGGCATGGCTTGTGGTTGTTTTCCAGTGGTGGGCAGGATCGAATCGCTCCAGGAATGGATTACCCACGGTACATAATGGGTTACTGGTGGATCCAGCTGATGAGACAGTCGCTGGCACAAGCCATCATTACTGGCTTGACCGATCCCGGTCTGCGTGCCCGGCCGCAAAGAGAATGCTGCTTCATCATTTCTTCCCGGGCGGATTATGAAAACTGCATGGATCAGCACGTAGTTCTATGAGGAGTTGTCGTTAAGGCAATCCGGCGATCGTCCAGAAACCCGCTTGACCTGGTAAAGAAACAGGAGTTCATTGAATTAAATAAAAAACACCCCGATCAGCCTGCGTGTGTGACGCAAGCCGGGGTGTTTTTTTATCGATTTTGCGAGGAGGCTTATTCTTGCGGTTTGCGCAAGGTTTCCAGCCGTTCCTGCAGTTCGATGCGGCGTGAACCCGCCGCGCGGCGGACTTCCGTGGTCAGACTTTCGGCCCGTTCACGGATCTGATCCCGCAGGTCTGTGCCTGATTCAGGGGCAAACAACAGGGCTACTGTTGCGCCGACCAGGCCGCCCATGATCACACCGATGAAAAAACTGATTGTTCTCGCATATATATTTCTCCTTGATCTGTGGAAACCCCATCTAAAAATTCCGGGGAAAAGTTGGGTCTTGGATCGATTTCTCTTTGCTCTATTATAAAGGAAAAAACTCGTCAGCGGGGAGATTTTTTTGCTCTTGGTAATCCATGCAATAGGAGATCGTGCAGGAGTTATTGTGGTTATTGCCGATGGATATGCTTCCCGGCTCCTGCGCACCATGCGAGTTATCAAAACAAGATTGTCACCAGGTGGATTTTGTGGAATAATAACGATATCGCGAGTATCCATGTGAACTCGACGATCTGTGATAGGCTGCTTATCTTGTGGCAGTCGGATAAAGGCAGAAAGTGCATCGGAATCCGGCCCGGCCCCTACCCTGGAGGAGGGTACCATGTCCACTATTTCCCCTGTTTCGATTCAATCCAATGACCGCAAGAAGGTCACCACGCGCACACTGCAACAAAAGAAAGATCGCAGTGAGTTGATCACGGAATTAACCGCTTACGACTATCCCACTGCACTGGCAATGGACCAGGCAGGCGTGGATGTCATCCTGGTGGGCGACTCGCTTGGCATGGTCGTTCTGGGTTACCCAAATACGCTCTCGGTCACATGGAAGATATGCTGCATCACTGCAAAGCAGTCGCACGGGTGCTCGAACTTCCCTGCTGATCGGTGATATGCCTTTCATGTCTTACCAGGTTTCGGTCCAGGAGGCTGTGCGAAATGCCGGTCGATTCCTGCAGGAAGCCGGCATGGATGCCATCAAACTGGAAGGCGGACGTGAACGCCTGGAGGCCATTCGTGCCATTGTTGGTGCTGGCATCCCGGTCCAGGGTCACCTGGGTCTAACGCCGCAATCGGTCAATCAACTGGGCGGTTTCCGCCCGCAGGGGTCGTACAGCCCGGGCTGCCCGTATTCTGATGGAGGACGCAGTGATCCTGGAAGAAGCAGGCTGCTTCAGTATTGTGCTGGAGTCCGTACCCGCCCGCCTGGCCGGTTTGATCAGCAGCCGGATAAGCATCCCAACCATTGGCATCGGTGCTGGTTTGCAGTGTGACGGGCAGGTATTGGTGACGCATGATCTGCTGGGTTTGTTTGAACGCTTTACGCCAAAATTCGTAAAGAAGTATGCCAGTTTCCACTCCGATATGTTTCGAGCTTTTGGTGAGTATATTGCTGATGTGAAGGAAAAGAAATTTCCCGCGCCTGAACACAGCATTGAGATGCCCGATGAGGAATGGGAAGACCTGCTCAAATTGGTGTGAACATGCCCGATAAAATTCTGATCGTTGGCAGCGGTGCCCTGGCAACCCTGTTCGCAGCCCGTTTGTCTGCTTCGGGCGTGCAGGTCAGCATGCTTGGCACCTGGCAGGAAGGTCTGTCCACGCTCGGGCGGCAAGGTGCTGTCCTGGTCAACCCGCAGGGTGAACAACAGGCCTACCCGGTGCAGATCCTGACACCATTATCCAGGCCTGAAAAATTCAGGAAGGTGCTTGTGTTGGTCAAATCCTGGCAGATGGACCGGGTTGCCAGCCAAATCCAGGACCTTCTTCACAAGCAGGGCGTGGTGCTGACCCTGCAAAATGGACTTGGCAACCGTGAGAGCCTTGCAAAAACCGTAGGAACCGGGCGGGTGGCAGTGGGGGTAACTGTCCTGGGGGCAACCCTGCAGGGTCCCGGACAAGTCAGCCTGGCAGGCGAGGTCCGTTACTCGCTGGAAGCACACCCGGGGCTGGAACCCCTGGCAGGGCTGCTGAGCGGGGCGGGTTTTCAAGTGAATGTCGTTTCAGAAGCCAGTTCATTGATCTGGGGAAAACTCGTTATTAACTCTGCCATCAACCCGCTCACTGCTGTGCTGCGCCTGACGAATGGCGAGCTTCTCGATCACCCGATCCGCAGAGGTCTGCTGGCTGACCTGGCGCTTGAAAGCGCGGCTGTCGCTGCTGCCAGGGGGATCGCCCTGCCTTATCCGGATCCGGTCTCAGCCACCGAAGAGGTAGCTCAACGCACATCCGGCAATCGCTCTTCCATGCTTCAAGATGTTCTGCGCGGTGCCCAGACGGAGATCGAAGCCATTAATGGAGCCATCGTAGAAATTGGAAAGTCTGTGGGGGTTCCAACACCCATCAATTCCTGCATGACACGCCCGGACAGGCCATACCCCCATTTCTCCTGAAAACTAATTTTTTTTAAAAGACTTGATCCTTCTGAGAAATTTGAAGTTTGATAAAGTAGTCGATTTGGATTTTGTCAACCGGAGTCATCTCAGCGAACCGTTGGTTAATTGCAATCGATAAGCTTTGTTCTTAAACCTATTGATGATTGAACCAGAAAGAAAAAAATCCCGGTTCCAATCATCAATAAGCTAATATCGCTTCGCGAAGATTTGATAAATTTCCTATCAATCTTTCTGTATTCTTGCAGACCATAAGAATTGTTGTTTATGAACTTGTTTTTGTGCCATTAATCCACTGTTCCAATGTGTGTTGGCCTTTTGGTAAAACAAAATAGATCTTGAGGATCAGTGATAGGAATGGGGCAAGGAAGAACATTGAAAATTTTGAAGATTGAAGAGAGATTACTATACCCAAAGGAATGCCTGCAATTAGTGTCAACAAAGCAGCGCTTAAGCCCAATGGCAAGGACCATTTATTTCGATTCAGCAAAGCGATAACAAAACTTCCCCATAAGATAGCGCCAATCCAGTTTAGGCGTTGTCCAACGATGAAAATTACATCACCACCTGATAACATTTGATCTGTCGCAGCGACACCATTCATAAAGGCCATCACATAAGCCATGCCCGCCACCGTGCTGATCAGAATGATTTTTGTGTCGATCTTGCGAACATAAGCCAGTAATAAGAAGAAGGCAATGATGTTGGGGATGAAAACAAAAATATAGATCGGAGAGATGCCCACTTTGAAAGCGGGAATGAGCATGAAGAAACTGAGCAAGCTGAGCACGTTTGCGAGGAGAGCTGTACTCCATTACCCCATTTTTCTTTGTGGAAAAACCCAAAAGCGGCTACTGCCCAGATCACCCCACCAATGATCCCAATATCATTTACAACCGGCATGACATATTTGAAATACTCACTCCACCCGCTATACTCTCCCCACCAGCTCTGCCTGCTGCCATTTCAGAAACCATGATCGGCTCGTAGACTTGTAGAAAACTGACATAGATCAGGAAAATACCTAGCAGTGCACCAATCAGCGAGATCATTGCCCCAACTTTTGTTTTTTCTTTACTTTTTCCGTTTCCTTTTTAACGTTAATCAAGAAAATCAGATTATTTACCAGTATATACCTTGCGTACTAAATTCTCTACGACTATTGTCGGATATGGGATTAATAATTTTGTTCGTACCCAGCTGCCCACTTAGGTCGAACTCAAGCCGGTAATACTCAGGCAGCATTTCGTTCAACTTTTTTCAGCCTCGTTGTGCCCGGGGTTTGGTGCTGGAAAGCGAAATGCCCTGCATTTTGGCAACATCTGCCTGCACAAATCTTTTTACTTCAGAGAGAATAACTGTCTCCCGATTGCCTTCGGGAATAAGATATTCAATAAGAGAAGTTAACTGATTTACAATAATTCCCATAAAATGGTAAGATTGGGATTAATACCACAATATTTCTGGAGGCAGTCATGCGTAAGTGGTTCTTGTTTTTAACGTTAGTTGTAGTTGCTTTATTTCCAATTGGGGCTCAGGCACAAAACAACATCAACTTCAGCTCTGTAGCAGTTGAGATCTGGCCTGAATTTGATCAACCCAGTGTGCTGGTCATCTATCATTACACTCTTGGAGCGGATGTAACTTTACCCGCCACTCTCGACCTCCGCGTTCCATCGGCCTCTGTCAATGCTGTGGCGATCAACGATGGCAGCGGCACTTTGGTCACAGCGAATTATGAACGTGAAACTTCAGGAGATTGGGCTATCCTGACCCTGACTTCTCCCAGCCGGGAGATCAGGTGGAATATTATGACCAGTTTATACGCCAGGGTGACACCCGACAGTATGAGTATATCTGGCCGGGCAACTACCCGGTGGATGCTTTGTCCGTCAATTTTCAGCAGCCGGTGGGTTCATCTGACCTGAAGTTGACACCTGATCTGGGTGCTGGCGTGGTTGCAGCAGATGGGTTGACTTATTACAATTCCTTGATCGGCGCTTTGGCAGTCGATCAGACCTTTTTCATTAAGTTTTGAATATCAGAAGACGACCGACGCATTAAGCGCTTCCGGCCAAAATGTCCAGCCCAGCGCGCCGCTGGCTGACCCCACCAACCTGACCGATATCCTGCCCTAATACTGGGTGGACTTGGCGGAATTCTGGTGTTGGGCGGTCTGGTTGTAGGGTTTATTTATTGGCGGCGGGGACAGGTGGAAAGACCTGCAAATTCACGTAGACGGCGTGCCCCTGGACCCAAAGCGAAACGCCAGGTTCGGATGCTTACTGCAACCAATGTGGTAAACGTCCCAGCCAGGGGATGTATTTTGCCGTACTTGTGGGTCACGTTTGCGCAGGGAATAATAACCCTGCCCGCGGTCTTTCTAGCCATAGGGAACCTAGAACTTGCCCCTCCACCCGTTATAATCATTTACTTCTTTTACGGCCTGGCTTTTTTCAGCATGGGCTTGCTTGTAATGATCGAGGGTGGTCGACTTCGGATCTGCGCCTCGGCGTGCTTTGCGCCCCCTGGCAGCTTTTGGCCTGGTACATGCTGTCCATGAATGGTTGGATATGTATGCCGGTGTCGCCAGCCATGCTCGGATATTCTGCCCCGGAATACATCCAGGGCCTGCAGATGGCAATGCTCACTTTTTCATTCTTATCACTGGCGGCTTTTGGCAGTTATCTGATCTCCACCAAGCCTGATTCCTGGAGACTTATGCTGCTGATCCCGCTCGCATTGGAGGCGATCTGGGCTTTTGGTATTTTTCTATTGCGAAGTAACTACCAGGGTGCTGAGCTTTGGAATGTCGCTGATGTTTGGACACGTTACTCGCTTGCGATTCCGGCAGCTACGCTGGCATCCGTTGGGCTGGTGGTGCAGCAAAGGGTGTTTCGCAAGTCCGGCTTGATCACTTTTGGACGGGATAGTTTATGGTCTGCGGTGGCTTTCGCCTGGTATGGGATCGTGGGGCAGCTATTCACACGCACCACACCGCTGTTCCCTTCCAATATCATCAACCAGGATGTCTTTTCGAGTGCATTTGGCTTCCCGGTCCAGTTGTTTCGGGCCGGGATGGCTATCCTGGCATCCATTTTTATTATCAGGTTCTTACGCTCTTTTCAGGTGGAGTTTGATCGAAAGCTTGCCAACCTGCAGGATGCGCGCGTGTCAAGGAAGCCGGAGCAGAGGAAGCCCTGCGGGGAGAACTGTTTAAGAGAGTAGTGTCAGCCCAGGAATCTGAGCGGCAGAGGATCGCCCGGGAGCTTCATGATGAGACCGGACAGGCCTTGACGGCTATTGGCATGGGTTTGCGTGGTCTTTCGACCACCTGAAAACAAGCACATCCCCCGGTAGAGCGCAGGAGATCCTCCATCAATTGGAAGGTCTGACAACCCACTCCTTGACCGAACTTCAACGCCTGATCGCTGACCTGCGCCCATCCCACCTGGATCACCTGGGGTTGCCGGCTGCCTTGCGCTGGTATGCCAATGTGATCCAGGAGACGGACCGGGCTGCACACTCATGTTGACATCCGCGGGCAGGAAAAACCCTGTTCACCGGCTGCCAAAACAGCCCTGTTTCGCATTGTTCAGGAAGCGCTCACCAATGTTGTTAAACATGCGGTGGCCGATAATGCCAATATTTATCTAACCTTTGAATCAGATGGAATTTCCATAAAGGTTATTGATGATGGACAGGGATTTGAACCTCGCATCGATCGCCCCGGGCAGCGAATTTCCTGGGGACTTAAAAATATGGAAGAACGCGCCAGTCTGCTGGGTGGAAAGCTGATCATAAGATCACATCCCGGCGCAGGCACGAGCGTGGTAGCATATATCCCTTATTCTGCAATGGAAGCGGAGGCGCTGGATGAAGATACACCTGTTTCTGGTTGATGACCACGAAGTTGTCCGTACCGGTCTGCGCATGTTGCTGTCCAATGAAGAGGATGTTCAGATCGTTGGTGAAGCAGGCACTGCCCGGGATGCACTGGAAGGAGTGGGGAAGGTAAACCCGGATGTGGTCCTGATGGATATCGGTCTGCCGGATATGTCTGGAATTGAAGCCACCCAGAAGATCAAAGCCCTATATCCCAACGTGGCGGTCGTGGCTCTCACCATCCATGAAGATGAAGAATATTTTTTTCGCATGCTGGATGCCGGAGCCAGTGGTTATGTTCCCAAGCGGGCTGCGCCTGAAGAGTTGTTGACCGCCATTCGTTCGGCATCCAAAGGGGAAATATATCTATACCCATCAATGGCAAAATTGCTTGTAAAAGATTACCTGGCCCAGGAACGCAGCATGGATGGTGCTTCCGGTTTGGATGGGTTGACGGACCGGGAACAGGAAATTTTAAGGCACCTGGTTGAAGGTGAAAGCAATGATGAAATTGCAGATGTGCTGGTCATCAGTCCTAAAACGGTAGCCCGTCATCGTGAGAATATCATGCGCAAGTTAAATTTTCATTCCCGGGCTGAATTGGTACGCTACGCCATTCGTAAGGGCATCATCAAGGCCTGATCTTCTCAACAGACCACCTTATTGATCCAAATAAATACCTGGCTATCCATCAACCTGTCGGAAAAATCCGGCAGGTTGATTTCATTGGGGTAAATAACTCAAAAAGAGCCCAATAGAACGTTCGAAGCGTGGGTTTTTTGCAGTACGTGAGCATCGGTACACGAATAAACGTGGGTGGATTTTCCCATAATTAAGATTGGTAGCCTGCCGAATGGTCAGCGCGGCCTCAAGAGGGTACGTGTAAAGATGAGGTTTTACTTAAAATCGGATGAGGTTTGCCATGTTGAACATTTGGATGATCGTACTTTTCACCATTCTCCCGGATCGGGATCCCTGCAGCAGCGCTATTGACCATTGGAGAGGCTGTCAAAAGACGAAATCAATATCCCGCTAGCTTGAGAGGCGCATAATGGGAAAATTGGAATGTGTTGCTGACAATCAGTGCCGGTCTGCTCTTGCGGATCGGGTTACCCATTGCAGTGACCGCACTTGTGATCTTCTTCCTGCGCAAGATGGATAACCGCTGGCGGGTGGAAGCCAAACAAAACCTTCTGGTTCCTGTGGCAGGCACTTCGCAACCCTGCTGGGATGTGAAAAATTGCAGCCCGGAGCAGAGGCAGAAGTGTGCGGCATCAAAGCAAAGCGCAGTTCCCTGCTGGCAGTTCTACCGGTCGGAACAGGGTATTTTAAAAGAAACCTGCCTGGGTTGTGATGTTTTCAGGCTTGCGCCCCTGCCGTCAGGGATTAAATAAAATGAGTAGAGGAGATGTTGATATGAACCGTTTGGAACGCTTTGTTCTCTCGATGATTTTCGCCCTGATCGTGGCCGGCGTGACCCTGGTAGTGGTTAGTGCCCAGACACCCGAGCCGGTTGACCCCGCTGCCGTGAGCACCGCCGAACCGCAAGCCCAGCAGGGGCCACCGAGGTGCCCCGTTGTGGCAATTGCCATTCCGATTATGAAAATCCCTGGTTCACCGGGGCACATGGTCACGCCAGCTCGGACCCGGTCTTTACAGAAAGCTAAAATTCCCGGGCAAGGCTAAGGGCACCTGCCTGGTCTGCCATGTGACCGGTTACAACCCGGCAACAGCCACACTGGGCGCAGGATGGGGTTTCCTGCGAAGGTTGTCATCGTCCCGAGATCCCGGACCCATCCCAAAGAACCCATGATGGTTGAGCGTACGGCCGACCTGTGTGGACGCTGCCATAGCGATACACGATTTGGCTGGGACGAGTGGAAAGTCAGCGCTCATTACCAGCGTGATATGACCTGTACCGTCTGCCACGGTACCCGCACGCGGCTGCATTGAAGACACTTCCGGGGTAAATGGAATGACCAATGATCCTTCCAATCTATGCCTGAACTGCCATAAAGACTATGCCATGGCTTTCCCTTATTCCATTCACAGCCAGAAAGGCATCAAATGCGTGGATTGTCACTTGCGCCACTTGGTGACCAGGCTACGGATGAGATCCATACCATGCCGGATCACAGTTTCACAGCAAACATCACCACCTGCACCAAATGCCATGCCGAACAGATGCATGCCTCCGAAGATAGCGCTGCCCTGCCCATTAAATCTGCCGTCACCCCGCTGGTGGTTGCAGAATCCGGCAAC